>CAVVPG010000004.1:0-966727 GCA_963750075.1 uncultured Acidimicrobiaceae bacterium
GCTCCTCGAGCGGGCGACTGAGGTCCCAGCCCTGACTTGTGGCGCAATCGGGGCAGGCATGGACGACAGCGCCCTTGCGGGCCTCGGTCAGTTGCCGGTGGTCGTTGGTCATTTGCTTCCTTTCGGGTTGGTGGCGATGGCTCAGGATCCTTTTTTGCCCCTCCGCCGCGTGACTTTCGCGGCGCTTTTTTTTGGGGGCGGGCCAGGTCAGTGGCGGCTGCCCCAGCCGACCCGCTACCCACCCCGCCGTTCGAGCGGCGGCCGTAGGGCCGTGGTTTGATCCGCCGGCAGTCCCGACACGTCCGCTGTCCGGGTGGCAGGCTCGTCCTGCCTCCCCAGAGCGGCTTTCCGCAGCCGGAACACTGGGCGTCGGGCCGGCGGGCCATCACCAGAACCTCGAGCGGCGGCGGCCTGCAGGTGGCGTTGTTCCCTGACGTCGAGGCTTCGTCACCGTGGCGGCGTAGGACCGATTGCACCGCCGATGCCATGGGACGGGCGTCCGCGTCTTGTCATCGGACGGGTGGCTGAGATCCCACGGGCTTCCGGGCGGGATCCAGCGCCCACATCGGCCACACAGCACATCGCCGGCCTCCACGACCTTCACCCACCGTTTCCTGAGTTGCTGGTGGTGGTTGCCATAACCGAGCGCCGTCGTGCGGCCGCCGGCGGCAGGGTTGTGGTCGGGCTTCCTGACCATCAGCTACACCCCCTCGTCGGTTTGCAACCTTGGAGCCACGGGGAGGGGAGTTTTGGCACTTGGGGAGTCATTTCGCCGCGCCTGGTAGCTCGCGTAACCCCCCATGGTTGCCGCCGCCGTCACCGTGTGCGACCGCCTGGGTGAGCTGCTTGACCGCGGCGACGTGGGCACAGCCGTACTCGTCAGGGCAGGTGCAGCTCCACCCAACGGAGCGAGACCAGCGGACATCCCATACGCCCCGGCCGTCGCGCACCGATGCACTGATGACGCCTGGCGTCCGCCACGAGATCACGACATCGTTGGTGATGTTCACGACACCGCCCCGCCAAAGTAAGCGTCCATCGCCGCCTTGCCAACGCTGCTCAGACCCTCGCGAGAGTTCTTTGATTTCTCTGCGTCCGCTAGGGGTGAAGGTGATGGAGACGGAGATGGTGATGGAGACGGAGACGGAGATTCCTGAGATGGAATTCCATCTGGAAATGCCCTATCCCATTCGTCATCCCATGCCCCATCCGATACGTCATCCTGACGCTTGAGCCGAGCGATCTCGGCATCGACCGCGGCACGGATCTTCGGCGACGTGATGTGCTTCAGCTGCTCCATGGCGCCGGCCCGCGTCTTTGAATTCCTCCAGACGCCGTCATGGCGCAGGAACGATCGAACGAGGAGTTCGTCCTTCTCGTAGTCGGCCACCACGAACCCTGCAGTCTCCAGGCGGCCGATCGAGGCCCGGAGGCCGTCCGCAGTCGTGTCCTGTGCCATTCCGGCCCACCGCCCCAACGTCATCGGCAAGACGCCACAGAGCGAGATTCCCGGTTGGCTGAAGGCCAGGAAGTAGGTCCGCTGGTCCTGTTGCGTTAGCGCGGCGAACTCTCGGTTCGACCAAATGGTCACCTGCACACGCGCTTCGCGGCGCGGCACCTAGATCGCCACGCGTCGATTGCGGTCGATGTATCGGCCAATCGCTTCGCGCTCGAGGCGAACCAATGAAGCGACCTTGACGCTCTCGATCTTCCGCGTTTCGACCAATTTGCGGACCAGCCGCGGGCTGCAGCCCAGAATCTCGGCGGCGCCTTCGTAATCGAGAAGGTCGCTCGGAGGGATCGTTGTGCCGCTTTGTGTCTCCGTGGTACGTTGCATTTGTGAATCGTGCCACACCGGGACGACGTGGACCGTGGAGTGCCGTACCAGATTTTCGTACCACGGCATGGCCTGGCGACTCTGTCCCGGTCCCGCCGGTCAATGCCGTCGACGCCCGACTGGTCGACGGCGCGATCCAGTACCTCGCGGCAGCGGGCCGTGTCGACCTGCCCACCGATCTTGCAATCCGGGAGATCCCGCGGCTCGACCCCGCCGACCCCGATGCGCTTCTCGCATTCACCAACAGATGGGGACCACTCACCCAGCCGCGGGGAAATCCCGCGGCGCTGTTGCCCGCGTATGAGCGAGTCGGCTTTGCGCACCTCGAATTGTTCTCGGACGACCGCAACGACCTGGCACCGCTCGAGGTCGTCTCGGCACATGTGCGAACGCTGCGTTCGCTCATTGCGCACTGGCATGCGCACCAGGACGGGCAGAGCTCGGCGATCCCGGCGGCCTGGACCGACAACGGTTTCCGCAAGCCTCGATCGCCGAGCATGGCCTGGGAGTGGTGGTCCGATCACCTCAATGCGGCATTGACCCCCTTCACCGTTCGCGTCGAAGTGTCCTGTGATGGCATCACCTCCGGGTCTGGCCACCAGTTGGTCACCGCGTACTCGGCGATGGCCCTGCAGGTCCGAAACGACGTAGCGCAGGGAACGCCCTGGCGGGTGTGTGCCAACGAACCATGCGACATCCTCTTCGCTCGTCAGTTGGGCCGTGCTGAGGCGGGCCAATACCGGGAGAAGGGCGTCAAATACTGCAGCAAGAACTCCGCGAAGGCTCAGGTCGAGCGAGAGCGCCGACGGAGGAGGAAGGACCAAGCCAATGGCTGATACACCGCGTAACCGCAGACGCAAGAGCCCCCGCACCTTCGGGAAAGTCATACGACTGCCGTCAGGGCGCTATCGGGCCTCATACCTCGCCCCCGACGGCAAGCGCCGGGCCGGCGAGACAACCTTCGACACGGTCGCCGATGCGAACGCCTGGCTCTCGACCATCCAGTCGGACATCGTCAAAGGGAGCTGGCGGCCGCCGGAGCCGAGCCGTGAGACCGTCGGCGCCTACGCCAAGCGATGGCTGGCTCTCGGGGTGGGGCGCGACGGCAAGCCCCTCTCCCCCACCACGGCCGAGTTGTACGACCTGCTCTGGCGACGCTGGCTCGAGCCGACCTTCGTCGACGTCGCCCTCGGAGACGTCACGCTCGAGACAGTGCGGACGTGGCAGGCCGAGGCCCGCAACGCCCACCCGACCAGCACGCAGCCCGCCAAGGCGTACCGGTTGCTCCGGGTCATCTTCAACGTCGCGGTGGACGACGAGAAGATCCCCGCCAATCCGTGCCGGGTTAAGGGCGCCGGCATCGAGGACGCCCCAGAACGCCCAGTTGCGAGCCCGCAGCAGGTTCTCGCCATCGCCGACGCCATCGAGCCTCAGTATCGGGCGCTCGTCATCTTGGGCGCGTGGTGTTCGCTTCGGTTCGGCGAGCTGGCCGGCTTGCGACACGCGAGGGTCGACGTGCTCCACCGCAAGATCGAGGTTGTCGAACAGCTGGTTGAGCTCGGCGGAGGCAAGACCCTCTTCAAGTCGCCAAAGTCAGGCAGCGGCGGCACGGTCGACATCCCCGAGGAGATGGTCCCAGTCATCGAGGACCATCTGGCCGGGTACGTCGGCGAGAAGGCTGACGCGCTGCTGTTCACCAGCCCCGAGGGTCACCCGCTGCGGAGAACGAAGTTCCGGCCGCGCTGGGCGAACGCATGTGAGAAGGCAGGAGTGACGGGGCTGCATTTCCACGACCTGCGCGGCTCGGGCGCGACGTGGGCCGCAGTCGCCGGCGCCACGCTTCCCGAACTGATGCACCGGCTCCGACATCGCACCCATACCGCGGCGCTGCGGTACCAGCACGCCACCGACGAACGCAACAAAGAGATCGCAGACCGTCTCGGTGTCCTCTTCACCGCGGCCACGGCCAATCCTGAGCCCGAGGCCGAAGTCATCCCGATCACGCCGCGCTGAATCTCACGAAGCAACGCTGGGGCAACGGCCGGGCCGGCGGAACAACGTGCCCGCGGGGCACGTTGGTCATTTCTCCTAGTCAAACGGGGTGTCGGAGGGGGGACTTGAACCCCCACGCCCTTGCGGGCACCAGCCCCTCAAGCTGGCGCGTCTGCCTATTCCGCCACTCCGACGGGCTTACCACTGGAATGCAGCGTCCGGAGATCGTAGCGCGTGGCCGCGGCGCCCCTTCTGAGGCTCGAACGCCTACTGCCCGGGCAGGGAGGGTGTGGTGTTGCTCGTGGACTCCGGCGCCCGGACAGCCCACAGCTGGGCGAACCAGAGCAGGGCGTCGCTTCGAGGCGTCGGGGTCACGCCGCCGATCGTCCGGCTCCACGCCAACGCGGCCGGCTCCGCGAAGAGCGGCAGCGAGACCATCTCGTCCCAGAGCTTCGTGTCCGCCTGGGCGTAGTAGCCGGCCGCCGTGTCCGGGTTGAGCTGCTGGGAGGCCGTCTCGACCAGGTGGTCGAACTGGCTGTTCTCGTAGTTCGTCCAGTCCTGCGACCCGTTCTTTCCCGGCGGCCCGAGCAGCGTCGTGTACCAGGCCAGCGTCTGGCTCAGATACGGGCTGAACGACACCGGCAGGACCGCCAGGTCGGCGAAGCCCGCGGCCAGCACCTGGCCGGCCGCGGTCGCCGTCGCAACCGGGTACAGGCTGGTGTCGACCCCCGCGGCCGCCAGCTCCGAGCGGATGACCGGCGCCGCTGCGGCCGCCCAGGGATCACCCTCGTCGACGACCATGTGCAACGAGAACGGTGTCCCGAAGGCCGAGTGGTAGTACGGGTCGCCCGGCATACGGACCAGTCCCGAGGCCTGAATCAGTGCCTCCGCCTGCTCGGGCACCGGCGTTACCGGGAAGTTCACGCTGCCACCGGCTCCGATGACAGTGGTCGACGTCGACGAGGTCGGGACCGGGATCGTCGTGGTCGGGCTCGACGGCGACGCCGGCTTGTAGCCCTGCTGCCCCTGGACGTAGACGTGACTGTTCGGGACCTGCATGCCGGGCACCGCCCAGCTCACCTGCTGGTTCACCAGTTCCTGGCGGTTGATCAGCAGTGCGATCGCCACCCGCAGGTCCGGCGAGAGCTGCGCGTCCAGTGAGCTCGCCATGTCGAGCTGCAGCAACGTGGACGAGGTGTCGACGTCGCTCTGCGCGCCCGGCAGCCCCGTCATCTGCGTCAGGAAGTCCCGGGTCAACGTCGTCGGCTGTGCCACCTGGACGTAACCCGAAGCCATCCACTGCGCCAGTTCCTCCGTCGAGGACGCCACGTGCACCGTGATGGAGCGGGCATTGGCCGGCGTGCCCCACCACTTGGGGTTCTGCACCAGCTTGATCGTCTCGTACGACACCGACGCGATCTCGAAGGGTCCGCCGGACAGGTCGATCGCCGGGTTCACCGTGATGCAGATCGGGTTCCACCCCACCCGCTCCATGACGTGGGCCGGCACGAGGTTGGCGAAGAGCATCTGCCAGTCGGCGAAGGTGGTCTTGAACTTCACCGTGACCGTGTGGCCACCGTTCGAACCGGTGACCGACGCGATGTCGCGGTAGCCGGCGATGCTCGAGACGTCGGGCGACGAGACGACCGGGTCGCCCCGCTGCTCCTCCCAGGCGTACTTGAAGTCGGCCGCGGAGATGGGCACGCCGTCGGACCACACCGCCTTGGGGTTGAGGGTGTAGACGATGGTCTGGGGACTGATGCTGATCGGCTCGGCGGACTCGATCAGCTCCGAGTTGCCCTTGGGCGTCCCATCGGCGCCGACCACGAAGGGGCTGGGCAACACCCCGGCCAGCACGGTCTGCGTGCCGGGCGTGTCACCCGACGGCGTGTTGGGGTTGCAGCCGGTCGGGCTCTCGGTCGTCCCGAAGGAGATGCTCCCGCCGGCCACGCCGATGTAGGTCACGTTGGTGCCGCCACCACCGCCGCCTCCACACGCCGAGGCGAGCACTGCCAGTGCGCCGAGTGTCCCGAGCAGCCCACGCCAGCGCCGGGGGCGTCGGCCCCGGCCCGTCACTGCAGCCGGAGATCCAAGGTGACCGTGGTGAAGGCGAAGATGATGGCCACCGTGACCGTGATGCGGTCAAGGTTTCGCTCCACGACGGTCGAGCCCTGGGCGGCGGCGCCGACGCTGCCGCCGAACATGTCCGACAGCCCGCCGCCCTTCCCGCTGTGCATGAGGATCAGGAAGATCAGTCCGAGCGCGGCCAGCACCTCGATGACGATGTAGATCCAGGTGACTGCGTTAAAGGTTGTTGCCAGCAACACGGGGGAGCCTCCAACTCGCGGCCGAAATTCGCCCTGATCGGCCTAGGAACGGTAGCAGGCGGCAGTGGCCCGAATGATGTCGGTGAAGCTCGCCGCCTCGAGGCTGGCGCCCCCCACCAGGAGGCCGTCCACGTCCGGCTCGGCCATCAGGTCCGCCGCGTTCTCGGCGTTGACCGAGCCCCCGTACTGGATCCGCACGCCTGCCGCCGCCTCCTCGCCGCCCGTCTTGGCCACCAGGGAGCGGATGAAGACGCAGGCGTCCTCGGCGTCCACCGCGGTGGCGGCCTTGCCCGTCCCGATGGCCCAGACGGGCTCGTAGGCGAGCACCAGTCCTCCCAGGACCTCACCGGCCAGACCGGACAGCGCGGCCAGCACCTGCTCTTCCAGCACGCCCTCGGTCTGCCCCCGGTCGCGCTGCTCCTCGCGCTCCCCCACGCACACGATCGGCGTCATGTCGTTGCGCAGGACGGCTCGCAGCGTGGACGCCACCGCGGCGTCGTCCATGCCCAAGAGCTGGCGCCGCTCCGAGTGCCCGACGATCACGTACGTGGTCGACAGGCGGGCCAGCATGCGCGGGCTCACCTCGCCGGTGCGCGCGCCGGCGTCCTCGTCGGAGCAGTGCTGTGCGCCCAGGGACAGGGGGATGTGCTCCTTCTCCACCAGCGTCTGCACCGTGCGCAGGTCGGTGAAGGGGGGATGGACGGACACGTCGACCCGGGCCACGTCTTCCGGCTTCAGCCGCAGGCCGAGATCGCGCACGGTGTGCAGCGCCTCGATGTGGTCGTGGTGCATCTTCCAGTTCCCGCTGACCAGCGGGCGGCGCCCCGTCACCCCTTGGGTGCGTTGGGCGCCCGGCGCAGGGCGTCGATGCCGGGGAGGTGCCCCTCCAGCTCGATGAAGGACAGCGACGCTCCCCCGCCCGTCGAGAGGTAGCCGATCTTGTCCGAGAGCCCCAGCTCGTCCAGCGCGCTGGCGCTGTCACCGCCGCCCACCACCGAGAAGCCCGGGCAGTGGGCCACGGCCTCGGCGACGATCCGGGTGCCGGCCGCGAAGCGATGGTCCTCGAAGGCCCCCAGGGGGCCGTTCCAGAGCACCGTCCCCGCCGTCGCCACCTCCGTGGCGAACGCGGCGGCCGTGTCGGGCCCGATGTCCAGGCCGGTCCACCCGTCGGGCAGGTCGCCCTCAATCACCTTGACGCTCCCCCGCGGCCCGTGCCCCCCCGAGGGTGGGCCGAACGTCCCGCCGGGCTCCAGGGCCCGGGTGTCGGTGGGCAGCAGGATGCGCACCCCGGACTCGAGCAGGGCACGGCAGTCCTCCAGGTGGTCCGGGTCGTAGAGCGAGCACCCGACCTGCTGACCCTGGGCGGCCAGGAACGTGAAGGCCATGCCGCCGCCGATCACCAGGGTGTCGACCTTGGTGGCCAGCACCTTGAGGACGTCCAGCTTGTCCGCGATCTTGGCCCCGCCGACGATGGCCACGAACGGCCGCGCCGGGTGCTCCATGATGCCGCCGAGCACCTCGACCTCCTTGGCGAAGCGCAGGCCCGCCGCGCTCGGCAGGAATTGCGGTGGTCCCACAATGGAGGCGTGGGCCCGGTGGGCGGCGCCGAACGCTTCGTCGACGTAGGCGTCGAAGCCCTCGATGAGCCGCTGGACGAAGGCCGGGTCGTTCGCCTTCTCGCCCGGGTCGAAGCGGAGGTTCTCCATGAGCCCGACGCCCGGGCACAGCACCTCCAGCCGCTGGCGCACCGGGTCCATCTGCCAGCGCGGGTCGGGCGCCCCGGCCGGCCGGCCCAGATGCGAACAGGCCACCACGTCCGCACCCTCATCGAGCAGCCACCGCAGGGTGGGCAGCGCCGCCGTGATCCGGAAGTCGTCGGCCACGGTGGCTTGACCCCGCACGCCGATGTGGAGGGGGACGTTGAAGTCGACCCGCACCAGCACGCGCATCCCGTCGAGGCCGGGGAGGTCCTCGAGGAGCGGGAGGCCGTGCAGCGGGTCCATCGGGTCAGTCCCCTACCAGGACGGCGAGGTCGACCAGGCGGTTGGAGTACCCCCACTCGTTGTCGTACCAGCCGTTGACCTTGACCAGCGACAGCTCGTCGGTGACGGGCATGACCATGGTCAGGCCGGCGTCGAACGTGCACGACGCCGGAGAGCCGACGATGTCGCTCGAGACGATCGGGTCCTCCGTGTACTCGAGCACCCGGTCGAGCGGGGGCTTGGCCGCGGCCTCGGCGAACGCGCCGTTGACCTCGGCGACGGACGGGTTGCCACTGACCACGGCCGTGAAGTCGGTGATGGAACCGACGGGGAGCGGCACCCGCAGCGAGATCCCGTCGAGTCGCCCCTTCATCGCTTCGAGCACCAGGCTGGTCGCCTTGGCCGCCCCGGTGGTGGTCGGCACGATGTTCACCGCGGCGCCCCGGGCCCGGCGCGGGTCCTTGTGGGTCAGGTCGAGCAGGTTCTGGTCGTTGGTGTAGGCGTGCACCGTGGTCATCAGGCCGCTGGTGATGGCGAACGCGTCATCGACCACCTTGACCATCGGAACGAAGCAGTTGGTGGTGCACGAGGCGTTCGACACCACCACGTGCTTCTCGGGGTCGAACTCGTCGTCGTTGACCCCGATCACGAAGGTGGCGTCGGCGTCACCCGACGGCCCCGAGATGATCACGCGCTTCACGGTGCCGCCGACGTGGCCCGCCGCGTCGGCACGGCTGGTGAAGCGCCCGGTGGACTCGATCACGACGTCGGCGCCCAGCTTGTCCCAGGGCAGCTGCTCGGGCTCGCGCTCGGTCAGCACGCGGATGCGCTGCTCGCCGACCAGCAGGTCATTGCCCTCCACGTCCACGGGCACCGGCAACCGCCCCTGGGTCGAGTCGTAGCGAAGGAGGTGCGCCAAGGTGTCGGCCGACGTCAGGTCGTTCACCCCGACCACCTCGACGTCGACACCGATGGCCAGGACCGCCCGCAGGAAGTTGCGGCCGATGCGTCCGAAGCCATTGATACCGACCCGCACCGTCATCTCGTCCCTTCCTCTCGGGTAACCGGGCGACCTATGCCAGCAGACCCGACAGCGCCTGCGCCAGTTTGGCCGGACTGTGCACCAGGCCGTGCTCTCCGGTGAGGGGTACGTCGTGCACCGTGACATCCGTCGCACCGATGCCCATACCCTGGATGCTGTCACACAGGACCGCGTCCACCGTGACATCGTGCCTGGCCAGGGCCGCGACGTGGGCCGCCACGTCGTAACCCTCGGTCTCGGGGACCTGGGGACGCAGGTTGCACACGTAGACGACCTGGGCCCGGGAGGAGGCCACCGCCTCGGCGATGCCACGCACGGCCACGGCGGCCAACACGCTGGTGAACAACGACCCCGGCCCGATCACGATCTGGTCCGCCTCCGCGATCCGCTCGACGGCCAGTGGCGGGGGCTGCGCGTCCCCGGGCACCAGCGAGACCGTCCAGATGTCGCCCGTCCCCATGACCGCCACCTGCCCCGCCACCGTGCCGGAGGCCGACTCGGCCTTCAAGACGACCGGCTCCGTCGTGGCGGGCAGGACGTCGCCGTGCGCGCCCAGCAGCTGCGCGGCCTCGCGCACCCCGAGCACCAGGTCGCCCGTGGCGTCGATCAGGCCGGTCAGGACCAGGTTGCCGAGCACGTGGCCGGCCAGCTCCCCCTCGTCGAAGCGGCGCCCGAAGGCAAGGGCCAGGGCCGAGTCGTCGTCCGCCAGCGCCACCAGGCACTTGCGGAGGTCGCCCAGCGCGACCACGTTCAACAGCTCGCGGAGTCTCCCGCTGCTACCGCCGTCGTCCGCTACCGAGACCACGCCCGTGACGGCGCCCGCGTAGCGCCGCGCCGCCCGCAGGGTCACGGCCGTGCCGTGCCCCCCGCCGATCGCCACCACGGCTGGCCGGGGCCCGCTCACCGGTCGATGTCCCGGTGGAAGACCGACACCGTCTGCCCGTGCTGACGCAGCCGCTCCGCCAGGGCGTGGGCCAGCACCACCGAGCGGTGGCGCCCGCCCGTGCAACCCATGGCGATGGTCAGGTACGACTTCCCCTCCCGCACGAAGGCCGGCAGGATGCTCTCGAGGAGGTCGTCCACCTTCTCGAGGAAGCCGACGGACTCGGGCTGGCCCATCACATAGTCCCGCACCGGGTCGTCCAGGCCGCTGTAGGGACGCAGGTCCTCCACCCAGAACGGGTTGGGCAGGAAGCGGCAGTCGAACACGAGGTCGACGTCGAGGGGGATGCCGTGCTTGTACCCGAACGAGATCACCGACGTCTGCATGTGCGGCGCCTCGTCGTCGCCGAACGCCTCGAGGACGCGCGTCCGGAGCTGGTTCGAGTTGAGATCGCCTGTGTCGAGCAGGAGGTCGGCACGCTCGCGCACGGGCTCGAGCAGCTTGCGCTCGTCGGCGATCGACTCCTCGACTCCGCGCGCCGCCAGCGGGTGTCGGCGCCGTGTGCCCTCGTAGCGGCGGACCAGCACGTCGTCCGGGGCGTCGAGGAAGACCACGCGCACCCGCTTGCCGCGTGATCCGCAACTCGTCGAGGACGCGGGGCAGGTCCTCGAAGTACTCCGGGCCAGTGTTGCTGCCGCCGCGGCCGATCACCAGCGCCACCCGTTCGATGCCGGACCCCGGCCGGTCCACCATCTCGACCATCTTCATGATCAGCCCCGCCGGCAGGTTGTCGATGACGAACCAGCCCACGTCCTCGAGTGCCGCCGCCGCCGTCGACCGACCGGCTCCGGACATCCCGGTCACCACCACGAACTCGCTCATCGTCCCCCAGCCTTGCGCACTCCGTCGTACACGGCCACGGCGACGGTGTGAGGAAGCCAGGAAAGAGCCTGGAGTTGTTCGAGTGTTGCGCCCCGCACCGCGTTGACGCCTCCGAGCTCCTTGACCAGGCGGGCCTTGCGGGCCGGGCCGAGCCCCGGGATGTCGTCGAGCACGCTGCGGGTCATCCGCTTGGCCCGGCGCTCGCGGTGGAACGTGATGGCGAAGCGGTGCGCCTCGTCGCGCACCCGCTGCAGCAGGTAGAGGGCGTCGCTGCCGCGGCGCAGGCGCACCGGGTCGGGCGAGCCCGGGCGGTAGACCTCCTCGAACTGCTTGGCCAACGCGGCCAGCTCGACCTCGTCCTGCAGCCCGAGCTTGCGCACGACCCGCTCGGCCACGGCGAGCTGGCCCTTGCCGCCGTCGACCAACAGGAGGTTGGGCCGGTAGGCGAACCGCCGCGGCCGCCCCTCCGCCGGCGACTCCGGTGGCTCCTTGAGCGCGGTGAGCCGGCGCGTCAGCACCTCTTCCATGGCGGCATAGTCGTCGTTGCCGTGCACCGACTTGACCTTGAAGCGCCGGTAGTCCGACCGTTTGGCCAGCCCGTCCTCCAGCACGACCATGGAGCCCACGTAGTCGGTCCCCTGCAGGTGGCTCATGTCGTAACACTCGATTCGCAGCGGCGCCTCCTGCAGCCCCAGCGCGCTCTGCAGCTCGGTCAGCGCCTTCGAGCGGGCGTTGTGGTCCGCCGCCCGCCGCAGCCGGTGGCGGGCCAGGTCCTCGCCCGCCGAGCGGGTCACCGTCTCCTGCAGGGCCCGCTTGGCGCCGCGGAGCGGAGTGCCGATGTCGACCGGACCGCCGCGCACGCCGCGCAGCCAGATCTCGAGGAGGTCGCGGTCGGCGGGCTCCTCGGGGAGCAGCACCCGGCGCGGGACCTCCGCGCCGTCGGCGCCGTAGACCTGCGAGACGATCAGCGCCATGAGTTCGGGACCCGAGAGGTCCTCGACCTTCTCGGCCACGAACCCCCGGTGCCCGACCACGCGGCCCCGGCGCACCCGGAAGATCTGCACCGACGCCTCGAGCGGGTCCTCGGCCAGGCCCACCACGTCGAAGTCCTCGGCCCGGTTGGAGACCATCTGCTGCGTCTCGGCCGCCTTGTGCACGGCGCTGATCCGGTCGCGCAGCCGTGCCGCCCGCTCGAACTGCAGCTCGTCGGACGCCGCCAGCATCGCCTCCTCCAGGCTGGCCAGCACGGGCTCGGTGTCGCCCGAGAGGAAGCGCATGAGATCGGTGACGTAGCCGTCGTAAGCCTCGTGGTCGACGGCGCCGACGCACGGCCCCGAGCAGCGATCAATGTCGTAGAGCAGGCAGGGGCGGCCGAGCCGTTGGTGCCGGGTGAACTTGGTGTCCGAGCACGTGCGTACCGGGAAACTGCGCACCAGCAGGTCGAGGGTCGCCCTGATCGCACCCGCGTTCCCGTAAGGGCCGAAGTAACGGACGCCCTTGCGCTTGCGACCCCGCACCACGGCCGGGCGCGGCCACTCCTCGTTGAGCGTGACGGCCAGCCAGGGATAGCTCTTGTCGTCCTTGAGCCGCACGTTGTAGCGGGGCAGGTGCACCTGAATGAGCGAGTGCTCGAGGATCAGGGCGTCGACCTCGCTGTCCACCACGACCCACTCGACGTGGTCGGCCTGGGCGACCATCTGGGCCGTGCGGGGCATGAGCTTGGCCGAGTCCTGCCAGTAGTTGGGCAGGCGATGGCGCAGCGACTTGGCCTTGCCCACGTAGAGGACCCGGCCCTCGGCGTCGTAGAACTGATAGGAGCCCGGGGCGTCCGGAATGGAGCCGGTCGGGGGCCGATACTGCATCACTCCCACTCTCGCGCAGTCGCCGGCGGCCAGCGGTACACTGGGCGAGCCGGCCTGGTATCCGGCGTACAACCTCGCATCGAGGCCGACATACCCGCGGATGGGCGACCAGGCTGTCCCCGCCGGCCAGATCGATGCTCTCCCTCAAAGGGGGCAGACAACATGCTCAGGCTCCAGGCGCCGCTCCCAGAGCGGTACACGGCCGCGAGCGGGGACGAGCTGGGCGCAATGATCGGCGCCGCCAAGGCCGCGCTCGGGCCCCGGCTCTTCATCCTCGGCCACCACTACCAGCGCGACGAGGTGATGCGCTGGGCCGACGCCCGGGGCGACTCGTTCGGCCTCTCCCGGCTGGCCGCCGATCAGGCCGAGGCCGAGTTCATCGTGTTCTGCGGCGTCCACTTCATGGCCGAGTCGGCCGACATCCTGACCGGCGACCACCAGAAGGTGGTGCTCCCCGACCTCAACGCCGGCTGCTCCATGGCCGACATGGCCGACATCGACCAGGTCGAGGAGGCCTGGGAGGAGCTCGCCCGGGTCATCGACGTCAACGCCCTCGTCCCCGTCACCTACATGAACTCCGCCGCCGCGCTCAAGGCGTTCGTGGGCCGCCACGGCGGCGCCGTCTGCACCTCCTCCAACGCCCGGGCCGTCCTCACCTGGGCCCTCGATCGGGGCGAGCGCGTCCTCTTCTTCCCCGATCAGCACCTCGGCCGGAACACCGGCTTCGAGCTCGGCTACGGCGCCGGCGACATGCACGTGTGGAACCCGCGGCAGGCGCAGGGCGGGTTGTCGGATCGCGAGGTGAAGGAGTCCACCCTCCTGCTGTGGAAGGGGCACTGTTCGGTCCACCAGCGCTTCCGGCCCGAGCACATCGAGGCGTTCCGCGCCGAGCACCCGGAGGGGATCGTGATGGTGCACCCGGAGTGCGCGCACGAGGTCGTCGAGCGGGGCGACATCACCGGCTCGACCGACGCCATCATCCGCGCCGTGGCCGCCGCGCCCCCCGGCTCGGTCATCGGCGTGGCCACCGAGATCCACCTGGTGAAGCGGCTCGACGACGAGTCGCCGGACAAGACGGTGCTGTGCCTCGACCCCCTCGTGTGCCCGTGCTCGACGATGTCGCGCATCGACCCCGAGCACCTGGCCTGGGTGCTCGAGGGGCTCGTCGAGGGCGAGGTCCGCAACCGCATCGTCGTCGGCGCCGAGACGGCCGAGTGGGCCAAGGTCGCGCTGGAACGGATGCTCGCCATCACCTGAGCTCCGCCGGCACGGCCGCACCGCGACGCCGGACACGCCGTTAGGGTCGGTCGGGTGCCGTCGATCCCCGAGGAGGTCCGCCGGTGAGCGACTACCCCGCCCCACCCGTACCGGTCAACCACGTCGAACCCGTCCCCCGCCGTGTCCGGGCGATCCTCGCCGGCCGCACGGTCGTCGACTCGACGCGGGCTCTCTACGTCTGGGAAGGGCCCGGCTTCCCGCAGTTCTACCTCCCGCTGGCGGACGTGGATCCCGGGGTGCTGGTCGACGAGGGCACGATCACCGAAACCCCCCGCGGCGACGTGAGGCGGCACGGCCTTCGTGTGGGCGATGTCCACCGGCCCGGCGCGGCCGCGGTCCTTTCGGCCGCGAAGGTCGAGGGCCTCGACGACACGGTCCGCTTCGAGTGGTCCGCCCTCGACGCCTGGTTCGAGGAGGACGAGCGCGTCTTCGTCCACCCCCGCAGCCCGTACACGCGGGTCGACGCGCTCCGTTCGACCAGGATGGTACGGGTGGAGTCGAAGGGGGTGGTGCTCGCCGAATCCTCCTCGCCCGTCCTGCTCTTCGAGACCGGGCTCCCGACCCGTTACTACCTCAACCGGACCGACGTCGACTTCACCCGTCTCGTCCCGTCGGACACCGTGACGGCCTGCCCCTACAAGGGCACGACGACCGGCTACTGGTCGGCCCGCGACGGCGACCGGATCCATCCCGACGTCGCCTGGTCGTACGACTTCCCCCTGCGCGAGGTGTTCCCCATTGCCGGGCTCATCGCGTTCTACAACGAGAAGGTGGACATCTTCCTCGACGGACACGAGCTCGAGCGACCGCGGACGCACCTGGCCCGCCCGGGCCACGAGGAATCGAAGCGCGACACCGACTCCTAGTTCACCATGGGACACAGGGCAGAATTGGAGCTCGTGCTCGACTGTGCAGAGCCGAAGAGGCTCGCCGAGTTCTGGCGCGAGGCGCTCGGCTATCGCGACTACTACTCGGATGCGAATTTGACTGTGCTCGTTCCCAAAGAGGGGATTGCCTCGCCGCTCCTCCTGCAGGCCGTACCCGAACCCAAAGCCGGCAAGAACCGCATGCACATCGACATCGTGGTTGACGACGTCGAAGCCGAGGTCCACCGGCTGCAGGGACTCGGCGCGCATCGCATCGACGAAGGCGTGCAGAGCTTCGGGGGGACCCGGTGGGCCAGAATGTCGGACCCCGAGCAGAACGAATTCTGCGTCTCCACCGGTGTCGAGTGGTAGCGGCTGGGTGAGACGAGGTCCCCTGACGCCGCGATCGTGTCGAGCCCGGGTGGCCGAGGAGGGCGTGAGCGTGCCGGTGGGCCCGCCTACTTCGCCCGGGCCAGCACCGGCTTGAGCACCTCGCCGGTGTAGCTGCCCGCCGTCTTGGCCACCTGCTCGGGCGTTCCCTCCGCGATCACGGTGCCGCCCTTGTTACCGCCCTCTGGCCCGAGATCGATGATCCAGTCCGCCGTCTTGACCACGTCGAGGTTGTGCTCGATCACGACGACGGTGTTGCCCTGGTCCACCAGCCGGCCCAGGACGTCGAGCAGCTTGCGCGTGTCGTCGAAGTGCAGGCCCGTCGTGGGCTCGTCGAGGATGTAGAACGTGTGCCCGGTCGGGCGCCGGCTCAGCTCGCTGGCCAGCTTCACCCGCTGCGCCTCGCCGCCCGAGAGGGTGGGCGCCGGTTGCCCGAGGCGGACGTAGCCCAGGCCGACGTCGACCAGGGTCTGCATGTGGCGGGCGATGGGCGGCTGGCGCTCGAAGAAGCTCAGCGCCTCCTCGCACGAGAGGTCCAGCACGTCGGCGATGGTCTTGCCCCGGAAGGTGATCTCGAGCGTGTCGCGGTTGTAGCGGGCCCCGTGGCAGATCTCGCACGGGACGTAGACGTCGGGGAGGAAGTGCATCTCGATCTTGATCGTCCCGTCGCCCGCGCACGCCTCGCAGCGGCCGCCGCGCACGTTGAACGAGAAGCGCCCGGGCGCATATCCCCGCACCTTGGCCTCCGCCGTCTGCGCGAACAGCTTGCGGATGTGGTCGAAGACGCCCGTATAGGTGGCCGGGTTCGACCGCGGGGTCCGCCCGATGGGCGCCTGGTCCACGTCGACCACCTTGTCGAGGTGGGCGATGCCCTCGACCTTGCGGTGACGGCCCGCCAGTGCCTTGGCCCGGTGCAGGTGCTGGGCCAGCGACCGCAGCAGGATGTCGTTGACCAGCGTCGACTTGCCCGAGCCCGACACGCCGGTCACCGCGATCAGGCAGCCGAGCGGGAACGAGACGTCGATGTCGCGCAGGTTGTGCTCGCGGGCTCCCCGCACCGTGACGACCTCGCCGGTGCCGGGGCGGCGCCGTGCCGGCACCGGGATCGACTTCTTGCCCGAGAGGTACTGGCCCGTGATGGACGCCTTGTTGGAGAGCAACCCCCCACGGCCCGTGACCGGTCCGGCGTGCACCACGTTGCCTCCGTGCTCACCGGCACCGGGGCCGATGTCGACCACGTAGTCGGCGGATCTGATCGTCTCCTCGTCGTGCTCGACCACGATGACCGTGTTGCCCAGGTTGCGCAGCCGCTCGAGGGTCCCGATGAGGCGCTGGTTGTCGCGCTGGTGCAGGCCGATGGAGGGCTCGTCGAGGACGTAGAGGACGCCCACCAGCCCACTGCCGATCTGGCTGGCCAGGCGGATCCGCTGCGCCTCGCCACCCGACAGGGTGCCGGCCGAGCGGGCCAGGGAGAGGTAGTCCAAGCCCACGTCGAGCAGGAACTGCATGCGCTCGCGTACCTCCTTGAAGACCCGGTCCGCGATCATGTGCTCACGCTCGGTGAGCTCGAGCCCCGCCATCGCCTCGACGGCTGCCTCGATGGAGAGGCTGCACAGCTCGTAGATGTTGCGCCCCCCGACGGTGACCGCGAGCGACTCGGGCTTCAGGCGCGCCCCGTTGCACTCGGGGCAGTCGACCTCGCGCATGTACTGCTCGATCTGCTCGCGCGACCAGTCGGACTCGGACTCGCCGTGACGGCGCTGCAGCCACGGGATGATCCCCTCGTAGTGGGCGTCGTAGGACCGGGTCCGGTTGAAGCGGTTCTTGTAGGTGACGTGGACCGCCTTGCTGCCCGTCCCGTAGAGGATGAGCTTCTTGTCCTTCACCCGGAGCGACTTCCAGGGGGCGTCGAAGGAGAAGCCGCCGAGGTCGGCCACGCCCTGCTGGAGTCCCGTGAAGTACTCGCTGCGGGCTCCGGCCCACGGCGCCAGGGCGCCCTCGGCGAGTGACAGCGAGTCGTCGGGCACGACCAGCTCGGGGTCGACCTCGAAGCGCGTGCCGAGTCCCAGGCAGGCGGGGCAGGCGCCGTAGGGCGAGTTGAAGGAGAAGCTGCGCGGCGCAGGCTCCTCGAAGCTGATGCCGCAGTGGGTGCACGCAAGGTGCTGGGAGAAGGTGATGGCCTCCTCATTCTCCGCGTCCCCACTGCCGTTCATGACCAGGACCTCGGCCGTGCCGCCGGTCAGCTCCAGGGCCGTCTCGATCGACTCGGTCAGGCGCTGGCGGACGTTGTCGCGTCGGATCAGCCGGTCGACGACCACCTCGATGGTGTGCATCTCGTAGCGGGCCAGGCTGACCTCGGACCGGTCGGCCAGCTCCAGGGGCACCCCGTCGACCCGGACCCGGGCGAAGCCCTGCTTGGCCAGGTCGTCGAGCAGCGAGCTGTACTCCCCCTTGCGGCCCCGGACCACGGGCGCCAGGACCTGGAACCGGGTGCCCTCGGGGAGCTCGAGCACGCGGTCGACGATCTGCTGGGGGGTCTGGCGGGCCACGGGGCGGCCGCAGGTGGGGCAGTGGGGGTGGCCGATACGGGCGTAGAGCAGCCGGAGGTAGTCGTAGACCTCGGTGATCGTCCCGACGGTCGAGCGCGGGTTGCGGGAGGCCGACTTCTGGTCGATGGAGATGGCGGGCGAGAGCCCCTCGATGAAGTCCACGTCGGGCTTGTCCATCTGGCCCAGGAACTGGCGGGCGTAGGCCGACAGGGACTCGACGTAGCGGCGCTGGCCCTCGGCGTAGATGGTGTCGAAGGCCAGGGAGGACTTCCCCGACCCCGACAACCCGGTGAAGACGATCAGCCGGTCCCGGGGCAGGTCGAGGGAGACATCTCGCAAATTGTGTTCGCGAGCCCCGCGAACGACGAGACGGTCGGCCATCCGGTGAGGATACCGGTGCGGTGTATCAGGCCCGGCCGGGCCCAGGTCAGGCCGCCGCGCCGATCCCGCTGGAATCGAGGCGGCGGCCTCCCCCGCTCAACCGCCCGCCATCCCGACGACCGGTGCGTTGAGATGGAGGGAGCCGGCCGAGCCCTGGAAGGGGGCGTCCCCGTAGTTGAAGATCCCACCGTCGGACGCGGCGAGCCAGTACCCCTTGCCACTCGGGCTGGCCGCCATGCCGACCACCGGCTTGTTGAGCACCAACGAACCCGTCGAGCCGTAGAACAGGGCGTCGCCGTAGTTGAAGATGCCCCCGTCGGAGGCGACGAGCCAGTAGCCGAACCCGGTTGGGGTGGCCGCCATGCCGACGACGGGCTTGTTGAGATGCAGGCTGCCGGCCGAGCCGTAGAACAGGGCGTCGCCGTAACCGAAGATCCCGCCGTCGGACGCCACGAGCCAGTAGCCGCCGCCGTCGGGGGTCGATGCCATGCCCACGATGGGCTTGTTGAGGGGCTGGCCCCCGCGCGAGCCGAAGAATCCGGCGTCCCCGTAGTTGAAGATCCCGCCGTCGGAGGCGACGAGCCAGTAGCCGCCGCCGTCGGGGGTCGACGCCATGCCCACGATGGGCTTGTTGAGGGGCTGACCCCCGCGCGAGCCGTGGAAGGGGGCGTCGCCGTAGCCGAAGACGCCCCCGTCCGACGCGACGAGCCAGTAGCCCTGCCCGTCGGGGGAGGGCGCCATGCCCACCATCGGCATGTTGAGGCGCAGGCCACCCGTCGAGCCGAAGAAGACGTTGTTGGGGTAGGTGAAGATGCCGCCGTCGGAGGCATCGAGCCAGTAGCCCTGGGCGCCGGTGTAGGTGTCCAGGAAGCCCTGTCCGAGATTGTTCGTATCGGTGTACGAGCCTCCGACCACGCAGGCGACCGGCGAGTAGCAGGCCACCGTCCGGGCGTAGGTGTTGCCTGTCGGGTTCACGCCGTTCGGCAGCGGTGCCGCCAGTCCGCTCCAGGCGCCCGCCGACAACGTGTCGACCAGCGGCGTCTCGCCGGAGGTCGACAGGTACTCGCCGGCCGTCATACAGGAGACCCCGGTCGAGCACGAAACCTCGTAGAGGACCGATTGCTGGCTGGCGAAGGCGGGCACGTTGGCCGGCTGGGGAGCCTCGGTCCCGGTCCAGGTGCCACCCGACAGCGTGTCGATGAGGCCCAAGCTCCTCAAGCTTGTCGTTTCGTACTGGCCCACCGCGGTGCACGAGGTCGGCGAGCCGCACGAGATTGCGACGAGATTGCTGGCCGCGCCGCTCGCGGCGTTCGTCGGCAGCGCGCCCGCCTGGCCGGTCCACGTCGTCCCGTTCCAGGTGTCGATGAGCGGCAGCTCGCTGTCGCTCGCCGTCACGTACACGCCGACGCCGACGCACATGGTCTGCGAGGGGCATGCGACCTGGATCGCACTCGCGAACTGATGTCCGTCGCCGTCGGTGCCCGGGTTCGGCCCCTCGGGTGCACGGTAGGTGGTCCAGCTCCCGTTGGCCAGGACGAGCAGCAGGCCGTTGGCACTGCTGTCCGTGTCCTCGTAGTTCCCGGCGGCGGCGCACGACGTGGCGGTCGCGCAGGAGATCCCGGTCAGCACGGCATCGGTCCCCGACGCCCCGGTGGGCAGCGTCGTCACCGGGGAGGTGCTCCACGTGGTGCCCGACAACGTGTCGATCATGGCCACGGTGGCGTCACTGGTGTTGACGTAGGACCCCACGGCGACGCACGAGGTGGCCGAGACGCACGTCACGGAGTAGAGCTCGCCGCGCGGGTGCGTCGGCGTGGCGTCGGTGGCGGTGTCCGAGGGCAGCGGTGGCTCCTGCGACGTCCACATACCGCCGGACAGGGTGTCGACCACAGGCTCCTGAAACCCGTCCGTGTCGTTGTAGGAGCCCACGGCCACACAGAAGGTCGCCGTCGGGCACGAGACCGGGCGGCAGGGCGCAAGGAAACCGCACTCGTTCGAGCCGAACCAGAATCCCTGGTCCGTCCCTGTGCCGGAGTTCGAGGGCTGGGGCGCTTCGGTGTCGGTCCACGAGGTCTGGTTCTGCTGCTCGATCAGCCCCCAGTCGAGGCTGGCCGCGTCCTCGTACCAACCGACGGTCACGCACGAGTTGGCCGCGCCGCAGCTCGAGCCGGAGGTGTAGACGTTGGGTTGGGGGGAGCTGGTGCCGGCGTCGGTCGGCAGCGGGGCTTGTGTCGTCGTCCAGCCCTGGGCCGGTGGCGCCGCCGCGGCCGGCGTGGCGGGGGTCAGGAGCACGCCGAGCCCGGCTAGCAGCGTGACCACCGCGGTGAGCGGCGCTAGCCACGCCCGGCGGGGCGTCGAGGTGCGGGGTCCGGCGGCACGTGCACGGTCGGTGTGCATGGATCCTCCTGTCCGTGGGTCCTCCGCAGGCAGCACGGGCGCGCCGGTATGCCTGCTTTCGTACCTGACGGCCAGGAGCCGCTCCGGTTACACCGGGCCGGCCCTAAATCTCCTCGAAGGTCACGTCCTCCTCGCCCCAGTAGGCGTCCACGGCCGCGATGAGGCCGTCGTCGGTCACGGTGAAGAGCTCCACCCCCCGGATGTGCATGGCCGACCCGCCCTCCAGCGTCACCGTGATGTGGAAGGTGATGGCCGCCTTGTCTGCCACCGGATGGACTTCGCCTGGCTGGAAGGTCATGGCCTCGCAGGCGTCGAAGGACTGCGTGATGAAGGCCCGGATCTCCTCCCGGCCCCGGTGCACGCCGCTCGGGTACGGGTCCACCTGCACGGCGTCCTCGGTGAACAGTGCGGCGTAGGCACCGGCGTCCCTGGAGCCGACGGTGGTGGCGTAGCGTTCGATGACCTCGCGGAGCAACGCGGCGGTGGGCATGGCGGCACGCTATCCCGTGTCGGCAGACCGCTCCCGACCGCGACCCTCCCTACACTGCTCTGTCGTGCCGACCGAACCAGTTCTCCCTCGCCTCTTCATGGTGGGCAACGCGCACATCGATCCCATGTGGATCTGGGACTGGGACGAGGGCATGCACGAAGTCCTGCAGACCTTCCGCGCCGCGGTCGAACGGCTCGACGAGGATCCGGGCCTGCGCTTCACCGCCAGTTCGGCGAGCTACTACCGCTGGGTGATGGACACCTCGCCCGACCTGTTCGCCCGCATCCGCCAGCTGGTGCGCGAGGGCCGTTGGGTGGTCACGGGCGGTCAGTGGGTCGAGCCGGACTGCAACCTGCCCGGCGGCGAGTCCGTCTGCCGGCAGTTCCTCTACGGCCAGCGCTTCCTGGCGGAGCACGTCGGCATGCCGGCCACCGTCGGGTACAACATCGACTCCTTCGGGCACTCCGGGACGCTTCCCCAGCTCCTGGCGGCTTCGGGCATCGACTCCTATGTCTTCATGCGCCCCGGTCCCGAGGAGAAGGCGCTGGTCTCCCCCGCGTTCCTCTGGCAGGGCACCGACGGCACCGGGATCCTCGCGTACCGGATCCCCTTCGACTACTCGACCCCCGGAGGCTCCGAGGGCGACGTCATCCGCCGGCGGGCAGGCGAGCTCCTCGAGCAGAGCGTCGACCTCGGGATCCCCCTCATGGCCTTCTTCGGCGTCGGAGACCATGGGGGCGGCCCCACGCGGCTCGCCATGCGGACCGTCCACGCCCTGGCGCACGAGCACGGCGGGGCAGTCGACTTCGGCGACCCCGCGACCTACTTCCGTGCCCTCCGGGACCACACGGCCGGCGGTGGTCCCCTACCGACGGTGAGCGGGGAGCTCCAGTGGCACGCGGTCGGCTGCTACTCGGCCCGGGCGGACCTCAAGCTCGCCAACGCGAGGGCCGAGGACGCCCTCGTCGCCGCGGAGGCACTGAACGAGGTGTGCCGCATCTTGACCGGGGATGCCCCCGACGTTCGCCGTGAGCTGGCCGAGGCCTGGCAGGGCGTGCTCTTTGCGCAATTCCACGACGCTCTCGGCGGAACCTGTACCGACCGTGCCACCGAGGCGGTGGGTGCGCTCCTGGTCTCCGGCGCGGCCCGTGCCGACCAGGTGGCGGTGCGCGCCGTGCACCGACTGGCGGAGCACGTGGACACGTGGGTCGCCGGGGCGGAGACCGCCGAGGGAATGGAGAGCGCGCTCGAGGGCCTTGCGGTCCCGATGCTCGTGTTCAACCCTCATTCGTGGCCCGTCACCAGCGCCGTCTCGCTCCCCCATCCGATCGCCTGGGCCACCGACGCGGACGGGCGCCGCGTCCGGGTGCAGCCCATCCCCTCGGGCGAGGTGACCTACAGCCCGACGCGCAGTCTCCTCCAGGTGACCGTCCCCGCACTGGGCTACCGGCGCTACTGGCTGCAGGTCATCGACGACGACGCCTCGCCCGCGGCGCCGGTGGAACCGGCGCGTGCCGACGGGGACGGGGTGATCGACAACCGCCACCTGCGGGTGCACGTCGACACCGGCACGGGCGAGCTCGCTCACGTGCGCGTGACGGGCGGGGCCCTGCCGGCCGGGACCGAGCTGCTCTCCGGCGGCGTCCGGCCGGCCGTCATCGTGGACGACAGCGACACCTGGTCCCATGGTCTCGACGGCTACCGGGGCACGGAAGAGCCGCTGCGGCTCGTCTCCGTCGAGACAGTGGAGGAGGGTCCGGTCCGCGCCACCGTGCGGAGCATCTGGTCGCTCGGCGACGGCAGGACGACGGTGGGCCAGGACGTCTCCCTCTACGAGGACCAGCCCTTCGTCGAGGTGCGTCTCGACGTCGAGTGGCACGAGCGTCACCGCGTCTTGAAGCTCGTCGTCCCGGTCGCGCTCGACCACCCCACGGGCGTGGCGGGCGCGGCCTACGGTGCGGTGGCGCGGCCGTGCGAGGGGCACGAGGAGCCCATGGTCCGCTGGGTCGACCTCTCCGAGGCGGACGCAGCGTGGGGTCTGGCGTGCACGGCCGACGGGCCCGGCGGGTACGACGCCCTGGGAGCGACGCTCCGCCTCACCGTGCTCCGCAGCCCTCGGGTGGCGGACCACGGGTCGGGCTGGGGTCGCGACGATCCGACGGGGTACCCGGTGACCGACCAGGGGCGCCACCAGGTCCGGTACCGCTTCTTCCCCCATCCCGGCTCGGCCCATGCGGCGCAGGTGCCCCGGCTGGCCGCGGAGCACGCGGCGCGGTTGCCGGTCGTGCTCGACACCTGGCACACGGGTCGGCTCGGACCGGAGGGATCGGCGGCGCGGATCGACGGCGACGGGGTGGTCATGCCGGTCTTCAAGCGCGCCGAGGACGGAGGGGGTGCCGTTGCCCGCCTGTGGGAGATCGCGGGAGAGTCGACGCGTGTCCAGCTGTCGATCGGCGGCGGACCGGGGCCCCCTGTCGTGTGGGACGGTGAGCTCCGTCCCCACCAGGTGCGCACGATCTTCCTCCCGGACGGAGGTGCGGGCGCGGCTCGGGAGGTCGGCCTCCCCGAGCTCGACGTGCGGCCGCCGGCACGCGCCGACTTCGCCGGCCTCCTGGCGCGTCACCCGGAGCTCGCGGCGATCCTGCCCCGGGTGGAGGAGGCGTTCACGCTGCTCACCCGCACCGTCGAGCACGACGGCACCATCTACGTCGGGGGGAACGGGGGCAGCGCGGCCGATGCGGAGCACATCGTGGGCGAGCTCATGAAGGGCATGGAGCACCGCCGTCCCCTCGGCGACACGGCGCGGGCCTCCGTGCAGCGCCATGCGCCGGCGTCCCTGGGCGACGAGGCCGACTACCTGGCCGACCGCCTGGAGGGCGCGTTGCGCGCCGTCTGCCTCACCAGCCAGTCGGGACTGCTCTCCGCCATCGCCAACGACACCGCGGGCGACATGGGCATGGCCCAGCAGCTGCACGGCTACGGCCGCCCCGGGGACCTCTTCTGGGCCCTCTCGACCTCCGGGCGGTCGCGCAACGTCGTCCTGGGCGCCATCGCCGCACGAGCCTCGGGCATGCACGTGCTCGCGCTGACCGGCGCTGCGGGCGACCGGCTCGGCGAGCTGGCCGACGTCTGGGTCCCGGTCCCCGCCACCGACGTCGCCGCGGTGCAGGAGCTCCACCAGCCGCTCTATCACGCGCTCTGCGCCGCCCTCGAGGAGCGCTATTGGCCGCTCGGGAGCTAGGCACGAGCCCAGGGACGTTCGGCCCTATGCCGCCCCTCCGACCGCTGTAACGATTCTTTTGCGTGGGACCTGATCAGGAGCTCGGCGAGGAGCGCGTCATCGCCCTCGAGGTCGAGGTTCCCCACATGGAGGCGTCCTCGGTCGAGCTCGACGCAGTCTCCAAGTCTTTCGGGGACGTCGCCGCGCTGCGCGAGGTCACCCTGGACGCGCGGCCCGGCGAGTTCCTCGTGCTCCTCGGGCCTTCGGGCTGTGGGAAGTCCACCGTGCTGCGGCTCATCGCCGGGCTGGAGGCGCCGACCGCGGGCGCCATCCGGATCGGCGGTCGCCCGATGAACCACGTCGTCACCCGGGACCGTGACGTGGCCATGGTCTTCCAGAGCTACGCCCTCTATCCCCACCTGAGCGTGCGCAAGAACATCGAGTTCCCGCTCCGTTCGCGCGGGGTCCCCCGCGACGAGATCAAGGAGATCGTGCCCAGGGTGGCAACCAGCCTGCGGCTCGACGGCCTGCTCGGCCGCAAGCCGGCCGCGCTCTCCGGTGGCCAGCGCCAGCGCGTGGCGCTGGCGCGGGCACTGGTGCGGCGCCCCAAGGTGTTCCTGATGGACGAGCCGCTCTCGAACCTCGACGCGCAGCTCCGCGTCGAGATGCGGGCCGAGCTCGTGGAGCTCCACCGGCAGTTGGGCATCACGATCCTCTACGTCACCCACGACCAGATCGAGGCGATGACCATGGGCCAGAGGATCGCCATCCTCAAGGACGGTGTGCTCCAGCAGCTCGACACGCCGGAGAACGTCCGGGACGCGCCGGCCAACGCCTTCATCGCGAGTTTCGTCGGGAGCCCCCCAATGAACATCCTCTCCGGTGCGATCACCGGGACGGGAGACGACCTCGGGGTCGAGACGGCGGGCGGGCGCGTGTCCCTCCCGCCGCCGGACGCCGCTCTGGCGCGTCTGCTCTCCCTCGAGTCGGTCATCCTCGGCGTACGGCCGGAGGACCTCCGCATCGAGCGGGACGGGGGCATCGCCGCCACCGTCAGCCTCGTGGAGTCGATGGGCCGGCTGCAGCACGTCACGTGCCGGCTCGCCGACGGCCACCTGATCAGCGTGCAGGGGCCCGAACAGAAGCGGCTCGACGTGGGCGACGGGATCGCGCTGTCGGTCGCCGGTCCCGTGCACCTGTTCGATCCGGTCTCGCAGGCACGGCTCAGCTAGTCCTCCGCACGGGGTTCAAATGGGGACCTTGTCCCCTGTTTGGCCCCGGACGGCTCCCGGAAGATGATTCCGTGCTCACATCCATTCGCCTCTCTACGCTGGTGAAGACGACCGCGGCGGCGGCCCTCTCGCTGGCGCTCCTCGTCGGTGCCGCGCTCGGCCAGTCGGCCGCCGCGGCCGCCGCAAGCCCCTCCGTCACGCTGACCGTGGCGTACTGGAGCGGCTTCAACCCGGCCGGCACCAACATCATGCCGGCCTGGATCAACGCCGCGGCCAAGCAACTGCAGAAGACCCACCCCAACGTCAAGGTCGTCGGCGACGAGATCACCACGAGCTCGGAGTCCGAGTACTACTCCAAGGTCGACCTCACGGAGCGCAGCGGACGGACCGTGCCCGACGTCGTCTTCGAGGACTCCTTCCTCGTTGGTTCCGACGCCAGCGCCGGCTTCCTCCGGCCTCTGCCACAGCTCACGCAGTGGCCCGGCTGGTCCTCCTACTACCCCGCCATGAAGAGCATCGCGTCGTACAACGGCAAGGTGTACGGGGCGATGAACAGCACCGACGTGCAGCTCATCTACTACAGCCACAAGCTCTTCAAGCAGGCCGGCCTGCCGGCGACCTGGCAGCCGCACACCTGGGCCGACGTCCTCGTTGCGGCCCGGGCCCTCCAGCGCCACAACGCCGGCACCGTGCCGCTCTGGATCTACACGGGCCAGGCCGTCGGCGAGGCGTCGGCCTTCAGAGGGTTCGAGGTCTTCCTCAACGGCACCAACGACCGTCTGTACGACTACGCAACGCACAAGTGGGAGATCTCCGGCCCCGGGTTCGACGCCACCTGGAAGCTGTTGGCGCAGATGCAGCCCCTCGAGGAGCCGGAGTCGATGTGGTCCAGCCCCCTCGCCGACGCCACCGTCGACCTCTCCCTGATCCCTCACCAGCAGGTCGGCATCGTCTTCGACGGCAGCTGGGTCGCCACCGCGTTCGTACCCGGCGGTTTGCAGCCGTGGCCGGGATTCTTCAACGCGTACGGCGAGGCGGCCCTCCCCACCGAGACCGGTGCCGCACCCGGCTACACGAACCAATCCGGAGGGTGGGCGCTCTCGGTGCCGAGCCTCGCTCCGCACCCCAACCTGTCGCAGGACTTCATCGAGTCGGCGTCCTCCGCACCTCTCCTCGCCTCCTTCGACCCCGCCTCCGGCAACCTGCCGCCACGGGCGGACGTCCTGACCCAGCCGGCCTGGCGGGCGTCGGTGCAGGTCAACCCGGTCTCCAAGTTCGCCTCGGCCCAACTGCCCGTCACGACGTTCCGGCCCAACCTTCCGGACTACGTGCAGGTCTCCAACGTGCTCCAGCAGCTCACCGGTGAGATCTCCATGCGCTCCATGACTCCCAGCCAGGCGGCAGCCTCCTACGCGAGCCAGGTGTCACAGATCGTCGGCTCGGGCAACGTCGAGCGAATGAAGAGATGAGTCAGGTCGTCGACCTGAGCCCGGGAGTCCCTCCGGACGAACCGGGCGCGCCACTGCTCGCGCCGGTTGACACCAAGAACGTCACCGTCGAGACCCCGCTCCGCCGTCGCCTGACGGGCCTGACCATGGTGGCACCGATGCTCGTCGTCGTCCTCGTCTTCATGGGATGGCCGGCCATCTGGACGTTCGTCCTGTCGTTCACCAACATGACGGTCACCGGGCCGACCGCGACGCACTACCAGTTCGTCGGGCTCGACAATTACCGCCAGCTCTTCTCCTCCGGCAGCGGGCTGGCCGACTCGGTCGGCAAGAGCATCTACTACCTCGTCGTCTCCGGGTATCTCGGACAGGCCGTGCTCGGCTTCCTGCTCGCCTACTTCCTCTCCCGGTCGACCTACGTCGTCCGCGCCACGGTCGGGGCCATCGTCATCGTGGCGTGGCTCGTCCCCGAGATCGTCACCTCCTACATGTGGTTCGTCCTCCTGAGCGACGGCGGTGTGCTCGGCCAGGGGTATCACCTGTTCGGACTGAACTACCAGAGCTGGCTCACGACCAATCCCATGCTCGCGGTGAGCCTGGCCAACGCCTGGCGGGGCGCCGCCTTCTCCTTCCTCCTGTTCTCGGCTGCCCTCGACGGCATCCCCACCGATCTGATCGACGCCTCCGAGGTGGACGGCGCCGGCGGCTGGCGGCGCCTGACCCGGCTCACCATCCCCCTCATGTCCTCAGCGATCGTCGTGGACCTGGTCATCATCACGTTGGCCACGCTGAACGACTTCTCGCTGATCTACGCCATGACCGGCGGCGGGCCGGGCAATGCGTCCAATGTCCTGTCGGTGTTCATGTACCGCCAGGCCTTCTCGAACTTCGAGCTCGCCTACGGCACGGCCATCGCAGTCGTCCTGCTCCTCGTGGGCGCCGTCCTGGCCGCCGTCTACATCCGGCTGTTGCGGCGGCAAGGGTCGCTGGCCGAGATGCGGTAGGCGGCCGTGGCACCCCGCAACGGCAGGACCGGCGTCCTCGTCCCCTCCCTGGCGATGTCCGCGGTCGGCCTCATCTTTCTCGTACCGTTCCTGTGGCTGATCGTGACGGCGTTCAAGACCCACGGCAACCTCACCATCGGGGGCGGGGGGCCCATCACCCTCAAGAACTTCCAGACGGTCCTACACGGGAGCTTCCTGTCCGCGCTGGGCAACTCCATGTACCTCGCCGTGGGGACGACGGTGCTCACCACGGTGTTCGGCATCGTCGCCGCCTACCCGCTGTCGCGCTACCGCTCCCGGGTCCAGATCTGGTTCGTGTACGCGCTGGCCTTCATGGCCTCGCTGCCGATCATCGCGCTGATGATCCCGGCCTACGACTTCTACGTGTCGGCCAATCTCATCAACTCGAAGTTCTGGACGGTCTGGTTCCTCACCGCCACCTCGCTCCCCTTCGCCACCTGGGTGGGCCGCTCCTTCATCGACGCGGTGCCCCTGGAGCTCGAGGAGTCCGCCTGGATCGACGGCAACTCGCGCTTCGGGTCGTTACGGCGCATCGTCCTCCCGCTCGTCATCCCCGGGCTCTGTGTCATCGCGGTCTACACCTTCGTGAACGCGTGGGGGAACTTCTTCGTGCCGCTCATCCTCCTGGAGGGGAACAACGAGCCGGCATCGGTCACCATCTACGGCTACTTCAGCCAGTATGGAGTGAACTACGGCCAGGTGGCCGCCTTCGCGATCCTGTACTCGCTGCCCCCGGTCCTGCTGTACCTCGGGGTCACGAGGTGGGTCGGGGCGGGCTTCTCCCTCGGCGGCGCCATCAAGGGTTGAGAGCCGGCTCAGCCGGGGATGGAGGCCCGCAGCTCGGCGATCTCGTCCCGCAGCAGCGCCGCCTCCTCGTAGCGGAGGTCGGCCGCCGCCGCCTTCATCTCCGCCTCCAGCTGTCCCATCAGCTCCATGGCGGCCGCCGGTGTCGACGCGTCGCCCTCGGCGAGGAGCTGCGGGGGGCGCCGGTTGCCCCGCACCGCCGCGTTCTTGCGCACCTCGGCCCGGCTGCGGCCCGCCTTGGCGACGCCGCCACTCGTTCCCCGGAGGCGCTCCAAGATGTCGGTGACCGACTTGCGGATCGTCTGGGGGTCGATCCCGTGCTCCCGGTTGTAGGCGATCTGGACCTCGCGGCGGCGCTGGGTCACCGACACCGCCTCCCGCATGGAGTCGGTGACGGTGTCCGCGTAGAGCACGACCATCCCGTCCACGTTGCGGGCGGCCCGGCCCATGGTCTGGATCAGCGAGGAGGCGGAGCGCAAGAACCCCTCCTTGTCGGCGTCGAGGATGGCGACGAGCGCCACCTCCGGCAGGTCGAGGCCCTCCCGCAGCAGGTTGATGCCGACCAGGACGTCGATGGTGCCCAGCCGCAGCTCCCGCAGGATCTCGATGCGGGTGATCGTGTCGATGTCCGAGTGGAGGTACTGCACCCGCACACCGGCGTCGGCCAGGTAGTCCGTGAGGTCCTCCGCCATCTTCTTGGTGAGCGTGGTGACGAGGACCCGGCCTCCGGCTCCGACGGTCTTCTGGATGCGAGCGATCAGGTCGTCGACCTGGCCCTTGGTCGGCATGATGGTGACCTCGGGGTCGACCAGCCCGGTGGGACGGATCACCTGCTCGACCACCTGGACCGAGTGCTCCAGCTCGAATGGGCCCGGCGTCGCCGACACGAACACGCACTGCGGGACGCGCTCGACGAACTCGTCGAACCGCAGGGGCCGGTTGTCCTTGGCCGAGGGCAACCGGAAGCCGTGCTCGACGAGCACGTCCTTGCGGGAGCGGTCGCCCGCGTACTGCCCGTGCAGCTGCGGCACCGCGACGTGGCTCTCGTCGATCACGCACAGGTAGTCCTTGGGGAAGAAGTCCAGCAGCGTGAACGGGGTCTCGCCCGGGGCGCGGCCGTCGAGATGGCGGCTGTAGTTCTCGACCCCCGAGCACACACCCGTCTCGGCCAGCATCTCGAGGTCGTGCTCCGTGCGGACCCGGAGGCGTTGCGCCTCGAGCAGCTTTCCCTCCCGCTCGAATTCCTGGAGCCGCTCCCGCAGCTCCACCTCGATGGTCCCGACGGCGCGCTGGATGATCTCGTCGCCGGTGACGTAGTGGGTCGCCGCGTACACCGCGACGTCCTCCATCTCCTCACCCATCTCGCCGGTGAGGACGTCGAAGGGCACGATGCGCTCGACGGTGTCCCCGAACATCTCAACCCTGAGCGCCTGCTCCTCGTACGCCGGGTGGATCTCGACCGTGTCCCCGCGGGCCCGGAAGGTCCCGCGCACGAGGTTGACGTCGTTGCGGGCGTACTGGAGGTCGACCAAGCGGCGCAGTATGTCGCGCTGGTCCATTTGGTCGCCCACCGCGAGCCCGAGGATGCGGTCGCGGTACTCCTCGGGCGAGCCCAGGCCGTAGATGCAGGAGACCGAGGCGACCACGATCACGTCGCGCCGCATGAGGAGCGAGGAGGTCGTGGCGTGCCGGAGCCGGTCGATCTCGTCGTTGATGGACGAGTCCTTCTCGATGTAGGTGTCCGTGGTCGGGAGGTAGGCCTCGGGCTGGTAGTAGTCGTAATAGGAGACGAAGAACTCGACCCGGTTCTTCGGGAAGAGCTCGCGCAGCTCGGAGGACAGCTGCGCGGCCAGGGACTTGTTGGGCTCGATGATCAGCGTCGGGCGCTGGACCTGCTCGACCATCCAGGCGATCGTCGCCGTCTTCCCCGAGCCGGTGATGCCCTGCAGGGTCTGGTAGCGGTCGCCCCTGCGGACCCCACGGGCCAGGTCGGTGATGGCCGTGGGCTGGTCACCCGACGGCTTGAACGGTGAGACGACCTCGAACTCGGGCATGGCGCCCCGAGGCTACCCGGGGGCTGTGACCGCTCAGGCGTGCTCGCGGCGCTCCGCGGCGGCGGCCAGAAGCCAGTCCCACAGCTTGGCCACCTCCACCTCGAGGGCGGCCCGGTCACCCGAGTTGTCCACCACGTAGTCGGCCTCCTTGACCCTCTCCTCCCGCGAGATCTGGGAGCGGATCCGCGCCTCCGCGTCCGCCCGGTCGAAGTCGCGCTGGGCCAGCAGGCGCTCGAGCGCGATATCGGTGGGGCAGTCGACCACGACCACCTTGTGCAGCCGGACCGTGTCCCGGTGGGCGGCCGTCAGCAGTGGGATGGCCAGGACCACGATGTCGTCGGTGCCGGCGTGGGCGTCGCGCGCCTCGATCATGGCGATGCCGATGGCCGGGTGGGTGATGGCGTTGAGCGCCAACCGCGACTCCTCGTCCGCGAAGGCGAGGGCCGCCAGCGCCGGACGGTCGATCGTGCCGTCCGCCGCCAGGATCCCCGGGCCGAAGCGCTCGATCAGGGGTTGGTACGCCGGACCCCCCGGCGCCACCACGTCGCGGGCCACCTGGTCCGCGTCGATCAGCACGGCGCCCCGCTGGACCAGGAGATCGGCCACCGCTGACTTCCCCGACCCGATGCCGCCGGTGAGGCCGACGGCGAGCATCAACCGGCGCCCTCCCGACGCGGCCGGCGGGCCACGGCGAACAGCACCAACGTGGTGTCGTCGGGATCGTCGGTCACGAACCAGTCGTCCGCGGTGATCCCCGTGGCGCCCCCCGTGTCGTCGCGGGCCACCACCTTGTAGGCCACGGGCAGCAGCCGGGTGTACGCCCACACGTACCACTCGTGCGGCATGCGATGGCGCAGGTCGAACGCGTCGAGCCTGAGCAGCTTGGCCGCCTTGACCCGCCGCGCCTGGAAGTCCGCCTTCACGTGGGGTGCGGCGTCGACACCGCCGAGCCACACGTCGGCGAAGTGGCGCTCGAGTATGTCCCGCAGCTCGTCCCGATCGAACGGGTGCAGGTGGAACGGGTTCTCGAAGTCCGCCGGCCGGTTCGGGGTCAGTACGCAGGCCAGGCCGCCGTCCCGGACGACGCGTGCGAGCTCCGAGACGTGGGGCTCGGGGTCCGTGAAATGCTCGATGAGATGCGAGGAGCACGCACCGTCGAAGCTGCCCGACGCGAGGCCCAGTCCCAGCGCGTCCATCCGAGCCACGCGCAGGCCTTCCGGCCCGTAGCGCGAGGCGGCGGCGGCCACGGCCTCCGACGAGTAGTCCACCCCGAGGACCTCCCGCCCGGCGCCGAGGAACCTCGCCGACTCGAACCCTTGGCCGCACCCGACGTCGAGAATGCGCCCCTTCCCGATCCGCTCGAGGACGGCCCGGTAACCCGCTTCGTGCAGCGCCAGCAGTGAGTCAGGGGTCACCCCCTGCTGCGGCCGCTCGCCCGTCAGGCGGCTCTTGGTCATGGTGGCCACGGGCGCTCCAATCACGGTGACACGCCGGGGTGGCGCTGCCTGCTTACACTACCCGGCGACCTATCGGCCCCCTCTTCATGACCACGTCCCCCACCGTCACCGCCCCCCGAGGGCGGCACGCTGCCACACCACAAGCCGGCGGGAAGGGCGGGTGGTGGTGGATCGGGGGCGCCGCCGTGGTGGCCGGATTCGCCTACGCCCCCCTGCTGGCCGTGCGACCGGGCGTCGTCACCCCCGACACGAAGACCTACCTGTACCTCGACCCGACGCGCTTCCTCAGCCAGGCGGCCTTCATGTGGAACCCGACCGTGGGTCTCGGGACGGTCAATCACCAGTACATCGGCTACCTGCTCCCCATGGGCCCGTTCTTCGCCGTCTTCCACCTTCTCGGCGTGCAGGTCTGGGTGGCCCAGCGGCTGTGGCTCGGGTCGATCCTCTTCGCGGCCGGGCTCGGCGTGCTGTACCTGTCGCGCATCCTCGGGTTGCGCGGCCCCGGTCCCGCCGCGGCGGCGCTCGCCTACATGCTCTCCCCTTACTTCTTGCAGTACGCGGGGCGCATCTCGGTCATCCTCCTGCCCTGGGCCGGCCTGCCCTTCATGCTGGGCCTCACCATCGTCGCCTTGCGCAGGGGCGGCTGGCGCGAGCCCGCCCTCTTCGCCGTGATCGTGGCGACGGTGAGCGGCATCAACGCCAGCTCCATCATCTACGTCAGCGTGGCGCCGGTCCTGTGGCTCCTCTACGCCGTCGTCGTCCTGCGGGAGTCGACGTGGCGGCGTGCCCTCGGCACCGGCCTCCGCGTCGGCGCCCTCACCCTGGGGGCCTGTCTGTGGTGGATAACGGGCCTCCAGGTGGAGGCGGCGTACGGCGTCAACGTCCTCAAATTCACCGAGACCATCCCCTCGACGTCGGCGACATCCAACCCGGCCGACATCATCCGCGGCCTGGGTTACTGGTACTTCTACGGCACTGACCACCTCGGTCCCTGGACGAACGCCGCCATCCGCTTGACCCAGGACATCTCGCAGCTCGCGACCTCCTTCGCGGTGCCGGTCGTCGCGCTCGTGGCAGCGGCGTTCGTGCGCTGGCGCGAGCGGTCCTACTTCTTGATCCTCCTCCTCGTCGGCCTCGTGCTCTCCGTGGGGCCCTTCCCGTACTCGAACCCCACGGTGGTCGGGGGCGAGCTGAAGTCCTTCATGACCGACACGACCGCCGGCCTCGCGCTGCGCTCGACCGACCGGGCCACGCCGCTGGTGCTGCTGGCGCTCGTCATGCTCCTCGGCAGTGGACTGACCGCGTTGTGGTCCCGCTTCACCATCGTCGGCCTCACCACGGCGATCCTGGTGGCGGGCCTCGTCGTGGCCAACATCCCTTCGCTCTTCCTCGGCGACACGATCGCCAACAACTTCACCCAACCCGCCTCGCTCCCCTCCTACCAGCTCGCCGCCATCGACCACCTGAACGCGACCCACCCGGGCACGCGGGTGTTCGCCATCCCCGGCAACGACTTCGCCGCCTACCGCTGGGGTGACACGGTCGACACCCCCCAGAGCGCCCTGCTGACCCGCGACTTCGTGACCCGGGAGCAGCAGATCCTGGGGTCGATCGCCACGGCGGACACGCTCTACGCGACGGACGGACCCCTCCAGGACGGCACCGCCGACATGAACGCCTTGGCGCCCATGGCCCGCTTGATGGGCGCCGGGGACCTGATGGTCGAATACGACCAGCAGTACGAGCGCTACGGGGTCCCGCAGCCCCAGCTCCTCGCCCTCCAACTCCTCCAGACCCCGCTGGGGCTCACCGACCCCGTCTCGTTCGGCACGCCCCGGCCCAACACGTCGATCGACTCGACGCTGAACGAGCAGGACCTCGCGGTGCCGGGCAACATCGGCTGGCCGTCTCCCATCGTCACCTACACCGTGCCCGATCCGCGCCCCATGCTCCGGGGCGAGTCGGACTCGGGGGCCGTGGTGATGGAGGGTGACGCCACCGGGCTCGACAACCTCGCCGGGCTCGGTCTCCTCAACACCAACAGCGCGATCTATTACGCGGGCACGCTCGCCAAGGACACGGCCCGCCTGCACGACCTCTCGTCGCTCGGTGCCCAGCTGGTCCTCACGGACACCAACCGCAAGCAGGCGTTCCGCTGGGACACGCTCACGGCCAACGCCGGCTACACGGAGACACCCAGCGACAACCCGGCCAAGACCGACCTGAGCGACAGCCCGGTCGAGTTGTTCCCCGGCACCACCATCACGAGCAAGTCGTACGCGACCTACGTGGGCGCCGTGAACGTCACCGCCAGCAGCTACGGCAACTCGGTGTCCTACACCCCGGAGAACCAGGCGTACAGCGCCATCGACGACAACCTCGATACGGCCTGGATCACGGGCACCTTCGTCCCGGATCCCGCCGGCCAGTGGTGGCAGGCGCAGTTGACGAACCCGGTCACCACCGACCACATCACGTTGGTCCAGCCCCAACGCGGGGACCGCGCGCGCTGGGTGTCGGCCGTGACCCTCACCTTCGACGGCAAGCACCCGGTGCGCTATGACCTCACGCCCGCCTCCCACCTGCCCTCGGGCCAGACGCTCACGTTCAGCGCCCGGACGTTCCACACGCTTCGCGTGACCATCGACGGGACCACTGACGACACGGCTCCACCGGCGTCCGCTTCGGCCGTGGGGTTCGCCGAGGTCGAGATCCCCGGCGTGCAGGTGCGCCAGGTGATCCAGATGCCGAGCCAGATGCTCTCCACGCTCGGGGCGGCTTCCGCCGCCAACCGCCTGACCGTCGTGATGACCAGGCAGCGCACCTCGCAGTACCCGCCCCGGGACGACCCCGAGACAACCATCTCGCGCCAGTTCACGCTTCCCACCGCGCGGACCTTCACCCTGTCGGGCAGCGCCGGCCTCTCGGCCCTGATCCCCGACGACGAGATCGACCGGCTCGTGGGCCGCACCCCCGCCGCCTCCGACGTCCGCGACGCCTACTCCTCGGGCCGGTTGCCCGGTGCCCTGACCGCGACGGCCTCGGCCACCGTCGACGGCAACGCGGCCACGGCATGGCAGCCCGGGCTCGGGGCGAATTCGCAAGTCGGCTCCACGCTGACCTACGACCTTGCCAAGCCCCAGGCGCTGAGCGGGTTGACCATGCAGGTGATCGCCGACGGGCGGCACTCCGTGCCCACCGCCCTGACCATCACTTCGGGGAGCCAGGTGCAGAAGGTGACGCTCCCGGCGATCGCCGACAGCAACGTCCCGGGCGCGGTCACCACGGTGCCGGTCTCGTTCCCGGCGATGACGGGCTCGCACTTCTCCATCACGTTCACCGCCGTCCGGCCGGAGTACGCGGCGAACTACTACTCCGCCGGTCCGCTGGAACTGCCGCTCGGCATCGCCGAGATCGGGATCCCCGGCGCCCATGCCGCCCCGACGCCGGCCGATCTCCCCGGCAATTGCGTCTCGAACCTGCTGGCCATCGACGGCCGGCAGATCGACGTGGCGATCGTGGGGTCGGCGCAGCACGCACTCCAGAACGGCGAGGCGCAGCTCGTCCCGTGCGGGCCCGACAGCAAGGGAATCACGCTGGGCGCGGGGACCCACGTGGTGACGACGGCGGCGGGTCACAACGCGCCCTGCGCCAATGCTCCGGCGACGTGCACCGGTTGGAACATCGACCAGCTCGTCCTCGACTCGGCGGCCGGCGGCAGCCCCGGGCCCGCCGCCTTCCCCACCTCGGCCGGGACGCCTGCGCTCTCGGCCACGCAGCCCGGGCCTGCACCGTCCGTGACCGCGACCTCGTCGCACATCGACACCCACGGCGGCGACGTGACAGGCGCGGCGCAATCCTTCGAACTGGTCCTCGGCCAGAGCGTGAACAAGGGGTGGCAGGCGGTGGCCGAACCAGGTCCGAAGGCGGCCCCGGGCGCGCACGCGGTGGACCTCGGGGCGCCCCAGCTGGTCGACGGCTTCGCCAACGGCTGGCACGTGAGCGCGGCGGACCTGCACGAGCTCGGCGGCCCGGACTTCACGGTCGCCCTGACCTGGACTCCCCAGCGGGAGGTCTGGGCCGCGCTGGCCGTGTCCGCCGCCGCCCTGCTGCTGTGCCTGGTGCTCGGTTTCCTCCCCCTGCGCACCCGCCGCTGGGTGCGGGCCCGGCTCCCCCGCCGGCTGCGGGGCCCGGCCGGGCCCGATGCGCCGGAGCGGCCGGACGTGCCGTTCGACGCACCGGCCCTGGCCATGCCGTTCACGCCGCCGCCCAAGGCGGAGCGCCGGCGCGGCTGGCGTCGCTACCCGCGGGCCCTGCTCATCGGCGCCGTCACCGGCGGTGTCGCGCTCCTCGTCACCCCTCCGGCGGCCGGTCTGGCCGTCGCCGGCGTCGTGACGCTGGGACTCCTCGTCCCGTGGGCCCGCGCCGCCGCCACCGTGGGTGGGGTGGCGTTCATCGTGGCCGGCTGCCTCAACGTCGTCGAGGGCCAAAAGGTGCACCACTACTTGCCGGGCGCCAACTGGGCCGGCTCGTTCGTCCATGCCGGCAACCTGATCTGGCTCGGTGTCGTCCTGCTGCTGGCCGATGCGGTGATCTCCGGTCTCGGGTTGCGGGTCCGCAAGCCGCTGGGCCGGCGTGCCCTGCGGGCGGGCGGGGTACCCGAACGCCGGGTCCTCCCGATCCACCCGCCGATCGTGGGGATCGATGGCTGATCCCCGCATCGGGTCGCTCAGCGGGACCGGGTCGCCTCCTCGGCCAGCGCCTCGAGAGCCCGGCAGGCGGTGGCGTCCCAGCTGAACCAGCGTGCCCTCGTCAACGCACCCTTCGAGAGGCGGCTGCGCAGCACCTCGTCGCCCAGCACGCGGCCGAGCGCTGCCGCGAACTCCCCCACGTCCTCGACCAGGATCCCCGACTCGCCGTCGAGCACGGCGTCAGCATGCCCCGCGATGGCGGTGGCGACGGCAGGCGTCCCGCATGCCGCGGCCTCGGTGAGGGTCATTCCCCACCCCTCGCGCCGAGAGACGCTCGCCACGACCCAAGCTCGCCGGTACCACGACACGAGCTCCGCGTCGCCCACCCGCCCCGGCATGTGCACCCACTCGGAGGCTCCGAGCTCGTCGCGCAGCGCCTCGAGGGCGGGCCTCGCATACCCCTCGCCGATCACGACGGCCTGCAGGTCGGGTTGGTCGCGTTTGACGCGGGCCAGGGCCCGCAAGAGTGCGTCGAAGCGCTTGACGGGGACGAGTCGCCCCACCGCGACCACCAGGGGCGTGGGCGAGCGCTGCCCCCCGGGCGAGTAGAGCGCGTCGACGCCTGGCGGCGCAACCGTCACGCGGTCCGCGTCGAGGCCGAGCATCTCGACGATCTCGGTGCGCGACGAATCGGAGAGCGTCATGATCCGGCTCGAGCGGTAGAAACGCGGCGCGATCTTTCGCTCCATGGTGTCGCCCATGCGGGCGAGCACGGGGGGCAGCCGCACCATGCCCCACATCTCGGCGTGGACATGGTGCAGGAAGACCAAACGGGGACCTCGGTACCACAGGGGCGACAGGAAGGGCATGCCGTTCCAGATCTCGACCAGCGCATCGCCGGGCCGATGCCCCATGCGGACGCCCTCCCAGGCGGCCCCCGGAAAGACGGCGTACCGGCCGGACCGGCGCAGCACTCGATACCCGTCGCGGGTCAGGTCCTCGGGCGCGCCCGGGACCGCCGAGGTGCGGAACGTGATGTCGAGTCCGGCGGCCGCCCACAGCGACGCGATCTTGTGGGCGTGCAGCTCCGAGCCGCCCGCCTCTGGGTCGTCGAGGTCCCGCCAGGCCACGAAGTGGATGCGCCGGAGGCCCGCCTCGGCCGCGATGGAGGACAGCATCTCGTGGTCGGGACGCATGTCGTGGCCGAGGCGGCCCGGGGGCACGGCGGCGACGTGCCCCGAGTCGTCAGCCATCCGGTCAGGTTAGCCGCGCGGGCTGCCTCCCCACCCTGAGCCTGTGGACGGCGGCGAAGCCGGCCACGATCACGACCAGCACGACGGCCTGGGTGATCAGGTCCACGACCGCAGTCGCCCGGGGAGACCCGTGCACCTGGAGCACCGCCACGGTCAGTGCCGCCGCTCCCCCGACCAAGACCAGCACGACCCAGCGCCGGCCGATGGCAAGCAGGTACATGGTCAAGACCACCGAGACGCTCAGCATGATCATGGCGAGCACCAGCGGCGCCAGCGCGTCGGCGGCCGCCGTGTAGGCGTGGTGGAACACGAGCTCGAGCAGCGTCTGGGGCGCGACCAGCGCGACGCCGAGCAGGAGCACCGACGGGACGGCCAGCAGGACGAGCACGACGGCAAGCTGGCGCAGCGCGTGGCCCCCCTGGCGCCAGCGGATGGCGGCCTCGGGGAGCAGATAGCCGCCGAGCACGACTGCACCGAACACGATCGCCTTGCTGCTCACCGACACCGCGGCGTAAGCGCCGCTGTGCGTCGGGTTGTCCCGTCCCACCACCAGCACGTCGACATTCTGCAGCACCGCCACCATCGACAGGGAGATCGACGCCACCGCGAGGTCCAGCGCGACCGTCCGCCGCTCGGACGTCCCCGTCTCGAGCACCGGGTCCGGCCGCACGGCGGCAACCCAGCCGGCGGCGGCCCAGCGGTGCAGCGACCGGCCACCTGACCAGGCCTGCACCGCGAGGTAGCGCGCGTGCCCGGCCGCCACGACTTCGCCGATCAGCACTCCCACCGCGGCACCCGAGGGCCCGAACCCGGCGAGCACCAGCACCAGCACCGCCACGAGGCGCACGCCGATCTCGACCAGGAGGTTCGCCGCCAGCGGCCGGTAGGCCCGGTGCGCCTGCAGGAGGCCGCGATCGAGCGACAAGAGCACGAAGAAGGCCGCGGCGGTCAGGATCGCTGCGATGCCGATGCCGCTCTGCTGGTTCAGGAGCACAGCCACGCCGTGCCGGCTCACGAAGACGATGGCGGCCCACGCCAGGACCAGCATCGTGCCCTGCCGGTGCACTCGGCCTGCCCAACGGCGGACCAGGTGGCCCGTCCCGTCCTCGTGCCACAGGGTCACCCGGCGCACGACGGCGACGACCACGGCCGAACCGGGCATGGACAGGATGAGGTACAGACCGGTCAGCTGGTTGAGGACTCCGTAGCTGTGCGGCGTGAGGAGGCGCGCCAAGGCGATGGTGAGCACCACGCTGGCCCCGTTGGCCAGCACGCCGGCCGCCGCCAGCGGGCCCGCCTGGAGCAGCCCGGCCCGCATCGACTCCACGCCGGGCCGTGCCTCTGCGTCGAGCAGGAGTTCCGCTCCGAGATTGGGCCCGACCGCATTGGGTGCGAGCGACATCGCGGCCGGCACGGACTCGACGACGACCTCGGCCGGCGGCGACTCGGCCGCCTCCGGCTCGGTCACACGTGTGCCCCTGCCGCCGCCTCGCTTTCCACGCCGATGCGATCGACCTCGGGCAGGATCTCCCGCTGCAGCAGCAGGCCGCCCGCAGTGCTGATGTGCACGCCATCGGGCCGGACGTCGACCCCGTCGAGGGATGCGGTGTAGACGCCGTCGGGGCTGAGCAGCCGGTTGAGGTCGATCACCTCGACTTCGCCCGGGTCGGCGCCTGCCACCTGGCGCACCAGTGCGTTGTAGGCCTGGACGCGGACCGGCGCGTTCTCCGACCATGGCAAGCCATCGGGCTGCCGGTCACTCGGGTCGATGTAGGGCATGGTGAACAGCACCACTTTGGCACCAATCCCATGGAACATGGCGACGGCCGCCTGGAGCTCCGACGTCAGGTGCGCATCCCAGGCGGGCTCACCGATGTGGGCCCATTGCCCGTGGAACAGGTGGTCCGTCACCTCCCAGCGGCCCAGTCCGATCGCCACCACTTGGGGCTTCTCCGCCGCCCCCAGGAGGGGCCACAGGCCCTGCCACTGCGCGCAGCCCTGGGTCGCCGGTCCCGCCGCGCCGGAGGTGAAGATCTCGAGCTGCGGGTCGAGATCGCACCCCAGGGCGGCGTGATCGGAGACCGTGACGCCGTATCCCGCCTGCGAGCCCACGGCCAGCCCCACGCCCAGGGTCATGGCGATGGAGTCACCGAGGATCAGCAGCCGGACGGGGTGCGAGCCATAGGCGCCGGCATGTTGCAGGGCGGCGTGCTCGGACGTGCTGAGTCCCGGCGCCAGCCGGATCGCGACCCGCGCCCCCGACGCGGCGTCAGCTCGCGCGGCCGGTGCCGCGCCGGCCGCCCCCGGCGCCAGTGCGAGCAGGCAGAGGCAGGCGGCCACGGCGCCCGCGGCACCCAATCGGCTTCGCACACCCGTCACGTCCGCTCACGTCCTCCTCGACGCCGTCCTGCCCGGCTCGGCCGCCCGACGGATCCCAGCCCCAACCACACACCGCCCCACGCTTCCGACTCTTCGGAGTCGGCCCTTCCCGGCCGGCCCTTGAGCCTACCGCCCACCTCAGCGAAGGCTCAGTGCTTTCAAACCGACGCAATTCGGCACCCGCATGGTCGCCACCGCACGGTCGGGGGGCTCTTCCCCCATCCTCACACACGATTCGAGCGCGCGGGTCCCCAGGTGGAGCGGCGGCGGGAGCCCCGCGTCCACCCGGTCCCACACCCAGGCCCCGGCCTGGAGCCGGGGCAGGCGCCCGAGGGCGGCCGTCATGAACGCGGCGGCGTAGGCCGGGTCGCGGCCCCGCTGGACCGCCGGGGCCGCCGGGTCGGTGGCGATCACCACCGTCGTGACCTGCCACACGGCCAGCGCATGGCGCACGGCCGCATACTGCGCCGCGGACCCCCCGGGTTTGGGCAACGCCACGCCGAACCCGAGCCGGGCGATCACTCGGAACCCGGATGCGGCTGTCCCGGCCCGGTTCGCCACTCCCTCGGGCCCGCCACCCCCCGCCTGGCTGTAGTGCATGCCGTTGACCGCCTGCCACGCCATCGAGTTCTGTATCCCCGAGAACGGTGCGGGGTAGGAAAGCAGCACCCGCCCGGGCGGGAGCGCTGGGGCGACCTCGCTGTACCAGCGAGGCAGGGTCACCGGCTGCATCGCGAAGGGCAGGCGCTCGCCGAAGACGACCGCCATGGGCGCCAACGCGACGCAGGCGGCCGCCAGGGCGACCTCCGCGCCCCGCCAGCCCGGCTGCAGCACGTGCACACGGTCGAGGATGACGGCCAGCATGACCGCGGCGGCCAGGAAGCCGAAGGCCATGAAGCGTTGCTCGATCACATTCTCGATCACCGGGAGCCGCAAGAAGACCCGGGCCGGCTCCCACTGCCCGGGGCGCGCCAGCAAGGAGCAGGCCAGGCACAGGGCGAAGGCGAAGCCGAAGAACCAGAGCCGCCGGTCCCGCCGGAAGACCACCACACCGACGGCCAGGACGGCCAGGAAGCTCCAGCCTAGGTAGGCGGGCGAGGCGAGTGCAGGCCCCGCGTACCCTCCCAGCGCGAGGAAGATGATGGTCGGGGACGGGTAGGCGGTCGTCACGAAGCTTGAAGGCAGGAAACCCCCGAGCTTCGAGATGTTGGGCCAGACGAGGCCCGAGAGGTGGGCGGGGCCCGCCAGCGCGAACCAGACCGGCCAGGCCAACAGCACCACGCTGACGCCCACGCCGATGGCCAGCGCCCGCGCTGCATGGGGCGCGCGCCGCCGCAGCCCGGCAGGATCGGCGACCAGGGCGGCGGCCACCAACGCGATGATGCAGACGACCACGACGACGGCCGCGATGGCCAGCAGCTCGGAGGAGAGGAAGAACTGTGCGAACAGGAGCAAGCCGAGCACGAGGCCGGCTCCGACGGCACTGTGGCGCTGGCGAATGAGGATCTCGTCGAGCACGGCCAGGATGAGCGGGAGCAACATCAGGGCCGCCGTCATCAGGTGGGCGAATTCGAGGCTGTTGAGGACGAAGGGCGAGAAGCCGTAGAGCAACCCGCCCACGAAGGCGGCCGGCGCCCAGGGGGCCCAGCGCCGCACGACCACGAACGCGGTAAAGGCCGTGAGGGCCGGTGTGACCGTGGAGGCGACGTTGAGCGAGGCCACGGGCCCCCAGATCCACGTCACCGGGACGAGCGGCAGACTGAGTCCCGTCACCGACGTCTGCGCCAGCAGGTTGATCCCCGTCGGATGGAACAGCGCGGTCGAGAAGAACGGGTTCTGCCCGTGCGCCAAGGCGGTGGCCGGCCACTGGAAGAACCACAGGAACAGCGCGGGGTCTCCGCACCCGCACAGCGTGTGGGTCGACGCGCCCTCGGTCCAGGCGTGCACCCACAGCACGAAGCCCACGACGAGGTACACCGCTCCGGCCGCAACGAGGGTCATCCACGAGCGCCACCGCTTGGCGCCCGTCGGCGCGTGGTCAGCCAGGGTCGCGGGTGCCCGCCGTGGCGGCGGTGCGCCGCGGCAGCACAGGGGCGTCGCGGCCGGTCGATCCCGCCTCGTGGTACTCCTCTTCGACGTTGACCGACCAGATGTCGTGGGAGGCGCCGAACATGTTCTCCACCGTGAGCATCGCGGTGTACATGGAGTGATCCTGGTTGTTGTACTTGTGCATGCCATTGCGCCCGACAGGGTGGATGTTGGGAGCGTGCTCCTCGAGCCAGGAGCGGATGGTCGCGACGTTGTCCTTGTAGGCGAAGTCGTAGTACGGGTACGCCTTGGGGACGCGCACCACGTAGCCCCGCTCGACGTCGCCCTCCGCCGCCAGTCCGAGGCCGATGAGCTCCTTGGTCCCGAGTGCGATCAGCTCGTCGTCAGGCTTGTTCCACATGTCGTCGCCCTCGAAGACGAAGTACTCGAGGCCGAGGCACGTGCGCCCGTCCTTGACCAGATAGGGCGACCACGAGCCGTAGTTCTGTATGCGCCCGACCTCGACGTCGGTGGCATGGATATAGATCCAGTTGTCGGGGAAGCTGCGTGACTCGGGCACGATGAGAGCGACGGTGAGATAGTCCCGATAGTGCAGGTCGTCGGCGGCGGCCACGACCGCGGGCGGCGGTGGCGGGGTGATGGTGTTCACCAGCTCGCGCATCGGCATCGTCGACACCACGTGCGAGGCGGGCACCGTGTGGGTCGTGCCCCCCTGCTGGTAGGTGACCGAGACCGCCCTCTCTCCGGCGACCTCGATGCCGGTCAGCCGCGCCTCCATCTCGATCGTCCCCCCGGCGGCCCGGACCTTGTCCGCGCAGACCTCCCACATCATCCCGGGGCCGTACTTGGGATACTGGAACTCCTCGATGAGCGTCGTGATCTCGGTCTGCCCTCGCCTGGGCAGGATGGCGTTGACGACGGCCTTGCGCAGGTCCAGGTTCTTGACGCGCTGCGCCGCCCAGTCGGCGGGCATGTCCGAGACCGGCACCCCCCACACCTTCTCGGTGTAGGTCTTGAAGAAGGTGCGATAGAGGCGCCAGCCGAAGCGCTTCACCAGCCAGTTCTCGTAGTTCGACTCGTCCTTGGGCGGATGGATGCGGGACCACAGGTAGGAGAGCCCGATGAGAAACCCCTCCCAGAGGGAGATGTTGCGCAGCACGTTCAGCGCCTTCAGCGGGTAGTCGAGGAACTTTCCCTTGTAGTAGATGCGGCTCATCCGGGGGCGGAGCATGAAGTCGCCCTCGGGGAGGATCTCGTGCCATAGGGCCTCGACCTCGTCGACCTTGGTGAAGAAGCGGTGGCCGCCGAGGTCGAAGCGCCATCCGTCGCGGAGAACGGTGCGGCTGATGCCGCCGACCACGTCGTCGAGTTCGAGGACGACGGGGTGCTCCCCGCGTTTCGTGAGCAGGTACGCCGCGGTCAGGCCGCCCGGCCCCGCGCCGGCGATGACGACGGGCGCTTCGGCAGGGGTGACCACGAGCAAGGCAGGTTACTGGACCCCCCGTGCCTCTCCGGGGACGGTGGCCGGCCGGAATGGGGGTTGGAGCGAAGGTCCGGAGGGGCCCCCGGGACCGGACGGCCGGTCAGGGGACCGAGATGTTGAGGAAGGCCAGCAGCGCGTAGCCGGCCAGCCCCGCCGAGAGGAGCGCCAGGACCGCGCGTTCGAGCTGGGTCTCGGTCAGGACGAGGGCTGCCGCGATGGACAGCGGGAACGCGCTGAGGGCGTAGCGCTCGAACGAATCGAGGTTGGACCCGGCCACGGCGGTGGCCAGGACGGCGGCGGCGAAGAGGGTGTAGGGGGCGGGGAGCCGGCGCCAGCACACGACGAGCATGGCCAGGGCCGCCAGCACCCAGGGCACGTGCAGGGCCGTGCCGACGTGGTGGTGCAGCACCCCGCTGGCATCGTGGTACAGGGTGGCGAAGGGATCCGAGAGCCCCCCGTGGTGCGAGCTCCGCAGCTGGACCCGCAGGGGGGCCCACCAGTCCCCCACCGTGTGCTTGGACCAGGCCAAGAAGCACACGACGCCGACGAAGGGCGCCGCCAGGGCGCCGATGCCCCCCACCCGCTCCCCGCGCCCGAGCCGGGGCCACCAGCGGACCAGCTCGGCCAGCACGGCCACGACCAGGAGGACGCCGATGGGCCGGGTGAGGGCCGCCCCGAAGCCGAGGAGCCCGGCCACCACGAAGCGCGGGCGGGCCCGCGCGTCAGAAGGCGGCGGTCGCAGCGCGAGGAAGCACCCCAGCGCGAACACCAGGAGCAGCGACTCCGCATAGCCCATCACCAGCACGAACGCGGCGGGAAGCAGGCTGAGGACCCAGACCGCACGGCGGGCGACGGCGCCCGAGCCGGTCTCGCGGCGGACGAGTGCGTAGAGCATGGCCGTGGCGGCGAGGGCCGCGGCGTTGGCGAGGAGCACCAGTGCCGGGCCGTCGCCGAGACCGGGGACCCAGGCCAGCCCGTGGGTGAGCAGCGGGACCGCCGGGAAGAACCGCAGCGACTCGCGCCCGAGCGGCCCGTAGCCCCGGCGGGCGATGGTCTCGTACCAGCCGGCGTCCCAGCCCAACAGGCCCGAGTGCACCCGCGCCGCCACCCCGGGGGCGGACGGATGCGTGCGGTCGACGACGAAGTGGGCCAGCCCCAGCGTGCCGGCGACCACGATGCGGGCCACGGCGAACGGGAGCACGGCCTCCCGCAGCGGCTCGGGCAGGCGCTCCCACAGGCCCCGTGGGCCGACCCGGGCCGCCCGACGGTCCGCCTCGGCCACCGGGTCGCCGATGCCCGTGCCCGCCCCGGGGGTCGACTCGGTCACCTTCGCCATCCTCAGGGTCCCGTCGGCGAGTACTCGGTGAGGGTCATCGGCTCGTAGTAGAGCGCGTCGCGGCCGGTGACGACGTTGCGCCCGCCGCCGCCGGCCTTGGTGGACGCGGCCAGGAGCTCGGAGGCGATCGTCTCGCACTTGGTCTGGTAGGTCTGGTACATCGGGTACCAGACCAACCAGATGTGATGGTCGGTCCCGGCCCGCTGGTAGATCGCGTCAGCGAAGGCGGTGGGGTCCGCCGCCCCGACGGTGGCCGCGTAGTCGACCCAGTCGACGATCTGTGGTGCGGTGCGGCGCGGGAACGTGATCATGTCGTACTGCGACGGGTCGTCGAGTTGCCGGGAGACCGCCGGCCCGAGCTGGTCGGGGCAGAAGGCGATGATGTCGCCCGGTTTCGCCTGTGCGTTGATGGCCGCCGCCACCGCGTTCGCCTGCGTGCGTTGCGTGGTGACGTTCTGGGCCGACGACACGAGCCCGGCCGCGACGGCCAGCGCGACGACGATCACCCGGGCCTTCGGGTTGAGCAGCGTCGTCGTTCCGAGCGCCACCAGCAGCAGGAAGGGGAGGAACACGACGGCGGCGTAGCGGGAGGAGAAGGCGCTCGAGGTCAGGATGCCGCCGGCGATCGCTGCGAAGAGCGTCCCCAACACCACGAAGCCGACGCCACGGGCACGGGGGCGCGTGCGCAGGTCCAGCTCGATGATGCGGCCGCTCAGGCCGACCCCGAACACGGCCAGCGCCAGCATGCAGAAGTAGATGACGGCCAGCAGCCTGCCCTGGTTGGTCGCCGTCTGCAGCGTGGAGCCCTGGTTGTCGGTGAACCCGGTCAGGGCGTTGATGACGGCCGAGAAGTTGGGCGGCGCGGCCCACGGGGTCCCCGTGTGCTCGGTCTGGTAGAAGAACGTCGGCAGCCAGGGCACGAACAGCAGGCACCCGGCACCCACCGCGATCAGCGCGGCCCACGGCGCCTTCTCCGGGTGCCCGTGGCGGCGGCTGCGCCAGATGGACGCAACCAGCCAGATCACGACCATCCCCGTCAGGTAGACCGACCAGTACTGGGCGTACAGGAGCGCCGCCGTGACGACGGCGACCCCGACCAGGTTCCCCGGGCGCGGGGCCGTGACGGCCCGCTGCAGGGCGAGGAACCCGAGGCCGGTCAGGAGGATGACGAGCGCATACATGCGCGATTCCGTCGCGTAGTACACGGCGAAGGGCGCACTGGCCAGAAGGACGAGCATCGTCCACGCCACGGCCCTGCCCCCGAAGCGCCGGCCGCAGAGCCAGGCCACCGGCAGCGTGAGCACGGCGATCACACCGGACAGGGAGCGCACGGCCTCGTTGGACTGCCCGAAGACCGAGATCCAGAAATGCAGCAGGTAGTAGTAGAGGGGCGGCGCGCCGTCGTGCCTCGAGCGCGTTGGGGATCTCGTGCAGCGGCAGGCGGGCGATGTCGACCGTGAGCGCCTCGTCGAGCCACAGCCCCGAGCGGGTCCAGAAGCGCAGGAGCAGGCCTGCGGCGACGACCAGTCCCACCCCCACCCCGACGAGGATGCGCGTGCGACCGCCTAGAGCAGGGACCTCCTCGGGCATGGGCCGCATGGTAGGACAACGGGCTCGCGGTCTAGGATCATCCGCCGCCGGTGGGGGTCGGCGTTCGACGAAGGGCACAGGAACGGACGGAAGGGGGGAAGGGGCGAAGTGACCCGGTACATCGCCAAGCGGTTGGTGCTGCTCGTGATCATCATCCTCTTCGTGTCGGTCGCCGTGTTCTTCCTGGTCCACCTCCTTCCCGGCAACCCCACCGACACCATCCTGGGGCCCAATGCAACGCCCCAGAACGTCGCCACCGTCAATCGCGAGCTCGGTCTCAACAAGCCCCTGTGGCAGCAGTACTTCATCTGGATGGGCCACGTCTTCCAGGGCAATCTCGGGCAGTCCTACACCACGCACCAGGCGACGACGACCATCATCGCCCAGTCGTTCCCCATCGACCTCGAGCTCATCATCTTCTCCCAGATCATCGCGTTCGCCATCGCCCTCCCGATGGCGATGCACTCGGCGCGTCGCCCCAACAAGCTCTTCGACCGGGCGTCGAACAGCGGGACATTCGCCATGCTGGCCCTGCCGCCGTTCGTGATCGCACCCGTCCTCGTGCTCATCTTCGCGGTGCACTGGCACGTGTTCCCGGGCCCCGCCTCCTACGTCCCCTTGACCCAGAACTTCTGGTCGAACATCCACACGATGCTCCTGCCCTCCATCGTGCTCGCCCTGGGCGGCATCGTGGTGTACTTCCGGCTGCTCCGGAACGACCTCATCTCGACGCTGCAGGAGGACTTCATCACGATGGCCCGCTCCAAGGGCCTCTCGGACCGGCGCATCATGTGGCGTCACGCGCTGCGCCCGTCCTCCATCTCGCTGCTGGCCTCCGCGGGGGTCACCATCGGCAGCCTCATTGCCGGGACGTTCATCGTCGAGCTGCTCCTGCAGATGCCGGGACTCGGCTACCAGCTCATCTCCAGCGTCAACCAGGACGACTACACGGTCGTACAGGGCATCACCCTGTTCGTCGCCATCGCCATCGTGCTGATCAACTTCATCTTCGACTTCCTGTTCACCATCGTCGACCCGAGGATTGCCCGTGAGTAGCGTCGGCCTGACCCACCCCACCAACGAGGCGTTCGCCGACATCAAGGAGGAGGTCGCGGCCGAGGAGGCGGCAGACCCGACCAAGAAGAAGCTCGGTCCGCTCTTCTGGATCTGCGCCGGCTGGATCGTCCTGGTGGCGGTCATGGCCACCATCGCCAATCTGTTGCCGCTGCCCAATCCCAACCTCGGGAACTACAACAGCGTGCAGAACGGCGGCCCGGGCTGGGGCCACATCCTGGGCACCGACGACCTCTACCGTGACATCTTCAGCCGCCTGGTCTACGGGGCGCGGGTTTCGCTCGTCGTGGGATTCGGCGGCGCCATCATCGGGTTGGTCCTCGGCGGCGTCCCCGCGATGATCTCGGCCTACCGGCGCGGTCGCATCGACACCGCCTTGAACACGGGCTCCTACGTGGTGCTGGCCTTCCCCGCCATCGTGGCCGTCATCGCGATCGTGTCGTTCTGGGGGAAGTCCATGTTCAAGATCACCCTGATCATCGGACTGTTCGCGGCCCCGCTGATCTTCCGTGTGGTCCGCGCCTCCACTCTGTCCTACGCCACCCGCGACTTCGTCCTCGCCGCCAAGGCGCTCGGTGCCAGCGACACGCGCATCCTGACCCGCGAGATCCTGCCCAACATCATGCCGACCATCGTGTCGTTCGGCCTGATCGCTGTCGCCACCATCATCGTCCTCGAGGGATCACTGGCCTTCCTGGGCCTGTCGGTGCCGCCGCCGACGCCGAGCTGGGGCAACATGCTCAACGAGGGGTCGACCCTGCTGACCGGCGCCAAGGGGCAGACGAATCCGTGGCTCGTCATCTTCCCGGCCAGCGCCATGTTCTTGCTGCTGATCAGCCTCAACGTGGTGGCGGACCAGCTGCGCGCCTACTTCGACGTCTCCGAGATCAAGCTGTGAACGCCGCCCTGCTCGAGGTGGAGGACCTGCACGTCTCGTTCGCCACGAGCCGGGGCTCGGTGCAGGCGGTCCAGGGGGTGTCGCTCACCCTGGCCCAGGGCAAGACGCTCGGCATCGTGGGCGAGTCCGGCTCGGGGAAGACCGTGCTGTCCCGGGCCATCATGGGGCTGCTGCCGCGATCGTCGACCACGCAGACCGGATCCGTCCGCTACGACGGCACCGAGATCCTCAACGCGCCCAACGACGAGCTCCGCAAGCTCTGGAGCACGCACATCGCGATGGTCTTCCAGGACCCGATGACGTCACTCAACCCGGTCCTGCGCATCGGCAACCAGATCACAGAGCCGCTCAAGATCCATCTCAAGCTGTCCAAGAGCGAGGCCAAGGAGACGGCGCTCTCCCTCCTGATGCAGGTGGGCATCCCCTCCCCCGTCGAGCGCTACGAGGCCTACCCGGCCCAGCTCTCCGGCGGCATGCGCCAGCGCGTCATGATCGCCATCGCGCTGGCCTGTGCCCCCCGTCTCCTGATGGCCGACGAGCCCACCACCGGGCTCGACGTGACGGTGCAGGCGCAGATCCTGGACCTCCTGGGGCAGCTCCAGCACGAACGCGAGATGGCGATGGTCCTGGTGACCCACGACCTCGGCGTCGTCGCCACCCGCACGGACGAGATCATCGTGATGTACGCCGGCAACGTGGTGGAGCGTGCGCCGACCAACGTCCTCTTCAAGAGCATGGCCATGCCCTACACCGAGGCGCTCCTCAGGTCGACGCCGCGCATCGCCAACCCGAGCCACACCCGGCTCATCGCGATCGAGGGCAGGCCGCCCGACCTGCTCCACCCTCCCGCCGGCTGCCCGTTCTCGCCCCGCTGCCCCTACGCCCAGGACAAGTGCCACCGGGAGAAGCCGCCGCTCGTGGAGGCCGCGCCGGGGCACAGCTATGCCTGCTGGTTCCCGTTGACCTCGGCACCCGAGGCGGTCCCCGCATGACCGACACCGCCGTCGAGGCGGCCGCCGTCGGCACCGAACCACTCCTCTCCGTCGAGGACCTGCACGTCTCCTTCCAGAAGGGCAGCACGACGGTCCAGGCGGTGGCGGGCATCACGTTCACCATGCGCCAAGGCGAGACCCTCGGGCTCGTCGGGGAGTCCGGCTGCGGCAAGTCCACCACGGGGCGCGCCATCGTCCAGGTGGAGCGGGCCACCTCGGGCAAGATCCGGTTCGGCGAGACTGAGCTGACGGCGCTCAATCGCAGCGACCTGCGCACGGTGCGCACCCAGGTCCAGATGATCTTCCAGGACCCGATCTCGTCGCTCAACCCGCGGCGCCGGGTGCAGGACATCGTCGCGGAGCCCCTGACCATCTGGAAGATCGGGACGAAGGACGAGCGCAAGGAAGCGTCCGACTCCATGCTGGACAGGGTCGGGATCGACCCCTACCTGAATGGCGGCCGCCGGCCCCGGGAGTTCTCCGGTGGGCAGTGCCAGCGCATCAGCATCGCCCGCGCGCTCGTGCTCCGGCCCAAGCTCCTCGTGTGTGACGAGATCGTCTCTGCGCTCGACGTGTCGGTGCAGGCCCAGATCCTCAACCTGCTCGAGGACCTGAAGAACGAGTACCACCTGACGGTGCTGTTCATCGCCCACGACCTGGCCGTGGTCAAGAACGTCAGCGACCGGGTGGCCGTGATGTACCTGGGCCGCCTGTGCGAGATCGCGCCGTCCGACATCCTCTACGAGGCGCCTGCCCACCACTACACGGCGGCCCTGCTCGCCTCGGCGGTCGAGCCCGACCCCGAAGCGCCCCGCACGTCGGTGCCCCTGGTCGGCGAGCCGCCCAGCCCGATCAACCCGCCGTCCGGTTGCCGTTTCCGCACCCGCTGCCCGCGGGCCGAGGCGCGCTGTGCCGAGGAGGTCCCCGAGATGCGGCAGCTCGCACCCGGCCACCAGGTGGCCTGCCACTTCCCGATCGGGAGCTGAGCATCCGCGCGGGACCGAGCCGTGCGCGGCCCAGGCTCCGGCTTGCCGGCACCCTCCTGGCGCTCCTCGCCGCGCCGGGTGCGCTCGTCCTGGCCGTGCCGGCCGCCCCGACCGGCGCCGACGGCCCGGTCCTGCCCAACTCCGTGCGGTCCTTCGGGCTCGCGCCGCTGGGCGACCTCTCCGGCGGGTCCCCGAACCGGCCCGTGATCGCCATGGCCTCCACGCCCGACGGCGGCGGCTACTGGCTCGTCGCCTCCGACGGCGGGATCTTCTCCTACGGCGACGCCACCTTCCACGGGTCGACGGGCGGCCTGGTGCTGGCCCAGCCCGTCGTCGGGATGGCCGGGGACCCCGCCACCGGCGGCTACTGGCTGGTGGCGTCCGACGGCGGGGTCTTCGCGTTCGACGCCCCCTACGACGGCTCCGAGGGAGGCCGGCCGCTGGACCAGCCCGTCGTCGGCATGGCGGCGACCCCGGACGGCGGGGGCTACTGGCTGGTGGCGCGCGATGGCGGGATCTTCAGCTTCGGCGATGCCGTCTTTCACGGCTCCGAAGGCGGCCAGCCGCTGAACGCGCCGATGGTGGGCATGGCGTCGACGGGCGACGGCGGCGGGTACTGGACCGTCGCCTCCGACGGTGGGATCTTCAGCTTCGGCGACGCCGTCTTCGAGGGGTCGACCGGCAGCCTCGTGCTGAACGAGCCCGTCGTGGGCATGGCCGCGACACCCGACGGGCGCGGCTACTGGCTCGTCGGGCGCGACGGCGGGGTCTTCAACTTTGGTGACGCGCCCTTCGGCGGCTCTGCGCTGAGTGCGCCGAACGTCCCGGCCGTCGGCATCGTCGGGGGCGGCACCGCATCGGGCTCGGCCTACCGCGTGGCCTACGGCAACCTGCCGTATCCGTTCGGACCGGCCGTCTCGGCGTATCTGGCGCAGCGGGCCGACAACGTCTCCGTGGCGATCTACGACGCCCACACCGGCATGACGTGGGACCTGAACCCGGGCCAGGTGCAGGTCACCGCGAGCATCGTCAAGGTCGACTTCATGGCGGACGCACTCGCCACCGACCAGCGCACTGGCGGCATCCCGCCGGACCAGGCCGCACTGATGCCACCGATGATCGAGGTGAGCGACAACAACGCGGCCACCGCCATGTGGGGCATCGACGGCGGCGCGCCCGGGCTCGCGGCCTTCGATCAAGTGCTCGGGCTCCAGTCCACCACGCCGTACCCCGGCCCCGTCACGGCCACCAACATCGGCTGGGCGTACACCACCACGAGCGCCGACGACATGGTGAAGGTCCTGCGGACGTTCGCCTACCCCAACCCCATTCTGTCCGACCCCTATCGCGCCTATGGGCTGTCCCTCATGCACAATGTCGAGGCGAACCAGGTCTGGGGCGTGCCGTCCGGCGCGCCGCCGGGTTCGGTCGCCGTGAAGACCGGCTTCATCACCCCGGCCGGGGGACCACAGGTGAACAGCATCGGCTACGTCTCCGGAGCCGGGCGGGACTACGTGTTCGCCATCCTCACCGACGACAACCCGAGCGAGGGCTACGGCGTGGACACGATCAACACGCTGGCCTCGCTCATGTTCGACGCCCTCGGCGCCGGCTGAGCGGCCCGTCGCAGGGTGGCCGGCCGCCGTCCGCACGTGGCCCTGGCCGCCTCGCCCGAATACCCGGACCTGCTCGAAGAGGGGCCCCTCCTGACCGCCGCGCTGGACGAGGCGGGCATCGACGCCCGGACCGCGGTCTGGAGCGACCCGGCGGTGGACTGGTCCACCTTCGACCTGGTCGTGGCCAACGGCGCCTGGGACCACATCCATCGCGCCGCGGCGTTCCTGGCGTGGGTGGACGCGGTGGCCGCCGGCGGGACCCCGATGGTCAACTCCCCCGCCACCCTGCACTGGAACCTCGACAAGCGCTACCTGCGCGACCTGGAGGCGGCGGGCGTCCCGACCGTGCCGACGGGGTGGGTCGAGCCTGACGACACCCGGTTCGACCCCAAGGCGCTCGCACTGCCCCCCGGAGAAGTCGTGGTCAAGCCCTCGGTGTCGGGCGGCGGCTACCGGACCGCGCGCTACGAGCCCCACGAGCACGCGGCGGCGCGCGCGCACGTCGACGAACTGGTGGGCTCGGGCCGGGTGGCCATGATCCAGCCCTACCAGCCGGCCGTCGACGAAACCGGCGAAGCCGGCCTCGTCTTCCTCGGCGGCACCTTCAGCCACGCGATCCACAAGGACCCGATGATCCGCCGGGGGGTGGGGGCCACCGACAGCCTGATCGCCAACCAGGTGGTCACCCTTGCCACCGCGACCGCGGCGCAGCTCGCGGCGGGGCGCCAGGCCCTGGCGGCCGCCGAGCACCTCCTCGGCCCCACCACCTATGCCCGGGTCGACATCGTCGAACGGGCCGACGGCGAGACTGCGGTGCTGGAGCTCGAGCTGCTCGACCCAATGCTCTTCTTCGTCCACGTCCCTGCGGCCGCCGCGACCTTCGCGCGCGTGCTGTGCGACCGGATCGCGTCGCAACGGTGAACTGACCCATAACCATCGCCATCGTCCATCTCGAAGACCAGGGCGGCATTCTGGGAAACGTCGCACCGGTGTGGATGAAGTACGGCTACTACCTGGTCGAGACCGCGGGCGCGATCTCTGCCGCGCTGCTCATCCGGGGCAAAGCGCTCGGCTGGGTCCTCGGGTTGGCAGCAAGCACCGGGCCGATGACCGGTTATGTCCTGTCTCGCACCGTCGGTGTCCCCGGCGACTCGAGCCTGCGGCGCATAGCGCGGCACGCCCGCGTGCCACAGGCCGGCCGCTAGCGTCGGTCGGACGACGTCGCCGATGTGCGTCCGCCGGTCGACGAGCGCGGGCGGACCGGCTGGGTCGGAGCCGAACCGCAGTCCTCAGCCCGCCTCCTCCTCCTCCTCCACCGTCAGCTCGGCGGCGGGGTCCGCCTCGAGCCGCTCGTCGGGGATCACGGCGTTGCTCCGCACCGAGCGGCCGTACGTGCCGGCGGCGAGCCTCGACTCGGCCCGCTCGATGGCGGCCAGTCGGCCCCGCAGGCTCTCGGCCACCGCGTCGTCTCCCTGCTCCGCCGTCAGGGGCTGCGCGGGGTCCGCGATGTCCCCGGCACCGCCGGCCGCGTCCCGCTCCTCGTCGCGTGCCTCAGTCAGCTGGAGCAGCAACCCTTCGATCCGGCTGCGCTCCGCTTGCAACAGCGCACGCGCTCGGGCCGATGCGCTACTCGGTCACGGCCTCCGGCGGGGCATCGGCAGCCGGCTCGGCGATGGCGGCCTGACTCTCGGCAGCCTGGGGCTCGGCAGGCTGACTCTCCGCAGCCTGGGGCTCGGCAGGCTGACTCTCCGCAGCCTGGGGCTCGGCAGGCTGGGCCTCGGCTGCCTGGCCCTCCGCAGCCTCGCCCTCGGCCGGCTTGTCGCCTTCGGGCACCACCACGGGCGTCCCGATCTCCTCGGCGAAGTCGGCCCAGGCCGCCTGCGCCTCGGTCTCGGGGGTGAACTCGCCCTCGGCGTAGTCGAAGCCGATGTAGTTGCCCTCCTCGTCGTAGGCGTGCTCGCCGAAGGCCTCGCGGTACTCCTCGGAGACCTCGCCGCCCTCGGCCGCCTGCTTGATCGACAGCGAGATGCGGCGGCGCTGGAGGTCGATGTCGATGATCTTGACCCACAGCTCTTCGCCCGGCGTGACGACCTGCTCGGGCAGGTCCACGTGGTGGACCGCCATCTCGCTGATGTGCACCAGGCCCTCGATCCCGTCGCCCACCTGCACGAAGGCGCCGAAGGGGACGAGCTTGGTGATGCGGCCGTAGACGAGCTGCCCCACCGCGTGGCTGTCGGCGAACTCCTGCCAGGGGTCGGACTGCGTGGCCTTGAGGGAGAGGCTGATGCGCTCCTTGTCGAGGTCCACGTCGAGGACCTCGACCTCGATCTCGTCGCCCACCGACACGACGGACGAGGGGTGGTCGACGTGCTTCCAGCTGAGCTCGGACACGTGGACGAGGCCGTCCATGCCGCCGAGGTCCACGAAGGCGCCGAAGTTGACCACCGAGGAGACGACGCCCTTGCGGCGCTCCCCCGGCTTGAGGTTCTGCAGGAAGTCCCCCCGCTGCTCCTTTTGGGCCTCCTCGAGCCAGGCACGGCGCGAGAGCACGACGTTGTTGCGGTTGCGGTCGAGCTCGATGATCTTCGCCTCGATCACCTTGCCCACGTACGGCTGCAACTCGCGCACCCGGCGCAGTTCCACCAGCGATGCGGGCAGGAAACCGCGCAGGCCGATGTCGACGATGAGCCCGCCCTTCACCACCTCGATGACGGGGCCGGAGACCATCTCGCCGTTGTTCTTCTTCTCCTCGATGGTGGTCCAGGCCCGCTCGTACTGGGCCCGCTTCTTGGACAGGACCAGGCGCCCCTCCTTGTCCTCCTTCTGGAGGACGAGCGCCTCGACGTGCTCGCCGAGCGACACGATGTCCTCGGGATTCGCGTCGTTGCGGATGGAGAGCTCGCGGGCGGGGATGACGCCCTCGGACTTGAAGCCGATGTCGAGCAGGACCTCGTCGCGGTCGATCTTGACGACGGTCCCCTCGATCACGTCGCCGTCGTCGAACTCGATGATGGAGTCCCCCATCGCCTGTTCGAGATCGGCGTCCGCCAGGTCGTCGTCGACGATGGTGCGGGGGGTGTAGTTCCCCTCGGCGTCGAAACTGCCCATCGCTTCGGGGGAGAGGAGGGAGGTGCGTGCTGCGTCAGCCATGGTGAAGCTCCTTGCGGCGGTTGCGACTTGCATCCGCAGGACCGCGCCGGGGTCGGTTCTCGATGGATACGGGTTGCGCCGCCGCCGGTGCCGGCGGGCAAGGGGAGACAGCGTACCAGCTGCTCAGGCGGCGTCTGCCACGCCCCCGGCGGTCAGCCCCGCCCCTCCCCACGGCCGTCACCCCTTGGCCGTCACCCCTTGGCGGCAGCCCAGCTCGGTCCCGTCGCCATGGAGATGGTCAGCGGGACCTTGAGGTCCGCCGCCCCGGTGAGGGCGGACTCGGTGCGGCGGCGCACGTCGTCCTCCTCCCCCGGCGACACCTCGACGATCACCTCGTCGTGCACCTGGAGCACGAGGCGGCTCGTCAGCTGGTCCGCCTCGAGGTCGCGGTCGAGCCGGACCAGCGCCAGCTTGAAGATGTCGGCCGCCAGCCCCTGAATGCCCGCGTTCATGGCTTGGCGCTCCGCCGCCTGGCGCAGCCGGTAATTCGCCGCGTGGAGGTCGGGCAACGGCCGGATGCGGCCGAACATGGTGCGGGTGGCGCCGCGGATCTTGGCCTCGGCCACCGTGTGGTCCATGTACTGCTTCACCAGTGGGAACGCGCCGAAGTAGCTCTCCATGATGGCGGCCGCCTCCTCGACGGGGACGCCCAGGCGCTGGCTCAGGCCGTAGGCCTCCATGCCGTAGGCGAGGCCGTAGGAGACCATCTTGGCGAACTCGCGCTGGGTGTGCGTCACCTCCTCGGGGGGGATGCCGTAGACGGCGGCGGCCACCATGCGGTGCACGTCGGACCCCGACGTCATGGCGTCGATCAGCCCGGGGTCCTCGGAGAGGTGCGCGATGCAGCGCAGCTCCACCTGGTCGTAGTCGGCCACCAAGAAGGTGCAGCCCTCGGCCGGCACGAAGGCGCGCCGGAACTGCTTGCCGAGCTCGCTGCGGACCGGGATGTTGTGCAGGTTGGGGCGGTCCGAGGAGATCCGCCCGGTGCGGGCCACCGTCTGGCCGAACGACGCGTGGATGCGCCCGTCGGCCTGTACCTCGGCCAGCAGGCTCTCCCCGTAGGTCGAGCGCAGCTTCTCCACCTCGCGGTAGTCGAGCAACGCCTCGATGATGGGATGGGCCCCGCGCAGGCTCTCGAGCGTCTGGGCGTCGGTCGAGAAGCCGGTCTTCGTCTTCTTGCCCGGGGTGAGCCCCAGCTCGTCGTAGAGCACCGTGCGCAGCTGCGGCGTCGAGTTCACGTTGAACTCGTGGCCGGCGCACTCCTGCACGGCCGCCTGCAGCGTCGCCGCCGAGGCGGAGAGCGAGTCGGCGATCGCCTGGAGCTCGCCGCGGTCGATGCCGATGCCGGCCACCTCCATCTTGGCCAGGACCCGCACCAGAGGCGTCTCGATCTCGTCGTGCAGCATGACCATGTCCTCGGACTGCAGGCGCCGCGCGAAGCTCGCGGCCATGGCGGCGACGTCGCACGCCTCGCCGGCCGCCTCCCGGGCCACGTCGAGGGCCTCGGTCCCGGGCTCGGCGATGTCGAGGGTCAGCTGGCCCGTCTGCTCGCGCAGCTGCTGCAGGCCGTACTCCCCCGTCGAGGCGTCGAGGAGGTAGGCCGCCACGGCGGTGTCCATCTCGAGCCCCTTCAGGTCGATGCCGAGGGGCAGCAGCGACCGCATGGCCTCCTTGACGTGGTGGCCGAGGACGGCCCGGGCCAGCACGGCGTTGAGCTTCTTGACCACCGAGGCGGCGCCGAGCAGGTCGCCCGGCACCATGACCCCGAGGCCCGCCTCGTCGCCCTCGGTCGCCACCAGCACCAGGCCCACCAGCTCGCCGCGCCCGGGCATGCCGTTCCAGCGGGCGGCCAGCGCCAGCCGGCCCTTCCCCAGCTCGTCGAGGGACTTCGTGGCCTCCGCCGCCGTCGTCGGCAGCGCCACGTCGCGCAGCTCGAGCGGAGGTCCGGCGGGCTCGTCCCTTCCCGCCGGGACGGCCTGCGCCCCGGCCGGGGCGGCGGCACCCTTGGGCGCGGGTCCGGCACTGCCCGGCGCCGGCTCCCCCAGCGCGCCGGCGTCGAGGAGCTCCTCCAGGCGCTGCCACACGGTCTTCATCTCGTAACGCTCGAACGTCGCCTCGGCCGTGGCGCGGTCCCAGCCGCCGAGCGGGATGTGGGCCACGTCGAGCTCGAGGGGCACGTCGCAGACCAGCGGGATGATGCGGGCGTTCGAGCGGGCCAGCTCCTCGCTCGCCGCCAGGTTCTCCCGCAGCTTGGGCGTGAGCTCGCTCAGGTGCGAGAAGATGCCGTCGAGGTCGCTGTAGGACGTGAGGAGCTTGGCGGCGGTCTTCTCCCCCACGCCGGGCACGCCCGGCAGGTTGTCCGAGGGGTCACCGCGCAGGGCGGCCAACAGCACGTACTGCGAGGGCGGGACACCGGTGCGCTCGACGATGCCGGCCTCGTCGTAGAGCGCGTAGTCGCTGACGCCGCGCTTGTTGTAGAGCACCCGGATGTACGGGTCCCGCACGAGCTGGAAACTGTCGCGGTCTCCGGTCACGATCACGACCTCGGAACGGCGCTCGGCGGCCTCGGTGGCGAGCGTGGCGATGACGTCGTCCGCCTCGAAGCCCGGCGCCTCGACGACCGGGATGGCCAGCGCGGCCATGACCTCTCGGATGATGTCGAACTGCGGGGGCAGCAGCCAGGGGGTCTCGGCCCGACCGGCCTTGTAGTCCTCGAGGATCTCGTCGCGGAAGGTCGCTCCCGGGGCGTCGAAGGCCACGACCAGGGCCGAGGGATGCTGCTCGCGGATGAGGTACACCAGCATGGAGGTGAACCCGTGCACCGCGTTGGTGACGACCCCGCTCGAGGTGGCCAGGGTGTCGGGCAGCGCGAAGTAGGCGCGGAAGGCCAGGGACATCCCGTCGAGCAGCAGCAGCGGGCCCGGTCGCTCCCGGCGTGTCGCCATGCGGCCGACTCTACGGGGTCAGTGTGCCGTCGACGACCTGTTGGGCCACGTCGCGCATCAGCGCCCGCGTCTGCATGGCCGTGCGCTGAATGAAGCCGAACGCCTCGGTCTCGGGGAGGCCGTGCCGGTCCATCAGGATCTGCTTGGCCTCGTCGACCAGGCGCCGGGTGGCGATCTTGTCCTCGGCCCCGTCGGCCGGGTGCTCGGCCTCGATGGCCCGGTCCTGGCGGGCCTTGGCCAGGACGCGTGCGATGGCCGGCAGCAGTTCCCGGGGCTGGAATGGCTTGACCAGGTAGGCGGCCACCCCCGAGTCCCTGGCCTCCTCGATGAGGTCGCGCTGGCTGAAGGCCGTGAGGAGCAGCACCACCGCTTCGTGGCGCGAGGTGATCTCGCGCGCGGCGCGCAGGCCGTCCATGCCCGGCATCTTGACGTCGAGGATGGCCAGATCCGGCCGGTGCTCCTCGACCAGCTGCACGGCCTCGTCGCCGCGCCCGGTCTCCCCCACGACGTCGTAGCCGGCCGAGATGAGGATCTCCTTGAGGTCGAGGCGCACGATGGCCTCGTCCTCGGCGATCACGACGCGGGCGGGACTCGACTCGCCACCGTCTGCGTCCGTCATGTCGCTCCCCATGACCGTCACTGCTTGCCCGAGGCCACGTGGGCCAGGAGCTCGTCCTGGCGATGCTCGAGGTCGACCACCGTCTTCACCAGCGCCTCACGGGCGCGGGCCATGGCGTCGGCGTGGCGGGCCGCCTCGTTGTGCTCCTGCGTGGCGAGGGGGGTCTCCGAGACGAGCGCCCGCACGCGGGCCTCGTCGGCCGACTCCTGGACGACGGCCAGCTGCTCGTCGAGCACGGCGAGCTCCTCGCGCGCCCGCACCAGGCGGGTGTGGACGTCTCTGATCCGCCGTTCCAGCAGGACTCGGTGCATGGAGCGTCAAGTGTAGGTGGCGGGGAACCAGCGACGCCGCACATCGAGGCCGCCCAGCCCCGCGTCGTCGGGCCGCGTCCCGACCCCTGGAACGGTCGGGACGCGGACCCAGCCCTCGACCACCGGGGGGTAGCCGCAGGGGTCGACGGTGAGGTAGTCGGCGGGGTCGCCGAGGTCGCTGACCAGGCCCGTCGCGTCCTGGCTGAGGCGCGCGGCCAGCGCCAGGTTGGAGGACCGGCCGAGCCCCGCCTCGAAGAAACCCCCGACGAAGGCCGGGACTCCGGCGGCCACGCAGGCGGCGTGCGCAGCCCGGGTGGGGCGCACCCCGCCCAGGCGCGCCGGCTTGAGGCACGCTATGGCGCACGAGCCGTTGCGCAGCGCGTCGGCGATGCGGCGCGGTGTCGACAGCGACTCGTCGAGGCAGATCGGCACCGGCAGTGCCCGCGCCAGCTGGGCGTGCGCCACCAGGTCGGCCGGCGGGAGGGGCTGCTCGATGCAGAGGACGTCGAACTCGGCCAGGCGGCTGAGGACCGCCACGTCCTCGTCGGTGCCCCGGAACGATCCGTTGGCGTCGACCTGGAGCACGAGGTCGGGGTGATCGGCCCGCACGGCGCGCACCGGCGCGAGCTCCCAGCCCGGCTCGACCTTCAGGCGGACGCGGGCAGCACCGGCATGGACGGCGGCCGCGACCTCGGCCCGCAGCACGTCGAGATCGCGGCCGGGCGGGATGCCGACGACGGCGCCCACCGGGAGGGCGCCGAACCCCGGCCCTGTCCCCAGCGCCTCGGTCATGGAGACGCCCGCCGCGCGCGCAGCTCGGCATCCCAGACCGCCATCTCGAAGCAGGCGGCCAGCATCCGGTCCACCGGGGAGCCGGCGAACAGCTGCGGCATCTCCGCCGCCGTGGGCAGCTGCCCGCCCCGCGCCCGGGCGGCGCTGCAGAGGCGGGCCACGCCGCGTGTCGCGGCGGCCTGCTCGACCTCACGGAGGGCGGGGTCCACCGAGGTGCCCTCGGCCAGCGCCGCGCACTCGCCCCACCCCTCGCCCTCCTCGCTCACGACCCGCACGAAGAGCAGCGGGCGCAGCCGGTGCACACCGGCCGCCGTGCCGATCTCCTCGCGGAAGGGGACGTCGACCCGGACGAGCTCGACCCCGGTCAGCCGCACGGTGCGGGGGCTCTCACCCCTTCACCGTAGATCGCAGCTTGTACGCTCGGGCGTTCCCGCCCGGATGGCGGAATGGCAGACGCGGCGGCCTCAAAAGCCGCTGTCCGAAAGGGCGTGCGGGTTCGAGTCCCGCTCCGGGCACGGCCTGTTTGCGACGTTCTCGCAGATGAGAGCGTCGTACTGGCAGGCCGTGAACCCCCCAAACGGGCCGATTGATCACAACTGATCACAACTGCTCGATAGACCTGCCAGGGTCGCCGAGGACGTCGGCGAGGCGTTCGCCAAGCCCCGTCGGCAGCCAGTTGAAGTGTCCTGCCGGTTGAGGCATGAGCAGTCCGAGGCCGGTCAAGGAACCCATCACCTGGTCCATCAGTTCCCTGGGAACCTGGTCGCCGAGCACTTCAGCGAGGTCGCGTCTCCCACCCCTCGCGCACATGCACCTACCTCCGTCACCGGAGGACCCACCGGCCTAAAGGGGGTCGCCCGAACGGCACAAACGGGGCGTGTGGATAAACGAACAAGACCCCGGTCAGAGCCGAGGGCCTGTCGCACGTCGAAGGAGGCTTTAGCTCAGCGTGAAGGTCCCGATCGCTCGGACCGGAGCCACCTCGACGAACCCGCTCTTGGTGCCGTTGGTCCTTCCTGCCAATAGCAGGTTTTTGCCCAACGCCCCGATGAGAGTGGTTCCCTTCACGGTGGTGACCGCACCGATCCCCGACACGGTGCCTTGGGTGTAGGTGCCAATGCCCTTTGCGTTCACACAGAACAGGCCGGTGAATGTCCTAGTGGCGTAGGTGGCGTTCAAGACGTGGGGTGTGAGTCCCGCACCACACGGCGGGACGTAGGTGATGGTCACCGACGGCGTCGCCGTGGTGTCCAACCCCGTCACATCAGCTTCGGGATAGCTCGATCCGCCGCCGGCTCCGCCAAACGAGCTTCCACCACCGCCGTAGTACCCACCGCCACCACCGCCGCCGCCAACAACCGCATCACCGAAGCCGGCACTCCCACCATTCCCGCCATTCCCCAGACCACCAGGGGTGGCGGCAGTAACATCAAATGGAACCCCCCCGGCTGCGGCACAAGTTCCGGCGCTGCCACCGGTTGTCTGGCTGCCAGCGCCACCCGCAGTGCAGCCGGAGTTTGGCTGGCCGGCCTGGCCCGCCGCCCCGCCATTTGCTGGCGTATTCAAACTGGCACCTGCGCCACCGCCGCCGGCGGCCACCACCAACGGACTCAGCCCTTCATACACAGCCGATGCGCCACCACCCGACGCGCCATTGGTGAGGGGGCCTGACCCAGCGTCGCCGCCGCTGCCCGCACCAGTCCCGGCGTTCTGCGCCACCGTGACGGTCAGCACGCTACTGGGGACCACTGCGACAGTGGCGGTCACTACCGCACCCGCTCCACCAGTCCCGCCGCCGTAGTACAGGAAGCAGTAGAACCCTTGGTAAATACACCCAAGGGGGACAGATCCACCCGTGCCACCCACCGCCGTAATGGTGACGCTGGTGACTCCGGGAGGAACGGTGACCGAATAGGTGCCAGCAGTGGTGGATGAGAACAGCGTCGTCATCGGGCTGGCCGATGCGGTGCCCGGCGTTAGGGCAGTGATAGCGGCCAGAGAGGCTGTCGTCAGTCCCCCGAACAGCAGCGAACCGGCCAGAGCGGTTCGCAGACTGCGTCGAATGCCCGTCTTCATCGGACTCCCCCGTCCTCAGGTGCGGTGCCCAGCTCGCTGAGTCTGTTTAGCTGACCTCGGATCACCGGTCAACCGACATTGCGGCCGGGTGAACCCGGTGCGATCTCGGCAGACAAAGTGCCCCCTACCGCCGGCACTGGGTCACACGCTGGGCGGCAGATCATCTCCGAACCGGGCGGTCCGCGACGCGCGTCACAGCGGGGTCATACCGTGGAAGCCATGTCCATCACCCAAGAGCCCAGCTATCGGGGCCTGACTACCTCCGAGCAGTAGGCGTGCCCCCTCGTGAGCGTCCCTGTGTCGAGTGTGGGGCGCTGACGGCCCGCACTGTGATCGACACGACGGAGGGCAAGCACCTTGTCCAGGCGATCTGCACCAGGTGCCTCGGACCGTACGACAAGTACGCCGACCATCCCCGTACGATGCCCCGCGCCGAGGCTGTTGACTCGGTCGCCTGCCCCGAGTGTGGCGCTCCTGAAGGGCTCTGGCTCCCCGCTGACAGGCCCGAAGGGACGGTCGTGGGCGCCCAGGCGAAGCTAGGCGGGCGTGGCGGGATCGCCGTCTGCACCGAGTGCAAGGCGAACGTGAAGTACGGACGGCCTGCGGCGCCGATGAACTAGAGATCGTCCGCGGATCACCGGCCACGCTCGACGCTCTGGCCCGCTGCGGGCCTCGGTAGTGTCGTCGGTGCGGCACCGGGAGGTCGCGAGGCTCTCAGGGCCACACAGCGAGGCCCCTCCCTAGCCCGAGTTCCCCGGCGTCCCCGGAGCCGGGACGAAGTCTGGGCAGCCGTGTTGTTCGGAGGACCGCGGCTCAAGTGTGCTTCTGGCTCTCGACGAGGTCAGCGGCACAGAAACTCCCACTGACCAGCAGCCCTGGTGTATTCGTCGGTTCACTGGGGGCCCGGTCGAGGGTGGCCCAGGTCGCTCCACTGGGGACGCAGGCGATTCGGAAACACACATTTTGCACAACGGATCAACTCGCCCTGTCGCTCCGCCGATAGTCGCGGGGGAAGGAGCGTCCCGAACGTGCCAATCTTGAGGGGGCCATCGACCCGCCTCAGCGGGAGTCCCGGGCCTGACCACTTCCCGTCACCGGAGCCACCGATCCCCAACCACCCCTCATGACACGCATCCTCCGCAGCGCGGGACTCGCTCTGGCCCTGGCCACGGCCGGCCTGTGCTTCTCCGCGTCCACGTCGACGCCCGGCGGGGCCACCGCAGCCCCGACGGGCGGGTTCACGCCGCTGCCCGCGGGCTGGGAGCTCTGCGTGCTCCAGGGGCTCAGCGCCCCGGTGACGCCGGCGAACGTCGACGATCTCGACGAGTGGCAGTCCGCCGAGGGTGGGTCGACCAACAACACGGCGGCCTACGACCCGTTCAACACCCGACGGATCACCGATGTGCTCGGGGCACCGCTGGCGGAGGTGATGTCGGCCAACGGGTTCCCCGCTTTCGCCACCTGGTCCGAGGGATGTGCAGCCACGGTGGCCACGCTGTTCCAGCCGAACATGTGGCCGATCACCGCTGCGCTCCGGGCCGGCAACGTGGTGCCTGCCGGTGCCTTCCTCGCCGTCGTCGACCAGAGCGCATGGTGTGCGCCATCGTCGGACGGGACGCCCTGTTACGCCAGCAAGGTCCTCGGTGCGGCTGCCAGCCTCCCCGAGTTCGTCGCCCACTCGGCAGCGCTCGACGTCTTTGGCAACGTGAAGGCGGACCTGAGCTCGTTCCAGAAGGACCTCACCGCGGTGACGGCAGACCAGGGCATGCTCACCGCGCGGGACCAGCAACTGGTGGCCGCGGAGTCGCAGGTGTCGTCGGCACAGGCCAAGCTCGCCGTCGCCGACCAGACGCTGCGACGCTTCGCGATCGACGAGTACGTCAGCAGTGGGCTGTACGCCAACGACTGGATCGCGGACCCCGCCGGGCGCGGATCACACGCCGGCGCGCAGAGCGAGGACGCCCTGGTGGCGCGGCAGTACGCCAGCATCACGGCCGGCGACCTGCTCTCGCGCCAGGAGGCTGCCGTGGCGGCCGTCAAGGCTTCCCTCGCCGGCCGTGCCGATGCTGCCAAGGCCGCCGCTCAAGCGGCATCCACGTTGGCGTCGGACGAGGCGGCCGAGCACGGCGCGCTGCTCCAGATGGTCGCGGACGTGGCGACCATGCAGACGGCCGGGGCGTGCACGACCGTGACCATTGCCGTGCCAGAGCCGAACGCCCCCGCCGCGGGCGGGTCGACCAACACGACCACCGGGTCCACGACCACGGTGCCGACGACGGTCCCGCCGACCACGACGACGACCGTCCCGCTGGCCACGACCACGGTGCCGACGACGACCACCACCACCGTCCCGCCGAGCACCACGACCACCCTCCCGTCGCTGCCCGCGAGTGTCGTGGCGACGACGACCACGACGACGACCGTTCCGCTCGCCACGACGACCATCCCGACGACGACAACGACCGTCCCGACCACCACGACGACCGTCCGCTCCCCCACCGCGGCGACGCCGCCGACGGGGAGCCCGCAGAACGGCATCCCGGCCGGGGTGGCCGCGCTGCAGGGCTGCGTGGCCGCGCTCGCCCCTGCGGGAAGCCAGTGACCGCCTGACGGTGCGTCGTCGGGGCGGTCGGCTCCGGCTCAGAAACCGGTGGCGGCGATGATGGCGCCGTTGAGCCTGGTGCCGCCCATCCCCCCGTCGTTCGGAGCGTCGCCGTAGGGGTCGACGGCCCCGACGGCGACGACGACCCAGTAGCCGCTGCCGTCGGCGGTGGCGAAGACTGCCGTCGCGGGATCGAACCCGCCGAACTGGCCGGCGGGGCCGCCGTCGTTGGCGGCATCGCCGTAGGCGTAGACGGTGCCGTTGGCGACCAGGACCCAGTACCCCTTCCCGTCGGGCGTGCGCACGGCCGAGGTGACGGGAGAGCCCACCGATCCGGGGCTGCCGAGGAACGGGGCGTCGCCGAAGGTGTACACGTTCCCGGTTGCCGTGAAGAGCCAGTAGCCGTTCCCGGTGGCGTCGGGGATGACCGACACCGCGGGGCCCGAGCAGCCGCCGATCCCCGGACACGAGCCGGCGAAGCTCGCTCCCGGCCCGAACGCGAACACCCCCCCGTCGGAGGCCACCACGAAGTAGCCCTGGCCATCTGCGGCGGGCACCATGCCGACGATGGGCGCGTTGAGGCTGTGCGGCAGGCCCGACCCGGCGGGATGGAGCCCGAGGCCCGGGATGGAGCCGTAGAAGCCGGCGTCCCCGAAGGCGAACGTCCCCCCGTCGGACGCCACGAGCCAGTAACCCGCACGGTCCCTGGTCGGCGTGATCCCGACCACCGGCCGTTGGAGGGTGAGGCTGCCGGTGGAACCGTAGAAGGAGGCCGAGCCGAAGGTGAAGATCCCGCCGTCGGAGCCGACCAGCCAGTAGCCGTGCGTCGGGGCAGGTGGTGGTGGCGTCGGTGGCGACGTCGTCGTCGTCGACGCGGAGGGCCCACCAGTGACCGTGAAGTCGCCGGAGTTGCTGGCGTAGGTCACCGTGTAGTCCGCGGCGTCGGCACCACCAGGGGTCATCCCGCCGCACGAGGTGGCGGCCAGGGTGTAGGTGCCGGACGGCAGCTGGTTGTTGATGGTCGTCGACGGGTCGACCTGACCACAGGTCAGCGTGCCGACCACGCTGACCCCGGGGGGCGGCGTCGCCGTCACTTCGAAGGTCGGCACTCCTTCGTTGCTCTGGGAGCCGCTGACGGCGACCGTGATGGGCGCCGGCGTCACCGTCACCGTGCCCGGGACGTAGCCGATGGCGTAGTTGGCGGCCGCGGCGCCGCTGCACGACGAGGGGTAGGTCGGGGGCGAGACCGGGCTCGAGCTGGTCGCCGTCGTCGTGCAGCTGGGCGCTGTCGCCAGGGACGACGACGTGTCGCCGCCGACGAAGCCGGTGTAGATGGGTGCGACCGCGGGAACCGAGCCGTAGGCCACCGCCGGACTGGAGGCCGTCACGGTCAGCGGCGCCTTGTTCACCGTCACGGCACCCGCGACGTAACTGATCGCGTAGTTCGGGTCGGCCGCCGCGCTGCACGAGGACGGGTAGGTCGGCGGCGAGGCGGAGCTGGAGCCGGTCGCCGTCGTCAAGCAGCTGGGGGCATGCGCCAGGCTCGCGGGACCGTCTCCATTGACGAATCCCGTGAGCGCGGGTGTGATGGTCGGTACCGTCCCGCCGTAGGTCATGGCGCCGTCGGAGGCCCTGATGCTCAACGGCGCCTTGGTCACGGTCACCGTGCCGGCGGCGTAGCTGATCGCGTAATTGGGGTCTCCGGCGCCGCTGCACGACGAGGGATAGGTGGGCGGCGAGGCGGGGCTGGAGCTCGTCGCGGTCGTCGAGCACGCGGGCAGGGTCGTCAGCGACGACGCGGAGTCGCCGTTCACGAAGCCCGAGTAGTTGGGAATGATGCCCGGGACGGAGCCGCCGTAGACCGTGGAACCGCTGGAGGCCGAGATGGTCAGCGGTGCCGGGTTGACCGCGACGGCGCCGCCCGCGTAGGTGATCGAGTAGTTCGGGTCGTACGCCCCGCTGCACGAGGACGGGTAGGTCGGTGGCGAGGCGGGGCTCGAGCTCGTGACAGTCGTGGTGCAGGTGGGCGGCGGGGTCAGAGACGACCCGGAGTCGGAGTTGACGAAGCCGGTGTAGAGCGGCGAGATGGTCGGGACGGTGCCGCCGTAGGTCATGCTCGGGCTCGCGGCGGTGATCGTCAACGGCGCCGGGTTGACCGTCACCGACCCCGCCACGTAACCAATTACGTAGTTGGGATCGACCGCACCGGTGCACGAGGACGGGTAGGTCGGTGGCGAGGCCGGGCTCGATCTCGTGGCGGTCGTCGAGCACGTGGGTTTCGTCGTCAGGTTGGCCGGCCCCTCCCCGTTGACGAAGCCCGAGTACCCCGCCACGACGCTCGGCACGGTCCCCCCGTAGGTCATGGCGACATTGGAAGCGGTGATCGTCAACGGTGCCGGCACAACCGTGAAGTCGCCGGGCGCACTGGCGTAGTCGATGACGTAGTCGGCACCGTCCGAGGGAATGGCCCCACCGCACGACGAGGCCACCAGCGTGTCGGTGCCGGCGAGCAGCGAGGGGGCGATGATCGTGGAGGTGCCGACTTTGGAGCAGGTCAGTCCGGACGTGTTCACGGAGACGCCCGAGGGTGGACTGTCGCTCCCGGCGAAGCTCGGCGTCCCGCCGTAGCTCTGGGAGCCCGAGACGGCCACCGCCAGCGGAGCGGGGGCCACGGTGAAGTCGTTCGCGGCGCTCGTGTAGACGACCGAGTAGTCGGCGGCGTTCGGCCCCGTGAGGAGCGACCCGCTGCACGAGGACGCCACCAAGGTGTAGGGCCCGGCGGTGAGCGTCGGACCGATCGTGGTGGAGGCGCCCACCGTGGTACAGGTCAGGCCGGCGGCGTTGAGCGTCACGCCGAAGGGCATGCCCCCCGAGCCGCCGTAGTTGGCGGACGCCGTGAAGGTCGGCGACGCTCCGTAGGTCTGGGTTCCCGAGACGGCAACGGACAGCGGAATGGCTGCGAGCCCGGTTGCCAGTTGCGACGTGATGGGCGTCCCCAGCCCGGTCGCCATGTCGTAGCCGCTCATCGCGGTGAAAGAGCCCCCGTTCGTCGCGTTGTAGTCGTTGTTGCCCGAGGTGACGTCGTTGAAGTACGTCCCCGGGGACTTCTGGGCCAGCAGGTACAGCGCCGGGTTCACGGCGCCGTAACCGGCCGTGTTGCCGTTGGCCGACGCCGCCACCGCCAGGACGCCCGCCCACAGCGGCGCCGCGCCGCTGGTCCCGCCGAGCGCGTTCCAGCCCCCGAACCCGTCCACGGAGTCGTAGACGATGTAGCCGCTGCTCGGGTCTGCGTCGGCCGAGACGTCGGGGATCTCCCGGCAATCGCCCCCGGCATTGGCGCATGGCGTCCCGCTGCTGCCGCTCACCGTGCCGAGGGGCTGCTGGTACGACGGCATGGCGAAGGTCTTCGAGATTCCGCCCCCACCGGCGCCCTCCGAATAGTACAGCTGGTCGTTCCACACAGACTCGCCGGGCGGTGGACCAATGGTGGGTGTCAGGTGCCCGAACGACGTGCCCCCGACGGCCGTAACGTACGGTTGGCTGGCGGGGTCGGAGACCGCCAGGTTCAGGTTCTGGACGACGTCCGCGTCGCCGGTCTGGTCCGTGACCCAGGTGTAGCCCAACGTGGGGTCGCTCACGAGCTGGCCCAGGGCGTCGGTCCCGGTCTCGAGATTGACCGTCGCGCTGATCGTCTGCGTCGACGTGTTGACGGTCGCCATCACGTCGCCGGGAAAGCCCAGGCCGGTGAGCGCCGCCAGGACCTCGTGGCCGTCGGGCGACAGACCGATTGACTGGACCAGGCCCGTCCCGTTGGAGGGCTGGCTGGTCGAGATGGTCTTGACCACGGCGTGGGTGCTCAGGCTGACCACTGAGATCCCGCCGCCGCTCCCGGCGTTGGCCACGTAGAGGTCGCCGGCGCTGGCGGCGACGGCCAGCCCGACGGGATCGTTGCCGACCGACACGGTGCTCGGCGTCGTCGAGCATCCCGAGAAGGTGGTGGCGTTGCAGTTCGTAGCGTTGAAGTACTCGATTCTCCCGTTGCTGCTGTCCGCGACGTAGACGAAACCATTGGTGGTGTCGACCGCGAGAGCGCTCGCCACCGACAACGAAGGGAGAGTGACCGTGGCCTTCCAGGCGTTGGTCGCAGCGCTGTAGACGGCGACGGTCCCATTGGCATTGCCCACGTACAGGGTCGTTCCGTTGGTGGCCAAAGACGTCGGCGTGCCGAGATGGCCACCCGACGCGATCTGCGTCGGTGAGCCGCATCCGGTCGTCGTGGTCTTGTTGCAGGTCGACGTGGAGAAGACGGTGAGCGTGTTGCTGCCTGCATTGGCCACGAACACCTTTCCGACCGAAGCATCGACCGCCACGGCGTCGGGGCTCACCCCGGTGAACGGCTTGCTCGCCTGAACGGCGTTGGAGGCGTTGGTCCCACCCTCGCCGTCCACGTTGAGCGTGCCGTCGGACTTGTTGGCGATGTACAGGGTTCCGGTCGAGGGGTCGACTGCCTGCGCCACCGGACCGGACCCGGTCGGGGCCGTGATCTCCCCGTTCAGGTTGCAACCCTGGGACCCCTGGTCGCCCGCGGCGACGAAGAAGGACTGCCCCTCGGTGGCGGCCGCCTCGAGGATGGTGTTCTCAGAGCTCTGGAACGCCTGGTCGACATACGCCTCACAGCCGTTCGTCCAGCTCACGCTCACGACCTTCGCCGTGTCGTCGCTCACGATGCGGCTGAAGATGCTGTACATGTTGTCCGAGGCGCCGCCCTCGTAGACCTCGAGGTCGGCCTTGGGAGCCAGCGAGAGCACGGTCTCGATGTCGAGCTCCGACTCGGCCGTGGCCGCGCCGGTCGCTCCGCCGCCGTTCATGTCCACCTGTGTGATCTGCCCGCCCCCGAGCGTGATGCCGTAGCAACCGGCGAAGCTGTTGATGTCGCTCTGGAGGTAGCCCGCTCCGGCGAGCTCGAGGAGGGCGACCGTTGTCCCCGCCCCGAAGTGGTTCGACGAGTAGAGCGGGTCGAACGAATACGCCTGGGCGAGCTCGTCGGCGTCGAGGGCCCCGGTCCCGCTCTGCACCGTCGAGATGGCCGTCGCGCACGACCCGGGCTGCGGCGAGGGCTGACCGGGGGCCAGCGCCGGCGACGCGGCGGGCGAGACCGCGTGCGGGGACAACGGGGTCGCCTGCGGGACGGTCGTCGTCGGGCGCGGCGGGCTGAGCGTGTCGAGCCCGAGGACTCCCTCGATCTGGGGCGCCACTGACACCGGCACCTGGGGCGCCGCACGGTTGTCGTAACCGGTCTTCCCCGACGCGAGACGGTAGCGGGCGATCGGGGTCGAGAAGGCCGACTGCACCTGCGCCACGGTCCCCGAGACGGGGAGCGACAGCCCAGTTGCCGAGGGTGCCCCCACCATGAGGCCCTCGTTGCGGAGCACCGAGGCGACCCGAGCGATCGTGCCCGGCGTCGGTCCGAATCGCCGCGCGAAATCGGTGGGCGTCAGGAAGTGGCGGTACTCGGGCGAGGCCGGGTCCGAGACCGCCCGCACCTCGGCGGCCAGCGCCGTCGGATTCCGCGGCTGGAGCGTGACCACCAACGGCAACGCGGTCGTCGACGGTGCGGGCCCGAGGAACGTTGCACCGGGAGGAACGAGGGCCTGGAGCCCGCGCAGCGGCACGCGGCCGGGCCCGGCGCCTTGTGCGCTCAGGGCGCCGGCGACATCGAGGACCGCCGCGAAGGCCATCCCCGCCAGAGACGCTCCGAGGAGCACGCAGGCGGCGTGGCGCACACCACGGCCGCCTCGACGATGCACCCCCCTCTTCACGTCGTCCACGGCTCCGTTCCCCCTTGGGGTCTAGATTACTGCCCCCCACCAGGGCCCCTTGCCGCACCACCCGGGCGGCCGAGAGCCGTCGGAGGGGGGCCGTGAGGTCGGACGGGGGCGGTCGCCATCGGTGACGCATCACCTGGAAGGGGGCCCACCCCGGCCGGCACTCTGTGCCTCTCTCGGTGGCTCGGCGTGCCCGACACCCGGTCTCCTCTTTGGACGGGCAGGAGCCCGCGTTGCAGGGTTACGACGGGAACGCAGGTGAGCGCGTTGTCTCGCGGTCGAGCTCGGTGCCGTGCCGCCGCCGGCCGCGGCGTCTCCGGACCGCCGTCTGGTCGTACCGCGCTTCGTACCCGGTTTCCACGCGGTAACCAGCGACGGGTGCGCCACTCCCGCCAGACTTCGTACCGGGAGTGCGATCCGACCCGTCCGTGGTGCCGCGAACTTGAGCCGGACGCATGTCGGCATGCCACACTGTGAGTTCCCCGCCCGCCGTCGAATGGGAGCCGTCGGACACGTGTTGGTCTTCACCTTCCCCGGACAGGGATCACAACGTGCCGGAATGGGTGAGCCATGGGTCGACCACCCCTCGTGGGAGGTGGTCGAGGAAGCCTCGGCGGCGGCCGGCCGTGACCTGTCGCACCTTCTCCTGCACGCCCCGATCGAGGTGCTGACCCAGACCGAGAACGCACAGCTGGCCACGACGGTGCTCAGCCTGGTCGTGCTGGACGCGGTGGAGCGGATCGGGCTCACCCCGGCCGCGTGCGCCGGCCACAGCCTCGGCGAGTACACGGCGCTGGTCGCCAGCGGCGCCCTGGCCTTCGAAGACGGGATCCACCTGGTGGTGGCCCGGGGAGAGGCCATGGCGCGTGCGGGCGAGGAGGCGCCCGGGACGATGGCCGCGCTCCTCGGCATCGCCGACGACGACGCCGAGGCGGCCTGCATGCGCGCCGAGGGTGACGTGTGGGTGGCCAACTACAACGCGCCGGGGCAGGTCGTGATCGCCGGCACGCCCGACGCCGTGGCACTGGCCGGCGAGCTGGCCAAGGGCCTCGGGGCGAAGCGCGTCATGCCGATCCAGGTCTCGGGCGCCTTCCACACGCCCCTGATGCAGGGGGCCCGGGCCGACCTGCGCAAGGCGCTGGCCGAGGTGACCTTCATGACCCCGGAGGTACGCGTCGTGGCCAACGTGGACGCGCACGTGCACGACGACCCCGCCGAGTGGCCCGGGCTGCTCTCGGCGCAGCTGTGCAGCCCGGTCCGCTGGCGCCAGACCCTCGAGACCTTCGCCGGCCTCGGGCTGACCTCGCTGGTCGAGCTCGGCCCCGGTGGCGTCCTGAGCGGCCTGGCCAAGCGGAGCCTGCCCGAGATCCAGTCGCTGGCCGTCTCCAAACCGGAGGACCTCGACACCCTGATGGACCAGATCGGCGCGGCCGGCACGTGGAGGGCCGAGCCTGCCCTCCACCAGGGGGAGCACCTCTACATGTCCGAGCGTGTGGTGGTCAGCCCCTCTAGCGGCATCTTCAGCCCGGAGGCCTCACTGAGCGCTCCGGGGACCGGGCTGTTGCCAGGGACCGCCGACGACCCCGCCGGCGAGCCCTCCTCGGCCATCGCCGTCGGGGACCTCGTGGGCCGGATCGGGGTCTCCGAGGTGCGCACCCCCTTCGCGGGTCAGGTGATCCGCTGGCTGGCGGCCGACGGCGAGCGGGTCCAGGAGGGCCAGCCCCTCGTCTGGCTGCGGGTGCCCGACGGCAGCTGATGGCCGTCGTCCTCGTCACCGGCGGCACACGCGGCATCGGCGCGGCGTGCGTGGCGTGGTTCCTCGCCAACGGCGACCGGGTGGCGACCACCTTCCGCTCCGACGGCCCTCCTCCCCCGCCCGAGGGCGCCGGTCCGGAGCGGTTCCTGGCGGTGCGCTGCGACGTGCGCAGCTCGGAGGAGGTCGAGTCGGCGTTCGCCACGATCGAGCAGCACTGGGGCCCGGTGGAGGTGCTCGTGGCCAATGCCGGCATCACCTTGGACTCGCTGATGCTGCGGATGAGCGACCAGGCGTTCCACGACGTGATCGACGCCAACCTCACCGGCTCGTTCCGGGTCGCCAAGCGAGCGGTGGCCAAGATGCTGCGGCTGCACGCGGGCCGCATCATCTTCGTCTCATCCGTGGGCGCCTTCGTCGGGCTGCCGGGACAGGCCAACTACGCGGCCTCCAAGGCTGGCCTCGTCGGCATGGCCCGTGCGATCGCCCGGGAAGTGGGCAGTCGCCAGATCACCGTGAACGTGGTGGCTCCCGGCCTCATCGACACCGACATGACGGCGGCCCTGGGCGCCGACCGGGTGGCGACGATGACCGGGCAGGTGCCACTGGGCCGCGCCGGCCGCGCCGGCGACGTGGCGGCCGTTGTCGGCTTCCTGGCCTCGGAGGCCGCCGCTTACGTGACGGGGGCCGTGGTACCGGTCGACGGTGGGCTGGGCATGGGCCTGTAGCGTGCTGGGGAGCCGATAGACAAGGAGCCGATAGTGGACAGCGACGCAGCGTTCGAGAAATTTCGCGAGTGCGCCGTAGAGGTGTTGCAGGTGCCGGCCGAGAAGATCACCAAGGAGGCCAAGTTCGCCGACGATCTCGACGCCGACAGCCTCGATCTGGTCGAGCTCGTGATGGCTCTCGAAGAGGCCTTCGACATCACTGTTGAGGAGACCGAGCTCGAGGACATCACCACGGTCGGCCAGGCGTTCGACCTGATCTCGTCCAAGCTCTGATGCAGCTGGGGATCGGCGCTGACGGCCCGATCCGGGGGCGGCGGGTGGCCGTCACCGGCCTGGGGGCGGTCACGTGCTGCGGGGTGGGCGTGGACGCTCTCTGGGACGGGCTGCTGCACCCGTCGGTGGTGGGCGGCGCGGTCCGGGGCTTCGAGCCCAAGGAGTTCTTCGGCCCGAAGGAGGTCCGCCAACTCGACCGTTTCGCGCAGCTCTCCATGGTGTCGGCCGACATGGCGGTCGGAGACGCGGGCGACCTCTCCGTCGACCCGGCCAAGGCGGGCGTCGTCTTCGCGACCGGTGTCGGAGGGCTCGAGACGCTGGCCGAGCAGGTGGGTGTCTTCGACGAGAAGGGGGCGGACCGGGTCTCGCCCCGGCTGGTGCCGATGATGATGGCCAACGCCGGCGCAGCGGGGATCTCTATGCGCCTCGGCTGGCGCGGCCCGTCCGAAGTCATCTGCACGGCGTGCGCCGCCGGCACGCATGCCATCGCGGCCGCCGGCCGTCTCGTGGCCACGGGCCGCTGCGACGTGGCGATCGGCGGCGGGTCCGAGGCCAGCATGGTCCCGGTCGCGCTGGCCGCCTTCGCCAACATGACGGCCCTGTCCACGTCGGGGATCTCGCGTCCCTTCGACGCCCGCCGTGACGGCTTCGTCATGACCGAGGGGGCGGCGGCCCTCGTGCTCGAGGACTGGGACCGCGCGGTGGCACGCGGCGCGACCATCCATGCCGAGCTGGCCGGGTCGGCCAGCACCGCCGACGCCCACCACATCACCGCACCGGCGCCGGACGGGGCCGGCGCCGTGGCCTGCATGGAGCTGGCGCTGGCCGACGCGGGCGTCGCACCGTCCGACGTGGGGCACATCAACGCACACGGCACCTCCACACCCCTCAACGACCTGGCCGAAGCCCGCGCCATTGCCAAGGTGTTCGGCGAGCCCGGGCCGCTCGTGACGTCGACCAAGGGGGTGACGGGCCACGGGTTGGCCGCGGCCGGCGCGATCGAGGCCGTGGCCGCCGTGCTCACCATCGACCACGCCACCATCCCCCCGACCGCCGGCTACGAGGAACCTGACCCGGAGATCATGATCCAAGTCGTGCATGGCGCGCCCCGGGCCTGGGAGCCCGCCGCTGTGCTCTCCAATTCGTTCGGGTTCGGCGGGCACAACGGCTGCCTCGTCCTGCTGCCACCTGGCTGAGCCGAGCCGGTAAGGTCGCGCCTCCGCTGCCGCCCGGCAGCGACTCGTGAGGACCGTCCATGGGAAGGCTGCAGACCTGGGGCGCCGCGGCGCGCCGCTCGCCCGTGTTCTGGGCCGTCACCACGTTCGTCGTGGCGGGCTTGATCGCCGGGGGCGTCGTGCTGGGGACGCGGAGCACCCCGCCGCCCGCCCCGTCACCCTCGACGTCGACGCGCGCCGTGGCCCTCGGCGACTCGGTGCCCTACGGCCACGGGTTGCACAACCCCTACCTGACACCCCAGGTGGGTCTTCCTCCGACCTGGGTGTCCCAGGGCCCCTCGACCGGGGCCTACCCGAGCCTGGTGGCGGCGGACCTCGGCCTCACCATGAGCGTGCGCCCGACGAACTGCCGCGTTGACCAGCGACCAGCTGGCGATCAGCGGCGCCGTGGCCGACGCGGCGGACAATTCGACACGGGACGGGCAGTGCCCCGTCCCGCCGCAGCCGGCCCGCAACCTGGGCGACGAGGTCGCGGCGGCGGACCTCGCCCGACACCCGGCCCGGCTGGTCCTGCTGCAGGACGGCGCGGACGACATCGACTTCGCCCACTGCCTGGAGTACCAGCTGGCCAGCGTCCTCGGGACGGGGCTCGGGCTGGGGACGCGCTGCGTGGTGAACGGGTCCTTGACCCCCACCGTGGTGACCCAGCTCGCCAACGTGCGCACCAGCCTGGCCCGCGCCGTAGAGGCGATGGCTCCCCACGCCCGCACCATCGCCGTGCTCGACTACTACCAGCCCATCCCGAACCCTGCGCAGATCGCCGACGACGCCTCCGCCTCGCAGCTCCACACGAACCTCGTGTGCACGGGCCTCAAGCCCAACGCGGCGAGCACCTACGCCGCTGCGCGGGTCGTGCTGGTCGCACTGAATCGCGCCATTGCGGGCGCCGTCACCGACGCCCGCGCCGACCACGTCGCCAATGTCACCTTGGTCCAACTCGCGTCGGCCTTCGACGGCCACGGCATCTGCACCGCCAACCCGTGGGTCTTCTCGGGCGAGCCCGTGCCCGACGCGACCCTGGCCGCCGACGTCGCCGACGTCGTGGCCGCAAAGGCCTGCACCGGCACCGATGTCCTCCACGGAGAGTCGGTCTGCTCCTCGCTCACAACCAGGGCGGCTCGGGCCGAACAAACGCTGAAGGACTACGTATGGCGGGCCGCCCACCCGAATGCCGCGGGACAGGGTGCCATCGCCGCGGTCGTGGCACGCCAACTGCGCGGCAAGGTCTAGTCGATCGCGTCGCGGATGGACCCGACGAAGGCGGCGGCGCCGTCGGGGCCCTCGTTCTCGAGCAGGCGGCGGACCAGCGCCGAACCGACGATGACGCCGTCGGCCACCTCGCACATCTCGGCCGCTTGCGCGGGCGTCGACACGCCGACCCCGACGCACACGGGCAGGTCGGTGTAGCTCCGGATGCGCCCGACCACCTTGGCCACGTCGACACCCACGTCGCCGCGCTCCCCGGTGACGCCCATGCGCGCCACCGCGTAGACGAACCCGCGTGCCCGCGCGCAGATGCGCTCGACCCGGTCCGGTGGGCTCGACGGAGCCACCAGCAGGACGGTGTCGACGCCCGCGGCGTCGGCCTCTCTGGCCCAGGGGTCGATCTCCTCAATCGGGAGGTCGACGACGATTGCCCCGGTGACGCCGGCGGCGGCCAGCGATCGGGCCATGCGCTTGTGCCCGGCTCGGAACACGATGTTGTAGTACGTCATCACGGCGACAGGCACGGGCGCCTCCGCCCCGGCGACGCCGTCGAGCACCTCCTGGGGCACCGTGCCGCGGGCGAGGGCCCGCAGCGCCGCCTCCTGGTTCACGGGCCCGTCCATCATCGGGTCCGAGAAGGGGATGCCCACCTCGACGGCGTCGGCCCCCGCGGCGACGACCGCCGCCAGCGACTGTGCCCAGTCCTCGGTCATCCCGCCCATGAGGTACGGGATCAGCAGCTTGCGACCGCTCTCACGGCGGGCGCGCAGCTCCTTCTCCAGGTCAGGCACGGCGCTCGTTGCGGAAGATCTCGCGCACCTGCGCCACGTCCTTGTCCCCCCGCCCCGACAGGGTGATGAGGACCGTCGAGCCGGTGGGCAGCGCGTCGGTACCGGCGCAGCGCGCCACCCAGGCCACGGCGTGCGCCGACTCGAGCGCCGGGATGATGCCCTCGGTGTGGCTGAGCAGCCGGAAGGCCTCGAGCACCTCCGCGTCGCCCGCCGTCGAGTACTCGGCTCGTCCGGTTGCCGCCAGGTGCGCGTGCTCGGGGCCGAGCCCGGGGTAGTCCAGACCGGCCGAGATCGACTCGGCCTCTTGGATCTGCCCCGCCTCGTCCTGCAGCAGGCGCGAGTGCATGCCGTGCAGGACTCCGGGGATGCCGTTGGTGATGGCGGCACCGCCCGCCGCCTCGACCCCGACGAGCCGCGCCGGCGTGTCCACGAAGCCGGCGAAGGTCCCCGCGGCATTCGAGCCGCCGCCGATGCAGGCCACCACGACGTCGGGAACGGCACCTGCGAGCAGGTTCCGGCACTGCTCACGGGCCTCGTCGCCCACGACGCGCTGCAGCTGGCGCACCATGTAGGGGAACGGGTGCGGCCCCATCACCGACCCGAGGCAGTAGTGGGTGGTCTCCACCGTGGCCACCCACTCCCGCATGGCCTCGTTGACGGCGTCCTTCAACGTACGGCTACCCGAGGTGACCGTGCGGACCTCCGCTCCGAGCAGCTCCATGCGGAAGACGTTGAGCTCCTGGCGCTTCGTGTCGACCTCGCCCATGAACACGGTGCACTCCAGGCCGAAGAGCGCTGCGGCCGTCGCCGCCGCCACCCCGTGCTGGCCGGCCCCCGTCTCGGCGATCATGCGCGACTTGCCCATGCGCTTGGTGAGGAGCGCCTGGCCCACGACGTTGTTGAGCTTGTGCGAGCCCGTGTGGGCCAGGTCCTCGCGCTTGAGCAGCACACGTACCCCGAGGCGCTCCGACAGCCGCCTGCACTCCGTGACGGGCGTCGGACGGCCGCCGTAGTGGCGCAAGACGTCGTCGAGCTCGGAGCGGTACGCCGGGTCGTCCCAGGCGTCGTCGAACCACTTCTCGAGCTCGAGGCAGGCCGGCATGAGCGACTCGGGCACGAAGCGGCCACCGAACTCGCCGAACCGCCCGTCGTCACCCGGCCGCCCCATCAGGCTGCCGCCGCTCATCCGTCCCTCCAGTCGTAAGGCTCCTCGTTCGCCGCGTCGACGACGGCGTCCCGGGTGTGCGCCTCGGCGTCGGCCTGGCGCGCGTTGGCGATGAAGTCGCGCAGGAGCAGTGGGTCCTTTCGCCCGGGCGCCGACTCGACGCCGGTGGACACGTCCACGCCGTGCGGACGCAGGCTCGCCACGGCCTGACCGACGTTCTCGGGCCGCAGCCCGCCCGAGACGATGAGTCGGTGATGGTCGGCCACCCCCTCCGCCAGCCTCCAGTCGAAGACCTGGCCCGAACCGGGGTTGTCGCCGTCGACCAGCAGATAGTCCGCCCCGAACTCCTCGAAGCGGGCGATGGCACGCTCCCCAGCCCGGAAGGCCTTGATCACCGTGGACACCCGGGCCCGTACCCACTGGGTCTCCTCGGCCGTCTCGTGCCCGTGGAGCTGCGCCGCGCCGAGCCCCGCGATGCGCACCGCCTCGACGACGCGCTGAGGCGCTTCGTTGCGGAACACGCCCACCGTCAACACCTGCTCCGGCAGCCGCTTCGCGATGTCGCCGGCGAGCTGGACCGAGACCTGGCGCGGGGAGGGTGCGAACATGAAGCCGACCGCCGACGCACCGAAGCTGACGGCGAGGAGCGCGTCGGCCTCGGACGTGATGCCGCAGATCTTGACGAAGAGATCCTCGGTCATCGCGTCCCGACGCCATGGCCGACCAGCTCCCGGAGCTGCGCCGCCCGGTCCCCGGCGCGGACCAGCGCCTCGCCGACGAGGATGCCGTCGTAGCCCGACTCGGCCAGGCGACGGGCGTCGTCGGCGTTCCGGATGCCCGACTCGGCCACGGCGACCACGCCGGGCGGGATGCGCGCCGCCAGCGCACGGGCGCGGGCCCGGTCGACCTCGAAGGTGCGTAGGTCCCGCTGGTTGACACCCACGAGCCGCGACCCGGCCGCCAGGGCGCGGGCGAGCTCCACCTCGTCGTGCACCTCGACGAGGGCGGCCAGGCCGAGCTCCTCGGAAAGGGAGGCGCAGCGCCGCAGCTCGTCGTCGTCGAGCGCGGCGGCGATCAGCAGTACCGCGTCCGCGCCCATGAGCCGGGCGTCGGCGACGTCGGCTTGGTGCACCGTGAAGTCCTTCCGCAGCACCGGGAGGCCCGACGCCTGCCGGGCTGCCGCCAGGTCACCGGCGGAACCACCGAAGAATTCGGCGTCGGTCAACACCGAGAGGCAGGCTGCGCCGCCGGCGACGTACTCCTTGGCCACGAGATCGGGCTGCAGCTCCGGGTCGAGGTCGCCCTTGGAGGGCGAGCGACGCTTGATCTCTGCGATGCAGGTGAGCCCCTCCCCGCGCAGTGCGCCGGCGAAGTCCCGGGGCGATGGCAGGGCCGAAGCTCGTTCGACCAGTTCAGCGAGCGGGCGCCGGTCGGCGGCGGCCCGCGCCCGATGGGAGGCGAGGATGTCCGCCAGGTAGGTGGGCATGACGCTTCAGCGTAGCGGCGCGCCCTTTCGGCGCTGACCCATGGTGCTGGTCAGGGGCATGCTCCGTAGCGGTCGACCGGCACATCCGCCTCGGCCAGGGTGGCCCACGGGCCCGCCGGCTCCAGGTCCGGCGGGGCGGATCAGCCGCGGATCCGGCTCAGGATCTTCTCGCGGCGCTGGCGGGCCGCACGGGGCAGCTCGCCGACCGGCTCCGCCGCAGCTCCGGTCGAAGCCGCGGCCTCGCGCAGCATCTCGGCGATGCCCGAGTAGACGACCTCGATGATGAAGTCGTCGACCTCGATGGCGGCCGTCTCGGTGCCGTCCTCCGCGACGCGGATGACCTTGACCATCAGTTCGCCGAGACCCGTGACCGGATCTCGTCGCCATGGCGTTCGATGGCGATGCACCCGCCGTCCCGAAAGATCCAGCCCACCTCGCGCCAGGGATTGAGCTCGGGCAGCGGTTCGGCGTGCCCGGTGGCCTCGCTCTGCTTCGTTTCCTCGGTGCGCCTCATGGGGAGAATTTGCTCTTCCGTTGTCTCATGTTCGGTGACGTCCGGTTGCAGTTGCGGTGCGTGCGCCTGCGGGCGGACGCCGAGCCCCATCGCCCCTGGTCGTGCCCCTTTCCCGCCCGTGCGACCGACGCGGTGGTCTCAGCGGGCGAAGAGGTGCCAGCCCGCAAACATCCAGGCCAGCACCAGGACCACCCGCGCCACGGGTCCCGTTGCGAGGCGCCCCACGACCGCGGCCGGGCGGGCCATGGTCGCCCGGGAGGAATGGGACCGGGCCCACAAGCCGAGCGCGGCGGCACCCAGCACTGCCCACACCGCGTAGGACACGGCGCTCATGGTGCGTCGGCCGGGCCGAGGGCGGGCGCGCCCGGGCGGGACCGCATCCCGCGGCGGACGATGAACCCGCCCAGGCAGAGCCAGCCGAAGAACACCAGCGCCTTGAGGAGGTAATAGCGATCGACCGCGTCCGCCATCGAGCTGAGCGTGGGGTGATCACCCCGGTTGCCCCGGGCGAGGTACTCACCGACCTCCCAGGCCGCCACCACCGCGAACAGCACGACCCAGGCGCGGTACGGATGCCGGCCCAGGACCTCCGGCGGGATCGCCGGCCGCGGTCGCAACGGCCAGCGGGCGGCGGCGAGGGCGGCCACCACGGCGATCGGCAGCGCGGTCAAGGCGTCGGCCGGCCGAGTGAACGGGCTCGTCGCGGCCGCCCCCAGCGCGTAGGCGGCCCCGGCGACAAGCAGCGCGGGGGTGCGCCGGCCGCGCCCGCGCTCCGTCGCGGCCATCGTCGAGGCGGCCTCTAGTGGTCCCCCGCCGCGCCCACCAGCGGCAGCAAACGGGCCTGGGCCGGCCACGACCCACCCGGGCCGTCGCCCGAACGCAGCCGGACCGGCGCCGGGGCCTCGACGTTCCGGTGCAGGTAGCCGAGCGCCGCCCAGGCGCCCAGCTCCACGCTCCAGGCCGCCGAGGTGATGGTGCCGACCACCTTGTCGTCGGCGGCCCCGTCGCCCGGGGGCGGTGCACCCGCGTGCAGGGTCATGCCACGGGCCAGCGTCACGCCGCCGCCCTCGCCGGGTGGACGCCCGGGCGCGACGACGCCCACGAGCCGCCGAGCCACCTTGGAGCCCCGGGAGTCGATGCGCGCCACGAGCTCCTGTCCCGTGTAGCAGCCCTTGGTGAAGCTCACGGCCCGCTCCACCAGCCCGGCCTCGGCGGCGATCGTCTTGCCGGTCAGCTCGGTGCCCATCGCCGGGATCCCCGAGGTGATGCGGCAGGCCTCGACCGCCTCCGGCCCGCACGCCACGACGCCCGCCGGCAGGTCCACCTCGTCGGGGCCGAGCACCACGTCCGCCGGGCCGAGCAGGTCGACCCCCTCCCAGCCGTTCCACCCGAAGGGCACGGCGAGCACGCCGCGCTCGGCCAGCACGGCCAGCAGCCCCGCTGCCGTGTCGCCCACCGCGGGCCCGCGCAGGGACAGGCAACGCCACGCCAGGTGCGCGAGCTCGACCTTGGAACGCAGCAGGAAACGGCGCAGCCGGGCGGCCACCGCCTCGCCGTAGCCCCCCTCGACGTCGAGCACGAAACCCTGCCCGTCCGTCCGCGTTACCCGCAGCAGCGCGGACAGCTTCCCGTCGGGCTCGAGCAGCAGTGAGTCCGCCGACGCGCCCACCGCCAACGCGCTCACCTCCTGGCTCAGCTGGCCCTGCAGGTAGGCCTCGGCCTCGGGCCCGTGCACCGCCACCACGTCGCGGGCGGGCCGGAAGGCACCCGCCCCGTGCCGCAAGGCCGCCGTCTCCTCGTCGAGCCTGTTCACCCGCCCGGTGAGCGCCGGCGGGCCGCGCCCATGCGGCGCGCCGCGGTCACCGCGACCAGCAGCGCGCCGGCCTTGTGCGCACACTCCTCGTCCTCGCTCTGCGGGTCGCTGTCGGCCACGATCCCCGCGCCCGCCTGCACGCTGGCCCGCCCGTCGGGCGTCACCACCATGGTCCGGATGGCGATGGCGGTGTCGACGTTGCCGGAGAAGTCGATGTAGCCGACGACACCCCCGTACACGCCCCGCTTGGTGGGCTCGAGCTCGTCGATGATCTCCATCGCCCGCACCTTGGGCGCTCCCGAGAGGGTGCCGGCCGGCAGGGTCGCCCGCAGCACGTCGATCGGCCCCTTTCCCTCGGCCAGCTCCCCCGACACCTGTGAGGTGATGTGCATGATGTGGCTGTACCGCTCGATCGTCATGAGCTCGTCGACCTTCTCGGTGCCGAAGCGCACGACCCGGCCCACGTCGTTGCGGGCCAGGTCGACCAGCATGATGTGCTCCGCCAGCTCCTTGGGGTCCTCCGCCAGCTCGCCCTCCAGCAGACGGTCGTGCTGCTCGCTCTCCCCGCGGGGCCGCGACCCGGCGATGGGTCGCGAGGTCACGATGCCGTCGCGCAGGCGCACCATCGGCTCGGGCGACGCGCCGACGACGGTGACCTCGGGGAAGCGCAGGAAGTAGAGGTAGGGACTCGGATTGAGCAGCCGCAGCGCGCGGTAGACGTCGAAGGGGTCCGCGTCGAGCGTCAGGTCGTACCGCTGCGACAGGACGACCTGGAAGATGTCGCCGGCCCGGATGTACTCCTTGGCCGCCTCTATGCCTGCCTTGTACTCCCCCGAGCTCATCGTCCGTCCCGCCTCGGCCCGCTCGAGCCCAGGCGGCGGTGCCGCCACCATCTCGGCCGACACCGGCCCGGGTCGGCCGCAGTCGGCCGCCAGGTCCCGCAGGCGCGCGCACGCAGACTCGTAGGCGCCCGCCACCGCCTCCGCGTCCACCACCCCGTCGGGTGCATCGGGCACGACGACGTTGTCCACGAGCACGATGCGCTGGCGCCAGTGGTCGAAGGCGCAGAACTGCCCGATGACCACCAGGGCGGCATCGGGATGGCCAAGGTCGTCGTGCGGCGGGGCCGGGAGGCGCTCGACCTCGCGCACGACGTCATAACCGAGATACCCGACGAGCCCTCCGTGCAGGGGCGGCAGGCCGGCCAGGACCGGGGACTGGAAGCGGTCCACCAGCCGCTCCACGGCGGCCAGGATCCCGTCGTCGGAGCGTCCGAGGCCGAGCCGCCCCGTCGCTTCCACCGCGCGGCCCCGAGCGGTCAGCGTGGCCAGTGGGCGCCGTCCCACGAAGGAGTAGCGGCCCCAGCGCTCACCGCCCTCGACGGACTCGAAGAGGAACCCCTCCCCGTCCGCCACGACGTTGGCGAAGCAGGCGACCGGTGTGAGCGTGTCGGCGACCACCTCGCACCACACGGGAACGATGGCGTGCTCCTTGGCCAGCGCGGCGAACTCGGCCCCGTCGGGCCGGAAGTCGAGCACGCCGGGGCTCGGGGCGCCCGCAGGCGTCACGGCGCGGGCACCCCCGGGCCCGTGCCGATCGTCCGGTAGAAGCAGGTGCGCTCCCCCGTGTGGCAGGCGCCGCGGCCGTGCTGGTCCACCAGCACCACAAGTGCGTCGCCGTCGCAGTCGACGCGTACCGCGCGGACGTACTGCCGGTCCCCGGACGTCTCGCCCTTCTGCCAGTACTCCTTCCGGCTCCGGCTGTAGAACCACGAGCGCCCGGTGGCCAGCGTGCGCCGCAGGGCCTCCTCGTCCATGTAGGCCACGGTCAGCACGGTCCCGTCGGTGGCGTCCTGCACGATCGCCGGCACCAGGCCGTCGGCGTCCTTGGCGAAGTCCACGACGCGCAGCAGGTCCTCGTCGACCGTCAGTGCGACGCCCTCGGGAGCGGCGGAGGCGGCGGTGGCCCCGGCCCCGGCCCCGCTCAAAGGTAGAGCCCCGTGCCGCCGTCGTTGCGGGTGGAGGCGATGGCGTGGATGTCGCGCTCGCGCAGAATCACGTACTCCTCACCGTGCACCTCGACCTCGAAGCGGTCTTCGGGGTTGAAGAGCACGGTGTCGCCCACCTTGACCGTCCGCACGTGCGGGCCGACCGCCACCGCCTCCGCCCAGGTGAGGCGCCGGGTGATCTGGGCCGTGGCGGGAATCAGGATGCCGGCGCGGGAGCGCCGTTCGCCGTCGGTCGGCGAGATCTGGACCATCACGCGGTCGAACAGCACCGAGATCGGCTGCTTGTCGTCGGGCGTAGCGGCCTTGACCTCGCTCGTCCCGTTCTTCGTCGTCGACGTGGCCACCCTGGCACGGTACCGCACGAGGACGCCCTTCCAGGTCAGGGGGCTCAGACGGGACGGACGACGACCCCTTGCGCCGCCATGTAGGCCTTCGCCTCGCCGATGGTGAACTCGCGGCGGTGGAAGATCGACGCCGCCAGGACCGCATCCGCGCCACCATCGAGGGCGCCGTCGACCAGGTCCTGCAGCCGCCCGACACCGCCCGAGGCGACCACGGGGATGTCGACGGCGTCGACCGCCGCCCGGGTCAGGGCCAGGTCGAAGCCGTCCTTGGTCCCGTCGCGGTCCATGGAGGTGAGCAGGATCTCACCGGCCCCGTTGGCCGCGCACTCGGCCGCCCAGGCCACCGCGTCGCGGCCGGTGGGTGTCCGGCCGCCGTGCGTGTACACCTCCCAGCCGGCCCCGTCGCTCCGGGCGCGCGCGTCGATGGCGACGACCGCGCACTGCCCCCCGAACTCGTCGGCGATCTCCCGCACCAACTCGGGTCTCTCCACGGCCGCCGTGTTCACCGCGACCTTGTCCGCGCCGGCCCGGAGGAGGCGGCGCGCGTCCTCCGCCGCTCGGACCCCGCCCCCCACCGTCAGGGGGATGAAGACCTGCTCGGCGGTGCGCGCCACGACCGAGACCATCGTGTCGCGGCCGTCGGAGGACGCCGTGATGTCGAGGAAGGTGACCTCGTCGGCCCCTTCGGCGTCGTAGCGCGCCGCCAGCTCGACGGGGTCGCCCTCGTCGGTCAGGTCGACGAAGCGCACGCCCTTGACGACGCGGCCGTCCGTGACGTCCAGGCAGGGGATCAGTCGGATGCTGCGCACGCGGCCAACGCCTCCTCCACGCTGAAGCGGCGCTCCGCCAGCGCCTTCCCGACGATGACGCCGGCCAGCCGGCGCCCGTCCGCCTGCAGGCGGGCCAGCCGGGACAGGTCCGCGGTGGCCCCGACGCCCCCCGAGGCCACCAGCGGCAGCTCCGTCCGCACGAGCAAGTCCGCCAGGTTCTCGACGGCGGGGCCCTCCAGCGTGCCGTCTCGGGCGACCTCGGTCACCACGACCGCTCCGAAGGGCTCCCCGGCCCACGCCTCGAGCAGGTCGGTCACCGAGCGGCCCGATCCGGCCAGCCAGCCCTGTGCGAGGGCCTCGGCCTCGCCGCCGGCGTCGACGCGGTAGTCGAGCCCGACGGCGATGCGCCCGGGCCAGCGCCGGGCGCAGCGGCCCGCCAGCGCGGGATCCTCGAGGGCCGCGGTGCCCAGCACGACGCGGGCGACGCCGTCGAGCTCGAGGAGCTCCTCCGCGGCGTCCTCGGTTCGGATGCCCCCGCCCGCCTGCACGGCGACCGACCGCGCCGTCGCCAGGTGGACCACCTCGCGCAACGCCGCACGCTCGTGCGCCACCCCCGTGCGCGCCGCGTCGAGATCGACCACGTGGATCCAGCGGGCGCCGCCCTCCATGTAGCGCGTCGCCAGCGCCGCGGGGTCGCCGTAGCCCTGCTGGCGGCCGAAGTCTCCCTGGGTCAGCCGGACGGCCTCCCCGGCTCGCAGGTCGATAGCCGGCAGCAGGTCCATCACGCGGCCGATGCCGCCGCACCGACGAAGTTGGCCAACAGGGCCAGTCCCGTCGCGCCCGACTTCTCCGGGTGGAATTGCGCCCCCCACAGCGTGCCGCGGGTCGCCAGCGCCGCGACGGGCCCGCCGTAGTCGCACACCGCGACCGTCTCGTCACCCACCGGGGGCGCGAACGAGTGGACGAAGTACACCCAGGGCGACCCACCGAGTCCCTCCAACGGGGCCGGCGCGCCCTCCCCGCGCACCTCGAGGGTGTTCCACTGCATCTGCGGGTGCTTCACACCCGGGGGCAGTGGCCCCACCGTGCCGGGGAGGACTCCCAGGCCGCGCGCACCGGGGCTCTCGACCGAGTCCTCGTAGAGGAGCTGGAAGCCGACGCACACCCCGAAGAACGGCACCCCGGCGGCGATCGCCGACCGGGCCGGTTCCTCCAGACCGCTGTCGCGCAGCGCCCGCGCGGCACGCGCCGAAGGCCCCGACTCCTGGGAGCACGACGGCGTCCGCCGCCTCCACCGAGCCGGCATCGGTCACGAGGCGCGCCGCCGCGCCGACGTGCTGCAAGGCCTTCTCGGCCGAGCGGAGGTTGCCGATGCCGTAGTCGAGGACGGCGATGCGCGGCCCTCCGGTCACAGACTGCCCTTGGTCGAAGGGATGTCACCCCCCTCGATCCGCACTGCGTCCCGGAGGCAGCGTGCCACCCCCTTGAAGCTGGCTTCCAACATGTGGTGCGTGTTCTTCCCCGCGAACCGGTGGATGTGCAGCGTCAGGTTCGCCGCCGTGACGAAGGCACGCCAGAACTCCTCGGCGAGCTGCGGGTCGAACGGCGGCGTCCCCAACCCGGGTGTGTCGGGGGCGAACTCGAGCCCATAGGCCAGGTAGGGGCGGCCCGAGATGTCGACCGCCACCTCGATCAGCGCCTCGTCCAACGGCAGCAGGGCGGACGCGAAGCGGCGGATGCCCACCTTGTCGCCCAGCGCCTCGGCGAAGCAGCCACCCAGGACGATGCCCACGTCCTCGACCGTGTGGTGTGCGTCGACGTGGAGGTCCCCGGTCGCGGTCACCGAGAGGTCGAAGGAGGCGTGACGGCCGAGCTGGTCCAGCATGTGGTCGAAGAACGGCAAACCGGTCGACACCTTCGTCTGCCCCGAGCCGTCGAGGACCAGCGTGGCCGCGACGGTCGTCTCCTTGGTGGCGCGCTCCTTGGTGGCGTGGCGGGCGGTGGTGGTCACAGGCTCTCCTTCAGTGCGTGGAGGAAGCGGTCGTTCTCCTCGGCGGTCCCGACGGTGACGCGCAGGCAGCCGCGCAGGCCGTCCCAGCTCGCGCAGTTGCGGATCAGGATGGAGCGGGCGAGCAGGGAGCGCCACACCTCGTCGGCGTCCCTGTCGCGCGGCCGGAACAAGATGAAGTTGGCGTCGGAGGGCCAACTGTCCACGGGCAGGTCGCCCAGGGCGGCGGCGACGCGCCCCCGCTCTTCGGAGATCCGGGCCACCCGCGCCTCCATCTCCGGCACGTGGCGGAGGGCCAGGAGCCCGGCCAGCTGGGTCTGCGCGGACAGGTGGTAGGGCAGCACCACGCCCTCGCACGCCGTCACCACCGCCGGGTCCGCCACCAGGTAGCCGAGGCGTGCGCCGGCCATCGCCCAGGTCTTGGAGAAGGTGCGGGTCACGACGAGCCCGGGGTTGGCCGGGCCACGCAGCTCGAGCGCGGAGGACGGGGAGAACTGCCCGTAGGCCTCGTCCACGATGACGAGTCCGGGTGCGGCGGCGCACACCCGGGCGACGGTCCCGGGCGGCTCGGCGCGACCGGTCGGGTTGTTCGGCGAGCACAAGAACGTGATGTCGGGGCGTTGCGCGGCAAGCTCGGCCTCGGCGTGGTGCGGATCGATCCGGAAGTCGTCGTCGCGCGACCCCTCGACCACCTCGGTGCCCGTGATGCGCGAGATGTGCGAATGCAGCGCATAGGTGGGCTCGAACACGAGCGCTCGCCGGCCCGGCCCGCCGAAGGCGAGCAGCAGGCACTGGAGGACCTCGTTCGACCCGTTGGCGCAGAAGACCTCTTCGGGTGTCACCGCGTGCAGGTCGGCCACGGCCTGGCGCAGCTCGGTGGCCGGACGGTCCGGATACCGGTTGAAGGAGACGTCCTCCAGCGCAGCCAGCAGCTCCTCGCGCCAGGCGTCCGGTGGTGCGAAGGGTGACTCGTTCGTGTTGAGGCGCACCTCCGCCTCCACCTGCGGCGAGTGGTACCCCTCGGCCAGATTGAGATCCGGGCGCACCGGCGGCACCGCGCTCACGGCACCCTCCGCTCTTCGAGCGCGACCAGCCGTCGCCGCACGGAGTCGGCGTGGGCGGGCAACCCCTCGGCTTCCGCCAGTGTCACCACGTGCGGGCCGAGGGTCCTGAGCGCCTCGGGTGTGACCCGGACCGTGTGCAGGTGCTTGCGGAAGTCGTCGGCCCTCAGCGCGGAGGCGAACCGCGCCGTGCGGTTGGTGGGCAACACGTGGTTCGGTCCCGCGATGTAGTCGCCCATGCTGGCCGGCGACCACTGGCCGATGAACACGGCGCCGGCATTCTGCACGCCGGCCACCAAAGCGACGCCGTCGTCTTCGGGGACCATCAGCTCCAGGTGCTCGGGGGCGATGGTGTTGGCCACGGCCAGCGCGTGCTCCGGCCCGTCCACCAGACAGGCGATCCCCGACGCCGCGAGGGTCGACTCGAGGTCGGCGCGCCGGCTGGAGGCGGCGACGAGACGGTCCACCTCGGCGGACACCGCCGCGGCGAGGGAGGCGTCCCAGCAGACCAGCCAGGCCAGGCCGTCGGGCCCGTGCTCCGCCTGCACCACGAGATCGACCGCGGCGAATCCCGGCGGGGCGTCGGGTCCCGCCACGACGACGATCTCGGAAGGCCCCGCGAAGGCCGACGCCACGCCGACGACGCCCGACACCTGCCGCTTGGCCTCGGCGACGTAGGCGTTCCCGGGCCCGGCGATGACGTCGACCGCGGGCACGCTCGCGGTCCCGTAGGCCATGGCGGCGATGGCCTGCGCGCCGCCGATCCGGTACACCTCGTCCACACCCGCGATCGCGGCGGCACACAGCGTCGCGGCGTCGAGCCGGCCGTCCGCCGCCGGCGGCACGCACAACGCGATGCTCCCCACACCAGCCACCCGGGCCGGAGCGGCGCACATGAGCACGGTCGACGGGTAGCGCGCCCGGCCGCCGGGGGCGTACAGGCCGGCGCGCCCGACGGCCCGGGTCACGTGTCCCACCGTGATGCCGCCCCCGACCAGGTCGCCTGGCGGGACGCCTTCGTGGGCGTGGTAGTCGAGGATGCGCTCGAACGCCACCTGCAGGGCCGCCGCGAGCGCCGGGTCGACTGCGGCCCGCGCCTGCTCGATGGCGCTCTGGGGCACCCGCAGGCCCTCGGCCACGTCGGCCCCGTCCAGCTCCGCCGTGCAACGGACCACGGCGCGGTCGCCCTCGGCCCGCACCTGGCCGAGGATCCGCGCCACCACGTCGTGGACGTCGGCGCCCGGTGCCGCCGGGCGCGGCAAGACCCCGTCGAAGGGCGGCTGCGTGCCGCGCAGGTCCAGGAGGCGGAGGGGCATGAGGACCCAAGGCTACCGGCGTGCCCCCCGCGCCCACTTCCACGCCTGCCGTCGCGCCCACCCGGGCGGGCCCCGCGCCGACCCGCGGGACGGGACCGCCGCCATCGGCCATCATCGCGGGATGACCTCAGCCGCCGAGATCTCCTCGCTCTCCTCCACTCTGGCCGATTTGCACGAGCGGGTCACCGCCCTGGCGGAAGGCGCGCTGGCGAACGGGGACGAGGACATGGCGCACGAGCTCATCGCCGTCGAGCGCTCGCTCGGGGGCGCGCTGCGGCGCCTGCGGCGGTTCGGGCAGGGCAAGGGAAGAGGGCCGGGCTCGGGCGCCTGAGCGCAGCGGGAGCGCCGCCCGGGCTCCCCGGGGGATCAGCCCGGATGTGCCGTCACACGGCATAGAGGACGAGCTCGTGGCCGAGCAAGGACGCCGCCGTGCGCAGCACGGGTTGGCGCTGCGCGACGACCGCGCAGTTGCGGCGCTCGGCCAGTTCGACGACGGCGACCACGCTGAGGTCGGACGTGTCGCACCGGGCCGCGATCTCCCCCGAGCGGCGCGCGGCGTCGCCCGTGAACGGCTCGACCTCCGTCCCCGCCAGGAGCTCGCCGATCCGGTCGCTGCGCGCCTCGGTCCGGTAGCCCTCCGCCACGGCGACCGCCGGGATCACCGGCACGATGCCGTTCGACAGCGCGGCGCGGTGCAGGGCCCACATCATGCGGTCCCCCCGTGCGGCCGCGTGCAGCGCGCCGAGGCCGTAGGCGAGGCCTTCTCGACGGTTGGCGTTCACCTGCGCCGGACGCGCGACGCGACCCCCGACACGCCCGAGCGCAGCCGCGCCAGGAGCGCTTCGCCCGCGGCCAGTTCCTCGGCGCTGAGCGAGCCGGTCTCGCCCTCCCAGGCCGCCACGCCCCGCAGCCCCTGGCGCACCTGCAACTGCTTCTCCGCCGCCGACGACAGCCAGGCGCTGAAGGAGACGCCGTCCTGTTTGGCCGCCTCCTCGACCGCCGTCGCGACCTCGTCGTCGAGCGAGACCGAGCGCTTGGTGACCATGCAGCGAGGGTAGCACCTCAAGTAGTACCGGGGCGCGGCGGCGTCACTGACCAGGGTCGGAAACACCAATGCCGGCCCGAAGGCCGGCATTGGGCGAGTCGGCCAGGAGGCGGATCCCGGTCTCGACTCTTTTGGAACCAGGTGGCGGGAACCGGTTCCGGCAGTAATGGTAGCGCCTGGGTTTTCCGATTTCACCTTGGGAAACACGAATTGCCTAAAAAGAGGCCGAAAGGCCCATCACGCGCCGTTTACCGTACCGATGGGCAGAAATCGGCCAACGGGCATGCGGCGCAATGTGGCTTTCGGGCAACACACGTCTCCCGGCCGTGCAGGATCACCCGGAGACTGAACGCTCCACGTTCCGGGGCGGGGATCAGGCCGTTCAGCGTGTGCTCGACCTTCACGGCGTCGCGCTGCTCGCTCACCGCCATCTGCTCCAGCAGGCCCAGCCGTTGCGACACCCGCAGGACATGGGTGTCGACGGGCAGACCGGGCAGTCCGAACGCCACGCTGCGCACGACGTTGCCGGTCTTGCGTCCGACACCCGGCAGCGTCACCAGGTCCTCGAGCGCCGAGGGGACCTCGCCGTCGTAGCGCTCCACCACCGCGCCGGCCATGCCGATCAGGCTCTTGGTCTTCGAGCGGAAGAACCCGGTGGATCGGATGATCTCCTCGACCTCCTCCGGGTTCGCCGCGGCCAGCGCCTCCGGGTCCTCGAAGCGCGCGAAGAGGACGGGCGTGACCATGTTGACCCGGGCGTCCGTGCACTGTGCCGAGAGGATGGTGGCGACCAGGAGCTGGAAGGGATCCTTGTGGTCCAGCGCACAGAGCTCCGTCGCGGTGCCCGGGTACCGCTCGGCGAGGCGCTCGACGACGAGGCGCGCCCGGCCCCTCGGTGTCCTGGGCTTCGCCACCGGCTCACGCTACCGGGTTACGTTGGCCGACGTGGACCTGGACATGGCCGTCGCCGACGTCGGCGACCTGCGCGACGCGGACCTGACGGCGCTCACGGCGTTGCTGACCCGGGCCGGCGCCGTGGACGCCCACCCGGCGCTCCCCGAGCCGCAGCGACTCGACCTGACGATGCCCCGTGGCGGCGCACCGGAGCGCGCCGTCCTCGTCCGGCGCGACGGCGTGCTGATCGGGTGCGCGCTGCTCTCCCCGGCCAAGGACGGCTCCACCGTGCTCCATGTCGTCGTCGACCCTGCCGCCCGCGGTGGTGAGGCCGATGTCGCGTCCGCGCTCGTCGGGCACGCCGTCGCCACAGCCCCGCCCGACGCGCCGATCCACCTGTGGGCCATGCAGGCCGGGCCCGACGACGACGACCGTGCTCGCGCCCACGGATTCGTCCCCGAGCGCGACCTCCTCCAGATGCGCGTCCCGCTCCCGTTGCCGCCGATCGTCACGCAGGCGACCCGGCCCCTGGTCACGCGGCCCTTTGTGCCGGGCCGGGACGAGGAGGCCTGGGTCGACACCAACAACCGGGCCTTCGCCGGTCATCCCGAGCAAGGTGGCTGGACCGTCGAGCAACTTCGGCAGCGCATGGCGGCGGACTGGGTGGAGCTCGACGGCTTTCTGGTGGCCGACGATCCCGACGGGCCCGGGCTCGTCGGCTCGTGCTGGACCAAGGTCCATCGCGACCGCGCCCCCGTGCTCGGCGAAATCTACGTGATCGCCGTCGACCCGCGCCACCACGGGCAGGGCTGGGGACGCTCCCTCACCGTGGCCGGGCTCGAGTCACTGTCGCGACGCGGCGTGACGGTGGGGATGCTCTACACCGACGCCGGCAACGAGGCGGCCGTCGCGCTGTACCGCTCGCTCGGATTCACCGTCGACCACGTCGACCGCTCCTACCGGCGGGACCCGACCGGCACCACCTGACACCGTCGCGCGCCGCGTCAGGTCGTGCCCGCGCCGATGGCGCGGCCGACCCCGAAGGTGACGGCGGCGGACACGCCGGTGACGGCGAGCTGGCGCAGCGCCGAGACGACGACCGGGCGCTCGGTGAACCGGGCCAGGACCGCCCCCACGGCCAGCGCGGCCACCGCACCCAGCACGATCGAGAGCACGATGGCCAGGGTGCCGGAGGTGAAGAGCCACGGGGCCAGCGGGATGAAGGCACCGACGGCAAAGGTGACGAAGGAGGCCGCGGCGGCCTGCCAGGGGGACCCGAGGTTCTGCACCGTGATCCCGAGCTCCTCGCGAGCATGGGTCTCGAGCGCCAGCTCCTCGTCCTGCATCACTTCGTTGACCATCTCGGTGGCCACGACGGGGTCGATGCCGCGTTGCACGTACATGCTGCGCAGCTCGGCCGCCTCCCCCTCGGGGCTGCGTCGGAGCGAGCGGCGCTCGACGTCCAGCTCGCGCTGCATGAGCTCGCGTTGCGCGGTCATGGACAGGTATTCACCGGCGGCCATGGAGAAGGACCCGGCGATCAGCCCCGCCACCCCGGCCAGGCGCACGATCGATCCGCCCGGGTTCGCACCGGCCACACCCAGGACCAGGGAGACGTTGGTCACCAGGCCGTCGCTGATCCCGAACACCGCCGCGCGGGCCCCGCCACTGCGGAGGTCCCGGTGCTGGTGGACCGGCAGGGCGTCGTGCTCGGGCGCGTGGCTCACCGGAGCCAGCGTAGTGAGGTGCCCCCACGCGGGTAGCGTCCCTCTGCAGAATCAACCCTGACCAGCGAGGAGCACAGTATGACCACCACCGTCGACGGCGTCGACGCCTTCCACGAGCTCGTCGGCAAGGACCTCGGCCACTCCGAGTGGCAGACGATCACCCAGGACCGGGTGAACCTCTTCGCCGACGCGACCGACGACCACCAGTGGATCCATGTGGACCCCGAGCGCGCCAAGGACGGCCCGTTCGGCGTGGCCATCGCCCACGGGTACCTCACCCTCTCGCTCGCTCCGGTCCTGCTGAACAAGGTCATCCATGTCGAGAACACCAAGTTCGGGGTGAACTACGGCTGCAACAAGGTCCGCTTCCCCTCGCCGGTCCCCGTGGGCGCCGACCTGCGCATGGGCGTGACGGTGGCGGCCGTCGACGACACCGACGGCGGGGTGCAGGTCACCTACGACCTCGTGATGGAGGTCAAGGACGCGCCCAAGCCGGCCTGCGTCGCCCAAGTGGTCTACCGCTACTACCGCTGACACCGACCCGCACCATGGTGCGCCGGCGCCGGCACGCGGCTCCCGGTCCCGGGTCGGCGACGCCACTGCCCACCGGCGCGGAGAAGACGGCGCGTGTGCGCGCCATGTTCGACACGATCGCGCCGCGCTACGACCTCATGAACCGCTTGATGACGTTCGGGCTCGACCAGGCCTGGCGGCGCGGCGCGGTGGCCGCGCTGGCCCTCCCCCCCGGCGCGCTCGTCCTCGACCTCGCCTGCGGGACCGGTGACCTGTCTCGCCTCGCGCGCCGCGGCGGCTACCGCGTCGTCGGGGCCGACCTGAGCGCCGGCATGCTGGCGGCCAACGGCGCGGCGACCCCGCTCGTCGAGGCGGACGGCAGCCGCCTGCCCTTCGCCGGCGGGGCGTTCGACGGCCTGGTGTGCGGCTACGCGCTGCGCAACTTCACCGACCTGCCCGCCTCGCTGGCCGAGTGCGCCCGGGTGTTGCGTGCAGGCGGACGGCTGTCGGTGCTCGAGGTCGACGCCCCCACGTCGCATCTGTGGCGAGCCGGCTACGACGTGTGGTTCACCAAGGCGGTGCCCGCCCTGGGGGGCCTCATCTCCGACCGCGACGCCTACCGCTATCTCCCTCGCTCCGTGGCCTACCTCCCCCCCGCGGCAGAGCTGCGCCGCTTGCTGCTCGGGGCCGGCTTCTCGGCCGTGGGCATCCGGCCCCTGGCGGGGGGGCTGAGCCAGCTGGTGGTGGCCACCCACGCCGGGGCCCCGTGACCGACGCGCTCCACGCGCGCACCGTGCCCCTGGCGTACGGGCCGGACGCGCTGCAGTTCGACGGCAGCCCGACCGTCCTGTTCGACCGCCCCGGGCTGACGCTGGTCGGCTGGGGGACGGCTCAACTGGTCGCCGCGTCCGGGGCGGCCGCGGCCCTGGCGGCCATCTCCTGTGACGACCCGGTCCGGCAGCCCGGCTCGGGCACCGTGGCCCTGGGCGCACTCCCCTTCGCCGGCGCCATGGGCGGGCAGCTCGTCATCCCGCGCTTCGTCATGGCGATCTCGCGCGATGCCGACGGCGTCACCCGGCGCTGGGCCACCGCCGTCGGGCCGGCCGACGTGGCGCTGCCCGGCACCGACGAGCTCTTCGACGCCGTGCTCTGGCAGTACGGCGCGACACCCGAGGTCGTCGTGGACCCGGCCGTCGCCCGCGTCTCCACGCCGATGAGCGGCGCGGCCTACGCCGACATGGTGGCCGCGGCGGTGGCCACGCTACGCGCGCCCGGCGCCGCGCTGCGCAAGGTCGTGCTGTCCCGGCCACTGACCGTGGAGCTCCATGGCCCGCTCCCGCTGTCGGCGGTGCTGCGCCGGCTGCGGGCCGGCGAGCCGAACTGCACCGTCTTCTCCATGCCGGTGCCCGACGGTGCCTTCTTCGGCGCCAGCCCCGAGCTGCTGGTGGCCCGCCATGGCGCGCGGGTCACGTGCCACCCGCTGGCCGGGACCGTGCCACGTGGCGACACGGCGCGTGCCGACGCGGACGCCCAGCGCGCCCTGGCCCGCTCGGACAAGAGCCGTGAGGAGCATCGCTACGTCGTCGACGAGATCGCAGGAACCCTGGCCCCGTACTGCTCCGAGCTCGCCGTGCCCGAGGAGCCCTCCATGGTCGCCTTCCGGTCGGTCGCCCACCTCGGCACGAGGATCGAGGGCCGCCTGTCCCGGCCGGTCGGGGTGCTCGAGCTCCTCGAGCGGCTCCACCCGACGCCGGCCGTCGGGGGCACGCCACGGGCCGACGCGCTCGCCTTCATCGCCGACCACGAGGCAGATGCGCGCGGCTACTGGGCCGGGCCCGTGGGGTGGGTCGACGCCGCCGGCGACGGTGAGTGGATGATCGGCATCCGCAGCGCCCGGCTCCACGCCGACGAGGCGGCGGTCACCCTGCGTGCCGGGTCGGGCATCGTGGCCGGCTCGAACCCCGCCGCGGAGCAGGCCGAGACCGACGTCAAGCTGGCGACGGTCCTGGAGGCCGTCGTCCCCGGCGCCTCAGTGCAGCTGCGGTGAGCGCACCGGCCTGGGCGTGGCGGCCGACGCTGCGACGTGGCTGGCCGCCAGCGGGATCTTGACCACCAGCGTCGCCCCCGGGCCCTGGGTGGCGAGCACCTCGGCCGTCCCGTGCAACGCCTCGGCGATGGCCCGGACGATGGCCAGCCCGAGCCCGGTGCCGACGACCGAGCGCGAAGGGTCGCCCTGGTAGAAGCGGTCGAACACGCGCCCGGACTCGCCGGGCGGGATTCCCGGCCCGTTGTCGGACACCTGGATGTAGCCCATCGGGGCGGCCACGCCGGTCGAGACGCTGACCTCGGTGCCGGGCGGCGTATGGGCCAGCGCGTTGCGCACGAGGTTGTGCGCCACCTGCGCGAGGCGCTCGCCGTCGCCGACGACCACCACCGGAGGCCCCGGTTCCAGCACGAGGTGATGGCCGTGTGCGACCGCGTTCGAGTCGCCCACCGCGTCGGCACAGGTGCGCTGCAGGTCGACGGGTTCGGCCCGGAGCGGCCGCCCCCGGTCCAGTTCGGCCAGCAGCAGGAGGTCCTCCACCAGGCCACCCATCCGGGTCGCCTCCTCCTCTATCCGCTTCAACGCCTTGCGGCGCCCCGCCTCGTCGGAGAAGCCGCCGCGCCCCAGGAGCTCCGCGTAGCCCCGGATCGAGGTGAGAGGCGTGCGGAGCTCGTGGGACGCGTCGGCCACGAACTGCCGGAGGCGCTCCTCGGAGGCCGACTTCTCGGAGAAGGCGACCTCGATCTGGGCCAGCATCTCGTTCAGTGCCACGCCCAGGCGGCCGACCTCGGTGTCCCGCGCCCCCTCGGGCACCCGCCGCGTGAGGTCGCCCGAGGCGATGGCGTCGGCCGTGCCCGCCATCTGGCGCAACGGGCGCAGGCCGCGGCGCACCACCACCATGACGAGCACGCCCATGGCCAGGAGCACGGCCAGGCTGGCGGCCTCCTCCACCTTGCGCAGCGACGCCAGCGTGTCGTTGGTCGGGTTCAGCGAGATCGACGTCACCAGCGTCCCCTGAGGGACGGTGACGGCGACGGTGCGGTACTGGCCGTCGGGATCACCCGTGCTCCCGAGGATCACCGCATCGGGGTCCGGGCGGAACGTGCCGGCGTAGCGCCCCACGTGGACGTGGCGGTAGATGTCGGGGACCTGCTGCACCGGGATCTTCCTGGTCAACAGCGGCGCCGGGTCGGGCCGGGTGGTCGACCCCGACGGACGGCGGAGGATCACCTTCCCGTCGCGGTCGAGGACCGTGAGGTAGACGTCGGACGAGATCCGGCGCGAGATCTCCGCGGGCGTGACCGGCAGGTTCCGGGCGGCCGCAAAGGTGAGGTAGTCGAAGCCCAGTGCCTCGTTCTGCGCCAGGGTGTCGTCGGCCTGTCCGTCGAGGAAGGAGCGGACCGAGGTGTAGATCACGACGTCCGCCACGACGAGGCCGAGCACCAGCAGCAGCGCTACGACGGCGACGAGGCGCTTCTGGAGGCTCATCCTTCGCGGGGCAGGCGGAGGGTGTAGCCGACGCGCCGGATGGTGTGGATGAGTGCCGGCTCGGTGACGTCGATCTTCTTCCGCAGGTAGCTGATGTAGGTCTCGACGATGTTGGGGTCGCCGCGGAAGTCGAACCCCCAGACGTTGTCGAGCAGCTCGGACTTGGAGATGACCCGCCGGGCGTTCTCCAGCAGATAGTGCAGAAGGTTGAACTCGGTCGCCGTCAGGTCGATCGCTTGCTCGCCGCGCCACACCTCGTGGGTGTCGATGTTCATGGAGAGGTCGGAGAACTGCAGGACGGCGCTGTCGGCCGCCGCCACCTCGCCGGCCCGGCGCAGAATGGCCCCGACGCGCGCCATCAGCTCGTCCACGCTGAAGGGCTTCGTCACGTAGTCGTCACCCATGCTGAGGCCCTCCACCTTGTCCTGGGTGGTGTCGCGCGCGGTCAGGAACACGATCGGCATCTGCTCGCCCTGGTTGCGCAGGCGCCGGCAGACCTCGTTGCCGTCGAAGTCGGGCAGCATCACGTCGAGCATGACGAGATGGGGGCGGAAGCTGCGGACCTGCTCGAGCGCCTCCGCGCCGGTGGAGGCCACGCCGACCGCGTAGCCCTCGAAAGCCAGCGCGGCCGAGAGCAGCTCGGCGATGTTGGGCTCGTCGTCCACGACCAGGATGCGCGCCGGGGAGGCTTCGATCGTCACGTCAGCACGACCCCGCGCACGCGGTCACGGCGAGCCGACGGGGTCTTCGGCGGCGACATGGGAGTCGGGCCCGGCTCCGCCGTCACCACCCGCAGGCGCGGGACCGCTCGTGCCGCCCGTCCTGCTCCCCTCGGTCGCTCCGGCGGAGGAGTGCCCGCCCGGGGACCCCGCGTCCCCCGTGCTCGTGCGGCCCGCCTTGCGCCCGGTCCGGCGGGCACCATGGGCGACGCGGCCCAGGCCCCACCAGGTCACGAGCGCCAGCGCCTCGAACACGATGAACGACGACATCTTGGACTCGCCGGCCTCACGGTCGACGAAGCTGATCGGCACCTCGGTGACGGCCGCGCCACACTGCTTGGCGCGGTAGGTCATCTCGATCTGGAAGCCGTAGCCCTCGGCGCGGATCCGCTCGAGGTCGAGCCGGCGCAAGATGCCGGCCGAATAGGCCCGGTACCCCGCCGTCGAGTCGGCCACGCCGAGCCCGAGGACCGTGGACGCGTAGAGGTTGCCGCCCCGCGACAGGAGGTGGCGGTGCCAGGCCCAGTTCGGTATCGAACCACCCTCGACGTAGCGCGAACCGATGGAGACGTCGAAGCCCTCCTCGAGTGGCGCCAGGAGGGAGGGCAGTGCCGCCGGGTCGTGCGAGAAGTCGGCGTCGATCTCGACGAACGCCTCGTACCCGCGCTCGAGTCCCCACGCGAAGCCGGCCCGGTACGCGCTCCCCAACCCGCCCTTGGCGGTGCGGGCCAGCAGGTGCACGTCGGGTAGCTCGGTGGCGACCTTCTGCACCAGCTCGGCCGTCCCGTCCGGGCTCCCGTCGTCGACCACGAGGACGCCGGCGTGCGGCAGGCACTCGTGGATTCGCCGGAGCATCCGCTCGATGTTCTCGGACTCGTTGTAAGTCGGGATGACCACCAGCGCTCGCATGCAGGCATTCTAGGGGGGTCGCGCGCCGCCGGCTTGGGCGCCGGTCGGTGCGGCGGTCGGCCCCGGTCCCACGCGTGACCTGGACCTTCTCATGCGGCACGCCTCGGCCGGCGTCCCCGGCGCCGCGTGAGCGAGGGCGGTGCGGGCGTACACGTCCACCGCCCTTCCCGCCGGCAGAGCTCAGATGTCGGTCGGATCCGCCGGCGTGAGAGGACCGTGCAGCTCCGACTCGCCCACCACCGCGTCGGGACCCCGCCGCAGCTCCCGGACGATCACCTGGACCGCACCGCCGAACGGGATGCCCACCAGGGCGCCGACGAACGCGCCCAGTCCACCGGCGATCCGGCCGCCCAGCGTCGCACCCACGAGCACGGCGATCAGCACCCAGAAGGGGTTGAGCTGGACCGTCCTGCTCATGATGATCGGGTTGAGGACGTGGTTCTCGATCTGCTGGTAGACGAGGAAGACGATCAACATGATGATCCCTGCCTGCACGGAGTGGATGGCCGCGATGACCACGACCGGCACGCCGGCCAGCAGCCCACCCACCAGGGGCAGCAGGTCGACCAGGGCCACGAAGACCCCGAGGAGGAAAGCGAACGGCACGCCGAGGATGGCCAGGGTGGTCCCCGAGATGACCCCGGCGATGACCGAGGTGGCGCCGTTCCCCAGCATGTAGCCGGTCACCGAGCGGATCGTGTCGTCGACCACCCGGCGCAGCCGGTCCGCCGTCGTGGGCTGGAAGACGCTCAAGAAGCCGGACCACAGGCGCGGGGCCTCGAGCATGGTGAAGAAGGTCAGGATGGCGATCGTCACGACGGCAACGAGGGTCGACACCGCCGCGGCGCCGACGGAGAACGCGGTGGCCGGCTTGAGCACCTTGGTGATCTGCGAGGCGATCTTGGACGACCCCTCCGAGAGGTACTTCTGCAGGTGGAGGCGGAACACCAGCCTGCCCAGCGGGCCGTGGCCCTTCTTGGCCTCCGCGACCAGCGTCGGCACCTGCTTGCCGAAGTGCACCGCCGCCGTGACCAGCGGCTCGGTGAACAGGTAGACGAGGCCGATCACCACGAGCGCCCCCACCAGGAACACGGTGAGCGTGGCCCCGCCGTGGGAGAGTCCCCGCAAGCGCAGGAACCGTGTGGCCGGCGTCATCAGGAGCGTGATGAAGAACGCAATGACGATGTAGACCACGATGGTACGGAGAGCCCAGAGCCCGAGGATGAGGGCGGCGTTCAGGTCCAGCAGCACGATCACCACCAGCACCGTCACCACGATGGCGGCGAGCGGGATCCCCCGGCGGTCCGCGCTCCCCGAGAGCTTGGCCCGCCACGTGTCGGGAGGCTCAGCGGCCATGGGACCAGCTTGGCAGCTTTGACCTCCGAAGAGGCGGTTGGTCGCGCTACGGACGTGCAAGCATGAATGCGATGGACCAGGTCGAGCAGGCGGAGCCCGCGGAGCAACCCCCGGTCCCGCCGCCGAGGGTCAGGCGGCGATGGCTCCCCCGCAACGTGAAGATCACCCTGATGGTCCTCTTCCTCTTCTTCGTGGGCGAGTACATCCTGCTCCCGGAGTTGGCCAGTGCCCGCAGGGAGTTCCAGCAGTTGAGCCACCTCAACTTCCTGTGGCTGATCCTCGGCGCGCTGCTCGAGGTGGCCGCCCTGGTGGCGTACGCCGAGCTGACCCACACGGTCCTGTCGCCGGGCGCGCCCGACCGGTTCCGCATCTTCCGCATCAACATGTGGGCCCTCGCGGTCAGCCACGTGCTCCCGGGCGGGACGGTGCCGGGCACCGCCGCCAGCTACCGCCTCCTGACCGACGCGGGAGTCTCGGGCAGCACCGCCGCCTTCGGCCTGGCCACCCAGGGCATCGGCTCGGCGGTGGTGCTGAACCTCATCTTCTGGCTGTCACTGCTGATCTCCATCCCGTTGCAGGGCTACAACCCGCTCTACGGCTTCGCGGCCATCCTCGGCGTGCTCCTGCTGGCCATCTTCGCCACCGTGGTCTTCCTCCTGACCCGGGGCGAGAAGCAGGCCGCCGTGTTCATCCACAAGGTGGCCGGCCGGCTCCCCTTCGTGAAGGCGGAGACGGTGACCTCGCTGGTCCAGAAGGTGGCGGACCGCATGAAGATCCTCGCCTCGAGCTCGGAGCTGCTGACGAGGGCGAGCATCTGGGCGGCGGCGAACTGGCTGCTCGACGCCGCCTCCCTGTGGGTCTTCCTCCTCGCCTTCGGCGCCCACATCTCGCCCATCGACGTGCTGGTGGCCTACGGGCTGGCCAACATCCTCGCCGTCATCCCGCTGACGCCGAGCGGCCTCGGCGTGATCGAGCTGACGATCGTGGCCGTGCTGAAGGGATTCGGCGTCCCTGGCGGCGTGGCCGCGGCGGGCGTCCTCAGCTGGCGCCTCGTCAACTTCTGGCTGCCCATCCCGTTCGGCGGCGCGGCCTACCTGTCGCTGCGGCTCCGGCGGCCGGGGACGGCGACCGCCAAGGCGATCACGCCCTGACCCGGTCCGCGTGATGCGCTCAGGGCGGCCGTCGGTCACGGTGCGGCGGCTCGCGGCACACCGGGCCCGCCTCGCGCGCACGCGACCCTCGACTCCCGGCGCCGACGTCGAGGCCGAGTGCCGCCTCTACCGCGACGTCGGCGGGATGGTCGCGGTGCCCTTCGGGTATCCCGCGTCGACCGCGCTGCGCACCCGCGCGGTCGACGCCGAGGTGGCCCGCGCCATCGGCCGGGGAACCACGCAGGTGATGCTCCTCGGAGCCGGGTACGACGGGCGGGCGCTGCGCTTCGGCGGCGGAGCGCTCCGCTGGTTCGAGGTGGACCTGCCGTCGACGCAGGCCGACAAGCGGCGGCGCCTGGACGCGCTGGGCATCCGGCCGGCCGCCGTCTCCTATGTGGCCGTCGACCTCGGGTCGGAGAACCTCGGGGAGGACCTCGGGGCCACGCTCGATGCCGCCGGGCACGACGCCACCAGCCCGTCGCTCTTCGTCTGCGAGCACCTCTTCGGCTCGGTGGCCCTGGAGGCGACGGCATCGGTGTGCCAGGCACTGCGCGCCCGCGCACCGGCGGGGAGCGTGCTGGTCGCCGTCTTTCGGATCGCACCCGAACCCGGCTCCACCGTGCGGGCCCTCGGCGCCGGCATCGACACGCTTCTGCGGTTCGCCGGCGAGCCCCCGCGCAACGAGCTCCGCCCCGGGGACCCCGAGAAGCTGATGGTCGTCACGGGCTGGCGCGTCGTGCACGCAGAATCGTCGGCGGCGAGCCGGGTCGACCCCGGCGCCCGCGCGCTGGTCCTGGTCTGCGAACCGGGTCCGACGCGCTGAACGTCAGCTGCCGGCGCCCGAGGGCGCCATGGTCCGCCGGCCGACGAGCGGGCGCGCCGCCGGCGCGCGCCAGACCCGGACCCCTGCGCCCACGACCAACGCGATGAAGAGCAGGGCGTCGGCATCGGAGACCGGGATGAGCCAGCCCCGCCCGGCGAACACGACGCCCGGTCCGTGGGGGACCCACCAGCTCGGCGCGGCCCAGAACAGCGCCGCGACGGCGAGCGCGTACCACTCGCCGTAGCGGGGTCGATCGGCGGCCAACGCGAGCCAGGCCACCAGCAGGATCACCCAGATGAAGTGGTGCGACCACGACACCGGGCTGGCCAGGGACTCGGTGGCCTCGACGACCAGGAAGCCCAGCGCCGGCGACGAGCGCCGGTATGCCGCCGCCGCCACCGCCAGGCCCACGCCGGCGACCGTCACGACGATCAGGAAGGTCGTCGGCGTGGACACCGTGTGGCCCAGCATGCGCTCGATCGCACCGAGCAGGCCCTGGTTCCCGATCCACGAGAGCATGCCCGCCCGCTGCGGGTCCCGGATGTAATGGGTCCAGTACTCCCACGAGGTCGAGGCATTGACCGCCGTCGCCAGGAGCGCGGCGGCGAGGAACGACACGACGGCGCGCGTGCCTGCTCGGCCCTGCCGGGTCAGGAACAGGTAGGGGATGAGGATCGCGGGCGTCACCTTGATGGCCGCCGCCAGCCCGACCAGGATCCCCCGGGGCAGCGGCAGGTCCAGCGTCATGTCCGCCACCACCAGCAGGGCCAGGATGATGTTGACCTGGCCGAGCAGGAAAGTCTGGCGCACCGGGTCGAACGCCATCACCGGCAACACGAGGGCCAGCGCCCACCACAGGATGGTCCGCCGGTCCAGTGCGGCGCAGACGGCACGCAGGCTCACGGCGATGAGAGCGAAGACCGCGGCGAGGTTCAGCAGTGAGAACACGACCTCACAGACCCGGAGCGGGAGTTGCGCGAACGGTCCGAAGAGGAGCGCGGAGAACGGCGGGTAGGTGAAGCCCAGATGGTCCGTGGGCAGCGTCACCGTGAAGAGGTCGTTCCCCGCCGCGTGCGCGCCGCCGAGGAGATACGTGCTGAGGTCGATCTGTTGGTGGAGCGCGGCGAGGACCGTCGCCCCGACCACGGCCACCGCGCTCGAGGCAATGGGCCAGCCCCAGCCACGACCGGACGAGATCGCTTGCATGCGCAGTGCCACGTCGTCACTCGCCATGGTGGAGGATGGTACCGGCGGCTGCCGGGGATGGTGCGGCTTTGGGCCACGGTCACCCCGGGGTTCCGCGCGGGCGTGGCTAGACCGGTGGCTTGGCTTCGTCACCCTCTCCCACGCGGAGGTCGGGGTCGAGGCGGCGGCGGGCCCGCTCCCGCGCCAGCTCTTTCAGCCGCTCCTGTGAGCTCACGCCATGGCGGTTGGGCACCCTGCGCCAGCGCCGGTCCGGGCCGAGCTCCCACGCGTTGGTCTCGTCTGCGAACACCAGATCCAGCACCTCGAAGAGCCGGGCCTGGAGCTCGGGGTCGTGCACCGGGACGACAACCTCGATCCTGCGATCGAGGTTGCGGCCCATGAGGTCCGCCGACCCGATGTAGATCTTCAGGGGCAGACCGGGGCCGGCCGCCGGATCGGCGGGGGCGCCGCCGAAGCGGTAGATCCTGGAGTGCTCGAGGAAGCTGCCCACGATGGAGCGGACCCGGATGCGCTCGGACAGCTCGGGGATGCCGGGGCGCAGCCGGCACAGACCGCGCACGGCGAGATCTATCTCCACGCCCGCGCCCGAGGCACGGTAGAGCGCGTCGATCATGGAGGCGTCGGTGAGGCCGTTCAGCTTCATTACGATCCGGCCGGCCGGGCCCGCCTCGGCCTGCTCCTCGATCATCGCCATGATCCGTTTGCGCACCGTGACCGGCGACACGAGGATCTGCCGGTAGTCGGCGTGGCGCGAGAAACCGGTCAGGTAGTTGAACAGCTCGCCGACGTCCGCACCGATCTCGGGATCCGAGGTGAGCAGCCCGATGTCCTCGTAGATGCGTGCCGTCTTGGAGTTGTAGTTCCCCGTGCCCACGTGGCAGTAGGGCCGGACCCCGTCCTCCTCGCGGCGCAGCACGAGTGCCGTCTTGGAGTGTGTCTTGAGACCGACGATGCCGTAGACGACGTGCACGCCCACTTCTTCGAGCGCGCGGGCCCAGCCGATGTTGGCCTCCTCGTCGAAGCGCGCCTTGAGCTCGACGATGGCGGCCACCTGCTTGCCGTTCTCCGCCGCCTGGATCAGCGACTGCACGATGGGGCTGTCGCCACCGGTCCGGTAGAGCGTCTGCTTGATCCCGAGCACCGCCGGGTCCTCTGCCGCCTGCGCGACGAAGGCCTCCACCGAGGTGGCGAAGGAGTCGTAGGGGTGGTGCACGAGCACGTCGCGTTCGCGCAGCAGGGCGAAGAACTCCGCCGGATCGTGAGCCACCGTGGCGAGCCGGGGCGGGGTCATCGGCGTCCACATCTCGCCGTGCAGGTCGGGGCGGTCGAGGGCGTAGACGCCCCACAGGCCGCTCAGGTCGAGCGGGGCCGAGACGCGGAAGACACCGTCGGCGCCCACTTCGAGCTCCGTGGCCAGGAGGTCGGCCAGGTCCTGCCCCATGTCGGCCTCGACCTCGAGCCGGAGCGCCTTGCCGAAGCGGCGCCGGCGCAGCTCCATCTCGATGGCGACGAGGAGGTCGTCGGCCTCGTCCTCCTCGAGGGCGAGGTCGGCGTTGCGGGTCACCCGGAAGGCGTGGTGGTGCCCGATCGTCATTCCGGGGAACAGCGACCCGAGGTGGGCCGAGATGACCTGCTCGAGCGGCACGAAACGCTCGCCGTCGGGCATGACGACGAACCGTGGCAGCGTCGGCGGGACCTTGACCCGGGCGATGCGCTCCTCGCCCGAGGCGGGGTCCTGCACCTCGACCACCAGGTTGAGCGACAGGTTCGAGATGTAGGGGAAGGGGTGACCCGGATCGACGGCCAAGGGCGTGAGGACCGGGTAGATCTGGTGTGCGAAGACCTCGACGAGGTGGGCCCGGTCGTCGTCATTAAGGCTGGACCAGTCCGAGAGTCGGATGCCCGCCTCGGCGAGCGCCGGCACGATCAGGTCCAAGAAGATGTGGTCCTGGCGGCGCACCAGCTCCTCGACCCGGCCGCGGATCATCGTCAGCTGCTCCCCCGGCCGCAGGCCGTCGACGGAGCGCGTGCGGACCCCGGCGGCGACCTGGTCCTCCAGCGCGGCGACGCGTATCTGGTAGAACTCGTCGAGCAGCTCGGAGAAGATGGCGAGGAACTTCGCCCGCTCGAGCAGCGGCACCCCGTCGTCCTCGGCCAGGTCCAGGAGCCGCGCCCCGAAGTCGAGCCGCGATTGCTCGCGGTTGGTGAAGCGCTGGTACCCGAACGCCTCGATCTGCTGGTAGGTGGGAGGCGTGGGGTGCTCCACCTCGGCCATCGGCGCGCCCTCCCCGCCGGGCGCCTCCGGCGCAGCCTCTGCCCGGGCCCCCGCTGACGGTTCGGGCTGCGCCTGGGGTTGGTGCTGAGGCTGGGTCTGGGTCATGACGGCGGAGGTGACACGGAGCGCGGGAAGCGGGGCTGTCACCCTCGATCCTACCCCGCACCACTACGATTCGCCCGTGCCGTCATGGGTCCGTCGCACGCCCTTCCCGCGCTACGTCTTCGGGCCAAAGCCCAGGCGGCGCACCGAATTGGGGCTGCTGATCTTCGGTTCGGCGCTCGTCGTCGCGCTCTACGTCATCGCCGAGTTGGGAGCCAAGTCGAAGATCCCGACAAACCTCGGGCCCTTCTTGGGCATCATGCTCGGGCTGGCGCTCGTGGCCCACATGGCCAACCGCTGGCTCGTCCCCGACGCCAACGCGGTCATCCTCCCGATCGCCGCCCTGCTCAACGGTCTCGGCTATGTCGTGATCGCGCGATGGAACGCACCCTTCGCGCGGCAACAGGCGGGCTGGGTCGCACTCGGCGTGGTCCTCTACGTCCTCACGCTGCTGGTCGTCCAGTACACGCGGGACCTGGAGCGTTATCGCTACCTGTTGCTGCTCCTGGCCGGCATCCTCCTGGTGGCCCCTCTGTTCTTCAGCCCGATCAACAACGCCCGGCTCTGGGTGCACATCGGCAAGCTCGAGTTCCAGCCGATCGAGTTCTCCAAGATCCTGCTGTGCATCTACTTCGCCTCTTACTTTGCCGCCAACAAGGAGCTGCTCTCCATCCCTACCGCCCGCATCGGGAACCGACTGGTTCTCGACCCTCGTCCTCTCATCCCGATACTGCTCGCCTGGGGCGCGGCCATGGCCGTGATCGGACTGGAGGACGACATCGGGTTCGCCGCATTGCTGTTCGTCCTCTTCATCGGCATGCTGTGGATCGCGACCGGCCGCGTCGGCTACCTCGTGCTGGGCTTCCTCCTCTTCGCCGGGGGTGCGATCATCGCCGCCCACTACTTCGGCCAGGTGCACTACCGGGTCGACCAATGGCTGAACCCGTGGCCGACTCCGTCCCACCCCGGTCTGACACAGATGGCCGCGTCCCAGTACGGGCTCGGCTCGGGAGGTGTCGGCGGCACCGGCCTCGGCCGGGACATCTATGCGGGGCAGATATCCGAACTGACATCGGACATGGTCTTCGCAGCAATCGGCATAGAATTGGGGCTCATCGGCGCGGCCGCCGTCGTCTTCTGCTACGTGCTGCTCGTCGGCGCCGGCCTCCGGGTGGCGCAGGCGGCGCGCTCGGATTTCTCGCGCCTGCTGGCGACGGGACTCACCCTCATCATCGGCTTCCAGGCGTTCTTCATCATGGCCGGCGTGGTGCGGCTGCTCCCCTTCACGGGGATCACGCTCCCCTTCGTCGCGTACGGCGGCTCGTCGCTGCTGGCCAACTACGTGCTCATCGCGCTGCTGCTGCGCATCTCGGACGAGGGCGCCAAGACCCAGTCGGCGATGCTCGCCGCCGGGGCCGCCGGCACCCCGGGCGAACAGCCGATGGTCCCGGCGGGCTGAGCTCCGGGTCCCGACTTAGTCCTTTCTCTCGGCGATGTTCTCCACCTCGGTGAAGAGCGCCCCCTGGGCCGCGCCCGAACCGGACAGGCCGCCGCCGCGGCCGCGCAGGACGAAGGCGATGCCCACCGCGAGGACGGCGCCCGCGAGGGGGCCGGCGACGTAGACCCAGTAGCCGGTGAAGGTCGTCGAGACGAGGTCGGGACCGAACGTGCGCGCCGGGTTCATCGATGCGCCCGAGATGGGGCTGCCCCACAGGCCCGCCAGCGCGATGTAGCCGCCGACCCCGAAGGCGCCGATGATGCCGACGTTCTGCGCACCCGATGCAGTGCCGAGGATGACGCTGACGAGTCCCATGGTCAGGATCAGCTCCATCCAGAAGGCCGCCATGTTCGAGTACCCGTGCGCGACGTAGCTGGAGCCGTAGGAGGCCGACACGTTGATGACCGCACGGAGGAACAGTGCCGCCAGAGTGGCGCCGAGGAGCTGGGCCACGATGTACCCGGGCACCCGTCGCCAGGGGAAGTCCTGGCGCAGGGCGAAGGCGACGGACACCGCAGGGTTGAGGTGCGCCCCCGAGATCTTGCCCATGAAGAGGATGATGGCCATCACCATCAAGGCCGGCGCGACCACGGCGGCGGTGCGACTGATCACGCCGGGGAACGCGTGGCCCATCATGCCGCCGCCGGCGGCAACCAGCACGAGGAAGAACGTCCCGAGCACCTCGGAGAAGAGGCGCCGCCACTCCTGGCTCGGGTCCTTGAAGTCGGCGATGCGATCGAGAATGCCCTGCTCGTAATGCGCCAGGGGTCCGAGCACGCCCTGGACCAATGCCTCCGGAGCTGCGGGTGGGCCGGCAGGACTGGTCATCGCGCGTCGTTCCCTTCCCTCCGCCCTCTTCTCGGTTTCGCCTCGAGAACGCCGGCGGACGTTCCGGTCGAGTCTCCGACACGCGGAGCCGCGGGTCCTAGGGCCGAAAGTCCCTGAATTCGTGGCCTGGTCCACCACGGGGGCACCCGGGGCGACGCGTCCCGGACACCGCCACCTTCACGTTCCGGCGGGATCGGAGCCGCCGGCGACCTCGTAGGACCACAACTCCGACGCGACCGACACGGGCCCGCCGTGCGGCGAGGGCCGGTCGGCGCCGGCGTGACCGTGGGCGAAGGCGGGCGAGGCGACCCACCGCGCGAAGGACTCCTCGTCGCGCCAGCGGGTGACCACGAGCCACTGGCGCCGGTCGTCGGCGGGGCGCAGGAGCTCGAAGCCCTCGAAGCCCTCCTGGTCGTCCACCGCACCGGCCCGGGCGGCGAAGCGGCGGGCCAGCTCGTCGCCGGCGTCGGCAGGCACGGTGATCGCGTTGATCTTGATGACGGTCATGGGCCGATCTGATCAGATCCGGCGGCCCACCGCTGCCGGGCCGGCGAACGCCCGGGGTCAGGGTGCCCTGATGGGGGCCAGGTCGCCCTGGCTCTCGAGCAGCCGCTCGTCGACCAGGATCGGCGCCGGCACCGGCATGCGCAGGGCGAGCACGATCCCGTCCGAGGGACGGCAGTCGACCCGCTCGCGTCCGCCCGGCAGCATCAGGTCGAGCTCGGCCAGGAGGGTCCCTTCCTCGCGGCCCACCAGCCGCAGCGCGATGACATCGATGCGGGCCCGCTGCAGCACCTGCGTGAACAGCTCGTGCGTCATGGGCCGGCGCCCCTCCATCCGGCGCAGCGCCAGGGCGATCGCCGTCCCCTCGGTCAGGCCGACCGGGAAGACGAGCGTGCGCAGCGGAGGCTCGGACTCCACCAGCGTGACGGCGGGGAACTGGGAGGGCAGGTCGAGCGACACGTCCTCGACGTCCATGACCCGGAAGGTGGCGAAGCCCGGGGTCGCTGCCTCCCCTGCGGCCGCTGCCTCCGGTGGGGACGGGCCGGGTGCCGCGCCGGGGGCGCCGGGCGCCTCGGGCTCGGCCTCGACCTGGGGGCCGGGGTCGCTCACCTGAACTTCCGGCGCGCGCCCACGCTCAGGGCCAGGCCCACGGCGCTGAAGAAGACGAGGACGGCGGTCCCCCCGTAGCTGACGAACGGGAGCGGGATCCCCGTGATGGGCATGATGCCCATCGTCATCCCTGCGTTCTGGAACACGCTGAAGGCGATGAACGCGAACAGCCCGGCGCAGATCAGGCGGCCGAAGATGTCCCGCGCGACGACGGCGGCGTGCAAGACCCGCCAGGCGATCACGCCGAGGAGGGAGAGCAGCCCGACCGAGCCGACGAAGCCGAGCTGCTCGGCCACGGCCGTGAAGATGAAGTCCGTCTGCTGCTCGGGCACGTACCCCAGGTTGGTCTGCACCCCGTGCCCGATCCCCGAACCGAACAGCCCTCCCGACCCGATGGCGATCTTCGCCTGCTGCGTGTTGTAGATCGTCGACTGCACGTAGGGGTTGTTGCTGTGCAGGTTCGGGTTCAAGAAGGTCGTCAGCCGCGCGATCTGGTAGTGGTGCAGGAACCCGCCCTCAATGGCGACCAGCGCCACGAGCGCCGTCGCCACCAGCAGCATGACGAGGATCCGGATCGGCAGGCCGGCCACCGCCAGCATGACCAGCAGGACGATCACCATGATGATCGCCGTCCCGAGGTCCGGCTGGAGCAGCACCAGCACGATGGGGATCCCGGCCATGATCAAGAGGCGGAAGACGTCGCGCCAGGCCAACCCGTCCGCGTCGCGCCGCGCGCAGTAGGACCCCACCGCCAGGATCAGCGCGAGGACGGCGAACTCGGAGGGCTGCAACTGCAGGGGCCCGACGCTGAACCAGCGCGCCGCACCCTGGGCGCTGCTCCCCACGACGAAGACGCCCATCAGGGCGAGCACGATCAACCAATAGGCCAGCGTGGCGAGGGGCTCGAGACGGCGGTAGTCGAACACGGCCACCACCACCATGGTGATGATTCCCAGGACGACGAAGAGCCCCTGCTTCTTGAGAAAGGTCTTGGGATCCTCGCCCTGGGCCAGGAGCGGGCCCCTCGTCGCCGTGTACACCATCACCACGCCCACGACCGACACCATCAGCGTGGCCAAGAGCAGGATCCAGTCGAACGGGGGGACGTTGCGCCGGGCGTCAACGTGTGTTCGGGCGAGTGTGGTCATAACGCGGATTCGGGGACAGAATACCGGCCGTGACCTCAGCCTCCCTGGCGGTGCCCGATGCCCTGGTGGGCACGCTGCGCACCCTCGGCATCCTCGGAACCACCAACAGCGCGAACCAGGTCGACCAGGGCGGGGGCTGGCTCTACCACCTGCTCACCAAGCTCGGCGTCAGCCCGGACACCGCGTCGACGGTGACCGACCTGATCATCCGCCCGCTCAGCATCCTCTTCGTCGTCCTCGTGGCGCTCGTGGCCGCGCGCTACGGCGCCAAGGTCATTCGGCGCATCCTCGCGCGGATCGCCAACCAGGCCGCCACCCGGTCGGGCTCGCCGCAGGCGGGTGCGCGCGTCACCACCATGGCGGGCGTCATGGCGAACATCTGGCGCTTCTTCGTCTTCGTCGTGGCCGGAGCCATCGTGCTGGGCATGCTCGGCATCAACCTGACCCCGCTCCTCGCCAGCGCGACCATCATCGGCGCCACGCTCGGCTTCGGGGCGCAACAGATCGTGCGCGACTACTTCTCGGGCGCCCTGATGACGATGGAGGACCAGTACAACGTGGGCGACTCCGTGGTGGTCGGAGGTGTCACGGGCGTCATCGAGGACGTCACGATGCGGCTGACCCGCTTCCGCGGTGTCGACGGCACGTTGTACATCATCCCCAACGGTGACATCCGCCTGGTCGGCAACCTCTCGCGCGGCTGGGCCCGCGCCGTGGTCGACCTCACGCTGCCCGGTGCCGCGGCCGCCGATCTGGACGCCGTGCGCCACGTGATGGAGGAGGCAGCCCGCGAGGTGGCCGGCCGACCGGAGTTCGCGGCCCACAGCACGCAACCACCGGACCTCGTCGGGCTCCTGGCGGCGGACTCGGGGACCATCACCATGCGGATCATGCTGCACACGATCCCGGCGCAGCGCGATGCGCTGACCCGCGGCCTGCGTGAGGCGGCCATCAGCGCCCTGGCGCGGGCGCGCCTGTGGCCGGCCGAGGCCGCGCCCCCGGCCGCCCCGGTGCCGCCGCCGCGCTGAGGGGCCCGCCGCCGGTCGCGGCGGCTCAGGCCTGGCTCGTACCGGCCGCCTCCGCCGCGTCCCACATGGCCTCGACCGGAGGGGTCCGGCCGGTCCACAGCACCACCTGCGCCGCCGCCTGGTGCACGAGCATCCCGAGCCCGTCAAGGGGCGTCGCACCCGCGTCCGCGGCCGCCGCCAGCCACCGGGTCGGCCGGGGCGCATAGACCAGGTCCGCCGCCACCTGGCCGGGCCCCAGCAGGTCGGGCGGCACGAGCCAGGCCTCCGGACCGCCGCCCCCGGCGGCCTCCGGCACGCCCGCCATCCCGACGGGGGTCGCGTTCACCACGAGGCCCGCCGCCGCCACGGCGCTGGCGACGGCCCCGTCGGCCAGGGACACGACCGTTCCCACCGCCTGCGCCAGGGCGGCCGCCTCGGAGGCCCGCTCGGGGGTCCTGTTCACGACGGCCACCTCGGCCGCCCCGGCGCGCGCCAGGGCGAGCACGACGGCCCGAGCGGCGCCGCCGGCACCGACCACGACACAGCGCCGGCCCGCAGGGTCGAAACCGGCGCCGCGGGCGAGGGAGGCGACGAAACCCTCGCCGTCGGTGTTGGCGCCGACGAGGACCCCGCCCCGGTTGACGACGCAGTTCACCGCGCCCAGCCGGCGGGCCACCTCGCTGCACTCGTCGACGCCGGCCGCGACGTCGCCCTTGTGGGGCATGGTGACGGACAGGCCACGGATGTCGGCCCGGCGCATGGCCGCGAGCGCGCCCGCCGCCTCCCCCGCGGGCACGTCGAAGGCGTAGGAGCGCCAGCTGTCCCCCAGGCCGAGCGCGGCGAACGCGCTCGCGTGCAGGAGCGGCGAGAGCGAGTGGGCGACCGGGCTCCCGATGACGCCGACGATGGTGACCTCGGCGCCCAGCTCCCTGCGGACGCCGTCCATCGTCACGGGATCCCCGCGTACCGGGTCAGGGAAGCCCACGCGACTTCGCCAGCTGCTCGTTGGCCAGCTGCTCGGCGTAGGTGTCGGAGAAGGCCATGACGCCGTTCTTCTGGACCAGGGTGAAGTAGAGCCAGGCCCCGGCCGGCGGGTGCAGGGCGGCCGAGAGCGCGGTCGTCGACGGCATGCAGATGGGCGTCGGCGGCAGGCCCGTGTGCAGGTAGGTGTTGTAGGGCGAGACGATCTTGAGATCTTGGGGTGTCACGGGGCCGCCGTCCTGGCCGATGGCGTAGAGGACCGTCGAGTCCATCTGCAGGGGCGTGCCCTGTGCCAGGCGGTTGTAGATGACCCGGGCCACCTTGGGCATGTTGAAGGTGTAGTAGCCCTCCTTCTCCACCACCGAGGCCGCGGTAACGACCTGGTACGGCGTCAGCCCGAGCGCCGCCGCCGACGCCGTGCTCAATCCCGTCGCGTCGGCGTCGCGGTCGAAGCGCGTCACCATGGCGCGCACGATGGTCACGTCGCTCTCCCCGGGCAGGATCAGGTAGGACCCGGTCCCCAGCATCCCCTCCAGGTCGTTGGAGCCCGGCGGGGAGAAGGCAGAGTGCACCACGCCGCTCCCGGCGGCTGCGGCGAACCCGCGGGGCGCATGTCCGGGCAGGCTGTCCACCTGCGCCGCGACCTCCGACAGGGTGAAGCCGGGACGCACGTCGACGGGGTAGATGTTCGGGCCGGCGGCGAGCAGGGCCCGCACCTCGGAGAAGGTCTGGTTCTGGTGCAGGGCGTAGCTCCCGGGCAGCACGGAAGGCGTGCCGTGGAAGACGTCCGAGATCTGGAAGGCGAGCGAGCTACCGATCACGTGCTCCTGGGCCAACGCGCTGATGACGGCGTCCGCCGACTCGCCGTCGTGGACCGTGACCACCACCTGGGGCCCCTCGGGGCCGAGCGCGTGCGACTCGAGCTCGTACCAGAGCGTGAAGGCGAGCACGAGGAGCAGCAGGCCCCCGGCCAGGGCGGTCACCACCCGGCGGCGGCGGCGCACCCGGGCCGAGTGCGCCGCCCGACGCTCCGTCCTCGTCGACGTCCCGTCTGCAGCCTCCTCGGGCTCCCCGCCGTCCTCGGCACCGCCGGTCGAGGCCACGGCCTCGTCCCCGTCGGGCGGGTCCGACCGCGGCCAGGGGAGCTCGTCACCATTCGGGTCGTCGGGCCCGCTCACGGCGTGTCCAACCAGGCCTGCAGCAGCACCATCGCGGCCGCACTGTCGATGACCCGGCGCGCCTCCCTGCCCGTGCGCCCGGCCGCACGCAGCGAACGCTCGGCCTCCACCGTCGTGAAGCGCTCGTCCGCGGTCTCGACCGACACGCCGAGTGGTTCGAGCAGCGAGCGCAGTGCCGCTGCCTCCTCCAGCGCCGCCCGCGCCGCGGGGCCCACGTCGCCGGAGAGGCTGAGCGGGAGCCCGACGACCACGGTGGACGCCTCGACCTCGCGCACCGCCTCGACCACCGCGGCGCGATCGCGGGCCGGGTCGCCGCTGCGCTCGATCGTCCCCCACGGGCTGGCGATGGTCCGCCCGCTGTCGCTGTACGCGACGCCGATGCGCCGTGCCCCGAGGTCCAGGGCGGCCACGCGGCCGCGACCGGGCGCGGAGCCCGACGAAACCTCGCTCACGCGGACAGGAGCCGTTGCGCCTCGGCCAGCGCGTCCTCTATCCGCGACGGGTCCTTCCCCCCCGCCAGCGCGACCTCGGGACGGCCGCCGCCGCCACCGCCCACGATGGCGCCCAGCGCCCTCACCAGCTGCACCGCATCGGGCGACCCGCCGGTCGCCGCCGCGATCGCCACCTTGGTGCCGTCGGGCGAGCCGCCGAGCACCACGGCCCGCACCCCGTCGTGGCGGAGCACGGCCTCGGCCAGGGACTGCAGCTCCTTGCCCTCGACGTTGTCGCGCCGCGCCACCACGACGCCGCTGTCGGCCGCGGCCCGCTCGGCCAGCGTCTCGGCCTCGGCCTCGCTCGACTGCCGGCGCAGCCGGCCCAGTTCCTTCTCCGCCTCGCGCGAGCGCTCCATCACCCGGCCGATGGCGGACAGCAGCTCGTCGGGCTCCGTGCGCAGCAAGTCGGCCGCCGACTGCACCAGGCGCTCCCGCTCCAGGGCACGGTCGATGGACGCGTGGCCCGTCACCGCAAAGATCCGCCGGGTGTTGGCGCCGATCGAGCCCTCCGACAGGAGCGTGATCGGGCCGATCTGGCCCAGCGCGTCGACGTGGGTCCCACCACAGAATTCGAGCGAGGAGGGCCCCGCCTGGACCACCCGCACGGTCTCGCCGTACTTGTCGCCGAAGAAGGCGATGGCGCCCATCTGCTCGGCCTCCCGGCGCGACGTCTCGGCCGTCTCCACGTCGACGTCCGCCAGCACGGCGCTGTTCGCCAGTGCGAACACCTCGTCGAGTTGCTCGGATGAGGGCTGGGCGTGATGCGAGAAGTCGAACCGCAGGTACTCGGGCCCCACGAGCGATCCCTGCTGGCGCACGTGCTCGCCGAGCACCGACCGCAGCGCCGAGTGCAGGAGGTGCGTCGCCGTGTGGTTGCGCCGGATGGCTTCGCGGCGCTCGCCGTCGATCGTGGCCAGCGCATCCTGTCCGGCCGCCATCTCGCCGGTCAGGCGCGCCTTGTGCGCCACCAGACCGGGCACGGCGTACTGCGTGTCGTAGACGTCCGCGATGCCCGACTCCGTCACGATCGTCCCGGTGTCGCCGATCTGCCCCCCCGCCTCGGCGTAGAAGGGTGTCCGGTCGAGGAAGACCTCGACCGTGCGACCGGCGACCCCCGCCTCGCCGTCGGACCCGTCCCGGTGGTCGCCCGTCCCCTCGAGCACGGCCACCACACGGGCCGGCACCTCGTAGTTCTCCGGGCCCCGGCCGACGAACACGGTCTGCCCCTCCGCGTCCAGCAGCGCCCGGTAGGCGGCCTCGTCACCGGCCCGCGAGCTCTTGGCCGCGGCCCGGGCGCGCTCGCGCTGCTCGGCCATGGCCGCGTCGAAACCGACGCGGTCCACCTCGACCCCGGCATCGCGGGCGAGCTCCTCGGTGAGCTCGACCGGGAAGCCGTGGGTGTCGTGCAGGGTGAAGGCCACGTCCCCCCCGAGCGTCTTCGTCCCGGTGGCCAGCGCGTCTTCCAACCGGCTCAGCCCCGCGCGCAGCGTACGGTCGAACCCGGCCTCTTCGCGGGCCACGACGTTGACGATGAGGTCGTGCTGCTCCCGCAGCGACGGGTGGGCCTCACCGAGCGCCTCGGTCGTCGCCTGCACGAGGGTCGGGCCGATCGGCTTCTCCACCCCGAGACGCCGGGCCGCCATGACGGCGCGCCGCACGACCCGGCGCAGGACGTAGCCACGGCCCTCGTTGGCCGGCTGCACGCCGTCGGCCACGAGCATCGACATGGCCCGCCCGTGGTCGGCCAGCACCCGCAGAGAGACGTCGGTCCGGTCGTCGGTCCCGTACGGGGTGCCGATGACGGAGGCCGCCGCCTCGATGATCGGCTGGAACAGGTCGGTGTCGAAGACGGAGTCGTGTCCCTGGAGGACGGGCAGGATCCGCTCGAAGCCCGCCCCCGTGTCGATGTTCTTGCGCGGCAGCTCGCTGAGCACCCCCTGGGCGTCGCGGTTGTACTGCATGAAGACGAGGTTCCAGATCTCGACGAAGCGCTCGCTGCCACCGTGCTTGGGGCCCCCGTCATGGCCGTAGGACTCGCCCTTGTCGACGAAGATCTCCGAATCGGGGCCGCAGGGCCCGGTCTCGCCCATGGCCCAGAAGTTGTCCTCGTCGCCCATGCGCTGGATCCGCTCCGGCCGCAGGCCCACCCCGTCGATCCAGATCTGCTCGGCCTCGTCGTCGCTGTCGTGCACCGTCACCCAGAGGCGGTCGCCGTCGAGCCCGAACACCTCCGTGAGCAGCTCCCAGGCCATCGGGATGGCCTCGGCCTTGAAGTAGTCCCCGAAGGAGAAGTTGCCGAGCATCTCGAAGAAGGTGCAGTGGTAGGTGTCGGTGCCGATGATCTCGATGTCGGGGGTCCGGAAGCACTTCTGGATGCTGGTGGCCCGGGGCCACGGGGCCGGCTCCTCACCCAGGAAGTACGGCTTGAACGGCACCATGCCCGCGATCGTGAACAGCACCGACGGGTCGTGCGGGATGAGGCTGGCGGAAGGGACGGTCGTGTGGCCGCGCTCGGCGAAGAAGCGCGTGAACGCCGCCCTGAGTCCGTTGGCGTCCATCGCTCCAGCTTACCGGGGGCAAAAACGGCGTCGGGGCCCGCCCGGGCCCCACCGGGCGCCGCTGCGAGCCGGCTCAGGCCGACGACATCCCCACGATGGGCTCGTTCAGGCGGAGGCCGCCGGTCGATCCGAAGAACGGCGCGTCGCCGTAGGTGAAGATGCCGCCGTCGGCCGCGACCAGCCAGTAGCCCGCGCCGTCCGACGTGGCCGCCATGCCCACGACGGGCTTGTTCAGGCGGAGGGAGCCGGCGGAGCCGAAGAAGCCGGCACTCCCGTAGTCGAAGATCCCCCCGTCGGCCGCCACCAGCCAGTAGCCGTTCCCGTCCGGGCTCGCCGCCATGCCCACCACCGGTGAGTTCAGCACCAGCGAGCCGGTCGAGCCGTGGAAGTGGGCGTCGCCGTAGCTGAAGATGCCGCCGTCGGAGGCCACCAGCCAGTAGCCGCCGCCGTCGGGGGTGGCGGCCATGCCCACGATCGGCTTGTTGAGGCGCACGCCGCCGGTCGACCCGAGGAACGGCGCGTTGCCGAAATTGAAGATGCCGCCGTCGGCCGCGACGAGCCAGTAGCCGCCGCCGTTCGCGGTGGACGCCATGCCGACGATCGGCTTGTTCAGGTGCCGCCCGCCCATGGAGCCGAAGAATTGCGCATCGCCGTAATCGAAGATGCCGCCGTCGGAGGCCACCATCCAGTAGCCGTTGGTGCTCGGCGTGACCGCCATGCCCACGACGGGTGCATTGAGGCGCAGGCTGCCGGTGCTCCCCCAGAAGCCGGCGTCGCCGTAGTCGAAGATCCCGCCATCGGACGCGACGAAGCGGTAGCCATGGCCGCAGTTCAGGTCACCGCCGAAGCCGTAGTGGTCGGCGTCGGAGGTCGCCGAGATCCCCTGCGAGTTCCGCACCGTGACGTCGACGCAGAGCGGGCTCCTGGCGTTGGGCGGGACCACGGTGATGGAGTTCTCGGACTGCGCCAGGATCTGGCCGGCGCCGACCGAGCCGAAATTGACCGAGGTGGCGTTGGCGAAGCCACCGCCCGAGAGCGTGATGGCGCCGCCGCCGCTGATCGGGCCCGTGTCGGGGCTCACCGCGGCAACCGACGGGCACCCGTCGGCTCCCTGCAGGGCGATGGACAGGTTCTGGTCGATCGGCGTGCCGAGACCGCTGGCGGCGTCAGCGCCGATGGCGGCGGTCCAGTGGCCGCCGTTGGCCTGCGTGAGGTCGTTGTCGCCCGCAGTGATGTCGGTGAAGTTCGAGGCGTTCTCGTTGGCGTAGAGTGCCGGGCCCACGCGGCCGAGCCGGTTGAAGCAGCCCTGGTTGGTGTCGGCGAAGAGGCCCGCGCTGGTCGGCGCCGCGACACTCGTGCCACCGAAGCTGACCCAGCTCGCGATGTTCGTCTGGTAGTCGGTCACGAAGGCCACCACGGCGCCGTTGGAAGGATCGGCGGGATAGGCAATGTCGGGCACGGCCCGGCAGCCGAAGCTCGAGCCGCAGGGGTCCGTGTCGGGACCGCTGACCGCCGGTTGGTTGGGGTTGCGGGCCCACACCGCCGAGTACCCCCCGCCGCCCGCCCCTGCCTTGCCGTTGAGCTCCAGGCACAGGGGCCCCTGCCCGAAGCAGTCGTTCCACACCGTCTGCGAGGAGGCCGACGCCGTGTCCATCGACGTGCCGCCCGCGCTCACCACGTTCGGTTGCGAGCCGGGGTCGTCGACGGCGAGACCCTGACGGGTCGTGGGGTCGAGAAGTGTGTCGGGGAAGCAGTCCTCGGACCCCGCGTCGCCCGACGCCGCGATCATGGTCTGCCCCTGCAGGGCCATGCGGGAGAAGATCTGGTTCTCGGTCTGGAGGTCCGGGGGCGCGAGGTCCTGCTCGCAGTCGCCCCAGCTCGTCGTCACCACTTGCGCGGCGTCGTCGCTGGCGATGCGGTTGAAGAGGTCGAAGGCCTGGGCGTCGCTGCCGTTGGGCGCCTCGTAGACGACGAGGGAGGCCGACGGCGCGTTGAAGGATGCGAGCTGCGTGTCGAGCGCCGCCTCGCCCATGCCGGGGGCCGGCCCCCCGGGCCCCCCGTCGATGATGACGTTGCGGATGGGGCTCGAGAGCCCGTAGCAGGACTCGAACTGGTCGAAGTCGCTCTGGAGGTACTGCTCGAACTCCACGATGGCGATCGTCTGGCCGATGCCGGTCCGACCCTGGCCGAACATCTGGTCCAGCCCGAAGATGGAGGCCAGCTGCGTCGACGTGTAGTGCCCGCCTCCGGCGGCCGCGTCGGCCGCCGCGCAGGCCTGCGGTGTCGACGCGTGCGCCACGACGTCGTGGCTCGGACCAGGGCCCGGGCCGCCGCCGGAGGAGGAGGAGGAGGAGGAGGAGGGAACCGGCGAAGCCGGCGAAGACGGCGCGGCGGGGCCGGACCCGGGCATCAGCATCGAGTGTTCCTCGAACAGGCCGTCGAGCCCCACGACGGCGGTCACTGCGCCCGCGAGCGACGCCGGGACCTGGGGGGCCGCGGTGTTCACGAGCACCCGCGCCTGGTCGGGCGCCTGCACCGTCTCGAGCGGGGTCCCGAACGCCGCCGACACCGCGGACGCCGTCCCGCTCACCGGCAGCAGGCTGCTGCCAGGGTCCGGGATCCCGACGGTCAGCCCCTCGGCGCGCAGCGTGGAGGACACCTGGGCCACCTCCGCCGCCGTGGGTCCGAACTCGGTGGCGAACTGCGCCGCGGTCAGGTAGTGCCGGTAGTCCGGTGACCCCGGGGTCGAGACGGCGTCCACCGCCTGCGCCAGCCCGGCGGCGTTCTGCCCGGCGAGCGTCACGTCGAGGTGGAGGACCTCGTCGGGCGGCGCCGACCCCAGGCGAGCGACGTCGGCGGGGACGCGCGGTGCGCTCTGGGGCAGCGCCACCTTCGCCCCGACGGCTGACGGGGAGGCGGCGCCGGACGGTGCCGACGGGGCGAGGCCCCCCCCGACGAGCCCTGCGGCGCCCAGTGCGGCCGCCAGCAGCGTGGCCCGGCGGTGTCCCGCGTTCACGAATGGTCCTCCCTGTCCGCGTCCGGACCTGACCCGCCACGAAGGCCTTCGCGTTCGGCACCGTGCGGCGACGGTTCGTAGTACACCCGACCCTCGAGTGCGTCAGGACGATACTGCTGCTGCACCACCCCGGAGGGGTCGTCGTGCGGGTAGACGTAGCCCTCGCCGTGCCCGAGGGAGGTCGCGCCGGTGTAGTGGGCGTCCCGCAGGTGCGCCGGGACTTCCTGGCTGACGCCGGCCCGCACGTCGGCCTGGGCCCGGCCGAGCGCGACGACCACGGCGTTGGACTTGGGCGCCCGGGCCAGGTAGATCACCGCCTCGGCCAGGTTGAGCGCGGCCTCCGGCAGGCCGACGTACTCGACCGCCCGGGCGGCGGCCTCGGCCACCAGCAGCGCCTGGGGGTCGGCCAGGCCGATGTCCTCGCTGGCCAGGATCACCATGCGGCGGGCCAGGAAACGCGGGTCCTCCCCCGCGTCGAGCATGCGGGCCATCCAGTACAGGCCGGCGTCGGGGTCGGAGCCACGCACGCTCTTGATGAGCGCGCTGACCTGGTCGTAGTGCTCGTCGGCCCCCTGGTGGAACAGGCGCCCGTCGCGGGCCCGCGCCATGTCGTCCATGGTGAGCACGACGCGGGCCCCGGCATCCCCCGCGGCCCGGGCCAGCGCGACCGCCGTCTCCACCGTGGTCAGCGCGGCGCGGGCGTCGCCCTCGCAGGCCGCCACCACGGCGTCGACCGCCTCCGCCTCGGCGTCGGCCCCCTCGACCTCGAGGCCGCGCCGCACGAGCGTGCGCAGGTTGTCGGGGGTGAGGGCGTGCAGCCGCCACAGGGAGGCCCGGCTCAACAGGGGCGGATTGACCTCGAAGAACGGGTTCTCGGTGGTGGCCCCGATGAGCACCACCAGCCCGTCCTCGACCGCGGGGAGGAGCACGTCCTGCTGGGACTTGGAGAAGCGGTGCACCTCGTCGATGAAGAGCATCGTGCCCTGGCCGTGCTCGCCCAGACGGCGCTCGGCTGCGGCCAGGGCCTCGCGGACGTCCTTCACCCCGGCGGCGGTGGCCGAGAGGGTGGTGAGGTGCTTCGCCGTGGTGTCGGCCAGAAGGTGGGCGAGCGTCGTCTTGCCCGTGCCGGCCGGTCCCCACAGGATGGCGGAGGTCACCCGGTCCGACTCGGCCAGCACCCGCAGCGGCGCGCCCGGGCCGACGAGGTGTTCCTGACCGACGACTTCGTCGAGCGTGCGGGGGCGGAGGCGGGCGGCCAACGGCGCCTGGCGCCTGAGGTGGCGGTCGACGCTGGCGTCGAAGAGGCTCACGCCCCTAGCTCGGTGACGGGTTGGCGGCCTCGCCCGCCGTCGGCGCCCGGGGCGGCGCGGCGACGCGGATGCCGAGCTCGGCCAGGTTGGCGGCGGGCAGTGGCGTCGGCGCACCCGTGAGCAGGTCGGTCCCGGACTGGGTCTTGGGGTAGGCGATGACCTCGCGGATGTTCTCCTCGCCCGCGAGGACGGCGGCGAGCCGGTCCACCCCGAACGCGAAGCCCGCGTGGGCGGCGCGCCGTAGCGGAAGGCACCCAGCAGGAAACCGAAGCGGGCCTCGGCCTCGGCGGGCTCGATCCCGAGCGCGGAGAACACCTGCGACTGGATGTCCCCCCGGTGGATACGCACGCTCCCCGAGCCGAGCTCCCATCCGTTGAGCACGAGGTCGTAGGCCTGGGAGCGCACCGACAACGGGTCGGTCGACAGCTTCGGCAGGTCCTCGGCGTACGGCATGGTGAACGGATGGTGCGCCGGCTGCGGATTGCCGTCCGCACCGATGCCCTCGAACATGGGGAAGTCGACCACCCACACGTAGCGGTGCGGGCCCTGCCCGACCGGCGGCGCCCCGATGGCGCTGCGCAACGTCCCGAGCACCGTGCAGGCGGTCCTGTACTCGTCCGACACGGCGAGGACGAGGTCCCCGGGCGCGGCGCCCGTCTGCTCGAGGAGGCGCGCCGTCTCCTGCTCCGAGAGGTGGCGGGCCAGCGGGCCGTCCAGCGCGGTGGCCTCGCCGTCCATGACCCTGAACCAGGCCAGGCCCGCCGCGCCGGCCTTCTTGGCCCCCTCCGTCAGCTCGTCGAGCCGGGAGCGGGGGTAGGCGGCGCCCTCGGGCACCACCAGCGCCTTGACGGCCGGCCCCGAGAAGGCCTTCACCTGCGTGCCCGCGAACGCGTCCGTGAGGTCGACGAGCTCCATGCCGAAGCGCAGGTCTGGTTTGTCCGTGCCGTACCGATCGAGCGCGTCGGCCCAGGTCATGCGCTGAATCGGTGGCGGCCGCTCCCCGGTGGCCGCCTCGGCCGCATCGAGCACCGCCTCGGAGACGTAGCCCATCACGTCGTCCTGGTCGGCGAAGGAGCACTCCATGTCGAGCTGCATGAATTCGAACTGGCGGTCGGCACGCAGGTCCTCGTCGCGCAGGCACCGGGCGATCTGGTAGTAGCGGTCGAAACCGCCGACCATGAGGAGCTGCTTGGCCAGCTGCGGGCTCTGCGGCAGCGCGTAGAACGAGCCGTGGTGCAGGCGCGACGGGACGGAGAATTCGCGCGAGCCCTCGGGGGTGGGCGCCCACAGCAGCGGCGTCTCGATCTCGACGAAACCCTGGCGGTCCATGGCAGCCCGGATGGCCGCGTTCACCTTGGCGCGCAGGCGCAGGTTGCGCTGCAGGCGCGGCCGGCGCAGGTCGACGTAGCGGTGGCGCAGGCGCACCGGCTCGTCGGACTCGTCCCGGTCGTCGACCGAGAACGGCGGCGGCTCGGACTGGTTGAGCACCTCCACCGTGCAGTCGCCGATCTCGACCTCGCCCGTGCCGATGCCGGGGTTGACGGTGCCCTCGGGGCGCTCGCGTACGGTGCCAGTCACCGCGATCACCCACTCGTGGCGCACGTCGGTGGCGTGGTCGATGACGCACTGGATGATGCCCGAGTGGTCGCGCAGGTCGACGAAGGCCAGGTGCTCCCCGTGCTCGCGCCGCCGGGCCACCCAGCCGCACAGCCGCACCTCCGTGCCGACGTCGGCCTTGCGCAGCACGCCGCACAGGTGCGTGCGCATGGCGGTGGGGCGGTTCTGCTCCGCGTCCGGTGTGGTCATTGCTCGTCCTCGGTCGTGGGGGGCTCCGGGAGATGGGGGTGCTGGTGCCGGTCGACGTCGGCGACCGAGCCCGTCTCTGAGTCCTCGGCGAAGGCCGCGTTGGCCAGGAAGCTCTGCAGCTCGCCCAGAATGGCAGCCCGGGGCACCGTCCGCTGGCCCTCGGTGCTGCGCAGCGGCCGCAGCCCCACCGTCCCGTCACCCAGCTCCTGGTCCCCCACCACCAGCGCCACCAGCGCGCCCGACTTGTCGGCGGACTTGAACTGGGACTTCATGGAACGCCCGCCGAACGCGCGGTCGACGCGCAGCCCCGCTCGGCGCAGCTCGGCCGTGAGGGTGGTGGCCGTCGCACCCCCTGCCGTGTCGATGACGTAGGCGTGCAGGGGCCGAGCGGCCACGATCCCGGCGGTCGAGAACGCTCCCTCGGCGTCGCAGGCGAGCAGCACCCGTTCGACCCCGATGCCGAACCCGATGCCCGGCGTCGGCGGACCGCCGAGCAGCTCGACCAGCCCGTCGTAGCGGCCGCCGCCGCCGATCCCGTTCTGTGCCGCGTCGAGCGCGTCGGCGGCGAACTCGAAGGTGGTGCGGGTGTAGTAGTCGAAGCCCCGCACCAGGCGGTGGTCGATGCTGTAGCCCACGCCGAGCGCCTCGAGACCCGCGCGGACCCGGGCGAAGTGGGCCGCGCAGGGGTCACAGAGGTGGTCGAGGAAGTGGGGGGCGTCGGCCGTGGCGGCCCGGCACTCGGGCGTCTTGCAGTCGAGCACGCGGAGCGGGTTCTCGAGGTGGCGCGCCCGGTGCGCGGGGCACAGCTGGTCGGCGCGCTCGGCGAGGAACGCACCGAGGAGCGCCACGTAGCCCGGCTTGCAGACGCCGTCGCCCATGGAGTGCAGCTTCAGCGTCACCTCGCGCAGCCCCAGGCCGGCGAAGAAGTCGTGGGCCAAGGAGACGACCTCGACGTCGAGATCGGCGTCGTCGGGGCCGAGCGCCTCCACCCCGAGCTGGAAGTGCTGACGGTAGCGGCCCTGCTGGGGGTTCTCGTGGCGGAACGACGGCGCCACGTACCAGGCCTTCCAGGGCGGCACGGGATGGTGCTGGACGAAGGCGCGTGCGATGGGCGCCGTCCCCTCGGGCCGCAGCGCCATCATCTGGCCGTCGCGGTCCTCGAAGAGGTACATCTCCTTGCCGACGACCTCGCTGCCCTCGCCGATGCCGCGCAGGAAGACGCCGGCGTGCTCGATCACGGGGGTGAGCGTCAGGCCGTAGCCGGCGGCCTCGACCAGCGCGGCGAACAGCGCCAGCGTCGCCTCCCATCGGGCCGACTCGGGCCACAGGACGTCGTGCATGCCCTTGGGGGTGCGACGCTGAACCTCGGCTTGCACATCCAGACCCGCCTTGATGTTCGACGTGAGCTGCCTGACTTCAGGCGCGTCAGAACCGTCGCTCACCCGCTTCTCTCCATGGTCAGGCTTTCTTGCCAGGAAGCTGACGATAGGCGTCGAAGACACCGTCGAGGTGCTTCAGCGCGTTGATGAGCGAGTGCAGGTGGGTCGGGTCGGCGAGCTCGACGTCGAAGGCCATCCGGCTCACGCGGTCCGGCGTCGTGGCCGTGCGGGCCGCCACGATGTTGAGGTGGTGCTCGGAGACGACCCGTGACACGTCGGCGAGGAGCCGGGAGCGGTCGAAGGCCTGGACCTCGATCGTGGCCACGAACACCCCGTCGTTGCCCCGGTCCCACTCGACCTCAATGAGGCGCTCCTTGGAACGGTCGGCCAGCGCGGTCGCGTTGGCGCAGTCGGCCCGGTGCACCGAGACGCCCCGGCCCTGGGTCACGAAGCCCACGATCTGGTCGCCCGGCACCGGCGTGCAGCAGCGGGCGAGGTGGATCATGACGTCGTCGAGCCCCTCGACGTAGACGCCCGTGCCGGTGCGGCGGCCCTGCCGGGGCCGGCTGACCCCCGGCAGCGCGATGGTCGGCAACTGCTCGTCGGCCGCGCCGCCGCCCCGCAGCGCCTTGGTGAGGCGCTGGACGATGGACTGGGCCGAGACCTGGTTCTCGCCGATGGAGGCGTAGAGCGCATCGAGGTCGGCGAGGTTCATCCCCTCGGCCACCTCCAGCATGGCCGAGGAGCCCAGCAGCTTGTGGAGGGGTAGCCCGTCCCGGCGCAGCGCCCGACCCAGCTCCTCACGGCCGTTCTCTATGGCGTCCTCGCGGCGCTCCCGGGAGAACCACTGCCGGATCTTGTTGCGGGCGCGGGTGGAGGCCACGATCTGGAGCCAGTCCCGCGACGGCCCGGCCGTCGGCGCCTTCGACGTGATGATCTCCACCGTGTCGGCCGAGCTCAGCTGCGTCTCGAGGGGCACCAGCCGGCCGTTGACCCGGGCACCGATGAAGCGGTGCCCGACCTCGGTGTGGATGGCGTAGGCGAAGTCGACCGGCGTCGAGCGGGCCGGGAGCGCGATGACCTTGCCCTTGGGCGTGAAGACGTAGACCTCGTCCTGCTCCAGGTCGAGCTTGAGGGCCTCGAGGAACTCGATCGGGTCGTCGGTCTGCCGGTCCACGTCGGCGATGCGCTGGAGCCAGGCCATCTCCGAGGAGTGGTCCTCCTTGGACTTGTACCCCCAGTGCGCCGCGATGCCGTACTCGGCCCGGTGGTGCATCTCGAACGTGCGGATCTGCACCTCCACCGGCTTGCCGTCGAGCCCGATGACCGTCGTGTGCAGGGACTGGTACATGTTGAACTTGGGCGTGTTGATGTAGTCCTTGAAGCGCCCGTGGACCGGGGCCCAGATGGCGTGGATGGCGCCGAGAGCGGCCCAGCAGTCCTTCTCGGAGTCGACGACGACCCGGATGGCGACGAGGTCGTTGATGTCGTCGAACTCCTTGCCCCGCACGACCATCTTCTCGTAGATCGACCACAGGTGCTTCGGCCGGCCGGTCACGTCGGCGGCGATGCCCATCTCGTCGAGGCGCTCGCGGACGTGGACGAGCACGCGCTCGAGGTACTCCTCGCGCTGGGGCGCCCGGGCCGCCACCATCTGCTCGATCTCGGCGTAGCGCTTCGGGTGCAGCGTCGCGAAGGCGAGGTCCTCGAGCTGCCAGCGCACCTGCTGCACGCCGAGGCGATGAGCCAGCGGGGCGTACACGTCGAAGGTCTCCTGGGCCGTGCGCCGCTGTTTCCACTCCGGCATCACCGACAGGGTGCGCATGTTGTGCAGACGGTCGGCCAGCTTGATCAGCAGGACGCGCCAGTCGTCGGCCATGGCGACGAGCATCTTGCGGATGGTCGCGGCCTGCTGGGCCTCCTTGGAGTTGAACTGGAGGCGGTCGAGCTTGGTGACGCCGTCGACGACGCGGGCCACGCCCTCGCCGAAGGTCGTCTCTATCGTCTCGAGCGTCAGCCCCGTGTCCTCCACCGCGTCGTGGAGGAGCGCGGCGGCCACGGTCTGGGCGTCGAGGCCCAGCTCGGCCACGATGGTCGCCACGGCCACCGGGTGCGTGATGTAGGGCTCGCCGGACCGCCGGAACTGCCCCTCGTGGGCACCGAGCGCGGTCCGCCCCGCCTCGACGATCAGCGTCGTGTCGTCCTCGGGCCGGTGGGCGGCGAACTCGGCCAGGAGCGGCACGAGCAGGTCGCGGAGCACCCGCTCCTGTGCCTGCTCGACCTCGAGCTCTGGAGCGTCCGTCGGAGTCACCCGGGCCAGGGTCACCATCCACTCAGGCTACCCGCCTGGGGAAACACCGGGAACGACATGCGACGCCGTGACCCCGGCTCAGCCGCTCAGCGGCGCCGCTTCTTGCCCCTGCTCTTGCGGGGCCGCGGCCCCTGCGACGGCGCCTGGCCCGACCCGCCGTCCGGCCGGTCCATCACCGCCGTCCCCGTCCCGTGCCGCCCGCACCTGATCCGCCGCCGCCACCCGTCTGGCCGCCCGAGCCCGGCCGGATCGGCCCGCTGCGCTTGGAGCCGCCGGACCGCTGCGCGGCAGCGCCGCCTCCCCCGCCCCCACCCCGGCTGACCTGACCGGACGCGGCCACGCTCATCTGCGTGCTCATCGTCGCCGCGTCGAGGGCGGAGTACCACTTGTGCTGCTCGCCCCGCTTGGCCAGCCGCTCGGCGATCGCCCTCCAGCGCTCCTCGCGCTCCTTCATCATGCTCAGCACCGGCGAGGCGATGAAGATGGACGAGTAGGCGCCCGAGAGCAGGCCGACGAAGAGCGCCAAGCCGTAGGACTGCAGCGTGGTGGCGCCGAGCAATTGGGCCCCGATGAGGAGGACCGCCAGCACGGGGAGGATCGCGACCATGGACGTGTTGATCGACCGGGCCAGGGTCTGGTTCATCGACAGGTTCACGAGCTGCGGGTAGGTCAGGCGCCCGCTGCTCCCGATGCCCCTGGTGTTGTCCCGGATGCGGTCGAAGACCACGACGGTGTCGTAGAGCGAGTACCCGAGGATGGTCAGGATGGCGACGACCGTGTCCGGCGTGACCTGGAAGTTGAAGATGGAGTAGATCCCGATGGCGACCAGGACGTCGTGGATCATCGCGATGAACGCCGCCAGGGCCATCTTCGGCTCGAAACGGATGCTGATGTAGATCGCCACCACGATGAAGAAGATGATCAGCGCCTTGATGGCATCGTCGGTGATGGACGAGCCCCACGTCGGGCCGACGGTCGTGACGCTGATCTTGTCCGCCACGGTGTTGGGCACGGAGCCGGGCGGGAGCGTGCTGCTGGTGGTCGACGAGGCGGTGGACCCGGCCGCAGCGCTGGCCTTGGCGGTGGTCGTGGTCGTCGGCTGGGCGGTCGTGGTCGTCGTCGGCGTCCGGGGTGCGTGCGCCGCCGTGACCTCGGTCAGCGCCTTCTGCACGTTCTTGCTCACGGCATCCTGCTGGGACTGCGAGAGTTTGTTGATGTCCGACTGCACGGTGAGCGTCTGCTTGCTCCCGCTGCCCAGCAGTTGCACGGTCGGGTCGATCACCCCGGTGCCCTTCAGGGCGTTGACGGCCTCGGTCTGGCTCACCCCGGCGCGGCGATGGTCCACTCGGTCCCTCCCTTGAACTCGATCCCCAGGTTCAGCCCGCCCCGCAGGACGATCGAGGCGATCCCGGCGAGGATGATGAGTGTCGAGAGGCTGAACCAGACCCGCCGCCGGCCCACGAAGTCGAAGCGGGTCTCGCCGCGGTAGAGCCGGGCGATCGGGCCGTGGCCCCGCCGCGGCCTGGCCAGCAGCGCGCGGGCGGCATCGTCGAGGCTGACCAGCTCCTCCTCGTCGAGGTCCTCGGTCTCGACACCCTCCTCGAGGCGCTCGACGTCCTCCTCGCTCACGTCGTCGAGGGAGCTGCCGTCGTGCTCGCGGTCGTCGCGGTCGCTCACGAGCCGCCACCCCCCGCGGCGGCCCCGGCCGGGACCCCCTGTGCCTGCGGTCCCGCCCCGAGCCCCGTGGCGATGCTGAACGTCCCGCTGCCCTGCAGGCGGGCGCTCTGCCCGAGGAGGATCACGAGCGGGCGCGTGTAGAACCACGTGAACGCCATGTCCATGATGGTCGAGAGGCCGAGGAAGAAGGCGAAGCCCTTTACGTTCCCGACGGCGACGAAGTAGAGGACGATGGCGGCGAGCAGCGACACGAAGTCGGCCGCCCACACCGTCCGCCAGGCGCTCTTGAAGCCGCGTTCGACCGACGTCCGCACGGAGCGGCCCGATCTGGCCTCGTCCTTGAGCCGTTCGAAATAGACGATGTACGAGTCCACCGTGATGCCGATGGAGACGATCAGCCCGGTGATGCCGGCGAGGTCGAAGCTCGGGGCCACCGACGTGTGCCCGAGCGCCGAGATGATCGCCCACAGCATCATCGCGGTCAGCACCAGACCCGAGATGACGACGAGGCCGAGCGCCCGGTAGTAGAGCAGCACGTAGAGCAGCACGAGGACGAGGCCCGCGATCCCCGCACCGAGCCCCGCCACCAGGGCCGAGTGACCGAGGGTGGCCGACACCGTCTCGGACGTAGCCGCCTTCAGCGTCACGGGCAGCGCCCCGAAGTTCATCGCCTGCGCGAGGTTCTGGGCGTCCTGCTGGGTCAGGCCCCCCGAGATCTCCCCCTGGCCGTTGAACGAGGTGAAGCTGCCCTGGGTGGGCTGGATGATCGGCGCGGAGTACACCACCCCGTCGAGCTCGATCCCCAGCAGCTGGTGGAAGTTCTCCGACGCCACCGTGTCCCACAGGTGGGACCCGGCCGCGCCCGCCAGGGAGTAGTCGACCACCCACGCCCCGGTCTGGTTCTGGGTGGCCGTGGCGCTGGCGATGGAGCGCCCGGTCATCTCTGCCGCGCCCGAGGACGTAGCGCTCGCCGCCGTTGGCGCTCCCGCTCGCCGCCAGGCCCGGCAGCAGGACCGTGCTGGTGGCGTAGCCGGGCTTCTCCACGCTCGTGGACGGGTACGGGATGTACTGCGTGTCGGGCGGCACGTTGTTGGAGTGGTAGCCCTGGGGCGAGCTGTCGGGGGTGACGTTCAGGTTGGCCTGCGTCAGCTCGGATGACGCCGTGCAGGCCGGGATGTTCTCGATCCCGGGCGGGAGCACCTTGTGCTTGTCGCCCTTCGGGACGCCCTGCGGGTAGGCGAAGCAGAGGACGGGCCGGAAGTACATGCGCGCCGTCTGCCCGATCTGGTTGAGCACCTGCTGCGCGTTGGTGACGCCGGGGATGGAGACCGAGATCTGGTTCTTCCCCGTCGTCTGCACCTGCGCGCCGGACACGCCGAGCCCGTTCACGCGGAGGTTCAGGATGTCGACCGTCTCGTTGAGGTCGGCCTGGCTGACGTGGGGGCCCTCAGCCGTGTAGACGACCGCCACGCCCCCGGCGAGGTCCAGCCCGAGGCGCGGCGACCACTTCGCGGCGAACACGGCGGCGAACGAGCCCACCGTGATGGCGACCACCACCACGACGCTGATCAGGAGGTTGCGTCGCTGGCGTCGTTGGGCCCGTCCCCCCGACTTGGGGCTCACGCGTCTTCAGCCTCCTCGCCGCGCTCGCCCGTGCTGGGAGCACCGTCACCCTTCTTGGGAGCATCGTCGCCGCCGACATCGTCGATGTCGGCGGCGGAGGCGGCAGCCGTGACGTCGTGCCCGTCCGCGACAGGTTCGTCGTCGATGCGCACGTCCGGAATCGGCTCGATCTTCCGGGCGATCGCCTGGCGGACGAAGACGATCCTGGTCGGCTGGGGGCCGTCGAGGTTGCCGTCGTCGCCCAAGGCCCCCGTCAGGAGCGTGTAGCGGTCACCGTGGATCTCGAGGACGGTGCCGATGACGCCACCGACGGTCTGCACCTCGTCCCCCACGTCGAACCCCGAGCCCTGGGACTGGCGCGCCGCCTGAGCCTTGCGCTGCTGCGGCCTGATGAAGAAGAAGTAGCCGATGACACCGATCGCCAGGAGGGGCAGGAGGGTCAGCAGACCGCTGGAAGAACTCGATTTTGAGGCGGCGACCAGGAGGTGGAGGAGCGCCGGGGTTGGTGTCATTGGGATCCTTGGACCTGAAGCGGTTGCGAAGGGCCACCCTAGTGCCTGGCTTCACCTCCTCCCGGGCGCGCCGTGGCCCCGACCGGAGCACGTCGGAGCTCGCACGGCGCCGTCGGCGCAGGTGGCTGACCTGCCGGGAGAGCGGAGAAGGTGAGAGGGAGGAACGGGCGGGCCCGGGGGGAGCGCCTCGGGCCCGAGCACATGCGGTCTCGGCGTCGGCAGACCCGTGTCACCCGGCCTCCGGTCGCCTCCCGGCGGGGATAACGGCGCACCCGCGTCCCTATGGCGGCGGTGCGCACGGCGCAACCGAATGGCAACCCAAAACGGCCGCCGTTGCGACAGCTCTTGTGCAGAGTACCCGCATCAGTACAGCAACCTCACGGTGATGGTCGTTCGGAGGGGGGCGACCGGGTGAGAGTCCGGTGAAGGGGAGCGGATTCTCCAACGGGGGAACACCGGGGGGGAAGGAGCAGCGAAGAGGTGCGCCGGCCTTGCGCCGCCGTCGGTCCGAGCAGTCCGGGGGGAGCCGACGACCCGGGCCGGCGCACCTTTCGCTCCCTGTACCCCCCTGCGCACTCGATCTGAGCCCGCCGGGCCGGGCCCGCCCGCACCACCGTCGGGGGGCGGTCACTGGCCGCGCATCCGGGGCGTCCGGAGGCCCACGACCGCCCTTTTGTCCATCGGCGAGCCGATGGCGGCCCTGATCAGGACGTTCGCAATGCGACCCCCGTGTCGCCCTTCCACTCAGATTGGCTGTTTCCCCAGTACAGTTGCACCCTGATGCGGGACGGTCATATCTCCGTGCTGGTGATCGAGGATGAGGCGGACATCCGCCAACTCCTCAAGACCATGCTCGAACGGGAGGGATTCACGGTCGCGGAGGCCACCGAGGGCCGCGAGGGGGTGCGCCAGTTCCACCAGAGCCATCCCGACATCGTCATCCTCGACGTCGGCCTTCCCGACCTGGACGGCTGGCAGGTCCTCGAGCGGATCCGGGACATGAGCGACGTGCCCGTCCTCATGCTGACCGCCCTCGGAACCGAGCGCGACAAGGTGCGGGGCCTGAACGCCGGCGCCGACGACTACCTGACCAAGCCGTTCAGCCGCTCCGAGCTGCTCGCCCGCCTCCAGGCCATCAGCCGGCGTCAGGTGTCCCGCAACGACCCCGTCACGGCGTTCGACGACGGGACCCTGCACGTCGACTTCGCCCACCAGGAGGTCACGATCGACGGCCAACCCGTCGTCCTGACCCCGACCGAGTACCGCCTGCTGGCGACCCTGGCGCGCCACCAGGGACAGGTCCTGTCGTCGGACCAGCTGATCGAGCTGGCCTGGGACGACCCCAGCGGGTTGGCCCCTTCACGCGTCAAGTACGCCGTCCTGCGGCTCCGGCGCAAGCTGGGCTGGGACGAAGGGGACGACGCACCGATCGAGACGGTGCGGGGCTTCGGCTACCGCTACCGGTCTCGCAGCCGGTGATCGAGCCGGCCCCGACCCGGACCGACCCCCAGGGGCGTCGCGACCCGCAGATGCCCGGAAATGCGCTGCCCATCGGCTTCTCGGGCCCCATGCGTGTGCGCCTGCCGGTGTTCGCGCTCGTCGCCATCGGCACCGTGCTCATCGCCGTCGTCCCGTTCCCCCACGACGCACGCCGGGAGATCTCCCTGGCCGGCGTCCTGTTCTTCGCCCTGGTGGCCGCCGCCTTCCTGCTGCCCTGGGAACGCCTGCCGGACTGGGCGTGGCTGATCATCCCGATCGGCTACATCGCGGTCATCGCCATCATCCGCGACGCCCAGGGTGGGAGCGACTCTGGCCTGGTCGTCGTCTACCTCCTGCCCATCGTCTGGCTGTCCCTCTACGGCCGGCGCCTGCACCTGCTCGTCGGGCTGTTCTGCATGGATCTGGCCCTGCTCGTCCCCCTGCTCATCATCGGCTCCCCGGCCTACCCGACCATCGAGTGGCGTCAGGTCGCCGTCATGGCCACCGTCACCACCCTGGTGGCGTCGACCGTCTACACCATGGTCTCGAGGGACCGCGCCTACCTGAGCGACCTGGCCCAGCAGTCCCGGATCGCCCGCCGCAGCGCCCGCGAGGCCGACTACGCCCGCGATCGGCTGGAGACCCTTCTGCGCGCGGCGACGGGGAGCGCCATCATGGGCGTCGACCCGGCCGGGACCGTCACGTTCTTCTCGGCGGGAGCCGAGCAGATGCTGGGCTACCGGGCGGCCGAGGTGGTGGGCATCCGCTCCATCGCCGACTTCATCGACCCGGCCCAGATCGACGAGCGGCGCCAGACCATCGACTCCATGCGGACGGCGCTCGAGCCCATTGACGCGGAGACCGCCGCCGAGGTCCCCTGGACCGCCACCCGCAAGGACGGCCAGCAGCGTCGCTGCGTCGTGCGGGTGCGGGCCTTGCCGGTGCCCACCCCGGACCCGGCGCTCGACGAGGAGCGGACGGACGACGCCGAGCCGCTCGAGGGCCCGGACGTTGCTGCCGCCGAGGCCGAGGGCGGCGGCGACCCGGACGACGCCTTCGCCCCGGTCACCGGCGGCTACGTCGTGGTCGCCATCGACGTCACCGAGCGCGAGGAGCTGGCCGCCGACCGCGAGCGCCTCTTCGCCATCCAGAAGGAGGTCACGCAGTCGCTCATCGAGCAGAACAACCGGCTCCGGGAGCTGACCCAGATGAAGGACGACGTCGTGGCGACGGTGTCGCACGAGCTGCGGACGCCCATCACCTCCATCCGCGGCTTCATCGAGCTCCTCCTCGATGCGTCCTCGGACCTCACCGAGAGCCAGATGCGCATGCTGCAGACGATCGAGCGCAACGCCGAGCAGCTCCAGCGGGTGGCCGAGGACCTCCTGGCCGACCCGGGCGCCGGTCGCGGGCTGCGCGTCGCCTTCACCGAGCTGGACCTGTACCGCCTGGCCGAGGAGGCCGTGCATGCGATCCAGACCTCGGCGACCGTGGCCGGGATCAAGCTGACCATCGAGCCGGGCAGCGAGGTCCCGGTGTTCGGCGACCCGACCCGCCTCCATCAGCTCCTGGGCAACCTCTTGTCCAACGCGATCAAGTTCTCGCCGCGCGGGGGCGCGTCCACGTGATCGTGGACAACGTGGACTCCTACGCCAGGGTGCAGGTCCTCGACGAGGGCCCGGGAATCCCCGAGGGCGAGCGCGACCAGCTCTTCGAGCGCTTCTACCGCCTCGCCTCCTCGACCGAGATGGGCGTGCCCGGAACGGGCCTGGGCCTGGCCATCGCCAAGTCGGTCGCCGAGGCCCACGAGGGATTCGTCGACATCGTCGACACACCCGGCTGGTCGACCACGTTCCGGGTCTACCTTCCCCTGCGCACGTCGGTGCCGGCCTCCAGCCGGTCGGCCTGACGGCCGGTGGCGGGCCCCGCCGGCCCGCCACCTCTGCTACGCGGCGAGGAAGCCGCCCGACTGGTGCGCCCACAGACGACCGTAGACGCCGGCACGGCCGGCGGACAGCAGCTCGCTGTGCGTCCCCTGCTCCACGACCCGGCCGCGGTCGAGGACCACGATCCGGTCCAGCCGCGCGATCGTGGCCAGCCGGTGCGCCACGACCAGCGCCGTCGTGCCTTCCATCAGGTGCCACAGCGCCTCCTGGACGAGCGACTCCGACTCCGAGTCGAGCGCGGAGGTGGCCTCGTCGAGCACGAGGACGCGCGCGCCCTTCGCCATCGCCTGGGCGATCGCCACCCGCTGGCGCTGGCCACCCGAGAGCTTGAGCCCGCGCTCCCCCACGACGGTCTCGTAGCCGTCGGGGAGGCGCTCGACGAACTCGTCCACGTACGCGGCACGGCCCACGGCACGCACCAGGTCCATGTCGACGCCTGGCCCGGACTCCAGGCCGTAGCAGATGTTCTCCGCGACGGTGCGGTGCAGCATCTGCGGGTCCTGGGGCACGTAGCCGATGTGCCGCCGCAGCGACTGCTGCGCGACGCGCGCGATGTCCTGCCCGTCGATGGCGATCACACCGCCGTCGCGGTCGGCGAAACGCAACAGCAGCTTGGTCAGCGTCGTCTTGCCCGATCCCGAGGGACCGACGAGCCCCACGTGCTCCCCGGCCTCTATCCGCAGGTCCAACCCCTCGAAGAGCGGCTGGCCGGCGCGATAGGAGAACCGCAGGTCCACGAACTCGACGAGGCCGCGGGGCGCCAGGAGGTCGGGCGCGCCCGGGACGTCGACGATCTCGGGCTCCGTGGCGGCGATGCCGGCGAACTTGGCACACCGGCCGATGGCGCGCGACATGAGCCGGATGAACTCGAAGGACTCCTCGAGGCTCGTCCCCACGAAGGTGGCGTAGAACAGGATCAGGTAGACGACCCCCGCCGCCGCCACGTGGTGCAGTGCGAGCAGGACCCCGACGGCCACCGCCGCCCAGTTGAAGAAGGCCATGGCAGACTCCATCTGCAGGCGCGTGGAGGTGAACACGCGTCGGGCCCGCAGGTCGGCACTGAGGGAGTCACCCACCAGCCTCCCCACGTTGACCTTCTCGCGCCCCTCCGCGGCCTGGGACCGCACCGTCGTGAGGTTGGCGATGGTGTCGGCGATGACCCCGGTGGCACGGGAGTGGGCGTCGGAGAACTCCTTCTCAGCCGCCACCACCCGGCCCATGCGGTGGTGCAGCACGGCGGCGAACACGCTGACCAGGGCGGCCATGACCAGCGCGACGGGCCAGGCGACGACGCCGAGGACCACGATGGCCCCGAGCGTGGTGACGCTGATACGCAGGATGCCCCACACCATGGCGTCGATCAGCTCGGCGAAGGCCCACGTCGACGTCTCGAGGGTGGCAATCACCTCGCCGGACGGGCGGTCGGTGTGCCACCCGTGGCTGAGCCCGATCAGGTGGTCGTAGCCGTTGGTGATGGCGCGCCCGAAGGAGCGGAGCGTCGCGCCCCAGTTGAGCCAGCCGCCGATCCGCCCGAACACGGTCGCGGCGGCCAGCACGACGGCATACGCGACGATCAGCGGGGCGAAGGAGCGCCACGTTCCCGCGGCCGCCCCCGTGCCGGCGATGCGGCCCAGCAGCGCCGCGAAGATCAGCGGGGCCGCGACGGCGTTGGCCAGCGTGCCGAGCACGATGGCGGCGCAGCTGCCGGCGAAGGCGGCGCGGTCGGGCCGCATCTGGCTCCAGCAGTACGCCAGCGTCGCCTTGTTCGATGCATTCGGGAAGAGGGTGCGATCACCCATGGGAGTCTCCAGGCAAGAGGTTTGGATCGGTCGGGAAGGGCGCACCGGTGGTGCGCTGCGAGGAAAGCCGGTGGAGGCCGGCGACGGCGCGAGGCCGGACGGGGGCGCGGACGCGGCGTCAGTGGCCGGCGGCGCACGGGAAGGGCCCAGCCATGCGGGACCTCCCGGCTGCTCCACCGAAGACGGGCAGCAGGACCACGACGGTGGCGCGCGCGGTCAGCTGTGGACGCGTCGCAATTCCTGCCATCTGGTCACCTCGCTTCGTCTCGTGGTGCAACCTCAGAACCGTAGCGCACCGACGGCGACGGCGCGACACGTTCCGGTGTCGGTCAGAACAGCGGCAGCGGGTCCGGGCCGCCGGACGCGCCCGGCGGCCCCTCGTGCCCGAGGTGCACCCAGGCCCGGCGCGTCGCCACCCGGCCCCGCGCCGTGCGCTGGATCAACCCGCTCTGCACGAGGAAGGGCTCATAGGCGTCCTCGATCGTGTCGGGCTCCTCGCCGACGCACTGCGACAGCGTCGTCAAACCGACCGGCTGGCCCCCGAAGCGCGTGCACAGCGTGGTGAGGATGGCCCGGTCGACCTTGTCGAGCCCCAGCTCGTCGACGCCGAACAGCGCGAGGCCTTCGCTCGCCGTGGCGTCGTCGATGAAGCCCTCCCCGCGCACCTCGGCGAAGTCACGGACCCGGCGCAAGAGCCGGTTCGCCACGCGCGGGGTGCCGCGGGAGCGCTCCGCGATCCGAATGGCACCCTCGGTGTCGATGCGCACCTTGAGGATCCGGGCCGAGCGCTCGACGATCGCCCGGAGGTCGGCAGGGTCGTAGAGATCGAGACGGCCCACGAAGCCGAAGCGGTCCCGGAGGGGCCCCGAGACGAGGCCGGTGCGGGTCGTGGCGCCGACGAGCGTGAACTTCGGCAACTCCAGGCGGATCGAACGGGCCGTGGGGCCCTTGCCGATCAGGATGTCCAGGCGGCCGTCCTCCATGGCCGAGTAGAGCATCTCCTCGACGGAGCGGTGCAGCCGGTGGATCTCGTCGATGAAGAGCACGTCGCCGTCCTGGAGGTCGGTCAACAGCGCGGCGAGGTCGCCAGCCCGGGTGAGAACCGGCCCGGCGGTGATGCGCAGGCCGGCGGCCATCTCCGCGGCGACGATGCCGGCGAGCGAGGTCTTGCCCAACCCGGGGGGCCCGGCGAAGAGGATGTGGTCCACCGGCTGGCGGCGCTGCCGCGCTGCCTGCAGCACGATGCTGAGGTGCTCGACCAGCTCGGACTGACCCACGAAGTCGTCCAGGGTGCGGGGCCGCAGCCCGACCTCTTCGAGCTCCTCGGTGGAGTCGGACGCCATCGGGTCGACCACACGCCGGTCCTCGTCGAGGGCGCCGCCCACCAGGTCCTCGTGGTCGTCGGCGGCGACCGCCAGCACCTCGCGACGGGCCCGCGGGCTCACCGGCTCGCCAGCTCGCGCAACGCGAGACGGAGCATCTCTTCCACGCCGACATCGTCGCGTAGGCCGTCGAGCGCGCCGCGGATCTCGTCGGGCGCGTACCCGAGCTCGCTGAGGGCGGCCCGGGCTTCGGCCCGCGAGGTGCGGCTGCCCCGCACCAGGGGATCGTCGCCGGGGAGGGGCGTGCTCCCGTGCTCCAGCGAGAGGTCGGGCAGGTCGAGCCGGCTCTTCAGCTCGATCAGGAGGCGCGCCGCGGTCTTGCGGCCGACGCCGGGCACCGTGCAGAGCGTGTCGAGATCGTCCTCGAGGACGGCCGTCGACAGCGCCGCCGGCGAGAGCATCGCCAGTATGGCCAGCGCCAGCGCCGGGCCGACGCCGTGCGACCCCAACAGCACCTCGAAGCACCGGCGCTCGTCGTCGTGCACGAAGCCGTAGAGGACGATCGCGTCCTCGCGCACGTGGGTGTGCACGAACAGGCTCGCCTCGGTCCCGGTGCCGGCCGCCACGAGGGCCGCCGCGGTCGCCGGGGTCACCGTCACCCGGTAGCCGACGCCCGCCACGTCGACGATCACCTCGCACTCGCCCGTCCGCAGCACGACGGTCCCACGCAACAGTCCGATCACGGCTCGCTCCTCATGTCTCGCTTCCTTCTTGTCCCCGCATGGCGGCGACGACGGCCCGTCGCAGGGGCACGGTGGTCAGGTGGCACACGGCCAACGCCAGCGCATCGGCGACGTCGGGCGGCCCGTCGACGGCCGGCAACCCCAGCACCTGGGCGACCATGCGTTGCACCTGCTCCTTGCTGGCCGCGCCGTAGCCGACCAGCCCCTGCTTGACCTCGTTCGCCGTCAACTGGACCACCTCGCAGCCGGCCGCCGCCGCCGCCAGCAGCGCCAGACCGCTCGCCTGGCCGACCGACATGGCGGTCTTCGCGTTGACCTGGAAGAAGACCCGCTCGACCACGACCACGTCGGGCCGCAGCTCCGCCAACAGGGCGTCCAGCTCCGTGTGCAGGATCAGCAGGCGCTCCGCGAGGGGCAGCCCGGGGTCGGTCTCGACGACTCCGGCGGCGCGAGCGCGCAGGGCGCTCCCGCCCTCGTCCCGTCCCACCAGCCCGTAGCCGCAGCGGGACAGCCCGGGGTCGATCCCCAATGCGAACATGCGTTCGTAGGTTAGCCGGGCCCGGGGGTCAGGCGGCGGACCGTGCCGCCGGGTCAGCCCTCAAAGGTGGCGAGGACCTCGTCGGCGATGTCCGCGTTGGAGTGCACGGCCTGGACGTCGTCATGGTCGTCGATGGCCTCGAGGAGGCGCAGCACCTTCTTGGCCTCGGACTCGTCGGGGACGGGGACGAGGGTCGTCGGCTCGAGGGAGAGGTCGACGGACTCGGGTGCGATGCCGGCGCCGTCGAGGGCCGCCCGCACGGACTCGAGGTCGCCCGGCGCGCAGGTGACGACCCACGCCGCTCCGTTGCTCGACATGTCCTCGGCGCCACCCTCCATGGCGATCTCCATGACCTTGTCCTCGTCGTTGTCGAGGCCCACCGTCACGATGCCCTTGCGCTCGAACTGCCAGCCGACGGCGCCGGGCTCGGCCATGTTGCCGCCGTTGCGGCTGAAGAGGTTGCGCATCTCGGCGCCGGTGCGGTTGCGGTTGTCGGACAGGGTCTCGACCATGATGGCGACGCCGCCCGGGCCGTAGCCCTCGTAGGTGATGGCCTCGTAACGGACACCCTCGAGGTCGCCGGTGCCACGCTTGACGGCCTTCTCGATGGTGTCGAGGGGGACGCTGGCGGCACGGGCCTTGCCGAACGCGGTGCGCAGGGCGGCGTTGGCCTCGAGGTCGCCTCCCCCGTCACGGGCCGCCACCTCGATGGCGCGGATGCACTTGGCGAAGACCTTGGCACGGGCCTTGTCCTGGGCGCCCTTGCGGTACTTGGTGGTCGCCCACTTGGAATGGCCCGACATTGCGGCACGATTCTATCGGCGACGCCCCGCCCGGGTGCCGGGTCGCCGCCTCTCTCCGTCGCTCGGGCGTCGCTGCAGGGCGGGCGGGACCCGCATACGCTCCGTGACCATGACTCCCCCCGCGCAGATCCACGCCCACCGTCGCTCAGGACCTCGCGGAGGCCTCGGATCGCGGCCGCGGTCCCGCTCGCGGCGCCTGCTGCTGCTCGGTGGCGCCCTGGGCGCCGGGGCCGCCGCCGGGGCGGCCTACCGGCGCCTCGCCGCCGGTGACGCCGCGGCCGGGCGGGACGAGGGGCGGGTGGCGCTCGGCTGGGGCCGTCAGGGCCGGCCCGACCATCGCGTGGTGCGGACGCCCGACGGGGCACACCTCGCCGTGTGGGACCTCGAGGGCGACGGCCCCGAAACCGGTGTCGTGGTGCTCCCACACTGCTGGGGCTGCAGCCACGAGATCTGGGTGCCTGTCGCCCGTCGGCTTCTCGAGCACGGCCATCGGGTCGTGCTCTACGACCAGCGCGGGCACGGTGCCAGCACGAGGGGCACGGCGCCGTTGGCCGTCGACACCCTTGCCCACGACCTGAGCGCAGTCCTCGAGGCGACCGACGTGCGCGACGCCGTGCTCGCCGGTCACTCCATGGGCGGCATGACGATCATGTCGCTGGCGACGCACCGGCCCGACGTCCTCCGGGAGCGGGCCAAGGCGACCGTCCTGGTGGCCACGGCGGCCACGAACGTGGGTGATCGGTCGGCCCGCGTCGCCGAGGTGGCGGGCCAGGTGATCGCGTCGCCGCTCGTCAGCCGGGCGATGCGGGGGCGCAACGGGCACCTCCTCGTGCGCACCGTCTTCGGCGCCGGTGCGGACCGGTCCCATCTGGACCTGACCCGGGAGCTCTTCGCCGACTGCGACGGCACCGTGCGGGGCGACTTCATGGTGTCGTTGGCGACGATAGACCTGCTCGAAGGCATCGCCGCGATGGAGGTGCCGACGACCGTGATGGTCGGGAGCCGGGACACCTTGACCGTTCCCGCCAAGGCGGACCAGATCGTGTCGACGGTCCCGGGGGCGCGGCTGGTCACCCTGCGGGACCGGGGCCACATGCTGCCGTTGGAGGACCCTGACGCCGTGACCGACGAGATCGTGCGGGCCGTGAAGGGATAGCCGCTACGGGAAGACGACCGTCTTGTTGCCGTTCAGCAGCACGCGGTCCTCGAGGTGCCAGCGCAGGCCCCGGGCCAGCACCGTGCGCTCCACGTCCCGGCCCACCCGCCGCAGCTCCTCGACGGAGTCGCCGTGGTCGATGCGCCGGGTGTCCTGCTCGATGATCGGGCCCTCGTCCAGCGCGGCCGTCACGTAGTGGCACGTGGCGCCGATCAGCTTCACGCCACGCTCGAACGCCTGGTGGTACGGCCGGGCGCCGGCGAACGAGGGCAGGAACGAGTGGTGGATGTTGATGATGCGCCCGGGGCGGGCGGCGCAGAATTCCGGCGGGAGGATCTGCATGTAGCGAGCGAGGACGATCACGTCGACCTGCGCGCGCTCGAGCACGCGCGCAATCTCCTCGAACGCCTTCGCCTTGGCATCGGGCTCGGCCCGGGCGACGATCGGCACGCACCGGAAGTGGACGCCGTGCCACTCGACGATCCCGCGCAGGTCCTCGTGGTTCGAGATCACGCAGGGGATGTCGCACTCGATCTCGTCGGCGCGCCAGCGGTGGAGGAGGTCCGCCACGCAGTGGTCCTCCTTGCTGGCGAGAAGCGCGACACGCTTGGGCCGGTCGGTGTCGGTCAGGTGCCACTCCATGTCGAATTCTGCGGCCACGGGCTGGAGGGCGGACGCCAGCTCGTCGGGGCCGAACCCCGGCGGGAGGGTGTCGGCGACGATCTCGATCCGCAGGAAGAAGCGGCCCGTCTGCAGGTCGCCGTGCTGGGCCGCCTCGAGGACCGACCCGCCGTGGCCGGCGATCAGCCCCGTCACGGCGGCGACGATGCCGATGCGGTCGGGGCAGGTGACGGTCAGCACGTAGCGGCGCATGGGCGCGGTCGCTACCCGGCCAGGCGGTCGTCGGCGTCGGCATCGCCGGCACCGGCTGCCGTGTGGCCGCACATCTGCACGAAGAGCCGGTGCACCCGCCGGTCGGAGGTCAGCTCGGGATGGAACGACGAGGCCAGCACCCGGCCCTGGCGCACGAGCACGGGGACGCCGTCCAACGCGGCCAGCACCTCGACCCCCGCACCGACCGACACCACCACGGGCGCCCGGATGAAGACGGCCGGCAGCGGCGGCCCCTCCCCCGGGCCGAGGCGCACCTCGCTCTCGAAGGACTGCACCTGGCGGCCGTAGCCGTTGCGGCGCACGACCGCATCGAGCACCCCGAAGGTGCGCTGGTCCGGACGCCCGTCGAGGACCTCCCGGGCCACGAGGACGAGGCCGGCGCAGGTCCCGAGGATCGGCAGCGCCGGGCCGTCGGACCGCGGGGTCAGCCGCACGGCCAGGGCGTCGAACAACCCCGTCGACTCGAGGAGCATCGACAGCGTCGTCGACTCGCCGCCCGGCAGCACCAGGCCGTCGAGCCCGTCGAGGTCGGCGGGGCGCTTGACCACCCGTGCCGTGCTGCCGACGTCGCCCAGGGCGGCGAGGTGCTCGCGCACGTCCCCCTGCAGGTCGAGCACACCGATCAGAGGACCCAGCTCCGGCCCCGGGCCCCGCGTCGCCGCCGAGCCCGCTACCACCCCCGGTCGGCGAGATGCTCGCCGTACTGGGAAGCCTCCAGCCCCCGCATCGCCTCGCCCAGGCCGCGCGACACCTTCGCCACGTGCTCGGCGTCGGTGAAGTGTGCCGTCGCCTCCACGATGGCCGAGGCCATGCGGGCCGGGTCGGACGACTTGAAGATGCCCGAGCCGACGAACACGGCCTCCGCCCCGAGCTGCATCACCAGCGCGGCGTCGGCCGGGGTCGCGATGCCGCCCGCGCAGAACAGGGGCACCGGGAGCTTGCCCGTGGCGTGGAGCTCCTGCACCAGGCCGATGGGCGCCGACAACTCCTTGGCCCAGCCGTAGAGCTCGGCCTCGTCGGCCTGGGTGATGGAGCGGATCGCGCCGAGGATCGACCGCAGGTGGCGCACGGCCTCGACGATGTTGCCCGTCCCCGCCTCGCCCTTGGAGCGGATCATGGCCGCGCCCTCGCTGATACGGCGCAGCGCCTCGCCCAGGTTCGTCGCCCCGCACACGAACGGCACCGTGAAGCGCCACTTGTCGATGTGGTACGCCTCGTCGGCGGGCGTCAGCACCTCGGACTCGTCGACGAAATCGACACCCAGGGACTGCAGCACCTGCGCCTCGGCGAAGTGCCCGATGCGGGCCTTGGCCATGACCGGGATCGTCACGGCCTCGATGATCCCCTCGATCAGCAGTGGGTCGCTCATGCGCGCCACGCCGCCGTCCCGGCGGATGTCGGCCGGCACCCGCTCGAGGGCCATGACGGAGACGGCACCGGCGTCTTCGGCGATCTTGGCCTGCTCCGCGTTGACGACGTCCATGACGACGCCGCCCCGCAGCATGTCCGCCAATCCCCGCTTGACGGTGAAGGTCCCGGTGGTCATGCCTCCAGTCTACGAGGGCGAGGCGCCCCGTCTCACCACTCGCTCAGCGCGGCCACCCTCACCGAGGTGGCGTCCAGATCGCCAGGCACCGGGACCTCTCCGCGATGCCCCACCGAGGGGTCGATCCAAACCCAGCGCGTCGCACCGAAGCGGGACGGGGAGGCGAAGAGGGAGCCCTCGGCCGGCGGCGGGGCGTCCATCGTGATGCGGAGCGCATCGAGCAGTCCCCGGGGGTAGCGCACGGCCGAGGTGCCGACGACGTCGGCTCGGTACTCCCGGTTCTCCCCCACGCAGCGCCGCAGCATCGTCTCGCCGCCGAAGAGGGTGGCGAGCGTGATGCCGACGCACGAGACGCCGTTGTCGCCGCGCTTCACGTGCGCCAATTCGTGCGCGATCACGCCTTCCAGCTGGATCGGATCCACCCGGCGCAGGAGGCCCGTCGTCACGACGAGGTCCGAGCGCCGTGCGTCACGGCCGAGCGCGCACGCGTTCGGGACGTCGTCGACGACCACGTTCAGCGACGGCATGGAGAGGCCGAAGGTGGCGCACAACCCCTCGGTGACGTTGTAGAGGCGCGCATCGTCGTGCTCGTCGACGGGCACGGCACCGATCCGCCGCAGCGCCATGGCGGGCGCGAGCCGCCACACCCCGTACATGAAGGCGGCGCCGGCGACCACGAAGGCGACGCTGCCGGCGATGAGCGAGACGGCGGCCCACAACAGTGCGCCGAAGAGGAGGGCGGGGATCACTGCGGTCCACGCGCACAGCACCAGGGCGCGCCGACGGTTGGCCGCCACCTCGCCGGGGTAGACCTGCGGCGCGCCGAGGCTGGGCTCGACCTCGAGTGGCGGGAGCGGCGGGGGCGGCGGAGCGAGCGCCACCGCCGTTCGCTGCTGGTTGCTGCGCGATCGCTGCCCCGACCCCGATCCCGACCCGGACCGCTGGCGGGACCGGTTGCCGCCCTGTCCCGAAGGGCGCTGGCCCCCGCCACCCCCGCCCTGACCCTTCTTCTGCGCGTTGGTGTTGCCGCTCCCAGCGCCGCCACCGCCCGATCGGTTCCGGTTCCGATTCCTGTTGCGGTTCCGGCTCCGGTTGGAGCTCCCGCCGCCGCTGCCGCCACCGGCACCACCGGCCGGCCGGGCCGGCGTACCTGACGTGTCGCTCTGATCAGCCATGGGCACGCCAGCCTACGGCACGGCCCGTGCCCGAGCCGGCGGGTGCGGGCCGGCGCTGCTCACGGCGCCGCACCCGACGAGGACCCTCACCCCGTGGCGTCGTGCCCCCGGTCCCGGTACGCGGCCAGCGCCCGCGTGTACACGTCCACGTAGCGCTCGGCCAGCGTGTCCATCGACCACGCGCGGGCGTACTCAGTGGCCTCCTTGCGGGCTGCGGGCTCGGAGCGCCCGGTCCCCTCGACGGTGTCGGCCAGCGCGACGCCGAGCGCACGGGAGAGCGCGAGAACGTCGTCCGGGGACACCAGCTCGGCGTGCCCGCCCGCCGCCCTGCGATAGCCGTCGATGTCGGAGGCCACGACGGCACACCCGGCGGCCATGCCCTCGAGCAGCACCATCCCGAAGGACTCGCCGTACAAGGATGGCGCGCACAAGATGTCGGCTCCGGCAAGGCGCGCGGCAACTTCGTCCTCGCTCAGCACGCCGAGCCAGCGCACCCGGTCGGACTCGGGGTGCCGGCGCCGCTGCACCTCGCTCCCCGGCCCGTCGCCCGCCACCCACAGGACGGCCCGCCGGTCCACTGCGGCGAACGCATCGAGGAGGACGTTGAGGCCCTTGCGCGCCTCGTGACGCCCCAGGAACAGGACGACGGGGCGGCCCTGCTCGTCGTGCACCGGTGCGGCCGACTCGAAGCGATCCATGTCGACGCCGTTGAACAACACCTCGAACTCGCCGCCGCCCGACCGCATGCCCGTCTGGCGCGCAGCCTCGGACACCGCCACCCGGATCTGCATCCGGCGGCCGACGAGGTCTGCGAGGGGTTTGAGCAGGGGCACCCACCGGCTCACGCCGGCACGGTGGTACGTCCCGACCATCGGGACGGGCGCACTCAGGACCAGGCCGTAGGCCGCCATCGGCGCCAGCGGCTCGTGCACGTGGACCAGGTCGAAGCCGCCGGTGCGCACGAACCGCTCCACCCGCGCCGAAGCGGTCGGCCACAACGCCACCGGCGCCACCGACCCGTTGGAGTGCAAGGCCGTCGGATGCCCGATCACGAAGTGCTCGCCGGCGCCGGCGGGGACGGGCACGCCGGCGTCGGCGGGGCCCAGGACGGTGACCTCGTGCCCGAGGCCGCGCAAGGACCGTGCCAGTCCCATCACCTGCCCCTGCACACCGCCCGGGCGCGTCAGCGCGTACGGCGAGAGCATGGCGACCCTCATCGGGGGTCGCTCGGCCAGTTCGGCTGGTAGAGGTGCCACTGCTCGGGGCGGCGGCGGATGTCGTGCTCGAAGACCCGCGCCAGGTCCTGGGTCACCCGGGCGATGTCCTCGCGCAGGGAGCCGCGGCGGGTGGTGTCGATCGGCGCGTGCACGACGCCAGTGTGCCAATTCCCGGGCCCCGAGTAGACGACGACCGGCAGCAGCGGCGCCCCGGTCCGCAGCGCGAGCGTCGCCGCACCACCGGGGAGCGTCGTGCGCTCGCCGAAGAACTCGACCGCCACGCCGTTGCCCGCCAGGTCGCGGTCACTGACGAGCCCCGCCACCTCCCCCGCCTTCAGCGCCCGCAGCAACGCCCCGCTCGATCCCTCGCCCAGGGGCACGGCCGTCAGCCCCATCGCCTCGCGCTGCGCCACGAACCACTCGAAGAGCTGCTCGGGCTCGAGGCGCTCGACCACCGCGGTCATCGGCATGCCCTCGAGCGCGAGCCAGTAGCCGCCCCACTCCCAGCTGCCCACGTGCGGCAGCGCCATGACGATGCCGCGGCCACGCGCGAACGCAGCCCGCAAGTGGTCCTCGCCCTCCTCGAGTCGCCAGCGGGCCCGCACCCCCGACTCGTTCTCGTAGGGCAGGCGCGCGCCGTCGGCCCAATAGCGCGCGTAGGAGTCGAACGTGCGCCGGCTCCACCGCCGTACGAGCGCCGGGTCGGGTTCGACGCCGTCGATGCACTCGCTGCCCAGGACCCGTCGGATGTGCCGTTCGCTCATGGCGAGCGCACTGCTCCTGCGCAGCGCCATGACACGGGCGACGCCGCGCGCCACACCCTGCGCCAGGGGCTCGGGCATGTGTCCCATCGCGGCGCCCAGACCCCGGTAGGTCAGGTAGCGGCTCGTGTCGCGCCAGCCGTCGGTGGCCACGTCTTCCCTCACGTCGGACGCGGGCCGGGGGGCGGGCGCCGGTTCAGGATGCGGGTGGGGGGCGGCGGGTGCTGCGGCGCGCGCTCGTTCGCCCGTCGGCGTGCCCCCGGTCGGCGCGGCGGCGCTCCCGCAGCGTCCGCCCGGAGCGGCTGCTCAGCGACTCCTGGCGGCGGGCCCGCCAGCGTCCGACGGGCGCCCCGGATGTCCTGGAGCGTGCCACCTCGCGGCGAGGCACGCCGTCGTTCTGGCGCCCCTCGCGCCAGGCCCGCCAGCGTGAGTCGACCCGGCCCTCGCGCCACGCCTCGATGCGACGGGCGATCACCCGGTCGCGACCGGACGCCGCGTTCCAGACCTTCACGAACCGCGCCACGGCCGTGACGGTGATCAGGACGAAGAGGAGCCACAGCACCGGCACGAAGATCGCGGCGCTGAGGAAGGCCACGCCCAGCAGGAACATCCGCTCGCCCCGCTCCATCAGGCCGCCCTTGGCCGAGAGGCCGAGCGACTCGGCCTTGGCCCTCTCGTAGGAGACGAGCGCGGTCACCGCCAGGATGGCCATGGGCAGAAGCGCGAGGTGGCCCTCCCCACGGTCGAGGAGATACCAGGCGCACCCGATCATGAGGACGGCGTCGGCCACACGGTCGGTGACCGAGTCGAAGAAGGCCCCCCGCACCGAGGCCGTGCCCGCCGCCTTGGCCACCGGGCCGTCCAGGAGGTCGTGCATGCCCGTCACGATGAGAAGGATGACGGCGATGTGGAGGTGGCCGGTCGCCACCATGACCGCCGTCGCGGTGGCCGAAACCAGTCCGGTGGCGGTGAGCACGTCAGCGGTGATGCCATGGCGGTGCAGTGCCTGGCCGACCGGACCCGTGGTCCGGTCGACGGCGGTTCGCCAGCGGCCGTCGAACATGAAGCTCCTCGTCGTGCGCCGCCCCGGAAGGGGGGCGCTGGTTGCAAGAGTTTACCATCCGGTCCCCGAAACCCCGAGGCTCCCGGTGCCCCCGTGGTCGCCTCCCGCCGGGCGCGCCGCCGCGGTCGGCAACGACCCGCGCCCGGGGTCCGGCTGCAGACTCCCTGGTCGGGTGCGCCCGCGGGCGAGGGCCACCTGATCCCGGCCGCACCCGGGCCGTACCGGGCAGGGCGTCGGATAGCCTCGCCCATTGGAATGCCACGCGGAGCGGACATCCGGCCTCCCTCCACCCGCGGGCAGGGGAGGCACCCGGCGTGACGGCGCCGGCGCCCGAGCCGGGGAGGACGGGGAAGCCCGAACCGGACGTCACCGTGCTGCCCGATCCCACCCTCGACGTCTCCATCGTGGTGCCCTACTACAACCCGGGCTCCCGGCTGCGCTCGACGGTCGAGCACATGGTCCGCGTGCTCGATGCGTCGGGCATGACCTTCGAGATCATCACCGTGTCGGACGGCTCGACCGACGGCAGCCCCTTCACGCTGGAAGGCTTCCCGGAAAGCGTCGTGCGGCGGGTCTCCTTCGACACCAACATGGGCAAGGGTCGTGCGCTCAGAGCGGGCTTGGGAATGGGCCGAGGTCGTTATCTGGGGTTCATCGACGCCGACGGCGACATCTCCCCGGAGTTCCTCGCGCCCTTCGTGTCGGTGATGCGCTCGAACGAGCCCGACATCATCATCGGCAGCAAGCGGCACCCGGAGTCCTCGGTGCACTATCCGCCGCTCCGGCGGCTGTACTCCTGGGGCTATCAGCGCCTCATCCAGCTGCTGTTCCGTTTGCACGTGAAGGACACCCAGGTGGGGATCAAGATGGTGGACCGCAAGGTCGTCGCCGACGTCCTACCCATGCTGCGTGAGAGCCGCTTCGCGCTCGACCTCGAGCTCCTCGTCCTGGCTCGGCGCCTGGGCTACACGCGGATCGTGGAGGCGCCCGTGCGAATTGAGGAGCGGTTCGGCAGCACCATCTCCCTCAAGGCCGTCTGGCTGCTCCTGATCGACACGCTGGGCCTCTTCGTCCGCTTCTCCATCCGGCACGAGTACGACGCGGCGATCGCGGCCCGCACGGCGGGGGGCGGAGCTGGTGGCGACGCCGGTGCTGTCGGCCCGAGCGGGGGCGCCGGACCGGCTCCGGCCTCCCCGACCAGCACCTGAGCCCCGCCCCGCCCGAGCAGCAGGCGGCGCCCGGTCGTACACTCGACGTCGACAGGGGGTGCAGAGCCCGCTGGACGGACGGAGGGACCAGGTGCCACACGACCCGACCGCAATACGCAACGTTGCCCTCGTCGGGCACCACGGTGCGGGCAAGACCACCCTGGCCGAGGCCCTGCTCGCCGCCACGGGGTCGATCGCCCGACGAGGGTCCGTGGAGAAGGGCACCACCGTCATGGACTTCGAGCCCGAGGAGATGGCGCGCCAGCTCTCCATCTCGACCAGCCTCGCCCCCTTCACGGTCAACGGGGTCAAGGTGAACCTGCTCGACACCCCGGGGTACGCCGACTTCGCCGGCGAGATGATCACCGCCCTGGGCAACGTCGACCTCGCCGTCGTGGTCGTGAGCGCCACCGACGGCGTGCAGGCCCAGACCGAGGACGCCTGGCGCGCCGCCGCCCGCCTCGGGGTGCCGCGGGTGATCGTCGTCAACAAGCTGGACCGCGAGCGGGCGGACTTCGACCGCACGCTGGGCGAGATCAGGGCCACCTTCGGCGCCGGCGTGGCGCCGGTGGAGCTCCCCATCGGGCACGAGGCCGACTTCCACGGCGTCATCGACCTGCTCGACGACACGGCGACGCACTACGACACCCCGGCGCCGGGCGCCCCCGTCGACGGCACCGTCCCGCCGTCGGGGCACGAGGGCCCCATCCCCGACGACCTCGTCGACGAGGAGCACACCGTCCACGAGCAGCTCGTCGAGGGCATCGTCGTCGGCGACGACGACCTGATGGAGCGCTACCTCAACGGCGAGACGCTCGACTACGCCGAGCTGGAGAAGAGCCTGGCCGGCGGCGTGGCCTCGGCCAGCGTGTTCCCGGTGCTGTGCTGCTCGGCCGCGAGCGGGGTCGGGGTGGACCGCCTGGCCCGCCTCATCGAGGAGCTGTGCCCCAGCCCCACGTCGCGCCCGTCCCTCCTGGCGGCGGCGGGGACCGAGACGGTGGAGATCCCCTCGGATCCCGGCGCCCAGATCGTCCTCACCGTCACCAAGACCTACAACGACAGCCACACGGGGAAGATGTCGCTCTGCAAGGTCGTGTCGGGCACCCTCCAGCCCGACGCGGTCCTCGTCAACTCGCGCACCAAGGAGGAGGAGCGCCTGCACGCACTGCAGAGCATCGCGGGGCATGCCACGGCGCCGGCCACGAGCGTCACCGCCGGGGACTTCGTCGCCGTGCCCCGGCTGAACGGGACACGCACGGGGGACACGCTCGCGCCGAAGGGCCAGCCCATCGTGCTGCCGCCACCCGCGCTGCCGCCGCCGGCCCTGCAGGTCGCGGTGAAGCCCGCGACCAGGGCCGACGACGACAAGTTGATGTCCGGCCTCCAGCGGCTGTGCGACGAGGACCCCTCGCTGACGGTCACCCGCGACGACGAGACGCACCAGACCATCCTCGGGGTGAGCGGCGAGGTGCACCTGGCCGTGACCCTCGAGCGCCTCGACCGCAAGTGCAACGTGCACGTCGAGCGCGAGGAGCTGCGCATCGCCTACCGCGAGACGATCACGCGGCAGGCCCAGGCCGAGGGCAAGCACAAGAAGCAGTCCGGCGGCCACGGGCAGTTCGGCGTGTGCCACCTGCGCCTCGAGCCGCTGCCGCGCGGCGAGGGCTTCCAGTTCCGTGACGAGGTGGTGGGAGGGGCGATCCCCCGCCAGTACATCCCCGCCGTGGAGAAGGGCGTGCTGGAGACGTTCGGCGGCGGCGGCCTGTACGGCTACCCGGTCGTCGACGTCGCCGTGACCGTGGACGACGGCAAGGCACACTCCGTCGACTCCAACGAGGTCAGCTTCAAGATGGCCGCCGCCCTGGCCGTCAAGGCCGCCATGGCCGAGGCGGGGCCGATCGTCCTCGAGCCGATCTCGCGCCTCGATGTCACGATCCCCGCCGACTGCCAGGGCGACGTGCTGGGCGACCTGCACTCGCGCCGGGCTCGCATCATCGGCACCGACACCGCGGAGGACGAGGGCTACCAGACCGTGACGGCCACCGCACCCACCGCCGAGCTCACGCGCTACGCCGTCGACCTACCGCGCTGACCGGGGGCCGGGGCTCCTTCTCCGTCACCTACGACCACTACGACGCCGTGCCCGACCACCTGCTGGGGTCCATCCCCAAGCTCGAGGGCTGAGCGGGGCGACCATCGGCGCTTCGCCGACCGGGCGGGTGCGCCTCAGAAGAGGTGCTGGAAGCGCACCGGGATCTTGGTGAGGATCAGCGTGCCCAGCAGGTGGTTCGCCGGCGTCGTCACCACCACGACCGCCAGCGTGCCGGTCGGGCGACCCAGAGGCTTCGACACCATCGCCGCGTTGAACCTCCCCGTGTAGGCCACCACGCACACGGCCTGGCCTTTGGGCACCGCGTCCGCCAGATGATCGTAGAGGTGAGGCGCCACCCCCCGGAGCCCCGACAACGTGAATTTCCTGACCCCCGCGAGATGTCCGTGGCCGCCGACGGCGTGGGCGGCGGTCGGAAGGGCCAGGTAGCACGACTCGGCGGTCGTACCCTGACCGGTCCGGGCGGCCGAGCACGCCGTCAGCAACGACGCCGCCACGATGAGCCCGGCCAAGCCGGACCCGCACCGTCGCCCGAGGCGGCGCGCGCGCGGCGCGCTCATTCGGCCATCTCCACGCTCGGCGCGGCGCTCGCCGGGGCGTAGGCCACCGGGCCGGCCTCCACGTCGCTCGTCATCGCCTGACGCGGCCACCGCCCCCGGCGCACCTGGAGGGCGAGTTGCCCGATCAGGAGCCACCCGATCACGAGGATCATCCAGAAGCTGATGATGCGGTACAGCAACACCGCGTAGGCGGTGCTCGCCTCCGCCCCACCGAAGGCGACGAGGGCCACCGTGATGGAACCCTCCACGACGCCGAGCCCTCCCGGCGTGATGGGAAGGGTCGCAGCGAGCTGCCCGGCGCCGTACGCCAGGAGGAGCCCCTTCCAGGGGATCGGTGCATCGATCGCCACGAACATCATGGCGAAGCAGGCGCAGTCGAGCAGCCAGTTGAGCGTGCCCCAGAAGACGATCCAGCCGATCTCGGTCCAGCTGAGCCTGACGGCGGTCATCCAGGCCATGATCCGCCCGATCTGCGCCGTGGTGTCACCCCGCGGCCGGCGGGTGAGCGCGACCGAGACCCGCAGACCGCCGGCCACCACTGCGTGCAGGGGCCGTTCGTAGACGAACAGCGAGCCGATGCCGAGCATGATCACGAACGTCCCGATGAGCACCGGCACCAGGTCGAACGAGGCGCCCTCGTTGGCGGCGATGGCGAGGCCGAAGATGGCCACCAACGACAGGCTGACCGAGGCCGCGACGAGGGTCCCGGCGAGGGCCCACACGGCGAGGGTGTTGTCGGCCCCGAAGCGCCGGAACCAGCGGAAGCCGTAGACCGACGCGACGGCGTTCCCGACGGGGAGCGAGTTCGTGATCGCCTGCGACGCGAAGGACAATTTGAACAAGGGGCTCACCGGGGGCCGCAGGTGCCCGGCTTTGAGCAGCTCGTACTGCATGGCGGTGAAGGCGGCGTACGAACCGACCTCCGCCACGACGGCCGGCAGCACCCACCACCAGTCGAACGTCTTGAAGATGGTGGAGAAGCCCGAGAGCTCCGATCGCTTCGACGACACCACCCAGAACGCGACCGCGACGAGCGCGAATCCGATGACGATGCGGAGCACCGGCCAGGCCCGGCGCACGAGGTGACGCCAGCGCCGTCTCCCGGCATCGGGCGCGGGACCTCCCGCCGAGGCTGCGGCTGCGGCTGCGGCCGAGCCCGGGCGCGTCCCTACCCCGGCGGCACCGGCGACGCCGCCGGGGCCCGTGCCGTCGGTCGGTCCGTTACCCGGGCCAGGCGTCGCTGAGCCTCTTCCACGACAGCTGCAGCGTCTCGGGCATCACGCGGGTCTCGGCGACCGACGTCATGAAATTGGTGTCGCCGGACCAACGCGGCAGCACATGGAGGTGGACGTGCGCCGGCAGTCCCGCACCCGCCGCCCGGCCCAGGTTGGCGCCCATGTTGAGCCCGTCGGGTTCGTAGGCGGCCCCGATGCCGGCCACCGCCCGCTCCGTGGCAGACCACAGCTCGGCGGACTCGGCCGGGGTCAGGTCGGCGAGAGCACTCACGTGGCGCAGGGGCAACACGAGCACGTGGCCGCTCGCGTAGGGGTAGGCATTCATGACGACGAAGGTCGACCCGCCCCGCCACACCACCAGGTTGTCCTCGGAGGGCTCGCCGCTCGCCGCCAGCCGGCAGAAGACGCAGCGCGCCTCGTCGTGCGAGTGGTCACCGGACCGCTCGCGTGCGGTCGCCTCAGCGATGTAGTCGCTGCGCCATCCCGCCCAGAGGTGCGCGAAGCTCACCGTGCCTTCCCGTCGCTCATGCCGTGGCCGCGTCCGGCGCCCGGTCCTCGGGCCGGCCCCTGCTGGCGACCTCGTCGATGACCTCGGCCAGCAGGTCGCCGAGCGGCACGCCGTGCTCGGGTTTCGTGCCCCAGCCCCGGCGGTTCACGCCCACCGAGCCGGCGGCCACGTCCTCGTCGCCCACCACGAGCACGTAGGGGATCTTGGCCATCCTCGCCTTGCGGATCAGCGCGCCCATCTTCTCGCCGCTTTCGTCCAGCGTGGCCCGGAGGCCGGCTTGCGTGCAGGCGTCGACGACCGATTGGGCGTAGTCGACGTGGCTGTCGGTCACCGGGATCACCCGCACCTCCTCGGGGCACAGCCAGGTCGGCAACGCGCCGGCGTAGTGCTCGATCAGCACGGCCATGAACCGCTCGACCGACCCGAACAGCGCGCGGTGGATCATGATCGGCCGGTGGCGGGCATTGTCGGCTCCGACGTACTCGAGCCCGAAGCGCTGGGGCAGCTGGAAGTCGAGCTGCACGGTCGACAACTGCCAGGTGCGGCCGATGGCGTCGCGCGCCTGCACCGAGATCTTGGGACCGTAGAAGGCACCGCCCCCCTCGTCCATGACGAGTTCGAGGCCCATCTCGAGCGCGGTCGTTCGCAGCGCCTCGGTCGCCACGTCCCATTCCTCGTCGGACCCCACTCCCTTGCCGGGCGGCTTGGTCGACAGCTCGAGGTAGAAGTCGGTGAGCCCGTAGTCCCGCAGGAGGTCGAGCACGAAGTGCAGCGTCCGCACGAGCTCGGCGTCCATCTGCTCGAGCGTGCAGAAGATGTGCGCGTCGTCCTGGGTCATGCCGCGCACCCGGGTGAGGCCCTGGAGGACGCCCGACAGCTCGTAGCGGTAGACGGCCCCGAACTCGAAGAGCCGCATCGGCAGCTCGCGGTAGGAGCGCTGGTGGCTCCGGTACACGAGGATGTGGAACGGGCAGTTCATGGGCTTGAGGTAGTACTGCGCGCCCCCGTCGAGCTCCATCGGGGGGAACATGCCCTCAGCGAACCAGTCGAGGTGCCCGGACTCCTCGAAGAGGGCGCTCTTGGTGATGTGCGGCGAATTGACGAAGTCGTAGCCCGACTCGACGTGCCGCTGGCGCGAGTGGTCCTCCATCAGCCGGCGGATGGTCCCGCCCTTGGGGTGGAACACGGCCAGGCCCGAGCCGATCTCCTCGGGGAAGCTGTAGAGGTCGAGCTCCGCGCCCAGCTTGCGGTGGTCGCGCCGCTCCGCCTCCTCGAGCTGGTGCAGGTGGGCCGCCAACGCCTTCTCGGACTCCCACGCCGTCCCGTAAATTCGCTGCAGCTGCTCGCGCTTCTCGTCGCCCCTCCAGTAGGCGCCGGCGACCCGCATCAACTTGAAATGGCCCAGCCGCCCCGTCGAGGGCACGTGCGGCCCGCGGCACAGGTCGATGAACGCGTCGGAGTTGCGGTACGTGCTCACGACCGTCCCGGCCGCGTCGACCTCCTCGGCCCCCGAACCGACGGCCCGGATGATCTCCAGCTTGAAGGGCTGGTCGGCGAAGATCTCCAGGCCCTCCGCGAGGTCGTGCTGGTGACGCTCGAAGGGCTGGTCCTCCTCGACGATCGCCCGCATCTCCTCCTCGATCCGCCCCAGGTCGTCGTCACTGAAGTGGGCGCCGCCGGGGAGCTCGAAGTCGTAGTAGAAGCCGTTCTCGATCACCGGCCCGATGGCGTACTTGGCACCGGGCCACAGCCGGCGCACGGCCTGGGCCAGCACGTGGGCCGTCGAGTGCCGCAGCACCTCCCGGCCCGCCTCGGTGTCCTCGGTGACGATGGAGACCTTCGACCCGTCGGTCAGCTCGGTGGAGAGGTCCACCTCCCGGCCGTCGACCGTGGCGACGACGGCCGCCTTGGCGAGCCGGGACCCGATGGACCGGGCGAGCTCTGCAGCCGTCGTGCCCTCGGCCAGCTCCCGCGTCGAGCCGTCGGGAAGACCAACCGAGATGACGCCTGGCATCGTGCACCCTTTCCTGCTCAGCCGGGTGGATCGCTCCTGGTCCCGACACCGTTCGTGGTCACCCAAGGGTACTGGACCATCCCTGCGGCCCCGACCCACCCGCTCGGTCAGAGCGCGATGCCGAGAAGCCGGGCGCCGCCGGCCACCGGGCGGCCGGCCGCCGCGGCCTCGTCGAGGGCGCGCAGCGCGGCCGGCGTGTCGAGGTCGTCGTCCAGCGCGGCCCGGACCGCCGCCAACCCCTGGACGTCGTCGTCGCCGCCGTCGTCGCCCGGAGCGCTCCGCCACAGCGCCAGGCGTGCCGCCGCCGCCGGCATGTCCCGGTCCGTGTGCCAGTCCCAGTCCTCGCGGTAGTGATGGCCGAGCAGGGCCAGGCGCACGGCGGCCGCATCCCATTCCTTGCACAGGTCGCCGACGAAGACCAGGTTGCCCAGCGACTTCGACATCTTCGTGCCGTCGAGGCCGACGAGGCCGACGTGGAACCAGAGACGCACGAACGGCTTGCCCGTGACCGATTCGGACTGGGCGGTCTCGCACTCGTGGTGGGGGAAGACCAGGTCGCGCCCGCCCCCGTGGATGTCGATCGTCTCGCCGAGCTCGCGCAGGACGAGGGCCGAGCACTCGATGTGCCATCCCGGCCGGCCCGGCCCCCAACGAGACTCCCAGGCCGGCTCGTCGGGCAGCGAGGGCTGCCACAGCACGAAGTCGAGCGGATCGCGCTTGTCGGGGTCGTCGGGCCGGCCACCGTGCTCGGCCGCGAGCTCCAGCATCCGGGCCCGGTCGAATCCGCTGATGCGGCCGAACTCGGGGAAGCTCGCGATGCTGAAATAGACGGAGCCGCCGGACTGGTAGGCGTGGCCACCCTCGAGCGCGTCACCGATCAGCGACAGGATCTCCGAGATGGCCGAGGTGGCCCGCGGCTCGGAGTACACCGGCAGCAGGTTCAAGAGGCCCATCTCGGCATCGAACCGGGCCATCTCCTCGGCGGCCAGGTCCAGGTAGTGCACGCCCAGCTCGCGCGCCTTGCGCAGGATGTCGTCGTCGACGTCGGTGACGTTGCGGACGCACTTCGTCTCGTGACCGGCGTCCTGCAGTCGCCGCTGCAGCATGTCGAAGTAGAGGTACACCGCTGCGTGTCCCAGGTGGGCGGCGTCATAGGGCGTGATGCCGCAGGAGTACATCGTCACCAGCGGTCCCGGCTCGAACGCCACCACCTCCTTGCGCGCCGTGTCGTACAGCCGCACCGCTAGATACCGACCATCCTCAGCGTCGTGTGCGCCTTGTGTCGGATGTTCAAAGTGATACAGACCGCGGTGAACGCCTCGATGGCGGCCGCCTGACTGAGGCTCCCCGCGTCGAGCGGCCGCAGCCCGCGCATGTGCCCGACGAGGTCGACGGTGGCGGCGGTGGCCGCAGCGTGGTCCGAGCACACCAGCACGTCTGCTTCCAACCCCGACTCGAGGTCTTCCATTTCCGAGGCTGGGAGGTGGTGGAACGCGGCGGCGACCAGGCTCTCGGGCAGGGCGGCCCCGATGGCCGCGGCGACCGAGCCCCGGGGCGGCATGAGCGCCAGCATCTCGCGGCCGTCCTTGACCAGCGCATTGGCCATGGAGACGACCACCTTGCCGGCGAGCGGCTCCCGCAACGAGCGGACCGTCGCGACGGCGCTGTCCCACGGGGTGGCCACCACGACGAGGTCGGCCGCCGCCGCGCCGGCGTTGTCCGCCCCCCGGAGCGGCAGGTCCAGCCCGGGCCAGCGGCCCAGGACCGCGCCGACCACGCTCTCGGCCCGCCCGGCGTCACGCGAGCCGATCGTCACCTCGACGCCGCGCTCGGCCAAACGGACCGCGACCCCGCGACCCGCCGGGCCCGTTCCACCGAGAATTCCCACGTCCACGCCCCTACCTTCGCATAACCTCGCTGGCGCAGTGGGACTCCTCGACGGCAAGCGGCTCCTCATCACCGGCGTCCTCACCGACGCCTCCCTGGCCTTCGCCGTGGCCCGCACGGCGCAGGAGGAGGGCGCCGAGATCGTCCTCTCGGGTGCGGGGCGAGCCCTCTCGCTGACCCGGCGGACCGCGCGCAAGCTGCCGACCCAACCCGAGGTCCTGGAGATCGACGTGACGTCACCGGACCAACTGGCTGCGGCCGGCGAGGCGCTGGCCGGGCGCTGGGACCGCCTCGACGGCCTGCTGCACGCCATCGGGTTCGCACCGCCCGACTGCCTCGGCAACGGCATGTTCGCCGCGGGCTGGGACGACGTCTCGGTCGCCCTGAACGTCTCGACGTACTCCCTCAAGGCTCTGGTCGACGCCTTCATGCCGCTGCTCGAGGCCGCCGGCCGCGACGGGGGCGCCTCGGTCGTCGGCCTCGACTTCGACGCCGCGGTCGCCTGGCCGGTCTACGACTGGATGGGCGTCGCCAAGGCGGCGCTCGAATCCCTCTCGCGCTACCTGGCCAAGGAGCTGGGTCCGAAGGGCATCCGGGTCAATCTCGTCGCGGCCGGACCGGTCCGCACCATGGCGGCCAAGTCGATCCCGGGCTTCAGCGCCTTCGAGGACACCTGGGCCGAACGCGCACCACTGGGTTGGGACGTGCACGACGCGACCGCCGTGGCCAAGGCCTGCCTGGCGCTCTTCAGCGACCTCTTCCCCATGACGACGGGTGAGATCGTCCACGTCGACGGCGGCGTCCACGCCGTCGGTGGCTCCGCCTGACGTCCCGGCGGGCAGCGGGCGACCCCCAGCGTTCGTTGGGGGTCGGTGCACCCTGACGTCGGGAATTTCATCGCGCCCGACAGTCGGTGGACCCTGCGCTGTTCCTCCTCGGTGCAGGGGGTGTGGAGTCCCTTCGTACACCCGCTGTGTGCATCGGCGAGGGGTAGGCGATGAGCATCTCGGATCCCAAGGTCAAGGTGGGCGAACGCACGGTGGTCCACGCCCCCGCCACCGAGCCCGGCTTCGCCTTTCCGCCCAGGCCCAGCCCGAAGCCGCGCCGTAGCCCCGCCCACGGCGCCTCCCCCTACCGCAGGATCAGCGACCAGGAGCTCACCCTGGTGCAGATCTGCTGCGACTTCGTGTGCATCTGCATCGCACTCCCCCTCTCGCTGGTCCTCCTGGCGCAGCTCTCCACGGTGCCGGTCAACGCACCCGGCCAGCTGCTCACCAACGTGAAGATCGACTCGCTCTTCCCGGTGGCCGTCGTCGTCGCGCTGGCCCTCGGCGGTGTGTACCGCGTCACGCACCGGCGCCTGCAGCCCAGCGCGTTCCTCGAGATGCGCGAGCTCTCGTTCGGCGTGGGCTGCGGCTGCGTCCTCGCACTCGCCATCGGCTCGTTCCTCCATGCCGCCTTCGGGACCACCGAGCCCTACGCCACCCAGCTCGTCGCGGCGGTCATCGTCACCATCGTGATCATCACCCTCGGACGCATGGGGCTCCGCTTCTTCCTCCACGCCCTCACGACGACGAGGGTGCTCGTCGTGGGTGCCGGCATGACCGCCGACCGCATCATGCTCAGCGTGCGGCAGGACCCCGGCATGACGCTCGTGGGTCGTGCAGTCGACGGGGACGCTCTCGATGTGGGCGCCATCGGCCGGGTGGCTGACCTTCCCGAGCTGTGCCGGCAGCTCGACGTGCACCGGATCCTGGTGGCTCCCAGCGAATCGTTCTCGGCCGAGTCGCTCGACGTCTACCGCCAGCTGCAGGAGTTCGTGCACATCGCGATGGTGCCGCGCTACTACGAGTTGATCAGCTGCCGGTCGCGCCTGACCGACCTGTCGGGCCTGCCCTTCCTCGAGATCGCCCAGCCGCATCTGAGCGTCTGGGACATGATCATGAAGCGAGCGTTCGACCTGTGCATCAGCTCGGCGGTGCTGCTGGTCACGTCGCCGCTGCTCGTCGTGGTGGCGGTCGGCGTCAAGCTGAGCTCGCCGGGGCCCGTGTTCTTCCACCAGGTGCGACTCGGTCGGTACGCGCAGCCGTTCACGGTCGTCAAGTTCCGCTCCATGACCATCGACACCGGGGGCACGCCCGACGGTGAGCCGGCGATCGAGAGCGACGACGCGGACCGGCCCCTGCACGAGGTGCGCAAGAAGAAGGACGAGTCGTGCCGCATCACCCGCTTCGGTGCCTTCCTGCGCCGGACGGGCATCGACGAGATCCCGCAATTCATCAACGTCTTCATAGGCGACATGTCCGTGGTGGGCCCCCGCCCCTTCATCCCGGTCGAGTCCGACGTCGAGGGCTGGGCCACGCGCCGCTTCGAGGTGCGCCCGGGCATCACCGGCCTGTGGCAGGTGTCGGGCCGCAACGACCTGACCCGCAGTGACCTCGTGCAGCTCGACTACCTCTACGTGGCGTCGTGGTCGCTGTGGTGGGACCTCAAGATCATGTTCGAGACGCCCAAGACGATGGCCCGGGGCACCGGCGCCTACTGATCACCCTCTTGTCACCCCCGGGCAAGCCGCCGTTCGCGCCCGTCTCCGGAGCTCCGCGCACCCCGGGAGAAATCCATCTGCTCATGGGGGTTGCAATTAAACGGCGCGCAAGAGCCCGGAGCAGCCTCCGTTTCACTCCTGTACGAGATCGGTGAGCGGTGCGGAGTGGCACCGCCGATCTGGCCCAGGGAGGCGTTCGATCGTGCGGCAGTTTCGGGTTCTCGCAGCAATGGCCGGGGTGGCGACGACCGGGATCCTGGCGTGGTCCGTGACGGTCGGCGCCGCCGGCGCCTCCGGGGCGGCAAGACTCCGCTCGGGCACCCTGCACGCGCAGTTGGTCAGCCACGTCGCGCCGACCTCCTCGAGCCTCCTGACGGGCTCGGACATCATGGCCGACATCGTGGGGAGCCTGGCCGTGGTGGCGTTCGCCTTCGTGATCGTGACCCTCGTTCGTCGCAGGGTCACGGCACCCCCGCCCCGCCCGATCGCCTGACCGCAGCGTCACCGGGCGCGTCGGCTCTGACCGACCGGACTGCCGCGGCTCCGACAGTAGGTTGCAGGCATGGGAATGCGCGGGCACGCGATGGGTGGTGGCCGCGGTGGCGGCTGGGGCGGCATGCGCTCGATGCGCCAGGACCGGGCCGTGCTCGCGCACCGGGTCAAGAAGGGCACGGCGAGACGGATGCTCACCTTCGCGGTCCCCTACAAGAAGATCCTGGCCGTCTTCCTGCCCGTGGTGGTCCTGAGTGCGGCCTTGGGGGCCATCAATCCCTTGATCCTGGCCTCCCTGATCGACAACGGGATCTACAAGCACAACGAAACGCTCGTGATCGAGCTCGCGATCCTGGTCGCCGTGCTGGCCCTGATCGACGCCGGCCTCTCCCTCACCGAGCGGAGGATCTCCGCTTACCTCGGGGAGAGCCTCATCTACGACATGCGGGCCAAGGTCTTCCGCCACATCCAGAGAATGCCCCTCGCCTTCTTCACCCGCACCCAGACCGGGGCGCTGGTGAGCCGGCTCAACAACGACGTGATCGGCGCCCAGCAGGCTTTCACAGACCTGTTGTCCAACGTCGTGGGGAACCTGGTCACTGTCGTCATCGTGGTGGCCGTCATGTTCATCCTCAGCTGGCAGATCACCCTGGCGGCGCTGATCCTGCTCCCCATCTTCCTGATACCGGCCCGCTTCGTAGGGCAGCGCATCGGATCGCTCACCAAGGAGGGGTACGACCTCAACAGTGAGATGAACATGGTCATGCAGGAGCGCTTCCAGGTGGGCGGCGCCATGCTGGTCAAGCTGATGGGAAGGCCCGAGAGCGAGGCAGTCGCCTTCGAGGCCAAGGCGGGCCGGGTTCGAGACATCGGGATCGCTCAGGCCACGTACGCCCGCTTCTTCTTCGTCGCCCTCACGTTGACTGCCTCCCTCGCCACGGCCATCGTCTACGGCGTGGGAGGTGTGGCGGCCATCCACGGCGCCCTCCAAGTCGGGACGGTTGTCGCACTGGCCGCCTACTTGACGAGGCTGTACGGGCCGCTGACCCAGCTCTCCAACCTCAACCTCGACGTCATGACGGCGCTCGTGTCCTTCGAGCGTCTCTTCGAGGTGCTCGACATCGTCCCGATGATCACGGAGGACGCCGACGCCGTCGCCATCCCGCGCGGCCACGCCTCCATCGCGTTCGACCGCGTGCGCTTCACCTATCCGGGTGCGGGCGAGGTGTCGCTCGCCTCACTCGAATCCGTCGCCGTCCTCGAGACGGGCCTGCGCAACGAGGTGCTGCACGACGTGACCTTCACGGTCGAGCCGGGCCAGATGGTCGCCCTGGTGGGGCCCTCGGGTGCGGGCAAGACCACCATCTCGAACCTCGTCCCCCGCCTCTACGACGTCACGGAGGGGTCGGTCCGCATCAGCGGCGTCGACGTGAAGCACGCGACGATGGCGTCGGTGCGCGACGTCGTGGGGGTGGTCACCCAGGACCCCCACCTCTTCCACGACACGCTGCGCGCCAACCTCTTGTACGCCCGTCCGGAGGCGACCGAGCCCGAGGTCCTCGACGCGCTCGCGCAGGCACAGATCGGGCACCTGGTCGCCGACCTGCCCGACGGCCTCGATACGGTGATCGGCGAGCGCGGCTACCGGCTCTCCGGCGGCGAGAAGCAGCGGGTCGCCCTGGCCCGCCTGATGCTCAAGGCGCCCGACATCGTCGTCCTCGACGAGGCGACCGCGCACCTCGACTCGGAGTCCGAGGCTGCCGTGCAGCGCGCCCTGCGCGAGACGTTGTCCGGCCGCACCTCGCTCGTCATCGCCCACCGTCTCTCCACCGTCAGAGAGGCCGACGAGCTGCTCGTGGTGGACGGCGGGCGCATCGTCGAGCGGGGCACCCACGCCAGCCTGCTGGCCGACAACGGGCTGTACGCCGAGCTCTACCGCACGCAGTTCGCCGACCAGGAAGAGGAGCCGGCGGGCACCTAGTCCTGACCCGCCGGCCGGAGGACCTGGGCCAGCTGGTCGGCCACGGGCGTGAACTCGGGCATGACGAAGTCGCGACGAAGCCAATTCGCGCCGTCGACGACCAGCGTGTGCCCGGTCACGAAGGCGGCGTAGGGCGAGCAGAGCCACGTCACGGCCCAGCCCAACTCGTGCAGCCGTCCCAGCCGCCCCGCAGGCGAGCGGCGCGCGTCGACGGACTCGCCCTCCGGCCGCAGCGCCTTCAAGTCCTCGCGCATGTCCTCGTGGGGGAAGAGGCCCGGCGCCAGCGCGTTGACCCGGATGCCGTCCGGGGCCCACTCGACGGCCAGCGACTTGGTCAGGTTGCCCACGCCGGCCTTGGCCGCGGCGGAGTGGGCCATGCCGGGACCACCGGTGAAGGACTGGGTGGCCAAGATGTTGACGATCGCCCCGCCGGGACGGCCTTCGCCGGTGACCCGCCGGTGCAGCTCCTGGCTGCAGAAGAAGGTGCCGTCGAGGACGATGTTGGTGACCGAGCGGAACGCGTTGGGGCGCATGGAGGCGGCGAGCACCGGGAAGTTCGCGGCCGCGTTGTTGACGAGGACCGTCACCGGGCCCAACGCGTCCTCCACGGCACCGAAGGCCTCGGCCACCTGGTCGGCCTCGCGTATGTCGGCGGCGGCGTGCGCGGCGCGGCCGCCCACGGCCTCCACCGCGTGGGCGCCCGACCGCCGGTGCTCCTCGGAACGAGAGATGACGCCGATCGCCGCACCGGCGCGGGCCAGCTCGACCGCGATGGCCCGGCCCAGGCCCGTGCCCCCGCCGGTCACGATCGCGGTCGTGCCGTCGAAGGTGCCGGCGGGGAGGAAGGGTGACCCCGCGGGGGGCGGCTCGGGCAGTCCCACGTGGCTACCTCCCCTCGAACCCGGCGGGCAGCGGCTGCGTACGGATGGGCATGGCGGGCTGCTCCTCCCCTGTTCGGCTGTTGGGCCCGTCCCCGAGGGTTCACCTCGTCCACGACGTCGCATCTGCAGGACCGGCCCGTAAAAAGTAGAATCTGTTCTAGTTGCCGGGGAGAGTCCGGGCAACCGTGTCCGTCCCTCACGGTCGGCATGTCAATTAGGAGGTCTCCCCCGTGCACAACGAGCTCTGCGAACGCCTCGGGATCGAGTTCCCCATCTTCGCCTTCACCCACTGTCGCGACGTGGCCGCGGCCGTGTCCAACGCCGGCGGCATGGGGGTGCTGGGTGCGGTGGGCTTCAGCGCCGACGAGCTCGAGGTCGAGCTGTCGTGGCTCGACGAGCACGTGGGCGACCGACCCTATGGCGTCGACATCGTCATCCCGGGCAAGTACGAGGGCATGGGCGAGCTGGACCCGGTCAAGCTCGAGGAGGAGCTGCGGGCCATGATCCCCGAGGAGCACCGCACCTTCGCCAAGAAGATCCTGGCCGACCACGGCGTGCCCGAGCTCGAAGGCGGTCCCCGGCGCGAGCTGCTCGGGTGGACGGCCGCCACGGCGGCGCCGCTGGTCGAGGTCATCCTGCGCCACGACAAGGTCAAGCTGGTGGCCAACGCGCTGGGCACACCGCCCGACGACGTCATCGACAAGGTCCACGACCACGGCATGCTCATCGCCGCCCTGGCGGGGTCGGTGAAGCACGCCCTCAACCACAAGGCGGCCGGGGTCGACATCGTCATCTGCCAGGGCTCCGAGGGCGGCGGCCACACCGGCGACGTGGGGTCGATCGTGCTGTGGCCCGAGGTCATCGACGCGGTGGCGCCGCTGCCCGTGCTGGCGGCCGGCGGCGTGGGATCGGGGCGCCAGATGGCCGCGGCCATGGTCATGGGTGCGGCGGGCGTGTGGACCGGCTCGCTGTGGCTGACCGTCGAAGAAGCGGACGTGCCGCCCAAGCAGATGGAGTCGTACCTCAAGGCCACGTCGCGCGACACCGTCCGCTCGCGCTCGTTCACCGGGAAGCCGTGCCGGTTGCTCAAGAACGACTGGACCGAGGCCTGGGAGGCCCCGGGTAACCCGAAGCCGCTCGGCATGCCCCTCCAGATGATGGTGGCCATCGACTGCGTGTCCCGGGGCCACGCCTACCCCGAGGAGGCCCGCGACGTGAACTTCAACCCGGCCGGGCAGATCATCGGGCGGGCGACGTCGGTGCGCCGGACCCGCGACGTGGTGCTCGGGATGGTCGAGGAGTACATCGACGCGGTGGAGCGACTGCAGCTCGTGAACGAGGGCAGCTCGGCCTGACCAAGCCTGACCCCCGTTCGGGGTCCCGTCCTCCATCGGGTTCCGGGTGGCATGATTCCTCGCCTGGACGGGAGGAGGCCCGGGTGGTGGTAGACGACGTCGAGGGCCACGCTGCAGAGAGGGACGACCGGACGGCGAGACGACGGCGACGCGGCACGCACGGTCCCCGCCCTGAACGTCAGGGTCACGGTCTGGCACCCGGCGGTCTGTTGCTGGGTGTCCTGACCCTTCTGGTCGTCGTGCCCGCCTGCAGCTCGCCCTCCACCCCCACAGCCGCTCCCACGACAAATCCTCCACCTCCACCTCCACCTCCACCTCCACCTCCACCTCCACCTCAACCTCAACCTCAACGTCGTCGACGGTCGCCATTCAACAGAGGTCGGCCGCCGAAGTCGCGTCATGCCAGTCAGACGCCAAGGTCCTCGAGGTGGCGCTGGAGGCGTACATGGCGGAGAAGGGCTCATTCCCGTCGCCTCCTTCGCCGTGGAGCGCCGCCACCTACGCCGCCAACTTCCAGCCGCTTCTGTCCGCCGGCGGTGGCGGTCCGTTCATTCCGAAGCCGCCCGGCAACCAGTTCTATGTGATCGAGTACGACTCGTCGGGTCACGTCTGGGTTGCTCCGCCGGGGTCCTACGGTGGGACGTACAACCCCGGTCAGAGCTTCGACGCCAACCCCAATGTCTGCCTGGCGGCGGTGGGCTGACTTCGCCGACAGGAAGGGACGCCGGACGTCTCCGACACCCCCGAGGTGCCGTGAAGTCGGAGAGAGGGCCTTCGGCACACTGCGAGCCGTGACAGCGAGAGCCTCGAAGCTCGAATCTCGAATCTCGAATCTCTCTAGCGTCTCGCGTTCTCCACAGTGGCGGGCGATCCCGAATGGATCCCGCCCTCCATCAATCGCAGGAGCGGGCCGACTGCCATCACCACGCCTGGGACCAGGAGAGCCACTTGCCAGAACCACAGCGGAAGCGCCGCTCGCAGGGAGTCCGGTGACCACAGCGGCCATTGGAGGAACGCGCACGCGGCGATCACGAAGAAGACCACCAGGTACCAACGGACCAGCGCGTGGAAGGCATCGCGAATGATGAGAACGAGCGCCACCCCAATGCAGATCAACGGGTACGCGGACGCGATGTGATACGCCCATGGCCGGGCGTTGATGGCAAGCCCGGCGGGAACCGGCTGGAACGCCAGGCTCACCAAGACGAGCCACACAACGAGCTCTCCCCGGACGCGACCACGAACAACGTTCAAGATGATGAGCATGATCGACAGAGCCATGAACTTGTACCCGAAGATGCCCTGCTCGAAGACAAGCCTCAAGCTCAGGCACGTCGCGGCGAGTGAGATCAGTGGGACTGGCTCGAGCACTCCTGAGCCGAGACGACGAAGCGCCCACCATGCCAGTGCGACAGCGATGAGGATGGGCAACATCCGCGAGCTGAAGACGAGCGCCGGCCCGGTCAGCCTCAATTCCCAGAGGACGGTTCCGCCGAACGTGGCGGAATCACCGGTCCCGAGAACCACGCTATGAACAGCTCTGCCCGAGGTGGCGATGAGGACCGGGAGCGAGATCAGCAGTCCAGCTCCGGCGCCCGAGGCGAGCAGCTTCCACCGTGCCCTCCCCGGAGCGACTACGAAGAGCGGCAGGAGGACCAACAGCGCGAATTGCTGGGAGGTGACGGCCAATCCCAGGAACACTCCTGCCCATATCCAGGCGCTTCTCTCCACGCAGGCCAGTGCGGCGAGCACCAATCCGACGGCAACGAGGTCCTGCGGATGGTATTGGTCCAGCAGCGGCATCCACACCATGGGGACGAGGGCGATGAAGAGGACCGTGAACACCTCCCATCCACTGCGGCCGCGACCGGATGCCCGCAACAGCGCGACGACACCGGCAAGCAACACGAACCAACTGAGGTACCCCAGTCCGATGGTGGGGAACATTGCGTAGGAGTTCTGAGCCCAGCCGTACATCGCGGCGAATCCATTGACGCAGTTCGCGCCGAGCGCGTGCTGGGACGGGAAGGCCAGCGTGTGGCCGATCCGCGTCAGCGATGCCACACCGCCCGAAAGGAGAGGCCAGAGCGGAGGGACAGCCGGGTGGGGTCGAAAGAAGGGAAAGAAAGAGGACGTCAACCCGCTCGCCGGGGGGTACGCACACGCGAGATTGCCGTGCGCGATGGCCCATGTCGCATAGAGAGACTCGGACGCGTCGTTCTGCGTGGGCCCCCCCAGGAGCGCGATGATCCCGATGAAGATGGCGGTCGCGACCATCCAGCTGAGGAGGCACGCCATCTCCGACTGTGGCTTGTCCAGCCAGCGCTGCCAGGGAGGAGCGTCCCGAACGGCAGTGAGGTCTGGAGCCGCCATTCGCACCACAATAGGAACAGGTTTGCCCACGGACGCGGACACCGGGGGGTCCCGAGCACCCGTCACTGTCCGGGACGGCGAAGCCCTGTCTCACCAGTGGGTGAGTCGGCGTAATGTCGCCGGCATGGAACTCCACGAGGCCCTCTACACGACCCGCGCCATGCGCCGGGTCAGTCCGGACCCCATCCCCCTCGACGTCCAGGCCCGCATCCTCGATGCGGCCGTCCGGGCCCCCTCGGGCGGCAACCAGCAGAACTGGCGCTTCCTCCTGCTCGACGACCCGGCCCAGAAGGCCGCCCTCGCGCCCCTCTACCAGCACGCCATGGGCGAGCTGTGGAAGAGCGTCTACAAGGACCAGCTCGACGCCGCCCACGCCGACCCCGACGCCCCCGAGTCCGTCCAGATCCTCAAGGTCCAGCGCTCGGCCCAATGGCTGGCGGACCACTTCGAGCAGGTCCCGCTCTTCCTCTTCCCCTTCAGCCAGCACGACCCCACCGGCGGCTCCATCTACCCCGCCGTGTGGAGCGCCATGCTGGCGGCCCGGGCCGAGGGCGTCGGCAGCTGCCTCACCGCGCTGCTGCAGTTCTTCCACCCCTCCGAGACGCTCGAGATCCTCGGCGTCCCCACCGACGAGGGCTGGATCCTCTCGGGCACCGTGAGCTTCGGCTATCCCACCGGCACCTGGGGCGTCGCCCCCCGCCGCCCCATCCACGAGGTCTCGTACCGCAACACCTGGGACGCCGCCGTCGGCTTCGAGGTGCCCTCGCCCCTGTGGCCGGCCTGACCGACCTCTCGGTGCCCTTCGCCGGCACCGTCACCCGGGTGGCCGTCGGGCCCGGCGACCGCGTCGCGACCGGCGCCGTCCTCGTCGTGCTCGAGTCCATGAAGATGGAGCACGTGGTCGAGGCGGCCACGCCGGGCGTCGTCGACTCGGTCCTGGTGGCCCCCGGCGATGCCGTGCAGACCGGGGAGGTCCTCGTCCGCATCGATGGTTCCGACGTGCCGGCCGACGCTGATGCCGACGGGGCCGCCGGCGCCGCACAGGGCGTGGCCGGCGGCACCACCCCGACGGGCGTCCGGCCCGAGCTGGCCGAGCTGCGGGCCCGCGTCGCCGCCACGCTCGATGCCGGACGTCCCGACGCCACGGAGCGCCGCCATGCGGGCGGCCGGCGGACGGCGCGGGAGAACGTCGAGGATCTGTGCGACCCCGGGAGCTTCGAGGAGTACGGCCAGCTCGTCATCGCCGCCCAACGGGCGCGCCGGAGCGCCGACGACCTCATCGCCAACACGCCCGCCGACGGCCTCGTGGCGGGCATCGGGAGCGTCAACGGTGACCTCTTCGAACCGGAACGGTCGCGCTGCGCGGTGCTGTCGTACGACTACTCCGTCCTGGCGGGCACCCAGGGCCAGATGAACCACCGCAAGAAGGACCGCATCTTCGAGCTGGTGGAGCGACTCCGGCTCCCGGTCGTCCTGTTCGCCGAGGGCGGCGGCGGCCGGCCGGGCGACACCGACATGGCCGTCGTGACCGGCCTCGACACCGAGGCCTTCGCTCTGTTCGGCGCGCTGAGCGGGTCGGTGCCCCTCGTCGGCGTCGTGTCGGGACGGTGCTTCGCCGGCAACGCCGCGCTCCTCGGATGCTGCCACGTCATCATCGCGACACCCGACGCCAACGTGGGCATGGGTGGCCCGGCCATGATCGAGGGCGGCGGCCTGGGCGTGTTCGCCCCCGAGGACGTCGGGCCGGTCTCGGTGCAGGTGCCGAACGGGGTGGTCGACGTCCTCTGCGCCGACGAGAAGGAGGCCGTCGAGGTGGCCCGCCGGTACCTGTCCTACTTCCAGGGCGACCGGCGCGACTGGACGTGCGCCGACCAGGAGCTCCTGCGCGACGTCGTCCCCGTGGACCGCCGGCGCGTCTACGACGTGCGGCGCGCGGCCGAGCTGGTGGCCGACGAGGGGTCGCTGCTCGAGCTGCGGCCGGCGTTCGCCCCGGGCATGGTCACGGCGCTGGCCCGGGTGGAGGGGCGGCCGGTCGGGGTGATCGCCAACAACCCCGTGCACCTGGCGGGGGCGATCGACGCCGCCGGCGCGGACAAGGCGGCCCGGTTCATGCAGCTGTGCGAGGCCTTCGGCCTCCCGCTGCTGTCCCTGTGCGACACGCCCGGGTTCATGGTCGGGCCCGAGGCGGAGGAGACGGCGCTGGTGCGCCACGTCTCGAGGATGTTCGTCGTGGGCGCGTCGCTCACCGTGCCCTTCGCCTGCGTCGTGCTGCGCAAGGGATACGGCCTCGGGGCGCAGGCGATGGCGGGCGGGAGCTTCCGGCGCCCGCTGTTCACCGTTGCCTGGCCGAGCGGCGAGCTGGGCGGGATGGGGCTCGAGGGGGCGGTGCGCCTCGGCTTCCGCCGGGAGCTCGACCTCATAGAGGACCCCGACGAGAGGGAGGCCGCGTTCTCGGCCATGGTCTTCCGCGCCTACGAGCACGGCAAGGCGTTGAACGTGGCGGTGCACTTCGAGATCGACGACGTGATCGACCCGGCGGCGACCCGTGCCCGCTTCGCCCATGCGCTCACGTCGGCGGGGCACCGTGCGCACTGGAGCGCGGACCCCTGGCTCCGCCGGCCCTTCGTGGACACCTGGTAGAGATGACGGACTCGGGACGCGAGGCCGAGCTGGACCGCCTCGTCGGGGCCATGACCCTCGATGAGAAGTGCTCCCTCACCGCCGGCGCCAACCTGTGGTACCTCCCGCCCGTCGAGCGCCTGGGCATCGGGACCCTCAAGGTGTCCGACGGGCCCTCGGGGGTCCGGGGCGACAGTCTCATCGGCCGCCGCTCCCTGTCGCTGCCCTGCGGCATGGCGGTCGGCTCGACGTGGAACCCCGAGCTGGCCGGTCGCCTGGGCGAGGTGCTCGCCGCCGAGGCGCGCTCGAAGGGCGTCCACGTCCTGCTCGGGCCGACGGTCTGCATCCCGCGCACGCCGCTGGCCGGGCGCACCTTCGAGTCCTTCTCCGAGGACCCGCTGCTGACGGCCCGCATCGCCGTGGCCTACGTGCAGGGGGTGCAGGGCGGCGGGGTCGCGTGCTGCATCAAGCACTACGCCTGCAACGACCAGGAGCACGAGCGGATGACGATCAGCGCCGAGGTCTCCGAGCGCGCCCTCCGCGAGATCCACCTCGTCGCCTTCGAACAGGCCGTACGGGAGGCCGGCGTCTGGTCGGTGATGACGGCCTACAACAAGGTGAACGGGGTGTACTGCGGCGAACAGCCCGACCTGATCGGCGGGATCCTCCGGGAGGAGTGGGGCTTCGACGGCGTCGTCATGTCGGACTGGTTCGGCACGCACTCGACGGCGCCGGCGGCGCTCGCCGGCCTCGACCTCGAGATGCCGGGGCCGCCCGCCTGGCTCGGGCCCCCTCTGGCGGCCGCCGTCCGCGAGGGGCTCGTCGACGAGGACGTGGTCGACGTGCAGGTGCGCCACGTCCTCGGGCTGATGGAACGGGTCGGGATCCTCGGGCGGTCGACGTCGCCGGACGAGCTCGAGGAGGACGACCTCGACCGGCGGGCCGTGGCCCGTGAGGTGGCCGCCGAGGGGACCGTGCTCCTCGTGAACGACGGGCTCCTGCCCCTCGACCCCGCCGCCGTCGCCAGCCTCGCGGTGATCGGGCCGAACGCGGACCAGCTCGCCATGGGCGGGGGCAGCTCCGAGGTGACGCCGCACCGGCGTCGCAGCATGGCCGACGCGCTGGCCGAGCGGGTGCCCGGCGCCGTCGTCGCCTCGGAGGTGGGCTGTCGTATCGGGCGCGGGCTGCCCCCGATCGACATGCGTCTCGTCGGGGCGGGGTTCATGGTGGAGTACTTCGACAGCGCGGAACCGCCGACAACCTCGTCCGCGCCGGTCGAGGCGGAGCTGGCGCACACGGCCCGGATCATGTGGATCGGGCCACCGCGGCCGGGCCTGGAGGGCGGCGCCTGCGCCGTGCGCATCCGGGGCAGCTTCACGCCCGACGTGTCCGGCGCGTGGCGGCTCGGGCTGGAGAGCGCCGGGCGCTCTTTGCTGCGCCTCGACGGCGACGTGCTCGTCGACAACACGGAGCCGTCGCGTGGTCCCGGCTTCTACGGCGCCGGGAGCGAGCCGGTGGAGGTCACGGTCGACCTCACTGCCGGCCACACCTACGAGCTCGCCGTCGACGTCTGGCCCCGGACGACGTCCTCCCCCATCCTCGGTGCGCGGATCGGTGCGTCGCCGCCCGACATCGGTGACGAGTTCGAACGGGCCGTCCGTGCCGCCGCCGAGGCCGACGTCTCGGTGGTGGTCGTCGGGTCCAACGGCGAGTGGGAGTCGGAGGGGCACGACCGGCCCGACCTGTCACTGCCGGGGCGACAGCGCGAGCTCGTCGAGGCCGTCCTCGACGCCAACCCCCGCACGATCGTGGTGGTGAACGCCGGGTCGCCGGTCGAGATGCCGTGGGCCCCGCGCGCCGGCGCCGTCCTCATGGCCTGGTACCCCGGCGAGGAGGGCGCCGACGCCCTGGCCGACATCATGACCGGCGCCACCGAGCCCACGGGACGGCTGCCGATCACGTTCCCGGCCCGGGTGGAGGACGGGCCGGCGGGCCTCGGCGTGGAGGGCGAGCGGTACCCGGGAGTGGAGGGCCGGGTCGTCTACGGCGAGGAGGTCCTCGTCGGCTACCGCTTCTTCGAGACCGCACGGCTCGCTCCCCTCTTCCCGTTCGGGCACGGGCTCTCCTTCGGGGACGTCGTCTTCGACGAGGTCACGGTGACGCCGGAACGCGTCGCCGTCCGGTTGGTGAACGAGGGCACCCGGCGCGGGACCGAGGTGGTGCAGGTCTACGTGCGCGCGCTGGAGCCCCGCGTGCGGAGGCCCGACCGGGAACTGGTGGGTTTCGTGAAAGTCGCGCTGGGGGCCGGCCAGCGGGAGACGGTCGAGGTGGATCTCGGCGCGGCCGCCTACCGGTATTGGGACGTGGGCACGCATGGATGGAGGTCCGACCCTGGGCGCTACGAGGTGCTCGTCGGGACTTCGTCGCGCGACATCCGGTCGAGTGCCGAGGTCGTGTGGGGCGGCGAGCCGGCGACGTGACGGGCGACGAGCCCGCGGCGACGTCGCGGCCGTGGACACTGACATGGGACCGGCTGCTGGTCGAGCCCCGGCGGCCCCAGGTGATCCGGGACGCGCCCCACGCCGCCTGGTTCGCCGTCGCCGCCGTGTGCGTCGGCGCGTTCATGGGCCAGCTCGATGCGTCCATCGTCACCGTCGCCCTGCCGACGCTGCAGCGGACCTTCGACGCCTCGGTGGGGGCCGTGACATGGGTCGGCCTGTCCTACCTGCTCGTGCTCGTGGCGACCGTGACGGCGGTGGGGCGCTTCGCCGACATGTGGGGGCACAAGCTCCTCTACGTCTACGGCTTCTTGATCTTCACCCTCGCCTCGGCGCTCTGCGGCCTGGCGCCGGGTCTGGGGGCCCTGTGCGGGTTCCGGGCCCTCCAAGCCGTCGGTGCGGCGATGCTGCAGGCGAACAGCCTGGCCATCATCGTGCTCGTCGTGCCGGCGCGGTCCCTCGGCAAGGCCATCGGGCTCCAGGGTGCGGCGCAGGCGCTCGGCCTCGCGATGGGGCCGAGCGTCGGCGGGCTGCTGCTCGCGGCCGGGGGCTGGCGGCTGATCTTCTTCGTCAACGTCCCCTTCGGGCTCCTCGGTGCGCTGGCTGCGGTGCTCCTGGTGCCCCGCAGCCGCAACCTGATGGCGCGGGTGCGGTTCGACTGGATGGGCCTGGCCATCTTCTTCCCGGCGGTGGTGGCGCTGTTGTCGGGTATCTCGTTCGGGGCGGAAGTCGGGTGGGGCTCCGCGCTCATCGTGGGGCTCTTCGTGGCGGCCGCCGTCCTCGGCACGCTGTTCGTCCGGCACGAGCGCCGTGACAAGGACCCGATGCTCGACCTGCGCCTGTTCCGCAACGCCCAGTTCTCGACGGGGATCGCCAGCGGGGTGGGCTCGTACCTGGTGATGTTCGGGGTCCTGCTGCTGGTGCCCTTCTACCTCGAGCGCGGGCAGGGGCTCGGCACCGCCGCCTCGGGGCTGCAGCTGATGGCGATGCCCCTGGCCTTCGGCGTCGTGGCGCCCTTCGCCGGGCGCCTGGCCGACCGGCTGGGGGCCCGGCCCCTGACGGTGGCCGGGATGGGCCTCGTGGCCGGCGGGCTGGCCGCCATGGGCGCGTTGCGCCCGCCGACCGGGGTCTTCCTGGTGTTGCTGGCGGCGGTGGGCATCGGGATGGGTCTGTTCACGTCCCCCAACAACGCGTCGATCATGGGGGCCGCCCCGGGGCAGCAGGCGGGGATGGCCTCGGGGGTCCTGAACATGACGCGCGGGATGGGGACGGCGCTGGGCCTGGCGCTGACGGGGAGCATCTTCGTCGTGGCCGGCGGCGACACGGGTGGGACCGCCGGCGCCCAGCACGCGTTCACCGTGACGTCGTACGTCCTCGCCGCGATCGCCGCCGCCGCGGGCGTGGTCTCGGCCCTGCGCTCGAACGGGCCGCTGGCCGACGCCACGTTGTCGTCGCTGGAGTAGCACCCGACACCGGCGTCAGGAACGGAGACGGCGCCGCAAGGGCCGTGGCTGCGGCCGTGCCAGATCTGCTCGCCGGCCTGATCAGCGGGTGATGGGTGCCGCGCCCTCGCTCATCTGGTCGAAGACCCACTTGTAGGTGTCCTGCAGCCCGTCCTCGAGGCTGATGGACGGGGCCCAGCCGAGGCGCTCCCGGATCAGCGCGTTGTCGCTGTTGCGGCCCCGGACGCCCTGGGGCGCCGTCAGGTCGTAGTTGCGCTTGAGCGTGACCCCTGCGATGCCCTCGACGATGTCGACGAGCTCGTTGATCGTGACCAGCTGCTCGGAGCCGATGTTGAGCGGGTCCCGCACGTCGCTGGCGGTGAGCCTCAGCGTGCCGTCCACGCAGTCGTCGATGTAGGTGAAGCTGCGCGTCTGGAGCCCGTCGCCCCAGATCTCTATCTCGTTGCTGCCGTTCAGCACGGCGGCGGCGACCTTCCGGCAGATGGCGGCGGGCGCCTTCTCCCGGCCCCCGTCGTAGGTGCCGTGGGGTCCGAAGACGTTGTGGTACCGGGCCACCCGGGTCTCGAGGCCGAAGTCCTCGTAGTAGTGGCGGGCCATCCGCTCGCTGAAGAGCTTCTCCCAGCCGTAGCCGTCCTCGGGCATCGCGGGATAGGCGTCGGCCTCGCGCAGGGGCTCGACTTCGGGAGACTCCTGCTTCCCGGCCGCGTAGACGCAGGCGGACGACGAGTAGAAGAATCGCTGCACGCCGGCTTGGCGGGCCGCCTCGAGCATGTGGGTCGAAATCAGCACCGAGAGCATGCACAGGGCCTTGTTGTTCTCGATGAAGCCCATCCCGCCCATGTCGGCGGCGAGGTTGTAGACGGTGTCGATGCCTTGGCAGGCACGCCGGCACTCGGCCAGGTCCTGTAGGTCGGCCGACCGGCAGTCGACGTCGTCGAAGAGCTGGTGCCAGTCGTCGAGGGGGACACGGTCCACGCCCCGCACGTGCGCTACTCCCTGCTCGCGCAGGCGGGCAACCAGGTGGCCGCCGATGAAGCCACCAGCGCCGGTCACCAACACGCTTGTCATCAGATTTCTTCTCCCTTGGCCTTCAGCCATGGTCGTTGTCCGAGGTGATGGATGAACGTGCGGGATACGGTGACCGTGTCGTCGATCAACTGGCCGCCCGCTCGCTCGCGGCGACCGCAAGCTCGGGCTCGTACGGCTCCCCCAGCAAGCGCTCGGTAGGCACGGACTCCGGCTGGTCGACGATGTCGCCGAGGACCTCGATGAAGCGGTCGGCCGCCGTCTCGGGGCTGAACACCCTCTCCGCGTAGCGGCGGCCCGCCCCGCCCATGGCCCCGCAGGCCTCCGCGTCGTTCAACAATCGAGCCACCTCGGCCGCGACGTCCTTGCGGTCGGCCGGGTCCACGACGCGGCCGGCGCCGTGCGTGGTGAGGATCTCGGCCGCCGAGTTGTCCGGTGGGAGCACGCCGACGATGGCGCGCCTCGAGCACAGGTAGGTCAGCACCTTGGAGGGGACAGAGAAGCGGGAGGCGTCCGGCTCGAGGATGGCGACGAGGACGTCCGCGCTGGCCATCATGTTCGGCAGGTCCTCGTAGGGCTGGAAGTCGAGCAGCACGAGGTTGTCCGCCCCTTGGTCACGCTTCCAGGCCTCGAGCCAGTCCCGGCCCTTGCCCTCGGAGACCACGACGACCCTGGCCTCGGGATGCGAGACGCCCAGCCGGGCGGCGATCAGGGCCAGGATGCTCGGGTCGTGCTTGAGCCCCAGCGTGCCCGAGTACAGCACGACCGGGTGCCCACTCAGGCCCGTGCGCTCGCTCCACTCGTTGACGACGTCGCACACCGGGAGCTCGTCGATGGGAGCCCAGTTCGGGACGACCGTGGACTTGTCGGCCACGCCCCAGGCCTCCAGGCGCTCCAGGAAGGTCGGCGAGATGGCGACCACGGCGTCGCTGCGCCGGGCGACCGCCCGCTCGAGGCGGTCGGCGAGGCGGGCGACGATGGGCCCGACAACCGGCAGGCGCTTGCGCGCCGCGTGGCCGATGGCCTCCGAGTAGATGTCCTGGTGCCAGAAGACCATCGGGATGCCCCGGCGGGCGAGAGACCGGGCCAGGACCCCATGGGCGATCAGCGGCACGTTGCTCACGATCGCCACCGCCGGGTCCCTGGCGGCGATGCGCCGGGCCGTGGCGCGCCCGTAGGCGAGCTCCTGGCGGATCCGGGTGAAGGCGGCGTACTTGGCGAACGTGCCGTCCATGGGGCACGACTCGAACGCGAGCGTCGTCGGGTCGCCCGGCCCCACATGGAGGGAGCCCTTGCCGGTGGCATAGGACGGGCAGTGCTGGTGCGTGACCTCGTAGCCCCGGCGCGCGAGCGCCCGACTGAGCTGCGCCTGGCCGGGATGGCCCGAGTAGTCATGGACCACGATCCGCTGTGCTGGCACGGTGACACCCCCTGTCGCTGAAGTGGCGCTGCACGTTGGGTAACGCCGGGTCGGACCGAACCTTTCATGCAGCCTTCGTTCCCCCGGCAACGCCGATTGCGGGTAAGGCGCTCAGAGCAGCTCCCCGATGATCCGCAGGAGCTGTCGCGTGTCGACCCGGATGTCGGAGGCAACCCCGCGGTTCCGCCCGGGACGGGCGCGGGGGGCCGGCGTCCCGTCGCCCACGAGGTAGCGGTAGCGCAGACCCTCGACCGTGGTGGCGAGCGCCCAGAAGCACTCGTTGACGTAGTCGGGCGCGAAGAGCTCGACTACGGCGGCGCCGGCCGGAGCGAAGGCGAGATTGGTCAGTCCGGCGCCGTGCGGGCCCACGATGCACTCGGCCTCAGCGAAGGCGCGCACCTGCTCCGTCGGCGACAGCGCGCCGGGGTCGATCGCCTCGAAGCCGAGCGGCGTGAGGGCGGCGAGCAGCTCGCGCTCGTTGTCGACCCGGCGGGTGTGCTTCCGGTCGCCCCGACCGGTGTAGAGCCGGCGGTGCGGCGAAGCCAGCTCGCCGGGGGCAGGGAGGAACTGGGCGCGCAGCCAGGGCACGATCCAGGGCGGGGTCCGCAGGTCGGCGTCGGGCAGGGACGACACGACGAGCGCGTCCGCCCTCAAATGCGGGTACTTGTCGCTGCCGAGGCAGCGGTCGCCGGTCAGGCCGACATGGTCGAGCAGGTCGCGCTGGAACCGGGTGACGCGGTTGACCAGATAGGCGTCCGGGTGCGCCCCGGCCCGCCGCAGCAGCTCGAGCCGGGGCAGCACGTCGGTGAGGAAGTGGTAGTAGTTGTCGCTCCCCCGCGTCGTGAGGACGCCCACCGAGCCCGGCACGATGGCGACCTCGGGCAGGTGCCAGCGCAGGAAGACCGGATGCTGCGACGGCCTGGCCGCGCCGTAGTAGGGCGAGAGGTCGAAGAGGAGCGTGTCGTCCTGCGTGATGACGGCGGCATAGTGGTCGAGGACGCGACCGTTCTCTATCAGCGCGACGACGTTGGGCCCGATGAGGGCGCGGCGGTGCGTCCCGAATCGGGGGTGGTCGGCCGGGAGGCCCGCCGGGAGAGGCCGGCGCAGGTCCATGGCGGCGACCACCTCCTGCACCTCGACGCCACCGTGCGGATGCGCGCGCGCGTAGCCGGCCGCCGACGTCGCGGTGTGGCGCGGCGGCCTGGGCCGCGCCTCGGAGCCGGGCAGGCGCCGGGTGAGCGGGCTGACGGCCTGGGTGGTGCGGAGCACGCCGGCCTTGAGCCACGGGAACAGTGGGCGCAGGACGCTCGGGAGCCGTGTCATATGGTCCGGGGGTCTGCTAGACAACCCGCGTGAGCGGCGGCGGAGGTCACGGGCTCGAGCAGGAAAGCGGTGCGGTGGGGCGCTGGGCGCACCGCGCCAGGCGCACGGTGCACTGGCTGTGGGAGATCGCCCGGCACCCGGCCAACAGAGGCGGCCGGCTGGCGGCCGAGCGGCGGGCCATCACCTGGCACTGGCGCACCCGCGGTCCCGCCGGCGAGGACGTCGAGGCGGTGGTCACGGTCGACGGACGGACCCGGATCAGGGCGCGGCCGCACCAGTTCAGCGCGGTCTGGACGATCTACGACGGCGTGCACGAGTGGGAGGAGCTGCAGTTCTGCCTGCGCTACCTGCGCCCGGGCGACCACTTCGTCGACGTGGGCGCGAACGTGGGCGTCTTCTCGACGCTGGTGGGGACGAGGATCCCCGGGGTGCGCCTCACGGCTGTCGAGCCGTTCCCGCCGGTGCGCGAGGACCTGGCCGCCAACCTGGCGCTCAACGACCTCGACATCACGGTGGTGGACTCGGCGGTGAGCGACGAGGCGGGCGAGGCGACCTTCGAGGTCCTCGACCGCGACGTGCTGAACCGCTTGGCCCCCGACAGCGGCGCCGGCGGGACGGGGATCACCGTCGCGGTGACGACGCTCGACGACCTGGTCGGTGCCGATGCACCGGCGCTGATCAAGATCGACGTGGAGGGGTCCGAGCTCCTGGTCATGAAGGGCGCCCGGCGGCTGCTGGCCGACCCGGCGGCCGCCCCCGTGCTCCTCTTCGAGCACGCCGGCTACTGCGCCCACTTCGGCATCACGCCGGCCGAGGTGCGGGCGTTCCTGCGCGGGTTCGGCTACCACATTCACCTGCTCGACGGGCACCTGACGCCTTGGCACTCCGACGCGCTGCCGCCCACGCTCAACGTGATCGCGTGCCGGGACGTCGCGGCGGTGCGGGCGCGCCTCGACTCCCCCGGGGGCGCCCCGGCCGTGCCGCCGGTGCGGGTGGACGTGAACTACGGCGGAGGGACGGGGCGCCATTAGGGCTCCGCCATCTCGGCGACGGGGTTCGCCACGACGGCGTCCACGCCCGGCACGAACGCCCGGGCCACCTTGACGAGCAGCCACCAGCCCAGGACGGAGTACATGGCGCCGGCGATGGCGAGGCCGGCGGCGGCGCCGCGGGTGCCGTAGAGCTTGGCGCCGCCCATGCACAGGACGAAGAGGAACGGCACCATGACGAGCGCCAGGCGGAGGTTCTCGCCGGCGGCTCTCATGGCGCGCAGCCCCGAGGTGGCGGCTCCCGAGAGCCCGCTGAGGGCGACCGCCAGCCCGGCGTAGGGGATGATCACGCGTGCGTCCGGCCAGTTGCGGCCGAACACCGCCGCCATGGCCTGCGCGGGCGCGGCGTAGACGAGCGCCGTCCAGCCGATGGTCACGGCGAACGCGAACAGGCCGCCGAGCAGGAGGAAGCGCACCGCCTTGTGCGCGTCGACCTGGAAGCGCCTCGCGGCCAGCGCGATGAGGGCCGACTGGACGCCGGCGAGAAGGACGGTGATGGGGCCGAGCGCGAGCTGGGCCAGCTTGAACTCCCCGATGGCCGCCAGCGAGAGCACGAAGAGCAGGAGATACGAGATGAAGTACGTCCACGACGTGACGAGCATGAACTGGCCGGCGAAGCGCAGCCCCACCGGGCGCTCGCTCTCGTCCCAGAAACGCAGCAGGTGGCGCCGGTGCGTCCGGCCCGCGAGGTGTGCCTGCAGCGTCCACAAGCCGACCAGGGCGCCGGCGCCGCTCCAGGCCCCGAACAACCACGGCAACGTCGTCAGCCCCTGGTGGCGCAGGACGACGTAGGCCACGAGAAAGATGACGAGCCACGCCACGTCGAGGCGGATGGCGTAGGCGGGGTCGTAGCGGCTGATCCCGATGAAGCGGGCGTAGTCCTGGCAGGCCATGAGGGGGAACGACACCGCGAAGACGACGAAGGAAAGTGTGAAGGCGCTCGGCAGCACGCCGCTCACCACGAGGATGACCCCTGTCAGCGAGAGGGAGAGGACGATGGCGGCCAGGTAACCCGCCCGCTCGTAGGTCGCCCGGACCTCGTCCTCGGCCTCGGCGCGGGTGAGCAGGCAGTCGCTGGAGAGGCTGCGCACCAGGCCCTGGCTCAGGACGTAGGTCGTCGTGAGGATGGCGAACACGCCCAGCGCGCTGGCGGAGCTGTAGTGCGCCACGATGAGGGCCAGGGCGAAGTTCGACACGCTCGAAGCGCCCTGGTCGACGATCGTGAGGGCCATCACCCGCTGGGACGACGCGGTCGAGGGCCGGACGGCGCGGCCGGTGCGGCGGTTGCGGCGGCTGCGGCCGGCGCGGCGGCTGCGGCGGCTGCGGCGGCGGTCTCGCGTCATATGAAGTGAACGTGCGGTTGCGGCCGGGCTTGCTCAACGGGTGCAACTTCCCTGGTGGGCAATCTGCGGAGCGGCCCGGGGTCACCATCCCGCTTCGGACACCGTGCTGCGGTGCGCGCCGTGGTCAATGCGCTCCAGGCCGGCAGCACCAGCCTGGGGGTCGTGACCGAGAACCTCCTCGGAGGCTGGGACTCCCTGGGAACGGAGGACGACCTCCACCTCGTGCTCCACGCCGGCGTGCGGCTCCACGTGCCCGACTCGGTGACCGTGCACGCGGTCGGCGGGCCCCGTGCCGTGGGGATGGAGCTCCGGGTGCCCTCCCTGTGCCGACGGCTCCGTGCCGACGTGATGCTGGGCGTCACGCCCGCCACGACCTTCTCGCCCCTCCCCTGCCCCCGCGCCGCCATCGCCCACGACCTGCGCTACCGGCACCGCCCCGAGCAGTTCCCCCCGAAGATCCGCAGCAGACGCCGGGCCAGCTACGCCGTCGGCTACCACCAGGCGGACGCGATCGTCTGTGTCTCGCACCGCACCCGCGACGACCTCCTCGAGGCGCACGACTACCTCCGGACGCGCCCTGTGACGGTGGCGCAGCTGGGTTCCGATCACGTGCTGGCCTGGGGCCCCCGGGTGCCCGGGCCCGATTACGCCCTCGCCTTCGGCCAGTTCGGCAACAAGAACGTGGGCCTCGTCCTCGACGCGTGGGCGAGGTTGCGCGGGCGCCAGGAGGGGATGCCCCTGGTCGTGGTCGGTGTGCCCGGCCCTGACCGGACGCGCGTCGTGAACGCGGTCGGGGCGCGTGGCCTGGGCGGTCTCGTGACGGTCCGACCCTGGCTGAGCACGCAGGAGTTCCAGCAGCAGTTCCGGTCGGCCGCGCTGGTGGTCTTCCCGTCCGACTACGAGGGGCTCGGTCTGCCGGCCATCGAGGCCATGCGACTGGGGATCCCGCTCGTCATCACGCCGGACCCGGCCCTGCTCGAGGTGACGGGCGGCCTGGCCACCGTGACCGACGGGTGGGACGCCGACGCGCTGGCGCGGGCAGTGCCGCTGGCAAGGGGAACGAGCGCGCGCGGCCTGGAGCGGTGCGTGCAGCACGCGTCCGGCTTCACCTGGCGACGCACGGCGGGCGAGGTTCGGGCCGCGCTCGCCACCTGCATCGGCTGAGCGGATGGGCTCTGCGGCCGTGCGGCCTGATCAGCCGCGGCGGCGGGCGAAGACGACGAGTGCCATCCACATGGAGGTCGGCAGGTGGCGCTCCACCTGGGCCACCCCGCGGCGCAGCCGGGGCCAGGGCTTGAAGTACTGCTCGAGGCCGGTCCGCCGGGCCAGGGCCCACTCGAAGTCGGCTCCGAGCTGGCGGCCCAGGTCCTTGCGGGTGTTCATCTTGTAGGCGGTCCGGAAGACGTCACGCTCTTCGCGGCCGGGCTGGAGGTGCTCGAGCGCCCTGGCGTGGCGGTCGTTGGGCACGACGCGCGCCGCGGCGGCCAGGACGGAGCCGCGGCTGATGGTCCGCGCGATGAACGTGCCGCCCGGGCGCAGTGTGCGGGCCAGCTCGGCCACGAAGGCCTCGGGGTCGATGACGTGCTCGAGCACGAAGTCGCTGACGGCCAGGTCGACGGAGGCGTCGTCGAGCGGCCAGCGCCCGTCCGCCCCGATGAGACGGAACTCGTCGATCACGGGGTTCTGGGTGCCGGTGTTCTCGACGTCGATGCCCACGACCGTGCGGCCCGGGCCGCGGAGGTCCTGCCAGGCGCCGCCGGGCCGGTCCACGTCGACCAGCACGCCGCGCCCGCAGCCGACCTCCGCGACGAGGCGGGAACGCGCTGCCACCGCCTGTGCGCTCACCATGAAGACGTGGGCGCTGTCGAGGCCGAGGATGCGATCGTCGAACATCTCGCCGAGACCGAGGTAGTCCGACGAGGTCACGGTCGAGCTCGCCTTACCGGGCCCGCTCTGCACGGGGGGCGGTTCACCTGGGATGTGCACCGCCCCGGCGCTGCTCACGACGCCGTGCCGTTTCCGGCGGCGATGGGTGCGGCATGCCGCCCGCGGTCAGCCTCCCCCGCCGGGCGCCGTGGGCCGCGGAAGCACAGGGCCAACATGAAGGGCAGCCAGAGCCAGCGGTCGACGAGCTCCGGCGACTGCAGGGCGAAGAACAACACCGTGGCGCAGCCGGCCAGCACGGCGTTGCGCAGGGGGTTCCGGCGGACCAGGACGCGCCGGAACGACGAGGCCATCATGAGCGCGACCCCTACCACCATGAAGATGCCGCCGGCGAACCAGTAGATGACCACGATGTCGTGGGCCGGGTAGTACACACCGAGGTACGGGTCGTCGTACACCGCGATCGTCGTCTGGTCGAGGCCATGGCCGATGATGGGGCTCTGGACGATCCCGCTCCACGAGTCCTTGATCGTGTCGATGCGGGCACTCGTCGTGTTGTAGCCAGAGTTGCTCGTGGTTGTCTGCTGAATGCGCGCCAACGGGTTCAGGTCGAAGTGCGTGCCGTTGGACTGCACCGCGATGGCGAGGACGTACACGCCGGCGAGCGCGGCGATCACGGTGACGAGGGTGCGCAGCTTGATGCCGCGTGCGATGAAGAGGACGGCGCACCCGACCAGCGTGCTCGCCTGACCCGACACGCTTGCACTGAAGATCAGGGCGCATCCGAGGATGGCGATGCAGACGCCCAGGTACCAGTGCGTGCGGACGCCGAGCTCGAGGGCAAGGCCGATGGCGAAGACCGTGGCCAGGGCGAACGCGACGGCCGCCACGTTGGGTTGGTTGCTCAGGCCGATGGCCCGGGCGCCCTCGAGGTTGGCCACGTTGGCATACCCGAACATGTGGAACTCGGTCTGGAGGAAGGCGACGAAGGCGGAGGCGGTCGTGCCGACGATGAACGCGATCATGGCGATCCGGATCCGCGTCGTCGTGTCGAGGAGCTGGCGCAGCATCCACTGCAGGACGAAGAAGACGAAGATGGCGTTGGCCACGACCTGCAGCGACCCTCCCGGGGACACGGCCTGCGAGGACGCCACCACTCCCGCCAGGACGAACATGAACGACCCGAAGTACCACCCCGGCACGGGCGGCGCCTTCGTCGGAGGGCGCCTGCTCAGGATCAGGAGCACCGCCGCCACGAGGAACTGGGCGTCGCTCACGTCGAAGGCATGGCCCAAGCGGTACTTGAGGAGCGGAAGGAAGACCATCCCGGCGTAGACCAGGAAGCGGGCGAGCGCGACGAAGAGGTCCTGCCGTGCGCGCGTCGTGGCGCCGGGTGTGTGGGGCGCCGGGCTCAGGGCGCGCAGCCGCACGTCAGAAGGAGGCCCGCTCACTGGACCGTGCTCACCGTCGTGTTCCCTCCGTCCTCAACGCCCGTACGCTCGGGAAACGGACCGCGGAGCGCCTTCCTACGCACCTCGGGGGTGCATCCGGCCGCTCCGTGTCACCCGATGGGACGAATCGGCGCAAGAAATCCGACTGACTGCGTTTCCACGTTCATGATGCTGGGCGAGGACGACCGAACGACACTCCGTGAGTATCCCGAGGTCCCCCTGGTGGACGCCCCGGGCCGGGTGCAGGAGCAATCCGGGTTGCGGGAGTACGCCCTGGTGCTCTGGCGCAAGAGGGTGACCGTCATCGTGGTGGCCGCCATCTGCGTGGGGTTGACGCTGGTCTACTGCGTCGCCGTCAAGCCCACCTACCAGGCCACCTCGACGGTCCTCCTGGAGCCGGCCATCTCCCCGACGCTCCAGGAGGCCAACTTCCCGACCGGCACGCCCACGCTGATCAACGTCCCCGACGAGATCGAGGTGATCGAGAGCTCGGCCGTCTCGGACATCGTGGCGAAGACCGCGCCGAACGCGCCTGCGGTCACCGCAGCCCAGATCGGGACGACGGACGTGGTGCGGGTCTCGGTGCGCTCGAAGGACCCCCAGACGGCGGCGGCGGCCGCAAACGCCTACGCACGGGCCTACATCGGCTTCGAGCGCAAGCAGACGATCGACACCTTCACCTCGGCGCAGCAGCAGCTGACGAACAAGGTGAACACCGTCCAGCTGGCGATCTCCAACCTGAACACCGAGATCCGCTCGGCGCCGGCCGGTGTCAGCGTGATACCGGAAGAGACGCAGCTGGGGGACCTGGAGAGCCAGCTCGCCAACCTCGAGGACCAGCAACAGAACTACCAGTTCTACGCATCGCAGGGCGCCACCCAGGAGGCGGGCCAGATCATCTCGTCGGCCGCCGCGCCCACGAAGCCGGTCTCGCCGAAGACACTCGAATGGACGGTCCTGGCGCTGATCTTCGGGATCGTCCTCGGCATCGGCGTGGCGCTCCTCGTCAACGCCGTTTCCCCCAGGGACTGACCGCTACTCGACCACCCGGCCGGTGTCGGCGCGGACCGCGGCGGCCGTCTGCAGCAGCTGCGCGGCCAGCAGGGCCCCGACCCCCTCGCCCGCCCGCAGTCGCAGCGACAGCAGCGGCTCCAGCCCGAGGTGCGTGTTGACCACCCGGTGCGCCTGCTCGCGGCTCTCCTGTCCGGCGACGAGGTGGGCCGCCACGGCCGGCTCCAACGCCACCGCCACGAGCGCCGCGGCACCCGTGGCGAGGCCGTCGAGCACCACGAGCGACCCGCTCTCGGCGGCACCGAGGGCCACGCCGGTCAGATAGGCGATCTCGGGGCCGCCCAGCGCGGCCAGCGCCACCATCGGGTCCTCGATGTCGGGGTGGGCCGACGCGGCTCGGGCCAACGCGGCCGCCACGGTCGTCCGCTTGCGCCCGAGTGTCGCCGAGTCGCCACCCGCGCCGAGCCCGACGGCCTCGTCGGGCGTGAGGCCGAGCCGGCACGCCACGAGCGCCGCCGCGACCGTGGTGTTGCCGATCCCCACCTCACCGAGCGTGACGAGATGCCCGCCCTGGGCCCGCCCGCACGCACGTCCGGCGGCGACGATCCGCGCCGCGTCCGACCGCTCGAGCGCGTCGGACGTCACGAGATCGCCAGGCGCCCCGACGGGACGAGCCGAGACGGCGCCGGCGACGGGATCCCCGGGCACGCCCGCGTCCACCGCGACGACGGTCGCGTCGACGAGACGCGCAGCCACCGCGCCCAGCGACTCCCCCGCCACAGTCGCCTCGAGTACCTCGCGCGTCACCGAATCGTCGTAGGTCGAGACGCCGTGACTCGTCACCGGGTGCCCGGACGCCGCGATGACCGCGGTCACCGGTGTCGCGGGCCCGAGGCCCAGCGCCGCCATGCGGTCGACGGCCCGGTCGAGGGCGCCGAGGGAGCCGGGGGGCGTGAGCAGCACATCCGCCGCGTCGCGGGCGCCGACGACGGAAGCGGGCTCCGGCGCCTGGAGGTGCGACGGCGGCGGGCCCGGCCCCTCCGTCCAGCGGTCCCACAGCACCACGTCGGACAACGGTCGGCGGGAGGACCAGCCCGCCCGCTCGAGCCCGGGCTCGGGCGGGCGCTCGTCGGGCCAACCAAGGCAGAGCCAGCCGAGGGTCTCGACCCCCGCCGGCAGGCCGATCAACGCGGCGAGCTCGTCGGGCGGAAAGAGCGTCACCCACCCGGCGCCCACCCCCTCGACGCGGGCGGCCAACCACAGGTTCTCGATGGCGCAGGCGCACGACCACAGGTCGGCATCGACGTAGGTGGCACGCCCGAGCACACCCTGGGCCGCTGTCCGCCGGTCGCAGCACACCACGATGCCGACCGGCGAGTCACGCAGGCCGTGCAGCTGGAGGTCGAGCATCTGGCGCCCGGAGCGTTCGGCCAGGCTGCCTGCCTGACGATGCCACTCACGGTCCGCCATGAGCGCCGCGCGGTCGCGGGTGGCCGCGTCGCGGACCACGACGAACCGCCACGGCTGGGAGTGGCCCACCGATGGCGCGGCGTGCGCCGCCCCAAGGATGCGCTCCAGCACGTCGGGCTCTATGTCGTCCGGGCGGAAGCGGCGGATGTCGCGGCGACCGAAGACGGCGGCGTAGAAGGCGTCACGCTCGCGCCGCGCCGAAGGCCCACTCGCGCGGCGCCTCGCGGCGGGCCCGGGCCGACGAGGTGTCACCGACCAGCGGGACCGGCCGTTGCCAGCTCATGCGACGGGCTCGGGGTGCGGGCGGCGTGCGGAGCGCGGCCGCCTCGAGCGCGGCGGCCAGGCGCCCGAGCCCCTCTTCCGACGGCACCGCGATGCGCGTGACGCCCGGCAGGCCGAAGCTGGCACAGTCGCGCACGACGACGCCCCGCGGGGCCAGCGCCTCCCGCAGTCCGCCGCGCTCGACCAGGACCCAGTTGGCGTCCGACGGGCGCACGGACAGGCCGTGGTCGGAGAGCAGCGCCGTCAGCCTCTCCCGCAAACCGGCCAGAGCGGCGCTCCAGCCGGGGAGGTCGACGGCCGGGAGCAGGTCGGGCAGGGCCGCCGCGGCGAGGCCGCCGACCGACCAGGCGGGCTGGCGGGCGCGGCAGCGCGCCACGAGGTCCGGGTCCGCCAGCACGTACCCGATCCGAAGGCCCGGGCAGGCCAGCAACTTCGTCAGCGACCCGACCACGACCGCATTGTCCCCCCGCGTCCAGTGACCGCTCGCCAGGGGGTAGAAGGCCTCGTCCCAGACCTCCGCCCTCTCCCCCGGCCCGGCCAGGAGCCCGCTCGGGCTGTGCGGGTTGGAGCGCCAGAGCGGGCCGCCCCGGCGCGGGTGCAGCCCGAACTCGGGCTCATGGACGCGCCCGCCGATCTCGGCGGCGACCAGCGCGATGGCCTCGGCGCCGCCGTTGGTCAGGAGCAACCGATCCGGCGCGACCCCGATCGCGCGGGCCAGCGCCTCGGTCGCTGCGGTCGGGTCCGGGTACGCACGCGCCGACGCCAGGTGTGGCGCCAGTACGGCGACGGGGTCCGGGGCCAGCGGGTTCAGGGACATGGAGAGATCGAGCACCGAGCCCGGGTCGAGCCCGAGCGCCTGGGCGACGGCCCTGCCGTCGCCGCCGTGGGAACCAGCGGGGGGCAGCGTCACCGCGCCCCCCACCAGCGCGCGCAGCCGATCAGTGCCAACCCTGCGGCAAGCGCGGCGGTGACGTCACCCGAGAGCCGGACCGCGGCGCCGATGTCCTCCACATCCGGCGACCGGCCCGTGCCCAGCCAGGGGCGCTCCTCGACGCGGTCGCCGTAGCGGCTCGCCCCCCGAGCCGGAGCTCGAGCGCGGCCGCGAACGCGGCCTCAGCCACGCCGGCGTTCGGGGAGGGGTGGGCGGGCGCCTGGCGCCGCACGGCACCCCACACCGCCCGCGCCGCGCGGGGCCGGACCAGGGCGACGAGCGCCGCGGTCAGCCGGGCCGGCACCCAGGCGGCAACGTCGTCGAGACGAGCGCTGGCCCAGCCGTAGTTCGCGTAGCGCGGCGAGCGGTGGCCGACCATGGAATCGAGAGTGTTCACCGAGCGGTAGCCGAGCGCACCGGGAGCACCGGCCACCGCGCCCCAGAACGCCGGGCGCGACGACCGCATCCACCGTGTTCTCGGCCACCGACTCCACGACGGCGCGGGCGATCTCGCCGGGGCCCAGCTCGCTCGGGTCGCGCCCGACCAGAGACGGCAACAGCCGGCGCGCCCCATCGAGGTCCTGCGCCTCGAGGGCCCGGCCCACGTCGACGGCACTGGCGGCGAGCGCCCGCCCGGCGACGGCGGACGACGTCGCCAGCGCGGTGGAGCGCACCACGGCGCCGACGCCCAACCCGAGCGTGACGCCGACCAGCGCGTGCAGGAGGCCCACTCCCCGCTCGTCGCGGTGGATGCGGCGCTCCAGCCCGGTCATGACCGTCGCGAAGAGCACGACCGGGTGGACGGCGGAGGGTGGCTCGGGCAGCAGGCGGTCGAGGGCCAGGCCGGCCGCCGCAGCGAGCGGACGCGGCACGCCCCTGCCGCGGGTCATCGTGCCGCCAGGGCCAACAGACCCACCGTCTCGCCGATGACGCCCATGGCGCCGAGCACGTCCCCGGTGTAGCCGCCGAGCCGGCGGAACGCGAACCAGACGACGCCGGCCATCGCGACGACCTCGACGCCAACGACCACGACGCCGCGGCTGCCGGCACCGACCGCGGCGAGAACGAAGGCGGCCGCCATGCCGTACGCGGCGACCCCATAACGCGAGGCTGCCGAGTGGCCCTCGCCGACGAAGGCCGTTGCGGTTCCCCCGTCGGCATGGGCGTAGGGCAGCGAACGCGCCACCACGCCCATCATCGTGCGTGATCCGCACCACAGGCCGACGATCACCAGCGGGCGGGCGACGGTGACCGCCAACGCCGTCACCCGGAGCGACAGCACGAGGACGAGGGCGACGGCGCCGAACGCCCCGATCCTCGGGTCGGCCATGATCTCGAGCCGCCGGGCCCGGCCCACGGCCGGCAAGAGGCCGTCGGCGGCATCGGCCAGGCCGTCGAGGTGCAGGCATCCAGTGATCGCCGCATCCACAGCCACGGCGACGACGGCCGCGACCGCGGCCGGCCACACACGTCCAGCCACCCACCATGCCGCGCCCACGAGGGCACCGACCGCGACGCCGGCGAGGGGGAACCACGACAGGGTGCGCTCGTTGGGCTCGGCGGCCCGCCCCAGCACGGTGAGGAAGGAGAGCGCTCGCCTCACGGGAGCGATCCCGCCGGAGGGAGGAGCAGGGAGCGTCCGGCCACCACCAGGTAGACGCGATCGGCTGTGGCGGACACGGCGAGGTTGAGCGCGCCGAGGGCGTCCTGGAAGCGCCGCCCCGCCTCGGTGCTCGGGTGCACCGACAGGCCGACCTCTTCGGAGACGAGGACGGTGTCCCCGCCCCGCCGGCGCAGCGCATCGCACAGGGATGAGCCGTCTGCCGACCCAACCGGGCCGGTGAGAGTACGCGCCACCCACGGCCCGAGCGAGTCCACCAGGACGGTCCCCGGCAACGTCGCCAGCAGGCCGGCCAGGTCGTCGCCCGCGTCCAGGGTGTCCCACCCCGGGGGACGCCGGCGGCGATGGGTCGCCACGCGCGCCTCCAGGTCGGCGTCGCCGGCGGGGACCATGGTGGCGACGTAGGTCACCGGCGGCCCGTGGCCCGCCGCGAGATCCTCGGCCACCGCCGACTTGCCCGAACGCGTGCCACCGAGGACGAGGGTGATCATGGTTTCGCCATCCCCGCCAGCAGGGCGGCGTACACGGCGCGCGCGGTCCGGCATCCGAACTCCGAGCGCGGCCCCCCGAAGGGCTCCGCCCTCCCCGACGGCGGGCAGAGCACGGTCACGGCATCCGACGCGGTGCCGGTGCCGGCCACCCCGGCGCTGAGCAGCGCCTGCACCTTGGCCTCGGTGACGGTGCACAACAGGTTGGCCAGGGCGGCGTCGGTGTGACGGACCGGCAGGAACACGACGATGTTCACCGTCCCCGGTGCCTGGGCCCGCGCCGCGTGCGGACGGTGCCTGGGCCGGCGCCGCGTGGGACGGTGCCTGGGCCGGCGCCGCGTGGGACGGTGCCTGGACCGGCGCCGCGTGGGACGGTGCCTGGGCCGGCGCCGCGTGGGACGGCGCGTGCGGGTCCGCTGCGTCCACGGGTGCCGCCGCCCACACGGGCCGCTCGAGGCCGACCGTGGCCTCGACCCGGACGCCGTCCTCCACGGCCGCCACCACGGCGGCGACCCGAGCGGCCGTCAGCATCCCGACGCCGGGACCGGACAGGCCGAGCGCCGTGGCGACCTCGGCCACGTGCGCCCCGACGTCCCGACGTCCGTAGTCACGGGGCACCTGCGCGTTGACTACCCAGTCGCGCGACCCGATGCCGCCGCCGACGGGGGCCGTCGAGGCGGACACGAGCGGGGAGGCGAGGCGCCAGGCGAGCGCGGCCACGGCCGGCACGCCGTCGAACTCGTGCAGCTCCGCCGCGCTCAATACTCGATGCCCTTCATGGCACGGATGCCGCGCTCGTACGCGTGCTTCACCACCTTCATCTCCGTGACGGTGTCCGCGATGGCGACCAGCTCGGGCGGCGCGTCCCGGCCGGTCACGACGACGTTCGTCTTCGGGGCGCGACCGACGATCCCCTCCACCACCTCGGCCGCCGAGACCCAGCCGTAGTTGACCACGTAGGTCAGCTCGTCGAGTATCAGCAGCTCGAACTCGCCCGAGGCCAGCTTCGCCTTGGCCACACCCCAGGCATGGATGTTCTTGGCCGCCGACTCGTCCAGATCGGTCGACTCCCAGGTGAAGCCGTCGCCCAGCGTCGACCAGTCCACACCGAGGTGCCGGGCCAGCTTCTGCTCGCCCACCTTCCAGTCGCCGCTCTTCATGAACTGCACGACGCCGACGCGCCAGCCCCGCGCCCATCCCCTCCCCATCACGCCGAACGCCGCCGTCGACTTGCCCTTGCCGTCGCCGGTGTTGATGACGACCACGGAGTCCACGCGCCGGCGCTCCGACGGGGACGCGTGCTCGGGCAGCGGCACCCGTTGGACCGGACCACCCACGCTCATTGCGCCTCCTTGTCGCCCAGGTCGCCGGGCAGGTGTACCGGCGCCGAGTCATCTTGGCGCGGCGGGGTCCGGCGGGGGGCGACCACCAGCTCGCCGTCGTCGGTGCGGATGATCCTCACGGCACAGCCGAAGGCGTCCCCGAGCACCCGCTCGTCGAGCACCGCCGCCGGCGCGCCGAAGGCAGCCACCGAGCCGCCGGAGAGCAGGAGCAGGCGGTCGGCGAACTGGCCCGCCAGCGTGAGGTCGTGCATGGCGCTCACGACGGTCAGCCCCCACTCGCGGCGGAGCTGGTCGACGATCTCGAGCGCCTCCACCCGATGCGACAGGTCCAGCGCGCTCGTCGGCTCGTCCATGAGGAGCACCGGCGCCTCCTGGGCCAGGGCACGCGCCAGCACCACGCGCTGGCGCTCGCCACCCGACAGCGTCGACAGGTGCCGCTGCGCCAATTCGCCCAGCTCGAGTCGCTCGAGGAGGCGCATGCAGTGGGACAGGTCGCCACCCGACTCGACCGCGAGGTACGCGATGTGGGGTGTCCTCCCGAGCAGCGTGTAGTCGAACACGGACATGTCCGGCGGGAGCTCGGGCGCCTGAGGCACGTAGGCGACCGAGCGCGCCCGCTGGCGACGGCCCATGGCCAGTGTCGGCTTCCCCCCGATGTGCACCTCGCCCTCGTGCTGGACGAGGCCCACCAGGGCCCGGAGGAGGGTGGTCTTGCCGGCGCCGTTGGCCCCGATGAGCCCCACCCACTCACCGCGCCCGACCGACGCGGTGACGGCGTCGACCGCGGCCCGACCACCGAAGCACACCGACACCGCGTCGAGCTGCACCATGGCGCCGCCCTCGGGAGCGTCGCCGTCCCGGCGGGCGCGGCGCTCGGCCAGGCGGATGACCGTCCCGAGCCGCGCCATCAGGACTCCATGCCTCGGCCGGCGCGCTTGGAGACGAGCACCACGAGGAAGAACGGGGCCCCGATGCAGGCCGTGACGACACCGATGGGCACCTCGGCGGGCGCCTGCGCCGTTCGGGCGATCAGATCGGCGCCGATCAGGAACGCCGCCCCTCCCACCATGGCGACCGGGAGAATGATGCGATAGCTGGCCCCCGCGGTCAGCCGGACGGTGTGGGCCACGATGATCCCGACGAAGCCGATCAGGCCGCTCACCGACACGGCCGCCGCCGTGCCGAGCGTCGCCGCGGCGACGACGATGAGCCGCGTGCGGGCCGGGTGGATCCCGAGCGTGCCGGCTTCCTCCTCCCCGACGCGGAGCACGTCGAGCATGCGCCGGTGGGCCAGCAGCACCGCCGCGCTCACCACGACGTAGGGGAGGATCAGCGTCACGTCGGACCACGATGCCACGGAAAAGCTGCCGAGGATCCAGTTGTAGATCTGGCGGATCTGCTCCTGGTCCCGCTGCTGGAGGTAGGTCTGGATGGCGGTGAGCAGCGCCGCCACCGCCACGCCGGCCAGCACGATGGACCGCCCCCAGGCGCGCCGCCCGCCGGCCACGCCGATCAGGTAGGTGGCGGCGACGGCCACCGAGCCGCCGACGAAGGCGAAGACCGGCAGGAAAGCCGACGAGTCGCCGCCGTAGACGATCTCGATGGTGGCTCCCAGTCCGGCGCCGGCCGCGACGCCCAAGAGGTACGGATCGGCCAGCGGGTTCCGGAAGAGCCCCTGGTAGGCGGCCCCGCCGGCGGCCAGCATGGCGCCGACGATGCCCGCTAGCACGACCCGGGGGGCGCGCAGCTGCCACACGATGGCCTGGTCGATGGCGGGCGTGGTCGTGTGGAAGTGCAGCAGCGGCACGTGCGCCAGCAGCGTCCCGACGACCTGCGACGGCGAGACCGCCACCGGGCCCGTGCAGAGCGCGACGAGCGAGACGGCGACCATCAGCAGGCCCGCCACCGCCATCGGGACCCAGGTGTGCCGGACGCCCGGCCCGCGCAGGGCGGGCAGGAGGGAGGGCGGCGGCCCCAGGGCCCGGTCGGCGGGGGCCGTCGCGGTCACGACGTCCCGCCCACCGGATGCGCGTTCATCTCCGCGGCGACTTCGGAGAGGAGCACGACGATGCGCGGCCCCCACCGCGACGCGATGTCGTCGTTGAGACCGAGCACCCGTCCGTCCTTGACGGCGGCGAGGTTCGACCACCCGGGCCGGCTGGCGACGGTGGCGGGCGACTGCCCGCAGCACAGCGTGTCCGCGAGCAGGATGTAGTCGGGATTGGCCTTCAGGATGAACTCGCCACTGAGTTGGGGGTACCCGCCGTTGGCGGCGGCGCCCTTGGCGGAGTCCGCGATGCTGCGCAGGCCGAGCAGGCCCAGCACCTGCCCGATGAACGTGCTCGACGCGGCGGAGTAGTAGGTCTGGTCGAGCTCGTAGTAGTAGGTCTCGTGGCGCGTCGGCTTGTGGACCGACGCCACGATCTGCGCGATCCGCCGCCTGATCATGCTCACCTCGGCGCGGGCCTGGGCCTCATGGCCGGTGAGGCGCCCCAACTCCACGAACTGCCCGTAGGCCTGCGAGAGGGTGGCCGCAGCCGGGTCGCTCACGACGGGGATGCCGAGCGCCCGCAGCTGCTTGTCCACACTGGTCGGCTCGTCCGACATCACCACCAGGTCGGGCTTGTAGGTGGCGATCGCCTCCACGTTCGGGTTGTTGCCGTCGAGCTGCGTGCGCGGCACACCCGGCGGATAGTCGGAGTTCAGGTCGACCGCTTTGACCTGGCTGCCGGCGCCGATGGCGTACAGCATCTCGGTCGTGGTCGGCGAGAGCGACACGATCGCCGTGGGCCTCGACGAGACGGTGACCGCCCCGTTGGCCGCATGGACCGTGACGGGGTAGGGCTTCGCTGCCGCTGACGCTGCCTGTCCCGCTGGGATCAACCCCGCGGCGGCACAGAGCACGATTCCGGCAAGCGCTGGCAGGAGGGGGAACCCCCTGGGTCTGGTGAACATTGGTCATCCTCCATCGGTGCGGAGGACGAAGTGCGCCCGCTGCGACACCCGACGGGGGGTACCGAACGAACCGCCCTTCCTCCGAGGGACTGGTTGCGTTGACCCAAGTCAGGCGTCTGGGCTCGCTCCCGTGCGGGAGCCTCACCATTGCGGGACAGCGCCGGATTCCGACCGGACTTCGCTGAACATGGGCCACCCCGGCCGAGGCCGGAACAGCCGCACCGTAGCGCAGCGTCCCGACGGCCGTCGAGAGCACCGGCGGTTACCGCAGGTCGGGCGCGCCACGCCCGTTCTCCTTCCAGGGAACGGGCCCGCCGGGGGGTGGGCACGGGCAAGGGCGCCGGGGGCGTCGGGTATGCCGGCACAGCACCGCAAGCACAGGCAGTGGAACCAGCGGAGGCAGGGGGACGAACCTTCGATCGCCCGCTGGCGGGGCACCGTCCCGTGGCGCCTCGCCATGGGCACCGTGGCGATCGTGATCACGCTCTCGGCCTTCCTGGTGGCGCCGCTCGTCCCGGGCCAACGCGGTCCGACCCCCGTCGGGAGGTCGGCGCAGGACTTCGGGGCGGCCACGGCCGCGGCGGACACCGTGGCGCGGGACGACGCGTCGTCCTGGTCGCCCCAGCCGGCCGTCTACGGGACGGGCATGGTCCTCGTCCAGCCCGTCACCATGTCCGACGGCACGGTCCTGCGCGCCGACGTGTACTTCCCGACCAAGCCGGGCACGAGCACGGCGGCGGCGGGGCTCTTCCCCGTCCTCCTGCAGCAGACGCCGTACGGGAAGGGATTCATCGTCGACGCGTCGGCGATCGCCAACACCGACGTCGACTACCTGGTCGACCGCGGGTACATCGTGGTCATCGCGGACGTGCGCGGGACGGGCGACTCGGGCGGGACCTTCGACCTGTTCGACCCGGTGCAGTCGACCGACGGCGCCACCCTGGTGCGCTGGGCGGCCCACCTGCCCGACGCCAACGGCGAGGTGGGCCTCTTCGGCGAGTCCTACATGGGCATCAACCAGTTCCAGACGGTGGGGGCGGCCGGGCCGCACTCGCCGATCAAGGCGATCTTCCCGATCATCGCCGGGCACGACCTCTACGCGGACACCGTGACCCAGGGTGGCATCCCCGACGCCGAGTTCGCGGCGACCTACGTCGCCCTGCTGTCCGGCCTCAACCTCACCAACCCCGCGCTCCAGCCGTTGGTGGCGGCGGTACGCAGCGGCAACCCCCTGCTGCTGGCGTCCGGGCTGGCCGGGCTGGCGCCGACGGAGGCCGCGCACAGCCAGGTGCTCGTGTCGTTCCTCAAGCTCGTGCTCGCCGTCGAGACGGGGCAGGGCGCCGGCGCCTTCGACGACGACTACTGGGCGGCGCGCAGCCCGGCGCACGACCTGCCGGCGGTCGTGGCGGACAAGATCCCGGCCTTCCTCGTCGGCGGCTGGAACGACCTCTTCGAGTCCGGCGAGCCGCTCAACTACGTCGGCCTGCAGAACCTCTACGACGGGCGGCCGGCGGACGCCGCCATGACGCCCGACCAACCCGTCACGCCGCGGTACCAGCTGCTGATGGGGCCCTGGCAGCACGTGACCACCGGGACCGGCGTCGACCTGTCCGCCCTCGAGCTCGAGTGGTTCGACACCTGGCTGCTCGGTGAGCGGACACCGATGGAGGCGACGACGACGCCGCTGCATCTCGCCATCTCGAATTCGGGCGGCACGTGGGTCGACGCCGCCCGCTGGCCACTGCCCCCCGCCACCCCGACGGCGTACTACTTCGGCGCCGGGCGCAGCGGGAGCGACCCCCTGTCTCCCAACGACGGAGTGCTCACCCCGGCGCAGCCGACCGGGACGACGGCCTCGGACACGATCACCGACACCACCCTGTCGAGCCCGTGCGACATCCAGTCGGACCAGTGGGGCGCGGGAGCATTGGCGCTCGGCTTCCAGTCCCTCGACACCGACAACCCGTGCGACCTCGACGACGTCACGCTGGGCACCGGGCCTGGGGCGCTGACGTACACCACCGCGCCGTTCACGGCGCCACAGGTCGTGGCGGGCCCCATCGACGCCACCCTGTACGTCACTTCGACGGCAGCGGAGACGGAGCTGGCGGCGACGGTGGAGGCGGTCTCGCCGGGCGGGGACAGCGTGCCGCTCTCGTCGGGGGCGTTGGCCGGCTCGCAGCGGGCCCTGGACCCCGCGCGGACCTGGACGGCGCCCGACGGCCTCCCGCTCCTGCCGGTCCACCCGCTCACCGAGGCCTCCCAGCAGCCCGTCGTGCTGGGCCAGATCACCCGCCAGGACATCGCGGTCTACCCGACCATGACCGAGCTGCCGGCGGGCTGGCGCCTCCGGGTGACGATCACGACGTCGGACACGCCCCATCTCTTCCCGTCGGTGGCGCAGCTGCCGCATCTCGTCGGCGGCATCTACCAGGTGGAGCGCAACGTCTGGTCCGCGTCCGTCCTCAACGTGCCCATCGCCCCGGCCCCGGCCTTCACCGACTCCTGCGGGAGCCTGTGCTCGCCGGCCGGGCCCTGACCAGGACGAGCGCCCGGGCGTCTCCCGTACCATGGGCCCCGTGGGCCACGAATCCGACGCGCCAGGCGAGACAGGCGGCGCCGGCGACCCGGACGGCCATACCACCGACCAGGTCGTCTCGATCGAGGAGATCGAGGACGCTCTGGTCGACGGGGACACCCCGCTCCCGCCCCGGCGCGGCACGGCCCGGGCCGCGCTGTCGCACCGGACCTTCCGCATCGTCTTCATCGGCGCCTTCGCGTCGAACATCGGCACCTGGATGCAGAACGTCGTCCTCGGTGCCTACGCCTACGACCTGACCCACTCGGCCACGTTCGTCGGGGTCATCATCTTCGCCCAGCTGGGACCCACGCTGATCCTGCCCATGGTGGGCGGGCTGCTGGCGGACAAGGTGGACCGCAGGCGCTTCCTCATCCTCCTCTCGCTCGAGCAGCTGGTCTTCTCTCTCGGCGTCGCCCTCGTGGTCATGTCGCCCCACCCCTCCAAGGTCCTCCTCGTGGTCATGGTCCTGGGGGTCGGCGCGGGCAGCGCGATGTTCGGCCCCGCCTACTCGGCCATCCTGCCGGGCCTGGTCGGCCGGGAGGACCTGGCCGGGGCCATCTCGCTCAACTCGGCCCAGATGAACGCGTCCCGGGTCATCGGACCGGTCATCGGCGGCGTCCTCTACTCCCTGGTCGGGCCGGCATGGGTCTTCGCCGGCAACGCGGCGACCTACCTGTTCGTCGTCGCGGCGCTGCTCATGGTGACGCTGCCCGCCGTGCCCGGGTCGGCGACGAAGGCCAGCCGCTGGCGCCAGCTGACGGCCGGCATCACGGTGGCCCGCCACGACAAGGTCGTGGGCCGCTGCCTCGTCACGGTGTTCCTCTTCTCGCTGCTGGCGCTCGCCTTCATCGGGCAGATGCCGGTGATCGCGGCGCACAACCTCGGGGTCAACCTCTCCAAGTCACCGGACTACGGGATCCTCTACGCCTGCTTCGGCACCGGCGCGCTGGCCGGCGCCATCTCCATCGGGACGGTCTTCGCCGCCACGTCGAAGCCACTGCTGGTGCGTCTCTGCCTGGTCGGCTACTCGCTGTCGCTCTGCGCCTTCGCCCTCCAGCGCAGCACGGTGCCCGCCTACGTGAACGTCGCGGTGACCGGCGCGTTCTACTTCGCGTTCATCACGTCGCTCAACACGACGCTGCAGGCCCGCCTGCACGAGAACGTGCGGGGGCGTGTCATGGCGCTGTGGATGATGGGCTTCGGCGGCACGGTCGGCGTCGGCAACCTCCTCATCGGGCCGGTGGTGGCCGCCGTCGGCATCACGGACGTCCTGCTCTTCGGGGCCGTCGTCGCCCTCGCCCTGGCCTGGTACGCCGACGTGCGGCCGCCGGCCCCCGAGGTTCAGGTGGCGCTGGCCCAGTAGGTCTCGCGCAGGGCCTTCTTGTAGAGCTTGCCGTTCTCGCCGCGCGGCAGCGCGTCGGTGAAGTCGACCGAGCGCGGGCACTTGTAGTGCGAGAGGTGATCGCGGCAGAACGCGAGGATCTCCGCCTCCAGCGCGGGGCCGGGGACGGCACCGGGTGCAGGCTGCACGACCGCCTTGACCTCTTCGCCCATCTCGGGCTCGGGCACCCCGAACACGGCCACGTCGTCCACGGAGGGGTGGAGCACGAGGACGTCCTCGACCTCCTGCGGGTAGATGTTGACCCCGCCCGACACGATCATGAACAGCTTGCGGTCCGTCAGGTAGAGGTAGCCGTCGGCATCGAGGTGCCCGACGTCCCACAGCGTGCTCCAGCCCTTGTCGTTGTAGGTCTGACGCGTCTTCTCCGGGTCGTGGACGTACTCGAACTTCGGCGTCCCTGGGCGGCCGCCGAAGTAGACCACGCCGTCGGTGCCCACCGGCAGCTCCTCGCCGTCGTCCCCGCACACGTGGACCTCGCCCCAGATGGCACGGCCCACCGACCCCCGGTGGGCCAGCCACTCGTCGGATGTGACCCAGGTCATGCCCAGCCCCTCGGTGCCCGAGTAGTACTCGTGGATCACCGGGCCCCACCACTCGATCATGCGCCGCTTCACCTCGGGCGCGCAGGGGGCCGCCGCGTGCACGACCGTGCGCAGCGACGACAGGTCGTACGACCCGCGCACGTCGTCGGGCAGCTTGAGGAGGCGGACGAACATGGTGGGCACGAACTGCGCGTGCGTCACGCGGTGGCGGGCGATCAGCGCCAGGCACTCCTCGGGATCGAAGCGCTCCATCACCACGGCGGTGCCCCCCATGCGGATGGACGTCATCGACCACACGAGCGGAGCCGAGTGGTACAGGGGGGCCGGGCTCAGGTAGACGTCGCGCTCTCCGAACCCCATGATGCCGCCGAGCATCGGGGCCAGCGTGGCGTCGGTGCCGAAGGGCGACCCGCTCAGCGGCCGCCGGATCCCCTTGGGGTGGCCCGTTGTGCCCGACGAGTACAGCATCGGCGACCCCTCGACCTCGTCGTCCAGCGGGGTCCCCGGGAAACCGGCCACGAAGTCGTCGTAGGGCTCGTGACCCGCACCGATCGCGTCGCCCGTCATCAGACGCAGCTCGATGGCCGGCGTCAGCGCCACCAGCTCGGTGGCCAGCGACGCCAGGGCCGACGACGTGATCAACGTCCGGGCCTCGCAGTCGTTCACGATGTAGGCGGCCTCGTCGGCGGCCAGATGCGTGTTGACCATGGTGTAGTAGAGGCCCGAGCGCTGCAGGGCGAAGGCGACCTCGTGGGTCCGGTCGTCGTTCGGGAGGAGCACGGCCACGTGGTCCCCGGGCCGCAGGCCTCGGGCGAACAGGGCCTGGGCCAGCCGGCACGAGCGCTCCTCGAGCTCGCCGAAGGTCACCACCCGGCCGGACGAGGTGATGACGGCGGGGCGGGTGGGATCGACGGCCGCGTGGACGCCCGGGCGCAGCATGGCGGTGCTCACCGCCCTCTTCTAGCCCAACCGCTCCCGGCGTGCCCGCGCTGGACCGCCGGTGTGGCCGGTCCGGGCCGGCGGGCGCAGGGGCGTATGCCCGAGCGCCCCCGGGCGTTGTCAATGTGGGCCCCACCAGGTGCTCCGGCGCCGTCTTCGATTGGAGGCGGGGCAGCACGACACACCACCACCGACCGACATCGTGATGACGCGCACCTACTGCACCATTCTCTCGACCAACTACCTGCCAAAGGCTCTCGCGCTCGCCGAGAGCCTGCGCCTGCACGAGGACGGGGCGACCCTCACGATCCTCTTCATCGACCACGCGCAGGACGACGGCCTGCCCGAGCTCGAAGGGGTCGAGTGCCTCAGCACGAACGCACTCGGGCTGCCCCGTCACACCGTGCTCGAGCTCGCGATGTCCTACGACCTGGTGGAGTTCGCGACGGCGATCAAGCCGCTGCTGCTCAAGGCGCTGCTCCAGCGCAGCGAGCAGGTCTTCTACCTCGACCCGGACACCTTCGCGAGGTCGCCGATGGACGAGCTGTCGCCGGCGCTCGGCGCGGCGGCGGGCGGCATCCTCCTCACGCCGCACTTCTTGCAGGCTCCACCGCCGGGCGCCGACATCGGCGACGGGCACATGCTGCTGGTGGGGGTGAACAATCTCGGCTTCTGCGGCGTCGATCGCCGGGCCGGCGCCTTCCTCGACTGGTGGTGGGGTCACCTCCGGTACGAATGCCTCTACGACCCGCTCGCCGGGCTGTTCGTCGACCAGAAGTGGATGGACATCGGGAGCTCCCTCTTCAAGGCCGCCACCCTCCGCCATGCCGGATACAACGTCGGCGTCGCCAACCTGTCCGAGCGCCCACTCGGCGTGGACGGCCGCGGGTACTTCATCGCGTCCACCGGGGACCGGCTGCGCCTGTTCCATTTCCACGCCTTCGACTCGAGGACCCCGGAGAAGCTCTCGGTGCGGTACCGCCACACGAACGACAACGTGCTGCAGGACCGGAGCATCCTGCTCCAGCTGTGCAAGGAGTATGCCGCCGTCCTCCGTTCGTACGAGCAGTCGCTCCCGCCGGCTCCGCCGTACCCGTACGCGGCGGACACCCAGGGCCGGCGGATCTCGCGCCAGCTCCGTCGCGCCCATCTGCGGGAGTCACGGGGCCGCGACGGAGGCGAGCCCCTGCCCTCGCCGTTCGAACCGTCGGAAGCGGTGGACTACGAACAGTGGCGCCGGCGCAGCTGGCGCCCCATCGCCCGAGGGTTGGCGGGTGAGGCGGCCAAATGCCTGCGGATCGTCCTCCCCGAGGAGTACGACCGCGTCAAGAAGCGCTTCCCCAGGCTGACCGACAGGCTCAACGACCGCTTCTCAGGCGGAACCGGGATGTGGGGCTAGCCGGTTCGCGCTCACGGGCACGAACACCGCTGCTCCGAGAGGATGACCTGGCACGGGACGGTCACCACCGGCGTCGTGACCGTCGTCGTCGTGGAGCAGACCGCCGTCGGCACCGTGACCGGGGGAATCGTGACCGGCGGGACGGTGGTCGAGGGAGGCACGACGGAGGGCAGTGGCAGCGATGGTGACGTCGGCGTCGTCGCCGGACCCTCGGAGGTCCCCGTCCTGGTCGGTGACGACGGAGCCGGCCGGCGCGGGCGTTCGGACGAACCAGCGACCTGTGATCCGGTGGGCGATCCAGCATGGTGCTGCGAGGCGGCCGCGCCGGCCGTGCCGGTCGGGCGGGCCGGGCCCACCGAGCCGGTCGGGCGGGCCGGGCCCACCGAGCCGGTCGGGGCCAGGGTCGTCGTGGTCACGGGCGCGGCCGGATGGCTCGGGTGCGACGACCCCAGTGCGAACGACACCGCCGTGACCCCGCCGATGGCCAGGGCGCCGGCCGCAACGCCGGCACCGATGCGGAGCGGGAGGCTCCGGAACCGGAAGGGCTACGCCTGGCGCGCCGGAGCCGCCGCCTCCGCGAGCACTCCCCGCACCCCGGAGGCGAAGTTCGCCCAGGTGAAGCGCTCCGCATGCCTCTTGGCGGCCTCGAGGTCGGCGGGTGACGTGTGTCGCGCCGTCTCGACCGCCCGTGCCAGCGCGTCCGGCCCCTCCCCCTGGACGACCGTCGCGTGCCCACTTGTGACCTCGAGCAGAGCGGGCTCCGGCGTGATCACCACCGGAATGCCCAATCGCATCGCCTCGACGGCAGGAAGACCGAAGCCCTCGAAGTCCGACGGGAAGACCACGAGGCTCGACGAGGCGAACTGCGCCTCGAAGGCCCGCTTGGGCAGCCATGCGTGCACGGTGACGACGGACGTCAGCCCCAGCTCGACGACCCTTGCCTCGAGGCGCCGGCGGTCGCGCGCTGAGACGCCCACGAGCCTCAGGGGAAGCATCGTCGCGCCGCCGGCGGGGAGCGTGGCCCAGGCGTCGAGGACCAGGTCGACGTTCTTGTTGCTGAAGTGCCCGAAGGCGATGGCATAGGACTCGCCCGGGCTTCGGATCGGCCACGACTCGACGTGGTCGGCCCCGAGGTGCGCCACCCGCACCGGGACTCTCGAGAGCCGCGGGTGGAAGGCCAGGAGGTCTCGCGTCGTCCGCCCGGAGATGCAGGCGACCCCGTCGGCTTGCCGGAACCCGATGGCATAGCTCACCCGGCGGAGCAGCAGCGCCTTTCGGCTGAACTGCCCGGGGAGCAGCCGATACCGGAGGTCCCATGCGATGACGGCGCGCGGGCAGCAGAGGCGGGTGATCGCAGTAGCCGGCAGGAGCCCGAGCATCACATCGGCACGGAGCGAGCGGCACAGCCGGGGAAGCGTGACCGACTGCGCGTACAGGCGGCTCACGAACGAGCTGCGGCCGAACTTCACCTGGTGCAGCGTGACGGAGTCAGGAATCGAGATGGGCGGATCGGAGCGCACCACGAGATGCAGCTCGTCGCCACCGCCGGTCCCGTGCCACCCCGAGAGAAGGTGCTCGGAGACGATGCTCAGGCTGTTCTCGCCGCGGATGGCGAGGCCGTCGACCACGATGCGCACGGCTACCGTCCCGTGTCACACGCGCAGCGATACGCCCGCCATGAGCCCGCACTCACAAGAGTCACTATAAGAGAAGCCATGGTCGCCAAGGCGCAAGTCCGTCTCCGATCCAGCGTTCAATGAAGTAGGCGTCGCACCTCCGGCGACCCTGACCACGAGAGGAGATCGAGCTGCTGTGGGAGCGACTTCCCGACTGAAGGCTGGAGCACGGCACCTCGCCCACGCGTATCGACGGGCCGGAGAGCTCTATTACGGACAGGACCTCGCCGTGCAGCGCCGCCTCGTACGCCAGGGCCGGGTCACGTTCGGGACCGCCACGTACGGCATCTCCATGATCCACACCTTTACGCACGACGCCACGTGCCTTCGGGTCGGCAACTACTCCTCGGTCGGCTGCACGATCCTGCTCGGTGGCGAGCACGCCCATGACATGGTCACGACGTATCCGCACCGGATCTTGTGGGGTATGGAGGGCGCGGGAGAGGACGGCTTCCCGACGAGGACCGGGGACACGCTCATCGGGTCCGACGTGTGGTCGGCGTACGGCGCGACGCTGCTCAGCGGCGTGCACGTGGGTGACGGCGCGATCGTGGCCAACGGAGCCGTCGTGACCAAGGACGTCCCCCCCTACGCGATCGTGGGCGGCTGCCCGGCCAAGGTGCTCCGCTTCCGGTTCTCCGACGAGCAGGTCGAAGCGCTGCTCGACATCCGGTGGTGGGACTGGTCGGAGGACGAGGTGCGGGCCGCCGTTCCTCACCTGGCGAGCCGCGACGTCGACGCCTTCATCGACTACGCCCGCGAGCGCCTGCCCCGCATCACCGTGGACACGGACCGCATAGCCGTGCCGGTTCGCCCCGAGCCGCAGTCGAGCCGGGCGCGTTGGTTGAACGGTGGAGCCGAGCAGACCCCGGTGATGAGCCGCGTAGGCGGGCGCTGACAGAACTTCAGCCCTTCTTGCGCCAATACGCGCCAAAGCCATCGATGTCGACGATCTCCTCGCCGATGCCGTTGCCCTTGCGGTAGTCGAGCACCGCCTGCCCCGCCTGCGACCGGTGGCTCCCGAAGTCGTCGACGATGCAGAACCCTCCCGGCGAGAGCTTGGGATACAGCGCCTCGATGGCTTGCCAGGTCGACTCGTACATGTCGCCGTCGAGACGCATGACCGACAGTGCCTCGATGGGCGCCGTGGGCAAGGTGTCCTTGAACCAACCCACGAGGAACTTCACCCGGTCGTCGAGCACCCCGTAGCGCTCGAAGTTGTGACGGACCTGGTCGGCGCCGACGCTCAGGCCGCTGCGCGTGTGGAGGTCGTCCCCACGGTCGGCGGGGTACAGGCTGGCGTTGGGCGGGGGCAGGCCCTGGAAGGAGTCGGCGACCCAGACAACCCGGGTCCGGTCGCCGCGCGCCACGAGGTTCGCCTTCATGAAGATGCAGGCGCCGCCGCGCCACACCCCGGCCTCAATCAGGTCGCCCGGCACGTCGTCGTCGAGCACGGCCTGAACGCACTGCTGGATGTTCTCCATGCGACGCAGGCCGATCATCGATTCGGCGCGCGACGGCCAGTCCCGCCCCACTTCGCGGAGACTGGGATCGTAGGGCTTCTTGTAGACGATCTCGACCTTGGCGCGCGAGGCGGCCTCGCCGACGAAGTTGCCCACCCGCCGCTTCCACGAGGCCGAGCCGGCGGTGCGGACGCCGCCCAGGATGCTGTCGTTGTCCTCAGCGAGCGCTCCCGTCAGGCTGCGCCTCAGCACGTCCAGATAGAGGGCCGCCGCATCTTTCGTCTGCTCCGTAGTCACCCGCACCCAGTGATAACCGCCGATGCCACCTGTTTCCTACGGGCCAGTGGTCGCGCGGACGGGCCTTCCGGAGGCCCTGCGGGCGGGTGGAGCCTCGGGGTCCTCTCCCCGGTGGAAGAAGGCGAGGCTCTCGGGCAGGCTGCGCACCGCCTCGGCGGGGTTGCCGCTGTAGAACGTCAGCTCTTCGGTGAGCGGCGTGTTGACCACCGAGCCGGCCGAGACGACGGCGCGTGGGGGCACCTTCGTCCCGCTGAGCAGCGTGCAGCCGGACATCACCGCCGCGTGGTCCCCGATCTCGACCGAGCCGGTCACGAACCGGTCGCGCACCAGGTTGAGGCTGTGGGTCAGGATCGTGCACCGGAAACCGGCCAGCGCGCTGTGGTCGCCGATCTCCACCCGGTCGGAGCAGTCGATCTCGTGCGCCACGGTGATCATCGCGTGCTTCCCCATGACGAGGCACGGACGGCGGTTCGGGGAGTGCGGGAACACGTCGGACGCGGCGTCGGGCGAGCGCGGGAAGCCGACGATCCAGTTGCGGGTGGCGATGCTGGCCCCCTCGGCCAGGCGCAGTTCCTCGAGGTCCTTGATGACGTTCAGCGGGCCGATGCTCGCACCCGGGCCCATCGACAGGTGACCCACCAGGATGACGCTGCGGCCGACGTAGGCCGTGGGGTGGACGTCCCACCCGAGCAGCTTCCGCCCCAGGTAGACCTTCACGCGCGACGGGAGCACGACCATGCAAAATGCCAAGACGAGCCGCAAGCATCACCCCGTTGGTCCGTTGGTAAATGGTGGAGAAGGAAACTCTATCTATGGCCCGCGACGGCCAGAGCCTCCCCACCGGAGGCCGAGTCGGGCTCGTCGCTCCGGGCGGAGGAACGGACAATGGGCACAGAGATCACGGGCAGATGTCGATCGTCCACCGCGCCCCGGCACCGCGTGCGTGGCGCCCGTCCGGACGTCCGCGGGACCTGAAGCCGACGGGCCGGCACCCCCAGCATCCGAAAGGAAACCCACGAGTGGCCACAGATCAGGAGAAGGCACGAGCGGTGATCGGCGAATTCCTCCGGCGCGCCGACAAGGGCACGGCCGGCTGGTCCGACGACACGGGCCTGTGGGGGGACGGGCTCGGGCTCGACTCCCTCGAGGCGGCCGAGCTCTCCGCCATGCTCGAGGACGAGTGCGGTTCCGACCCGTTCTCGACGGGCGGTGATCTGCCCGAGCGCGTCGGGGACGTCGTGGCGTTCTACGCCGGTGTGGCGGCGGAATGATCCTCCTGCTCGAGGGAGCCGCCGCCGACGCACCCGACCGGACGGCGGTCGTCACCCCGGAGGGCACGGCGTCCTACGGCGAGCTGCTGGACGGCGCGCGGCGCGTGGCGTGGGGCCTGCGCCGCCGGGGCCTCACGCGGTTCGCCGTGGTGGAGGCCGATGCCGCGTGGGTCCTCTGCCTCCTCGCCGGTGCCGCGCTCGCCGGCGCCGAGCCCTGCCAGTACCAGGCGGACACCGGCGCGCGCGAGCTGGTGGACCAGGCCCGTCACCTCGGTCACACCGCGGTCGTGACGCGTCGGGCCGACGTCGGCGACGCGCTCGACGTCGTCCGGCCCGAGGATCTGGCCGCCGACGCGCCGGCGGCCGGGGCGGCGGCGGGCGGCCCGCAGCCGCTCCTGATCCGCACCACGGGCACGACGGGGCTGCCCAAGGCGGCCCGCCACGACTGGCGGGTCCTGGCCCAGACCGTCGCCGGCATCCGGCCCCGGCCGGGCCAGCGGTGGCTCCTGGCCTACGGGCCGCACCAGTTCGCCGGCGTGCAGGTCCTGCTCCACGTCGTGGCCAGCCAGGCGACGCTCGTCGCGCCGTTCCCCCGCCAGCCTCGGGACGGCCTGGAGGCCTTGCTCTCCGACGGCGTGACCTGCGTCAGCGCCACACCCACCTTCTGGCGCTTCCTCCTCGCCGAGGCGCGGAGCCGCAAGGTGCCGTTGCCCCCGCTCGAGCAGGTGACGCTCGGCGGCGAGGCCAGCCCGGCCGACCTCCTCGACGAGCTACGGACGACCTTCCCCGGGGCCCGGGTGTCCCAGGTCTACGCGTCGACCGAGTTCGGCTCCATCACCTCCGTGCGGGACGGCCGGCCGGGGATCGCGGTCGAGGCGCTCCACAGCGAGACCAACCCCATCTCGAACGTGCGCGTCGCTGACGGCGAGCTGTGGGTGCGGGCGGGAGCCGGGATGCTCGGCTACGCGGGCGAGACCGGCGCCGAAGCCGCCCCCGGCGCCGGGCAGTGGCAACCGACCGGTGACGTCGTCGAGATCGTCGACGGCCGTGTGCTGTTCCGGGGACGGACGTCCGAGGTGATCAACGTGGGGGGCGTGAAGGTGCCTCCCCTGCCGGTCGAGGATCGCATCGCGGCCCTGGACAGCGTGGCACTGGCCCGCGTGTTCGGGCGCCCCAATCCGCTGACGGGCTCCATCGTCGCCGTGGACATCGTACCGGTGGGCGGTCCTGCCGACGCCGACACCGAGAGGATCCGCACCGAGGTCGAGGCCGCGGTGGCCGATCTGCCGCGGGCCTGGCAGCCGCGCAGCGTGACGTTCGTGGACGCCATCGAGACGCGGGGCGGGAAGACGGTCCGGGGGGTGGAGGCATGACCACTCTCCCGCCGGTGCCGCCCAGGGTCGCCCTGATCACCGGTGGCAGCAAGGGTCTGGGCGCCGGCCTGGTGGAGGCCTTCCTCGGTGCCGGCTATTGCGTGGAGACGTGCTCGCGCTCGCGGACGAACACCGTGTGCACCTGGGAACAGGACCGACAGCTGAAGGAGCAGTTCCACTTCACGGTGGCCGACGTCTCGGACCCGGGGCAGGCCGAGCAATTCGTGAAAGATGCCGCCGCCCGCTGGGGCTGCGTCGACGTGCTCGTGAACAACGCCGGCGTCGCGCGCGAAGGCGTGATCGGGCTCTTCGACAACGACGGTCTCGACGAGGTCGTCGACTTGAACCTGAAGGGGACGGTCTACGTCACCCGGGCGGCGAGCCGGGTCATGCTGGCCCGGCGCTCCGGCTCCATCGTCAACATCTCGTCGGTCGTCGGGCTCTCGGGGTACCGCGGGCTCTCCGTCTACGGGGCGACGAAGGCCGCGCTCGACGGGTTCACCAGGGGGCTGGCCCGCGAACTCGGCTCGCGCGGCATCACGGTGAACAGCGTGGCGCCGGGCTACCTGCGCACCGAGATGAGCCACGGGCTCGACGTGGACCAGCTGGGCCAGATCAAGCGCAGGACGCCGCTCGGGCGCCTCGGCGAGCCCGCGGACGTCGCCCGCACCGTGCTCTTCCTGGCCGACCCGGCCAACACCTACATCACGGGCCAGGTGGTCGTGGTCGACGGCGGGCTGACCTGCTGACACCGCCCCGTCCCGCCGGCGCGCCGCTCAGCCGCGCTTGGGCGACCAGTCCCACCGCCGGAGGCTGACGAACACCCCCACCGCGCCCCAGACGGCGACGACCAGAATGTCGTTCCACGTCGACGCGCCCGGCACGCCGTTGAACGTGTCGACGCAGGCGATGATGAGGTGCCGGATCGGGAAGAAGCCGGTGAAGGTGGCGAGGCCGGAGCCCGGCTTGACGGGGAAGTACAGCCCCGAGAGCGCGACCAAAATGAAGAACACCAGGCTGACGATCGGGCCGGCGGCGTCGGCGTTGGGCACCACCGTGCTGATGCCCACCCCCATGGCGGTGAAGCTGAACATGCCGACGATCAGCACGAGAAGGAACATCGCCACGTCGTGAGGCCCGTGCACGCCGTACCCGAAGCGGCCGACGAGCAGCAGGAGCACGATCTGGATCACGGCGATGATCATCCAGTTGATGAACACGGCGGCCAAGAGCATCCAGGTCGGGAGCGGGCTCAGGCGGAGCCGCTTGAGCAGTCCCATCTCGCGCCGGTTGACCATGGTGATGGCGAGGACGTTGAAGCACGCCGCCATCACGCCGTAGGCGGCGAAGGCGGGGATGTAGTACTGGCCGAGGTCGATCGGCAGGTAGTTGACGGTCGTGTGGCGGGACGTCGACTCGAAGATCACGATGAAGACCACCGAGAAGCCGATGGTGAGCAGCGCCCCGATCGGGTTCAGCCAGAACGCCAGCTGCTCGAAGCGCACCTGGCGCGCCACGAGAGGCAGGTCGCTGACGCCCCGGAACGATCCCTTGACGGGCACGTCCGCGGTGCTCACGGCCGCACCTGCAGCGGCGGCCTCTCGGCGCCCGGCTCCGGCTGCTCCGCCCGGCGCGACGCCATGCCCTGGGTGAGACCGAGGTAGATGTCCTCCAGGGAGACCCGCAACACCGACAACCCCTGCAACGGGTGGCCGCCCGCGAGCGCCCACCCGGTCAGCTCGTGCAGGATCCGGACCTCGTCCTCGGTGTGGATCTCGACGTGCCCGTCGTCGGCCGCCTCCGCCGGCACCGGCAGCGACTCCGGCGTCACGCCCTCGGGCAGGCGGAAGCGGATGGTCACCGCCCCCAGGTCGCGCCCGCCGATGGACGACGGCGTGCCCCTGGCGACGACCTCCTGGCCGAACAGGACGGCGACGCGATCGGCCAGCGCCTCCACCTCGTCCATGTAGTGCGTCGTCAGCAGGACGGTGGTGCCTCCGGCCGCCAGCAGGCGGATGAGGTCCCATGTCTCGCGGCGCCCGGAAGGGTCGAGGCCCGTCGTGGGCTCGTCGAGGAAGAGGAGATCGGGGTTCCCGATGATCCCGAGCCCGACGTCGAGCCGGCGCTGCTGGCCGCCGGAGAGGCGCTTGACACGCTCGTCCGCCTTCTCGCCGAGCCCGATCAGGTCGATCACCTCGTCGACGGGCCGCGGATCGGGGTAGTAGCCGGCGTTGCGCGCCAACACCTGGCGCACGGAGTAGTACGGCTCCACCGCCAGCTCCTGGAGGACCACACCGATGCGCGTGCGGAGCCAACGCTGGGTGCTGTGGTCGGCCGGGTCGACGCCCAGCGTCTCGACGCGGCCGCCGCTGCGATCCCGGAAGCCCTCCAGGATCTCGACCGTGGTCGTCTTGCCCGCACCGTTCGGCCCGAGCAGCGCGAACACCTCTCCCTTCTGCACCTCGAAGCTGACGTCGCGCACCGCGACGGTGTCGCCGTAGGACTTGGAGAGGTGCTCGACGCTCACCGCCGACACGGCCACCCCGTCTGCCCTCCACACGTGCGGGCCGCACCCCGGGTGCCCCGGCTCCGCCGCATGTCACCAGGGACCATTGCGCCCGACGCTACCGGCCCGGCGCCCGCTACGGCGACGTCGCTCCCACCTTGGCCCGGGCGGTGCGGGCCTCGGACGCCGGCGTCCCGTCCGTCGCGGCCAGCACCTTGTCCAACAGGTCGCGCAGCTGGCGGAGCTCCGGCGACGACAGCGCGCCGAACGCCGCCGGCGGCACCGACAGGATGGCGTCGATCTCGGCCGCCAGGGACCGGCCGGCGTCGGTCAGGACGATGATCTTCACCCGGCGGTCGTCGGGCGCCGGCTCACGCCGGGCCAGGCCGCGCTCGTCCAGGTCGTCGACGAGCGCTGTGATGTACGAGGGGTCGCACCCGATGCCCCTGGCCATGTCGCCCATGGAGACGCCATCCGCCTTGGCGAGCCGCACCAGGGTCTTGATCACCCCGGGCGAGAGCTTCATCCGCACGCCGAGGGCCGCCATCCTCTCGACGTACTCGCCTTCGAACGCGATGCGACGGAGGCGCTCGAACGCGTCCTCGGCCAGTCCCATGACCCGATTTTCGCGCCGCCCAAACTCTTTGACAACTCCATACCTTTGAGTAATATGAAATAACTCGCATGGCACGCTCCCAGGCCGACGCCTTCACCCTGACGCCCGAGCTGCGACGGACCTCCACCGTCGTCGTCCTGGGGTCGATCATGTCGATCCTCGACACGACGATCGTTGCCGTGGCGCTGGCCACCCTCGGCCGCGACTTCCACGTGTCGGTCACGACGATCCAGTGGGTGGCGACCGGGTACCTGCTGGCGCTCGCCATGGTCACACCGGTCACGGGATGGGCCGTCGATCGCTTCGGGGCCAAGCCGATCTGGATGACCTCGCTGGGCCTCTTCATCATCGGCTCCAGCCTCTGCGGCCTCGCCTGGTCGGCCGACTCGCTCATCGCCTTCCGGGTGCTGCAGGGGATCGGCGGCGGCATGCTGCTCCCGGTCGGCCAGTCGATCCTCGCCCGTGCCGCCGGCCCGCAGCGCATGGGCCGCGTCATGAGCATCATCGGGGTGCCGATGGTCCTCGGCCCGATCATGGGGCCCGTCATCGGGGGCCTGATCGTCTCCAACTACAGCTGGCGCTGGATCTTCTACATCAACGTGCCGATCGGCATCGTCACCCTGGTCGTGTCCAGCCGCTGGCTACCGAAGCGGGACAGTGACGAGCGGTTCCCCTCCGCGTTCGACACCCTGGGCTTCTGCCTCTTGTCCCCCGGCCTCGCCGCCCTGGTCTACGCGCTCTCCGAAGTCGGGGTCACCGGCAGCTACACCGGCGCCCCGGTCCTCATCTCCTTCGTGCTCGGCCTCGCCCTGATGGCCGGTTTCGTCCTCCATGCACTGCGCATCAAGAACCCGCTGCTGGAGCTGCACCCCTTCAAGAACCGCAACTTCGCCATCGCCAACGTCTGCATCTTCGTCATCGGCGCCACGCTGTTCGGCTCCATGTTCCTGCTCCCGCTGTACTACCAGGTGGCGCGGGGCCAGGACGCCTGGGTGGCCGGGCTGCTCATGGCGCCCCAGGGCATCGGTGCGGCCTGCATCATGCGCCGGGCGGGCAGCATGACCGACCGCTTCGGGCCTCGTCGCGTCGTGCCGTTCGGGATCCTCCTGATGGCGGCGGCGACCGTGCCGCTCGCCTTCGTGACGAGCTCGACGAACGAGGCGCTCTTGGCGGTCACGTTGTTCGCCCGCGGGCTCGGGCTGGGCCTGTCCATGATGCCGGTGACCGCCGCGGCCTACTTCGATCTCAGCCACGCAGAGATCCCCAAGGCCTCCACCGTGATGAACATCGTGCGTCTCGTCGGGGGTTCCGTGGCGACCGCACTCTTCGCCGTCGTCCTGGAACGCCAGATCGTGGCCAACCTCGGGGCCTTGGCGACGAGGGCAGGCGGGAGTGCCGGCGTCATCGGTGCCACCGCCAAGCTGCCGCCCGCCGTCGCCGACCCCGTGGCGGCCGCGTTCGCCCACACGTTCTGGTGGTCGGTGGGCGCCATCCTCATCGCCTTCGTCCCGACCTTGTTCCTGCCCAACCACGCCCCCACCATGGCGCCGGTGGATGCCGACGGGGCAGCCCGGGGCGCTGCCGTCGAGGGCGATGCGGAGGCGGGACCACGCGTTGCCGGGGCGATGCTCGACTGAGCGCGCGGAGCGAACCCGACGCCGTGGGCAGCGCTGGCCGACGCGCTGGCGCGGGCGGGCTGCGTCGCGGCCGACGAGGAGGCCGCCGAGCTGGCGGCGCGAGCGGCCGGCGACCCGGCGCTGCTGCGGTCACTGGGCGAACGGCGAATCCGTGGGGAGCCGCTGGCGTGGATCACCGGTCGGGTCCGCTTCGGTCGCCTCTCGGTCCGCGTGGACCCCGGGGTGTACGTCCCTCGCTGGCAGAGCCTCGCGCTGGCCCGTCGTGCCGCGGCACGCCTGCCGGACGACGGTGCTGCCGTCGACCTGTGCACCGGATCGGGGGCGATCGCCGCCGCACTGGGCGCAGCGCGCCCGGCCGCCCGGGTCGTCGCCACCGACCTCGACCCCCGGGCCGTCGCCTGCGCCCGGGCCAACGGCGTCGAGGCCTTCACCGGCGACCTGTTCGGCGGCCTGCCCGGGCGCCTGGTGGGCGGGGTCGACGTCGTGGTCGCCGTCGTCCCCTACGTCCCCACCCCGGCGCTCCGCCTGCTCCCGCGCGACACGCTCCGTTTCGAGGTCGCCTCGCACTACGACGGCGGGACCGACGGCACCGACGTCCTGCGGCGGGTGGTGCACGAGGCGACGCGGTTCCTCCGGCCGGCCGGCGCGCTGCTGCTCGAGCTCGGGGGCGAGCAGGCCGACCGGCTCCGCCCCGACCTCGAGCGCCACGGCTACGGGGACGTGGAGACCTGGACCGACGACGAGGGCGACCTGCGGGGCCTGCAGGCGACCCGCGGCTGATCCCGGCTCAGCGCCGTGCGAACACCAGGGCGACGGCCGTGCGGTCCACGACCCGCCAGCGCGGGTCGTGCGAGAGGAACTCCGAGAGGGCGGTGCCCGGCGCCCAGACCACGTAGGCGACGTGGTACGCCGAGAGGATCGGGTCGGGGTCGGTGGTCAGGTCCGTCATCGCGAAGAACTCGGTCAGCACCTCACCCTCGAAGAGGTCGGTGCGCCCGTCGGCGAAGGTGGCGCGATGGCGGGCGATCGAGTAGTCCCCCCACGTGTACTCCGTGAAGATGCGACCGTGCCGGGAGCCCAGGTAGTCGAAGGCCTGGACCGGCACCGTCGGCGAGACGGTCCCCGCCGGCACCGACGGGGCCGCGAGGATGATGATCGCGCACACCACGAGAGCGCCACCCGCCCACCGGCGTGCCACCGTCCCCCAGGCGGGTCGCGCCGGCAGGGCAGCGGCCAGGCCCGCGGCCACCACCATCAGGTAGACGACGAGGCGCTGGGTCCGGAGCGCCTCCACGAAGAGGACGCCGGCCAGCGATCCCTCGAGCACCGGGATGCGCCGTCGCCGGATGCACGCGACGAGCACGACCAGCGGGACCACATAGACGAGGACCACCATGAGCGAGTGGAAGTTGGGCGAATTCCACTCGTCGATGTACTGCGCGATCTGGGAGTTGCCGGCGACGCCGGTGTCGTAGGCCAGCAGGCCGGGGCCGTAGGGGGTGATGCAGGCCGCCTCCACGCTGCCCAGCAGCGCCAGGGCCAGGGTTCCGGTGTGGGGCGACTGCCCGAGACCGCCGACGCGGGCGACCAGCCGGGCAGGCACCAGCGACCACCCGAGCTCCACACCGAGCACGAGGAGGCCCACCAGGATCGACCCGTGGGTGTTGACCCATGCCACGCACAGGACGGGAAGCGCCAGCAACCAGCCCGGGTCGGCCCGCGCCTTCGTCAGCACCAGCAGCTCGAGCGGCAGCCAGACGAGCGAGAAGTCGAGCCCACGGTCGCCGGCCACGACGCCGGCGATCCCCACCGCCAGCAGCATGACGATCGCTGCCACCCGGCCGCCGCGGGCGCCAAGGGCGCGGGCGTAGGCGGCGGTGACCACCAGGCACAGTCCGCCCAGGACGACGGCGTAGACGTTGTACGCGGCGGCCCCGAACACCCGGTAGAGGGCGGCCAGAGCGACCTCTGATCCCCATTCGTCGGTCACCCACCGGCGGTGCGACTCGGTGTAGCTGAAGGGGTCCAGCCCCATGACGGTGTGGTGCGCCAACATCCACTGGCCCGCCGCCAGTTGCCAGAACACGTCGTTGGAGAGGTCGCGTCCCAACGCGACGGCTGCGATGAAGCCAATGCCGAGGGCCAGACCGACGAGCTCGATCGCCCTGTTCGACAAGCGGCGCCCGGCCACTGCCGTATCGCACACCGCAGGGGCGGCGCCCGCCGTCGGCACACTGCGTGTCTCGACGGCTCGGACGCTCGCCTGCACTGCTCCCCCCTCATGCCGGTCCCCCAACCGGCGCCCCTGCAGCACGGTACAACGCCCACCGTCACGGGTGCGTCGCAGGAAGGTTGCGATCGCGTGGCTTGGGCCGGGATCAGCAGCTCGGTTGCAGGACGAGCGCCTTGGCCAGGGCGGGCCACTCGTAGACGATCCCGCGCACCCAGGCCCAGAACCCCGCAGGCGGCGCCGCGACCTCGAGCACCTGTCCGGGATAGCAGCGTCCGATACGCAGGCGCGCCCTCGTGGCCTGCGTCGTCGGCATCACGACGATGATCCTGTGCCAATGGTCGACCGCGGCCAGGTGCGCGATCGAGCGCGCCTCCCCCTGGGTCGTCTGTGGGTTGGCCCGGAAGCACAGGATGCGCTCGGACCCCAGGTGCAGGACCGAGGGCTCGCAGCTGTAGCCCGGGACCAGGGAGAAGACGATCGTGGGCGCGTACCGCTCCTTGGCCAAAGTCACACCCACGTCGAACGGTCCGGCGCCGTTGCCGCCCAGAACCACGATCGCGTCGGAGCGCACCGGTGCGTTGAGATCGGGGTAGACGAAGAGGCGAAACGTCAGGGCGATGAACGCCAGCACCGGCACCAGCACGATCGCCGCGATGAACAGCGAGCGCCTCGACCTCAATCTCGCCACCGGCCACCTCGTGGCCGGCCGTCCGTTCCCCGACGCTCCGCCGGCACAGGACCCACGTCGCCTACTTGATCAGCGGGTCCCGGGGCAGCCCCAGGATGCGCTCGGCGATCTGGTTGCGCGTGATCTCCGACGTCCCGCCGGCGATGGACATGGCGCGCGCCGAGAGCTCGGAGTAACCGGCGACGGCGTGCTCACCGTCGAGGAACGCGATGTCCGGGCCGACCAAGTCGGCTTGCAGTCGGGCCCGATCGTGACCGTGCTCCGCCAGCACCAGCTTCGTGACGTTTCCCTCGGGCCCGGGGCCGGCGCCGATCACGGCCCGCTGCGCCCGCCGCAGGTTGAGCGCCTTGAGGGCGTGCTCCTTGGCGAGGACGGCGCCGACGCGCGCCGAGGCGCCCGGCACCCGCTCCCCACCGTCCTTGAGCAGCGCCAAGAGGTCCATGGGCGCGAAGATGCCGCCGGCACCGCCGCCGATGGAGACCCGTTCGTTACCCAGGGTGGAACGCGCCACGGTCCACCCGTCGTCTCGGGTGCCGACGACGTCGTCGTCCGGCACGAACACGTCGTTGAAGAAGACCTCGTTGAAGTCGGCGTTGCCGGTGATCTGACGCAGCGGCCGCACCTCCACACCCGGCGCGTGCATGTCGATGACCATGGCCGTGATGCCGGCGTGCTTCGGCGCGTCGGGGTTGGTGCGCACCGTGGCCAGCCCGAGGTGGCAGTACTGCGCGCCGCTCGTCCACACCTTCTGCCCGTTCACCCGCCACCCGCCGTCGACGCGCGTGCCCCGGGTCTTCACGGCGGCCGCGTCGGAGCCGGCGTCGGGCTCGCTGAACAGCTGGCACCACACGTACTCCCCTATGAGCGTCTTGAAGACCCACCGTTCCACCTGGTCCGGCGTCGCGTACTGGTTCACCGTCATGATGTTCCACCCCGTGATGCCGAGCCCGGGCACCTTCACCCCCGCGGTGCGCAGCTCTTCGTCGATCACGATCTGCTCGACCGCGCCCGCGGCGCGCCCCCACGGCTTGGGCCAGTGGGGCACCAGCAGCCCCGATTCCACGAGCGCCCTGCGCTGCTCGGCTCCGCGGAGCGCCCCGATGCGCTCGGCCTGGCCCCGCACCTCGGGCCTGATGACCTCGGCCTCGTCCGGCAGGTCGAGCGTGACCTCGCGGCTCGTGCCCCGGGACGCCTCCGTCGTCACGTCCTCGGCGTCTGCGGGCGAGGCCAACAACCCGTCGAGCACGAGGGCCCGGCGCAGGAACAGGTGCGCGTCGTGCTCCCAGGTGAACCCGATGCCGCCGTGCACCTGGATGTTCATCTGGGCGCTGTGCACCGCCGGGCCGAAGGCCAGCTGCGCCGCCATGGCTGCCACCAGGTCGAATTCGTCGGCCGCGCCCGCGGCGGCCCGCGCGGCGTCCCACACGGCAGCTGTGGCCAGCTCCGCCGCCACCAGCAGGTCGGCGCAGTGGTGCTTGACCGCCTGGAAGGTCCCGATCGTCCGACCGAACTGCACCCTCTCCTTGGCGTACGCCACCGCGGCGTCGGTGCAGGCGGCCATGACGCCCACGGCTTCCGCCGCGCCGAGCGTGCGGGCCAAGGATCGGGCGCGTGCCAGCGCGCCCACCAGCACGTCGGCGTCCCGTGTCCGCACCGACGACACCGTCACCCTGGCCGAGCGCCGCGACGGGTCGAGGTCCTTGGTGCCGGTGACGGTGACGCCGTCGGCACCACACGGGAGCGCGACCACGTCCTCCCCGGCGCGCAGCAGCAACAGGTCGGCTCCGACCCCGCCCAGGACGATCCCGCCGTCCCCGTCGAGCACCCCGTCGCGCAACGTCAGCGTCCCGCCGAGTCCGAGCGCGGCCGCCACGCTCCCGTCGGCCAGTCCCGGCAGGAAGTAGGCGCGCTGTTCCCCGCTGCCGCACTGCGCGATCACCGCCGAGGCGAGCACCGTGGGCAGGAACGGCCCGGGCGCGACCTGGCGCCCGAGCTCGTCGAGCACGACGACGAGCTCGCTCAGGCCTGCACCGGAACCTCCGTGCTCCTCGGGCAGGTGGATGCCGAGCCAGCCCAGGTCGGCCATCTCCTGCCAGAAGGACGGCCTCGGCTCGGCGTCCGCCTCCAGCAGAGCCCGCGTTGCGGCCAGCGAGCCGTGCGCCGTCAGCAGGCCGCGCACGGTGGCACCCAGCTCCTGGTGCTCGTCGGTGATGGCGATCGCCATGGCTGCCCCCTTGTCCGTCGCCCGGCCCGGGCCGGTGCCCGCGCCCCCGGCTGCACGACACTACTGAACGTCGCTGCACCACCTCCAAGTCCGGTAGCACTATCATTCCGACCGTGAGGTAGAGCTTCGACGCACTGACGGCCGCGCCATGGCGCGCCACCGCCCACGTCCTTCTCGTCCGTTCCCCGGAGCTCCCACATGCCCGCACTCTCCGCACCCGCCGCGACGCTCGTCGCCCAGCACCTCCGACTCGAACGCGGGGGACACGCCGTCCTCGACGACGTGTCGCTCACCGTCGCACCCGCGACCTGCCTCGGCGTGGTCGGCCCCAACGGGGTCGGCAAGTCGACGCTCCTCCAGACCCTGGCCGGCCTGCTACCGCCCGCGGCCGGACGAGTCCGCGTCGACCCACCGCTCGCGACCGTCGGCTACCTGGGCCAGGAGCACGCACACGGCGCAGGCGAGACCGTCCGCGCCGCGCTGTACCTCCGGACCGGCGTCGCGACGGCAGAGGCCGAACTGTCAGCTGCGGCGGCCGAGCTCGCGACGAGGGAAGCGGGGGCCGACGACCGTTACGCGGCGGCGCTGGCGCGCTACGAGTCGCTCTCTGCCGGCGACTTCGAAGGGCGCCTCGTCACCACCCTCGAACAGGTCGGGCTGCCGCCGTCGGTCGCAGCGCACCCGGCCGCGGCGTTGTCGGGCGGCCAGGAGGCCCGCGTGGCCCTGGCCGCCATCCTCCTCGCCCGCTTCGACATCACCCTGCTCGACGAGCCGACCAACGACCTCGACTTCGACGGGCTGGCCCGGCTCGAGGACTTGGTGACCCGGCGCTCCGGCGCCATGGTGATCGTCTCGCACGACCGTGCCTTCCTGGACCGGACCGTGACGCACGTGCTCGAGCTGGACGGCCACACGCGGGCCGGGCGCCTGTACGGCGGCGGCTGGGCGGGCTACCAGGCCGAGCGGGAGGCCGACCACGCTCATGCCCTCGAGGCGTACGAGCTCTACGAGGCGCAGCGGGCGGAGCTACGCGGTCGGGCCCAACGCGAACGGCAATGGGCGACCAGCGGCGTCGCCCGGGAGAAGAAGCACCCCCGCGACAACGACAAGGCGCAGCGCGACTTCCGGATCAACCGGACGGAGCGACTGGCCAGCAAGGCGCGGCGCACCGAGCGAGCGCTCGAGTCGCTCACGGTGGTCGAGAAGCCATGGGAAGGCTGGGACCTCCGCTTCTCCGTCAACGAGGCCACCCGGTCCGGCACCATGGTCGTCCGCCTCGCCGACGCCGTGGTGCAGCGGGGCGACTTCACCCTGGGGCCGCTCACCCTCGACATCGCCTGGGCCGAGCGCATCGCGCTGGTGGGTCCCAATGGCTCGGGGAAGACGACGCTCGTCGAAGCCATGCTCGGCCGGCTCCCGCTGGTGGCCGGGACGCGGCGCATGGGACCGAGCGTGGTCGTCGGTGAGCTCGCGCAGGACCGGCGGATCCTGCAGCATGGCCCGAGCGTGGCCGACGCCTTCATGGCGGCGACGGGTCTCCCCCGGGACCGGGCCCGGTCCCAGCTGGCCAAGTTCGGGCTGGGCGCGGACGCGGTGCTGCGGTCCCCCTCCACGCTCTCGCCCGGCGAGCGGACCCGCGCCGAGCTGGCCGCCTTCGCCGCCACAGGCGTCAACTTCCTCGTCCTCGACGAGCCGACGAACCACCTCGACCTGCCGGCGATCGAGCAGCTCGAGTCCGCTCTGCGGGCCTACGCCGGCACGCTGCTCCTCGTCTCGCACGATCGCCGCCTGCTCGAGGCCGTCACGCTGACCCGCCGCGTGGAGCTGCCCCTCGGGTGAGCTCCTCGCGCGAGGAGCCGCCGTCCCGGCCGGGCAGCCGCACCGCGATCGCAACCCTGCTGCGCCGCAGGATCACCCGGGGACCGCCATCCTGTTGTGCAGTTGTAGTCCTGCGCACCGGGCGCCGGTCCGGCAGGCCCAGGGTGGAGACCCGGTCCGGTACCGGGCGTGGCATGCAGAGCGGGGGAAGCACCGATGAAGAAACTCCTCATGAAGGACAGCCTCGAGAGAGCGGAGCGGATGGTCGTGGCGCTCATCGAGTCGGCCAACCGGTCGCACGCCGAGGCCACCTGGCGGTACGAGCTCACCAGCGAGGTGGGCAACATCGAGGTGGTGCCCGGGCCCGACGCGCACACCTTGCGCATCCACCCCTGCTGGCTCCGCTACGTCGTGGCGCAGGGCGAGTTCAAGTCGTGCGTGGCCGACGAGATCGAGGCCTGGCACCTGCTCGAGCGCCTGACCGGCCACCACAGCGTCGCCTGAGCGGGCCGCCGGGCGAGGCCCGGCCACCGCCCAGCGGGGGGCCCCGGGTCAGGAGAACCGCTCCCGCAGCGCGGCCTCGGCCGCCCACACCCCGCACATGCCGTGGACCCCTCCCCCCGGTGGGGTCGAGGCCGAGCAGAGGTACACACCCTCGAGCGGCGTCCGGTAGGGGTTCCACCGGGGCACCGGCCGGAGGACGGTCTGGCGCAGGGTCGCCGCGCCGCCGTTGACGTCGCCACCCAGCTGGTTCGGGTTCTCCGCCTCCGCCTCGGCCGCCGTCCGCACCGTGCGGGCCAGCACGCGATCGCGGAACCCCGGTGCGAACCGCTCGATCTGCGCCTCGATGCGCTCGCTCATGTCCAGGCCCGAGCCGTTGGGCACGTGGCAATACCCCCAGAGCGTGTGCCGGCCCGACGGGGCCCGCGTCGGGTCGACCACCCCGGGCTGCGCGAGGAGGACGAACGGCCTCTCGGGGTGCCGCCCGGCGCGCACCGTCGCCTCCGAGTGCGCCACCTCGTCGAAGCTGCCCCCGACATGGACGGTCACCGTGCGCCGACAGGCCTCGGCGCTCCAGGGCACGGGGCCGTCGAGCGCCCAGTCGACCTTGCAGGCGCCCGGTCCCGGCCGGAAGCGCGCCCACGGCCTGCCCACCCGCCCGGAGAGGCGCGTCCCGGCGAGCGCCACGAATTGGCGCGGCGAGACGTCGAGGAGCAACGCACGCGCCGGGGGCAGCTCGGACAACGAGGTCACCCAGCGTCCGGTCCGCACGACACCGCCCAGGCGCCGCAGCTCGGCCGTCAGTCCGAGCGAGATGGCCGCACTGCCCCCTTCGACGACGGGCCACCCGACCCCGTGGCCGAGCGCCGTCAGCAGGAGGCCGAAGGCGGACGTCAAGGGCGCCGTGAGCGGCTCCATGGAGTGCGCGGCGGCGCCGGCCAGGAGCGCCCGCGCCGCGTCGGTGCTGAAACGCCGCGCCGCGTGGCGGACGGAGGGCACACCGACCATGGCGAAGCGGGCCAGCGCGAGCGGGTCGCGCGGCATGCTGCGCATCGGGCCCAGGACGTAGGCGACGATGCGGTCGAGCCGGTCCACCAGCGGCACCATCAGCTCCCGGTACGCGGCGGCGTCGCCACCGAGGTGCGAGGCCGTCTCGTCCACGCTCCGGTCGAGCGCCACGGCCCGCCCGCCGCCGAGGGGGTGGGCGAACGCCACCTCGGGCTGGCGCAGGACGATGCCGAGCGCGGGCAGGTCGAGGGTGCGGAAGAAGGGGGACGCCACCAGCGCCGGGTGGACGGCGGAGCAGACGTCGTGGCGGTAGCCCTCGAGCGTCAGTGCCTCGGTCCGGGTCCCGCCGCCGACCGTGGGCGCTCCCTCCAGGACCTCGACGCCGAGCCCGGCCCGGGCCAGGGTCAGCGCAGCCGCCAGCCCGTTGGGCCCCGAGCCCACCACGACCGCGTCCGTGCGCTGCACACACCGACGTTACCGACCCCACCCCGGTGGCAGCGGGACCTGGGGGCACGCGGACGGCGGGCGGCGGGACCGGTTGGCGCGACGGCCGGAACGCTCCTAGTTTTCGCAGGGAGAGCACGACCACCGCGATCAGCGATCGCTCCACGAACGGGGGCTCACATGGCAGAGGTGCACGGAACCTGCGACGCGCGTTTCGAGGGTGTCCGCGCCACGCTCGCCGACCAATTGGACACCGGGGCCGACCTGGGGTCGTCGGTTGCCATCTTCCTGCACGGCGAGCCGGTCGTCGACATCTGGGGCGGCTGGGCCGACGCCGAGAGGACGAAGCCCTGGGACCGTGACACGCTCACCAACGTCTGGTCGACCACCAAGACCATGACGTTCCTCTGCGCGCTGATGCTGCACGACCGAGGCGAACTGGACTTCCACGCCCCTGTCGCCACCTACTGGCCCGAGTTCGCGGCCAACGGCAAGGAGCACGTCGAGGTGCGCCACGTCATGGGGCACACCGCCGGGCTGCCCGGCTGGGACGAGCCCCTCACCGCGGAGGACCTGGCCGACTGGGAGCTGTGCACGTCCCGGCTCGCCGCCCAAGCGCCGTGGTGGGAGCCGGGCAACGGGTCGGGCTACCACGCCGTCACCCAGGGTTACCTCATCGGCGAGATCGTCCGCCGCATCACCGGCGAGACCATCGGCCAGTGGTTCGCCCGTGAGGTCGCCAAGCCACTCGATGCCGACTTCCACATCGGCCTCCCGGCCAGCGAGGACCACCGGGTCTCCAACGTGATCCCGCCGCCGCCGATCGACCTGGACGCCATGGGCGGCCAGGTCCCCGAGCTCATGCTGCGGACGTTCATGAACCCACCGATCGACGCCACCATGGCCCACCACGAGTGGTGGCGCCGGGCCGAGATCCCCGCGGCCAACGGCCAGGGCAACGCACGGTCCGTGGCGGCCGTCCAGTCGGTGGTCGCCGGCCGGGGTGCGGCCCGCGGCGTCCGCCTGCTGTCCGCCGAGGGCACTGACCCGATCTTCGAGGTGCAGGCGGACGGCATCGACAAGGTGCTGGGCATGCACCAGCGCATCGGCATGGGCTACGGACTGAGCAACCCGCCCGACATGCCGATCGGCCCGCGGGCCTGCTACTGGGGCGGCTACGGCGGCTCCGTCGTCGTGATCGACCAGGACGCCGAGCTCGTCGTCTGCTACGTGATGAACCGCATGGAGTCGGGCGTCACCGGCGACCTGCGCGGGGCGAACATCATCGCCGCCACCGTGGTCGGCCTGGCCTCCTAGCAGGAACCGCCCGCCGGCCGGCTACCCGGCTGCCTGGTGCTCGTCGAGGTCCGTGCGCATCCGCGCCGCTCCCAGCCTGGCCCCGATGCCGGCGACCAGCTGCTCGGCCGCGCGGAGGGGCAGCTTGGCCTCGTCCGTGGCGACGGTGAGGAGGAGCTCGCCCCGGTACGTGGTGACGGACACGAACGCCACCTGGTTGGCGGCGGGGCTCAGCGCGAAGGTCACGCGCCGCACCCAGGTCGGGTCGCCGGTGTCGTCCACGACGCCCACGTTGCTCACCGCGACGTTCTGGGCGCTGGCGGCCAACCACGTGCCGAACGACTCGATGCCCCCGCCCGACACCGCGAACGAGCCGGCCCTCGCGAAGCGGTAGAACAGGTGGCTCTCGCCGCGAGCGACCTCGCGAGCGACCTGCTCACCGATGTCACGTGCCAGCGTCGGCTCCGTCTCGGCGCACACGCGGTACGGGGTGCAGAGCAGCCCGATGGCGACCACGACGTCGTCGGCGGCGATCGGCGGCTCGACCCTGGAGCGCAGGTCGGTCGGGACGGCGAGGCAGATCGTACGGTCCTCCCCGGCTCCGTCGAGCGCCGCGGCCGACTGCAACACCGCGGCGGCGATCGCCCCGGTGACGCTGGTGCCCTCGGCGCGCGCCGCCTCGACCAGCCGGCGCACCGCAGCCGGAGGCAGCACGAGGCGGGCGTAGCGGGAGGTGCGGGCGGCGGCGCCGGCATGGCAGGCGAACGCAGCCGGCTCCGCCTGACCGTCGCGCTCGGCCCGGATCGTCGAAAGGACCCCGACGGCCGCACGCGGCGACCGGAGCGCGGCGGGGAACCGCTCGTGCAGGGGCGGCGGCACGGACCCGCGGACGCCCGGGCCGCCGTCGCCGGCATCGATCCATCCCAACATGTGCTGCAGGGCGCGCACGCCGGCGCGGGCGTCGACCAGCGCGTGATGCACGACCAGGGCGACGGTGGAACGGTCCTCGCCCGCGGCCGGCGCGTAGACGCAGCGGGCCAGTGGGCCGCTCGCAGCGAACGGGCGCTCCACCAGCGAGCGGAACGATGCCCCGTCGCCCGGAGCGGTCGGGTCGCCCAGGGCGATCTCCGCCGCAGCCTCGACGAACACGGGCTCCCCGTCCCGGACCTCGACCCCCGCCCGGAGCAGCGGGTGGCGCCGTTGCAGCGCGTCCAGCGCACGCCGGAGATCCGCGGGCTCCACGCGGCACTCGAGCTCGGCCAGCATGACCAGGTTCATGTTGGCGACATGGCCGAGGAGCCAGAAGTACCGTTCCGCCGGATCGAGCGCGCGCAGCACGGGCGCGGCAGGCTGCATCGCGGCCGAGGCTACTTGAGCCACTCCGCGCTCAGACCAACCCTGGGGAGATCACCGCCTCGGCTTCGATCTCCACCTTCCAGGCGGGGTCGAGCAGCCCCGCCACCACGACCATGGTCGCCGCGGGGCGCACGCGTCCGAGCACCTCGCCGTGGACCGCGCCGACGGCCGCGCCGTCCTCGACCGCGGTGATGTACATCCGGGTGCGCACGACGTCGGACAGCGCCGCTCCCGCCTCGGCCAGCGCGGCCGCCACGATCTCGAAGCAGCGCCGCGCCTGGGCCCCCGCGCCCTCGGGGCAGCCTCCCCCCTGTACCACGGGACCCGTCCCCGAGACGAACACCCGGTCCCCCACCCGCAGCGCCCGGCTGAACCCGATGGTGGGCTCGAACGGCGAGCCCGAGGAGATGCGCTGGCGATCGACCATGGCCCGCATCCTCGCACCCGTAGCTGCCGGCCCCGCGCCCGCCGGTACCATTGCCGCCATCGGAGGTCGGATGGGCCGGACGTGGCGGCGGATCATGGTGGCGGTCGGGGCGGGCACCCTGGTCGTGGGCGCTGCGCTCTCGGGCGTCGCCACCTTCGACGTGGCGACCAGTGCCCCGTCGGCCGTCGCGCCGGCCGCACACCACAGCCCGCCCGCCACCACGACCACCACGGCCACGCCGCTCCCGCCGGGACCGCCCGCCCCGCCGGCCAGCACGCTCGTCGCCACCCTCCACGGCGACATCCCCGGCTACCCCGCCCCGGGCGCGCCGTCGGACGGGACGGTGCCGGGCACCTGGTACGGCTATCCCTCCGTCCTGCCCGTCGTCACGACCGAGCCGGGATGGCTCGACGTCCGCCTGGCGCAGCGGCCCAACGGCTCGACGACGTGGGTGCGGCAGAGCGACGTCAGCCTCGGGAGCACGCCCTACGCCATCGTGGTGAACCTCACCACGATGCACCTGACCGTCTACGAGGACAGCACGCTGGTCTTCGACTTCCCGGCCGGCATCGGCGCGCCCGATGACCCCACCCCGACGGGCGAGTACTTCGTGCCGATGCAGTACCCCTCCCCCGGCCCCGGGTACGGTCCCTTCGTCCTGGTCACGTCGGACCACTCCGACTCCATCACCGACTGGGAGAATTCGGGCGACGCCATCATCGGCATCCACGGCCCCATCGATGCCTACGACGACTCGCTCATCGGCACGACGGGCGCCGCCATCTCCCACGGCTGCATCCGGCTGCACGACGCGGACCTGGCCCAGCTGTCGGTCATCCCGCCGGGCACGCCGCTCGACATCGTCAGCTGACCGGCGTCGTCAGCGAGCCGTCCCGCCGTCGGCGCGGTCCACGCCGTCGAGATACAGGCGGGCCCGCCCGAACCACGCCAGCGCCTCGGGCACCCCGGCGGTGACGAGCCCCTGCCACCCGTGCACCATGCCCGGCCATCGCTCGAACGTCACCTCGACCCCGGCCCGGGTCGCGCCGGCGGCCAGCGCGACCACCCCCTCGCGCAGGGTGTCGCACTCCCCCACCGGCAGGTAGAGCGGCGGGAGGCCCGCCAGGTCCGCGAAGGCCGGGGAGACCCGCGGGTCGTCGAGCGCCAGCCTCCCTGCGACATAGTCGCGGCCGCGGTTGCGGACCCACTCCGCAGTGAGGAACGGGTCGTGCCCGTCGCCGGCCGGCCGGGCGACCGAGAGGTCGAACCAGCCCGAGATCGACACGAAGCAGGCCGCCCGGGGCAGCCCCTCGTCCCGGGCCGCCAGCAGCGTGCCGAGCCCCAGCATCCCCCCGCAGGAGTCACCGCTGACCACCACCCGTCCCGGATCCGCCAGCCCCGACACGACAGCGCGATAGGCGTCGAGGCAGTCCTGGTGGGCCGCCGGGAAGGGGTGCTCGGGTGCGAGGCGGTAGTCCGCCAGCACCACCCGGGCCTCGAGCTGCTCGGCCAGCATGGCCCCGTAGAAGTGGTAGTCGTCGAGCGGGCACGAGACCAGGCCGCCCCCGTGGCAATGGAAGACGGTCCTTTGCCGCCGCGGCACCCGGGCGTCGTCGTACCACGCGCACCGCACCCCGCCCAGGACCGTCTCGGTCACCGTCACGTGCGGCGGCACCGGGTGGCCGTGGAAGGGCGCCATCATGGCGCGCACGGCGCTGTAGTCGGCCTCCGGATCGGCGAAGTCGGACGGGACCAGGGCGAGGATCTCGCGCAACGCGCGGCTCGGTTCCCCCGCCGGTGCCGTCATGGCGGGCCCGTCAGGCCAGCTCGTAGTCGGCCAGGTCGGGCTCGAGCGTGCGCTCCCAGTACGAGTGCAGGTCGAAGGGCCAGTTCTGGGTGACCCGGCCGCGGGCGTTGCGGTACCACGTCGGCACGTCGGCCACGCCCCACACCATCTTCGCGTTGCCCTCCTCCATCTCGCGCCCGTAGCGCTCATGGACGTCGCGCCGGCACGACATGGTGCGGTGCCCGGCGCGCAGCAGGCGCCCGATCGCCTCGACGGCGTAGCGAACCTGGCACTCCACCATGACGAGGATGCTGCCGTTGATGACCAGGTTGGTGTTCGGCCCGTACAGCATGAAGAAGTTGGGGAACCCCGGGACGGTGATGCCGAGATAGGCACGGGCGTCCCCACCCCATTCCTCGTTGAGCTCCCTGCCACCCGTCCCGAACACCCGCATCGGTGCGACGAAGTCCGACGCGCTGAACCCGGTCCCGTAGATGAGCACGTCGGCCGCGTGCTCGACACCGTCGACGGTGCGCACCCCCGCCGGGGTGATCTCGGCGATCGGTGTCGTGACGAGGTCCACGTGGGAACGGCCCATGGCCGCCGCCCACCGTCCGTCGTCGCGCAGCGCGCGCTTGGCGAAAGGTGGGAAGTGGGGCACCATCTTCTCGAACAGCTCGTCGTCCTCGACCTGCGCACGCAGGACGTCGATGAGCATCGACCGCACGAAGTCGTTGCCCGCGCTGACGGACTCCGTGTGCTCGTCCCACTCGGGATCGACGCGGGCGGCCGGGAGCAGGCCCTCGTGAAGGAGCCAGAACTGCCACAACCGGTCCCAGCGGCCGTAGGCCGGCAGCAGCACCAGCAGGTCGTGGAACTCGGGCGGGAAGGGGTCGCCGTAGTTCTCCGTCGGCAGCAGCCAGGGCGGCGTGCGCTGGTACACGTCGAGGTGCTCGACCTCGTCGACCAGGCAGGGCACGAACTGTGCCGCGCTGGCCCCGGACCCGATCACCGCCACCCGCCGGCCGGCCAGCTCGACGGTGTCGTCCCACGACGCCGAGTGGAAGGACGGCCCGCCAAAGCGCTCCCGGTCGGCGATGGCCGGGAAGGAGGGGCGGTTGAGCTGCCCCACCGCGCAGACGACGCCGTCGAAGACCTCATGCCGTGTCGCGCCGTCACCGGCGCGCACCGTCAGCGACCACTCCGAGGCGTCGCCGTCGAAGCGGGCCTCGGTCACCTCCGAGCCGAAGCGGATGCACTCGCCCAGCCCCAGCTCCTTGGCCATCCCCTGCAGGTAGGCCAGGAGGTCCGGCTGGGCGGAGAAGCGCGACACCCAGTCGTTGGTCTGGGCGAACGAGAAGCTGTAGAGCTGGTTCGGGACGTCGACGCGGCAGCCGGGGTAGACGTTCTCCAGCCACGTGCCGCCCACGTCGCGGTTCTTCTCGAACACCGTGACCTCTATGCCGGCCTGGCGCAGCCGGTACGCCGCGGCCAAGCCCGACGCCCCCGCGCCGACGACGGCGCAGCGGAAGACGCCACCCACCTCGCCCATCCGCCAGGACGGTGCACGGGGATCGCCGCCTTCGAGCGCGAGCTCCTCGGACAAGAAGGCCTCCCACTGGTCGGTCGACCCGGGCCCGACGAGGAAGTCGTAGACCCTTCGCCTCTCGTCGCCCGTCAGGACGTGGTCCGGCGCAGCCGACGCCGCGTGGGCCGCCAGGGCCGCGGCGGCCATCCGGCGGCCCTCCTCCTGCTGCTCGGGTCCGAGGCCGTGGCCCGGGACCAGCAACTGCTCCTGGTCGGGTGCGAGATCCGGTCGCAACAGCGACAGGTCGCCGGTGACCTGCGCCACGGCGCACAGGAGCAGCTGCACCTCCGCGGTGGCGAACGCGGCGGCGACCCGGGCCGCGTCCGTGCGCCCGCTCAGGCCACCCGCGTCGTCCCCACCCATGCGACGAAGCCTACGTAGGAATGCTCGGCCCGGGGGGCATCGTGGCGGCTGTGCCCCGCCCGGCCGTCAGCGGCCCATGTGCTTGACGAGCTGGGCGATCTGGCTGTTGACCTCCACCGTGCGCGGCAGCTTGTCCATCGCGATCGCCAGCGTCTCGGGAGTCCAGCGGTCGTCGGTCTCCACCGAGTCGGCGATGGACCACCCGGCGTAGATCCCCACCGACCCGCCGTACACGCTGAAGACCTGGCCGTTGAAGGGGCACGTCTCGGCGGCCAGGACGGCAACGAGCGGCGAGACGCACTCGGGATCGAACACGTGCTGCTCCATCGACTCGCCCATGCCGGGAGTCTGCATCGTCAGCCGCGTGCGGGCCACCGGTGCGATGCAGTTGGCCCGGACGCCGTAACGGTGCAGCTCCATCGCGTTCACGACCGTCATCGCCGCGATGCCCGCCTTGGCGGCCGAGTAATTGGTCTGGCCGACGTTGCCGTGCAGGCCGGCACCCGAGCTGGTGTTCACGATGGCGCGATCGGTCACCGTCCCCCCCTTGGCGGCCTCCCGCCAGTGTGCTGCCGCGTGGCGCGTGACACTGAAGGTGCCCTTGAGGTGCACGGCGATGACGTCGTCGAAGTCCTGCTCGCTCATGGAGACGAGCATCCGGTCGCGCAGGATCCCGGCGTTGTTCACCACCACGTGGAGGTCGCCGTAGGTGGAGACGGCCTGGTCGACGATGGCCTTCGCCCCGTCGAACGAGCTCACGCTGTCGGTGTTGGCCACGGCCTGCCCGCCGGCGGCTGTGATCTCGTCCACCACGGACTGCGCCGCCGAAATATCCGCACCCGAGCCGTCCACGGCACCGCCCAGGTCGTTGACGACGACCTTGGCCCCCAACGACGCGAACAGGAGCGCGTGCTCACGGCCGATGCCCCGCCCGCCCCCGGTGATGATCGCCACTCTGCCCTGCAACATGGTTCAGCCGTCCTCTCGGTGCTCGTGCGGCCGCCCGCCAATCCGGCGGCGGTCCGGGCGAGACGATTGCAACGGCACCCCGGCCTGTCAAACCGGGCCGCTCATCAGGCCGACACTTCGCGGCAGCGGCGCTCCAGGTAGCGCCGTTCCGCGTCGGTGCCCGCCAGGTCGCGCGCGGCACGGTAGGCCTCGGCCGCCTCGGACCGGCGGCCGAGGCGTCGCAGCATGTCGGCCCGGGCCGCCGGCAGCAGGTGGTACTCGGGCAGCCCGTCGGACGGGATCAGCTCGATCATGGCCAGCCCTGCCTCGGGGCCCTCGCTCATGGACACGGCGACGGCACGGTTGAGCGCGATCACCGCGGAGGGCGCCACCGCAAAGAGGCGGTCGTAGAGGGCGGCTATCTCGGCCCAGTCCGTCTCGTCTCGGGCTTCGACGTGGCAGGCCGCGATGGCCGCCTGCAACTGGAAGGGCCCCGGGCGGCCGAGCCGCAGGGCGGCACCCAGCCGCTCGTGCCCCTCCTCGATGGCGGCCGCGTCGAACAGCGAGCGCTCCTGCTCCGCCAGCACCACGAGGTCCCCTGACCCGTCGACCCGCGCCGCGCTGCGGGCGTCGTGGAACAGCATCAGCGCGAGCAGGCCCAACGCCTCGGGCTCGTCGGGCATCAGCGTGCACAGGACGCGTCCGAGGCGGATGGCCTCGGCGGTGAGGCCGCGCCGGACCAGGTCCGCGCCCGAGCTCGCGGAATAGCCCTCGTTGAAGAGGAGATAGAGGACCGCCAGCACGGCGGCGGTCCTCTCCACGAGCTGGTGGGCGGGCGGCACGGCGAAGGGGATGCCCGCATGCCGGATCTTGCGCTTCGCCCGCACGAGACGTTGTGCCATGGTCGCCTCGGGGACGAGGAAAGCCCGGGCGATCTCTGCAGTCGTCATGCCGGCCAGCGTGCGCAGAGTCAGCGCGACCTGTGCCTCGAAGGAGAGCGCCGGGTGGCAGCACGTGAACATCAGGCGCAGGCGGTCGTCGGGGACGTCCTCACCGTCGAACGGCGTCTCCCCCGTCGCGCCCGGCTCCCCCGTCGCCATGCCGGCTACCTCCGACTCCTTGGCGGCGCCCAACTTGGCACGCCGCGCCCGGTCGACCGCGCGGTTGCGGGCCACGGTCGTGAGCCAGGCGCCGGGCCGGCGCGGGATGCCGTCGCGGGCCCATCGCTCCAGCGCGGTGGCGAAGGCATCCTGCGCGCACTCCTCGGCCAGGTCCCAGTCGCCGGTCAGGCGGACCAGGGTCGCGACGACCCGGCCCCACTCGGCGTGGAACGCATCGGCGACAGCGGCCTCGACCTCGGCCGTCACGTCTCCCAGATCGGCCTCACCTCGATGCTGCCGATGCGGGCGCCGGGGATCTTGGCCGCCACCTCGATGGCCTCGTCGAGATCCTTGCAGTCGACGACGTAGTAGCCGCCGAGCTGCTCCTTGGTCTCGGCGAACGGGCCGTCGGTGGCCAGCACCTCGCCGTTGCGCACCCGCACGGTGGTGGCGTCGCTCGAGAAGCGCAGCCGCTCGCCACCCTGCAGCACGCCCCGCTCGGCCATCGACTTCCCGAACTCGGCGTACTCGGCCATCATGGCCTCGCCCTGTTCGGGGGTGCCGCCCTGAATCTGGGCCTCGTCACCGGTGATCAACAGCAGGTATCGCATCGGGTCCTCCTGGTCTTGGGGGTTGGTCTCTCTCCTACGACGATCGGGAACGGGCCGGATCGACACCCCTGCGAAAGAATCTTGGCCCTTGGCCGTGGCACCCGCCACGGCCCGGCCGCCGTGCCCGGCTGCCCCTCATCCTCCCGGTGGCCCACCGTACGCTGCCCCCATGGCGACCTCGACCCCGGACCACGCGGCGACCTCGGGCGAGGCGGGGTGGCTGGAGCTCGACGTCGGCAACGTGGCTGCCGGCGGCGGCTGCGTGGCGCGGGCTCCCGACGGGCGCGTCGTGTTCGTGCGGCACACTCTCCCGGGCGAGCGGGTCCTCGCCCGGGTCACCGCCACCACCACGTCCTACCTGCGGGCCGACGCCGTGGAGATCCTGAGCCCGTCGCCGGACCGGGTCGCCCCGCCGTGCCCGCACGCCGGCCCGGGGCGCTGCGGGGGCTGCGACTACCAGCACGTCGAGCTCGGCGCGCAACGCCGGCTCAAGGCCTTCCGGGTTGCCGAGCAGCTGGCGCGCGTCACCGGCGTGGAGCGCAAGGTCGAGGTCGAGGCGGTGGAGGGCGATGCGGGCGGGCTGCGCTGGCGCAGCCGGATCCGCGTCGCCGTGGACGCGCGGGGCGCGGTGGGCTTCCGCAAGCACCGCTCCCACGAGCTCGAGCTGGTGGAGGACTGCCCCGTCGCCAGCCCTGCTGTGGTGGCGACCGGAGCACTCGCCACCGCGTGGCCTGGCGCGGCCGAGCTCGAGGTGGTCGCCGGCCAGCCGGGCGAGGCGATGGTCTCGCTCACCCAGCACGGCCGCGGCGGGGCACAACTACCCGACGTCGGTGCCGGCGTCGGCCTGGTGGTGCGCCGGAAGGTGGTCCGCCCCCCGGGAGCCGTCCACGCCGTCGTGCGGGGACGCCGGTACCGCATCTCGGCCGGTGTGTTCTGGCAGGTCCACCGCGGTGCCGCCGAGGCGCTGCTTGGCGCCGTCCTCGACATGGCCGGCGACTGCGCCGGTGCCCGGCTCGTCGACCTCTACGCAGGCGCGGGTCTCTTCTCGGTCCCGCTGGCCGAGTCGGCGGGACCCACGGGCTCGGTCCTCGCGGTCGAGCGCGACCCACGTGCCTGCGCGGACGCGCGGCACAACGGCTCCGGACTCCCGAACCTCCGGGTAGACCGGGCCGACATCACGCCGCGATTGGTCGAGCGCGCCCTCGGCCGCCCGGACCTCGTGGTGCTCGACCCCGCCCGCGAGGGTGCCGGTACGGCGGTCACCGCAGCGCTGGCGGCCCACGCGGTGACCCTCCGCAGGATCGTCTACGTGTCCTGCGACCCGGCCTCGTTCGCCCGCGACCTCCGGGTCGTGCTCGACGCGGGATGGCGCCTCACCGAGTTACGTGCCTTCGACGTCTTCCCGATGACCGAGCACGTGGAGCTGGTGGCCGCGATCGACCCACCACACCGTTGAGGCGTCGATCCTCACCACTGCCCGCTGCTCTGGTCGAGGGCGTCCCATGCGGCTCGCTGAGCCTTTTGAGGGTCGAATGGCCCCTCTCTCTCGGCGTCGTCTGCTCGTCGGAGGTCATCGGGAACGTGTCTGCCCATCCGCCTGTACCAGAGGACGACACCGCACAGGCAGGCCACACCGCCAAGGAAGATGAGAACCCACCCCGGCAGCGTGGACGGCGGAGACGATGACGTGACGACGATCCGCACGACCGAGACCTGAGCGGTCGGATCGATGAAATAGACGGTGAACGTGCCGGGTCGTTTCAGGTAGTAGTCGGTCTTCAAGGAGTCGAGGCCAAAAGAGTCGTCGAGTGCACACACCGGAGCGGACGCTGAGAGCTCCGGGCTGTACTCCTCGTTGCCGAATACGCCTATCACCGTGTGGGGATAGACGGTGAACTGCGTGTTCGCACTGCCCGGTGTCACTCCAAGCCCGTAGTCCGGCGCCGAATAGGCGGCCGACTCCGAACAGCTGGGGGCAACGGCCGTGCCCCCCTTGTGCACCACGGCAAGGTCACCCGGCGAAGGAACGAATCGGTGGGTCGGGAGACTGGGTGTCTTGATGAGATAGTTGCCACCGATGATCGCGCACACTCCGAGGACCACGAACCACGAGGGACGCACCCGTCCCTCGTGGTTTCTCTTGCTCGGGCTGACGTAGTCAGCTTCGACGCTCGGCACGAGCTGTTTGCGGTTTGCATCTTCGGCGGCGGCATCGCTCATAGCCGCCGGCGGAGGATCGTTGCTCTCCGTGGTCCCGTCTCGGACGAGCGATGTGGGCGAGCCAGCGGACATCCAACGATCCTGGTGGCGCCCATATGGATCTTTGAACCATCCCGATGCGACCACGGCCGCCTCCGGCGCTTTGGCTGGAACGATCCTAGACGGGGGCGTGGGCCCCGCAAACGGCCATCGTTTCGCGCCGCTGCAAGTACCGACTGGCGTATTCGACCTTCTTGCCGCTGCGAGCGTCTCGAGGACGAGGGCTGGCTCGGATCAGTTGCCCTGCACCGGTCCCTTCGTGGTCTACGTCACGGTGCAAAGCCCACAATTCGGATGCAACGTCCAAGGCTGGTCCAACGTAGCCATGGGAGCTCTGAAAATCGCCCATGACATCGCCTAGGGGTGACCGAGATGGCGATCACTGAGCTCCTCCATACCTGTCCTGGACCCCGATGTTCGCAATCACTCCCGCAACCGGGATTCGCCTCGCGGAAGTCGGGTTTCTACTCATCTTGATTGCGGGCGTGTGGCTTGTGGCAGCGGAGATCCCGGCCTTGCGGATGGAGCGGGTTCGAAGGATCGTCGCGGGTACTGCTCTCGCAGTGGCCGGCGTGCTTCTCATCATTGCCACCCATTGGGGCCATTTCGGCTAGCTGTCCCCGGATCGACATCCACAAACCCCGACTGGAAACTGTCCCCTGGTCCAGCCCCTAACCGATGTTAGGGGCTACCCCGGCTAACTACTCCCTTGGAGCTGATCGTTCAGTTGAACCGCGCAGCCGATCACGTCTATTCGATACTTCGCTTAGTTCGAGCTCCAACATGCGGGCGTGACACCGCCAGTACACAAGCTGATCCAACAGGAACCCAATATCTTCGATCGTGATGTCTGCCTTGGCATCACGAAGCGGACTGCGACCTAATCCCCGCTTCTTGTTCCCCATGCTTCGTCCTTTCGCGTTGCAACGTCCCTTCGCTGATGGCGTGTGGAACGAAACCGGGCGACGCGAGTGCGGTTGCTGTCCGCCGCGTTCATGAGCCTTTCTATGCAACGTCTTGAGGTGGTGTTAACAACCCCCCGTTGTATCGGCGGCCCTTGTCGAGCGGTTGAGGATTGGGACAGAACCGGTGCCTCCTAGGACCAACGCGTTCCGTCGGAACGATCAGTTCGCAATGTCGCCTGCCGAGGTTCCGTTTGAGCGTCGCGGCCTAACCCCCCGCAGCAGCCCCATTAAGCCCCTCAAGATGGTCGGGACACGCCCACAACGCCATTCCCGAACCGGCGTATGGGGGCATCCCGTAGGTGACGCGCGTTCTTGGGACCCCCTATGGATGCTTGATCCGTCGAGCCGGTTCATGCGCAGCCGGCGTCGGACGGCGGAACCGCTCGGACCATTCGACTGCTCGCGATGAGCAACCGTTTGGTCGTCTGGGCTCGGAAGTGTGTTTCGCTGACCCGGTGGATCTGGGCACTCTGAGTCGATCCCGGCAAGCGGCAGATCGGGCAGGGACCTCGTCGGCGGATGCGGCCTCCGTCATGCAATCGGAGGGGCCGTCCTCGCACTGCCCGGTTACGCCTCGACCTTTCGGTAGAGATTCAGCGAGATGAAGAAGAACACCACGAAGATCCCCAGACACCAGACGATCGCCTGCCACAGATCCGGGGAGAGCGGCCCACCTTCGAACAGGGCCCGTACCGAGTTGATGACGACGCTGGCCGGTTGGTTGCGGGCGAAGGGCTGGAGCCAGCCGGGCATGGTGGCCACCGGCACGACAGCAGAGCTGGCGAAGAAGAGGATGAACATCGGAAGGATGGCGGCGACCTGAGCGGTCTGCGGATCCTTGACCGCCAGGCCCACTGCCGCGTAGACCCAAATGAATGCGTAGCCGAACAGGATGATCAACCCGATGCCGGCGAGGCATGCCCCCACGGTGTTGTTGAACCGGAATCCGACGAGGAGCCCGAGACCGATTATGAAGAACAGCGCCAGCACACTGCGGCAGAGGTCGGCCAGCGTCCGCCCGGCCAAAAAAGCCGATCGGGCCATAGGGAGGCTGCGGAACCGATCGAGCATGCCCGCCTGCAGGTCTTGGGCCAGTGCCAGTGAGGTTGTCATTCCGCCGATGAGCACCGCTTCGAGGAAGATGCCAGGGACCACGTAGTTCACGTAGTCGATGCCCGGAATGTGAATGGCCCCGCCGAGCACGTAGCGGAACAACAGAAGGATGATGGCCGGCTGCGCTATCGACATCACCAGCAGCTGCGGTGTGCGGATGATGCGAAGCAAGTTTCGCTTGGTCATCCCCATGAAGTCCCGAAGCGCCAAGCCCGGGGTTATGGGGACGGTCTCGGCACTGAGTCGCTGCACGGCAAGATCACTCATTGCTTCCACCTGCGACTTCCCCAATGTTCGGATGACCGTCGGATGTCGTCGGATGCCCGGTGAGCGACAGGAACACATCGTCGAGCGACGGCCGCCGTATCCCGAGATCATCGAGCCCGATGCCACCGTCGTCGAGGGCACGCCCGGCGGCGATGAGCACCTTGGCGCTGCCCTTGACGGCGAGACTGACCTCTTTGAGGTCGGCATTCAGACGGGGCGGCGTGTTACCGAACGGGGCCACCAGCGCGGCGGCCCGCTCGAGGTCGGCCCCATCGACCACCCGGATTTCGAGCACGTCGCCACCGAGCTGATCCTTGAGCTCGTCCGCCGTTCCCTGGGCGACGACGCGTCCGGTGTCGAGGACAATGATCCGGTCGGCCAGGTGCTCTGCCTCCTCCATGTACTGCGTCGTGAGCAGGACCGTGGTGCCCTCGGCCACCAGCTCATCGATGAACTGCCACAAGTCGTTCCTCGTTCTCGGATCGAGTCCAGTCGTCGGCTCGTCGAGGAAGAGGATCGGGGGTCGCCCGATGAGGCTGGCCGCCAGATCGAGGCGGCGGCGCATGCCGCCCGAATAGGTCTTGACCGGCTTGTCCCCGGCTCGGGTGAGCGTCATCCGCTCCAGCGCTTCTTGGGCCCGGCGCCGGTACACCGCCCGGTCGAGGTGGTAGAGGAGGCCGACGAGTTCGAGGTTCTCCCGGCCGGTCAACAGCTCGTCGACCGAGGCGTACTGCCCGGCCAGCCCTATGAGGGAACGGATCGCCGTGGCGTCTCGCCTCACGTCGAGACCTGCCACCCTGGCGTGGCCCGAGTCGGGGACGAGCAGCGTGGTGAGGATCCGGATGAGCGTGGTCTTGCCGGCGCCGTTGGGTCCGAGCAGCGCCAGTACTCGTCCCGGTTCGATCGACAGCGAGACATGATCGAGGGCCAGTGTCGATCCGAAACGCTTCGTGACGCTGTCGACCTCGACGGCTGTTGCGCTTCCACCGCTTCCACCGCTCCCTCCGCTCAAGGGCAGGCCGGGCGCGGCGGGGATCCCGTGTCCACCGGATTCGTCTTTGGAAATCGTGGTGACCACCGTCAACCTGCCTGGTTTCGAGATCATTGAGGCGCGCAGTAGCCGTCTCTCCCTCGATCGTGCCGTGCCCGGGTTCGCCTCCATAGAGGCAAACGTCCCGACTCGACGTGACCGTGACTTCAATTGGGCCGCTCATGGTCGGTGAACCGTCGCGAGCACCGCGTCCCTTGAAACCCTCTCGGAGGCGCCGGGGCCGCGGATGTGCCGAACGGGGGCAGGGGTCCGCATTGGAGGGTCCGTTGAGCGCGCGACCCTGCACACACGGACCGGCGTCCACGTCTCGATCAGAGAGGGTGCGGTGTCATATCCGAGATGCGGCTACGGCTACGCCCTTGATGTGTCGCACGGTGGCCAAACGCAGCAGGACCAGTAGCCGGACGGCCCACCAGCCCGGATCGACCTGCCCCTTGGTCATCGACAAGCGACCGGACGTTGTCGCCGCATGGTGGTTGTTGTGCAGACCTTCGCCGGCGACCAACCAGGCCAGCCATTGATTGTTCGTGGCCAGATTGTCGTGGGGTCGTTTTCCCCACTTGTGTCCGATGGCGTTGATGGCGCCTCCGCCGAGCAGGTAGGCCGATGCATGGATGGCGGCGGCGATCAACGCGATCTCCCAGCCGAACAGTGCGACGAGCGCAGCGACACCGATGCCCAGGCCGACCAGGGCGTGATCGAACAAGACCGCGTCCCAGCGGTCGCCTCGAAGATCTCGCGCGTAACGGGCCACCGCAGCGGGATTCCGCGCCACCCTCCGGTAGAGCACTGCGTTGCCGAATTGCACCACGGCGAAGCCGAAGACGGCCGGTGAGTGGGGATCGCCGGTCTTGTCGGTAAAGGCGTGGTGCTTACGGTGCACTGCCACCCATTGGCGGGGCCGGGTCCCAGTCGAAATCCAAATCATGATCCGGCAGGCGAAGGCCACGGGACGCTTCAGGTTGATGGCCCGATGAGCAAGCGAACGATGCAAGTACACCGTCGTGATGACGAATGCGGTTTGGCTCGCAATCACCCCGATGATCACGGCCTCGAAGACCGCCCGCACAGACACCGATCAGGCCATGAGACCGGCGTCACCGCGCATGTGTTCCTGCCGCCCAGATTCCGGGTTGAACCGGGGCGCCCGGGTGCTCGCCCATTGAACGGTGATGCCGTCGTGACGCATCATCGCCACAAACCCCGTGATGGAGAAGAAGATCGCTATGGCGGTGAGTCCGTAGGTCACCAACGAGCGCTCGAGCACGAAGGAACGCAGGGACGATGACACGAGCAACCAGAAGACGAGCCCCGTGTTGAGCATCAGGACGGTCGCCCAGAGGACAGAGATCCGAATGAAGAATCGACGAACCAAGGGCCGCCTCATGATTGCGGGGTCCATGGGACAAAAGTCGTGGGCAAAGCGTTGTGTGAAGGGCCGGCCGACCACCGCGGAGATGAGGAGGGCGACAGAGATCACGACGGTGCCGACCATCGGTTGCGCAAAGTAGAGGAACGCACTCCCGGTGACGAAGGCGAGCACCGTTCTCATGGTGATGAGGACGGTGCCGAACAGCAACAACATCGACACCCGCTCACCATTGAGCACGCGCCGACCCAGTGCGAGGTAGGACCAGCTGAGTGCCGCGATCAATGCGCCTCTGAAACCGGTGAGGACCAGGAGCAGATAGAACACGACGAGAGGACCCACGACGCCCTCGAGCACAACGGGGAGTGCATGGCGAAGAGCCTTGCCTGGCGGAGGCAGCAGGAGCAGTGAACCTTCCTGCCCGTCGCTGTGGGGCGTCGGGTGGAGCCGCAGCAGGTGCCATGGCTCGGCGGTCCCGCCATTCGATTTTCTTCCCACGACACCGCCGCTTTGCCGTCGTCAGCGACGGCGCTTCACCCCAGTCAAGGTTGCGCAATGCTACACCCGGCCGGGTGAAGAACACACTCGACCTCGTGCCGGCGCCGTCCACAGTTCACACTTCCGCCAACGCCATATCGCCGGGAGTCGGGCACGTCGCCCAGCCACCGCGGTTGACGTGTCCAACCGTCCCCGTAGGCCAGGATCGTGCGACGATTCGGCACCTGGAAGGTCGAGCTCTCGGGTTGCTCGTGCAGCCCGGACAGCTGACTGGGTTATTTGCGGGCCAGCTCCAGCACGGCCCGCCGGTCACCGCTCAGGCGCGCACCAGCCCAGATGAGCAGCGAGCCCACCCGTTGCCGTGAACGAGGGAACCGCGGTCGATGGTCATCGAGCCGGACTCTCGGCTGCCGTTGGGTTCGACGCTCCCTGAGGAGGTCTTCGTGTCTGGCCTTGGCGAGGGTCCGCAACAATTCGGGGTGCATTGGTGCTCCTTGGGGACAGAAGGAAGGAGTCTGGACCCAGGGTGTGACAACGGGTGCGGCGACCGGGCGACGGGCGCTGAGGGCGTGAGACCGTGGTCTGGCCCTGCACCTCCCGTTACACGGTAAAGGGGCGGCCCTCGCCTTCGGCGAGCCGCCGAGGTCCCCTTTCGCCGGCCCGGAGACATGATGTGGCGTGGAGATCCGGAGAGCCGTCCCAGGGGAGGCGGGATCCCTCGCTGCGCTGTGGCTCCGTTCTCGCACGGCTTCGGTCCCATCGATTCCTCCAACCGTCCACACCGACGACGAAGTGCGCCGGTGGTTCGAGAAGATCGTGGTCCCGACCTGCGAGGTTTGGGTCGCCGACAGCGGTGGCCAAGCGACAGCACTCCTGGTGCTCGACCGCGAATGGATCGATCAGCTCTATGTCGACCCGGCCGCGACGGGAAGCGGCATCGGCGGAGCGCTGCTCGAGCATGCGATGCGACTGCGTCCGACCGGACTCAAACTCTGGACCTTTCAGAGCAATCTCGGTGCCCGACATTTCTACGAGGCACACGGGTTCGTCGCCACGGCAATGACCGAAGGCAACAATGAGGAGCACGCCCCCGATGTGTGCTACGAGTGGCCGTCCTCGCGGCTCATCACTTCCGTGAGGGACCGACGACGAGAGAGATGACGAGTCGGCCGTTGGTGAACGCCGGCCGTCTTACGCGTGTCCTCCGAGCTCGTGCTCGACGTGCCCGGTCGACTCGAATTGCAGCGTGGAGTGCGCCACGTCGAAGTGATCCGAGAGGCAGTCCTGCAGGTGGTCGAGCACGCGCCCGGCCTCCCCGGTGTTGAAGCACTCGTCGCTGACCACGACGTGCGCCGTGAGGATGGGCAGCGACGAGGTGAGGGTCCACGCGTGCAGGTCGTGCACCGACTGCACCTCGGGCAGCTCGAGCAGGTGGCGCCGCACCTCTTCCAGGTCGATGTCTTCGGGGGTCGCCTCCAAGAGGATGTGGAGGGCGGGCCGGAGCAGCGCCACCGCCGCCTTCAGCATGAGGGCGACGACCACGAGGGAGGCGATGGCGTCGGCGCGGTCGAAGCCGGTCGCGACGATGACGATGCCGGCGATCAGGGTCCCCCCGAAGCCGTAGAGGTCGGTGAGGATGTGGCGGTACGCGCCCTCGACGTTGAGCGAGCGCCGGTCCGCCCGCGCCACCGCCAGCGTGGCCACGAGGTTGACCACGACCCCGACCGCGGCCACGACGATGAGCACCGCCCCGTCGACGTGGGACGGGTGCACCAGCCGCACCACCGCGTCGTAGGTGATGAGGGTCGAGACGATGAGCAGGGCGAGCCCGTTGGCCGCCGCCGCCAGGATCTCGGCCCGCTTCATGCCGTAGGTGTGCGAGCCGGTCTCGGGGCGGGCGGCCAGCCGGATCGCCACGAGGGAGCCGGCGATCGCCCCGACGTCCACGAGCATGTGCCCGGCGTCGGCGAGCAGCACCAACGAGTTGGAGACGACGGCCGCACCCACCTCGAACGCCATGAAGGCGACGAGCAGCAGGAGCGCCAGGGTCAGGGCGCGCCGGTCGGTCCCCACCGAGGAGGGTCCGTGCGGGTGGTGGTGGCCGTCACCCATGGGCGGTCACGTGGTCGGCGTGGGACAGCACCTCTTCGACCAGCCGGCGGACATGGGCGTCGTCGACCACGTAGAAGATCCTCGTGCCCTCCCGCCGGCTGCGCACGAGCCGGGCCAGGCGCAGCTTGGCCAGGTGCTGCGAGACGGCGGCCGGCTGGGCGCCGACCCGCTCGGCCAGGTCGTTGACCGAGTGCTCACCCTCGAGCAGCGCCCAGATGACGCGCAGACGTGTCTCGTCGCCCAGGAGCTTCAGCATCCCGACGGCGGAGTCGAACTCCTCACGGGCAGGACTCCCAACTATCTGCGTAGACACGCAGATAATGCTATCCGTCGTGCGGGCCCGGTGCCGCGTCCGCGGGGTCGTGCGGGAGGGCCGGGGCGCTCAGTGCCCGGAGGTGAACACCGAGGTCGGGAGGCCCGGCACGGAGCAGGGCTGCGTCACCGACCCCGGCGGCAGCGCCGCCTGCATCACGGCTTTCATGATCGGGCCCGCGATCCCGGCACCGTCCGAGCCCTTGTACTGGTCCGGCACGACGACCGCCACCGCGACCTTGGGGTCGTTGGCGGGGGCGAAGCCGATCATCCAGTCGTGGTTGACGTTTTGTCCCGGCGTCGTCTGCGCGGTGCCGGTCTTGACGGCGGCGCACAGATAGGCCGGGAAACCCACGCCCGAGGCGGTACCGCTCGCCACCACGCCCTCCATGAGCGAGGTGACCTGCTGCGCCGCCTGCGGGGTCGCGACCGTGGCCATCGGGTGCGGGGTGAAGGACTCGACCTGCGCTCCCTGCGAGTCGCGGATGTTCGTCATCAGGTGCGGGGTCATGAGCACGCCGCCGTTGGCGATGCCGGCGGCCACCATCGCGTTCTGCAGCGCGGTGTCCTGCACGAACTCCTGCCCGATGGAGGCGTACGCCTGGTCGACCTGTGCCGTGGCGGGAAGGGCCGCCAATCGCGAGGCGATGACCCCGGGCAGGTCGATGGGCGGCACCGAGTTGATGCCGAACAGCTGCGCCTGCTGGCGCAGGGTCGAGACGCCCTCCTGGACGCCGAGCTCGCCGTAGCCGGGGTCGCAGGAGAACGGGAGCATCTGGACCATGGTCATGCCGCACGGCCCGCTCTCGTCGCACAAGGGGACGTTCGAGTCGGAGAACTTCTGGCACGCCTGCACCGGGTAGTCGAAGCCCGCCAGGGACGGCTTGAGGTTGTAGGCCGCGGTGGACGTCACCACCTTCATCGTCGACCCCGGGAAGAAGAACTCACCGGTGGCGATGGGGCGCAGGGGGATGTAACCCTCCTGGTCCCGCTGGATGTAGTTGTAGTACGCGAATTGCTCCGCGCTGAGGGACGTGCCGACCAGCGCGTTGGGGTCGTACGTGGGGTTCGACACCATGGCGAGCACCGCCCCCGTCTTGGGGTCCAGGACCACGACGGCACCGTCATTCTTGCCCGGCGTCGACGTCAGCGCGTTCCAGGCCGCCTGCTGCAGCGTCGGGTTCACCGTCAGCGTGACGTTGTCGGTCGTCGTCGGCAGCTTCTCGCGGAAGAGCAGCTGGCTCAGCGTCTGGGGGGCCTGCTGGTGTGGCCCGAGATAGGAGTCGTACTGCTCCTCGATCCCCGAGGTGCCGTAGTAGAGGGCGGAGTCGTACCCGGTGATGCCGGCGTAGAGCGGCCCCTCGGGGTACTGGCGGACGTAGTCGTAGGGGTAGTCCTTGCGGTTCGTGCCCGCCGGCGTCGGGATGGACTTCGCCAGCACGGTGCCGTCGGCGGCGTAGATCGTCCCTCGGGGATTGGCGTCCTTCTGCGCCGCGACGCGGGGATTGAAGGGCGAGGTCTGCAGCGCCTTGGCTTTCACGAGCTGGATGTTCACCAGCTGGATCACGACCAGGCCGAGGCAGACCACCATGATCACCCCGAGCCACCGGATGCGCCGGCCCATCAGCGCGCCAACCGCTTCGTCGACCAGCCGATCACCCGGAGCATGGTAGGCGGCGGGACCCGCGAAAAGGCTTCATGGTCCGCGCCGCACACCGCGAACACCGCGTCGACCTGGGAGATCGCGGCACCCGTTGGATGCACACCCCGGGTGCAAGCGGCGGCGGCGCCACGTGGCGCGACGGGCCGGCGGTTCAAGGTCCGGAGCCGCGGTGCCGATGGACTGCTGTGAGGCGTCCACTCCTTTGTCCGTGCCTGCATGCCCAACGGCCGGGGCGGGCATGGCGCGGCGCGCCGGCACCGACACGGCCCCGGCCAGCGGCATGATGGGAGGAGCGAAGTTGAGACGTCGTGCATCGAGGTTGAGCCTCCCGGCATCGATGGTGGCCGCGGCCGCCGCCCTGGTCCTGAACACCACCGTGCAGGCGGCACCGGTGCGGGCCGCCGAGATCCCGCACACCGCCGGGTTCACCGCCAACCTGAAATGGGCGCAGACGCTCGGCGACGCCGGCAACCCGATCGCGCTCTCGTCACCGAATGTCGCGAACCTCGACGGCCAGCCCGCCGTGGTGGTCGCCGACCGCGCCGGCTGGGTGTACGCCTACCACCTCAACGGCGGATCGGGCGTGGGGGGCTGGCCCTATTACACGGGCGCGCCGGTCGACTCCTCCCCGTCGGTGGCGCCCATCGACGCCAACGGGCTCGACACGGTCTACGTCGGCGCGGGCAACGCCTCCGACCCGACCGCGGGCGGCTACTTCGCCATCGCACCCAACGGGCAGGACCAGTGGTACGTCCAGGAGACCAATCCCGGGACCGACCCCACGCCGCACTCCGCGGTCCAAGCGTCCATGACGGTCGACGCCTATGCCGGCGGCTATGGCGTGGAGGCAGGGTCACTCGGGCAGAACACCGACGCGCTGGCGGCCGGGAGCGGAGCGATGCTCGGCGGCTTCCCGTGGTTCTCGGCCGACTCGGTGTTCTCGACCGCGGCGGTGGCCGACCTCTACTCCGACGGCAACAACGAGATCGTCAGCGGAGGGGACTCGAGCGCCGGCGCGGCCTACGGGCAGACGTACGGCAACGGTGGCCACATCCGGATCCTCTCGAGCGCGGGCAACGCGGGCTCGGCGAACCCGACGGCCGGGCTGATCTGCGAGTTCGACACGAACCAGAACATCGACCGATCGTCGCCGGCCGTGGGCCAGTTCCTCGCCGGGGGCGGGGTGGGGATCGCCATCGGCGACGGCAGCTACTACCCGGGCGCCTCCGACTCCGACAAGGTCTTCGCCATCAACACGAACTGCGGGCTCGCCTGGAGCGCGACCCTGAACGGGATCACGGCGGACTCCCCCGCGCTGGCGGACGTCCAGGGCAACGGCCAGCTCGACGTGGTGGAGGGGACGCAGGCGGGGACGGTCTACGTGCTGAACGGCGCCAACGGCGCCCCGGTGTGGGTGGCCGGCACGAGCGGACAGGTCATCGGCTCGCCGGTGACGGCCGACCTCACCGGGGGCGGGTACCAGGACGTGCTCGTCCCGACCAGCAACGGGATCGACGTCTTCGACGGCCGCACGGGCGTGCAGGTGGCGACCCTCGGCGCCGGGTACGGGTTCCAGAACTCGCCACTCGTGACCGACGACCCCGACGGCCACATCGGAATCACGGGTGCGGGCTACATCTACAACGGCAGTTCCCTGGTCGGGACGATCCTGCACTGGGAGATCGACAACACTGCCGGCTCGGGGTCGAGCGTGTACGAGCACGGCGCATGGCCGCAGTTCCACCACGACCCCCAGTTGACCGGTGACGCCGGCACGCCGCCGCCGGCGCCGATCGAGGTGCCGTGCAACGCGCCGAGCGGCGGGCCCAACGGCTACCTGCTCTCGGCCTCCGACGGCGGTGTGTTCGACTACGGCAACATCCCGTTCTGCGGCTCGACCGGGAGCATTCGGCTCAACAAGCCGATGGTGGCTTCCGCCCTGACCTCAAACGGCGGCGGGTACTGGGAGGTCGCCACCGACGGCGGTCTCTTCAGCTTCGGCAATGCCGGCTTCTTCGGCTCCATGGGCGGCAAGCCGCTCAACGAACCCATCGTCGGCATGGCCGCCACGCCCGACGGCAAGGGCTACTGGCTGGTGGCCTCCGACGGCGGCATCTTCAACTACGGCGACGCCGGCTTCTACGGCAGCACCGGAGCGATCCACCTCAACCGGCCCATCGTCGGCATGGCGGCCACGCCCGACGGCAAGGGCTACTGGCTGGTGGCCTCGGACGGCGGCATCTTCAATTACGGCGACGCCAGCTTCCTGGGCTCCATGGGCGGCAAGCCTCTCAACTCCCCGATCGTGGGCATGGCCACGGACTCGGCGACGGGCGGTTACTGGGAGGTGGCGGCCGACGGCGGCATCTTCTCCTTCGGCGCGCCGTTCTACGGCTCGACGGGCAACCTGCACCTCAACGCCCCCATCGTGGGGATGGAGGCCAACAAGAACGGCTCCGGCTACCGCTTCGTGGCGACCGACGGCGGCATCTTCACCTACAACGCACCGTTCTACGGGTCCATGGGCGGGAAGCTGCTGAACAAGCCCGTGGTGAACATGGCAGGGAGCTGACCGCTCCTCACCCCCTCACGTCGCGCCCGCCGGCTGAGCCCGCCCTCAGGCGCCCACACGCGCCGCCAGGGCCTTCGGCGCGCAGAGGCAGTACGACTCGACGACCAACTCGCGTACCTCCGCCCAGTCCGGCGCCGGGTGATCGAGCCAGAGGCCGACCCAGCCGCGGTGACCGAGGTAGGGCGGCACGAAGAACCTCTCCGGGTCTGCGGCGACGAGCACCGCCTGCTCGCCGGGCGGGACCTTGATCATCACGGCCAGCCTCCCGTCGCCGTGGTGGTCGTCGGTGAAGTAGCCGAATGTCCTGCCCCGGACGATGAACGCGATGTGGCGCCCGCCCTCCCCGCCGGGGCGCTCCGCGGCTTCGGGCAACCCGGCGCAGACCCCTCGCAGCCGCTTGACGCAGGTCCCGGGTCGCACGCCCGCCATGGCCCGACCCTATCCTGGCCATTTTCCGGACGTGTCAGGTGGATCGGGGGTTCTGTGACAAGGACGGGCAACCAGGCTGAGGAGCTCGTCGCCAGGCGACGGGACGGGCACGTGCTCGTCATCGCCATGCAACGCGGCGCGAAGCGCAACGCGATCGATCGCGCCATGGCCGACGCTCTCGACGCCGCGCTCAACGAGCTGGACGACGACCGCGAGCTGTGGGCGGGCGTCCTCACCGGCACGGCCGAGGTCTTCAGCGCCGGGAGCGACCTCAGGGCGCTCGGCGACTACGTCACGGAACGTGGGGGTGAGTACGGCATCATCCGGCGCCAGCGCCGCAAGCCGCTGATCGCCGCCGTCGAGGGCCCGGCCCTGGGTGGCGGCCTCGAGATCGCGTTGGCCTGCGATCTGGTCGTGGCCTCCGACAACGCCCGCTTCGGCCTGCCCGAGGTCTCCATCGGCGTGGTGCCGACCTGCGCCGGCCTGTTCCGGGCCCCGCGCGCCCTCCCCCTCAACGTGGCGCGCCAGCTGATCCTCACCGGCCGGCCCATCGACGCCCGGCGCGCCTACGAGGTCGGGCTCGTGAACGTGCTCACGGAGTCGGGAGACGCGCTGGCGGGGGCGATGCGCTTGGCGCAGGAGATCTGCGCCAATGCGCCCGTCTCGGTGCAGGCCTGCCTCGCGGCGGTGAACACGATCGTGGCGGCCGACGACGAGCTGGGCTGGCAGCACACCGACGAGGCCCTGCAGGCCGCGTCCCACTCTGCCGATGCCCGCGAGGGCGTGGCGGCGTTCCTGGAGAAGCGGCCCCCGGTCTGGACGGGCCACTAGCACCCGTGCCGCGCAGGAGTGCCGTGGCCGAGCTCAGCCCGGCTCGGGCCACGACGCGCTGGCGACCGATGCCTCGGCAACGGTCACCACGAGGTCGGGCTCCGCGCCCTCGCTGCCCCTGACCCGAAATTCGTACGCGCCGGCCGGCAACGGCCCGAAGATCGCCGCGTAGTGCGTCACGCCGGCCCCCTGCCGCTCCCGCACCGCCATGTGCTTCTCGCACCACGGGTCGCCGGCGGCCCGGTACTCGATCTCGAGCCCGTGCATGTGGCCCGGCGTGAGGACGACGGCCGCCCCCACGCCGGGCCCGATGTCGAGGACGACCGTCCCGGCCCCGCTAGGCCCCGGACGTTGCTCCGAGGTGTGGGGGTGATGGTGGGCGTGCAAACGGTTGTGCGCCGAGGACATCGTCGACGTGGTCATCCCGAGATGGCCTCGGCCGTGTGCGCGTTGTACCCGCTGTGCGGGGTCCCGAGGTAGGGGAAGCTCGTGAGGTAGTTCTCGGTGTTGAGCGCCGCCTGGTCCTTCGGGCCCGAGGTGAGCCCCATGGAGATGCCGCCCGCCGCCCCGTCGGGGACGAAGGCGGGATCGACCAGCGGCAGCGTTGCGCCCGCGATGGCACGCAGTTCGATCGTCGCCACGTCGTCCTGAACGCGGCGGCCGTTGGGGAACCCGGCGACGTCACCGCCGATGAGGCCGAGGTTGCTGACCTTGTCCGATGGGGTGGGCGGAATGGTCATGTTGAGGCGGAGCATGTCAGCCTGGGTCGGTCCGGTGTAGTTGCCGGCAAAACCCGGGACGACGGTGGAGGGGATCCCCGTCAACAGGATGGCCAACAGGTCTGCCCGCGGCGTCTTGGTGGCGTTGAAAGCCGCCAACTGGGGGAACACGCCGGGGAACAGGCCCGGGAGCAATGTTCCGAGCTGGGGCGCCGACACGTAGCCGGCGAATTGATGGTCGCCCGAGGGCGGCTGCGCGTTCCACGCGTCCTTGAGCGACAGCGGGATGAGGACCTCGTTGAACAATGGGTTCCCCAGGCGGGACACCTGCACGTAGGGCCCGGAGTTGAAGACGGCCCCGTTCTCACCCTCGAGGATCTTCACCTTCTGGCGGCTGGCCGTCGTCCAGACACCGATGATGCTGGAATTGTCCGGCCGCCAGCGCCACGGCGACATCAGCTGCTCGATCGGCACCTGGAGCGCCAGGCTGTGCACGTTGACCATGTCGGTGGCGTTGACCCCGGCGGCCATGGCGGGGAGCCCGGTCGCCGACCAGCCGGCGTGGTCCCCCTGGAACGGCCGGAGATTGCCGAGATCGAATACGGCGCCGAGGTCGACGTAGAAGCCCTCCGCCCGCTGGCCGGCGAAGGCCAGGGTGCCGTGGCCCACGGATGAGACGGCCGCGCCGGCCAGCGCCGCATAGTTGGGCGTCGAGAGCGGGCCGATGTTGCAGGGCGGACAGGGGAGGTTGGTGCCGAGCACCTCGACACGCCCCTCGGGCATGTCGACCCGACACAGGTCGTACGTCTGGACCCGGTTCCAGTTGGGGCTGCCCAAGCTGGTGATGGGCCCCACGTTGTAGAGGAAGTAGGAGGGGTCGCGCAGCGTGGTCGTGAACTGGAACTGATAGATGATGTCGGCCACGCCGTCACCGTCGTTGTCGATGTTGATCTCGTAGAGGACGTCGTCGCCGAACTCGTAGAAGTTCGGCCCACCGTCCGGGCCCTCGAGGGGGATGTAATTGGCGATGAGCGTGACCGTCTCGGGGGCGTCGGGACTGACGAAGGCGTAGACGTCCGTGCTGTCGGCGACGGGGTCCTTGGAGATCTGGGGAGCTTCACGATGGGACGACATGGCTGACCTCGCTTCTGGGGTTGGTGGGGGTTGGGTGGGTGGTGCGGTTGGGTCGTGCGACTCTCGGCGTCCTGGTCAGGACGAGGGGGTGGGAGGTGTCCTCACTGGGCCGCCCGGAAGAGGCGGGCCGCGAGTTGGGGGTCCGAATAGGTCACCTCCCGGGTGCCCAAGAACATCTGCATGGACCCGGAGGCCAGGTCGTTGACGCGCACCACGAGCGGCTGCGCCGTGTTCACGGCCACCTCCGACGTGCTGGCTACGGCGGAGTCAGCCTCGGGACCCTCGGTATCGACGGCGTTGACGACGGCCGGAAGGATCGGCATCGCCGCCGCCATCCCGGCCGCGGCCACGGCCATGGACCCGCTCTTCAAGAAGTCGCGGCGCTTCATCTCTGGCATCCGTGCATCCCTCCTTCGGCTCCGCTCCGGGCGAGTCCCGGGGGTGGAGACCGGACGAGTCTCTGGTCGAACCCCAGGTGCCGTGTCCCTGTGTCCGTTCTCCGTTCCCAGGACATCGTTCGGAGCGCCCTGCGGCATGGATGTCAGAAAATTGGGACGGGTCTGGACTGGTTGGGCCGGATCTCCCCTGAACCTCCGGCAGCGGTTCGCTGTGGCGGGCGATCAACCCACCGAGGGCGCCTTCTCTGTCAGTGTGTTCGTCTCTCCCGGATCGCCCGGGGCCACCGACAGATGGGAACACGACGAGAGGAGAACGCGATGGAAGTACAGCCGAAGCAGCCTTCCGTGAAGGGTCCCGCGGATTGGTTCACCGGAGACGTCTGGATCGACGTCGTCGTCAGGGGACAGGAACCATCGCACCTCAACGTCGGTGCGGTGCACTTCGGCCCGGGGGCACGCACCGCCTGGCACTCGCACGACGGCGGCCAGACGCTGTACGTGACCGAGGGCCGCGGGCGGGTGCAGTCCCGCGGTGGGGGTGTCCTCGAGATCCGGCCCGGCGACGTCGTCTTCACGCCGGACAAGGAGGAGCACTGGCACGGTGCGGCTGCCGACCACTTCATGACCCACCTCTCCATCACCGAGGGCGACCCTCACTGGGGCGCCCACGTCACCGACACGGAATACGGTGACGTGGAATAGGAACGCGCACCGCGGTGACGATCTTGGCCTCAGGGGGGAGGCGCCAGGGCATACCAATCGACAGCCACAACCGGATTGGGCCTCTGAATGCCGACGTCCATGGCCGTCTCGTACCCGACCTCACGTTCGATGTCCGAATACCGGACAATCAGCTTGCAGGATCGTTCAGCACGGCCCAGCCATCCATGGAATTCGGCATCAGCATCGGTGTCGTCGGAGTGTGACGCAACCACGACAAGGACCTGATCTCCGGCCGCAACGACCGAAGCTGACGCCGAGCCGGCCTTGAACTGTCCACTCCCGGGAAACTTGAGGGCAACCCCTCGATTGTCTGCCTTCATGAGAGCTGGACCGCTGCCAACGTTGCGGAGCTTCAAGACGAGCCAGGCGTTGCGTTCACTCACTGAGACCGTTGCCACCGGGAAATCCACGAGTGAGTGCGACACTTCCAACTGTTCGATCAGGAAACCGATCTCTGGACGCACGTTCCCCAAGAGGTCCGCCTCGATCGTCGGAACGACCATCGGGATCCGGTCCGCGTTCACCGTCTGCACCCCTGAACTACGCGGTGCTCGGTGGCGTTCTAGCGCCGAGCTGCGTGTGCTCCTCCGGCTCCGATCCCGCCGTGCCGTCGAACTCGATTCCGACCCGGATGGCACCGTTCCGTGTCGGGCCCGCGTTCTTGATTTCACCCTCGAGCCGGATGCGGACCGACTCGGCGGCGGCGGGAACATCGACGGAGATGCGGCGTCCCACGAGCCGGGAGGGGGAATCGTGATGAAGCGTGATCCCGAGACCGAGCATGGAGATGTCAACGACCCGGCACTCTCGCGATCCAAAAGGGGAGTCGCCCTCAATGGAACAGATTCCCTCCCAGGCGGCCGATTGACGTGGGACCCGACGTCGGTGCGTCGTAGACGGCCCCGTGGCGCTCTCTCCGTTCTCCGCCACGTCAATTCGGAGTTGAGCGATTTCGTCTATTGCCTTGGCATGCCGATCGATCAGTTCCCGAAGATGACTCAGGCGAGCCACCATCGCGTCCCCCCCTGCCTCGGTGATGGTGGAGCGCACGGTGTCGGCCACGGCGCGGTACCCCATCATCTGCGCCTTGAGGCGGCCACCGATGGAGCTGTCCGGGCACGGATTGTCCTCGAGCCACCTCACCGCAAGGTCGGCTACCTCATAGAGGTGGTCGTATGCGGCCAGGCTCGGAACGTCATCCCCGTCACTGATGAGCTCGTCGAACTGTCGTCCCGAGACCATGATCGGGCTCCAAGGACGACGGGCGCGACCCGAACCAGTCCTTGAGCGCCGCGAGGTCACTGAGCCGCACGCCTTTCCCGCCTGTGCCTGCCATCGTCCTCCGCCTGTCACTCACTCCCCGCCCCAGCTGCGTGCGTCCCGGCGCGACCCCGTTTCCCGCCGTTACCCACGCACCTGTTCCGGAGGCCACAGTACCGTCCGCCGCGCACCAAATCGAGGGATGCTACGGGCGTTCTTGACGAAAACGCCAGATACACACGTGTGGCGATGACGGTTCGTGGGGAAAAACCACGTGAGGCCGGCCGCGCCAACACCTGCGGGCCCCATCGTGGCTGGTCGGCGGCCTGGGTCAGTTCGCGAACTGGTCCAGCCACGGAGCGGTTGCGGCCAGCAACTCGTCGGTGAGAGCAACGATGTGCTCGTACGGCAGTCGACCGGCCATCTGGTCGGTGAGCATGGCCTCGAGCACAAGAGTCCGGTTGCCCGTGAGGGCAGCTTCGACCGTCAGCTCCTGCGAGTACACGATCCGTCGCAGGCACTCGCCGAGGACGGATTCCACCTGGACACGATCTCGCGGTGCGACTCCTGATGCATTCGCCACACCCATGCACTCGAGCACGGGCCCCTGATCCAGACCGACGACCTGGCCGGTGTTCGGAATGTTCACCGGGAGGTGTCGCTCATCGCCGGAGACGATCGCACTCAGAAGCGGGGCGACGAGTTCCCCCGAGGACCATCGCGGAAGCTCTTGCGAGGCCAGAAGCGCGGCCAGCTCGGCCTCGTCCGTCTCCTTGTCTGCCCGATGGCCATCGATCCCGTAGTGGTGGACGCACCAATCGTCACCGAAACCACTGGTTTCGGTGACGAACCAAGGGAAGAACTCAGCGACGTGTGTGTCGGAGGATCCCGGGAGGACGCCGAACTGTCGAAAGAGCTCAAGCTTCAGCCGGTTGTTGGCCACAACGTCGCCCTTCGTCCACTTTCCCCCGGTCGACACCTTGCGCCAATGACTACCGGCGGGAGGCTCCATCCAGATCGGGTCGTCGAGAGACAGGACCGGCTGGTCCATCAACGACCGCAGCATCGTGAAGCCATCGGAACCGCCAATGCTCAGGGCGGTGACCAGCGGAAGATGGTTGACGCCGCCGACCACGGGGTCGACCTCGTGCATCCCAACGTCGAAGAGCAGGCTCATCGCCCAGGTCAGACCGACGAGCTCGTTGCACAACCCGACTGTCGACACCGTCGTCTCGCGGGTCACCGCGCGGCACAGTGCGGTGAGGGGGTTGCTGACGTTTACCAGCAGAGCGTCGGGGCACCGGCGCTCCATGGCCCGGGCGATGCCGACGGTCACGGGCACGCTCCGCAGAGCACGCGAGATTCCTCCGGGACCCACACTGTCACCCACGGGTTGGCGCAGGCCGTAGCGGTCGGGTATCTCCAGGTCGTGGCGCATGGCGCCGAAACCACCCACAGAAAGCCCGGTGATCACGAATTGGGCGCCGTCGAGCGCAGCGTCGAGGTCTGTCGTGGTAGTTGTCCGCAGACCGGCCGACCCGAGCGAGACGATGTGGTCGGCCAACTGTTGTACAGGCGGCAGGCTCTCGGGCGCGGTGTCCATCAGCACGACCTGGCTCTCGGCCAGCGACGGTGTGTTGACGAAGTCCAAGAGCAGGCGGGGCGTCCAGTGGGCGCTCCCGCCGCCGATGATGGCAATTCGCGGTGTCATGTCCCCTCCGGCCTAACCGTCGATATCCCCAACTACGACGTCACCGTACCCTACGGTTGCCGTCTCGCTCAGGGGTGAACGTCGCACCGAGTGGAACCGGTTCGACAGATCCAGGCGTGTGTTGCAGGGACCAGGGCATCGAATGCCAAGGGCAATAGCGCTCCTGCCTGCCGGCGTCGGGCTCGCCGTTCCGCGATGCAACCAACCCGATCGGGCACCGACGTCGCGAATGCGAGCTGCACCAGACAGGGGTGGCTCAGGTCTCCGGTTGGCCGAATCCCTGGCCGCACGTGCACATGCGGAATGAGTCACCGGGCCGCCGAACTGGCGCAGGGACCCGAGAAGCGTGAGGTCACCGGATCGGCGCCGGTCAGCGTTGGTGCCATCACTACCGTCGGGCGGGTGCCACCACCTCGCTGTACGCGAGGTATCACCCTTGGTGCCGGGCACCGCTTTTTGTACGGTTGATTCGAGCGAGAACGAAGGGGGCGGTGCCGATGCCAATCGAATCCTCAATCAAGCGGTTTGCTCGGATGGCTGTCACGGGTCGGGCCTTGATCATCCTCGCTGTCGCTCAAGTGCTGCTGTTCGTGGTTGCCGCCATTGCGAATGGGCCAGGCAATCAACATGGGTTCCGCCTCGTTGTGTCCAATGTCGTGTGGGCTCTCTTCTTGATCGGTTGCGTCCTCCTGATCGCGTTGACAGTGACCGTCCTGGCCCAATCAGTGGTGAGGCGCGCGAAGCGACCCGCCCCAACGGTCTAGCTCCGGGTTTGCCCGTCGCATGGGTGGTGGTCACCGCGCCGTACCCGGGTGATGGTGCCGACGCTACCGGCGCACAGTTGGTAGCCCTCTTGGACTTGAAGGGCTCGGTGCATCAGGCTGGGGTCTGGAGGTCATGGTGGGCGCAGTGAAGCTGTTGTTCGGGGCCGAGCTTCGCCGCCGGTGGCGCTCCTGGCTGATCCTGGTCGTCTTGATTGCCATCGTCAGCGGACTGGTCCTCGCTGCCGCAGCCGCCGGGCGCCGCACGGCCACAGCCTTTCCGCGCTTTGTCGCTTCTCACGGGTACGACGTCTATATCTACAATCAACAACCCGTTCCCGGACTGAGCAGGCTGCCCGGGGTTTCTTCTGTCACGACGATCGGCAACCCGGCGACCGGACAACCGTCGTGTGCCTGCACCACCAAAGCCATCAACCCGTCGAACTTCTACATCAATGAGCTGTCGCCCACTGCATTGAGGCGGGTGGTGAAGTTGGTCGCCGGGCAGATGCCAGCCGAGTCGTCACCGTATGACGTGCTGGCCTCCTTCACGCTCCAGCAGGACTACGGCGTGCACATCGGATCGGTCATCCATGCGCCGTTGTATGCAGCTTCACAGTTGCCGGCGCTGACCAGCGGCGCCAACGTGTCCCCTTCCGGGCCGACGGTTGCGCTGCACGTCGTGGGAATCGGTGCAGCCGAAATGGAGTTTCCATCCGGGTCGACACCCGAATACGACCTCTTCACAACGCCGGCATTCGCACACGCCGTCAACACGAGAGTCCCGCACGCTTCCGTCTACCTCGTTCGGCTTCGACACGGGACTGCCAGCCTCCCCCGGTTCGCTGCGGCCGCAGGCCCTCTTCACCTCGTCTATGTCTCGAATCAGGCCACCGCTGCTGCGGCGGTGGCGGCGTCGATCCACCCCCAGGCCGTCGGCTGGTGGGTGCTCGCCGCTCTGGCCGCACTGGTGGGCCTTGCCGTCGTCGGCCAGGCGCTCGGGCGGCAGAGCGTCGTCGAGAGCGAGGAGTACCCCTCTTTGGTGGCCTTGGGCCTGCCGAGACGCCACCTCGTGATGCTCGGCACCGCGCGCAACCTGATGGTGGCCCTCGTCGGCGCGGCCGGTGCCGTCATCGTCGCCTTTGCGCTGTCCCCGCTGACACCGGTCGGCGAGGCGCGCCTGGCCGAGCCTTCGACCGGTCTTGCGTTCGATCCGCTCGTTCTCCTGCTCGGCGCTCTGGCAACGGTGGTGGTCGTTCTGCTCCTGGGCATCTGGCCGGCAGTCCGCGCCTCGCGGGTACTCGTCGGCGGCGACCGGGCAGTAGACGCCCACAGGTCCTCCATCGTGGCAAAGGTGGCCGCCACGGGCGCGCCGCCGAGCGCAGTGATCGGAGTCCGTCACGCCTTGGAGCGCGGACGCGGCGCCGCCTCCGTCCCGGTGGGCACCGCACTTTTCGGATCGGCCTTGGCGGTCATGGCCTTGTGCGCCACGGTGGTATTCGCAGCCAGCCTGACGCACCTCACGGCTACTCCCGCGCTCTACGGCAGTGACTACCAGTTTTCGTTCTCGAACTCGAACGGAGGGCTGGGGAACCCCACCGTGAGAGTGTCCGGTCTGCAACACGACCGCTCCGTCACCGCGATCATGCTGGCGGTCAGCGACGAGGTGACGATCAACGGGCATGACGTCCTGGCCATTGCCGGGAAGGCCGTGCGTGGTCCAATGCTCCTGTCGACGGTCGACGGTCGGCTCCCCACGGGTGACGACGACGTGACGCTCGGAGTCACGACCCTGCACCAGGTCGGCGCCCACGTGGGGTCGGTTCTCGGAGTGACCGTGCAACTGCCGACCGGCGGGTCCCGTACCGTTCCGTTTCGCGTCGTCGGGACGGCGTCGTTCCCCAGCGACGCCGGGGGCGGAGGACTCGGCACCGGGTCGGCCTTCACGATGGCCGGCTACCTGAACGCAGTGTGTCCGCCCGGACGTGAAGAGAATGGGTGCCGACGGGCATTCGCAGCCAGTCAAGACTTCGTCGTCTTGGCGAGGGCAACCTCGGGTCCCAAGGGTCAGGCCGATATCGCCCGCTATGTCGCCCAGGGCGCTGACCCGGCCGACCATCCCAACGTCGTTGGTCAACTTCGGGGAGGCAGTGAACTTCCCGCTCATCCTCGGGTGTGTGCTGGCGATGTTCGGTGTGGCAACCCTCCTCCATCTTCTCGTGGTCAGCGTCGTCCGGCGCCGCCGGGAGATGGGACTGCTCAAGGCGCTGGGCTTCGTGAACCTGCAGGTCGGCGCGACCGTGCTCTGGCAGGCGACGACGGTTGCCCTGGTGGGCATCGTCGTCGGCGTCCCGCTCGGCATCGTCGTCGGCCGGGTCGTCTGGAATGCCTTTGCCACCAACCTCGGTGCCGTGCCCGTCGCCGCCGTACCCGGGTTGACGATCGCTGTCCTGGCGCTGGGCGTCCTCGTGGTCGCCAATGCGCTGGCAGTCATACCGGCTGTGACCTCAGCGCGCAGACGGTCGGTTGGGCAACTCTTGCGGACTCAGTAGATGGCAGCTCGGTCCACGACGTTCCCGTAGGCGAGATGAAGGGGCGCTCACGCATCGACGGGGACGTCGAGCGGTCTGCCCCACTCGTGCCGGCAGGCGCAGTGCAAACGGGGTGGGGTTCGCCGAAAAGGCGACCCCCGCCCCGCCTCCAACCGAGGGCCTCAACCGGCCGGTCGAGGCAAGCAGTAGTAGATCTTGATCTTCGGCGCCAGTGGTGATGCCGGCTGCCCCGGCGGCGGCGGGACCCGCAGGCACTGCGCCGCCACGGACGCGGCGGACGACGAGGCGGCCGGAGTGGCGACCAGCGCGAGGTGGAAGTGGCCTTCGGCCACCATCGCCCGCACTGTCGCAGACGTGGGCGACGGTTGCGTGCCCGTGAAGCCGCCGAGGGGCAGCACCTCCTGCCCGGTGGCGTAGATGTAGGGCGCGGCGACCGCGGAGGTCTGGGCCGCCATGAGGTAGGGCGCACCGTGGCGCACGGACTCGATCATGGCCAGGCCCGGCGGCGGGTGCTGCGGCGCGAACGCGTGCCGTATGAAGGTCGTCACGACGGCCGGCTGGAAGGGGGTGTCGAACGGACCGAGCCCTTTCGCGACGACTGAAGCGCTGGCCACCGACGGCACGAGCACGAGCGCCAGCCCGCCCAGCGCGGCCGCGGTGACGGCGAGGGGGGACGCGGCGCCGATAGCGGGCTCGTCAGAATCGCCCGGCCCGGTGCGCTCCTTCGTGCCCTCCGCCCGACCGCCTATCCGCTCCTGCCAGGCCAGACATGCCATCAATGCGGCCGCGACGAGCCCGACGACAACGACGGCGGGAGCCAGCCACGACGGGAGCCCGGTACCCTGAGGCGGGAGCAACCACGCGGCGTAGCCCACGGTGACCAGCACGGTCCCGGCGCTCAGCAAAGCCACGCTCTGGCGGCCACGATGTACCCACGCCAAGGCGCCACCGAGACCGAGGAGCCCTGCCACGGCCGGGGTCAGCGCGCCGGCGTAGTACGAGTTCATGGTCGTGCTGACGCTGAACACGATGCCGAGGGCGACCAGCCAGACGCCCCACAACAGCGCTCCGGCGCGCCAGGGGTCAGTGCGCGGGGCCCGGCGCCGCGCGACCACCACGGCGATCGCGGAGATGACTGCGGCGGGCAGTAGCCATCCGGTGTCACGCCCGTAGGGCCCTGTGAGCAGCCGGTTCCACGCCGGCGGAGGCGAGGCCTGGGTGAAGAGCGCCGTGCCCAGCGTGTCACCGAGCAACTCGTCCGGGGAGGAGGAGTGCTGCCCCACCCGCGAGAAGCCGTTGTACACGAAGACCTGGTGGTAGATCGAGTTCGTGCTGCTGCCGTCCGCGTAGGGGCGTTGCGACGCGGGGGTCAGCGCCACGAAGGTCATGTACGACAAGGAGACGACCACCACCGTGCCACCCAAGACGGCGATCCGGCCCAGGCGCTGCCCCGTCGTCCCCCGGCCGGCCACGAGGTAGGCCAGGCCGAGTGCGGGCAGGAACAGCCACGCCTCGAGCATCTTGGCCTGGAAGGCGAGAGCGACCCACACGGCGGCCATCACGGCGCTGCGCCAACGACTCGTCAGGATCAGCGTGACGGTCGAGTCGGCGGCCAGCACCACCAAGAGGATCATCAGGCTGTCGGGGATGTTGCCCCGGTCGAGGGTCATCGTGGCCGGGCTGGCGGCAAGGACGAACGCGGCGATGAGCGCGGCCACGGGTCCGGTCAGGCGCCGGACGGCGTGGAAGAGCACCAGCACAGTCAGCGCGCCCTCGACTGCCTGGGGCAGCATGATCGCCCATTCGTGGAAGCCGAACAGCCGCACCGAGAGGGCCTGGACCCACAGGGCACCCGGGAGCTTGTCGACGCTAATCGTGCCGGCAGGGTCGAAGGCGCCGAACAAGAAGTCGTGCCAGCTCTCCGACATGGAGCGCACGGCCGCCGCGTAGTAGATCTCGATGGTCGCGCCGACCTGCCAGCAATAGGCCAGCGCCGCCAACGCAGCCACCGCCAGGAGGCCCGGGCGCGCCCAGGTCGGTTGATCGGGCGGCGAGCGCCAGACCTGCAGGCGCCGGGCCCACGGGACCGGCTCGGCACTCGATCCGGAGTCGGGCATGGCGGGGCGAGGGTAATGCAGGCCGAAGCGTGCCCGTCGGCGGCCGGTGCCCCGCCGGACGGGCCCAGGCAACTGCCAACGAGGGTCCGCGTGAACCCTCCAGCCGGCTGGCCGGATCCCGATGTCGCTCCCCGCACCAACGAGTGCGCTACGTCCTGCCCGACAATCCCCTCTGACTTTTAGTGGACCTTATGGGACGGCTTTCAAACCCTCCCGAGACTCTAGAATGTGTGGCTGACCAGGGAGGACGTGATACTCAGCCGCCCAGACGGACGATCTCGAAGGGCGCGATGCGGTCCTCCAACGCACCCGAACCGGGCGATCTGGAAGAAAAGGGACAGCTTTCAAACTCTGTGCAGCGGCGGCTATCTCGAGGTGTCATAGATGAACTTGCGCACCTCTATGAGGAGGGGGCGTCGATAGATGCGCTCGCACGGCGCTACGGCGTCCACCGGACCACGATCATCGCTCAACTCGATCGGCGAGGCGTGCCCCGCCGCCGCGTCGCCCGGAAATGACCGACTCCTTGGTCGCCCGAGCCTACGAACGCTACTCCGAGGGGCTGTCGGTCGCCGATGTCGCTTCCGAGTTCGGTGTCCACGCACGAACGCTCGCACGGGAGTTCCGGCGGGCTGGGACTCCCATCCGAGCACGGCGAGGTTGGAATCGCTGAACTCCCCCTGAACCTATGACCCTTGGCCGGGCCGCACCCGTCATGGTGAGGTTCTTACGCCGCCTTCGTAGCAGAAGACCCGACCAGCCTCCTCAGTACGTCACAACTGGGGGTCAGCGGATGTGGTGTTCGTAAACTCCACCTCGTCATTTGGGCCTTGTCGCAGCAAGTTGAGCAGCTCCTCGGAGTCCAAGCTACTGGGCTCCGTTGTATGTAGGAAGTCCCTCAGGATCTCGACGAAGCGGACGGGCTCCTCTACCTGCGGAAAGTGGCCCACCCCCTCCATCACCTCCAACCTGCTGTTGGGGATTGCCTCGTGCGCTCGGTAGGCATGGTCGAGCGGAATGATCCTGTCGTGGTCGCCCCAAACGATGAGCGTCGGCATATGTGCGGCCAGGTAGAGACGGTCTGCGGCGCTCACCGACTGCCCGCCCGGGTCGATCACGGACCGCATCGTACGGACGAAGGCACGGCGGCTTTCACCTTCCGTCAGCGACTTGTAGGAGCGCCACATCTCCACCGCCTCGGCGTTGCGGAAGCCTCGGCCGCCGAAGAACTTGACGACCGAGTCCCCCCAGTTCCCCACGAAGGCCGGGAAGAGGACCGGCATCACGTACTCGGCTCCTGGCAGGGTGGCCAGACGGAGGATCCAGTTCACCTCGCGGCCCAAGCCCCCGGCGTCGACAAGTACGAGGCGCTCGCAACGCTCGGGGAACTGATAGGAGAACTGCATGGCCACTCCACCACCGAAGGATTGCCCGACCACGGTGGCCCGGTCGATACCGAGGAGGTTGAGGAGGTCCCGCATGACGGTGGCGAGGTTTCCAAGCGAGTAGTCGCCGAGAGGTTTTTCCGACGCCCCGTGCCCGAGGAAGTCTGGGGCCAGCACCGTGTAGTCGCTCTGCAACGGCCTCATGACCGGGACCCACGTGAGAGAGCTGCCTGCGATGCCGTGGAGCAGCAACAACACAGGACCCTGACCACCACGCCGGTAGCCGATCTGGTGGCCGTGGATAGAGATGTATTCGACTGCGAACTCTTCTATGGGGGTGATCTGCTTCATGGCCTCGATGGGTCCATTGTCCCCGGCACGCCCGCCCGACGGACGCACATTTGCCATGGTTCCATCGTCCCTAGTTGGAGTTGGTTGCGTCGAGGGCCGAAGGTCCCAATCCGGTCAACTCCACCCCGCTTTTCGGGCTCGCTCGCACCGCCTCGTATCAATCAGACCCGGAGACTCTGCGCCAATTCCGGGCCTTCGTAGAATTGAGGGCGTGATCGGACGAGGGGGGATTCGCCAGCAGAGCGCCACCAATTACCCAATGGTGACTTCTCCCTTCTGCTCGATGTCGAATTCGGGTCTCGGTCGGCTGCCGGCGACCAGTTGCCGGTAGCGCCCGTGGAGGACCGCACCGACGAGGGCCCCTTCGCTCAGTCACACCTCGTAGAGCTGGTCGCCACTGCTCGACAGGGTCCCCCGCTGGGTTCTGGTCACCCCAATCGGCGGCCTTCTCGCCAAACGGAGCAACTGCCTACGTCACCGCCCAACAAGAGCGCAAGGGCTCGTATGGCACACTCCTGACGGTGTCTCTCGCAAGCGGAAGGATCGAGCGGAGCATCGGCCTGGGGAGCGGTGGCGTCGGCAACGTGGTCGTCTCACCCGGTGGCGCCAAGGCATTCGTGTTGATTCAAGTGCCCGTCGTAAATGTTTATACGGGCGTTTTCACGGTCGAGTCGGTTGGTCTGGTCGGTGATCGTCATATGCACAAGATCGTCATTGGCGAAACGCAAGGGCTAGGACTGCTCCAGCTGACCAGCAAGCACAGCCTCTATGGGATTGACGCGAACTGGAAGGTGGCCACAATCAACGAACGAACAGATCGTGTCGTTGCAATGTCTACGATTCCCGTCCCGTCGCTTTATGCGGCCACCTTGCGGCCGTTTTCGTTTCCGGGTTGAGGGTTGAGGAGAGGTCCTAGCCCCGAAGTGCCTGATTCGGAATGGGCGCAGCAACTGTCGCGAGCACGGACCGGAGTCCTCATCATTGATCGCGATGGGAAAACAACTTCGGGTGCTCTTTCAAACCCAGGCGTGACCTGGGCGAATGTTGTGCTTTTCACAACACGCGTGGGCGCTGCGGGACTCGAACCCACGACCTCAGCCGTGTGAATCCGTCCTGGGTAGTTTCGGTCACCTGGGGATACCGAGGAAAACCCAGTTCAAAGGGCATTTGAGCTTACCGCTGGTACGCGCTGTTACGCCCTGTTTTCCGTTCGTTCGCGCACGTAGCGCGCACGAAAATAGCGTCTTGGTAGCATGACACCATGACGAGGAACCTCACGGTGCGGCTCCCGGACGAATTGGCGGCGGACGTTGAGGCACTGGCAAGAGTCGAACGCGCCAGTCTGAACGAAACGGTGAAGCAAGCTTTGATCGAGGCGGTCGAGCGGAGGCGCAAGAACCCGAAGTTCAAGGCTCGCTTGGGGAAGATCATCGAGGAGGACCGAGAGCTGCTCGAGCGCCTCGCCAAGTGAGCGTCGAGGTTCTCCGACGGGGCCCGACACGGTGATAGACAATCCGCTATAGGCTATGACTCATGGAGTTGGGATCCTCCTCCCCTGGTTCGCTGCTTCGAGAGGCACGTACTCGTGCCAACCTGTCGCAGACCGACGTCGCTCGCCGGGCACATGTCGCCCAGAGCGTCGTCAGTGCGTACGAGTCCGGACGTCGAGAGCCGTCGTTCGGGACCCTCGAGCGGCTGATCGCCGCCACCGGCCACCGGTTGGACGTTCGGCTCGAGCCGGCGCCGGGCGCGCGTCCAGGGTTGCCCGACACCCCGTTGGGGCGACGCCTCAGGCAACGCCGCCGACAAGTGCTCGCGATCGCCGAGAATCACGGCGCCTCCAACGTAAGAGTGTTCGGAAGCGTTGCCCGCGGACAGGACACCCCCGAAAGCGATGTCGACATCCTCGTTGACCTGTCGCCACGATCGAGCCTGGTGACATTGGGACGATTGGAACGGGAGCTGAGCGGCGTCCTGGGTGTGCCCGTGGACGTCGTACCGGCCGACGGCCTGCGTCCGGCGGTGCGAGCCGAGGCAGAGCAAGAAGCAGTTCCATTGTGAGTCGTCACGACCAGGAGTGGCTGGCCGACATCATCGCCGCCATCCAAGCCATTCGCACTTACCAGAAGCGAGGCGATCTCAGCGACGGACTGGTCTTCGATGCTGTTCGTCTTCGGTTGATCGAGATCGGCGAGGCGGTGAAGCGACTGAGTCCAGAGCTGCTGGAGTCTGAACCGGACCTTCCATGGGAGGAGATCGCCGGAATGCGCGATCGACTCGCCCATCGGTACTTCGACACGTCGCACGCCATCGTCCAGGCCACCATTGACAACGACATACCGGAGCTCGATCTCGCCGTGCGGCGTCTGCTGTCAAAGGACGCGACTTAGACACTCGCCCATGGGATCTTGATATCATGATGTCATGGCGAAGCAGACCACAGTGCGGCTCCCCGAGGAGCTGGCAGAAACGGCTGAGGCGGTTGCACGGGTCAAGGGGGTGAGCGTGAACGCACTCATCACCGAGTCCCTCTCCGCGGAGATCGCCCGGGTGAAGGCAGACAAGGAGTTCATGGCACGGATGAGCAAACTCCTGGAACGGGACAAAGAGTTGCTCGACCGGCTGGCGCAAACCTGATGCGCGACTGAGATATTTCGCTTAGTGGCGTACCGCCAGACGTGCTGCTGCGACTTTCGTCCGCCGGCGGGGAGCTCAATCGCTTGCCGCGTCAGCCCGGCGCTGTTGATTGAACTTGACCGCGTTCACCACGAGGCGGACCACTAGGCCCAGGAACACTAGGTCCAGCCACATCTGCACTGTGACCACCAGGCGAGCTGCCTCGCTCTTTGCAGTGATGTCACCGAAGCCAACGGTCGTGAAGACGGTGGAAGAGAAGTACATGGCGTCGGTGCGGCTGAGAGGTGCTCCGAACGAACTCTGATTGGCGCGAGCCATGAGGTAGTACGTGGTGGCGAACAGCAGCACGTAGAGCGGGACGCTGAGAGCGAGGGCTTCGACAGCACGGCTGATGGGGTGGTCGGACCCGACGATCCTTCGGATCTGCCACACGATGATCCCCGCGAGCACTAGGACTCCGATCGCCACCTCGGCCACCACGCCAGCATTGGAGCCATGGTCTAAGGGCAGCACGAAGTAGAGGGCCACGACCAAGGCAATCGTGAGACCTGTACGAACAACTGCGACGATGGCGAGTCGTCTGCGACCTCGGAGAGCGAGGTCCCTAATTTGCGCTGGTTGTGCCGGCGCCTCTGTCGTGGACACGGTCGTTCCCTCTTGTTCTGGAACCATGCGTCAGGCCGTCTTGGCAGAGTGCTTCTGGAGCCGGTCAGCCACGAACATCACGATCACCCCGATGCCGACGCCAATCATGGTGAAGAGGACCCGCCGCCCCTCGGCCGCGTAGTCCGTCGGCTGGGGCAGGTCGGCTGCGATGAGCGCAGCACAGGCAATCGAGGCGGCGTAGTAGGCGTAGTTCACACCCTTGATGGCAATTCCGAGTCCGGCCAGAAGGATGATGATGACCTCCAGCGCGTGCTTGTTACCGACCAGGATCAGGATCGGGATGGCTGCCGCAGCACCCATGGCCGCACCCACCAGGCGCTGCTCGCCGAAGAGCTTGGATTGTTCGAGGCTTGGCTTCATCGCGACGATGGTGGCGATGGGCATCCAGTCGGCGCTGGGCAGGTTCCCTCCGAAGGCGATGGCGGCGGAGGCGGCCAGGGCCAGTGACCGGATCAACGCGAAGAGGACGATCGGCCGGGTCAACGGCACCGGGGATTGGCTCCCCGGCAGGTCCATGACCGGTGCGGGCCGCCATCTGCCCCTGCTCGCCACCCACACGACGAACATCAGGGCGATCCATGCTGCGGCCCCGACCAGCCAGGCCAGTGCCTGGTCCCAGGCGCTGATCTTGAGGTGGCCTGTGTCATGCGTTGCCAGTGAGAGCACGACGAGGAACCAGACGTTGAGGAGCAGACCCGCCGCGAATCGGTGGACCCCGAGCTTGACGGCCAGGCCGCACGCGAGCGTGACGGCGAAGACGGCAAGGACCACGAAGCCCCAGGCTTTATCGCCCACGTAGAAGCCGAAGGCCGTCACCACCGCACCCAGCAGGGCGAAGAGAGACATTCCCTCTATCCGCTTGCCAATGTTTCCGCCTGGGTCACTCTGTGCTACCAAGAGGACGGCGAAGACGACGGGGACGAAGTACTTCTGTTGGTTCGTCTGGACGATGACGAACCACAGCAGGAACAGGAGGGCCGCGACGGCTGCGCCGCTCTTGATGTTCAGCTTCTGGCCGTCGGCCGCGAACACCTTCTCTATCTGGCTCTTAGTCCAAATCCGAGCCATCAGACGTGTTCGAGGGCGCCTGGACGAGTCGCCATCTGGTCCTCGGCATGGGCGACGATCGGGAAGCCGCCCTGACCCACCTCGAGCGGAGTGCGGTGATACCCGTGGAACGTGATCAGGCCGCCCGAGAGAAATGCCGTGCTGGCGAAGTCGTGTTGCCTGAGGATGCAGTAGGCGATGTAACTGCGGAAGCCAGACCGGCAGTAGGTGTACACCGGGCGGTCCTTGGACACCTCGCCGAGCCGGGCGCGGAGTTCGGTGTAGGGGATGTTGATCGCCTCGGGGATGTGCCAGTACTCGTACTCGGCCACCGTGCGCACGTCGAGGATCGTTGTCGCCTCGGCGCAGTCCGGGTAGTCCTCCGCATACCAGAGGTCGATGTCGCCTCTGAGCAGGTTGGAAGCCTGGAACCCGATCATGTTGACGGGATCCTTCGCCGATCCATACGGAGGGGCGTAGGACAGCTCGACGTGCTCGAGGTCGTAGACGGTCATGCCAGCGCGCAGGGCGATCGCGAACACGTCGATCCGCTTGTCCACGCCGTCCCAACCCAGCAGCTGGGCGCCCAGCAGCTTCCCGTCCGATGGGCTGAAGAGCACCTTGATGAACATAGGCGAGCTGCCCGGGTAATACGCGGCGTGGTCGTTCTGGTGGGTGTACACCTTGCGGTGCTCGATCCCTCGCTCGCGCAGCTGGGCCTCGGTCAGTCCCGTCCCGCCAGCGGCCATGTCGAACGCCTTGACGATGGCCGTCCCTTGGCTGCCCCGATAGGCACTCTCGTGATTGCAGATCGTCTCGGCCGCGATGCGCCCTTCCCGGTTGGCCGGGCCGGCCAGCATGGAGAGGACCGGCTCCCCGGTCAGCAGGTGCACCGTTTCCACGGCGTCACCGGCAGCGAGGATGTCGGGGACCGAGGTCCGCATATGGGCGTCGACGCCGATGCCCCCGAGCGGCCCGATCGCCGCCCCGGCCATCTGTGCCAACTCGGCGTTGGGTCGCACGCCGACGGCGAGCACGACGACGTCGGCGATCAGCTCGGAGCCGTCCGAGAGCTCGACAACGAGCTCCGCGCCCCTCTCCCGGATCGCCTTGGCCGAACTGCCGAGACGGATGTCGACCCCGTGGGTCGTGACGTGGAAGTCGAGGATCCTGGTCATCTCCGGATCCAGCCATGGCATCAGACGGTCTGTCCGTTCGACGATGGCGGTTTCGAGGCCTCGGGTGCGAAATGCTTCTGCCATCTCCAGGCCGATGTAGCTGCCTCCGATGACGACGGCCCGAGTCGCGCTGGCATCGAGTTCCTCGATGATGCGATCCATGTCGGGAATGTTGCGCAGGACATCGACCCGAGGATGGTCGGCCCCGGGAATGGGTGGGCGGATGGGTTCGGCCCCGGGGCACAGCACCAGCTTGTCGTAGGCCTCGCGGTAGGTCCGCCCATCTTCGACCTCGTGTACCTCGACCTCCTTCGCAGTCGGGTCGATACCCACCACCTCATGGCCGGTGCGCACGTCGAGCGCCAGTGAGGCGGCCAGGCTCTCGGGAGTCTGGAGCAACAAGCTGTTGCGGTCGGGAATCTCGCCGCCGATGTGGTACGGAAGGCCGCAATTGGCGAAGGAGACGTAGCGGCCCCGCTCGAGAATCACGATCTCGGCCGAGTCGTCGAGTCGTCGTACCCGGGCACCGGTGGACGCTCCCGCAGCTACTCCTCCCACAATCACAACCCTCATGGCGGCTCCCCTTCGAATCGTTGGGCGACAGTAGGCTACGGAGTCAAAATCACCCGTTACCGGACAGGCTCACTCTCGGCAGCGTGCTCTGGTTCTGGCTCGGAGTGCCAGGTGTACTCAGGGCCTTCACCCGTCCGTTCCGTGGTCTGGATTGACCGACACCAGCTCGACGCCAAGTTCCTGGGCTCGGTCGATGAGCCCGAGAAGGTGCGCCTGATCTGTCACGTCGCCGGTGAGCACCGTCGTGCCCGCGATTCGCTGCAACTGCATGCCGTCAAACAGGACTCCGAACGAATCGCCTAGCTCTCCGCGAAGAACAAGCCGATAGCTGCGGGGATGCGCCCAATTGTTGTCCATCTCGACGCAGCCTTACATTCCGGCAGGCGACCCGTCATCGCCTTCTGGCCGGATTCACCTAGGGGAGGCTGTTGGGCCGGGCGGGCCAGACCACCGGTCCGCACACCCCGGCCGGGCACCGACCAATGCTCACAGACAAGGAAAGGCAAACGAGGGCGTCGCTGCCGACCGCCGGCGTCGTTGCGTTCGCCCTTGGACGCTCGCTAGAGGATGCCCAGTTCGCGGCTACGTTCGAGCGCGTCGGCCCGCGAACGCACGGCGAGCTTGCGGTAGATCGACCGAACGTGGCTATGGACCGTGTAGTACGACACATACAGTTCACGACCGATGTCTCGCTCCGACAAGTCGCTGCGCAGGAGCTTGAGCACCCCGAGCTCCCGTGGCGTCAGCTCGAGATCCTCGCATGGGGCGAGACGGATCGGTGCGGGCCGCGCGAGGGTGGACAATGTCTGGGCCAGGATCCCCGGATCAGGGCACCGCTCGATGATCGATCTCGCATCGGCTATCGCGGCGGTGGCCGCCTTGTGCTGGCCCAGGGCCCCAAGCACCTGCGCCTGGCCGAGCATCGCATGGGCCACTTGGATGGGCTGGCCAAAGATCTGCGCAAGTGCCACGCCGTGCGCGATCAGCGGCAGCGCCTCCTCGGGCCTGCCACGCGCCGCCAGCGATGCCCCCAGCGCCAGCGGGACCGTGCCAACGGCCTCCTCCGTGCCGTGCTCCCGTCCGAATTGGGCCGCCGACTCGGCCAGGGTGCGTTGCTCGTCTCCACGGCCCCGCTCGCCGGCGATCAGCGACCGATAGGCGAGCGACGACGTACCAGACAGCCACTGGGCGCTCGCGGGCGCCAGCGCCGCCGCCTCCGCAAACCACTCGTCGGCCTCGTCACGCTCACCCTCGAAGTACAGGCCCACGCCAACCGCCCAGCACGCCAACGATCGCCAAGGTGACCCCGGGCCCTCGAGCTCGACCACTTGGCGGGCATGTTCCAACTGGGCGCCGGCATCTCCCCAAGGAAATGCGGCCTGCAGCATGGTCAGGCTCGCCCGAGCGGAGCTGAAACCGTCGCGCAGCGGCCCCGCGTCCAAATCCCCCAGCCGGTCGATCGCCATCAGGGCCCGCCCCGCCTCCACCTGCCTTGCGGACAGTGACAGCACCCACGCCTGAATCAGGAGCAGATGCACCTCGCTCGTCAGTACCTGGTCAGGAAGCTGCCGTAGCCAGGCGAGGACGGTGTCGTACCTCCACGTATTGGCGTAGCTGATCCAGACGGTTTCGATCAGCTCGACTGCTTCGGCGTAGGCCTCGGCCGCCACGGCGTGCTGGATCGCCTCGCCGGGCGTCCCGTGATCACGATGCCAGCAATAGGCGCGGCGGTGCAGTCCAGGGGCCAGGCCCGGTTCACGTCGCTCGAGCTCCACCCGGAGCAGCTGCGCGAAGACGGGGTGGAAGCGATACGACCCGGCTTCGTCGTCGAGCGGGACGAGGAACAGGTTGGTCCGTGACAGCGCATCGAGCATCGCCGCCGAGCCTTCATGCTCCATCACGGCATAGCAGAGAGGGCCGGTCAACCTGTCGAGAATCGAAGTGCGGAGCATTAGCACCTGTGCCGAAGGGTCATGTGCCTCGAGCACCTCCGTCACGAGGAAGTCCACCACGTGACGGTTCGACCCCCCAAATGTGCGCACGAAGGCGTGGCGGTCGGCGGTGGGCTGCAGCGAGAGCGCCGCCAGATAGAGCCCCGCCGGCCATCCCTCCGTCTTCCTCACCAAACTGTCGACATCTTCGGCTGTGAGGTCGAGCCCGAGTCGACCGTTCAGGAATGCGTCCGCCTCCTTGTAGCTGAATCGCAGATCGTCGGCTCGTAGCTCGAGGAGCTCGCCGTGCGCGCGCAGACTAGCCACCGGCAGGTTTGGTTCGGTCCTGCTGGCGAGCACCAGATGGAACCCCGGTGGTGCATGTTCAATGAACCACCGCACACTGGCGCGGGCCGGTTCGCTGGAAACGCGGTGGAAGTCGTCCAAAATGAGCGTGATCTCGTCCTGGCCGTCTAGCTCGTTGACCAGACGAGGCAGAACCAGATCAATTACCGGTGCCACAACCGAGGACACTGACGCCGATTTGGCAACGTCGGGGTTGGCGCGGCGTAGCGCCCCGATCGCATGCGACCACAGGACCACAGGGTCGTTGTCGCCCTCGTCCAGCGTGAGCCACGCAACGAGTCTCCGGGCGGCATCTGCCTCGTACCAGGCCGAGAGAAGACTGGTCTTCCCGAAGCCCGCCGGGCAGGCGATGAGAGTGAGCTTGCGGTCCGACCCGCTTCGAAGACGTTCCAGAAGGCGATCGCGCGGGATCGACTGTTCGCGCACGGGCGGCGGCCGCAACTTCGTGGCCACCAGGGTCGGCTGCCCGACACGCTCGTGCCTCCCGTCGTCCGCGGCGGAATCCAGCAGTTCAGAGGTGTCGTGGCGGGTCTCGGGCGGTATCTGACGGAGTGACCGACTCGGCCCCCGCGTACCACCGAGGGGCTCCCTCGCGGTGGACATGCCGCTAGCTTGCCAGTTCAGATTTCCTGGGTCCATGGACCAAAGTCCCTGCTTGATGCGGCACTCCTTCGCTCGCTCTGAGCCTGGCCTCCTAGGCGACGTCAGACCCCTAGTGGGATGTCTAGATGGTGCCTGCCAGGCACGTCAGCCCGCGGGCTCTCCCCCGGTAGGCGATGCGGCCCCCGATCGAACATCACGGTGCTCTCGGCGGCCGGGCCGCGTGCTCCCATCTGTGTCCGCACTTCGACCAACCCTGAAACGGGCGGCTTTCCCCTAGGTGAATCCGGCTGGCAGGTGATGACACTTCGCCTACATGAGTGTGAACCTTCCATATGACGGACCGACCGTCACACCCTCCACGTTGATAGCCAAATCCCAAAGACACGACCCAAGGAGTTCTCCCATGCCCGACGACACCCCCGTCCTGGACACCATCGCCGATATGACTGCGGCATCGATCGCTCGGTGCGGGCTGGATGCCGACCAGCTGATCCTGGTGCGACTCGCCGCCCTGGCTGCCGTCGATGCCCGCCCCGTGTCCTACCTGGCGCACATTGGACCATCGGTCGAAGCCGGAGTCACGCTCGAACAGGTGCAAGACGTCCTGGTGGCCGTCGCTCCCATCATCGGGACGGCTCGGGTGATGGCGGCCGCAGAGCACATTGCGGAAGCCCTGGGGTTCGCAATCGCCGTGGCTGAAGCTGTGGCTGAAGCAGATGCCGGCGCCTGACTAACCCCTTCACCAATCGAAACCCTCTGAAATCAACTTAGAAAAGGAGATACATCATGGCAAAGCCCGACGGCATGTTTGTCTACGTGGGTACGTACCCCAGCGAAATGGCGGCGCGAGCCGACTACGACATCGTGAAGGACCTCCACGCCGAGAAGATGGTCGGCACCTACGACGCTGCGGTGGTCACAAAAGATCCAGACGGCAAGGTCCACGTCAACAAGGACGAGACGTCGACCCGCCACGGGGCCTGGGGCGGAGCAGCGGTCGGCGCCGTCGTCGGCATTCTGTTCCCACCCTCGATCATCGCCGGCGCAGCAGTCGGGGCGGCGGTCGGCGGCGTAGGCGGGCATCTCTGGAAGGGCATGTCGCGATCGGACGTGAAGGAGTTCGGGGACATCATCGATGCCGGGCAGGCAGCCCTGGTCATCGTCGGCGAAAGCACCATTGAAGACGCCATCAACAAAGCCGGGCTGAAGGCTGAAAAGCACGCAGCCAAGGAGCTCGACGTCAGCCCCAAGGACATCGACAAGGCGGTTCAAGAGACGGCAAAGGAGCTCAGCTGATCTCTGCCCTCGGCATCGGTGCCATTCCGATACGCCTGGGACAACCAACTGACGAAAGGGGTTCGCATGACTTCTCCCGAAATGCACGTCGTTGAAGAGATGTTCGTCCAAGTGGCCAGCGGTTCGAGGAGTTCAGACGGGGTACTCACGCTGTCGGGCGTGTCGCCCGCCACCCTGTACTTCTCGGACCGCCCCGAACGAGTCGTTGGTCACATGACGAACGAACAGTTCGTCGAAGGTTGGTCCTTGGGCGACAACAACTTTGCCGCGGACCCTCCGAATGCCGTCCTGTCCTATATCGACGCCGGAGACAACCGACCAGAGGACTGCGTTGTGGTGCTGAGCGATCCGACGATTGGAACTGACTCGATTGGATACAAGTATCAGCTCCTCGAGGGTTCCGTGCCCGAGTCATCGGGTGCGTGCACTCTGTTCATCGACCCATTGGGACGTCCGCTCTCGCCGGTCTCAGTGGCGGGGATGCGTCGTCGGCAGCGGCGGCGTGGCTGAACGGGTTGGGGTTCCCAGCATCGTGCGACGCGAGGGTCCATCGTCGTTTTCCGCATCGCCGGCGGCGGCGATGAATGTGCAGTTACTCAAGGGAGGATTCAAATGTCCAGCATGAGTGCCACCGACACCGCGGCCAACGTCAGGGAGTTCGGGCAGCGGTGGTGGCTGCTCACCGTGTTCGGAGTCATCACGGTCGGCTTCGGTATCGTCCTGACATTCAAGCCCGGCAAGTCGGTACACGCCATCGCCATCATCATCGGTATCTGGCTGTTGATCCTCGGCGTCGTTCAGCTCATCCGGGCGATCGGTGCGTCGGGCGAGCGAACCGGATTCGTGATCGTGGGACTCTTAGCGATCGTCATCGCGCTCATCTTGTTGCACCACACGACCACGACGGTCGCCGTCCTCGGGTTCATTGTCGGTATCTTCTGGACCATTGGGGGCGTGACGGAGTTGTTTCACGGCTTTAGCGCGGACGATGGCGGCGTCAGTTGGCCGACCGTCATCTTGGGGCTGATCGCGACGATCATCGGGATCCTCTGCCTGGTCTACCCGTCCCTGTCGCTTTCGATCATCTGCGTCATCGTCGGACTCGGAATGATCGTCTACGGCATCGTCGAAATAGCGGCAAGCCTGCAAGTCCGCAAGGCAAAGGAAATCTGAGTGCTCGTACCACTCGGGCATGGCGCGTCATTGCTGAAAGAGGTGTGAGTTGAGTAAGTCCGTTGAACATCCGACCCATGAAGAGAGTGCGGCACGAGGCAAGGTCGCACGGGGTGAAGTACCTCGAGAACGCCATTCCGAATGGTCGGCCGGCCGCCGCATCCTGAAGCCACTCGATCTCTTGGCTGAGCAGGCGACGACGCGCGTTCCGGAGCTCGTGCCGATCCGGTACGGGCGGATGGCGGCGACGCCTTTCACCTACTACCGAGGCGCCGCGCTGCCGATGGCCGCCGACCTCTCCACGGGGCCACGCACGAACCTCGACGTCCAGCTGTGCGGCGACGCCCACCTGTGCAACTTCGGGGGCTTTGCCTCGCCCGAACGGGACCTGCTCTTCGACGTGAACGACTTCGACGAGACCTCACCGGGACCCTTCGAATGGGATCTCAAGCGCTTGGGCGCCAGCTTCGAGATCGCCGCCCGCAGCCGCAATTTCCCGGCCAAGACTGGCCGCAAACTGGCCACGAATTCGGTGTGCTCGTATCGCGAAGCCATGCATGAGTTCGCCAAGATGTCCAACCTGGAGGTGTGGTACTCCCGCCTGGACATGGCAAGCGTCGCCCAGAGGTGGGGCTCCGAAGTCAGCGCCGATGTGCTGGCGGCATTCCAGAAGACCACCGCCAAGGCACAATCGAAGGATCAGCTGAAGGCGCGGGCGAAGCTCACCGAGGTGGTCGACGGCGAGCTGCGTTTCCGGAGCGATCCCCCCTTGCTGGTTCGGGTGAGCGAGCTCTACAGCGAAGCGGACGCAACGCAGCTCCGGGACAAGATCCACGAGGGCCTCCGCTCGTACCGACGATCGCTGCCCGGGGACCGTCGTCACCTGCTCGAATCCTACGAGCTTGTCGACGTGGCCCGGAAGGTCGTCGGAGTCGGGAGTGTCGGCACTCGCGCCTGGGTCTCCCTATTCAAGGGAGATGACGCCGACGACACCCTCATCCTCCAGATGAAGGAAGCCGAAGCCTCGGTATTGGAGCGTTTTTGCACCAAGAGCGAGTTCAAGACGCACGGCGAGCGAGTCGTCGAAGGTCAGCGGCTGATGCAAGCATCGAGCGACATCTTTCTTGGCTGGCAGCAGGTCCCGATCGGTGTGGACGGTAACTCCCACGACTACTACTTCCGCCAGTTGTGGGATTGGAAACTCTCCGCTGACGTGGACAACATGGCTCCAGAGGCCCTTCTTGTCTACGCAAAAGTGTGTGGCTGGTCACTGGCTCGAGCCCACGCCCGATCCGGTGACCGGGTGGCCATCGCTTCGTACCTGGGTTCTGGTGACGCCTTCGACCGGGCTCTCGCCGATTTCGCCGTCTCCTACGCCGATCAGAATGCGCTTGACCACCAGGCGCTCGTCGACGCGATCTCCGCCGGCACGGTGCACGCAGAGCTTGGGGTCTAGTTCCCAACCGACGAAGCCACTCCGAACGGGTTTTCAGCTAACGGCGCCGCAACGTGGACCCCATCTCCTGGGGGCACCACCAGCCATCCAGGGGACCAAGGAATGACTCACAAAGTGAGGAAGCGCGGGATCGCAATCGTCGCCCTGGCGTCGGCACAGTTCCTCATGGTGCTGGACCAGTCCGTGATAAACGTGTGGATCAGCTCGCTGGTGCACGATGACCCCGCCTGGATCGGAGGACTTGAGAGTGCCTGACGACTCCGCGCCGGCTACCCCGAGCCCTCCCTCGCCCCTGGATCTCGTCAAGAGCAAGCAATATGTCGTGCTCTTGGTCTTCGGCGCGGTGGTGGGCATCCCGGTGGCGGTTGTGGCGTTCTACTACCTGAAGGCAATCGATCTAGGCCAGAAATACTTCTTCAGTACGTTTCCGAACGAGCTTGGATTTCACGGCGCGCCCGTGTGGTGGCCGCTTCCCATGCTCGCGCTGTGTGGTTTGATCGTGGGCGCGACCTTGCGTTACCTACCGGGTTCGGGAGGCCACAACCCCGCCGACGGCTTCGCCATGGGAGGAAGCTTCGGGCCGAAGGATTTGCCGAGCGTCGTTGTGGCGTCGCTGGCAACGCTCATCTTGGGCGGGGTCTTGGGACCGGAGATGCCGCTGGTCGTGATCGGCATGATCCTCGCCGTGCTGATCGTGCACCTCATCAAGAAGGATGCACCGAAGCAAGCGATCGCAGTGATCGGGGCTGCCGGAAGCTTTGCGGCCATCTCGAGCTTGCTCGGGTCACCGCTTGTCGGTGCCTTCTTGTTGTTGGAGGCGGCGGGGATAGGTGGCGGTCTGATCAGTGTGATCCTGCTGCCCGGGCTGGTGGCCTCGGGTGTCGGTGCCCTCGTCTTTGTGGCCCTCAGTGACTTTACGAGTACGGGGGTCACGTCGTTCGGCGTGCCGAGTCTGCCAAAGATCGGCTTTCCGACGGGGAGTCAGTTCGCCTGGAGCATCGTGATCGGTCTCGTGGCAGCGGTCGTCGGCACAGCCATCCGCCGTATCGCCCTCCAGATGCAGCCCTTCGTCGCCCGCCACAAGATGTTCGTGACGCCGGTGCTGGGCCTGGTCATCGGCGGTCTGGCGGTGTTCTTTGCTGAGGAGACGGGGAAGAGTTCGCATTTCGTCCTCTTCTCCGGTCAATCGGGTCTTGCCCCGCTCGTCCAACATGCAGCGACCTGGTCTTTGGGAGCCCTGTTGTTACTCGTCGTCTGCAAGGGGCTCGCCTACAGCGCATCGATGGGCGGGTTCAAGGGTGGCCCGGTCTTTCCCGGCATGTTCATCGGCGCCACAATCGGGATCGCCTTCTCCCACTTTCCCGGTCTGCCTCTGGTGGACTCGGTGGCCATGGGAATAGGAGCGATGTCCGTTGTGGCTATGGGTGGACTTCCGCTGTCGTCGGTGCTTCTGACACTGGTCTTCATTCAATCCGACGCCTTCGAAGTGGTCTCCGTGGTGATCCTGGCCGTTGCCGTGTCATTCGTTGCGTCAGCGTGGCTCGAGCGGTGGTTGAGGCCGCCATCCCCCTCACCTGCGCCGGCCGCGACGGTTGCGGCGTCTCCAGGACCCGGCGTCAGGGAGGGCGCACCCAGCGGCGACTAACCCCGAGGCCGGTCAAGTCTGCCGTCAGACGACGTTCCTGCCTCCAGGTGGCTGACTGTCGGTCCCGAAGACACGTCACCCTGTCATGCGGATGAGAGCCTTGCGGATACTCAGAATCGACCCAACAACCGGGGTCGGTATTCGTGGGTCGGTTTCGTCTCCATGACGGGTGGACTCTCGTCCGAAGCGGTTTTGAACCAACTGACATAGCGATTCACGAGCGGTGACGCCGAGAGCCCATGAACGAGGACGGACAGGCCGACCGTGAGATACGTCACTGTGGCGATATCAGCAGAGTGCGGGAGATGGGCGTCTTCGACGATCACAGCGAACACGATCGACGCGAGTCCCCGGGGACCGAACCAACCCATGAAGGCGACCGTTGCCGGCCGGGCATGTGTGCCAAAGAGCGCGATCGCGACTGGCACCATCCGCACGACGGTCAGACTCAACACGGCATAGAGCACGATGTGCCAATTCATGTGCCTGAACGCCGGACCGAGAAGGATCGCACCGAAGACCAGGAAGGTCACGCTGTCGAGCGTGGCTCCGGTCTCCTCGGTGAAGAGCATGGCCTGGGCCACCTCGTCCCTGGCGAGCAGGCCAAAGAGGGCGCCCGCCACGAAGGCGGCGATGAACCCCGACCCACCAAGTGCGTTGGCCGCTCCGTAGGCGGTAATCGTGGTGGCCAGGGGAACGATCTGCTGCCAGGTCTTGTCGATCAGATTTCGTCGACCGGCGAGGACGACGATTCCGGCGGAGAGCAGGGCGGCGCCGGCACCGCAGAGGACGCCGTAACCGATCTCTTCGGCCACCACGGTAAGCGGATGGGCCTCAGCGCCGGCGGCGATGGCAAGAAGGATCAGCAGCAACGGCACGCAGATGCCGTCATTGAGGCCGCTCTCGACATTGAGTGATTGACGCACAACCTGAGGAAGCCGGTCATCGGTGACGACGGCACTCCCGAGCCCGGCGTCGGTGGGAGCAAGGACGACTCCAAGGATCAGGGCATCGTTGAGCGAGAACGACTTGAAGAGTGCGAACGCCGTGAGTCCGCCGGCAACGACCGTCAAGATCAGGCCCACACCGAGCAGGCGAACCGGCATCGATGCTTCGCCCTTCAGCGCGTGCAGGTCTATGCGAGACGAATCGGAGAACAACACGACAGCGAGGGTTGCCTCAGCGAGTGTTCGAACAATCGAGCTGGTCGGTTTGGCTGAGAGCTCGTCGAGCGCCAGGGGGCCGACGAGAACACCGATCGCGACGACCAGGATCGCCGGGGTGAGCGGGGTCCCCGACAGATACCGCGACACGGATGCGACGAGCAGCAGCGACACTCCGATGATCGCGAGTCCGGCACCCACGGCTAGAGAATGCCAGGCTTGTGAACAACGTGCCCGACTCTCGCCGCATGAGACTGTGTTACAAGCTGGTTCTTCCGTGCGAAGGCTGGGGACGAGAGCTGGCAACAAGCGGCTGTCAAGGGCGGCCGAAAGGCCGGCGGAGCGGACCCTTGACGGCTGCGCCGGAAGCTCACCCACGTTGTTCAGAATGGAGTTGGCCGGGCGCCCCGCGGCCGGCCTGGATGCCATCTGGGCGTCCGGAGCCGAATTGGCTCACGCCGGCTGACGTCCGGCGAACTCGAGCGGGGGACAGGGACGGTCGGGCGCGGGAAGCGAGACAGTCCATGACCTCTGGCTACAGATGCAGCTGCGACTCGCAGATCTCCATCGGTGACGGCCAGGGCCGGCGCAGGCGTCCAGCCGGCGCCGGCCCTGGCAGAACGGCCGAGTGGATGCTCATGGGAGGGTCGGATCGTCCTCGGTCTCGTCCGGAAGGGTTCTTGATTTGGTAGAGCAACTCCTCACAACTTGTCTGTTCCGTCATGTCCACGTCCTGTTACGCCTCGAGCTCGTCTCGGTGGTAGGTGTCCCCAGGGAAAGGATCACTTGGTGAGCCGATCAAGGCGCTTCTATCGCAGCTCGAAACTTCTTTGGAATAGTTTTGACTGTCCGCTGGTGTCCGCTGGTGCGCGCTCGTCTCCGTTGGTACGCGTGAGTCCGCGATGCGTACGGTTTTGGCCCGCGTCGACGAGCGACAGCTGTCACACCCGGGATCCACCCTGGCTGGCGTGAAACCACCAGAGTTGAACGCCAACGATTGGGAGATGCTCAAGGCCGTGGGTCGCCGGCTCCGGGCGAAGCAATTCGACGACTTCTCCGCCCAGGGCGAGGGCTGCGGTTGGTGCCGCCATCCCGTCCGTTTGCGCGGCGCCGTCATCTCCCGGACAGGCGACGAACGGGTACGGATCTTCTCGACCGGTCGTCTGCCCGACGGCGTGTTCCTCAAGGCCTGCGGGACCCGGCGGGAGAGCCGCTGCCCGTCCTGTGCCGCGGTGTACCGAGGCGACGCCCGCCACCTCGTCCGGGCCGGGTTGATCGGCGGCAAGGGCGTCGACGTGTCGGTGACCGAGCGGCCCGCGATCCTACTGACCCTGACCTCCCCGAGCTTCGGTACCGTCCATTCGGTCGGACAACGTGGGTCGTGTCATCCCGGCTCCTCGTCGCTCAGGTGCGCACACGGCCGTCCACTGACCTGCTCAGCACAACACCACGAGCATGACTCCATGATCGGGGCCCCGCTATGCGAGGACTGCTACGACTTCGAGGGCGCCGTGCTGCAGAACGCCTGCACGCCCGAGCTGTGGCGCCGGACGACGATCTACGTGTTGCGCCACGTCGCCGGCGCTCTCGGATGGACCCAGCGGGAGACAAAGGAGCGCGTCCGGTTGTCCTTCTGCCGGGTGGCGGAGTTCCAGCGGCGGGGCGTCGTGCATCTGCACGCCGTGATCCGAGCCGACGGCGTCGACGGGAAGCCGCCACCACTCGCCGCAGAGGATCTGGCTCGAGCCACATTGTCCGCCGCCGGAGCTGTAGCCGTTGTGCACCCCCTGGGGATCGCCCACTGGGGTAGCCAGGTGGACGTCCAGATACTTGACCGCTCCGCCGGTACACGGGCCCTGCAGGTGGCCGGCTACGTGGCCAAGTACGCCACGAAGAGCTCGGACGGCGGCGGGGCCCTCGACGCCCCCATCCGCTCCGAGGAGGACCTGGCCCGCCGATCGATCCCGCCGCAGCTGCGCCGAATGGCCGAGACGGCCTGGGCTCTCGGCGGCGACCCCACGCTCGAGCCGCTCCGCCTGCGCCGCCATGCCCACGGACTCGGCTACGGCGGTCATTTCCTGTCCAAGTCCCGGGGCTACTCGACCAGCTTCAGCGCCCCTCAAAGCCGCCCGAGTCGCCTGGCGAGAAGGGAAGCGACGGGGTGACGGCAACACAGCGGCAGCCGACCGTTCTGTGGAACGCCGTCTGCGTGCCATCGGAGCCGACTGGGCCAATCAGGGGGAAGCCCGCTGGGCGGCGTTCCAGCAGCGGCAACGACTCGAGGAGCGACGGCTCGCCAACGAGGAGTGGTACTGCCGGACGGAGCAGGATATGGAGCGATGGGACAGCGGTGAGACGGCCATGAAACGGCGACAGTTCGGATCTGTCCGCAGGCTCCCCTCGGGGCGGTGGCAGGCCAGCTACTGGCACGTGGGGCGCCGGCACATCGCCGCGGTGACGCTGCTCACCAAGGCCGACGCTAACGCCTACCTGGCGCACGTCGAGACCCAGATCCGGCGGGGCAGCTGGATCGACCCCTGGGGCGGACACGTCGGGTTCGCCGAATGGGCCGACGAGTGGAGGTCGACGATCGTCGACCTGCGGCCGTCGACCAAGGCACGGGACGTCGGCTACCTGGAGCGCTACGTCCTGCCTCGTTTCGGAGAGCTCGAACTGGGCGAGATCGACCACCTGATGGTGCGCGCCTGGGTTTCCGAGCTCAGTGCGTCCGGCCTTGCTCCGTCGACGACGACCAAGGCGGCGCAGCTGCTCAGCAAGATCATGCGGGCCGCCGTGCAGGCCGGCTATCTGCCGAAGTCGCCGTGCGACGGTGTCAAGCTCCCCCGGATCGAGCGGGTGGAGATGCGCTTCCTCGAGCCCGGCGAGGTCATGGCGCTGGCCGACGCCATGGACCCGCGCTACCGGACGGCCGTGTTGCTCGCCGCCTACGGCGGCCTGCGCGGCAGGCGAGCTGTTCGGGCTGCGGGCCAAGCGGGTGGATCCCCTGCGTCGGACCGTCACCATCGCCGAGACGGTGGTCGACGTCGGTGGCCATCCCTATTTCGGGCCGCCCAAGACCCGGGCCGGTCGCCGCACGGTGCCGCTCCCCCGCGTGGCCGCCGATCCGCTGGCCGAGCACCTGCGCACCTATGACCGCCAGCCCGACGACCTCGTCTTCACCGCCCCGGAGGGCGGACCGGTGCAGCTCAACGTCTGGCGGCAGCGCTTCTGGGCCCCGGCGGTGCGCGACGCCGGGCTGGCGCACCTGCGGCCGCACGACCTGCGGCACACCGCGGTGGCGCTGTGGATGGCCGCCGGCGCCAATCCGAAGGAGGTGGCGGCACGGGCCGGACACACGTCGGTGAGCTTCACGCTCGACCGCTACGGGCACCTGCTGCCGGGCTCCGAGCAACGCCTGAACGACGCGCTCGACGCCTTGGCGGAGGGCGCACAGGCAACGGCTGAGGTCATGGACGACAGCGGCGAAGTGTCGCATCCGCGAGAAAAAGCGATTTCGTTCGCGCACGTAGCGCGCACGCCGGACGACCGTGATGAGTGGGTCAGCGACACGCAAGCCTCTGACCAGGACGAAAACAGTGGGCGCTGCGGGACTCGAACCCACGACCTCAGCCGTGTGAAGGCTGCGCTCTAACCAGCTGAGCTAAGCGCCCTTTCGGATTGGCGGACCACAACCGTAGCCTGCGACGAGTCGCCCACCTGCGGCGCCGGGGTGATTTTGGGGGGTCACAGTGGCGCCGGTACCCTGAATCCGACATGACGTGGACTTCCCCCGACAGCGGCGACCGACCCCAGTCCTGGAGCGCACGACTCCTCGGCGTCTTCTCCGGACCGGCTGGCTCAGCTGGTGGCGGCGACAGGGTGAGCCCCACCGAGATCCTGCCGCCCGAGCAGCGCAAGGCCGCCATGTCCACGCTCGATCCGATGGAGGCCAAGTGGACGCTCGGGGCGTTCCTCCTCGCCACGGTCGCCGGCGTCGCCATTCCCGCCTACATCATCGCCGCGAACAAGGTCACCAAGCGGGGGAAGAACACGATCGCCGTCGCTCCCGATGCCAAGCTGCTCGGGGGGGTCCTGCTCCTCCTGTGCATCCTGGGGTTCCTGGCGCTGTGGAGGCGCAAGCGGACCTTCGTGGCCTTCGACCTCTTCCTGGTGGGTTTCGGCTTCACCCTCTTCGTCGGGCTCGTCGGGTTCGTCTTCATCCTGCTCGGTGGCTGGCTCATGCTCCGGGCCTGGAGGATCAACAAGTACGGCACCACCAATTCGAAGACGATCGCCCGCGAGGCGGCCGCTCGACCCCGGGGTCGAGAACGCAAGGAGGCCGCCGCCAAGGCCTCCGGCAAGAGCCCCGCCAAGGCCGGCACCCCCAGGCCGCCCACTGCCAACAAGCGCTACACCCCCAAGCAACCTCCCCGGAGGAAGATCCCCAAGCCCACCGAGTAGGCCTCCTCAGCCGGCGGGCTCGACCAGCAGCGCCGAACGCAAGAGTTGCAGTACGTCGGCGCGGCGTCGCACCAGTGAGCGCGCCGTCGGCTCCTCGCCCAGTGCCCGCAGCACCTCCACCTCGGTCACCATGCCGATCACCGTCGAGTAGATGGCCAGCAGCAAGAGCCGCGGGTCGTGACGCCGCATCGTGCCGGCGTCCATCTCGGCCTCCAAGAACGAGGAGGCCCGTTCGACGAGGGGCTCGAGGGCCAACGTCATCTGGGTCGCGGCGGGCGGCCCGAGGCGGCCCACCTCGCGCAGCAGCCCGAGCAGCTCCGGTTGGCGCGCCGCCAGGCGGAACACCGAGCGCACCACCGCCTCGATCCTGGCCCACCCCTCCCCCGCGCCCCGCAACGCGGACTCGAGGGCTTCCGAGAGGTCGCCGGCGCTGCGGGCGATCACCGCCTCCAGGAGGGCGTCCTTGGACGGGAACCAGTAGAGGATCGACTGCTTCGTCAGGTCCAGACCCTTGGCCACGACGTCGAGCGAGGTCGCCTCGTACCCCCTGGTGGCGAACGACGAGAGGGCGGCATCGAGGATGCGATCGCTGGTCGAGGAGCTGGGCACTTACCAAATGGTAGACAGATTCGGCCTCGAGTGCTAGAAAATCTCGATGCCTATCGAGCGGGATCTCCGGGGCAAGCGCTTCTTCATCACCGGCGCCACCGGCTTCCTGGGCACCGCCCTGGTCGAGCGCATCCTGCGTTGCGTCCCCGAGGCCGAGATCACCGTCCTGGTCCGGCCGGGACGGCGCGCCGACGCCGCCACCCGGCTGGCCCGCGAGGTGATCAAGAACGACTGCTTCGACCGCCTGCGCGCCGAGCTCGGCGACGCCTTCGGCGACGAGGTGGGACGCCGGGTGCGCGCCGTCGCCGGCGACGTCGGGCGTGACGGCCTCGGCTTGGACGACGAGGCCAGAGCCGCACTGAGGGAGGCCGACACGGTCATCCACTCGGCGGCCACCGTGTCCTTCGACGCGCCGCTGACCCAGGCGGTCGAGATCAACCTCCTGGGCCCGTCGCGGGTGGCGGCGGCCATCGCCGACACCGGGTCGGGCGCGCACCTGATCGCCGTCTCGACCGCCTACGTCGCCAGCACGCATCAGGGCGAGGCCAAGGAGGAGCTCCTCAGCGAGAACCGCTTCACGCTCGACGTCCCCTGGGAGGACGAGGTGGCGTCGGCGCGGCGGCTGCGCGACGACCTGCAGGCCGAGTCGCGTAAGCCCGAGCGGTTGCGCGAGTTCACGAAGAAGGCCCGGTCGGAGATCGGTGCCGCCGGCGACCACCTGATCGCGACACGGGCGGAGAAGGTGCGCGAGGAGTGGGTGAGCGACGAGCTCGTCAAGGCCGGGACGGCCCGCGCGCTCTCCCTCGGCTGGCCCGACGCCTACCCGTTCACGAAGGCGCTGGGCGAGCGGGCACTCGTCGAGCAGTGGGAGGGGAAGGTCCCGATCACCCTCGTGCGGCCGTCGATCATCGAGTCGGCCCTCGCCGAGCCGCGACCGGGCTGGATCAGAGGCTTCCGCATGGCGGAACCCATCATCGTGTCGTACGCCCGCGGGCTCCTGCGTGAGTTCCCCGGTGTCCCCGAGGGCATCGTCGACGTCATCCCCGTGGACCTGGTCGTGGCCGCCATCCTCGCCGTGGCCGCCCGCGGCCCCGAACCGGGAAGGCCGAAGGTCTACCAGGTGGCCTCCGGTGTGCGGAACCCGCTGCGCTACGGGCGACTCGTCGAGCTCTCGACGGACTTCTTTCAACGCAATCCCCTCTACGACGACCGCGGGCAGCCCATCAACGTGCCGGAATGGTCGTTCCCGGGCCGAGGCCGGGTGCAGCGCCAGCTCAGGCGCGCGGATGCCGTCATGACGCTGGCGGAGAAGCTGCTGACTGCCTTACCGATCCGGGGCAAGCAGGCGCAGTTGGCCGCCCGGATAGAGGACCGACACATTCTGGCCAAGCGTGCCCTGGGCTACGTCGAGCTCTATGGCGCCTACACGGAGACCGACGCGCGCTACCGGGTGGACCACCTCATGGAGCTCTGGGCCTCCGGCGACGCCGCGGACCAGGAGCAGTTCGAATTCGACCCGGCCGCCATCGACTGGGACCGCTACGTCCACGAGATCCACCTGCCGTCGGTGCTCGAACACACGCGCGTGCGCACCAAGCCCGGCAAGTCGGTGGTGGACAAGCGTCCGGACCGGCAGCGGCGGGCGATCGTGTCGCCGGACCGCCACCTGGCCGTGTTCGACCTCGAGCACACACTCATGTCCTCCAACGTCGTCGACACCTACGCCTGGCTGGCGAGCCGCCACCTGTCGCCGGCGCGGCGGGCGCGCTTCGTCGCCGACCTGGTGCGCCAGGGCCCGTCCCTGCTCGCGCTGGACCGTCGCGACCGCGGCGACTTCCTGCGCTCGTTCTACCTGAGGTTCGAGGACGCACCCATCGAGCAGTTGCGGGAGGACTCGTGGGAGCTGTTCCATCGCCAGCTGCTCACCCGGTCGTTCCCCGACGGGTTCGCCCGTGTGCGGGCGCACCGGGTCCTCGGACACCGCACGCTGTTGATCACCGGGGCACTCGACTTCATCATCGAGCCGATCCGACCTCTCTTCGACGACATCGTCTGCGCACGGATGGACGTGCACGACGGCCGGCTGACCGGGCACCTGACGACGCTGCCACCGATCGGCGAGGCACGGGCCATCCTGCTGGCCGATTACGCGGAGGAGCACTCGCTCTCGCTCGAGGAGTCCGTGGCGTACGCCGACTCGGCCAGCGACCTGGCCATGCTCGAGGCGGTCGGCTTCCCGGTCGCCGTGAACCCCGAGTCCCGTCTGTCGGCCATCGCGCGGCGGAGGGGCTGGCACGTGGAGCACTGGGCCAAGGCGCAGGGCGGGTCGCACCGGCCACTGCCCCTCGGGCCGTTTGACGTGAAGTCTCCCAAGGCGGTGATGGGCCGGTGAGCACGCTCCTGTTCGAGCGCTCGCTGCCGCGCTTCGCCGCGGCGCGGGTCGTGTCCACTCTGGGCTCCGGTCGTGCGGCCGGTGTCGGGCCGCTGCGGCTGGTCGAGCGCGACGCGCCCGCCTTGCCAGCCGACGGGTGGGTGCACGTCGAGCCGCTGCTGTCGGGGATCTGCGGCTCCGACCTCGCCACCCTGGACGGGCGCAGCTCGCGCTACTTCGAGGACATCGTGTCCTTCCCGTTCGTGCCGGGTCACGAAGTGGTGGGCACGGTGGCCCACGAGGCCAGCGCCGCCGACGGCGCCGCGTTGGCGGCGGGCACCCGGGTCGTGCTGCAGCCCGTGCTCGGGTGCGCCGCCCGTGGCATCGAGCCGCGCTGCCCGGCCTGCCTGGCCGGGAACGTGGGGAACTGCGGGCACCTGGCTTTCGGCCACATCCGGCCCGGCCTGCAGACCGGGTTCTGCGCGGACACCGGTGGCGGGTGGTCGACGTCGGGACTCGTGGCCCACTCCAGCCAGCTCTACGCGGTGCCCGATGGGCTCAGCGACGCCGACGCCGTGACGGTGGAGCCCGTCGCCTGCGCGGTACACGCCGTGCTCGGGGCGCCGATCGAGGAGGGGGACATCGTGGCCGTCCTCGGCGCCGGGACACTCGGACTCCTGGTCATCGCCGCGCTAAGCCACCTGGCGGCGTCGGGTCGCTGCCCCTCACCCTCCGCGCTCCTCGTCGGGGCGCGCTACGCGCACCAGCGGCGCCTGGCGCAGGAGCTGGGCGGCACGGAGGCCCTCCCGCCGGATCAGTTGGGCCGAGCGGTGCGCCGCCACTCGCGGTCCCTGTCGTACGGGGGGTCCTCCGGAATGACCGCGACTCTCTCGGGTGGCGCGGACGTGGTCTTCGACTGCGTCGGCAGCACCGAGTCGATCGCTCAGGCTCTGGCCATGGTGCGGCCGCGCGGCACCGTCGCCCTTGTCGGCATGCCGGGCAAGGTCACCGTCGACCTGGCGCCGCTCTGGCACCGTGAGGTACGGCTGGCCGGTGCGTACGCCTACGGGACCGAGCGGCCCGCGGGCATGGACGATCGCGTCTCGACCTTCGCGCTGGCCTTCGAGGTGGTTGCCGCACAGCACACGGGTCGTCTGGTGTCCGCGACCTATCCCCTGACCCGCTTCGAGGACGCCGTGGCCCACGCCGGTGCCGCCGGCCGACGGGGAGCCGTCAAGATCGCATTCGACATACGGAAAGGAACTGCCCGATGAGCCGCCGACCCGGCTTCGTCCTCGAGGTGGACAAGTCGACGCCACCCACGCTGTTCTGGAACGGTGAGGGGTTCACCCTCGAGACGCTTCCGGAGGGCAGCCGGGTCATCTACGCGCCGGAGCCCATGAAGGCCATCGAGGACCCGTACCGCGCCATCCGCCACGCGCTGCTGCACCCTACCGGCGACCGTGACCCGCTGCCGGCCCTCCTGCGTCCCGGCATGAAGCTCACGATCTGCTTCGACGACGTCTCGCTGCCCCTGCCCCCGATGGAGGCGCCGGACGCCAGGCAGATGGTCATCGAGACCGTCCTCGACATGGCGGCTGAGGCCGGCGTGGACGACGTCATGCTGGTCGCCGCGCTGGCGTTGCACCGCCGCATGACCGAAGACGAGTTGCGACATGCACTCGGGGACCGCGTCTACGACTCCTTCGCGCCGCACGGCCTGCTCACCCAGCACGACGCCGAGGATCCCGACAACCTCATCCACCTCGGTCAGACCGAGCAAGGCGAGGACGTGGAGATCAACAAGCGGGCGGCCACCTCGGACCTCCTCGTGTACGTCAACATCAACCTCGTCTCCATGGACGGCGGCCACAAGAGCGTGGCGACCGGTCTGGCCAGCTACCGCAGCCTGCGGCACCACCACAACCCGCAGACGATGCGCCACTCGAAGTCGTTCATGGACCAGCCCTCCTCCGAACTCCACACGTCGAACTGGCGCATGGGGAGGCTCATCGCCGAGGCGGGGGTCAAGGTCTTCCAGATTGAGACCACGCTCAACAACAACACGTTCCCGTCGAACTTCCAGTTCCTCCAGAAGCGGGAGTGGGAGTGGGGAATGCGCGACCGCGCCACCTTCGCCGCCACGTCAGCCGCGCTGGCCAAGACGCCACCCCGCGTCGCGCGGCAGATCTTCCAGGCGATCAAGTCCCCGCACGCACTGACCTCCGTCCAGGCCGGGGAAGTGGAGGCCGTCCACGCCCTCACGACATCGAACGTGTGGGCGCAGCAGGGTGTCGACGTCGAAGGTCAGACCGACATCCTCACCATGGGACTGCCCTACATCTGCCCCTACAACGTGAACTCCATCATGAACCCCATCCTCGTGGCCTGCCTGGGCCTGGGCTACTTCTTCAACATGTACCGGGGCCGGCCGCTCGTGCGCGAGGGCGGCGTCGTGATCATGCGGCACCCCACGCGGCCCGAGTTCCACCCTGGCCACCACCCGAGCTACATCGACTTCTACGAGCAGGTCCTCACCCAGACCGTCGACCCCGTGCAGATGCACAAGGAGTTCGAGGAGTCCTTCGCCACCGACCCGTGGTACGTGCACCTGTACCGGACGGGCCACGCGTACCACGGCGTGCACCCCTTCTACATGTGGTACTGGTGCGCCCACACGCTGGTCCACGTGGGCCGCGTCATCGTCGTCGGCGGTGACGCCGCAGCGGTGCGCCGTCTGGGATTCTCCCCGGCCAGCTCGCTCGACGACGCGCTGGAGATCGCGGCCGACGTCGTGGGACCGTCCCCGACCCTGACCCACATGCACAACCCGCCGATCTTCATGTCGGACGTCCACTGATGGCAGGATCGGGACTGCTCGGGCGGCTGCGGACGGCCCGCTTCCCGCTCGCGGCGCCGTCATGGCCCACGACCGTGGAACGGCCCGACCCCGAGCGCAAGGTCGGGCTCGACTACGACCACGACTGGTCGCGGCGTTACCCGGTGCGCCTGGCTCGCGCGGTCGTGCTGGACAACGTGACCCGGCCGGCCGCCCGTCTGCTGGCCCCGGCGACCGTACGGGGCCTCGAGCACCTCCAGCACGTCGAGGGTCCCGTGATCTTCGCGGCCAACCATGCCAGCCATATCGACACACCCCTGCTCCTGACCACGCTCCCGGTGGAGTTCCGGCACCGCACCGTGGTCGCGGCGGCCTCGGACTATTTCTTCGACCGCACCTGGAAGTCGTTGCTGTGGTCGTTCGCCCTGGCGGCCATCCCGATCGAACGGAGCAAGGTGAACCGCAAGTCGGCGGACACGGCCGCAGAGCTGGTCGAAGACGGGTGGAACCTCGTGATCTTCCCGGAGGGCGGCCGCTCCCCCGACGGGTGGACCCAGCCCTTCCGCGGCGGGGCGGCGTACCTGGCCCGGCGTACCGGGCGGCCCGTCGTGCCCGTGTACCTCCACGGAACCCGCCACGTGTTGCCGAAGACGTCCGAGTTCGGGGCCAAGGCACCCGGCGGCTCGGGCACCGAGTCGCGCCGCGGCGGCAGGCTGCGCCGCTCACCGATCGCGGTGCTCTTCGGAGCCCCGATGACGCCGGACGACGGGGAGAACGCGCACCGGTTCTCCGACCGCGTCGAGGCTGCGGTGGCTACGTTGGCGCGCGAGGTCCACTCCGACTGGTGGCAGGCCCGCCGTTCGGTCAGTGCGGTGGCGCCCGTCGAAGGAGCAGAGAACGCGCATCGAGGGCCCGCCGCCTCGGCCTGGCGCCGGGCCTGGGCTCTGGACGAACCCCCGGCACGCAGGGGCACACCGGCGTGGCCCGACTGACCCGTCGGGCGCGGTCGGGCAGGTGCCGTCGGCGTGACCGCGCCCGGTGCGCCGAAGATCCGCCCTCGGGCGATGGATGGTCAACCCGGGAGCACGGACTGCGTGATGAGAATGACCGCCTCCGCCAAACCCGCGTCGCGGTGCACCAGGCTGGCCTGATAGCCACGGTCTCGGATCATGTCGACGAACGTGTCCGTGCCGGGGAACTCGATCACGACGATCTGATCCCACGGACGTGTCTGCCCGATGAGCGCCTGGTGCACGTCGTTGTAGAGGATGATCCTGCCGCCACGGCGACCGACCTGTTCCACTGCGATCTCTGCGTAGCGGCCGTAGGCGTCGGCGCCGGAAAGCCCGGCGCGAGCCAGCTCGTGTCCCGCCGGATAGATCGCCCGCTCGCGAAAGGCGAGGAGGTTCACGAATTGCAACGGGCCCTGGTAGCCGGCCTCAATCAGGGCGATCAGTTGTGACTCCCCGGGGTTGATGCCGCCGGCCCCGCGCGCCCCCAGCTCACGGAGAAGCGCCTCCAAGGTATCTGCGCTCGGTCCCGTCACCGGTCACGCCCCCTCTCAGCAATTACCGCCACGATCGTACCAACGGTCCCATGCCGGACGGGGTGACGACCCGATGCCTGTCGAGCGGCGACCAAGAGAGACGATCACCATGGGGGCGGCGCCTCGCTCCCCGATGCGGGGCGAGGCGAGCAACCCTGGTGCGGCACGGATATCGGGGCGCCGGGGTAAGCCTGCGGTCGGGACATCCCGTTGCCCTCGACGTCCACCATTTCATCGGCGTCGCCTGCTCACGCGACGGCCCGTCGGATCACCAGCTGCTGTCGATGGACTCCTCGGCCGCATCCGTCATCGCACCCGTCAACGCACCAGGATCGAGAGCTTTGCCTTCCGCATCATCCGCCCGCTTGAGATCGGTGCCGTCCTCACCCGTCGCCTCCGCAACCCGCTCCATTCCCGTTGTGATCGGGTCGTCGGGAGGCGGATCCTGCGACTCGACTCCGGCATCCCGAACAAGAGCAGTGGGCGTCCCATCTGATATCCAGCGGGATTCATGCCGCCCATAGGGATCCTTGTACCAACCTTCTTCGTTCACTATCCCATCCTTCCGGCGGACACGGCAGCACGCGGCTCGTGCTCAGGGTAACTCGGGCACGGGCCCGGCGGTGTGTCACGGCGAGACCAACGGACACGGGATCGAGGTCCTACCCCTCTTCGCCGGGGTGAGGACGCCTACTCTGGGTTCGGGGCGTCCCTGTCGTCTTCGACGCGAATGTTCAATCCGGCAAACACGCGTGTAGCAAGCGGGAGAAGTTGCGAGCTGTCAATCACGATGTCTCGAAGATACTCCCCGCCCTTGATTTGCGAGAGACCGGATCCGTGAAATCGGGCCCCTGGCAGCTCTGCCTGAGATAGATCGGCTGCGTTCAGGTCGCAGTCGAAGAAGCATGTCGTCGTGAGGTGGGCCGAGTAGAACTCAGCTCTCTCGAGGTTGACGTGATCGAAGAGGATGCGACGACCTTCGCTCATTCGGAAGTTGACGTCGTCAAGTCGTACCTCTTCAAACGTGACGTCCCGCATGTGAGATCGCGGGAGCAACGCACCCGACATTCGACACCCCTTGAAGGTGACCCGAGTGAAGGATGCCTCTTCCATGTCTGCGCCGGAAAGGTCGCTGCCCTCCACCAGCACATCCACCAAGCGCAGACGGCTGAGATCAGCCGCGATGAATGACGAATGGACGATCTGCGAGTCCTCCACCACGAGGCCTTCGAGCTGGGCATCAGAGTAATCACCCTGGATGGTGAGGCCGTGGACCTCGGAGCCGGCCACAAGGTTGAGATTCGGCTCCGTGGGCATATCGGGGGGAAGGCGGGGAGCGACAGGTCGTTCGCTCCCCGGACGGGTCATCGGCTCGAGCATAAGTGGCCAGAGCAGAGCGTCCCCGTCCGCAGGGTGGGTGAGGCCCTTGGATCCCTCCTTCATGTACCCATTGGACCTTCGGGCATTCGCCGGTGCCGGGCTGCCATGCGCGCGATCGGGCGGATTGCGACAATGGACCGTGCTCTCGTCCGGACCGATGAGGCGATCGTGGGCTGCGGCAGTGGCAGTGCTGGTCGCCACCGCCCTGGCGGCGGTCGCGACGATCGCGGGGGCCTCCGGTTCGCCTGTTCCCACGTCGAGAGGCTCGGGCAGTGCGGCTCACTCGGCGGCTTCGCCCGGAGCGAGACCGGCATTGGCTGCGCGCCGGCCCCAAGGGCAGCGGGCGCACCCACCCACAACTTCCACCACGGCTGCGCCGCCGACGCCCAGCCCTGTCGCGCTCGCCGGGTGCCCCGTGCCACCGCAGCCCCCACTGCCGGCCCCGCCGCCGCCGTGGCACCCGGCGGTCCTCGTGACATCCCTTCCGCCGGTGAGCGCGCCCGCGCCGTGGACCTCGCACGTCGGGGCCATCGCCGGCAAGGGCATGTGGATCTGGGAGTGGGGCAGTACCGACGGTGGCGACGCCGGCGAGATCGTGCAGCAAGCCCTTTCGGCCGGGCTACATCAGCTCTGGGTGCGGGTGGGCGACTCGATGAACGGTTTCTACGGCGCCGATGAGCTCGACGCGCTCGTACCGATCGCCCACGCTCATGGCATCGCCGTGATCGCCTGGGGTTTCCCGTACCTGTGGGATCCCGTCGGGGACGCCCGATGGACCGCGCAGATCCTCGACTGGCGGGCCTCCGACGGCCAACAGGTCGACGGCTACAGCGCCGACATCGAGGAGTCGACCGAGGGTGTCATGCTGAGCGCTCAGCGGGCAGCCGTGTACCTCGAGCTCGTTCGGCAGGCCGCCGGCAGCCGACTGGTCGTTGCGACCGTCTACCCACCGACGGACCCCAACTGGGACGGCGACTACCCCTACCGGGCGATGGCACCCTACGTCGACGCCTTCGCCCCGATGGTGTACTGGGAGTGCACCGATCCCGGCACCGACGCTGCGCTCGACGTCGCTCGCCTCTCGACACTCCGACCGGTGCACGTCATCGGACAGGCCTTCAACTTGGCCGGTGACGGCGGCCGGAGCATCTCCCCGAGCGGAGCAGAGATCGCGGAGTTCTTGGGCGCCGGTCACCGGGCCGGCGCGCTCGGCGCGTCCTTCTGGGTGTGGCAAGAGGCCACGCCGGAGGAGTGGGCCGCCGTAGCCGGCTTCCACTGGGGCTCGCATGGGTCCCGGCCCATACGACCGCGGTCCACCCCGACCACATCCCGACACTGACCCCTGAGCAAGTTAGTGTCCCCTTCATGGTTCACGCGGACCTCGAAGAGCGATTCCGTGTGATGTGCAAGGGCCTTCCGGGCGTCACAGAGAAGTTGAGCCACGGAACGCCCGCGTTCTTCGCTGGAAAGCAATTCTTGATCCTGTGGCTCGACGGTCACCACGATCACCGGTTTCCTCACTTGTGGTGTGCGGCGCCGCCGGGCGCCCAGGATGAGCTCGTCACGACGGAGCCCGACCGGTTCTTCCGGCCACCGTATGTCGGGACGCGGGGCTGGCTCGGAGTCCGACTCGACGGCGTCATCGACTGGGATGAGATCGCGCTCATCTGCGAGGAGGCGTTTCGCACGGTCGCGCCAAGGAAGCTCATCGAGGCTCTAGACGAAGGTCGGGCCTGAGGCCTCAGACACCGCCCTAGTGATCGATAGTGGCGACGAATTGGTACATCCACGCCTCGAGCGGACCGTCGTCGACCAGGACGTAGAGCCCGCCCTCCTCCGGAATCTCGATCCGCGGTGGAAACACCTCCAGCCGGCTCAGGCACGGGCCTCCCTCGCAACGGACGAACATCCGATCACCGCGCTGCAGCGGGGTGTCAGTCATGGTCTCGCCGTAAAACGCGTCGGAGTGCCGTGCTTCCGAGTCACCGGGCACCCTCGTTGACAAGAATGGCATGTGCCAACTCTAAAGCGTGTACTCCCAGCCCTCCTGCCAGGAAGGATCGGCCCTCATCACGTCTTCGAGGTCTCCCCCGCGAAGAACGCGCTCAAGACCCCACCGGGTGGCCGTGTGGCCGACGACAAGGATGCGTTGACCTTCCCATCTGAGCGGCAGATCGGAGAGAAAACGGCCCACCCGGTCCGTGGCCTGACGCCAACTCTCGCCGTCGGGGTACGGGAGCTCGAGGTACCTGCGCCGATCACGATGAACCTCAGGAGCGGCGGCGCCGTTCAGTTGACCGTAGTCGCACTCCCTGAGCCGCCAGTCCTTGAGAACAGGTATGTCCGTGCCTGCAAAGGCCACCTCCACCGTCTCGATGGCTCTCTGTAGGTCCGACACGAAGATGGCCGCCAACCCGTCGTCGCGACGTCGTTGGCCGAGCAGCGCGGCATTGGCTCTTCCGGTGTCGGAGAGACGGCCCGGGAGCCACCCGGTCGCGATTCCCTTCTCGTGGTCCTCGGTCGTTGAGTGGGTTTCGAAGACAATCTCTGTCGCCATGGCTGCAGTGATAGTGCACGGGACGAACGCGGCTCCACAGGCGGGTCGGATTCATTGAGTGACACCCGGTCTCGGAACGACCTTGATCAACTGGAGCGCCGGATTCTCAGCGTCCCACAGGTCTCGGAACTCCTCGAGTGGTCGGAACCCGCACGCGAGATAGAAGGCTCGAGTCTTCGCGTAGCCTTCGTCGGGCTTGCTCGGGGCGAGCGTCTTCACTTGGAGGAATTCCACACCGTCCGCGGCCAACATGCCTTCGGCATGCCTGAGCAACGCCAGGCCGATGCCCCGGCGGTGAAGCTCCGGCAGCACGGCCATCACGTAGACCTCGGCGGCGTAGCGGCTGTGCCTCACGAGAGTGAGGAGACCCACGTCCTCGTCCCCGAGTGATGCGATCACGGTGGGAGACCGATCGGCGGTGGCGACGTAGTCCTCGACCGAGGATGGAATACCGAACCACGCCGGGAGGGAAGTCAAGATCCTGCGGCAGGTCTCTCCGGATCCGACTGCTTCATCCCGTGTCCGAAGTGCTCCATCAGGGGTCACCCGTACAGCATGCCCTGCCCGGGTCTTTGGAGGGCGCACCAGACCGTCACAGAAGTCCTGCCTGAAACACGAGCAATCCCCCGGGCGAGAGTGGCGTGCGGGTTCTTCCGGAGTGGCGACTCGACCTCGTGACTCCGTCCACCGGATCGTTGCTGTGCAGCCTGCTCCGTGACGCCGAGCCACGTGCAATGCTGCTCCGGAGCGCCGACACCGGGCACCGAGAGGAGCACCATGCAGACGATCGTCCTCGGCAGCGGCAGCCCGCTTCCCGATCCCGAGCGTGCCGGGCCGGCAACCCTGGTACGCACGCAGATCGGTGACCTGCTGTTCGACTGCGGCCGAGGCGTCCTCATGCGCGCCGCTGCAGCGGCCTCGAGTGCGGGGGCGTTGCGGGGGCTGTTCCTGACCCACCTCCACAGCGACCACACCACCGATCTGAACGATGTCATCACCTCGCGCTGGGTGACGTCGTTCCAGCCCCACCCGCTTCCCGTCTTCGGCCCACCCGGCACCGCCCGGTTGGTGGCGTCGACCGAGGCCATGCTCGAGCTCGACATCGGCTACCGCTTGGCCCACCACGCGGACCTGCAGTGGCGGCCGACGGCCGACGTCACCGAGCGCGAGCGCGGTGTCGTCCTGGACGAGGGACCGGTGCGGATCACGGCGGCCCCGACCGACCACGCGCCGGTGCGCCCCACCGTGGGCTACCGGATCGACGAGGGCGAGACCTCCGTGGTGATCGCCGGCGACACCGTGCCGTGCCCGGGCCTCGACGAGCTTTGTGCAGGAGCGACCATGCTCGTCCACACCGTGATCCGCCGCGACCTGCTCGAGCCCCTCGGGCTGCCCCGGCTGACCGACGTGTTGGACTACCACTCGTCCGTGGAGGACGCAGCACAGACCGCCGCGCGCAACGCGGTCGGCACACTCGTGTTGACGCACCTCGTGCCCGCCCCCCAGGTCGGCGCAGAAGACGAGTGGGTCGCTCTGGCCGAAAAGCACTTCTCGGGCCACGTCGTGGTGGCACGGGACCTGTTGGCACTCGACGTCGGCTAGCCCGCGTCGCAGCTCGTGCGCCGTCCCCGGCCGCCCTATCCCCTCCGACGCCGCAGCCGCCGCCGTGGGCGCACGGCGGCGAGCCGCTCCTGGCGCAGGCTCTCGGACGCCGAGTCGTCGAGCGGTTCGAGTGCAGCGTCGTCGAGTGCCCATGACAACAGCATGTCGGCGAGCACAGGGTTGCGCGCCAGGACCGGACCGTGCAGATACGTCCCGACCACGCGGCCGCTCACGGCACCCTCGCCACCATCGCCGTTGCCGACGCCGGCAGTGACCCGTCCCAGCTCGACCGTGCCTTCCGCCAGTCGCGTCCGGCCCCCGTGGTTCTCGAACCCGGTCAGGACCGGGAGGCCCTCGATGCCCACCGGCTCGGCGACCACCTCCCCCACCGCGCGCGGGCCGTCGCCCTTCGCGGTCTCGATGTCCAGGATTCCCACACCTTCGTGGGGATCACCGCCGGCACCCGGGAAGCTGCGACCCACCACCTGGAAGCCGGCGCAGACCGCCAGCACCACGGCACCGGCCTCGGCGCGCTTGGCGAGAGTGCCGTCGTCAATGAGCGAGCGGGCGGCGCGCACCTGTGGCCCGTCCTCGCCACCGCCGAGACAGTAGACGTCCGCCTCTGGCAGGGCGTCGTCCGACGCCGCCTGCAGCAATTCGGCGTCCCAGCCGCGCCACTGGGCCCGCCGGACGAGGATCAGCCCGTTCCCCCCGTCGCCGTACGTGCCCAGAAGATCGGGGTACACCACCGCCACTCGCAGCGGCCCGCTCATGCCGGGGCACCGAGGAGGTCGTGGAACGCCGTGTAATTCCCGATCACGTCCACAACGTTGGCAGTCCCGCCGGCCGCCGTGGTGACGGCTCGGACGGGGTCGGGCTCGGTCGCGTGCGCCACGCCCGCGTAGCGCAGACGGACCGACAGGTCGCGGAAGCGGTCCCCGGTCGCGATGACCGTGCGCCCGGCCAGCCGCTCGTAGGGCACGTCCCACAGCCAGCTGGGGTCGGCGCCGTCGGCAACGCGGGCGTTGATGCTCACGACAAGCGGCGCGTCCGACCCGGCCACGAGGTCGAGAAGCTCGTCCCACCCCGCGGGGTTCTTGGCCAGCATGAGCCTGGCCCTCGCCCCTCCAAGGGAGCGCACGGTGAAGCGGCCGGCCACCTCTTCGACACCCGCCATGGCATCGAGCGCCGTGAAGGGATCGATGCCCCACGCCTCGGCCGCCACGGCCGCCATCAGCGCATTGGCCTGGTTGAATCGACCCGGTAGCGCCAGCTCCACCAGGTGCGTCCTGCCGTCGGCCCACACCGCGCTCGGCACGCCGTCCGCGGACGGCACGAGCGTGGCGTCGGGCTGGGGGCGCGAGAAGTCGCACGCCGCGCACGCCCAGCCACCCTCGCCGAACTCGATGCGACCCTCGCAGGCGGGGCACCCCACCGCGTCGAGCTGCCAACGCAGGCCGGCCCCCACCCAGTGCACGTCCCGGGCTGCGCCGGCGCTCCACGCCACTATGGGGTCGTCGGCATTGGCGACGACGTGGGTGTGCGGCGCCGCGGCCAGCGCCGCCCGCCAGCGGCCCGCCACCATACGCACCTCGTTCGTGCGGTCGAGCTGGTCGCGCGACAGGTTGAGCAACACGACGACGACCGCCCCGGTCGCGGTGAGGACCCGGGGGAGATAGACCTCGTCGACTTCGAGCACGGCACGGTCGGCGTGCGATCCGGAGAGCGCGGCGACGTGGCCCGGGGGCATGTTCGACCCGGTCTCGTTGCTGACGACCGCGTCACCCCCGGCGCCGAGCGCCACGGTCAACAGCCGCGTCGTCGTGGTCTTGCCGTTGGTCCCCGTCACGAGCGCAACCCGGCGCCCCGTGCTCAGGTGTTCCAGCAGCCTCGGGTCGAGCCGCAACCCTGCCCGCCCTCCGGCGACGGTCCCCTGGCCGCGGCCGAGGCGGCGCGATGCGGCATTGACGGCACGCGTCGTCGCGCTCGCCAGCCGGGCCCTCACCGAGGCGGCTTGGTACGGGCCAGCTCCTCGGGAGTCGGCTCGTGGCGCACCCGCGACTCCGCGGGCAACAAGGCGCTGATGGCCCGCATGATCGTCTCGGTGTCCGCCTTCGCATCGGTGAGCGACAGCGGCACGGGCTTGCCGACCCGCACCGTCACCTTTGGCGGGTTGCGCACGAGGGTGAAGTCGGGCACGCGCGCCGAGCGGGGCCACACCTTCTCGGTCCCCCACAGTCCGACGGGGACCACGGTGGCCCCGGTCGTGGCGGCGAGGCGCGCGGTGCCGGTCTTGCCGTGCAGCTCCGGATCGAAGAAGTCGTGCCCGCGCGGGATGGTGCCCTGCGGGAGGACGATGACGACTTCGCCCGCCTTCAGCGCCGCCTCGGCGTGTTGCAACGGCTCACCCGAGCCGCTGCCGCGGTCCACCGCGATGCCGCCGATCGCGCGAGCGACGAGCCCGACCACGGGTGCGTCGAAGATCTCCCGCTTGCCGAGGAAGCGGACCGGCCGGCCGATCTCGCGCGCCACGAGGGCGAGCGCGGCGACGTCGAAGTAGCTCCGATGGTTGGATGCCAGAAGGACTGGCCCCCGCGAGGGGACGTGCTCGACCCCGGCGATGTCGAACCGTGCGTAGGGAAAGCTCAGCTTGCGAACGAACGGGCGCAGCACGTGATAGGGCTCGAGTCCCAGCATGCTCGGGACACCCGGGGGACGGTCCCAGTGCTCAATGGGCCAGCGACGGGCCGTGGCCACGACGGTGAGTGAGGGATCCGGGTTCACCGCATGGGGCGTGCCGACGCTCGAGAGCAGGGGCACGTCGAAGATGCTGTCGCTGCACGCATGGCAGTCCGCCAGGTCGATGCCTTTGTCGTCTGCCCACTCGCGCACCGCACGCAGCTTGCCGGTCCCCCACACGAAACCCTCGTAGAGGCGACCGGTGTAGCGGCCGTCCTTCGTCTCGTAGGCGGTGGCGATCAGGTCGTCGAAGCCGATGGCCTCGGCGAAGGGCGCAATCATGTCCACGGGTGTGGTGGTCGAGAGCACGAGGCGGTGCCCCTCGGCCCGGAACGCGGCCAAGCGCTGGGGGGCGAACGGGGCGACCAGTTCGCTCAAAGCGGCCACGGCCCGCCGCCCCGCGGCCTGGACCTGGTCCTGGCGCCAACCCCGGGCGACCCGGGCTGCGGCCCGCACCAGGGACATGGAGACCAGGTTCTCCCCGAGGCGGTCGTTGACGGCGTACAGCAACCTGTCCGCGGGCAGCGAGCGCCCCTCGGACAGCACCCCCTCCTTGACCAGGGCCCGGTTCAGGACCTGACCCGAGGCATGGCACAGCAGTGTCCGATCGAGGTCGATGAAGACGGCGCTCGTCGCCACGGCTACGCAGCCTAAAGCAGTTCGCACGGCGTCCCGGGTGGCACCAGGGCGCCCTCGAACCGCGCCAGAATTAGGAGAAGGGATCGCCGGGGGGGAAGGCGATCCCTTCTCGAGACTCACCAGGGTTAGGGAGGGGGGGCTTCCGATTCCCTGTGGTCTGGTTTCCATTTTGGCCGCCCCTCTTTGATCAGTCAAGCAGCTTTAGCAGATACTTGATATCTGTTATACTGATGAGTAATGCAACTCGGGCAAGCAGTTTCTCCCCAGTGATCCGATGGAACTGAAACACCTGCAAGCACTCATGGGCATCGCCGATACGGGGAGCTTCTCGGCTGCGGCCTCGTCCATCGGCACGGTGCAGTCCAACGTCTCGGCCCACGTGGCCCGTCTGGAGCGCGAGCTCGAGGTGCAGCTGGTCGACCGGTCGTCGGGACGGCTCACCGAGGAGGGCGAGGTCGTCACGCAGCGGGCGCGCCGGGTCATGAACGAGCTCGAGGCGATGGTGGCCGACGTGACCGCGCTGCGCGCCGAGGTGGTGGGGACCGTCCGCCTCGGCATGATCGGCACCACGGGACGCTGGCTGGTGCCCCAGCTCTTCGACCTGCTCCGGGTGCGCCACCCCCACATCCACCTGAACGTCCTCGACGGGCAGAGCGCACAGCTCGAGCAGCTCCTGGCCTCGGGCCAGCTCGACCTCGCCGTGGTCACCTTCCCGCTGAGCGGGGACGAGATCATGGCGGCCCAGCTCTTCGACGAGGACCTGGTGGCCGTCCTTCCCCTGGACCACCCCTTCGCCGCCATGGCGATGATCCCTCTCGAACGCCTCTCCGAGTTGGAGCTGCTGCTCCCCGCACCGGGCACCCCGCTGCGGGCGGAGATCGACAGCGCCGCCGTGCCGGCGCGGATAGAGCTGCGACCCTCCATGGAGCTCGACGGGGTGCGCCTGATCGCCTCGCTCGCCTTCGACGGCTACGGGCCCGCCATCCTCCCGGCCACGGCGGTGCCCGGCCACCTGCGCGGGCGTTTCGCCGTCCTCCCCGTGGAGGGCCTCCCCCGCCGCCGCGTCGGCGTGGCCCAACGGCGGCGCGGGCTGCCCTCGGCCCCGGCGCGGGCCGTCATCGACGTGCTCGGGGTCGTGGTCAACGACGCCCTTTCCATGCCCGAGGGCATCCACCCCACCTGAGCAGGGCGGGTCAGGTGGCCGGTTGCGGCTCCCTCCACATCGTCCAGATGGTGGGGCCGCCGCCGGGCAGCGGTACCTCCTGCACGACCTCGAACCCATGGCGCCGGTAGAACGGGACATTGCGCTCCTTGGAGGACTCGAGATAGCAGGGGAGCCCCTCCGCGTCGCAGTGCGCGAGCACGGGGCGCATCAGTGCGCTGCCCACGCCCTTGCCCTGCTGCTCGACCGCGGTCCCCAAGGTGGCCAGGTACCAGTGCGGCACGTGCGGGTGCAGCGTCTCGACGGTGGTGAGGATGCGCAGCGTCCGCACGAGGGTCGCCGCCACGTAGGGCAGCACGGGCACCATCGTGGCGATCCCCCGGAGGCCCGTCTGGAGAGGCTTGCCGGCAGGGGCCCAGACGGCCGAGCCGGCGTAGCCCTCGGTCGTGTAGCAGCCGCCGAAGGGCAGGTAGTCGGCCTGCATCTGGGTCCGGAAGTAGGCCCGGAGCCCCGCATCGCGTCGCGAATCCCTCCGGAAGATGAAGCTCGTCACCGGGTCGTCCCAGAAGGTCTTGGCCAGCTGGGCCGCCATCGCATCGACGTCGGCAGCCATCGCCCTGCGGACTACTGGCACGGCAGGCTCGGGAACCATGGCGGGGTCGATGGTGGCAGAGTCCCCGGCCATATGCCATCCGGGGAGGCCGCCGCGTGAGCTTGACCCAGCGCCGCCAGCTCGGGCGCCAGCCTGAGCCCCACGAAGATGCCGCCCGAACGGGTGAAGTGGACGCCGTCCGTGCAGCGCACGTTCACCTGCGACACGCTGGCTGCGTACTGCCGCTCCGGCGAGACGATGTCGTTGAGGTCGAAGACGTAGACCCGGCCGCCGTCGGGCCCAGCCGGCGTCGAGGCCGCCACGGCTCGCATGGTCGCGTTGTCGATGGCCACCCGCTCCGGGTTGTCCTCGGGCCACGGAGCGCCCGCCGGGGAGACGCCGCTGTCGTAGTAGGGCGTCGTCATCAGGACCACACTCGCTCCCCTGGCGCCGAGGACGGCCACGGCCTGCCGGTACCGGCTCTCCACATAGCGGTCGAAGGCGGCCTCCCCGAGGCTCTGCCACTGCCCGCCGACCTCCTGGTCGAACGTCTCGCCTCGAGCGAGGTAGACCACCACGTCCGGGTTGTACTCGTCCACCCAGGTGCGCCAGGTTTCGAGCAGTGAGTCGGGCCGGTTGGCGACGTCGCACGGTGCATCGGGCTCCACCGTGTAGAAGAGGACGCGGATCTGCTCCTGCATGGAGAGTGAGCAGCCCGGAGTCCCCTCGTTGACGACCTGCACGTCGTACTGGCGCGCCTCGAGCGCGAGCCCGACGCCCAGCGAACCGGCAACGGAGTCGCCGACGAGCAACACCTTCACCCGGTGCGTCGAGGTGCTGGCGGGCACGACCGGCGTGAGGTAGGTGGTCGTGGTCGTCGTCGGGTCCGCCGTGGTCGCCTGCCCGGGTCGGCTGCTTGCCGTGATCGGCGTCGTCGGGTGCGCCGCCACCACGCCGAGCTGCGCCCCCTGGAGCTCCGCCGCGCCGACCGGCACCAGCGTGCTGATGAACACGGCCCCGATCGCTGCCGTCGCGCCGATGGGGGCGGCCACCCACGACCGCCAGCGCCTGAGCGCACCCCGCCGGATCGGCATCTCGACGAGGTCGTAGCTGAGGGCAGCGATGGCCACGGTGATGCCGACCCGGGCCAGGAACAGCGGATAGACGCCCCAGTGCAGCCTCTGCCCGGTCATGACGAGCAGCACCGGCCAGTACCAGAGGTAGACCCCGTAGGAGATGCGGCCCCACTGGGGCAGCGGGGGGAGCTCCAGGAGCCGCACGGCGAGCGAGCGGGGTGCCACCGCGCAGCCGAGGACGACGGCGCCGGCGGCGAGACTGGCCAGCAGGAAGCCGCCGCTGAAGGCGAAGGTGGACGTCTCCGACGTCGTCGCCCACAGCGCGGCGGTGCCGCCGATGCCCACGAGGGCCAGCATCGAGGCGAGGTTCCGGAACGCCCGGCGCCTGCTCCACTCGGGCCACAGCGTCAACCCGATGGAGATCGCGGCACCGACCAGGAGCGCCTGGGCTCGCGTGTCGGTCCCGTAGTAGGCCCGCGTGCTGTAGCCGTCGGGGGCGAGGAGCGCCATGAGGATGGCGGAGACCAGGGACCCGAGGCAGGCCACTGCGAACAGCACGTGGAGGCGGCGGCGGCGCACCCACGCAGGGTCGTGCCCGACCGGCGGAATCGGGACGAGGACCATCCGACCCCCCCCGAGCACGTCGACGGGATGGCCGCCGGCCCGGCGGTCTCGCCGCGTCGCTCCGACCTTGAGGACGCCCAGGACGACCAGCGGCCACACCAGGTAGAACTGCTCCTCGATCGCCAGCGACCAGGTGTGCAACAGGGGGGACGGCCCGGAGGACAGCGAGAAGTAGGTCACTCCGCCGTGGATGGAATACCAGTTCGAGAAATAGAACACGGTGGAGACCGCGTCGCCGAGCACGTGGGGGGTGGCGAGGACCTTGGGCACGACCGCCATCACGATGCCGAGCACGGCCACGAGGAGGAACAGTGCGGGCAGGAGTCGCCGGGCCCTGCCGGCCCAGAAGCGGCCGAGCCGGATGGTCCCCGTCCCGCCCCACTCCTTGATCAGCAGCGACGTGATCAGGAACCCCGAGAGGACGAAGAAGGCGTCCACCCCGTAGAAGCCGCCGGGCACCGAGTTGAGGCCCGTGTGAAAGGCGATGATGGCCAGCACCGAGAGCGCGCGGATGCCGTCGAGGCCCCGGATGTGTCCAAGCGTCGGGCGAGGCCCGCGTGCGTTAGCGTCCGTGCTCATGGTGCGCCAGGTATCGCCGGCCGACGTTGCGGCCCCTCCGTCCCATACAGGAGAAACGTCCGTCGGAGCCCGTACTCACTGCCTCACCCGGGTCCGCGCCCCGATGACGCCGGGGTGCTGAGGATCGGCATCCTGGGGGCAGCCCGGATCGCCCCCGTCGCCCTGGTGAAGCCCGCCCGCCGGACCGGTCGGGCCGTCGTGGCCGCGGTGGCGGCCCGTGACCGCGCCCGGGCCGAGGAGTTCGCCCGCAAGCACGAGATCCCCCGTGTGCTGGGCAGCTACGCCGAGCTGGTGAACGACCCCGCCATCGACGCCGTCTACAACCCGCTGCCCAACGGGTTGCACGGGTACTGGACGATCGCCGCCCTGAAGGCCGGCAAGCACGTCCTGTGCGAGAAGCCCTTCACGGCCAATGCCGACGAGGCCCGCACCGTTGCGGAGGCCGACAACGGCAACCCCGGGTTAGTGGTCATGGAGGCCTTCCACTACCAGTATCACCCCCTCACCAAGCGCCTGGTCGAGATCGTCCGCTCCGGGGAGCTGGGCAACATCTCGGGCGTCGACGTGTCCTTCTCGGCGCCGCTGTGGAAGAGGGGGGACATCCGCTATCAGCTGGCCCTGGCCGGCGGCGCCACCATGGACATGGGCTGCTACCCCGTCAGCCTCCTGCGGTTGCTCGCGGCGGGCCCCCGGGTGACCAGCGCCGAGGCGAAGCTCTCCTCCCCCGGCGTCGACCGTGCCATGGATGCCCACTTCTCGCTTCCCGACGGCGGGCGCGCGCACATCGGTTGCTCCATGTTCTCGTCATCGGTGCTGCGCCTCCACGCCGAGGTGACCGGTGACAACGGGAAGATCTCCGTCTTCAACCCCTTCAGCCCGCAGTACGGGCACCGGATGAAGGTGACGACCTCGCTGGGTACCCGCAAGGAGCGCTTCAGCCGTCGGCCGACCTACGACTTCCAACTCGAGGCATTCGTCGCCGCCGTGGAGGACGGCGCGTCGTTCCCGACGACGGCGGCCGATGCGATCCGTACCATGGAGCTCATCGACGCCATTTACAGCGCGGCCGGCCTCCCGTTGCGCCAACCCACCCCCGTCTGATGCCTCTCGCGTCCGACGAGCTCTCGGCGCTCACGGACGCCGCGCTGAGCTCGGCCGCCGGCTGCTCGGCGGCCGAGCTCCGGGTCGAGCGCATCCGGGGCCAGACGGTCCGCCTGCACGACGCGCACCCCGAGACGACGGCCGACGACACCGAATTCGGCATGGGCGTCCGGGTCGTGGTCGACGGCGCCGTCGGGTTCGCCGCCACGGTCGACGTCCGGCCGGAGGAGGCGGCCGGACTCGTCCACCGGGCCGTGAGCATGGCGCGGGTGACCAACAGGGCCGGCCGCGGACGGATCGAACTGGCGCCGGAGCCGACCCACGGCGACGTGACGTGGTCCAGCGCGTTCGAGGTCGACCCCTCGACCGTGCCGATGGCGGACAAGATCGCCCTGCTCTCCGAGTGGAGCACCCGCCTGGGTGACCACGCCACCGTGTCACACACGACGGCTGCGCTCCTGGCGGTTTCCGAGCAGACCTACCTGGCCGACCTGAACGGGACGCGCGCCACGCAGCACCGGGTCCGCCTGCAGACCCAGCTCGAAGCGCTCGCGCTCTCGGACACCGGCTTCGAGACCATGCGCACCCTGGCGCCGCCGGTCGGGCGGGGCTGGGAGTACCTGACCGGCCCGGCCTCGGCCGGAAGCTGGGACTGGGATGCCGAACTGGCCAGGCTGCCCGAGCTGCTGGCCGAGAAGCTGCGGGCGCCGTCCGTGCACGCCGGGACCTACGACCTCGTCGTCGATCCCTCGAACCTGTGGCTCACCATCCACGAGTCGATCGGGCACGCCACCGAACTCGACCGGGCCGTCGGTTACGAGGCGGCCTACGCCGGGACCTCGTTCGCCACCTTCGACAAGCTGGGCACGCTGGCCTACGGCTCCCCCGTCATGCACGTGACGGGCGACCGCACGGTGGAACACGGGCTGGCGACGGTCGCCATCGACGACGAGGGCGTGGAGGGCCAGTCCTTCGACCTCGTGCGGGAGGGGACCCTGGTGGGCTACCAGCTCGACCGCTCCATCGCGGCTGCCATGGGCTTCGAGCGTTCCAACGGCTGTGCTTTTGCCGACTCACCGATGCACGTGCCCATTCAGCGCATGGCCAACGTGTCCCTGGGGCACTCGGGCGTCGACGGACCGAGCACCGAGGAGCTCATCGAGGGCGTGGACCGGGGCATCTACATCGTCGGCGACAAGAGCTGGTCCATCGACATGCAGCGCTACAACTTCCAATTCACCGGACAACGGTTCTACAAGATTGAGAACGGGAGGTTGTCCGGGCAGCTGAAGGACGTCGCGTATCAAGCCACCACGACGGACTTCTGGGGCGCCATGGAGGCGGTGGGCGGCGAGGCCACCTGGGTGCTCGGAGGCGCGTTCAACTGCGGCAAGGGACAGCCGGGACAGACGGCACCGGTGTCGCACGGCTGCCCGTCGGTACTGGTGCGCGGGGTGCGGATCCTCAACGCGCGCGAGGAGTCGGGGCGTTGAGCACGGCCGGGTCGCGCCGGTGATCCCCGCCCAGGAGCTCGTCGAGCACGCGGTGGCCTCGGCGAGCGCCGCCGGCGCCGACGGCTGTGTCGTACTCGTGGAGGAGCTGAGCCACGCCGACGTCCGCTTCGCCCTGAACACCACGACGACCAACGGCGTGCACCGCGCCCGCACCGTGAGCGTGGTGGTCGTCGCCGGGGCCTCGGTCAGCACGGCCCGACGCACCGGGGACGTGGGTACCGACAGCATCGACGAGATGGTCGGCTCCGTGCTCTCCGACGCCCGGCAGGCTCCGCCGGCCGAGGATGCCTTCGCCCTCGTCGAGCCCTCGGAGGGCGATCGCGGGCGCGACTTCTCCCTGGCCCCCGAGGAGACGGACGCCTCGGTGCTCGACGCCGTCCTCTCCCCCTTGTCAGGAGCGTTCCGGCGGGCGCAGGCCCGTGACGCGGTCCTGGCCGGCTTCGCCGAACTGGACGTCGAGACCGTCTACCTGGGGAGCTCGACGGGGCTCCGGCTCTCGCACGCGCAGCCCACCGGGGCGGTGCACCTGGTGGGCCGGACGGCCGACGGGAGGGGTTCGGCCTGGGTCGGCGCGCCGACGATCGCTCCCTCGTTGGAGGAGATGGAGCAGGACATCTGGCGCCGCCTCGACTGGGGGAAGCGACAGATCGCGCTGGATGCCGGCCGCTACGAGGTGATCCTGCCCCCGTCGGGGGTGGGCGACATGATGGCCCTGCTCGACCTCTACGCCCTCGGCGGCCAGGACGCCGAGGACGGCCGTACCGTCTTCTCCAAGGAAGGGGGTGCAACCCGCGTCGGCGAGCGGATCGCCACCATGCCCTTCACGCTCTCGAGTGACCCCTTCGAGACGGGCGTGGAATGCGCACCCTTCGTGGCGACGTCTGCGAGCAGCTCGGACATCTCCGTCTTCGACGACGGACTGCCCGCCGGGCGCACCGAGTGGCTGCGCGACGGGGTCCTCTCCCGTCTGCGCTACCACCGGGCGGGAGCCGCGCGGTCCGGGGTGGAGATGGCGCCCTACATCGACAACCTCACGCTGCGCTGCGACGGGCCCGAGGGTGGCTCCGTCGACGACATGGTGGCCCACACGGAGCGGGGGCTCCTGCTCACCTGCCTGTGGTACATCCGCGTGGTCGACCCGGCCACGCTGCTCGTGACGGGCCTGACCCGTGACGGGGTGTACGTGGTCGAGGACGGCGCGGTGGTGGGCGCGGCGAACAACTTTCGCTTCAACGAGAGCCCCGTCGACCTGCTCGCCCGGGCCACCGAGGTCGGGCGGCCGGTCCGCGCGCTCGGACGCGAATTCGGCGAGTACCTCAACCGCACCGTGATGCCGCCCCTGCGCATCCCCGATTACAACATGAGCTCGGTCAGCCAGGCGAGCTGATCCGCGGCTCGGCCGGACGCCGCAGCTCGACGAGCACTCGTCGCGCCGTCGACGCGAAGCGGCCGTGACGCCGGATGTGCTCGTGCATGTCCCGGAGCCGGTCGGCGTAGGCGTCGGGTGTGAAGCCCGGCACCGTCCAGAGAACCTTGCGAAGGAAGCACACCACTGCGGCGACGTCGTAGAACTCGACCCGCAGGGCACACGACCGGAGGTCGAGCACCTGGAGCCCCGCCGATTCGGCGGCGGCGCGGACACGTTCCGGGCTGCGGTTCAGGTTCACGGGTTGCGGGCCCAACATGAAGTCGGTGAGCTCGCGGTTGGTCCCCGGCCCTATGTGCTGGGCCAGATAGGTCCCGCCCGGACGCAGGACCCGTGCGATCTCCTCCCACAACACGACGACGGGGTGGCGGCTGACCACCAGGTCGAACGACGCGTCGGCAAAGGGCAGTGTCGGGGCGTCCACCACGGCAACGACGTGTGCGCCGAGCGGGTGCAGCCGGTCCCGTGCGATGGCCACATTGGGTGGCCACGACTCGGTGGCCACCAGCAACGGCGGGGGCGCCGTGACGGTGGCGAGGACCTCGCCGCCACCCGTCTCGATGTCCAGGGCGGCGCGGGCGCCCGCCATGCGCCCTGCCATCAGCCGGGCATATCCCCACGGTGGCCGCTCTTCGGTCGCCCGGCCTTCGAACCAGGAGAAGTCCCAACCCTCCGTCGGCGCGGTGGCACCCTCGGCCACGAGCTCCTCGAAGGTCACTTCGTCATGCCCGGGGCGCTCCCTCCGGTGCTCCTCGGTCGCGGGGTTCCCCCAGCGCCGCGGTCACAGATCGGACTTCAGGACGTTGACGAGGTTCATGGGTGTCGACGGGAAATGAGCTCAGGATGGTGGCGAGGTTGCTCCGCTTGGACCGTGGACCGGTAGGTCGAGATATCCGAGGAGTTGGCCAGCTGGGTGATGATGGACGCCAATCTGGCCCGTGTCGCTCTCGACCACCGCGCAGCTGGGCGCCTGCGTTGGACGGCAGGCTCATGCCGTGCAGGTCGTCGTCGAAGTGGGTGAGTTTCGACAGGCATGCCCGAGGTGCGACGGCGCGGAGACAGGCAACCGTCGCGCAGGACCGTGGTCGTTGCGGCATTGCGCGCGAAGGCCGTCTGGAAGGCCGCGTCCGTCGAGTTGTAGTCCGACACCACCGCGTTGACCTGGGCCACACCTGTCGTCCGGTTGTGGTTGTTGATCACGTTCTGAGCGACGTTCTGGCCCAGGAAGAGGACGGAGCCCCACACGATGGCGAAGATCACCCAGCCCCTGGCGGCGCCGGCCAGGGTGAGGGTGGCCCACGCGGGGGTCTCGTCTCCGGTCGGCAACGCCGGCACCGCGCCGCTCCCAGGTCGACGGCGGTGGCATGGCCCCGAGGCCGGTCGGCGGCGGCGGGGGCGGCATCGGCGGCGGCCACTGTGGCGGCGGCGCTGGAGCCGGGGGCTGGCCCGTCTCGTCGGGCGCTGTCGCCGGTGAGTCCGGTTGTGGCGCCGCCGGGGGCGCGTCGCTCCGCGTGGTCTCCGAGGTTCCCGACGGATACGAGAACGGCTGTGCGGGCGCGGGCGGCCGAGGCGGATACGCGCTCGGGTCGGGCGGCGCCCCCGGGACGGGCATGGGCCCTGGGAGGCGGGGAAGAACGGTGCGGGAGGAGCCGTGGCGATCGGGTCGCCGAGCATCCCCCAGGCGTATTCCGACGTGAGCATCAGGAAGTAGGAATGGAGGCGCACCTGGTACCGCAGCAGGGCCGCGTAGGCCGGGTAGAGCGACGGGTGCATCCGGCCACTGAACAACGTGATGACCCAGACCACGAACAGCAGCGGGAAGCTGAGGCCGTACTCGACGATCTGGGCGAAGACGGCGGCCGGGATCACCAGGATCAGCCGGAACAGCACCGCCCACCGGTTCAGTCTCCCTCCGGCAGGGATGATCGGCCGGGCCGGGTAGTCCTCGTCGTCGAGGGAGAAGGGAGGGTAGCGGTCGGTGAGCAGGTACATGTAGGCGTAGACGCGCGTCGTCCAGCGCACGACGCCGCTGACGAAGCTGTGCACCCACTCCGGGAGGCGACCCATGAACAGCGCGCCGAACCAGCCGATCACCACGACGAAGAACGTCGCGAGGAAGAGGAAGTACAGCACGATGAATTGCGGGATGGCCAGGATGATGCGGAAGGCCACCGTCATCCGGCGCTGGGGCGCGGTGCCGGCGTACCACATGTCGACACGCCTCGTCGGCACCGCCATCGCTGGGTTGGTCATGTCGCCCCCTTCTGCCGGCCGCGTGTCACTCCCGCTGATCAGGCCGAACGTTAGAGCATGCGCGTGCAGGCGACTGAGATCCCCGGCTCGCCCGGCTCAGGGGTGGCCGCACGTGCCGAGCCGGTCCGTCTGGAGGAACACCCGGCCCAACGCCACCCAGGCGCTCGAGTAGTAGGTCGGGTGTGCGCGGTTCGTCGCTCTCCGCCTTACCGAGCAACCGCAGTGCGACGCCCGTGCGATGCCCCGCCGCGCACGCTCAGAGCGAGTCGTACACGGCGTCGATCAGTGCACGGTTGCGCGTGCTCTGCCAACGGGGGATCACGTGGTTCATGACGTACCCGAAGGCGACACCAGCATGCGGATCGGCGAACCCGACGGCGCCACCCGTGCCGAAGTGCCCGAAGCTGCCGGGGTTGGGCCCGAACGGGCGGCGCGGCGAGGTCGGCTTGAACCCGAGCCCGAACGTCACATCTTCGTGCAGGATCGGGCAGTAGCCCTCGGACTGGGGAGATGTCGCCTCGGCCAGCAGGTCTGCGGAGAGCACGCGCCCGGGCTCGAGCAGCGCGGCGTACACGCGGGCCACCCCGCGCGCCGTGCCGTGCCCGTTGGTGGACGGGACCTCGGCCCCTCGCCACTCGTCCGAGTTCACGACGCCCATGGAGGAGTAGCCCGGCGGGTTGAAGTAGCTGAGCATCTCCATGCGGGCGTCGCCGTGCAGGGCGTCGAAGTCCATCGTTTGCCCTTCACCCGGCGACTCGAAGATCACCTCGGCGCAGCGGTGCCGCTGCGCCCGCGGGACGCCCACGTGCACGTCGGCCCCGAGCGGGGCGACCAGCGCCGCGAGGCTGTCCGCGCACGCGTCGCCGCTCACGCGACGTACCACCTCGCCGATCAGGTGGCCGTAGGTGTTGGTGTGGTACGCGTGCCTCGTGCCGGGCTCCCACCACGCCTCGGTCGCCGCCAACGCGCCCGTCATCCGTCCCCAGTCCCACAGATCCCGGTTGGTCAGCGGCTCGCGGATGGCCGGCACGGCCGCCCGGTGGCACAGGGCATGGCGCAGGGTCGCCCCTTCCTTGCCGCCGGCAGCGAACTCGGGCCACACCGACGCGACGGGGTCGTCCAGCGCGATCCGCCCGGCATCGACGAGCTGCAGCGCCAGTATGGCCAGGAAGGCCTTGCCGACCGAGTAGAAGTCGACCAGGGTGTCGAGCTGCCACGGCGCATGTCGCTCGCCGTCACGCCACCCGCCCGCGAGGTCGACCACCGCGGTGCCGTCGACCACCACGCAGACGGCTGCGCCGACCTCGCCGCGCTCGGCGAAGTTGCGCGCGAACTCCGCTTCGACCGGGGCGAAGCGGGGGTCGCACCTCCCGACCATGGGGGCATCCACGGGCTCGACTCTGTCGTGGGCGCGCCAGGACGGGCAAATGCCCGGTGCCGACCACGGGCCCGGCGCCCCGTGGTGCCTAGCGCCGCGGATGGGCGGAGAGAAAGGACCAGATCGCCGCCGACGAGTCGAAACCCATGTAGGGCGGGCCCACGAGCCGCGCGGAACCACTCGACCCGGGGTGACCCATCCACGCGTGGTTGGCGCCCGTGACTTTCGCCCATTCGACGACTGTTCCGACCCGGCATGGCTGCCAGACCTCGAGGTGCACCGCCGCATTGGAGGGATCCGACGCGCTCGTCGGTGCGGACGGGCAGCCGTCGTGCGCCGCGATGGTCTTCAGGCCGTCCACCGGCGGCGGGAAGTCGGTCCGGGTGAGCGAGCGCGAGCCGTACCCGCCGTCGATCGGGATGTTCTGATCGTCGGTGCCATGGATCTCGAGCGCCGCCACGGGGTGGGGCAAGGGGCAGCTGCTCACCTCGAGGTCGCCCGCCTGGACGCCGATGGCGACGATCTGGTTGGAGAGCTGGCAGGCGAGCCGCTCGGCCAAGATGGCGCCGTTGGAGTGCCCGGCCGCGAACACACGGCTCCTGTCGATGTCGTACTGGCCTTCGAGCTTGGTGATCAGGGACGAAATGAAGGCAACGTCGTTGACGTTGTCCTGGCTCTGCTCGGCGACCGAACAGCACCCTCCGCCGTTCCAGACGAGTCGGTTCGGGGTGAACCGGTGGATGGGCGTCCCGTTCGGGTACACCACGATGAACCGGTTGGCCTCGGCCAGGCCGTCGAAGCCGCTGTTCTGCTCGAACTGGGGCCCCGAGCCGAGACCACCGTGCAGGGCGACGAGGAGAGGCACCGGCGTGTGCTTGGGGAGCGAGCGCGGCACGTAGAGCGCATAGGACCGCACCACGGTCCCGCCGAGGACGATGGTGCCGGTGCTGTGCCGCCCCCTCGGGGTGACCGCCGGCCTGATCACCGCCCCGGAGGGGACGACGGGCCCGATGGACGGCGGGGACGAGGCGGCCGCCGGCGCCGGCGGGGACGAGGCGCCGGCCACCCCGCACGCGACCACCAACGCCACCAGGGCGGCCAGGGCGCGTGGGTGAGCTCCCACCTGCCGCGGCCTCCGGGGCCTGCACGCGCGTGAGTTCGGCGCCATCGATCTATCGTCCCGGGCAGATGTGAGCATTCCTTGAGGGATCGATTCGGGTCCCTCCCTGTCCTTCTCGTGTTCACGCCTCGAGTGCAATCCGATCCGCCGCGTCCAGCGTCTGGCCCGGGACGGGTTCCGCAGCGCCGTGGCCTCGTGGACCGCCGCGTCGTCGGACCGCGGGACAATGAGCTTGAGGATTCCCACGATCATGCAATGTCCATGGCGGGTTGAGCCTTGAACCTGTTGCGGCGGCGACGCCACATCATCTCGGTCATCATCTGCATGGACGAGGGATGGCGCGGATCGGCCCGCCTAGGGACCCGAAGTCCGGCGAAGCCGGCGCCGGGGGCGGGGGCGGGGGCGGGCGGGTCTTGCCCTGAGCCGTAGCCCCTCGGGCCGTGGCGGCAGCGGGAAGGGGTCGGGCCACACGTAGCCACTAACCGGCCGAACTGGGATGGTTCCCAGTTCTCAGTTGCCGTGGCGCAGAAGCCATCAACCTTTCTTGCCGTGACGCCAGTCGTCCGGCACGCGGATCGAGCGAACAGACGCCTGAGCGCGGTCCTTCGCATCGGAACTCAGCACGCACGCCACCGTGGTGATCTGATCTTCACGTGCGGCGACGCGAGCGCTGAGCTGAACAGTGGAATTGATCGGTACGGGACGCCGATAGTCGACCGACATTGATGTGGTGGCGTACCAGATCTCGGGGTCCGTCCCTATGTCTCGCCCTTCTCGCTGGTAAGCGCTCGCAATAGCCGTACAGACACCATGGCAGTCGAGAAGCGTGGCGATGATCCCGCCATTCAGGAAATGCTGTGGCCCAGCGGCGTATTCGTCACTTGGAATCCACTGGGCAACGGCCACCTCGCCGTCCCAATAGCTCTTTAGCTTGAGACCGGAGGGATTATCTGCTCCGCAGCCCCAGCAGAAGTTGCCAATCATTTGATCTTGTATCGATTTCGACATTGGTCAACATATTGCCTGATTTGGGCTCGATCGTGCCGGGTGATGGACTGCCCCACTCGTGCCGGAGTGTCCCACCTACCCGGCGAACGGGGGCGGGCGTTCGCGGGTCTCGCCGTGCCGATTCACTCGACACATCAAGAGCGGAGGGTCCGCTGGCGGAGGGGATGAAGGCGGGCGGGATTGCCCCACCTGACGACCTCAAGATCACCCCGTTCTCGACGCCGATGCTCGGTAGGGTCTCGTAGCGGCTCCGAGATTGAAGAGGCTGAGCCGATTGCTGCGCCACCGGCTGTTACGGCCAACGCCGATCGTGAACCTCGCGAAGCAAGGTCCACAAATGAGGCGCCCTTCATCGGAATCTGCAGTCACTTCAAAGTGAAGTTCGGTAGGGCGCGGTCGCCGGCGTGTCGCAGACCGCGGCGTTCGGGGGCAGTCCGATTCAGCTTTGGCGGGCTGAACCGAAAATGAACCACCGCGTCGACTGGATCTCAGCCTTCCAGCTCTCCGCTTCGACCAGCGACTGCAGCTCACCCGGCTCGTACATCACACTCACGACCCGGTACTCGGATCCGTCCCTCAGACGACGCAAGTGCAGGTCAGTGTCGTATTTGATGACGAAGGGATCCCTCACGGGCGTCCTTGGTTGCGGGTCGTTTCGATTGTCGATGAGGAACGCTCGTCCCGAGGGAGTGAGCCATGAGGCAACGAGGGACCAGAACTCGCCAAATCGGGACCTTGGCACGTGCGAGAGCCAGAAGGAGAAGAACACCACGTCATAGCGGGAATCGCCTTGCCAATCGAAGAGATCCGCCACGACGTAGTTCACGTCGGAGCGACCCACCCGTCCCTGATTGAGAGCGAGAACCTCGGGCGAAGTGTCCACCACGGTGAGACGGTCGGCTGTGCGAGCGAGGCGCTCGGTCCACCAACCGGTACCTCCGGCCAGTTCCAAGACCGAGCCGGTGGCTCCGAAGGAGGCGAGAGCGTCGTCCACGACCGCGACTTGGCTCTGCCATTCGAGCAGCTGTTTCTCGCCTCGGTCGAACCGGCCTCGTCGCTGCCACCATTCGTCGTACTCGGGCGCCCGGGCCTGGTAGTACGACCGCTGCTCCGAGAGGAGGTCCTCGTCGCTCACTTCGGCAGTTTCGCGCTCTTGAACGAGTGCCTCAGAGAGCGCGTCCTCAACGATCGGCGCGATCCCTTCACCAGGTGAGCCCTCCCCATGGATACCGGGAGCACAACGAGCGTGGCCGTGCTTCCCTACGGATGTCCCGTGGGCGCTCGTCGCCGCATGCCTCGACGCACGGTGCTGCCTCCCCGATCGGACAGTTCCCGCAGGAGTGGTACCCACGAGCCCAGATCACGAACCTCCGGCCACTCGGTCTTCGCGGCGTCGTCCGCCCGGCGCAGGGCAATGGCGGCGCCGGCCAGTGGCAGGTCCTCGAACGCGGCGACCGCGCCGGCCGGCAGGGGCCCACCTTGGGCGGCCAGCGACGCCACGCTGTCGGGAGCCAGGACGCCGCCGTAGGCGCGCTCGGTCGCCAGCAGATAGCGCTTCGCCTGTACGTGCAGCGCGACGAGCCCGGCCACCCGCTCCCCCAGCGCGGCGCGGACCGCCGAGGCCCCGGCGTCGGGGTGCGTGCGGTCGTCGACCCCGGGAAGGAGATGGCCGATGTCGTGCACGAGCCCCGCGGCCGCCAGCTCCGGATCGTCGGGGTACGCGTGCCCGAGCAACGCAGCCGTCTGCAGCGCGTGGTCGAGCTGCGAGACCGAGGTGCCGGTGCGCAGCGGGCGCGTCGCACCGGTGGCGAGCAGGGTGACGATCTCGTCGACGCCGAGCCCGCCGTCCGGCCGCACCCTCATGAGCCCATTCTCACCCGTGGTCTCCCCCGTCGCGGGTACGGTGACGCCCCGTGCCCTGGACCCCGCCGCCGCGCAGCCCCTGGGCGGACAGGATGGTCTCGCTCGGCCGGGGCGTGGGTGACGACGGGCGTTCGCTGGTCTCGCTGCGCCCCGAGGACCTCTGCGCCGCCGCCGCCGCGACCACCGGCCTCGACGACTTCGGCGACACCTGGTGGGAGGAGCCGTTCCGCCGCCTCTGCGCCTCCCTCGATACCGAGGCCCGCCTCCACCTCCCGGGCCGGCTCCGCACCCGCGGCGAGGTGCAGCTGATCCTGCAGAACCGGCTGCGCATGGTCGGGCTGTGGAAGAAGGAGCCGGCCGTCCTGCGCCAGCCGGTGGAGGCGCCCATCGTCGTGACCGGCCTCGGTCGCTCCGGGACCACCTTGCTGCACGAGCTGCTCGCCTGCGACCCCGAAAACCGCCCGCCGCTGCTCTGGGAGCTGCTGCACTCCGTCCCCTACGAGGACCACTCGGGCGACCTGTGCGACGACGAGATCAAGCTGATGGACGAGATCGTGCCGGCCTTCACGGCGATGCACGAGAACGGGGGCCGCCTCCCGACCGAGTGCATCTTCGCGTTCGCCCATCAGTTCTCGAGCGACATGTACACCGGGCTCTACAACGTGGCCGAGTACACGGTGTGGCGGAGCGAGCAGGACCAGGGGCCCATCTACGACTGGCACAAGCGCCATCTGCAGACGCTGCAGTGGGTGGCCGAGCGGCCCACGACGCGCTGGGTCGTCAAGGCGCCCTCCCATCTTTCCGCCCTGCCCCAGGTCTTCTCGACCTACCCCGACGCCCGGGTGGTGATCACCCACCGCGACCCGCTGCGCGTCATCGGGTCCCTGGCCGACCTCATGGCCACGCTGCACTACATGCACTCGGACCACGTGGACCATTCGATCCTGGTGGAATTCATGGCCATGGGGCTCGAGATGCAGATGGACCACGTCACGGCCGAGCGCGACGCCGGCGCCATCCCGGTGGACCAGGTCGCCGACGTGGTCTACAAGGACCTGGTGGCGGACCCCGTCGCCGTGATCGAACGGCTCTATGCCGGCTGGGACCTTCCGGTCAGTCCCGAGTTCCGCACCGCGCTCGAGGCCTACCTGGCCGCGCGCCACACCGGGCGGGCCGGCGCCCACGACTACTCCTTCGCCGACACGGGCCTCGACCTGGCCACCCACCGCGCGCTCGTGGCGCCGTACCAGGAGCGCTTCGGGGTGCCCTCGGAGGTGTAGAGCCCGGCCCTGCCGGGGAAGGGAGAGGACCCATGGACTGGAAGCTCGAAGTCATCGTCGTCCCGGTCACCGACGTCGACCGGGCCAAGGCCTTCTATGCCGACGCAACGCGGATTCCATATCGACGTGGACCATCGTGCCGGCGAGGACTTCCGGGTCGTCCAACTCACGCCACCAGGTTCCGGCTGCTCCATCGCCCTCATGAGGAACGAGCAGGCGGCGGGGACACTGCAGGGCCTGCATCTGGTCGTGCGCGACATCGAGGCGGCACGGCGCCACCTCGTCGACGCCGGCGTGGCCGCGAGCGACGTCTTCCATTTCGACGCAGGCGCACAGGTCGCAGGTCCCGATCCCGACCGGGCCGACTACGGGTCCTTCCTCGCGTTCAGCGATCCGGACGGGAACGGATGGCTCGTCCAGGAGGTGCCGAGCCGGACGAGCTGACGTTCCGGCCGGGTGGGCGCGGCGCACCGTCCTGGCTAGGTGCCGGCGAGCTCCATCACGGTGACCACCTCGGCGGTGGGATGCGGCGGGCCGTCCGCCAGGACCCAGCGCACCAGCATGTAGCCCTCGAGCCGGCCCCCGGTGTCGAGCCAGTTCTCCACCCCGGGGTCCGTCGGCGCGATGACCATGCGCCAGGACCCGTCCTCGGACTGTTTGGCCGTCTTGTTGTTGAGTGCCGTCGTCGTGTAGCGGTAGTCGAAGCTCTCCATCCACGGCGAGGTGAGCGTCAGGCCCCAGTAGCGGAACGGCTTGTCGGGCTCGTGCACGGTCACCACCAGGGCCTCGCCCGGCTCGAGGCGGAAGCGCCCCCCGTGGTACGTCATCTCCGCGTTGGTATGGGTGCGCACCTCGTCCTCTTGCGCCGCCACGTGCTCGGACCCGGCCTGGCCGCCGAACGTGTTCATGTTGCCGGCGGCGTCGTGCCACATCTGCAGCGCGGTCCCGCCGACGAAGGTCAGGAACATCGCGGCGAACTCCAGCTTGGGCGCGAGCTCGTCGCACGAGAGGATCGGCGGCGGCACCACCTCCCCGGGCTGGGGCACGAGCTCGACCCGCAGGCGTGCGAACCGCTCGGGGCTCTTCTCGAAGTGGGTCTCGCGTATCGCGAGCTGTGCCGTGCCGGGCTCGAGCACGACGGCGTTGCGGGGCATCGGGTCGGGCATGGCAGAGGCCGGCGCCATCAGGATGTCCACCTCGCCGTTGGGTCCGAGCTCGAACTCGTCGATGTGGGTCTGGGTCTGCGTCCCCGTGCGCCCGCCCACCTGGCCCTGTCCGAAGGGCGTGCCGAACGTCATCCCGAGGTAGGCGCACTCGCCGCGGTACCCGACCAGCCGGTACGAGTGCGAGTCGTCGAGCACACAGAAGGTGTAGTGCACGTCGGGATTGTCGACCAGGAGCTTGAGGTACTCGTCCTGGAGCGTGAAGAGCTGGGGGTGCAGCGGGTCCGACAGCTCGACGATCCAGTTCAGGGCCAAGCGGCACAGTCGGGTCACCCAGCGGTAGCCCTCGGCGATATTGACGTCTGTCTCGGGGACGCCCGTCGCCTGGCGGACGACGTCGAGGGCCGCCGTCTGCGCCGCCAGCCAGGCATCGAACGCTGCGTTGAGTCGGTCATCGTGCATGCGACCGACGCTACCCACGTTTGGACCGAGTCGCCCCTTCCGGGCGCGCCCGGTAACTTCGTGGCGTGACCGACACCGCGACCGAGACGACCGGAACCGAGGAGCTGCTCAGCGACCTCCGGGCCTGGCTCAGAGAAAACTGGGACCCCGACCTCACGGTCGCCCGATGGTGGGAGCGGCTGGGGCTCGCCGGATGGGCGGCGCCGGGGTTGCCCGCCCACGCCTACGGCAAGGCCATGGCCCGCTCCGACGTCGTCCTCGTCCACCAGGAGGTCACCAAGTCCGGCGCGTTGGGGCCCCCGGCCGGGCTGGGTCTCCTCCTGGCCGCCCCGACGATCGCCGCCCACGGCACCCAGGAGCAGATCGACCACTACGTGCGCGACATCGTCACCGGCCAGAAGGCCTGGTGCCAGCTCTTCAGCGAGCCCCAGGCGGGCTCGGACCTGGCCGGCCTGCAGACCCGGGCGGTGAAGGACGGCGACGAGTGGGTGGTCAACGGCCAGAAGGTGTGGACGTCGGGTGGCCAGTACGCCGACCTCGGCATGCTGCTCGCCCGGACGGACCCCGAGGTGCCCAAGCACCAGGGCATCTCCTATTTCGCGTTCGAGATGCTCCAGGACGGCGTCGACGTGCGCCCGCTCAAGGAGATGACCGGGCACGCGCTCTTCAACGAGGTCTTCATCACGGACGCCCGGGTGGCCGACTCGGCCCTCATCGGCGGGCTCAACAACGGGTGGGCCGCCGCCAACACGACGCTCATGAACGAGCGGGCGGGCCTCGGCTCCGGCGGTGGCAGCGCCGCCGGCGGCGGCCTGGCCCAGCCCGGCACGGTGATGGGTTTCCTGGACAAGCGGGTCGGCGACGTGGTCGCCCCCCCGACGGCCGGGGCTGCGGCCGGGAAGTCCGACGGGAGGACCCAGCAGCCGGGGGGCGCTCTCGGTGCCATGCGCGGCGGGGCCGGCCTCCTCATCGGCCTGGCCCGCTCACGCGGCGTCAACGGCGATGCGGGGATCCGCCAGGACCTGGCCCGCCTCTACACGCTCGGCGAGATCGGCCGCTTCAACGGGCTGCGCATGAAGGCCGTCAAGGAGCAGGGCGGGGACATCCCTGGCATGCCCAACGTGGCCAAGCTCTCCATGAGCCAGATCGTCCGGCTCACCCGCGATCTCGGCCTGCGCATCTCGGGACCCGCCGGCATGCTCCACGCCTACGACAGCGACGACAAGGCGGCGCTGAAGCACGCCACGGGGGATCCCTTCGCGGGCGGCATCACCGAGATGGCGCTCTTCGCCCAGGCACCCCCGATCTACGGGGGTACGGACCAGGTCCAGCGCAACATCATCGGAGAACGCGTGCTGGGCCTGCCCAAGGAGCCCAACAACGACCGGGTGACACCCTTCTCCGAGCTGCCCAAGAACGCCTAGCCGTCGCGGCACGGGGGCGAGTCGGGACCGGGGGGTCGCAATGGAGCACGTCGACCGCACACTGCGCGGCGCGGCGGCGATCGTGGGTGTGGCCGACGACGTCTCCCCGACGGGCGAGCTGGACCGCGCCGGGCGCGAGCTCGAGGTGGCGATGGTCCTCGGCGCCCTCGACGACGCGGGGCTCACGCTGGCCGACGTCGACGGCGTCTGCCACGCCGACTCGGCGGTGGCGCTCGCCGAGTACCTCGGCGTCCACCCCGTCTTCACCGACTCGACCATGACGGGGGGCTCCAGCTACGAGGTCCACGTCGAGCACGCGGCGGCGGCCATCGCTGCCGGGCTGTGCGACGTCGTGGTGAGCGTCTACGCCTCGACACCGCGCAGCGACCGCACGCGACGGCGACCGGCCGGCCGCCGGGGCATGGCCGGCCCGAACCCCATGCTCGAATGGGACATGCCCTACGGCCTGCGCACGCCCATGGGGCCCTATGCGCTGGCGGCGGCCCGCCACATGCACGAGTTCGGCACCACGTCCGAGCAACTGGCCCAGATCGCCGTCAGCACCAGGGACTGGGCGGCGCTCAACCCGAGGGCCCGCTACCGCGAGCCCCTCACCGTCGCCGACGTCCTCACCTCCCCGCTGCAGGTGAGCCCGCTCCACCTCCTGGACTGCTGCCTGGTCACCGACGGCGCCGGCGCGTTCGTGATGACGAGCGCCGAGCGGGCCCGCTCGCTGCGCAAAGCACCGGTCTACGTCCTCGGCGCCGCCACCTGCACGGACCACATGGGGATCAGCCAGATGCCCGACCTCACCGTGACGCCCGGCGCCGTGTCCGGCGCCCGGTCGTTCGCCATGGCCGGACTCGCGCCCGCCGACGTCGACGTGCTCATGGGCTACGACAGCTTCACCATCACGGCGCTGCTCCACCTCGAAGACCTCGGCTTCTGCCCGAAGGGCGAGGGCGGCCCCTTCGCGGCCGAGGGTTCGCTCGGGCCCGGGCGCGGCCCGCTGGCGATGAACACGAACGGCGGCGGGCTCTCGTTCACCCACCCGGGCATGTACGGCATGTTCCTGATCACCGAAGCGGTGCGCCAGCTCCGTGGCGAGTGCGGCCAGCGACAGGTCGGGGGTGCCCAGGTGGCGGTCGCGCACGGCTCGGGCATGTTGCTCTCGGTGATGTCGACGGCCGTGCTGGGCACCGAGGCCACCCTGTGAGCGCCGCGGAGGGCGCTCCGGCCCGCTTCGAGCCGCCCGTCGGGGTCGAGAGCGGGCCCTTCTGGGAGGCCACCCGCACGGGGCGGCTCCTGGTCCAGTGGTGCACGTCATGCGACCGCGGTGTCTTCTACCCGCGGGTGCTCTGCCCCCACTGCGGCTCGCCGGGTTCGTCGCTCGAGTGGCGCCCGGCCAGCGGGCGGGCCACCGTCTACGCCGCCGTGGTCGAGCACCGGCCCGCGGCGGCCGGGACCACGTTCTCACGGGGCGAGCCCTACTGTGTGGCACTGGTCGACCTTGAGGAGGGCGTGCGCATGATGACGAACGTCGTCGGCTGCCCGCCGGAGGAGGTGCACAGCGGCATGGCCGTCACCGTGACCTGGGAGCCCCTGACCGACGGGCGGCAGCTGCCGCTCTTCTGCCCCGCGCCGGCCGCGGTCCCGTGAGCGTCCCCGACGACAAGCGCCAGGCGGCGGCCCTCGGCATGCTGCACGCCTGGTGGGCGCAGCGCATACCCGACCGCCTGGCGCTGGCCACTCCGCACGGCGACCGCACCTACGAGGACCTCAACGCCAACATCAACCGGCTCGCCCGGGCCCTGCGCGCCCGGGGCCTGGAGGCGGGCGACTCCGTGGCGCTCATGTGCACCAACCGGCCCGAGTTCCTCGAGGTCCTCTACGCGGCGCAGCGCACCGGTCTGCGCTTCACCCCCATCAACTGGCACCTCACGGGCCCGGAGGCGGGCTACATCGTCGCGAACTGCGAGGCCAAGGCGTTCATCTGCTCGGGCGACGTGGGCGAGAAGGTCGGCGAGGCGGCGGCGGCGGGCGGGCCGCGCCTGGTGAAGATCAGCACGGGCGGCTACCTGCCGGGCTTCGAGATGTACCACACCGTCGTCGCCGCCGAGGACGGTGCCGACATTGAGGACCCCGTGATCGGCACCCAGATGCTCTACACGTCGGGGACGACCGGCCGGCCCAAGGGCGTGCACCGCGACAGCGCGGCGGTGAGCGCGCTGGCCTCCGTCAACTTCTGCGGCTACGACGAGGACTGGCAGTCGAGCACCGACGCCCATCTCCTGACCGGCCCGCTCTACCACGCGGCCCCACTTGCCTTCTCGGTGGCGGTGCCGTTCCTCTACGGCGTGCCGATCGTGACCATGGACCACTGGGACGCCGTCGACGCGCTGGGCCTGGTGGAACGGCACGGGATCACGCACACCCACATGGTGCCGACGATGTTCCATCGCCTCCTCGCCCTGCCCGCGCAGGAGCGGGAGCGCTTCGACACCTCGTCGCTGCGTTTCGTCATCCACGGCGCGGCGCCGTGCCCGGTCCCGGTCAAGCAGCGCCTGATCGAATGGCTCGGACCCGTCGTCGTGGAGTACTACGCCGCGACCGAGGGGCTGGGCACCCTGGTCGACTCGAAGACCTGGCTGGCCCACCCCGGCACCGTCGGCCGGCCCATGGTGCCGGGCCTGGTCAAGGTGGCCGACGACGCCGGCAACGCGCTGCCGTCGGGTGAGGTCGGCCTCGTGTTCCTCCAGGCCCCGGCCGCCACCAAGTTCGACTACTACCACGACGCCGAGAAGACGGCCGACGCGTTCCGGGGCGACTACTTCACGCTGGGCGACATGGGCTACATGGACGATGAGGGCTACCTGTACCTGACGGACCGCACCGCCAACCTCATCATCTCGGGCGGCGTCAACATCTACCCGGCCGAGGTGGACGCCGCCCTGCTGGAGCATCCCGCGGTGGGCGACGTCGCCACCATCGGCGTGCCCGACGAGGAGTGGGGCGAGGTCGTGGTGGCGGTCGTGCAGCCCGCCGAGGGCGTGGCGGGGGGCGACGAGCTGGCGAGCGAGCTCATGGCGTTCTGCCGGGAGCGCCTGGCCCACTTCAAGTGCCCCCGGCGCGTCGACTTCGTGTCCGAGCTGCCGCGGGAGGATACTGGGAAGATCTTCAAGAGGAAGCTGCGGGAGCAGTACAGGGCGGCGTCGAGCGCCGACCATGACCAAAGGAGCTGAACGTGGGAATCTGTGACGGACGGGTCGTCGTCATCACCGGCGCAGGCAGGGGCATCGGACGCGAGCACGCCCTCGAATTCGCCAACCAGGGCGCCAAGCTGGTGATCAACGACCTCGGGGCCGAGGTGGACGGCACCGGCTCGTCGGCCGGACCCGCGGGGCAGGTGGTCGACGAGATCCGGGCCATGGGCGGCGAGGCCGTGGCCAACGGCGACGACGTGTCCGACTACGAGGGGGCGGGTCGCCTGGTCCAGGCGGCCATCGACACCTACGGGACCATCGACGTCCTGGTGAACAACGCCGGCATCCTGCGTGACCGCATGCTGGTCAACATGACGATCGACGAGTGGGACGCCGTGCTCAAGGTGCACCTGCGCGGCACCTTCGCACCGACCCGCCACGCCGTCGAGTACTGGCGGAACCGGACGAAGGCCGGCGAGACGAACGACGCCCGCATCATCAACACCACCTCGCCCTCGGGCATTTACGGGAATGTGGGCCAGACCAACTACGGCGCCGCCAAGGCCGGGATCGCGGCCTTCACGGTGATCGCCGCCATGGAGCTCGGGCGCTACGGCGTGACCGTGAACGCCATCGCCCCCGCGGCGCTGACCCGCATGACCGAGAACCTCGGCATGGGTGACGCCCAGGCGGAGAAGAAGCCCGAGGAGTTCGACCCCTTCGACCCGGCCAACATCGCACCGATCGTCGTGTGGCTCGGCAGCCCCGAGTCCAAGGACATCACCGGCCGCGTCTTCAACGTCCAGGGCGACCACATCAGCGTGGCCGAGGGCTGGGTGGCGGGGCCCGGGGCCGACAAGGGCGACCGCTGGGACCCGGCCGAGCTGGGCAAGGTCGTGCCCGACCTGGTGGCCAAAGCGGCCCCCAACGCCAACATGGGCGGGCGTCGGAAGTAGCCTCGTCCCATGTCCGAAGCGACACCTCCGGCGTCAGGGACCGCCGAGGCGACACCTCCGGTGTCAGGGACCGCCGAGGCGACCCCTCCGGTGCCGGGCCGGCGCGACATGGAGGCCGCCGTCCAGGTCATCCACGACAACGCCGACCGGCTGTTCCTGTGGGACTACGAGCGGGACCGCGGCCAGCTCGTCACGCTCTACAACAAGGCGATGGGGTCGCAGTGGAACAGCGTCAGGGACCTCGACTGGTCGATCGAGGTCGACCCCGAGCGGCTCGTCGCCGAGCAGGACAGCCCCCTCCTCGCCGTGGCCCGGGTTGCCGGCACCCTGCCGGGCTCGCCGCTGGCGGCGTGGACGGAGAAGGAGTACACGCAGCTCGGGATCGAGTTCTTCAAGGCCAACCTCTCCCAGTTCATGCACGGCGAGCAGGGGGCCATGATGACGGCGGCCAAGATCGTCGAGACCGTGCCGTGGATCGACGCCAAGTACTACGCGTCGACCCAGACGATGGACGAGGCGCGGCACACCGAGGTGTTCGCCAAGTACCTGCGCACGAAGCTGGGTGACGCCTACCCGATGAGCCCGTTCCTCAAGGCGCAGATCTGGTCGCTGCTCGAGGACTCCCGCTGGGACATCGCGTACCTCGGGATGCAGATCGTGATCGAGTCGCTGGCCCTCGCCGCGTTCGGCGACATGCTGCGCCGCACGAAGGAGCCGCTGCTCACGAAGCTCCTGCGCTACGTGATGTCCGACGAGGCCCGCCACGTCGCCTTCGGCGTGCTGACCCTGTCGGAGCTGTACGGTGACCTGAGCGAGGCCGAGCTGCGCGAGCGCCAGGAGTTCCTCGTCGACGCCACGCTCAACTCCCGGTCGCGGGCCACGACGCCCGAGGTATGGGAGCGCATGGGCACGACCGCCGAGGAGGTGTTCCCCTTCATCGTGCAGGCGGCCGAGAAGGCGAAGGTCAACCCGATGCGCGGCTTCGCCCGCGGCTTCTTCGCCAAGCTCGTCCCCAATGTGCGCAAGCTCGGCCTGCTCGACGCCAACAACGGGTACCTGCGCGAGAAGTGGGGCGAGGCCGGGCTGTTGGAGTTCGAGTTCGCCGACGACACCGGGTCGGACTACGAGTCCTACGACGCCGTGGCGCAGGACCGGGCGGCCGGGGCCGGCACTCCGGGGGACGCTGCGCTCGAGCGCGCCGGGTTGAGCCCCCTGAGCATGGCGTCCATGCTCTCGGAGTAGCTCACGCCGCCCTGGGTCACCGCGACCGTCTCGCGCTCACGCACGATGAGGCCGCTGCTCGGGACGATCCAGAAGTCGGTCGGGTTGGTGCCCGCGTCGGTCCCCGAGAACGTCAGGATGAACCGGGTGTGCTCGACGGTGACGTCGTGCCCGCCGACGGCCAGCGTGGCCGGTCCGACCGCCTCGCCCGCCAGGGCGACCTTCTCGGCCGGGTTCACCAGCGAGCAGGTGGCGCTCCAGCGCTCGCCGGGACGGGCGGAGGGCGGCAGCAGGTAGGCCGTCGCAGGGCAGCGGACCGTCGAGGACGTCGTCGTGCCGGCGATCGATTCGTCCGTGACGAGCCTCGGCACCGAAAGTGCGCCGGCCGAGCCGGCGCACAGCGTGGTCGACTCGGTGTGCTCCGTGATGGGGACCCAGCTCACCGTCGCGCAGCGGCCGCCGGCGACGATCATGGAGGTGGACGTCGGGAACGACCGCTGGACGCCCATGAGGCTGAGGCCCTCGCCCCCGGTGGTGCGGTAGGCGTACACGCCGGGCGCCGGCAGCCGGTTGCGCAGCGACGCGATCACCTTGCCCGTCTGCTCCCGCCGGTAGATGCGCAACGCCTCCCGCAACCCGACCGGTGAGGACACGGTGCGGAACACCAGCGCCCAGGCCGTCCCGCCGGCGGAGCTGGCGATCACCACCGCGAGCACGAGGACGGAGAGCAACCGATGTTGCTGGACCCAATGCCAGACGAACACGTCGCGATGGTACCCCGGCCGGGACGGCTCAGGCGGGGTCGGGCACCCAGTTGCCGTGGAATCCCGCCGGCACCCGTTGCGGCAGCTCGATCACCGCCTGCGCCTCCCCCTCCATGTCGTCGGCGTTGAGGATGTGCAGCGCCGACGTCCCCGACTCGGCCGAGTGCGCGATCACCATGAGCCAGCCGTCGGACTCGGCGGCATCGCCGGCCCGGGGGACGAAGACGGCCTCGCCGAGCGCCGAGCCGGGGCCGAACGACCGCACCGTGCTCGTGCCCCGCCCGAGGTCGTGGCGGACGAGCACCGACTCGGTGCCCACGATGCCGTCGGCCTCGTGGACCGCCACCGCGTACCCGTAATGGTGCGGCAGGCCGACCCGCCGCTCGTCGACGCGGGGGAACTCCTGGCCGCGATCGTCGAGGCGCTCCTCCTTGACCGCGCTGCCGTGGCCGTCGAGGTGCCAGCGCTCCAGCGTCGGGGAGCCCTCGGCGGGACCGAGGAGCTGGGTGCGGAACATGGAGGGGTGGCGCACGACGTCGAGCACGATCCCGTCACCGTCGGGCTCGTCGAATGCGTTCATGGGATGGAAGACGTAGCACGGCTCGACGTCGTGCCACACGACGTCGGTCGAGTCGCCGTCGCGGGGCAACAGGCCGACCCGGGCGTGATACCCGTCCTGCCAGCGGTAGGGGAAGCGGGCCCCCGATGCGATCGCGTCCATGCTGAAGGTGACGGGCAGGTCGAGCAGGACGACGTACCGTTGCGTGATGGCGGTGTCGTGCACGCTGACGGGTCCTCCCATGGCCACCCGGCGGGATGAGCGCACGCGGGCCCGGGCGTCGAGGACGGTCACCTCGACGTCGTCGCCCCAACCGAAGAAGTAGGAGACCGCGTAGAGCTCTCCGGTGAGCGGGTCCCGCTTGGGGTGGGCGGTGTAGCCGCCGTTCAGCGTGCCACCGAAGTCGCACGGGCCGATCGTGTCGAGCTCGTCGGTCAGCTCGTAGGGCCGCGCGCCCGCCTCGACGATGGCGAAGGTGCGGCCCGCGTGGCCGATGACGTTGGTGTTGGGCGCGAAGTCCATCCCGGCGTGCACGGCACCCGGGCGAGGCTGCTCGCCGAGGGCCCGGGCGACCTCGGCGGACCGCACCCAGCGATTGCGGTACCACTCGGCACGCCCGTCGCGCAGCCGGATCCCGTGCACCATGCCGTCACCGGTGAACCAGTGGTAGGTCGCGGGCTCGGGCGCGGTCACGGGATTCGGCCCGTTGCGCAGGTAGCGCCCGCACAGGGACTCGGGCACCCGGCCGGACACCGGCAGCTCGGTCGCCGTCACCTCCTCGTGCACGGGAGCGAAATTGCCCTGCAGGTACGGGTTGGCGGCGACGGTCACGGTCCGACCTCCTTCGTGGCTTCGTGGGGACGACCAGCCCAAGCTACGCACCGTGCGTGAACAATGCGTGACCGATTCCTGCGAAGGGCGGGGAAAGTCCCCCTTCGGGGGTCCCGGCACGCTAAGGTTCCCTTCCGAGGGCACCACCATCACAAGTTTGGAAATCCCTCTAGCTCGCAAGAGCTACCGGCCATGACCCACGAGAACACGGGTCAAATCTGGCCAGGAGAGGAGTGGATTTTCAATGGCAACTGGTTCCGTGAAGTGGTTTAACGGTGAGAAGGGCTTCGGCTTCATCACCCAGGACGGTGGGGGCCCCGACGTTTTCGTGCATTTCAGCGCGATTAGCGGTACGGGCTACCGCAATCTCGAGGAAGGCCAGAAGGTCGAATTCGAGACCAACCAAGGCCCCAAGGGGCTGCAGGCCGCGAATGTGCGCGCCATCGGTTGACGCCCACCGCGACATACCGACGACAGGACCCCGCCTCCGAGTGAGGCGGGGTCCTGTCAATTCTCCGGTCAATGCAGCGGGCAGATGCGGCCTGCGTCGGCGTGGGACGCGCCCTACCAGTACGGCCGGCTCTGCCGCGTGGTGACGTCGAGGACGGCGTCGGCGTACTCACGCCGGCACACCACCAGGTCGGGCAGCCAGGCGTCGGGGTCGCCGTAGCGCAACGGCTCGCCGTCGAGCCGGCTCGCATGGAGGCCGCTCGCCGCGGCCACCGCGACCGGCGCGCACGAGTCCCACTCGTACTGGCCGCCTGCGTGCACGTAGACCTCGGCCGCGCCGAGGATCACGGCGGCGATCTTGGCGCCGGCCGATCCCATGGGGATCATGACCCCGCCCAGCGCCTCGGTGACGTCGTACGCGACGTCGGGAGGCCGGCTCCGCGAGACCACCACTCGCGGGGCCTGGCCCGGCGGGTGCGCGGGGAGCACCGGAGGATCGCCGGTGGAGAGCACGAGGTCGAGCGCCGGGAGGGCGACCGCCCCGACGACGGCCTCGCCACCCACGGCCAGCGCCACGTGGACGGCCCAGTCGCTCCGGCCGAGCTGGCGGAACTCGCGGGTGCCGTCGAGCGGGTCGACGATCCACAGGCGGCCCTCGCCGGCCACGTGCTCGAGCCCTTCCTCCGATCTGACGTCGTCGTCGGGATAGAGGCGGTTGAGCTCACCGACGAGCAGCTGGTGCGACAAGTGGTCGCCGGCGGCGCCGATGTCCCGCAGCTTGGGCGGCGCGGCCCGCAGCTCCATCAGGGCTCGGCCGGCGGCCTCGGCCAGCCTGGCCGCGTCGCGGTGCTCGGCGGCCAGGTCCTCGCGCATGGCCCACTGTCTAGACCAAGCGCCTGTCCGTGGCCCACCTGGTCAGCTCGTGGCGGGTGGAGAGCTGCAGCTTGCGCAGCACCGACGAGACGTGCGACTCGACCGTCTTGGCCGAGATGCTGAGGTCGCGCCCGACCTCCTTGTAGGTGTAGCCGCGGGCGATGAGGCGCAGCACCTCACGCTCGCGCGGGGAGAGCTGGTCCAGCTCCGGGTCGAGCCCGGCGGTGGGCGCCGACCCCTGGGCGAACGCGTCCAGCACGAAGCCCGCCAGCCGGGGGGAGAAGACGGCGTCAGCGGCGGCGACCCGGTAGACGGCCTGCAGGAGCTCGGGTCCCGAGATCGTCTTCGTGATGTACCCGCGTGCGCCCGCCCGGATGACGTCGATCACGTCTTCGGGTGCGTCGGACACCGAGAGCGCCAGGAACTGCACTTCCGGATGGAGCGGGCGCACCCCGCGCAGGACGGCAAGGCCTCCCCCACCGGGCAGGTGCACGTCGAGCAGGACCACCTCGGGGACGCGCTCGTTGATGAGCTCGACTGCGGCGCCGGCCTCGTCGGCCTCGCCGACCACCTCCACGGCCTCACCCAGCTCCGCCTTCACGCCGGCACGGAACACGGCGTGGTCCTCGACCAGGAAGATGCGGGGGCGGCCCGCAGGAGCGCCGCGGCCCGTGGTGCTCACCGCACCCGCTCCCGCCGGGGCATGGAGAGCTGCACCTCGGCCCCGTCCCCCGGCGCCGACCGGATGACGGCAGAGCCGCCGAAGCGGGTGACCCGGGCGCGGATCGACTGCGCGATGCCCTGCCGGTCCTCGGGAACCGCGTCGGGATCGAAGCCACGGCCACGGTCCCGCACGTAGAGCATCACGGTGTCCGGCTCCACCTCGGCGTAGACGGAGACCTGGTCGGCGCCGGACCACTTGGCCGCGTTCACGGTGGCCTCGCGCGCCGCATCGAGGAGCGCGCGCAGGGCCTCGTCCAGCTCGCAGTCCCCCACCATCACCACCTGCACGGCGATGCCGTGGTCGGCCTCGACCTGACGCTGCAGCAGCCCGACGCCCTCGGCCAGCATGGTGGCGTCGTCGCCGATCGCCCCCGGCGGACGACCCTCGAACAGCCAGGCCCGCAGCTCCCGCTCCTGGGCCCGGGCGAGGCGCACGACATGCTGGGGGTCGTCGGCGGAACGCTGGATCAGCGCCAGCGTCTGGAGCACGGAGTCGTGGACGTGTGCCGCCATCTGGGCCCGCTCCTCTGCCAGCGCCCGGGCCTGGCGCTCGGCGATGAGGTCGCGCACGAGGCTGAGCCACCAAGGGCCGAAGATGATCACGCTGGCCGCGACGACCAGGGCCGCGCCCCCGACGGGCCGCAACGCCGCCACGGTGGTGTGACCCTCGACGAGCAGGACGATCCCGCCCGCGCCGATCAGGACCCCCACCGCCACCCGCGCGATGAGCCAGCGTCGCCCCTCCCCGCGGGTGTCGGGGCCGAAGAGGGGGACCACGTCCTGGTCGATGAATGCCTTCTCCGACTCGTTCGCGTTGCGCCAGATGAGGATCAGCACCCCGACGGCGAGGAAGGTCGGCCATCCGATGAACCCGACGAAGGCCAGATGGAGGGTCGAGGTGATCACCTGCACGGCGATCATCACCGGGATGAGGACGGCCGCGACGACGCGGATGCCGCGGCGGTCGCTGACGGCGCGGGAGTAGATGTTGGCGCTCTCGCCCTCCATCGGGATGAGCAGCCACGCCGCGGCGTAGACGAGCAGCATGACGCCGCTGCAGATGGCGAGCAGCACGAAGCCGATCCGCACCCACATGGCGTCGATCCCGGTGGCCGACGAGACGGCGCCGCACACGCCGCCGAACACCCGGTTGTCGGGGCTGCGGCGCAGGCAACGGAGCTTCCGGCCCACGTGAGGGTGGTGGTGGTGCCGGCGCCCGCCCGACCAGGGGCCCCTCCGGGACGACCAGTGCTCGCTCGCCCCGCCCCAACCTCCGTCGGGCGGTTCCCACTGGCCCATCGGGGGGACCCACGGCCCGGGCGCGGGCCGTGACGGCTCCGTCGGGCGCCCACCGTCGGTCAGCGGGCGCGTCCCGGGTTCGGGTGGCTCAGCGATCCCCCAATGGTCGCGCGAGGGCCACCGTCGTGGCTATCAGGGACATCCCTGAGGCCTCGGGGACGGCTTCAGGGTCCGGACAGGGTGCTGCCGGATTCACACGGGGGTCCCACGGCCTCAGGCTGGCCCCATGGACACCACGCCGAACGACATCCCCCAGACATCGGAGACGGGCGCACAGGAGCAGTGCCCGCCCGACCGGCCCGGGGCACCCCCCGCCGAGCAGCGCCTCCACCGTGCCGGCCGTGGCCGCATGCTCGCCGGCGTGGCCGCGGGACTGGCCGACTACTTCGACGTCGACGCCACGATCGTCCGGATCGGCTTCGTCGCGCTCGCCTTCCTGGGTGGGCTCGCCGTGCCGCTGTACATCGCCGGCTGGCTCCTCATCCCCGACGAGGACTCCGACGAGTCGCTCGCCGAGGAGCTGCTGGCCCGGGAACGGGCCCGCAGCGCCTACTGAACCGGTCCCACCGCCTTCCACGCCCGAGAGAGGAGAGCTGATGCGCTACCGATGGGATCCCGCCTACCCGATGGGCCGACGCGAGTCACAGCCCTCCGACGCCTCCGTGCGGGCGTCCGACGAAGAGCGCAACGCGGTGGCCGACAAGCTGGCGCGGCACTATGCCGAGGGCCGGCTCGACGAGGGGGAGTTCAAGAGCCGCCTCGACACGGCCATGTCGGCCACGATGCGCGGCGACCTCAACGGGCTGTTCCACGACCTACCCCCGCTCCCGAGCGAGCCGCCACCTCCGCCACCTCGGCACACGCGGATCCTGCCCTACGTCTTCCTGGTGGGGTTCGTGGCCGTCGTCGCCGGCGCGACCATGCCCTTCTACCCGCTGGACCACGTTCCGTGGCTGCTCTTCGCCATCGTCGGCTTCGTGCTGTGGCGCCGGGCCGTCGGTGGCGCGTACTGGCACCGCCACCACGGCGGTGGTCGGCCGAGCTCGGTCATGGACCGCTGAGCCGTGCGCACGCACGCTCCCGAGCACGCGGCCGACGACGACCTGGCCGGCACCCTCTGCGCCATGGACCTCTTCGCCGGGCTCCCGCGTCCTGAGCTGGCCGAGCTCGCCGGGCAGTGCGACGTCACCAGCGCCCACCCCGGGCAGGTCGTCCAGGCCCAGGACGTGCCGGTCCGCCTCTGGCACGTCATCGCCGGCGGCCATGCGGTGGTGCAGCGCGACGGTACGCCCATCGGGCTCCTCGGCCGGGGGGACTCCTGGTCGGAACACTCGCTCCTCAACCGGCTGCGCTCTCCGATCGCGGTCGTGGCACTGTCGCCGCTCACGCTGCTCACGCTCGGCCGGCGCCAGTTCTTCGAGATCCCCGAGCGCCATCCGGTCCTGGCGGGACGACTCGTGGCCCGCTCGGCGACCTCCGCCGACCGTCTGGCCCTGCCGGTGCTCAACGCCCTGGGGCACCTGCGCGGCGCCGGCTGAATCGGAGGGCGCCCAGGCTGCCGGTACCATTGGCACCTGCCCTGACGCCGGCCGGTGGCGGCGTCGCCTGTTCCTGAGGAGATCTCCCTAATGCGCACCCTGGCCGGGTGGTGTGTCCGTCACCGTCGCATCGTCGTCCTGTTGTGGCTGCTCGTCCTGGTGGGCTCGGTCCTCATGGTGCAGCAAGTCGGTACCGCGTACTCGGACAACTTCAACTTCCCCCACACCGAGTCCGCCGACGCCATCAACCTGCTCAAGTCCGTCGCCCCCGCACACTCGGGGGACACCGAAGAGGTGGTGTTCGGGACTTCGGGCAGCGCGCGGCTCACCGACCCCGCGATCGGCCGGCGCATCAACACGCTGATCGCCGAGATCAACGCACTGCCCCACGTCACCGCAGATCGCGAGCCCCTACGACGCCGCAGGCAACCTGGTGGGGACGAGCGACGTCAACGCGCACCACACCGTCGGGTTCTTCCAAGTCCCCTTCAACAAGCTTGCGAACGACATCTCGGGCGCCGAGGGAAAGAAGTTCGTCCACACGGTGACCAGCACGTCGGGCCACGGCCTGACGGTGGCCGTCACCGGGCAGCTGGCCGAACAGGCCAACCGGGTCTCGATCGGGAGCACGGGCCTCGGCGTGCTCCTCGCGCTCGTGGTGCTGCTGCTCGTCTTCGGCTCGGTCTTCGCCGCCCTCCTGCCGATCATCTCGGCCCTCTTCGCCCTGGGGACGGCGTACAACGTCATCGGCGTCCTCAGCCACGCCATGGGGATGCCGTCCATCTCACCCGAGCTCATGCTCCTCATCGGGTTGGGTGTCGGCGTCGACTACGCCCTGTTCATCGTGACCCGGCACCGGCAGGGGCTCGTCGCCGGTCGCGACGCCGAGTCCTCCATCATCAACGCGGTCAACACCTCCGGGCGGGCGGTCCTCTTTGCCGGGATCATCGTGTGCATCGCGCTGCTCGGCATGCTCGCCATCGGTGTCAGCTTCCTCTACGGGCTGGCCGTTGCGGCCGCCATCGGCGTCGCCCTCACGATGGTGGCGGCGCTGACGCTCCTGCCGGCCATGCTCGGCTTCATCGGGCCCAAGGTGATGAGCCGGAAGCAGAAGAGGAACCTGGCCGAGAACGGACCGCGTACCGTGGGCGCGGACAGCAAGGGCTTCTGGCCCAAGTGGGCCGACCGGGTCCGGGCGTACCCCTGGCTGTCGGCGGGGGCGGCGCTCCTCGTCATCGTCATCCTGGCCCTGCCCTTCTTCTCGCTCCGGTTGGGTTCGGCCGACCAGGGAACCGACCCGGCCGGCACGCCGACCCGGGTGGCCTTCGACATGTTGTCCAAGGGATTCGGCCCGGGCTTCAACGGACCTCTCATGCTGGTCGGCGTGGTGCAGCCCGACCAGCACACCGTGATCGACACCGTCGCCCAGGACGTCTCGCAGCAGCCCGACGTGGCCCGCGTGGCCGAGCCCGTCTACATCCCGAGCAAGACCGGCAGTGGCGACGTCGTGCTCTTGAACGTCTATCCCGCCTCGGCCCCCCAAGATGCCGCCACCACCGACCTGGTCAACCACCTGCGGGGCGACACGCTCCCCCAGGCGGTGGGCAATTCGGGCGTCAAGATACTCGTGGGCGGGACGACGGCCATCTTCGTCGACTTCTCCGGCGTGCTCAGCTCGAAGCTCCCCTTCTTCATCGCTCTGGTCGTGATCCTGTCCTTCCTGCTGCTCATGACCGTGTTCCGGAGCTTCGTCATCCCGCTCACCGCGGCCTGCATGAACCTCCTCTCCATCGGTGCCGCGTTCGGAATCCTGGTGGCGGTCTTCCAGTGGGGGGACCTGGGCTCGTTCATCGGCCTCGACGGCACGAGCCCCATCGAGGCCTTCCTGCCCGTGATGCTCTTCGCGATCCTCTTCGGCCTGTCCATGGACTATCAGGTGTTCCTGGTGACGCGGATCCACGAGGAGTACGTCAAGTCGGGCCACGACAACGACGTCGGCGTGCGGAACGGCCTTGCCGCCACCGGGAAGACCATCACCGCGGCAGCCCTGATCATGATCCTGGTGTTCGGCTCCTTCATCCTCGGCGGCCAGCGCGTGATCAAGGAGTTCGGCATCGGACTCGCCGCCGGCATCCTCGTCGACGCGATCTTCATCCGGATGGCCATCGTGCCCTCCCTGATGATGCTCTTCGGCAAGGCGAACTGGTGGTTCCCGGCCTGGCTCGACCGGCTCCTGCCGCGCCTCGCCGTCGACCCCGACGACCTGGCGGCACACCTCGTCGACGAGCCGGGTCCCCAACCCGAGCCCGAGTTGGCCGGGAGGGGCGTCCCGTGACCGACGAGCGCACCGCCGGCTGGTTCGCTGCAGTCCCAGCGCCCCGGTAGTCACAAATCCACGCGCCCTGACCCACACGCGGACCTTCGGCCCTACCGGGTCGTCCGCCGGTTCCGCATGATCGCTCGTGCGGGGTGTCGGCGCCGCGCCGGTTGGGAGGAGCCAGTGCACGCAGAGATGGCCGGATCGCCGGCGCAGCCGGCGTGACCGACCGCGAGTTCACGGCAAGGGTGCATCAGGCCGTCACCGAGGTCGCCGGGCGCGAGCCGAACCTGAAGATCGAGTCCGTCCACCTCACGCGGGGTTGGGGCGACATCCTCTTCGTGAGGGTCCACGCACGGCTGTCGGGACGCCCGGCCCAGGAGCACGTCGAACACGCCTTCCTCGAGGCGGTCAGGGAGGCGCTCCCGGGGCAGCGCTCCACCGTCAGCGTCACCTGGAGCTGGTGAACGGCCGGCGGCTACGAGGCCGCGCGCATCACCAGGCGTAGTCCTCGGGTGCGGTCTTGTGGCCCGGGAAGATCTCGTCGAGGCGCGCCAGTGCCTTGTCGTCGAGGGTGACGTCGACCGCGCGCAGCGCGGAGTCGAGATGCTCGGGCAGGCGCGGCCCGACGATGGGGCCCGTCACCGCGGGCCGGGTCAGGAGCCAGGCCAACCCGACGGTGCCCGGATCCTCGCCGATCTCGGCGCACAGGTCCTCGTACGCCTCGAGCTGGCCGCGCCGCGCCTCGATCGACTCGGCCGCGCGCCCGGCGTAGCGGCGGCTCCCGTCGCGCTCCTTGCGCACGACGCCGCCGAGCAGCCCGCCCTGCAGCGGCGACCACGGGATCACGCCGAGCCCATAGGCCTCCGCGGCGGGCAGCAGCTCACGCTCGACCTCGCGCACGATGAGGTTGTAGATGGACTGCTCGCTCACCAGCCCGAGGAAGTTGCGGCGCGCCGCAGCTTCCTGGGCCCGGGAGATGTGCCAGCCCGCGAAGTTCGACGACCCGACGTACAGGATCTTGCCCTGGGCGCGCAGGACCTCCATCGCCTCCCAGATCTCGTCCCAGCCGGAGTGCCGGTCGACGTGGTGCATCTGGTACAGGTCGATGTAGTCGGTCTGGAGCCGGCGCATGCTGGCCTCGGCGGCCCGGCGGATGTTGAGCGCGGAGAGCCGGCCCTCGTTGGGCCACTCCCCCATGTCGCCGTAGAGCTTGGTGGCGATGACCGTCTTCTCGCGCCGGCCGCCGCCCTGGGCGAACCAGCGGCCCACGATCTCCTCGGTCGCGCCGCGCCCCTTGGAGCGGCCGTAGACGTTGGCCGAGTCGAAGAAGTTGATCCCGGCCTCCAGGGCCGAGTCCATGATGGAGAACGAGGTCGGCTCGTCCGTCTCGGGCCCGAAGTTCATGGTGCCCAGGCAGATGCGGCTGACGAGGAGGCCGGTCCGGCCCAGGTGTGTGTAGCGCATGGGGGCGAACCTAGCGGTCGTGCGGGCGGGACCGCCCGATTAGCGGATTCTTCCGGCGCGCCGCTACATTGAGAACATGATTCTCCACCCGGGCATGGGGGCGTGATGGCGCGACAGATCCCGCTGGTCGACTACCTGGTTCTCGGCGAGGAGCCGCACCTCGAGGCCAACGAGTGCACGTCGTGCGGTGCCCGCTTCTTCGACCGCCGGAACGCCTGCGCCTCCTGCGAGGGGATCGACTTCGAGAAGGTCGCCGTTCCCACCACGGGCGAGGTCCGGGCCTTCACCATCGTGTCCTTCGCCGCGCCGGGGATCCCGGTCCCCTTCGTGGCCGCCGTGGTCGACTGCGAGGGCACGAGCGTGCGGGCCAACGTGATCAACGTGCCGGCCGACCCCGAGCACGTCACGCTCGGCATGAAGGTGCGCCTGGCCACCGAGGTCATCGGCACGGACGACGACGGCACCGAAGCGGTCGGCTTCGGCTTCGAACCCCTGGGAGGTTGACCACCATGGCATCGGCATCCGAAGAGCTCTGGATCCTCGGGATCCACATGACGAAGTTCGGCAAGCACCCCGACAAGGACATCGTCGACCTGGCCTCCGAGGCGGTCCGGGGTGCCCTCGGTGACGGCGGGGTCACCATGAAGGACATCGGCATCATCGGCGCCGGGAACCTCATGATGGCGATGGCGCCGACCGGGCAGATGATCCAGAAGCAGCTGGGCCAGACCGGCATCCCGGTCTACAACGTGTCGAACGCCTGCGCCACGGGGGCGACGGCGCTCCGGGTGGCCGCCATGGCGATCAAGGCGGGCGAGGTCGACATGGGCCTGGCCGTGGGCGTGGAGAAGCTGGCCGGTGCCGGGCTGCTGGCCGGCGGGAGCCGCTCCGGCGACGCCAACACGTTCGAGCCCAAGGGGCGCCTGGGTGCCGTGGCCGCCATCGACGGACGGGTGGGCACCGAGACGATGCCGGGTGTGTTCGCCCAGATCGGCATGGAGTACGGGCACCGCTACGGCGGCACCAGCTTCGAGCTGTTCGCCAAGATCAGCGAGAAGAACCACGCGCACTCGACGCTGAACCCGCTGGCGGCCTACACGAAGAAGATGACGCTCGACGAGATCATGAACGACGTGATGATCGCCTACCCCAACACGCGGCCGATGTGCTCGGCCAACTGCGACGGTGCGGCCGCCGCCGTCGTGGTCTCCGGGTCCAAGCTCAAGACGCTCTCGCTCGAGCAGCAGCGGCGGGCGGTCAAGATCACGGCCTCCATCCTGACCACGGACCCCTGGGAGGAGGCGTGCCAGATCCTGCCCAACGTCAACGACCTGACGCGGAACGCGGCGGCCCAGGCCTACGAGCAGGCCGGCGTGGGGCCCCAGGACCTCAACCTCGTGGAGCTGCACGACTGCTTCGCGACGGCGGAGCTGGTGCACTACGACAACCTCGGGCTCTGCGAGCGCGGCGGTGCCGCCGACTTCTTCAACTCCGGCGCCACCTGGCGGGACGGCACGACCCCGGTCAACGTGTCGGGCGGCCTCGAGTCCAAGGGGCACCCGATCGCCGCCACCGGCATCGCCAACGTGTGGGAGGTGGCCACCCACCTGCGCGGGGAGGCGGGCGACCGCCAGATCGAGGGAGCCAAGGTCGGCCTCACCCACGTCATCGGACTGGGCTCCGCCTGCGGCGTCCACATCCTCGAGAAGTCGGCGGCCTAGGGCGGACCCCGAGGGCGCGGTGGCCTCGCCCGTCTACGACACCATCGGGCGGGGCTACGTCGCCCACCGCCGGCCCGACCCACGCTGGGCCGCCGTCCTCGCCGAGCACCTGGGGGCCCGCAAGGACGACCTCGTGGTCAACGTGGGAGCGGGGACGGGCTCGTACGAGCCGGCGCACTGCCCCGTCGTCGCCGTCGAGCCGTCGGCGGTCATGGTGGCGCAACGGCCCACTGGGGCCGCGCCCGCCGTGCGGGCCGGTGCCTCGGCGCTGCCGTTGACCTCAGGGCGGGCCGCAGTGGCGCTGGCGATCCTGACCGTCCACCACTGGGACCACCCGGCCGCAGGACTGGCCGAGCTGTGCCGCGTCGCACCGCGGCGGGTCGTCCTGGCCATCGACTTCGAGCTGCACTCGCGCTTCTGGCTGTTGGAGGAGTACCTGCCCGAGGTGGGCGACCACACCCGGCGCTGCGGCCCGGCGGCGGACGACATCGCGGCGGCCATCGGCGCCACCACGTCGGTGTCCCTGCCCGTCCCGCGCGACATGGTGGACGGCGTCCTCGGTGCCTACTGGTGCCGGCCCGAGGCCTACCTCGACCCCGCCGTGCGGGCCAACGCGTCCGGCCTGGCGCTCGCCGACCCCGCCGTCATCGCCCGCGGAGTGGCAGGGCTCGCGGCGGACCTGTCCAGCGGCGCGTGGCAGCGGCGGCACCGCGACCTCTCCGAGCGCGCGACGGTCGACCTGGGTTACCGGCTGCTCGTCGCCGACGTGTCCTGAAGCGTTTCGGCTCGAAACAGGCGCGACGAAGCGCTCGTCTTTACGGTTCGGACCTCGCACCCCCCTGCCGCCGCAGCGGGCGGCGCCGCCTCATGCGGCGACGGGCGGTGGCCGCTGTCGCTGGTTGCGCAGGCGGTTGTGGAACCCGCACAGCAGCCGGCCGTTGTCCTGCGTGGTCGGTCCCCCCTCCGCATAGGGCTGGATGTGGTCGGCCTCGCAGGTCTCCGCCGGCTCGTAGCAGTAGGGGTGGGTGCAGATCCGGTCCCGCAGCTCGATCGCCCGCCTCGTCCCCCCCGTGAACAGCCGGGCCCGCACGCTCACGTCGACCCGGGTGCCCAGGGAGAAGATCGCCCGCTCGAAGTAGGCGGCCTCCATCCAGGGCTGCAGTGACGACGGTGGCAGGACGGTGCCGTTCTCGAGCTCGCAGATCCGTCCGTGCAGCGTCTCGTAGCCCACCAGGACGCTGAAGAGCGGGGCCGGGCGGATGCCGTCGGCCGGAGCGGTGCGGCTGCGGTTCGCCATCTCGACCAGCGCGTCGGCCCGCCGCCGGCCACCGTCGCGCGCCAGCTCGTCGAACCGGGGGGTCCGACCCAGACGCTCGCGGGCCTCGGCGCAGTCGGCCTCGAACAGCTCGTGCTCCAGCCGGTTCAGCTCGCCGGACACGATCGACCCCGAGATCGGGTCCAGCGTCATCTGGCCCAGCCACATCCCGCCGATGCTCGGCTCGAGATACACGTGGCGCGCCGCCCTGCGGTCCTCGTCGGCGGCGTCGGCGCCCTCGGGGTCGGCCAGCTGCTTCCAGTAACTCAGCGCCCGGTAGAAGTCCTCGAAACCCATCGCGGCGGCCTGGGAGACGAGCATCTCCTCGTCGCGCGCCATGGAGGCCTCGGTGCGGTGGCGCCGGGCCGACGCGATCGCCCGGGCCTGGTCGGACCCGATCCGCCCCTGGCGCCAGGCCTCGGCGCAGCGGGGCAGGTGGCGCAACGTCCTCCCGAGGCGGGTCCGCTTGCGGGCGGCGCCGCGGGGGACCCGGCAGCGGGTGGCGATCCACGCCGATGCCGTCTTGGCCCCGTCCGCCGCCCATTCCTCGCTCGCCTCGAAGGCGACGGTGGCCTCGGTGACGAAGGCCTCGAAGCGGGCGAGCTCGCGGTGGAGCAGCTCGATGGACGCGCCGTCGCCGTAGTTCTCGGCGCCACTCGACACCAGCGCGCTGAGCGCCTCGGCGAAGTCAGCCAACTCCACGGGTCGATACAAGCACGCGGGTGTGACACCGCGGCGGACGTCGCGGCCCGACCACGCGCCCGTCGTTCCTTCGTCGTCGCGGCGCGTCGGCGCGACCGTTCTCCGCGGGGAGTGCGTGGTGGTTGCGCCGCTGCGCCGGTGCCGCCGGGCCGATTCCGGCAGAGCCGGCTCGGCGGGCAGGAAGGAGAACGGATCCGGGGGAGAAGGCCGTCAGGAAGCCCGGGACGCCACCAGCGGGACGGGGCGGGCCAGGCTCCAGCTGAACGTGTCCTCGATGTCGGCCAGCTCGAGCGGCGTCGCCAGGTCGTCGACGGTCGGGCCGACCCGGTCGGCCACCTCCTGCAACAACGCCTCGTCGAACCCCCACAGGCCGACGGCGTTGGAGCCGAGGATCCGGCGCAGGTCGTCCTCGGGCAGGCCACCGAAGATGTAGCGCAGCGTCTCGCGGTGGACGGGTGCGGCCCCCTCGAGATGCGGGTAGTCCGCGCCCCACATCAGCTTGTCGATGCCGATCTCGTGGCGCATCTCGGCCTCGTAGCGCTTCATGAGCGACCCGCCCAGCCAGACGTGCTTCTCGAAGTAGTCGCGGGGTCGCATCTTGAGGTAGGAGCGCACCGGCGCGCCCCCGTGCGTGTCGAAGAACGACTCCATGTCGCGGATCAGTGACGGGAGCCACTGCACCCCGTTCTCCGTGACGACCACCTTGAGGTCGGGATGGCGGTCGAACACGCCCCCGAGGATCATGAACCACAGCGGGCGGCGGGTGAAGACGAACACCTCGTAGAGCCCCAGCATGCCCCCATGCGCCTGGTCGTAGAGGAATTTGGTGTCGGTCGCCGACCCGGAGGCTCCCGTGTGGAGGTTGACCACCATCTGGTGGTCCTCGCAGGCGCTCCAGAACGGGTCGTAGTAGTCGTCCGCGTACCCGGGGAGCCGTGAGCCGACCGACATGGCCGGTAGCATCACGCCGCCGAAGATGCCGTTGGCCCTGGCCCACGCCACCTCGTCGACGGCGCGCTCCATGTCGTGGAAGTCGATCGGCATGCAGCCGGCGCGCCGCCCCGGGGCGGCGGCACAGAAGTCGGCCAGCCAGCGCACGTAGGCGTGCAGCGCCGGCCACACCACCTCGAGCCCCTTGTCGGTGGTCGCGCCGAGGTACATCGCCGGTGACAGACCCCCGGCCAGGATCGGCCCGGGCAGCGTCACCTCCGCGTGGATCCCCTGCTCCTCGAGCACCGCGAGGCGCCGACCGCCGCCGTCGCCCGGCACCACCCAGTCCGTGCCGTAGTGGGCCAGCCAGCCTCGTGCCGCGTCGGTGTCGACGCCCATGCCGGCGAGGCGCCTGGCCGCGGTCGCCCGCACGGGGTCGGACTCGTCGACCTCACCCGGGTCGAACCCGCCGAACATGGAGATGGCCAGCGACGACAGGTCGCCGAAGGCCGCCACCGCCTCGCGCTGCGCCGGGTCGACGTAGGAGAGGAAGTGGTCGAGGCTGTCCGGCGAGGCGTGGGTGTCGGCCGAGACGACGACGTAGTTCCGGCCGGTCGTGACGCTCTGGCCCGCTCCCGCCGATGCCCTTGCTCCCTCACCCATCGCAACCGTCCCCGTTCGAGAATCTCCCTGGTCAGTCCTCCGCACACTATCCCTGTGCTCCTCTGAGCGAAGGAGGCATCGGGAGCCGTTACATTTGTCGGCGACCCATGCACACCTCCTCCACGGTCGTACTTGTCCTGGCCGTCTTCGCGGCGAGCCTCGTCGAGATGGTCGAGGCGCTGACCATCGTGGTGGCCGCGGGCGTGAGCCGTGGTTGGCGCTCCGCACTGGAGGGCGCGGCCGTGGCGGCGGCAGTCCTGGGCGTGCTCGTGCTGGCGGTGGGGGTCCCGCTCATCCGCTACGTCCCGATCGACGCGCTGCGGGTGGTCGTGGGGGCGCTGCTCCTGGTGCTGGGCCTGTCGTGGCTGCGCAAGGCGATCCTGCGCGCGAGCGGCCACAAGGCCATGCACGACGAGGACAAGATCTACGCCGACACAGTGGCCGAGCTCGGCTCGGACGAGGCCGGGGCGTCGGCGGAGCCGAACAAGGGCCGCGACGGCGTCGGGTTCGCGGTGGCGTTCAAGGGTGTCTTCCTCGAGGGCATGGAGGTGGTCTTGATCGTCATCAGCCTCGGCGCCGCCCAGAACCGCCTCGGCCTGGCCGCGCTGGCGGCGGGAGCCGCCGTGGTCCTCGTCGGCATCGTCGGGCTTCTGGTGGCGCGCCAGCTCAGCGAGGTGCCCGAGAACACCATCAAGACACTGGTCGGCGTCATGCTGACCAGTTTCGGCGTGTTCTGGGTCGGCGAGGGCGCCGGGGTCGACTGGCCTGGCGGCGACCTGGCCATACCCGTGCTGGCCGGCTTCTTCGTCGTGGTCTACTTCGCGATGACGGCCTACATGCGAGCGAACCTCCCCGCTCCCGCGGTCCAGGTCGAAGGGGCCACGCCGTGATCGCCGCCATCCGAAAGGGGATCGTCGCCTTCGGCCGCTTCTGGTGGGACTTCCTGATCGGGGACACCCCCGAGCTGGCGGTGGCGACCGGCGTCATCGTCGGGGCGGCCTTCCTGCTCGCCGGCAGCCGCTGGGCAGGGGCAATCATCCTGCCGGGGCTGGCGACCGGCTTCCTCCTCGTCAGCACGTGGCGCGGTCGCCGCCGCGCTCCCCGGGGGTAGCCGTCGCCCCGGAAGCCCTCTCCGCAGGAGTCGACCCCGGCGCAGTAGGCGTGGTCTGGAGGGCCGACGGGACCCAGCAGGCGACCTACAACGGCCAGCCCCTGTACATCTACGACCAGGAGCAGGTCGGCATCCCTTAACCAACGACCCGGCTCCGGACCGGGAGCCGCGCGGACCCGCGCGAGGGGACGCCGTGAGCCCTCAGGTGGGCGTGCCCACGGGCCGGCTCGGCTCCGGCTCGGTCGACGGGCTCGCCAGGGTGCGCTCGGGCAACAGGAGGACCGCGCCGACCAGGAAGCAGATGGCACCGACGAAGGTGCCCAGGTTGGTCAGCGCCAGGCTCACGAGCTGACCGTTGGGCTCGACGTACGAGGCGATCGCCGAGACCCCGAACGCGACGGAGCCGAACAGGTTCAGCGCGGTGATCCACCAGGAAAGGCTCGTCGGGCGCCAGGCGATCGGGCCATGGCACTCCTCGGCCCAGGCCAACCAGCTCGAGACCAGGAAGCACACCGAGCCCAACGCGTCGGGCCGCCACACGGGGTGATGACCCGGCGACGCCCCCAGCCCGACGACGAGGGCGCTGAAGGTGGTCCGGTTGAACCACAGCGTCCCCACGAGCTGGATGACGGCGGCCCACCAGTCGATCCGGTGGTGCTGGACCCTCAAGAGGGCGCCGAAGCCCCGGCGCCGCGCCCCGTCGAGGGTGCCGGGGGCGCAGGCGGTCTCGGAGTACTGCAGGAACGACGCCGTCGTGAAGAAGATGGACCCGATGAAGAAGGTCAGGTTGTCGGCGTTGGTCCCCACTCCGGTCGCGTAGGCGGGGAACGAACCGAGCGCGAAGCAGACCGACCCGACCGCGAACAGGATGCCGATCCACCACGCGGTGGCACGGGGTGCCCACCAGATGGAGCCGGCCGGCACCCCTGAGGGGTGCTTGCGGTGCCACCGTGACTCCCAGGTCATCAACGTGCCGTCGGCGCGGCGGAAGACCTGCCGGGTGACGAAGGGGCCCAGGCCCCGTGCGCCCAGCCGCATCCAGCCCTGAGGGACCTCCACGTAGGCCGACCGCATCGCGGGTCACGATACGACGCCGCTGCCCCGGCGCCGGCGCCGGGGGCTCCGGCCGACCTCGGGGACTCGCGCGCTGCCTGCCGATCGGGCATCATGTGGGCTCGCCGACGGGAGGAGCACGATGGCACGCGAGGTCCGTGGGGTGGTGTCGAGGGCGAAGGGCGCGCCGGTCACGCTCGAGACCATCGTCGTGCCCGACCCCGGGCCGGGCGAAGCGGTCGTCGCGGTGCAGGCGTGCGGGGTGTGCCACACGGATCTGCACTACCGCGAGGGCGGCATCAGCGACGACTTCCCTTTCCTCCTCGGCCACGAGGCGGCCGGCGTCGTCGACACCGTCGGGCCCGGTGTCACCGACGTCGCGCCGGGCGACTTCGTCGTCCTCAACTGGCGGGCGGTCTGCGGGGAGTGCCGCGCCTGCCGGCGGGGCCGGCCCTGGTACTGCTTCTCCACCCGCAACGCCACCCAGAAGATGACCCTGACCGACGGCACGGCGCTCTCCCCCGCACTCGGCATCGGCGCCTTCGCGGAGGCGACGCTGGTGGCGGCCGGCCAGTGCACGAAGGTCGACCCCGCCGCGCGGCCCGAGGCCGTGGGGCTGCTGGGCTGCGGCGTGATGGCCGGGCTCGGGGCGGCGATGTTCACCGGGCAGGTGGGGCCGGGCGACTCGGTGGCCGTCTTCGGCTGCGGCGGCGTCGGGTGTGCCGCCGTCGCCGGGGCGAGGCTCGCGGGGGCGGCCACCGTCATCGGGATCGACCTCGACCCGCGGAAGCTCGAGCTCGCGACGTCGTTCGGCGCCACGCACACCGTCGATGCGAGTGCGGCCGACCCCGTGGAGGCGATCCGGTCGCTGACCGGCGGCAACGGGGCCGACGTCTGCATCGAGGCGGTGGGCCACCCCGCCGTGATGGAGCAGGCCTTCTTCGCCCGCGACCTGGCGGGGACCCTGGTGCAGGTCGGCGTCCCGACCCCCGACATGCGCATCGACATCCCGATGATCGAATTCTTCGGGCGCGGGGCGCGTTGAAGCCGAGCTGGTACGGCGACTGCCTCCCCTCGCGCGACTTCCCGATGCTCGTCGACCTCTACCTGCAGGGGCGACTCGACCTCGACCGCTTCGTCAGCGAGACCATCGGCATCGACGGCGTGGAGGCTGCCTTCGCTCGCATGCAGCGTGGCGACGTGCTGCGCTCCGTCGTCGTCCTCTGATCCCCTGCATGACGCTGCCGCTCGCCCCTTTCGGCCCCCGGACGGGGCTGCACGGCATGGTGGCGGCGGCCGACCAGCTGGCGGTGGTGGCGGGCGCCGGCATGCTCGAGCGCGGCGGCTCCGCCGCCGACGCCGCCGTGGCGACGGGGACGGTCATGGCCGTGGTGGGCCCCCATCTGTGCGGGCTCGGGGGCGACGTCCTCGCCATGGTGTCGGCACCCGGCGCACCACCCGAGGCGCTCCTGTCGGTCGGGCGAGCCGGTGCCGGGGCCGATGCCGCCGGCATGCGCGCCGAAGGGATGTCGGTCATGCCGCTCCGGGGCGACGTCCGCAGTGTGCCGGTCCCGGGCGCCGTCGACGGCTGGCTGGCCCTGCACGCGCGCCACGGGCGGCTGCCGCTCGGCGAGGTCCTTGCGCCGGCGATCGAGCTGGCCACCGACGGCTTCGCCGCCTCCATCATGCTGGCGCTGGCGAGCCATCTCGTCCACGCGCTCGGCGGAGCACGCGAGCTGTGCCCCGACGGCCCGCTCGAGGTCGGCCAGCCCGTGCGCCTCCCCGGGATCGCCCGCACGCTGCGCGCCATCGCCCGCGACGGCCGCGATGCCTATTACGGCGGCGAGTTCGGGCGTGGCCTCCTCCAGCTCGGGGGCGGCACCTACGCCCCGGAGGACTTCGCCGCCCCCGCGGCGCAGTGGTGCGAACCGCTACGGCTTGCCGTGTGGGGCCACGACCTGTGGACGGTGCCCCCACCCTCCCAGGGCTACCTGACGCTGGCCGGCGCCTTCGTGGCGGCGGCCGCGGGGCTCGGGACCGACCCCGACGATCCGCGCTGGGCGCACCTCCTCGTCGAGTCGTGGCGCGCCGTCGGCCACGACCGGCCCGAGGTGCTCTTCGACGGTGCCGACGGCGCGTCGCTCCTCGACCCCGACCGCCTCGCCGCGGCCGTCGCCCGCGTGGACGCGGAGGCGGCGGCACCGCCGGACGTCGCGCCCGGCCGGGGCACGGCGGGAGCCACGGTGGCCCGGGTGGGTGACGGGGACACCACCCACCTGTGCGCCGTGGACGCGGACGGGCTCGGGGTCTCGCTCACGCAGTCCAACGCGCTCGACTTCGGCTCGCACCTGGTGGAGCCGGCAACCGGGGTCTTCCTCCACAACCGCGGGGTGGGCTTCTCCCTGATCGAGGGCCACCCCGCCGAGCTGGCGCCCGGCCGGCGACCACCCCACACCCTGTCCCCGATGCTCGCCACGGGGAGCGGAGGGCCGTTGACGCACCTGGTCGGCGCCATGGGGGGCGACGCCCAGCCCCAGATCATCAGCCAGCTCCTGGCCCGCCTGCTGCACGCCGGCCAGGACCCCGCGACGGCGGTGGCCTCGCCCCGGCTCGTCCTCGACGCGCCGGCCGCAGGTCCGTTCCGCCTGTGGTGGGGCGAGGACCTCACGGTGGTCGCCGAGGCGGCCGCGCCCCCCGGGTGGCACGACGGGCTGACCGCCCGCGGCCACCGGGTGCAGCGGATCCGCGCCTTCGACCCCGTCGCCGTCGGCTGCGCCCAGATCGTCGAGGTCGGGCCCGACGGCGGGGCCCGACGCTTCGTCGGGGCGTCGGACCCGCGCAGCCCCGAGGGCGCCGCCATCGGCCGCTGACGTCGTGCGGCGGCGCCGGGAGCCTCCGCCCCGGCAAGTAGCGTGGGCGCATCGAACGCTCCACCGCGCCGCCCCTTCACGCCCCCTCGGCCGCCGACGTGGCCTCCCGGGCCTCGGCGGGCCGCCACGGTCGTGGCGCAGGGGCCCACCACTGGTTCGTCCGCTCCGACCCCGGGTCGCCGCTGCCCGACGGCTACAAGTGGACCGCCCTGTTCATCTCCACCCTGGGCATGTTGATGGCGACGATCGACGGCTCGATCGTCCTCATCTCGCTGCCCGACATCTTCCGGGGCATCGACCTCGACCCGCTGCTGCCGGGGAACAGCTTCTTCCTGCTGTGGATGATCCTCGGCTTCCTGGTCACGACCAGCGTGCTCGTCGTCACCCTGGGCCGGCTGGGCGACATGTACGGCCGGGTCCGCATGTACAACCTGGGTTTCGCAGTGTTCACGTTCTTCTCGCTCGCCCTCAGCGTCACCTGGATGACGGGCCCGGCCGCCGGCGTCTACCTGATCGTGATGCGCATCTTCCAGGGCGTCGGCGCCGCCATGCTCATGGCCAACTCGGCCGCCATCCTCACCGACGCCTTCCCGGAGGACCAGCGTGGCCTCGCCCTCGGCGTCAACCAGGCCGCCGCCTTCAGCGGCTCCTTCATCGGCCTGATCCTGGGGGGCATCCTCGGTCCCATCAACTGGCGCCTGATCTTCCTGGTCTCGGTGCCGATCGGGCTCTTCGCCACGGTGTGGGGCTACCTGCGGCTGCGCGAGCTCGGGCAGCGGCGCTCGGCCCACATCGACTGGCCGGGCAACACCACCTTCGCCCTGGGGCTGGTGCTCGTCATGGTCGGCATCACCTACGGGATCGAGCCCTACGGCGGCCACGCGATGGGCTGGACCAACCCCCGGGTGATCGGCGCGCTGGTCGGCGGCGCGCTGCTGCTCGTGGCCTTCTGCTTCATAGAGGTGCGCGTACGCGAGCCGATGTTCCGCCTGCAGCTCTTCAAGATCCGTGCCTTCACGAGCGGCGTGGTCGCCAGCTTCCTGGCCGCCATCAGCCGCGGCGGGCTCATGTTCATGCTCATCATCTGGCTGCAGGGGATCTGGTTGCCGCTGCACGGCTACTCGTTCTCCGCCACGCCGCTGTGGGCCGGCATCGCCATGATCCCATTGACGATCGGCCTGCTGATCGCCGGCCCCACATCGGGAATCCTCTCCGACCGCTACGGGGCCCGGCCCTTCGCCACGGGCGGCATGATCGGGGCGGCCATCTGCTTCGCGTTGCTCGAGGCGCTCCCGATCGACTTCTCCTACTGGGTCTTCGGACTCATCCTGTTCTTCACCGGCTTGTGCATGGCGGCGTTCGGCTCACCCAACCGCGCGGGCGTCATGAACAGCCTCCCGCCGGAGCACCGCGGCGCCGGCTCGGGCATGAACACCACGTTCCAGAACTCGGCCCAGGTCTTCTCCATCGGCATCTTCTTCACGCTGATGATCGTGGGGCTGTCCTCCTCCCTGCCGCACAACGTCTCGGCGGGGTTGCTCGCCCACGGTGTACCGTCGGCGGTCGCCGGGCGGGCCTCACACCTCCCGCCGATCTCGACCCTCTTCGCCGCCTTCCTCGGCTACAACCCGGTCCAGCACCTCGTCGGCGCCGGGACGCTCGCGCACCTGAGCGCGGCGCAGCAGGCCTCGCTGGCCCAGCGCAGCTTCTTCCCGGGACTCATTGCGACGCCGTTCCGGGAGGGCCTCCACGCCGCCTTCGACTTCGCCATCGTGGCCAGCCTCGCCGCCGCCGCCGCATCGTGGACGCGCGGGGGGCGCTACGTGCACAGCCCGGCCACCGAGGAGCGCTCCGACGAGCTCGTCCTCAGCCGCGCCGGGTCGGGCGCATGAGCCCGGAGCCGCCGGGCCGGGCGGTCGGGGCGCCGCTCCGGATCGCCGCGCTCGTCAAGCAGGTCCCCCCGGCCGAGTCCCTGCGCCTGGAGGAAGGGCGGCTCGTGCGCACCGGTGTGGGCTCCGAGATGAACCCCTACTGTCGCCGGGCCGTGTCCCAGGGGGTGATCCTGGCGGGCGCGACGGGGGGTTCGTGCACCGTGGTGACGCTCGGGCCGCCGGGCGCCGAGGACGCGCTCCGCGAGGCGGTCGCGTGGGGAGCCGACAACGGTCTGCACCTGTGCGACCCGGCCTTCGCCGGTTCGGACACCTTGGCGACGGCACGGGCCCTGGCTGCGGCACTGGGCGCGGCCGGCCCCTTCGACCTCGTGCTGGTGGGTCGCAACTCCATCGACGGCGAGACGGGGCAGGTGGGGCCGGAGATCGCCGAGCTGCTCGGTCTCCCGTTCGCGAGCGGGGTCCGCCAACTCGTGGATGCCGGGGACCGCCTGCGCCTCGAGCTCGAGCACGACGACGGGACCCTCGAGGCAGAGGTCGCCCTGCCGGCCGTCCTCTCGGTGGCCGAACGCCTCTGCGACCCGTGCAAGGTCGATGCCGAGGGGCGGGCTGCGGTGCCGGCCGAGCGTCTCGCGCGCCTGACCTCGGCCGATCTCGGCGCGGGGCCGTGGGGCGAGGCGGGCAGCCCGACCGTCGTGGGCGCGACGCGGCCGATGGAGCACGCCCGAGCCAATCACGTGCTCGACGGGCCCCTCGAGCAGCAGGTGCAGGACGCGGTGCGCGCGCTCGAACGCCGCGGCGCACTGACGACGGGTGGCCGCGTGGCCCCGCCGCCCCCCGACCGGGACGGGGGCCACGGCGCCACGGCACCGGCGGGCCGGGTCATCGCCGTCCTGGTCGAGCCCGGACGGCCCGACGTGGCGGGCGAGCTGCTCCGTGCCGCCGCCGGCCTGGGCCGCCAGACGGGGGCGACGGTGCATGCGCTGTGCCCCGGCGACGCGCCGGGGGGCTCCCCGGCCGTGCCCGGCATCGACCTCGTGGTGAGGCTGGAGGGATCCGTCATCGCCGACGACGTGGCCGACGCCGTCACCTCCTACCTGCGGGAGACGGCGCCCTGGGCGGTGCTGGCGCCCAGCACCGCATTCGGGCGGGAGGTGGCGGGGCGGGCGGCCGCGGCCACGGGGTCGGGGCTCGTGGGCGACGCGGTCGCCCTGTCCGTACACGACGGCTCCCTGGTGGCCGCCAAGCCCGCGTTCGCCGGCGCGCTGGTGGCCGACATCACCTGCCGCAGCGCGACGCAGATGGTCACCGTCCGGCCCGGCGTGCTGCCCCCGGTCGGCGCCGGACCGGTGCCCGGTCGCGCCCCGACGGCGGTGCGCGAGGTCCGCCGGCGCGGGCGCGTCCACGTCCTCGCCGAGCATCGCAACGACGACGTGGAGACGCTGGCCCGGGCCGAGGTCGTCATCGGTGTCGGCGTCGGGGTCGCTCCCGACGAGTACGAGCAGCTCAGCCCCCTGGCCGCGCATCTGGGCGCCGAGCTCGCCGCGACGCGCAAGGTCACGGACCGGGGCTGGGCGCCCCGGGCCCGGCAGGTCGGCCTGACCGGGCGGTCGATCTCCCCCCGCCTCTACATCGCAGTGGGGTTGAGCGGGAAGTTCAACCACACGGTCGGTGTGCGTGCGGCCGGGACCATCCTGGCCGTCAACACGGACCCCGAGGCCCCGGTCTTCTCCCACTGCGACATCGGCATCGTCGGTGATTGGCATGCAGTGGTGCCACTCCTCCACCACGCCCTGCGCGGGCACGCGGTCGGGCACGACGGCCCCGGATTCGACGGTCCTCCGGCCGCGGTCGAGGGTACCGGCGTCGAGGGGTCCGCCGCGGCGCGCTCGCAGGCCTAGGGGGTCAGCACCTCCCGGGGCGGGGCATCGAGGCCGGCCCGGGTGTTCGGGCCGGCCAGCAGCAGCTCGTCGAAGGCGGCGGTGGGAAGCGGCCGCGAGAAGTAGAAGCCTTGGGCCATGTCGCACCCGAGGCTCTTGATCTGCTCGAGCTCGGGAAGGGTCTCGACCCCCTCGACCACGGTCGTCGATCCGATCGCCCGGGAGAGGGCGACCACCGCGGAGACGATCGCCGCCTTCACCGGGTCCCGGTCGATGTCGCGGGCGAAGCTCTGATCGATCTTGATGACGTCGATGGGGAACCGGGCCAGGTAGCCCAGCGAGGAGTGACCCGTGCCGAAGTCGTCGATAGCCAAACGGACCCCGAGATCGTGCAGCCTGGTCAGGATGGTGGACGTGGCGTCGACGTCGTCCATGGCCAAGCTCTCGGTGATCTCGAGGAGGAGCTGCGACGGATCGATTCCGGTGCTACCGAGCACGTCCGACAGCTGGGCCTCCAGGCCGGCGTGCTTGAACTGGCGCGCCGACAGGTTGACGCAGACCTGAAGCGGCACGCCCAAGTCGTGCCATTCCCTTGCCCGCCGGCACGCGTGCGCCAGCACTGCATTTCCGATGGGCAGGATCGTCCCGTTGTCCTCGGCCAGCTCGATGAAATGCGCAGGAGACAGGATCCCGTGTTCCGGATGATCCCACCGGACCAACGCCTCTGCCGCCACGATGCGCTGGTCGCTCAACGAGACCAGCGGCTGGAAGTAGACCTCGACCTGGTTTCGCTCCAGGGCGTGATGCAGTGCGGTGTCGAGGTCGAGGCGGCCGGCGGAACGCCCGCGCATCTGTTCCCCGTCGAACACCGCCACCTGGCCACCCCGACCGAGCTCCTTGGCCCGGTACATGGCGACATCGGCATCGTGCAAGAGGTCGTCCCGTGAGGTCCCGGTTTGGCTCAGTGCCATGCCGATGCTCATGGTCGCGACCACCTCGTGCCCGGTGCCGAGGACGATGGGTTGGCGCAGCTCCTCGAGCACTCTCTCGGCCACCTGGCTGGCGTCGTCTGCTGCGGCGACGCCTTCGAGGATGACCACGAACTCGTCACCACCGAACCGCGACAACGTGTCGCCCGGGCGTATGACACGACGCAGCCGTTCTGCCACGACTCGGAGCAGCTCGTCACCGACCTGATGGCCCAGGTTGTCGTTGACGACCTTGAAGCGGTCGATGTCGCCGAAGAGCACGGCCACCCGCGCACCGGTGCGGTCGGCCTGCAGCAGCGCATGGTCGAGGTGATCGAGCAGGAGCCGCCGGTTGGCCAGACCGGTGAGCGGATCCTGGAAGGCATGCCGCGCCAGCTGCTCTTCGAACGCCTTCCGCTCAGATGTGTCGCGGAACACGATGACCGCGGCCGACGGCTCCGGGTCGCCGACCACCGGCGAGGCCGTCATGGTCACGGGGAAATGCGAGCCGTCGGCGCGCTCGAACCGGACATCGTCGCTCACCACGATCTGCCGCAACGACATGGCGCGCATGGCCGGGTCGAGCAGGAAGCGCGGCGTCTCGATGATCGCTGCGGGCTGCCCGTTGCCCAGAACCCGGTCGGCCCAGCCGAGCATGCCGGCCCCGGCGGGGTTCATGAACGTGATCTCCCCGCTCTTGCTGATGGCACAGACGCCCTCGCCAAGGCTGCTGGTGATGACGGAGAGGTTGTCCTTCTGCCGCTCGACCTCCGCGTACAGGTCGGCGTTGGCCAAGGCAACGGCGCCGACCGAGGCCAGCGCATCGAGCAGTGCCCTGTCGGCATCGTCGAACGGCTCGGTCCGGCTCCGGCCCGAGACGGACAGCCAGAGCCTGCGGTCGGCCAGTTCGACCGGCGCGGACAGGGTGGCGTCGTGGGTGTCGGGTCGCTCCGGCGCCAACGTCACGTCGGACGTGCGGAGCAGCGAGCCGGCGGAGCTCAGCACGGCGACCCGGGTCTGGTCGCTCCCGATGGAGCGGTTGACATCGAGCGTGGCTTCGAAGAGGCCACGGAGCCTCATGCTGTCGTTGCGAGCGTAGAAGTGCCCTTCGCTGAGGTATCGCAGGAGGAGCAGGGGCAACACCGCCAGCGGCAAGAACCTGGGCTGGTCGGCCAGGAGCAACGCCGTCGGCACGGCGACGCCGATTCCTCCGGCGGCCACGAGAAGCCTGCCCTCCATGCCGCCGAACACGGTCTCCCGCCAGGGCGTGCGAAGCGCCGCCAGGATCGAGATGATCGCCCCCGTGTTGACCAGGAGGTAGCAGATGGCGCCGATCACCGCGGCGCCCACCGTCGCATAGCCCACTTGGGAGTCGGCTCCCCGCACCAGGACGAACACGAGGGTGGCGAACCCGGCCGAGGTGACGATCTGGCCGACGTTGAAGATCGACTTGATCAGCGCCCGTCGCTTCGCCACCTGCACCACCACCGCCACGATCGCGAACACCACCACGGTCAACGAGGCCGGGACGAGCAGGATCAACAAGACGAAGAAGCCCTCATCGAGGTCGAATGCATCCGATTCGTCGTCGACGGAGAGCCGGATCGGCCAGATCCAGCTGGCCGCCATCAGGAGGCCGAACACCACCGCGAACATCGTCTCGGTTCCTCCGGGCCAGCCGACGACCGCAAGACGCAGAACGGCAACGGCCAGCGTCGCCACGCCCATGATGACCCATGCCGCGACGACGACCCACGCCGATGTCCGCAGAGCTGCCTTCCCGCCTGTCATGAGACCGCCTTGTGACCCGTCAAATCGAGATCGACCGGTGCCCGGCCACACAACCCCGCACCGAGCGCCGGACCGAGTCGCCCCAGACCGGGCGGCAGACCGGAGTCGCGACGCGACGACATCCAATCGCCATGAGCCCCCTCATCCCCTCTCACCCTCGCCTCGGTTCGAACGTAACACTTCGGGAGAATTCAGTTCAATGGGTATTTCAACAACACTTGCTCCACTCTTCGTCGACTCCCGCGACGCCCTTGACTTCCAATGCGCCACCGTGGTTGCGAATCCGTTGCGACGCGACGCGACGCCGGGGGGACGGAGGTGGGACGGCCCTACCGGGGGCTCCCGTCAGGAAGTCGTTCTCACGCCTCGGTCTTTGCCCGCCCCAGGTCGCGCTGCTTCCTGTATTCCCGCAGCCGGTGCCAGAAGACGAACGCAACCGCGACGACCGCGAGCGCCCCGAGGATGTACCCCGCGTAGCTGAAGGCCTTGAGCACGTGGTTGTAACTGCTCCCGAGGCTGTAGCCAAGCGAGCACAGGGCGGTACACCAAATGGCACAGGCGATCGACGTGAAGACGATGAACTTGCCAATCGCCATCTCGCCGAGTCCCGCCGCGAACGAGACGAAGGACCGGAGCAACGGTATGAACCGCCCGAACAGCACGACCGGCTCTCCGCGGCGCGCGAACCAGGCGTCGGCGCGGTCCAGATCCTTGTGGGTGAGGAGCAGGTACTTACCGAACTTGTCGACGAGCGGGCGACCGCCGTAGCGGCCGATGGCATAGCCTGCGAGCGAGCCGAGGATCTCGCCCAGGACCGCGAGGACGATGACGAGAGCCAGGGAGAGTTGCGAGACGTGGTTCGCCTCCGCACCCGCAGAGCTCGCAAGCACCCCGCCGAAGATGAGGGCGAGCTCGGCTCCCACCGGGAGGCCCATCGCCGAGATGAAGCTGAGCGCGAAGACCGCGCCGTAGCCCACTGACTCCAAGAAATGTTCCACGTCCTACCCTGCCTGCGCCGTCTGCGTGCCGGTCATTGTCGGCGCTTCGCCCTGGTGGCGCAATTCCCGGCCCAACGGTTGCTCGGCCCCGCCACTATCTCGACGTACCGCCCGACGTCACCACCGGCTGTGTCGTCGTCGTGGTGGGAGGGCTCGTCGTGGCGGTGGGTGGGCTCGTCGTGGTGGTGGGCGGGCTCGTCGTGGTGGTGGCGGAGGACGGACCCGACGTCGATCCATCCGTTGCCGTCGTGGACGTGCTGGGCGGGCTCGTGGTCGTCGTCGACGGGCCCAGGGACGCCGTGCCCGAAGTACCCGGCCGTGGCGTCGTGGGCCGGGTCACGGGAGGGACTCCTTCGGAACCGGCCGAGGACCCCGGGTGTTCCCTGGCGACGGTGACCCAGATGAACGCCGTGGCGCCGCCGGCCAGCACGATCGCCGTTCTGGTCAGCCGCCTGATGCGGGCCAGTGTGACCGCCCGGGCGGTCGGCGAGAACGGCTCGATGCCAGGCCTCACGCCCGTGCGCGGCTGGGCGCCCCGGGCATGCCAGCGAGGTGGTTCACGAGGTCCACGACGCCGCAAGCGTACGGCTCGAACCTGAAGAACTCATGACGGCCGGCCGAGCGGTGGCTGGCAATCGCACCCCCTAGCCTGAACGGCATGTCACACGACGGTTCCCGGTTATGAGAGTCCTCGTCGCGGAGGACGATGCCGCGTTGCGGTCAGTCCTCGAGCGAGGCCTCAGGGAGAGCGGTTACGTGGTGGATGCGGTCACCGACGGCGCAGCCGCACTGCGCCACCTTCGCGCCTACGACTACGACGTCGCCGTGCTCGACTGGCGCATGCCGGAGCGCACCGGGATCGAGGTTGTCGCCGAAGCGCGAAGCCTGGGCGATCGGACCCCCATCCTCATGCTGACCGCACGCGACGCGCCGGCCGACCGGGTGGCCGGCCTCAACGGCGGGGCCGACGACTACTTGGTCAAGCCGTTCGACTTCTCCGAGCTGGTCGCGCGTGTGCACGCTCTGCAGCGACGTCCACCGCTCACGATGGATCCGGTTCTGGCCTGTGCCGATCTCCAGTTCGACCCGGCAACGAGAGAGGTCTCCGTGGCGGGTGAACCTGCACCCTTGACGGCCATCGAGACGGCACTGGTGGAGCTCCTGCTGCGCCGCTCGCCCAATGTCCTGACGCGACGGGTCATCGCAACCCAGGTCTGGGAGGACGAAGCCGATGCCGTCGGATCGAACACGATCGACGTCCACGTCGCGCGACTACGGGCAAAACTGGCCGCCAGCCGGGCCCGCATAGAGACCGTCCGCGGCACGGGGTACCGGATGGTCGCCACATGAACCTGACCCGCGCCCACCGCCGTCATGCGGTGCGGGTCGCCGCCGTGGCCACCATTCTCGTGATGGTCGGTTATGTGATCGCCGCTGTCGTCCTCAACATGATCGTGACCGACCACCTGGTCGGCAACGCGGACGCTCGTCTGCGGGACCAGCTCAAGGACGCGAGCCAACAGACCCTCACGCTTCCCGGACCGAGCGCACAAGGCGAGCAGACCGACGTCGACGACGCTCCGATCTTCGTCTGGTCCATCGCACCGTCGGGCACGGTGACCCCGTTGACGTCGGATGCCCCGGCACTGCCGTCTCGGGGCTGGAGCTCTGGACCGGTCACTCTGCCTCTCGGGGCTTCGACGTTCCGGTTCGATGCGGTGCGCTCCCACGGCAGCGTCCTCGTCGCCGGTCAGAGCATGGCCGGGACGTCCAACGTCCGGTCGGCACTTCTCATCGCCGAGCTGGTGTTCGGCGTCATCCTCGCCGTTGCCGTCTTCGCTGGGGCGACCGTCGTCGGTCTGCGGGCTTCCGCACCCTCGGAGCTGGTCCGACGCCGACAGACCGAATTCACCGCCGACGCCTCGCACGAGCTCCGCACGCCGATCTCGGTGATCGAGGCCGAGGTGAATCTGGCCCTTGACCGGCCGCGCGACCCGGGCGCCTACCGCGACGTGCTCGAGCGAATCGGCCGGGAGAGCACACGCTTGCGCCGCATCGTCGAGGACCTCCTCTGGTTGGCGAGGGCAGACGACGAGCGCGCCGGCACTGACGCGGGCGACGTCACCGACGTGGCCGAGGTGGTCGAGAGCTGCGTGGAGCGTTTCGGTGTGGTGGCGGCGACGCACGGGGTGATCCTCTCCGTGCAACGGGTCGGAGACGGCCCCTTCACGGTGCAGGCACCGCCGGACCTGATCGACCGGTTGGCCGGGGTCCTCATCGACAATGCGTGCAAGTTCGGGGGCGATGCCGGCCGCGTCGAGGTGAGCATCCGCGACTGGGGCAACCGGGTGGATCTGCGGGTCGACGACTCGGGCCCCGGGATCCCCGAGGACCAGCGTGACGCCGTCTTCGATCGGTTCCACCGTGCCACGAGCTCGGTCGCGGGGACCGGACTGGGTCTGGCCATCGCCGACGCCGTGGTGCGATCGACTCAGGGCACCTGGGGCATCGGCGTGGCCGAGCTGGGTGGAGCCCGGATGGAGATCTCCTGGCGGAAGGTCGTGCGGAGGGAGAAACCCAGCTCGACCCACGAACCTCTTAGCGAATCCTTAGCCTGAACAGCAACTTCTTCATGTAGGCGTCAGGATCGATTCTTACCCTGAACGGCATGGCACGTGTCAGGCAGACCAGCCCGGCGCAGCGGCGCCATGCCGCCGCGATGAGGCGGGACGGCGCATTGTCCCGGCTCTCCAACATCACCGCGGCCATCGGAGTGGCCATCATCACGGCCGTCGGAGCGCTGGGCATCTACGTCGGTAAGGCGCTTCCCGGGCATCACGCCGCGGCCTCGACGGGAGGTTCGACTTCGACCGGCAACGGAGGTCTGCCGAGCGGCAACAGCGGGGCTCCCGCGGGCAACAGCGGTCAGGCGGCCCTCAACCCGCCGTCGACGCCGACACAGGGCGCATCGGGTCCCGCGCCGGTGACCAGCGGATCGAGTTGATGTCCGAGTCGTGTGTCCACACCCGCACGCAGCGCGTCTTCAGGACCCGTGCCCTCGGCACGATCGCCGAGCTCATGGTGTCCGACATGTCGACACTGGTCGCGGCATCCGAGCTGCTCGAGCGCGAGCTCGAGCGCATCGACCGCGTGGCCAGTAGGTTCCGGAGCGACTCGGAGCTCAGTCGGCTGAACGCGGCGGCCGGGTCGGCGGCGGAGGTCAGCGCCGACCTCCTGGAGGCGATCGAGGTGGCCGTAGCCATGGCCGCCGCGACGCAGGGACTGGTCGACCCCACCGTGGGCGTCGCGATGACCCGGTTGGGCTATGACCGCGATTTCTCACTCGTGCTCCCCGGCGTCGACGGTGACCTGCCGCTCGCACAGGCGGCGCCGGGATGGCGGTCCGTTTCCGTCGATCCACAGCGGCGTCTCGTGACGATCCCCGAACACTGCGCCCTGGATCTGGGCGCCACGGCCAAGGCGCTGGCGGCCGACCGAGCGGCAACGAACATCCACCGTCAGCTCGGCTGCGGCGCGCTGGTCTCGTTGGGCGGTGACGTCGCCACGGCCGGCCCCGCTCCCGCGGGCGGATTCGTCGTCGGCATCGCCGAGACCTGCACCTCGCCGGCCGCTTCCGAGGCGGTCAGCATCGCCTCGGGCGGGCTCGCGTCGTCGGGCATCGGCGTGCGGCAGTGGCGCCTCGGCGCGTGCAGGGTCCATCACATCGTGGACCCGACGACCTGTCTGCCGGCGACCCCGTGCTGGCGTACGGTCACCACGACCGCCGCCACCTGCGTGGAGGCGAACGCAGCGTCGACCGCGGCCATCGTGCTGGGCGAGCGCGCCGTCGGTTGGCTGGAGGGGCTCGGGCTTCCCGGCCGGCTGGAGAGCCTCGCCGGGGAGGTCGTGTACACCCCGGGGTGGCCGAACCCCCGCTCACCTCTCGAGGAGCTCGGAACGAAGGACACATGATCGGCGTGCTGGTTGCGAGCGTCGGGCACGGCTCGGCTGCGTTGTGGTACCTGACGCGGGCCACGGGGCTCGTGTCCCTCCTCGTCCTCTCCGCGACCGTGGTCCTGGGAACCGTCGCCTCGGTGGGATGGACCACCGACCGCTGGCCCCGTTTCCTCTCCCAGTCGGTCCATCGGAATCTCTCCCTGTTCTGCCTCGCCCTGATCGGCATCCATGTCGTCTCCACCGTGGGCGACGGGTACGTCCCCATCGGCCTGGCTGACGCCGTCATCCCCTTCCGGTCTCCCTACCGCCCGATCTGGGTCGGGCTCGGTGCGCTGGCCCTCGACCTCCTCCTCGCCGTCGCCATCACCAGCGCCCTCCGCAGGCGCATCGGGGTGGCGGCGTGGCGTGGTGTCCACTGGCTGGCGTACGCCTGCTGGCCCATCGCCGCGGTGCACGGGCTGGGCTCCGGCTCCGACACCCGCCTTCCCGGTGCGATGCTCGTGTTCGTCGGTTGCACGGGCTCGGTCGCCGCGGCCGTCGCCTGGCGTCTGGCCGTCGGCCGGGCGCGCTCGGCCAGCTGGCGGCTCGGCGGCGCCGCCGCGGGGGCCGCCGTCCTCTTCGTGATCGCAGCGTTCGCCGTGGCCGGTCCGCTCCGGCCCGGCTGGTCGCACCGGGCCGGTACGTCGACGGCACTCCTCGCCCAATTGTCGGGCTCCGCCGCCACGTCGTTCTCCGGGGCGACGACGAACCCGTCGCGCCCCCAGCCCCACTCTGCGTCCGCGGCATCCGGGGTCCCGACCACTCCCTTCCAGACCTCGGTGTCGGGAACGGTCGCGACATCGGCGCCGAACGCGACCGGCGAGTCCGAGGTCAGCCTGAGCTTGCAACTGGCGGACACTTCGACACCTGTCCAGATCCACATCATCGGTCCGTCCGTCAGCGGAGGGGTGGAGATGCGCCGCAGCGCAGTGTCCTTCGGTCCACTGAACGGTCAGGTGACCGCCCTCGACGGGTCGAACATCGGCGCCGTCGTCACCGGGCCCACGGGATCCCTCAGCCTGACCATGAATCTCTCGCTCGATCCGGGTACTGGCACGCTCACGGGGCAGCTCGCCGGGAGCCAGGCGTCGTGAGCCTCACCTTGCGCAGCGGCGCCAGGAGCGCTCCGACGGCGGGGAGACGACTGCTGCATGGGCTCTCGGGCGGCACCCCGGAGCCGGGGCTGGCAACGCACCTCGACCGGTGGGGCGACCCGCGCCTGCGCGAGGGCCGGCTCGTCGACGAGCTCGAGCAGAGCGGCCTGGTGGGCCACGGCGGCGCATGGTTCCCCGTCTCGGCCAAGTGGAGAGCGGTCGCCGGCGCCTCGCGCCGACGCTCGGTCGTGATCGCCAACGGAGCCGAGAGCGAGCCGGCGAGCCGAAAGGACGCATTCCTGCTCACGCATGCACCGCACCTGGTGCTCGACGGCCTGGTGCTCGCTGCCGGCGCGCTGCGGGCCCAGCGGGCCATCGTGTACGCGCCGGCTCGGAGCATCCCGGACGTGGAGGTCGCCATCGCTGAGCGGCGCGGCCGCCACCTCGATCCGATCGCCATCGAGACCGCGGAGGCACCGGACGCGTTCATCGCCGGCCAGGAGTCCGCGGTCGTCAGCGCACTCAACGGGCACCGAGGCGCCATCCCCTCCTTCGTGGGGTTGACGCCCGTCCGCGAGCGCGGGGTGGCGGGCCGGCCGACGCTCGTCCAGAACGCCGAGACGCTGGCCCACGTCGCCCTCGTCGCCCGCTTCGGCGCGACGTGGTTCCGGGAGCTCGGCACACCCGACAACCCGGGAACGATGCTGCTGACCGTCAACCGCCAGGACGGCCCACTGATCGCCGAGGCGGTTCTGGGCTCGTCGCTGCGACAGGCCGCGGGCCTGGACCACGAGGACCTGGCCCGGACTCGAGGGGTGCTCCTCGGCGGCTACGGCGGAGCGTGGGTGTCTCGCGAGGTGTTCGGCGAGCTCGAGGTGTCCGAGAAGGCAGCCCGCAGAGCCGGGGCAACCCTCGGCGCAGGAGTGGTCGCCCCACTTCCAACCGACGTCTGCCCCCTCGCCGAGATGGCGGACGTGGTCCGCTACATGGCGGGCCAGGGCGCCGGCCAGTGCGGCCCGTGCGTCCACGGCCTGGCCGAATTGGCGGACACCCTGGACCAGCTGGCCTATGGCGCAGCGGGCGGGCGAGGCACCGATCGGATCCTCGAGATCTGTAACCTGGTTGAAGGAAGAGGCGCCTGCCGACACCCGGACGGTGTCGCCCGGTTCGTACGGAGTGGGCTGCGCGTCTTCGCCGACGAGGTCACATCGCACCAGCGCCGAGGGTGCTGCACCCAGATAGGCGCATCGAGAGTGCTCCCGGTTGTCGGCAGGATCGCGAGGAGGAGGCTGGTGAGCAGGGCATGAGCCGCTGGAGTCTTGATTTGGTCGTCGACCCGATCGCCTGCGACGGACGTGGCGTGTGCGCCGAGATGCTCCCCGAACGCATCGAGCTCGACCGCTGGGGCTACCCCATCGTCGAGGGAGCAGAGATTGCCCCCGCCCTCGTCGAGCATGCGGTGCGGGCTGTCCGGGCCTGCCCCCGCCAGGCCCTCCACCTGGTGGAGCGCCGGTGCTGAGCCCGCCCATCGACGAAGTCGAGGTCGGGCCGCCCGAACCGAGCTCCCGGGCATCCCGGACGAAGGCGCGCTGGTCCAAGGCGCGCATCCACCGACGGCGGCGCCGGATCGTCGCCGTCATCCTGGCGGCCTTCGGTGTCTTCTTCCTCTGGCTCGCCTTCTCGCTGGGTGGCGCCCTGACCAACCCGGCACTGGGCAGTTCCATGGGCTCACGAGCCGCAGAGTGGTTCCGTGAGCACGGAGGCGCTTCCGTCGTCGTCTGGGCCGAGAACCTGTGGTACTCGCACCACCAGCCCAAGATCGGTGGCGCCCTGGCACCCGGCGCCATCCACACACCGAGGACGTCGAGCTCCACGTCGGTCGCGGCGGCGGTGCCGCACCTCCCCGTTCCCACCCCCATCGTGCCCGTTGCGAGCCCACCCGTTGCCGGCGAGGGCCAGTGGTCGGCCGTCGGCCGCCCGGTGAAGGGAGTGCCCGCCGTCTACGAGACAATGCTGCGACCCAGCGCCATCCACACCAGCTACGTCGTGGGCGTCGCCTGGATGGATACGAAACTCCTGAAGGCAACGCTCTATTCCGGGAGCCAGATCCCGGGTGGCGGCCCCTACAGCCACACCGCGCCCATCACCGCGACCGAGTCCGCGTCCCTGGTCGCGGCTTTCAACGCCGGCTTCCTGATGTCCGATGCGAACGGTGGCTACTACACGGACAACAAGACGGTCGTCCCGTTGCGGACCGGTGCTGCCTCGTTCGTCGTCTACAAGGACGGCTCATCGACCGTGGGACAATGGGGACGTGACGTCTCCATGGGAGCGAATGTCGTCTCCGTGCGCCAGAACCTGGACCTGCTCGTCGACAACGGCGCGGTCGTACCGGGGGCCTACAACCCCGCTCCGGGGCAATGGGGCAAGACCCTCGGCGGCAACCTCTACGTGTGGCGGTCCGGAATCGGTGTGACGGCGGACGGCGCCCTCGTCTACGTCGGTGGGCCCGGTCTCGACATCGTCGACCTTGCCAACATCCTGGTCAGGGCCGGTGCCGTGCGGGCCATGGAGATGGACATCAACACGGACTGGGTGAACTTCAGCACCTACCAGCCGTCGACCCCAACCGGCCCGGCCACTGCGGCAAACGGCACCGAGCTGCTGCAAGGCATGACCGGGACGCCCGGTCGCTACTTCCAATCGTGGTGGGCGCGAGACTTCATCACCATGTCGGCGGCTACGCCATGACCCCAGAGGACCGCTTTCTCGGCCGCGAGCCGACGACGAACGTGGCGGCGCCGACACACGTCCGCCCCGCCACCGGTACGCGGGCGAGCCTCCTGCTCATCGCTCGGGGCATGCGTCCGCGGCAATGGATCAAGAACCTCCTCGTGTTCATGGCTCCCGCGGCTGCGGGTGTCCTCGGGGACTGGCACACGGCACTCCGGGTCACCGCCGCCTTCTTCGTATTCTGCCTCGTGGCCTCCGGCACCTACCTCGTCAACGACGTCATCGATGCCGACTCCGATCGGTACCACCCGATCAAACGGCACAGGCCCGTCGCCAGCGGTGCCCTCCGGCCGGGGGTCGCCGCGGGCTCCGGGGCGAGCCTGATCGTCATGGCCGTGGCGGCCGCACTCTTCGTCGGCCCGTGGGGCTTCGCGATCGTCGTGGCCACCTACGCCGCCCTGAGTGTCGCGTACAGCCTGCGGCTCAAGCGAGAGCCGGTCATGGAGTTGGCCGTGGTCGCTGCGTGCTTCGTCCTCCGGGCGGTCGCCGGCGGAGTCGTGGCCCACGTCCACCTGTCGAATTGGTTCCTCGTGTTCACGTCGTTCGCCGCCTTGTTCCTCGTGACGGGGAAGCGCTGCGCCGAGCACGCGCGCCTCGGACACGACCGCGGCGTACACCGACTCGTCCTCGACCAGTACACCGAATCCTTCCTCAAGTCGACCCTGACGATCTCGGCCACGGTGACCGTCGCCTCGTATTGCCTGTGGGCGTTCGAACGAACGGGCCTGCTGGCCCACGCCGGCGACGACGCCGTCTGGATCGAGCTCACGGTCATCCCTCTCGTCCTTGCGATCCTGCACATCTTCCGCGTGCTCGACGCCGGGCAGGGTGGTGAACCGGAGCAGCTGGCCCTGCACGATCACGTCCTCCAGGGCTACGGGGTGCTCTGGCTCGTGCTCATGGGTCTCGGCCTCTACGGATGACTCTCACGGTCGCCGCTTCTCCCCAGCCCCTCTCCGGCTGGGGCCGCACTACGCCCACCATCGCCATGGTCACCCGGCCGATGGACGCCCAGTGCATCGCGGCCGCGTTCGGGACCCACGCCGCCGGCGTGATTGCCCGAGGCCTGGGCCGGAGCTACGGGGATGCGGCGCAATGCAGCGGCGGACTGACCGTTGACGTCAGCGGTCTCGACTGGATCGGTACCGTCGACGAGCGCAGCGGGACGATCGAGGTCGGGGCAGGGGCCAGCCTGCACGACGTGATGCGCGCCACCATCCCAGCCGGTTGGTTCGTGGGGGTCACGCCGGGTACCCGCTACGTGTCGGTGGGTGGGGCCATCGCGGCAGACGTCCACGGAAAGAACCACCACCGCGACGGGAGCTTCGCCCGCCACGTCGTCGAGATGGCGCTGGTCACGCCGACAGGGACGGTGAACCTCGTCCCCGACGATGCCGCCGGCTTGTTCTGGGCCACCGCCGGCGGCATGGGGCTCACCGGCGTCGTCGTCAGCGCAACCCTGCGACTGCTCCCGATCGAGACCTCGTGGATGCTCGTCGACACGGAGCGCTTCACCCGACTCGAGGACCTCATGTCCACGATGGAGGAGTCAGACCATCGATATCGATACAGCGTCGCCTGGCTCGACTGCATCGGCCAGCGTGGTGGCGGCTATCGGTCCGTGCTCACGCGGGGTGACCATGCCCCCACCGACGCACTCCCCGCACGGTTGCGGGCGCGCCGGAGGGAGATCCCGGGCGACCCGAGGTTGCGCGTGCCATGCCCGGCACCGCGACATGTCGTCAACCGGCTATCCGTCCGTGCCCTGAACGAGGCATGGTTCAGAGGATCCTCGAGCTCGGTGGGTTCGCTACGACCCCTGGCGGGCTTCTTCCATCCCCTCGATGGCATCGGCAGCTGGAACCTGCTGTACGGCCGGGACGGGTTCGTGCAGTACCAATTCGCCGTTCTGCCCGAGCAGGGCGACGTCGTCCACCACGCCGTCGACGCGATCGCGGAGTCGGGGATACCGTCGTTCCTCGCCGTCTTGAAACGGTTCGGTCCGGGGACGCCCGGGCCGCTCTCATTCGCCCAGGAGGGATGGACGCTGGCTCTCGACTTCCCGCTCGGCCCATCCGGCCTGCCCGCGCTCCTCGATCATCTCGACGATGTCGTGGCGGACGCCGGCGGCCGCGTCTACCTCGCCAAGGACGCACGATTGCGGCCTGAGCTGCTCCCCGTCATGTACCCCAGGCTGGACGACATGAGGTCCGCCTGCCGGCGGGTCGACCCCGACGGGGTCCTCGCCTCTGACCTCTCCCGGCGTCTCGGCATCACGCAGTGAACGACGCGTTCGGTCGCCCGCAATCGGTCGTCGTGCTCGGTGGCACCTCGGACATCGCGCACGAGCTCCTGACGAGGCTGGCCACCGGGCGCTGCCGGTCCGTCGTCCTGGCCGGGCGAGACCGCACCGCGCTCGACCGGGCGGCGGACGCCCTCCGTGGTTCCGTGCCCCACGTCGACACGGTCGTCTTCGACGCCGACGCGACCGACAGTGCAGACAAGACGGTGGTGCGTTGCTTCGAGTGCGCCGGCGAGCCTGTCGATCTGGTCATCGTCGCCGTCGGCGAGCTGGGCCGCCAGGAGGAGGATGAGTCAGACCCGGGTCGGATCGCGCGCCTGATCACCGTCAACTTCTCATGGCCCGCGGTCGCACTCTCGGGCGTCGCGGCGGCGTTGAGGCGGCAGGGCCACGGCCGTATCGTCGTGCTGTCCTCGGTCGCCGGCTATCGCGTCCGGCGCTCCAACTACATCTACGGCTCGGCCAAGGCCGGTCTCGACGGCTTCACACTCGGATTGGGCGAGGCCCTCCGCGGGACGGGCGTCTCCTTGCACATCGTCCGGCCGGGGTTCGTGCGCACGAAGATGACTGCGGGACGACCTGCGGCACCCTTCGCCGTCGGGGCCGACCGGGTCGCGTCCGACATCGTGCGGGGTCTCGAGCGCGGGCAGACGGTGATCTGGTCGCCGGGAGTGCTGCGATGGGTCTTCAGCGCCCTACGGCTGCTCCCCCAGGCCGCGTGGCGCCGAGTGCCCGGCTGAGCACCGGCGGCTCCTCGATGATCGGCGGATTCGCAGGTCCCTGAGCTGCGCCGGCCACCATCTCCTATCCTGACCACGTTCGTGGGAAGGAGGCGGCCGTGGTCTTCATCGAATACGACGTCCACCCGAGCGGCGAGATCGAGCTCGTGGCCCTCATCAACGCGGTGGAGGAGGATGGACAGGACCCGGATGGCGCTGCGTGGTTGGCCTGGCGTGCCACTGCGTTCGACGACAACGGCATGGGCTGCGTCGGCGTTGCCCCCGACGACCTCGCCCTGATGGAGGAGACCGATGACGCCGGAGAGCTCCGGCTCATCGTCGAACGCATAATCCTGGCGGATCGGGCCGTCAAGGAAGACGTGCCGTCGTGAGCACGACACGGTCTCAGCTCTATCGACTGGCCCGCGATCTCGGGAACATCGAAGCGGTCGAGCACGGCTACAAGCGGGGCGGCGTCTCGGGGGCGGCGGGCGGCGCGGCACAACGCGAAGCACGACGCGTCATCTACCGCGAAGGGAACCGCCAGATCAACCACTTCGTCCGGGCCATCGGGCTTGGACCGAGACGGTAGGCGCCGCCCGTGGGCCGCCCGGAGGCCCCGCACAACGTACGAGGCAATTCTGGTTGCGAGCTCGGTGCAGACCTCCGAAACGCCCTCTTTCCGTCGCCGACCGATCGCCGAGAAACCGGGGACTCACGCTCAGTTGCGAGACGGTCGCGGCCGATAAGACCTGCACCATCGGCAATTGGCGCGTTCGCCTGGTGGCAGGCTCCAGGAGAAGGGAGGTGTCGGTGACGATCGCGGAATCGCAGCTCGGTCGATTGCTCGCGGAGTTCCCGGACCTCGTCGTCGTCCTGGACTCGGACGCAAATGTGATCTGGGCCAATTCGCTGGCCGAGCGACAGTTCGGGCTGTCCCTCGACGAAGGTATCGGCGAATCGGCGCTCTCCTTCCTGCATCCCGATGACCTGGAGCTCGCGGCGCGCTCACTGTCCACCATACGTGGGAAGCGGATCGGAAACGCGATCGAAGTCCGTCTCCGGACGCCATCCGGCTGGCGCCTCTTCGAACTCATCGGAACCCCGGTCAATTGGTTGACCGAGGGAGCGCTGCTCTTTTGCATCCGCGATCTGACGGCACGTCGCCGCTTTGAAGTCGCGCGAGACGAGATCGCCATGTTCCGAATGCTCGTCCACAACTCAGCCACCATCACGATGCTGATATCGCCGAGCGGACACGTGAACTCTGCATCCGGAGCGCTGACACGGATGCTGGGGCACGATCCCGAGCTGGTCGAGAACGAGTTGCTGTCCGATCTCGTCGTGGAGGAGGATCGTCCGAAGCTGACCATGGCGATCGACCGTGCGTTGAAGGGCGCCACGGCCACGGTGCCGGAGGTCGTCGAGGTGCTTCTGCGCAGGCACGACAGCGACGACGTCGTTCCCTTCGAGCTCACGCTCGTCAATCTCGTCGATGACCCGACGGTCGGAGGTCTCGTCGTCACGGCCCACGATGTCTCGGAACGGGCCGCCAAAGACCGTGAGCTTCGCAGCACCTTGTCGCTGCTGCAGGCGACGCTCGACTCTACGGCCGACGGCATCCTGGTCGTGGACACCGAGGGCAAGATCACGGACTTCAACCATCGATTCGAAGAGATGTGGCGCATCCCCCATCACCTCCTCGCCTCGAGGAATGACGCCGAAGCAATCGCGTTCGTGCTCGATCAGCTCACCCATCCGCAAGACTTCATTGCGAAGATCGAGGAGCTCTACACCCGGCCGGAGTCCGAAAGCAACGACATCATCGATTTCCGCGACGGTCGGGTCTTCGAGCGCTATTCCAGACCGCAGCTCGTCGAGGGAACGGTGGTCGGTCGTGTCTGGAGCTTCAGAGATGTCACCGAGCGAACCCGTCTCGAAGCCGAGTTGGCACATCAGGCTTTTCACGACGCACTGACCGGCCTGGCCAACAAGGCACTGTTCAGGGATCGACTCAACCATGCGGTCGCCCGCCTGGAGGCATCGGGGCTCCAATTGGCCGTCCTCTTTCTCGATGTGGACAACTTCAAGACCGTCAATGACAGCCTGGGGCACTCCAGAGGCGACCTGCTGCTGGGCATCGTCTCCGAGATCCTGGCGAGCTGCATGCGAAACAGCGACACGGTGGCGCGCATGGGAGGGGACGAATTCGCAGTCCTGATAGAGGACTTGGGTGATCATTCGGAGGCCGTTCAGGTGGCGGAGAGCATCCTGACCGCACTCCGCCATCCAGTGTCACTGGGATCAAAGGAAGTCGTCGCCACGGTCAGTATCGGGATCCGGTTCGGCACGCCCGGATGCACCAGCGAAGAGTTGCTTCGTGACGCCGATCTTGCGATGTACATGGCGAAGGAGAACGGAAAGGATCGCTTCGAGGAGTTCCGGGATCGAATGCACACGACTGTCATGGAGCGGCTGGAGCTGGAGGCTGACTTCCGCCAAGGTGTGGTCAACGAGGACCTCGTGGTGCACTACCAGCCGATCGTCGATCTCAATTCCGAGTCCGTCGTGGGCTTTGAGGCCCTCGTGCGATGGCAGCACCCGACCCGAGGTCTCTTGCGTCCGGATGCCTTTCTCGCCTTCGCCGAGCAGGCCGGCTTCATGGGCGCGGTGGACTGCTTCGTCCTCACGAAGGCGTGCAGCCAGGTCCTCGGCTGGCAGCGGGAGGGATTGGTCGCAGAGGATGCATCGATCAGCGTCAACCTGTCGGCCCGAAACATGGTGGAGGCCGGTATAGATCGTGCCGTACGGATCCTGCTGTCGGAGAGCGGCTTCGATGCGTCCAACCTGATCGTCGAGATCACCGAGAGCGCAATGATGAACGACATCGATGCCGCGGTGCGCGAGTTGCGCTCGCTCAAAGCTCTGGGCCTGCGGATCGCCATAGACGATTTCGGCACCGGCTACTCGTCACTGGCCTATCTCCAGCGGCTCCCGATCGACATCCTGAAGATCGATCGATCCTTCGTTGCCACGCTTTCAGATGACGACGAATCCGTCACCCTCGTCAATGCGATCATCCGAATGGCCGAGGCGCTGGGCCACACCACGATCGCCGAGGGCATCGAGCGAGCGTCACAGGTCAACGTCCTGCGCCGCCTCGGCTGCCATCTCGGCCAGGGCTACCTCCTCGGCCCGCCGCTGGACGCTGCCTCGATGGAGATGCTCCTCCTGTCTCCACGAGCGTCCCACAACGGGACGCATCACCAGCGACCACGGCTCAGGTCCGAGTCACTCCACACCTAGTCCCTGGTCGTTCAAGAATCCGGCCGGCCTCCGCCAGGTTGCCCGCAGCAGGAGGTCGAGAGGCCGGTACTAGCCCACTGTCGTCTTGAGCTGCAGGATGTTCTTCGTGGGGTTCCACTGGTAGACGAACACCGGACCGTCCCCGTCGTTGTGCCCACCGCTGAAGTTGAACGTCCCGCCGCCACCGGGAAGGACGACGTGGGTCAGCGATGCCCCGCCGTGGGCAAAGGTCTGGTTGTTCAGCGTCTTTCCGGCGGCCTTCACGATGTCTGCGAACAGGGCCACCTGCACGCAGGCCGTCTGCGGTGCCGTCCACGTGACCGGAGTCGACGCAGTCGCCGTCACGGGATTGTTGATCGTCGCGGTGGGCTCGGCGGCCTGAATGGTGGCGATGCAGCGTTTCATCGCGGGATCGTTCCACCAGATTGAGGCGGGAGGTATGCCGCCGGCCGTGATGGCGTCCTTCAGGATGGATTGCGTGTAGCCAGCCTTGTTGGACACGTAGGCGTCCAAGTCGGTGTAGTCGGTCGCAACGAGTCTCGGCATGTACGTGCTCTGGTTGCTTTGGAGAGCGGCGGGCCAGCCGTTGCCCGAGTTCCCGACGGCCACCACGAGATTGACTCCCGACGATTGGAACTTCTGTGCGATGACGCCGTACTCCTGCACCTGTGCTGTGGTATCGGTGTCGGGGACGCTGTTGACCGCGGTCTGGACGACGTTCACCTTCAATCGGCGGAGCGTAGGCGTGACCAAGCTGAGCTCGGTTTGGTCGGCTGACGTTCCGACCACCCCGATCTTCTTCCCCGCAAAGACTCCCTCCTGCTTGAAGATGGCCATCTCCTTTGGAACGAGATCGCTGTCGGAGATCAAGTTGTTGAACCAGGGTGCCGTGGCCTGCGCCGCCTGGGTTCCGCTCAACGATGCGCCGACGATCGGGACGTCATGGGTGTTCACGTAACACGCCGTGTCCACCGCCTGAAAGAACCCGAGGACGGCGAACGCCTTCGCATCCTCGGTGAGCTGGGTACAGGCAGTCGCCGCGCCGGCGGTCCCCAGCGGGTCGACCGCGGCGAAGACGGGTGTGATCTTGCGGCCGTTGATCCCGCCGCTGGCGTTGATCTGGTTGATGAGTGTCGTATACGCGAGCTGGTAGTTGCCAGGATCCACGTTGATGATCGTGCGGATCGCCGCCACGTCGGGATACGTGATGCCGACGGTGATGCGCGTGGGGGTCACACCCTGAACCGACGGCGCCGCGTTCGCTGCCCCCGTCGCGACCGCCTCGGCGATTCCGGTCATCGACAGCAAGACCACGGCGCACGCCGCTATTGCCTTACGCATGGTGTCCCTTTCTGCCAGGCCCTCGCCTGGGCATGGTGTTCGCTCGAGGACCCGCGGTCGCCGCGGGACGACGCCCGGTGCAGGCCGACCGAATCGGCGCAGGATACGCATTCGTGGGCGCACATACACCGCGGCCCCGGCTGCACTCTGGTAGTCCCATCGCTTCCCTATGCTCTCCGCCGACCCCGAGGTCCGGTCGCCGCGGCAGAGCCAGCGGCCTGCTCATGCCGCGTTCGGGCCTTCGTGCGCACGCGGCCCGGCGAAGGAGCGTCATACTCGCCCGAGACCAAGCGGGAGTGCACGCCCTCGATGACGGAACGCACGACCAACTCGAACTCCTTCGCGCCGTCCCGCTCGAGGTGAAAGGAGAGCCGGGCATTCGGGAACGAGCTGAGCATTGCGTCGTCTGGGAGCGTCAACTCCTGAAGGACAAGCTCCTGGTCGACGAAACCGATGACAGCCGAGCTCGTCACCGATGCGGCATACAGCGCACGGTCGAGCTCGAGGCCGCTTTGCTGCCAGACGCTCAGCCACCGCTCCGTCATCGGGAAGATGGACGGCGTCCATACCCGGTACTTGCTCCGTAACCTGGACACTGCTGGATGCGCCAACGTCGTCTCTCTCATCCAGCGCGCCATCTCCCAGAGGTCGTTCCGCCACGATCCCGTCGGCGGTGGCAGCGGGCGCTCTGCGATCACCGCATCGACAAGCACGGCCACCAAGGCTGCCTTGTCCTCGACATGGTGGTAAAGGGCCATCGGCGTCACGCCGAGCGCATCGGCGACCGCTCGCATGGTGAACCCTGATGCGCCACTCTTGTCTGCGACTTCGAGGCCGGCTTCCGCGATCCGCTGCAGGGTCAGGTCAGCCACAACGACGAACCTCAGGAGCGCTCCGGTGAAGGACCGGCTCAGCGGACAACCCGAAAGGAACGGCACGGAGCACTTGACGCGCCCTAGTGGACCACAACGCGCACCCGACCGAGGTTCTGCACCCGTGCGAACGGCGTCTTGGAGTCGCCGTCCCGCTGTGACGTCGCACGGAGGGCAGGAAAGTAAGTGCCGCGCTCGGCGAACGTGTGCGTCGCCGTGAGCCTCACGACCGAGAACGCGGAATCGGTGTCGTCGAACTCCACGACGACAGGGAAATCACCGTCGCCCTCGAAGTCCCATTCCGCGTGCACGATGGTGCCGGCTCCCGGAGGAACCTCGATCTCCGCCGAGAACTCGACGGCTTCGCCGACGCCGACGTCCGCACGTGCCGCGCCGTTGGCCCGCACGCCTACGACGGGTTGGATGCCCCGACGGGCCTTGGCGGTGGCGGGCACATGCACCTGACCGTCGACAACGGTGTAATCGGTGCTCAGGGGAGGCGCGAGTCCCTTCTCGACCCAGTCGCTCAGGTCGCGGAGTGCTTGCTGCAGTACTCCCGCATAGCTGACGACCCGCGTCGTGCGGGCTGGACGGGGTCCGCCCGGTTGGTTCATCGGCGCGGTGTGCATCGCGTTGTCGACGAACCACAGCCGGTACGAGTCGTCGATCCGGGGCCCGAGAGCAGCCAGGACAAGTGTGCGATACCAGTCCGCCTGCCAGGGAACCGCGGCCTCGTCCATGAGCGTCTCGACCACGATCATCTTCCCGGCGAAGCGCCCACTCTGAATGGAGCCAGATCCCTGCCTGGCGAATCGGGGGCCCATGATCTCTCGTCGCTGGGGGTGCACGGGCGCACCGTTCGCCTTGAACTGGTCCCAGACGTAGAACTCCGGTGAAGGCACCTGATGACGGTGATATGTCTGCGTCGCGAGGTACACACTGTTGTCAATTTCGACCCGGTCTCCTGCCTTGATGTCCTTCAGCGCCTGGAAATGTGCCTCTCCGAATCCGGTCATGACCAGGTCGCCGATCACTCCGGTGATGTAGAGGACGTGCCCGACCGCCTCGCCGCTCGTGATGATGAGGCTCGCTCCTTGCAGGTTGCCCTCGGGCAGACTCTGGATCCGAAACGCAGCGGGCATCTCGGACTCGTGGTCGCCGAACATCGCCGACATGGACATCGGGAGCCCGAGCTCAGCCGCCTCGGCCGACATCACCACCTTGCTGATGCTCGTCGCGTGCTGCACACGACTGCGTGCGAGTGATTCCGTTGGGTTCGCACCCAGATAACCCGGCACCTTCCAGAATTCGTCGAAGTATCCGGGGTCCCATTTCACGATGTTGTCGATCAAGCTCGAGAAGACTCCCGTGTAGCCCATCGCAATCCGTTCCACGTCGAACCACGCTCGGGGCGGAAAGCCCATGCGGGTGACCTCGGCGAGCGCCTCTCTCTCTTCCGTGTTCAAGCCGTCGAAGATGTCCCCGCTTCCGCCCGGGTCCAATGCGTCAACGATCGTCGGGAACTTGTCCCGCAGAATGCGGATGGCATGAGCCTGGACGGTGAACAAATTCGGCATGCTGATGGGAGAACCGTGGACGAAGGGCACGGCCCCGTCCCACACGTCGATGCGGTTCTCGATGCAGCTCATCGTCTTGAAGGCACCACCACTGCCGCCGTAGACATACCCGAAGGGACGATGCTTGCCGTACATCTCCGCCGCGAGGACCCGCGAGTAGCTCGCCGTCGCGGCACTGGCGCGGTAGCCGGCGATGGTCGAGTCCTCGCCGGGGAACATCACCGTCCGCCCCTGGTTCGACTCGACGAGGTACGCGCCACTGGCATGGGCAAAATCGATGGTGCGACCGATCATGCCCGCCAGGATGGAGGGTGCGGCGTGCTCGGTCCCCGAAATCGGCATGAGCGGATGGAAGAAGCGCCCCTGATAGCGCTCGGCCGGTGGCAGATAGAACGAGAACCGCGCGTCGGTCCCCTCGAAGCCACCATGGACATAGCGATGTCGGACCGGCTCATCACGCCACTCGTCCACGTCGACGAAGGCGACGTCGAAGAGCGGATCCGGGGAGCCGGCGGCGAACGCGGTCACCTGCCTGACCGTCTGCTTCTCGTGTGCATCCGGTCGTTCCTCCCCTCGAGCTTCCCCGAGACCTGACCATGTGCAGTCAGACCTTTTTGCCTGACTGTGTACAGTCAGGCCTTTACAAGGTATAGCAGCGTCCTGCTCCAGGCAAGGGCCCTGACCGCCTGGCCCTGGGGCGGGGTCATGCCCCTCCCACGCCTAAGATGAGGCAATGCCGTCTGACCGTCTTCCGGCGCCGTTCCCCTCATTCGACAACGTCGACGACGAACGGGCACACCGCAAGCAGCGCCTCGCCGCATCTTTCCGACTGTTCGGGCATTTCGGCTTCGACGAAGGCGTGGCAGGCCACATCACGGCCCGAGATCCCGAGATGCTCGACCACTTCTGGGTCAACCCACTCGGGATGAACTTCAAGCAGATCTGCGTGAAAGACCTCATCCTCGTCAACGACCGTGGCGATGTCGTCGACGGGAATTGGCCGGTGAACGCCGCGGCGTTCGCCATTCATTCGCAGATCCATGCTGCGCGGCCCGACGTGATCGCGGCTGCCCATGCGCACTCGGTGCACGGCAAAGCGTGGTCATCGCTGCGCCGACCCCTCGACCCTCTGACTCAGGACTCGTGCGTCTTCTACGGTGATCATGCCGTCTTCGACGACTACACCGGGGTCGTGCTGGACCTCGAGGAGGGCAAACGGATCGCGCATGCGCTCGGTGGGCGGAAAGCCGTCATCCTGTCGAATCACGGGCTCTTGACGGTCGGGCAGACTTCGGTCGACGAAGCGGCATGGTGGTTCATCACGATGGAGCGCACCTGCCAGGCACAATTGCTCGCAGAGGCCGCGGGATCACCCGTGCTCATCGATCCGGATCAGGCGGAGAAGACCGCCAGACAAGTCGGCCATCCAAGGTCGGGATGGGTGTCGTTCCAACCTCTTTACGACTGGATCGTGTCCGTCCAACCTGATCTGCTGGAGGAATGACCGGCTGACGCGGCGTCACATAGGCTGCGCTGATGCGATTCGGTCTTGATGTTGCGCAGCAGCGGGTGCCCTGGGACGAGGTGGTGAGCCGGGTCCAGTTCGCCGAGGATCTCGGCTTCGACGGTGCGTGGGGATTCGATCACTTTCAGCCCATGTACGGCGAAGGACCGGGCGAGACATTCGAAGGCGTCACGACACTTGCCGCACTCAGCGGCACGACCTCTCGTATCCGGCTCGGGCTCCTCGTGACCGGGGTGACCTACCGGCATCCCTCTGTCCTGGCCGCACAAGCCCTCACCATCGATCATGCCTCGCACGGCAGGCTCGAGCTCTCGCTGGGTGCGGCTTGGTTCGACAAGGAGCACACCGAGCTCGGCATCCCCTTCCCCTCGACGTCCGAACGGTTCGATTTGCTCGAGGATGCGCTGGAGATCGTGACCCGGCTCTACACCGGTGACGTCGTGTCCTACGACGGAAACATCGTGTCGCTACGGGCCGCACAACTTCGTCCGCTCCCGGTGCAACGACCGCACCCTCCGCTTTGGATCGGCGGCAGTGGCCCGCGGCGCACGCTCCCACTTGTCGCTCGTTTTGCGGATGTCTGGCACTCGTGGGGGAGCCCCAATTCGCTGCGGGAAGCAAATGAACGCATCGACCACCTCGCGACGGAGGTGGGGCGTGACCCGTCGTCGATCATGCGTGCGAGCTCGCTTTCGCTGGACGATCTCGACACGGCGCGCAAACATGCGGCGAAGTGGCGCGATGCCGGCTACGGCTACCTGGTGTGTGGCTGGCCCGAGGCAGGGCGAGACCAGATCGAGCAATTCGCCCGCGACGTCCTACCGGATTTCACCGACTGAACCGCTGCGGGCTCCTGCGCAACCGAGCCCGGCGCTCACCGAGCTTCCGCCTGGGCGCAGTGCAGCCTCTCACGTCACGAACGTGGCGGTTCGGTTGTGGAACCGCCACGTGCCGTCCTCTCGGTGGAGGATGTCGTGGTAGCGGCCGACGAGCTTCACGGTCCAGCCCGAGTCCTCCAACAACAAGAAGACCACGTCGCTGGTCGCTGCCGCTTCGTGATCGCTCCAGTCGGCGACGACGGTGTTGACGACGAGGTGGCGTTGGGGCTGCCTCGGTTGCCACCTCGAATAGGCCTGACGGAGAGCATCGTGGCCGGCATGGGTGCCCATGCCGGGAATGTCGCAGACTCCGTCGGGACAGAAGGTGGCCACCACATCTTCCGTCCGACCGTCGTCCAGCGCTTGGGCGTATCGGGCGATGGTCGCCCGCACACCCTCCGCGACCTCTCCGAATCCCGTCTCCGTCTTCATCTGGCCAACCTTCCCGGGCGATCCGGCATTTCGTCCTCGACCTGCCCTTGCCCTAGAAACCGAGGTCGACGACGGGGCGCTCCAGGGGGTTCACGTTGATCGATTGCAACGCAGGCAGCAGCTTCTCGTAGGGAAGACCGGCAAGGAAGCCGTCGACGGTGCGTTCGAAGTTCGAGATACCTCCTTCGACACCCTCGGACAGCCGCATGTACTCGAAACCCTTGGAGTGCAGGCCCTTCTGTTGCCTGGGCAGGTTCGAGAAGTCCTGAGCGGGGATCGGCGGCCACCGAGGATCGTCGTGCTCCCAGAGCTCAGGCGGCGTCGGCTTGTCGGACGCCGAGCCTTCCGGAGAACGCGTGAGCGACCAGATCTCCATCATGGTCTCCTCCGGCCCCAGGGGTCGGAAGCGGTAGGAGGAGGCGCTGCTGTACATGGGCAGCACGAAGTGGTGAGGGAAGCAGTAGGCCATCGGCTCGTTGAGACCGCGTGCGTCGAGATCGTTCAGGTCGGGGATCTCACAGCCAGCCTCACGGTGCCATCGCACGACGGCATCGTTGAGCGCTCGGTGCCAGGCCGACATCGCGACCTTGGGGTCGCTCGGCAACTCCATATCACGCAGGCCCTCGGCGATCCGCACGTCGTTGGCGTGCACCATCCCGGCCATACCCTCACTCATCGTGTGCAGGTAGTGGATCTCCGCATCGACGAGTGCACGCGGGTCGATCTCCCCGCCTTGGCGTGACGGGTCCCGTCCGGTGATCACGAGCTGGGGATGTGCCTCCACCACGTGGTACTGCTCCATGAACGCCTCTTCGGCGAGCTTCCAATTCACCGGGAGACGGCACGCGTACCACCACTCGGTGCGCCACGACTCCGCCTGCCACGCATCCATGATGGAGGCGAACGGTTCGATGCACTCTCGCAAGGGCGGCGCCTCCTCGTCGAGGTTGATCCACGCGCAGCCACCCCAGACCTCACACCGCACCGGCGGGAGGTTGAGCTCCGGCGACTGCGTGTTGTGCTCGGCGAACGTCCGCGCCCGCGGGACAAACGTGTTCTGGCCGTCCGGGCCGTAGCACCACCCATGGAACGGGCAGATGAACCCGCTTTCACAGGTCCCCCGACCCTTGACCACCCTTACGCCACGGTGGCGGCATGCGTTCTCGAATGCCTTCGCTCCCCCGTCATCGGTGCGCACCACGACGATCGACTGGTCCAGGATCTCGTACTCGACGAAATCGCGTGGCTGCGGGATCTCCTCGAGCCTGCACGCCATCTGCCACACCCGCGGCCAGAGCAGCTCGGCCTCCATCTGGTAGAAATCGGGGTCGAAGTAGCGCTCCTTGCGGGCCCTGTCCGGGAACTCCATCGCATAGGGCACCGGGAGTGCCGACGATCTCCGGTCTACGACCGCCATTGGGCCCCTTTCCCTCTCGGAGTGCGGTGTGGAAATATACTAACCGGTCGGTACAATCTGTGCCGGCTCCCCGGGACGCATGACGTGCATGCCCGTGGACACGGTGGCGCCCCGCCTGCCCCATCGTCGCGAAGGCTCATGACATCTCCCGAATCGGCAACCGAACAGAGATCCCGCCGTCCCGCCGTGGACGTCGACGTGCTGATCGTCGGCGCGGGCATCACCGGCATCTATCAGCTGTACCGCGCACTCCAGGCCGGTTTCTCCGCGCACCTCCTCGAGGCCGGAGATGGCGTGGGGGGCACGTGGTACTGGAACCGCTACCCGGGCGCACGGTTCGACTCGGAGAGCTACACGTACGCCTACCTGTTCTCGAAGGAGCTCTTCGACGAATGGGCGTGGCAAGAGCACTTCGCGGAGCAACCCGAGATCGAGCGCTACCTGAACCACGTGGTGGACAAGTTCGACCTTCGGCGTCACATACGAGTCGGCACCCAGGTCACCTCGGCGGTGTACGAAGAACCGTCGGGGACATGGGCCGTCGGAACCGGCGACGGGTCTGCGTTCCGGACACGGTTCTTGGTCGCGGCGACCGGAGTCCTCTCGGTGCCGTTCTTCCCGGACGTGCCCGGCCGCCAGGACTATCGGGGTGAGTCGTATCACACCGGGCGCTGGCCGACGAAGACGGTCGATTTCGAAGGCAAGCGGGTTGCGGTCGTCGGCACGGGATCGAGTGGCGTGCAGGTCGTCCCTGCCATCGCCGGAGAGGTTGCCCTGCTCACGGTGTACCAGCGAACGGCCAACTGGTGTACCCCGCTCAACAATGCACCGATTACCACCGCTGAGCAGGCTCGATTGAGCGCCCACTTCGAAACAATGTGCGAGACCCTGAACACCTCGCCAAGCGGTTTCCTGCACCCTTCGTGCGATCGCACCACCTTCGACGACTCCGCAGCGGAGCGGAGGGCCTTCTTCGAGAAGATGTGGAGCAGCCCGGGCTTCTCGAAGCTCACCAGCAATTACAGCGACCTGATGTTCGACAAGGCGGCCAACGAGGAGTGGTGCGCGTTCATTTCCGAGAAGATCCGCAGTATCGTCACGGATCCGGAGATCGCGGAAAAACTGATCCCCAAGGATCACCGCTTCGGAGAGAAACGGCCGCCATTCGTCACCGGCTACTACGAGGTGTTCAACAACTCGAACGTCGAGCTCGTCGATCTCGAGCAGACACCGATCTTGCGCATGACAGCACGTGGAATCGAAACCGTGGAGGGGCTTCGGGAATTCGACATCGTCGTGTGGGCGACCGGATTCGACTTCGGCACCGGCGCACTCACTCGCATGGGGATCCGCGGGCTGCGCGGCCTGGCACTCGAGGACTACTGGGCGGACGGTCCCAGGACGTTTCTCGGAATCCAGTGCACCGGTTTTCCGAATTTCTTCTTTCCCGGTGGTCCGCATGCGGCCGCGGGCAACAACCCCCGGTACAACGGCGATCAAGTGGACTTCATCACCGACACACTCATCTATATGCGAGACCGCAATTTCGACACGATCGAAGTCGACGCCGCAGCCGAAGACAAGTGGACGAGCATGGTCGATCGTTGGGCGACGAAGGCCCCGTCATTCGGGGAGAGCAGCTACTACTTCGGAACCAACATTCCCGGCAAACCGCGTAAGTACCTGCTCAACTCGGCCGGTCGGCCGAAGCTCTTTGCCGAGATCGACAAGGTTCTCGACAGCGACTACAAGGCGTTCAAGCTCTCGCGTTCGTCGGATCGGGGCTGAGCACCCAGAGGTCCGAGCGGCTCCCTCAGACGGTCGCGACCGGTGTCAACGGGGACCCGACCGCACCGGGCAAACGAAGCGGGGGCGCCGTCAAGAGGAACCGACTCCGCTTGTGGTCGCGCAGCCAGGTGGCGAGCTCGTGGAGGTACCACATCTCACCGAGCGGCACACCGAGCCGGAACAGACAGAGATGATGGATCGGCAGGAACGAGTGACGACTTTCGTCGCGATCCCTTCCAACCATTCCCTCCACCGCGTAGTTGTCCGCGACCAACGCCGATATCCGCGACGCGCTGATCCACTCCAGCAGGGACTCGTCCCGGGCATCGAGATAGGTGCACATCGTGTGGATCTTCCCGGGATCCGGGTCCCGGTTCCAGTTGAGCACCTGGGTGGCAAACCCGGTATGGAGCAGGAGCATGTCACCAGGCTCAACATCCACCTCGTCGGCAGCCATGATCTCCTTGAGCGTCTCGAGATCGACCCCGCGCCAATCGTGCCCAAGATGGTGAGCCAAGTCGATGAGGACACCGCGACCCTGCACCCCGCTGTAGGCCATGTGCTCCAGGCCGAGGTGGCGAGCGAAACATCCGTGTGAGCCGCCGTCCCCCTCGGCATCCGGCCTCGGTCCGATCAGGTCGTCGCCGGCGCGGTACCCGTTGTAGTAGACCGCTTCTTCGATCCCGTCGCCGTCGGCATCGAATTCGGCACCGACGTGAGCCAGCGAGTCCCACTGTGTCGAGTACTGCAACGAGAGCGTCACGACGTCGTCCGCCCACACGTCCACATAGCGGGGGTCCCCGAACTGCTCCATCTCGCTCATGTGGACGTTGTAGAAAGTCCCGGGATTGCCCCGCATGTCCTCGGTCGGCGCGAGGACCGGTGGGTGCCGCCGCTGGTTCAGCGCCGTCCCGCCCGGGTAGTCGAGGGGCAGACTCAGGCAGAAGCTGACGCCGGCCTCGACCTCCCGCACGCCTTGGAGGACCTTCTCAGGAGTGAGGAGGTTGATGCGGCCGAGCTCGTCGTCCTCACCCCAATCCCCCCACGTCGAGCCCGGCGGGCGCTGCTTCCACCGCTTCGTCACGGCCTCTTCCCCTTCTGGCCGCAGCGGTCCGCGACCCGTTGTGCGCGTTGCCTGTACCGACCGGTTGGTCTACACTTTTCCGCGCAGGGTATCGCGTCAGCGCGGAGCCGGTCACCGAGATCTTGCGCCCCAGCGCAGGAAGGTCACAACCATGACAGCGAAACAACTCGTCGTGTCCGCCGACGGGCACATCCTCGAGCCCACCGACCTCTTCGTCACCCGCCTGCCCAAGCACCTCAGGGACCGGGCCGTCTGGGAGGACGACTTCGAGATCGAGCCGTGGGTCGAGGGTGGAGCTCGGATCTTCCGTCGGCTCCACACATCGGGGTTCGAGGGGTGGACCATCTCCCGGTACCGCCAGACGGGTGGACGCATGCCGGAGGGAGACCCCGAGACGATCATCGAGGACCTCGCGTTCGACGGAGTCGACGTCGGGGTCATGCATCCGAACTTGTCGCTCTTCGGGCTCTACTCGGACGACCACGAACTGTCGATGGCACATGCCCGCGTCTACAACGACTACATCATTGAGCGCTTCTCCCCGTACTTCTCCCGTATTGCTCCCACCGCCCCGATTCCCCTCACCGACGTGAACGATGCGGTGGCGGAAATCGAGCGGGTGGCGGCCAGCGGCTTTCGGGCGATCCTGTTGCCGGCGGTGCCGCCGAAACCCTACTACTCGAGGGAATTCGATCCGGTATGGGCAGCGGCGCAAGCGAACGGCGTGCACGTGTTCATCCATACACAAACCGGCGGCGTGAAGGTGAACGACACGGCCTCCACCACACTCAAGGTGGTCATGGAGAACGCCGCGCAGGTCAACCAGCCGATGACCGAGAAGTCGGCCTCGAAGCGGATGGTCACGCAGGCGATCTACAGCACGATCGTCCCCCAGCAGGTCATCTGCGAGCTCATCGGCGGCGGTGTGGCCGAGCGCTACCCGGACCTGCACTTCGCGCTGATCGAGTTCAACGCCCACTGGCTTGCGTCGCTGGTCGGCAGCATGGACAAGTGCTGGGTCACCGGGATCGGCCAGGACGCCGACTGGTGGCTCGGAGTCTGGGACGACACGCGTCCCGCGAGCGATCAGACCGGGATGGCACAGTTGTTCCGCCTGAACGAGAAGTGGCCATATCCGCTCAAGCCCAGCGAGTACGTCCGGCGGCAGTTCCACGTCTCCTTTCAAGACGACCCCGTTGCCGTCGCGTGCCGGCACATCACCGGGTTGTCGACGATCGTGTGGGGCAACGACTATCCGCACGCCGAAGGGACGTTCCGTGGCAGCAAGCAGCTCATCGCCGAGCAGTTCGCCGGCATCCCCGAGGACGAGCGGGCCGCCCTGGTGGGCGGGACGCTGGGCGGGCTCCTCGGGTTCGACGCTCCGGTGGCCGCCGCGCCCCGGACCTAGGACGCCGTACCGGGGTCAACAGCGCCAAGGCGAGGTGGGGTGAACGTACACAGCTTCGATGGGCGCGTCGCCGTCGTCACGGGCGCAGGACGAGGCATCGGGCGCTCGCACGCCCTCCTGCTCGCCGACCGGGGTGCCCGCGTCGTCGTGAACGATCTCGGTGGCTCCATGGAGGGTCTCGGGGCGGATGCGGGTATCGCGGCCACCGTCGCCGCGGAGATCGTCGCCGCAGGTGGGGCCGCGGCGGCGGACAGCAGCGACGTCGCCACGACTGCCGGGGGGGAGGCGCTCATCCGCACCGCGGTCGAGCACTTCGGACGCCTGGACATCCTCGTCAACAATGCCGGCATCATCAGGTGGGCCGGGCTTCCGGAGGCCGACGCCGCCAACCTCGAGAGCCACCTGGCCGTCCACGCGACGGGGTCCTTCAACACGACCCGCGCCGCGTGGCCGCACTTCGTCGCGCAAGGTTACGGCCGCATCGTCATGACGACCTCCACCGGCATCTTCGGGCTGCCGACCAATCTCTCGTACGCGGCGGCGAAAGGTGCCGTCATCGGATTGACGCGCAGCCTGGCGACGGCCGGCGCCGCTCACGGCATCAGGGTGAACCTCATCGCACCCGCCGCGTTCACCCGGATGGCGGGCCAACCCGTCTCCGGAGGGGACCCCGCGGCTGACGGTGCCGACGGCACGCCGATGTCGCCTGACCTGGTGGCGCCGATAGTCGCCTTCCTCGCTCACGAGGCCTGCCCGGTCAGCGGAGAGATCTACACCGCGGGCGCCGGCCGCTTCGCTCGCATCTTCATCGCCTCCACCGAGGGGTACGTCCACCCGACCTCCGAGCCGACGATCGAGGACGTCGCGGACCACTGGGAGAAGATCAACGACGAGACCGGTTATTTCGTCCCCACCGACCTGATGGACTGGTCGGCCGCCTTCATGGCCCACCTGCACCGACCCAGCGCCGAACACCCGGACTCCTAGCAGCGCCGGCGACGCTCCAGCACTTGTACCGATCGGTCCAATAAGATCGGTCCGTGGATCTCTCCCTGAACGAATCGGAACAGGAGCTCGTCGACCTCTGCCGCGACTTCGCGCAGAACGAGATCGCCGGGCGTGCGCCGCCGGCCTGGCAGGAGGGTCGGTGCCCGACCGATCTGCTCCGTGAGATGGGCCAGCTCGGACTTCTCGGCATTCTCATCCCGGAACAGTGGGGCGGTATCGGCATGTCGACGACCGGCTTCGTCGCCGCAATGGAGCAGATCGGCCTGGCGGACCAGTCCGTGGCAGCGGCATGGCAGGCGCACGCGACCATCGGCTCGCTGCCGTTGTACCTGTTCGGCAGCGAGACCCAGCGTGAACGCTGGCTGCGCCCCCTTGCGGAGGGCCTCGCGCTGGGCGCCTTCGGGCTGACCGAACCAGATGCCGGATCCGACGCGCGCGGGATCCGCACTCGCGCCGAGCGACGGGACGGTGGCTGGCTGATCAACGGCGGGAAGACCTTCATCTCGAACGCCGGCACGGACATGTCCTTCGGCGTGACCCTGCTGGCGCGCACCGACTCCGACAAGAGCGGCCCTCCCACGTTCGCGACCTTCGTCGTCGAGACGGGCACGCCCGGCTATACCCTGGGACCGAAGATGCGCGGCATCGGTTGGCGCGGCCTCGACACACGCGAGCTCTTCTTCGACGATGTCTGGGTCCCGGACGACCACCTCCTCGGTGACCCGAACCTGGGGCTCAGCCAGTTCCTGCGCACACTCGAAGTCGGCCGCATTTCGATCGCGGCGCTGTCGCTCAGCCTGACCCAGGCGGTGCTCGACCTGGCGACCTCGTATGCCCGACACCGGGTGCAGTTCGGACAGCCCATCTCGAAATTCCAAGCGGTGCAGTTCAAGCTGGCCGACATCGCGACCGAGCTGGAGGCGGCGCGCTGGCTGACGTACCGCGCCGCCTACCTGCGCGATACGAACCAGCCCTTCCTCAAGGAGGCGTCGATGGCGAAGCTCAAGGCCAGCCGCGTGGCGACGTGGGCCGCATCCGAGGCGGTGCAGATCCACGGCGGCCTCGGCTACATGCTCGAGACACCGGTGGCCCGCTTCTACTGCGATGCCAAGGTGCTCGAGATCGGCGAAGGCACCAACGAGATCCAGCACATGGTGATCGCTCGCATGTTGGGCTGCTGATCTCAGACGGCAGCGAGGCGCCGAACGGATGCGGCGATGTCGTCGCGGTCCGGAAGCCAGGCCCGTTCGAGCTCGGGTGCATACGGCGGAGGAGTCGGCGCCGCACCGATTCGCTCGATCGGCGCGTCCAGCGACCAGAATGCCTCCCGGGCGACGACGGCGGCGATCTCGGCACCGATGCCGAAGGGGACGACTGCCTCGTGCGCGATGACGATCCGGCTCGTCTTGTGCACCGACTCGATGACGGGCTCCATGTCAAGGGGAGCCACCGTTCGCAGGTCGACCACCTCGAGCGAGATGCCTTCTTCGGCCAGGGTCTCGGCGGCAGCGAGCGCCTCGTGGACCATCCGTGAGACCGAGACGACCGTGACGTCGGTGCCTGGTCGTACCACTTTGGACGTGCCGATCGGCAGGACGAAGTCGGGAGGCGGCTGTGGCCCCTTCATGCCGTACAACAGCCGGTTCTCGATGAAGATCACCGGGTTCGGGTCCTGGATTGCAGCACGGAGCAGCCCGTACGTGTCGGCCGGTGTCGACGGCATGACCACGGTGAGTCCGGGGATGTGCGCGAGGAGCGCCTCGAGGCTCTGCGAGTGCTGGCTTCCCGAGGAGCGCCCCGCGCCGAACTGGGTGCGCACGGTCAGCGCCATTTCGGCGGCCCCGCCCGTCATGAAGGGCAGCTTTGCAGCCTGGTTGAGCAGCTGGTCGAAGCAGACACCCAGGAAGTCGAGGTACATCAGCTCGACCACCGGCCGCATGCCGGCCATGGCCGCGCCGACGCCGGTGCCGATGATCGCGGTCTCCGAGATCGGCGTGTCGCGCACGCGGTCACCGAACTGATCCGCCAGGCCGCGCATGAGCCCGAAGACGTTGCCGCCCGCTCCCACGTCGATGCCGGCGATGAAGACGCTCTCGTCGCTGGCGAGCTCCGCTTCGAGCGCGGCACGGACCGCATCCATGGTGCGGAATTCCGGTGCGTCCTCACCTGGTGGTGGCGGCTCGATGCGCGTTGGTCGCGCACGCACGACGAAGTCGGTCAAGTTGGCCACGGCCGGGCTGGAGAGCCTGCGCGCGGCCTCGACCGCTCCGTCGAGCTCGTCAGCGAGCGACGACTCCATCGCCTTGAGCTCGTCGTCACCAACGCCGGCATCTCGGAGCCTGCGCTCGTGCACAATGAGCGGATCCCGCTCCGCCCACGCGTGCACTTCGTCGGCAGATCGATATCGCTCCGGGTCTCCTTCGTAGTGGCCGTGCCACCGGTAGGTTGCTGCCTCCACCAAGGCCGGGCCTCGTCCGCTCCGCGCGGCGTACACCAGCCTGCCCATCGCGGTCGCGGTCGCAACGGCGTCGTTGCCGTCCACCGCGACGTAGTGGATCCCGTAGCCGGCGGCCCGTGCCTCGAGCGAGGCCGCATGCTGAGTTGCGGCCGGGGAAAATTCGGCGTACCCGTTGTTCTCACAGAAGAAGACGACCGGCAGCTTCCACACGGCTGCGAGGTTGACGGCCTCGTGAAACGCGCCCTGGGCCGGTGCCCCGTCGCCGAAGAAGGCAACAGCGACCGAGCCGTCGCGTTTGAGCTGTGCCGCCGTGGCGGCCCCCGCGGCGATCGGCAGCCCCGCCGCCACGATCCCGTTGGCGCCGAAGATCCCACGAGTCGGGTCGGCAATGTGCATCGACCCGCCCCGGCCTCGATTCGAACCCTGGTCCTTGCCCATGAGCTCGGCGAACATCCCCACCGGGTCCAGACCCTTGGCCAGGCAGTGGCCGTGGCCCCGGTGGGTCGAGGTGATGACGTCGGCCGGGGCCAGTGGCCAACACGCGCCGACGGCTGCCGCCTCCTGCCCGATCGAGAGGTGCACGAAACCGGGGACCTCGCCGTCGCGATAGAGCGCGGCCACCCGCTGTTCGAAACCGCGGATCAGGAGCATCCGGCGGTGCATCTCGATCAGGTCGACCACGGAAAACTCGACAGACGGGAGAGGGCCGGCGGACACGAAGGATGTATTGTACTGGTCGGTACAACAAAGGAAAAGCATGATCGACCAGATCCAGATCCCCGAGACGTTCCCCGGCCCCGGCGACGTCGCGGGGAAACGAGCGGTGATCACCGGTGCAAGCCGGGGTCTCGGAGCCCTCCTCGCGCATGCGTTCTCGCGCGGGTGCCTCCGTGACGCTCGTGGCCCGGACCGAGAGGGACTTGAAGGCGGTCGCGGGGGCGCTTCCCGGACCCTCCCTGGTGCTCAGCGGCGACGTGACGGACGAGGACTTCAACGAAGCGGTGGCGGATGCCACGGTGGCCGAATGGGGCGGCGTCGACGCCTGGATCTGCAACGCAGGGATCTCGCCCATCGTGGCCGGCCCGCGCGATATGTCGGCTTCGGTCTGGCGGCGGGTGCTCGAAGTGAACCTCACGGGTGCATTCCTCGGCGCGCGCGCTGCCGCCCGCGTGATGTCAGAAGGCGGGCGAGTGATCTTCACGGGCTCGGTGCTCGGGGAGCGTCCGCGCAAGGGTCTCACGGCGTACAGTGCCTCGAAAGCCGGCTTGGTCGGTGTCGCCAAGGGCCTCGCGCTCGATCTGGCTTCCGCGGGCATCACGGTGAACGTCGTTGCTCCCGGCTGGTTCGATTCGCCCATGGCTGACGGCTGGATGAGGAACCCCGATCTCTCCGCTGCCATCACCGGGCACACGGCGCAGCGACGTTGGGGAGCTCCCACCGACCTGGCGGGCGCGTACCAGTTCCTGGCCTCTGACGCATCCGCCTTCGTGACCGGGACCGTGCTCAACGTCGACGGCGGCTACCTGCTCGTATGACCGGGGCGCGTCGGGTCGTGGCGATCACTGGAGCCGGCGGCGCCCTTGGCGCGGCCCTGTCACGCCAGTTCGCGAGCGAGCCCGAGACTGATCTCGTGTTGAGCGACATCAGTGCAGCATCGCTCGAGGCCACCGTCGCAGGCATTCCCGCTTCCGCAGGACGTCCCGTCACCGCTCTCGCCGACGTCAGTGACTTCGCCGCCGTCGAGTCCGTGGTCGCGTTGGCGGTCGAGCGTTTCGGTCGACTTGACGTGCTCATCAGCAACGCCGGCGTGCTCTCCCAGAACGGGCGGATCCACAACCTGCCCACCGAGGAGTGGGAGCGGGCGTTCCGGGTCAACCTCCTCGGTGCTGTCAACGGCGTCCGTGCCGCGGTGGCCGTCATGCGCCGGCAACACTCGGGCTCCATCGTGTTGACGGCCTCGGTGGCCGGTATGACGGCATGGTCACATGCCGGTCCTTACTGCGCGACGAAGGCTGCGGTGATTCAGCTCGCGAAGGTGGCGGCCGTCGAATACGCGCGCGACGGGATCCGGGTCAACTGCGTCTGTCCGGGAACGTTCCGATCTGCCATCCACGACGACCTGCCGCCCGACGCACTCGATGCCATCGCCATCCGGCATCCACTGGGACTCGGCTCGGCGACCGATCTCGTGGGTGCGTATTCCTATCTGGCCAGCGAGGCGGCACGCTGGACGACGGGCTCGGCGATCGTCGTCGACGGCGGGTACGCGGCGCCGTGAGCCCTATTGCTGGGGGGCGTCCGGGTTGGTGATCCCCCGCATGAAGATGTCGGCAAACGGCTTCGCGACGTCTCGAGCGGACAATGGTCCGCCCGACTTCAGCCACAGGTAGGTGTAGTTGTGCATCCCGAGCCACGCCAGGGCGGTCAGCCGTGGCTGCACGTCACGAAACGCCCCGGATTCGACCCCGGCTTGGAGAACTGCCTCGACCCGCTCCTCGTACCTGCGCCGACGCACGCGGAACTGCGCAGCGCGGTCGCCCGTGAGCGCAGGGAATTCGTGCAGGAAGACCCATACGTGATCCGGATAGCGGTGGATGACGTCGAGCAGCTCGTCGCCGAGCATGGCCAACTGCTGCGACGGCGAGCCTCCGGCCACGGCAACACGATCAGCACCAAGCATGACCTCGTCCATCACTCGGTCGTGGATCGCAGCGAGGAGCTCCTCTTTGGAGCCGATGTAGTGGTACAGCGCACCCTTCCCGAGTTCATTCGCGACACAGAGCTCCGTGATCCCGGTGGCGTGATACCCACGCCGGGCAAAGACGCTGGCCGACGTGTCGATGATCGTGTCCCGCCGCGCCTGCCAGTTCGCTCTCCGTCGAGAATCGCCGGTCGCTTCCACCCGTGCCATTTGGTAGCGAGGTTAGCGGCCCGCCCAGCGCAGAGGCGGTTTCCCGGCCGATGCGGCTCGGCGCCTCCTCGAGCCGTCCATCGCTCACACCCGCGTGGGACAGCCTCGCCATGACGGAGGCACCGCAGACGAGGGCAGACATGAACTGGTTCGCCGTGCTCGCCCACCACGCGACCCGTACGCCCCAGAAGGCGATCACGGTGTTCGACGGCGAGACGACGACCTACGAGGAAATGGCCCAACGAGTGCTGGCGCTGGCCGCCGGGCTCTCCGAATGCGGTGTCGGCCGGGGCGGGGTCGTCGCCCTCCTCTCGTACAACTGCCCAGAGTTCTTGGAGACGATCTTCGCCGCCAACTACCTCGGTGCGATCGCGATGCCGATCAACTGGCGGCTCGCCGCGCCCGAGGTGCGCTACATCCTCGAGCACTCCGGGGCTCACGCGATCCTCTGTGACGCGTCCCTCCTCGACCTTGCCAGCGAGGCCACCCATGGCATCGAGCGTCCGTTCGTCCGAGCATGCGTCGCCCCAGTGACCGCCAGGGACTGGATGACCCTGGCCGATCTCCGCACGACCGAAGTCGAGGTGGAGCGTGTTGCGGTGGCGGGCGACGACATCCACCGCCTGATGTACACCTCGGGCACCACGGGACGGCCCAAGGGGGTCATGATCACCCACGCCAACCTCGCCTGGAAGAACCTGGCCCACATCGTCGAATTCGGCTTCACGCGCTCCGATCTCGGCCTTGCCTGTGGGCCGCTGTACCACGTCGGCGCGCTCGACCTCACCACGACCTCGCTGATCGCCGCGGGTGCCACGACCATCATCCATCGTTCCTTCGACGCGCCGGCTGTCGTGAACGAACTCGAGCGGTCGCGGGTGACGACCGTGTGGCTGGCGCCCGCCATGGTCAATGCGATCATGGCGCTGCCGGACATCGAGCAACGCGATCTGTCCTCGGTCCGCGTGGTCATCAACGGGGGCGAGAAGATGCCCATCCCGCTGATCCAGCGGATCCAGCGCGTCTTCTCCTCTGCGTGGTTCGCCGACGCCTACGGCCTCACCGAGACGGTCTCCGGTGACACCTTCCTCGACGGGGACAGCATTGTGAGCAAGATCGGGAGCGTGGGCCGCCCGTGCCTGTACCTGGAGCTCGACATATGGGACGAGCACGGTGGTTCATTGCCGCCGGGGGAACGGGGCGAGATCGTCCTGCGCGGCCCCAAGGTCTTCAAGGGCTACTGGCGCGACCCCGATGCGACCGAGGCGGCGTTTGCCGGGGGTTGGTTCCACACGGGTGACGTCGGCGTCCGCGACGAGGACGGGTATCTCTTCATCGTCGATCGGCTCAAGGACATGATCGTGTCGGGCGGTGAGAACATCGCGAGCTCCGAGATCGAACGCGTGCTCTATGAGCACGAGTCGGTCCTCGAAGTGGCCGTCGTGGGTCGCCCGGATGATCGGTGGGGCGAGGTCCCGGTGGCGTTCGTCGTCCTGCGGCAGGGCGCGACGGCAACGGAGGACGTGCTGCTCGAGCACTGCCGCGCCCAACTGGCGCGCTTCAAGGTCCCCAAGGGCATCACGCTCCTCGATGCTCTCCCCCGCAACCCGTCCGGCAAGGTGCTCAAGCGCGAGCTCCGGGCGATGGCACCGGACGGTCCGCACGACGCCTTCGGAGTCGGCCGGTCGAGCTAGGGAACCTTGGTCACCGGGCCAGGTTTGCGTGACGGCCTCAACCCGCCGAGGTGCTGGGAGCCGCCTGTGGCTCGTCCACCACGCCTGGGCCGGGCTGCGGCCCGAGCTCACCGCTGCGCACGATCGCCCGTTCGTCGGTGCCGAGGTAGCTGGCAATGACCCGTCGGTCGTTGCGAAGCTCCTCGGGCGTTCCCTCGGCGATGACGGAGCCCGTCTCGAGGCAGTACACGCGTCCGGAGATGCCCATGATGAGGGGCATGTCATGCTCGATCAGGAGCACCGAAGCGGCCAGTTCCTTTTGGATGGACCCGATCAGCGGTGCGAACGCCTCGGTCTCGCGTTGGGCCAGGCCGGCCGTGGGCTCGTCGAGGCAAAGGATCTTCGCCTCGAGCGCGAGCAGGCCCGCGAGCTCGACGACCCGGCGGGTGCCCGTGGACAGGTCGCTGATGTAGGTCTCGCGGTAGTGGTCGAGGCCCAGGAAATCGACCAGTTCGGACGCCTCGGCGAGTACGGCCTTGGAATGACGCCGCGCCCGGGGCAGCCCCAACGCGGTGGAGACCATTCCCGGGGCACGCCGGGCCTCCAGGGCGACCAGGAGGGTCTCGTTGACCGTCAGCTCGGGGAACAAGGTCGCCGACTGGAAGGTGCGCCCGAGCCCGAGCGAGGCGCGGTAGCCCGGTGGCTTGCCGGCCACCTCCTGGCCGAAGATGCTGACCGATCCCGATGCGGCGACGAACCCTCCGATCGCATTCATGAGCGTCGACTTGCCTGCTCCGTTGGCGCCGATGAGCCCGACGATCTCGTCCGCCTGGACCTCCAGGCTCACGTTGTCGACCGCCACGAGGCCGCCGAAGCGCACATTCAGCTTCTGCACGGTAAGGACCGGCCCAGGTAGGAGCGGCGGCTCGCCGGCGCGTCGGTGGACAACGGCGGGGGCCGTGGGACGTTCCCGCACGGGCCGCTCCCCCACCCGCCGGTCGGCCCAGGCCAAGATGGAGTCGCGCAGTCCGGAGGAGAGCTGATTGAGGCCCCGGGGGAAGTACAGCAGGACGATGAGGAGTCCCAGGCTCGAGCTCAACAGCCCGAGCAGCGCGTTGTTCGGGGCGAGCGCCGGGATGCCGATCACGACGATGGCGCCGATGATCGCGCCGGAGACCGAGCCCATGCCTCCGATCACGACCATGGCGACGAGGTTGAGCGAGTCGTTCACCAGGAAGAAGTCCTGGGTGAAGGCGATGTTGGCGTAGGCACCGGCGAGCAGCGCCCCGCCGAGACCCGCCAGGGCACCGGAGAGAGCGAAGGTCTGGAGTTTGAGCCGCACCGGGCGCACGCCGTAGGCGGTCGCCGCGACCTCGTTGTCGCGCAGCGCTCTGATGGTGCGGCCAACCCCGCTGTCGCGGAGCCGGCTCAGCAACACGACCACCAGGGCCAGCACGACGAGAACGACGTAGTAATAGGTCCGCTGGCCCGGGAAGCTGAGGAACCACAGGCGACCCGGCACCAAGGGTACGTTGGCCCCGTCGGGCGACTCTCCCGAGAAGAAGGGCAGGAAATAGAAGTACTGCTGCGCGGTCAGCGCCAGGACGAAGGTCACGACGGCGAGGTAGAGACCCCGCACCCGCAGCGAGCCGATGCCGATGCCGAGTGCAAGGAGCGCCGAGGCCACCATGGTGGCCGCGATGGCCACCCAGAAGGGCACGCCCTCCGTCACCAGACGCGCCGCAAACAGTGCGCCGAGCCCGGCGAAGGCCATCTGGCCCAAGGAGAGCTGGCCCATCCAGCCCGTCAAGACAGTGAGGGACGAGGCGCAGATGGCAAAGCCGAGCACCGCCGTGAACAGCTGTTGGCTCGAGGGCTCACTCTTGACGAGGGGGAGGATCACCGCCACGAGACCGAGGAGCAGGATCCCGCCCTTGTCGATGTTCCGAGCCCACCAGATGGAGCGCAAGCGCTCGGGGACCGGCCGCGAGCGCGGACTGAACGCGAAGACCCCCGAGTCGTCCCCGCCCTCCCGCTTGGCGAAGAACACCGCAATGAACACCGCAATGAACAACAGGAGATCGGTGATGCCCGGCGTCGCCAAGAAGTTGTACGTGAGCACGCTTTGGATGACGCCTATCGCCACGGCGGCGATGACGGCGACACGGAAGGACCGCAAGCCGGCGATGACAGCGGCGGCGAGCGCGTAGGCGAGGGTCTCGGGGCCGAGGGTGGTAAGCCCGGCCGCCGTCGAGGTCTCTCCGGCGAAGAGGATGACCGAAAGCGTGGACAGGACTGCTGCCAGCGACCACACCATGGTCGAGACCAGCTTGGGGGAGATGGAGGAGAGGCGGGCCAATGACGGGTTGGAGGCGCTGGCCTTGACCGTCTTGCCGATCGTCGTATGGTCCAAGAACCAAATGAGGGTAACCACGGCGATCGGCACCAAGATGATCACCGCGAGGTCTGCACCGCGGACGTTCACCCCCGCGATGGTCCAGGCGCCCTCGAAGGCGCTGGGGAAATGGGCGCTGGCGTCCGACGGCTGGGGGATCTTGAGTGCGATCACCTCGGCCACTCCCCCGATCCCGATGGTGGCCACCAGGACGACGACGCGCGGTGCGTTCCTCAGCCGACGGATGACCGTCATCTCGATCGCTGCGCCGAAGACCAGGCCCGCGAGGAGCGCTAGGACGAGGGCGACCCAGAAGGGGACGTGGTACTGGACGACCAGCAAGGAGAGCAGCACCGCGCCGACCACGCCCATGTTCCCCACGGCGAAGTTGATGATCCTCGTCGCCCGGTAGACAAGGACCACCCCGACCGCGATGAGCGCCACGGCGAGCCCCTGGATGATGCCGTCGAAGACGATCTGGGAGTTGATCCAGCCGACCGCCAACATCACACGACCACCTCGCCCCCCAGGAACACCGCCCGCGCCAGGTCGTCTCGCTCCATGAGATCGGAGAGGGCACCCTCGAAGCGCACCTGGCCCTTCTCGAGGAAGACCGCCCGGTCTGCGATGGCCGCGGCGACATTCAGGGACTGCTCGACGATGATCATGGTCACGCCCTCGGCCTTGAGTCGGTCCACCACGCCGATGAGCTCCTGCACGACGATGGGAGCGAGCCCCAGCGAGAGCTCGTCGATCATGAGCACCTCCGGGTCGTGCATCAGCGCGATGGCGAGCGCGAGCATCTGCTGCTGGCCGCCTGACATCGTGTCGGCCCGGCGCGACCTGGCGTCTGCCAGGACGGGGAAGAGCGAGAGCACCCGCTCGATGCGCCGCTCGAGGTCGGCGCGGTCGCCCCGATAGGCGAAGCCACCCATCTCGAGGTTCTCCCTCACGGTCATCTCGCCGAAGACTCCCCTCCCTCCGGGGAGCAGATGGATGCCCAGGCGAGAGCGCTGTTCGGGTGTGGCGTAGGTCACGGTGCGACCGTTCAGGCGTACCACCCCACGGTCCGCCGTGACGAGGCCCGCGGCGACCCTCAGCGCGGTCGACTTGCCGGCGCCGTTCGTCCCGAGCAGGGCCAGCACCTCCCCCTTGCCGACCTCGAAACCCACCCCGAAGAGGACCTGCACGTGCCCGTAGCTGAAGTCCACGTTGTTGAGCTGGAGGACCGGGATGGAGTCGGGATCGGCCGCCTGGCGGCGGTGTTCCTCCTGCTCTTCCTGCAGCTCGAGGACCACCAGGGAGAGATCGTTGCGGATGAAATGCGAGCCCCTGATGATCATGATCCCGCCCACGATGGTGGTGGGGATCATGAGGATCAGCACCGCAGCCCTTGGGCCGAGGGCCTGGTCCAGGCCGGCGGACAGGATGGCGCCGCCGGTGGCCCCGATGAAGAAGAGGTAGATCGACCCCACCGCGCCGGTGATGCCACGCAGGTGGTAGGGCGCGACCGACGTGAGGACCGGCCCCACCATGGCGAACGCGCTCATGGAGAGGACGGTGACCATCACGGAGAAGCAGGCCCAGAGCCATGCGTTCGGCATGAAGTACTGGATCGGGACCAACACCGCGACCGGGAGGAGCATCTTGCCGATGAGAGCGAGTGCCCGTGAGGGGTCACGGCGGTAGAGGCTGTCGAAATGGCGACCCACGAACGGGAGAGCGACGAGAACGCCGAGGCTGGCGATCGTCCCGATCAGTCCGCGGCGGAACGCGTCGAGGCCGAACTGGTCCTTCAAGAAGAGGTTGCCGAGGACGGGAGCGGTGAAGAGGGCGAAGCCCATGGCGGTGAAACCGACCAGGACGCTCTTCAGCGTGCGGATCCTGAGAATACGGGTCCAGGCGGCCTCGAGGGAGGGCGGGATCGGCTTGGTGTCCTCGGTGACCTCGCCGAGCACGTCGAGCTTCTCGTGTTGTCCTCGGGGAGGCTCTCGGAGCCGGAAGGCGATGACGGCGACCACGACGACCGGGACGGACAGGACGTAGAAAGCCCAGCGCCAGCCGTTGGGCCCCCCGACCGCCGTGGCAATTGTCCCGACCAGGATCGGGCTGAGGGCCGTCGCCATGCCCGTGGCCATCCCCATGGCCGAGAAGATGCGCCCCCGCAAGTTGATCGGATAGGTGTCGGCCAGCAGAGTGCCGTTCACCGAGTAGGACGAGGCCTGGGTGATCCCGGCTCCGAAGCGGGCGAGGAAGAACGTGAGGATGTTCGTCGCCAGCCCGGAGAGGAACACCATGATGCCGAAGAAGAAGGTGGCCCATCCGATGATGGGTGCCCGACGGAACCGGTCGGCCATCCAGCCCATCGGGACGATGCCGACCACCAGGAACCCTCCGGAGATCCCCGCCACGAAGACGATGACACCGGAGCTCACGTGGAACGAGGACTGGATGTTCGGCGCGAGCACGGAGAGACCCGCGCTTTGCAGGTTGTCCAGCGCGACGATCAGCGCCAGGACGACGAAGGTCGAGTACCCGGACTTGCGCAGGCCTTCGCGAAGCGAGGTGCGCTCCTCCCGCGTCCCAGGCAGCAAGTCCTCCGGGAACAGGATCTCCTCTGGTTGCCTGGCGGAGTCCTGGCGCTCCTGCGCAGTTTCGGCCACGAATCTGGCCAGGGAGGTGGGGGTTTCGGTGCTGACGGGGCTGTCACCTGAGGGAGTAACCGGCGACAGGTCGCTCATGCAGGCGCCCGCCCGACAGACTCTGGATCTTCGTATCGAGAATCGTGTTGCTGCATCGGGAGAACGATACTTTGGATCTGACTTTGCGTCACCGCAAACTGCCGGTGGACGTCGACTCCTTAGAGTCAGGCAATGACCGCCGCTGACAGCTCGACTCTCACCGTCTTCGGGGCGCCGTGGTGCCCCCACTGCAAGAGGGTGAAGAGGTTCCTCGCCGCCCACCGGGTGCCGTACGACAACGTCGACGTCGACGAACACTCCGAGGCCGTCGATCGCCTGAAGGAACTGCAGGGCGGCGGACAGGTCATCCCCACCGTCGTCTACCCCGACGGATCCCATCAGGTGAACCCGAGCGACGAAGCACTTGCCGCCCGCATCGGCCTCGCGCTGGAGGCGGAGCGGGACGCCTACGACCTCGTCATCATCGGAGGGGGACCGGCGGGCCTCGCCGCCGCGATCTACGCCGCTCGAGAAGGCATCGACAGCATCGTCGTGGATGCCAGCGCTCTCGGCGGCCAAGCCGGGGTGAGCGACCGAATCGACAACTACCCGGGTTTCCCCGACGGGATCTCCGGTGCCGAGCTGGCTGAGCGGTTCGTGGATCAAGCCCGGCGCTACGGGGTGGAACTTCTCTCGGCGGTGTCGGTCAGATCCGTCGAGCCCGACGGCGAGGATGTGGTGACGTCACTGTCTTCCGGCCAGGAGCTCACCTCTCACGCGGTGATCGTGGCCACCGGGTCGACCTACCGTCGCCTCGATGTCCCGGGCGAGGACGAGCTCATCGGCGCCGGCGTGCACTTCTGCGCCACGTGCGACGGGCCTTTCTATCGGGGAGCCGACGAGGTTGTCGTCATCGGAGGCGGCAACTCCGCGTTGGAAGAGGGGCTGCACCTCTCCGAGTTCGCGGATCGGGTGCGGGTGCTCGCCCGTTCTGAGCTGTCCGCCTCGACCGTTCTCCAAGAGCGTGTGCGCTCCGATCCCCAGTTCGTCGTTCATACCGGTGTGGACATCATCGAGCTCGAGGGGGATCGGGGTCACTTTGCTGCCGTTGTGGCCCGGGATCGCGACAGCGGCGAAACCGTCCGGTTCCCCGCGGCGGCCGCGTTCGTCTTCATCGGTCTCGAACCGAACATCGAATTTCTCAGTGATGCCGTCGAGCGGGATGCGGCCGGGTTCCTCGTGACGAGTGCCACCATGGAGACATCCGTCCCGGGCGTCTTCGCGGCCGGTGACGTGCGCGCCGGATCGACCAAACAATTGGGCTCGGCCGTGGGCGACGGGATCGCCGCGCTCCTCATGGTCCGGAGGCACCTCGAGGCCCACCACCACAAGGCGGTGGCCCTGGTCGACGCATGACCGGTCTCATGAGCCGTGCTCCTGGGACGGCAGCCGCACTCAACGACGTCGTCGAGGCCGGCGGAAGGGAACCGCGGCGCGCCTCAGTTCGGCTCCCGGCGGCGGTAGGTCCGGGACTCCTCGATCAGGAGTTGGGGATGCCAGGCCCAGTCCTCGAACGTGGTCCGATCGAGACGACCACGCACGAGGGGTGTCATCTTCTCGAACGTGCCTTGGGGGTCGTCTCCGACCATCTCGTACATATGGCAGTACCGAGGGGTTCCCGAGGACTCGTGCTCCCAAGGGGTGATCGTTCGGTAGCCGGGAACAGCCGCCTCGGCGATGTGCCTCAGGTGTACGAAGTCGGCCCAGTCACGGAGCTCCTGAGCTGACTCTTGCTGCTTCGGGGAGATGAGAACCAGCAAGATCCCCGTGGTCCGCTCCCCCGAGCAGGATCCCTGTGACGGGCGGGGATAACGAACCAGCGGCACCACCGTGGTGGCCGCCGAGGGCGGTTCGACGACACCACCATCACCTTCGCCGATGACGACCGCGTCACACCGGGGCAGGCGCCTGGGCAGGCCATCGTCATCCTTGGTGGTCGCCGGCTCCCAGACACTGACCACCCACCCGGCTGCCTCGACGGCCGCCGCGCGTGCGTCGACCTGGTCAGGTTCGCGGACCAGTTCGAGGTGCAACCGAGAGGGTTGTCGATCTTCCACTACGCCTTCTCTGTGTCCATCGCCGGGACGAACATCGCGTCCATCGGAGCGCGAGGAACGGTGGACCGGAGCTCGAAGATATCCGACGCTCTGGGAGCCCAGGACGTCATCGCCCGCGACCGGACCGGTAGCGATCCGGGCTGGCCTCGTTGTCGGCGGCCTCGATTCGGGACTGGACGTCGGAGAGCGCTGCGCGTTGCGCGCGCATGGCGGTTTGATCGGGCTGAACCACGTCACCCGGACGCGGCGATAGGCCGAAACCCGAGTACGTGACCTTGCGAGGCCGCTCGACAGGTGGGTAGGCACGATGCAGCGTGTCCGAGCAGTGGACGGTCACGTCACCCGTCTCCGTCTCGAGCATCCGCGGGCGAAGGTCGAGGCGGGTGTCGCGACCGGCAGCCATCGTGTTCGCCCGATGGCTGCCCGGGATCACCCCGAGGGCGCCGCTCGTCCGGTCGGCACCCGTCACCGAAAGGCCGCAGGTCAGTCCGTTGCACCGATACGAGTGCATACCCTGACCACAATCCTTGTGCCACGGCAGGTCGGAGAGCCCGCGTACGATGCCGAGCGGCTTCACCAGTCCCTCTCCACTCCCGCTGTGCACATGCTCGTCACCGGTCAGATCGGAGAGCCACGTGAAGCGGGAGTCGCTGACGAGCCGGCGGAGCACCGCCGACTTCTCGTAGAAGAACAGAACTCTGACCGGCTGCTCCACCCCGTGTTCATCAATCGCCCACCACGACTCGCCGTCGTCAGGTGTCGCGCGTGCCAACCACTCGTCGATATCCGCACCAAGCGCTTCCATCTCATCGGCTTCGAACACACCCCGCAGGTGCAAGAAGCCGGCCTGTTCGAGGAAATGTTGCATCTCCTCACGGTTGTCTTCGACCGCGAATACCCGGCTCAGATCGAGCTCGTGGCCTTCGAGGTCCACGAAGGTGACGTCACCGGTCTCGTGGACCTTTCGTCCGTCGAGCAACGCGCGGAGCACGGGCTCCCAGCGAACCCAGTCGTCGATGCTCCCTTCGGTGATCTTGACCCGTGACGACATCGCGAGACCCATGGTCGACGCCACGTCCTGGAGCAGGTCGGACAGGGCAGGGACAGACAACACGGCGACGACACCCGCCGAGCTCGTGCCGGAACGCAATCCCATCGAGTTCGACACCGAACGGAGCGTGAAGGAACGGCCGTCGACCTCGAGGGCAAGCGGTGGCAACTGCTGATAGGCGAGCCCGCGGGCAGCGAGATCGCCGTGGTCGCCGATCGCCTCAGGGAACAACTGGTCGACGATGTCGTCGAACTCGAGCGAACGGACGTCTGCCAGGCATCGGGTTCGTACGTCAATTGACATGACATTCCTCCCTCATGCCACACCTTCGTCCGCTCGCACCGGCCGCTTGAACTGCCTCTTGGCAGTGACCGTAGCCGTCGATGACCCCCTCAACCGGGGTGTTGTCTTAGGTGGTGGCCGCCCTGCCCCGGGCTGCCCGGCGTCTCATGGCCGCTCGGTCTGGTGCGTCGTTTAGGAGCCAGTTAGGCAGGAAATACAAGGGGAGTTGGAAGTACTGAGGATTCGTCGCCTCGGCTGCAGTCCTCCGCACCCACGAATTCCACCGGGCTGCTGACCCGTACAAACCCATGACCAGGGAGGATGCAATGCCATACGTCGTTGTCGGTCAAGAGAACTCGGCCCCCGTCGAGCTTTACTACGAGGATCACGGCTCGGGCCAACCGGTGGTCCTCATTCACGGCTACCCGCTGGACGGCCACTCATGGGAGAAGCAGATCCCGGTCCTGCTCGATGCCGGAAAGCGCGTCATCACCTACGACCGGCGCGGATTCGGACACTCCAGCCAGCCCACGACCGGGTACGACTACGACACCTTCGCCGCCGACCTCAAGGCCCTGGTCGACAAGCTCGATCTGCGCGACATGGTCCTGGCCGGGTTCTCCATGGGCACCGGCGAGGTGACCCGGTATCTGGGCACCTACGGCTCTGACCGGGTGGCCAAGGCGGCATTGTTCGGACCGATTCCACCCTTCCTCCTCGAGACCCCCGACAACCCCAAGGGCCTGCCGCAGAGCTTGTTCGACGGTTTCATGGAGAGCGTCAGGAAGGACCGCTACGCCTGGTTCAAGTTCTTCTTCGACAACTTCTACAACGTCGACAAGCTCGGCGGCACCCGCATCAGCGACGAGGCCTGGAACGCCAGCTTCCAGGTGGCGGCCGGTTCGTCCGCCTACGCCACCCTGGCGTGCGTGCCGACCTGGCTGACCGACTTCCGCGCTGACCTGCCCAAGATCGATGTGCCGCTCCTCGTCGTGCAGGGCACCGAGGACCGCATCCTCCCGATCGATGCCACCGGTCGCCGCCTCCCCGAGCTCGTGAAGGACATCGAGTTCATCGAGGTCGACGGCGGCCCCCACAACATCGGCTGGACCCACCCGGACGAAGTGAACGACGCCCTGGTGAAATTCATCGGTTAACGACGAACACCGATCGGAGGCTCTCGTGCCCGCTGTGACTCCCCATGATCTCTCGAAATTACCCGAAGATTCCCGAATTCGACCGGACCCAGTCAGCCGAGCGTCTGGTGACTTCCGTCACCACTGCGCCCACCGGATTGGAGGGAGAGGGCTTCCCCGTACGACGGGCCTTTGCCGGCATGAGCTTGAGTGACCTCGACCCCTTCGTCCACATGGACCAAATGGGAGAAGTGATGTACGCACCCGGCGAGCCGAAGGGAACACCCTGGCATCCTCACCGAGGCTTCGAGACGGTCACGTACATGATCGACGGCACCTTCGCCCACCAGGACTCCCAAGGTGGTGGCGGCCTCATCACCGACGGCGCGACGCAATGGATGACGGCGGGCGGCGGCATCTTGCACATCGAGACGCCACCTGAGGACCTCGTGGTCTCCGGGGGCCTGTTCCACGGCATCCAGCTCTGGGTGAACCTGCCGGCCAGGGACAAGATGATCCCGCCGGCCTATCAGGGGCTCGAGGCCGACGACGTGGTGCTGCTGTCCTCCGGTGACGGCGGCGCCCTCGTGCGAGTGATCGCCGGTGACATCGGTGGCCTTCGCGGCCCTGGGTCGACCCATACGCCTATGTCGTTGACCCATGTGTCGCTGTCTCCGGGGGCCCGGGTCGACCTCCCCTGGAATCCCGGATTCAACGCCCTCGTGTACGTCCTGGCGGGATCCGGGCGGGTCGGGAGCGATGGCCGTCCGGTTCACGTCGGTCAGCTGGTGTCGTTCGGGCCGGGCGACTTCGTCGTCCTCATGGCCGACGATGTGCAGGACTCACGCACTGAATTTCTCGAGGCCCTCGTCCTCGGAGGTCAGCCGATCGGGGAGCCCGTGGAGCACTACGGGCCTTTCGTGATGAACACCCGGGACGAGATCGTGCAGGCCCTCGAGGACTTCGAGGCCGGTCGGCTCGGGACGGTCCCGCCGAACGCGTTGATGCCACACGTGCCCGACCCCGATCCGGTGCGCGCCGAGCACACGGGCATCTGAGCCGCGGCCGGAAGTTCATTCGGCAGATCGGAGATGCGGCACGAGATCCAAGTCGGCGCATTCTCCGGGGTTGAGACTTCGACTGCCGCCATGGTGGGCGAGTGGTACTTACGGTCCCGGAGCGCTCATCGCGATCCCCGGGTGATTGAGGCGTACAGGCAACTTCAACTGGAGACGGATCACCTGTTCACCGTCCTTTCCCGAGACGCCTGCCACCGGGCGGTCCGAGTGGCGTTCACCCGTTGCGCCCACCCCTATGAAGGCGACGAAGAGCTCATCTTTGCGGTACGCGCCATTGGGGCACTCGAGATCACCTCTGCCGCCACCGCTGGGGACCGGCTTCATCCTCTGTTCGACTGTGAGCTTGGTGGTTCGTTCGATCGCTTTCGTGCGGTCCATGATCTCATCGGCCATGCCTGGTGTGGCTATGGCTTCGATCTCGATGACGAGTGCGCGGCCTGGAGCGTGCAAGACCGCCTGCATAGTGGTCTTGCTCGGTCCGCCCTCGCTACGGAGATCTATGGAGTGAACGCCGCGCGCCGGATTGTCGGCGAGGCGCCCGATCTCAGAGCGTTGCTTCTCGCACCCGAGCGGCATCTGCTGATCGACCACCCGAATGAGGGTTCAACAAGCGCCTCCACTTGCCAATCTGGGAGCGGAAGACGGGACTGGAACCCGCGACCCGCACCTCGGCAAGGTGGTTGTCTCGTCGGTTCATGTCCGGCGAGTCCTCTGCGGCGCGGCTCCGTCCACCCGGTTTCCACCCTGTCCAGAGGGACATAGAGCCGCAACTTGTCAATCGGGCTTGAGCGCACAACGCGACAGCGGGGCAAGCACCTACAGGTATGAATAGCTAAGTTCTGAGTTAGAAACTCGACATCCATATCAGTAGCGACAAAACCCGGCACCGGATCGCCGTTGTCTGCACCGCCTCAGAAAGGACCAGTTCAAGATGGATCTCCTTGACTTCGACCCCGACAACCAGGCCCCTGAAGCCCCGACCTGCGCACCGGTCTGAACGGCACACACGTGTCTGATACCGCGGACCTCGAAAACCGCCTACGTCTTCTAGAGGACGAGTCGGCGATCACGCGCGTGCTCATGTCCTACGGCCCAGCTGCAGATTCGGGCCAGTCCAGCTTCGCCGCCGACCTCTGGCTCGAAGATGGCGAGTACGACTGGGACGCCAACGGCGAGCCCCACCATGGCTCTGCTTCGGTGGATGCGATGCTGCAAGGCGACCGCCACAAGCAGCTCATGTCAGAGGGCGTTGCTCACTTCGGCGGTCCCCCACTGCTCGAGGTCGACGGTGACAATGCGACCGCCATCAATTACTCCCTCATCATGCGCCGTGACGACAAACGGTTCTATCTCTGGCGCGTGAGTGCTGTGCGGTGGGATCTCGAACGATCCGGCTCGACGTGGCGGGTGCGCCGCCGGACAAATCGTCTCCTCGACGAGACTGGCGCCGGCCGCCAGCTCTTCGGTACCGCGCTGCAGTCCTTGTACCCCGAGGGTAACCCGTGAGCGGGCGACTCACGGGGAAGGTCGCCATCATCACCGGCGCCAGCACGGGCCTCGGCCCGGTCATGGCGGCCCGATTCGTGGACGAGGGCGCCAAGGTGTTGCTCGCTGCACGCCGCGAGCAACTCGTGCGCGAGGCAGCGGCAGCGGCCGGCGACGGCGCCCTCGCCATGCGGGCCGACGTCACCAATGAAGACGACGTGGTCGCCATGGTCTCTCGGGCGGTCGAGGAGTTCGGCCATGTCGACGTGCTCTGCAACAACGCCGCCGCGCCCGGCATTGACCATTACATCTGGGAGCAGACCCTCGAGAACTGGAACTCCACCATCGCGATCGACGTGACCGCGGCGATGCTGTGCACACGTGAGGTCCTCAAACAGTCGATGCTGGAACGGCGGGCTGGCGTGATCCTCAACTTCTCGTCCACGGCCGGCTACGGCGGGGTGCCCCGTAAGAGCCACTACGTCACTGCGAAGGCGGCCCTGCGAGCCCTCACCAAAGTCGTCGCACTCGACGTTGGCGAGTACGGGATCCGATGCAACTGCATCGTCCCGGGCGCCATCGACACAGAGCTGTGGAGGAACTGGGTCCGACGGACGGCAGACGAACAGGGAGTTGCATACGAAGCCCAGCGGGCGCGACTGCTGCGAAACGTGGCGCTGCGAGACATCTCGACGACCGACGACGTGGCCAATTTGGCGGTGTTCCTGGCCAGCGACGACAGCAGGACGATCACCGGACAATCCATCCCTGTGGATGCCGGCGGATTCATGCAGGGATAGACCGCGTCCACGCGCCTGCCAACGGCTCATCCATCAGGGCGGGTCGGCAGGGGACCACAAATGAGGATGTGCTCATGACTCTGAAGCTGTCAATCGCCACCCCCGTGGTGACAATGGCCGCCACATCGCATGCACCTTGGGAGGAAGACGCGTCGATTGAGCAGCTGGCTCGGATCGCGGAGAGCGCCGACCAGTTCGGCTACCACCATCTGACGTGCAGCGAGCACATAGCGCTCCCGGCAGCAGAGCTCGCCCGGCGGGGTGCCCGCTATTGGGACCCTCTTGCCACGTTCGGGTACCTCTCGGCCCGCACCACTCGGATCCGCTTCGCAACGTTCGTGTTGGTGCTCGGGTATCACCATCCGCTCGACATCGCGAAGCGATACGGAACGTTGGACAAGGTGAGTAACGGTCGCGTCATTCTGGGGGTGGGCGTCGGGACGCTCAAAGAGGAATTCGACCTCATCGGCGCTCCGTTCGACCAGCGCGGAGCTCGTGCCGACGACTCCCTACGAGCCCTGCGCGCCTCGCTGTCCCAACCTGAGCCCACGTACCACGGTGAGTTTCATGACTTCGAGGGTTTCGTCGTGGACCCATCCGCAGTGCAACAACGGGTTCCCCTGTGGGTCGGAGGTCGGACCCTGCGTTCCCTGCGACGGGCGGCCACCTTGGGCGATGGGTGGTGCCCATTCGACGTGCGACCGGCCCAAGCGGCGGAGTGGCTCAAACTGCTGGAGATCCCGGTCGGCTTCGAAGTGGTGCTCCCGCCAACGGCGAGGCTCGATCCGATCAACGAACCGGGTCGCGCTCAGGAGATCCTGGCGGAGACGGCCGGGTATGGCGCGACGATCGTCTCCTGTGCCTTCAGACAACGATCGCTCGACGAATATCTCGAAAATCTCGAGGCACTCTCCATCGTTCATGGCGCCATGGGTACTCCGTAACCCGTCCGGGCCATCGCCCACACTCTCTGCGAGCCGATCGAACAACTATCCGTGAGAACCGATCTTCTTCAGGAATGGCACGAGGTGGGCGAAAAAAACGTTGCTGGAGTAGGCGCCGGCGGGATCATTGTGAGAATAGGTGCTTTGGCGATTGACCAGCGTGAGATTTCTCTGCGGAATGCCTGACTGTTTGGCCAGGGACACGGCATCAGCGAGCACGCTCGCTCCACCGAGACGAGCGCCGAAAACATAGATCAACAGGTTCTTGGGCAGCGCGTGGCCCATGGTGGCGTCAACGTTGAGCACCGCCTGCGCTGGATTTGCATTCCCGTTGTCGACTGCGCCGCTGTCGACAGTCAATCGCTGTGGGAAATACCACTCCGTCCCGTCAACACTCTTCATCGGATATCCCGAGAACATCGTCGCGAAGCGGTTAATCGGGGTCAACGCACCTGCGCCATTCCAGCCACGGATCAGACCGCTTGCCGTCAGCCCTTGACCGAGGTGTGCTTGCGCTGCCAGCAGACTAGGCGGAGAAGTCGAGGCATTGAGGGCGTAACCGTACTGTCCGAGGTTGGTGACCCTGACCGCCGGCACGATGTCGGGAGGAAGCAATCCCGACGTCTGGCCCAGCGATGGCTGGTTCGGAAAGAGCAGCGCAGCCAGAGATCCAGTTGCACTGAACACGCCGGCGTAAGGCGCTGCGATCCCGCCGAAAGCCAGCCAAGGGGTAACGCTCGGTACGTCGAGGGCCTGCAGCGTCTGGGTAGCCTGCTGGGCGCTGATCGCGCTCGGCGCACTGCCACCGTCGATATAGACGAGGCCACCCAATTGGTCGGCTCCCGCCTTGCCGTGGAAGTCCCAGGTCGCGTACGCGGTGACCACCGATCCCCCGAGCGAATGGCCTCCGAGCACCACTTTGCCACCGAGCCTCTTCGCGGCATTGATCACTACGTGCAGGTCTTGGACGGCGACGTTCATGCCCCATTGCTTGGCGAACTCAACGCTCGAAGTGGGGATCGGTTGGAAGTGATGGGTGAGGCTCGGATCTTTCAGATATCCGAGGTAGTAGTCGAAGAGCTGTGTCGCTGTTGCCTTGCCTTCCTTGGCCAAGTTCATTTCCGATTGATCCTCGAGCAGGTTCTCCCGGCGCTCCACCGACCACACCTGCCAGCCGCTCGTCTTCGAGACGATCCATCTTGCGAGCGGCACAAAATAGGCGCTCCCGGCGGAGGTACCCGGTTCCAAGACCAAGACGTTCTTCGCGCTGGAGGGCCCGATCCTGATCACCCCGACCTTGTTGTACTGCGCTGGTGTGCCCGGAGCCGAAAAACCCTTCATCCAGGTGACACCAAGAGGAGCCGGTGAATCGCTGGCAGAGGCGATGGGCGCAAAGCTCGGCACAAGGGTCGCCATACACCCAATCGCGATCGCCGGCAGGATCCGCATTCTCATTGTCTGTGCCCGAGGAGATGAAGGGATTTGGAGACACTTCACAAATGCCCGCAACGACGAGTGCGAGCAGAGGTAGTTCAGCACTCTTACCACAAGTCAGCCAGCACTCGTGGGAGCCGGGGCAGCCGCCTGCGACGGCGCATCTACGGACGGTGGGCTTGGCGAGATCCAAACGGCGATGACGTACGACACGACCACTGTCACGATGACCAGCGGCATGAGGGTCACGGCGTCGGATAGGAAGAGGAGGCTGGGGAGGAGCACGGCCGTGAAGGGCATTTTAAGCGCCCCTGCAATCATGGCTCCCACGCCCATCGCCGCACCGGCAATCATCGGCATGCCGCCAACATGGGAGAGAGCGATCCCGCCGGCCGCACCGATGAACATGCTCGGAAAGATGGGGCCTCCCCGAAAACTGCTCAGTGAGATCGCATAAGCCAGCGCCTTGCACACCAACAGCAGAAGCAGCGCGCCCACGGTCCAGCCGGCCGCCTGCTGGACGAGGGATGGCAGCGCACTCTGTCCCGAGAACAGCACCACTGAGGAACTTCGACCCGTCCCGGCGGCGAAGGCGATGGCTAGACCAGCAACGGCCAGGCCCGCAACCGGCGTCAACAGGATCCTCCTCGGTTCAACCAAGGGCCGGAGCATGGTGGCCAGTCTGAAGATGCCGGTGGCAACGACGGAGGCGCCCACGCCGATGACGATTGCCCACAGGAACTCCACGCCAGTGGGCGACCCAACGTGGGGAATGGACGACACCGTCAGTGAGAACGATCCAAACCCGGTGAGACTGTTGAGCCCCACAAAGATCAATGACCCCACACCAGCCGCAAGGAGACCGGGGAGCAGCACGATTTCCATCATCGGTCCTCCCAGTCCGGCCATCTCCATGAGTAGGAAGGCTCCCACGAGAGGTGACCCCAAAAGAGTGGCGATCGCGGCAAAGCTCCCCGCGGCACCGATCACCACTGCCGCCATTGGTGGTGCGTCTCTCTTGACCAGGTGCACCGCCAGAACACCCAGCCCGCTACCAATTGCGATGAGTGGGGCCTCGGGTCCGAGCACCACCCCGAGACTGAGCGTGGCGAGTGCCGCCGCGACAATGCCGAAGAGTTCGACGGGCTGAACTGACCCGCCCGACTTGAAACCCTCCGAGGGTTCGTGGCCTCCGGTTCCCGGCAGGTAGCGAATGGCCAGAGCAACAAGCACGCCGCTGAGCGCCAGCCATGGCAGCGGCCACCAGAGCGGCTCCCCCCCGAACCCAAGATCCTTCGGCAGATCTGTGAATATCTCGGTTTGGAGCTTGGACACCGCCACCAAGAAGAAGTACGCCACTGTGGCCACCGGGACGCCCAAGACCGCCCCCAGCAAGAGGAGGGCGATGTAACTCCGAGACCTGATCAGCGCAGTCGGGTCGGGGGCCGACGCTGGTTCGGGCGGGGTGGCGGATTCGGTCATGGTCCGATTCTCGGGCACTTCGTCGGCCTCCGGCTTGCTCGTTCGGTGCTCATGAACCACTCAAATTGCGATGTCCGTTGCACCATCCCGAAGCTAGCCCGTCCTTTCAAGCAACGTCATGGACCGACCCTCGACTCGTCGGGACACAACCTCGTCCCTCTACTGCTCGTCCGATGTCCGAAGTCGCGCCATCCCGCGGGTCGCGGCGCCCAGAATCAGGCGGACGACGACGGCGAGGACCGCAAGGTCCGTGAGCATCTGCACCATGGCAACGATCCGGGCCGGATCCGTCTTTGGCGTGATGTCGCCGAAACCCACGGTCGAGAACACGGTGATGGTGAAGTACAGAGCGCTCGTCCGGGTGAGTTGCGCTCCGAAAGCTGCGGGGCTCGAAGTGGACATTGTGAGGTAGATCCACGAGAACAGGACGAGGAAGAGGGGAATGATGGTGGCCATCGCCACACCGGCTCGAAGCATCGGGTGATCGTGTTTCGCGATCTGGCGGACCTCGACGGCGAGGACGATGGAGAATATGACCAAGGCGACGCTCAAGCGCAAGGCCACCGATTGGTGCGCTCGATGCTCAATCGGAAACACGTAATAGAGGAGAACGAGCAGCACAGCGCTGACCACGGCGCGCAGGAGCGTCTTCACCAACTGAGAACGTTCAAAGTCCCCCAGAGATGAACTACCCGCAACGGTCACGCCTATCCTCTGACCGGATCGGACAGGAACTCGACGAGCTTCGTTCGCCTCCTCTGCGCGATCCACCCGCCCACACGGTGACCGCCAACCGAACAGACAACGGCGATGACACAGGCCACCGCAACTCCCAACCCGAGGTCATGATCCGGCAATTTCTCAGAAAGCCCATGGGGAGAAGTGAAGCCCCACAAGAGGAGCGATGGCACCAGCATCACTGTGGCCAGCGTCGGGACAAGGACGTAGGGCGTGACCGCAAGGGTGAGCCACCGCACCAACATCCTCTTGCGGGGCCGACGATGCTCCCACCGATATCGAAGTGGCATCGGGTGGTACGGGAACAGGATCCCGACCCAGGCGGAGATCGCCAGGAAACCGAAGGGGATTACGCCAATCGCCACGACGGTGTAGAACGTGGCCAGCACCGAGTGGTTGATGAGCCCGTTGATGACCGCCACCAGCGCACAGAATGGGGTGACCATCAACCACAGGACGATGTTCTTGGCGTACAACAGCCTGCGAAGCATCACGGGATCGTCAAGGGCTGCTACGACGCGATCCGCATCCGGCCCCAGGACGTTCGTCGAGGGCACGTCCGAGTACATCCACGCGGCGAGGATCAGGGCGAAAGCCAAAGTGCCATGCAAGGTGAAGACCTTGTCCCGCAGCCCCGCGGGGAGGAAGAACCATGCCGAGCTCATCAGGGCTCCGTTGACAGCGATGGTGATGGGAGCCTCGTACGGTGGTTGAAACGTCAGGGCGACCTGCTGGCGGACCGCCTCCCTCGTAGTACCTGGTAGACGAACCTCAACTGCCTCGAGCATCCCTCAACACCGCCTTCTCGCATGGCACCGTGCGCCAGGAACTCTGGACACACCCTGCCCCTCTGGTCACGGATGAGCAGATCTCGCTTGAAACCGTCAGCGAGCTCGTTGGCCCAGTCTGCAACACGAGAGCAATGAGCACAGGAGGATGACCAAGAAACGGAAGCATGCGATTCCTGCAAGAGGACGGCGACACGGCCCGACGCGCACGGCGGCGTACACCCAGCCGCTCCGACCGTTCCCCCAACCGCGACGCAGTCTGGTTGAAACAGTGCCCTTCACCTGGTGCTATGGGGCTGAAGACATCTGAATCCGCGGCCCTCACCTTGGCGAGGTGGTTTTTTCCGTCCTGTAGGTCGGCTCATTCCCGTCTGGAAGATGTCTTCGGAACGGGTGACCGACACGTCCTGCGATCGTGACTTGCCGACTATCGACGCTCCGCCTCGGCCAGTGGTTCGGCTCGGCGCTGCTTGATCCGGGCGGACGCCCGGTCCAGCCGGGTGATGAATTGCACCAGTCGGTCACGCGCCGCCTCGGCGGACGGGGTCAGACCCTGCCGGCCGACCACGTCCCAGTGTCCCAGGACGACCGGCCGGAGGATGCCATCATGGTGCACGCCCAAGTCGTAGATCCCAGCTCGGGCGATGGCCTTGGCGTGCTGAGCGAAGTGAGGTATGCCGGTACCGGGCATCTCGAAGCTCAGTACCTGGCTCGTAATGGCCTCCATCATCCCAGAAGGGTCGAGGTCCAGCGCCGCCGAGACCAGATCCCGGTAGAAGAGGTAGTGGAGGTTCTCATCTGCTGCCACCCGCTTCATGACCGCGTAACCCTCGCCGTCGGGCAGCGCCTTGCCCGTGTTGTGGTGGGCGATGCGGGTGGCCAGCTCCTGGAGAGCGAGATAGACGAACGCATCTGCGATGCTCGCGACCTGGGGGGAAACACCCCCGGTGACCTGGGCCATCCGGGCCCGCTCCAGGGTGACCGGGTCGAGGTGCCCGCTCATGATCAGGTAGTCCCGCAGGACAATCGAGTGCCGCCCCTCTTCGGCTGTCCACCGCCGGGTCCAGTAGCCCCAGGCGCCGTCGCGGCCGAAGAGATCGTCGATCGAGGCGAAGTAGTACGGCAGGTTGTCCTCGGTCAGCACGTTGACGAACAAGGCACTGGCCACGCCACCCGGCAGGGGCTCGGCCAATCCGGCGCTCCCCGCTGCCGGTGGCGTCCGCCAATCGACGAGCTCATGGGGAAACCACTCTTTGGCCATGCCCAGGTGGCGGTCCACCAGGCGCTGCGCGGTCGGCTCGAGCTCGGCGAGCATCGTCACGTCATCCATGTCTCCGGACCGATCTCTCGGGGCCGCCGCCCGCACGACCCGCAGGTGCCCTGTGCCCACCGGGCACCGGGGGGAACGAGAGGCTCCCTCGTCAAAGATATCCCAGCGAATGCGGAGGTGGTCTCGGAAGCGACAGCGATGGCAAGGGCGTTGTCGGTGCACTGCAATCGGTTGGGCGATTGGTGCCGTGTTGGCATCGCTGGTTGCCGTACGGACTCAGGTCGTTGCTCGCCTCAATGGGCACATGGTCGACCTGATGCTGTCACGTGCGTCTCAATCCCTGCGGTGAGCGGGGTACTCCTACCTCAGACCGGCATCAACGCTGGTTGAAATTGGAGAATGGCCGCCCTGTGTGGTTTTCCCGCAACCTCTCCGCGGTTACGCGGGACTCCAGGCGCATTCCGATCCCGATCGGGAGCTGTTGCTGACGTGAGGCCTCACATTCGGGGCACACGACGACCCAGCGCCCGTCGCCTGTCGCTGAAATCCTCGGATTGTGGCGAGGAACGATCACGACAGCGGAACCTGGTCGGAACGGTTATCAGCCATGATCAGTCGCCTGCATTGCGCACATCGGCAGGCGCGAAGATGTCCGGAAGCGTGTCTAGCGACCCGGGGCGCCGTACCCGGTAACCCAACTCAACTACCTGAGCGATCTCGTAACCGCGTGCCCACTGCCCTCGCTGATATCGAGTGCGAACGTCGACTCTTGACGCAAGCTGATATCGCGGCTGAGGCGTTGCGATCGCATCTTTCACCGGAAGTCCTCCCTGTCCGTTGGAGGCGGACGGTGCTGTCATGGCAGACGAAAATCGCACGAAGACGTCGCGACCTCCATCATCTGGTGTGACCAGGCCGAACTCCCTTGTGGTGCTTGTCCATTTCATGGTGCCTTGGACCATTGCCGATCCTCATTTCTCATTGTCAAGATCTTGGACTACGCAGGACGTCGATCGTTTGGTGATCTCAACACGACGTTACCGACCACATCTACCGATCCGACATTCGAACCACTCGCAGCAACAACGAGCTCGGGGACTGCGGCGAGTACACGCTCAGCCGCTCCGACTGATGCGGCCGGGCGGAACTACGCCCAGTAGCTGATTGGCGATGGCGGCGCCGAAACCAAGCTGATCGGCAAATTTGCACGGCCTCCTTCCATAGGTGCTCAGAAGAAGGCGTCGAGCCTGCACGGGACGACAACGGATGCATCGTCCAACTTGAACAAGGCGTCACTCCCAAGAAGGGACGGTGCTTACGTTACCACCAAGCGGGCAGCGATCTCCCTGTTCGCGGAAAAGGCCCAAACGACCCTGTTCACACTCGAGTCACAGATCCATGCCGGGCCTATCGGCGGCCGGCACCGCGCGTCCGGATTGGGGCCGCGGAGGGCGCCGGGAGATGTCGTTAGACACGAAACATTTGAGCGTCGCCTCTTCCCCCACTGAGCCGGTTGTCCAGGTCCGAGGCCTGACAATGTCCCATATCCGACCGCCATCATTCCCGCTCCGTATAACGTCATCTTCTGCTGCACAATGCCGTCGATTCGAGGTCGTAACCAGACATGATCCGTCTCATCGCCGCCATCGATTCTCAGCGAGGTATCGCCACCGACTCGGGCATACCTTGGAAGCTTCCAGGTGATACCGCCTACTTCCACGAAAAGACGGCCAGTGGAACCATTCTCATGGGTTGGGCCACCTATAACGAGTTCGGTGCACCGCTGCATCGACGAGAGAACTTTGTGCTCACGACTCATTCTGGACCCTTGCGCACGGGCTTTCGATCCATCGCCAGCCTCGACCAATTGGTCGCCGATCATCCGGACGAAGACATATGGGTAATCGGCGGCGCCACCGTGTATGCGGAAACGATCGGAGAAGCCGAGCAGCTGCTGCTGACTCAGGTGGTGGGTGACTTCGATTGCACCAAGTTCTTCCCGCCATACCAAGCTGAGTTTCAGCTCGCGGCCCAGGGCGACGACTGTACGGAGGGAGGAACCACGTATCGATTCGAAACGTGGCAGCGCCTTCAATCGCAACCGAACGGCTCTGGCGGGTGAAAAGGTGAGACGGCTGCCAATCCGCTAACCCGCGATGAACCCGGAGGTCGCCGTTGACTTCGCCGACTCCATCGAGCACTTCTGCAACCGGGCACGGGGGAACAGCGCGCTGGGCTACCTCACGCCGAATGACTGCGAAGGCCTACACTCCACCCGCACCCAGGCCGGCGCGTCATAGAACGTGGCCCATTGAATGGGGTCAAGCCCAGTGAGAGTGAAAACGACGGGATCAGATCCCGCGACCCTCAACTGGCAAGGTGATGAAATTGGACCAATCGAGAAGAGGACGAGACATGAGAGCTTGGCGGGTTCACGAATTCGGCGCACCGACTGACGTGCTCCGGTTCGAAGAGGTCGATACACCTGAGCCTGGTCCGGGCGAAGTCCAGGTCGCAGTGGAGGCGATCACAATCAATTTCAACGACATCGACGGAATCCGGGGCCGCTACCGGACGGTGCCGGTCGAGCCGCCGTACATCCCCGGGATGGAGGTTCTCGGCCGCGTCTGTGCGGCGGGCCAGGGGGGTGAGCCGCTGATCGGAACGCGCGTCTGTGCGATTCCCGCGGGTGCCTTCGGCGGGTACGCGCAGGTCGCAGTTGCGCCTGTCGCGATGACTTTCGCCATGCCTGACGACCTGGATACCGCAACCGCAGCGTCGGTCTACATGCCGTTCCATGTCGCCTCTCTCGCCCTCTACGAACGTGCCCGCCTCTCCGCCGAGGACACCGTGCTGGTGCACGCCGCGGCCGGGGGTGCGGGGTCGGCCGCCGTACAACTCGCTCGCGCACGCGGCGCCCGCGTGATAGCGACCGCGGGGAGCCCTCACAAACTCAAATTCGCCACCGAGCTAGGCGCCGACCTGGCAATTGACTATCGCAATGATGACTTCGTCGCGCGAGTCCTCGACGCCACCGGTGGGCGGGGCGTCGACGTGGCCTTCGATACGGTCGGTGGAGCGACGACCGTTGAAACGTTTCGGTGCATGGCATTCGGAGGCCGGCATCTGCTGGTCGGCTTCGCATCGGGGATCGAGGCCGAAGACGAAGGTATCGTGCCTCGACCGGTGTTGTTCGGCAACTTTTCTCTTGTAGGCGTCTGCCACGCATACACGGAGGATCCTCTCGAGTTCAAACGTGCGACCGGATTGAATTTCCCGTCGCACGCTGACGGCTTACGGCTCCACGAGGACATCTTGAGAATGATCGCGGCTGGCACGATCCGTCCGATCGCTGGATCGACTTCCTCCTTTTCGGCGCTCCCCGAGATCGTCGGCGCGATGGAGTCGCGTGCCACGATGGGCCGCAACGTGGTGATCGTCGATTGACGTACCCGCGGTGGCAAGACGAATGTCGGTCGCTGCGCAGCGAGATCGGCCGTCTTCGCCAACGCCATGCGGCGTGGCGAAGCGGATGACGGCCAGCTCCCGGTGGGGTTGGAAAAGTGTCTTCCACCTGTCGCTGTCCCAGAACTCGGAATCGCAACTGGTGAGAGTTGTCAGTGAATTGACTGGGTAGAGTTCTACCGGCTCTATCGGCCATCGGCCCTGGGTAATCACAATCATCGCGGTGCGGCGACGGACCATCGATGATTGACCAACGAGTACCCGTGCAATCCATCTCGCATCACAGACGACGCTGGTCCGCACGCGCACGCGTTGGGCCGTCGCCGCCTCGGAGGGCTGGCAGACTGATCATTCTGGCGTTGACAATGGTCCTGCTCGGGACCGGCATCTGGGTGGGCAACTCGCTGTTGGCCTCCGATCGGAGCACGTCAGCTGCTTCGGGCTACACCATCCAACGGCCTGGGACGGCTATGGGGGAGAACGACTCTGTCCGGGTCTCCAACGTGGGCATGTCGGCTCCTGCCGGCTACACGACCCAGCAAATGATCTTCGACGACCAGTTCTCCGGCACCACCCTCGACGCCACAAAGTGGAGCGCGTTCTTGGGGGCTCGAGGGATTGCCTGGAACGACCACGGCAACCTCCCTGCGCCCTACTCCGGACCGAACACCCCCATTACTGAGGATGCAGCCATGTTCGGGCCTTCGCAGGTCAGTGTCGACAACGGATTGACGCTCACCGCGACGCGCAATACCAATCAGTATGCCGATTCCTATCCCTGGATCAGCGGTGTGGTCACGACCGAAGGCAAGTTCAGCCTGCCGGTGGGTGGCTGGTACGTCCAGGTGAAGGCCAAAATGCCCGACGAGACACAGGGCATGTGGCCCGCCATCTGGTTCCTCCCGGGAGTTCCCGGTACGGCCGCGAACGAGTTCGACGGCTACGAGGGTGGATTCGTCGGAGCAGATCCCAACCAGATCATGCACTCGAACTATTTCGCCGATCAGGGTCCGGAGCAAAGGAACTACAGCATCAAATCGGACATGACGGCCGGATATCACATCTACGGCTTTCGGTTCATCCCGGGCCACTCCATCACCGCTTACTTCGATGGTAGGCAGGTGTGGCAGGTGGACGCGTCGAGCGACATCACCATCACCCCGGAACCATACGAGATCATCCTCGAACTTCAAGTAGCTGGGCCGGATGCAACGTGGTGGCACACCGGAACGACGGGTGCTACCCGCTCGGCGAGCATGGACATCGCCGAGGTGCGTGCGTATTCCGACTCGTAGTGCGGCTTTCAAGCGCCCTGACGGAAGCGGCGACCGTGCCATCACGGGGACGCCGGACGCCCCGCCGCTGGGAGGCGGCCTGACTGGTGACGCAGACACCCTGAGGTCCAGAACCCCACCGAACGGTAGACCGTGGGACTTCGGATCCGATGGCTTGATCACGTCGAGGCTCGAGTCGATTCGCCGAAGTCGCGGCTCGAGAACCTGCGAATAGCCCTGATGTCACGGAGGAGGTTGTCTCGATTACGAGCAACTGGTGTCTCGACGAAGTCTTCGCTCCTGGTCAGGTCACGTTGCGCTTGCTCCTTCTCGTTGCTGTGACGAATCTCATCGAAGCCCGCAATCCACCGACCGGATCGAGACCCCGATGCACCTGAAGAACTCGAGATGCCGGCCGCATTCCCTCGGCAGGGCGGACTACCCGGACACAGCTCCATGAGTTCCGGCTAACGCTTACCCCCTTCTTCCTCGAGTGCCCTGGCGACGACCGTGAGGTCGCGGTCGCCGAGCCCCAGATCGACGACCGCTTGCCACTCGTCGGCCAGGCAGGCAAGCGCCCGAAAGCGGTCGTCACCGGCTGCCTCCAAGGCGAGGTGCACGTCCTTGAGCGCCAGGGTAAGCGCGAACTGCACCGAAAAGTCACCTTGGGCGATTCGCGGCAGCTTGGCGGCTTGCCATGGTGAGACCAGCGGGCCGCCACTCAAGGCGTTCTCCACCGCCTCGGTCTGAAGTCCCAATCGAAGGGCCAGCGCCACCGACGTATTGACCGCCTCCGCTGCTAACGCGAGCCACGCGTTGGCAACGAGCTTCAGTCGGGACCCGGTCCCAGCCGGACCCACCCAGACCGTTCGCTGGCCCAACGCATCAAAGAGGGGCTCCAGGCGCTGGCGAGCCGCATCCGGACCTGACGCAAAGATCGTCAGCTGGCCATGTTCTGCCGGGTCCTTGCTGCCCGACACCGGCGCGTCGATCAGCATCACGTCGGGACGCTCAGTTTCCACCAGAGCTTGGACGCGCTCGATCCCGGCAACGCCGATCGTGCTCATCTGCACCCAGACGGCACCGGGCGCGAGTGCAGCCAGCATTCCCTGGTCCTTTGCGATCGACAAGACGACGTTCGCATCCGTCACCATCGTGACGACAATGTCGGCCCGCCGCGCGGCATCAGCGGGAGTTTCGGCCGCAGCCGCGCCAAGATCGGTGAGGTCCCGGGTTGCCTCTGAGTCACGGTTCCAGACGATCGTTTCGATACCGGCGCGCAAGGCACTGGTTGCCATCGCGTGTCCCATCGTGCCGATGCCCAGAAACGCAACCGGCTCTTTCGCTGGGGCCATAGGTTCTCCCCCTTCGACATGGGTCCATTCATGGACGAGCAACTACCAGCATCGCGCTTCCCGCCTATCGGCGCACCTCTCCACGGTGAGCCTCGGCGGCTATTCGGCACCGCCGTCGTTACTCGTATCGTGACGGTGGCGGTGATTCGCAGAGGACTGCAAGGTGCTCCGGACACGGACGCGCTCCTACCTGGGTAACGGCCTCCAAACCGACTATTGGAAGTCAGGGGATGAGAACGATCTTCCCCCGGGTATGGCGGTGTTCGAGCTCCTCGAATGCATCAGCCACCCGTTCCAGCGAATAGGTGGCCGCAATCGGAATCTCGATCGCTCCCGATGCCACGAGGCCCGCCATTTCGGTCAGGACCTCCGGAGTGGAGGCGGTCACACTGCCGTCGGCCTTGACGCCGAGCTCCTGGGCCTTCTCGAACGATGCGATGGTCTCGATGCGGGCTCGCTCGATGCCGAGATCGACGGCGAGCTGGACGTACTCGGGCCCGAAGAGATCTATGAAGGCATCGATCGCATCCGGCGCTGCCGATTTCAGACGCTCGGCGAGACCTTCGCCGTACGGCACGGGGACGGCGCCATGCGATCGGAGCCAGTCGGCGTTCGACGGCGAGGCAATCCCGAGGACCCTCGCATCCCGCAGGGCCAACAGTTGCACCACGACAGTTCCGACCCCGCCCGCTGCCGCCGAGACCGCCACGGTCTCGCCCGGATCGGGATCTACGGCGCGCACGGCGGCGTAGGCGGTACAGCCGACGACATAGAGAGATCCGGCAACCTCCCAGCTGAGCTCCGGGGGCTTGTGGATCAACTGGGACGTCGGAACGGAGACATGGGTGGCGTGGCTCGAACGACGCCACGAGAAACCCAGCACGGCGTCGTGGACCGCGAAGTCGTCGACTCCGGCGCCGACGGCGACGACGATGCCAGCGAGGTCACTGCCTTCTCCCGAAGGAAAACTGGCGGGAAAACGGTCACTCAGTGCACCCGAGCGGATGGCCGTCTCACCTGGATTGATCCCCGCTGCCTTGACCGCTACGACCACCTCCCCGGTGGCAGGCGTCGGAATCGGCACCTCCGCGACATAGAGCACATCTCGGCCGCCGTAACGGTCGAAGAACACTGCTCGAGCACCGCTTCCCGTCATCCCATCTCCTTCCCGAAGGCGACGTCGAGTGCAGACTCGGGCCACGACTGACGGACCCTCCAAGCGGTCCGATCCGGTCCACCGTCGCTCTCGCTGACGCTAACGCGCACGAGCGAGCTCCATTCTCGCCCCGTTCCGACCATTCCGGCCAGAGATGTGGGGTTGCTTCAGTCATCAAAGAATCGGTCGCGCCGGCCCGTTGACCGTCCACTCGATTTCCAGCTCGTCCATTGCTTCGCCCCCGTAGTAGAGCGCTCTACGATCCGCCTTTCGTTGCGCTTCAGGGTCACGTGTGATGAGTCCGAAAACATTCGACCACTACCCGCGAGACGCCGGGAAGAAGTGCGTCGGACAAGCACCATCGACATTCCTCGGCATCGGATCATCACTCGGCAACTGGTTACGTCATGACAAGAGAGCGTCGACGTCGGAGGCGAACTGGTCGTAATGCTGAAAGAGCAACCTGTGGGCATCCTTCGGCGGGTAATGCCAGACTGACCACCGACAGCCATCAGAGTGACTGTGGTGCACTTCCGACCAGGGGCAGGCCATGACGTCAGATGAATCCGCCGGCAGAGGTCATTCAGGGAGCCACGGCCACTGGCACTTTGCCCGCGGCATCGCGGCGGGTCTATGTCTGAGCGTCGTTGTCGTGGCGTGCGGAGGTTCACCGAGCTCCGCGTCCTCCGCCGGTTTGATATCGACGAGCACCTCACAGACTCTCTCGGGCGTCACTGTCACTGGGCCCTTTCCGGTTGGCTCTCCCATGTTCAACAACACCCTTTACGGCACAAGTTTCAACCTGTCAAAGGTCGGTTACGAGAGGTCCCAGTTCTTCGTCTCTGGTACCGCCCACTCTTATGCGCCCGCGCAGCCTCTGACGAGTGATGGCAAGTGGGCGGTCGCAACGGCTGTCAGTGCACCCTATAAGACGCGGATTGCTGTCTACCGTCCGATCAACCCGAAGAAGTTCAACGGGACGGTGGTGGTTGAGTGGCTCAATGTGAGCGGCGGAACGGACGACAGCCCTGACTGGACCCTCTCCCACAACGAACTGATTCGCGATGGCTTCGCCTGGGTGGGGGTTTCCGCCCAACAAGTCGGTGTCAACTCAGCGAAAACCACCGATCCGGCGGAGTACTCGTCGCTCTCGCACCCAGGCGACAGCTTCTCCTACGACATCTTCTCGCAGGCCGGCCAGACGGTTCGCAAGGATTCATCGAAGATCTTGGGTGGTCTGCGGTTACACACACTCATCGCGGCGGGTGAGTCGCAGTCTGCCGGACGGCTCATGACGTACATCGATGCGATACAGCCGATATCGCACGTCTACCAAGGTTTTCTGGTTCACAGCCAATTCGGTACCGGCGCTCCACTTTCCCAAGCGCCGCAGACCAACTACGCGGCACCGAACCCGACCACGATCCGCAGTGACATCGGTGTCCCGGTCCTCGAGTTCGAGACCGAAACCGACGTCGACAACAGCAACCTGACTGACCGGTTGCATTACGGGAATCCAAAGTGGTTCCGACTCTGGGAGGTCGCCGGCACCTCGCACTACGACTATTACGGTCTCGCCATAGGTCCCAATGACACCGGCAATGGTGAGGGCGCAGTGAAGAACCTGGCTGCCATGCAGAATCCGACCCGCACTCCAGTGGGTGGGTTCAACTGCGCCGTCCCCATCAACACAGGGGGAACACACTGGGCACTCGACGCCGCCGTCTACTGGCTTGACAAGTGGGTTGTGACCGGAAGTCCGCCTCCCCGGGCGCCCTTCCTGGCAACGACCCATGTCTCGCCAGTCGTGTACAAACTTGACGCAAACGCAAACGCCATCGGAGGTGTACGAACGCCACAGGTTGACGCGCCGATCGCTGCGCTGGGAAGCCAAGGCAACAGCGGGGGCTTCTGCGTCCTCTTCGGCTCCACCGTGCCGTACAGCGCAGCTCACCTCGCCAGCCTCTACAAGACCCACGGCCAATTCGTTGGAGCCTGGGCGCGTGCAGTGAAGCACGATCGTGCGGATGGGTTCCTGCTCCCTGCCGATGCCGTTGAGCTATTGCACTCGGCAGTAGTGTCGGACGTCGCGCGGCACAGTGGTTGAGTCGTTCCCGAGCTTCACTTGCCGCAGCGCTGTAGGTTGAAAAATAGCTCTTGACCTGCTAAGATGGAGGGAAGACGGGATCGAACCCGCGACCCTCACCTTGGCAAGGTGGTGGGATTGGTCTTTTTGAATTGGCCGAAGTCCGTCAGGTACGGTCCCCTCCAGCCAGATTCCACTCCGTCCACCCAATCCGTCGCTGTAGTAGAGCGGTCCACTGCTGGATAAGCGGTGATTGCTGACGGTGGCCCGTCCCTTCTGAGGGTTGCAGCAGGTTCTCAGATCCAGGACCAAGATTCCTCAGCGCCCTATCGGCACCCGCGCCCGTCGTGCGTCAGGTGCCGCGATCTCGCGTCCGATGCCCTGATAGTGGAACCCAGCGGCTGAGGCCATCACGGGGTCGACGATGTTCCGGGCGTCGAGCAGGAGTGCTCCGGGCGCCAGACTCGAGAGTACGGTCAAGTCCAGCTGAGCATAAAGCGGCCAATCGGTCGCGATAATCACCGCGTCGACACCGCGGACGGCATTGTAAGGGTCATCGCAAACATTCACCACGGGGTGCTCGGGCAAGTTCGTAATCGCCGGGTCATGTGCGCTCACGAAGCACCCTTGCGCGACCAGGCGCTGCACGACTTCAAGCGCCGGCGAGTCACGCAGGTCATCCGTCCCGGGTTTGAACGCCAGACCGAGCACGGTCACCCTGAGCCCGCCCAATGTGTGGAAGTGTCGCTGGAGGAGCTCGATCACGTGGCTTCGCTGGTCCTGGTTGACCGCGATCGCCGCTTCGAGCAGTCGAGCTCGGTACCCGTAGCCACGAGCGGTAGCCACAAGCGCGGCGGTATCCTTCCCGAAGCACGATCCACCCCAACCGAGGCCTGCTGAAAGAAACGTCGGACCGATGCGGTGGTCGAGACCCATGCCCTCGGTGACGCGGGATACGTCCGCTCCAACTAGCTCGCACATGCGCGCCAGTTCATTAGCGAAGCTGATCTTGGTTGCAAGGAAAGCATTGGAGGCATACTTCAGCATTTCAGCTGTGACCAGATCCGTGCGCAAAACCGGCACCGGGGGATCCGAGCGGTCGATGACGGGCCGGTAAACCTCGACCATGAGATCGATCGCCCGTTCGGAATTGCTCCCGAGCACGATCCTGTCCGGCCGCAGGAAGTCGTGGACGGCGCTCCCCTCGCGCAGGAATTCAGGGTTGGAAACTACGCTGAACCCGCCCCCCACCTCGACCTCGTGCGGTCTTGACTTTTCGATGAGAGCTGAGAGCCATCGCCCCGACCCTCCGGGCACTGTCGACTTGTTGACCAGCACGTGCCCGTTGACATGCGCGGCTATATCGACGGCGGCCGTGATGACGTCTGTCATATCAGGGCCGCCCGTTGGGCCCTGTGGCGTTCCGACGCAGACGTACACGACCTCCGTCTCCGCCATCGCCCCTCCGATGTCCGAACGGAAGGTGAGACGACCGGACGCCAGACCTTCGGTCAAGAGCTCGTCAAGTCCCGCTTCGCGAAAGGGGGCGACGCCGCTCTGCAGTTGCCCTAGCTTGTAGTGTTCGGATTCGACACCGACCACACGGTGGCCGATGTGAGCGAGACCAGCGGCCACTACCGTCCCCACGTATCCCGTTCCGATCACGCAGATCCGACGCGCCGTCATCATTGATGGATCCTTTCTCGAGTTCCGTTGATCATGATTACTTCCTTTGGGTCAGTTGGTGCCTGGTGGGATGACGACAAGTTTCGTCGGGGTGCCCGACGACGGCATTAGGCCGTTGAGAAAGGGCCCGGCCGTGAGTGCCGCCTTGAAGGCGACGAGATTCGCCGGGTCCGAGTCGACCCGCCAGTCGTTGGTGACAGGGATGTTGTCTTCGTTAGATGTGGCCACGTTGTCGAACCAGGAGAATCCGATGATCTGGGGATCCAACTCGATGCCGGCGAAGAGGTTCGCGGTGAATTCGACCTTCTCCGGCCCCACGTCGTTCCCCGTAGTCGGGTCCGTTTCGATTCCTGCCGTCTCTGCGATGTAAATTGGCCTTGCTGTCACCGCATCGAGGGCAGCGATCGACTTGCCCAAGACGGCCGCGAAGGTCGGGGCCTCTAACGTGTAGCGCCAGTAGGCGTCGATGCCCACCCAGTCGACGTAGGCATCGCCGGGATAGAGCTCGCTCAAACTGGGCGCGTGCGCGAGATTGTCAACTCGGTTGGGCGCCCAGAGCCAGATCACGTAGCGATTCGCTCCCGCCGCCTGGAAGATGTTCCACACGTGCTGCCACATCTGGACGAACTGGCCCGAGGTGTTTCCGTTGACTCCTTCGGACCAGGGAAACCAATTCCCGTTCATCTCTTGGTCGAGGCGGATGACGACTGGCAATCCCTCCGCGGTCACAGCCTGAGCGAAGGTCTGCAGGTAGCTGTCGTAGTTGCCGTTGATGATCTCGCGCAAGGAGTACGCCGGATCAGACTGCGCCGGCGTCGTGTCAAGGGTCGGCTTGGACTCCCAGGTGATCATGGAAAGCGCGCCCCTCTGCCACGCGCTCTCCACTGTCTGGCCTGGGTACGGCTCGTCCCAGCCCTGGTACCAGGTCAGTTCGGACGGCGCCGACCCGACTTCCGTGTCCAGTGCGTTGAGCTGTGGCATTCCTTGGGGCACGCCATTGATGGAGATGCCCCAATAATCCGAAGTGGGCGCGATCAGACTCGGCTTGGCTTCCACGGTAAACGTGTTGGCGGGTGTCGCCGTCGGCGGCGGTCCGCTACTCGGGAGGAAAGTGGTCGTCGTGGTCGTACTCGTGGTGGCCGTGGAGGACTTGCCGGACGAGGACGCGCCCGACGTCGGGACGTACACGATCTGTCGCGCTAGCGGACGACCGGCCACCGTGTTGACCTTGGACTTCGTCGACGTCTCGGCAATGGTCGCCCTCGGCGGATGCTCGCCTACGAGCGGCTTCGTACGGGATCTTGTCGCCTTGGCCTTCGTCTCTGAGGCAGCGTGGATCTTGACATGATGGGACGTAGCTCCCAAGGGGGACAGGTACAGCGACATCGCGACAATAGAAAGTGAAAGGCCGCCGATGACGCTGCCGTAGGTACTACCCCGGCCACGTGTCATAGAGCACTCCTCCGACGATGGCAACCACGAATATGGTGATGGGGATGATCTCGTAGGGATTGAAATTCCGCACCGGAGCCTGAAGCGTCGGCGGCGTGGCGGTGCCGGTCGCCACGGCGAGGGACGCCTCGTCACCGGCCAAATGACCGAAGCCGATAGGACCGAGCTCCTCGCCGGAGACAGCGGCCCCGCTGTCTCCGCCCGCAAAAGCGTTCGCCCGCGTGCCCCAGCCCGCCGGCTTGGCCATGCGCAGAAAGCCGTACAGGCGGATCGGGAGGAGGAACAGCGTAGAGAAGATCACATACACCGGGATGAGGAAGATGTCGCCCGGGCATTGCTCGAGGTGCCGCTGTTGTCGGAGGGACATGGATACCCACGACGAGGCCAGGACCAGACACAGCATCACTGGCAGTTCGAGGGGTCGCCGGCCGCTCAGGATCCCCCCGTAGAGATCCGAGTCATAGCCGGTCACCGATCGAACTCCCCACCCAATGGCGGAACAGATCCACAAGAAGGGGATCAGGATGTCGATGGCGAAGAAGAAGGCGAGGACCGGGGCTCGTCCCAGCATCCACGGAAACATCCTCAGAGTGTTGTACTGACTGCCCCGAGCCCATCGGTACTGTTGCTTGGCCATCTTCCTCAGGTGAGTCGGACAGTCGGTGTACACCAAACTGGTCGACTGGTAGACGGTTCGGTAGCCGCGCTTCAGCGTGAGATTGGTCAGCGTGCGATCGTCAGAGACCTCGAGGCACACGCCGAGGAACCGCTGGGTGAGGAAATCCGGCATGACCTGCTCGAGTACGTCGCGGCGGAATGCGATGGTCCGGCCCGGCAGGCAACCCACCCGACCCATGACGCTCTGTGCGGGCATGGAGTACAAAGACCTACTCGATTCGAGCCAATCAGCCCAGCGGGTCAAGAAGTTCCGATTGGGCCCCAGGATGCGCTGCCGGGTGGTAACTCCGCCGACACGCTGGTCCTCGAAGGGCTTCACGAGTTCTTCGAGCGTCCGTTCGGTCCACAGCGTGTCGCTATCAACCAGCACGACGACCTCTCCGTTCACCTTCTCGATGCCAACGCGCAAGGCATTGCGCTTGCCGGCAACGGGCGTCCACTCCGACTGCACGAGTGGGAAGTCAGCGCACACGGCCTCGAGGTCGTGATTACGGGGTCCGTTGATGACGACCAGGACCTCTGTCGGACTCTGCCGCACGATGCGCGACAGGACGTCCCGAAAGAGCTCGACTGGCTCGTCCACAACAGGAATGACCACACTCGACGTTGTGTGATAGTCGTTGGCCCACGGCGTGTAATGCCGAGATAGCGCGACCTTCACGAACCAGACGACCCAAATCAGAGCCACCAATGAAGAGAAAAGATAGAAGTGCCCTCCGTCCTCGAGGGCGTCTCTGAGCTGCAAAAGGGCCGTTACCAAGCGCCCAACCCTCCATCCGAGCGGTAGTAGCCGTGCGGTGGCGCAACCGGCGACGTCCGCTCGGCGCAATCAGCGGGCGCGAGGATACGGTCGGCTTTCCTCGCCCGAACGAACTGAACTCGCGAACGTACGACTCGTCCTGGGTTGCACATCTGGACCCCCTCTGGACCCGGATAGTTGGTTACTGCAAATCGAGCTGTGTGTGGGCTTGATTGCTTATGTGTGCCGGGTGCTCCATTCACCGCTGCACGTGCATCACTAATCGCGGTTGCAGTCTGATGGCAATACAAGTTGAGGAACTCGGATCGTTCAAGCTACGGCGACACAACTCAGGACGCTGGTGCCGCAATTGGAGACATCGATGAGAAAGACTCTTGTTTCGTACAGACCAGGTGAACAAGATTCAATCCGCGGGTAAACCTCCTGTGACGCGGACCCGCGGCGGTCGACACCGAACGAGATGGGAGGCGAACCTCGGTGACATTGCGCGTGGTGGTCTTGCGGTCGAGTTGGCGCTGCGCCGTCGCGTTGGGTGTGGTCGGTATTGTCGCCGGCTTGCCCGGTCTCGGATTAGACGCCTCGGGAGCAACGAAAGTAACGCTCGCCGCCGTGCCGGCCCCGGGAGGCGAAGCGCACTGCGGCGTCAGTGCAGAACTCGTCCCCCACTGCGGTGACTGGTGGGGCGAGGCGGTACCCAACTCCGGTTCGGACCTGCTCGAAGCCGTCTCGACTGCGGAGCTCCGAACCCAACGAACATTCGATATCGTGCACACCTACCACCGGTGGCTCCAGGCGTTCCCGACGCCAGAGGAATCCGAACTGGCCCGCAGCGGTCACCAATTGTTCATCAACTGGCAGCCAACGGACCCCGACGGCCAGCTCATTCCCTGGTCGGCCATCGCCGACGGCTCACAGGACACCGTAATCAAGTCGGAAGCGCTGCGACTGGCCGCGCTCGACCGACCGGTCATGGTGTCGTTCTCCCACGAACCCGAGGCCGACCTAGGCAAGGAGGGCTCTGCCGCTGACTTCGCCGCCGCTTTCCGCCACGTACATGATGTCGCCGTGGCCTCGGGCGCCTCGAACATCGTGTGGGTCTGGGACGTCGAGGGGATCACAACTCGTCGCTGGGAGCGTCTCTACCACCAGCTCTGGCCCGGATCAGCCTTCGTCAACTGGGTCGCATGGGATCCTTACAACTTCGCCTCTTGCAAAGGGCGGCCATGGCTGTCCTTCCGACGGCTCGTGTCACCCTTCTATCACTGGATCGAATCGCAACCGTTTGGGCACCGTCCTCTGATGTTGGCCGAGTTCGGGTCCATCGGTGCACCGAGCGGACCCGACACGAAGCAGGCGTGGTTCACCGCCATACCAGGGTCTCTGGCAAGATTTCCGGCACTCAAGGCCCTCGTCTACTTCGACTACCCCAGACCGCCTGCAACCTGTGACTGGACATCGGACTCGACGACGGCCGCAGCGTCCGCATTCAGGTCCCTGGCCCATTCGAGGATGTTCGTGCCCGACAGCGTCGTGACGGCGGCAATCCAATCCTCCCGCTGAAGCGGGCCACCTCACAGGCCGTTCTGATCACACCCGCCTCCGCGACGACTGCGGTCGGCGGTTCACACTCGAACCGACGCGACGTCTGGTCCTTGCTGTTAGGGAGGACCGAATGTCGGTCTGTCCAGTCCGCTGGGTAGGCGCCGGTTAGCCGATCTGAAGAGGTAGAAAACCCCTGGCCTGGTGCGATGGAGCGGAAGACGCACACATGGAGCGGAAGACGGGACTCGAACCCGCGACCATCACATTGGCAAGGTGATGGATTCGGTCCACGGGGTAGTGGTCAGCCCCGGGGCGGGCCGCTGCGTCCACCCCCCCCCCAGTTTCCACTAGGTCCATTCAGCCCGCCCCTCTAGTAGAGCGCTCTACTACCGCGTTCAACGAGAATCACCCTCACACCCTGACTCACGTCGGCGGCGATCCGGCGGACTAGTTCGTCCCAGAGACCGGTGCTGAGCTACACGCCCGTCGGTAGGCTCGCCGCAGCCGTATGGCAGTCATCGACCCTTCCGAGAGCTCCACTCGTACGGCGTGGTTACAGCGCGACACCGCCCTTCGCCGTTTCCTGCAAACGGAGACGGCGAGCGCCGCCCTCCTCCTCGGGGCTGCAGTCGGCGCGCTGATCTGGGCGAATGCCGACACGTCCTCCTACCACCACGTATGGCAGACCCGGCTGTCCGTACACCTCGGTCAGGCAGCAGTGTCCATGGATCTGCGTGGCTGGATCAACAGTGGCCTCATGAGCTTCTTCTTCCTGGTCGTCGGGCTCGAGGCACGCCGGGAATTCGACATCGGCGAGTTTCGAGAGCGTCCCAGAATCATCCTTCCCGTGCTCGCGGGGCTCGGCGGGATGGTGGGGGCGGTCGGGCTCTACCTGGCCATCAACGCTGATCGGACCTCGGCGCACGGTTGGGGCGTGTCGATGTCGACCGATACTGCCTTCGCCCTTGGCCTGCTCGCTCTACTTGGCAGGCACGCTCCCGAACGACTGCGCGGCTTCATCCTCACGCTCACGGTCGTCGACGACATCGTGGGCCTCGTCGTCATCGCCACGGTCTACACCCATCACCTGACAGTCGCTCCGCTCGTGATCGCGATCGGACTCATGGCGCTTGCGGCCTTCGCGGCATCGCTCAGGATCCATTACGGACTGCTCTACTTCACATTGGCGGCGGCGAGCTGGGTCGCTTTGGTCGAGTCCGGCGTCGACCCTGTCGTCGTCGGGCTTGCAGCAGGTCTCATCGCCTACGCCGCTCCGCCTGCCCGCACCGATCTGGAACGGACCTCAGATCTCTTCCGGGACTTCCGGGAGCAGCCGACCGCCGGGATGGCGAGACAGCTTCGCGCCGGCGTGCGGACCGCGGTCTCCCCCAACGACCGTCTGCAGCAGATTTGGCACCCATGGACGAGCTATCTCATCGTCCCGCTGTTCGGCCTCGCGAACGCCGGCATACCCGTCAACGTCGGCTTCCTCGCCCAGGCCTACACGTCGCCCATCACAGTCGGGATCGCCCTCGGTTACGTGGTCGGCAAGCCGGCCGGGATCATGACCGTGTCCGCTCTCGTCAACAAGGTAACGAGAGGCCGACTCCGTCCACCGGTTGGCTGGATGGCCGCCCTGGGCGGTGGCACCTTGGCCGGTATGGGCTTCACCGTCTCGCTACTCGTCGCCTCTGTCGCGTTCACGGGTGTCGAGTTGAAAGAGGCGACGCTCGGAGTGCTCACGGCGGCAGTGGTGGCAGCCCTGCTGACCTGGTTGGTGTTCCAGATCACGGATCGCCTGCCGTCGCCACTTCGCAGCCGGGCGCTCCTCGGCCAGTCCCCCGCGATCGTGGACCTCGCCGATCCGGTCGATGGCGACCGCGACCATATCCGCGGGCCGGCGAACGCGGACGTGACCCTCGTCGAGTACGGCGACTTCGAGTGTCCGTACTGTGGGCGGGCCGAACCGGTCATCCGGGAACTCCTCGCCGACTTCGGCGACCTACGTTATGTGTGGCGCCATCTGCCACTGAACGACGTGCATCCGAGAGCTCAACTGGCGGCGGAGGCATCCGAGGCCGCCGCAGCGCAGGGGGCCTTCTGGCCGATGCACGACCTGCTGATCGAGCACCAGGACGAGCTGGCCCCCAAGGACCTCATCCGGTACGCGGAACAGCTCGGACTCGATGTGAATACATTCACCGAGGACCTCCGAAGTCGCCGATGGAGCGAACGTGTCGCGGCAGACGTCGAGAGCGCCGATGTGAGCGTGGTCGCGGGTACCCCGAGCTTCTTTGTCAACGGACAGCGGCAGGTCGGAACGTACGATCTCACGACGCTCAGCCGTGCCGTAAGGACCGCGCGGGCACAGGCGCACATCGGGGATCGCAGGTAGGGGGATTCCGTTTGCCAAATGACCGGAGGGTTTGAAAAACCACCCCTGACCTGCTAGAATGGAGCGGAAGACGGGATTCGAACCCGCGACCCTCACCTTGGCAAGGTGGTGTTTTTGGTCTGGTAGTTCGACCCCAGTGCCCAGCCGTGCTGTTCTGTCCACCCAGTTTCCACTTTGTCCATCCAGTCCGTCGCTGTAGTAGAGCGCTCTACTATCGGCCTTGATCCCTCGGACATTTTGATCCGAGCAATGATCGCCATCGCTGAGGCCCGGGAGCACATGGAGGTCGCTCCAGCAGTGTCGGTCCCGAGTTCGGAACGATCCTCCTTCGTCCAGTAGCATCGGGACTCGAGGAGGCGATTTCGCGACGTGGACTGACGTACCTTAAGCCGAGTCAAGGAGTCGACCTCGCCAGTTGGATGAACAACTAGGCGCCCGAGGCCTCACCGCCGTCTGGCGGCGTGCGCACCACGGTGCGGCCGGTGGTTTCGCGGCGCTCCAGCGCCTCGAGTGCGGCGGGAACGTGCGCGAACTCGATCTGCTGACCGATCACGGCGCGGATTGTTCCTGCCCGGGTGAGGTGCACGATGTGACTCCAGATGTCAACTCCCTGTGCGGTGGACAGAAAGTTCATTCCGAACGGACGGGCCGGCCGGGGCGAGTCGACGTAGGCGAAACAGATCCCCACAAGGTCAAAGTTCCCGTAGATGCTGGGCTGGATCGGTAGCGGGCGCTCCTCCGATTCGATCCCGGAGGCGAACCCGATGATGAGGTGACGGCCGTTGAATGCCATCGCCCGAAACGTCTCTGTCGTCACCGCACCGCCCACGGTGTCAAATGCCAAGTCGACTCCCCGTCCATTCGTGACGTCGTCGATGAAGGCAACGAAATCGTCGCTTCGGTAGTTCACGCCGTAGTCGGCGCCCAGCGACCGGCAAAACTCGACCTTCTTGTCAGTGCCCGCTGTGCCGATCACCGTCGCTCCGAACGCCTTGGCCAGCTGGACGGCGGCCGACCCGACTCCTCCGGCTGCGGCGTGGACGAGCACGACCTCGCCGGGGGCCACCCGTCCCCGGACCCGCAGGGCGAGGTAGCTGACCAGGTAGGGGAAATACATCGCCACCCCCTCGGCCGCGCTGAGCCACGTGGGGATCTGTTGGAGCGTCGCTCCGTCGAGCAGAGCCGCTGACGCGTAGGCACCCTGCACGCCCGCGGTGGTGCCGACGACTCGTCGGCCGAGTAACGCCTCACAGCCGGGCCCTGCCGCATGGACCTTTCCTGCGGCCGCCATGCCGACGACGAATGGGGGTTCGAACTTCAACAGACCGTATCGACCGCGGATGGTGTCGATGTCGTTGAAGTCGAGGCAAAATGCCTCCACGGCGATCCGCACCTGGTTGCCGCCCGGGTCCCCGACCTCCACCGTCTGGATCTCGAGCGCTTCGGTCGGTGCGCCGAGCCGGGTGACCATCCACGCTGTAGCCGTCGTCATCCGGAGCCCCCATAGTCGACGGGAAGGTGTTTGATGCCGTTCAGCCATGACGAGCGGAGGCGGACAGGTGGACCGATCAACCTCGTGTCGGTCAGCTCGTCGGCGATCACGTCGAACATCACTCTGAGCTCGAGTCGGGAGAGGTTGGCCCCGATGCAGAAGTGGGAGCCGCCGGCGCCAAAGGTGACGTGCGGATTCGGTGAGCGACCGATGTCGAACCGCCGAGGGTCGTCGAACACCTCCTCATCGAAGTTCGCGGAGGGGAAGTACAGAGCCACCCGCTCGCCCTTGCGCACCGGCTGGCCGGCGACCTCGGTGTCCTCGGCGGCCGTGCGCTGGAGGGTCACTGCGGGCGAGGCCCAGCGCAGGATCTCGTCGACGGCGGTGGTGGGTCGTTCGGAGCGCCATCGTTCCCACTGGTCCGGATTTTGCAGAAAAGCCAGCATGCCGTGGGTGATCGCCTGCCGAGTGGTCTCATTGCCGGCGACAGCGAGGATCATGAAGAAGAACGCAAACTCTTCGCTCGTCAGGCGCTGGCCGTCGGTACCAGGTTGGACGAGTCTGCTGGTGACATCCCCGAGGTCCTTCTCGACCCGTACCTCGGCTGCCGCATGGGCGTAGGCGAACATCTCGACCACGCCCGAGAGGTCAGCATCCGCGTACTCGGGATCCTCACTGCCCGCCATCTGGTCGCTCCAGTCGAAGAGCTGCTGGCGATCGGCGTCGGGAATGCCCATGAGACCGGCAATGGCCTGCAGGGGCAGATGACGGGCCACGTCGATAACGAAGTCGCCCGTGCCGTCATGCTTGGCAGCCCAGACGATCCGGTGGGCTCGTTCGCGCAAGTCGTCCTCGAGGCCCGCCAAGGCGCGCGGGGTGAAGCATCGGTTTCCCACCCGGCGAACTCGGGTGTGCCGGGGCGGGTCCATGCAAAGCAGGAGATTCTTCGTGGATTCGCCCGTCGGATCAGACTCATTGAGCCGACGAACGAAGGCGGAGTTGGCCTCCACCGACCACCCGGGATTCCTGGTCACCGCCGAGACGTCGGCGTGGCGAGTGAGCGCCCAGAATCCCGTGTCGCCGTATCCTGCCATGGGCGGTTGCGGATTCCACCGAATGGGTTGATTCCGGCGCAGCCAGGCGAATTCGTCCAGGGGCAGATGATCGGCCAGCAGGTCGGGATCACTCAGATCGAGGCGAGCGTCGACAGGCGTCGAGGGCACTACGGCGGACCTCCTTGCTTGCACCGTGTCAGCTGAACCCTAACGCTGGATGACCACCGTGGAGCTGGCCGTCGCAGCGCCCGTCGCCATCTTGGAGCGGAAGACGGGATTCGAACCCGCGACCCTCACCTTGGCAAGGTGATGCGCTACCGCTGCGCCACTTCCGCGTTGAGCAACCATTCTAGCGCGCCGGCCGCAGCGGAGAGGAGGACGTCCCTCCAGCTTTCGGCTGCCCAATTGGGGGCCCGATCCCAGCGCGCCGAGGTCGTCGCTGCCTCGGTAGATTGCGGTCGTGCGCCAAGACGAGACCTCCGCCGTGCTCAGCAGCTCCTTCGGCGCCGTGGCCGACGAGTACGACCGGCTGCGCCCCGGACCGTCCGAAGCAGCGTTGGATTGGCTGCTCCCCCGAGGCGCCTCCGACGCACTCGAGATCGGCGCCGGCACCGGCGTGCTCACGCGGCTCCTCGCGCGGAGGGTCACCCATGTGACCGCCGTCGAACCGGACGAGCGGATGCGCGCGCTGCTCGCCGCCGACAACATCGGCGTCGAGGTCCTCGCTGGTCGCGCCGAGGAGCTCCCTGCCCCCACGTCCTCCTACGACGTCGTCGTCGCCGCGTCAGCATGGCACTGGGTGGACGAGGAGCGAGCCGTTCCCGAGGTGGCGCGGGTGCTGCGCCCTTCCGGGCGGCTCTCCCTGGTCTGGAGCGGGCCCGACCGCTCCGTCGACTGGGTGCGCTCGCTGTGGGCGGGCGGCATCATCTTCACGCCGGAGGAGGTCGCCGACGTCGATGCGCGCCGGCGGCGGCGCCATGCCGTCAACGTGGACGTCGCCGGCGGGAGCCCGTTCTCGGAGCCCGAGACGATCTTGTTCCGCTGGAGCCGCCCGATGACCAAGCAGGACATCGTTGCCCTGGCGACCACCTACAGCTCGGTGATCACCATGGACGAGGACGCCCGCCGGCGGCACCTGAGTGCCATGACCAGTTTCCTCGACACCCACGAAGCGTTCCTGGGACTGGACGTCATCGAGGTCCCCATGCGCTCCTACTGCTGGCGTGCGACCAAGCGCTGACCGCGCCTGGGGCCGGCACGTGTTGAGAGGATGTGACAAAGGTCCCTAATCAGGGGGCGACCTGGGGCTTAGGGTGACCCCATGTTCGTCGCTGCCCTGCTGGGCGCTCTGATCAACCTCAACGGGTCCGGCCACTACATCCACTGGGGTTTCATCCAGATGTCGGTCGCCAACTTCGTCGTCATCATCTTGATGATCGTCGTCTTCGTCCTGGCGATCCTCTTGCCGTTCCCGAAGCGCAAGGGAGACCGCCAGTGAGCGTCGACACGGGCACCCCGCCCACGGTCGGCGCTGACGGCCCCCCCTCGGCGGAGTCGCGCCAGTGGACCGCACGGACGCGCCGCGCCGCCGAGTCCGCCTTCCCGCCCGACCAGCTCCTCCCCGACCGCCAGCCGGCGTACATGGCCTCGTGGATCTACGTCTTCGGCGTCCTCACCGTCGTGAGCCTCGCCTGGGTGATCATCACGGGCTGCATCCTCGCCCTCATGGGACCGACCTGGTGGCACGTCTCCTCCACCGGGCACTTCGTGAACTCGCTGCACCTGTGGAGCGTCGAGGCCTTCTTCTTCTTCATGGTCATCCACCTCTGGGGCAAGTTCTTCATGGCGGCCTGGCGGGGGAACCGCCGGTTGACCTGGGCCACCGGCGTCATCTCCTTCCTGGTGTCGGTGGCGGCCGCCTTCACGGGCTATGTCTCCCAGACGAACTTCGACTCCCAATGGATCTCCACCCAGGCCAAGGACGGCATCAATTCGACGGGCGCCGGCGCCGTCTGGAACGTCCTCAACTTCGGGCAGATGCTGATGTGGCACATCGTCCTGTTGCCCATCGGGGTCGCGCTCATCGCCGGGCTGCACGTGCTCCTGGTGCGGCGCCACGGCATCGTCCCTCCGTTCGCCGAGGGTGGCGATGACACCGACACCGTGGCGGCCACCGCCCTCCCGGCCGAGGAGCCCGCATGAGCCCGGACGCCACGAAGCACCGTCGCTTCAAGCCCGACCGCGACGTCAAGGAGTGGACGGGCGCGTACGTGCCCTACGACATACTCAAGGAGGCCTTCGTCGCCTTTCTCGCCGTCGCCGTGCTCATCGTGCTGTTGGCCGTTGTCTTCTCCTCGCCCGACGACCCGGCGATCACGCTCAAGAGGTGGTCGGTCCTCAACCCTGTCGACTTCGCCCAGACGGCCATCATGGAGCTGGACGGGACGAGTGGGTCCGCCGCCTACGGGCCACCGTACAATTCGACACCCGACGCGTCCCAGCACATGGGCTTCTTCGAGCCCGACCAATGGTTCGGCGTCCACCAGCCCATCGACACTGCACAGGACTTCGTCATCGGCCCGCTGCGCACCCTCCCGAACCAGCCGGTGACGCAGGCTGCGCTCAACGTGTACCAGGGCGCGTCGACGACGCAGCAATCCGCGTGGACGACCGCCTACGAGAAGGCGGTCGCCAACGCCACCGACGCCAACGGGCGGCTCCACGTGCCGGCGGGCCGCTACGGCCCCGTCGGAGTCATCATCGGCTCTCTCACGGCCATGGCGCAGACCGGCGGGCTCGACGGCACGCTGCTGAGCCAGGGCGGGTTCTACAACACGAACTACACCAAGCCGCTGATCTTCCTCGCCGACGGCACCTATCTGGACAACCTGGCCGGCGCGCAACATCTCCAGGGCACCCAGTGGGGGATGATGAACGAGACGGGGAACTACCCCGGCCAGGCCTGGCTGTGGCTCTACACCATGTGGTACCAGGTCCAACCCATGAAGTCCTCGGACAACGCCGACCTCGAGGTGTGGGTCATCATGATGGTGCTCTCGGTCGGGTTGATCTTCCTGCCCTTCATCCCGGGACTCCGCTCCATTCCCCGCTGGACCCGGGTCTACAAGCTGATCTGGCGGCAGCATTACCGCGAGCTGGCAACCGGCTGAGCGCGCGGCCGTCTGACGGCCGCTCCTGTGAATCGTCACGAGATCGTCAGGGAACACCTCGCACGCGCCCACGTCATTCTGCGTCCGCACACAGGTCCGCGGAGCACTGTGTGCCGTACCGGCCCGAGCGGGCTGGTGCTGGACCACAGACGAAAGGGAAACCACCCATGCAGATCCGCCTTCGCAACGTGCTGGCCATCGGCGCACTGACCTCCGGCCTCGTGACCGGGGGTGCGCTGGTCGCCAACGCAGCCACCACCTCCACGACGGCAGGCAATTCGGGCTCGAGCTCGACCTCCACCCCCCCGACGAGTACCCCGTCGACGAGCAGCGGTACCGGCACCTCCTCGGGCACCTCGGGCTCCGGCTCGTCCAGTTCGTCCTCGGGGTCGGGCTCGTCCTCGGGGTCGGGCTCGAGCGCAGGCTCCGGCTCGACCCGCAACTGTCCCAACATGGGCAGCGGCTCGGGCTCCCACACGGGCACGCCCCCGACCGGCGCCGGGCCGAGTCCGGCCGCCGGCTCGTAGCGCCCACACCCACCCGACCCCCCCAATGAGGATGGGCGGTGCAGGCCGGATCGCCAAGCCGCCTGCGCCGCCCGCCTCTCGGGCCGCGCGAGACCCGGGACGCTCAGGCCGTCGCCCCCCGGGCGTCGAGGGCGCACCCCACGAGCTCGCCGAGCGCGTCGTCGAGGAAGACCGCGACCTCGTCGAGCTCGGGCAACAGCCGGCGGCAGGCGAACAGCCCGAACTGCACCCGGTCGAGATACGAGAACACCGTCACGTTGACGCCGATCCCCTCCGCGATCGGCCCCACCGGGTACATCTCGGCGACGTGGCTCCCCGCGCAGAACAACGAGAAGTCGGGGCCCCGGACGCTCGAGACGGTCACGTTGAACGGGGGTCGTACCTTGTCGAACAGACGCGTCCCCGCCATGACCCGGGCCAGCCTGGTGGCCAGGGCGGGCAGTGCGATCTGCGCCAGGTCGCCCACGAAGCGACCACGGTGCAGCTTCTCCTGTTCCTTGGCCACACGGGCCGACTCGGAGATCGCGTCGAGCCGCAGCACCGGGTTGTCGACGTCACTGGCCAGCGAGACCAGCATGCCCGAGATCTGGTTGCCGAGATCCTCTCCCTGCGCCTCGGTGCGGGTGGAGACGGGGACCATCGCCACCATCGAGTGCTCGGCCCCCTCGCCGCGCGCCTCGAGCAAGCGGCGCAAGCCGCCGGCGACGACCGCCAGGATGACGTCGTTCACGGTGGCCTCGAAGACCCGGCCGACCAGCTTCACGTCCTCGAGCGGCACCGAGAGCGTCGCAAAGCGCTTGCGGTTCGAGACCGCCCCGTTGAACGAGGTCCGTGGTGCGGTGAAGAAGCCGGGGGGTGACTGCTCGCCGCGTTCGTGGAGCTCCCGGTTGTGCATGCCGAGGTCGGCCACCGCCTCCACGCCGGCCTGCAGCGTGCTCAGCGTGTCCCCGGGTTGGCGCGCCAGCGACGAGGCGGCATGGCGCAGCATCTGGGTGTGGGAGGGCAGCGGCCCCGGGTCCCAGTCCGGCGGGAGCGCGATCACCCGCACCCTCGGGTTGAGGTCCAAGAAGGCCGCCAGCACCGAGGCGCCGCTCACCCCGTCGAGGATGGCGTGGTGCACCTTGGCGATGAGCGCCGTACGGTCCCCCTCCAGCCCCTCGACCACGTGCATCTCCCACAGCGGGCGGTCCGGGTCGAGCTGCCGGCTCATGACCCCGGCCACGAACGCGTCGAGCTCCGCCCTGCCGCCCGGTGAGGGCACGCTGGCCCGGCTCAGGTGGTCGTCCAACTCGAAGTCGGGATCGTCGACCCAGACCGGGTGGTGCAGCCCGAAGGGCACCCGGACGGCCCGCTGGCGCAGCGGCGGGATCAGGTGGAGCCGCTGGGCGATCACCCGGCGGATCTGGGCGTAGCGGGTCGACGGCGAGAAGAGGGACCGCGTGCCCTCCGGGGGATCGAGCACGAGGGCGATGCCCACGTGCATGGGCGTCGTCGGGGTCTCGAGCGACAGGAAGGCTGCGTCCATGCCGACCAGCGACTGCATCTTCACTTCTTACCCGCTCCCGGCCGCGCCGTCATGTGCCGGTGTGCCCGAAGCCGCCGCTCCCCCGTTCCGACACCCCGAGGCCGTCCTCGGGCACCGGAGCGAAGGCCACCGCTTCGACCCGGACGAGCACCAGCTGGGCGATGCGGTCGCCCCGGCTGACCTCGTAGTCGTGCTCGGGGTCGTGGTTCACGAGGACGACCTGCAGCTCGCCCCGATAGCCCGCGTCGACCAGGCCCGGGGAGTTCAGGCAGGTGATCCCGTGGCGCGCCGCCAGGCCGCTGCGGGGCAGCACCAGCCCCGCATAGCCCTGCGGGATCGCGACCGCCACCCCGGTGGGGACCACGGCTCGTCCGCCCCGGCAGGCCAGCACCACGCCCCTCCGGGCCAGCAGGTCGGCTCCCGCGTCCCCCTCCCGGGCGTACCGGGGCACCGGCAGCTCGGTGTCGAGCTGGTGCAGGGGGACGTGCAGCATCGCCGGACATTACAAGGGCGGCCAACGGCCCGCACCGAGGCGGCCGGTAGCATGCCCGCGCATGCTGGCCTGGATCGATCTCGAGATGACGGGGCTCGATCCCGCCCGCCACACCATCGTCGAGATCGCCAGCCTCGTCACCGAGGACGACCTGACCATTGTGGAGGAGGGTCCCGACCTGGTCGTGCACGCCTCGCCCGAGCAGGTGGCCGACATGGACGAGTTCGTGCGCACCATGCACACCCGCTCGGGCCTGCTGAAGGAGATGGAGGCGTCCACGCTCACCCTCGCCGACGCCGGGGCGCAGACACTGGCCTTCCTTCGGCAGCACATCCGAGAGGCCCGGACGGTCCCGCTGGCGGGGAACTCGATCGGGACGGACCGGCGCTTCCTCGCCACGCTCCTGCCCGAGATCGAGGACTACCTCCACTACCGCTCGGTCGACGTCTCGACCGTCAAGGAGCTCTGCCGGCGCTGGCGCCCCGAGGTCTACAAGGCGGCGCCGGTCAAGAAGGGGGGGCATCGGGCGCTGCAGGACATCCGGGAGAGCGTGGCGGAGCTGGCGTACTACCGCTCGGCGATCTTCGAGCAGCCCGCGACCGGGAAGGAGACCCAGTGAGCGCCACGGGCAAGGACGTGCCGACGATGACGTTGCAGGAGGCCGACGCGGCGCTGACCGCGCCCGGCCAGCTCTTCGAGATGGAGGAGCTCGACATCCGCGGGGTGCCCACTCGGACCTGGAAGCACGCGCCACCGTCCTTGCGTGCGGTCATCGACATGTCCGTCGCCCACGGCGACGCCGTCTTCCTCGTCTACGAGGACGAGCGAACCACCTTCGCCGAGCACTACCGCATCGCCTGCACGCTGTCCCACCGTCTGCGCTCGACCTTCGGGATCCACCAGGGCGACCGGGTCGCCATCGTCATGCGCAACCTGCCGGAGTGGATCATGGCCTTCTGGGCGGCCACCCTCGCCGGCGCCATCGTCGTGCCGCTCAACGCATGGTGGAGCGGCGAGGAGTTGCGCTACGGGCTCGAGGACTCCGGCTCCAAGGTGGCCTTCGTCGACACCGAGCGGGCCGAGCGCATCCGGCCCTTCCTGGGTGGCCTGTCCGGGCTCGGCGCACTCGTCGTGGCCGACGAGCACCGGGCCGAGCCCACGTCCCCCCCGGGGTCTACGAGCCCGCCGGCGGTGCCGCTCCGGTCGCCGAGTGGCCGTTCGCGCTCGCGCTGGGCCCGGTGGACGAGGCCGCCTCGCCCCCCGACATCACCATCGACCCGGAGGACGACGCCACCATCTTCTACACCTCGGGCACCACCGGGCGGCCCAAGGGCGCGGTGGGCACGCACCGCAACATGGTCACCAATCTCATGAGCCTCTTCTTCATCAACACGAGAGGCTCCATGCGCTTCGGCTCGGCCGCACTCGAGGCGACCGGTGACAAGACCCAGCCCGCCTTCCTGCTGTCCGTCCCGCTCTTCCATGCGACGGGGTGCCATTCGGTCATGGTGTCGAACATCGCCGCCGGCGGGAAGATCGTGATGATGCACCATTTCGACCCCGAGCGCGCCCTGCAGCTGATAGAGCGCGAGAAGATCGGCACCTTCGGCGGCGTGCCCGCGATGGTCATGCAGGTGCTCGACGCCCCCGGCTTCTCGAAGTACGACACGTCGTCCATCCGGGGGGTCTCCTACGGGGGGGCGCCTGCCCCGCCCGACCTCGTGCGGCGCATCCGGGAGGCGTGGCCCGTCGGACAGCCCTCGAACGGCTACGGGCTCACCGAGACCTCGTCGGTGACCTCCATGAACTCGGGCGGCGACTACATAGCGAAGCCCGAGAGCGTCGGGCCGCCCGTTCCCGTCTGCGACGTGGCCATCGTGCCCGAGGAGTTCAGCGGCGACGAGCCGGACGACAGCATCCCCCGCGGGCCCGACGTCCGGGGCGAGCTGTGGATCAAGGGCCCCAACGTGGTGCGCGGCTACTGGAACCGGCCCGAGGAGACCGCCAAGACGTTCTCCCGGGGATGGCTCCACACCGGCGACGTCGCCCGGCTCGACGAAGACAACTTCATCTACATCGTCGACCGGGCCAAGGACATGATCATCCGTGGCGGGGAGAACGTGTACTCGGTGCAGGTCGAGGCCGCGCTCTTCGAGCACCCGGCCGTGGCGGACTGCGCGGTCATCGGGGTGCCCGAGCCCACCTTGGGCGAGGAAGTGGGCGCGGTGGTCGTGCTGCGACCGGGCGCCAAGGTGACCGCCGACGAGCTCGGGATGCACGTGAAGGCGCGCCTGGCCGGGTTCATGGTGCCCACCCACATCTGGTTCCGCTCCGAGCCGTTGCCGCGGAACCCCCAGGGGAAGGTCCTCAAGCGCGAGTTGCGAGACGAGCTGGTGACGCCGTCGGCGTGAGCCCTCGGTCTGCTCAGGCAGCGCCGGGGTCGCGGCCCGTGAGCCCGAGCAGCCGGTCGAGAAGCGGGGCGTCGTCGGGCACGGCGACGGCGGCCGGGAAGACGCCGATGGTGCGCCACTCCTCCGCATGCGGGCTCACCTCGTCCCAGATGCCCCGCACGAGCTCGGTGGGCAGGTCGGGGTCGACGCCGATCACCTTGGCAATGTCGTGGGCCCGCAAGCCGCGGAACGAGTTGATCTGCCAGAAGTACTCCCGGATGCTGTAGTCGCCGAAGGACAGGTGGGCGACCGCGTCGAAGTCGGTCACCGCGGTCGCCGCGGCGCAGGCAGCGTCCACGATCGCATCGAAGTGCGCCACGGGGCTGTCGCCCAGGAGGTCGCCGTCGAATTTGGTGGCGCCGGCTTCCTCCATGGTGCGCCCGGCCAGCACGTCGGGCACCCACGCGTCGTCGTAGGCGTGGTAGCCGATGATGGTGCGCAAGGTCGGTGGCTCGTCGGCCCCGCGCCGGGCGAAGCCGGCGGGCATGGTCATGTCCCACTGCTCGGGGCGGATCCGGGCCACCACCGAAGCCAGGGCCCGGTCGGCCAGCACGAACACCTCTGCCTCGTTCATCGTCCTCTCCTCCGCGCGTCGGCGCGGACCGACGCCGCGCTCCCCGCCACTCTCGCCCGGGGCTGTGACAGCGCCCTCCCGGCAGGGTGGCGGACGCGGACGTGCCGGCCCGGGGGCCGGCACGTTCCTCGGATCGCCCGGACGGCGGGCGGCGCCTGACTCAGCGGTTGGGCTGGGGCGTCACCCGCAGGTAGGGCTTGAGGGCCTTCCATCCCTTGGGGAAGCGGTCCTTGGCCTCGTCGTCGCTCACCGCCGGGACGATGATGACGTCCTCGCCCTCGGTCCAGTTGACCGGCGTGGCGACCTTGTAGTCGGCCGTCAGCTGCAACGAGTCGAGCACGCGGATGATCTCGTCGACGTTGCGGCCCGTGGACGCCGGGTAGGTCAGCGTGAGCTTGACCTTCTTGTCCGGGCCGATGATGAAGACGGAGCGGACGGTCAGCGTGTCGTTCGCGTTGGGGTGGATCATGTCGTAGAGGTCCGCCACCTTGCGGTCCTCGTCACCGATCAGGGGGAAGGCCAGCGCCGCGCCCTGGGTCTCCTCGATGTCGCCGGCCCAGCCCTTGTGGGACTCGACCGAGTCGACCGAGATGCCGATCAGCTTGGTGTTGCGCTTGTCGAACTCGGGCTTGGCCTTGGAGAAGGCACCCAGCTCGGTCGTGCAGACCGGCGTGAAGTCCTTCGGGTGGGAGAACAGGATCCCCCAGCTGTCGCCCAGCCATTCGTGGAAATTGATCGTGCCTTCGGTGGTGTCGGCCGTGAAGTCGGGAGCGGTGTCCCCGAGACGAACTGCCATGTGCTCCTCCTGGAATCTATGAGGCTCCGTGTCCTGAGGGACGAGACCTTATCGGCTGCCCCGCCTATTGTCGACACGTTTGGTCATATTTCCTGCCGCCCGGGGTCGGAGCACCGGAAAGGGTCCTCCACCAGGGTATCGGCCTCGACCAGATGTGCGGACAGGCCACCGGGGCGTGCGAGAATGCCCCCATGAGCCCCGAGACGCCCGCGGCCCCCGCGGGGTCGTACGTGCCGTACCGGACGAACACGCTCGTGGTCGAGCACGACGGCCCTGTGACCGTCGTGACGATCGACCGGCCGGAGCGGCGCAACGCGGTCGACAGCGTGTGCGCCGACCAGCTGCGCGAGGTGTTCCTGGCGTTCGACGAGGACGACGCCAGCTCGGTGGCCGTGCTCGTCGGCGCCGAGGGGACGTTCTGCGCCGGCGCCGACCTCAAGGCGGTGGCCGAGGGGGACCGGCGACCCATCCCGGATCACGGGCCGGGCCCCATGGGGCCCACGCGCCTGACCCTGTCCAAGCCGGTGATCGCCGCCGTCGAGGGGTACGCCGTCGCGGGCGGGATCGAGCTGGCACTGTGGTGCGATCTGCGCGTGGCAGCCGAGGACGCGATCTTCGGCGTCTTCTGCCGGCGCTTCGGAGTGCCCCTGTGCGACCTCGGCACCGTGCGCCTCCCGCGTCTCGTGGGCCACGGGCGTGCCATGGACCTCATCCTCACCGGTCGGGCCGTGGCAGCCCCGGAGGCGCTCACCATGGGGCTGGTCAACCGTGTCGTCCCACCCGGCGAGGCGCTGGACGCGGCGCTGGCACTCGCCCGGCAGCTCGCCGCGCTCCCCCAGGTATGCCTGCGGTCGGACCGGATGAGCGCCCTCGAGCAGTGGGGGCTGACGGAAGAGGAGGCGGCGCTCGGGGAGGCGCGGCGCGGCCGCGAGGTCATCAGCAGTGGCGAGACCCTCGCGGGGGCGGCACGATTCGCAGGGGGTGCGGGCCGCGGTGGCGCTGCACTCGACTGACCCCGGCGCGTCGGGCGGGCCGGTGACGCCGGGGCGCCCGACGGTGGCCGCCTTCGACTTCGACGGCACGCTCACCGACTCGGGCAGCGTGTTCCCGTTCCTGGTGAGCCTGCGGGGGTTCTGGCCCGTGTCGCGCGCCGTCATCCGGCTCTCGCCCGGGCTCGTGCGTGCCGCAATCGCCGGTGGCGTCGCCGCGGACCAGGTCAAGGAGGAGCTGTTCAGGCGCCTCCTCGGGGGCCTGCCGGTGGACGAGGTCGACCGGCGCGCCGCCGACTTCGCCCACCGCCACCTGCAGCGGCACCTGCGCGAGGACACCCGTCGGCGGCTGGAATGGCACCAGCGCCAGGGGCACCACACGGTCGTCGTGTCGGCGTCACCCGAGTGCTACGTGGGCCCCGCCGCCCACGAGCTCGGAGTCGACGGCGTGGTCGCCACCCGGCTCGCCGTCGGTGGCGGCGGGCTCCTCACCGGCGGCTACGAGGGCAAGAACTGCCGGGGGGCGGAGAAGTACGCCCGGCTGGTCGTCTACCTGCGCGCCCAGGGCCTGCTGGCCGGCAACGGAGGCGAGCAGCCGGTGCTGTGGGCCTACGGCAACAGCCGCGGCGACCTGCGGCTGCTCAACGCCGCCGACCACGGCGTCGACGCCGGGCGCCTCGGGCCGCTCGGCCGGCTGCGCCGGTTCCCCCGCCTTGCCGCCGTCGCGACGTCAGCCCGGCGTCACGGCGATGCCGACGGCATGGCCTGAGTAGCCCGGCACGGCGGTGGTGACATCGCCGAAGTAGGGCGCGTCCCCGTAGGCGAACGCCTGGCCGCTACCGTCGACGGCGATGAACCCCTGCCCGCTGAAGTCCGGGATCAGTCCGGTCATCAGGCTCTTCATGCCCGCCAGCGGGGGTGACCCCGCGGCGATCCCGACCTGCGGAGCGTCCCCGAAGTCGTAGACGGCGCCGTTGGCTCCGAGCACCCAGTACCCGCCGCCGTCGGGCGTCGGTGCCACACCGACGAGCGCAGACGAGGGAGGCGCGCCGCCGAGCGACCCGAAGAAGCCGGCGTCGCCGTAGGCGAAGACGCCGCCGTCGGAGGCGATGAGCCAGTAGCCGAGCCCGTCGTGGGTCGGCACCATGCCGATCACCGGCTTGTTCAGCTTCAGGCTCCCCGTGCTGCCGTAGAACCCTGCGTCGCCGTAGGCGAAGATCCCGCCATCGGAGGCCACCAGCCAGTACCCACCGCCGTCGGGCGTGACGGCCATGCCGACCATGGGCTCGTTGAGGCGGATGCTCCCGGTGCTGCCGTGGAACGCGGCGTCGCCGAAGCTGAACACGCCACCATCGGTCGCGACCTCCCAGTAGCCGCCGGCGTCATGGGTCGCGGCCATCCCCACCACCGGCTGGTTCAGCCGCATGCCGCCGGTGCTCCCGTGGAACTGGGCGGTGCCGAAGCTGAACACGCCGCCGTCGGTGGCGTTGATCCAATAGCCCCCGACCCCACCGTTCAGTCGGTACCCGCCGGAGGCCGGAATGCTCCCCAATTGCGCGGGCCCGTAATAGTGAGCGACGATCTGCTGATAGGTCCAGTTGCCCTGGCCGTTGTCCTGACCGATGGCGTACCCGAGCGCTCCCCACTGACCCATCCCGATGCCGTGCCCCCAGCCCTGGCCGGTGATGTTCACGGTGCCACCGCTTTGCGATGCCGTGAAGAGATCCGAGAGGAAACCGAGATTGCCGGAGAACTCGGTGCCGGGGATGGTGATGTTCTGGGCTGTTCCATCGAGGGTGATGGTGTCCACCCGCCCGTACCCGAAGTCGTAGGGATGCCCAGAGTCCGAGGTCGCACCACCAAAACCGGTGAACGTGCCGATCTGCGGCCACGTCGTCTGAATGGTTGTGGTGCTCACCGAGGTGGCCCAGTGGTGGTTGGGGTTGCACGGGCCGTTGGTGATGCACACGGCGTCGCCGTCGTCGGGCACCGCGGTGAACGGCGATTGGCCACTCGCGGCACTCGAGGTGTACCCGCCCGTCGATGCGGAGTACTCCGTGGTGGCGATCTGGCCGTCGGGCATCACCATCACCTGGCCCGCGGTGTCGTTGGCCGCAGCCTCGCTCGTCGCCGTTTCGTACTGGGTGCCGCGGTAGGTCTGGCAGGTGAGATCGCAGGTGTCGGCGTACCCCCCGTAGCCGCCCAGGTCGGCCAGGACATAGGAGCGGACGGCTACGGCCTGGGCCTCGAGCTCCTGGAAGCCCCAGTCCATGTTCTGGGGGCCGGCACCACCGAGGCTGGCCCAGCTCGTCGGCGACTCCCCGGGCACCGTGTCGGCCACGTACTGCTCGAGCGGGAGCGTGTTGACCGACCTCGCTTGACCGAGCGAGTTGTAGACCGCGGTCAGCGTGCCGTGGACCGTCGGGCTCCCGCCCGCGACGCACAGCGTCAGGAGTCCGCCGAGCGGCGAGGCGGTCGGGGCGGTCTGGTTCGTCGACACCTGGCTCCACGGACCCTCACAGCCGGGGCCCGTGTCGACCTCCCAGGTCCCGGCCGTCTGGTGGAACCGCACGGCCGCCGCGCTCGGCACGCCCGGCGCCGACACGCTGCCGCCCGAGCCGGTCACGATGACATCGAGGCCGTCGTTCTCGGTCATCGCGACCCGCACGTTCGTCGCGTCACCAGGCAAGGCGTGGGCCTGCGCAGACGGGATCAGCGCCGGCACGGACGGCCGGTCGGGCGCACCGAGGTCGGCCGCCGCGAGGGACGCCGGGCCCACCAGGGCGGCGGCCACCACCAGGGTCAGCGCGAGCGCGAGGGCGGCGAAGGGCGCGCCGGTGCCCCGCCGCAGGATTCCGGGACGTGCGAGCTGTGTTCCGACGGGCACGATCGGGCCAGGCTACCGGTGCGACCTGGTGACTTTGATGATGGCTCGGCAATCGGGGTGCGAAAGGGCGCCGGTACACTGCACGGCCGTGCGGGTCGACCAGGTCATACCGTCGCTCGCCAGCCGCGACGCCATCGGGGTGCACACGTTGAACCTGCGCGACGGCTTGCGCGCCGCGGGCATCGATTCGGACGTCTACTACGGCAGCCACACGCCCGACGTGGCGCACGAGGGCCGGCCCGTGATCGAGCTCGGCCGGACCGGGCGCGACCGCTGGCTGCTGTATCAAGCCTCCATCGGGAGCCCGGTGTACGACATCCTCGCGGCGAGGGCCGAGCCCAAGCTCGTCAACTACCACAACATCACGCCCGCCGAGCTGCTGCGCGACTGGGAGCCCGCCGTGGCCTACGAGGCCGCACTCGGTCGCACACAGCTGGGGCGCCTCGCACCGCAGAGCCGCTTCGCCGTCGCCGACTCCGCGTTCAACGAGTCGGAGCTGCAGGCGCTCGGCTACCGGGGCACCGCCGTGGTCCCCCTCCTGATCGACATGCACGCCAAGAGCGACGAGCCCGACCCCGAGCTGGCGGCGTCGCTGGCGCGCCGCAAGGAGCGCGAGGGCGGGGCCGACCTCCTCTACGTGGGGAAGATCTCGCCCCACAAGGCGCCGCACGACCTCGTCAAGATGCTCGACGTCCTCCGCCGCACCGACGACCCGGCGGCCCGCCTGCACATGGTCGGCTCGCCGCTGGGCGTCACCTACGAGCCGGCGCTGCGCGCCTTCATCGAGGAGCTGGGCCTCACCGGCGCCGCGCTCCTGCCCGGCTCGGTCACCGGCGCCGAGCTCGAGGCGTACTACCAGGCGGCCGACGTCTTCGTCTGCGCCTCCGACCACGAGGGCTTCTGCGTGCCGCTCGCCGAGGCCATGGGCCACGGCGTCCCCATCGTCGCCTACGGCGTCACCGCGGTGCCCGAGACGGTGGGCGGGGCAGGGCTGGTGCTGCCCGACAAGTCCGCCGTGCCGTTCGCGGCGGCCGTCGGCAGGGTGCTGGCCGACCCCACCCTGCGCGAGGTGCTCGCTGGCGCCGGCAAGGAGCGTGCGGCAGCCTTCGACCTCGGCGCGTCGACGCAGCGCTTCGTGGCCCTCATTCAGGCGGCAATCGACGCCTCCTGAGGGTTGGCGTCACGGCCGCCGATCCCCCGACGGCCTTCGCGGCGTCAGCCGGCCATGGCGACGATCGGCGCGTTGAGGTGCTGGCCGCCCTGGGAGCCTTCGAACGGCGCGCTGCCGAAGTTGAAGACCCCGCCGTCGGAGGCCGCGAGCCAATAGCCCAGGCCGTCCGGGGTGGCCGCCATGCCGATGATCGGCGCGTTGAGGTGCTGGCCGCCCATCGACTTGTAGAAGCCGGCACTGCCGAAGTTGAAGATGCCGCCGTCGGAGGCCGCGAGCCAGTAACCCAGGCCGTCCGGCGTGGCCGCCATGCCGACGATCGGCGCGTTGAGGTGCTGGCCGCCCATCGACTTGTAGAAGCCGGCGTCGCCGAAGTTGAAGACGCCGCCGTCCGACGCGACGAGCCAGTAGCCGTTGCCGTCGGGGGTGGCCGCCATGCCGACGATCGGCGCGTTGAGGTGCTGGCCGCCCATCGACTTGTAGAAGCCGGCGCTGCCGAAGTCGAAGACACCGCCGTCGGACGCGACCAGCCAGTAGCCCTTGCCGTCGGGGGCGGCGGCCATGCCGACGATGGGTGCGTTCAGGGGAGTCCCACCCATCGACTTGTAGAAGCCGGCGTCGCCGAAGTTGAAGACGCCGCCGTCCGACGCGACCATCCAGTAGCCCATCCCGTCCGGCGTGGCCGCCGTGCCCACGATCGGCGCGTTGAGGTGCTGGCCGCCCATCGACTTGTAGAAGCCGGCACCGCCGAAGTTGAAGATGCCGCCGTCGGAGGCCGCGAGCCAGTAGCCGCACGGGCTGTAGGAGACAGTCACCTGGCCGTTGCCGGACTGGGAGCCGGCGGTGAATTGGGCGCTCGCCGGCCCGAAGTTGGAGCCGCCGCCGCCACCGGCGCCGCTCGCCCCGTAGCCGGCGCCACCGCCGCCGCCACCGAAGTAGCCGCCACCGCCGCCACCGCCGCCGTCACCGTTGCTCCCGCCGTTGCCACCGGTGTCCGCGCTCCCGGCTGTGCCGTCGGCTGCGGGCGTTGCCGGGACGGTGCCACCTCCCGCCCCCGGACCGGCCAAGGTGCCGGACTGACCGCCCAGCGCGGCGTTGGTGCCGCCGCCGCCCGCCGCCGGAGCACCCGCCGAGCCGGCTGTTGCCGAAGCTCCTCCGGGACCACCGACTCCGTTCGGGCCGTAGGCGCCACCGCCTCCGCCACCACCGGCCACGATGACCCTGTTGGCGAGCCCGGACCCGCCGATCCGGACGTCGGACGCGCCGCCTCCTCCACCACCCGCTCGGCCCAACCCGGTCCCGCCGGATCCGCCGTTGGGGGCGCCGCCAGCTCCGACGACGGTGCCGGAGGAATTGTCTCCGTTGCCTCCCGTCCCGCCGACATCGACCTGGACGGACGATCCCGCAGTCACAGGGACGGTCGCCGCGACCTGTCCGCCCAGTCCGCCGGCTGCCGCGGCGTTCGGCGTCAGGGTGCCGCCCAGGCCACCCTGCCCGCCCGCAACCGTGAACGTCGCCTGGCAGACGTTGCTCGGCACCGTCCAGGTCGACGTGCCGACCGTGGAGAAGGTGACCACCGTCGGCGCGGCCGCGGCCCCTGCATCGACCGGAGCCGCGGCGATGGCGCCACCGGCGACCAGGGCCGAGACGCTCACGGCACCGACCACGAGCCGTCGAAACCCTCGTCCTTCGCCCATTCGAACTCGCATGTGCACGGCGTCAGCCTCCTCGTCCTCAGCGGCCGAGCGACCTTACCGAGACTTCTGACACTGGGGGTGGACCGTCTGGGTCCGCGCTCAGGCCCCGGCGCGCAGGGCGGCAACTAGGTCGACGGCCCGCTCCCCCGCCGAGGCGAGGTCGAGGTCGGCCACGCGGCGCGAAGCCGCCCGGGCCAGCGACTCTTTGAGGCCCCGGTCCTCCAGCACCCGGGTGACGGCGCCGGCGAGGGCCCAGGGGTCGGTGGCGTCGACGAGCAGGCCGCCGTCGCCCACCACCTCGGGCAGGGCGCCGGCCCGGTTGGCCACGACGGGGACGCCCGACGTCATGGCCTCGAGGACGGGCACGCCGAAGCCCTCGTGCCGGGAGGTGATGACGAGCACGTCGGCGCGCGCCAGTGCGGCGGCCAGGTCGGCGTCGCTCAGCACGCCGGCGAACATCACGGCGTCGTGCAGGCCCAGGTCGTCGACGAAGCGGCGCAGCGCGCCGGTGTAGGTCGCCACGACCGGCCGCCCGACGACGGTCAGCGTCGCCTCGGGGTCATGGTGCTCCCGGGCGACGAGGAGTGCCGCCGCGGCGAACTCGATGCCCTTGTTGGGGGCGAGGCGGCCGACGCTGAGCCAGCGTGCGCCGGTGCGTCGTCGGGCATCGGCGGCGGCGCCGGGCCCGGTCCCGGCGGGCACGAGGTCGGCCGGGGGGACCACGGCCGTGCGCCCGTAGCCGGCGTCGCGCAGCTCGGTCTCGTTGAAGGCCGACACGGCGATGCCGAGCGCGCAGCGCGGCGCGAGTTGGCGCAGCTGGCCCTGGGCGAGCAGCTGGTGGCGTGCCAGCGCATTGTCCCAGGGGGCGTAGAGGTCCGGCGGCGTGACGTTGTGGTAGTTCACGACGAGCGGCTCGGGGCGTGCCCCCAACCAGGGCGCGATCGCCGACGCGGTGGCGAACTGGTAGAGCAGCACGTCGCCCGGCTCGGCCTCACCGGCGTACCCGGCGAACGGGTGCGTCTCGGCCTCGGTCTCGGGGTCCGCCCTCTCGACGTAGATCCGGGAGCTGATCCCGCGGGCCGCCATGACCTCGCGCAGGCGGAGCGTGTGGCGGCCGACCGCGTCGCCGCGGTGGAGCATGGGGACGAATTGGTGGATGCTGCTCATGCGGGGCGCCTGGACTGCGCCGCCAGCGGGGCCAGCAGGCTCACGAAACGGTCGGCGGCGGTGGCGAGGTCCAGCTCGGCCAGCCGCCGGCGCGCCGCCTCGCCGAGGGTGGAGCGGCGCGGCGCGTCGGCCAGCAGGGCGGCGATGGCGGCGGCCAGCGCGTAGGGGTCCTTGTCCGAGACGAGGGCGCCGGCCCCGCCGAGCACCTCGGGCAGTGCCCCGCGGTCGAAGGCGACGACGGGCAACCCAGCGGACATCGCCTCGACCACCGGGACGCAGAAGCCCTCGTGCTCCGAGGTCACGACGAGCACGTCGGCGTCGGCGTAGGCCGCCGCCACGGTCGCGTCGCCGGCGTGCCCGGCGAAGGTGACGGCGCTCCCCAGCCCCATCTCGGCCACGTAACGGTGCAGCGCGGCGACGTAGGAGTCCGTAGCGGGCTTCCCGATGATCTGCAGCGTCGCTCCGGGGTCCGCGTGCGCCCGGGCGACGGCCAGCGCGGCAACGGTGTTCTCGAGCGCCTTGTTGGGTGACACCCGGCCCACGGCCAGCCACCGCGCGCCGCTCGGGCCCGGCCGCCCCGCCGCGGCGCGGGTCCCTCGGGGCGCGGCGGGGGCCGGATCGAGGGCGGCCGACGGGGGGACCACCGCCGTGGTGGCGAACCCGGCGCCGGCCAGGTGCGCCCGGTTGTAGGCCGAGTCGGCCACCGCCAGGGCCGTCCGCGGCGCCAGCAGGCGCAGGTCCCCCTGCGCCCGCAGCTGGCCGAGGGCCAGGTGGTTGTCCCAGGGCGCCATCAGATCGGGCGGCGTGATGTTGTGGTAGTTCACGACGAGGGTCTCGGATCGGCCGGCCAGCCACGGCGCCATCGCCGACGCGGTGGCGAACTGGTAGACGGCCACGTCGCCCCCCTCGGCGGCGTCCGGGTACGAGAGCACGGGGAGCGTCTCGTCCGCCGTCTCCTCGTCGACGGTGTCCACGTAGATCTCCGAGCGGAATCCGCGCGCCCGCGTCGCCTCGCGGAGGCGGAGGGTGTGGCGGCCGACCGCATCGCCGCGGTGGAGGACGGGGACGAAGTGGTGGATGCCGCTCACGAGGGGACGGCGGCGGTCAGCGCGAACCGGCGGTCGTGCACCTCCGCGCCGTCGAGCGGCGCCACCTCCACGAACCCGGAACGTCCGAGCAGGAGCTCCCACGTCGCGGCATGGAGCGGATGGCCCTCGACCAGGTCGAGCGCGGCGGGGTCCCGCGACTCGACGGCGCCGGCGAGCTCCGAGACGATCACGAGCGGCGCGTCGTGCGCCAGGGCGCGCCGGCACTCGGCCAGGAGCGGCAGCAGCGCGTGCAGCGCGAGGCGGTCGACCACGCCGCTCAGGACGATGCCGCCGAGCGCGCCCGCCGGGCGCCCGGCCAGGTACTCGGACGCCTCACCCATGGTGACCGAGCAGCCTCCCTCGAGCGCGCGCAGCGCCACCGCGCCCCGTGGCTCGACCCCGTGCGCCGTGGCGCCCCGGCCGGCGATCGCCCTCAGCAGGCCGCCCTCACCGCAGTCTGCGTGCACGATCTCCCCGCCGGGCGTGCGGGCGAGGACGTGCGCCACCACGGGTCCCACCCAAGGGCCGAGCTCGCGCGCCGGGACGAGCCAGGCCGCTCCGTCCACCGGCCGGTCCTCGGCGGCAAGCCTCGCCTCCAGGGTGGCCACGCGGGCCGCGAGGAAGCGGAAGGCCTCGACCACGTGGCCCATCGCCTCCTCGAGCTCGGTCGCCTCGGCCTCGGACGGCCGTTCGGCCCGGTTCCGCTTCCGACGCAGGCGGCCCGGCCGCCGCACGGCGGCTCGACGCTCCGACTCGACCGCGTCCGACAGCGCCGACGCTCCGGGGTGGTACGGCCCGTAGCGATCGCCGAGATGCGTGAACGCCGCCAGGAAGTTCCACGCGTCGCTCCCCTGGGGCGCCAGGCGGGCGAACGCTTCGTGCAGGGCCTGGGCGGCCCGGGACCGGTCCTCTTGGGAGGGAAGGCCGGCGTCGTCCCTGTTCTCCCCGCCCACAGGATTGGCATCGTCCATCGGGGGAATAGCTGCGGGCACGGCGGTCGATGCTACCGGCGATGCCCGTCGCGGGCTTCGGCCCGCTCTCCGTGCACGATGACGAACGACTACCTTCGGCAGGCCGAGAAAGGGTGCACTCGAACGTGACGCACGCGGTCAGGCTGACGACACGACTGGCGCTGGCATGCCTCCCCGTGGCGGGAGCCTGTCTCCTCCCGTCCGGGGTGCTGTGGTCGGCCCCGGCGGCCGCGGCGACGCCGTTGACGCTGACCGAGACATGGAACGCCGGCCACGGAACCGACCTCGACGACGCACCGTGCGGCGTCGGCCTGGCCTCGCCGATCGCGTTCAACGACGGCGGGACGGCGGCGATCGAGGTGGGCGACAGACTGGGGAACCTCTACGGCTTGAAGCTGGCCGACGGCACGGTCGCCGCGGGTTGGGGCAGCGGACAGGGCGCGGCCATCGGCGCGGGCCAAGGGTGCATGAACCCCGACACGAGTAGCGCCGTGCCTGTGACGGGCGTGAAGGGCGTCGAGGTCCCCGGGAGCCCGCCCATCGACTCGACCGCGTCGGTCGACCCGGCGAACGGGGGCGACCTCTACTTCGGCGGCGGCAACGCGTCATCACCCATCGACGGTGGCTACTACGCGTACACGCCGGGTGGCAGCCCGGTCTGGAACCAGGTCGTGACGAACCCGCCCAGCGACACGATGCCCGACGGCGGTGTGCAGGCCTCCCTCTCCGTCGGCGACGGGGGGTCGCTGGTCGAGGCGGGTTCGCTCGGCCAGATGACCTACACGCTGTCGGCTGCGAGCGGCGCGCCCGCCCCCGGCTGGCCGCAATTCTCGGCCGACAGCGTGTTCTCCACCGCCGCCGTGGGGGACTTGTACGGCACGGGCTCCGACGACTTCGTGTCCGGAGGTGCCTCCTCCAGCGGGTTCGCGTTCGGGACGCACTACGCCGACGGCGGCCACGTGCGCATCTACAACGACCACGGCGGGCTGATCTGCAGCGCAGCGACCAACGAGGAGGTCGACTCCTCTCCGGCCGTCGGCCCCATCCTGCCCGGTGGCGCCTACGGCGTCGCGACCGGCACGGGCAGCTACTTCGCCGGCGCCAGTGACCAGAACACGGTCAAGGTGTTCGACACCAGGTGCAACCAGGTGTGGAGCGACACCCTGGACGGGCTCACCGGCGGAAGCCCGGCGCTGGCCGACGTGCAGGGAAACGGCCGGCTGGCGGTCGTCGAGGGCACCGTCACCGGTCTTACGAGCGGGACCGTCTACGCCTTGAACGCAGCGACGGGCGCACAGATATGGAGCACCCACGTGAGCGGGGCCGTGCTGGGATCGGTCACGACCGCCGACGTGACCGGCAACGGCTATCAGGACGTCATCGTCGCGACGGACCACGGGCTCTTCGTCCTCGACGGGCAAACGGGCCAAATCGTCGCCGACGTCGACGACGGCTCCGGCAACGGCGGCGTCCAGCCCAGCGGGGCGATCGTCGGCTTCCAGAACGCCCCGCTGGTCACGGCCGACGCGAACGGCTCCATCGGGATCACGGTGGCCGGGTACTTCGCCATCGGGGGCGCCGCCGTGCAGGGTGTCGTCCAGCACTTCGAGGTGGGCGGCTCCGACTCCCTGCGCGCCGGCGAGCCGGGTGGCTGGCCCCAGTTCCACCACGACGCGCAGTTGAGCGGCTTCGTCGGCGCCGGCTCCCCCCTCGGGACCTGCCACCGTCCCCCGGCGGCGCAGCGCGGGTACCTGACGGTGGCCTCCGACGGCGGGATCTTCGCGTTCGGCCAGGACTTCTGCGGCAGCACGGGCAGCCTCACGCTGAACAAGCCGGTGGTCGGCATGGCCGCGGTGCCCGGCCAGGGCGGCTACTGGCTCGTGGCGTCCGACGGCGGGATCTTCGACTACGGCGACGCCGGGTTCTACGGGTCGACGGGCTCGCTGCACCTGAACGCCCCCGTGGTCGGCATGGCTCCGACACCCGACGGCAAGGGGTACTGGCTCGTGGCGTCCGACGGCGGCATCTTCACCTACGGCGACGCCGGGTTCTACGGATCCGCCGCGTCCGTCCCGGGTCAGGACATCGTGGGCATGGCGGCGACACCCGACGGCCTGGGGTACTGGGAGGTGAGCACGACGGGCAGGGTCTTCCCCTTCGGCGACGCCGTCTTCGCCGGTGACACCAGCGGCCTCCATCTCAACGGCTTCATCGTGGGCATGACGCCCGACCCGGTGACGGGCGGCTACTGGCTGGTGGGGTCCGACGGCGGCGTCTTCTCCTTCGGTGCGCCGTTCTACGGATCGACGGGCAGCATCCACCTCGACCAGCCGGTGGTGGCGATGCAGTCCACGGCTGACGGGCAGGGATACTGGTTCGTCGCGTCGGACGGTGGCATCTTCTCCTACGGCGACGCGCCCTTCCGCGGCTCCATGGGCGGCCAGCATCTCAACCGGCCCATGGTCGGCATGGACGGCTTCTGATCGGAGCACGAACCTCCGGCGGGTCCCGGGAGGCTCCGCGCACCCTGACCTAGAGTGACGCCCCATGCTCCGGCGACGTGACACCGAGAAGGAGGAACCCGGTGCGGCCGTCCCTCCCCCGGCCGGCCCCGCCCGACGTGCGCCGCTCCTGCCCTCCTACCCGCCCCGGGACTACCTCGGGCAACTCGACCCCGCGTTCCAAGCCTCGCAGTCGGAACGCCGCGAGGGCGCCGACCTCAGCGACTTCGTCTGGTACCACGCCTTCGAGCTGCCCGACGGGCGGGTGCTCCCGGGTGCCTGGGACCTGCGGGGCCACGAGGTGGCGTACCTCGGTGGCGTGGACGTCGCCGGCAAACGGGTGCTCGAGCTGGGTCCGGCGACGGGGTACCTGACCTTCGCCATGGAGCGCATGGGGGCCGAGGTGGTGTGCTTCGAGGCGGGCTTCGACGTGCCGATCGACACACTGCCGGTCAAGGGCCACGACGACCCCGAGGGACGCCAGCGCGTCATGCAGGACACGATCGACCGCAACCATGACGCCTGGTGGTACCTGCACCGGACGCTCGGGTCCTCGGCCAAATTCGTCCAGGGGAACATCTACGACATGCCGGCCGACCTCGGGACGTTCGACATCACCGTCGTGGGGGCGATCCTGCTGCACCTGCGCGAGCCCTGGGGCGCGCTCTCCCAGGCGGCCCGGCGGACGACCGAGACGATGATCGTCACCGAGCCGCTGCAGGACGACCTGCACCCACCGGAATCCAACATCATGCGCTTCTCGCCGTCGGCCGAGCACCACGTCACCAACTGGTGGTCGATCTACCCGGGGGCCGTCGTCTCCATGCTCGGCCGGCTCGGATTCGGGCGCACGGAGACGACGATGCACTCCCAACGCCACTACCTCGCCCACGACATGGGGGCCGAGGCCATCGACCAGCCCATGTACACGGTTGTCGGGCGGCCCGAGCAGTGACCCGACCGGGCGGGGCGATCGACCCGCGCCGTCGTCGCCCTAAAGCCGGCGCAGTCACGGAGCAACGCGGGCGGTGACGTAGACGAAGCTGGGCCCCTGGTCGCTCGGATCGGACGACTCGAGATCGCCCGCCCAGACGCGCCGGAACCCAGCTGCTTCGAGGGCCTTCCACGATGCGACGTTGTCCTGCTGCACGGCCACCACGATGCGGTCCTGCGACGGGTAGCGGCTCCAGCACTCGCCGGCGAACAACGCGATCATCCGGCGCCCGACGCCCCGGTGGAGGTGATCAGGCTCGCCGATGAGGTAGTCGATGCCGACGCCTCCGGTGTCGCCGAGCGCAGACCTGATCGCCTCGCGCCAGTCCGGGTCGTCGTCGGCCAGGTACCGCTGGACGTAGCCGATGGGCCGACCGTCGAGGTGGACGACGAACCCCTCGGAGGGATCGGAACCGTCGAGCATCGGGCCGTAGTTCTGCTCGACCGAGACCGGGTCCGACGGCTCTCGCCACCATTGCCGCACGTGGGGACGCGCGAGCCAGGTCGCGAGCAGCTCCAGGTCGGACGGACCGAGGGGCTCGAACGTGAAGTCCAAGTGCTCAGTGTGCACCACCGGGCTGGTGGCCCACCGGGCCGGGAATCCGGCCCTCCCGTGTCCGGTCCCAGACGTCGGCTCCGACGTCCCAGGTGAAGCGCCGGTCGGCGCCGGAGAGAGAGGATGGGTGCATGAAGTACATGATCATGACCTTTGGGTCGCAACAGGACTACGAGGGGATGGTGGGCCAGCCGACGGCTGAGGCCGCCTGGACGCCCGAGGACTACGCCGCCGTCGGGGCGTTCATGCAAGGGTTCAACCAGGAGCTGCTCGACTCGGGCGAGCTCGTCGAGACCCGAGGGCTGAGCTTCCCGGTGCACGCGCGCCGCGTGAACCTTCAAGACGGGGTGCCGGTGGTCACCGACGGCCCGTACGCCGAGGCCGAGGAGGTCCTCGCCGGGTATTGGATCGTCGAGTGCGACAGCTTCGACCGGGCCACCGGGATCGCCGCCCGCCTCGCGAGCTGCCCCGGTCCCGAGCGCGTGCGGGCGCGCGCGTTCGCGGACGTCCGTCCGATCGACGACCACCAACCGGACTACGAGGGCTGAAGGCCCGACCGCCGCAGCTCGTGACCGGCACCGGGACCGAGGCCCTGCTGCGCCAGCTGGCGCCGCAGGTCCTCGGCGCGCTCGTGCGCCGCTACGGACACTTCGATCTGGCCGAGGACGCCACGCAGGAAGCCCTGGTCTCGGCTTCCGTCCAATGGCCGCGCCACGGCGTGCCCGAGAACCCGAAGGGGTGGCTCATCACCGTGGCGTCGCGCCGGCTGACCGATCTCCTGCGTTCCGACCAGGCGCGTCGTCGGCGGGAGGAGACCGTGACCCGATGGGCGGTCGCGGAGGGGCGGGGCACCCCGGACGGCGCAGAGGGGGCAGCGGACAAAGACGACACGTTGGTCCTGCTGTTCCTCTGCTGCCACCCGTCGCTGTCGGCGGCGTCCCAGATCGCGCTGACGCTGCGAGCGGTCGGAGGTCTCACGGCGGCAGAGATCGCCCGTGCGCTCCTGGTGTCCGAGGAGACGGTCACCCGGCGCATCACCAGGGCCAAGCGGTCCATCAGGGACAGTGGCATCCCCTTTGCCCCGCCCGGCCGGGCCGAGACGTCGAACCGCCTCGAGGCGGTGCTGCGCGTCCTGTACCTCACCTTCAACGAGGGGTACGCCAGCACCCTCGGCCCGAACCTCCAGCGCGTGGACCTCGCCGAAGAGGCCATCCGGCTGGCCCGCACCCTTCACGCCGCGTTGCCCGAGGACAGCGAGGTCACCGGGCTCCTCGCCCTCATGCTCCTGACCCACGCCCGGCACCGGGCGCGCAGCGGACCCGACGGCGGGCTCGTTCCCATGGCCGAGCAGGACCGGGGTCTGTGGGACCGCGATGCCGTCCGCGAGGGCATCGCGCTCGTCTCCACCGCCCTCCCGCGGGGACCGACGGGGCCCTACCAGCTCCAGGCTGTGATCGCCGCCGTGCACGACGAGGCCCCGAGCGCAGAAGCGACCGACTGGCCCCAGATCGTGGCGCTGTACGGGGTGCTGCGCCAGCTCGACGACGGCCCGGTGGTCGCGCTCAACCATGCGGTGGCCGTCAGCATGGTCCAGGGCCCGGAGGCCGGCCTCGGGCTGCTGCACCCGCTGGCGGACGACCCACGGATCAACGCCGATCGCCGCTTCCATGCGGTACGCGCCCACCTGCTCGAGCAGTCGGGGGACACCGCGGCGGCGCGGGACGCCTACGAAGCGGCCGCCCGGTCGGCGACCAATCTGCAGCAGCGGCGCTACCTGAACGGGCAGATCGCGGGCCTCGACGAGGCGGGGACGGTGGTCCGGGAGGACGCAGCCGGGCCCTGAGAAACGGCACGGTGGGACAGCCGTTTGCCAAGATGCCGTTATGGAGCAGCGGATCAGCCTGGTCACGCTCGGCGTCTCCGATCTCGCCCGAGCACGGACCTTCTACGAAGCCCTCGGCTGGTCGGGTGCTCAGCAGCCCGACGACGAGGTGTGCTTCTTCCAGGCGGGCGGCATGGTCTTCGGGTTGTGGACCGCTCTGGGTGGCCACGGCGCGCCGGGGATCGAGCTGGCGCACAACGTGCGCTCGCCCGAGGCAGTCACCGGGGTGCTGCGCGAAGCCGAGCGGGCGGGGGGTTCGATCGTGCGGCACGCGGCCGTTGCCGACTGGGGCGGCACGACGGGGGCGTTCGCGGACCCCGACGGCTACGTCTGGGAGGTGGCGCACAACCCCGGCTGGACGTTCGGTCCCGACGGGACGATCCACCTGTAGGGGGCCCGTGCTCAGAAGAGACCGGGCGTGCCCCGTCCCCGCTCGACCACCGAGGTCAGGAAGCGCTCGTAGCGCGCGATGAGCACTGGCCACTGAAAGTGCGCGTCGACGTACGCCCGGCCGCGTGCGCCGAGCGCGACCCGGAGCTGCGCGTCCGTGACCAGCCGGTGCACCACGGCTTCGAACTCGGGGTACGACGTGAACCACAGGCCTCCCCCCGAGCGCTCGCAGTGCTCGCGGGTCGGCCCGCACGCGCCGTTGACCAGGACCGGCACCCGGTCCACCCAGGCTTCGACGACCACCAGCGAGAACGACTCGAGCGCCGACGGCGAGACCGCGACCAGGGCGTCGCGCACGATGTCCCACTTGTCGGCCTCGTCGACCGCGCCCGTCACCACGATGTCGGGGTGCGGCTCGAGCTCCACCGAGACGGGACCGACGAGGGCGAGGGCCAGCGGCCCGGGGTGGCGCTCCTTGTAGGTGGCGAAGTACGACGCCAGCATCTTCGAGCCCTTGTGCTCGTCGACCCGGCCCACGCTCACGATGTAGGGCCGGTCCCCGAGGCCGGTCAACTCGCCGCCCGGGCGGCCGGCGCCCTCGGACTCCCCAATCCCGAGGCCCAGCACGATCTGGGGGCGCTCGGCGACCGGGTACATCCGCTCGACCAGCTTGCGCTCCGACGCGGTGTGGAAGCAGAGGGCGTCCGCGTCGCCGAACGTGCCGCGGAAGACGGGGAGGTAGAGCGCCGGTTCGTCGTGCGCGGCCGGGTGGAGCACTGCGGGCGCGCGGACCTTGCCGATGGCCGCCACCGTCGGGTGGTACAGGTACGGATAGAAGGCGACGACGTCGGCGTCCGACGCGCAAACGGAGTCGACCAGCTCGCTCGAGACGGGCCCGTTGTAGTCGACCCACCGCGTGCCTTGTTCCCGTGTCGTCATCCGGGGCGCCAGCCGGACGAGACCGTCGAGCCCGTAGAAGTCGGGCAGCCGTCCGTGCGTCGAGGGGTGCCGGTGCACCGTCACCCCGTTGACCTCGGTCGTGCCCGGGTCGAGCTCGTCGGCCCAGGTGTGGGGGTCGAGCGCGCAGGTCGTGTGGACTTCGGCATCCCAGGTCGTATGGGAACGCAGGTGCTCGGCCAGCTGGCGCGCCGCCGTCTCCGCTCCGCCCATGACCTGCGGTCCGTAGCGCGGCGTCACGAACGCCACTTTCGGGCTCACCGGGTCACCACCCCGGCCACCGCCTCGACGATGCGGGTGCCGGCGGCGGCACCGGACAGCTCTGCCGCTCGCCGACGGCCCGAGGCCGTCAGCGTGGCCCGCAGGTGCTCGTCCGTGCAGGCCCGGTGCAGGGCGGCGGCCACGTAGGAGGGATCGGCCGCCGCCAGCACGAGGGCCGCGTCGGCCACCGTCTGGGACACCGCGCCGGCGCCGCGGGTGACGACGGGGACACCGGCGACCATGGCCTCGACCAACGGCACCCCGAACCCCTCGTGCGCCGAGAGGGAGAGGTAGACGTCGGCTGCACCGAAATGCGCGGCCAGCGACGCATCCGACACCTCACCGGTCAGCCGCACCGCCGTCGACAGCCCGAGATCCCCGACGTACGCCTGCAGCGCCTTGGTGTACTCGAAGCTCGACGTGCCCCCGACGAGGTGCAGCCGGGCCCGGGAGTCATAGAGGCGGCGGTAGGCCCACAGCGCCTTGACCAGCTCGTGCTGCGCCTTGGACGGCACGATCCGCCCCACGAAGAGGATGTCCGCGCCACCGTCCGCGGCCAGGTGGTCCAGCTCTGCCGCCACCCGTGGGTCCGCGGCCGACGTGACGCGGTCGTAGTCGGCCAGCACCGGCACCACCGCGGTGCGCCGGCAGCCTGCCCGGCGCAGCTCCCGCTCGCTGAAGGGGCTCTTGGCCAGCCCGAGCAGCGCCTGCGGTGCCAGCAGCGCCAGCTCGTCGGCCGCCCTGGCGGCCCGCTCCGCGCTCCCCGGCTCCCAGCCGGCGAAGTACTCGGGCCCCGTGAAGTTGTGGAAGTCGAGGATCAGCGGCAGCCCCTGCTCGGCCAGGTACCCCGCCACCGCCGAGGACGTCGTGAACTGGTAGATGGCGATGTCGCCCTCGGCCGCGTGCTCGGGGTACATCCAGTGCTTGTAGGCCTGGGCGGCCAGGTCGTCGTGGATGGCCTCGGCGAAGATCTCCGAGCGCCACCCGGCCTCGCGCAGCGCGTGACGCAGCTTGAGCGTGTGCGTCCCCGTTGCGTCGTGCGGGTTCAGGGCCGGGATGAACAGGTGGACGGCCACCGGCCTCCCGGCGGCGGCGCTCACCGCTCGGCGGGTGCGTACGGCGAGGTGACGCTGGCGCGGACCGCAGTCACCAGGTAGTCCTCGCCGGACGGGCCCTGCCGGGCGGCAACGGCCTCGTAGCCGCCACGTTCCAGGAGCAGGCACCACGCCTCCGCGCGCAACGGCCGTCCGGGCGCGAGGTCGGCCTCGGGCGGCGCGCTCGCTGCCTCCCAGGCCGCGCGGCTCACCGAGTGGACAACGAGGGTCCCGCCCGGGGCGAGCCGCCCGGCGACGAGGCCGAGCAGCTGGGCGCGCTCGCCGCCGGCCATCCCCTCCACCATTCCGCTCAGCACGACGCCGCCCAGGCCGGCCGGTGCCACGGCGCGCAGGTGCTCGAACACACTCTCGTCGCGCAGGTCCACGGTGCCCAGCTCGGCCGCGTCGACGACGTGGGTGCGGGGATCGACGCCGTAGGCGTCGCCGCCGGCCGCCATGATGCGTCGCACCAGCCACCCGTCCCCGCAGGCGGCGTGGAGGATGCGTCCGGGTGCCTTGGCCACGGCGTCCACCGCGGCGTCGACCCACCAGGCATCGGGACGGTGCACCGCAGGGAGCTCGACCACGCCGGCCTCCGGGACCCGCAGGACCTCGACCTGGCGCTCGAGCTCCTGCAGGCGTTCGTCGACGATGTGCAGGGCGCGGCTCACCGCGGAGGCCGACTGGCTCACCTGGTGGGTGATCCAGCCGACGTACCAGAGCAGGACCGAACGCATGCCCTTCTTCACGACGGCACCCGCGGCCCGCTCGGACTCGACCGGCACCACCGGGTCGATGAAGGTGGCGGCGTCGACCATGCGCAACGCGTCGCCGAGGTCCCCGCCGCGCCCGGCGACCGGCGAGTGGGCCAGGAACAGCTCGTCCAGCTCGCGCTCGAGCTTGGGCGGCAAGTCACCCGAGGCGCGGCGCAGGCGCACCTCCTCGGCGATCTCGGCCATGACCTGCTCCACGTAGGCCTTGGGATCGGCGGGCGGCGTCGCCTCGGTGTCGCTCATGGCACGAGTCTTACTCAGAGGTTCTGCGCCAGCGCGGCAGAGGAGTCGACGTCGCCTTCGGTCGAGATGAGCGCCGCGTGCACGTTCAGATTGACGCTGCCCGTCGTCTTGCCCGGGTTCATCACCTCGAAGGTCCCGGCGTTCTCCTGCCAGTCGTAGAGGACACCACCCCTGCTCTGGATCCCGAGGGCGAAGGAGAACGAGCCGTCGAGCAGGGGTATCTGCGCGATCCCGAAGTGCATGACGCTCGTCCCCCGGGGGGCGTCGATCGGGGTCCCGATGATGGAGGTGTCGGTGCGCATCAGCAAGCCGTCGTCGGCGCGGATCTCGAGCGAGAACACCACGTCCTCCGTGGGGTAGAGCGCTTCGAACTCGACCCGGATGACGAGGTCGTCGCCCGTGCGCATGTAGGGCACGCTGTTGTCACCCGAGTAGACGCGGTGCACCGAGCGGAACCGCACGGGGCGCTCGGCGTCGGCCAGGTCGTCGGCGCTCTTGGACGTCGGCGTGGCCGGCACCGCCACCAGGGTCGGGTCCGCGATCGACATGCCGGCACCCTCCGCCATGAGACCCTCGCGGAAGATCCGGGTCGCCTCGCCCGGCTCGCCCTCGGCAATGAGCCGCCCGTGGCTGAGCACCACCCCGCGGTCGCAGATGGAGCGCACCGTGTCGGCTGAGTGCGTGACCAGCAGGATGGTCCGTCCCTCGCGCTGGAATTGGGTGACCCGGTCGATGCACTTGCGCTGGAAGCGCTCGTCCCCCACCGCGAGCACCTCGTCGACCACCAGGACGTCGGGATCCATGTGCACGGCCACGGCGAAGCCGAGCCGCACGTACATGCCCGAGGAGTAGAACTTGACGGGACCGTCGATGAATTCCTCGAGCTCGGAGAAGTCCACGATGGCGTCGAAGACCTTGTCCACGTCGCGCTTGGACATGCCGAGCAGCGAGCCGTTCAGGTAGATGTTCTCCCGCCCGGTCAGGTCCTGTTGGAAGCCGGCACCGAGCTCGAGGAGGCCGGCCAGCCGACCCCGCACGGCGACTTCGCCCGACGTGGGCTGCAGGATCCCGCAGATGCACTTGAGCAGGGTCGATTTGCCCGAGCCGTTCCGGCCGAGGATGCCGACGGTCTGACCCTCCCGGACGATGAGGGACACCTCGTTGAGGGCCCAGAAGTCCTCGGTGGACTGGCGCTTGCCGCCGTGGATGATGCGCTCCTTGAGCGAGTTGTACTGGCCGTGGGCCAGGCGGAACCGCTTGGAGATGTTGCGGACGTCGACGGCGAAGTCGCTCACCCGCTCAGAGCTCCTCGGCGAAATTGCCCTCGAGACGGCCGAAGACGGCGAGGGCGACGAGGAAGAGGCAGAAGGAGAGGAACAACACGCCGAGGACCAGAGCGGTGTACCACAGGTAGCCCTGCGTCGGGAGGACCTGGGTGGTGGTGGTGACGCCGTCGGTGGTGAGGGTGTAGGACGTGTGTGCGTAGAGGCAGCGCTGGAACGTCAGCACGAGCGGTGTCACCGGGTTGAGGAAGTAGACCCACGTCAGGTGGTGCGGCCCCAGCTTCTTCTCTATCGTCCAGTACGCGTACACGATCGGGCAGGCCCAGAACCAGGCCGTGAGGACGACCTCTATCAGGTGTTGCGTGTCGCGCAGGTAGACGTTGACCGACGACAACAGGATGCCCAGGCCCGAGGCCAGGACCACCCCCGCGAGGAGCGCGAGGACGAGGAGCGGCAAGTAGGCCGCGTCCGGCGGGTTGTGCAGCAGGAACATGAAGAGCACCATGACCACGGACTGGAAGAGGAAGAACACGCAGGCCGACCCGACGGCGGCCAGGGCCAGGATCTCTCGGGGGAACGACACCTTCTTGACGATGCCGGCGTTGTTCACCACGACGCCCGTGCCGGTGAGGACACCCAGCGAGAAGAGGTTCCACAGGAGGAGCCCGGCCATGAGGTAGATCACGAAGTTCGGCATCTTCTGGCCGAGGACGATGTTGAACACGAAGAAGTAGATGAGCAGCGTCATCGCCGGCGCGATCAGCGACCACACGAGGCCGAGCGCCGAGTTCTTGTACTTGACCTTGATCTCGGTGCGGACCAGGTAGATCAGCAGTTCGCGGGACAGCCAGATCTCGTGCAGCCGCTTGCGCACGCTGATGGTCGGCGTGACGACGCGGGTCACCGAGCCCCGGCGAATGGCGCGCTTGCTGACGCCGGCCACCTCGGCCGCCATCGGCGAAGTGTCCGCCACCCGAACCTCGCCGGCCTCCTCGAGTCCCTGGTCTGCGTCCGACGAAGAGGCCGGGACGTCCAGAGCCACGTCTATTTGGCCCCCGCCGCCGCCGTGGCCGTCGAGCGGTCGATGACCTTGTCGATGAAGCCGTACTCGCAGGCCTCGTCGGCCGTGAACCAGCGGTCGCGGTCCGAGTCCGTCTCGATCCGCTCCAGCGGCTGCCCGGTGTGGAAGGCGATGCGCTCGGCCATCATCCGCTTGAGGTAGATGATCTGCTCGGCCTGGATCGCGATGTCGGCCGCCTGGCCCTGCATGGAACCCGACGGCTGGTGCATCAGGATGCGCGAGTGCGGCAGGGCGTAGCGCTTGCCCGGAGCCCCGGCGCACAAGAGGAACTGGCCCATGCTGGCGGCCAGGCCCACGCAGATGGTGGAGACGTCGGGACGCACGTACTGCATCGTGTCGTAGATGGCGAGGCCGTCGGTGACCGAGCCTCCCGGCGAGTTGATGTACAGCGAGATGTCCTTGTCCGGGTCCTCGGCCTCCAGGAGGATGAGCTGGGCGCAGACGAGGTTGGCCGTCACCTGGTCGATCGCGCTCCCGATGAAGACGATCCGTTCCTTCAGGAGCTGCTGGAAGACCCGGCCGGCGGAGTCCAGGTCGGCCGCGGCGGCCGTGATGGAGGGTGGTTGGGATGCGTTGACCATGGCCGCGAGGCTAGTGGCCTGAGGGGGCACCCATGGGCACATGGCCGTACACTCCCTGTTCACCCGCACCGCGGGGCCGCTGCGGGCGTGGCGGAATTGGCAGACGCGCCGGGTTTAGGTCCCGGTCCCCGCGAGGGGGTGGAGGTTCGAGTCCTCTCGCCCGCACTGGGCGCCCCCACCACTCGCCGCCCCGACGGGTCACCCCGGCACCCGGCACAGGTAGGCCAGGAGGTAGCAGTCCCCTATCCGGTGGAACAGGCCGCGCGCCGTCGCGACCTGGTCTGCGTCGAAGCGGCCCGCGGCCAGGCTGGGGCCGGCATGGTTCAACCCCCAGGCGGCGTCGACCTCGAAGCCGGCCGCCATGAGCAGTGCCCGCATCTCCGCGTCGGTGTACTCGTGCTCGTGGTCGGGGTCGATGAACTCGGGCTGCTGCAGCCGCGTCACCCGGGCGTTGGGGGTGTCGAGGCCGAGATACCCGCCCGGCCGGAGCACCCGATGGACCTCGGAGAGCACCTTGACGGCGACGTCGGGCGGCACGTGCTCGATCGACTGGCCGCTGTAGACCAGGTCGACGGAGTCGTCGGGGTAGTCGGACAGGTCCGCCATGGAGTGGTAGCGGTAGCGCACCGGCCCGAGCGCCGTCTGCGTGACCTCGTGGGCCGTGTCCTCCCGGTAGAGCTCGTTGCGCTCCTCCGACGGCAGGTCGATCACGACGAGGTCCTCGAAGCGGTAGGGGTAGCCCATCAGCACGAGTGCGCCGGTCGCGTTGCCGAGCGCCGTCCCGCCGAGGTCGAGGATGCGGCCGGCGGGCGGCAGGGAGCGGACGAACATCATCCGGCTGAAGTGGAGCGACTGGCCCAGTCCGGTGAACGGGGTGACCGACCACCACTCCCCCGACGCGATCGTCCATCCCGTGAGCTCCTGCGGGGTGACGGTGCCGTTGCGGATCCCGGCGATGTAGCTCTGCGTCCCGGTCGGGTCGGGCTCGCGACCGAGCACGAGCTCGTATACGAGGTCGAGGACCTCGGAGGCGGACCGCCCGGACAGGGCGCGCCAGCGCGCCAGGCCGGGTACGGGAGGCGGGTCGCCGCGCAGGCGTCGCAGCGCGCCGTGCAGCGTTGGCATGGCCATCAAGCTAGCGGGCGCGCCCTTGGCTAGCTTCGTCCCCGTGCCGCATCTCGTCGCCGCTCCGGACAAGTTCCGGGGGACGCTCTCAGCCGCGCAGGCGGCGGCCGCGGCGGCCGGCGCCGCGCTCGACGCCGGGTGGACGGCGGACGAGGTCCCGATGTCCGACGGCGGCGAGGGCCTGCTCGACGCGCTCGGCGGAGCGCCGCATGCCACCACGGTCAGCGGTCCGCTCGGCAGGCCGGTGCAAGCGGAATGGCGCATGCTCGACGCACCGGGAGGAGGCCCGACCGCGGTCGTCGAGATGGCGCGGGCAGCGGGACGCGCCCTGCTCCCGCGGCCGCACGGCGACGATCCGGTCCGCGCCGGCACGGCCGGTGTCGGGCAGCTCCTGCTGGCGGCCCGCGACGCGGGCGCGTGCCGCATCGTGATCGGCTGCGGCGGGTCGGCCACGACCGACGGCGGGCTCGGCGCGTTCGAAGCCGTGGGCTCGCCCGCGGCACTGCGCGGGGTCGAGCTCGTCGTGGCGTGCGACGTGACCACGGCCTTCCTCGACGCTGCCAAGGTGTTCGGCCCCCAGAAGGGCGCCACCCCCGCCCAGGTGGACGCACTCGGGCGGCGCCTGGCCGCTGTGGCGGCGCGTTACCGCCGTGACACCGGCGTCGACGTCACCGGTGTCGCCGGCGCCGGGGCCGCGGGCGGGCTGGCCGGCGGCCTCGTCGCGCTGGGGGCGCGCCTCGAGCCGGGCTTCGACTTCGTGGCGAGCCTGGTGCACCTCGCCGACCGCATGGAACGGGCCGACCTCGTCGTCACGGGTGAGGGCCACGTCGACCCGCCCTCGTTCCACGGCAAGGTGCCGGGCGGCGTGCTCGACCTGGCGCGGTCCCGGGGCGCGCACGGGCGCCCCCTGCCGGTCCTCTGCGTCGCCGGCGGCGCAGACAGGGCGTTGCTGGTGGCGCCGCCCGAGGGCCTCGAGGTGGTCAGCCTCTCGGCGCAGTTCGGGCGTGTCAGGGCGCGGTCCGAGACGGCGGCGTTGATCGGCCAGGTCACCGCGGAGGCGCTGGCCCGGTTTTGCCACTGAGCCGGCCCATCGGCCACACTGCGGGCGCACGCGGGAGCCATCGGGTGCCGCGCACACGGCACGGCACAGGGAGGCATCACCATGGGACTGCTCGACGGCAAGGTGGCGGTCGTCACCGGGGCGGGGCGGGGCATCGGACGCGAAGAGGCGCTCCTGCTCGCCGCTGAGGGGGCCCGGGTCGTCGTCAACGACGTCGGCGCGGGGCTGCACGGCGAGGGCGGCACCGACGCGCACCCGGCCGCCGAGGTCGTGGCTCTCATCGAGCAGAGCGGTGGCGAGGCCGTCGTCAACGGCGACGACATCAGCTCGTGGGCCGGGGGCAAGCACGTCGTCGATCAGGCGATCGACACCTTCGGCTCCCTCGACATCCTCGTGAACAACGCCGGGATCCTGCGGGACAAGATGATGTTCAACATGGACGAGTCGGACTGGGACGACGTGATCCGTGTCCACCTCAAGGGGCACTTCGCCGCCACCCACCACGCGTCGGTCTACTGGCGCAACCGCTCCAAGGCGGGCGAAGACGTCACCGGCCGCATCATCAACACCTCGTCGGAGGCCGGCCTCTTCGGCAACGCGGGCCAGGCCAACTACGCCGCGGCGAAGGCGGGCATCGCCGCGCTCACCTGGGTCGAGGCCCGCGAGCTCGGCCGCTACGGCGTGACGTCCAACGCCATCGCGCCCCGGGCCCGCACCCGCATGACCGAGACCATCTTCGGCGGCAGCGGGATGAGCTCCGAAGAAGGCGCGTTCGACGTGTGGGACCCCAAGAACATCGCGAACGTGGTGGCCTTCCTCGCCGCGCCGGCCTCGGCGGACGTCAACGGGCAGATCCTCGTCGTGTTCGGCGGCAGCATCTACGCCATGAGCGCCTTCAAGGCCGCCGGCCAGGTCACCCGCGATGCGGCATGGTCGCCGGAGGAGCTGATCGCCGCCAAGGGCGAGCTGTTCAAGGGCATCGGCTCGGACGTGCCCGCCTTCAGTTTCATCTAGCCGCTCCGTCCTCGGCCGCTCCGTCCTCGGCCGCGCCGTCCTCGGCCGCTCGTCCTCGGGCAGGCCCACCAACCCCCGGACGGCCCGGCCGCGGTGGCCTGCGGTACGGTTCGCCGTCGTGACCGAGCTGTCCCCGGGGGCCGACGTCGCCACGGCGCAGGAACCCGAGGCCGAGGAGCCCGCCGCCGCCCTGACCAGGCCGGGGCTCGAGGGCGGCGTCGCCCCGGAAGCCACCCCGCGGTGGCGGCGCGTCTGGGCCGAGTGGCGGCGCCCGATCGCCATCGCCATCGGCGGGGCCATCGGGTTCCGCCTCGTCGTGACGTGGATCGCGCTGGTGAGCGCCGACGGCGTCACCTTCCCCCACATCGTGGCGCGCCAGCCCTCCACGCTCACCAGCATCCTCGCCAAATGGGACGCGGGCTACTACCTGTCGCTCGCCGCGCACGGGTTCCCCGGTCACGCCGCGGCGCCCGCCGCCCAGACGGCCAGCCGCGCCTCCTACGCCTTCGGGCCGCTCTACCCCGCGCTGGGCCGCCTCACCCACGCGATCACGGGCTTCGGTTATGCCACGGACAGCGAGCTCGTCAGCACCGCGGGGTTGGTCATCGCCCTGGCGGCACTGTGGAAGCTCGTCGACCTTGAGGTGGGCCCCCGGGCGGCCGACGGGGCATGCGTGATGTTGCTGGCCTGGCCGAGCGCCTTCTTCCTGGTGTCCACCTACCCCGAGTCGATGACCCTGGCGGCGGCGACGCTGGCCTTCCTGGCAGCCCGCCGCGGGCACTTCCTGGCCGCGGGCGTCCTCGCCGCCGCCGCCGCGATGGGCAAGTACTACCTGGTGCTCCTCGTGGTGCCCCTGGCCATGGAGGTGTGGCTGACGCCGCGCGACCGTGCCACATGGCGGGGCGGCCGGGACCTCGCCTGGCTGTCCCCGCTGCGAGTCACGGCGGCCCGGATGGCGGCCGTCGTGGTCCCGGTACTCCTGGCGTTCGTCGCCTGGATCGCCTACCAGAAGGCGCACTTCGGCGAGTGGCTCGCCTTCATCCACTCCCAGGCCCAGTGGCACCGGCACGTCAGCTGGCCCTGGACCTCCATCGGCCATGCCATCTCCGATCTCGTCCACTGGCGGCTGCTCGACACCTCGACGGCGTCGGTCGTCGAGCTGTTCGACCTCGTCACGATCGTGCTGCTGGCCGTCGCCGCGGTCGTGGCCTTCGTGCGCATCCGTCCCTCCTACGGCGTCCTCCTCGGCCTCGCCTGGTGCGTGTTCACGTTCCAGACGATCCTGCTCTCGGAGAGCCGCGAGGTGCTCGTGCTCTTCCCCTTCTTCGCTGCTTTGGGCCTGTGGGTGGCACGGCACCCGTGGCGCGAGCGTGCCTTGCTCTTCTTGTTCCTGCCCTGCAGCTACTTCCTCATAGAGCGGTTCGTCACCGGGAAGTTCGCCGGCTGACGGCGGGCTGGCAGACTCCCCCGATGCACGACGGGCCGGCGGCGACGGGGGACGGCGCCGCACCCGGCACCACGCTCTCCGACGCTCCCGGCACCCCGGGGCCCCGGGGGGCGCCGGCCGTGGGCGCAGACGCGGCCGGGGGCCGGTGGCGACGGGCGTGGGAGCGTCTCGACCGCAACGGGCTGCGCGCCTTCTGGGTGGCCGCGGCCGCCGCGCTCGGCCTCCAGTTGGCCCTCTTCCTCGGCGTCAGCACCTTCCGCTACCACCGCTTCGACCTCTACACAGACTTCGGCACCTACGCACAGGCGTTCTCGGTCATCGCGCACGGGAACCTGAATCCCTACGACACCTTCCAGACCTATCCCTTCTGGCAGAACCACTTCGAGCTCGCGATGTGGCCCATCGGCCTGCTGGGTTCGGCGTGGCCGCACCCGGTCGTCCTGCTCTGGATGCAGGACATCGCCGTCGTCGCCACCGAGCTCGTCGTGCTGCTGTGGGTCGGGCAGATCTGCGTGGAGCGCGTGGGGCCGCGGCGCCTGCAGGTCGCGCTCGTGGTCCTGGTCGCCACCGTCGCCAACGCGTGGTGGTGGGAGGCCACGATCTTCGACGTCCACTTCGAGACCTTCGGCATGCCCTTCGCCGTGCTCAGCGCCTATGCGCTGTGGCAGGGCCGGCCACGGACCGCCTGGGTGGCCGCCCTCGTGGGCGTGCTCTTCGGCGACGTCGTCGCGCTGTCCATCATCTTCGTCGGGCTGGCGGGGCTGTGCTCGGGGCGCGTGCGGGGCCGCGCCCGGGGCGTGTGGCACGCGACCGGGCTGGCCGCCTTCGGCCTCGCCTGGTTGCTCCTCGTCACCGCGGTCCACGGCAACCAGGGCTCCAACGTGCCGATCTACTACGGCTGGATCGTCCACGAGCCCTCGAACGCGTCCAGCTGGGCCGTCTACGGCGCGCTCGTGGCGCATCCGTCGGCCGACCTCCACGTCGTGCGAACGCACGTCGGCGCGCTGTGGCGCGTCGTCGCCACCGGCGGGGCGCTGGGCCTCCTGACGCCGTGGGGCCTGTTCCAGGCCGTCGCCGTCCTCGTGCCCGTCGCCCTCAACGTCAACGGGTCGTTCTGGCTGCTGCCCGTCGGCGCCTTCCAGACGGTGACCGCCGTCCCCTTCATCCTCGTCGGGACCGTCATGGTCCTGGTGTGGCTGGGTCGGGGACTGCCGGACTGGCCGCCGGGGCGGGGACGCCACCACCGGGCGGCCCTCGCCCCCTGGCGCGGGCCGGCGGCGTGGGCGCTCGGCGCAGCCGTGCTCGTGCTGGCGCTCTCCCAGAGCTTGCCCCTCTGGGACCAGCTGGTCTCGGGCTGGGACACGCCGTCCATCCTCAGCTCGGTCAGCGGCGCGGCCGCCGCCCAGCTGCGTGCCGTCCAGGCCGAGATCCCCCCGGGCGCCGAGCTCGTCGTCTCCGGCGGCGTGGTGGGGCGCTTCACGGACCGCCAGGCGGTGTACCCGATTGAGCCCGCGCCGCAGAACCCGATCCCGATCACCTCGGGCACCGTCGTCTTCGTCCTGACCAACCAGGGCGAAGAGGGTGTGATCCCCGCGGGCCGGCGGGTGGACGCGGCGTTCGTCGCCGACCGGCTCGGGGCAAGGCCGTTGCTGGCCAGGGACGGAGTGACGGCGTACGTCTGGCACCCGGCGCCGGGCACACCGGCCCTGGTCCTGCCGACCACCAGCGCCACGGGGGCACATCCCTAGCGCGAAGTGGGGCACGATGGGCCCATGGCACACGACCGCACGTTCCGCTTCGCGGCGCAATTGAGCAAGGCGCCCGACGGCACGGCCCGCTCCTGGGCCGAACAAGCCCGGCGGGCCGAGGACCTCGGCTTCAGCGCGCTGTTGATGCCCGATCACTTCGGGGACCAGCTGGCCCCGGTGCCCGCGCTCGCCGCCGTTGCCGGCGCCACCACGTCGCTGCGCATGGGCGCGCTCGTCTTCTGCAACGACTACCGCCACCCCTTCGTGTTCGCCAAGGAGGCGGCCACCCTCGACGTGCTGAGCGAGGGACGCCTCGAGCTCAGCCTCGGCGCCGGCTGGATGCGCACCGACTACGACGAGGCCGGGATCCCCTACGACCTCCCGGCCGTGCGGGTGGCGCGCTTCGAGGAGGCGGTGCAGGTCGTCCAGGGCCTGCTGCGCACCGACGGCCCCTTCTCCTTCCACGGCGAGCACTACGAGGTGCGGGAGCACACGCTCACGCCGCGGCCGGTGCAGCGGCCGGGGCCCCCGCTCATCATCGGGGGCGGGGGCAGACGGGTGCTGTCCTTTGCCGCCCGCCACGCCGACATCGTGAGCATCAACGTGAACCTGCGCGAGGGGACGGGCGGGGCCGAGACGGCGTCCGACGCCACGCCCGAGCGCACCCGCCAGAAGATCGCCTGGGTGAAGGAGGCGGCGGGCGACCGCTTCGCGGACGTCGAGCTCAATTCGCTGATCGGCTTCGTCCTCGTGACCGACGACGCGGCCGGACTGGCGGGCCAGATGGCGCCCGCCTTCGGCATCGACCCGGCCGACGCTCTCCACGTCCCGCTGGCCCTCATCGGGACGCTCGACGAGATGGCCGAGGAGCTCGAGTGGCGCCGCGCCGAGTACGGCATCTCCTACTGGTCGATCGAGTCCGACGGCTGGGAGGCGCTCGGCCCGGTCGTGAGCAAGCTGGCCGGCACGTGACCATCGCGACCAGCACCGGGTGGGAGGCGATCGGCAGCCACCGCGACCTGTGCGGCGAGCGCATCTTCACCATCGATGCACCCTCCATCGGGCCCGAGCGCCACGTGCCCCTCCTCGTCCTGCACGGCTTCCCGACCTCGTCGTTCGACTACGCCGCCGTGCTCGACGGCCTGCGGGCCGCGCGCCGTGTCCTGCTGCTCGACCTGCTCGGCTACGGGCTCTCCGCCAAACCCGACCGTGCGTACTCCATGGCGTTGCAGGCCGACGTCGCCGCCGCCTACGTCGCCGAGCTGGGCGTCGACCGGCTGGCCCTGCTCACCCACGACATGGGCGACACCGTCGGCGGCGAGCTGCTGGCCCGGCGGGCCGAGGGAACGTGGCCGGTGGAGATCACGCGCCGCGTCGTCACCAACGGGAGCATCTATATCGACCAGGCGCGCCTCACCGGCGGCCAGCAGATGCTGCTCGGGCTGCCCGACGAGATGCTGCCCGAAGAGGTGCCGATCGACGCCGTGTCACTGACCCAGAGCCTGCGCGACACGTTCAGCGCGGGCACACCCCTCGTACCCGAGGGGTGGCCCGAGGACCCGGTGCCGTCGGCGGCGGCGCAGGTCGTCCACGGCGACGGGCACCGCGTGCTGCCGCGGCTGATCCGCTACATCGAGGAACGGCGGGCCAACGAGCGCCGCTTCACCGGCGCCATCGAGACCGACCCCTCGCCGCTGCACATCGTGTGGGGGCTGGACGACCCGATCGCCGTCCCGTCCATGGTCGACACGCTCTTGGCCGCCCGACCCGACGCGACGGCCACCCGCCTGGACGGGGTGGGCCACTACCCCATGGTCGAGGCGCCGCAGCGCTTCCTCGGCGCCGCGCTGGCGGGGTTGGTCTGAGCCCCCCGGGGGGGACCTGGAGGTCGGCTTAACCTGACGGCCGTGCGGAGACGTCGTCGACCCTCGAACCGCTACGAGCTCCTCACCTGCGCCTGGTCTGGGCACGTCCTGGTCGGGACCGAGGCGGCACTGATCACTCCCGGCGATGCGCTGCTCGTGCGCGACGAGGGTGCGGTGCGCTGGTACCGCTGCCTGCGGTGCGACGGCTGGGTGCAGCGGCCCAGGCCGGAGAGCCCGAACCGGGAGCGGGTCGAGAGCAGGGACGAGATCGAGCTGCCCCTGCGCGGCGCGGCCCTGCGCGACCGCTACGTGCTCCGCCTGATCGCCCTCGACCGCGCCGTCCACGTCGTGGTGCTGACCAGTCTGGCCGTCGTGCTGTTCACCTTCGCTGCGCACGATCAGGCACTGCACCGTGACTACGAGAACATCATGGACGCGTTGGCGGGCGGTGCGCCCGGCGCCTCGCAGGCCCGCGGGGTCCTCGGCTACCTCGGCCGCGCCTTCAAGTACTCCCCGCAGCACCTACGGATCCTCGGGTTCGTCTTGCTGGCCTACGCCGCGCTGGAGGCAACGGAGATGGTCGGACTCTGGCTCAACAAGCGGTGGGCCGAATACCTCACCTTCATCGCCACGACCGTCCTGGTTCCCTACGAGGTGTACGAGCTCACGCTCAGCGTGAGCGTGTTCAAGCTCGTGACCCTGGCGATCAACCTCGCCGTCGTGATCTACCTCCTCTTCGCCAAGCGGCTCTTCGGGCTCCGCGGCGGGCACCGGGCCGAGGAGGCGCGCCGCGAGCTCTCCAGCGGTTGGGCGGCCATCGAGCGGGCCACACCCGCCCTGTCCGCCTGACGATCAGGCCGGCGCCATCACCTTGAGGTGGCGCTCCTCCGCCGGCAGGCTGGCGTAGAGGTCGGCGACCAGGTCGTCGCGCCGGGAGCGCCGCGCCGGGTCGTCCCACAGGTTCTCGAACTGGTAGGGGTCGTCCTCGACGTTGTAGAGCTCGCCGGTGGCGATGGCCACGCCCCCGGGGCCGGTGCCCGACTGCTCGTAGACGACGGGGCAGGGGTCGAGGACGCCGTCGCCCCAGACCTCCTCGAGCCCGTTGGGCTGTCCCGCCGTGGACGGCTCGTAGACGGTGCACAGCCATCCGTCGCGATAGACGGAGCGAAGATGCATGCCGTAACCGGGGAACTGGCTGTCCCACTCGCACAGGGCACGCTCGCGCCCCGGCTCGCCGTCGGCCCTCGGGAGCGCGCTGCCCTGCATCCAGGACGCCGGGTCCACCCCGGCGATGGCGCAGAACGTCGGCGCCAGGTCCACCTGGCCGACCGGGTCGTCGACCGTCGCCGGCGCGATGCCGGCGGACGGGGCCGGCCGCCACACGAAGGGCAGCCGCATCAACGCGTCGGTGTGGTACGGGCCCTTGTACAGGAGCCCGAAGTCCCCCTGCATCTCGCCGTGGTCGGTGGTGAAGATGACGTCGGTGTCGTCCAGCCAGCCCCGCTGCCCGACCGCGGCGAGCACCCGGCCGCAGGCCTCGTCGATCAGCTCGTTCATCACGTGCACCTTGGCGTTGACCTCGCGGATCTGGTCGTGACGCAGGCGGGAGGGGACGAAGGCCGCCGGGCCCCCCTCCATGTTGGGGAACCTGCCCTCCCAGTAGGCGAGCCAGTGCGGCGGTTTGCGTGTCAGCACCTCACGCACTGCATCGTCCGAGCCGGGATGGCCCGGCGGGAGGGCGAGGTCCTGCCAGGGCACCCGGTACAGCTCGGAGGCCGGCGGGTCCCAGGGATGGTGCGGGTCGGGGAAGGACATCCAGCAGAACCACGGGTCGTCATCGCCCAGCGACGACAGCCAGTCGACCGTGAGGTCGGCGACCCAATCCGTGTGGTACCACGGGCGCGGGATCGGATTGTTCTTCGTCTCGGGCGCCGCGGTGTCGCCGCCCGGCTCGGCCTGGAGCAAGCCCGCGAAGCTGTGCAGGTGCTCGGGGTGGTGCTCCTTGAGCCAGCGGCCGTAGTGCGCGATCGGATGGTTGCCCCAGGCGGCGGCGTGCATGGCCTGCTCCGACCGCTCGAAGCCCCGCCACGGGCCGGTGTGGCCGCGGGCGGCCCGGGCGTTCTCCTCCCACACGAGCTTGGGGTCGAAGCCGGGCTCGAAGTGGGCCTTGCCCAGGAGCGCGGTGCGGTAGCCCGCCGCGTCGTGGAGGTACCGGGCGACGGAGGGCGCGTCGACGGGCAGGGGAATGCCGTTGGCCACCACGCCGTGCGTGCGGACGTACTGGCCGGTCAGCATGGTCGAGCGGGCGGGCATGCACACCGTGTTCTGGTTGTAGGCGCGCCGGTAGTTGATGCCCTCGGCGGCCAGGCGGTCGACGACGGGCGTGCGGGCCACCGTGCCGCCGTTGCAGCCGAGACTGTCGTAGCGCTGCTGGTCGGTGGTGATGAAGAGGATGTTGCGGCGGCGCGCCAATGCCGGCGGCTCGGCCTCAGGCATCTGCCGCCCCGGCGCGCCCCCGGTCGGCCAGCGCGTCCATGACCGGCTCGCAGGCCAGGAGCACCGTGCGGTCGAGGCCACGCTCGCGGTGGCCGTGGGCCGACTCGTAGCTGGGCGAGGTGACCATGTCGATGAAGGCGGACCGGCTGGGGTACGACACCAGCGCCACGAGGTCCCACGCGTCGTCGGCGGCGTCCCCGATCAGCACGTGCTCGGGCCGGCCCGTCCACAGGACCCGCCCACCCCGGGCCTCGACCATCGCGATGACCTGGTCGCTGTAGTCGCGGTACGCGGCGGCGCCGGTCGTGGCGGTCGCAGCGCCGTCGCCCGCGGCCTCCCCCTCGGGCCGCGCGAAGTGCAGCAGGTTGAGCATCACCACCTCGCCGTCACGAGTGCCGTGGGCGAATTCGGTGAACTGCTCTCTCGTCGGCGTGATGGCCATCCATACCCTCCCCTGTCCCTGCGTCCGGCTCCGTCGCCGGGCCGCTCGTCCCGGTCCCGGTCCGGTCGCCACGCCGGGACCCGCGCCGGGAAGGCGGCGGGTCACTCCGAGGCGAGCAAACGCTGCAGGTCGAGTTCGAGATCCTCTATCAGCTCCAGCAGCAGGCGCAAACGCTCCTCCGCGCCGTCCGCCGCCAGGAGGCGCTGCGCGTCGTACGCGTTCACGGGTGCGGCCGCGCAGAGCAGCCACGAGGCCACCTCGGAGTCGCCGTCACCGTCCAGCGCCACGTCGGGGGACAGCGCCGGCGCGCCACCGTGCTCGGCCAGCAGCGCACGGGCCCGGCGCACCCGCCGGGTGACCTCGTCCACGACCGGGCCCGGGTCCTCCAGTCCAGGCACGGGCAACGGCTCGGTGACCAGCGCCACCGGGTAGGGGTCGTCGGGCAGCCATTGCTCGACCTCAATCAGCGCCTCGCCCCGGACCTCGAGGAGCCAGCGCCCGTCCGGGAGCTCGATCTCCCGCGTGATCTCGCACCGCGTGCCGAGGGCGGACCGTTCGTCCCCTCCTCCCACCTCCGAGCCGCGCTCGATCAGGACGATGCCGAACCGGCGGTCGCCCGCCAGGCAGTCCCCCATCAGCCGGCGGTAGCGCGGCTCGAACACGTGCAGCGGCATGGAGGCGTGGGGGAACAGCACGGCCGAGAGAGGGAACATCGGCAGTCGTGTCCCGGGCACGCCCCACCATGGCACGGCCCCACGGCTGCGTGCACCCGGGCGAGCGGGGGTCAGCAGGCCGCGTCCACCCACGCGAGAAGGACCGGCCTCGCGACCGGTCCTTGACTCGTTGTCATTGTGTCTGTTCGCAGCCCTTGGCTCCAGCCTGCGGCGCAACGAGGTGCGGGGGCCGCCTTGTCGGCCGGCCGGCACACGCACCGGCGCGAGCACGGCCTGAGTTCATGCACCGGGCTTCCACCAAGTGGCTGCTCCGAGGCGTCACCGAAGCCGACATCGGTGACGCAGTCTCAACCCGGCGGATCGAGCTCCTCGGTCGAGCGTGTCGATGGCATCGGCAGCTCCTTTCACTCGGGGCAACGGCGGGTGCTCCGTCTGCCGCCCGTTTGGCTCCAGTATCTCCCTCGCTCCGGGCCGTGTGAACCCCACGCGAACTGGACCTTCGCGAAGCCCCTGGTGAAGCCGGGCACCGTCACGCGAACTTCATCTCTTTGTGACCCCGGAGGGCAACGACGGCCCGTGGTGGTGGCGCGGCAGGTCCCCTACGCTCTGCGCATGGCACTGCCCACCCCCAAGGAGAACACGACGGCACTCGTCACGGGCGCCTCGTCGGGCATCGGCGCCGAGATGGCGCGGGAGCTTGCCCGGCGCGGCCACGGTGTGACGCTGGTGGCCCGGCGCGAGGACCGCCTCAAGACGCTGGCCGACGAGCTCGCGAAGGCGCACGCCATCCGCGCCGAGGTCATCGCGGCCGACCTCACCGACGCGGGCTCGCGGGCCGAGCTCCCGGCCGAGCTGGAACGGCGCGGGCTGACGCCCGACATCCTGGTCAACAACGCGGGCTTCACGACGATGGGCCCGGTGCACCGCGCCGACCGTGCAGGAGAGCTCGCGATGGTGCGCACCAACGTGGAGGCGGTGGTCGACCTGTGCACCCTCTTCGTGGCCGGCATGGTGACCCGGCACCGCGGGGCGGTCCTCAACACCGCGTCGACCGCCGCCTTCCAACCGCTGCCGGGGCAAGCCGGCTACGGGGCCTCGAAGGCGTTCGTGCTGTCCTACAGCCGGGCGCTCGGCGCCGAGCTGCGCGGGACCGGCGTGACCGTCACGACGCTGTGCCCCGGGCCCGTCGAGACGGGCTTCGCCGAGGTGGCGGGCCTCACCGACGAAGAGGCCGGCGAGACGCTGCCCAGGTTCATGTGGTTACCGGCCGCCGACGTGGCCCGGGCGGCCGTCGAGGGCCTCGCCGCCGGCCGGCCGGTCGTCATCCCCGGGGCGGCGAACCGGGCCGCGGCGGCCCTGGGCCACCTCGCACCGAAAGCGCTGATCCTGCCGCTGATGGCCCAGCGGCACCCCGGCCTCAAGCAAGCGCCGCCATCCTGATGCCGGACCTCGTGACGGAGCTGGAGCTCCCCTATCTCGACACGGTCGGTCTGGAGCGCCGTGACGCCGTCGAGGCGATCAAAGCAGCCCGCGCCGAGCACTGGCTGGCCCGCAACGACCTGGGCTACACCGTGACGCGGCTCCAGGACGTCACCGCCATCCTGCGCGACCAGCGCTTCCACTCCGGGTTGTCCATGATCGAGCAGGCCCCCGAGTTCCAGGGCTATCCCGGCGGCGAGCGCCGGCAGTCCATCCTGACCATGGAGGGCGAGGGTCACGCGCGCCTGCGCCGGCTCGTCGCCCCCGCCTTCACGCCCGCCGCGGCGAACCGCCTCCGCCCCACCATGCGCGCCGTGGTCGGCGAGCTCGTCGACGCCGTCGTCGGGCGCGGCGAGTGCGAGCTGGTGGCCGACGTGTGCGAGCCCTACCCCATCCCCATCATCTGCGAGCTCCTCGGCGCGCCGCCCGAGGACTGGAAGCTGTTCTCGAATTGGGCGACGGACATCTTCCGCATCTTCAACAACAACCTGGCCGAGGACCTGCCGCTCATTGAGAAGGCCGACGCCGAGTTGACGGCGTACGTCAGCGACATGATCGCCGAGCGCCGCGCCGCTCCCCGCGACGACCTGCTGAGCGACCTCATCGCGGTCGAGGAGGCCGGCGACCGCCTCTCGACCGACGAGATGGCGATGCTCGCCCAGGCCGTGCTCATGGCCGGCACCGACACCACGCGGAACCAGCTGGCCTGCTCCGTCGCCCTCTTCACCGAGCACCCCGACCAGTGGGCGCTCCTCGCCGAAAAGCCGGAGCTGGCGGGCCGGGCCGTCGAGGAGTCGATGCGGTACCTGGGCGCGGTGCGGGGCACGGCGCGCTTCGCCTCCGAGGACGTCGTCTACCGCGACGTAGTCTTCCCCCAGGGAACGCTCGTGGTGACCTCCCTGGCCGGGGCCAACCGGGACCCCGAGGCCTTCGAGGACCCCGACGACTTCGACATCACGCGCGAGCGCGGCACGGCGCAGATGACCTTCGGGGCCGGCATCCACTTCTGCATGGGCGCCGCGCTGGCCCGCGCCGAACTGCAGGAGGCTCTCCCGCTGCTGGCCCGGCGCATGCCCGACCTCGCCCGCAACGGTGAGATCGAGTGGAAGCCGTCGTCGTTCGGCATCTGGGGGCCGGCACGCCTCCCGCTGCGCTTCACGCCCTCCTGAGGGTCCCGGTCACCTCCCGACACCCGAGGCGGTCCGCCGGCGGACGCGGGTGTGCCGCGCCTCGGCCACCATGGCGCGCTGGGCCGCCGGGGCCGGCTCGTGGCCGCCGTAGGCACTCGCCTCCACCGACGAGGCCAATCGTCCCCACGTCGTCGACCCGCTCCCCGCAAGGGCGTCGAGGCCGGCGGCGTACTCGGCGAGGGTCTCGCTCGGGCGGCGCGGCCGGCCGGCGCGCCGCCCGGCCCGTTCCGCCCCCTGGGCCACCTGTGCCGCCCAGGTCGGCGGACGCGACCGGCGCCGGCGCACGAGGACGGCGACGAGACCGGCCGCCGCCAGGACGGCCGCCAGCGGCACCCACGGGACCCGGCGCAGCGCCGCCACCACGTCCTTCAGCGCGGTCAGGCCGGGGCTGGGGTTGGCGGCCGGCACGACGGCCGTCGGGTCGAAGCTCTGCCAGCCGTACCCGGGGAACCACACCTGGACCCAGGCGTGGGCGTCGTCGGCACGGATCTGCCAGAGGTCGGTGATCGGATTGTAGCCGCCGGGCACGTAGCCCACGGCCTCGCGGGCCGGGATGCCGAGCGAACGCAGCATCACGGCGAGCGACGTCGAGATCTGCTCGCAGAACCCGACCCGGTTGCCGAAGAGGAACTGGGTGACCGTGTCCGCACCCGCCGGCAGCGGCGGGATGTCGAGGGAGTAGCGGGTGTGCGCCCCGATCCAGCCGATGAGCGACTGCACCTTGTCGTAGGTGGTCGTGTCCCGGGCGGTGACCGACCGCGCCAGCGCCAGCACCCGCGGGTAGGGGTGAGGCAGCTGTCCGTACTCCGCCTGCGCCGTCGCAGGCAGGCTCTGCACGCTGGTGTCTCCACGCAGCTCTGCGGCCGTCGGCGTGTTGACCTGCGACTCGACCGTGTAGATCGACCCGGTACCCAAGCCGATCGGTGACACCACCGTGCCGTCGGCACCGGCGAAGACGGTCTGGGTGGGGAACCACAGCTCGTCGGCGCTCTCGGCGTGGAAGACGAGGTCGGCGGTCGCTCCGGCGACGTAGAACGTCTGCAGGTCGGCCTGGCCCACCGGGTCGGCGCCGACCGGGACGGGCAGGACGAAGGGCGAGCCGAACCGCAGCGCCGTCGTCGCGCGCCTCGACTGCGTCCAGCTCTGGCCGTGCCAGGTGTCGAAGGTCTCGCCGACCCAGTACGACGGGCGCTGCGCCCGCACCTGCATCACCAGGGTGTTGTCCAGGCTCCCCCGCAGCGCCGTGTCGAGGCTCCCGGCGAAGCCGAGGTAGCCGCCCACGCGGCTCCGGCTGCTGGTGCTGCCCGCCCGGGACAGCTGGGCCGGCGTCCCCGAGTCACCCGCGAGGGCGCCGGGCACGCCGACCGCCCCGCCGGCCCCCGCCCGGGAGACGAGGGCGACCCGCGACGCGACGACGGGCGCGGGGAGGACCAGGAAGACGGCCGCCGCGGCGGTCGTCAGCGCGGTCAATGCCGCCACCAGCCCGGCGGCCGAGATGCGGCCGCCGCCGCTGGCCGAGACCCACATCTCGGTCAGGGCCCACAGGCCGAAGCACGACCAGGCCACGACGAAGAGGCCGAAGCGGAGGTCGATCGACTGCGCGCCCCCCACGGCCATCAGGCCGGCGGACGCACCGAGCGAGAAGAGCAGGTCCCGGCGCGCCGGCACGTGGAAGGAGTGGACGACCAGGACCGAGACGAGCAGGAGCGTGAGCGGGTTCTCGACCCCGGTGATGTCCACCGACGGGGAGCTGACCGAGTGGAAGAACCATACGAAGGCCGCGCTCGCGCCCAGCGCGATCAGCACCTTGACCCACCCCGGCGGGCGGGTGCGCGTCGCGTAGGAGAAAGCCATGCCCACCGTGATGAGCGCCGTCGCCGCCAGCGCGGTGGCCGGGGACACCTCGTGGACCGAGGCGCAGGCGGCGACGGCCACCAGCACCGTGCCCAGGCAGGCGACCCGGAGCCGGAGCGAGTCTTCCGGTGGCCCGGGCCGGTTGGCCCGGCGGACGGCGTCGAGGGCTCTCATCCCTCGCCTCCGCCGCCCGGTCGGGGCGCCGCCCGCCGGCACGGCCCGCGCCAGCCGGCGTCCGGCGCCGCGGCGGTCGGTGACGGGCGCCAGCACCCGGCCCGACCGCTCGCGGGTGCCGAGCACGACCGGCGCACCGCTCGCCAACAGGTCCACGACCGTCCCGAGCGCGCGTTCGGCCACGCGCTCGGCCTCGTCGGGATCAGCGGGCAGGTCCACGACGAGCGTGACAGGGCCCGCCGAGGGCCGTTCCAGCTCGCGCACCATGAGGTGGCCGGCGTGTGCGGTCGCCCGCCAGTGGACCAGTCGTCGGTTGTCCCCGGGCGCGTACGGGCGCGCCCCCTCGGGAGGCCGGCGTCGGCACGGGGGCGCTCCTGCACCTCACCGGTCTCCTCCGCGGCCTCCGTGCGCGGCCGCTCGGGCCGCCCCCGGCGCGGTGCCACGTGGAGCTCGGAGGGCAGCGGGATCTGCACCCGACGGGTCCACCATTGCAGCGCGAACGGCGCCGCCGAGGCGATGTCGACCGTCACCGCGCCGTGCACCCCGTGGCGCCCGGGCACCACGGTGATCCGGTCGGGCGCGGGGCCGCGTCGCCGGGCCGGGCCGATGAAGACCTCGGGACCGGGCGGTTCGACCGGACGGACGCGGAGCCGGGTGCTCGCCCAAACGTGGAGGTCCACCGGGAGCCCGGCGCAGGCGTCGGCGGGGGCGCTCCGCACCGTGATGCGGGCGCGGGCGACGACCGCCCACGGCCCGACCACGCCGATGAGGAGCGTGCCGAAGACCACGTCCCCCAGGAGCTGCACCCACCCCGCGCCGCCGTTGTGGGCGACCAGCCACCACAAGCCGACGATGCCGAGAGCGACGGCGATCGGCGCCACGGGCCGCGCGGGCCGCGCCCGGAGGTTCACGGGCGTGGTGCGGGCGTCGCCTCGAGGAGCTGGCGGACCAGTGCGGCCGCGTGTCCGATGCTGTCGTCGCCCTCGACCGTCAGGAGGCGGTGGGCCAGGCAGCTCACGGCGACCGCCTTCACGTCGTCGGGCACGACATAGCCCCGGGACGCGAGGACGGCATGGGCCTGCGCGGCGCGGAGCAACCAGATGGCGGCGCGGGGGCTGGCGCCGAGATGCACTCCGGGCGCCGTCCGGCTGGCCCGGCACAGCTCCACCGCGTACTCGGCGACCGCCTGCTGCACCGGCACCGATTCGGTGGCGCGCTGGGCGCGGAGCCACTCCCCTGGCGTGCAGGCCGGCTGCAGGTCGGCGAGTGCGTAGTTGCCCCCGGCGTGCAGCGCGAGCTGCACCTCGTGCGCGGCGTCGGGGTACCCGATCGGCGTGGCGACGGCGAAGCGGTCGAGCTGGCTCTCGACCAGCGGGAAGGTGCCCCGCTGCGAGCGCGGGTTCTGGGTCGCGATCACCATGTGGGGCTGCGGGAGGGGCCAGGGCGCGCCGTCGACGCTGACCTGGCGCTCCTCCATCGTCTCGAGGAGGGCCGACTGCGTGCGGGGCGGGGTCCGGTTCAGCTCGTCCACCAGCACGACGTGGGCGAAGACGGGTCCCGGCCGGAACTCCCAGCTGCCGGTGTCGGGCGTGTACACCGACACGCCGGTGATGTCGGACGGCAGCAGGTCGGGGTGACCCTGGACCCGCGACAGCTCCGCGCCGAGGGACGTCGCCAGGGCCCGTGCCAGCACCGTCTTGCCCACACCGGGCACGTCCTCAATCAGCAGGTGCCCGCCGGCCAGCGCGGCGGTGGCCGCCGCGAGCAGTGCGTCCTCGGAGCCGAGCACCACCAGCTCCAGATTCCTCACCAGGGCCTGGCCCAGGTCGATCGCCGCCTCGAGGTCGCCGACCCGCTCGTCGAGGGCGCTCACGCGGTCGCCTTCACGCGGGCCATGGGGAACAAGACTACGGCGCTCTGGATCTCCACCGGCATCGTCGGCCCGGGTCCCGCCTGGCGGCCATCGGCCGTGACCGGGGAAGATGGGCCATGGACGAGCCCGGCGAGCCCAACTTTGTCGGTCCGTTGTTCGCGCCGCCGACGCCACCGCAGGGTCCGGGCTTCGTCCTCACACCGCTCGGGGTTGAGCACAACGAGGCCGATCTCGACGCCTGGAGCTCGAGCGTCGAGCACATCCACGGCACGGCCGGCTTCGAGGGCCACGCCTGGCCCGACGAGCCGATGACGCTCGAGCGCAACCTGGAAGACCTGCGGCGCCACGCCGAGGACTTCGCGGGGCGGCGGGGTTTCACGTACTCGGTGCTGGCCGACCCCGGGGGCGAGGTCGTCGGGTGCGTCTACATCTACCCCTCCCCGCTGCCCGCCACCGACGCCACTGTGCGGTCGTGGGTACGCGCCAGCCGGGCCGAGCTCGACGCGCCACTCCATGCCACCGTGACCGCGTGGCTCGACGCCGCGTGGCCCTTCCGCCGCTACGACTACCCGCCGCGCGCCACGGGCTGAGGCGAGCCGGCGGCGTCTAGGGCTGGCGCCCCAGGAACGCGGCCAGCCGGTCGGCCGGCGGGGCGCCCGCCGGCGCCTCCACCTTGGGCCCGAACGGCGCCTGGCCGTCGGGCCCGCGGAAGCTGTCGGCCACGAAACCCTCGGCGATGGCCAGCAGCTGGGTGGCCAGCCCGGGGTCGAGGTCGGTCGACTGCCCCGTGGCCTTGGCCAGGTCCCAGCCGTGGGTGAAGGTGTCGATGGTGGCGATGTTGATGAAGGCGCCACCGGGAAGCTCGCCGAAGGGGAGCTTCATCATCTTGTCCATGGCTCCGTCGGCCTCGAAGGCCTTCACGGCCCGGGCTGCGCCCTTGTTGAACTCCGACACGAAGTCCCCGGCGCAGAAGTCGGTCTCGGCGGGGGCGGGTGCCTGGCCGGTCTCCGCCGCGACGGCGAAGTACGTCGTGCCCCCGACGACGTGGTTCACCAACTCGCGCACGTGCCACGACGCGCACGGCGTGGACCCGTCGAGCTGCTGCGCCTCCACGCCGGCGAGCACGCCGGCTGTCGAGGCGAAGGCCTGGGCCAACATGTCTGCGCTCATGGTCGCCGTCCTTTCACCCGCCGGTCGGACCCGCCCGGCCCGGTGCCGCCTCCGGCGCGGTCGTCGGCGGCGAACCTAGCCCGTTCAGGGCAGCGACGCCGTGGCCTCGCCGACCAGCTTGTCCTCGCCGTCCCCGTTGGACAGCGTGATCGCCAGGTCGATCAGCTTCTGTCCGCCCTCCTCGCGCTTGGCGGTGACGACGATCCTGGAGGTGAGCACCTCGTCCGGCCAGGTCTGGCGGGCGAAGCGCACCTGGTAGCGCGTGAGGTTCCCCACCCCCACGTAGTCGGTCAGCGCCGACCCCAGCAGGCCCATGGAGAACATGCCGTGCCCGAAGACGCTCGGTTGCCCCGCGGCCTTGGCGGCAACCTCGTCGTGGTGCATCGGGTTGAAGTCTCCCGACGCGCCGGCGTACCTCACCAGGTCCGTGCGCGTCAGCGTGTGCGAGCGCGCCGGCGCCTCGTCCCCGACCTGCACCTTCTCGAAGGACAGCTTCTTCTCACCCATCGTGTCGACCTCCCGTCACGTGCAATCGCTCGTTCACCGGCCTAGGCGCGGTGGATCAGGTTGAACCGCGCCGTGACGACCGGCTCGCCGGTCTTCTCGTCGCTCCAGTTGGTCTCCGAGACGATGAACGTCATCGTCCGTCCCTTGGACTCCTTCTGGTAGGCGTCGGTGATCCTGCCCTCGCTCACCAGCACGTCGCCCACCTGCACGGGGCGGTGGTAGATGAACTCCTGCTCGCCGTGCAGGATGAGGCCGCCCTTGGCCATCAGCGGGGCCAGGGCCGTCCCGAGCGGGTTCCCCGCTGGCGCGTCGGACGGCTGGAGCTCCTCGAACTTGCCCGAGAACTCCATGGCGAAGGGAAAGGTCGGCGGTGCCGGAATGGCGTCGAAGCCGGCCGCCTCGGCGGCGGCGGGGTCGTGATAGATCGGGCTCGTGCTGAGCACGGCGTCGGCGAAGTGCTGCACCGGACCGCGCTCCACGATCACCTTGGCCTTGCCGGTCGGTTGCCCGATGATCCCCTTGAGCACGTCTTCGTGCGTTGCCGCGCCGTCTGCCACCGTCTGCCTCCCTGTCCCCCTCCGCCGTCGAACCGGACCACCTGCGTCATGGCGGGCACCGGCCCGGGCCGATGCAGCGCCAAAAGTAGCGGGTCGCCCTCACGCCGCCCAATCCGGGCCCCGGCGGCGGCCCCGCGTCGTGCTCGCTACCATCGGCGCCGTGGCCGTGCATGCCTGACTTCTTCGAAGTGGTGCTCACCCAGCGGGCCGCCCGCACGTTCCTCCCCGACGACGTGGACGACGACACCGTCGCCCGCATCCTCACGGCAGCCACCCACGCGCCGAGCGCAGAGAACAGCCAGCCCTTCGTCTTCGTCGTGGTGCGCGACGCCGCGCTGCGCGCCACCATCGGTGAGCTGACGGCGCGGCTCTGGCAGGGCGGGGCCCGGGCGCTGGAGGAGCAACGCCTCCCCCCGGCCTTCCTGCGCGACGTCGACCAGGGGGCGATGGGCGGCGTCGCCGCCGCACCGGTGCTGGTCGTCGTGTGCGGCGACACCCGGCTGTGCTTCCCCCAGTCGATGGAGGCGTCGGTCTTCCCGGCCGTGCAGAACCTGCTCCTGGCGGCCCACGCGCTCGGGCTGGGCTCGACGCTCTCCACCCTGCCGGTGCTGGCGGGCGGCGAGCTCGCCGGCCCGCTCGGCCTGCCGGACGAGGTGGTGCCCGTCGCCGTCGTCCCCCTCGGCCGCCTGCCCGCACCGCTCGGGCCGCCCCGGCGCCGGCCCCTCTCGGAGAAGGCGCACCTCGACCGCTACGGCACGCCCTTCCCCGCCACCACGGCGGCGCCACCGCCGTCCCCGCCACCGACGCGGTCCAAGAAGCCGCAGTAGCGGTCCAGGATCACGGGCCAGGAGAAATTCGCCTCGACGTAGGCGCGGCCGTTGCGCCGCATCGTCCCGTGCGCTGCGCCGTCCACGCTCAGCACGCCGACGGCCGCCTCGAACTCCGCGAAGTCGCCGAACCACAGTCCCGCCCCGGACTGCTCGCAATGCTCCCGCGTCGCGCCGCACGTCGCGTTCGACCAGCACCGGCACGCCCGCGGACATCGCCTCGACGACCGTCAGCGAGAAGGACTCGTGCGGCGAGGGGGCGACCAGCGCCCGCGCCCCGCGCAGCAGGGCCCACTTGGCCGCGTCGCCGATCATGCCGGTCACGACGACGTCGTCGGCCGCGTCCGGTGGGTTGACGACCTGGCCCACGAGGACGAGCCGGAGCGGGCCGGGGTGGCGCTGCTTGTAGGCCCGAAACCAGCGCCACAGCATGCCGGTCCCTTTCTGGTCGTCGACCCGCCCGATGCACACGAGGTAGGGCACCTCGTCGACCGCGAAGGCGGCGGGGGCGTCGCCGCCGGGCGCGCCTCGGTGTGGCTCCTCGATGCCCAGCCCGATCACCACCTGGGGCGTGGCCGCCACCCCGAAACGCCGGCACACCAGCGTGCGCTCGCTCCGGCTGTGGAACGCGAAGCCCCGGCAGCGGGCGAAGAGCTCGTCGAAGACCGGCAGGTGCAGCGCGGGCTCCTCGTGTGCCGCCGGGTGCAGCACGGCGCGCTCGGCGACCAGCGGCAGGCCGCGGACGGTCGGGTAGTACAGATAGGGGTAGAAGGCCACCACGTCGGCGTCGCTGCCGGCCACCGCGTCGAGCAGCGCCGGCGACCGCGGCCCCTGCAGGTCGACCCAGCGCTCCATGTCCTCACGGCTCGCCCGGGCCGGGTCCTCCCGCAGCCGCGCCCAGAGCGGGTGGAAGCTCTCCGCGCGCCCGGCCGCGGAGCGGATGCGCTGCACCGTCACCCCGTTGAGCTGCTGCGTGCCCTCGGGGAGCTCGTCACGCCACGTGATGGCGTCGAGCGCGCAGGTCGTGAGGACCTCGACCTCGGCACCGCGGTCCGCCACCAGGTGCTCGGCCAGCATGCGGGCCCCCGTCTCCGCGCCGCCCCGGATCTGCGGGCCGTAGCGCGGCACCACGAAGGCCAGTTTCACGGGCAGCGAACCTACCGGGCCCGACCCGGCCCGCCGACCCCGCACCCTGACACGCCCGTCAGGTCCGGGGATAGGGTGAGCCGGTGCAGGAGCACCACTACTTCGTCGACATCGACGCCACGGTGGACGAGCTGTGGCAGCTGTTCTGGGCCCGCATCCCCCACACCGAGTCGGGCGACGTCACCATCGACATCCTCTACCCCGGCAACGAGATCGGGGACGGCCTCATCCGGCACTGCACCTTCCGGGTGCCGCGCTACCTGCTCACGGGCGGCCGGGGCCAGTCGTGGGAGTGGCTGACCGAGGTCACCCCGAAGGTGTCGTGGAAGTACACCGCGGTCGGCCGCCCGCTCCTGTCGCAGGCGGAGGGCTTCACCCGGCTGGAGGACATCGGCGGCGACCGGACCCGGGTGCACTTCACCGAGACCTACCACGCCTTCAACCCGGTGCTGCGCGCTCTGCTCGAGAAGCGGGTCCACGCCTTCATCTCCAAGGACAACGACCAGCTGATCAAGGACTCGCTGACCACCGGGGTGCGCTACCTGCGGGCCTCCAAGGCGAAGGCGGCCGCCAAGGCCGCCGAAAAGGCCGCGGGGGCCCCCGCCGACGAACATCCGTGACGGTCGTCGACCTCTGGGTCAACGCGCTGACGGGCAAGGCCGCGGCCGCCTTCCTCGGCCAGGCCGGGAACGAGGGCATCCCCGAGCTGCTGGGCGGCGACCTCTCGGCCGCGTCGACGCTGAAGCAGCTGCTGGCCACCATGGACGCCAGCGGGGTGGACGTCGGTGTCGTCGCGGCCGGCCTCTCGGCCGAGGAGACGAACCCGCTGCTCGATGAGATCGCCGCCCATCCGGACCGACTCCGCGTCGCGCTGGTCGTGGACCGCCCCGACCGCCCGCTACGCCAGTGCACGCGCCTGCGCGCCCTCGCCGCGCACCCCGCGGTCGCGCTGGTGCGTGTCACGCCGCTCGTGCACCAGTACCCGCTCAACGACAAGCTCTACTACCCCGTCTACGCCACCTGCGCCGAGCTCGAGCTGCCGGTCTCGGTCAACGTCGGCATCCCCGGCCCGCGGGTGCGCTCCGCCTGCCAGCACCCCGAGCTCCTCGAGGACGTCCTCATCGACTTCAAGGGGCTCACCGTCATCGGCGCGCACATGGGCCACCCCTACGAGGCGCTGCTGATGCAGTACATGCTGAAGTGGCCCGACCTCTACCTGTCGAACTCGGCCTACCTCGCCAGGTACATGGACCCGGCGCTCGTCTCCTTCATGGACTCGGCGCGGGGCATGGGACGCGTCCTCTTCGCGTCCGACCATCCCTTCCTGCCGATGGAGCGGGCGGTGGCCGCCGCCCGGGACCTGCCCCTCTCCGACGCGGCGGCCCGGGCGTTCCTCGGCGGGACGGCCGCGCCGCTGCTGCGCCTGGACTGAGGTCCGGCCGCCCTTCGAGGTCCCGACAGCTCGGCCACGAACAGAGGAGCACCGAGAATGACCGTGACGCTCATCACCGGAGCCAACAAGGGTCTCGGCTACGAGGCGGCCCGGCAATTGATCGAACGAGGCCACACCGTCTACCTCGGAGCGCGCAGCGTCGAGCGTGGAGAGGCGGCGGCGTCCGAACTCGGTGGCCGGTTCGTGCAGCTCGACGTGACCGACGACTCGTCGGTCGAGACCGCACTGGGCGTCATCGCCAAGAACGAAGGGCGTCTGGACGTCCTGGTCAACAACGCCGGCATCAGTACGACGGCGGACGTCACCGGCCCCGTCGCGCTCGAGGTCTTCGATACCAATGCGATCGGCGTCATCCGTGTCACCCAGGCCGCTCTTCCACTGCTGGAGCAGTCCGAGAACCCGGTGGTGGTCAATGTCTCGAGCGCCCTCGGCTCGTTCTGGGCCGTCACGAATCCAGAGCGGCGCCAATTCCACTTCCCGAGCATCGTCTATGGCTCCAGCAAGGCTGCCGTCTCGATGCTCACCGTTCAGTATGCAAAGACATTTCCGGGGATCAAGTTCAATGCGGTCGAGCCCGGGTTCACCGCGACCGACCTCACGCCGTTCAGTGGGGCCGGGCAGCCGGTGGACAAGGGTGCAGAGGTCATCGTGCGCATGGCCACCATCGGCACGGACGGCCCCACGGGCACCTTTCAGGAGGGCGAGGGCGAGCTCGCCTGGTGACGCTCGAGGCGGCGAGCGAAGGCGGCTGCCATCCGAACCGAGCGCACGAACGGGCGGCGGGCCTGTGGGCGGCAGGCCTATGGGAGGAGATCCTGGACCGACGCGGAGAGCAGGCAGAACTCGTTGCCCTCCGGGTCGGCGAGTACCACCCAGGTCGCCTCGGGAGACTGCCCGACGTCGACGGCCGAGGCGCCCAGGCCCAAGAGGCGCTCGAGCTCCTCACTCGTGCTGCTCCCGTCCGCGCGAAGATCCAGATGCAGCCGGTTCTTGTGAACCTTTGGATCCGGGACCGGGAAGAGGTCGATGACCGGCCACGCCCGGTCAGCGGGGGCGATGCTGACTCCCCCGTCGGATTCGTCGGCGATCTCCCAGCCCAGGACCGCGCACCAGAAGTGAGCGAGCGACGGCGGATCGGCAGCGTCGATGCAGATGTTTGCCAGGCGACTGGTCATGGTCCGAAGCTACCCAACTCGACGGGAGGCCGGCCGCTAGCGTGAGGTGGTGGACCTCGGGCTGGTCGGCGTGTGGTGGAGCGGTAGCTGGCGGGCCCCGGACGACCCGGGGCTCGACGCCCCGCACGAGCTCGAGGCCCTCGGCTACGGGGCGCTGTGGTCGTCGGGGGGCTACGACCCGGGTCTGGCGCCCCACTTCGAGCGCCTGCTCGCCGCGACGAGCCACGTGCCGGTGGCGAGCGGCGTCGTCAGCATCTGGCACGGGTCCCCCGCGGACGTCGGCCGCGACGTCGCCGCCCTCGACGCGCGCTTCGGGACTCGCTTCGTCCTCGGCCTGGGCGTCAGCCACGCCGCAGTGACGGAGCACTACGCCCGCCCCTACGCGCACATGGTGGCCTACCTGGACGCGCTTGACGCCCTGGAGACACCCGTGCCACCCGAGCGGCGGGTGCTCGCTGCGTTGCGCCCACGCATGCTCGAGCTCGCGGCGGCGCGCGCCGCCGGGGCGCACCCCTACTTCGTCCCGGTCGAGCACACGGCCCGAGCGCGGGACATCCTCGGCCCCGGGCCGCTCCTCGCCCCCGAGGTGGCCGTCGTCCTCGAGGAGGACCCGTCCCGGGCCAGGGAGATCGCGCGGGGCTACACCGCCGGGTACCTGGGACTGCCCAACTACGCGGGGAACCTGCGCACGCTCGGCTACGGCGACGACGACGTGGCCGGCGGCGGCAGCGACCGGCTGGTCGACGCCGTCATCGCCTGGGGCGACGCCGCGGCCGTCGCCGAGCGCGTCCGCCAGCACCACGACGCGGGGGCGAACCACGTCTGCCTCCAGGTCATCGCCGACTATGGGGCGTTCCCACTGGCCCAGTACCGGGAGCTGGTCGCCGCCCTGCCCTGAGCGGGCTCACGCGCCCGACGCACGCTCCGCCAGCAGCGCCGCCAGCTCCCGGAAGGCCCGTCCCCGGTGCGACACGGCGTCCTTCTCCGCCGGCGCCATCTCGGCGAAGGTGCGCCCGTCGCCGCCGCGGGGCACGAACACGGGGTCGTAGCCGAAGCCGTTCTCCCCACGGGGAGCGGGAGCGATGGTGCCCTCCATCACGCCCTCGGCCCACGCCTCGGACCCGTCGGGAAAGGCCGCCAGCGCCACCGTCTTGAAGCGCGCCCGCCGCTCCCCGCCGGCGTCGGGCAGCAGGGCGAGTGCGTCCAGCAGCTTCGCCACGTTGTCGGCGTACGTCGCGTCCTCGCCCGCGTAGCGCGCCGAGTACACCCCGGGGGCGCCGCCCAAGGCGTCCACCTCGAGCCCGGTGTCGTCCGCCACGGCGGCCAGGCCGGTCGCCTCCGCCAGGGCCCGTGCCTTGAGCCGCGCGTTCCCCAGCAGCGTGTCGGCGTCCTCGGCGACGTCGGGCAGGCCCGGCGGCCGGGGCACCAGGACGACGTCGGTGGCGGCCACGAGCACCGCGACGATCTCGGCCACCTTGTCGGGGTTGGCCGACGCCAGCACGAGCCGCAGCGGGGCGGCCGCGCTCACCGCCGGGACGGCGGCTCGGCCAGGACGGTCGCCTGCAGGCCGGTCAGCTCGGAGATGCCGGACTCGGCCAGGCCGAGCAGGGTGTCCAGCTCGCTCCGGCTGAACGCCATCCCCTCCGCCGTGCCCTGCACCTCGACGAAGCGCCCTGCCCCGGTCATGACGACGTTCATGTCGACCTCGGCCCGCGAATCCTCTTCGTAGGGCAGGTCGAGCATGGGCACGCCGTCGACGATGCCCACCGAGACGGCCGCCACCGAGTCGGTCAGGGGATGGGTGGCGATCGTGCCGGCCTGCACGAGCCGGCTGCAGGCGTCGTGCAATGCGACGTAGGCACCGCAGATGGAGGCCGTGCGCGTGCCGCCGTCGGCCTGCAGGGCGTCACAGTCCACGGTGATCTGCACCTCGCCGAGGGCGACCAGGTCGCACACGGCGCGCAGCGAGCGCGCGATCAGGCGCTGGATCTCCTGGGTCCGACCGGACTGCTTCCCCTTGGCCGCCTCGCGGGAGGCCCGCTCCGGCGTCGATCCCGGCAGCATGGAGTACTCGGCGGTCACCCAGCCGCGGCCCGTCCCCCGCATCCACGGCGGCACGCGTTCCTCGACCGAGGCCGTGCAGAGCACCTTGGTCTGCCCGAACGTGACGAGCACCGACCCCGGTGCCATGACGGTGTAGTCGCGTTCGAAGGTGACCGGCCGCAGCTGGTCGATGGCGCGCCCGTCCGGGCGCGCCGCACGGGGATCCCCGCTCGTGTCGCTTGCTCCCACTGCGCTCCTCTCGGGTCCTCGGCGGTGCCGGCCCCGGCACCCGGCCGACACCGTAGCGGGGCGCCGCCCGCCGCCTCAGTTCCCGTGCGAGAACGCTTGCGTGTACGAATGGGGCGAGATCTCCAGCGCGGCATCGACGTCCCGGTAGGTCTTGAGCTCGATCACGTTGCCGCTGGGGTCGGCAATCTTGGCCTTGGTCTGCTCGCTGTCCAGGCCCGCGTCGTCGGTCGAGACCGGGACGACCCAGTCGACCCCCGACGCGCCCAAGCGGGCGATCACCACCTCGAACTCGTCGCGTCCGAGCGTGACGCCGAAGTGCCGCGATCCCCTCGCCGGGGCCGCCACCACCTCGTCGGGGCGGTCCTGCAGGGTGATCTGCATGCCGTAGAACCACACGTCGGCGAAGTCCGACCGGGTGCGCGCAGCCTGGCAACCGAGCGCGCCGACGTAGAAGTCACGCGCCTCGTCCAGGTCGCGGACCGGGATCGACACGTGGGGGATCGGCTGCACGAGCAAAGCCTACGACGAGGCCCGCTCACCGTCTCCGGCGCCGGAGAGCACGCAGCGGGACATGGTGAGGGGGTCGGCGCGGCCGGCCGGCGTCGCGGCGGCCGCCCGGCAGAGCGAGAGGGAGCCGCCCGTGACGGGAGCGGCCGACGGTCCCCCCGGTTGCAACGGCCACGCCCAGGCGCCGCCCAAGTACGCCGGTGCCGTGCCGAGCACCTTGGTGAGGAATCCCGAGGCGTAGACGGGGTCGCGGGCGGGCCCGTCGATCACCACGACCTCGCCGACGTGCCACTGCCCGAGGGCCCGGCGGAGGGCGGCGATCTGGGCCGGCGTCCCGGTGGGCTCGGGCCCGGCGGGCACGGACAGGTCGGCCAGGATCCGCCGGGCCGACCCGGGCGCGCCCGTGCCGACGGGGCCGCCCGCGGCGTTGGGCGTCTTGAGCGCGGCGCCGGCCAGCCGGAAGTCGAAGCCGTCGACGGCCTGCCAGAGCATGGGCTGTGTCGAGCCCGAGAAGGCGAAGGGGACGGTGAGGAGCACCGTGTCGGCGGGCAGGGTCGGTTGTACGTCACGCAGGTAAGCGGGGATCCGCAGCGCCACGACATTCAACGGCAGGTCGAAGGTGACGAAGACGGGCACGAGGGCCGCCACCGCCACCAGCGCCGTGGCGACGGCCGTGACCGGGCGCAGGTGCCGGGCGACCCACGAGGTCGGGCGGCGGTGCGCGACGTAGAGGGCATCGAGCCCTACCGCGAGCAGGAAGGCCAGGAACAGGGCCAGGAAGGGCGCGAACTGGTCGGGCAGGATCTCCTTGAGGACCGGCAGGCGCCACAGGACACGCCAGGGCAGCCAGGGGTGCCCGAGCCAGGTGGGCGCCCCCTCGAGATACGCGCCGAGGGCGAGGCAGAACGTCACCGCCGCCAGCAGGAGGAGCAGCCAGGTGAGCGCACGGCGCCGGCCCACCACGATGGCGCCCAGCGCAGCCACGGCCATGCCGCCGCCGACGTAGTCGGCCGGGGGGCCGGTGCGCCCGAGGTAGCCGCCGAAACGGACGTACTCCCCGGCCATCGCCCCGTACTGACCCGGTGAGAGAAAGCCCGAGAGCGGGACGCCCAGCACGGGCGCCAGGGGGAAGAGCAGCCCGCTCACCGACTGCGGCCCGGCCACGCCGAACCACGCCGGGTAGGCGAGCAGCGCCATCGTCACGCCGGCGGCGAGGCCGAGCGACGGCAGAGCGTGCCCGGCGCGCGCCCGCACCTGACGCCAGCCGACCGCCATCACCGCCAGCAACCCCACCGCGCCGAACAGGAGGCACATCACGAGCACCTCGGGCGAGATGAGGAATTGCACGACCAACAGCGCGGCCAGCACGAGACCGTCCCGGCGCACCGAGTGCTCCTGCCGGATGACGATCTCGTGCAGCGTGGTGAACAGCAGCGGCGGGATCACGAGGAACGTGACGGACACGTGGCCGAAGGCCAGGGCCGTCACCATGGCCGCCGAATAGCCGTAGACGAATCCGGCGGGGATGGCACCGGGCTTCCACGTGACGAGCGGGCGGATCGCCGCGAAGCAGGCCCACGCGCTGAGCGCCGGGGCGAGGGTCAGCGCCACGTTGGTCGCGGTCACCGGGCCGAAGAGCCATGTCACCGGCGCCAGCACCACGCCGACCAACGTCCCCGAGGTGTTCGACAACAGGTTGGCGCCGTCGGGGACGTTCACCGCGCCGGAGAAGAAGAGGCTGTGGAGATGGGCCATGGCCCAAGCCGGCCATGCCATGAACCACACCTCCTGCGCCGGGTCGCCGCACCCGCAGGTCAGGGTGGAGGCCGGGTGGCCTGACCAGACGTGCCACCACAGCGCCACGGCGGGGATGGTGAAGAGCACGATGGCGGCCGCGTGGAAGCCGACGGCACGGGCGGCCCGCCCGATGCGGCGGCGCGTCCCGAACGTCGCTTCCCCTGGCTCGCTGGACCGGTCCCCGGGGCCGGGTTGCGGACCCACGTCCTCCGTGGCCGGGAGCGGGTGCGACGGGGCCAACGTGGGGGGAAGCGACACGTCGGTCCCGGTCGTCACTGCCGCCGAGCGTACCGCCGGTCCCCCATGGTGCTCGGGACCGCAGGCGCGAGCGAGCACCCTCCCTATGATCGTCGCCGTGCCGGGCGACCGTCGCTGCATCGTGGTCGGGGCCGGGCTTCTCGGCCTGTGCGCGGCGCACACGTTGGCCCGTCGCGGGTGGCGGGTCCTCGCGTTGGAGGCCGCCGGGACGGTGGGCCATCCGCGGTCGGGCTCCAAGGGTGAGGCGCGCATCTTCCGGCTCGGGTATCCCGATCCCCTCTACGTCGAGATGGCGCTCGCCGCGCGGGACCTCTGGCGTGCGCTCGAGGCCGCCGACGGCCGTCCGCTCCTCCGCACGACCGGCCAGGTGACCTTCGGCGACGGCGCCGCCCTCGACGACATCGCGGCCGCGCTGGCCGCCGCGGGGACACCGGGCGAGCGGCTGTCGCCCCGGGAGGTGTCGGCGCGCCACGGCGGGATCACGCCCCCGGGCCCCGTGCTCTTCGAGCCGTCGTCGGGAGTGCTGGCTGCGGACGAATGCCTGCGCGCCCTGCGCGTCACCGGCGCCTTCGAGCTCCGGACCGGTGCCGCGGTCGCCGCCCTGCAGCAGCGGGCCGCGGGTGTCACCGTCGTGACGGCGGACGGGGAGCGCCTCGACGCCGACGTGGTCGTCGACTGCGCCGGACCTCGCGCGCTGGGGCTGCTGGGCGCCGCGCCTGCGGTGGCCGCCGCGCCCTCGCTTCCCCAGGTGGCCTACTTCCGCCCGAGGCCCGGCGCGGTCCCGACGCCCCCGCTGCCCGTGTTCATCGAATGGGGGGACGACATGGTCTACGGGCTGCCGGTGCCCGGCGGTGGTGGCGCGCACCGCGGCACCTACAAGGTGTCGCACCACACGCCCGGCACGCCCCTCGGGCGCGAGGGCTTCGACCCCCTCGACCCCGAGCCCTTCACCGACGACCGCGCGCTCGTAGCCGTGCTCAGCGCCGCCGTGGCGCGGCTCCTGCCCTCCCTGGCACCCGAACCGGTCGCGACGGAGCGTTGCGTGTACGACAACTCGTCGGACACGGACTTCGTCCTCGACCGGGTGGGTGATGTGGTCGTCGGCTGCGGCACCAGCGGCCACGGGTTCAAGTTCGGGCCGCTGCTCGGCGAGCTGCTGGCCGACCTGGCCGACGGCACGAGGCCGGCGCTCGACCTCGGACGCTTCGCGCTGCAGCGGGCGGTGGGAACGGCACCGGCCGGTGGATGACGCAGGTAGGTTGCCTGCATGCCCCGTTACGTCGCGCTGCTGCGGAGCGTCAACGTGGCCGGCCACGGCCGGATCGCCATGCACGACCTGCGAGCCTCTTTCGAGAGACTCGAGTACTCGGGCGTCGCCACCTACATCCAGACGGGGAACGTCCTGTTCTCCACCGGGTCCAAGAGCGAGACGGGCATCGCGGCAGCCATCGAGCAGCGCCTGGCCGAGGACTTCGGTGACTCGCCCGCGGTCATCCTGCGCAGCGTCCCCGAGCTGCTGCGCGTCGGCACGACCTCCCCGTACGCGAAGGCGGGTGCCGATCCGGCCCGTCACCACGTGACGTTCCTCGCCACCGCGCCCGGCAAGGCCGCGCTCGCCGCGCTGGCGCTCCCGCCGAGCGGCCGCGACGAGCTGGTCGTCGACGGCCGCGAGGTCTACGTGCACACGCCCGACGGGTACGCGGAGACCAAGCTCACCGGCACGTTCCTGGAGCGCCGGCTCGGCGTGGTGAGCACGACCAGGAACTGGAACACGGTGACCAAGCTCTGCGAGCTGGCCCGACGCTGACCGGCCGGGGCCGGATGCGCTTCGAGGAATTTTGTCGCCGGAACCTTGGTCAGGCGTCCGGGTCGCCGGTCGGAACACGCGGGGAGCACCCTCCACCCGTTACCATCGATGGCACGAGGCAAGGTTCCCGATTGCGACGCCGATTCGAGCGCCACATTGGTAGATTCGAGCCTCGGACCGGGGGAGGGTCATGACGTCTGAGGAGATCCGAGCCGGCGGGCGGCTGGCGACGAGGACGCTGGTTGACGCCGTCTCGTACGTGGAGCAGACACACCGTGCCGTCGCCGCCAGAACGTTCGCATTTGCTGCTCCCGTCAGCCTTCCTGCCCGAGTCATCCACGACCTCATCGCCACGGCGGTCTACACCTTGATTCGCGGGACGGGCCTGGCCGCGGGCACAGCCGCCAGCGAGCTCGTCGGCACGGCCGCGGGTTCACTCCCTTCGGCAGGGACGACTCCCCGGAGCAACCTGGCGTTGGCGGTGCTGAATGCGATCATGGGAGACGAGCTCGCCGAACAGGGCAGTCCATTGGCGATCTCCATGGCCGTGCGACGTGCTCGAGCAGACGTCGTCCCCGACCGCGCGTCCCTCGAAGTCGCATTCCCCGAGGCGACGTCGAAGATCGCCGTCTTCGTGCACGGCCTGGGTGAGAACGAGGAGTCGTGGAGACTGCACGCAGATCGCCATGGAGTGGGCACCGAGTCCACGTATGGCTCTCGGCTTGCCGAGGATCTCGGGTACACCGCGGTGTACCTGCGCTTCAACAGCGGCCTCCACATCTCGGAGAACGGTCAGCTCCTCGACTCGCTGCTTCAAGATGTCGTGGCGGCCTGGCCAACCCCGGTCACCGAGTTGATCTTCATAGGTCATTCGATGGGTGGTCTGGTTTCCCGCAGCGCGTGCCACTACGCACGTCAGCGAGATCATTCGTGGGTGTCGATGCTGCGACACGTCTTCTACCTCGGCACTCCGCATGCGGGGGCGGGTCTCGAGCAGTGGGTGAGCACGCTCAGCGGCGTGTTGGGCAAGCTCGACGAGAGCCGGTCGCTGGCTAGGTTCCTCGACCGGCGCAGCGCAGGCGTGAAGGATCTCAGCGCCGGCTCTCTGCTCGACGACGACTGGCGCCACGGTGTTCCCGGATCGAAGCGCGAACCCAGCTTCGTTCCCCTCATCCCATGGGCCAATCACTACGCGGTCAGCGCCACCGTGACAACGAGCAGCGGCAACCCGATCGGTCGATTGGTGGGCGACTTTCTCGTCCAGCCCGACAGTGCCCGCGGCCATTCCCGGGATGGCGAGCCCATCCCCTTCCTCGTCGAGCACACGCGCCACTTCGGGGGGCTCCACCACTTCAATCTCCTCAACCATCCCTTTGTCTATGCGGCGCTGCGCGAGTGGCTCGATCCGACCTTCGGTGCCCGGTCCGAGATTGGACCCGCCCTGATCCCCCTGTAGGGCGGGTCGCCGAGACCTCCACACCACGCCTCCGGGTCCGCCCGTAGGGTGGGGTCATGCGCTCCCTCCGCCGGATGTCGCCGCCCCGCTACGACCGACGCGTCGCCGTCGTCACCGGCGCCTCGTCGGGCATCGGGCGGGCGATCGCCCTGACCCTGGCCGAGCGGGGCGCGACGGTCATCGGCCTGGCGCGGCGCAAGGACCTTCTCGACAAGCTCGCCCCCGAGCTGGCGCGGCGCACCCGCAACAGTGGCACGATGGTCTGCGACGTCGGCGACGCGGACGCCTACGGGGCGACCCTCGAGACGGTCCAACGCGAGCACGACCGCATCGACATCCTGGTCAGCAACGCCGGCGTCGACCTGATGCTGCCCGTGCCCGGCGGCGACCTGGCCACCGTGCGCGAGGTGTTCGACGTCAACTTCTTCGCGACCGTGGCCGGCACGCTGGCGGTCGTGCCCGGCATGGTCGAGCGCGGGTGGGGCGTCGTCGTGAACGTGTCCTCCGACTCGGCCCGGGCGCCCGAGCCGAAGCAGGGTGCCTACGCAGCCTCCAAGGCGGCCATCTCCGCCTTCAGCGAGTCGGTCGCCCACGAGGTCGCGCCGCAGGGGGTGCGCGTCCACGTCCTGTACCCGGCGTGGGTGCCCACGGCGATGGGCCTCTCGGGCAACGAGGACGGTGGGTCGCTCCCGCCGAAGATGGTGCGACGCAGCGAGCAGCAGGTCGCAACGTTGGTGGCCGACCGGATGGGTGGCCCGCACCTCGACATCAACGCCGCCCGCCTGCCGCTGCTCGCCCCGATCGCCCGCACGCTGGCGCCGCTCTCCTACCAGAAGGCCATGCGCCGCCTGGCCACCACACCCTCGGCGGCGGGGCGTTGACTCAGAAGTAGATGATCTCCTTGGCCCGCTCGGTGACCTCGTCGAGGTCGCCGGTCCAGGCGCCCGTGGAGAGGTACTTCCAGCCGCCGTCGGCCGAGACGACCACGATCGACGCCTCCTGGCCCTCGGCCAGCGACGATGCGCACTTGACCGCGCCGGCCAGCGCCGCCCCCGTCGAGATGCCGGCGAAGATCCCGACCTCGGTCAGGCGCCGCGTCCACTCGATCGACTCCCGGGGCCGCACGACGGTCTTGCGGTCCAGCAGCTCGGCGCCGCCGAGGTCTTCGAAGATGGGCGGGATGTAGCCGTCGTCGAGGTTGCGCAGGCCGTCGACCATCTCCCCCGCCGGCGGCTCGACGGCCCAGATGGACACGGCGTCCCCGAGCTTCTCGCGCAGGAAGCGCCCGACCCCGAGCAGCGTCCCCGACGTCCCGAGGCCGGCCACGAAATGGGTGACCCCGGGGCAGTCGCGCAGGATCTCGGGACCGGTGCCCTCGTAGTGCGCCTTGGGATTGGCCGGGTTGCCGTACTGGTACAGGAAGACCCACTCGGGGTGCTCCGCCGCCAGTCCCCGGGCCATGCGCACCGCGCCGTTGGAGCCCTCCGCGCCGGGCGACTCGATGATCTCGGCCCCCCACAGCTCGAGCAGCTGGCGGCGCTCCGGGGACACGTTGGTGGGCATGACGGCCTTCAGCGTGTAGCCCTTGACCCGGCACACGAGGGCCAGGCCGATGCCGGTGTTGCCCGAGGTGGGCTCCATCAGCACCTGGTCGGGCTTTCCCGGCACCAGCACGCCGGAGCGCTCCGCGTCCTCGATGAGGGAGAGGGCCACCCGGTCCTTGACCGACCCGCCCGGGTTCTGCCCCTCGAGCTTCATGAAGAGACGCGCCGCCGGGTTCGGGCTGAGCGACGAGATGTCGACCATCGGCGTGTTGCCGATCATTTCGAGCACGGACGGGTACAGCGTCACCGGAAGAGGTCCCGACCGTGCCCTCAGCCGCCGGCGACGGCCGGCAGGATCGAGACCTCGGCCCCCGCCGCGACCGGCGTGTCGAGGCCCTGCAGATAGCGCACGTCGTCGTCGTCGACGTAGACGTTCACGAACTTGTGCAGCGTGCCCTCGTCGGTGAGCACCTGGCCGGCCATCCCCGGGTACTCGGCGACGAGCTTGCCGAGGATCTCGCCGATGGTGGCGCCGTCCACGCTGACGACGGCGGCGCCCCCGGCCTGGCTGCGCAGGACGGTCGGTAGGCGGACTTCGACGGCCACGGGGCCCTCCTCGCTCGGTGCTCTCGGGTGCTCACCGGCCACGCTCGGGCTGGTCAGCGGATTGTTGACTGATCCGGTAACGATTCTACAAGGCGGCGCCGCGGGCCCCTACCCCGCCTCGAGATCGAGCCCGGGGACCTCCAGCCCGGGCACCTCCACGGGCTCCTCGGTGATCCGGCCGTCGCGGATCAGGTAGCTGCGCACCACCGGATGGGTGTCGCGCAGCGAGACGAGGACGTAGTGCCAGCCGGGGTCGGTGGCCTGGGCGACGTCCGTCGGCGAGGGGTACGCGTCCGTGTGCGTGTGGGAGTGGAAGACGCCCATGATGTCGGCCCCGAGCGCCTGCGCGGCCCGGTCGACCCGCAGCATCTCCTTGGGGTCGATCTCGTAGACCATCGCCGAGGCCGCCGCGTTGGCGGTCACGAAGAGGTGGGCCGCCTCGTCCCCCCCATAGGACCCGACCAGGAGGCCGCACGCCTCGTCGGGCAGACCGGCCAGGCAGTGGGCCACCATCTCCATGTAATGGGCGCGGGACAGGCGGAGCACCCGTCAACGGTACCCTCGTACCCTCATGGCCAGGGCGAAGAAGCAGATCGCCAAGCGGGCGGCCGCCCGCGAGGAGCGCAGCGGGGACCGCACGGTCGCCACGAACCGGCGCGCCCGGCGCGAGTACGAGTTCCTCGAGACCTTCGAGGCGGGCATCGTGCTGCAGGGCTCCGAGGTCAAGTCCCTCCGGGAGGGCAAGGCCCAGCTGAGCGAGGCCTACGCCCGGGTCGACGGCGGAGAGATGTGGCTCTTCGGCCTCCACATCCCACCCTGGCAGTTCGCCACCGGCTTCGGCGCCCACGACCCCGACCGCAAGCGCAAGCTGCTCCTGCACCGCGGGCAGATCGACGAGCTGCTCGGCAAGACCCAGCAGCAGTCGCTCACCCTGATCCCCGTCTCGCTCTACTTCCGGGACGGCAGGTGCAAGGTCCAGCTGGCCCTGGCCAAGGGGCGCCGCCTCTACGACAAGCGCAACGTGATCATGGCCCGCGACGCCGAGCGGGAGGCCGCCCGGGCCACCAAGGAGATGAGCCGCTGGAGCGGCGCCTAGGCACGGATCAAGGCCGGCCGGCACGGCCTCTGCGGGGCCGTAGAATGAACGGGCTGACCAGAGCGGTCGGCGACAACCCAGACATGGGGGTGATTGGCTTCGACTTCGGTCGTCAAGGTAGGAGAAGCGAGCCGTGGTCTCCGGAGCCACGTTAAAGAGCCGGAAACAAAAACAAACGCCGAGCCTCAGCTCGCGATCGCTGCTTAGGTAGCGACGTCCAGCCGGTCCCCGCCCTACGGATCGGATCTTGGGCGTCATTCAGTAGGGCTTACTCAGCGCCTCACACCAACTGAACGCTGAGGACATCGAGCTTGGTTACGGGGCGGCATCGCCGCCGGCAGTAGTGCCGCCCCCGACAATCCTCTGCCGGCTGCGCTCGGAGAAGGCCTACTGCGGCTCCGGAGGACGCGGGTTCGAATCCCGCCACCTCCACAAACAAACAACAACAACAACCACAGGGGGCATGTTCATCAAAGAGCACGCCGAGTGTTCATGAAAGTGCCTTGTTGGAGGTGGCGATGAGTTCATTGCTCGTCCGCCACCCCGTGGAGACGAAACCGCCGGCCCCTCGGGCCGGCGGTTTCGGGTTAACGAGTCTCTTTCGATCCTCTCGGGCACACGCGGATGCTGAGTCCCTTGAGCTCACCTTGGATGCGCAGGTATCCCCAGCGGGGGTTTTCCCTAGCCAAACGCACGATGAGGGCCCGGGTGTCGGGCGGCGATGGGCGGCCGACCCGGACCGCGCCTCGGGTAGGTCCACCTCTTGGCCACCAGCCTGCGGTGCCAGCGCAGCAGCGTCTCGGGGGTCACGAAAAAGGCCGACCACCGCGTGCGCGGCAGGAGCCCTGAGGCCGCTGCGAGGAACACCCGGTCGGCGTCGCCGAGTTTCGGCCGGGCGACCCGGCGGCGCAGGACGGACAGCTCGTGGCGGCGCACCACCAACTCGAGGGCCATTTGGCCTGATTGTTGTTGACGGGTGTACTTGAACCGCAACCCGTGTTAACACTCCTCCTAACAGCGTCGTCTCCTCGAAGCCTTGAGCTGTGCGCCTTATTGGCACACCGAACGGGGGTTCACTTATGCAACATCACGCGGGTCGCGGAGTACACCAAAGGCGCGGCGGGCTGGTGGCGGCGGCGATTCGTCCTCGGTTCGATGCTCGGCCTCTTGCAAGAGTGGTCATGTTCGCAACGGTCGTCCTCGGTACGTTGTGCCTCAGCACCGGGCTGATGGTGCAAGGCGTCGCTGCGTCCCACCCAAAAGGCACCTTCGTTCATCAGCCTCTCAACCCAGTGAGCGGAAACGAGGCGTTCGCGGCGCTCAGGGGCAAGGGATACGAGCAGGCGCTCGCGGATGCGCGTACACAGGCGGCGACGCTACCCAAGGCAGGTGCCCCGCTCGCTCCTTCTTCGACCTGGACCCCGCTCGGTCCGGATCCCATCAGTGACAGCATCTACGGAACGAAGAACAGTGGCCGGGTCACCGGCCTTGCCATCGCTCCCGGGAGCCCTCAGACCCTCTACCTGGCGGCGGCGGGTGGCGGAGTGTGGTCGTCGACCAACAACGGCTCGACGTGGGCCACTAACACGGACCTTCAGCCGGACATCGCCATGGGGTCGGTCGCGGTCGATCCGAGCACCACAGCGGCGATCTTCGCCGGGACGGGCGAGGACAACGACTGCCTCGATTGCTACTACGGCGACGGCATCTTCGAGTCCACTGACTCCGGGAGCACTTGGAGTCTGTCGAATCCGGGCGGCATCTTCACGGGTGTCGACGTCTCCAGCCTGGTCGTGGAGCCCGGGGCCTCCTCTCTTGCCACCACCACGGTCCTGGCCGGGACGTCGAATGGCCTCTACGTGTCCACCAACGGTGGGAGTTCGTGGTCCGCTGAAGCCGGAACAGGCTGGTCGAACGGGAACGTGTATGACGTCGTCCTAAACACCCTGACCAGTCCGATCACCATCTACGCGTCAGTCATGGGTGTCGGCATTGAGGAGAGCACCAGCAACGGCTCATCATGGACGACGTTGACCTCTTCGCCATTGATCTCCGGGAGCTCTTTTGAGAACGCAGCTCTGGGCATACACCCCGGGACCACAGCGGCAAAGACGACGCTGTACGCATCTCTCGGGAGCTTCAGCGGATACTTGGGGATGTTCAAGTCCACCAATGGTGGCGCAACCTGGAGCTCTCTCACTGTCCCCTTGTACACAGGCGACAGCTACGCCTATGACGGCACCAGCGGAGACACCGGCGACCAGAGTTGGTACGACAATGTGCTGGCCGTGAGCCCGAGCAACGCCAACGTCGTGGTGGCCGCCGGCATCGCCATGGTCGAGAGCACCAATGGCGGCAGCACATGGACCAACTTGAACGGCGAGGCTTATTACGGCGGCGGGACCAACTTCTTCCACCCCGATTTCCACGCTCTGGCCTTTGACGGCGCTGGGAACCTCTACTTCGGCAACGACGGCGGCGCGTGGGAGCTCAACGCGGCCGGCGTGGGATCACCGGGCACGGTGACGGCCGCGAATTTCACCAACCTCAACACCAACCTCGACATCACTCAGTTCTACCCGGGCACCGCCCAATCGGGAAATGCTTCCCTGATCCTCGGCGGAGCGCAGGACAACGGCACATCCCTGTACACGTCCTCCGATTCGCCTTCGACGACCTGGCCGAACGTGTTGTCGGGTGACGGAGGAAACGACATCATCGACCCGGCAAACACCAATATCCAGTTCGCCGAAGCCGATCAGGGAATTTATGGGACCACGAATGACTGGAGTAGTTCTTCGGAACTGTTTGCGCCGAGTTCTAGTGACTGGGTACCTCCACTGGCTCTGGTGAGCACCGGCGGGCCCACGCTCATAGCCGGGGGAGATGTCGTGTACGAGTCGACCGACGGTGGTTCCACTTGGTCGTCGGCGGCAACATCGTACGGCGGGAGCGAGGTCTCCGCGCTGGCCGTCGCACCGAGCAAGAGCTCGGTCATCTACGCCGGGTTCAACGACGGAACCCTCCAGATGTCAACCGATGGCGGAACCACTTGGAACACGCTGGTGAGCAGTGGATCTTCGCCGATTCTGGGCAAGTACATCACGCACATTGCCGTGAACAGCACAAATCCCTACACCGCGTACGTCTCGCTAGCCGATACATTCCCGCAGTATGGGACACCGCAGAGCCCCCAGATCGTCGTAGGTACCTCACTTAGCACTTCTCCGAGTTGGACCGACGTGACCGGGGACCTTCCTGCCGACGTGGCAACGAACTCCGTCGTCTGGAACGGTGCCGCTGGGCTCATCGTGGCCAGTGATGCCGGCGTATTCACGGCCATGGTCTTGAACGGTTCGTCTACGTCGTGGACCGAGGTCGGCACCAACTTGCCCAACTCCCAGGTGATGGACGTGCTGCTCAACTCGAGCGGCACACTCATCGCCACCACCCATGGTCGCGGTGTTTGGACCATACCTCTCTTTGCACCTCCGACCGTGACGAAGGTTTCGCCCCGCTCGGGCCCGACGACCGGCGGCACGCTCGTCACCATCACCGGCACGAATTTCAGCGGGGCCACCAAGGTGCTCTTCGGGACCGTCGCCGGCACGAGCCTCAAGGTGGTCTCTGCGACCCAGATCACCGTCGATTCCCCGGCCCAGTCCGCAGGCCTCCGCAACGTCTTCGTGGAGACACCGGGAGGCAAGAGCGCCTCTGGCGAAGCCGACTGGTTCACCTACGTTGCACCCCCGACCGTGACGAACGTCTCGCCCCGCTCGGGCCCGACGACCGGCGGCACGCTCATCACCATCACCGGCACGAACTTCACCGGGGCCACCAAGGTGTTATTCGGGACCGTCGCCGGCACGAGCCTCAAGGTGGTCTCTGCGACCCAGATCACCGTCGATTCCCCGGCCCAGCCCGCAGGCCTCCGCAACGTCTTTGTGGAGACACCGGGAGGCAAGAGTGCCTCTGGCGAAGCCGACTTCTTCACCTACAAATGACGGGCGGGGGTCCAAGACGGGTACTGGAGCCTGTTCGTCACCGCGACGGGGCGCACCAGTGCCGGGACTGCCGAGCCTACTTCACCTAAAGCTGAACTCCAACGCGCATCGGGTAGGGCCTGGACCGTTCGTGGGTGCCGAAGAGTCGACCGACGCCCGTTGGCGAATCCTGCACCGGAGTGCCCCACATCATCGCCGGGGCCGTGGGTCGAAGCGGTCGCTGCTCACCGGCGCCCGCTCCCGGGTGCGATGTAGCCCGGATGCCGCCGCGCCTCCCAGAAGTTGACCAGGCGGTCCGTTGGCCTCGCGGTTCGAGAAAGTCTTGGGTCAGATCGAACTATTACAACGGGCGTGTTCCGGTCAGGACGTGCCTCCACCAGTGAGGATTCAAGTTACCGAATAGTAACTTGGGTCTGCGAGCGAAACTGCAAAACAAACTTGTCGCTCGGGACGTCGCCTGGACCTTGTGGAGACTGCCCTCCTTAACCTGTGGGGCTGGTTCTCCAGTTCTCGCGCTGGTCCTGGTCAGGCGGTTTCATAAACATCCCAAGGGCGCTCACGCGCAACCGTGAGCGTCGTTGGAGGTGCGCCTGGTCCCTCATAGTGCTGGAGAATCGCGAGCGCCCATTCGATGGCGTCACTGACTCGGATGCCTGATGGCTGCGGGCTCGTCCACAGCTCGAGGTTCTCGGGCCGATTGTCGTCTCGAACGCCATTGCGATTCCGTCGGTTCGTCGTCGCAGGTAGAATCAGGAATATGGCGTTGACATGGGCTTCTGCGAGCGTGGCCCGCACCATTCGAATCCCGCCACCCGCCCGCTCAAAGCTCCACTGAATAGCGGGCCGGAGAACCACGTAGGCGATTGCCACTCCGGTGTGAACTCTGCTGGCATCCTGACGTAGTCGCAAGGAACCACAGCCATTCAAGGAACCACCGCACTCACCCTTCGGGCGTGCGGGGGCACGGGGGAATACATGGGTCACGGACGGCGAACTCGGTGACGATCCTCAGCGGGCTCCGCGGAGGTCCGGACCCAACGATGCGGCCGTTCTCCAGGTCCTCGTCAACTGGAGTAAGTCACGTAAACGCTCCTCCAAGCAACACTCAGTGTGGCCCGCCACCGCCCAAGAAGGCGCCCGCAGGGGTCTGCTGGACACCGGTCCAACCCTGGAAACCCGTCGCCGCCCGATGACCCCCGTGGCCGGCGCCGGCCTCAAGGCGCAGTGGGAGACCGACGGATGGTGCGTGCTGGAGCGCTTCTTGCCCGACAAGGCCGTCGCGGCAGCGCAGGAAAGGCTCGGACGTGAATTCCCGAGCGCGGAGGACTTCGCAGTCGATCGGGATCCGGAGCGAAACGCACCCTTTCGCACCGACTCGCACACGGTGATGCCCGCGTTCCCCTTCGAGAGTGCTGCGCTCAACGACCTCGTCCTGCACGACCGGCTGATCGACTTGGCGGAGGAATTCCTGGGACTCACCGACCTTCGCCTGTACCAGGGCGGGCTGAGCGCCAAGTACTCCGGGGGCGCCGAGTCCGATGAGCAGCTGCTCCACGTGGACTACGGCAATCACACCTTGGTGGTCCCGCGGGCCGACGTGGGGTACCAGCACCTGGAGCTGTTCGTCTACCTGAGTGACGTGACCGCCGAAACCGGGGCGACCCGAATGGTGTCCCGGAAGCTGACCGGGGACATCCCGGTCGAGCGGACATACCTGAGCCTGTCGGACTACGGACACCTCTACGGGGCCGAAGTGCCCGCCGAGGGAGCGGCGGGATCCGTGCTGGCCTACCGACCGGACGTCTACCACCGGGGTGTTCGCATCACGGCGGCCCGATCGGCTCGCTTCATGCTGCATGTGTCGTTCAAGCCGACTCAGACGGACTGGTTGGGCTCCCAAGCCTGGCCGGGCGCAGCGGAAGGATTGGCGTGGCACCGCTGCGCGAACAGCGCCAACGTGCGGCAACTGTCCCTGTTGGGCTTTCCGCCGCCGGGCCACCCGTACTGGAACGAGCAGACCCTGGCCGGGGTCGCCGCGCGGTACCCCGGCTTGGATCTGGCGCCGTGGCGGGAGCCATGATCGACAGACGCTGCAGCAGGAGGACCGACCCTCACAGGTCCCATGCCGCGCGCCGGCCGTGGGAGGAGAAGGCGTCCCGCAGCGACGACTCGTCCTCTTCACCGAAGAGCCGAAATTGCCCTTCGCCACGGGCGCGGACGTAGACGGCGTCACCACGCACCCGGTCGGAACGGAACTTCTCGTGCACCAGGGTGCGGGTCAGGACCTTGTTGGTCGGAGTGCTGGGCAGGGCCTCGCTGACCCGGACGAACCGCGGCTGCCACTTGGGGCTGAGATCGGCTTGCGCGTCGAGCCACGCGGCGAAGGCAGCCGGATCGAACGCGGCGCCCTCTAGGAGCACCAAGGCAACCATGACCTGGTCACCCGAGTCCGGGGCGGGCACTCCGTAGGCGGAGACCAGCATCACGTCCGGATGGCGCCCGACGATGGCCTCGATCGGCGCCGCGGTGAAGTTCTCGCCGTCCACCCGCAACCAGTCGGAGGTCCGTCCGGCGAAGTACACCCACCCGTCGTCGTCGACGTAGCCGAGGTCCCCGCTCCAGTACCAGCCCTGGCGGGTGGTGCGACGCATCGCCTCGTCGTTGCGGTAGTAGCCCTCGAACGGCCCGACACCGAGCGTGTTCACCATCTCCCCGACGCACCGATCGGCATTGACGAGACGTCCTTCGCCGTCGAATTCCGCCCGCGGTGCCTCGTGTCCCTCCTCGTCGACGACCAGAACGCCTTGTCGCAGACGCCCGATGGACCCACGGGGACGGTTCCCCGTACGGTCCAGCGCAATGGCGCCTTCGGTCGAGCCGAAGACGTCGATGATCCGGACACCGAATCGCGCCGCGGCCGCCTCGACGACCTGTGGCGACCCCTCGTTGCCGAAGGCGACGCGCAGGGGATTGTCGGCGTCGTCGGGCCGCGCGGGAGTGGCCAACAGATACGTCAGCAGCTTGCCGGTGTAGTTGAACCAGGTGGCTCCGTAGTGCCGCACGTCGGGCAGGAACCGTGACGCGCTGAAGCGGCGGGCCAGGGAGAGGGAGGCGCCGGACACCAGCGCCGGCGCGAGTCCTGACATCAGCGAGTTGGTGTGGAACAGGGGCATCGATGCGTAGCCGACGTCCTCGGGTCCGAGCTCGAGCATCATGGCCATCCGGTTGCCCGTGGTCAGCAGTCGACGTTGCGTGCAGCGCACCGCCTTGGGCGCGGCCGACGTTCCGGACGTGAAGAGCAGCGTCCAGAGAGCATCCACGTCGGGGTCGGCCACCGCGGTGCGGGCCCGACGTCCGGTGTCGTGTTCCGCCCAGGCTGCCCGCAGTGCCTGCTCGAGCGGCTCACCCGCGGCGGGCGGATCGTCGCGGTCGGCGAAACGGTCCGAGACGAGGATGCCACCGGGGAGTGCCACACCCTCGGTGCCCGCTCGCAGCTGCTCCTCGTGACGGGGCTCGGTGATGACGAATTGGACGTCGGTGTGCGAGATGTCGTGGCCGAGATGCTCGCCTCGACGCGTGTAGTTCAACCCCGCCACCGCGGCACCGACCAGCCCCGCACCGCACAGCGCAAAGACGTAGTCGGGGGTGTTGTCCAGCAGGACGCCGACGTGGGGAGGACGGCCGGGGTCGAGCCTGGCGCGGTACAGCGCGGCAAAGCGCTCCGATTCGGCCAGAAGGTCCCGGTGTGTCCACAGGCGGTCGCCGAAGCGCAGGGCGGGAAGGTCGGCATATCCGGGATCGGTGCCGTTACGACGAAGCAGCGCCGCGGCGTTCGGAGCAGGGAGCGGCACCTCGGCCAGCGGTGGTGCGAGCCCGGCAAGCGGCGCGGGGGGAGCCACACCGGCCCCAGGTGCTTCGGCGTCCTCCCCCACCGTCCTAGGTCGCCCCGTCTCGGCCACCGATCACCATGACGGACCACTCACTCTTCACGCTCTCCCCACGATGCGCCGGACTCGACCTCGCCATCCCGGGCGGGAGCCGAAGTATAGAGGCGGCGACCGATCGTCCACCGGGAGAGCCGGCGATCCGCCGCCGTCGCGACCCGCCCTAGCATGGCGCGACCGTGCCGAGTGCCCGCGGTTCGGATGATTGGTGTGAGGGAGATCGACGACATGGATCTCAAGAGCGTGCTGATCGGTGAGGACAACACCGTTCCCCGAGAGCGCTACACCAGCCCCGACTTCGCCGAGCTGGAGTTCGAGCGCCTCTGGTCGCGGGTCTGGCAGGTGGCCTGTCGCGAAGAGGAAATAGGCGAGGTCGGTGACTTCTGCGAGTACCTCATCGGCGACCAGTCGATCCTGGTCGTGCGGTCGGGCCAGGAGACGATCCGCGCGTTCCACAACACGTGTCTGCACCGCGGCACTCGTCTCGCCGACGGAAGTGGCAGATTCCCCGAGCAGTGCATCCGGTGTCGCTACCATGCCTGGCGCTACGACCTCGACGGAAGGCTGGTCGACGTCGTCGACCAGGACGAGTTCGATCCGATACCGCCCGACACGGGGTTGCGAGCGGTGCGGGCCGAGCGGTGGGGCGGTTTCGTGTGGATCTGCCTCGACCGGTCCGCACCACCTCTGGCCGAGTATCTCGACCCCCTGACGTCGTTGCTGGCGCCGTACCACCTGGACCGTCTTCGCCTTCGCACCTATCTGTCGACGGTCCTCCCTGCGAACTGGAAGGTCGCGGTCGACGCGTTCAACGAGGGATACCACGTGCAGGGCACGCATCCACAGCTCCTGCCGTGGACCGATGACGTCAGCCTCGAGTACGAATCGCTGGGTCTCCACGCCCACTACGGCCGGTTGCCGAACGCTCGGCGCCAACTGAGGCCGAGTCCGCGCCTGGGGCTCTCGGAGGGCGACTACGACGAGGGTGAGATCCTCGAGAATTTCATCCGTGGTCTCGGCGGCCTCTTCTACCGCGACGAGCAAGCCCTGGTCGAAGAGATCCGCGCCAACCCACGGGACGGCGAGACAATGCTGAGCCGCTATCAGGCGGGACGGCGTGACCTGCTGGTGGCACGTGGCGTCCATGTGGAGGAGTTCGGCGACGATCAGCTGACCAGTGCGGACGACGTGTTCTTCTTTCCCAACATGGTCGGTCCGATCTATCCGGGGATCGCCATCCTCTTCCGGGTGCGGCCCAACGGCACGGATCCCGACAGCTGCATCAAGGACACGTGGTTCCTGCAGTGGCCCCAGGAAGGCGGTCCCCCGAAGAAGGCCGAGCGCCGTTTCTTCGCGGACTGGAAGGAGCGCGACTGGGGCGAGATCACCAATCAGGACTACGCCAACATGGAGCACGTGCAGGTCGGGATGAAGTCACGCGGGGGACCCGCCCTCAGGCTCAACCGGCGCCAGGAGGCCAACGTCCTGCACATGCACCGTGTGATCGACCGCTACCTGACCAAGGCCTGACTCGCCCACCACGAAGGGTCGTCAGAGCGTGCGGTAGAGCCCCCCGTCGACGGGTAGCTGGGCGCCGTTGACGTAGCCGGCCGCGTCGCTGGCCAGAAAGACGCACGCTCCCACCAGGTCGTCGGGTGTCCCCATGCGCCGCATCGGATTCATGGCGGCGATGCGGGACTTGGTCTCCGACGGCCAGTTCCTGGTGAGGTCCGTGTCGCTGGCGCTCGGCAGCACCAGATTGGCACGGACCTTGGGCGCCCATGCACCGGCGAGCCCGAGGGTCAGCGCGTTGAGGGCGGCCTTGGCCATCGCATAGGGCAGGTCGGTGGCGGTCGGGCGCCACGAGCCGACGGACGAGACGTTGATGATCGACCCGCCCTCTCCTTGTGCCATCCGCTCCCCGATGAGAACGCTCAAGCGGAACGGCCCCCTGGCGTTTACGGCATGGACCTTGTCGTACAGGTCCTCGGTGACCGACGTCAGGCCGTCGTAGGCCGGAGACATCCCCGCGTTGTTGACGAGCACGTCGCAGCGACCCAGCTCCCCGTACACGCTTTCGACGAGCCGGTCGCAGTCCTGCCAGCGGCCGACATGGCATTCGAAGGGGACCGCCCGCCGGCCGGTTGTCGACCTGATCTCCCGGGCCGCCGCCTCGCAGTTGTCGAGCTTTCGGCTGGCAATCGCGACGTCGGCTCCCGCCCTGGCCAGGCCCTCTGCAACGGCACGCCCGATGCCACGGCTGCCACCGGTGACGAGGGCGACCCTGCCGCGGAGGTCGAACAGCTCCTCGGTCGTCTTCATCACGCCCTCCTGTCCCCGGTGCGTCGGACCGCTGTTCGGCCAGGGGGAACTGTACGGCGCCGTGGTTCTCCTAGTCGGCGGCGCCCTCCGGTGCGCTCGGCCCGAACGCGGGCGGCTGCACGGCGATGGCGGGGGCCTCGGTGCCACCGTCGATCTCGAACACCTTGCCCGTGACCCAGGAGGACGCGTCGGAGACGAGATAGAGGACTGCGCAGGCGATGTCCTCCGGCTGGCCCGGGCGGCCCATCGGGGTGTTGTCGATGAACTCCTGGCGGAGGGTGTCGTCGGTGAGGACGACGTCGAGGGAGCGCGTCGCCACGCCGCCGACGTCGATCGCGTTCACCCGTACCCGCGGCGCCAGCTCCGGCGCGATGTTGCGGGTCATCCGGTCCAGCGCGGCCTTGGCCGCCCCGTAGGCGACGAACATGGTCTGCGTCATGGACGCCGATCGTGACGAGATGTTGACCACCGCGCCGGCGCCCACGGTGTCGACCATCTGGCGGGCCGCCAGCTTCGTCAGCGTCAACGGGGCCGTGACGTTGAAGGCGAACGTGCGGGCCATGAAGCCCTCGCTCGTGTCCACGGCCGCCCGGGGCATCGCTCCTCCCGCGTTGTTGACCAGGATGTCGAGCCGGCCGAGCTCGTCGACGGTGCGGGAGACGAGGCGCTCGCAGTCCGCAGCATCGGTGACGTCGGTCGGCGCGACCAGTGCCCGCCGGCCCAGGTCGCGGACCTGACCGGCGACCTCGTCCAGGTCCGCCTCGGTGCGCGCCGCCAGGGCGACGTCGGCGCCGGCCTCGGCCAACCCGATGGCGATCCCCCGTCCGATCCCGAGCCCGGCGCCCGTGACGATGGCCACCCGCCCGTCGACGGCGAAGCGGTCGAGGATCATGTCGGCCCGGTCGGCGAGGTCCTTCGCCGGTCCCGGTGCAGGCCCGGAGCGGCCCGGCCGGCCACCAGGTGCATCTCGAGATAGGTGCGCAGGCCCGGCTCCGCCCGGCAGACATAGGGAATGGCGTTGACGCAGTGCATCGCGGTGGCGACCACACCCGGGTTGCGCACGAGACCGGCCTCGACCGTCTCGGGGTGCAGCTTCTTGAAGGTGGTGAGGCAGCTCGGGTCACCGGTCACCTCGACCTCGAAGCGCTCGCCCTCGGGGCCGAACGTCCAGGCTGGACTCAGGTGCTCCTCCCCCATCAGCCAGTTGACCGTGGCCGTCACCACCGGTGCACCGTCGACCATCGCCTCCCACGTGAAACGCTGCGCCGCCACCGTCCCGGGTTGGATCGGCCCGATGGGCGAGTCGATGGGAGCGGTGGCGACCGCCATCTCGTGGGTGGTCCGGAGCTGGGGATCGACGTCGAAGCCCAGCTCGTCGGCCACCATGAAGAGCGACTGGCGGAAGCCGCCGCCGAGTGCGTCGATCATGACGCTGGCACGGGCCTCCTCCGGGGTCTTGCCGAACAGCATCCAGTCACGCACCACGTCCGGTGCGCCATAGGTGCGGATGTCGGAGTACTCCTCGGCGCGCACGTGGGTGATGGAGCCCGACAGGGCCGAGATCATCAACGGGAACCGCTCGGTGATGCCCCCCGGGTTGATCCCGGTGCCGTGGAGCGTGACCCCCGCGGCCTTGGCGATCGCGTCGAACTTCTCGCGCTCCTCGGGCGGCGGGTAGAACCAGCCGAGCGGGGTGACCACGTTCTTCCCCGATTCCAAGATGGCGGCCACCACCGCCGGATCCGCAAAGATCGGGCTGTAGAGGACGCAGTCGGCCTCGGTGGCGAGGAGCGCATCGACGTCGCCTGTCGCGGCGACGCCGAGGTCGGCGCGCCCCAGCAGCGCGCCGAGGTCGACTCCCTCCTTGGCCGGGCTGTGCACCCAGGCCCCCACCAGCTCGAGCTCGGGATGCCGGAGCATCCCCTCCATGGCGGCCCGGCCCACCCCTCCGGTGGCCCACTGGATCACGCGAAAGCTCATGGGCGGCACTTCCTTCGTTCGTGGGGGCGAGGTGATCGCCCCGAATGATGCCACCTGCGCACGCCGACGCACCGCTCCCGCGGGACCTACGGCTGGACGCAGAACGGATTGCTGCCGTTGATCGTGCTCTCGCCGGTGGCGCTCGACTTGGCGCTGGCCCAGTTGCTCCCGAAGTTCACCGTCACCTCGAACCAATAGTTGGTCCCGGTGGTCAGCGTGCCGCTCGTCCACGAGGTGGCCGCCACGCCGCTGGCGACGAGGCTGTAGGTCCCCGTGGCCGACGTGGTCGAGTCGTACACCGAGTAGTTCGTCGCGTGGGTGACGGCGGACCAGCTGACCTTGACGGTCTTGGACGTCGTGGGCGCCGAACAGGCTGCGGACACACCCGTCGGTGCGGACGGGAGCGCCTGGGCGTGCGCCTCACCCTTGCTGCCCGCAGCGACATGGACGACCCAGTTACCGGAGGCCCATGCCGCAGTGACCGTCCATGGCAGCGGGCTCGCCAGGGCGATGCCGACGAGGACGAGGGCGAGGGCGAGGGGACGAGCTCTTGGTGTCACGTGTCGCTCGCCCCCCGCTCCCGCCTCGGACCGCCGGGACCATGAGAGGGTTGATCAGCTGGTCCAGGCGTCGGTGGCCGGCGTCGTGGTCGAGGTCGCCGATCCACCCGTCGCCGTGACCCCGGTGAAGGACGGCAACGAGAAGTACGTGGCGGCACAGGCGGCCGGCGCGGTCGTCCCCATGCTGGCGTCGTTGGTGAGCGTCACCGCCAGCGGGTTGTTCGCCTGACCGCTCGCGCCGACGGTCAGGGCCGTGGTGAGCGTGTGGGAGCTGCCGCTCGTCGCCGAGGAGAAGTTCCAGCTCACCGCGCTGGGTGTGGCGGCCAGGCACCCGGTCTGCGTGGTCGTGAGGGCACTGGTCGTGTATCCCGTGGCGTAGGTCGTGTTCGTCGGCAGCTGGACCGCCGTGATCGTGACCGGGTACGGGTTCGGGTTGCTGATGGTGACCACCACGTCGCCGTTGCCACCGGGGTAGAGCAGGTTGGTCGCCGCCGGGGACGCCACGGCCGTGATGGTCAGGTTGGAGATGGTCGCCGACTGCCCCTCGCCGGACGATCCGGCGTTCAGGCCGACGACCCAGTTCGTCGCGGCGTAGGCGCCGACCCCGGCCAGCAAGACCCCGAACACCGCCGAGACGATCTTCATCCGGCGGGACATTCTGGCGGTCTTCGTGATCATCATGCGTCGGGTCCCTGTCTGTCGTGCCTCGAAGTGGACGTGTTGGCCCCAAGGGAATCGGAGGCGCCGGGGAGCGCCTTAAGCCGTGTCGAGGCATTTGGACACCACGGGCACCTGGGAGTGGCGGCGTTGAGGAATTTGGACGCTCGTCGCACTCCACGAGTCGACTGACCTAGCCGAAGGGAGGAGAGGCGGTCTCCAGGCAGCGCAACGGCCCCGCCGTGCCTCGTCGGGGCAGTTGCGCGCTGGAGCGATCAATCGACATCCCTGGCGGGGCGGCCCGCGGGCGCCATGATGGCCCCGTGCGGACACCGGCTGAGTCGACGACAGACGACGGGTCGCTCAGTGCAACGCGCCGACAGGCCGATACCAGCTGCGTGCAGCCCCTGATGCCGACCCGCCACCGGGTCGCCGCCTCGCTGCCGTTCGCCGCGGTCGCGGTGGTGGGCCAGGTCAGTGCGGGGTGGCCCCCCGGCCCAAGCAACTACGCCGCCTTCTGGGTCAGCACCGCGGTGCTCCTGTCCTTGGCCCTGCTCGTCGTAATCCGCCGGCACCGGCCACCCACGACCTTGGTGCCGCGGGCGACCATCTACATCGTCTCGGTCATCTTCTTGATGATCGCGACGGGTGGGATCTCCAGCGGGCTGGGCGCCCTGCTCCTGATGCCCGTCGTGGGCGTCGCCCTCTACGGCCGGCGCTGGGAATCAACGTCCGTGGTGGCCCTGGTCGTCGCCGCCGTCCTCTGCGTGTCGCTCGCCCATCCCGATCTCGCTGCGGCGACGGCCCGGCGCCTGCTCCTGTTCGCGTCCATCTCCGTCATGTTCTCGGTCTCCATCCACGCCTTGCGCGATCGCCTGACGCGGTCGAACGAGCGCACGAGGCAGCTCCTGCGCCAGGAGAAGTCGATCAACGACGCCGCCCGCCAGCTCACCTTGACGGTGGACCCGGCCGCCATCATGGCCCTGGGGGTGGAGCTCGCCGCCCGCATGGCCTCGCCGGCGGGTTCCGAGGTGCGGCGGGCGTCGTATCTCGTCATCGAGGACGGCGCCGTCCGGGCCGAGGCCCAGTTCGACGAGTCCGGCTACGAGATGAAGGGGACCTGGCCGCTCGACGATCACCCGCCCCTCCAGCAGGCCGTGCGGACCGGACGGCCCGTGGTGGGCCGGCTCTCCGCCGAGGACGTCGGGCCCGTCCTGCGATCCAAGATCTGCGAAGGCGGCATCACCCACGGTGCCTGGGTGCCCGTCTGCCCCGACGGGAAGCTCCATGGCGTGCTCACCATCTCCACCCGCGGGGTTGCCGTACCCGCCGAGTGCGTCGAGCGGTGCGAGGCCCTCGGCCATCTCCTCGAATTGGCCCTGTCCAGTTGGGCCGCGCACCAGACGCTCGAGCACCAGGCGACCGCGGAGGAGCGTCGACGGATCGCCCGGGAGCTGCACGACGGCCTGGCCCACGAGCTCGCCTTCATCGCCAGCAAGACGCGGCGATCGAGCATGGACGTGCGGGAGGCCCTCGAGCTGCGCCAGGTGGCCGACGCGGCCGACCGCGCCCTCGACGAGGCGCGTCGGGCCATCACCGTGTTGTCGGCGGCCCGTCCCCAATCGCTGGCCAGCGCCGTGGCGCAGACGGCCGAGGACCTCGCGGCCCGTCTCGATCTGGCGGTGCAACTCGACCTCGGGGACGACATCGAGATTCCGGGTGATGTGACCGAGAACCTGCTGCGCATCCTGCGGGAGGCGATGACGAACGCGGCCAAGCACGGTGGGTCCCAGCGCGTGCACGTCAAGCTCGAGGGCGCCGACGGCGTGCGGCTCGTCATCGAGGACGACGGGTGCGGCTTCGACCTTCACGCAGCGTCCTCGAGCGGATTCGGCCTCCTCGGCATGCGGGAGCGGGCAGAGTCGATCGGTGGCCACCTCAGCCTCGACTCGGCGCCGGCCCGCGGGACGAGGGTCGAGGTGGCGGTTCCGTGACCTCTCCGATCAGCGTCCTCCTGGCCGACGATCACGCCCGGACCCGCGCCATGGTGCGGGAGGCGTTGGAACAGAGTGGCGACTTCCGCGTCTGCGCCGAGGCCGCCGACGCCGACTCTGCGCTCCTCGCCGCAGAGAGAGAACAGCCGGATGTCTGCCTCCTCGACATCAACATGCCGGGCAGCGGGATCGCGGCGGCGGGCCGCATCTTGGCCGCGCTGCCCGACACCGCGGTGGTGATGCTGACGGTCTCGAGGCAGGACGAGGACCTGTTCGACGCCCTCCGGGCCGGAGCCTCGGGCTACTTGTTGAAGGGGATGGACGAGCACAGGATCGGTGACGCCCTCCACCGGGTGCTCAACGGCGAGGCCACGCTTCCCGGGACGCTGGTGGCACGCCTCGTCGAGGAGTTCCGCGACCGCGAGCACCGCCGGGTCGCGGTCGTCGAGGGCCCGGCCGCCCGCCTCACGGGGCGGGAGTGGGACGTCCTCGAGCTGATGCGCACGGGCGCCACGACCACGGAGATCTCCGAGCGCCTGTTCGTCTCCCCCACCACGGTGCGCAGCCACGTCTCGGCCATTCTGCGCAAGCTCGGCGTCGCCAACCGCGAGGCCGCCATACAGCTGCTGGCCCAGTAGCTGCTTCCCGGCGGTTCCGAGTACTCCGATCTCAGCCGAGTCGGTGGTGCGCCACCAGCTCGATCCAGGTGATGCTCGACGGCGGGCCGGTGACGCCGCCCTTGGCGAGGGCCTCCCCCAGCCGGTCCTCCATGAACCGGGCCTGGTGCTCGGGCGTGTCCCACACCTCGGTGACCACGAGGTGGCCGTCCTCGTTCAGCCCGGCGGCGTGGACCTGGAGCCCGTCGGGCCAATTGCCCTCCCCGGTCTCCATGTCGATGCCGAGCTCCTTGTTGACGGCCTCGTACTCCTTCGTCGTCACGCCCTCGAACTCCAAGATGATCTGTGCGGCCATGTGCCCTCCTGTCATCGGTCGGTGCAGCGTAGGCCCTTGCGGTGTCGCTCGCTCAGGGGCGCCGGTCGTCGGCGTACGGTGCAAGGTCGATCCCCGGGTACCGCTCCGCCACGCCCTGGAGCGTCTCGGTGTTCCAGTAGGGGTCCCCGGGCCGGGGGAAGCCGAACAGGTCGCGCTGGCGGACGCTGCACTGCGGGATGAACCTGGCCCATCGTTCGGGCGACTGCTTGGGCCAGGCCATCTTGCCGCCCCAGGTCGTGCCGCGGACCTGGTAGTCGGCCAACAGCGAGAAGCGCGACCGGCTCGGGGCGGCGAAGTCCGAGCCCCGGTGCAGGATGTCGGTCCGGTAGATGAGGAGCGACCCCGCAGAACCGGTGCACCGCACCTCCGACTCGGCCAGCGACCCGAAGGGGAGGTAGAGCGGGGTCCAGGGGACGTCCTTGCCGCGGTCGTAGGGCACGATGCAGGTGGGCCCGTCGGCCTCGGTCACGTCGGAGAGGTAGACGAACGTGGTGAGCTGCTGGTAGCGCTGCTCGGGGCGCGGCACGACGAGGCTGTGGCTCCCGTAGTCGCGGTGCAGCGGCTGGTCGTAGTCGACGGCACCGGCGTACTTGGCCCACAGCTCCACCTTGTAGAGGTGGAGCTCGGTCGTCTGCAGGTAGCGCTCGGCGGCATCGACGAGGTCGGGGTGGACGGCCAGGCGGTTCAGATCCCAGGAGCGGTAGGGGAACTCCTCCACGCCGGCGAACTGGCTCCCGGCGTAGCGCGCGAACCTCTCGGGGTCGTCGAAGTACTCGTCGGGCCGAGGGAAGTGCTTCCAGAGGGCGCCGCGGGCCGCCGCCAGCTCCTCCGCCCCGAGGAACCCCTCCAGGAGCGAGAAGCCCCGCTCGCGCACCTCGTCGAGCGTGGCGTCGGGGACCCGCATCGCCCGGCACCTTACGCCAGCGCCCTCCGCGTGAGCCTCCGGCCCGCCGCGCCTACGCTCGCCCCGTGCGCGCCGTCGTCTTCGACATGGTGGACCCCGCGTTCGGAGCCTCGCTCGCCGAGCTGCCCGAGCCCGAGCTGCCGGGACCGGCGTGGGCGCGGGTGGCCGTCACGACCGGGGGCATCTGCGGCAGCGACCTCCACCTGTTCGCGCACAACACCGGGCCCTCCCCCACGCTCGTCGGCATCGGCACCTTCCCCTTCGTCCTCGGGCACGAGACGGCGGGCCGCGTCGTCGAGGCCGGGCCGGGGTGCGCCGTCGCCGTGGGGACGCGGGTGGCGGTCGACCCCTGCATCCCCTGCCTGCCGCGCGGGATCGACCCGCCCTGCGCCAACTGCGCCCGCGGCTGGACCTCCTCGTGCCTCAACCTCGACAGCCGGGTGCTCAGCTCGGGACGCTCGCTCGGGTACACCATGGGCCTCGGTGGCGGGTGGGCCGACACCGTGCTGGCCCACGGCTCCATGCTCCACCCGCTCCCCGAGGCCGTCGCTGACCGCGGCGCCAGCCTCTACGAGCCGGTGTCCATCGCCTGCCACGGCCTCCTGCGGGCCATGCCCACAGACGGCGATCCGGTGCTCGTGGTGGGTGCGGGCATCATCGGGCTGGCCGCGCTCGCCGCGCTGCGCGGGCTGTTCCCCGACAACCCGGTCACCGTGCTGGCCCGCCACCCCCATCAGGCCGCGGCGGCCGCGGCCTGCGGCGCGGACCACGTCGTGCTCGGCGACCCCGACAACGGGCACTGGGAGGAGCTGGCCGCGCTGTCCGGTTCACGCGTGGTGGGGCGCAAGCGCCACCAGATGCTGATGGGCGGGTACCCCTACGTCGTCGAGGCGGTCGGCTCGCCCCAGTCGGTCACCGAGGCGCTGCGCGCCGTCGCCCACCGCGGCACCGTATTGCTGCTCGGCGCAGCCGGGATCAGCGAGGTCGACCTGACGCCGATCTGGTACAAGGAGGCGGCCCTCGTCGGCTCCATCGACCACACCGTCGACACATCGGCTGCGCCGGGCCTGGCGGGAGGTGCGGGCCGGCACTCGGTGGACCGGGCGCTCGACGTGCTCGCCGCCGGCCTCCTGCCCGACTCGGTCGTGGTCACGCACGAGTTCGGGCTGGAGGGCTACCGGGAGGCCATCGAGACGGCCATCGACCGGCAGAGCTCGCACGCCATCAAGGTCGTGTTCCGCCCCTAGACGAACCCCTGGAGGCGGTCAGCCCCGCCCCCTCTGTGACCTCCGCCCCTGGCGCAGGGCTCCCACCGGGAGTGCAATGGAACTCGTGCGCGGCTCTCCCCTCCTCAAGGCCCTCGGTGCGCTGGCAGCCGCCGGCGCCGTTGCGGTGCTGACCTACCCGCGCTGGCGTGAGCGGTGCCTGACCTGGGGCGCCACGGAGGAGGAGGCCGCCACGGCCCTGCCCGGCGACGAGCTCCTCGAGGACCCCGACGTCGTGACCACGAGGGCGATCGGCATCGGCGTGACGCCGCCGGTGATCTGGCCCTGGCTCGTGCAGATGGGACCCGGCCGCGCCGGCGCGTACACCTACGACTGGATCGAGAACCTGGCCGGGCTCGACATGCACAGCGCCGACGAGATCCTGCCCCAGTTCCAGGACCTCGAGGTCGGCGACGCCTGGAAGCTGGGGGCCCATGGCCCGCTGCTCCGGGTGGCGTCGCTGGACCCGCCCTCCACGATCGTGCTCCGCTCCGACGACGGCAACTGGACATGGGCCTTCGTGCTCGTCCCCGACGCTGCCGGCACCCGGCTGCTCAGCCGCAACCGCATCCGCCAACCCGACGCGTCGGCCGCGACCCGCGCCATGACCCGCTACCTGATGGAGCCCGGCAGCCTCGTGATGGAGCGCAAGATGCTCCTCGGGATCAGGCAGCGGGCCGAGGGCGAGACCGAGCAGACTGCCTCCGGTACCGCCGCTCAGGCGACGCCGACCAGGCGCCACCACGCGGCGCCGTCCTCCGGGAAGGCGGCGGCGAGCGGCTGAGGGTCCTCGAGCACGGCGTCGCGCCGCACGCCCGGGACGACCTTGTAGTGGATCGACCCGGCCGGGCACACCAGCTCGAGAACGCGCCACAGCGAACGTGCGTAGAACTCCGAACCGGGCGCGTCGCGCCACACGTAGACGCCCCGGTAGCGCTCCTCTTCGTCGCGCTCGAGCCACAACTTCGAGACGAGGCCGGGAAATCCGACGAACAGCGGGGTGTTCAAGATGCACTCCCAGAGGAAGAGCCGGTGCCAGCGGCCCCGAAGCAGGTAGAGGCGGAATTCCACGAACAGCAGGCACGGGTCGTCGGCCGGCTCGCCGTCCACGACCGTCTCGCGGAACACCCGCGCCGTCGTGCCGTCGGCAAAGCGAAGCCGTCTGCCCACGTGCGCCGTGGGGAGGTGGGTGCGCCGGCGGGCGAGGAGCCCGGCGGTCGCCACTGCGCACCGCACCACCGCACGCGCCGCGACGCCGCGCGGAAGCGGCTCCTGCGTGTTCACCCGTGGCCCCGGGGCCCGGGCGTCGCGGCGGCCATGGGCGGACGCTACCGGAGGCGGCCCGGGTCCCGGCACGAACGCCTCGCTACGATGCCGCCGTGCACCAGCCCCCCCGGACCGCCACTGGGGCCCGGGCCACGGTCGTCACCGTCGCACTCGCCGTCATGCTCGTCCCGTTCGCGCTCGACGTGCTCGGGCCGGTGGCCCCGGCCGGCGCCAACCCGACCCCGTCGCCCACGGGCGCACCGGGCCCCGCCCCGGCCTACCGCTGCAATTTCAACGTCGACACCGACGCCTTCACCGGTGCCGACGCGACCGCCTCGGCCATCGGCTGGCTCGGCGACCACAACAGCGTCATCACCTGCCTGGGCGGCACCTTCGTGGTCCAGGACGGCCCTGGCGGCCTCTTCCAGCAGTACGGCTTCGGCGTCTACGAGGGCCAACGGACGACCTGGGCGGACGCCGGCGGCTACCTCCCGGCCCAGGTGACGACGTTCGGCGACCAGGGCGCCACCGTGTCCATCACCGAGTTCGCCGACCAGGTCGTCCTCGGCGGGACACCCTTCGTCGCCGTGTACGGCCGCGTGAGCGTGGCCAACCCGACCGGTCACACCGTCACCGTCGATCCGGAGGCCTCGACGGCCCTCGTGCCCCTCGGCGAGGCACCCGATGCCGTGCCGGCGCACCGGACGGTCGACCACGACTACGTCGTCGCCTCCGACCAATTCGGCGGCAGCGCACCGTGGCCCAGCGCGCGGACACTCACCGCCGCCGGCAGCTTCGACCGCCACTATGCGCACATGCGCGCCTTCTGGGTCGCCCAGCTGTCCCGCATCGCGCAGATCAGCGTGCCCGACCCCGCCCTCGTCGACGCGTACAAGAGCGGCTTCATCACCACGCAGCTCATCCGCAGCGGCGACGCCCTCGACAGCGGGGTCAACGGCTACGAGATGGAATTCAGCCACGACGTCATCGGGATCCTGACCAACCTCTTCACCCAGGGGTACTTCACGGATGCCCACGCACTGCTCACCGAGGCCCGCAACGTCGTCGGCGGGTCCGCGGGTGAGTACGTCGACGGTCTCTGGACCTACGCCGTGCCCTGGGCCGTCTACCTGCTGAAGACGGGCGACACGTCGTTCGTCGCGCGGAACTTCACGACGGAGGGCCCGCTCGGCGCGACCGAGCCCAGCATCGAGGACAGCGCCCATGCCATCGCGGCCGACCGGACGGGGCCGATGGGGACGATGGAGGCCACCGACGACATCGACACCCAGGGGTACTGGACCGTCGACGACTACGAGGCGCTGCTCGGCCTGGCCGCCTACCGCTACCTGGCGGCCGCCGTCGGGAACACGACCGAGGCCGCCTGGGCCGATACCGAGTACGGCAGCCTCCTGGCAGCCACCAACGCCGTGCTCGGCCAGACCATCGCCGGCAACGGCCTCCACTACCTCCCCTGCTCGCTCGTCCAGCCCAACACGGCCAACCGCTGCACCAACCCGAGCGACGCCAACTGGACCTCGCCCCTCGGCTTCGGCAGCTGGGCCTGGGAGGGGTACCTCCTCGGGGCACCGTTGAGCGGACCCGGCCTGAGCATGATCGACGCCACCTACGCCTACGGGTTCGATCGCCTGCACGGGATCCTCCCGCCCGGCACGGCCGGTGGGTTCCCGGGCGACTACTACTCGAGCGGCTACAACGCGGCGATGGGCGCGGCCGGCCTGGAGAGCACCGACCACCGGGACCAGGGGATCATGGGCTACGAGTTCATGCTCGCCAACAGCCAGAGCGGCCCGCTGTCGTGGTGGGAGAGCTCGAGCGCCCCCGACCCCGCCTCACCGTGGGTCGGCCGCCACCCCGGCACCGGGCAGGGCGCGTCACCGCACGCCTGGGGCATGGCTGGCGCCAACAAGGTCCTGCTCGACTCGCTGGTCGCCGTCCGCGCCGGCGGCGCGCTCGTGGTCGGCCGCGGCGTCCCGCCCGCCTGGCTGCGCCAGGGCGGGCCCATCACGGTCACCAACTTCCCCACCACGGCCGGCCGGCGCGCCAGCCTCACGATCACGGCCGCCGGCAGATCGGTGTCGCTGAGCCTCCGCGGCGCGCCCCCACAGGGGCCGGTGCTCTTCCAGCTCCCCTCGTTCATCTCCAACATCGCCAAGGCCTCCGCCGGCACCGTCGACGAGGCGGGCGGCAGCGTGACCGCGCCACCGTCCGTGCGGCACCTGACCGTCACGCTGCGCACGGCACCGCACAGCTGAGCGCCGCCCTGTCAGGGCTCAGCCGTCGAGCAGCCGGACGTGCGAGATCGTCACCGGCGGCGCCGCCGGGCGGTGCCGCCGACCCAGCCGAGCGAGCTCGACCCGGCCCGGATCGGCCTCCGAGACCGCGCCGTAGGCCAGGATGACCATCGCGACGGTCGTCGCGATGATGGCGGGCCACCACAGGGCGATGGCGTGCTCTCGCCGATTGCCGAGGGCGAGGCAGACCACGGACAGGGCGGCGCACCACCCGAAGCGCGGCCAGCCCTGCCGCATGGTCAGCAGGAGGCACAGCGCGATCACCGGGAAGAAGTAGAAGCCGAGCAACTCGCTCTCGAGCACGACCCGGATCGTGAACGCCACGGCCATCACGAACAGCACGGTCGGCAGGTCGTGCCGGCGCCGGCAGGCCACCCAGCCCACCACCACCGCGGCGACGGTGGCGGCGAGGCGCAGCGTGCCGCCGCTGTACATGCCGTTCCCGAGCGAGCGGGCCAGGTGGCTGAAGGGCGTCCTCGATTCGTCGGCCGGGAAGAACGGCTGGTCCACGATCCGGTGCAGCGTCTCTCCCGCGTGCGTCACGAGCGCGGGGAGGACGACGACGATGCTCGGCACCGCCAGCCGGCAGGCGAACGGCGGCAGGGCCCGCCAACCGTAGCGGGCCACCACCGGCGCCGCGGCGAGGAGCGCCAGCGGCTGGAACGCCACGGCGATCCCGAGCAGCCACCCGGCAGCGGCCAGGCCGCGAGCGCCGTCACGCTCCACGGCCAGCGCGGCCCACACCACGAAGGCGAGGGCCACGCAATCCTCGGGGTGGCCCCAGAAGACCACTGCGCTCACGACACCGAGGCCCGCCACCAGCGACAGGGCGAGCCGCCGGCGTTCGGAGAAGGCCCACCGCCGCGCCACCGCGTCGAGGGCGAACAGCACGCTCGAGGCGAGGATCGTGGCGAAGGGCGCCAGCACGAGCCAGAAGGCCGCGTAGCCATGACGCATCTCGGCAGCGGTGCGCAGGCCCAGCGCGTGACCGAGGGCCATGAAGGGCGCCAGCGCGAACTCCAGCCCCGGCGGCGCGTCGAGCTGGGAGCCCGGCCCGTAGACGGCAGCCCAGTGGGCGTGCGCGATGGCCAGCCCGATGCCCGCGCTGTTCCACAGGTCGCTCACCGACTGCCAGCCGTGACGGGCCAGCGCCGACCACGCGACGGTGTAGACCAGCCCGGCCGCAACGATGATGGTGGTGGCGGTCAGCGGTGCCGACCGCTCGTCGACCCATGACGAGAACCTGCGCATTCCCCCTCATGCCTTCCGGCGACGCCCACGCCGTGGGCTCGCCCGAATCCTCCACGTTGCCGTGGGCCCGCGAACGGGCACTTTCCCCTGAACGCATTGTGACCGCGAGGCCGGCCTCGTACCAGGGTCGCAGGCGTCGCGGCCGCAGAAGCAACGAGACGGCAACCTCCGTGGGAATCACACCTAGGGCACGGCGCCGTCCCACTCCGAGAGCGGTGCGCAGTGCCAGCGCCAGCGGGCCTGACGGGGCCGGCCCTCCAGATCGATCCGGCCGTTGGCCCAGAGCAGCACCTGCCAGGGGTCGTCACCGGGGCCGAGCGCGTGCCAGGGGAAGAGTCGTGCCATGACGGCGTCAGCGCGCCCGCTCCACAGGTCGACGGCGTACCACAGGGCCGCGTTGGCCGCGTGGGCCACGACGCCGGCGACCGTGAACTCGAGACCGGGCACCGGCACGCTCCAGTCCGCGGCCAGCTCCGGCTCGAGGGCCGCCCGGCACAGCTCGGCGGCGGCCAGCACGTCGTCGCCCGTCACGGACACCCACGCGACCGAGGAGGCGCGCGTCCACCGCCCCGCGAAGGTCCGTTCGAGCCGGGGTACACGGGACATTCGGCACTGGTGCCCCGGGCCACCGCCCAAGCAGACTTGCCGTGACGTGGCGTACCCTGCCCACGGACAACGGTCACCCCGGTCGGCCGTGGCCGGGGAGGGAAAATGGGCCTTTCGGCCCAGCAAGCAGGTACGAGAGGGGGCGTTTCTCCAGACGATGGAAACGAACAACCGTTCCAACATCCCCGGTCACGGCGGAACCGTCGACTGCGCGACCCTCTATCTCTGCCGTCAGGGAGAGCGGTGGGTGGTGGTCATAGAGTCGCCCCACGTCAAAGGAGCGCTGCGCCTGCACCACACGGGCCGGGACCCCTACGACGCGCGCTTCGAGCTGCTGTGCACCGCTCGGCGCGCCTGCCCCGATGCGGCCATCGTGAGCACCGACGGTGCGCTCGAGGGCGCCGACTTCGAGTGGCGATTGGACATCCGCGGCGTCGAGGCGAACCTCGGTGAGCTCGGGTTGGCCGTGCACCGCGAGCTCTCGGCCCAACCTGCGCCGCACGTGCGGCGACGTTCGCAGCGGCAGACCATCGGCACGTGCCATTGGGGCCGCTGCCCCGAGGTCTCGGGCCGGCCGCGCGCGTTCTGACCGCCCGGTACCGCTCAGCCGACCCCGACCGGCGCCGCGCCCTTGACGCTGGTGCGGTACATCTCCCGGCGCACGCCCGAGTAGTCGTTCAATGCGTTGTGCATGGTGCACCGGTTGTCCCAGATGGCGAGCGTGTGGACCGACCAGCGCAGGCGGCAGGTGAAGTTCTCGTTGATGCTGTGCCGGTGCAGGTGGGCCAGCAGAGCCTGTGACTCCTCCTTCGTCCACCCCGCGAAGCGCACCGTGTAGACGGGGTTGACGTAGAGCGCCCGCCGGCCGGTGACCGGGTGGACGGCCACGACCGGGTGCACGTGCTCGGCGTAGGCCTCGGCCGACGGCGCGATGGCCATGGAGGTGAGGTCCTTGACCTGGTCCAGCAGGCCGCCGGTGCCGTAGGCCAGGCCGGCCGAGTGCACTGCGCTCAGGCCGTCGAGCGTCGCCCGCAGGCCGCCCGAGAGGGTCTCGTAGGCGAGGTACTGGTTCGACCACACGGTGTCGCCCCCGTGGTCGGGCACGTCCCAGGCATGGAGAAGGGTGTAGGCCGGCGGCGCGGGGAGATAGCTCAGGTCGCTGTGCCACACGTTGGCGAAATTGAGGACGTCGGTCGGCTCCTTGATGACCCGGATGACGTAGGGCCGGTCCTCCAGCGGGTCGACGAACGGCGTCACGTCTCGGCCGCCCAGCAGGTCGGTCACCCGCTCCAGGTCGTCGAGACCGAGCTCCTGCCCGGGAAGGAAGACGACGAGGTGGGCGGCCAGTGCCCGGCGCAGGTCGTCGAGCTGCGCCGGCTCGGTGACCCGCGCCAGGTCGATCCCGGTGACGGTGGCGCCGAGCGCACCCGCGACCGGCTCCACCGTGAGGGAGTCGGTCCGCGCCGTCGCCACGTCGCGCCTTGCTCAGGCGAGTCCGAGGAGCTCGGCCCCGTTGCGCCAGAAAAAGCGCTCCCGGGTCGACTCGTCGAAGCCGGCCACTGCATCGCCGAACGCCTCGAACGGCCGCTTCCCGCCCTCGGGGTGCGGGTAGTCCGTCGAGAACATGAAGAGGTCGGGACCGCACTGCTCGAGCAACCAGGCCGTGTCCTCGAACGGGAACGGCGTGAAGCGCACCTGGCGGCGCAGGTACTCGGAGGGCAGAAGCTGCAGCTCTCGCAATGCCGGCTCGAACTTGGAGAACGAGCGCAGGGCGTGGTCGACGTTGCGAAGCATCCCCGGCACCCAGGTGGCACCGAGCTCGATGGCCGCGCCGCGCAGGGCCGGATGGCGCTCGAAGACACCGTCGAGCGCCATGCAGGCGAGGAAGCGCTCCGGCGAGTGGTGCAACACGGGGAAGTCCTTCGACCGGAGGTTCTCGCCGCCACCGAGCCAGTCCTTGGGGCGGGGCAGCCCGTTGTTGTGGAAGGCCCGCGGCAGGAGCTTGCCTCCCCCGACGTGGAGCACGAAGGGCACCCCGGCCTCGGCCAGGCAGGCCCAGACGGGGTCGACGTCGAGGTGCGTGGGCGAGAAGTCCCCTGGGGCGTCCGACGGCACCCAGAGCGCGGCCACCCCGGACTCGAGCGCCCGCTCCAGTGCCAGCAGGGCGCGGCCGGGGTCGTTGAGAGGGAGGAAGCCCACCGCCTTGAGCCGCGGGTCGGGGGCGCAGAACGCGGCCATGGCCCGGTTGAGGGCCTCGGTCCCGCCGTAGAGGACATCGGGCTCCTTGCTCCGCGCGAAGTGACCGAGGGCGAAGGTGGGGAAGACGAGCTGCGCGTCGATGTGCAGCGCATCGAGGACCCGGGAGCGGACCTCGGTGTCGAGCGCTCCAGGCGCCATCCACCCCTTCGGGCCCTGCAGCACCTCGCGGCCGATCTCCTGGTGGCGGTGCGACTCCCAGAGCTCGGGCAGGCTCGCCATCAACTTGGCCGCCCCGGCACCGGCGCCCTCGAGCCCCAGCGGGGCGAGCTGGTCGCGGACCTGGTCCTCTGCGAATCCGCCGAGCCAGTCCGGCGTCTCCATCAGGTGGCTGTCGGCGTCGAAAATCGCTGTCTGCATTGGGCCCCCCGGCGGGTACAGGTCGTCATTGCCAGCGTAGACCCGCTGTCACCGCCTGATTGGGGCCGCCGAGGGCCAATTGGGACCGCCTCATTGGTGCTACCCCGATCCCGGGCGTCCGCCGGGCCCGCCCGGACACGAGACCCGCGCCGCAACCCGAGGCTCAGACAACATTTATGTGCCTCATAGGTTTCTATGACCTGGCGTACAGACCCGACGTATGCAATGGAACCCGTGGAGCAGCACCCCCCTGCCGGGCGCTCAGACGGAGGACGCACATGACCGAGGACCAGAACGACCCGACGACCAACGAGCCGGTGAGCGGACCGGGCACCGAGCCCGAGACCGCTCCGATCGCCGTGCCCGAGGCCACGGGCCAGGCCATCGCCTTGCCGGCCACCACTCCTCCGGTGCCCGGCGGTGCCGCCGCCTCGCCCGAGCAGCCCGACACACCACCGATGGGTGTGCCGCAGGGCTCCGAGGCTCCCACGGGCACCTACGCGTTGGGCGCGCTGGCGGGGAACCCCATGCTCGGCCAGCCGAGCGACCGCCCCTACGCCGGGCCCCCCACCGACCCCGGCGCGCCGATGTGGGCGGCTCCCGTCGCCACCGGCGCCCCAGCCAGCGGTGCGCACCACGTGCGCAACGGCGTGCTGGCGGGTGTCGCCGCCTTCGCTCTCCTGGCCGGCGGCGTCGCCCTCGGCCACGCCGCCTGGACCAACGGCACCTCCAACCCGTTGGCCGCCCCGTCCTCGGGCAGTACGCGGCTGCCGTCGGGCTCCGGGTCCGCGGGGAGCGGATCGGGGAGCCCCTTCGGGAACGGGTCGCCCTTCGGCGGGGTGTTCGGCAACTCGGGCAACACCGGCAGCGGCAACTCGGGAAACTCCGGCGGAGGCAACGCCTCGTCGGGCTCCTCGGGACCGAAGGACACCACGGCGATCGCGGCCAAGGTCGACCCTGGTCTGGTCGACGTCAACACGACGGTCGGCTACGCCGGGGAGCAGGCGGCCGGGACCGGCATCGTGCTGAGCTCCAACGGCGTGATCCTGACCAACAACCACGTGATCGATGGCGCGACCAAAATCAGCGTCACCGACGTCGGCAACCAGAAGACCTACACCGCCAAGGTGGTGGGTTACGACCGCACCAAGGACATCGCGGTGCTCCAGCTGCAGAACGCCTCCGGCCTCCAGACGGCGGCACTGGCCGACTCGTCCAACGCCTCGGTCGGTGAGGGCGTCGTCGGTGTCGGCAATGCCGGCGGCACCGGTGGCACGCCCAGCGCGGCGGGCGGGACGGTCACGGCCCTGAACCAGTCGATCACGGCCAGCGACCAGGGCGACGGGACCTCGGAGCAGCTGAGCGGCCTCATCGAGACCAACGCGGACATCCAACCCGGGGACTCGGGCGGTGCGCTCGTCAACGCCTCGGGACAGGTGATCGGCGTGGACACGGCCGCCTCGGCCGGCTTCTCCTTCCAGTCCAACGGTCAGTCCCAGGGGAACCAGGGCTTCGCCATCCCGATCAACACGGCGCTCTCCCTCGCTCGCCAGATCGAGGCCGGGAACGCGTCCTCCACGGTGCACATCGGGGAGACCGCCTTCCTGGGCGTCGAGATCAGCCCGCAGGGCAACTCGGGCAACAGCGGCGGGTTCGGTGGCGTCTTCGGGAACAGCGGGAACACCGGGAGCAGCGGCCCGTCGGTCGCAGGCGCCTCGGTGGCCGGCGTCGTCACCAACGAGCCCGCCCAAGAGGCCGGCATCGCTCAGGGCGACGTCATCACCTCGCTCGGTGGCACGTCCATCGACTCGGCCGACGCCCTGACCAACGCCATGGCGTCCCACCACCCCGGGGACAAGGTGAGCATCGGCTGGACGGACACCTCCGGCCAGAGCCACACGGCCACGGTCCAGCTCTCCTCCGGCCCGCCTCAGTAGTCGCACCGAGATAGCCCCTCCGTTGCGGAGGGGCTATCTCGAGACCAGCCGTACCAGCGACACCAGCATCGCCAGGACGGCGGCGCTGAGCACGGCGATGAGGCCCCAGCCCACGCTGATGCTGGAGCCGGCGGGCACAGTCGCCTGCGTGATCTTCTGCACGATGCGGAACATGTCGTAGATGGCGAATACCAGGGTGGCCGCTGCCACGAGCGCCGTGAGGATCGCCAGCAGGAGGTCGTCGTTGGTGAGCGACAGCCCGGCGAACACCAGCAGGACGATGCCGCCGATGAAGGTGACGTACCCGTTGACGTCGATCAGGCTGGAGATCCCGGGGTCCAGGCCGTTGACGGAGAGGTGGAATCCCAAGATCCCGACCGAGCCGCTGATGTGCACCCACGACCCCACGGAACCGAACAGCAGCGTGATGGCCGACACGATGAGCAGCAGCAGCCCGAGGTTCACGGTGGCTGGCGCGGTCTTCGGCTTGGTGTAGGCCGTCGGAGTGTAGGGATTGGCGGACAACCTGGGCGCAGCGGGCCCGCCGGCAGCGGCCGGTGCGGCCGTCGTGGCCGGGACGGCGCCCTCCTCGACCCACCCCGAGACCGTCCAGTGCCGGCGGCCGGTCCACGTCTGGCCGTCCCAGTAGGCCTGGTTGTTGGGATTGACCCCGTTGGGGTACCAGCCCGGCTCACTGGGGTTCGCCCCCACCGGGTGCCATCCGAGGTCGGGCGCACTCCCGGTCACGGCTGCAGTTTGGGCCTCTTCATCGACCATCGGGCCACCTCGCTCCGTCCTGGCGTGTCCGCCCGACTGAGAAAGTAGCCTGGTTGGCATGGCGAATCGCGGCTTTGATCCCGAGGAAGCGCTCATCGACGATGCGCTCGGCGACGACGAGCTGACGGCGCTGGCCCTGGCCGCCGACCCGGACGCGCCCCTGCCCGACGATGCGGTGCCTCTCTCCCTGCACCTGGCCCGGTTCGGCCCCACGTTGCCGCTCTGGTACATGCCGCCGAGCGTCTCGCGGGGCGGGCGGCGCTGGAAGACACCGTTCGTCCTCGCCATCGTCTCGGCGTTCCTGCTCATCGACGCCCTGGGCCTGTGCAACACCTACGGGATCCTCAGCCTGGCCTGAGGCGCCGGCCGGCGTCGTGTCCGGCGCGACGCCCTCGGACCTGCCGTGACCCTCAGGGCGTTACGGCTTGCCGGCGGCCACCCAGCTCTTCACCCGCGCGTCGCTGATCCTCCGGGCCGTCGCCATGTTCGCCCAAGCCCGGAAGCGGGCCTTCTCGTCGTCCTTCAACCGGGAGTACATCGTCGTCTCGGCCGGAGCGGACCTCGCTGGCCGGGCATTCCTGCTGGCGCCCTGGCCGCCCCGCGCCCGTGCCCGCTCGATGAACGGCTTGAGGGCCCCCCTGAGACTGGCGGCGTTGGCGGCGCTGACGTCGATCTCGTAGGCCTTCCCGTCGAGCGCGAACTCGACCGTCTCGTCCGCGTCACCCCCGTCCAGGTCGTCGGTCAACTTCACAATCACGGTCTTTGCCATGGGGTCATCGTTGCAGAGGGCGCCGACCAGGGCCAACGCGCCTCGACCTCCCTCTCCTGCCGGCCCGGACGGATCGGGCACCCCTTGCCATAGGCTCTCAGCAGTCCTGACGCGCCGGGTTCGACCCTTATTTCCCCCTCCGTCGAACCATGGCGCGTCGGGGCGCGCAGGGGGTGAAGCGCCTTCGGCTGGGCCCGGCCGGGCCAGACGCGAGAATGAGCGGCATGGCCCGGCGTTCGAGGCGAGGCAGCAGCCCGCGCGACGACACGCCCGTGAGAACCCCGAGGCACGGAGCACACTGGCGTGCGGATGGGACACCGAAGACCTCCTACATGTCACAGGCCGAGGCATTGGCCATGGCCGACGAGCGCCGCCTCGAGGCGGGCGCCAACCTCAGCGCGTACCGCTGCGAGGTCTGCGCTGCCTGGCACTTGGGCAACTCGGTGGGGCGGCATGAGCGCTGATGTGATCCCGAGCGAATGGGGCAGGCGAAGCGGCACCTGCGCCGAATGCGGGTTCGATTGGGGTGAAAGCAGCTACGACACTCTGGTCGGCCGGTGCGTGCACGCGGTCGGTGTGTTCGGCGGGGTCCTCTCGCGCATCGACCCGGCCGCGGCCGTCGAGCCCGGGCTGTGGTCGGCCAGCCGCTACGTGTGGCATACAGTCGACGTGCTCCGCTTCGGCACCGAACGACTGTGGACCATCAGCGCCGATCCGTCGTTCGGCGTCCCTTCTTGGGACGAGAACGTCGTGGCCGAGGTCCGCTCCTACGACGAGCTCTCTCCGGTGGTGGGGTTGATCGCGCTCATCGAGACGGCACGTGCCTGGCGCGAGGCGGCGATGGAAGCACCGCACGGCGTCCCGACCGCGCATCCGGAAGCGGGCGAGATCCGTGCCTTCGACGTCGTACAGCGCAACGCCCACGAGGTCTGCCACCATCTCTGGGACGTGCAGAGGGGTCTCCCGGCCAGCGCCTCGCAGATGTGACAGGCCTGTGAACATTTGGCCCGGGGGAACCTTTCGGCGACCTCTCCCGCGAGGTACAATCTGGGCTCCCCCCTGCGGAGGCGGTCCGCTGACGGGAGTGAATTTGGCGAAGAGGCGAAGTGCGGTGAAGTCCTGCTTGTGGGCACGGGACGCCCGGAGAGCCGGCGCGCGTCCGGGAGAAACCCGTCCCCTGCCTTATGCTACGGGGGTTCCAATCTCTAAACCTCCAGCGGGCGCGTGCCGAATATCAACTGACGAGCACCGCACGGGTCATCTGGACCGCTCGGCTGCTCGCCTGGGCGGCCGCGGACTCGTTTCATGCCCGATGAGGGCAATCCACGACGTTCACCATTGGCGCTGGGAGAGAAGTCAGGAATCCCGTTGAAACTCGGACGCAAGGAAAAGCCGGTCACAGCTACGAAGGACGGCGACCCCAACGGGTCGTCGTCCAACGGCGACGGGGCACTCCACCTCGCCGTCGACGAGGTGGAGCAGGAAGCCGCGGCGCGGCCGCGCCCCACGCCGGGCACGGAGCCCTTCGGGTCGCTGCTGATCCGGCGGGGCCTCGTCTCCGAGGAAGACGTCGCGCAGGCCCTGGTCGTCCAGGAGGAGTCGGGCAAGCGGATCGGCGAGACCCTCGTCGAGATGGGTGCGCTGAACCAGCGCGAGCTGGTGCTGGTGCTCGCCGACCTCCTCCACATGCCGGTGGTCGACATCCGGCGCGACAACCCCGACCCAGCGGCCATTGCCCTCATCCCCGAGGATGTCGTCCGCAAGAACCTGGCCATGCCGATCCGGCTGGACGACGACGGCCTGCAGGTGGCGGTGGCCGACCAGCCCTCGGTGGCCGTACGTGCGCTGCTGATGCAATCGTGTGACCACCCCATCCGGCTCGTCCTCGCGCCGAAGGACGACATCCAGTGGGCCATCGACAGCAGCTATCGCGCCATCGGTGGCGTGGATCGCCTGGTCGAGGCCTTCGAGGCCGTCGAGGGCAGCCGGCGGAAGTCAACAGCCACAGAGATCGAGGAGACCGAGGTCGTCGCCGACGACGCCCCGATCGTCCAGGTGGTCACCCGCATCCTGACCCAGGCCAAGCGGGACCGCGCGTCGGACGTGCACATCGAACCATCGCAGGACGTCGTCCGGGTGCGCTTCCGCATCGACGGTGCGCTCAAGGAAGTCCTCATGCTCCCGGCCGCGATGGGCGTCGGCCTCGTCAGCCGGATCAAGATCATGGCGGGCATGAACATCGTCGAACGGCGCCGGCCGCAGGACGGGCAGCTGACCACCCCGATCGACGGCAAAGACACCGACGTCCGCGTGTCGACGGCCGCCACCATCTGGGGCGAGAAGTGCGTGATGCGGATCCTCGACAAGAACCGCTCCGTGCTGCGCCTCCACGATCTGGGCATGCCCAACGACACGCACGAGACGTTCTCCAAGCTGGTCAAGGCTCCCTTCGGCATGGTGCTGTGCGCCGGGCCGACGGGCAGCGGCAAGACGACCACCCTCTACGCCACCCTGGGCCAGGTGAGCGACCCCACCCGGAACGTGATGACGATCGAGGACCCGGTCGAGTACATCTTCCCCTCCATCAACCAGATCCAGACCAACGAACAGGCTGGTCTGACCTTCGCCACGGGCCTCAAGTCGATCCTTCGCCAGGACCCCGACGTGATCTTGGTCGGCGAGATCCGGGACGTCGAGACGGCCCGCATCGCCGTCCAGTCCGCGCTCACCGGTCACCTGGTCCTCTCGTCCCTCCACGCCACCGACTCCGTGTCGGCGCTCCACCGGTTCCTCGACATGGGCATCGAGTCGTTCCTGATCGCCTCCTCGGTGATCGCCATCGTGGGGCAGCGCCTCGTCCGGCGCATCTGCCCTTCCTGCAAGGCCCCCTACACCCCGACGCAGGAGGAGATGGTGTTCTACGAGGAGAGCGGCGGCGAGCCCAAGACCGACTTCTACCAGGGGACCGGCTGCAACTTCTGCGGGCAGACCGGCTACCAGGACCGGATCGGCGTGTACGAGCTCCTGCAGATGACGCCGGAGATCAAGCGCCTCATCGTCGGGTGGGCCACGCAGGACGAACTGCGCCGCCTCGCGCAGAAGCAGGGCATGCGCACCCTGCGGGAGGAAGCGGTGAGCCTGGTGGCCCAGGACATCACCACCATCTCCGAAGTCATCCGCAGCATCTACGCCCTCTAGGCCAGGAACGGAAACCGCTATGGAAAAGTACCGCTACAGCGCAGTCGACGACTCCGGGAAGAAGGTCTCCGGCACCGAGTCCGCGGCCTCTCCGGGTGCGGCCCACCTGGCTCTCCTCGAGCGCGGGTACCAGACCATCGAGGTCACCGAGAAGAAGAGCGTCCTGCAGTTCGAGGTCACCAAGAAGCTGGTACCGCGCAAGGACGTCATGCACTTCTCGCGCCAGCTCAGCGTCTTCGTCAGGGCCGGTGTGCCCATCATGGAGGCGCTGTCGGTCATCGGCGAGGAGACCCCCGACAAGCTGCTTCAGCGGGCTCTGTACGACATGATCGACCGGGTGCAGGCGGGCGACACCTTCGCGTCGGCGGCCGCGGCACACCCCGAGGCCTTCCCGAACTACTACGTCGGGATGCTCTCGTCGGCCGAGTTGACCGGCAACCTGGACGTCGTCCTCGACCAACTCGGGGACTACCTCGAACGCGACATCGACGCCCGTGGGAAGATCACCGGCGCGCTGATCTATCCCGCCGTGGTCGCCTGCATGGCGGTCGCCGTCGTCGTGATCCTGGCCACGTTCGTGATGCCCAAGTTCGTCACGTTCTTCAAGTCGTTCAACGCCCAGCTGCCGCTCCCCACGCGCATGCTGCTCAGTATCTCGAACTTCGTGAGCACGTATTGGTGGGCCCTCCTGGGCGGCATCATCCTCGCCGTCGTCGGGATCATCGCGCTGCGCCGGTCGCGTGCCGGCAAGGCATGGATCGATTCCATGATCCTCAAGATGCCGGTCCTGGGCGATCTCGTGCGTACCGCAGTAATCGAGCGGATCTGCCGCATCCTGTCCTCCATGCTGCGTGCCGGCGTCGCCCTTCCCGACGCGATGCGGGTCACGGCGGAATCGTCCAGCAACGAGGTCTACCGCGAGGGCCTCGCCACCGTCCGGGAAGAGATGATGGAGGGCCAGGGCCTCGCCGAGCCTCTCGCCCGCACGGGCCTCTTCCCCGGCGCGGCCCGGCAGATGTTCCGGGTCGGTGAGGAGACCGGCACGCTCGATCAACAGCTGGAGACCGCGTCGGCCTTCTACGAGCGAGAGCTCGATGTGAAGATCAAGCGGTTCACGGGCCTGTTCGAGCCGGCGGTGATCATCTTCATGGGGGTGATCGTCGGATTCGTGGCCGTCGCCATGGTCTCGGCCATGTACGGCATCTATCACCAAGTGAAGATCCAGTAGGACGATCGATGCCTTTCTCAGCCGAGACAACGATTGCGCTAGGGCCAAAGGTCACATCAGTGCGCTTGACAAGTGTGAACAGCGTCACAACGAACGCAAAATTGCACGTCAGCAACCAAAAATCGACCAAGCTGCCATTGAAGCATTCACCCCTCAATGGTACGTTTCAAGCTCTCCCCATTGGCGAGGGAGTCAAAAGCACCTGGAATGGCTTCCAGTTGCCCGAACTGAAAGGCGGTAACTCCGCATGATTAGGCATATCCGCGAAACGATTGCGCGTCGGCGAGGTGTAGAGCTCGAAGCGGGCTTCACCCTCATCGAGCTCCTGATCGTCATCGTTGTCCTCGGCATCCTGGCCGCGACGGTCATCTTCGCCCTGAGTGGTGTCACCGGGCAGAGCGCCCAGGCGGCGTGCCAGTCGGACGCGAAGTCGTACGAGATCGCCGTTGCGGCGTTCGAGAACGCGCCTGGCAACACGACCAACGCTGACCCGAGCACTACGGGTGATCTCCTTACGGGCGGTCCCTATGGCGCTCTGCTGCACCAGGCGTCGAACAACCCGCACTTCGAGGTTGCGCTCTACAAGGACGCTGACGCTCCTGCTGGCGCAGTGAAGGGCGTTGTGTACGCGGGCCCGACGGGTGCGCTCGTGAACTACGACAGGCGAGTCGGGCACGACCGGCTGCAACGCCGTTACGTAGTCAGTACCACAGCATTTAGGTGAACCAAAGTGCCCGGCCCTCTGGGCCGGGCACTTTGGGCTTCACTTCCGGACTGGTAATGCCGAGTAATTAGGCGGAAGATGATGCACCGTAGGCAATTGGAGGGCGGACAGTGAAGGATCCAAATATCGAACCCATCTCCCCGTGGCTGGAGGTTCTGTGGGCCCACAAGGGCTCGGACCTGTTGCTGGCCACGGGCTCCCAGCCCCGCATCCGGGTCGACGGCAAGCTCACCGCGATCGAGGGCTCGCCTGTCCTGACCGGTACACAGATCGAAGAGATCGTCCGGGGCATGCTCACGCCCGAGCAGGAGGCCACGCTCGCTGACCAGCAGGACGTGGACTTCTCGTTCAGCTGGCTCGACCGGGCCCGTCTCCGTGGCAGCGCCTTCACCCAGAAGGGCGACACCGCCCTGGCCCTCCGGATGATCCCCTCGGACATCCCGAGCTTCGACGAGCTCGGGCTGCCGCCGGTGGCCGAGTGGCTGGCGCGGCTCCCCCGCGGGCTGGTGCTCCTGACCGGCCCAACCGGCTCCGGGAAATCCACCACGCTGGCCTCCATCATCGACCGGATCAACGAGACCCGGTCGGTGCACATCCTGACCATCGAGGACCCCATCGAGTACGTGCACAAGCACGGGCTCTCTGCCATCACCCAGCGCGAGGTCGGGACGGACAGCCCCTCCTTCGAGCGGGCACTGCGCTCGGCCTTGCGCGAGGACCCCGACGTCCTGCTGGTGGGTGAGATGCGCGACCTCGAGTCCATTCAGCTCGCGCTCACGCTGGCCGAGACCGGCCACCTGGTGTTCTCCACCTTGCACACCAACGACTCCTCGCAGGCCATCGACCGCATCATCGACGTCTTCCCGGCCTGGCGGCAGGAGCAGATCCGGGTGCAGCTCGGATCCTCCCTGGGTGCGGTGATCGCGCAGCGCCTCATTCCCCGGACCGACGGGGGCATGGTGGCCGCCTTCGAGATCCTCATCGCCAACCATCCGGTGCGGAACATCATCCGGGAGGGCAAGACGCACCAGCTTCCCAACATCATCACGACGAACCAGGCCGAGGGCATGTGCTCGCTCGAGGCCAGCCTGGCCGACCTCGTCTCGGCGCAGATCGTGGACTACGAGGAGGCGCTCTCCATCTCCTCGCACCCCAAGGAGCTCAGCCGGCTGATGGCGCAGCGCGGCCCCATCTTCGCCACTGCGTGACCGTCGGCACAGTCAGTCGGCGCGGGCCTGATCTCCCCTATTCGCTCGTCGCAGGGGTGACCCCCTGCGGTCGGGCCTGGCTCGTGGCGCCCGCCAAGCTCCAAGGGACCATCTTCGCCCCCGAGGAGCCGCAGCTGATCAGCCCGTTCAGCGAGGTGGTGGACCAGCGGCCCACCTTCTCGGTGATCGCGCTCAATGCCCCCGTCGGCTACCTGGACATCGCCGCAGCCGGCGGCCGCACCTGCGACCGTGAAGCGCGCGCCCTCCTCGGGCCGAAGCGTGGATCCTCCATCCAGAGCGCGCCGGTTCGGTCGAGCACCAACGAGCTGGAGTTCATCGACGAGCACCTCGATGCCATCAGCAAGACCCTCCTCCCCCGCTATCGCGAGGTGGCGGGGGAGATGGCGCCCTTCCGGCAGCGGTCGGTCTACGAGGTTCATTCCGACATGACCTTCTACGAGCTCAACGACAGTCAGCCGCTGCAATACCCCAAGCACACCGAGAACGGCATAAATGAGCGCAAGGCTCTTCTGGAGGTCAAGTTCCCGGGCGTCGCGCGCATCCTCTCGACCGAGGTCCCGGGAGCATCCATGTCCCACCTGCTCGACGTGGCCGCCTTCGTCTGGACCGCACGCCGGATCTTCAACAAGGCCGCGATACGCATTCCGCAGGACCCCGAGTGGGACGAGCAGGGTCTGCGGATGGAGATCGTGCGCTGACCTCGGGTAGCGCTCAGGCGTTGGCGAAGGGGCGCAGGATCTCGGGGCCGGCGAACACCGCCACGGCGCAGCCCACGGCGAGGAAGACGCCATAAGGCATCTGCTGCTGCCGGTCCATGCGGTGGCCGAGGATGAGGACGATGCCCACCACCGCTCCGATGAGGTTGGCCGCCAGGAAGCCGAGGACCACGGTACGCACGCCCAGCCAGCCCAGCGCCAGACCCAGCACCGGGGCGAGCCGGACGTCGCCGTAACCCAGCAGGCGGGGGCTGGCCAGGTTCATCACGAAGAACAGGGCGAACCAGGCGGCGCCACAGGCGGCACCCACCCAGAGGTCGTGCCACTGCCCGGTCATGCCGGCCGCCAGGAGGAAGAGCGCCGCCACCAGGACCGACAACACCCACACGATCTTCTTGGGCAGCAGCAGCGTCTCGACGTCGATGACGGAGAGCGCCAGCAGGCCGGCGAACAGGACGAGATACGCCGGGAGGGCCCAGTCGTAGCCGAAGCGCGCCGCCAGCCCGGCGAAGAGCGCAGCACACGCCAGCTCGACCAGGGGATACCGCGGGCGGAAATGGGCTCGTGGCAGTGGCGGCAGCGGCCCCGCAGCAGGAGCCACGACACCACGGGGATGTTGTCGCGCTCGGCGATCTGCGTCCCGCACGACGGGCACGACGACCGGGGCGAGACGATCGACAGGCCCTTCGGCACCCGGTAGATGACCACGTTCAGGAACGAGCCGATGGCGAGGCCGAGGAGCGCGCACAGACCGATGAGAGCTCCGAGCATGGAGGCGCGCCTACGAGGTCCGCCGGATCGCCATGGTCGGACAACGCTACCCGGCCCCACTGGCGCCAACGGGTATCCGCTCGGCCCGATTGACCCCGGGGCCCGCGCCGATGACCACTACCCACCTGCAAGTGAGCTCGAATACCGCCTCGCTGTTCTGGTCAACGCTCAAGCTGCCCGCGGGTAGGCCATGGCGACATCATCAGAGCGACGACCGGCGGCTCACCCCATCGTCCACATCCGCAGTGGCGACCTGCCTGCTCTCGGCGACTACACGCTTGTTCGCGGCCTACCGCACTGATCTCCGGCTACACCAGGAGGCTCGCCTACCACCGAGGCCACCTAATCACCCAACCTCGAGCTGTTCCGCCTCCATCTGGCCGGCCACTACCCCGACCTGACTGTGCCCGGCGTGCAGCCCGTCCACGTCAAGGCCCACCTGCTGGCGCTCGCCGCCCGGGGCATCGCCCCCGCCACGCGCTCCTCGGCTCTTTTCTCGCTGCGCTCGTTCTACGAGTACCTGCGCTCCGAGAACCTCATTGCCGCCAACCCTATGGCCACGATCCGCGTCCCTGGTGCCCGCAAGCTCCGCACCGAGATCTACACCGACGCTGAAGCCGACCTGATGCTGGCCTGGGGGGCGATCGGCCGGAACGACGTGGACCTCGGCGCCCGCCGCATCTCGCTCGTCGGAAAGGGGGACAAGGCCCGCATCGTGCCCATCGCTCCCCCGCTCGTGCCCATCCTCGACGACTACCTGACCAGCCTGCGCCCCGCCCTGGCGAAGTCGGCCTTCTTCTTCGTCAACCCCTCGGCGCAACACGGCGGGCGCAACGAGGGACGCTACGGCCCGATGACGGTGGCCACGCTGGTTGAGCGCGCCGGCGCGGGCGCCGGGGTATCGGGCCGTCACTTCCCGCACCGCTGGCGCCACTCCTATGCCACCAGCTGCTCCGACGGGGAGCCGACATCCACGTCGTCCAGCGCCTCCTCGGCCACGCCAACATCGCCACGACGACGCGTTACCTGCACCTCTCCGACGCCGACCTCTCCGACGCTGTGGAGCGGGCGTTCCCCGCCGAGTGAGCTACTCGCCCAGGCGCATCTCGGGGTAGGCGTCGAGGAACTGCTCGACGGCTGCGAGGTAGGTGCGATCCGCCTCGGTGAGCACGGTGTCCTCCTCGTCACTCATGAGCGGTGCCGCCTCTTCAAGCGCGGCGGTCTGCTCGGTGGCGTGGGCTGCCACGAAGGCGCTGGTGAGATCGAACCAGTCGGCCCAGTCCTCGGCCACCGCTCTCGGGGTGATGGAGCCCTCCAGGAGGGCGCTGGTGTAGTAGCGCAGGCGCTTCACCACCTCGGCACGCAGTTCGTCCTCCTCGTCGAGGTAGACCAGGAGCCGCTCGTGGATGGAGTCGAGGTATGCGACGAGGAAGACGCTCACGAACCCGTCTTCGCCGATATCGAAACCTGTTCTCCATCTCAACGCCGGAAGGCGGTACCCATCCGGAGCCTTTCGTCAAAGATCCCGAAGTCAAGGACGGGCGGAGCTGATAAGCGACCCGCCTGACGTACCGATGTCTTACGGTTCTAGTGCGACGGTCGCGGCAATCCAGGCGTAGCCGGCATTGCTGGCCTGGCTCTGAGTCAGTGTGAAGGTTCCCGTAGCTCCTGCCCCCGTCTGGACACTCGCAGTAGGTTCAGCGGCGGCGTCGGATTCACACGCGCTTGTAGTCCCATTGCCGCAGGTGTTTGTGGTTTCATTGGACACCGCTGAGTACTGCATCGCAGCGCCGTCCTCGCCGCTGTAAGTGTCTGCATTGAAAGTCTGGGACCCTCCGGTTCCATAGAACGCGATGACCTCATCATTCGCGTGGACCGTGGTCACTGACGGCGCTGTCATCGTCCAGTTGGAACCAGTGCCTGTGGAACCCGTCGTATCGGCGGACAAATCGACCGGCGTGGATGTGCTCACCCCAGCGAACTCCAGGATTCCACCAGTTGCGTCCGCAGCTCCTTGTGTCCAACTAAAGGTCCAAGACGACGGTTCGCTAGAGCCAACTACATGGTAAAACTCGTCTTGGGTGAGGGATCCCGTTGTGTCGCTTCGTATCTGGGTCCAGTTGCTATTCGTAATGGCTGCCGAAGCGACGTCGTGGACGGTCACTTCCGCGATCAGCACATCTCCCGTGACGAGCGTTGATGGAGCTTTGATGGAGAGCGAGGTGACATCGTCGGCAGCGGCCGCCGAACACGAGGCTTCAGCCGTAGAAGTGTTGGTGGTGATATTTAGTTGCGAACACGAGCCGTCTAAGTGGATTGACGAAGTGACCGTGACCGTCGTGCTGATCGACGCGGTGTTACCCGCATTGTCCGTCCCGGTCAGAGTGTAGAGATAGCAGTAGCCCTTGGTGATTCCGCTCGGCTGGGTTGTACCGGTGACCGTGGTCGGCGAAGTGAACGGACCGCCCGAACCAGGAGCGCCACAGGTGGTGCCGGTGAGGGTCTCGGACTGCACGGTGAGGGTGCTCGACGCCAGACCCGAACCGCTGTCGGTGTAATCGGCTCGGGAATTGATGGCGAAGCTGGTGCTGGTGGTGGTGCTAGTCGATCCACCAGAAGTGGCGGCGGCGCTGTTCACCGTCACCGCTCCGCCGCTCGGTACGGTGGTGTCGACCTTCAGCGGCGAGGATGTGTGCGTGGTCTCGGTGTTCCCGGCGTTGTCGACCGACCAGTAGCTGATCGTCTGCGCCGATCCGTCGGGGATCGCAACTGCGCTGCCTGGGTACACCGTCTGAGTCCCGCCGTCGATCTCGTAGTACGTCGTGGCCACCCCCGAGCCGCCAGTGTCAGTTGCCGACAAGGTGAAGGTCGGGCTCGTACCCTTGTACCAGCCGCCTGTCCCATTGGGTGAGCTCGGACTGAGCGTGATCGTGGTCACCGGTGCGACGGTGTCGACCTTCAGCGGCGAGGATGTGTGCGTGGTCTCGGTGTTCCCGGCGTTGTCGACCGACCAGTAGCTGATCGTCTGCGCCGATCCGTCGGGGATCGCAACTGCGCTGCCTGGGTACACCGTCTGAGTCCCGCCGTCGATCTCGTAGTACGTCGTGGCCACCCCCGAGCCGCCGGTGTCAGTTGCCGACAAGGTGAAGGTCGGGCTCGTACCCTTGTACCAGCCGCCTGTCCCATTGGGTGAGCTCGGACTGAGCGTGATCGTGGTCACCGGTGCGACGGTGTCGACCTTCAGCGGCGAGGATGTGTGCGTGGTCTCGGTGTTCCCGGCGTTGTCGACCGACCAGTAGCTGATCGTCTGCGCCGATCCGTCGGGGATCGCAACTGCGCTGCCTGGGTACACCGTCTGAGTCCCGCCGTCGATCTCGTAGTACGTCGTGGCCACCCCCGAGCCGCCGGTGTCAGTTGCCGACAAGGTGAAGGTCGGGCTCGTACCCTTGTACCAGCCGCCTGTCCCATTGGGTGAGCTCGGACTGAGCGTGATCGTGGTCACCGGTGCGACGGTGTCGACCTTCAGCGGCGAGGATGTGTGCGTGGTCTCGGTGTTCCCGGCGTTGTCGACCGACCAGTAGCTGATCGTCTGCGCCGATCCGTCGGGGATCGCAACTGCGCTGCCTGGGTACACCGTCTGAGTCCCGCCGTCGATCTCGTAGTACGTCGTGGCCACCCCCGAGCCGCCAGTGTCAGTTGCCGACAAGGTGAAGGTCGGGCTCGTACCCTTGTACCAGCCGCCTGTCCCATTGGGTGAGCTCGGACTGAGCGTGATCGTGGTCACCGGTGCGACGGTGTCGACAAGTACGGGGCTGCTCGTCACACTGGCCGAGGTCCCATCATTGGCGGTACCAGTGAGCGTGTACTCGTAGCAGTTGCCGTTGGTGACACCGGTGTCGGGGCTGGCGACAGGTGTGGCGCCGGTGTAAACGCCCGTCGGGCAAACTCCAGAGACCGGTGCCTGACCATTCGAGCGGGTGATGACGTTACTGGCCATCCCCGAGGCTGAATCGGTGAAGTTGGTCGTCGTGATTGTGACCGAGAGCGTGTTGGTGTACTTAGGCACGCTGATTATCCCACCAGTCGGCCCGTTGCCATCGACCGTTACCGGTATCGGCGGAGTACTTGCGGTCGAGTTCGTCGCGTTGTCAGTGCCAACAGCGACAAGGCTGTAGTTGCCGTTGGTGGGCAGGGACGTCCAGTTGAACTGGAAGTTCGGTGACGTGGTCGATGATCCGATCGTCCCCGGCGTGCTGGGGGAGCACGAAGTCGTGAACCCGGAGCAGTAGTAGTAGGTGACGGAGTTCATCCCCGAGCCACCACTATCTGTGGCGGCATCTTGCAGGACATTGGCCGAACTGGTCACGAGGGACGAGACAGTGAAGGTATTGCTGACCAGTGTAATGAGCGCGTCAGTGGCCGTGAGGGCGTAGCCGATGCACTCCTTGGAGATCTGGAGGCTGGAGAACGTTGCCGATCCGCTCACCGCGTTCACGGTGCCGTTGGTAACTACCGGCGAGCCGCCACAGGGGTTGGTCGTGATCGTGAGGGCTATGGTCGAAGTGTCAGAGGTCTGGTTCCCATTCTGGTCCTCGATAAGGACGTTAACCGCTGGACTCATCGACACGCCGACGTACACGTTGGAGGGCTGTTGGCCGAACACGAGCTGGCTCGCCGATCCCACGTTGATCACGACGTTGGAAGAGGCACCCGTCGGGGTGAGTCCCGTGCGGGTGGCCTTCAGCGTGTAGGTGCCTGCCGCCGCGGTGCCGGTGATCTGGCAGTTGGTGAAGGTGGCCACACCGGCCACCGCTGAGATGGTCGGGAACCCGGTGTTCGAGCACGCCAGCGTCCCGGCACCCGGTCCGGAGCTGACGGCGAGAGTCACGCTGCCCGTGTCGTTGACCACGTTGCCGCTGGCGTCCTCGACCTTGACGACCGGCGAGGTGGTGAAGTTCGTCCCCTCGGTCACGTTGCCCACGGGCTCGGTGGTGAACACCAACTGGTTCGCCGATCCCACGTTGATCACGACGTTGGAAGAGGTAAACGGTCCCGTGAGACCACTCCGGCTCGCACTGAGAACGTAGGTGCCCGCCGCCGCGGTGCCGGTGATCTGGCAGTTGGTGAAGGTGGCCACACCGGCCACCGCTGAGATGGTCGGGAACCCGGTGTTCGAGCACGCCAGCGTCCCGGCACCCGGTCCGGAGCTGACGGCGAGAGTCACGCTGCCCGTGTCGTTGACCACGTTGCCGCTGGCGTCCTCGACCTTGACGACCGGCGAGGTGGTGAAGTTCGTCCCCTCGGTCACGTTGCCCACGGGCTCGGTGGTGAAGACCAACTGGTTCGCCGATCCCACGTTGATCACGACGTTGGAAGAGGTAAACGGTCCCGTGAGACCACTGCGGCTCGCACTGAGAACGTAGGTGCCCGCCGCCGCGGTGCCGGTGATCTGGCAGTTGGTGAAGGTGGCCACACCGGCCACCGCTGAGATGGTCGGGAACCCGGTGTTCGAGCACGCCAGCGTCCCGGCACCCGGTCCGGAGCTGACGGCGAGAGTCACGCTGCCCGTGTCGTTGACCACGTTGCCGCTGGCGTCCTCGACCTTGACGACCGGCGAGGTGGTGAAGTTCGTCCCCTCGGTCACGTTGCCCACGGGCTCGGTGGTGAACACCAGCTGGCTCGCCGATCCCACGTTGATCACGACGTTGGAAGAGGCTCCCTGTGGTGAGTCCGCTGCGCGTGGCCTTCAGCGTGTAGGTGCCTGCCGCCGCGGTGCCGGTGATCTGGCAGTTGGTGAAGGTGGCCACACCGGCCACCGCTGAGATGGTCGGGAACCCGGTGTTCGAGCACGCCAGCGTCCCGGCACCCGGTCCGGAGCTGACGGCGAGAGTCACGCTGCCCGTGTCGTTGACCACGTTGCCGCTGGCGTCCTCGACCTTGACGACCGGCGAGGTGGTGAAGTTCGTCCCCTCGGTCACGTTGCCCACGGGCTCGGTGGTGAACACCAACTGGTTCGCCGATCCCACGTTGATCACGACGTTGGAAGAGGTAAACGGTCCCGTGAGACCACTCCGGCTCGCACTGAGAACGTAGGTGCCTGCCGCCGCGGTGCCGGTGATCTGGCAGTTGGTGAAGGTGGCCACACCGGCCACCGCTGAGATGGTCGGGAACCCGGTGTTCGAGCACGCCAGCGTCCCGGCACCCGGTCCGGAGCTGACGGCGAGAGTCACGCTGCCCGTGTCGTTGACCACGTTGCCGCTGGCGTCCTCGACCTTGACGACCGGCGAGGTGGTGAAGTTCGTCCCCTCGGTCACGTTGCCCACGGGCTCGGTGGTGAAGACCAGCTGGCTGGCCGCCCCGCGTTGATCACCACGTTTGAGGAGGCACCCGTCGGGTGAGTCCGGTACGGGTGGCGACGAGGGTGTAGGTGCCCGCCGCCGCGGTGCCGGTGATCTGGCAGTTGGTGAAGGTGGCCACACCGGCGACGGCGGCGATGGTCGGGAACCCGGTGTTCGAGCACGCCAGCGTCCCGGCGCCCGGTCCGGAGTTGATGGCGAGTGTCACGCTGCCCGTGTCGTTGACCACGTTGCCGCTGGCGTCCTCGACCTTGACGACCGGCGAGGTGGTGAAGTTCGTCCCCTCGGTCACGTTGCCCACGGGCTCGGTGGTGAAGACCAACTGGTTCGCCGATCCCACGTTGAGGTCACGACGTTGGAAGAGGTAAACGGTCCCGTGAGACCACTGCGGCTCGCACTGAGAGACGTAGGTGCCCGCCGCCGCGGCGCCGGTGATCTGGCAGTTGGTGAAGGTCGCCACACCGGCGACGGCGGCGATGGTCGGGAACCCGGTGTTGGAGCACGTCAGCGACCCGGTGCCCGGTCCGGAGTTGATGGCCAGTTTCACGCTGCCGGTGTCGGTGGTCACCACGTTGCCGTTGGCGTCCTCGACCTTGACGACGGGCGAGGTGGTGAGGTTCGCCCTCGGTCACGTTGCCCACGGGCTCGGTGGTGAAGCACCAGTGTTCCTCGCCGTGCCAGGTTCCCCCGGGTCACAACGGGCTGGACGGGGAGACGGTAAGGCAACGGCTGTCTCGCCGAAGAGCTCCGTTGTGAACGTTCGCCAACGGAGCTGGTGCAGACAATAATTCGTGCGCTCAGTGCCGCGCCGTAGCGGTAGTCGGAACTGCAGCGTGAAAGCCTGTCCGAGCAGTTCAGGTAGGTCACGAGTGAACGAGATGAACGATGTTCTGACACGCCATTCGGGACCGTGATTACCTGGCCAGACACCGTCATCGTGGACTGCGAGACAGCGCAGCCCCCGATAAACGCGACACGTAACCTGCACTACCGCTAGTCGTCTTCTGCGGAACTGTCCAGCCCGAGGGAATGGTCAACGTTAAGGCTTGACCCCGTGCCTGTAGTTGCAGCTGAAACTACAGGTGTCATTGCCAGTCGTAAAGACAAACGTCAGACCATTGCCCGTCGATCCGGCCGTCACCGAGGTGGGCGACACAGTCATTGTGCCGTTACCACGGAGGGGCCGTCGCTGCGGATGCAGGCCCCTCGCACATCAAAGGTGTCGCTGTAACCGCACCGCCAGCAGCAGCGCTGGAAGGAAGATCCGTAAGTGGATAGCTTCACCGTGGATTCACCCATCGCTGAGCGGCTGGTAGCCGCGTAAATCGGATTTGTGCATAGAAGGACGTGTGGCGAACGGAGTCGAGAGGATTCGCATCATCAGTGTCCGTTCACCATCGGTTCCGGAACCACCGGGGCGATTAGGTCGATCCGAATCACCGTGCCCGCCGTCTCCACTGCCTCCACGTTGCCGACATTGTCAACCGAGAAGTACTTGATCGTGTATTGGCCCGAGGTGTTGAGCAAGATTGAAGTACCTGTCTTGGTAGTGCCCTGGGGAACGCCGCCGATCTCTGATGGCGTAGATCCGTCGGTCGTGTAGTAGGTCTGAGCGACACCAGATCCCACGTCGGTCGGCGACAGGGTCACCGTCTGGTCGTGTTCTTCCAGGCATTCCCAATCGAGGCTGTGTTGTCCGTCGTTACCGGTGCCGTGGTGTCGATGCCCACCTCGGTGGCCCCCGACGGGCTGCTCACGTTGGAGTTGTTGCCGGTGGCCACGGCGACCACGTTGTAGGTCCCGTCCACCGGGAAGGGGCTCCAGCGCCACCGACCAGCTCGGCCCGGTCGAGGACGGGCCAATCAAGTGCCATGGAGTGCTCGACGTGCACGACCCGGCCGATGTCGGGCAGTAGTAGTAGGCCACCGAGGCCACCCCGGTGCCACCCACGTCGGTGGGCGAGTTGGTTAGCGTCACCGTCTCGTTGTCCACCCAGATGGGGCTGGTCCCGTAGTGGACGTTGGCCGTCACGCCCGGGGCCGAGGCCGTCGGGGTGGTGGCGTCGACGGTGACCGCGGGACTCTTGGCGCTCTCGATGCCCACCCAGTTCGTGCCGGAGATCTTCGGCGTGTCGGTGTAGACCCAGGTGCCGTTGGGCACGCTGGTCTCGCTGCAGTTGACCGTGCCCAAGGCGATCGAGCACGTGGCTGACGTCACCGTGCCACTGCCACTCCCTGACGGGTATCGGGTCACGGTGTAGCTGGTGAGCGCCATGTGTCCGGTGGTGGTCGACACCTCCGAGAAGCTCAGGCTCACCGTGCTTCCGTTCGCCCCGTTGGTGGTCGGCGTCCCCGGTGTGGCCCCTGTGGGCAGCGAGTCCGCCACCGCTGCCGCCGGGTTCGAGCTGTCAGTGGTCACCCAGTAGGCAAAGGCCAGTCCGGCTCCGAGCGCAATGAGGCCCATGATCGCGGCCAGGCCGGTCGACGAGAACGCGGGTGCGTCCTGACGAGCTTCGACGACCGTGCTGTGGGGAACCGCCGAAGAGTCTCATTGCTTCTCCACCGTGATCGTCACCGGAATGGAGAAGGTGGCCCCCTGGCACCCGTTCGACGACGATGCGTTCATCGACGCCGAGTTCGCAAGGTCGATGGTCTGGGTGTTGCCGTTCACGGCGGTGATCGGAGTGCTCCCAGTCCAGTTAGTGAACGTGACGCCCGTCGTGGTGCAGCTGCTCAAGTGGTTGGCGTCCGGCGTAATGGTTCCGCCGTTCTGAGCGCGACGTTCACGAGGGTCACGGCATAGGAGTTCGGGTTTTCGACCGTCAAGATGACGTCACCACCCGTGCTGCCCGGATAGAGCGGCGTCGAAGGCGACCCGACCACCGCCTGAAGGACGATGGGGCTCATCGTCCCGGTCGATCCGTGCCCGCTGCCCGATCCGTGCGACGTGAAGTACGCCCACGCCGCGGCCCCGACGGCGAGGACGCCGACGGCGGCAAGGATCGTGATGAGGCGGCGCCTGCTGCTCATGCTCGGGGCGTGTCTCATGGCGACACCACCATGCAGTGGTTGTAACGGGGCGCCTGCCGCCTGCGCCACGGAGTGCTCGCTTCGGCTCATCAGAAGCCCCCCGCCGAGCACTGGCCGGTCCTGGACCCGCCCACGGTGTTGCGTTGCCCACCGTCATCGAGTGCTGGGTTGTTGGACGTGGCGCACGAGAGCGACCCGCTGATGTGGTTGCCTTCGATCTCGGGGTCGTCGCCCCCGGTGTTGCCCGAGACACTCAGCGTCCCGTTGATCGTGTCGCCGCCGAGTTCGATGCCGCCCGTGTTATTGGAGATCGTGACCGTGCCGGTGATGGTGTTGTCCGCACATGCAGGTGTCCCGTCCTCCCCGCCGTCACCGATCATCACAAAGCCCGTCGTGCCCGACACCGTCACGTTGCCAGAGATGGTCGAGCCGCAGAAGCGGATGGCGGCTGCCCCGTTGGAGGTGATCCCGCCGCTCACGTTGGCCCCGTTCAAGAACAGCGCCCCGCCCGACTGGACGCTTATCCCGCCGGTCACCTTGCCGCTGATGCAGATGGACTGGCCCGAGGTGACGGTGTAGCCACCGCTGATGGTGCCGGTGAGGCAAGACGAGCTGTAGCCCACCGTCAGGGTGAGGGTGTTCGACTGGCTGGAGCTGTCGTTGGCATCGCCCGAGTAGGAGGCGTAGATCGGTGTAGGTCCCCGGCGGAAGGGCCTTGGTCACCAAGGTGGCCTGGCCCGAGGCGTTGAGGGTGGCCGTGTCGATCAGTAGCCGTTGGGCGGGCTGTCCTGGTAGAAGGTCACGGTGCCCGTCGGCCCCGTTCCCGGCGTGGTCTGGGCGCTCAAGCTGACGGCCTGGCCGAAGTGCGAAGGGTTGGGCGAGGCGCTTAGCACGAGGCTCGTGGAGGCCTGGTTCACCTTCTGGGTCACCACATTCGAGGTCGAGCCTGCGTAGTTACCCGAGGCCGCGTAGACGGCCTCGACGTAGTCGGTGCCGACCGGCAGGGTCGTCGTCGAGTAGGTGGCCTTGCCCGCTTGAAAGGGTCGCCGGTCCCGAGGGAGGACTTGGTGCCACACGACGACGTGGTGCAGCTGTAGAAGGTGACCGTGCCGCTCGGCGTCCCCGTGGTGGCCGAAACCGTGTCGTGAAGGTGACCGAGGTCCCGTAGGTGGACGGGTTGGGCGACGAGGTGAGCTGAGGTCGTCGGCGCCGGCGTTGACGACCTGGCTGACCACGCGGAGGTGGAGCTCGAGTAGTTGCCCGAAGCCCCGTAGACGGCCTCGACGTAGGTCGGTCCCGACCGGCAGCGTCGAGGTGGCGTAGGTGGCCTGGCCGCCCGAGAGGGTCCCGGTCCCGAGCAAGGTCTTGGTGCCACACGCCGAGGTGGTGCAGCTGTAGAAGCTCACCGTGCCCGTCGGCGTGCCCGTGGTGGCCGAGACGGTCGCGGTGAAGGTCACCGAGGTGCCGTAGGTCGAGGGGTTGGGCGACGAGGTGAGCTTGGTCGTGGTCGCGAGGGCGTTGACCACCTGGGTCACCACGTTCGACGTCGAGCCGCCGTAGTTGCCCGAGGCCCCGTAGACCGCCTCGACGTAGGTGGTGCCCGACCGGCAGCGCTCGAGGTCGAGTAGGTGGCCTTGCCCGGCTCAGGGTCCCGGTCCCGAGCGAGGTCTTGGTGCCACAGCGCCGAGGTGGTGCAGCTGTAGAAGGTGACCGTGCCGCTCGGGCGTGCCCGAGCAGGCCGACACCGTGTCGGTGAAGGTGACCGAGGAGCCGTAGGTCGAGGGGTTGGGCGAGCAGGTGAGGACCGAGGTGGTCGACGAGCGCGTTGACCACCTGGGCTCACCACGTTCGAGGTGGAGCCGCCGTAGTTGCCCGAAGCCCCGTAGACGGCCTCGACGTAGGTGGTGCCCACCGGCAGCGTCGAGGTGGAGTAGGTGGCCTTGCCCGACTGCTGAGCGTCCCGGTCCCGAGCGAGGTCTTGGTGCCACAGGCCGAGGTGGTGCAGCTGTAGAAGGTCACCGTGCCGCTCGGGGTGCCCGAGGAGGCCGACACCGTGTCGGTGAAGGTGACCGAGGAGCCGTAGCTCGACGGGTTGGGCGAGCAGGTGAGGACCGAGGTGGTCGAGAGCGCGTTGACCACCTGGGCCACCACGTTCGAGGTCGAGCCGCCGTAGTTGCCCGAGGCCCCGTAGACGGCCTCGACGTAGGTGGTGCCCACCGGAGGCTCGAGGTGGAGTAGGTGGCCTTGCCCGAGGCTGAGCGTCCCGGTCCCGAGCGAGGTCTTGGTGCCACAGGTGTTGGTGGTGCAGCTGTAGAAGGTCACCGTGCCGCCCGGCGTGCCCGAGGAGGCCGACACCGTGTCGGTGAAGGTGACCGAGGAGCCGTAGGTCGACGGGTTGGGCGACGGTGAGGACCGAGGTGGTCCCGAGCGCGTTGACCACCTGGGCCACCAGTTCGACGTCGAGCCGCCGTAGTTGCCCGAGGCCCCGTAGAGGCCTCGACGTAGGTGGTGCCCACCGGGAGGCCCGAGGTCGAGTAGGTGGCCTTGCCCGAGGCTGAGCGTCCCGGTCCCGAGCGAGGTCTTGGTGCCGCAGGTGTTGGTGGTGCAGCTGTAGAAGGTCACCGTGCCGCTCGGCGTGCCCGAGGAGGCCGAGACCGTGTCGGTGAAGGTGACCGAGGAGCCGTAGCTCGACGGGTTGGGCGAGCAGGTGAGGACCGAGGTGGTCCCGAGCGCGTTGACCACCTGGGCTCACCACGTTCGAGGTCGAGCCGCCGTAGTTGCCCGAGGCCCCGTAGACCGCCTCGACGTAGGTGGTGCCCACCGGGAGGCTCGAGGTCGAGTAGGTGGCCTTGCCCGAGCTGAGGGTGCCGGTCCCGAGCGAGGTCTTGGTGCCAGCAGGCCGTTGGTGGTGCAGCTGTAGAAGGTCACCGTGCCGCCCGGCGTGCCCGAGGAGGCCGAGACGGTGTCGGTGAAGGTGACCGAGGTGCCGTAGCTCGACGGGTTGGGCGACAGGTGAGGACCGAGGTGGTCGAGATCGAGCCTGAGGTCACGGTCTGAGTGACGACGTTCGACGTGCTCCCGGTGAGGTTGCTGCCCGAGCCCGCCGTAGACGGCCTCGATGTAGTCGGTCCCCACCGGCAGGCTGGAAGTTGACAAGGTGGCCTGGCCGTTGGAACCCACGGACCCGGTGCCCAGTGACGTCGTCGAGCCGCAGGTGTTGGAGGTGCAGCTGTAGAAGGTCACCGTGCCCGTGGGACCCGAGGGATCGATGCTGGCGTTGGTCTCGGTCACGGTGGCCGTGAAGGTGACCGACTGGCCCGAGGTCGAGGGGTTCGGGCTGGAGGCGAGGGCCGTCGTCGTGCGAGTCGGTGTAGTCGGCGCTCCCCGAGTAGATGAAGTGGTAGCGTGTAGTTCTCGCAGTCGTCCTGGGGGGCGCCGTTGTCATTGAGCTCGATGGGCACGCCAGGGCTGGTGGCGTCGCCGCCTGCGGGCACGTTCAAGGAGCCCGAGAAGGTCGGGAGCACCAGGTTGGTCCCCGAGCAGTCGGCGGAGGCGCCGGGTAGTCCGTGGTGTCAAGGGCCGAGGTGATGCTCTGGACCGAGATGGGGACGTTGAGCAGGTTGTTGTGGACGCTGAAGACCATGCAGCGAGTCGTCCCTGGGTAGAGGAGAGCCGTCGAGCCCGAGCAGGCGGGCGAGGGGTAGATGCTGCTCGTGATCGTGAAGCTCGAAGTGCCAGAGGTCAGGTCGAAGCCCAGGTGCTGGGCGATGGCAGACTTGGTGCCGAGCACGGACGAGGAGACACCGAAAGCGAGCGCGGCGACGACGAGCGCGATGGCACCAGATGCCATCACCGACTTCGTCCTCTTGAACCGCTCTGACTTCATCTACTCCTCGATTTCACTGTGATGGGCAAGCCCACCGAGGGACTTCAGGTTCCGCCCCCTGAAATCCCTCGCTGGCCTCGCCCGGTGGTTGGCCGGGCCACGGAGGGATCCGTGGCCCGGCCTTCCGACCGAGTTGAGCTAATGAAAGAGTGAGCCATAGCCCAGTTCTCCATCAGGACTCAGGTGTGTCAGCTAGCAGCGAGCGTCAATGTGACCGTCGCACCCTGACAACCGTCCTGGTTGTAGGCACCGTCCAGCATGGTCAGCGCAAGGCCCGACGGAAGAGCGTTGCCGGTCGAAGCGCTGTCACCACTGCTGTTTGTGTAGAAGTCGCCAGCCTTGATGTCCGTCGAAGACGTCAGAGCCGTGACGGTCGCCGATTCGGCATCACTCGCCACCGTCCAATTCGACGAAGCGGTGAGCGCGAAGTCCGCTGAAGTGCAGGTGCCATTGCCGAGGCCAGGTGAATTCTGGGTGACATTGGTGATCGACACCTCAAGCTGGCCCAGGTTCTGGTTACCGTTCCCTGTGGGGTTCTGGACCGTGTCCGAGACAATGGCATTGCTGCCCTGTCCGGGGTAGATCGTCGTGCCCGCAAGCACGACAGGCCCGACGGTCCAACTACCAGCGTTACCAGCGGTACCAGTACCAGTGCCGCTACCAGTGGTGGTGTAGAAGGCGAACGCCGCACCAGCAGCACCGAGGGCAAGCCCTGCGGCGAGGCCGATGGCCGCCATCTTCTTGTTCATGAATCGCTTCATATGCATTTGCTTGTGCTCCTTGGGTTGAGTTGATTGCTGGATCTGGGCGCTGGTTTCGCCATTCGCTCCCCATAGGCCAGGCGACCAAACTCGGCCTGTGGATCAACACGTCGCCCAAGGAACCGAGGACCGGCGGTCCTCGGGTACTGCAGGGGGGCAACTTCGCTCCCCGTTGATGCGGCCAGACGGGGCGGGAGTGCCCCGCCTGCCAGAACCGCAACACCTGTGCTGCTCCTGATGCCAAGGACCGTTGCCGATCCCTCCTGCTGCGACCAGACGGGGCGGGTCCGCCCCGAGTGCAACAGCCGCAACACCTGTGCGTCGAAGGGGGCCATCAGGCCGCCGCCTTCGCTCGAAAGAGACGCCGCCTCTTCGGCTCGCGCCGCGCGGGCTCCACTTGCCACGGGTGTGGGGGCAGGAGCCAGAGCACGCCAAGGCCGAAGAGCAGACCGACCACCAGGGGCTCGTGAAGCGCACGGAAGGCGTCGACGTGACGGTTGGGATACGCGAGGTGAAGGATCGCCGTGGAGGTGAGCAGCGAGCCGAGCGCCACCACCGAGACGAAGACCAGACTGACGATGGCGAGAGTGGTGCTCGCAAAGAAGCCCAATCGCTCCTCGGAGACCTGCGGGGGATGCGCGGCGCGATTCCGGCGGGAACGGTGCCTCGCCGGGACGCTGTCGCCTACGGCGAGAACAATGACCGGGCGGTTGAAAAGGCGACGAGGCCGGGATTCGGGGCGACAGGGCGCGTTGTCGCCGTCCGAGGACGTCGCGCCAAAGGCCGATCCATCGTCAAAAGGGGTCGCCATCTATTACCGCCTGCGCCTGATCTGAGTGAATGGTCGCCAAACCATTCATTTCGCCAATGGACGCAAGGAAACCACCGCTGCCTCCCCGCGTCAACCGGTGTGCGCCGCGGGAGCAACCGGTCGCCGACTCACCGGATGGGGGGCCATACGGCTCTATGAACTCCCATTTCTCCTGGTTACTTGGCTGTGTCTAGCGGACGTTGGCGAATCGTCGTTTTTCGTCGCAAAGAATTTGTTGTGCATGCCTTGTGCCTATCCGGCTCAAGCGCTTTCTCTCGAATGCCGATCGGGCGCCGTCACTCAGATCCAAGAGATCACCTGGACAACTCCGTATTCGGCGTGATGCCAGACTTCTTGTTGTCCCCCAAATCGGGGTCAGTGGTCACGCATTGCGACATGTGCTCAGCCGTGCACGGTACGGACCGGAACACTGCGAATATGGAGATGGTGAGATCGGATGGCGATGACGAGCCGGTAGAGGACGCGCCGACCCGACGAAGACGTCAATGGCTCGGAGCATGAAGAGGAGGCCGGCTTCGAACGCTGGCGCAAGGAGTCGGCGCTCGGTGCGGTCGGGAACCGGCATCGCTCGCGGCCTTCACGCCGTCTTCGCACCACCGGTCGACGAAGTGGCGATCGTGGCAGCCGTGCCGGGCGACCCACCGGACGCCGATCAGCGGGTGCGGGTGATCCTCGATCCCGACGACCCGACGAAGTCGGTCGCCATCATGCCCGACACGCCGTTGGACCCGCCGCCCTCAGACTGACCTCCAACCCTCAGGTTCATTGACTGACGGAAGCTCAGGACTTACGCATCCGAGAGTATCGGACAGTGCGTCCGATCCATCAGAGGAGTTGTCCACATCATGAGCACCCTGGCGGGCGTGACCCCTGTCGACCTCTCGGATTCCCGGTCCTACGTGGCGGGAGTCCCCCACTCCTGGCTCGGCCACCTGCGGCGCCACGACCCCGTGCACTGGCAGGACGAGCCGGGCGGTCCCGGCTTCTGGGCCGTCACCAGTTATAAGGACTGCGTCACCGTCAATAGGGACTACGAACGATTCAGCTCGGCGGCCCAGGGAACCATGCCCTTCGAGCTCGGGGCGGAGGAGGTCGCCCAGCAGAGCCTGATGATGGTGAACATGGACCCCCCGCTCCACACCCGCTACCGGCGGCTCGTGAACAAAGGGTTCACACCACGCACGGTGCGCGACCTCGAGAAGAGCATCCACCGCTCCACGGACAAGATCATCGACGAGGTGATCGAGACGGGCGAGGCCGACTTCGTCACCCAGATCTCGGCCGAGTTGCCCCTGCGGGTCATCGCCGAGCTGCTCGGCGTCCCCCCCGACGACCGCCACAGGATGTTCGAGTGGTCCAACAACATGGTCGGCAACGAGGACCCCGAGTACCAGGGCCAGGCCGAGGCGGCCCTCAACGCCGCCATGGAGCTCTACGCCTACGCCGCCGAGCTCTTCGGAAAGAAGCGGATCGACCCGCACGCCGACCTGATGAGCGTGCTGACCACCGTCGAGGTCGAGGGCGAGCGGCTGAGCGACCTGGAGCTCGAGCTGTTCTTCCTCCTGCTCACCGTTGCGGGCAACGAGACGACCCGCAACCTGATGTCCGGCGCCATGTTCGCCTTCTTCGAGCACCCCGACCAGTGGCAACGGCTCCTCGAGGACCGCACCCTCCTGCCGGGGGCCGTGGAGGAGATGCTGCGCTTCGTCACGCCGGTCATGAACTTCCGGCGCACGGCCATGGTGGACCTGACCCTGAGCGGGACGGACGTCGCCGCCGGGGACAAGGTCGTCTTCTTCCATGCCTCGGCCAACCGTGACGAGGACGTCTTCGACGAACCCGACACCTTCGACATCACCCGGGACCCCAACCCGCACATCGCGTTCGGCGGGGGTGGCCCCCACTTCTGCCTCGGGGCCAACCTGGCCCGCATGGAGATCCGGGTCATGTTCGAGCACCTGCTCGACCGCATGCCCGACGTCCGCCAGGCCGGAGACCTGCAGCGCCTCCAGTCCCAGTTCATCAATGGCGTCAAGCACCTCCCCGTGGCCTTCGCCCCGTCCGCCCGCGTGGGCGCCTGAGCCAGCGCGCTGAAGGAGGCTGAGCGAACCATGGCGCGCCGCGCACCCGACGCGCTCAAGGACGTCATCCGTGACTTCCGGCGCGACCAGATCATGGACACGGCGCGCCGGCTCTTCGGCGAGCGCGGCACCACTGACGTCTCCATGGACGAGATCGCCGCCGAAGCCGGCGTGGCCCGCTCCACGGTGTACGTCTACTTCTCCAACCGCGACGACCTCCTGCGGGCCTGCGTGCAGTCCATGTACGACCGCATGACCGACACCATCGCGCTGATCGTGTCCGACGAGGCGTCGCCGGCCGAGCGGCTGCGCGGCCTCATCCTCGGCCTGCTGGAGCGCATCGACGAGAGTCCCGCGTTCTTCCGGCTGGCCATGGCCACCCAGGCCACCGCCGGTGAGGGGTCCGCGGCCGTGGGCGGGGCGCTCATGATGATCGGCCTCGACATGATCCGGGTGCTCGAGGAGCTCGTCGTGGCCGGCAGGGCAGCCGGCGACTTCCGGTCCGACGTCGATCCCGACCGGGCGGTGGTGCTCGTCGGACAGCAGATCTATGGCGCGCTCTCGGTCCGGGCCGGTGAGCCCGACCCCGTCCCGGCTGCCCGGGCCGCCGAGGAGATCTGCGACTTCGTCCATCGCGGGCTGGGAGGATGACGTGAAGTTCGACCTGTGGATGCCGACCGCCAGCCCGATGACCACCCCTGAGCTGCTCGACGCGGTGGCCGGGGGGGCCGAAGAGCGCGGCATCGGCACCATCTGGGTCGGCGAGCACGTCGTGCTCTTCGAGGACTACGCCAGCCGGTACCCCTACGCCGAGGACGGGCGCATCCCCGCCCCGCCCGGGAGCGGCCTGCTGGAGCCGCTGGTCACGCTGACCTACCTGGCGGCCAGGACCGAGACGGTGCGCCTCGGGACCGCGATGCTGCTCCTCCCCCAACGCAACCCGGTCTACGTGGCCAAGGAGGTGTCCTCACTCGACTGGCTGTCGGGCGGGCGGGTCGACCTGGGCATCGGCGTGGGGTGGCTGAAGGAGGAGTTCGACGTCCTGAACGTGCCCTGGGTGCAGCGGGGACGGCGCACCGACGAGTACCTCGAGGTGCTGCGCGCGCTCTGGGTCGACAACCCGTCCTCCTTCCACGGCGAGGTGTACGACCTGCCCCCTGCGAGATGTTCCCCAAGCCGGTCCAGGAGCCCCACCCGCCGATCCACATCGGTGGCGAGACCCCGGCCGCGCTGCGGCGGGCCGCCCGCGTCGGGCAGGGCTGGCACACCTTCAACCGGTCGCCCGACGAGCTGGTGACGCGGGCTGGTCGAGCTCGACGGCGAGCTCGAGAAGGTCGGGCGCAGCCGGTCGGAGCTGCGCATCACGGTCTGCCCGTATTTCCAGCCGCTGACGCCCGGGATGGTCGAGGGCTACGCCGCAGCCGGCGCCGACGCCGTTGCCGCCCTGTTCTTCGCCTTCACGCCCGAGGACGTGGCGCGGGCGTTCGACGACCTGGAGGCCTGCCGGGAGGCGGCCGCGCGGGTCTGAAACCCGGCCCCGGGGAGCGCCGGCGGTGTGGCGTGCCATCCACGGGCGGCGCGAGGTGCGCTGTGTGCTCGGGGCGGAACACCCCCGCTTCCTCGCGCCGCCCGAAGGCTTGGCAAGCCGACCGTAAGCCCGCAGCCGGCACGGCGGAATCGTTCGAAGGAATGAACCGCGCGGCCGCGGTTTCATCCTTGGGGATGAGCACCCGTCCGGCACCCGGGATGGAGTCTGGTGGGATGCTGCGGGGTCGGCTCCCGGAGGGAGACCCAGCTCAGGCGGCACTACGATGGTCGTCCCCCCTGGGAACGAAGGATCCGATGGCCCCCAGCACACGTCACCTCTACCCCCAGTGGCTGCGGCCGGGGAGCGCACGCGGTGCCACGACCCGCGTGGGGTCGCCCGACCGCCAGCTCGACGGGGCGTGGCGGGTCTGGGAGCGGCTGCGGGCCTTCGACCGGCGCTACGCCACCTACGTGGACGTGGTGATCGCCGCGGTGCTCTTCGTGCTCTGCTCGGGCTGGTTCATCCACACGGGCGGCCCACCCCCGAACCTGTGGCTCGCCGCGTTCCTGATCTTCCCGCTGATCTTCCGCCGCCGGGCGCCCATGGCCGTCTTCCTCACCATCGCCTCGGTCGCCTTCGTCCAGTGGCTCGTGACCGGTCCCGCCCTGGCCGACGCGTCGCTCCTCGTCGCCATCTACACGGTGGCGGTGGAGTCGGAGTGGGTCCTGGTCGTGGTGGCGGCGGTCATCCTCGAGGTGGGCGTCGTCATGGCCACCGTGCGCTGGAAGCCCACCGGCAGCGACTTCAAGTCCTTCGTGTACCTGACCGGCCTGGCCTTCGCCGCGCTCTTCGCCGGCGTTGTCGTGCGGGCGCTGCGCAGCCAGCTCGACTGGCTTTCCGAGCGGGCCGAGCGCCTGGAGCTCGAGCGGGACCAGGAGGCGTCGCTGGCCGCCGCGGCGGAACGGGCCCGCATCGCACGGGAGATGCACGACGTGGTCTCGCACAACATCCAGGTGATGGTGACCCTGGCCGACGCGGCGGCCACCGCGCAGGGTTCGGACCCGGGGCGGGCCACCGAGGCGATGCACGAGGTCTCGAGCACCGGGCGCCAGGCGCTGACCGACATGCGCCGCATGCTCGGCGTGCTGTGGGACGGGCCCGGGGGGTCCGACGGCGACCGTACGAACGGGAAGGGGTGCCCGGAGCTGGCGCCCCAGCCCGGCCTCGGCGATCTCGATGCGTTGGTGGAGCGGGTCCGCGGCACGGGGCTCGACGTGTCGGTCGAGCGCGCGGGACGTCCCTTCTCTGTCTCGGAGGCCGCGGGCCTCACCGTCTACCGCATCGTGCAGGAGGCGCTGACCAACGCGCTGAAGCACGCCCACGATCCCGCCTCGGTGGAGGTCACGTTGGAGTACCGCGACCCGGACATCTCGCTGCGGGTCACCGACGACGGGCACTCGGCGGTGCCGGTGACCCTGCCCGGGGACGGCAACGGGAACGACCTCCGGCACGAGACGGGCGAGCCCTGGCGCCCGTCGCCGGCGGAGGGCACGGCGTGGCCGGGATGGCGGAACGGGCGGCGGCGTTCGGCGGCACCCTCGACGCCGGACCGGGCCCGGGCGGCGGCTGGGAGGTGAGGGCGACCCTGCGCGACTGCAAGACGCCGGCCATCCGGTGAAGATCCGCGTCGTGCTGGCCGACGACCAGGCGCTCCTGCGCAAGGGCTTCCGCATGATCCTCGAGTCCGAGGACGACCTCGAGATCGTCGGCGAGGCGTCCGACGGGGCCGACGCCGTGCGCCTGGTCGAGCTCTACAAGCCCGACGTCGTCCTCATGGACGTACGCATGCCCGTGCTCGACGGGATTCAGGCCACCCGGGCGATCGCGGCGGCGACGACGGGTGACGAGACCCGGGTCCTGATCCTCACGACCTTCGACCTCGACGAGTACGCCTTCAGCGCGCTACGGGCCGGTGCCAGCGGCTTCCTGCTCAAGGACGTGCCACCCGCCGAGCTGGTCGCCGCCATACGGACGGTCGCCCGGGGCGACGCAGTCGTGTCACCCCGCATCACGCGGCGGCTGCTCGAGGAGTACGCCGACACCCTGCCCGACCTCTCCGGGGGCGCGACGGAGGACACGGAGCCCGCGGCGGGGGGCGAGGACGCGGCGCTGGCGCAACTGACCGAGCGCGAGCGCGAGGTCCTCCTGGCGGTGGCCGACGGCCTCTCCAACGCCGAGATCGCCGCTCGCCTCTACGTCTCGGAGGCGACGGTCAAGTCCCACGTGGGCCGGCTGCTGGCCAAGCTCGGGCTGCGCGACCGGGTGCAGGCCGCCGTCTTCGCCTTCCAGTCCGGGCTGGTCCGACCCTCCTCGTCCTCGTCGTGACCGAGCCCGACCCCGGCGGCGGCCCCGCCGACGCGTCCCCGCCGTCTCCCGACACCGCACTCGGCGCGTTCAGCGACCACGGCCCCTGGGTCGTCGACCCCGACGCGCTGGCGTGGCAGACGGGACTCGCGGCCGTGCGGAACCGCCTCGGCGCCGCGCTGCCCTCCCTGACCCGCCCACGCACGCTGCCGCCGGGCCGGCGTGTCGGCACGACGGTGTGGCACCTGGGTGGGGCGCTGGGTCTGTGGTACCTGAAGGAGCGGCGGCGCGGCGGCGCGGCGTCGATTGCCGGCATCTCGCACCGGCTCCGGGTGGCCGCCGAGAAGCTGGGCCCCACCTACATCAAGCTGGGCCAGATCATCGCCTCGGGGGACGGGATCTTCCCGCCCGAGCTCGTCGCCGAGTTCAAGTGGTGCCGCGACCAGGTGCCGCCCGAGCCCTGGCCGGTGGTCGAGCGCGTGCTCACCGAGGAGCTGGGTGGCCCCATCTCCGCCGTGTTCGCCACGGTCGGGCGCACGCCGCTCGCCGCCGCCTCCATCGCACAGGTCCACCCGGCGACGCTGCGTGACGGGACGCCGGTCGTGATCAAGGTGCAGCGTCCCTCGGTGGCGGCGCGGGTGCGCCAGGACCTCGCCGTCATGGCCTGGCTGGCCCCGCACCTCGTCGGCCGCATCCCGGTGGCCGCCCTGGCCAACCCGCCGGCGTTGGTCGAGCTGTTCGCCCAGACGATCATGGAGGAGCTCGACTTCCGGCTCGAAGCCGAGAACATGCTCGACATCGCCATGACCTTCGCTGCGCTCGAACAGCGCGACTTCGTCGTGCCGCGACCGCACCCGACGCTGGTGACGCGCCGCATGTTGGTCATGGAGCGCTTGGACGGGTACAACTTCGGCGACGTCGACGGCATGCGCGCCGCAGGTATCGACACGGAGGCCGTCGTGCGCGCCGGGATGATCGGCTTCCTCGAGGGCTGCATGATGTACGGGATCTTCCACGGCGACCTGCACGGCGGGAACCTGTTCGTCCTGCCCTCGGGGAAGATCGCGCTGCTCGACTTCGGCATCACGGCCCGGCTGACCGAGGCCAAGCGCCTCGCCCTGCTGTCGCTGCTCGTCGGGGCGTCCAACGGCGACATCCCCGTACAGGTGGCTGCGCTGCGCGACCTGGGTGCCTTCCCCGACGACGTCGACGTGCAGCACGTGATCGACCTGCTCGGCCTGGAACGGCCACCGGTCGACCCGACGACGCTGACGCCCGACGAGCTCGTGGCCGAGATGCAACGCTCCATCAAGACGTTGCTCGGCCTCGGGGCCCGGCTGCCCAAGGAGCTCATGCTGTTCGTCAAGAACATGATGTTCCTCGACGGCGCCATGGCCACGCTCGCGCCCGACCTCGACCTGTTCGCGGAGGTCGAGGCGATCGCGTTGATGTTCGCCGCCAAGCACGGCGAGCGGATCATGGCTCAGCTCGGCCTCGTGCACCAGGCGGACTGGACGCCCGACATGTCCGGGTTCAAGGCCGGCTTCGGCCTGGACGAGTCGGTCGAGAGCCTGACCTACCGCGACATCCAGGCCCGCCGGGCCCAGGTGCGCGAGAAGTTCGAGGAGCGGGGGCGGTCGCAGGGCCGCCCGGGTGGGCGGGGGCGGCGGGCCCGCGACTAGGCCGGCCGTCTCCCACGGTCGCCTGCCCTCAGGTGATCGTGGCGGCGTAGTCGGGGACGTAGTGGTAGCGGTCGCGGGGCGGCCGCCGGTAGTCCCCGATGGGCGGCCGCGGCGGGAGCTTGACCTTCGGAAGCTTGCGAGCCTCGTAGGGGACGACCGAGAGGAGATGGGCGATGCAGTTGATCCGGGCGCGCCGCTTGTCGTCGGCCTCGACCTCGTACCAGGGGGAGTCCGGGACGTCGCAGTGGGCGAACATCTCGTCCTTGGCCCTGGAATAAGCGACCCATCGGTTGCGTCCCTCGATGTCCATGTCGCTCAGCTTCCAGCGCTTGAGCGGGACATTGACGCGCTCCTTGAACCGGCGCTCCTGTTCCTCGTCGCTCACCGAGAACCAGTACTTGAGCAGGATGACGCCGTCGTCGATCAGCATCCGCTCGAAGGCAGGGCACTGGCGCAGGAAGCGGTGGTACTCCTCGTCGCTGCAGAACCCCATGACCCGCTCGACCCCGGCCCGGTTGTACCAACTGCGGTCGAAGAGGACGATCTCGCCTCCGCTGGGGAGGTGGGCGATGTAGCGCTGGAAGTACCACTGACCCTCCTCCCGGTCGCTCGGAGCGGGGAGGGCGGCGATGCGGCACCAGCGCGGATTGAGGTACTCGGTGATGCGCTTGATCACGCCGCCCTTCCCGGCCGCGTCGCGTCCCTCGATGACGATGACGATCCGCTGACTTTCGTCGCGCACCCACTGCTGCATCTTCACCAGCTCTTCCTGGAGGTGCAGGAGCGCCCTGTCCTGTGCGTCGTTGTCAGCCATGCACTCATCCTGCCAGGCGAGTAGGACGCGTCGGGTGTTTCGACGACCGAGGTTGCGGTCGAGCGCGTGCGCCATGCCTGCACTACTGTGCCGCCATGGCACTCAAGGTGGTGGGGGCGGGCCTGGGCCGGACGGGTTCGCACTCGCTGAAGATCGGGCTCGAGATGCTCCTGGGCGGCACCTGCTACCACATGGTGGAGGTCTTGCCGAGGCCCGAGCACGTGCCGCTGTGGCACGCGGCGATCAAGGGGGACGAGCCGGACTGGTTCCCCATGCTGGAGGACTTCACGGCGGCCGTCGACTGGCCGGCCGCCGCCCTGTGGCGGCAACTGCACGAGGTGTTCCCCGAGTCCATGGTGCTCCTGTCCGTGCGCTCGAGTCCCGAGGCGTGGTGGAAGAGCTTCTCCGAGACGATCCTCGCCGTCATGCAGCGCGGGCCCGATCCCGAGATGGCGGCGTGGTTCGCCATGGCGCAGGACATGCTGACGGCCTTCACGCCGGACTTCGCGGACCGCGACGCCTGCATCGCCGCCTACGAGGCGCACAACGAGGACGTTCGCCGAAGCGTCGCGCCGGACCGGCTGATCGAGTGGACGCCCTCGGACGGCTGGGGGCCCATCTGTTCGGGCCTGGGGCTGCCCGTGCCCGCCGAGCCGTTCCCCCACGTCAACACGACCGACGAATTCAGGGTCTTCGCTCACCTCGACGAGCCGGCGGCAGAGGGCGCTCCCCCGGGCCAAGCTACGTAGCGCGCCGAGCGGCCCTCGACGCTTCCCGGGGCGCCGGCGCGGCGAGCTCGATCGCCACGCCGTCCGGGTCGCGCAGCTGCAGCGTGGGGCGCCCCTCCTCGAGCACGACGCCGGCATGGTCGATGCCGACCTCGGTGAGGTGCGAAGCCCAGGCAGCGAGCGCGTCGCCGTCGGGCACGGCGGATGCGAGATGGTCCAGGGCCTCGGGCGCCGATCCCGGCGATGGCTCGGGGGTGCCCGGGTTCTTCGTCAGCACCACCACGAACCTCGCGGCGGGCTGTCGCAGCGCGACGTAGCCGATGGCGTGATCCTCGGCGAAGGGCACGAGTCCGAGGACCGCGCTGTACCAGCGGGCACTTGCCGCGACATCGGACACCAGCAGCTGCACGTGCGAGAGCCCGGTGACGGGTGCGCCAGGTCCGGGCTCGTGGGCCGTGGTCACCTGCGGGATACTAACGAGAGGGTCCAGGGACGACCCTCCTCGCCACTCCGTCGGTACGATCGGGCCGTGCTCGCCCGTGCGCCTGCGGGACCATGCTGCGCCTCACGCAGGTCGACGACCTGCAGCCGCAGGCCTTCACCGTCGCCGGGTGGGAGGTCTCCGACATCGCCGCCGCCGTCGACGACCTCGTCGGTCGGGGCGTCACCTTCACCCGCTACGACGGCATGGACCAGGACGCCCGGGGCATCTGGACGACACCGGGTGGCGACCGTGTCGCCTGGTTCAAGGATCCCGACGGCAACGCCTTGTCGCTGACGAGTTTCGCCTGATAGGCCTCAGCGACCGGGCCATCCCGACACGAGTCCCAGTAACTCGCTGGCCATCCAGTACTGCGCCGGGCGCCCGGATTTTTTCACCTCCGGTCGGTAGCGCTCGACGATCCCATGACTGGCCAGGGTGGCGAGGGCGGTCTGGCCCGCACGGGCGGAGACCCCGAGACGGTCTGCGATCGTGGCGGCCGACTGGACCGGCTGCTCGGCCAGAAGGTCGATGACCCGGTGCGCCGCTGCGTCGTCTCGCACGTGGACGAGGCGCATCCGCCATTCAGCCAGCAGCGCTTCGGAGCGATCCATCAACTCGCCCGCCGCGTCGCTGCTGCGCTGGAGCGCCGCCGCCATCCACTCGACCCAGGCGTCGAGCTCGCCCATGCGGAACAGCGTCATGCCGGCGAGATAGCCGCCGGGATCGCGCGCGATGAGCACGCTCACCGGTGGCGGCACGGTGAGATCGAGGCGGTGACAAAGGATCCAGCCGATCAGGATGCGGCCGATTCGACCATTGCCATCGCCGTAGGGGTGAATGGACTCGAACTGCGCGTGCAGCACTGCGGCGTGCGTGGCCGGGTCGAGGGCATCGTCGTTGGCGAAGGCAACGAGGTCAACCATCAGCTCACCCACGAGCTCGGGTGGCGGCGGGACGTACGCGGCATCCCGCGGCGAGGTGCCCCCGATCCAGGACTGCTCGGCGCGGTAGGCGCCCACCATCGATGCCGACAAACGACCTCCAGACTCCATCAGCCGGCGATGCCAGAGGTGGAGGTCGTCCTCGGTGAGGGCGCGCCTCGGAGACCCGAGGGCGCCGACGACCGCGCCGAGGTTGTCGGCCACGTAGGACGCGGCATCGGCGAGCGCGCCCCCGACCTCTGCGGCGGCGGCGTCGGCCAGCGGTGATCTGAGTCCCTCGATGTAGGAGGACGCCACACCCTCTGAGCGCAGGAGCAATGTCGCAAGCGGCCCGAAGCGGGCCGATCGTTTCCCCGCCGTGACGACCGCGGCAACGGCCCGCTCGGACAGCCTGGTGGCTCGGGTGCCCAGCTCGAAGGCCTGTCCCGCCAGCGGCAGGGGAACCCACGCCCTGAGCTGCGCTCCGCCCCAGACGATGGTGACCTCATGCCCTCTGTATATGGATCCTTCCATAATTCTCCCTATTACGGAAGGATACTACCTTAACCTTTGTTAACTAGACTCGTTTCGGAAGGCTGTAATACAACCCCCCGACCCGCCTGGCATCGGCCGGTTCTGCGGAGCGTCCTACTTCGGCCGGAAGTGGACGAAGACCCGGCCGAAGTTGTGCGAGTCCTTCTCGACCCGGTGGTAGAGCGGCTTGATGTCCTTGCGGTCGAGGAAACGCAGCACGCGCTTCTTGAGCTGCCCGCTCCCCTTGCCCGGGATGATCTCGACAAGCTTGGCCTTCTTGGCGATGGCCTCGTCGATGACGCCCTGCAGCGCCCGGTCGATGTCGTCACCCCTGTTGTAGATGTCGTGCAGGTCCAGGACGAGCTTCATGGATACCGCACGACCGACCGCGCCTGGTGCGCTACTCGATGATGTCGGCCGGCGACGGGCCGAACACCACCAGGTGGTCGAGCACGGGTGCCGGGTCGCCGGCCCAGTCGAGGTCGGCCAACTGTGCCCGACTGCGCCGCCCCATGCGCCAGCGCAGCGCCTCGAAGCGCCCGGTCCGCAGCACGAGCGCCGCCTCGCCCTCGGTGCCGAGCTCGAAGGACTCGTCCTCGACCTCAATCCGCAGCGGCACCGGCGGCCGCAACCACGTCAGCAGCCGGTCGGCCCCGAAGCGGACCACGTCGGCGTCGCGACCCCCCGGTGCGCCGACCGCGCCCCGGATGTCGTGCTCGTGCGTGGCGACGTCGAGCACGGCCGGCCACACGCTGAAGGCGTCGATCGCGTCGGCGAACGGCGGCGTCAGCTCGCGCCAGCGCGCCAGCACCTCGGCCAGCGGCCGTCCCTCGAAGCGGGCGACCTGGGCCGCCGTCTGCTCGTCCGTCGGCGGCCCCGTGAGGCGGCCCTCCAGCATGTCCTCCCCGACCGCCGTCAGGTGGGCCACGACGTCGCGGACGCTCCAGCCCGGGCACGCGGGCACCGGCGCCCGCAGCTGCCCCTCGTCGAGCTCGGCGACCAGCGCCACCACCCGGGCGCTCGTCTGCCCGTAGAGCTGGGAGAGGGCCGGCTGGGCGCTCGTCGGAGCCATGGGCGCACCTTAGATCCGGACCGCCCAGGCCAAGGCGGCGGGCGGATCCCGCCCCCCGGCGCCGGTCGATGGGAAGCTGAGGGGGTGGCCACAGTCCGGAGGCTCGAACGCGGCGACTGGGACGACTGGCGCGCGCTGTGGGCCGGCTACCTGGCCTTCTACCGGGCCGAGTTGCGCGACGAGACGAGCGCGGCCACGTTCGACCGCCTGTGCGCCGGGGCGGAGGGGATGTTCGGCCTGCTCGCCCTCGACGACGCCGGCCGGGGCATCGGGATGGCCAACTGCGTCGTCCACTCCACGACCTGGTCGCGCCAGCCGAAGTGCTACCTCGAGGACCTCTTCGTCGCCCCCTCGGCGCGGGGCCACGACGTCGGGCGCGCCCTGCTCGAGGCGGTGAAGCAGGCCGGGACCGAGCGCGGGGCCGGGCAGGTCTACTGGCACACCCAGCAGTACAACGGCCGGGCCCGATCGCTCTACGACCAGGTGGCGCGGCCCACCTCCTTCGTCGTCTACGAGATGTAGCGGTGCCCGTCCCCGCCACCGGCCCGACGCGTCCACGCCGGCCCGGCCCGCTGTCACAGCCGGTGCGTACGGTGGCCGGCATGCCCGCCGTTCCGCCTCCCCGCACGCGCCGCGCCCCGGCCCTTCCGGGGCCCGGCCGGTAGGGTTCCGGTCCACCCATGCCGCCACGCCGTCGCAACGCGACCTCCACCTCGAACTTCGGCGTCGGGCGCCGCGAGTCCCACGTCGCCGACGCCTTCTACGCGCGCTTCGAGGCGCCGGAGCTGAGCGCCGACGAGCACGTCGCGACGCACGAACCGGGGATCACCTGCCTGCGCGGCGACGCCCGCCGCATGGCCGCGCTGGCCGACGACTCGGTGGCCCTCGTCGTCACGTCGCCCCCCTACTTCGCCGGCAAGCGGTACGAGGAGGAGCTCGACCGGGAAGGCGTGCCGGGCTCCTACATCGAGTACCTGGCCCTGTTGCGCGACGTGTTCGCCGAGTGCAAGCGGGTGCTCGAGCCCGGCGGCCGCATCGCCGTCAACGTGGCCAACCTCGGCCGCAAGCCGTATCGCAGCCTGGCGGCCGACGTCACGGCCATCCTCCAGGACGACCTTCATCTGCTGCCCCGCGGCGAGATCGTGTGGCAGAAGGGCGAAGGGGCCAGTGGCTCGTGCGCCTGGGGCTCCTTCCGCTCGGCGGCCAACCCGGTGCTGCGCGACGTGACGGAGCGGGTCATCGTGGCGAGCAAGGGCCGCTTCGGGCGGGCCCGCAGCCCCAAGGAGCGCCGGCGCGAGGGGCTGCCGCACGAGAGCAGCATCGGCGCCGACGACTTCATGGCCCTCACCCTCGACGTGTGGGACATCCCGCCCGAGAGCGCCCTGCGGGTGCGGCATCCCGCCCCGTTCCCCGTCGAGCTGCCGCAGCGGCTGATGGAGCTCTACACGTATCGAGGCGACCTCGTCGTCGACCCCTTCTGCGGCTCGGGCTCGACGCTGGTGGCGGCCGCTCGCTGTGGACGCGACGCCGTGGGCTACGACCTCGACCCGGCCTACGTCGAGCTGGCCCTGGCCCGCCTGGCCTCGGACACCGACGGCGCGGCCGGACCCGGGGCCGACGGCACCTCGGCGACCGCCCTGGCCCGGTCCACCCTGGTGGCCGCCGGCTTCACGGACGTGCGGCCGAACCGCCGCCTGCGCGGGCTGGGCCTGGCGGTCGACTTCACGGGCACGGACGCGCGCGGGAGCACCTGGTACTTCGACGTGGCGGGGCCGAACTCGGGCTACCGCGGCGGGATGGTGCGCTCCGAGACCGTCTGGCGCGCCCTCGGCCGGGCCCACGTGATGGCCGCCCGCGGCGTTGCGCCCTTCGTCGTGCTCACGACGCAGCTGCCCCGACCGGGCACCGAGGCCGACCGTGCGCTGCGCGCCCCGGGCCCGGGCGGCATCTTCGACGCCGTCGACCTCCTCTCGCCCGACGCACCGGCGCGCCTCGCCGCCTACGCAGCGGGACGGTCCCGCTCCCCGCTGCCGGGGTTCTGGGCGGACGCCGACGTCGCGCCGGGCGCCGTCTGACCGTGGGTGCCGTCGTGGCCTGCGCGGTGGTGCGCGATGATCCGCCGCGGGTCTTCGTCGCCGAGGACCTGGACACGCTCAACTGGGTGCTGGCCTGCCGGCTGGTGGCGGCGACGCCGGGCCGGGACCTGCCCGAGGGCGAGCGCGCCGCCCTGCGCCAGGCCTTGCGCGAGGAGCGCTGGGGCGACGCCGTGTTCGCGTTCATCGCGCGCACAGGAACGGCAGTGGACGTCTACGAGAGCACCGAGCTCCACGTGGCGGCCGAGGCCGCGGTGGGGCCGCTGGAGTTGCAGCTGACCCCTCTGTTCACCGAGTAGACGACCGGCCCGGGAGCCCGCGGGCCCGACCGTGGGTCAGCCGGGACGCGGTGTCGCCGTGGCAGGATGCCCCGGTGCCCAGCGACCGCACCACGGTGACCGAGCTCGGCACGGGCCTGGGCATGCTGGGCCTGCGCGACATCGACGAGGCGGTGCGTTCCCGCACACCGGTGATGCACAGCCTGTCGCCCGAGATGTGGGAGCGCGTGGCCCGGTTGCGGACCGGAGGCGCCTACGACGCCGAGTTCCATGCGGCCTGGGCGAACGGGCGGGCGTTCCTCGCCGCCGACGACGGGCTGCGCGGGCGGCTGCCCAAAGTGGTGGAGTGGAAGGGAACGGGCCGCGCTCCCGGCGACGAGGTGGCGCCCATCGACCTGCGCGTCGACCACGTCTACCTCGTGAGCTGCAAGTATCTCTCGAGGATCCTGTTCAACGTGTCGCCGTCCCACGTGTTCGACGATCTGCTCGCCGGGCCGGGACGGGCCGCACGGGCCACGCGCGACGTGCTCGCCGGCGGGGACTGGTACGCCGAGGTGGCGCCGGCGGAGTACCAGGCCCTCTACGCGGCAGTGCGCCGTGCGGCGAGCGCCGTCGAGGGCGGCGTGGCCACCGCGGTGCCGGTGCGGCCCGCCCGACCGGGCCGCTCCCCCGCCGCCGTCTCGCTTCCCGGGCTCGGGGCCGGCGACGCCGTCGCTCGGAACGGGGCCGCAGGTGCGGACGGGGAGAACGGCGTGCCCGGCGCTGCGCCGGCCGACCTGTGGGACCTCCCGCCCCGTGCGGTGGACCTGTCCACCGCAGAGCGCGACGCGCTGGGACACTGGCTGCGGGCGGGGTGGCCCGAGGGAGCCAAGTCCCTCTACCGCGGCCTGTCGAGCGCGGTGGCCGAGGCGTCGGCCCGGCGCTGGGAGGCGGCGATGGCTGCCGGCGGGGGCAGGGGCGAAGCGATGCTCTGGCGCCTCCTGCGTATCGGGAGCGCGCCCTATTTCGTCCTGGGCTCCTCGGCGGCCCGCTCGCTGCGGCTCCGCATCGCCACCTCGTGGGACTGGCGGCAGCAGTTCCGGCTCATCTCGGTCAGCATGGAAGCCCAAGCCGGGGGCCAGCCCCGGGTGGGATGGGAGGCTGTGGTGCGCGACCGCGTGACCAACGAGCTGCACGAGGTGGCGGGGCACATCGAGGTGCGCTGGAGCCACGGGCGTTTCGGCGGGCTCCCCGAGGCGAAGGGCTACCTCGACACGGCGCACCACCTGGTGCCGGGGTATGTCACCCTCCGATGAGCGAGTTGGACTTCCGGGACTTCGCACCACCACTGCGCGTGCCGCAGCTGGTGTGGACCCCCGTCGTGCTCCGGCCCTTCGACCGGTCGGACCTCGCCATGGTGCGCCAGGCGTCCGCCGACCCCCTCATCCCTTCCATCACCTCGGTACCCCGGACCTACACGGACGACTCGGGGCGTGCCTTCATCAATCGCCAGCACACGCGCGCCGAGCAGGGCGACGGCTTTTCCTTCGTGATCGCCGAGGAGGCTGACCCGACGACAGGCATCGGCTCCATCGGACTGTGGCTGCAGGAGATAGAGAGCGGGCGCGCCTCCATCGGCTACTGGATCGTCGCCGGGGCGCGCGGACGCGGCATGGCCACCCACGCGCTGCGGGCCGTGGTGTCGTTCGCCTTCGAGGAGCTGGCCATCCCCCGCCTCCATCTCTTCGTCGAACCGTGGAACGTCTCCTCGGCCCGGACGGCCGCAGCCGCCGGTTTCAGCCGCGAGGCGACCCTGCGCGGCTGGGAGCGCATCGACGGCGAACAGCGCGACGCCGACTGCTTCGCCCTCCTGCACACCGAGTGGGCGGAGTGGGGGACGATGAGGCGCCGCGGGATTGGTGCCCCGAGCCACGATCGCCGATCATGATGGCTCCACGGACGAGGAGGGAACCCTGATGCTGGTGCTCGTCGAGGTCGACGACCGGGTGGCCACGGTCACACTGAACCGCCCCGAGGCGCGTAACGCGATCTCGGGCGAGCTGCACCGCGAGCTCGAGGACGCCGTCGTCGACCTCGACGGCCGTGACGACGTCGGGTGCATGGTGCTCACCGGCGCGGATCCCGCGTTCTGCGCCGGCATGGACATGAAGGCCCTGGCCACCGAGCTCCGATCGGTGCAGCAGAGCCGCCAGCGCACGCCGGCCCGCTATGTCGGCATGCTTCCCCCGCACGCCACGCCGATCATCGCCGCCATCAACGGCCCGACGGTCACCGGTGGCCTCGAGCTCGCCATGTGCTGCGACTTCATGATCGCGTCGGAACGGGCGCGCTTCGCCGACACGCACGCCCGGGTGGGCGCCATGCCGGGAGGCGGCATGACCATCCGCCTGCCCCAGCTCATCGGGATCGACAGGGCCCGGCGTATGAGCTTCACCGGCGACTACATCGACGCCGCGACTGCCCGTGACTGGGGGCTGGTGGTCGAGGTCGTGCCCCATGAATCGCTGCTCCAACGCGCCCGCGAGCTGGCGACCACCGTCGCCGCGGTCCCGGCCGAGAACGTGGCCGAGCTGCGGCGCATGTACGACGAGATCGGCGTGCTGACCGGCCCGGAGGCATGGCTCGCCGAGTCTGCGTGGTCGAGGAAGTGGATGGCGGAGCGCTTCGACCAGTCGCGCCTGACCAGCGAGCGCGAGCACATCGTCGCCCGCGGCAGGGCACAGAGCTCGCGGCTCGACGGCGGGTGAAGGTCTACGCGGGCATGGACCCGCGGCTCAGCCTGCCCGACGCCATCACCCACGCAGAGCGCGTCGAGCGGCTCGGCTACGACGGGCTGCACGTGGCCGAGACGGTGCACGACGCGCTCGCGGTCGCACTGCTCGCGGCCGAGCACACGGAGCGGATCACCGTCCGCACCAGCGTGGCACTCGCCTTCACGCGCAGCCCGACGCTGCTCGCCTACGCCGCCTGGGACCTCTCGAAGCTGAGCGGTGGGCGGTTCGAGCTCGGCCTCGGGACGCAGATCCGCCAGAACATCGAGGACCGCTACGGCGTGCCGTTCGGCGAGGACCCGATCGGGCGCCTGGGCGACTACGTGGGCGCCGTGCGGGCGGCCTTCACGTCGTTCGTCTCCGGCGAGGCTCCCTCGTACGAGAGCCCGCACTACCGCGTCACCCGACTGCAGCCCTACTTCAACCCCGGGCCCGATGGCGACACGGTCGTACCGCGCATCTACCTGGGCGGCGTGCAGCGGCGGGCCTGCGAGCTGGCCGGGGCGGTGGCGGACGGCTTCGTCAGCCACCCGACCAATTCCAACCCGCGCTACCTGCGCGAGACCTGCCTGCCCGCTCTGGCCGACGGTGCCCGGGCGGCGGGCCGCGACCTGCGCGGGGCCGGGTTCGAGACCGTCATCGGGACGGCGGTGATCACCGGCGCTTCGGTCGAGGCCGTGCTGGGCGAGCGGGAGCGCCAGCGCCGGCTGCTGGCCTTCTTGTACTCGACGCCGGCCTACGCCCCGACACTGGAGCTCTACGGCTGGGCCGACCTCGGGCCGCGCCTGCGCGCGCTGATCCGGCACGACCGTTGGGACGACCTGGGAGCGGTCCTGTCCGACGAGGTGCTCGACACCCTGGTCCCGTGCGGCACCTTCGACGAGTTGCCGTCCATCCTGGCCGAGCGCTTCAGCGGTCTCGGCGACGGCATCGTCGTGTCCCCGCCCCCCGAGGGACGCGACGACGAGGCGTTCGCCGCCGTCATCGCCACGCTGCAGTCGGCCTGAGCGGCCACGCCGGCTGCGGCCCGGCGTCAGCGCGGCATGGGGAAGATGAGCTCCTCGGTCGCCATGGCGTCGACGGCGACCCTGCGCTCGTCGTCGTCCATGGGGGTGGCCCCCTCGGCCGCGGCGAGCACCCGGGGCAACAGGGCGAGGTCCCCCGGGGTGCAGAACGCGGTCACGCCGGACGTCGAGAGGGCGAAGCGGACGCCGCGCCCGATCTCGTCGTCGGTCGCCACGGGCTCGTACCAGGAGTCGGCCCACCGATCGGCGGTCGCGGGATCACCGCCGATCGCGTCGGCCAGCGAACGGCGATCGGCCCACGGCCGCCGGGCGACCGCCTTGATGGCCATGACACCGACGTCGCGCTCGGCACAGAGGGCGAGAAGCTCCTCTGCCGGCTCGCGGTACTCGGGCCGGGCCCACAGAGCGGGGTAGACGGGGAACATGACGGTGTCGAGGTCGAACCGGCGCAGCGCCTCGAGGTGGGCCCGCGGTACCTCCACGTCGTGGCCGGTGATACCGGCGAAGCGGGTCTGGCCCGCGTCGCGGAACCGGAGGATCTGCTCCAGCGCGGGTGAGCGCCGGTCGAGCTCGGCGAGGGTGGTGACGGCGTGCGCCTGGTACAGATCGAGCACCTCCGCGTTGAGCAGGCGCCGCGTGGTGCCGAACTGCTCGGTGACGCCCGCTAGATTGGCCCGCAATGTCTTGCCAGCGATGAACCATTCGTCGCGCTGGCCCGCCAGGTTCGGGCCCACCACCGACTCGGCCGCTCCGTACTGCGGCGCAATGTCCAGGTGGTTCACGCCGTGGTCGTGCGCGAGCCGGAGGAAGGCCGCCCCCTCCTCGACAGTGGCGGCCCAGCAGGCCGCGCCGCCGAGCACGGCCACACTGCTCTCGTGCCCTGTCCGGCCCAGGCGGCGGCGCTGCACCGGGCTCCTCAGCTCTTGAGCTTGAGGACGTTGAAGACCGCGCCGACGTTGTCGGCCAGCACCGCGAAGCGCCCCGGCTCGATGTCGGTCGGGCCCATCAGCACCGAGCCGCCGAGCTCCTGCACCTTGGCCACGGTGGCGTCGGTGTCGGCCACCGCGAAGTAGACGCCCCAGTTCGGTGGCATCTCGGCCGGCATGTCGGCGGTCTTCGCCATCATCCCCCCGATCGACCGCCCCGCCAGCTTCCATTCGGTGTAGGCCGGCGGTCCCCCCGGAGGCCCCTGCCCCTCGGCGTCCCAGCCGAACACCGCCTTGTAGAAGGACTTCGACGCGTCGAGGTCCGTCGTGATGAGCTCGTTCCAACAGAACGACCCGGGCTCGTTCGCCAGCTGCGCGCCGGTGTGCTGGTTGGGTTGCCACAGGCCGATCACCGCGCCGAGGGGGTCGGCGACGATGGCCATCCGGCCCGCGTCCATCACGTCCATCGGCGGCATGAACACCGTGCCGCCGTTGGCGGACACCTTGGCCACCGTGTCGTCCGCGCTGTCGACGTTGACGTAGGTCATCCACACCGTCGGCATGTCCGGGTTCATCTTGGGCCCGAGCCCAGCCACGGTCTTGCCACCCAGGTCGCACACCGTGTACCCACCCGCCTCGGGCGGTCCCTCGGGGCAATTCCAGCCGAACAGGCTCCCGTAGAATTCCCTCGACTTGGCCAGGTCCGGGCTCCCCAGGTCCACCCACGAGGGCACTCCGTCTTCGTAGCGCTCGATCTCCACCGTGCCTTCTCCTTGCCTCGACGCCCCGACACTTCGACGGTACCCGATCGATGTCGCGCCCGCGCCGGCCGGGGGTGCCATGATCACGGGAATGTCACAGAGCGGCCCGGCCCGATGAGCTCGAACCCGCTCGGCTCCCGGGTAGAGCAGCTCGCCCAGGCCCTGGCGGAGCGCATCGTCCCCCTCATAGTGGACGCCATCGACATCGACGCGCTGCTCGACAAGGTCGACGTGGAGAAGATCATCGAGCGGGTGGACGTGGAGAAGATCATCGAGCGGGTCGACGTCCAGAAGATCATCGACCGGGTCGACATCCAGCAGGTCGTCGACCGGGTCGACATCAACGCCATCGTCGACGGGATCGACATCGACGCCCTGGTGGAGCAGACCGAGATCGGGTCGATCATCGCCCGATCGACCACCGGCGTGCTCACCGAGATCCTCGACGTCATCCGCGCCCAGGGGGTGGGTCTGGACGACTTCACGCTGCGCTGGGGCAACCGCCTGATCGGGCGGGGCAAGCGGGTCGCCGACTGGCCCGACGGCCCGCCGCTGCTCGTCGAGCCGACGGTGGCGCCGTGACGACTGTGCCCGTCCCCTCCGCCGAGATGACGGTCGGCCGTCAGGGCCACTACGCCGGCGCCGTCAGCAGGCTGCTGGCGTTCGGTGCCGACGTCGGGGCGTCGTGGGGCCTCTGGGCACTGGGCCAGGCACTGCTGAACGCGGCGGTCAAGCTGGTCACGGGGCACTCGTACAACCTCAGCAACCACCAGATCCTGGCCGTGGTCACGCTGACGGTCTGGGAGTTCTTCTACTTCGCCTACCAGTGGGCAGTCAGCGGCAAGACGCTGGGCATGGCCATCTTCGGTGTGCAGGTGGTGAACGCCCAGGGCGGGCCCATCACAATCCGCCAGGCCATCGTCCGGACGCTGGCCCTCGGGCTCTGCCTCCTGACCCTGGGCATCGCGTTCCTGGGCATCATCTTCCAGCGTGAGCGCCGCGCCCTCAACGACTTCCTGGCCGGCACCGCCGTCGTCTACGACTGGGACGCCCGGGCGGCCCGCCTGCGCTGGATCGCCCGCACGGAGGGCACGCTCCACCGCGGGCCGGAGAAGGAGAAGTCCGCGGCATAGAGCGGTCCGGGGGCGCAGCCCCGCCCCATCTACGATGCCGCGCATGCCCTTCACCGAAGTCAGCCGGCCGCATCCCGCGGTCGCCGTCGTCACCCTCAACCGCCCCGAGCGCATGAACGCCATGGCCTTCGACGTGATGATCCCCTTTCGTGACGCATTGCGCGAGATCGGGAGCGACAACGAGGTGCGGGTCGTCGTCATCACCGGTGCCGGCCGCGGCTTCTGCTCGGGGGCGGACCACGAGAACCCGGGGACGATGCCGAACATCGGCGGCCTGACCCTGCCGACCATCGCCCTGCGCTCCATGGAGATGCTCGACGACGTCATCTCCACCATCCGCCGCCTCCACCAGCCGGTCATCGCCGCCGTCAACGGGGCAGCCATCGGCGGTGGTTTCTGCCTCGCTCTGGCCGCCGACATGCGGATCGCCGCCGACGACGCCTACTTCCGGGCGGCGGGCATCAACAACGGCCTGACCGCGGCGGAGCTCGGCCTCAGCTTTCTGCTGCCGCGAGCGGTCGGGCAGGCGAGGGCGGCCGAGATCATGCTCACCGGTCGCGACGTCGACGCCGCGGAGGCGGAGCGGATCGGGCTGGTCTCCAAGGTCGTCCCGGGCGCCGAGGTCCTGCCGGCCTGCTATGAGCTCGCCGACCGCATCAACGGGTGGAGCAGGGCCGGCGTCGAGCTCACGAAACGAGCGCTCTGGAACAGCCTCGACGCCGGCAGCCTGCAGTCGCACATGGACGCGGAGGGCACGGCGCAGCTCTTCGTCCGCCTCACGACGCGCAACTTCGAGGAGGCGGTGGCGGCGCGTAAGGAGGACCGGGCGCCCGACTTCAAGGACTGAAGCGGCAGGGATCAGCCGGTGTTGACGAGCTGGTGGGCCGCCATGTCGAGATAGGCCCGCAGCTCGTCGGCGTCGGACCCCGAGATGCGGCCCTCGGCCTCGAGCCCGGCCAGTGCCCCGTCCATTTGGCGCAGCCAGGCGTCACGCTCCGCGGGGCCGATCACGAACGGTGCATGGCGCATGCGGAGGCGGGGGTGGCCACGTTGCTCGCCGTAGGTTCCCGGACCACCCCAATACTGCATGAGGAACAGCGCCAGATGCTGCGCGGACTCACGGAGGTCCTGCGGATAGAGAGGGCGCAACAGCGGGTCGCCGGCGACGCCGACATAGAAGCGGGCCACCAGGTCGACGAAGAATTGCTCCCCTCCGACCCGATCGAACAGCGCATCCACGGGATCGAGAGTAGAGGCTTTAGAATGCCCTCCGATTCGCGGCCGTAGTTCAATGGTAGAACCTCAGCCTTCCAAGCTGATGATGCCAGTTCGATCCTGGTCGGCCGCTCCCTTCGCCGGTGCTGGTCACGGCGTCATCGCCCCCGCGCACCGAGCCGAGGCGATCGACATCGTCCGCGACAACGACCGTTCGGAGACAACTGGAGATCAACAGATGTCGACAACGCTGAAGTTGACGCACAAGGCGATCGGAGCGGAGGTACGTCGTGGCGCGTACGATGTCGTGGTCGACGGTGAGCGGGTCGGGTCGGTCGAAATGAACGGCACGATCGAGATGCCAGTCGAGCCTGGACGTCATACCCTGCAGGTCCGTGATGGCCGAAAGTCGAGCAGTACGGAGACCTTCGACGCCGCCGAGGGCGAGATCGTCGCCTTCCGATGCACCGGCAAGAGGTTCTTGCCGATCTTTCTGGCATCCTTCATCGTTCCCAGGCTGGCACTGAAACTCGTTCGCGATTGAGTCGGCGTCGCCGTCGTGGCGCCAGTCTGCATCTCAGCGCAGAGGCGTCGCGCCGAACATCTCGAGGCAAGCCTCGAGACCTTCGATCTCGATGTCGTCGCGGCGCCGTGAAGTCCAGGTGGCGCGGTCCAGTTTCAGGTCGATGATCCGATCTGGCCTGTCCCGTCGCAGCATTCGTCGAACACCGTTCTCGGTGTACCCCAGGGACTTCGACGTTGCCAAAGATGCCCGGTTGTCGTGAAACGCTCCGCTCATGGCCTCGACTGCCCCGAGGCCTTCAAAAGCCAGGTGCAAGATGGCGGCTCGCATCTCCTTCCCGAGACCCTGACCTTGGTGCCGGCGGCCGAGCCAGGAGCCGGTCTCGACCGTCCGGAGGCGAGCGAAGTCCTTGGCCGTCAGGCCCTGCACTCCGACAGGATCCCCATCGACGAAGACAGCCCCGGTGAAGTCCCAGCTCTCCGGGCTCCAGTTGGCCCGTGCCGACCACCAGAACTTGAGTGACTCACGGTGGCGCCTTGGTGGTGGGGTGTCGGTCCACGGGATGGTGAAGGGCATGGCGGACGGCTCATGGACCCCGAGGTCGGCAAGCTCATTCAGGCGATAGAGGTCAGCGTCGGTTGGAAGACGAATCTCCAGACGGGGCGTGCGGACCCGAAGATCGAAGAGGGGCCACTGGGCGTCCGGCATGTGGCCAGTTTGCCAAGAACCGCCGTGCCCGCCGTCCGAAGTCGCGCCGATGGCCCCGCAGGATCTCCCACCGTCCCGGCGGTTCGGGGCGCAGATTCAGCGCCCGCGCTGGGACTGGATGACGGGAAGGCCAAACGGCAGAAAGGCCACGATGGCGGCGGCCACCGCGAGAAAGGCGCCCCACGACCAGCTGGCTCCGGCCGGCTTGAGCAGGAAGCCCAGCACGACGAGAGCGGCATTGACCCCGGTGATGACGACCAGGAGCTGATCCTTGCTCATACGGCCCTGCTCCGCGAGGTCGCCGACGCCGAACGCGGTGATCAGGACGTAGAGCACCATCACGATCGAGCCCAGCACGGCGATGAAGAGCCAACCGTGGACGCTCAGTCCATCGGCGGAGAACGGTCCGATGCTGTACCACGGCAGCCAGAAGGAGACCAGGAGGGCCAGGGTGGCCGGGCCGGCGACCCGATCTTTCGCGTTCAGGGCGTTCAGGCGTTGCCGCGTCTTCCCGGTCCGCTTTGGCGCCGGCCGCGGCACGACGTGCGGCCTGATGGCGGCGCCGCAGTTGGGGCAAAGCGCAGTGCCCGGGAACACCTCGACCAGGCAGCGGGAACAAGCGGGCATCCAACCTCCATCCTGGCGTCGCGGACTCGCCCGATCAGGCTACAAGCCCGGGCAATCGGCGGACGAGCTCGTGCCCCTGACGCGAACGTAGGCAGAGTGGTCCCGCATCGCACGCACTCCACGACGTGGATCAGCGCCAGATCAGGGCGGCTCGGTTGCCTCCAGTCGAGCTCAGGCCGTCGCTGCCTTCTGGCCACCCTTGGCCCGGTTACCCGGCACCGAGGTACGGAGCACCGAAGCCGAAGATGCCGCCGTCGCTGGCCACCAGCCAGTAGCCCCCGGTGGCTCGATCGGCCGCCATGCCCACGACCGGTGCGTCGAGGGTCGTCCCGCCCATCGACCCGTGGAAGCGGGCCGTGCCCTCGTTGAAGACTCCGCCGTCGGACGCAACGAACCAGTACCCCTGGCCGTCGGCGAGGGACGCCATTCCGTTGACGGGCTCTGCGAGCCGGAGGGAACCGGTGCTGCCCAGGAAGGGTGCGTCGAAGGAGAAGATCCCGCCGTCGGTGGCCACCAGCCAGTAGCCCCCGGTGGCGTCGTCGGCGCTCATCCCCACGATCGGCCGGTTCAGGTGCCGGCCACCCATCGAACCTTGGAACGTCGCGTCGCCGAACGAGAAGACACCGCCGTCACTGGCGACCAGCCAGTAGCCGTGGCCGTCGGGTGTGGGAGCCATGTCCACGACCGGCGCATTGAGGTGGCTGCTCCCCATCGATCCGAGGAACGTGGCGTCGCCGAACGCGAAGATGCCGCCGTCGTTGGCCACCAGCCAGTAGCCGAGGCCGTCCGAAGTCGACACGATGTGGGCGATGGGGGCATTCAACGGATGACCGACCAGCGACCCGTAGCTGACGGCCGACCCGTGCGGCGACACCCCACCGGCGGCGTCGGCTAACCAGTAGCCGCTCCCGTCCGGCGTCGATGCGAGTCCGACCACCGGCGCCACGAGCCCGCCGGACGTCGTCGACGGACCCCAGTACCGGATGGCGCCGTCGTAGGTGTAGATCGTGCTGAGGTAGGCCATGGTGTGCGTCTGGACCGGCTGGTTGACGCCGATGGCGTCCCACACGTTGCCGTCGCCGGCATAGATGCCCGAGTGGGCGAACCCGTCGATCCCGCTCCCACCCCAGTAGACGGCGTCACCCGGCAGCAGGACAGCCGTGTCCCCGGCGATCGAGCCCGCTGGCGCGATGACCGTCCCGACTCCCTTGGGCTGGCTCCCGTCCCCCGGCAGGGCGATGCCGGTCGCCTGGTAGACGGCGTACTGCACCAGGCTCATGCAGTCGAAGCCCTTGACCCCCGGGCCGCATCCCGCCTCGTTGACGCCGCCATTGGTGGGGCCGTTGATTCCTCCGCCGCCGTCACAGTACGGAACGCCCGCCTGGGAGGCGGCGAAGGCCGCGATCTGGTCGCCCGTCGTCGCGGCCGCCGCAGGCCCTGCTTCGACCACCAGCGACGCGCCCCCTGCCGCCGCACCGAGGAGGAGGGCCCCGATCAGCGTCGTCCTCGTGACCACCGTCGTGATCAGAGCGGCCACCGATCGCCTCCGGTGGAGACGCTGCGGGTCCATGGCGCCCATTATCGGCACACACGCACCGCAACCTGAGTGATCCGCCGAGGATCGGCGATCGATCAACCGGCCTGCCCGTGGCAAGGGTGCGCGCCGAAGCGAGACCTTCTGGAGGCGACGAGGAGGTGCCACCTCGAGGACCTCGCCGTCGGACTAGAGCTCGTGGCGGCTGAGGAGCTCGACGGGGTCTTGCATGTGCACCATGCCGAGGTAGCCGCCGCCCCGAGGGATGCTGTCGTGCACGGCGTAGCCGAGCAGTTCTTGGGCTTTCCTCGGGAGCGCGGCAGCGATCGCCGGCGGGACCGCCAGGTAGTTGTTCTCTTCGGTCCGAAGCCACCCCAGGCAGTAGCTGAGATGCGCGCCACGCCGAGGGGCCTCGGTGGTGTTGGACCCTCCGGCGTGAATGGTCCCGCCCGTGTAGACCACCGCAGAGCCGGCGGGCATCTCCGCGTACGCAATCTGTTCGGCCGTCGGGGGCGGCTGGACGAATTGCTCTGCCGGCGACAGGCCCCGGTCCGGCCAGTGATGGCTGCCGGGCACGATGCGGGTGCCGCCGTTCGCACGGGTGAAATCGACAAAGGCGATGACGGTGGCCAGCTGCAGTTCAGGCGCCGGCTTGGGCACGTCACTCCAGACGGCTTCGTCGCGGTGGAGCAACTGTTCTTCAGCTCCGGGTCCGCGTTGGAGAAGGTGGCCGAGGTTCAGTTGGTAGCGCGCGCACGAAGGAAGCAGGATGCGGTCGCAAAGGGCCAAGAGCAGCGGGTGGCACATCACCTCGGTGGCGAAGGTCGGTGAGAGTGCGCAGACGCCCGAAACCTGTTTCGTGCACGGACCGTGGAACGCCTTCATGATCGGGTTGAAGAGGTCTTCGTCGGGATCGGCGGCGTCGAGAGCACCCCCGACTTCGTCGTTGACTCGGGCGACGACTTCGGTGCTCAGCAGCCCCTCGAGGATCACCGCCCCATCTCGCTCGAGAATGGCGTGGACTGCGTCGGGGTCCGCCGTCGGCGCGTGAACGTGCTCGATCCTGGCCGTGGCAGTCATGGGGACACGTACCCTTGCCTAGAGATGTGCCGACGCTAACGGATCGCCAGGTGCAGGCCGCGGCCGCCGCGACCCAACGAGGCGCGGGCTCCCTAAGATCGGCGCCACGCCGAGACGCCGGGGGGACAGATGACGACCGAGACGGAGACGGCCTTCGCGGAACTGCTGGACATGGTGTCGAGAACCTACGCGCGCATGACCGGGCAATTGGCGGACGACCGGGCCACCCTGCTCGAGGCGCACAAGTGGATCCTCTCGATCCTGCAGGTGGCGGCTGACGTGAACTTGTGGGCGGACACCGGCCGGCCCCGCTTCGTCGAGATCGTCGGCCCGTACAAGAAGTGGGGCGGTGACAACGCCGACGCCTTCTACTGCTTCGCGCCCATCGATCCCACCCGCACCTACCGGGTGAGCATCGAGCCCGGTGACGCCGTGTACCTCTCGCTGACGGTGTACGGCGGCCCCAACGACGGGCGCTACTCCGAGCGGATCGTCGGAGCCGTCAACAGCCGCGACGCCGGCTGGACCCCGCACGGGTCCTTCGGGCTCGTCATCTCGCCCGAGGCGCCGGCCGACCCCGACCTGGCGTGGATACGGCTCGAACCCGACGCCGTGGCTGCGATCACGCGCGACTACCTGGAGGACCCGAAGAGCGGGAAGCGGGCGGTGTGGCACATCGAGGCGGACGACCCGCCGGACACCTTCCGAGAGAACGACGCCGAGCTGGCGCGGCGCATTCGGGCGATGACGACGTGGGTGCGCGAGCAGGCGGGCATCGTCCCCCTTCCGCCCGCGGCGCCCAACGCCATCGACCCGCCCTACCCGGTGCCCACGACGACCTTCGGCTGGGCCGCGGGCGACGCCGCCTACGCCATGGGGGCTTTCGCCCTGGAGGACGACGAGGCGCTGGTCATCCGCGGCCGCTCGCCCGCATGCGTCTTCTGGAACATGTGCCTGTGGAACCCGCTGCTGCACACCTACAACTACGACTACGAGCAGGTGACGATCAACGGCGCGCAGGTGGCCTACGAGGCAGACGGGTCCTGGGTCATCGTCGTCAGCGCCCGTCGGCCGGACCATCCGAACTGGGTGTCGACCGCCGGGCACACGACCGGGAGGATCTGGTTCCGCTGGTTCCTGCCCGACCACACCCCCGAGCACCCCGAGGTCGAGGTCGTACCGGTGGCGACCCTGTGAGCGCCCGCCCTGCGGCGGTCAGCATCGACGACCTCGCCGACCCGCGCTACACCGACGACGTCCGGGCCGTCCTCGACGTCATGGAGGAGGCCGGCGCCCAGCTCACCCTCGGTCCACGGCTCCTGATGGACACCGCGGTAGCCGAGACCGGCCTCGAGGACTTCGGGGCGGTGGACTTCTCCGACCGGCTCGGCGTGCTGTGCCGGGCGATGCGGGAGGAGGGAGGCTTCAACGGCGCCGGCGTCCTGCAGCAGCACATGTTCATCACCGGCCTGCTGAAGAACCGACTCCTCATCGAGGACCTGCTGCGCCGCCACCCCGAGATCCTCGAGGAACAGATCGTGGCCCCGATCATCATCTGCGGGCTCCCCCGCACGGGCACCACGCACCTGCACAACCTCATGTCCGCCGACCCCGCCCTGCGTTCCCTGCCCTACTGGGAGAGCCTCGAGCCCGTTCTGGCCGACCGCGAGCGGCCCGCCCCGGGAGAGCCCGATCCCCGGCTGGCGCGCACCCAGGTGGCTTTGGACTTCCTCGACGCGGCCATGCCGTACTTCGACCGGATGCACGAGATGACCGTCGAGCACACCCACGAGGAGATCCAGCTGCTGGCCATCGACCTCTCGACGATGCTCTTCGAGACCACGGCGCCCATGCCAATGTGGCGCGACGCCTACCTGGCCCGCGACCAGCGCCCCAGTTACGCCTACCTGCGCAGGATCCTCCAGGCCCTCCAGTGGCTGCGGGGCGGGACGCGCTGGGTCCTCAAGTCGCCCCAGCACCTCGAGCAGTTCCCCGCGCTGGTCGAGACGTTTCCCGATGCCACCTTCGTGGTCACGCACCGCGACCCGGTGTCGGTCACGGCGTCCATGGTGATGATGATCGGCTACAGCGCACGCCTCACTCGCGACCGGGTGGACGTGGAGGGCATCGGCCACTATTGGGCGGACCGGCTCGAGCGGATGCTGCGCCGCTGCGCCGAGGATCACCACGTCCTCCCGGCAGACCAGACCATCGACGTGCACTTCGACACGTTCATGGCCGACGACCTGGCCATGGTGGGACGGGTCTACGAACTGGCCGGCCAGCCCCACGACGCACGATCCCGGGCCGCCATGACGGCGTTCATGGCCGCGCACCCACGGGGCAGGTTCGGCGCGGTCCGCTACGACCTGACCGAGTTCGGGCTCGATGCCGCCGAGCGCCGCCGGGCTCTGTCCTTCTACACGGATCGCTTCGGCGTGACGCTCGAGTCCTGACCCACCCGTCCACTACTCCATCGGCCGGGTGGCGATCCCCTTGGGTTCCCGTCCCGCCAGCACGTAGCCGATGAGCATCGCTGCGACGGGCATGGCGATCAGGATGAGGAACAGGTTGTGCCACGGGACGTGGTCGATGATGTCGGACACGCCGCCTTCCAATGCGTTCGAGCGGAACCAGCCGAACAGGCCGACATAGGCCGCCACCGTCCCGAGCAGCGCGCCAAGGAACGCCAGGCCACCGGCGGTGACCGCCGTCAGGCTGCGCCTGGTCCGGGAACTGGCTCCGGTGGCCGTGAGCGTGCGCAGCTCGCCCGCCGTCTCGCTGCGGATCAGGCCCACGCTCATGGCGAGGACACCCAGGGCCAGCGCGATGCCGAAGACGGTCGCCCAGTTCACGATTTCGGCCGAATTCGGCGCGTCGTTCTTCGACTCGGTGCTCAGGTCGGCCGAGGCCGCCAGCGAGTTTGCGCTCGTGAGCTGCGCCGAGGTGATCGGGCTGTTGCTCAGGATCATCCAGCCGTCGAGGCTGTTCTGGTCCGTGAGGTGCAGCCGGCGCAGCGCGCTCTCGGTGACCACGGTGTTGGGTGCCGACGTGCCCTGGGGCAGTTGGCTCTCCTCCTGGACCACCGGGTGAACCACGCACTGGTTCGGGGTGCACTGGTTGTAGTTGCCCGGACCGTTGTCGCCCTTCCCGCCGCCGAAGGTGAGCTGGACACCCGAGCCCGCCAGCCCGGGCCGGGAGCTGAGGACGTCGACGTTGGACGGTATCGACGACGGGTTGATGCCGTAGGCTCGCAGGAGGGCCGGCGTTGCCACGTAGATCGGGCCGTTCCATTGGCGGCCGGCCGCGCTCGGGTTCTGCAGGCCGATCGCCGGGTTGTCGAGCTCGACGAGGTGCGTCGCACCGACGGCGGAGGCGATGGCGTGCACTGCGGCCTCCTGCGTTTGGATGCTCGGCGGCGTCGGCGCAGTCTGGGGACCGCTCGGTCCTGGACCGAAGAGTTCGGACCCGGCGGGCGGCGGGCTGTACACGTTGAGCGCGTTCGCCGCCATGTTCGGCCCGACGTAGTCGAAGACGTTGGCGTAGCGGGCGACCGCCACGGCGCAGATGATCACAGCGATCATGATGCCGAGGCTGATGGCCGAGAGGGCCGAGCCCGAGCGCGCCCGGTAGCGCGCCATGTCGCGCAGCGGCAGTCGGATGGCGATGGGCGACCTGCCACCGATCCGCGCCAACAGCGCGAGGAAGAACGGGGAGACGAGGATGATCCCCACGATCAGCGCGACGAGCCCGGGGACCAGCCAAATCACCCCCCCGCCGTTGCCCGAGGCGCCGGAGACGGAGAACATGATGAACCCGATCACGAGCGCCACCACCCCCGGCACCAGCGAGCGGTGGATCTGGCGGGGCGGGGCGGGACGGCCGGCGAGGGCGCTGACCACCGGCACGCGGGTGATGGCGCGGGCGGGATAGCTGGACGCGAAGAACGTCGCGACGACGGCGAGCACCATGGCCGGCGCGATCACCTTCCAGGGCAGGGCCCACGTGGGTATGAGGTGATGCGCGCTCTGCTCGTTGTGCGGCCGGTAGGCCAGCCAGAGCACCAACCCCAGAGCGAAGCCCATGACGGCCCCCACGACCCCGACGATGACGCCGTTGGCCTCCAGGACGAGCCGGACGTTGCGGTCGGTCGCCCCCATCGACTCGAGCATGCCGAGGGAGCGCATGCGGCGCTGGGCCAGCACGGTGAAGCCGCCGATCGACACCAGGGCGATGAGCAGCATGCCGACCGTCGCCAACGCCAGCACGATGGTCGATGGGTTGATGATGTTGTTGTTGTTCGACCCCGGCGTCGTGATGTAGGAGGAGAGGGAGTTGAGGGATTTCATCGCCAGGGGCGAGGCGTCGAAGAGGACGCTCAGCTGCGTCGGGTGCGTCACCTGGCCCGGCGGGACGAGCGCGAACTCGTCGAGCAGGCTCTGGGGGTTCTGCACGATGCCGACGACGGTCTTGCCGCCTTGGGACCAGGTGTCGCCCACTCGCAGGTTGAGCTCGGAAGCCAAGCCCTGGGTCAAAGCGATCTCGTTCGGGCCGGTCGGGTAGCTCCCGGACAACAACTGCAGCATCGGCCCCCCGAAGGGTCCATGGGGATCCTGGGACCGCAGCTGGTAGGTCTGCGTCGAGCCGGGGACGGTGAACGTCTGGTTGGCGATGACCTGCACGGTGCCGACGGCGTGCTCGATCTGGCCGATGTGCGCCTCCACGGTCGGGAGGCTGGTCGACGTGGACTTGCCGGTGGGCGTCAGGTTGAACGTTGCGAGGTCGTGGGCCGTGCCGAACCCGGCGTTGGCCGCCGGCGGTGTGTTGACCGCGACCGCCGAGCCCACCACGACGGCGGCCACCGCCACGATGATGAGGAGCAGGATCAAGAACTGCTGGCGCCACTCGCGCTTGAAGAGGCGCCAGGACCAGCGCAGCATGGCCCGGCGGGCCGGGACGCCGCCCGTGGTGGTGCCGGGGGCCGAGTCGGTGGCCGGCCGTTCGAGGACGCCGACGCTCATCGGTTCGGGAGGTCGGCGAGGAACGTCTCGGGGCTGTCCACCGGGAGCGTCTGGTCGACGACGCGGCCGTCCCGCAGGAAGACCACGCGGTCGGCCCACGAGGCGAGCTGCGCGTCGTGGGTCACCACGATGGCCGCCAGGCCGCGGTGGCACGCGGCGAGGATCAGGCGCATGACGGCCTCGGCGTTGGTCGAGTCGAGCGCGCCGGAGGGCTCGTCGGCCAGCAGCAGCTGCCGTCCCCCGACCACCGCCCGGGCGATGGCCACCCGCTGGCGCTCACCACCCGACAGCATGTCGGGGTAGTGCGAGGCCCGGTCGTTCAGCCCGAAGTCCTCGAGCGCCTCGAGGGCCGCCGCCTGGGCCTTGCGGGCGGAGATGCCGTCGAGCTCGAGCGGCAACGACACGTTCTCCACCGCGCTGAGCCCGGCCAGCAGGTTGTAGTCCTGGAAGACGTAGCCGATGGACCGGCGGCGCAGGCGCGCCTTGCCGTTGCGTGACAGCGAGGACAGAGGGCGGCCACCGACGTAGACCTCACCGCTCGTGGGGTCCTCGAGGCTGCCGGCGATGGTCAGCAGCGTGCTCTTGCCCGAGCCGCTGGCGCCCATGACGGCGACCAGAGAGCCGGAGTCGACGGAGAGATCGATGCGCCGAAGGGCTTGCACCTCTACGGCGCCTTCTCCGTAGACCTTCGAGATGTCGCGTAGCTCCAGATAGCTCATGGCCGTACTCCCACCCTGCGCCGGGCCTTGGGGAGGGGGAACGACTGCGGGGCCGGCGCGTCCACGCCCGCAGCTGCTCGCTTCAGACGGCCGTCGGCCGTGTCCAACCACCTGATCAGCGAGTCGAGCCGGAACAGCTCGGCGTCGACGACCAGGGCGAAATTGATGTCGAGGCGGGACTCGTCCTCCTTCAGGCGTGTCCACTGCTGCATCAGCTCGACGAGGTAGCGGCGGTGCACCTGGACCACGTCGTGCACGTCGACGTCCGGCATGCCGAGAGCCACCAGCACCTTGATCACCAGCTCGTCGCGGGGCGGCGAGGAGAAGTCGGGCGGCGTACGCAGCCATTGCGCCAGCTCCTCGGCCCCGTCCTGGGTGATGTGGAAGCCCTTCTGGGGGCCCTCCTCGGCGGAGTCGTCGGACTCGACCAGGCCGTCACGCTCGAGCCGCTGCAGCGTGGTGTACACCTGCCCGACGTTGAGAGGCCACACGTCACCGGTGCGGGACTCGAATTCCTGGCGCAGCTGGAGCCCGTACTTCGGACCCTCGCTGAGCAGGGCGAGCAGGGCGTGCCGGACGCTCATGTATCCTCGATTCGAAGTAGAATACTGAGTATCCTACGCCGTGAAGGTGCCCGACGCAAGGGGTGAACCGACACTTGTAGTCCGGTGAGCCGGCTGCCCCCGTCCGCCTCCTACCCTTCCTGCAGCGCCGCTCCCGTCTCCTGCAGGGTCTTGAGGCTGGACAGCACCGCCGGCCAGCCCTGGGAGATGGCCTCGAGGACCTTGCTCCCCGCTACGAAGCCGTCATGGACGACGGTCAGCTTGGTGACCCCGTGCCCGGCGTCCTCGACGTCGAACGCCACCTTCGAGCGCGGCTCGGCACGCCACGCCGCCGCCGTGTCCTCGGCGAGGCCGACGGCGACGGCCCATTCGGGCGTGAACGTGTGCCAGGTGTAGGCCAGCCGGCGGTACGGGTCGGACTCGAGGACCACCTGCTCGGGGTCGTGGACGACGATCCCGACGTCGGGATGGACCAGGTCCCAGGTCGATCCCTTCTTCCAGTCGGACGGGAACGACTTGCCGCCCGCCACGGCATGCCGCCAATAGCGCATCGTGTGGACGGGGTCGGTGAGCGCGCGCCACACCCGCTCGGGGGTGGCGCGGATGTAGGTGGTGTACGTGAATGCGGTACGGGTGTCCATGTGGGATCTCCTCTTGGCAACGCGGTGGCCGGATCCGGGCTACGACAGCGGTGACCCGGTCTCGAGCAGGGTCTTGAGGCTGGCCAGGACCGCCGGCCAGCCCGACGAGACCCCCTCGAGCACCTCGCTCCCCACTCCGAATCCGTCGTGCACGACGGTGAGCTTGACCACCCCCGGGCCGGCCTCCTCGATGTCGAAGGCCACCTTCGAGCGCGGCTCGGCCCGCCAGGACGCCGCGGTCTCCTCGTCGAAGCCGTGCAGCGTGGCCCACTCCGGAGAGAAGGTGTGCCAGGTGTAGGCCAGCCGGCGGTACGGGTCGGACTCGAGGACCACCTGATCGGGGTGCGAGACGACGAGGCCCGCCTCGTCGTAGGCCACGTCGTAGGCCGAGCCCTTCTTCCAGTCGGTGGTCATGGCCACCCCACCCGCCTTCGGATGGCGCCAGTAGCGCGTCGTGAAAGCCGGATCGGTCAGTCCCTGCCACACCCGCTCGGGCGTGGCGCGGATGTAGGTGCTGTAGACGAAGGTCGTCTGGTCGTTCGTCGGTCCCATCGGTGTCGTGGCCTCCAGTGCCGTCTTGAGATCGGACAGGGCCTCGGCCCGCGCCCGGTCGTAGTGGTGGATCCAGCGGTCGGCGATGTCGTTGATGGGGGCGGCGTTCAGGTAGTGCAACTTCTCCCTCCCCCGGCGTGCGGTGGTGACCAGCCCGGCCGCCTCCAACACGTCGAGGTGCTTGGTCACCGACTGCCGGGTCATGCCCATGCCGTCGCAGAGCTCGGTGAGCGTCAGCCCGCTGCGCTCGTTGAGCCGATCGAGCAGCCGGCGCCGGGCAGGGTCGGCGAGGGCCCGGAAGACCGCATCCATGTCTTGCATCTCGTTCGTCCGCTGGTTGGTACATCATGCAACCTTTTGGCTGCATGACTTAACTCAAGCAGGCTGGCGGCTGCATGTCAATCCCCCGGCCCCCATAGCAGCGACCCAGGATTCGGGGGACGGCGAAGTCCCCGGCCGGCCCCCGAGGGGTAGAGGGCGGGGCCGGCCGGGCGATCTCCCCGGGGTCCCCCTATGCGGGGCTCCAGGCTCGCACCCAGTCGACCTGCGTGGTGGCGGTCGAAACCGGAGTGCCGGCGCTTGCGGCATTGGTGCCGATGCCGAGCGCCTGCGTCAGCGCGATGAAGAAGGGCTGGTTGAAGGGCTGGCTGCCCGTCGGGTGGTCGACCAGGCAGGTCCGACCGTTGTAGAGGACCGTGATCGACGTGGGTGTCCAGTCGACGCCGTAGGTGTTGAACGTGTTCTGGTCCAGCGTGCACCCGTAGGCGGTGACGTCGGGGTCGCTCGACGAGTCTGCGTAGTGGATGTAGGGCACGTCGTAGCCCCAGTACTGGCTGTAGAACTCGGCGAAGTCGATCTCCCCGGAGTTGGGCCAGGCGCCGAAGGTCAGCGTCTGGGGGTAGAGCCAGAAGGTCTCCTGCAGACCGGACACCGTGGAGGGCGGCAGCTTGGCGTTGACCTCGAAGGCGCCGTAGGTCTGGTCGAAGAGGCCGTAGGTCGACACCATGCCGGCCGTGTACTGCGCGGTGAAGTTGCCTGCCGGATCCTGGCAGGTGAAGGGCGCGACCTTGTGGACCGTCAAGTTGAGGTAGCCGCCCGACACCGAGACGGTGCTCGGGTCGTTCACGTAGCAGTCGGGGCCCGCGACATAGGCGCTGTTCGCCGTGAGCTGGGGCACCCACTTGCTGGTGTCGAGCGAGGTGCCGTTGAACTCGTCGTCGAACGTGCAATTCCACGTGCCCGTGAGCCCGAGCGGCGTGGTCCCCTGGCAGGGCAGGCTCGACGCCGGGACGACGGCCGTCGTCGTGGTGGTGGTCGGCGGCGTGGTGGTGGTGGTGTGTGTGGAGGTGGTGGTGTGTGTGGAGGTGGTGGTGTGTGTGGAGGTCGTGGTGGTCGCGCTGGGCCTGGTCGTTGTCGGGCCGCCCGTGGACGTCGAGGTGGACTTTGAGGGCGTGGGGGTGGAGGTCGTTGCGCGACCGGTGGTCGTCGTCGTGGTGGCGACGCCGCTCGTCTTGGCCACCAGGCTCTCGGCGAGGTGAGATGAGGACGCCACGGTCCCACCGCTGAGCGCCGTCACGACGGCGGCCGTCAGGAATGCAGCACACCCCGAGGCGAAGATCGCGCCGGCGCGCAGGGCGCGTCGGCGCGACGAGTCGAGCGTCTGCATGTGTGATCTTCCCCCTCAGGTGGTGCCGTGTTCCCGCCTACCCCATCGATTCTGGGGAATGGGCACTCACCATTCCAGGGCAATTAGGACTACGCAGGCGGGTTTCTGCACAACGGGTGCACAACCGCGCCCATTGCATGCGTCACCGCTCAGAGCGCCGCGAGAACCTCCTCGGCCGAGCTGACCTTGAGGCCCGGCCCGGGCTCGACGGCGATCCAACTCACCACGCCGTCGTCGATGATCGCCGCGTAGCGCTGCGAGCGCGAGCCGAGGCCGAAGCCGGAGCCGTCCATGGTCAGCCCCATGGCCTCGGTCAGTTCACCGTTGCCGTCGGCCAGCATCACGACCGAGTCGCCCACGTTCTGGTCCTTGCCCCACGCCCCCATCACGAAGGGGTCGTTGACCGAGACGCAGACGACCCTGTCGACGCCCTTGGCGCGGAGCTCCTCGGCCCGCAACACGAAGCCGGGCAGGTGATGGTCCGAGCAGGTGGGCGTGAAGGCGCCGGGCAAGCCGAAGAGGACCACCTTGCCCCGGCCGAGCACGTCCCGCGAGGTCGTCGCCTCGGGACCCCTTTCGCCGAATGTGAACACCTTCACGTCGGGCACCCGCTCGCCGACTGCGATCGTCATCGATGCTCCCTCCTGGTCGTCGTGTCGTCGGCCCAGGTTGCCATAGGGCGCACCGGGGCCTGCAATCCGAATGTGGCCGCCACCCCCGAACAGTCACGAAGTTGTAACCTGCCGCAGTCGCCCCGGCGACAGCCCTACTGACGTGGGGTCGAGACCTTTTGGGGGGTTGCGATGACGCAGTCTTTTGATCGACGGTCGTTCCTGGCCGGAGGGCTTGCACTGGGGGCCGGCGCGGCGATGGCCGGCGCCCTGGGTGGCGAGGCGGGAGCGGCCCAGACCAACGGTCACGGGCGCAACGGGATCTCGACCGCCCCGCCCAAGAAGGGCGGCTCGGTCACCTTCGGGATCGACACCGAGGAGAGCGGCTTCGACCCCTCGACGGCCCGCTGGGACGAGGGGGGCTTCCTCTACGGCCGCACCGTCTTCGACCCCATCGCCATCGTGAACGCCGCCGGCGGCCTGGAGCCGTACCTGGCCGAGTCGATCACGTCGAACGCGGACTACACGTCCTTCACCATCACGCTGCGCCCGGGCATCGTCTTCCACGACGGCACGCCGCTCGACGCCAATGCGCTCCACCTCAACATCCAGAATTCAGCCACCTCCGTCCTGACCGGGCCGGCCTTCGCTGCGTACTTCGCCGGCGCGTCCATCACCGGGCCGCTCGCAGTCACCATCACCATGAAGGAGCCGTGGGCGCCGTTCCCCTACTACCTGGCGCAGGCCCAGACCGGCTACATCGCCGCGCCCTCCATGCTCAACTCCCCCAACGGCGGCACGTCGAACCCGATCGGCACCGGCCCCTTCGTCTTTCAGGACTGGGTCCCCAACAGCCACATGACGGCCACCAGGAACCCCCACTACTGGCGCAAGGGTTACCCCTACCTGGACTCCATCACCTACAAGCCGATCATCAACCACTCCTCGCGCTCCGACGCGCTCGAGACAGGCGAGATCGACATGATGCACACCAACTCCCCCGACGACCTTCTGCAGTTCCGGGGTGACAAGAAGTGGTCCTACTACGACAACAGCGGGCAGGTGGTCGGGCAGCCCACGGTGCAGTGCATCATGCTCAACACCAACGCCGAGCCCTTCAACAACCACACGCTGCGGACGGCCATGGCCATGTGCATCAACCGGACCCAGTTCGCCAAGGTGATCGACCGGGGCATCGACGCACCGATGAGCGGCCTCTTCCAACCGGGCAGCCCGTACTACACCAAGACCGCCTACCCGAGCTACGACGCCACGCAGGCCGCCACGCTGGTCAAGAAGGTGCAGCAGCAGACGGGCAAGCCGGTGAGCTTCTCCCTCAACTCGACGAGCGACCCGGAAACCCTCGCGGCCGCCCAGTTCCTGCAGCAGGCCTTTCAAACGGCGGGCATGCAGGTGACCATCAACATCATCGCCCAGGCGACGATCATCAACGACGCCCTGGCCGGCACCTACCAGGCCACCCTGTGGCGCCAGTTCGGCGCGGTCGACCCCGACCTCAACTACGTGTGGTGGAGCACGCAGACGACCGGCCCCCCGCTGCCACTCAACATGGCCCGCAACTCCGACCCGCGCATTCAGACGGCCCTGCTGGCCGGGCGCACGACGACCGCCCACGCGGACCGGGTCGCGGCCTACCAGAAGGTCAACCAGTACCTGTGCGAGGACATCCCCTACCTCTGGCTGGCCCGAGACACCTGGGCCGTCGTGGCCAACCCCAAGGTGCAGAACTTCGCCAACCCGACCACGATGCAGGGATCGAAGGCGGTCGCCTTCGACGAAGGCGTGCTGTGGCCGGCCCAGATCTGGGTGTCGTAGGGGTCAGCGCATCTCGACATCGTCGAGGTACTCCTCGCGCCAGTGCGTGAAGCGCTCCTCGGGCAGGCGGAGGCAGTAGTTCGGGCGCAGGGCCTCGACGAAGCCGCGCTCGTGGCTCACGGCCACGATGGTCCCCGGCCAGGCGCCGAGCATCGCGCCCACCGCAGCGATGGACGAGGGGTCGAGGTTGTTGGTCGGCTCGTCGAGGAGCAACAGGTTGACCTCGCCGGCGGCCAGCATCGCGAGTCCGAGCTTGGCCCGCTCGCCCCCGGACAGCGTGGACGGCGGCTGGTCGGCCGCCTTCGACGGCAGGCCGAACGACCCCAGGAGCGCTCGCCGGTCCCGCTCGGCTTTCAGCACGGCGTCGCTGACGTTGGCCAGCGCGCTGCGGCTGGGGTCGATCTGCTCGTGCTCCTGCGCGAAGTAGCCCACCTCGACGTTGGCACCGAGCTCGATCACCCCGTTGGAGGGCTCTTGCACCCCGGCCAGGCAGCGCAGCAGCGAGGACTTCCCGGCGCCGTTGCGGCCGATGATGACGATGTGGTCGCCCCGGCCGGCGTGGAAGGTCACGTCGGAGAGCACCTCGTTGCTGCCGTAGCGGATGCCCAGCTTCGCCACCTCGAGGGGCGTGGCGCCGGACCGCGGCGGCGTTGGGAGCTTGAAGGAGCTCGCCCGCTCCCGCTTGTCGACCTGCGTGCGCTCCGACTGGAGCCGTTCGACCCGCTTGTCGATCGCCTTGGCCTTGCGCGCCCGCTTCTCGGTGCTCGCCCGCATGGAGTCGGCCAGGGTCGACAGGCGGCTGATCTCGCGCCGCTCCAGCTCCGAGGAGCGCTCGCGCTGGGCTTGGTCAGCCTCGTGCTGGGCCTGGAAGCGGGTGTAGTTGCCCTTCCATTCGGTCATGCGCTGGTTGGAGATGTGCAGCACCTTGGTGATCGAGTGGTCGAGCAGCTTGAGGTCGTGGCTGACCACGAGGAGCGCACCACCGAAGCGCGCCAGCTCGTCGAGCAGCCAGCGCTTCGCGGTGCGGTCCAGGTGGTTCGTCGGCTCGTCGAGGATCATCAGCTCGGGCTCCTGGAAGAGGACCCGCATGAGGTCGACGCGACGCCGCTGGCCACCCGAGAGCTCCTCGATGTCCTCGAGCAGCAGCTCCTGGCGGAGGCCCAGGCCGTCGGCGAGGCGCGCCATGACAGCCTCGGCCTCGTAACCACCGTTGGCCTGGAACTTCTCCTGCAGATCGGCGAAGAGCTCGATGTTCTCCCCGGAGGGATCCTCGGCCATGGCCCGGCGCGCCGAGCCAAGGGCGTCGTCGAGGACGTCGAGGCCACGCGACGACAGGACGTGGGAGAACCCCGTGGGCTCGAGCCCGAGGCCACCACGGATCGGAGCCTGGGGCAGGTACCCCAGCGACCCGAGCACGCGGACGTTTCCCCTGTGCCGCAGCTGCCGTGCCGGCTCGCCGACCAGGACCGAGATGAAGGAGGACTTGCCGGTGCCGTTGCGGCCGACGAGGCCCACCTTCTCACCCGCGCCGACCACGAAGGATGCCTCGGAGAGGAGGGTGCGGTCACCGATCTCGAGCGTGAGGGCAGAGCCGACGATCACGACACATTGTACGAGCCGCAACTGCTGCTCGATACACTCCGCCAATGCCCGCGATCGACCGCAAGTGGTGGACCCTGATCGCGGTCTGCACCGCGACCTTCATGCTCCTCCTCGACATCACGGTCGTGAACGTGGCGTTGCCCGACATCCAGCGATCGCTGCACGCCAGCTTCTCGGACCTGCAGTGGGTGGTCGACGCCTACTCGCTGACCCTGGCCGCCTTCCTGTTGACGGCCGGCGTCCTGGGCGACATCTACGGTCGCAGGGGGGTCTTCGCGATCGGACTGGTCATCTTCTCGCTCGCCTCACTCGTCTGTGGGCTCTCCACGACGCCACTCATGCTCAATCTGGCCCGTGCCGTGCAAGGTGTCGGCGGCGCCGTCATGTTCGCAACCTCGCTCGCCCTGATCGCCGGGGCGTTCGTCGGCAGGGACCGGGGAACAGCGTTCGGCCTCTACGGCGCAGTGATCGGAGGAGCCGTCGCGATCGGACCTCTCATCGGCGGCGCCATCACGAGCGGCATCGGCTGGCGATGGATCTTCTTCGTCAACGTCCCGATCGGAGTCGTCGCCGTCATCGTCACCATGGCCAAGATCGCCGAGTCCAAGGATCCAAGGGCGCGTCGCATCGACTGGGTGGGCTTTGTCACCTTCTCGACAAGTCTGTTCGCCCTGGTGTTCGCGCTGGTGCGCGGCAACGACCTCGGGTGGGCCAGTGCGACCATCGTGGGCCTGCTCGGTGCATCGGCCGTCCTCATGGTGGTGTTCATCTTCAACGAGCTCCGCAACACCGATCCCATGCTCGACCTCGGCCTCTTCAGGATCCCCGCCTTTGTGGGTCTCTCCGTCGTGGCGTTCACCCTGGCGTCCTCCATCTTCGCAATGTTCTTGTACCTGACCCTCTACATCCAGGACGACCTGGGCTATGGCCCGTTCGCCGCCGGCATCCGCTTCCTCCCGCAGACACTCGTCATCTTCTTCTGGTCCTTCTTCGCGGGGCGGCTGACCGTGCGCGTGCGCTCGCGCTATCTGCTCGGGATCGGGATGCTCATCGTCACTGCAGCGCTCCTCGCGATGGGGACGACCACCGCCACATCGGGCTGGACCGTGCTGTTGCCCGGGTTCATCCTCGCCGGGTTCGGGGCCGGCACGGTCAACCCGGTCCTGGCCTCAGGAGCGGTCTCGGTCGTGCAGCCGCAGCGCAGCGGCATGGCCTCCGGAGCCAACAACACGTTCCGGCAGGTGGGCATCGCGACCGGCATCGCGGTGCTGGGGGCGGTGTTCCAGAGCCAGATCGTGAAGTACACCACGAGCGCGCTCGGCAAGACGGCCTCCGGCAGGGAGGTGCTGAGTCGGGGCGGTTCGCAACTACGTGGCGCCCTCTCGGCGGGTGAGGTGCACCAGGTGGCCGCGTCCATTCCTGACACCACCGCCCGGGGGGCCCTGCTCACGGCGTATCACGCAGGGTTCTCGGCCACCCTGAACCACCTGATGGACATCGGGGCGGTCGTCGCCTTCGTCGGAGCGGTGTGCGCCTTCGCACTGGTGCGCCAGCGCGACTTCGTCATCCCGACGGGAGCGGGCGGGCCGCCGAGCGGAGGGGCGGCACCAGCTGATGCCGGTGCGGCGGCGGGCGCCGCCGTGCCCGCCGCTCATGCTTGAACCGTTCACACTCGAGGGGATCCACGTTCGGCTGGAGCCGCTGTCCGAGGCGCACATCGCCGCCCTCGTCGAGGCCGCGGCAGAGGACCGCAGCAGCTACCAGTGGACCTACACGCCCGACGGCCCGGAGCAGATGACCGCCTATGTCCTCGACGCGCTGGACAAGGTGGCGTCGGGGGCGCACGTCGCGTTCGCCACCGTGCGCAAGGGCGCCGGCGCGGGCGGCGGCGACCGCGTCGTCGGCGCGACCCGCTTCTGCGAGATCGCGTTCTGGCAGTGGCCCCCGGGAGCCGGCCACCAGCGCCACGGCCCACCCGACGTGGTCGACATCGGCTTCACCTGGCTGGCCGGATCGGCCCAACGATCCCCGGTCAACACCGAGGCAAAGCTGCTCATGATGAACCATGCCTTCGAGACGTGGTCGGTCCACCGCGTCGCGCTGCAGACCGACGTGCGGAACAAGCGGTCGTGGGCGGCCATAGAGCGAATCGGCGGGAAGCTCGACGGCATCATGCGCGCGGACAGGCCCGGCGCCGACGACACGGTCCGCACCTCGGCCCGCTTCTCCATCGTGGCGTCGGAATGGCCCGCCGTAAAAGCGAGGCTGACGGCACGGCTGGCGGGGGGCTCGCCGGGTTAGCGGGGCCGGCGAACGGGACCCCCGGAGCCTGATCGGCGGGTCGCCCACCTAGGCGCGGCTGAGCGTGGCCGAGATCTTGCGCTGGTGCAGCGCGTGCACGGCCGCCTCGGCCTCGTCCTTCGGCCGTACGGCGGCAACGGCCTTGCCCGTTCGGTGGATCTTCCAGGCCAGTTGGTCCGCCCGCTCGACCGTGTGGCCGAGGATCTCGACGAAGGCCTCGATCACGGTCTGGAAAGTCGTGACGTCGTCGTTCCAGACGATGACGGCCCACAGGTCCTCGAACTCGAAGAAGGCACCGATGTCCTCATCGGCGATCTCGGGGAGGTTGATGGTCGAGGGATGGTCGAGCGTTGACGTCATGACGGAGCCTTCCGGGCCCGAATTTCGGCCCAAACAAGTGTAGTCCCATGTAGCGTGCGGGAATGCGAGCCACCGTTCTCGAGGGACCGCGCGACGTGAGGGTCGAGGACGTGCCCGACCCCGCGCTCCCCGGACCCGACGGGGTCGTCGTGAAGGTCGAGCGCACCGCGATCTGCGGCTCCGATCTTCACCTGTACCACGACGCGCCGACCGGCGTCGGCATCCGCCTGGGCCACGAAGCGATCGGGACGGTGATGGACGCCGGGCCACACGTGCGGAGCGTGCGGCGGGGTGATCGCGTGCTCGTCTCGGGCGTCATCGGCTGCGGTGTATGCGGCCCGTGCCGTGCGGGCCAGCCCAACGTGTGCCTCGCCGGCAAGTCCGCAGCGTTCGGCACGGTGCCCGACCTCCCGGGCGGACAGGCAGAGGCGATGGCCGTCCCCTTCGCCGACTCGTTCGCGTTGCGCATCCCCGAAGGGGTGGACGACGACGAGGCGGTCCTGCTGACCGACATCCTCCCGACGGGCTATCTCGGCGCGCTGCGGGCAGCCATCCGCCCCGGGGCGACCGTCGTCGTGGTGGGGCTGGGGCCCGTCGGCGTCATGGCGCTCCAGTGCGCCGCGCTCTTCGGCCCGGCCCGGATCCTCGCCGTCGACATGGTCCCCGAGCGGCTCGCCCGGGCCGAGGCGCTCGGCGCCGAGCCCATCGACGCCCGCCACGCGCCCGGGTCGGCCCAGGTCCTCGAGGCCACGGGAGGCCGCGGCGCCGACTCGGTGATCGAGGCCGTCGGGGCGGACGCCACCGTCCTCGACGCGCTCTCCTGCGCCGCGACCGGGGGCACGGTCTCGGTCGTCGGGGTGAACCTCTCCATGGATCTCCCGTTCCCGATGGCGCTGGTCTTCTTGAAGAGCCTCACGGTCCGAGCGGTGTTCGCGCCCGTGCCCGGCACCTGGCCGTCCCTCGTCCCGCTGCTCCAGTCGGGCCGGCTCGACGTGTCGGGCACCTTCACCCACCGGATGGGCCTGAGCCAGGTGGCACAGGCCTACGAGCTCTTCGACTCCCGCTCCGACGGCGTCTTGAAGGTCTTGTTGGACCCGAACGTCTGAGCACCTTCGGGCTCGTCGGGCGTGCGGTTGATCACGAGGGGCCACTCCGCGGCGCCGAGCTCGGGACGGGACAGGAACCAGGGGGCCGGCGGCGGCGCGATGAGCCGCGTCAGCGCGTCGACGATGGGCTCGTAGTTGACCCGCCAGCCCTGGAAGTGCCGCCAGGACTCGTCGAACTCACGCTCGAGCGGGAAGTGCACCTCCTCGAGCCGGCGGAACCCGTCCTCGAACTCCTGGCGGGTCAGGCGGATCGTCGTCGTCGGCAGCGGATCGGCGTCGAAGGGGATGTGCAGCGCCCCGGCCATGGAGCGCAGGCAGCGGATCCCCATGGAGAGACAGAGCCTCGCCTGCCGCGGAGTCAGTTGGGGGCTCACGGAGTGGTAGAGCGCCGCCGAATCCATCATGGCCACCAGGCCCACCAGCCAGCTGCGCGACGATACCGGCGAGCGGAACCAGATGAGCCCGGGGTAGTTGGCGTGGCTCTCGGACACGGCGGAGGCCCAACGTTCCCAGTCCGCGTAGAGGGGCGGCAGCTCGTCCATCGTGTCGAGCCAGAAGTGGCGGGCCAGGATCTCGGGTCCCCAGGCCGGAGTGCCCCCGCGGGCGCTCAGCAACGTGACCTCCGTCTCCCGGGCCGCGAACGCGCTGTAGAGGGCGGGGAGGTAGGCGATCACGAGCGCGACGACACCGAGGCCGATGATGGCCCCAAGGATCTCCAGCGTCCTCGGCCCTGCACCGTTGGCCGTTGCGATGCCCAGCGTCGTCACGGAGGAGCCCGCGATGCCCAGCGCCCGCGCGTAGTCGACGCCGCTGTCCCACCAGATGATCAGTGAGAAGCCCACCAGGATCATGGCGACCCACAAGGCGAACAGCGTCACCATCGCGGCCGGCCCGACGTAGGAGAGCACGCGGTCCCTGACCTCGTAGGTGGGAAGGCGCGGAGCGAGCATCCGGGCCGCCCCGCCGAGGATCCGGGCCAGGCCGCGCATCATGCGCGAGGACGTCGCCCGTGGCAGGACGAGCGACGTGAAGACGCTCCAGACCGTGAGGACCACCATGGCGATGCCCGCGACGAGTGCGACCAGGCGGACGATCGACTCCACCGCGCCATCCTGCCAGATGCCCGCGGACTGCACCCCGGGCGAGGCGTGTCAGAGGGAGGCGTAGCGTGCCGCGGGCCCACCGCGCGACACGAGCCCGGCGGGCACGTCGACCGGACGAGACCGGAGCAGTTCGCCCAGGCCCTTCGCCTGGGTGTCGAGCCGCAGGTTGGAGGCCACCCCCCACCCGAGGATGCCGTGGACGACGAAGTTGACCGCCCGCAGGTTGGGCAGCGGGTACCGGCTCACCGCGAAGGGCTCGACCTCGGGCAGGAGCCTCCGGAACACCTCGTCGGTGAACCGGATCTGGAGCCATGCGGCGACGTCGTCCTCGTCGGCCCAGAGGCCGACGTTGGCGTCGCCCCCCTTGTCACCCGAACGCGCCCCGACCAGGACCCACAGCGGCACCCGCACCAGCTCGTCGCTCTCTGGAGCAGCCGCGGCCGCTCCCTCAGTGCCGCCGGTGGCGACTGAAGCGGCCGCACCCGGGCCGCCGTGCGCACCGGCGGGCGCTGACGCCTCGATCCCCACCCCGTCGCACTCGATGCGCGGCGCCACGGCCGCTGCCGCGACCACGGTGGGCCAGTAGCGAGCGACGCCTTGGGCGCCCGACGGCGCGGACGTGAAGAAGGTGCCGGGATAGCTCGAGAGGCTCGTCTCGACGACGGCGCCCGAGAACGCCCGGCCGACCATCTGCTCGTTGTCGCCCCGCACGGCCAGCCGGAGGTACGCCATGCCGCTGCCGGTGAGGTCACCGGAGAGATCCTCGGCGGACTCGGCGAAGGCGCCACGCCCGCCCGGGATACCCGCCCAAACCGCGTCGGCGGCGAAGCGCGCCTTTTCGGCCACCCGCGCCCCGGTGAGGGCGAGCGTCATGGAGTTGCGCCAGCCCGCCTCGAGGTTCGCCGTCACTTTCAGCGTGGGTGGCGGCGGCTCCCCGCGCACGCCCGCGATGCGCACCCGGTCGGGCCCGTCCTGGGACAGCTCGATACTGTCGAAACGGGCCACGGCGTCGGGGCTGAGATAACGCGGGCCGCCGATCTCGTAGAGCAGCTGCGCGGTGACGGTCCCCACGGTGACGGCACCACCGGTCCCCGGGTGCTTGGTGATGACCGACGACCCGTCCCGGCGCACCTCGGCCAACGGGAAGCCGATCCGTTCCCGCCCCGGCACCTCCTCGAAGAAGGCATAGTTGCCGCCGCAGCACTGGGCACCGCACTCGATGACGTGGCCGGCCACGACCGCTCCTGCGATGGCGTCGTGCTCACTGTCGGCCCAGCCGAAGGCATGCAGGGCGGGCCCGACCACGAGGGCGGCATCGGTGACGCGGCCCGTGACGACCACCTGGGCGCCGGCAGCCAGCGCATCGGCGATCGGGCGGGCGCGCAGGTACGCGTTGGCCGTCACCACGCTGGCCTCCGCGGGGAGGTCCTCGCCGGTATCGAGATTGGCGAACCTCTCTCCGGCCGCGCGCAGCTCGGCGAGGCGCGGCGTGATGTCGTCACCCGAGATCGACGCCACGCGCACCTGGACCCCCTGGCGCCGGCCCAGCTCCCCCACCGCGGCCGCCAGTGCCTCGGGATGGAGACCGCCGGCGTTGGAGACGACGGTGATGCCCCGTTCCATGCAGGCCGGCAGGACCTCCTCGAGCTCACGCAGGAACGTGCGGGCGTAGCCGCCACTGCGCTCCCGCGTCTTGTGCAGGATGAACATCGTCAGCTCGGCCAGCCAGTCGCCCGTCAGCACGTCGATGGGTCCCCCCTCGACCATCTCGCGTGCCGCCGACAGGCGGTCCCCGAAGAAGCCGCTGCAGTTCGCCACCCGGAGCACGGAGGGCGAGCCGGCCGTTGCGCTCACGCAGGCTCCACCGTCACGAGCAGGTCGTTGACGTCGACCTGCTGGCCCGGGGCGCAGGCGACCTCGGACACGGTCCCGGCGCCGTGGGCCCGAAGGGTGTGCTCCATCTTCATCGCTTCGAGCACCACGAGGCCGTCGCCCTCGGCGACGGTGTCACCGACCGCGACCAGGACCTTGGTGACCGCACCGGGCAATGTGGCGCGGCACTCGCCGGCGATGCCACCGCGCTCCTCGGCGTCGTCCTCGGTGCGCAGTGCGAACGTCGACTGCCCTTCGGGGCCGCTGACCGCGGCCTGCTGGGCCGTGAGGCGCACGTGGTAGAGGCGCCGCAGCCCGTCCTCGGCCATGAGGTCGACCCTGTCGCCGCGGGTCGTCGCCGTGCCGATGACCAGCCACGTGCCGTCGGCGTGCACCTGGGCCGCCTTGTCCGGCGTCGTGGCGCGCACCTCCATGGTCCCGCTGTCGTCGGTGAGCTGGTCCACGTGCAGGGGCCTGCCGACATTGCGCCAGCCTGCGGCGCGCACGGGGACGAGGCTGCTCGCCGCGCGCTCGTCCAGAAGGCAGAAGGCCACCGCGGCGCCGTGGCGCCTCCGCACCTCGTCGGGGAGCGCGGCGTCGCGCAGGTCCGGACGGTTCTCGAGGTAGTGCACGTCCACCTCGCCACGACGGAAGGCGTCGTCGTCGAGCACGGCTGCCAGCAGGTCCCGGTTGGTCTCCAGCCCGTCGAGCTCGAGGACCCGCAGGGCCCGGACGAGCTTGGCGACGGCGACATCCCGGTCCTCCCCGTGCGCCAGCACCTTGGCCACCAGCGAGTCGTAGGCGGCGCTGACCGTGCTGCCCGACTCGACGGCGCGGTCGACCCGCAGGCCGGGTCCCTCGGGCCACCGCACGTGGGTGACCGCGCCGGGAGTGGGCCGGTAGTCCTCACGCGGCCGCTCGGCGCACAAGCGGACCTCGACGGCGTGGCCGGCAGGCGACACGTCGTGCTGGCCGAACGTCAACGGGCGGCCCGACGCGACGGCCAGCTGCAGGACGACGAGGTCGAGCCCGGTGACCAGCTCGGTGACGCCGTGCTCGACCTGGAGACGGGTGTTCATCTCGAGGAAGTAGAAGCCGGTCGGATCGACCAGGTACTCCACCGTGCCGACGCCGGTGTAGCCGACCGCCCGAGCCGCCGCCACCGCGGCGTCCCACATCTGTCGCCGCAGCCCCTCCGCGACGAGGAGGGCGGGCGCCTCCTCGACCACCTTCTGGTGCCGGCGCTGGACCGAGCACTCCCGGTCGAACAGGTGGAGCACGGTGCCGTGCGTGTCGGCGAGGACCTGGACCTCGACGTGCCGCGGCGCCCCGAGATAGCGCTCCAGGAAGACCTCGTCGGAGCCGAACGCGGCGGCGGCCTCCCGCTGGGCCGAGGCCACCGCGTCATGGAGCTCACCCTGGTCGTGCACGAGGCGCATCCCCCGGCCGCCTCCGCCGGCGGAGGCCTTCACCAGCAGCGGGTACCCGACGCTCGTGGCAGCAGCGGCGAGTGCCGCAGGAGACTCGCCGGGCGCGACGACGGCGCTCGGGAGCACCGGGACCCCCGCGTCGGCCACGACATCTTTCGCCCGCGCCTTGTGGCCCATGATCCGCATCGCCTCGGGGGGCGGACCGACCCACACGATGCCCGCCCGGGCGCACGCCTCGGGCAAGGCGGAATTCTCGGACAGGAAGCCATAGCCAGGGTGCAGCGCGTCCGCGCCCGCCACCAGCGCAGCGCCCACGAGCGCCTCGGGGTTCAGGTACGTGTCGGCCAGCGCGGCACCGGGCAGCGGCACAGCGACATCGGCCTCGCCCACGTAGGGGCTGGCAGCGTCGTCCGCCGCGTAGACGGCCACGGCCTCGCAACCGGCGTCATGCGCGCCCCTGATGATCCGCCGGGCTATCTCGCCGCGGTTGGCGACGAGGACACGGCGGATCGGGTGTGGCCGCGGTCCCATCAGTGGCGCACCACCCCGAAGACTCCGGTGCCGCGCACCGGCGCCGAGTGCACGGCCGTGAGGGCGATCGCCAGCACCGTGCGCGTATCGCAAGGGTCGATGATGCCGTCGTCCCACAGCCGGCCCGTGGCGAACTGCGCCGTCGACTCCTCCTCGATCTGGTTCTCCGTGGCCTGGCGCAGCTCCTCGTCCGCCTCCTCGTCGAACGGGCGGCCTGCCGCCTCGGCGGCGTTGCGGCGCACGATGGACAGGACGCCCGCCAACTGCTTGGGACCCATGACCGCGATGCGGTGGTTGGGCCAGGTGAAGATGAGGCGGGGGTCATAGGCCCGGCCCGCCATGGCGTAGTTGCCGGCGCCGTAGCTGGCGCCCACCATCAGCGTGAGGTGCGGCACCGTGGAATTCGACACGGCGTTGATCAACTTGGCACCATCCTTGATGATGCCGCCCTGCTCGTAACGCGTGCCCACCATGAAGCCGGTGATGTTCTGCACGAAGAGGATGGGGGTGTCGATGCGGTTGCACAGCGCAATGAACTGAGCCCCCTTCTGCGCCTCGGGTGAGAACAAGATGCCGTTGTTGGCGACCACGCCGACCGGATAACCCCCGATGGACGCCCAGCCGCAGACCAGCTGTGGCCCGTAGGACTCCTTGAACTCCTCGAAGCGGGAGCCGTCGACGACCCGGGCCAGGATCTCGCGCACGTCGAAGGGCACCCGGACGTCCACCGAGGCGATCCCGAGCAGCTCCTCGGCCGGGTGCAGGGGCTCGTCGGCAGGCGCGGACGGGGCGGGCCCGAGGCGGCGCCAGTGCAGGTGGGCGACAATGCCGCGGGCGATGTGCAGGGCCTCAGGCTCGTCCCGGGCCAGGTAGTCGCAGAGGCCGGAGGTGCGGGCGTGCATCAGGGCCCCGCCCAGCTCCTCCTCGTCCGCCTCCTCGCCGATGGCCATCTTCACGAGCGGGGGGCCGCCCAGGAACACGCGGGCGCGGTCCTCGACCATCACCGTGTAGTCGCTCATGCCGGGCAGGTACGCCCCGCCGGCCGTGGAGGAGCCGAAGACCACACAGACCGTCGGGATGCCCTGCGCCGACAGCTGGGTCAGACGGCGGAACTGCTCGCCCCCGGGCATGAAGACGTCGGCCTGGCGGGGCAGGTCGGCCCCTCCCGACTCGACGAGGATCACGACGGGGAGGCGGTTCTCCTCGGCCACCCCCATGGCGCGCAAGAGTTTGCGGATGGTGGTCGGGCTCGTCGTGCCGCCGCGCACGGTGGGGTCGTTGGCGATCACGACGCACTGGGTGTGCGCGATCTCGGCCAGCGCCACCACGACGCCCCCGCCGACAGGGTCGCCGGTGTGCAGCCCCGCCAGCGGGCACAGCTCGAGCACCGGGGTGCCGGGGTCGACGAGCGCCTCGAGCCGCTCGCGCACCATCATCTTGCCGCGGGCGCGGTGGCGCTCGACGTACTGCGGCCCACCCCCGGCGAGCACCTGGTCGTGCAGCGCACGCACGTCCTCGGTCAGGGCCCGCATCGCGGCAGCGTTGTCCGCGAACTCCCGGCTGGCGGTGGCGAGGTGCGACCGGAGGGGGGTGCTCACGGCGTCGTGTCCCATGCGGGGTGGCGCTTCTGGAGGAAGGCCTCCATCCCCTCGGCGGCCTCGGGGCCGGCGAACAACTCGGCGGACGTGGCCGCGGCGGCCGCCAGCCCGTCCGCCCAACCCTGCGCGGGCAACGTGCGCAACAGCGCCTTGGTGGCCCGGACGGCGCCGGGGGCTGATTTGGTGATGGACACCGCCTGCTCGGCCACCCAGCCGTCGAGTGCCGCGTCGTCGGCGGTGACGGCGGAGAGCAACCCGGCGCCGGCCGCCTCGCGGGCGGTGAAGCGTTCCCCCGTCAACGTCTTGGCGGCGAGAAAGCGCGGTTCGACCACGCGCAGGCACGGGACCATGATCATGGCCGGCGCGACGCCCACCCGGACCTCGCTGAAGGCGAACGTGCTGGCCGCCGCCGCGGCCGCCAGGTCGGAGGCAGCGATGAGGCCGAGCCCGCCGGCTCGGGCGTGACCGTTGACCCGCGCGATGACCGGCACCGGGCTTTCGGCGATGTGCGTGAGGATGTCAGGCATGCGGTTGGGCGCCGCCGCGCCGCGCTCGGAGAGGTCGGCGCCCGAGCTGAACACCGGGCCCGATCCGGTGAGCACGATGGCGCGGACCGCCGGGTCGCTCGTCGCGTCACGCAATGCCCGCTCCAACTCGTCGAGGAGGCGTGATGACAGCGCGTTGCGATTGGCCGGCGAGTTCAGCGTCAGGGTCCGGATGCCACCCGCGTGCTGCACGCCGACCAATGCGTCCGTCACGGGGCGCAGTGTAGGGGCGGGCCGGCGAAGGGACGGAAAATGGCCGGTGGTATCGTGCGCCGGTGATCGAGACCGACGAGCACCAGCTGTTCCGCAAGACGCTCCGGGACCTCTTCGAGAGGGAGATCGAGCCCCACGTCGACGAGTGGGAGGCGGCGCGCACGTTCCCCGCCCACGAGCTCTTCCCGAAGCTGGCGGCCGTCGGCCTCCTCGGGCTCGAGTACGACGAGGCCTACGGGGGCATGGCGGCAGACCACACGTACTCCATGATCGCCGGCGAGGAGATGGGCCGTATCAGCTGCGGGGGCGTCCCCATGGCGATCGCGGTGCAGATGTCGATGTCGACCCCGGCGCTGGCCCGCTACGGCTCCCACGAGCTCAAGGAGAAGTATCTCGCTCCCGCCATCCGGGGGGAGGTGGTGACCTCCATCGCGGTCACCGAGCCCGACGCCGGCAGCGATGTGGCCGGCATCCGGACCCGCGCCGTGCGCGACGGCGACGAGTGGGTCATCAACGGAGCCAAGCTCTACATCACCAACGGCACGCAAGCCGACTGGTTGTGCCTCCTGGCCCGTACGTCGGACGAACCGGGGTACCAGGGCATGTCTCTCATCGTGGTCCCGACGGACATTCCCGGGGTGGCGGTCTCCCGCAAGCTCGAGAAGCTCGGCATGTGGTCGAGCGACACCGCCGAGTTGTCGTTCACGGACGTGCGCGTCCCTGTCTCGAACACCGTCGGCGAGGCGGGCCGGGGCTTCCAGCAGCAGATGGTGCAATTCCAGGCCGAGCGCCTCATGACCTTCTACAAGCAGGTCGGCTCGATCGCGCTGGCCCTCGAGCGCACCAAGTCCTACCTGCGTGAGCGCCGGGCGTTCGGCGCGCCGCTGCTGGCGAACCAGCATCTCCAATTCGTGCTGGCCGAGCTGTCCGCCCGGCACGACGTGCTGAAGCACTACGCGCGCACCACCGCCGACGCCGTGCTGCGCGGTGAGGACGCCACGCGCTTCGCCACCATCGGCAAGCTGCTCGGCTCGCGGCTCCAGCGGGAGGTGGCGGACTGCGCCGTGCAGTTCCACGGCGGCATGGGCTACATGGACGAGAACTGGACGTCGCGCTACTTCCGCGACACCCGGCTCGATTCCATCGGTGCCGGAGCCGACGAGGTGATGCTGCGCATCCTCGCCCGCATGGACGGCTATACGGCCGAGTAGGTGTGAGCCGGGGCGCCTGGACATCCCATCAGGTGTGCCGGAACACCGCCTGGCCGCCGCCGCTGGCGATGAGATGGCGCTCGCGCGACCACACCCTGCCGTTCCACGAGAGCAGACCGCCCTGCGCCACCGGGGCGTGGGTGTCGAGGAGGAGCCACTCCGAGGAGCCGCCCGGGCACTGGAAGGACGCGTAGAGATCGAGGCTCGGCGCGATGTAGGGCGGGTCCCGGTACGCATGGGGGCGGACGCCGGCCGGCCAGCTGCCCACGTCGAGCACGATCAGCGATCGCGCCGCGTCGACCCAGGGGTCGTCGAACGTCGCCTTCGGCCGGCAGCGCACCCAGGTCCGCCACGTCGGGGGGAGCGGCTCCGGCGGCGGCCACGAGTCCGCCCACTCGATGGGACGCTGGTCGAAGTTGTCCCAGAAGGGAAATCCGGGCCCGACCTCGTCGTCCGGCGCCGCGACCCGCTCGGGCAGGTCGTCGGGGTTCGCCACGTCCGGTGGCACCAGATCGCGGTGCTCGAGACCTTCGACGTCCCCGACGGACCACACCATGGCCTCGAGGATCGGCCGGCCGTCCTGGGTCATCTCGACGCGCTGCGCCAGCACGGTGCGGCCCGCCCGCAGAGGGGTGACCACGAGGTCGACCGGCGCGAACGCGGCGACCGACAAGTAGTGGCAGAAGAAGCTGGCCGGGCGGGCGAACGGGCTTTCCGCTCCGGCGGCCCGCAGGGCGATCGCGGCCACGTAGCCGCCGCAGGGCCCCCAGATCTCCCAGTCGCCGTGCACCATGCCCGTGTGCCGCCCCCCGTCGCCGGCGGGCTCGGTGGCGGTCTGCAGCGCGAGGTCACCCATGGGCCCGTCGCCCCTCCCAGCGGGACCGCTCCAACTCCATGACTGCGACCTCCTCGCCCCGGGGCCCGAGGGTGGTGGCGCGGTGGGCGAAGCCGAGCCGCTCCATGACCCGTCCGGAGGCGACGTTCTCCGGCTCGTACAGGCTGACGATGCACTCGAGCCCGCCGGTGGTGAACCCGAACTCCAGCGCGGCAGCGCCCGCCTCCGTGGCCAGCCCCCGCCCGCGGAACGGTCCCGAGAGGCGCCAGCCGACCTCGACGGCGGGCAGGATCTGCGGCAGGAAGTGCGGGACGGCGAGGCCGGCCCACCCGATCATCCTCCCGCTGGAGCGATCGAGCAGCGCCTCGATCCCGAAGCCGTCGTCCTCGTAGCGCTGGAGCACCGTGGTGAGGAACCCCGCGGTCTCCTCGGCGTCCATGGCGCCTCGGCGCGGGTACCACCAGAACGACTCCTCGGCGTGGATCGCCACGAGCTCGTCGAGGTCGCCCTGGTCGAAGGGGCGGAGCACGAGTCGCTCCGTGGTCAGGGTGGGGATGCCGGGGTGGCCCATCGGATCACGTGGTGGTCGCCGCGCCCCGACCCCTCGACCGATCAGCCGAGGGGAAGGCCGGGGGCATCGGCCAACGAGGGGTCGCGGCCGGGGCGGGCCGAGGGGGCGTAGAGCTGGTCGGGGCGGAAGGAGCGCACGGCCCGGTCCCCGCCACGGCCCCCGACGACCTCGACCCACGCCTCTCCGGTCTCGCCGTTGGTCACGTGGGCCACGAAGGCCCAGGACGCGCCGCGCAGGCGCGTGCCGTCGACCTGCACGGGGTCGCCGGGCCGGAGCCCGGCCCACCGGGTGGCGCGGCGGAGGTCAGCCATGGGCACGGGTGGACATCGCCCAACTTTCTACCCGCTGGGTGGGATGAACCGTGACGAGCGGGAGGCGCCATATCCTGACAGGGATGGCGCTCGACCTCCCGCGCACTCTCACGCCCTCCAAGGTCACGGCCTTCACCAACTGCCCCCTCGCCTTCCGTTTCTCGCAGATCGAGCGGCGGCCCGAACCGCCTTCCCCCCACTCGGTCAAGGGCACCCTGGTGCACTCCGCCCTGGAGGGTCTGTTCTGGCGCCATCGAGCGGGCGCCCGCACCCCCGCCGCCGCGGCCGCGGAGCTGGAGCGCGCCTGGGACATGCTCCAGGACGACGCCGAGTTCGTGGAGCTCGGTCTCGAACGGGACGCGGCCTGCGCCTTCCTGGCCGACGCGCGGAGCCTCGTCGACAACTACTTCCGGCTGGAAGATCCCAACGAGGCCCGGGCCGTCGGCGTCGAGCTGGGTGTCGAGACGATGGTCGACGGCATGCGGTTGCGCGGCATCATCGACCGCCTCGACGTCGCGCCGGACGGGAGCCTCGTGGTCGTGGACTACAAGACGGGACGAGCGCCGACCGAGCGGTTCGAGCGGGGCAGCCTGGGCGGCGTGCAAACCTACGCGCTCTTGTGCGAGAGCGTGCTGGGCCGTGCGCCGAGCGAGGTCCGGCTGCTGTACCTGCGCCAGCCGATCGCCATCTCCTCGGTGGCCTCCGAGCAGGCGATCCGCGGCCAGCGGCGTCGGGCCGTCGCCGTGTGGACCGCCATTGAGAAGGCGTGCGGCACCGAGGATTTCCGGCCCAACGTCGGGCCGCTGTGCGACTACTGCAGCTTCAAGGCGTCGTGCCCCGCCTTCGCTGCGTGAGACGCATCCCGTGAGCATCGACGAAGCGGTCGACGCCGCGTTCGAACCGCTCCGGGGCCGCCCGGGCATCGACCGCGCCGCCGCCGCCGTCTCCAACGTGGCCGACTACGGCCTCATCTGGGTCGTCCTGGCCGGCCTCAAGGCACGCCGGCGCGGACCGGACCGGCGGCGCGCCGTGATGGCCCTGGCCACCGCCGGCTTCTCCTCGCTGCTCGTCAGCAGGATGGTCAAGCGCGCCGTCGAGCGTCAGCGGCCCGACGACCACCTCGACGCCGCCGTTCGCCCCCCCTCGAGCAGCAGCTTCCCGAGCGGGCACACACTTGCCGCGTTCTGCACCGCCTTCATCCTGGCGGACTCCGACGCCGGCACCGCCGCCAACGTCGGCTTCGCCACGGCCGTCGCCGCCAGCCGCGTCCACCTGCGCGCCCACCATCCGACCGACGTGATCGGCGGGGCGGTCATCGGCTCCGTGCTCGGGCTGGGCCTTCGCCCGATCGTCGACGTCGTCACGCCGGGGAACAAAGGCCGCCGCCGGCGCCGCCGGCGCCGGTCCGAGGAACGGGGAATGAGCCCGGACGAGATCGTGTTGTAGGACATGTGAAGCCCTTCGCCGTCACGTGGGACTACCGGTGCCCCTTTGCCCGCAACGCCCATGAGCACCTCGCGGTCGCGCTGGCCGACGGCGCCGACTGGGACGTCACCTTCCTCCCCTTCTCGCTGAGCCAGGTCCACGTACAAGAGGGCGGGACACCGGTGTGGGACGACCCGTCCAAGGGACCGGACCTCCTCGCGCTCGCCGCGGGAGTGGTCGTGCGCGACGAGTACCCCGACCGCTTCCTCGCCACGCACCTCGCCCTGTTCGCAGCCCGCCACGACGATGGACTCGACCTGCGCGACGCCGACGTGGTGGCGCGGGTGCTCGACGGTGCGGGCGTGCCGGGAGACAAGGTGATCGCTGAAGTCGGCACGGCGGCCCCCGTCCACGAGGTCCGCCGTGCCCACGAACAGGCGGTCAGGAAGTGGGCGGTGTTCGGGGTACCCACCTTCGTCGTCGACGACCGCGCGGTGTTCGTCCGCATCATGAGCCGCCCGCAGGGAGACGCCGCTCTGGCCCGGCGTACCGTGGACGGCGTGCTCGAGCTGTTCGAGACGATGCCCGACCTGAACGAGTTCAAGTACACCACGCTGACGCGCTGAGCAAGCGCCTAGGCGCGGGCGAGCTCGCTGAGCAACGCCAAGCCGCGGTCACGTTCGGCGGCGTCTCCCACGACGGCCGCGACGAAGTCCGTGGCCCCGGCGTCGGCCAGCCGGCGGATGGATGCCGCGACGGCCTCCTCGTCCCCGACGAAGCTGATGTCGGCTGCGCCCTGGGCGCCCTCCTTGTCCAGCATGGCCTTGTACGAGGGCAGGCTCGGGTAGATGGCCAACGCCGCGTCGATCCGCGCCCGGGCGCCGTCGACGTCGTTCGTGACCGAGATGGGCAGGCCGACGATGACGCGCGGCGCCGGCCGGCCGGCGGCCTCGGCGGCGGCCGCGATGGTGGGTGCGATGTGCTCGGCGATGGTGGCCGTGCCCGTCATCCACGTCATGGTGCCGTCGGCGACGGTGCCCGCCAACCTGAGCATCGTCGTACCCAGGGCGGCCACCAGGACAGGCGGCGCGGCGCCGGGGACGTCCAAGGGGGCGAAGGCGTTGGTGGTGACCCGTTCACCCGTGCTCCGCACGGTCTCGCCCCGCAGCAGCGGCATGAGAGAGGCCAGGTACTCCTTCATGTAGCGGGCGGGCTTGTCGTAGCTCATGCCCCACATCCCCTCCACCACCACCTGGTGCGACAGCCCGATGCCCAGGAGGAGCCGGTCGCCGGTCGCCCACTGCACGGTGAGGGCCTGCTGCGCCAGCATCATCGGGTGGCGCGGATACACCGGTACCACACCCGTGCCCAGGCCGATGGCGGGCACCTGCGAGCCGGCCACGGCCAGCAGCGTCAGTGCGTCGGGACCGAAGATCTGCGAGGCGAAGGCGTGGTGGAGGCCGCCGTCGGCGAACTGCCGCAGCTGGGCCACGACGTCCACCAGCGGTTTGTCGACGTCGATCATGCTCCCGATGCGCAGCGGTGTGGCCATGTCCCTGGTGCTCCTCGCGTAGTCTTGCCCGTTGTGTCCGCCCCAGTGTCTAGGCCAATCCCCGGACGGGGGCGAGCGAGCTGAGCGCCCACCGGGTGGGGTTCGTGGGAGCGGGCCAGCTGGCGCGCATGGCGGGCGAGGCCGCCAGCGCGCTGGGGCTCTCCATGGCGGTGCTGGCCGAGCGACCCGACGACGCCGCCTGCGGTGTCGCCGCCGAGGTGGTGGTGGGGTCGCCGTTCGTGGCCGCCGATCTCCGCGCCCTCAGCGAGCGCTGCGACGTCGTGACGTTCGACCACGAGCAGGTGGACCTCGACATCGTGGCCGCCCTGGCCGCGGAGGGCGCCGTGCTGCGGCCGGGAGCCGAGACGCTCGAGCTCGCCGTCGACAAGGCGCGCATGCGGACGGTCCTCGACTCGGCGGGCGTGCCGGTCCCCTCGTACCTGGTGGTCGACGGGGGCCCGGGCGCGCCGGAGGCCGTCGCCTCGTTCGCGGCGGGCCACGGATGGCCCGTCATGATCAAGGCCGCCCGCGGCGGCTACGACGGCAAAGGTGTCTGGCCGGTGCGCGACCGCGCCGAGGCCGCCGCTGTCCTGGCCCGGGTGACGGGTCAGGTCGTGGTCGAGGAGCTGCTGCCGCTGGAGGCCGAGCTCGCCGTGCTCGTGGCCCGCCGCCCGTCGGGCTCCTCGGCCGCGTGGCCGGCGGTGGAGACGGCACAGGTGGGCGGCGTGTGCCGGGAGGTGCTGGTGCCGGGACGGCTGGCTCCCGACGTGGTGGAGGCGGCCTCGGCGTTGGGGCAGAAGGTGGCCGAGATCGCGGGCGCCGTCGGCGTCATGGCCGTCGAGCTGTTCTGGTCGGGTGGGCGCCTCGTGGTCAACGAGGTGGCGACCCGGCCCCACAACTCGGGTCACTGGACGATTGAGGGCGCCGTCACCTCCCAGTTCGAGAACCACCTGCGGGCCGTCCTGGACCTCCCCCTCGGATCCACCGCCCCCCAGCACCCCCAGGTCGCCAGCGTCAACGTCTTCGGCGGACCCGCCGGCGACGACCCGGCCCGCCTGCTCGCCAAGGGCCTGGCCAGCGAGGGCGCCCACGTGCACCTCTATGGCAAGGCGGCCCGCCCGGGACGCAAACTGGGCCACGTGACGGTATGCGGCGACGACCCCGACCTCGTCCGCGCCCGCGCCTGGTCGGCGGCCGTGTCCCTCGGCACGCCGGTGCCGGCGGGCATCGCGCTCCCAGCCGGAGTGCTCCGGTGACGCCGGCCGGCGCTCCCCTCGTGGCCGTCGTGATGGGCAGCTCGTCGGACCTCCCCGTGATGCAGGGCGCCGTCGACATGCTCGAGCGCTTCGCCGTGGCGCACGAGGTGCGTGTCGTGTCGGCCCACCGGACACCGCGCGACATGATCGCCTTCGGACAGGAGGCCGCCGACCGGGGCCTCCGGGTGCTCATCGCCGGAGCGGGTGGCGCCGCCCACCTGCCCGGGATGCTGGCGTCGGTGACCACCCTGCCGGTGATCGGCGTCCCCGTGGCGCTCTCGCAGCTCGACGGCCTGGACAGCCTGCTGTCCATCGTCCAGATGCCGAAGGGAGTGCCCGTCGCGACGATGGCCGTCAACGGCGCTCGCAACGCCGGCCTGCTCGCCGTGCGCATCCTTGCCGTGGGTGATGCGGACCTGACGGCCGGCATGGAGGCATTCCAGGAGGAGATCGCGTCGGACGCCCGGGCCCAGGACGCCGCCGTGGCCGACGGGGCGGCCTCCGGAGGAGGGACGGAAGATGGCTGAGCCCACCTTGGCCCAGCGGCTCGGCTACGGCGCCGACGCCAAGCTGGTCGTCATCAACGCCGACGACCTCGGCTCGTGCCATTCCGCCAACGTCGGGGTCTTCGAATGCCTGGCGACGGGAACGGTCACCAGCGCCACCCTCATGGTGCCCTGCCCGTGGGCGCGTGAGGCGAGCAGCCGCTACCGCGGCGAGGACATCGGCGTGCACCTCACCGTCAACGCGGAGTACGAGCTGTACCGGTGGGGCCCGATCACCCACGCGCCGTCGCTGCTGGGCGGCGACGGGGGGTTCCCACGGACCGTCGAGGACGTCTGGGACCACGCCGACCTGGACGAGGTCCGCCGCGAGTGCCGGGCCCAGATCGAGCGCGCCATCCTCTGGGGCTTCGACGTGAGCCACCTCGACGCCCACATGGGCACCATGCAGCTGCGGCCCGAGTTCTTCGACGTGTACCTCGAGCTCGCCATCGAATTCGGGCTGCCGCTCCGCATGGTGAGTGCCGCCATGGAGCGCTATGTCGGGTTCCCCGCCCGGGCGGTGGCGGCGGAGGCGGGTGCCGTCTTCACCGACCACATGCGCTTCGTGCCCGGCGTCGGCTCCCGGGCGATGTTCGAGAAGGACATCGCGACGCTGCGCCCCGGCGTCACCGAATTCCACCTGCACCCGGCCGTCGACAGCGCCGAGCTGCGGTCGCTGGCGACCGACGACTGGGAGGCACGGGTCGACGATCACCGCATGATCTGTGCAGAGGACTGGGTCCGCCGCAGCCTCGACGAAGCCGGGGCCACCCTGATCGGCTTCCGGCCGCTGCGCGAGCTGGCGCGGGCGAGCGGCTGAGCACCCCTACGGTGGGCGCCACGACCACGACCACGATCCTGGGCGTCTCCCTCCTGTCGCGCCAGCGCCAGCGCCGGCGCCGGCGCGACGGCGACGTGTTCGACCTCGCGCTCTCGCTGGACGGGATCGAGATCCGGCGGCCGGGCCGGCCCGCGCAGCGCATGGCGTGGAGCAGGGTCTCGCAATGGGAGATAGAAGAGCGCCCGGACTACGTGCTGCTGACGCTGCGCGGCGACGGTGCGGCCACGCCGCTCGTGATTCCGGGGTGGACGCTCGACGACCTCGAGATCCTCATGCGCGAGGTGACGGCGGACTCGGGGGGCGTGACCCCCGCACCGGCCCTGGTCGTCCCGCCGGCGGCGTCGGCCCCAGGGCAGGGCGCACCGACGGACCCGACGGACCCGGCCACCTCGCCCGGTCCCCACGTCGCACGCCGCCACCAGCGCCGGCGTGCGACGTGGAAGGCGGCCGTCACCATCGTGCTCCTGGGCGCGCTCGCCGTTGCCGTGACGTTGGTGCTGCTGCAGAGCGCGGGGGTCATCGACTGGGGCTTCCTCGGGCCCACCGCCTGAGCGGGGTCAGTCGAGGCGCACCCCGGCGAAGAGGTCGTCCTCGGTCACGTCGACGGGGCCGATGCGGCTCTGGGCCAGGCGGTACTGGTCGACCGGATGGATGTCACGCATGACCTCGGGCGGGAGCCCGAACCAGAACGGCGAGTCCGGGTCGACCTGGGTCGCGTGCGCCTTCAACGCCTCGCTCCGCACGTCGGTGAAGCCCTCGACGTCGATGGTCGTCGTATAGGGCTCGTCGCGGGTGAGCCGGGACAGCCACTTCTCGTCGAACGGGGACTCGAGGCCGAGCTCGGCGAACTTGGCGTGGATCTGGCGGAACCGCTCGGCCGGCCAGACCGAGTAGTAGAGCTTGGCCGGGGCGAACGGCGGTCCGGCCTCCGGGAAGCGGTCCGGATCACCGGCGGAGTCGAACGCCAGGACGGAGATCTCGTGGACCCGCAGATGATCCGGATGCGGGTACCCGCTCTGGTTGTCGCCGTAGGTGACGATGGCCTCCGGGCGTTCACGGCGGATGACCGCCACGAGGCGGCCGACGGCCTCGTCGAGGGGCGCCTGGGCGAAGCTGTCCGGCCGCGTGTTGGCCTCCGAGTCGGGCATGCCCGAGTCCCGGTAGCCGAGCATCACGGTCTCGTCGTAGCCGATGATGTCGGTGGCCGCCTTGAGCTCGGCCATGCGGATGCGGCCGATGTCGGCCCGCACCTCGGGCGTGTCCATGGCCGGGTTGAGGATGTCGCCCTCCTCGCCCCCCGTGCAGCACACCAGCACGGTCCGGACCCCCTGGGCGTGGTAGCGGGCCACGGTCGGCGCCCCCTTGGAGGCCTCGTCGTCGGGGTGCGCGTGGACGCAGAGCAGGCACAGGCGTTCGGGCACGTGCCGACCTTAGCGGCGGGGCTGCGCAGGCCAGCCCGGTGCCACCCTTCCCCCGCTGGGCCTTATGCTCGGTACCCATGGCAGGCACGTGGAGTCGGATCCGTGACATCTTCCGGTCCAAGGCGAACAAGGCGCTGGACAAGATGGAGGACCCCCGCGACACCCTGGACCTGTCCTACGAGAAGCAGCTCGAGCAGCTGCAGAAGGTCCGCCGGGGGGTGGCGGACGTCGCCACGGCCCGGAAGAGGATCGAGCTGCAGGCCCAGGGGTTGCAAAAGCAGGCCGACAAGCTGCAGGGCCAGGCGAAGGCCGCGTTGGGGCAGGGCAACGAGGACCTGGCCCGCGAGGCGCTCGCGCGTCGGGCTGCGCTGGGCGAGCAGCTGGCCGAGCTCAAGACCCAGCACGACCAGATCAGCGAGCAGGAGCAGAAGCTCGTCCAGACATCCCAGGAGCTGCAGGCCCGCGTCGAGCGCTTCCGCACCCAGAAGGAGACCCTCAAGGCCTCCTACACGGCGGCGGAGGCGCAGACCAAGGTCGGCGAGGCGGTGTCCGGGATCTCGGACTCCACCCGCAGTGCGGGCGCGACCATGCAGCGGGCCCAGGACAAGATCGCCAGCATGCAGGCGCGGGCGGGGGCGATCGACGAGCTGCTCGCCTCGGGGGCGCTCGACGACCTGACGCAGCCGGTCGACGACATCCAGAAGGAGCTCGACAAGGTGTCGTCCACGTCGCAGGTCGACAACGAGCTCGCGGCGTTGAAGGCCGAGATCGGGACCGGAGCGTCCGCCCCGGACGCGGCCGCGCTCCCGGCGGCCGACCAGGTGCCGGCGGCCGAGCCCGGGACACCCGCCGGTGAGGGCGCCTGATGGCCATCTCACGCAACATCGAGCCGGACCGTGGCCTGACCTACCGCATGCTCCTGACGGGGTTTCTCTTCGTCGTGCTCTATGCCGTGTTCATCGGCGTGCTGTTCTACTTCCTCCGGAGCCTCGTCCTGATCCTGATCATCGGGGTCGGGCTCCTGTTCTGCCAGTACTGGTTCAGCGCCAAGATCGCCATGTACGCCATGCACGCCAAGGAGGTCACGCCCGAGCAGGCGCCCGAGCTGCACGGCGTCGTCGACCGGCTCTGCGCGCTGGCCGACATGCCCAAGCCCGCGCGTGGCGATCGCCACCACCGACATCCCCAACGCGTTCGCCACCGGTCGCAGCCCCAAGGCGGCCGTGGTCTGCGTCACCACCGGGCTGCTGCGCCGTCTCGACGAACCCGAGGTCGAGGCGGTGCTCTCCCACGAGATCTCCCACGTGGCCCACCGCGACGTGGCCGTCATGACGATCGCCAGCGGTCTCGGCATGCTGGCCGGCCTCCTGACCCGGGTGATGTTCTATTCGGAGATCTTCGGCGGCGGACGGGGCGGCAACAACCAGCAGCAGAGTGCCGCCGGGATCGAGATGATCATCTTGTTGGTGTCGGTCGTCGTGTACTTCGTCAGCTTCCTGTTGACGATGGCTCTGTCGCGGTACCGCGAGCTGGCGGCCGACCGCTCGGGTGCGCTGCTGATCGGCCGGCCCTCCCTGCTGGCGTCGGCGCTGGTCAAGATCACCGGGGAGATGGGGCGCATCCCGACGAAGGACCTTCGCGCCGCCGAGCCGTTCAACGCCTTCTTCTTCACCCCGGCCGTGGCCAACGGGGCCACCCAGGGTGGCGGCGGGGGCTTCAGCTTCGGCAACCTGTTCCGGACGCACCCGACGCTCGAGCGCCGCCTCGCCCAACTGGACGCCCTCGAGCGCCAGCTCGGCCAGGCCAGCTGAGCGCCTCCGCCGGTCCGGGTCGGCCGCAGATGGGGCTCTTCGACACGATCCTCGGCCGCTCCAAGCCGGTCCGGGCCAACCTCGACGCGCTGTTCGCCCTGCCGACCGCTGCGCTCACCCTGCAGAGCGCCGGCGGCCTCGTGTCCTCCGGTCATGCCGGTGTCTGCTGGAAGCCGCCGCCGGGCCAGGCGGCGGCCGACGCCCAGAAGGAGATCTCCGAGCTGGTCGGCGAGGGCTTCCGGAACGCCGTGGACTCCTTCGACTACGGCTGGCTGCTGCTCGACGACCCCGACCTCGAGACCCTGGTGACCAAGATCCACATGGCCAACTCGACCCTGCAGGACAACGGCTGGGGTCCGCAGCTGCTGTGCTCGGTGTTCGGTTTCGTCCCCGGGGCCGACGCGCCGGGCGATGCCAAGGCATTCCGGCTCGTGTACCTCTTCAAGCGCGGCACCTTCTACCCGTTCGCCCCGGTCGACAGCGAGAAGGAGCGCCGGGACACCGAGCTCGAGCTGCGCATCCGCACCATGGTGGGAGCGGACCTGCCCTTCGAGTCGGACCTCTCGCGCTGGTTCCCCATGTGGGACATGCCCGTCTCGTGACCCCGCGCTGCTGACGTGACGGAGGCGGTCGAGCGGCTCATCGCCCTGCAGGGGGCGGTCAACTTCCGTGACCTCGGCGGCTACGCCGCGGGATCGGAGACGCGGACGCGCTGGCGTGTGCTGTTCCGGGCCGACGGCCTCGGCGAGCTGACCCGGTCCGATCTCTCCGTGCTGCGGGCCCTCGGCATCCGGACCGTCATCGACCTGCGCTCGGGCGGCGAGCTCGAGCGCGGCCGCTTCGACGTCGACGCGCACCCCGTTTCGTTCCACCACTTCCCCTTCATGGAGGAGCTGCCGGACGCGCAGGACTTCGAGCGACGGCCGGGCTTCCTCGGCTCCCAGTACCGCGAGTTCCTCAGCGACGCCGGCGGCCAGATCCGCGCTTCCCTCGAGGTCCTCGCCGACCCGGACGCCCTCCCGGCCGTCTTCCACTGCACCGCCGGCAAGGACCGCACCGGGGTGCTCTCGGCCATCGTGCTCTCGCTGCTCGGCGTGGACGAACCGACCGTAGTGGCCGACTACGCGCTGAGCGGTGAGGCCATGGAACGCCTGCGGGCCAAGCTGATCGTGAAATACCCCGAGGGCCGGGAGTCCATCGAGAACCTCGACGAGGTGTTCTCGGCCGATCCGGCCCAGATGGAGCAGCTGCTCGACCACGTGCGCGAGCGCTACGGGTCGGTGGATGCGTACGTCGCCGGCATCGGGGCGGGACGACACGTGGTCGAGGGCCTGCGGGCAGGCCTCCTCGAGCCGGCCTAACGCCCGCCGCCGTCGCCGCCGTCGCCGCCGTCGTTGTGCTCGTCGACCTCGCGCACGTCGGGGCGCAGGCGGTCGATGGCGCCGGCGAGCGCCAGGTCGAGCAGGGTGATCCCGTCGGAGTCGTGCGTGGTGAGGGCCAGGCGCACCGTGTTCCAGCGGATGTCGATGTCGGGGTGATGGTTGGCCGCCTCGGCGGCCGCGCCGACGGCGTTGACGAACTCGAGCGCGGCGCCGAAGTCGTGCAGCTTGACCGTGGTGACGAGGACGTCGCCCTCGCGGGACCAGTGCAGGTGCTGCTCGTCGAGCGCGTGGTCGACATCGGCCGTCGTGAGCAACGGCTCGCTCACGGGTGCGTCATGTCCTCGGGACGGACTGCGGCGTCGAACTGCTCCTCGCTCAGGTAGCCGAGGCCGAGCGCCGCCTCCTTCAGGGTGGAGCCCTCCTTGTGCGCCTTCTTGGCCACCTCGGCCGACCTGTCGTAGCCGATGATCGGCGCCAGCGCGGTGACCAGCATGAGCGAATTGGTGAGGTGCCGCTGGATCTGTGCGAGGTCCGCCCGGAGCCCCTCGACGCAGAACTGGCGGAAGCCGCGGCAGGCGTCGGTCATCAGCGCGATCGACTGCATGACGTTGTAGGCGATGACCGGCTTGCAGACGTTGAGCTCGAGGTTGCCCCGGCTGCCCGCCGTGGTCACCGCAACGTCGTTGCCGATGACCTGGATCCCCACCATGATCATCGCCTCGCTCTGCGTCGGGTTGACCTTGCCGGGCATGATGGACGACCCCGGCTCGTTCTCGGGCAGGATCAGCTCGCCCAGGCCGCTGCGCGGCCCCGACCCCAGCCAGCGGAGGTCGTCGGCGATCTTCATGAGCGACACCGCCAGGGTCTTCAGGGCGCCGTGGGTGAAGACGAGGGCGTCGTGGGCCGCCAGCGCGGCGAATTTGTTGGGGGCGGTCACGAACGGCAGGCCCGTCATGCCCGAGATCGCCCTGGCCACCCGCTGGCCGAACTCCGGGTGCGTGTTGAGCCCGGTGCCCACCGCGGTGCCGCCGGCGGCGAGCTCGTAGAGGCCCGGAAGCGTCAGCTCGATGCGATCGATGTCCGCCGTCAGCTGCGCCACGTAGCCGGAGAACTCCTGGCCCAGCGTCAGCGGCACGGCATCCATGAGGTGGGTGCGCCCGATCTTGGTCACGCCGGCGTACTCCCGCTCCTTGTCCGCCAGCGCGTCGCGCAGCGCGACCACCGCGGGCAGCAGCCGGTGCACGATCTCCTCGACGGCCGCGATGTGCATCGCGGTCGGGAACGTGTCGTTGGACGACTGCGACATGTTCACGTGGTCGTTGGGGTGGATGGGCGTCTTGGAGCCCATGACGCCGCCGCCGAGCTCGATGGCCCGGTTGGAGATGACCTCGTTGGCGTTCATGTTGGTCTGGGTGCCGCTGCCCGTCTGCCAGATGTGCAGCGGGAAGTGGTCGTCGAGGGCACCTTTGGCCACCTCGCCCGCGGCCTGCTCGATGAGGCCGGCCAACGCGTCGTCCAGCTTGCCCAGGTCGCGGTTCACGGAGGCCGACGCCCCCTTGAGGATCCCAAAGGCCCTGATCAGCGGCTTGGGCATCGTCTCGGTCCCGATGTCGAAGTGGTGCAGCGAACGCTGGGTCTGCGCCCCCCAGTACCGGTCGGCGGGGACCTCGATGTCCCCCATGCTGTCGCTCTCGATCCGTGTGCTGGTCACGGCCGCAAGCTTAGGACGGCGCCGCCGGGCGCTCGCCCGGGCTCAGCCGGGCGGGTGGTCGTCGGGGCACGCGCCCGGCAGCGCGTGGACGAGGGTGGCGTCGGTCACGGGCGCGTCAGCGACCAGGTGCCCGACGATCCGGTCGCGCGCACCAACAGGTCGGCCATGCCGGCGAGCCGGCCGGGCGGATCGTCGCCACCGGTGAGATCGAGCGCCACGAGCGGGCTCCCCGGGCCCGCGGGGCGAGGCCGGTTGACGGCGTCGCGCACCGGGAAGTGGGGCCCGCCGCCATCGGCGTGGCCGTCGCGCCACAGGGCGCGGCAGAGGCCGACGGCCTCGGCGAGGCGGTCGTCGAAGGGCGGCGTGCAGCACAGCACGCTCCGCCCGCCGCACACGAGGTCGAGGCTGGTGAGCTCGCGCGCGAGGAGCGAGGGGTGGCGCCCCTCCGGCGAGAGGCCGACCCGGGCGCCCAGGAGGAGACGGGGCACCGAGGGGCTCAGGCCGGCCAACAGCACGAAGGGGTCGCCCAGGGTGCTCTCAGGGACGAAGACGGCGCCAGCGCCCTCCTCCAGGGCTTGCAGGGCCTGTGCCCGCAACCCGGCAGCGTCGTCGGCCTGGAGGAACCGTCCTTCCACGGCGAGGCAGGTTAGGGCGCTCGGAGGCCCGCCCCGGTGTCAGGCGGCGCTCGTGGCGAGGCAGCGCGACCCGCGCTGCACCCGCTCCTCCCACCAGGCCAGCTCGTCGCCGGGCCCGCCGAGCGCCTTCTCCCATCCGAACTGGAGCATGCAGCCGAGCAGCTCGAGGGCGACGGCGTCGTCCCACCACGCCGAGGTCGCGACGCCGCTGCGCTCCAGCGCGTCCCGGTACGACGCCAGCACGACGTCCTTCGGCTCGGGCAGGAGCGCTGCGTTGAGTGCGAGATACCACGAGAGGTCCGCCAGCGGTGAGGCCTCGCCGGGTGCCTCGCCGAAGTCGAGCAGGACCGTCCGGCCGTCGGGGTGGCTGCCCAGATTGGCCGCCTTCCAGTCCCCGTGGACGAGGGTGTGCGGCACACGCGCCAGCGCAGCGACCAGTGGCGTCGGGTCGTCGAGCAGGGGCAGGACCGCCGCGGCCATGGACGACGAGACGTCGGGCAGGCGCCGCCAGCCCTCGTCCATGGCCCGCGGCACCACGCCGTCGTTCCCCCGAGCCGATTCGCGGGCGGCCACGGTGGGCGAGAACATGAGGTAGCGCCGGGTCGACGACGTCAGGCCGACGTCGTCGCTCCATCCCCAAAAGGTGGCGTGGAGGGCGGCCATGTGGTCCATGAAGCGGCGGTGCTGCTCCGGCGTGAACGGCGCGTCCGGTTCGAGCAACGCGGCACTGACGTCGCGCAGCAGGATCCTCCCCACCGCGCCGTCGAACGCCGCCGCCACCACGGCGTGGTCGACGACGGGCGGCAGGCGTCCCAGGAGCCCGCTCTCCCACAAGGCGACGTAGGAGCGACCGGGGTCGCCGGTGGCCCGCAGGAGCCAGTCGTCTTCGGGGTCCTGGTACTTGAGGACGAAGCGCTCGCCGCCGATGACCACCCGCTCGAACCGGGCCCCGGACTTGGTGTCCTCGGGCACCCAGGGCACTCGCTCCTCGGCTCGACCCAGCAGCTCGTCGAGGCCGAGGCCCGAAGGCGGCTCAGGCATCGGCGGCTTGGGCCATCTCGGCCTGCAGCGCGGCCGGCCAGCGGCCGCCGCACCAGGCCTGGTCCTGCACGATCCGTCCCTCGTCGACCGCGACGACGTGGGCCTGGTGCACGGCGTGCGGCACGCCGTCCTCGAGCCAGCGCAGCGTGAAGGTGACGAGCTCGCCTCCCGGGACCGGCGTACGGGTGAGGTCCTCGAACGTCCCCGGGTCCGCGTACCACCGAGCCAGCTCGGCGGCGACCGCGTCGGCGCCGCGGACGGTGAAGCGCCAATTGGGCACCGTGGCATCGAGGACGACCTCGTCACTCAGGACGTCCACCCCGGGCATGCCGCCGGCCTCGATGGAGGACAAGAACCTGCCGATGACCTCGGCGGTGGTCGTGTCGGTGGGAATCTCCGTGGTCTCCATGGGGGCCTCCTCGGCTGTCCTCGACACCCTGGAGGGGCACTCTGCACCTGCCATCACCAAGGCCGAGCACACGGACTTTGCCACACCGGGCGACAGCAGCACCGATGAGCCCGCACCGGGCCGTCACCTCCCGGTGACCCGCTCAGGCGCGCTCCCACCACCCGCCGACGTCCCGGGCCAGGCCGGCCTGGGCGAGGCGCTCGAGCGCCCCGCACAGCGTCGCCAGGTCGAGGCCGCTGCTGCGGGCCAAGTGGTCGAGCGAGGCGGGGTCCGGCGACAGGGTGTCGTAGACGAGCCGGTCCCCGCCCGAGGCCGGCACCTGGCGCGGCGCGGGCCGGGCGGGGTGGCTGCCGGCGGCGAGGGCCGGCACCGACGCGCCGGCCAGGGAGAGGGCGACGAGCACGTCGCCCGCCGAGCAGACGGGGAAGGCACCGTCGGCCAGGAGCGCGTTCGTGCCGTCCGAGGTCGCGCTGCGGATGGAGCCCGGCACGGCGCCCACAGGGATGCCGCGGGCCAGGGCGGCGTCGACCGTGTGACGCGAGCCGCCGTGGTGCCTGCTCTCGATCACGACGACCACGTCGCTGAGGGCCGCCAGCAGGCGGTTGCGCACCGGGAAGCGCCACTTCTCCGTGCGCACCCCGGCCGGCGACTCGGACACGATGGCCCCGAGCTCGGCCACGCGTTCCCACAGCCGGGCGTGACGCCGCGGGTAGGGGTCGTCGAGCCCGCCGGCGACGACGCCGATGGGACCGGCGCCCGCGCCGCAGGCGCCCTCGTGGGCCGCCCCGTCGATCCCCAGCGCGAGGCCGGACACGACGCCGACCCCGGCCGCCGCCAGGTCGGCACCCAGCTGGGCGGCCACACCGATGCCGTAGCGCGTCGGGCGCGCGTGCCCACCAGGGCCACGGTCGGCGCCGCCTCGAGCACGGCGGGGTCCCCGAGGCAGAAGAGGAGCGCGGGGGCACCTGGCTCGTCGGCGAGCCGCGTGGGCCACGCCGCCCGGCCGGCCCGGAGGACGCGGATCCCGAGCTCGACATGGCGCTCCCAGATCCTCGCCACCTCGTCTTCGGAGCCCGCCGCCCCGCGCACGCGCGCCCAGGCCGCCGACGGCGGGTCGTCCGCCAACAGGTCCCGCAAGGCGGACGGACCGATGGACGGCACCGTGGCCAACGCTACGGCGTAGGCCTCCTCGGGCAGCGTCACGCTGCGACCACGGTGCGACCGGCGCGCAGCGAGAGGGCTTCGGCTGCGTGTGCGAAGGACACCGTGTCCTCACCGGCGAGGTCGGCCACGGTCCGGGCCACCCGCGCCACCTTGTGCAGGCCGCGTGCGCTCAGCACACCCGACCTGAGCTTCGAGCCGAGCAGCGCCTCGGCGTCCGGCGCGAGGTGCGGTCGGTCGTCGGTCCGGGGCCGCGACGCGGCGCGGGTGCGGGCCGTGGCGACGCGCGCCGTCACGTCGGCCGACGCCTCTCCCGGCACACCGGAGAGGAGCTCGTCGGCGTCGGGCCGGCTCAGCGGGACGACGAGGTCGAACCGGTCCAGCAGGGGCGCGGAGATGCGGCGGCGGTAGCGAGCCCGCGCCACCGCGCTGCAGGCGCAGGCACCCTCGTACACACCCTCGCCACAGGGGCACGGGTTCATGGCGGCGACGAGGAGGAAGGCCGCCGGGAAGGTGACGGTGCCTCCGGCGCGGCTCACCCGGATCACCCCTTCCTCGAGCGGTTGGCGGAGCGCCTCGAGTGCGGCCACCGGGAACTCGCCGAGCTCGTCGAGAAACAGCACGCCATGGGTGGCGAGACTCACCTCGCCGGGCCGGAGCGACCAGCTGCCGCCGCCGACCAGCGAGACGATGGACGCCTGGTGGTGCGGGGCCCGGAAGGGCGGGCGGTCGAACAGGGCGCCGTCGGGCAGCGTGCCGCCGGCCGCCGAGTGGATGCGTGTCACCGCCAGTGCCTCGGACGGGGTGAGCGGCGGGAGCAGGCCGCCCAGGCGCTCGGCCAGCATGGTCTTGCCGGAGCCGGGCGGCCCCACCATGAGCAGGTGGTGGCGCCCGGCCGCGGCCACCTCGAGCGCCCGGCGACCCACCGCCTGGCCCCGGACATCGGCCAGGTCCGGGGCGTGGACGGTGGCGGACACCGCGGACGGGGGCGGCGGCTCGGGCCACTGCGCCCGGCCGCGCAGCACGGAGATCAGCCCCCCGAGAGTCGCAGCGCCGTGGACGTGGTCACCCCGCACGAGCGCCGCCTCCCGCACGTCGCACAGAGGCACGACGAGGCCGAGCGGCGCCGAGGCGTCAGCCAGGGCGATCATGCCCGGCACGTGCCGTAGTGAGCCGTTGAGCCCGAGCTCGCCACAGAAGGCCAGGCCCGCGGTGGAGGCGAGGTCGACCTCGCCGATGGCGGCCAAGAGCCCGACCGCGATGGGCAGGTCGAGCCCCGCTCCGCCCTTGCGCACGCCCGAGGGGGCCAAGTTGCAAGTGATCCTCCGCATCGGCCACGACAGGCCACTGGACAAGAAGGCTGCACGCACCCGATCGCGCGCCTCGCGCACCGCGGCGTCGGGCAGGCCGACGATGGTGAAGCCAGGAAGGCCGTTGGACACGTGGACCTCGACGGAAACGGGACTGCCCACCGTTCCGCGCAGCGTGAGCGTGGCGATGGCGGCGAGCATGCTGAAGAACGGTCGCGCTGGCGGCGCTTCCGTTGTCGGCCGTGCTCCGACCGGATCAGTTGGCTGTCCGGGTATCCCGGGTTGTGGTCACCCCAGCGACACGCACGATGTCATCTCATGCCCCCCAGTACATTGCCGCCGGCACGGTGGGCAGCTGGCGGTCCTGCATGGTCCAACTGCCTTCAGCGTCACCAGGCGGGCGGGAGCCTGCTGATCCCGAACGGTTCGGTTGGACGTCTGTTCCAACTGCACAGCTGTCGTGATTGATCCCCCAGAGCACGTGGCCGCAGTCCATCAGTCTGCGACCGCCTGAATGGGTACTGCTCCCGCGTTGAGTCGGACACAGCACCCTGATTCCAGGCTGCCCCGTCACGGCAGGCACGTGCGACTTCCGGCATTGAACAACAAACAGACAACTTCTGAGGAAATGGAGCACTCGACTCCCTGCTTGAGTATCTGTTGATTCGTGGGAAGTGCACAAGGCGGTCAGGGCAGCGCCTCTGCCATCAGGGCATCCGATGCCGACCGACATGGCACGGTCGCGGTCTTGAACCACGCGATAACGGTGGGACAGCTCACTGCTGGAGGTGACGGTGACCGGCGTCGTTGGTCAGGGTCGCGGTGCCAGTGAGCGTGCTACCGGCGTAAGTGAACCATGGGACGCGGAGATGGAGATCGGCACGGCACTCAAAATTGGGATGAGGAGCTGGCCTTCACCCCATCCAGCAAGAAGAAAGATGCCCTGGAAAACATGCAGCACGCCGCGGAGGAAGCGGCTGGCGCCCTTAGAGAAGTCTCCATGGTGCTAGATGAAATCGCACTCGACATGAGCTTCGCCAGACACGCCAGCAGAATGCCGCTGCAACTGGCTTCCGGTCGAATTGAAAACATCGCTCGGACCCTCATCAGTGAGGCGCATGCTTGCGGCCCGGTTGGCGCGATGCACGCGTCCATCATCGGGGAGGTTGCGCTGTCTGCCGCCACGATATCGGTGCTCCCATTCGCCGACAACGCTGGTCACGCGGCCATGCATCGCTTCAAGGCGTCCCATGAGCGCGCAATGAGAAACCTGGAACGGGTGCACCGGTACGCCGAGAGCGCTCAATCTGAAACGAGGAAAGATCTGAGTCTCCAGATCAAGACTCTGTCCGGGGAACTTTACGGCCTTGCCGCAGAGGTTGGCATGGAGATGGCTCAACATCGTCGTGAACTCGAAGAGGCGATGAACACGAGACAGCTTCCTGCCAACTCGGCCTTGGAAGATCTGGATCAAGTAATTCAGAAGATCCGCTCGGGCGCGCAGCAGGGTTCGGTTGACGAAGATCGAATCTCGTTGCTCGGCTCGACGAGCAGTCTTCTGGAGAGGTTGGCAGAGATTGAATTCAAGATCGCGGAGATCTTTGCGCAGCTAACTGGCGACGCTCCTCTGTAGGTCCCTCGCCTACGTCATTGGTCCGTGACGGGTGCCCCGGTGCGCCGGGAGGGAGGCCATTCCCACGGATAGCCTGATAGGGCATGGCACTCTCAGCAGCACAGGTCCAGCGAATAGTCGGGCTCCGAGGTCGGCGGCACCCCGGTGTCCCGGACCACGTAGGCGACCCCGGGGGGCACTCCGGGTGAGAACGACGAGGGAGCACAATTACAAGGGACCTGTGGAGGTTTGGGTCGATGGCGCCCAGAAGTTCGGGGCGGATGTCCATCTGACCAAACGCCAAAGCGTGGAGGAGACCAAGACCTTGGTCGGCACCGAATCCGTGGTGTTATCGACGGCGTGGGATGGTCGGTTCCACGGGCTGGCCCAGGAGGACTTGCAGAGCCTACGGGCGGTCGGAGAATTCGAGCTGATCCTGCCGCCCGGCGATCGTAAGGGTCGAGCTGTGCTGCCCAACGATAGGGACCTCGCCTACCTTCAGGGTCTCGGCGACCCACCGTTCTGAACCCGGCCGCCGCCCGGAGCTGTAATCGGCCCGGCAAAGAGTCGGACCGCGCGACCGGTCCGTGGAAGCAGCCCGAGCACATTGGCGATGGCTCAGGGCCTGCCCTCACCCCCAAGGCGGCGGCACACGGTCTCACGGCAGGTGGGAGGCGTGAGCGCGTGTCCCGGGCACTGCCCGGGAGACCGCTCCCGTGACGCCTCGCCGGACATCGCCGCGCCAGCGCCGCGTATCAGGCGTCATCGGTGCCAGGTCAACATTCCCGAGCCACTGTTGCCGCTGCGCCAATCGCGGCCATGGGGCGACATGGCTCGGCTCGGCTCGGCTCGGCTCGGCTCGGCTCGGCTCAGCCCTCACCGGGGTTGAGCCGCGAGTGATCCCTTGGCGCTCCGGGGTCTCTAGAAGATGCCGTTGCGCTACTGCAGAACTACCGTGACTAGGTAATTGAGACCCGATGGCGAACCACAGCCTGACTGGTATGAGATCACGACGCCCGGGACCTCGGTCACGAACGTGAGCCCCCCAAGCGTAAGACACGGCACGAAGGTCGGCGGAGGTGCCCTGGGCGGTCGGGGGGGGGGGGGGTGCCATGGGCGGTCGGCGGAAGTGCCATGGGCGGTCGGCGGGGGTTCCCGTCACGCCATGGTCGGAGTCGAAACGAGGGGGAACTGCGGATGGCGGTGCCGACACGCTCGAGCAGGCACACCAGGCACGTCTCTTCATGAAATTGTCCTAATGTTGTGCAGGTCAGATCGTATGGCTCTACTGGGCATGCCCGGCAAGTGAGTAGTGAGTACCTGTGCGATCCGAGCGGTATCAGAAGCGACGCCGGCCCGTACGTGCGCGCGCTCGGCACGCACGCGCACGTGCCGCTCCGTCTCGGAGGGTCAGCAGACTGATCGGGGTCGCGCTGGCCATGGCTCTGCTCGCGACCGGCATCTGGCTAGGCCCAGATCTCGCCACGTTTTGGAAATCTGCCACAGCCGCGCTTTCCAGCCGCCCCACCGTCGCCGTGGTGGGTGACTCGATCACAAATTTGAGTCGGCAGTCGATCGCTACGTCTTTGGCGCAGGCGGGTTATCAGCCCTCCATTGAGGCGGTAAATGGCATCGAACTGGTGCAGGCCGTGCCGTTGGTCGACCAACTCGCCGCGCAGAAACCGAACGACTGGATCGTCGAGCTCGGCACCAACGATGCCGGGCGCGACAATCCGTTGTGGGAGCTGCCGTTTCTTGCCGATTGGCAGCAGTTCCGCTCTTCTGCCTGCGTGATCTATCTCTCGGTTTCGTCACGCGCCGGGCCGATCGCAGCCCAGATTGACGCTTCCCTCGCGGGACTGGCCCGCGCCCATGCCAACGTTCACATCTTGGATTGGGGCAGTCTCGAATACGGGAACCCCGCGTGGATCGAACCGGACATGATCCACCCCACCCCCGCCGGTCAGGCCGAACTCGCCGCCCTCGAGGCTCAGGTGCTCCGCCGAGACTGCTGAGGGACCGAAGTTGCCCGAGTCTGCCCGAGTTGCCGACGCCGGAGTGTTGGACGCATGTGCACAACCGCTCAGAGTGGATCCGGAAATCACTCCCCTACTGGCGGCGCAGTTCACGAAGTAGACCGCTCTAGAGAGTGTCCCGTACACCGACCGTCTGTTCGGGGCTACCGCTGTCATGATTCACGGTGGTTACTCCGTGGATACCAGACGTGACACTGGCAGGAGCCAAGTTCGACGAGGACTTCTTGCCCGCAGACGTTCGAGGATGAGGCCGCTCCCCGGTCTCGACTGGCACGCGACGTGGCCGGCCCCGGGTCCGGGCTGACCCCTCAGCGGTCCTGCGGCGGCAGCTCCTGGGTCGGCGGCCGTGCCGGCGTGGCCGCAGGCGGCGCAGCGCCGTTCGTGCTGGCGTCACCCATGTTCTCGTTGCGCAGCGTGGAGAGCAGGACCTCGGCCGCCCCCATGAGGCTGGTCGCCTCGTAGGGCACGACCACCTTGGCGTTGTCCGACGCCGCGATGTCCTGGAGCGCACGCAGCTGCAGCACGGCGAGCGTGTGCGGGTTGATCGCCACCGTGTCGATGGATGTGAGGCGCGACGCCTCACCCTGGCCACGCAGCTCGAGTGCCTTCTTCTCCCCTTCCGCCTGCAGCTCGAGCACCTTCATCTGCGCTTCGGCGCGGAGGATGGCCGACTGCTTGGCGCCCTCCGCTTCGAGGACTGCCGCCTGCTTGCGCCCGCCGGCACTGTTGATGGCGGCCTGCTGCTCACCCTCGGACTTCAAGATGGCGGCCCGCTTGTGCTGCTCGGCCTCTTTCTGCTCGGACATCGCCTGCACGACGTTCATGGGCGGGGTGATGTCGAGGATCTCTATCCGGTTGAGCCGCACCCCCCACTTGGCGGTGGCGTCGGCCATGTGGTCCTGCATGCGGCTGTTGATGGTCTCGCGCTCGGAGAGCGCCTGGTCGAGGGAGAGCTCGCCGAACACCGCGCGGAGCGCCGTGCGCGAGAGCTGGTCGACCGCCAGCTGGAAGTCGTTGATCTCGAACAGCGCCGACCTCACGTCGATCACCTGGCAGAAGATCGTCGCGCTCACCTGCAGAGACACGTTGTCCTTCGTGATGACGGCCTGCTGGTCACCGGTCATAGGGAACTCGCGCACGTCGACCTTCTCCATGCGGTCGACGAAGGGCGCGAGTATGTGCAGGCCGGGCTGCTGGACCGCGCGGAACTCGCCGAGGCGCTTGACGACCCCGACGCTCCCCTGCTGGACGATCTTGATGAAGCGGGATGCGAACAGCGAGACGATTCCGATCCCCGCCAGCGCGGCGACGATGATGATCCCCAGTACTTCTCCGGCCGATGCGACCATGGGGCACCTCTCTTCTGGTTGTGGGTGGCTAGGAGTCGGCGGCGTAGACGACGAGCAGGCCGCGCTCGACGTCGGCGACGACGACGTCCGTCCCGACAGGGATACTGGCCTCGGGGTCGAGTGGGATTGCCAGCCACTCCTCACCCCGGGCCCGGATCCGTCCGGGGTGGTGCGCGCCTTCTATCGCCTTGGTCACCAACGCGGACTCGCCGACCATTCCTTGGACGCCGCTTCGCACGACCACCACGCTACTAGCGGCCCGTGTAGACGGGCTCTCGCTTCTCGCCGTAGGCAGCCATGGCCTCTGCCGTGTCCTTGGTCGAGAAGTTCAATGCCTGGCAGCGGGCCTCGTCCTCCACCGCCTGCTCCATGGAGGCCATGGACGAGGCGTTCAACATCGTCTTGGTCATCGACAGCGCCAGGGGCGGTCCGGCAGCCAACGTGGCGGCCCAGTCGTCGACGAAGTCGTCCAGCTCGTCGAGCGGGAGAGCTCGGTTCACCAACCCGATGGCCGCCGCCTCCTCGCCGCTCCACATGCCGCCGAAGAGCGCGATCTCCTTGGCCCGGGCGAGCCCCACGAGCCGGGGCAGGAGCCAGGAGGCCCCGTTGTCGAGAGCGAGGCCGCGCCGGGAGAAGATCATGGACAGGCGGGCGCGGTCGCTGCACACGACGAGGTCGCAGCCGAGCGCGAGCGACAGCCCCGCGCCGACCGCCACGCCGTCGACCTTGGCGATGGTGGGCTTGGTGATCCGGTGCAGACCCAGGGCGACGTCGCCGAGCCTGCGCATGCGGGCGAGCCCCGAGCGTGACCGGTCGGTCGCGGGGCTGTTGGGATCCGAGAGGTCGGCCCCGGAGCAGAACGCGCCGCCGGCGCCGGTAAGGACCAGCACCCGGTCGTCGTCGCTGTCCTCGACCTCGGCGAACGTCTGCTTCAGCTCGTTGAGCATCATGTTGTTGGCGGCGTTCTTGCGCTCGGGGCGGTTCATCGTGACGGTGACGACGCCGTCCTTGCGCTCGACAATGAGGGTCTCCATGTCCACCGACCCTACGCCGCGCCCTGTCAGAACGCACCTTCGACGATGTGCAGCGTGGGGCCCAGCACGGTGGCGACGTCGAAGCGCACCTCGGCCCAGCGCCGGTCCTGGCTGCGCAGGTACACCGCGGCCAGGCGGCGCAGCCGCTGCTGCTTGGCCCGGGTCACCGCCTCGAGCGGATGACCGTGGGTGGTGCGGCTGCGGGTCTTGACCTCGCACACGACCAGGGTGTCGCCGCGGGCGCAGATCAGGTCGACCTCGCCGGCCGCGCCGCGCCAGTTCCGCTCCAGGACGGCGTAGCCGTGTGCCCGGTAGTGCGCGGCTGCCCGCTCCTCGCCGAAGTGGCCGAGTGCGGCCTTGCGGCGGTCGACGTCCCCCACCGTGGGGAACGGTCGCTCAGAGCTCTTGTTCGGGCAGGCGCTCGATGTTGACGTCGCGGAAGGTCACGACGCGCACCTCGGGCACGAAACGGGCCGGACGGTACATGTCCCACACCCAGGCGTCGCGCAGCTCGATCTCGATGCACGCCGGCGTCGTGTCGGACCGCACGTTGAGCGAGACCTCGTTGGCCAGATAGAAGCGCCGCTCGGTCTCGATCACGTAGGCGAAGACAGGGAGGACGGCCCTGTACTCCTGGACGAGCCCGAGCTCGATCTCGGACTCGTAGCGCTCGAGGTCCTCCTCGCTCACCCGGCGCCGGTCCTACTCGTGGGCGGCCTCCTCGACGGCCTCGCCCACCTCGTCACCCTCGGACGGCTCGACCTCGTCGACCGCGTCGACCGCCTCGACTTCCATCTCCTCGACGTCCAGCTCCTCGACGTCCTCGAGCTCCTCGACCTCGTCGACGACGGCCTCGGCCGCCGCCTTCCCGCCGCGGGGGACTCGCCGCTCCTTGATCTTGGCGGCCTTCCCGTGCCGCTCCCGCAGGTAGTAGAGCTTGGCCCGCCGGACGTCGCCGAGCGTGGCCACCTCGATCTTGGCGATGGTGGGCGAGTGCACCGGGAAGGTGCGCTCCACGCCCACGCCGAAGCTGACCTTGCGCACGGTGAAGGTCTCCTGCACGCCACCACCCTGGCGCCGCATGACCGCACCCTGGAAGACCTGCACCCGCTCGCGGTTCCCCTCCACCACCCGGACGTGGACCTTGACGGTGTCGCCGGGGCGGAAATCGGGGATGTCGTCGCGCAGGCTGTCGCGATCGATGATCTCGGTGGGGTGCATGGGAGGCGTCCTTCGGTCACTCCGGCTCAGTGCCGGACGGAACATCGTAGCCGTGCTCGACCAGGGCCTGCACGTCGCTGGCGCTGAGCGCCGACGCCTTGACCAGGTGCTCGAGGAGGTCGGGACGGTGTTCGGCCGTCCGCAGCAGAGCCTGTGTGCGGCGCCAGGACGCCACGGCGCCATGGTCGCCCGAACGCAGCACCTCGGGCACCGGCCACCCCCTGAACTCGGCCGGGCGGGTGTACTGGGGGTACTCCAGCAGCCCCCGGGTGAAGCTCTCGTCCAGCGCCGACTGCTCGTTGCCGAGCACGTCGGGCAGCAGGCGGGCCACGGCCTCGACCACCACCAGCGCGGCCAGCTCACCGCCGGCCAGCACGTAGTCGCCCACCGACAGCTCGCCGTCCACGAGGTGGTCGGCCACGCGCTGGTCGACTCCCTCGTAGCGGCCGCACAGCAGGGAGAAGCCGCCGGGTGCGCCCGCCAGCTCGGCCGCCATCTCCTGGTCGAAGCGGCGCCCGCCCGGTGCGAGGAGGTACAGCGGCCGCGGCAGGTCGGCCACGGTCTCGACGCAGCGGAAGACGGGCTCGGCCATCAGCACCATGCCGGCGCCGCCGCCGAAGGGGCTGTCGTCGACCGAGCGCCGGGGGTCCTCGGCGCCCTCGCGCAGGTCGTGGACCCGCACGTCGAGCAGGCCCGCCTCGACCGCCCGCCCGAGGATGGAGGTGCCGCAGTAGCCGGCGACCACGTCGGGGAAGATCGTGAAGACGTCGATCCTCACGACCCGGTCCTCACGACGGCCGCCTCACGGGTCCAGGAGGCCGTCGGGGATGTCGACCTCCACTCTCCCGGCCGTCGCGTCGTGGGCCGTCACGAAGCGGATGGGGATCAGGCCGCCCGACTCGAGCACGAGGAGGTCGCTGGCTGGGTTGGCCTCGACGGCGGCGACCCGGCCGAGCTCGGTGCCGGCGCCGTCGTGCACCGTGGCGCCGACGAGCTGGTGGACCCACAGCGTGCCGGGCACCTCGACCGGCTCGGCCTCGAGGTCCACCCCGTGCAGGCGCTCGGCCGCGCTGCGATCCGCGACGTCCTCGAACTGCACGATGAAGCGGTCCCGGCCGAACGGCTTCGACGACACGACGCGGAGGGCGCCCCGGGCGGAGGTCAGCAGCGACCCCGGGCTCAGCCGCTGCGCCTGGTCCGTCCACAGGTGGACGACGACCTCGCCTCGCAGGCCGTGGGCCTTGGCGACCCGGCCGATCTTGAGGAGCTCAGTCGTCGACGATGTCCACGCTGGCCTGGACGCCGTCCTTGGCGCCCGCCACGTTGACGAGGGTCCGGATCGCCTGGGCGGTCCGGCCCCGGCGCCCGATCACCCGTCCCATGTCCTCGGGAGCGACGTGCAGGTTGAGGCGCACGCCGCTGCGGCGCTCCTCGGTGTCGATGGCGACCGCGTCGGGTTCGTTGGACAGCGAGCGGGCGAGATACGTGAGCACGCTCAGCGGTGTGCCGCCGTCGACGGACCCCAGCTCGTTGCCTTCGCCGACGCCGTCGTCATCCTCGTCGCCGTCATCGATGTCATCGAGCTCGTCGTCCAGCTCGTCGTCGACGTCATCGATGTCGTCGCCGTCGTCCAGCTCGTCCGCGCCGGTCGGACCGTCGGTCTGGTTGATGTCGCCGGCTTCGTAGAGGTTGGTCACTTCGCCCTCGCCGCGGCGAACTCGTCCCAGGCCCCCGAGGTCTTCAGGAGGCGCTCGACGCGCTCCGTCGGCTTGGCGCCGTTGACCAGCCACTTGACGGCCTTCGCGTTGTCGATCTGGATCACGGCGTCGGGCTCGGCCGTCGACGAGCCGCGGGGAGCGTAGGTCCCCACGATCTCGAGGAAGCGGCCGTCACGCGGCGACCGGCTGTCGGCGGCCACGACACGGTAGGTCGGCTGCTTCTTCTTACCCATCCGCACGAGGCGGAGCTTGACTGCCACGAGGTGGTTCCTCCAAAAGGGATCTGGACGTATTGGCCGTCCATTCTGGCAGATGGCGGGACTACCGGCCTTTCGGCGGTGTCACCCGCCCGCCCTTCTTCTTCTTCTTGGTCCCCTTGTTGGCGCTGACCACGGGCCGGGCGGGCGCCGGCGCGGGCAGGCCGGGGAAACCGGGTGGCAGCTCTCCGCCGTCGCCCATCAGCTGGGACAGCATGTCGAAGTCGGGCTCCCCGGGCTGTCCCGGAACACCCGCGCCCCCTGCCTGCTGGGCCAGCTTGCGGGCGGCGCGGCCGCTCATCCCCGCCATGTTGGGCATCCCGGGGAGGTTGGGCATGTTGCCCGAGGCCATCCCCTTCATCATCTTCTGCATCTCCTTGAACTGCTTGAGCAGCGTGTTCACGTCCGAGACGGAGGTGCCGGAGCCACGGGCCACCCGGCTGCGGCGCGAGCCGTCGAGGAGAGAGGTGTCGTTGCGCTCGGCCGGCGTCATGGAGCAGACGATGGCCTCCACCTTCGCCACCTCGCCGTCGTCGATCTGGCCGGCGGCCTGGCGCATCTCCTTGGACATGCCGGGCATGAGGCGCATGAGCCCGCCCAGCGATCCCATCTTCTTGACCTGGCGCAGCTGGGAGAGGAAGTCGTCGAGGGTGAACTGGCCCTGCATGAGGCGGCTGGCGCTCTTGGCCACCTCGTCGGAGTCCATGGTGCGCTCGGCCTGCTCGATGAGGCTGAGCACGTCGCCCATCCCGAGGATGCGGTCGGCCATGCGGTCGGGGTGGAAGAGGTCGAAGTCGCCCAGCCGCTCACCCGTGCTGGCGAACGCGATCGGCCGGCCGGCCACCCCCTTGACGGACAGGGCGGCGCCGCCGCGGGCGTCGCCGTCGAGCTTGGTGAGGATGACCCCGCTCAGCTCGAGGGCCTCGTGGAACGCCTTGGCCGTTGCCACGGCGTCCTGCCCGATCATGGCGTCGATGACCAGGAACGTGTAGTGCGGCTCGGTGGCGGCCGAGATGTCGCGGATCTGCTCCATGAGCTCGGCATCGATGGTGAGGCGGCCCGCGGTGTCGATGATGCAGACGTCCTTGCCGAGCCGCCGCGCCTCTTCCAACCCGGCCTTCGCACAGCGGACGGGATCGGTCGGCTCCGAGAAGACCGTCACCCCGGCCTGTTGGCCGAGGACCCGCAGCTGCTCGACGGCGGCGGGTCGCTGGAGGTCGGCCCCGACCAGGAGGGGGTTACGGCCCTGCTGCTTCCACCACAGAGCGAGCTTGGCCGAGGTCGTCGTCTTGCCGGCGCCCTGGAGCCCCGCCATGAGGACGACCGTGGGCGGCCGGGAGGCGTAGGTGAGCTTGAGCGTCTCGCCGCCGAGCACGCCGACGAGCTCCTCGTGCACGGCGCGCACCACCTGCTGGCCCGGCGTCAGGCTCTTGGAGAGCGCTTCGGTGCTGACCCGCAGCCGGATGCCGTCACAGAACCGGCGGGCGACGGTGAGCTCGACGTCGGCCTCGAGCAGCGCGGTCCTGATCTCCCCGAGCGCCTCGTCGAGGTCGGCATCGCCGATGCGGCCCTTGCCGCGCAGGCGGGTCGAGATCCGCTCCAGGCGGTCGGACAGGGCGTCGAACATGGGGTCTCAGGTTAGCCACGGGGACCATAGGCTCCGCCGCACGGTGACCGCGATCACGACCGGGGCCGCCGACGAGCCCGGGGCACCGCCGGAGCCTCGCCTACGGCCCCGACGGCAGCCAAGGCATCCCTCGAATGACACACTGGTCCTCGTGGTCGACCTCCTCAAGGTCAGCTGAGGCGGCGGGCGGACGTGAAGGTTGCCGAGCACGTCGCCGCGCTCCGGGCCGAAGGGGAGCGCATGGCGGCTGCGGTGGCGACATCGAGCCCCGGCGCCGCGGTGCCGACGTGCCCCGAGTGGGCCGTGCGCGACCTCGTGCGGCACACGGGTGGCGTCCACCGCTGGGCGACCGGCTACGTGGCCGGGGCGCGCACCGAGGCCTGGGACGTCGCGCTGGACGACGTCGTGGGGACGTGGCCGGCCGACCTCGAGCTGGCGGACTGGCTGCGCCGCGGATGCGCCGACCTGGCCGACGCGCTGGCCGCCGCGCCGGCCGACCTCGAGTGCTGGACCTTCCTCCGCGCGCCGTCGCCGCTCGCAATGTGGGCACGCCGGCAGGCCCACGAGACGGCCGTCCACCGGGTGGATGCCGAGTTGGCGGCCGGCACCGCCGTCAGCCCGTGTGCCGCGCCCTTTGCGGCCGACGGCGTCGACGAGCTCCTGTCGTGCTTCGTGCCTCGCCGCTCCACGAAGCTGCGGTCCGAGACCCCCGCCTCGTTGATGGTGCGCTGCACGGATGCGGCGGCCGATGCGGCCTGGCTGCTGCGCATCGAGTCCGACCGCGTCACGACCGAAGCGGGTCCGGATGCGGCCGCCCAGGCACGAGCCGACTGCTCGGTGCGCGGCGCGGCCGGCGACCTCTACCTCGCGCTGTGGAGCCGCACCGGGCCCGAGGCGCTGGTCGTCGAGGGCGACCGGAGTGTGCTCAGCCTGTTTCTCGACCAGGTCCAGGTGCGCTGGGCTTGACCGGCGCCCGCTCTCCGTCGGCCATCGAGTGCCGGGGAGCCGTCGTCATCCAACGGTAACGTGACCGGATGGAGAGCCGGCCGCCGTCCACCGGGCTCGCTGCGACGGGAGGGCGCGCCATCCGGTGGATGGACCGCACGCCGATCTGGGTGGTCGGCGCGCTCGCGGCCGGCGCGATCTGGGCCTTCCTTATCGCCACCTGGGGTGCGCACAGCGCTCCCGTCCGACTCAACGTCGACCTGCAGGTGTACCGGACGGCCGGCCACGCGCTCTACGCCGGCACGTTCTCGTACCAGAACCTGTACGGGGTCTACACCCGCCTGCCCTTCACCTACCCGCCGTTCGGGCTGTTCGCCGTGAGCCCGCTCTCGTTGATACCCGCGGATCTGGTCGACGAGATCTGGTGGGGCCTGAACGCGGTGTCGCTGCTGCTCGTGGTGGGCCTGTCGCTGTGGAAGGTCTCGACGCTCAAGGGTTTCCGGCTGTGCACCATGACCGCGCTGGTGGCGGGGCTGGCCTTGTGGTTCGTCGAACCCATCCGCAGCAACGCCGACTTCGGGCAGATCAACACGATCCTGATCCTGGCCGTCCTGCTCGACACCACCTGCATCCGGGGCCGGGGGCGTGGTGTCCTGGTCGGCGTCGCGGCGGCGATCAAGCTCACGCCGATCGTCTTCGTCGCCTTCTTCCTCCTGCAACGTGACCGCCGGGCGGCTCTCACGAGCCTCGCCACCTTCCTCGGTGCCATGGCGGTGGGGTGGATCGTGCTGCCGTCGGGCTCGTGGTGGTTCTGGCTCACGCAGATCAGGCAGACGAGCCACATCGGCAACCTCGCCTACCTCGGCAACCAGAGCTGGCGCGGCCTCATCGCCCGGTCGAGCATCCCCTCGGGCGTGGCTACGGGCCTGTGGGTGCTGGCCGCCGCGGTGACGCTGGCCGCAGCGATCGTGCTCGCCCGCTACCTCCTCGCGGACGGGCGGGTCATCCCGGCCGTGTTCGCCCTCGCCCTCGGTGAGCTGCTGATCAGCCCGATCTCGTGGACCCACCACTGGTCATGGCTCGCACTCGCTCCCGCGGTGGCCTGGTCCGAACGGCGCCGCCTCCCCGGGCTCTCGGTGGCCCTGGCCGCCCTCCTGACTCTGGCGGTCTGGAGGCCGTACTGGAGGGCGACCCACGACGGCTGGTGGTTCCTGAAGGGCAACTCGCTCGCCCTACTGGGCGTCTTGATCCTCTTCGGGTGGGCGTGGGCGGAATGGCGGCTGGCCTCCGGGCGGTCGGAGTCGGTGCCACTGTCGTTGGAGGCGGGCAACTCGTCCCAGACGGTGCCCGAGCAGGACACAGCCCTGCCCCAGCTGGGATCGGTAGGCTCCCCCGGCCATGCGTGAGGACTCCGATGCGCTGGTGGACACGGCACTGTCAGTGGGCGAGCAGCAGCGCAGGAGCCCACTTCTGGTCCTGCCGTCCGCGACCGAACGGGGCGCTCCCCGACCCGAGCCACGCGGTCGGGCGCGCCGTCTGGCTGCGGCCTGCCGGCCGGCCCTGCCGGTCCTCGGCATCGCGCTCCTCGCCCACGTCCTGGTGCTCCTGGTCGCCGTCGCCGCCACCTACGACTCGCACACGCCGCTGCAGAGCGCCCTCTACGGCTGGGACGCCCACTGGTACCTGACGATCGCCCACTCCGGCTACCCGCGCGCCGTCCCGACCGGCCAGGGCGACGCCGCGCAGTCCGCCCTCGGCTTCCTGCCCTTCCTCTCGATGCTCATCTGGGTCACCGCCGAGGTGCTCCGGGTCGGCACGGGCGCGGCGGGACAGATCGTGACCACGCTGACGACGCTGTCTGCCGCGGTGATGGTGTGGCTCATGCTCCGAGAGGGGGAGGGGGACGAGCCGGCCCGCCAGGGCACCACGTTCATGCTGTTCATGCCGGCCGCCTTCGTGCTGGCCATGGTCTACAGCGAGGGCCTGCTCATCACACTGGTGGCCGGGACGTTCCTGGCCCTGCGCCGGCAGCGCTGGGTCCTCGCCGGGTGCCTCGCCACGCTCGTCCCGATCACCGACCCGGTGGGGCTCGCCGTCATCGTGCTGTGCGCCTACGCGGCGTGGGTCGCCATCCGCGAGCGTCGTGACTGGTCGTCCCTGGCGGCGCCCCTCATTGCCCCGGTCGGGCTCCTGGCCTTCATGGGGTTCTTGTGGGGCTGGGCGGGCACCCCGTTCGCCTGGTACATCGCCCAGAAGCGCGGCTGGCAGTACGGATCGCCGTTCTGGGGGATCCCGCGGTCCTTCGTCGAAGGGGTGCGGGACCACCTGTTGAACCCGAACCCGGACATCAAGGCGTTGAGCACGCTCGTCGTGCTCGGCCTGCTCGTCTGGTTCATCAAGGTCCGGGGCGACCGGCTCTACCTCGCCTGGGTGGTCCCCGTGCTGCTCCTGGGGGCCTCCTCCGGCGTGATCGCCTGGTCACCCCGGCTCGCGCTCCGGGCCTTCCCGCTCATCGTGGTGGCCGGCGCTCGGCTCCCGCAACGCTGGGCCGTCCCCGTGATCGCCACCTCCGGGGTCCTGATGGCGGTGGTGGCGACGCTGGCCTTCGGGACGACGGCCTACCCGTTCACCCCCTGAGTCTGGGTGCCGTTCAGGCCGGCCCCACCCGGCGGGAGCCGACGACGGCCGAACAGCCAGTAGGCGACCGACCCCGTCGTGTTCAGGGAGGCCGCCAGGCGCCAGAAGCGCTTCGGTCCCCGCACCGCGGCATCCGGCCGCCGGCGCAGGTCGCGCCAGGTCAGCTCGAGCACGATCAGGTGGACGACCAGTGCGACGGCCAGCACCTTCTTCTGCTGGTCGGTCAGCGGCTGTCTGCCGGACGGCGCGGCCACGGCCCCTCCTCTCAGTCGGCGGCCAGCAGCGCGTCGACGAACTCGTCGGGGTCGAAGTCGACCAGGTCGTCGGTCCCCTCGCCCAGGCCGACGAGCTTGACGGGCACGAACAGCTCGCGCTGGACGGCGATGACGATCCCGCCCTTGGCCGTGCCGTCGAGCTTGGTGAGCACGATCCCGGTGACGTCGACCGCATCCGCGAACTGACGCGCCTGGGCGAGCCCGTTCTGGCCCGTGGTGGCATCGAGGACGAGCAGGACCTCGGTGACGTTGCCAGGGTCGCGGTCGGCGATCCGGCGGATCTTCTTCAGCTCCTCGACCAGGTTGACCTTCGTGTGCAGGCGCCCGGCGGTGTCGGCCAGCACGAGGTCGTTGCCCCGCGCCGCAGCCCGCTGCACGGCGTCGAACACGATGGCGCTCGGGTCGGCGCCCTCGGCACCGCGGACGATCTCGGCGCCGGCGCGCTCGGCCCACAGCGCGAGCTGGTCCGCGGCGGCGGCGCGAAAGGTGTCGCCCGCCGCCAGCAGCACGGAGTGGCCGGCGGCCGTCTGGCGCCGGGCCAGCTTGCCGATCGTGGTCGTCTTGCCCACGCCGTTCACCCCGACGAACAGCCAGACGTCGGGCGAGCCCTCCCTGCCGTCGAAGTGGAGCGCACGCGACCCCGCGCCGTCGAGAAGGTGGCGGATGGACGCAGCCAGCGCCTCGAGCAGGTCGTCGCCGCCCCTTACCTCCTTGGCATCCACCTTCGCCGCGCAGCTCGTCCAACAGCGCGTTCGTTGTGCCGACGCCGACGTCGGCCCGGATGAGCGCCTCTTCGAGCGAGTCCCAGGTCGCGGCGTCGATGCGGCCCGAGCGCAACGCCGAGACCGCGCCGCTGAAGACCCCGCGCACTCCTCCGAGGCGGCTGCGGTAGGAGGGCGGCGCCGCAGCCTCGACCGGCTCGGCCGGGGCCGCAGCCTCCGCCGGCGGTGCGGTCGGGGCCGGTGCCGCCGGGGTCGGCGCCGTCGGTGGGCGGGCGGGCGGCGCGGCTGGCGGTGCCGTGGTCTCGCCACCGTGGCGGCGAGCACGCGTCACGGCGATGCCACCGGCGGCCAGCGCCAGGACGGCCACCACGACGACGAGGATGATGTAGAAGCCGACGGTGACCGCGATCATGCGGGCGAAGGCTCCTTCTCCACCCTCTGGCTCACGACTTGGGAGGAGCCGCCCGGCGCCATGGTGACCCCGTAGAGCGCGTCGCCGGTCTCCATGGTGCGCTTCTGGTGGCTCACGATGAGCAGCTGCGCCTCGTCGCGGAACTCGTGGACGAGAGCGAGGAAGCGGCTCAGGTTGACGTCGTCGAGCGCAGCCTCCACCTCGTCCATCAGGTAGAAGGGCGAGGGCCGGCTGCGGAAGACGGCGAACAGGAACGCCAGCGCCGCCATGGAGCGCTCCCCACCCGAGAGGAGCGAGACCCGGCGGACGTTGCGGCCGGCCGGGCGGACCTCGATCTCGACGCCCGTGTTGAGCAGGTCGTCGGGGTCGAGCAGCACCAGGCGGCCGGTCCCGCCGGGGAACAGCATCGCGACCAGCGCCGAGAAGTGCTCGTTGACGTCGGCGGCGGCCGCCGCGAAGGAGGTCATGATCTCGTGGTCGAGGACCCGCACGACCTCGTGCAGCTCGCGCCGCGCCCCGCGCACGTCGTCGACCTGGGCCTCGAGCTCCTTGTGCCGCTCCTCGAGGGTGGACAGCTCCTCGAGGGCCAACGGGTTGACCGGGCCGAGCGCGACCAGCTTGCGCTCGAGCTCCTCGGCGTGTTGCACGAGCGTCGTGCCCTCGGGCGCCTCCGGCTCCGGCAGCCCGACCAGGTCGTCGGGCACCGCCCCGAGGTCGCGCTGGACGTGCTCGCGCAGGGTCTCGGTCCGCAGGTCGACCTCGTTGGCCTCGAGGTCGAGGGTACGGGTCCGGGTGCGCACGGCGTCGAGCCGCTGATCGGTGGTGTGGCGGTCCTGGCGCAGGCGCTCCAGCTTCTCCCCGCCGGCACGCACCGCATCGACCTGGTCCTGGTAGTCGTGGCGGAGCGACTCGAAGATCCCGTCGAGCCGCGCGTGCTCCTGCTGCACGAGCGCCTCCAGGCGCGCCAGCGCGGCACCCTCCGCCTCGAGCCGGCGCCGGCGGGTGGCCGCCGTCGCCCGCTCCTCGGCGTGACCCTGCAGGCGCCGCTCCACCTCGGCCTGGCGCTCGGCGAGGACACGCCGCCGCTCGCCGATGCCCGCGACCCGCACCGCGAGGGCCTGACGCCGCCGCGTCGTCTCGGCCCGCCGGTCCTGGAGTGCCCGCCATGCGACGAGCGCCTCGGTGAGCTCGGGAACGGACCGCTCCAGCTGCGCCTGCTCCGCCGTCACCTCGGACAGGCGCCGCTGCGCCTCGGTGACCCCGGCCAGGGCCTCCTCCAGCTCGCCACCGAGGCGGCGCTGCTCCTCGGTCGCCCGCTCCGTGTCGGCCCGTGCTGACTCGCAGGCCGAGCCGTGCCGGTCGGCGGACCGCTCGGCCGCGGCGCGGGCATCGCGCGCGCGGGCCAGCGCGATGCGCGACTCCGTGAGCTGTGCCCGGGCCAGCCCGGCCGCCGCCGCGGCTTCCTCCGCCTTGCGCCGCGCCTCCTCGACGGCCGCCGCGGTCACCACCCCGGTGCCCGAGCGCACCCGCCACCCCGTGGCGGCGAAACGGTCACCTTGCGGTGTGACGACGATGAGGTCGTCGCGGGCGAGCGAGAGGTCGATCGCCTCCTCCCAGCCGTCGACCCGCACCGCCCGGCCGACGAGGGCGTCGAGCACGGACTCGGCGACCGCACCGCCGTGGCGGGCCCGTACATGGTGGCGCACCCGCTGGGCGCTGCTGCCGGCCGGCAGCGCGTCCGCCTCTGCCGCGGGCTGCCGGGGTGCCAGCACCGCGCCGGTGACCCCCCGCTCGCGCAGGGTGGAGAGCGCAGCCTGCGCGGACCGCCGCCCGTCGACGACGACCGCGGCCACCCCGGCTCCGGCCGCGGCCTCGAAGGCGGCGTCCCAGCCGTCGTCGATCTCGACGAGGTCGACCAGCGATCCCACGACGCCGTCCACGTCGCGCAGCAACTCGCGCCCGCCTGCGCCCTGGAGATCGGCCAGGGCGCGCTCGAGCGCCTCGGCCCGGGCCGCACTCCGGTGCTGCGCGTCTGCGGCCTCGTCGGCGGACGCCTGGGCCGCTTCCGCGGCCCGGGCCGCGGACTCCATCTGCGCGGCGCGGTCGGCCAGGTCGGTGTCCAACGCCGCCGTTGCCTTCTCGAGCTCCTCGAACGCCTTGGTCAGCAGGTCGGCACGCACCGCTGCCGCCGCCACACGCTGCTCGAGTGCACCGACCCGGGCGCTGCGCGTCTCGATGTCCTGCTGCTCGCGAGCTGCGGCACGGGCCACCAGATCGGCACGAGCCCGGACCCGGGTGGTGGCCTCGTCCGGTGCGTCACCACCCAGCACGGCCGACCACCGGTCGCGCAGCGCCGCCTCCTCCTCCTCGAGCGCCGCCCACGCCCCGTCGAGCTCCGCCCGTTCCTCGGCCCCCTCGGCGGCCTCCTCCGCCTCGGCCGCCGCGAGCTCGGTGGCCAGGCGGGCCCCCTCCGCCTCGAGGGTCGAGACGACGTCGACGTCGGCGGCGGCGTCGAGCGCCGCGACGATGGCCCGCCCCCGCTCGCGCAGAAGGGCGGAGGTGCCCCGGGCCCGTTCGACGAGGCCCTGCACCCGCCCCAGCGCGTTGGCCAGGTCCTCCTCGCGGCGTGACGACAGCTCCGCACTGGTGGAGGCGGCGTCGGCGTCGAGCTGCTCGAGGGCCTCGTGCAGCTCGCGCTCCTCGTCGCGGCACACGGCGAGGCTCAGCGCCGCGGCCCGGTGGCGGGCGGTCAGGTCGGCCAGCTCGGCCCCGGCCAGGTAGCGCCGCACCGCGAGCAGCTCGGAGGCGACCGTGTCGTGCGAGCGGGCGGCCGCGGCCTGGCGCTCGAGGGGGCGGATCTGGCGCCGCACCTCGCGCACCAGGTCCCCCAGGCGCTCGAGGTTCTCGGCCGTGGCGGCGAGGCGGCGCTCCGCCCGCTCCCGGCGCCGGCGGTGCTTCAGCACCCCGGCGGCCTCCTCGATGATGGCCCGCCGGTCCTCGGGGCGGGCGTTGAGCACGGTGTCGAGCTGGCCCTGGCCGATGATCATGTGCTGCTGGCGGCCCACCCCAGAGTCGCTCAGGAGCTCCTGGATGTCGAGCAGCCGGCAGGGCGCACCGTTGATGGCGTACTCGCTGTCGCCCGAGCGGAACAGGGTCCTGGTGATGGTGACCTCGGACAGGTCGATGGGCAGCTTGCCCGAAGAGTTGTCGATGGTGAGCGACACCTCGGCCCGGCCCAGCTGGGGTCGCGACGAGGTCCCCGCGAAAATGACGTCCTCCATCTTGGCGGACCGCAGCGAGCGGGGACCCTGGGCGCCGAGCACCCAGGTCACGGCGTCGACCACGTTGGACTTGCCGCTCCCGTTGGGCCCCACGACCACCGTGATCCCGGGCTCGAACTCCAGCACCGTCGGGTCCGCGAAGGACTTGAAGCCCTTCATGCTGAGCGACTTCAGGAACATTCAGGGCGACCCTACTGGGTGCCTACGCGTTGCGTGGGCCTAAACCTGGCAGTGCTCGCAGAAGAACGTCGACCGGCCGCCGGCCTTGACCCGCACGATCGTGTTGCGGCAACGGCGGCAGGGCTGGCCCTCGCGGTCGTAGACCTGGTGTGAACCCTGGAAGTCCCCGAGCTCACCGAAGAGGTCACGGTACTGCTCGTCCGCCAGCGAGGAGCCCCGGTGCTTGATCGCGTCGGCCAGCGTCTCGACGATGGCGCGGTACAGCCGCCGGACCTCGGTCGCGGTGAGCGAGTCCGCCGTCCGGTCGTACCGCAGGCCCGCCTGGTAGAGCATCTCGTCGGAGTACAGGTTCCCGATGCCGGCCGTGAAGCTCTGGTCCATGAGGAGCGCCTTGATGCCCCCGTGGTGCTGGTGCAGCAGCGCGCCGAAGCGGTCCCAGCTCATGAGGTCCTCGATCGGGTCGAAGCCGAGGTGGGCCAGCTCGGGGATCGCCTTGCGGATCGCCGCGCCGTCACCGCCGGCCGTCCCCGAGACGGGGCTGAGCGGGGTCCCGTCGGCCTTGAGCGGCGGCGTGGAGACGAACAGCTCGCCGAAGGTGCGCGGGTCGACGTAGCGCAGCTCGCCGCCCTGGGTGAACGTGATGACGACGTGGGTGTGCTTGGGCTTGGGGTCCTTGGCCGACTTGACCCGCAGCAGCTGGCCGCTCATCCCGAGGTGGACGACCAGGGTGTCGCCGCTGTCGAGCGTCAGGAGCAGGTACTTGCCCAACCGCCCGACCGACTTGATGCTGTGCCCCTCCAGGAGCGCCCGGAAGTGCTTGGCCGAGGGGTGGCGCCGCACCGAGCGCCCGTTGGCCACCGAGACGGACTTGATCTTGCGGCCGACCACCTCGCGTGCCAGGTCCTGGCGCAGGGTCTCGACCTCGGGAAGCTCAGGCACCGGTGATCTCCTCCCAGGCCGCACGGGCGGCCTGCTGTTCGGCGTCCTTCTTGGACCGCCCGATCCCCGTTCCCCACCGCGTCCCGCCCAGGAACACCTCGGCCACGTAGGCCCGGTCGTGGTCCGGCCCCGAGCCCACCACCACGTAGCGGGGCGTCCCGTCGCCGTCGCGCACCGCCTTCTCCTGCAGCCGGCTCTTGTGGTCGAAGTCGTCGGGCTCCTCGCCCGCCCGCTCGATCGCCTCCCCCAGCTCGCGCAGGACCAGCGCCCGCGCCGACTCCCAGCCGGCGTCGAGGTAGACCGCCCCGAGGATCGCCTCGAAGGCGTCCGCCAGGATCGACGCCTTGGTGCGGCCGCCCGACCCCTCCTCGCCCCGGCCCAGCAGGAGGACGTCGCCCACCCCGAGCCGCGCCGCCACCTCGGCCAGCACGCGGGAGTTCACCACGGCGGAGCGGACCTTGGCCAACTTCCCCTCGGCGAAGTCGGGGAAGCGCTCGTAGGTGTAGCCCGCCACGACGAGGCCGAGCACGGCGTCACCGAGGAACTCCAGGCGCTCGTTGGACGGCGCACCGCCCTCCTGCTCGCCGCACCAGCTCCGGTGCGCCAGGGCGTGCTCCAAGAGGCTCAGGTCGCCGAAGGTGAGGCCAAGTCGTTCGGCCATGACGGCCGCCCCCTCAGCGCCGGGGTCAACCCGCCTCGAGCTTGGCGTAGACGTAGTCAACGGCGTCCCGGACCGTGCGCAGGTCCTCGAGGTCCTCGTCGTCGATGCGGAACCCGACGGTGCGCTCCCCCAGCTCCTCTTCCAGGGCTTCGACCAGCTCGATCAGGGCCAGGGAGTCGGCATCGAGGTCCTCGGCGAAGGAGGCGCCCTCGGTGATCGACGACGGGTCCGTCTCCAGGATGTCGGCCAGCTGGTCCCTGATCAGCTCGAACACCCCGTTGCGGTCGAGAGGTCCCTGGTTGGTGTGGGTTTCTGCTGGCACGTGACCAGTGTAGGTGTGTTGTGGCCGTAACTGCCCGTTTATGCCCTTTGAACTGGACTTTTCAGGCGTTTTGGCTGGGCCGCACCGCGGCCGCCACATGGTCGACGAGGCCGCGCGTCGCGCACTCGTGCCCCACCAGCACCGCGTTCATCATGGCCGTTGCATTGGACGACCCGTGACTGATCACGCAGACGCCGTCGATCCCGAGCAGCATGGCGCCGCCGGTGTTCTCGGGCTCGAACTGGGCCGCCAGCGGGAGGAGGTGCGGGAGCAACGCCCCGGCCGCCTCCCTGGTGGCGTCGTCGGTCCCGAACACACCCAGCATCGTGTCGAAGAGGAACCGCAGCGAGCCCTCGAGCGTCTTGAGGGTGACGTTGCCGGTGAAGCCGTCCGTCACGATGACGTCGGCCGCCGACGGCAGCAGGTCCCGGCCCTCGAGGTTCCCGATGAACTCGAAGCCCACCCCGCGCCCAGCCTCGTCCGCCAGCAGGCCGTGGGTCTCCTTGACCAGGGGCGTGCCCTTGGTGGGTTCCTCGCCGATCGAGAGGAGGCCCACGGTGGGGGACTCCGTGCCGAACCGCGCCGAGACGTAGGCGGCACCCATCTGGGCGAACTGCACCAGCATGGCGGCCGTGCATTCGGCGTTGGCCCCGGCGTCCACGAGCACGGCGGGCGTACGGCCCAGGCGGGGCAACGGCGTGGCGATGCAGGGCCGCACGACGCCCGGCAGGCGGCCCATGCGGAGCAGGGCCGATGCCATGGTCGCCCCGGTGTTGCCCGCCGAGACCATGGCCGAGGCCTTCCCGTCGCGCACCAGCTCGGCCGCCCGTACGAGCGAGGAGTCCTTCTTGCGGCGGACCCCGCCGGCCGGGTCCTCGTCCATGCCGATGACCTCGCTGCAGGCGACCAGGTCCAGGCCCTGCAGGTCGCCCACCTGCTCGGGCGGGCCGACCAGCACGACCCCCACGTCGTGCTCGGTGGCGGCCCGCCGCGCACCCTCGACGATCTCGCCGGGAGCCTTGTCGCCGCCCATGGCATCCACGGCGACGGGGAGGGTGGCCAGCGTCTCGGGCGTCGGACGCTCGCCCCGTCGGCTCAAGTCAGTCGACCTCGACCGCTTGGCGCCCCTTGTACCAGCCGCAGCTGGGGCACACGACGTGCGGCGTCTTGGAGGCCTGGCAGTGCGGGCACACGCTGCGGGCCGGACGGCCGAGCCGCCACGCCGCAGCCTGGTGGCTGCGGCCCTTGGCCTTGGACTTCTTCTTCTTCGGGACAGCCATGGAGGGTCTCCAACGATCGGGGTCGGGGCGCTGTGGGCGCTCGCAGACGGCGCCGGCCGGCTGGAACGGCCTACCGGAGCACGTCGAGGTTAGCCCACCGGGCGTCACGCGGGGCAACGCAGCCGCAGTCCCCCTCGTTGAGGTTCGCCCCGCACCGGGGGCAGAGTCCCGCGCAGTCCGGGCGGCACAGGGGGGCCATGGGCAGCTCGAGCACCACGGCGTCGCGCACCAGGGGTCCCAGGTCGAGGTCGTCGTCCACGATCGGGTACAGGTCCTCGTCGGAGGGACCCGCCAACGGGCCGTCGGCGAAGCGCTCGCGCACCGGGATCTGCAGCTCCCCCGACACCGGCTCCGCGCAGCGGCGGCAGATCCCGCTCCACGGAGCGGTCACCGTCCCCACGACGTCGATCCCCCCGGTGAAGGGGACCAGCGTCACGTCGCACACGGCTTCGGCGCCGGTCGGCACCACCGACCGGCCGGGGTCGATACCGGCCTCGTCCAGCGGGCCGGCGAGGGCGACCTCGCCACGGCACACCTCGTGCGCCTCCCGGGCGGGCGGACGGCGCAGCCGCGCCACATGGACGACGAAGGGATCGGCGGCCATTACGCCTGGTCCTGGTCGAAGAAGCCGTCCTCCTCCGTCCCGGGTCCCTCGTCCACGGCGGCGGTCTCCACCAGCGGTGCGGCCAGCCTGGCCCGGCCCGCCTGCACCGTCCGGGTGAGACGGTCCAGCACGATCTCCATGCCGGCCAGCTTGGTGTCGACGAAGTCCTCGGCCTGGTGACGCAGCGCCCGCGCCTCTTCGTTGGCGTCGTCGAGGATGCGCTGGGCCACGGCGTTCGCCTGGCGCACGATCTCGGTCCGCTGCACCATGTGCTCCGCCTGGGCGCGGACCTCGTCCATGAGGGCCTCGGCCTCCCGGGTCCGCTCGGCCATGAACTCCTCCCGCTCGCGCAGCAGCCAGCGCGCCTGGCGCAGCTCGTCGGGCAGGCACTCGAGCGCGGCCTGCACCAGCGAGGTCACCTCCTCGCGCGAGACCATCACCGAAGAGGACAGCGGCATGGACTTGGCCGTTGCCATGAGGGCGAGCAGCTGGTGGAGGATCGACTCGATGCCGACCTCCTCGACCGGCTGCTCCGGGTCGATGTCGAGGAATTGGTCGCTCACTCGTCCTCACCCTCCGTCGCGTCCTGGCCCCGCAGGTCGTACTTGGCCTGCAGCGCCTTGGCCACGGGCTCAGGCACGAAGGCGGACACGTCGCCGCCGAAGCGCCACACCTCGCGCACGAGCTTGGAGGCGACGAAGGACCACTCCGGGCTCGTGGGGATGAAGATCGTCTCGACGCCGGAGAGGTGGTTGTTCATCTGGGCCATCTGCATCTCGGCCTCGAAGTCCGAGACCGCCCGCAGCCCGCGCACGATGGCCGACGCGCCCACGTCGCGGGCCACATAGACGAGGAGGGTGGAGACCGAGACGATCCGCACCGACGGCAGGTGCGCCACCACCTGCTCGAGCATGGCCTCGCGCTCCACGAGGTCGAAGAGGGGGGCGCCCTTCTGGGGGTTGCGCAAGGCCGCGACCACGACCTCGTCAAAGAGCCGGCTGGCCCGTTCGACGATTTCGAGGTGTCCGTTGTGGAAAGGGTCGAACGACCCCGGGAAGAGGCCGACCTTCACGAGCCGACGCCGTTGCGATGAGCCACGGTGACGAGCGTACCGCCGTAGCGCCGTTCTCTTGTGACCACCCAGCCCCCGGGGAGCGGGATCGCCGATGACGATTCCATGACGACGACACCGGCCCGGAGCGCACCGAGGAGCCCCGGCCAGTCCACATAATCGTAGGGCGGGTCGCAGAACGCGAGGTCGAAGCTTCCGGCGGCGCCGCCCTCCAGCCAGGCGGGTAGCGATGCTCGCACGAGGGTGGCCGGCTCGCCAGCCAGCCCCACCGCGTCGAGATTCTGGCGCACGGCGGCCAGCGCCTCGGGATCGAGGTCGACGAAGGTGGCCGCGGCCGCCCCACGGGACAGTGCTTCGACACCGAGCGCGCCGCTCCCGCAGAACAGGTCGACGACGCGCAGGCCCTCGACGCCGCCTTGCGAGCCCAAGATGTCGAAGATCGACTCGCGCACCCGGTCCGAGGTCGGCCGGACGGACCGGGGCAGCTTGGCGGCCAGCCGTCGCCCGCGGCTCCGGCCTCCGATGACCCGCATCCGTCCCACCCTACGGCTCGCTAGCTCTTGAAGAGGTACTCCCCCTCGTCCTCGCTCAGGAGCAGGCGGACCTCGTCGGCCAGGTCGGGGTGCGCCCCGAGCTGGGGGTCCTCGCCGACCACCCCCTCGGCCACCGTGCGCGCGTCGCCGAGCAGGGCGATGTCGCGGGGGTCGCTGAGCGAGGCCAGCCGCAAGTCGCTCTGTCCTTTCTGGCGCGCGCCGAGGAGCGTGCCCTCTCCGCGCAGGCGCAGGTCCGCCTCCGCCAGGGCGAAGCCGTCGGACGAGCCCGCCACCGCCGCCAGCCGCTCGTTGCCCTCCTCACCTCCGAGCAGGTAGCACCAGCTCGGATCCGAGCCCCGGCCCACCCGGCCCCGCAGCTGGTGCAGCTGCGCGATGCCGAAGCGGTCCGCACTCTCGACCACCATCACGGTGGCTTCGGGTACGTCCACGCCGACCTCGATGACGGTGGTCGCCACGAGCACGTCGAGCTCGCCCGAACGGAAGCGGTCCATCACCTCCTCGCGGGCCGCCGAGGGCATCTGCCCGTGCATGAGCCCGACCTGCAGCCCCGCCAGCTCACCCGACGCCAGGCGCTCGAATTCCTCGGTGGCGGACCTCGCCTCAATCCGCGGCGAGTCCGAGACGAGAGGGCACACGACGAAGGCCCGGCGTCCACGCGCCACCTCGGTGCGGACCCGGTCCCACGCTTCCGCCTGCCTGGCGTGACCCTCGCCGGGCAGCCACACGGTCTCGATCGCGATCCGGCCGGGGGGCAGCTCGTCGAGCGTGGTCAGGTCGAGGTCACCGAAGATCACCATGGCGGCGGTGCGCGGGATCGGCGTCGCCGTCATGACCAGGAGGTCCGGGTCCCCGTCGGCGCCCTTGGCGCGCAGCGTGGCCCGCTGCTCGACGCCGAAGCGGTGCTGCTCGTCGATCACCACCGCACCGAGCGAGGCGAACTCGACCTCCTCGGTCAACAGGGCGTGCGTCCCCACCACCATGCCCACGTCGCCCGCCGCCAGCCCCGCCAGCACCGCGGCGCGCTGCTTGCCCTTGACCCGGCTGGTCAGCAGCTCCACCCGCACCTCGCCGCCACCCATCCCCCCCGGTCCCTCGAGGTCGCCCAGGAGCGCGCGGACGGCCGAGAAGTGCTGCTCGGCCAGCACCTCGGTCGGCACCATGAGCGCACCCTGATGCCCGCTCTGCACGGCGCCGAGCAACGCCGCGAGTGCGACGACGGTCTTGCCCGAGCCCACATCTCCCTGGAGCAGGCGGTGCATGGGAAAGGGCCCCGCCATGTCGGCCACGATGACGGCCAGGGCGCGGCGCTGTGCCTTCGTCAGCTCGTACGGCAGGCGGGCCAGGAAGCGCGCCACGAGCGTGTCGCTCACGGCGCCCGTGATCTCGCGCGGCGACACGTCGTGGCGCAGGGCGCGGGCGTTGACCTCGAAGGCCCGGCGCCGGAGCACCAGCGCGAGCTGCAGCCGGAAGAGCTCGTCGAAGACGAGGCGGCGCCGGGCCGGCTCGACGACGGACAGGGACTCGGGCAGGTGGATGGCCACGAAGGCGTCGGTGCGGTCCCAGAGGTCGAGCGACGAGCGCCACTCGGGGGGCAGCGGGTCCACGAAGTCGCCCGCCCGCCCGAGCGCCTCGGCCACGCACTCACCGATCTCCCACGACGTGAGCCCCGCCTTGGCCGAGGCCGGGTACACGGGGAGGATGCGCAGCGTCCGCCGGCCCGGTGTCACGCCGGCCACCACGTCGACGACGGGGTTGACCATCTGGCGCGTGCCCCGGTACTCGCCGACCTTCCCGAAGAAGATCGCCTCGGTGCCGGCCTCGAGCTGCTTCGCCCGCCACGGCTGGTTGAAGAACACGACGGCCAGCCGCCCGGTCTCGTCCCGCACGACGACGTCGACCACCGCGCGTCCGTTGCGGGCCCGGCGCGACCGCGCCGACTGCACGCTCGCCAGCACGGCGGCCTCGTCGCCGACCTCGAGATCGGAGACGTCGGCCTGGCGGGTGCGGTCGATGTAGCGGCGCGGGTAGGTGGTCACGAGGTCGAGCACGGACTCCACCCCGAACTCGGCCAGGCGCCCCGCCCGGCGCTCCGACACCGACTCGAGCACCGACACCGGCCGCGTGCTCAGGTCGCGGAGGGTGCGGCCGCTACTCAATCCCCAACAGATACGGGTAGAGGGGCTGCCCGCCCTGGTGCACCTCGAGCGCGACGTCGGGATACTCCTCGCTGAGCCACTCCTCGATCAGCCTGGTGTCGGCCACCCGTGCACCCTGGCCCTCGATCAGCGTGACCAGCTCGTGCGTCGGTTCCAGCAGGCGGCTGAGCAGGAGGCGGGTGCACACGACGGGGTTGTCGGCGACGGCGACGACACCGTCGCGCGAGATCCCGATGTAGTCGCCCTCGTGGACCTCGCCGGCGTCGGTCACCGAGTCGCGCACGGCCCGGGTGACTTCGGCGGGCACGACCCGGGCGGCCGACTCGGCCATGGAGGCCTCGTTGGCCTCTGCTCCCGCCGCGGGGTCGTAGGCCAGCAACGCGGCAAAGCCCTCGACGATCGATCCGGTGGCGACCACCCGCACCGTCTTGGAGCACAGCGCGTCGACCTGCTCGGCCACCGGCCGGATGTTCTTGTTGTTGGGCAGGATCACCACCTCGTCGGAGGGTACGGCCTCGACGGCCTTGACGAGATCGGCCGTGGCCGGGTTCATCGTCTGCCCGCCGACCACCAGGTGGTGGACGCCGAGGGAGCGGAAGATGCGCCCGATCCCGTCGCCCGAGACGACCGCCACGACGCCCGTCGTCGGCGGCGGGCCCGTCCCCTCCACGCTCGGACCGGCTCCGGGGGCACCCACGCTCTCGCGCACCCAGCGCTCCTCCTCGACCTGCTCGTCGAGGTCGGTCACCCGGATGCGCTGCGGGCGGCCCGCATCGACGCCCGCCTCGATCGCCGCCCCCACGTCGTTGGTGTGGATGTGGCAGTTCCAGAGCCCGTCGCCACCGACGACGACGATGGAGTCGCCGATGCCCGCCCAAACCTCCTTGAACGCCTCGATGGAGTCGTCGGGCGCGTGGAGCAGGTACATCACCTCGTAGCGCAGGTCACCGATGGCGTGCTCCTCCCCCGAACCGTTGCCCGCCGCCCCGCCGGCCACCCAGCCGCCGCTCAGCGCGGAGAGGTCCGGCCCCTCGACGCCCGAGGGCTCGGGCAGCGGCCGCCCGTCGAGCACGAGCAGGAACGCGTCGAGCAGGAGCAGGAACCCGGCGCCGCCGGCGTCCACGACCCCGGCCTGGGCCAGCACCGGCAGCATCTCGGGCGTCCGGGCCAGGGCACCGGCCGCCTCGGCTCGGGCGCTCTCGACGACACCCACCAGGCCCGACCCGTTCGCCGCTCCCGCCGCCGCCGCCGAGGCCACCGTCAGGATGGTCCCCTCGACCGGCCGTACCACCGCCCGCCGGGCCAGGTCCGAGGCGTGGGCCATGGCGTCGACCAGCAGGTCGGGGCCCACTCCGGAGCCCCCGGCCGGCGCCATGCGCTCGCTCATCCCCCGCAGGAGCTGGGAGAGGATCACGCCCGAGTTCCCCCGTGCCCCCATCAGCGAGCCGTGCCCGATCGCCTTGCAGACGGCCTCCAGCCCGGCGCCCGGCGCCACCCCGTCGAGCTCGGTGATCACCGCCTCCAGGGTCAGCGCCATGTTCGTGCCCGTGTCCCCGTCGGGCACCGGGTAGACGTTCAGACGGTTGATGTCGGTCTGGTGCAGCCGGAGTGCGTCCCGGTACCCCCCCATCACCGCGCGGAGGTCGTCGGCGTCCAGAGCCGCCGGGGAGGTCATGGCAGGGGATGCTAACCTTTGGGCCGTTCGTGAAGGCCTGCGTGCTCCATGACCGCGGCCTCCCTCAGGAAGGTTTCACCCCCATGGCATCTGTGTGCGACATCTGTGGCAAGAAGCCCTCGTTCGGCATGAACGTGAGCCACTCGCACCGGCGCACCAAGCGGCGGTGGAACCCCAACGTGCAGCGGGTGCGCGCCCTCGTCGACGGGGCGCCCACGCGGCTGCACGTGTGCACCTCGTGCATCCGGGCCGGCAAGGTGACCAAGCCGCTGCGCCGGAGCCACGACGCCGCACAAGGCGGCTGAAGCCTGTCGCGCGGCTCGGTCCGGCCCCTGAGCCGGGCCATCGGCCCGCCGGGCCAAGCAGTTCTCGGGGACGGCCGGGCGCACCCAGACAGAGGACCGCGCCGAGCGCGACCGCTGACAGTCTCCAGCGATGGTCCTGGCGCTGTCCGAGAAGTCGAGCCGCCTTCCCTACACCTCGGCCGACTGGCGGCGGCGGCGGTAGGCCAGAGCGGTTGCGCCGCCCATCATGGCCAGTCCGAGGAGTGGCAGAACGACGGCGATCGGGACCTCGGGGGCAATGCCGCAGTTCGGCGTGCAGCCCCCTTCGGAAGTGAGCGACACCGTGAGGATGTTGCGGTACAGCGCGGGGTCTTTTGCTCCGACGGTGTACTGGGGGGACCCGGTCCCCACGGTCGTCCCGGCGGCGACGATCGGCTTGGGGAGCCGATAGCCGGCGAAGACCATCGTCAAGTTGCCGTTGTTGTCGATCACGCTGGGTCCGTAGGCGCGGCCGGAGTAGTACGCACTGACTCCCAACGCCTGGGTCGGGTTCGTGATCTGGCTCTCCGACGCTGAGAACGTGTAGTCCGTGCTGACGACCGAGACCGGGATCGTCCAATGCTCGCCGTCGGTCGACGAGGTGTAGAAGATCTGGTTGAAGGCGTCACTGTCCCCGTCGGCGGCCCACGCTCCGGAAAGGAACAGCCCCATCGCTCCACTGCCGTCGATATTGGGGACGATGGTGCCCGCCGAGCCCACCCAGCGCATCTCCGAGGCGTCGGGCGTGCCCGGAGTGGCGTAGGCGTTCAGGTTGGACGGGCTCGTGGTCTGAGCGGGATCACTGATGTCGTTGTAGTCGGCACCGCCGGAGTTGTTGCCACTGATGATGCCGCCGTTGGTCAGTCCCGATGAAGAGAAGTTGACCCCGTCGGTCGACCAGGCCACACGCAGGGCCGTGTAGTCCTCGTTGTTCTTGAACAGCTTCTGCGCGTTGGTCGCGCTCCCCTCACCGGTCAGCGCCAGGGTGTTGCCCGAGACGAGGGCGGCATTGGGCGTCCCGAGCCACGTGCTCTTGTCGAACGAGTCACTCGGCGAGTAGTTGGGGATGGCTCCTGCAGCCGGCGCCGAACAGCCGGTCAGGTTGTCGGTCGGCACGCCGCTAGTCGGAGCTCCACTGGTGTTCCAGCCCGTGCAGGTGACCGGCACGACGGTGTCGACGGGGCTGCTGAGACTGGCCTCCGTCAGGTCGCCCATCTCCACCGTAAAGCTCCCGCTGGCGGGCAACACCAGGGAGGTCGTCTGCGAGGGAATGAAGTTGATGACCCCACCGAGGGAGCCGGCGATGGTGCTGAAGGCTGCGCTCTTCGCAGTCATCACCCCGGCGATGTAGTAGTTGAGGATCTTCTCCGTGTACATGACGTAGCTGGCGTTCCCGGGGACGGAGCCATCGTTCGGATAGGTCGGCAGGGTTCCGACGATCCCGTCGGGGGAGACCAGCCCGGTGGTCTGAGAAACCGTGGACCCTGGTGTCGAGGGGGGGATGATGGGGTCGCTCGTGACCGGGTCCCCCGCGCTCGCCAGGAGGGTGCCCGACCCGCCCGGACCGGTGGTGCAGTTCTCGATCTTGGTGGTCGGCGACGCATTGGCCTGGCTGCAGTAGACGGGCTTGCCGTCGATGTAGGCCCGGTTGGGGGCGTTGGCGTTGAAGATGCTCATGGTGAGGTTGTTCGAATTCGTGTTTGTGATCCCGAAGCCCGCCAGGCCGCCGTCACCGTCGACGGTGTTGGGCCCGACCGGGACCGTGCACGGGAGGTTGCCTTTACCTGGAACCACCGGGGTCGTGCTCGGTGAGGTGCAGGAAGAGGTGGCTGCCGCTTTGGACGTCGCGGCCGAGCCGGCCAGGCCGCTCGAGATGGTGGCGATCACTTGCTCGATCAGATCACCGTTGCTCACCGTGACTCCCGTTCCTGTGGAAGCCGCCGTGCAGCCGGTCAGCGATGCGCCCGACACGGTGCAAGTCATGACCTGCGACGCGTTGGGAGTGGGGTCGGCGGTGAGATCGACGAACAGACCGTTGACCAGCTGCTCGGGTCCACTGCTGGCATTGCTGAGGTCCATGGTCAGGCCGATGGCGGGAGCCGTCCCCGTGGTCGGTACGGCGATCGGGGAACCCGAAATGGAGGCGAAGTCGTCGGGATCGACGCCGACCTTCTCCGTTGCCGGGAGGTTGCCCAGGGGATTCGACGGGGTGACCCCGGTCAGGCTGTGGACCAGCATGCCCACTCCCTGGTTGTCACCCGCCGGACGCTGGAGGGTGTAGAGGCGGCTGGCGCCTCCGATGGTGAGGACGTTGGAGTGACCTTCACCGTCGTCGTTGATGTCGACGTTCGGGCAGTAGCCCTGGTTCTCCTCCAGCGCCTCGCTGTCATACGTCCAGGTGTTACCGCCGTCGGTCGACGTGGCAGCCACGAGCGCCTCGTCATCATCCTTGGGCCGGTAGTCGAAGTATCCGGTGAGGTCCTGGGCGCTGTTGTCGCCCGGCGTCTCGACGACCTGTGGGAAGTAGTAGGGAGAGAGCGGCAGGGTGGTTCCCGGCGTCTGGCGGTTGACCGTGGTGGGGGATGTCGTCGCCGCCGCGTTGGCGCCGCTGTTGCAGTACCCGTCGAGGGGTCCCGGAGTGCCGACGGTCCCACTCGGGTACGGGGGTGTGTTCCCGGAGGTTCCATCGGTGGCGCTCCCGCTGCTGGGATAGACCGCCAGATTGGGCTCGGTGACGCCGCCGACGGTGGTGGTGTTGCCCCCCGGCGTGTACGTCGGGTACAAGGTCCCGACGCCGTTGGCGGTGTAGGGCGAACCTTCGCCGGGATCACCCTGGGAAGTGTTCCAGGGGGCGGCGCTGGAGCCGGATGTGCCCGCGGGGCTGAGGATCTGGTCCACGTTCGGTATCCCGGGGAGGAATGAGACCGGTGCGTCGGCCGAGGCGACCGACTCGGCCGCGACCTGGACCAGAGGAGTGGCCGCCAAAGCCGTGGATAGGCACAGTGTGAACAGCGTCGGGAGACGGAGACGGAAACGGCGCATGTCGGAACCGTTCGTTGGCTCCGGCCGCGTCGGCTCGCCAAGGGCGGGCGAACGGCTTGCGTGCATCTCTCTCCTTCATGTCGCCAACGGATTGCCGACGGTTGTAGCAACTGCGTGACGCCTGGCGCGAGGACGGGGCGGAGATTTCACCTCCGCGTCGCGCTGAGGTCACGGGGCGCCTTTCTCGTTCGCGGTCACGCCACACTGACCGTGCGTGGATCGCCCGGACCGCGCTCGTCGTGAGCCGACTCAGCCCACGCGGTGCTGCCACCCCAGGCGGCCCAACGACTCGCCCCGCAGCAGACGCACCGCCGGGTCGGCGACCAATGACCCCAGCCGCAACGGACGGCGCAGCCCTGCGGCCACGAACTCGGTGCACAAGTGGTCCGACACCTCCTCGTCGGCGACGAGCAGAAGTTCGTAGTCCTCACCGCCTCCGAGTGCGTCGTCGAGCGTCGCTCCCTCGGCGACGGGGATCGACTCCAGCACGAACCCGACCCCCGAGGCATCGGCCAGCCGGTGCAGGTCCAACGCCAGGCCGTCGGAGACGTCGATCATCGCCCGCACCCCGCTCCGGCGCGCCAGCGCGCCTTCGTCCAATCGGGCCTCCGGTCGCGTGTAGGCGGTGCCGCTACCGCTGCCCGCCCGCAGCGCGCGGAGGCCGGCGGCCGACCCGCCGCAGGGCCCGGTCACGAGCACCACGTCCTCGGGCCTCCCACCCGAGCGCGGCACGGGGGACGGGCCGATGCTCTCGACAGTTCCCAGCACGGTGACGGCGACCATCAGCTCCCCCGCCTCGGAGACGTCGCCCCCCACGACCGGGCAGCCGCTCGCCGCCACCGCCTCGGACACGCCCGCCATGACGGCGAGTGCCGTGTCGCCCTCCCCCGAGCCTCCGGGCACGCACAGCGCGACCAGCGCCCCCACCGGCGACGCCCCCATGGCGGCGAGGTCGCTCAGCGCGCCCATCAGCGCCTTCCAGCCGACGTCACCCGGGCTGCACAGGGACAGGTCGAAATGGACGCCCTCGACCACGCTGTCGACCGACGCCACGAGCGGGCCACCGCCCGGAACGTCCAGCACAGCGGCGTCGTCGCGCAGGCCGAAGGCCTCGATTCCGTTTCCCAGCATGCCTCGGATACGCTCTAGGACCTCGTCTTCCTTGGCGAGACGTGTCATGTGCCGAGGTTTGGGGGATCCCACGTCACATGCCTAGCATTGGACCCCACCGAAACCGGCCGGACGAAGGAGCAGATCCCCCCGAAATGGCGCCTACCAAGAACGCGAAACTCCTGGCGTGGGTCGACGAGGTGGCTGCGTTGACCACCCCGGACCGGATCCACTGGTGCGACGGCTCCGCCGACGAGTACGACCGGATGTGCCAGGAGCTGGTCGACGCCGGCACCTTCACCCGGCTGAGCGACGCCAAGCGGCCGAACAGCTACTGGTCGCACTCGGACCCCGGTGACGTGGCTCGTGTCGAGGACCGCACCTTCATCTGCTCGGAGAAGGAGGTCGACGCCGGCCCGACCAACAACTGGTGCGACCCGGCGGAGATGCGGCAGAAGCTCGACGGCCTCTTCAAGGGCGCCATGAAGGGCCGCACCATGTACGTCGTCCCGTTCTCCATGGGCCCGCTCGGCTCGGACATCGCCCACATCGGGGTGCAACTGACCGACTCGGCCTACGTGGCGGTCTCCATGCGCATCATGACCCGCATGGGCACGGGCGCCCTCGAGGTCCTCGGCGACGACGGCACCTTCGTCCCGTGCCTGCACTCGGTCGGCGCCCCGCTCGAACCAGGCGACCAGGACGTGGCGTGGCCCTGCAACGCCGAGAACAAGTACATCGTCCACTTCCCCGAGACGCGCGAGATCGTGTCGTACGGCTCGGGCTACGGCGGCAACGCGCTGCTCGGCAAGAAGTGCTTCGCGCTGCGCATCGCATCGGTCATGGCGCGCGACGCCGGCTGGATGGCCGAGCACATGCTCATCCTCAAGCTCACCTCCCCGGAGGGCGAGACCCGCTACGTCACCGGCGCCTTCCCCTCCGCCTGCGGCAAGACGAACCTCGCCATGCTCATCCCCTCGATCGAGGGATGGAAGGTCGAGACCATCGGCGACGACATCTGCTGGATGAAGTTCGGCGCCGACGGCCGCCTCTACGCCATCAACCCCGAGGCCGGCTTCTTCGGCGTGGCGCCCGGCACCAACACGCACACGAACCCGAACGCCATCTTGATGCTCGACGGGAACTGCGTCTTCACCAACACCGCCCTGACCGACGACGGCGACATCTGGTGGGAGGGCATGTCCGACGAGCCGCCGGCGCACCTGACCGACTGGCGTGGCGAGGCGTGGACGCCGGACAAGGGCACGACGGCGGCCCACCCGAACGCCCGCTTCACGACGCCCGCCGCCCAGGACCCGGCGATCGCGCCCGAGTGGGAGGACCCCAAGGGGGTCCCGATCAGCGCCATCCTCTTCGGTGGCCGCCGGGCCTCGGTGGTCCCGCTCGTGTTCCAGTCCCACGACTGGGAGCACGGCGTGTTCCTCGGCTCCATCATGGCGTCCGAGACGACGGCGGCCCAGGCCGGCGCCGTCGGCAACCTGCGCCGTGACCCCTTCGCCATGCTGCCCTTCTGCGGCTACAACATGGCCGACTACTTCGCGCACTGGCTCCGCATCGGCGCGGAAGCACCCGACCGCGACGCCCTGCCGAAGATCTTCTACGTCAACTGGTTCCGCAAGGACGCCGTCGGCAAGTTCCTGTGGCCGGGTTACGGCGAGAACTCACGCGTGCTCGAGTGGATCTTCCACCGCATCACCGACAAGGCTCCCGCCGTCGAGACGCCCATCGGCGCCGTCCCGACCCTCGACGCCATCGACACCACGGGTCTCGACGTCACGGAGGAGCACATGGAGGAGCTTCTCCGCGTCGACATCGAGGGCTGGCGAGCCGAGGTGCCGCTCATCAGGGAGTACTACGCCCAGTTCGGCGACCGGCTCCCCGAGGGTCTGGCCGACCAGGCCGACACGCTCGAGCGGCGGCTGGGCTGAGCGCGCCGGCCCCGGCGCTCAGCGGCCGGCTTCGCCCACGTCTCCCAGGTCCCTCACGTCGCCGATGTCGCTGATGCCGCGCACCATGCGCGGCGCATGGGCGGCTCGGCGGCCCGAGACGTAGGAGAGCCCGCCGAGTGCCGCCAGCACGGCCATCGTCGCGTCACCCTGCGGGAGTGTGAACGCGATGACCACCGGGATCAGCGAGCCCACCACCCAGACCAGCTGCTGGCGCATGCCGAAGCGCGCGAACGCGCGTCCCTGCGCCGACAACGGGATGAAGCGTTGCGTCATGGAGTCGAAGGACGGCTGGGCGACTGCCCCGCACAGCCCGACCATGAAGGCGAGCACCACCTGGGCGAGGAGCGTGCCCCACACCGCGCAACCGGCCGCCGCGGCTGCGATGAGCCAGAGGGAGCTCAGCAGCAGCTGCTGCTCGGTCATGCGCTTGCGGAGGCGTCCGACCAGCATGAGACCGACGATCGCCCCGACGCCGCTCCCGGCCAGCACGAGGCCGTACCACCAGAGCCCGACGCCCTTCATACGGCGCAGCCCGAAGGCCAGCATGAAGGTCATGAAGCCGGTGAGCCCCCGCACGATGCACATGGCGGTCAGCCCGAGCATCACCTCGGGGTTGGCGATCGGTTGGAGCCGCAGCAGGTCCTGCTCACGTGCGCGGGGCTCCCCGGCCTGGCCGTACTCGCGCACCCGGGTCGCCTCGTCGGTCCAGAGCCGCTCACCTGTCGTGCCCGTCAGCACCGGCAGCCGGGCGCCGGCGACGGCCGCACCGACGAAGACGATCGTGGCGAAGACGAGCACGGCCGGCGAGCCCCCCAACTTGTAGAGGATCACGGCCGGGATGGAGGCAACGAAGCCCGCCAGGGTGCCGAGCAGCGTGAGGCGCGCGTTGATGGGGGCGTAGCCCGCCTGCTCACCGTGCTCGTCGGGGGCGGTGAGCGCGGCCATCTCGGGCACCAGGGCGCCCTTGGTCACGAGGTAGAGCTTCTGGCACACCAGCACGAGGAACGCGAGCGGGAAGAGGAGCAGGCTGTGGATGTGGGTGGCCATGAGAGGGCACAGCACCACCTGCCCGACGGCGGAGGCCACCACCATGAACCGCCGGGCGCCACGGCTGCGGTCGATGAGCGGGCCGAGCAACGGCGACACGATGGCGAAGGGGGCGATCGTGAAGAGCAGGTACAGGAGCACCTTGTGGTCGGCCGCGGTCGGGGAGATGGAGAAGAACAGCGAGCCCGCCAGCGAGATGGTCACCACCGTGCCGCCGCCGAGCATCGCGCATTGCACGAGCGAGAGCCGCCCGATCGGGTGGGACTGGTCGAAGAGGTCCTTCTGGGCCTGGCGGGCCAGGTCCTTGAACTGCTCGATCTTCGGCGACATCGCCACCACGCCAATGTACGGTGTGCCGTGACCGTCCATGCGTACGTCCTGATCCAAACCGACGTGGGCAAGGCGGCCCAGGTCGCCCAGCAGGTCAGCGCCGTCCATGGCGTCGTCGTGGCCGAGGGCGTGACGGGGCCCTACGACGTCATCGCGCGGGCCGAGTCACCCTCCATGAACGATCTCGGCCGCATGGTCGTGCGGGACATCCAGAAGATCGAAGGCATCACCCGCACCATCACCTGCCCCGTCGTCAAGATCTGATGGGTGCCAGGTTGGCGCCCGGCGGTCAGGCCGGGAGCCGGCGACAGGTGGCGCCTGCCCCTGAGCGCCCTCGGCTCCGAGGCCCCTAGCTCAACGCCCCCGACTCGCGCAGCTTCGAGACAATGTCTTCGGGGACGCCCCACGCGACGAGACCCGACACGGTGTCCGCGCCCGGCGGCGACGGGGGCTTCGAGATGCCGGAGGGGGTCCGCGAGAAGCGCGGCGCCGGACCGGGCTGCACGGCACCGTCCACCTCGACGTAGGTGGAGCGGGCGACGTTGTGGGGGTGCAGGTGGGCCTCCCACGGGGAGAGCACCGGGGCGACGCAGGCGTCCGTCCCGTCGAAGACGGCGGTCCATTCGTCACGCGTCTTGGTGCCGAAGATCGTCGCGAAACGCTCCTTCAGAGCCGGCCAGTCCGCCCGCGACATCTGCGCCGGCAACGATGCATCCTCGGCCAACCCGAGCCCGCCGAGCAGTGCGGCGTAGAACTGCGACTCGATGGCCCCGACGGCCATCCACTGCCCGTCCGACGTCTCGTACACCTCGTAGAAAGGGGCGCCGGTGTCGAGCATGTTGTCGCCGCGCTGCTCGTTCCACAGTCCGTTCAGGTGGAACGCGTGGATGATCGTCATCAGCGACGCGGAGCCGTCGGTCATGGCCGCGTCCACGACCTGCCCCTCGCCCGAGCGCGCCGCCTCCAGCAGCGCGGCCACCATGCCGAAGGCCAGCATCATCCCGCCGCCGCCGAAGTCCCCCACGAGGTTGAGGGGCGGCACCGGAGCCGAGCCGGCCCGCCCCAGCGACCACAGCGCGCCGCCGATTGCGATGTAGTCGATGTCGTGCCCGGCCATCGACGCCATGGGACCGTCCTGGCCCCACCCGGTCATGCGCCCGTAGACCAGCCGCCGGTTCCGGGCGATGCAGGCGTCGGGCCCCACGCCCAGACGCTCGGCGACGCCGGGCCGGAACCCCTCGACGAACCCGTCCGCCTGCTCGACGAGGCTCAGGACCAACTCGACGGCATCTGGGTTCTTGAGGTCGATCCCGACCGACGGCCGTGACCGGTTCAACAGGTCCCAGTACGGTCCCGACCCGGCCGCACGGAGGTCTTCGCCGCGCTCGACCGCCCCGGGCGCCGCGCGCTCGAGACGCAGGACCTGGGCGCCGGCGTCGGCCAGCATCATGCAGGTGTAGGGCGCCGGCCCGATCCCCGCCAGCTCGATGATCTTGATCCCTCGCAGCGGTCCACCCCGGTCGGCCATCGCAGGATCGTGACCCGGGGCGCCCACGACGGTCAAGCCGGCCCGCACTGCGCCAAGCTGGGGTCGTGCCCACCGCCCGCGCCCCCGGACGCGTCACCGTCATCGGCGATCACACCGACTACAACGGCGGGCTCTCGCTGCCGATGGCCATCGACCTGTCCACCGAGATCACCTTCACACCGAGGGCCGGCAGCTTTCTCGTCGGCATCGACTCGGACCAGTACCCCGACCAGCCCCTCGAGATCGCCCTGGGCAGCGCCGCCCCTGTCCCCGCCGAGGCCCTCCTTGCGGCCGGGCTCCTCCGGCTGCAGCGTCCCCCTTCTGGGGGCCGCATCCGGGTCACCAGCACCATCCCGGTCGGGGCCGGCCTTTCCTCGAGTGCCGCCTTCTCCGTGGCGCTCCTGCTCGCACTCGGGCATGATCCCGATCCCCTGGCGCTGGCCCGCTCGAGCCAGGAGGCCGAGCGCCGCGCGGGCGCCCATGTGGGCCTGCTCGACCCGCTCGCCATCGCTGCCGCCCGGGCGGGCCATGCGCTGCACATCGACTTCTCGACCCTCGAGGTCCGCCAGGTCCCCATCCCCGGTGACGCCGCCTTCGTGGTCGTGCACAGCGAGAGCCCGCGTCTGTTGACCGCGACGCCGTACGCCACCCGGCGCGCCGAGTGCGATCAGGCCGCCCACCTGCTCGGCCGGCCGCTCGGCACCTGCGAGCTCGGGGATCTGAGCGCGCTCGCCGATCCGGTGTTGCGCCGGAGGGCCCGCCACGTGGTCACCGAGTGCGCCCGGGTGCTGGAGGCCGAGCGGCTGCTGTCACGGGACAACCTGATCGATCTCGGCGCCCTGATGTCCGAGGGCCACCGCAGCCTGGCCACTGACTACCGCGTCTCCACAGCCGCCGTCGACGAGCTGGTGGACCATCTGCTCGCTCTGCCCGGCGTCCTCGGAGCCCGCATGACCGGTGGCGGTTTCGGCGGCTGTGTCATCGCGCTGTGCGTGCCCGACTCGCCGGCCCTCGTTCCGGCGGCTCATGCGCCGCGCCGCGCCTGGCGGGTCAGTCCGTCTGCTGGCGCAGCGCTGCTTGCGACGTAGCGACCAGCGCGTCCAGCACGCCCACCGCCCGGCCGCTGTCGATCGATTCCGTGGCCAGCTCCACGCCCCCGGCCAGGTCGGCGACCCGGCCCGCCACCATCAGCGCAGCGGCCGCGTTGAGCACCCCGATGTCCCGCCGGGCACCCTGCTGTCCCTCCAGCACCGAGCGGATCACGCCCGCGTTGAACGCGGCGTCGCCCCCCCGCAGGTCCGCCAACGTCGCCCCGGGGAAGCCGAGCGTGGCCGGGTCGATCCGCCAATCACGCACCTCGAACTCCCCCGACCCGTCGCCGCATACCTCCAACACGGTCGACGGTGACGTCACGCTCAACTCGTCGAGCCCGTCGTCCGCGTGCACGATCATGGCGTGCCGGCTGCCGGTTGCCCCGAACACACCGGCCATGATCGGTCCCATCGTTTCGTCGCTGACGCCGACGAGCTGGAACCTGGTCCGTGCCGGGTTGATCAGCGGGCCGAGAAAGTTGAACACGGTCGGGACGCCCAGCTCCTTGCGGACCGGTCCGACGAAACGCATGGCCGGGTGGAAGCGCTGCGCGAAGCAGAACCCCATGCCCGCCTCCCGCACACAGCGCGCCACTCCCACCGGTCCGATCTCAATGGCCACCCCCAACGCCTCGAGCACGTCGGCGGTGCCCACCGACGACGACGCAGCGCGGTTGCCGTGCTTGCACACCCGTATGCCGCTGCCCGCCGTGATGAATGCGGCCAACGTGGTCACGTTGATGCTGGCCAGCCGGTCCCCTCCCGTCCCCACGAGGTCGACCACGACGGCGTCGTCGGGGTCGAGGGGGCAGGGCACGGCGGCCGCCAGCATGGCCCGGGCGAGCCCGGTCACCTCCTCGGCGGTCTCCCCCTTCGCATGCAGCAAGGCGAGGAACGCTCCCACCTGCGCCGGCGTGGCATCGCCGGCCAGGACCACGCCCAGCGCGTCCTCGGACTCCGGCGCGCTGAGCGACTCACGGCGCGACAGGCGCGCAAGGATCTCGGGCCAGCTCAGTCCCACCACAGGTCCCGGTCCAGGACGCCACGGGCGATCAGGCCCAGCTGCACCTGTGACGTGCCCTCCACGATGGTCAGCTGTTTCGCGTCGCGGTACCACTGCTCGGTCGGATGGTCCTCCATGTAGCCGGCGGCACCCAGGAGTTGGACGGCGAGCGAGGACGCGCGCACCGCCAATTCCGTGGCGTGGTACTTGGCCATGGAGAGGTAGGGGACGTACTCCTTGGTGAACTTCCCGGCATCGGCGAGGACCGCCGCCCGGTAGGTGAGCAGCCGGGCGGCCTCGACGTCGACGGCGCACTTGGCGATCTCCCACTGGATCCCCTGGAAGTCGGCGATGGTCTTGCCGAAGGCGGCCCGTTGCTGCACGTACTCGGTGGCGTACATCAACGCGCCCTCGGCCAGCCCGATGCCGCGGGCGGCGACGATCGGGCGCATGGCGTTCAGCCCGAGCATGGCCAGGCGGAAGCCCCCCACCTCGCCGATCACGTTCTCCGCCGGCACGTGGACGTCGGTCAGGAGGAGCTCGCCGGTGTCGACGCCGCGCACGCCCATCTTGTGGTCGGTGCGCCCGACCTCCACGCCGTCCCAGGCGCGCTCGACGATGAAGGCAGTGACCGAGTCGTGGGCCCTGCTCGCGGGGTCGCTCGTCTTGGCGAACACGGTGTACCAGTCGGCCTCGCGCACGCCCGACATCCAGCACTTCGTGCCGTTGAGCACCCAGCCACCCTGCGAGCCCTGGTCGGGGACGCCCCGGGTCCGCATCCCCATGACGTCGCTGCCCGCCTGCGGCTCCGAGAGTCCGAAGGCGGCGCGCAGCGTGCCGACGCAGATGCCCGGGAGGTAGCGCCTCTTCTGCTCCTCGGTGCCTGCGATCATGACCGGGCCGGTGGGCAGCCTCGTCAGCAACAGCATCAGCGCGGCGGTGTTCGAGTACTTGGCCACCTCCTCGATGGCGATGGCGAGCCCCAGGATCCCCGCCCCGGAGCCGCCGTGCTCGACCGGGATGCAGAGCCCGAGCAGGCCGGCGTCCCGGAACGCGTCGAAGAGGTCGATCGGGTACGAGCCGTCCTTGTCGATCGCCCGGGCGCGGGGCTTCACCTTCTCCTGCGCCAGGCGCCGCACGGAATGGCGCAGCTCGAGCAGCTCGTCGGGGAGGTCGAATTGCACGGGCGCAGGCTACCGGACCCTCCGGCCAGGTATTTTCTGGCTCTTGACGCCCGCCGAACCCGAGTTCCCCGCGCCGCCCGATCCCGAGCAGGCCGCCACGGCCCCCGCCCGGTCGCGGATCGACCTCCAGGCCGAGCTGCGCACGTCTCGGAAGAAGGAGCAGAAGCGCCGCCACCGCTGGCGGCGGCGCGCCCTCTACACGCTGACGTTCGTCGTGCTCATCGCCGCCATCGGTGTCGGCGGCCTCTACGTCTACGCCACCTACCGCTTCGACCAGATCAAGAAGATCCATGCCAAGCACCTGGTGGCCTCGGCTCCACCGGGCCAGCCCTTCAACGTCCTCCTCGTGGGCTCGGACTCCCGCGCCTTCGTGTCCAACGCCACCCAGGACAACGCGTTCGGCGACGAGGCCAATGCGGGCGGCCAGCGCAGCGACGTGACCATGGTGGCCCGCTTCGACCCGGCGGCCAGGACGGTGACCGTCCTGTCGATCCCACGCGACCTCTGGGTCGACATCCCGTCCAACCCGTCGAACATCTCCGGCATGAACCGCATCAACGCCGCGTTCAACTCAGGTCCCGACCTCCTGGTGCAGACCATCGAGACGGACCTCGGCATCCCCGTCAACCACTACATGTCGGTCGACTTCCCCGGTTTCTCGGGCATGGTCAACGCCCTCGGTGGCATCACGATGGACTTCCCGACCGAGGTCAAGGACCAATACACAGGCCTGGACGTGACCACAACGGGCTGCCAGGTGGTGAACGGGACGGTGGCGCTCCAGCTGGTGCGCAGCCGCCACCTCTACTACATGGGGCCGAACGGCTACTGGGAGTACGACGGCCAGTCGGACTTCAGCCGCATCCAGCGCCAGGATGCCTTCTTCCGGGCCGTGCTGGCCAAGATGAACGCGTCCATCACCAACCCCCTTGCCATCAACGCGTTCATCGGGGCGACGGTCGGCAACCTGACCATCGACGACAAGTTCAGCCAGAGCGACCTCTTCCACCTGGCCAACGACTTCCGCGGGCTCCCGTCGTCGCACCTGATCACCGAGACGCTGCCCACCATCGGGTACACGACCGACGGTGGGGCGTCGGTCCTCAAGCTGGCCCAGCCCTACGCGCAGAACATGATCAACGCCTTCAACCTGATCGGCGAGACACCGGCGACCGGGGCCACCGCCGAGGCGGGCAAGACCGAGGGCAGGCGCGGTACGACGACGGCGGCGCCCACGGAGGCGCACACGTTGGTCGGCGTGAACGTCCTCAACGCGTCGGCCGTCAACGGCCTCGCGCACACCACGGCGGCCGCGCTGACCGCGCAGGGCTTCCAGGTCGATCAGATCGGCGACGCCTCGTCGCCGCTGACGGCAGGCGGACCCTCGGAGATCCTCTACGGTCCTTCTGGCCACGAGGCCGCGCTCACGCTCCAATCGGTGCTCGGCGGGCCGGTCACCCTGCTGCCCGACGCGAGCCTCAGCGGGCAGACCGTCTCGCTGCTGGTCGCCGGGTCCCAGCTGACCGTGACGGGGGCGTCGTCGGCAGGTGCCTCGGCTGCCTCGACCACCACCGCCGCCCCGACCACGACCACGACGACGACGATCCCCGCGGACGTCTACACCAACGCCCAGCCCGAGCCCTGGAACCCGGTCCCTTGTTCCCTCGGCCAGTCGACGCAGGCATCACCCCGGACCTCCACGACGGTGAAGACGGCGAAGAAATAGCCAGAGGGCGGCCGGGGCGCTCAGCCCGCGCTGACGCCGCGGAGCACGCAGAGCACTGCGCTCGGTGCCATGAAGGACGCGGCAACGGACCAGTGCCTCGTCTGACCTGCACTGACCGGCACGGACGTGGCAGCAAAGGCGAGGTCGGTCGCCCCCGCCGAGGTGAAGAAGATCGTGATGTGGTACGTGACGGAGCGGCCCTGCGAGTTCTCCACCGTGCCACCTGCCGACCACCCGTCTGGTGTCGCGTGGCAGGCGACGATCTGGACGTCGCTGCGCAACCTGACCTGGTTGGGCACCTGCTCGGGAATGGTGATCGTGCCGCCCACGGTCGTGCTCGTGGTCGCGGGGGGCGCCGCCGTGTCTCCGTTCGCGCAGGCGGCCAGGGGCACGGCCGCAGCGGCCACGGCTGACACCGCGAAGAGACGCCTCCGTCTGCTCACCCGATCGTTCCCTCTTCCGTCGGCTTGAAGCAATGAAGGCCGCGAGCACCCGGCCTTGCGATGCTACCAATCGGTGCCAGACCGACCGTGGCATCGGCCCGCCGTCTCGGCCACCACCAGGCGCGGCCGGCCCGCGTGCGAACCAACTGTCAGTCGGTGCGGTGTGGCCCCGGAGGCCTCGGAGTCGACCGACCCCCGCCAGGACAAGGCGCCCCCGTCCCGGGGCACGCTGGGTGGCGCGTCAGGCCGACTTGCGCCGCTGCCGCACGATCCGCCGGCGCTCCCGCTCGGTCGTGCCGCCCCAGATGCCCTCACGCTCGCGGTAGGCCAGGGCGTGCTCCAAGCACGCCTGCCGGACCGGACAGACGGCGCAGACAGCCTTGGCTTCGGCCGAGTCGGCCTCGTCCTCGGTGACGGGGTAGAACGCCTCGACGTCGAGACCCCGACAGGCTGCTTGCTTGCGCCACGTGGTGGCGATCATGGGAAACACTTCCTCGTATCGGACAATTCGGTGGATAAATGAATTCGCCCTGCTCGGGGGCCTTTTCGGTGCAACGACCGATGGCAACCCATCCGATTTAGGCGAACGAAGAGTATGGCTTACGCAGTGAGCTTCTGTAAAGACTTGCGCACAGAATTGTCCCTGGTCAGGCGATGGGTAGGGGCTTTGTTGTCCCGAGGAGGTCACCGAGGAGCTCCGCCCGTACGCCCGGCGGCAGCACGGTCCTGGCCTGGTAGGCGGGATGAGAGCCCAGCAGGGCCACCTCGTCGGCATGCCCGAACGCCTCTACCTGGGCCTCCGTGAAGGCGAAGCGGAGGTAGTGCACGGCAGGGGTGATCGACTCCCTCGTCAGGGCGGCGGCGTGCTGGGCCTCGGGGGCGCTCGCCACGACATCTCCGTCCATGGACAGCCCGATGTGACTCTCGATCCCCACGAGGCGCGGCAGCCACTCCCGGAGGTCGTGATCCGAGGTCAGCTCTATGAACAGCGTGGCCGACAGCTCCCGCTCACCAGGGAGCAGGCGGTTGTAGATGTCGAGCTCGACCTGAATCGCCTCGTCGCTGATGATCTTCTCGACCCGCGCCATCTCCTGGACCTGGAACCGCACGGTGTCGACACACTCGAAGACCAGCGTCATGATCGGCCCCAGGCCGACGCGCCGGTGGCGCTTGCGGGCGATGACCCGGGCCCGGTAGTCCTCCCGCACTCGCTCGTAGGCCCGCAGGTCGAGGACGTCGTTCAGGGTCAGCGCCCGGGCACCCGGCCCTGCCGGCTCGCTCACGGGACCCTCCCGGTCACGTCGCCGACGCCGTACGCGCGCGCCAGCACCTGCAGCGGGTGCACCGGCTGGGTCCCGGTCTCTTGGAGGATGGAACCATTGGCCAGGTGGCAGTCGCCGCAGACGACCTCGTTGCCCGCCGCTTCGACCTCGCGTCCGAGTGGCGCGGCCACCTTGCGGGCGAGCTCGTAGTTGTCGGCCCGATACCCCCAGGTCCCGTCGATCCCCGAACAGCGCTGGACGAGCGTGCACTGCACGCCGGCGATCTTGAGGAGGTCGCGGCTGCGCAGCCCGGCATTCTGAGCCTGGAGGTGGCAGGCCACGTGGTAGGTGACCATGTCGGGCACCGACCCGTCGTCACGGCCGGGGAACTCGTCGCGCAAGGTGAACGGATCTTCGGCGTCGCGGTGGCGCCGCACGAGGTACTCGGCCGGGTCGAACGTGTGCGAGGCGACCAGGTCGGCATCGGGGCCCGCGGCGTACATGGGATAGTCCCGCTTGATCACGTAGGCGCACGTCGGCTGGGCGACGACCACGTCGCGCCCGGCCCGCACCTCGGTGGCCAACGCCGCCACGTTGCGGCGTGCCGCCTTCACGAACTCGTCGACGCGGCCCGAGTGCAGCCAGGGGGCGCCGCAGCACCTCGTACCCCTCGGCAGGCTGCAGGCCACGCCGTTGTGCTCGTACACCCCGACGATGGCGCGACCCACCGCGGGCTCCATGTACTCAACGAAGCAGGTGGGGAAGATCGAAACAGCACCAGCGCCTTTCGACGTCGTGGCCCGGTCCTTGCGCCTCTTGAACCAGGTCGTGAAACGTTGTTTCGTGTAGGGCGGGAGCAGCCGCTCCGACGCCAGGCCCACCGTCTTCTCCATCACTCGGCGTGGCCAGGAGCCGGGAGTGCCGGTCGCCCAATTGACCACCGACGCCGCTGGGACCGAGGCGCGCCCCAGCAGGTCGGTGCGCGCCAGGAACTGGTCCGTCAGCCGCTCCTTGACCCCGACCCCCTGCTTCTGCCGGACGGCATGCACCCGGCTCATGAGCCGCGGGAAGTCGAGCTCCCATTCGTGCGGTGGCACGTAGGGGCACTTCACGTAGCAGAGCTTGCACTGGTAGCACTCGTCGACGACCTGGCCCCGCTCCGCATCGGTCAACGCCGAGGCGTCCCCGTCGTTGGCGTCGACGAACCTGAACAGCGTGGGGAACGACGGGCACAGGTTGAAGCACAGTCGGCACCCGTGACACAGGTCGAAGACGCGGTCCACCTCTTCCCGGAGCGCGTCGGGGTCGAAGTACTTGGGGTCGGTGGGGTCGTAGGTGGCGGTCACCGGGGCCGCGGTCCTATGAGACGGACTCGAGCCCCTGGGTGAAGCGGCCGGCGTGTGACTTCTCGGCCTTGGCCAGCGTCTCGAGCCACTCGGCGATCTCCTCGAAGCCCTCGTCGCGTGCCGTCTTGGCGAAGCCGGGGTACATCTCGGTGTACTCGTAGGTCTCGCCCTCAATGGCGGACCTGAGGTTGTCCTCCGTGGCGCCGACCGGCACTCCTGTGACCGGGTCGCCGACTTCCCTGAGGTAGTCGAAGTGCCCGAACGCGTGCCCGGTCTCTCCCTCGGCGACGGAGCGGAACAACGCCGCCACGTCGGGGTAGCCCTCGACGTCGGCCTTCTGGGCGAAGTAGAGGTACCGGCGGTTGGCCTGGCTCTCGCCGGCAAACGCCGTCTTGAGGTTGGCCTCGGTCTGCGTACCTTGCAGTGCTGGCATCGGTTACTTCCCTTTCTCTTGGTTGTTCGTGATCGTACGGCGGGCCGCCCCGCGCTCTCCGGGCTGTTCGGGCTGCTCCTCCCGGCACTCGTCGCACAGGCCGCGGAAGACGACCTCGGCGCTGTCCACGTCGAAGCCCTGGGCCGCCCTCCGGGGAACCTTCAGCCCCGGGAAGTCGGCCGACAGGTCGCGGACCTTGCCGCAGGATCGGCACACCAGGTGGTGGTGGGCCCGCTCGACGTTGGGGTCGAAGCGAGCGGAGCCCGTGCCCACGTCGAGGACCGAGATGGCGCCCAGCTCGGCCAGGTCGTTCAGCGTCTGGTACACCGTCTTCAGCGAGACGTTCGGCATCTCGCGCCGGACCCTCTCGTGCACGCGCTCGGCCGACGGGTGAGTCACGTCCCCCTCCAGCGCGCGGAAGATGCACTGCCGCTGCGCCGTGATCTTGCGGCCGTGGGCCCGGAAGAGGTCGGTGAGGGCGTCGGGTGACTGCATGGCCGCGTCACTGTAGCGGTCCCCCCACCTATTTTGACAATCGTTGTCGAAATCTCCTGGCCACCTGCGGCGGTGACCCGGTCGGGTCGCCGGCACCGAGCCGGGACGAATGGCCCTAGCCAATGCCGCCCCCGGGAGGGCAGGGTGGTGGCGGGCGTTGGCACGCTTCCCGGTTGCGCGCGCCCATTGGAGGACCGATGACGGAGCAGCAGACGAAGGTGCCCTCGAAGAAGGCGAAGGGAGTCGTCCACTTGTCGCCGAAGGAGCGGTCGCTGCTCGGAAAGGAGGCGCGCGCCCGGGTGCCTCGGGCGTCGCAGGCTGCCTTCGAGCCCTCCTCGTCACGGCCCGACCCCGTCAGCCTGCTGGAGCGGCAGGCCGAGGCACGGGTCCCCGATCTCGTACCGATCCGCTACGGACGCATGCTCGTCTCGCCGTTCACCTTCTTCCGCGGCGCCGCTCTCATCATGGCGTCCGACCTGGCCACGACCCCATGCTCTGGACTCACCGCGCAGATCTGCGGCGACGCCCACCTCAGCAACTTCGGACTGTTCGCGTCGCCCGAGCGGGCCATGATGTTCGACGTCAACGACTTCGACGAGACGCTGCCCGGGCCGTGGGAGTGGGACCTCAAGCGGTTGGCGGCCAGCGTGGTCATTGCCGGGCGGGACCAGAATTTCTCCAAGAAGGACTGCGCCACCGCGGCGCGCGAGGTCGGATCCATGTACCGGCGGGAGATGCGGAGCCTGGCCGACATGGGCAACCTCGACGTGTGGTACTCACGCGTCGACATCGAGGCACTCATCGCCGGGCTCGCCGCCAGGGCGGGCGAGACGAACAACAAGGTGAAGGCAAAGCGCGACGAACAGATGGCCGCCAAGGCGTCGTCGATCGTTGCGAAGTCCCGCACGAAGGACTCGCTCCAGGCCCAGGCCAAACTGACCGAGGTCGTCGACGGCCGCCGGCGGATCATCAGCGACCCCCCACTCATCGTCCCCCTCGCAGAGCTGACGGCCGAACACCAGCCAGATGCCGTGTTCGAATCGCTCCATGAGCTGGTGCGCAGCTACCGCCGCACCCTGCAGACCGACCGTCGCCACCTCGTCGAGGGCTTCGAGCTCGTCGACGTGGCCCGCAAGGTCGTCGGTGTCGGCAGTGTGGGAACCCGCGCCTGGATACTGCTCTTCGAGGGTCGCGACAGCAGTGATCCGCTGTTTCTCCAGGCCAAGGAGGCAGAAGCCTCCGTCCTGGAGGAATTCGTGGGCAAGAGCCACTACACCAACCATGGCGAGCGCGTCGTGGCCGGGCAGCACGTGATGCAGGCAGCGAGTGACATCTTCCTGGGCTGGCAGCGAGTCGAGGGCCTCGACGGGAAGAGCAGGGACTTCTACCTGCGCCAGCTCCGCGACTGGAAGGGCTCGTTCGACGTCGAGGGATCGCTGCCGGCGGGCCTCGCAGTCTACGCAGGTGTGTGTGCCCAGGCACTGGCGCGGGCCCATGCCGCGTTCGGGCGACCGCATCGCCATAGCGTCATATCTCGGCAACAGCAGCGTCTTCGACGATGCCCTGGTCGAATTCGCCGAGACCTACGCCGACCAGAACAATAGGGACTACGGCGAGCTGCAGAAGGCGGTCGCCGACGGCCGCATCAGGGCCGAGAAAGGTTTGTAGATGGCAAACGCGTCCTCCCCCAACATCCTGTTGATCATGACCGACGAGGAGCGATACCCCCCTCCCTACGAGTCCGACGCGGTCACGTCGTTCCGCCAGAACCACATGACGGCGCGCGAATCGATCCGGTCGGCCGGTGTGGAGTTCCACCGCCACTACGCCGGCTCGACCGCCTGCACGCCCAGTCGGGCCACCCTCTTCACCGGCCAGTACCCTTCGCTTCACGGGGTGTCCTCCACCGACGGCGCGGCCAAGCAGGCCACCGACCCGGACATGACCTGGCTCGATCCCAACTCGGTGCCGACGCTCGGCGACTGGTTCCGCGCCGGGGGCTACCAAACCCATTACCGGGGCAAATGGCACGTCTCGCACGCCGACCTGGTCATCCCGGGGACGCACGAGGGATTGATGGCTTCCGACGACACAGGCAAGCCGATCCCCGAGGCCATCGAGGCCTATCAGAGGGCCGACCGGCTCGACCCGTTCGGCTTCTCGGGCTGGATCGGGCGGGAGCCGCACGGCGCGGCCAAGTCGGACTGCGGCACGGTGAGAGACGGCGTCTTCGCCGAGCAGGTGGTCGACTTGTTCGACCGGCTGGCCCGGGCGCGCCGGGATGGCCCGTGGCTGGCCGTCGCGTCCTTCGTCAACCCCCACGACATCGCCTTCAGCGGCTTCGGTTGGGAGCAGTTGCTCGGATTCGGCCCGCCGGACGACACCGTGCCCGAGATTCCCGAGGCGCCCTCCCAAAGCGACAGCTTCGCCGGGCGCCCGCCCTGCCAGGAGGCCTTCAAGGCCTTGTGGCCGAAGATGATCTTCGAATCGGCCACCGACCTCGCCTACCGTCGCCTCTACTACTACTTGCAAAAGGTGGTCGACGAGTCGATCGGGCGGATCCTCGAGTCGCTGCGGGCCTCGGGGATGTTCGACGACACGATCGTGGTGTTCACCTCGGACCACGGCGACCTGATCGGCGCGCACGGAGGCCTCGTCCAGAAGTGGTTCAACGTCTTCGACGAGGCGACGCGCGTCCCGATGCTCGTGTCGGGTCCGGGTGTGGCCCGGGTCGACGGGGGGATCTCGGTGCCGACGAGCCACGTCGACCTCATCCCCACACTGCTCGGCCTGGCCGGCATCGACCTCGAAGAAGCGACGGCAGGCGTCTCGGCCCACCACGACGAGGTGCACGCCCTGCCCGGTCGGGACCTGAGCGACCTGGTGACCGGGAGGAACGGCGGCACCCCCGCGGCGCCTCCGGTCTACTTCATGACGGAGGACAATCCCTCGAGGGGTCTGACCCAGGTGAACATCCTGAACGGCACTCCGTTCGAGCCGGTCGCCGGGCCGTCCAACATCGAAGCGGTCATTGCCACCCTCCCCTCGGGTCCCGATGGGTCCGACGAGCTGTGGAAGCTCAACCACTACTACGAACGCCTCGACGACTGGTACGCCGACCACGGCATCGCCCCGAACCCCTTCGCAGCACCCGCCGCCGACCCGCTCTTCGAGCTGCACAATCTGAGCACCGACCCCGAGGAGCGCCACAACCGGGCCCGCGACGACACGGCGACGCTGAGCACGATGAAGTCGCTTCTGGAGAGCCAGCGCGACGAGAAACGGCGCCTGCCCGCCCACCGCAATCCCTGAGCCTGAGCGTCGAGCCGGGGCGGGCCCTCAGACGGCGGCTTCGAGCTCGGACATGGTGAACAGCGCCCGCAGCGAGATGCCCTCGGCGCCGACGACGTCGGCCCCGCCCCCCTGGCGGTCGATGACGCACAGGGCCTGCTCGACGATCCCGCCCTCGGAGCGCAGGTCCTGGGCCGAGAGGACGACCTGCCCGCCCGTGGTCACGACGTCCTCGACGATGAGGAGCTTGCGCCCTGAGATGTCGCCGCCCTCGCACACCCGCTCGGTGCCGTACTTCTTCGGCTGCTTGCGCACGAAGAAGGCGGGCAACCCCGTCACCGAGGAGAGCATGATGGCCAGCGGCACCCCGCCGAGCTCCAGCCCGGCCAGGCCCTCGATCCCCGGGGGCACGAGGGGGACGAGCGCCTCGACGATGTCGGCCAACAGGACGGGATCGGACTCGAAACGGTACTTGTCGAAGTAGCGATCGGCCGTGCGACCCGATCGCAGGACGAAGGAGCCCGTCAGGTGCGATGCGGCGTAGACGCGGGCGGCCAACGTCACGCCCCCATTCTGCACCGTTCCCGCGGCGCGGGCCGGTCCGCCCGGCTGGGTCGACGCCCTACGAGGGTTGGTGGGTGCCGCCGCCGTCGATCTCGGCATGACCGAGGCGGAAGCGGAGGTGTCCGCGGCACAAGGCGGTGGTGGCCAACGCCCAGTTCGCACCGACATTGGGCCGGTCCAGCATCGCGCAGTCGGTGCAGAGCGAGCCGCGGATCCCCTTCACCTCGGTGACGAGCATCGAGAGCTCCAGGAACTCGTCCATCGTGAACGGCCTGTCCTGGCAGCTGCCCCAGAGCTCGGACAGGCGGATCTCCTTGCCGAGCTCCGCCTCGGCCCGGCGATCTGCGAACAGCAGCCAGTCGTGGTCGAACTCCTCCTCCGGGGTGTCCGTCCACACCCGCTCGGACCAGAAGCGCTGGCGCTCCTCATCGGGGATCAGGCTCAGGTAGAGCCCTTCGGCGTCGTCCGGGTCGAACGCAGAGTCGAAGTCGGACTCGTACTCTGCGTCGTACTCCCAGCCGTCGTCGAAGCGATCCATCGCCTTCCTCCCCGAAGCGCCGTGCGTTGCGGTCCACCCGCACGCGGTTCCCCGTGCAACGGGCGTCACCGAAGCGTGGTGCCCGGGCAATCGAATCGGCTCGATACGGGGCCGCCTGAAGAGGAATTGACCGTCTGGAGATACCCCTTGGCGGATCAGGCAGCCCTTCCGCCGTGCCTGGCGGCGCGGGCGATTCGCACCGCGCCGCCGAGCGCCAGCACCAGGCCCGCGGCCGGCCGGTGCGTGCGGCCCCCTCCGGACCCACCACGGGGATCAGGGCACCGCGCCGGGGTGCGTGCTGGTCCATCCCGACGCCTCACGACGCCCTTCGGTGCACCCCACGATGGTCCACTCCGCCGGAGTCCACGCGAAGATCGCGTCCTGGCCGAAACGGGCGCCCAGCGCCAGCACGTCGGCCTCCGACACGCCGCGGACGGCCACGCCCTCTTCACGGTGGCCGGAAACGGGATCGACCCCCATCGCCGCCCAGATGCGACCCGCCAGAGCGCCCAGCAGCGCCTCCAGCTCGACCTGGCGTCGGCGATTCTCTGCCGCTCGCGGTCGCTCGAGCCCCGGGTCCCACGCGGTCAGGACATGCACGGGGGAGGCCGTCCGCCAGGGCCACTCCCCCACTTCTCCGAGTGGCGCCGGGAAGACCACGAGGTCGCCTTCTCCCGGCCGGGTGATCTCGACCACTGTCCGCGCGTAGCCCGCCCACGGGTCCCCCGGCATCAGAGGCATGGCGGCAACCTAGACGCGACGCGATCATGGAGGCGGTGCCATCGGTGCTCCCTCTCCCGACCCTGTTGTCACAGGTGCTGGTTGCCCACACCATCGAGCTCGACAACGAGGCGGAGCATCAGCTCCCCCACCGTACGACCCGCCGGCGCGACCTCGAGGGGCGCCGCGAGGATCTCTGGCTCGTCTCGTACACGCTGTCGGCCAACGTGTTGCGCCATGTGGACGGGTTCGCGATCACTGTGGCCGACCTCTGCCAGCGGGCCCGCACGACCAGGCTCCTCCTCGGCGGCCTGCGGCGCTGGGGCTACGTCACGGTGACCGCGCCGGCCGGCCAGACCCTGAAGAACCCGCCCCAGGAGACGGCCGTCGTCCGCATCACGCAGAGCGGCCGGAGGGCACAGAAGATCTGGCGCCCCCTCCCGGCAGCCATTGAGCAGAGATGGCGCGCCCGCTTCGGCCACGCGGCACTCGACGAATTGGAACGCACCCTCCGAGCGGTGTTCGGGCATCTGCCCGTCCGTCCTCCCGCCTATCTGCCGGTGGTGTACCCCACGCAGAACGGGAAGGCGGAGACACCACCGCCGCGGACGTCGCATACGGCCGATGCCCGCGGCGCCGACCTCTCCGAGCTCCTGTCGGGCGTCCTGCTGGCGTTCACGCTCGACTTCGAGACGCAATCGCGGATCTCCCTGCCGATCAGCGCCACCACGCTGCGCGTGCTCGACCAGAGGGGAGTGCGGCACCGGGACCTGCCCCGACTGACCGGGGTCTCGAAGGAGGCCAACGCGATGTGCGGCGGCTGGCTCGTGCGCCACGGCTGTGCCGTCTCGGAGCCCGATCCGACCGCGACGCGCGGCAAGGTGCTCCGGCTCACGCCGAAAGGGCACAAGGCCCAGCAGAAGTACCACCGCATTCTGGGCTCCGTGGAGGAAACCTGGCGGTCGTCCTATGGGGCGAGCGCCGTCGACGCGCTCCGTGCAGCGCTCGCGGCCATCGCGGGAGACGGGACGCTCGGCTCCTCTCCGCTGGCCGCCGGCCTCGTTCCCTACCCCGACAATTGGCGGGCCCGTTTCCGGCAACGGCCCGACACGTTGCCCCACTACCCGATGGTGCTCCATCGCGGGGGTTTTCCCGACGGCAGCTGAGAATCCCAAGAGGCCCCCTCCGGCGGATGTGGCAGGCTTGATCGGTGCACCCCTTCCGCCGTGACGACGCGTTGCGCCGCCTCGCCGACGAGGAGTTCGACGTGCTGGTCATCGGTGGCGGGATCACCGGCGCGGGGGTCGCGCTCGATGCAGCCAGCCGGGGGATGCGGACCGCACTGGTCGAGAAAGGTGACTTCGCCTCGGGCACGTCGTCGAAGTCCTCGAAGATGGTCCACGGCGGCCTCCGCTACCTCCAGCAACGCGAGTTCCGGCTGGTCTACGAGAACCTCGCCGAGCGCCAACGCCTCTTGGACAACGCTCCGCACCTCGTCACGCCCCTCCCGTTCCTGATCCCGCTCTTCGGCCGCGACGGGGTCGTGTCCAAGACGGTGGCCCGGTCCTACGCGTCCGCCCTCTGGATGTACGACATCACCGGCGGCTGGCGCATCGGCGAACGGCACAAGGAGGTCTCCAAGGTCGAGGCGCTCGCCCACCTCCCGACGCTCACCACCGACCACCTGGTTGCCGGTTTTCTCTACTTCGACGCACGCGCGGACGACGCCCGACTGACCCTTGCCGTCCTGCGCACGGCAGCCATCGAGTACGGCGCCGTGGTCGCCAACTACACACCGGTCGTCCGCCTCACGACGGGAGGCGACGGGGCCGTCAACGGGGCCGTCCTGCGACCCGAAGCTGGTGAAGAATCGGAAGACCTGGCGGTTCGGGCCAAGGTGGTGGTCAACGCGACCGGAGTCTGGGCGGACGAGGTGCGGGCACTCGACGAGGGTTCCGACCCGCACGCCATCCGCCCGGCCAAGGGCGTGCACGTCACCGTGCCCCGCGACCGGCTGCCCTGCGACATCGCCGCAGTCATCCCGGTGCCCAAGGACAAGCGCTCCATCTTCGTCGTGCCCTGGCCGGGGACCGACCTCGTCTATCTCGGCACGACCGACACCGACTACCGCGGACCGCTGGACGACCCGGCGTGCACTCCCGAGGACGTCGACTACCTCCTGGAGGCGGCCAACAACGTCACCACCTCGCAGCTCACCCGGGCCGACGTGACCGGCGTGTGGGCCGGCCTGCGCCCGCTCCTGGCCCCGACGAAGGGCGGGCACATGTCGGAACGCACCGCGGACCTCTCGCGGCGCCACACCGTCAGGGTCTCGTCTCACGGCGTGGTCACCGTCACCGGCGGGAAGCTGACCACGTACCGCAAGATGGCGCAGGACACTGTCGACGCCGTGGTCGACCGCCTCGGCGAGTCCCCCAGGCGCCGGCGTTGCGTCACCAAGTCCCTTCCCCTGATCGGGTCCACCGCCAAGACCCGCGATCCCGTGGCCCTCGCCCAGCCCCAGGGCCGGCTCCTCGGTCGCTACGGCACCGAGACGGCGGCGGTGCTCGCCCTGGCCGGGGACCGCCCCGAATTGCGCGAACCCGTCGTGCCCGGATTGCCCTACACCGGTGCCGAGCTCGTCTACGCCGCCCGCGAGGAGATGGCCCGAACGCTCGACGACGTGCTGTCGCGCCGGACCCGGGCCACGATCCAACGCGCCCTCGCCACGATGGGCAGCGCGGCCAAGGTGGCAGCGCTGATCGCGCCCGACATGGGGTGGGACGAGAAGGAGGCGGCTGACCAGGCAGCCCGGTTCTCCGAGTCCTGCCAGAAGGAGCTCCTGACCGCGGGGCTCGACCTGCCATGACCTCACCGACACCCGCCACCCCTATCGATGCCGCCGCCGCGGACGTCCAGGACCGGCTGGGTGCCTCGACGGTCGAGGTGCCATCGGCCGTCGTCGACCGCATTGCGGCCAGCGGCGCCACCGTGCTCACCGACGACGAATCCCGGGCGGAGGCCGCACGCGACTGGTGGCCGATCGCCATCGGCTGGGCGGCCGAAGGCGCGGTCCCGCAGCGCCCGGCGTTCGTGGTCCGTCCGACCACGACCGCACAGGTGGCCGAGGTGCTCGCGACCTGCAACGACGCCATCGTGCCCGTGACGGCCGCCGCCGGGCGCAGTGGCGTCTGCGGAGGGTCGATCCCGGTGCACGGGGGCGTGTCGCTCGACATGACGGCCATGGCGGGCCTGGTGCACGTCGACGAGACGTCCCTCACCGCCGATGTGCGCGCCGGCACCTTCGGACCTGACCTCGAGGCTGCGCTCGGAGAGGTCGGAGCCGGCTACACCCTCGGTCACTGGCCGCAGTCGATCGACCTCTCGACCGTGGGTGGGTGGCTCGCCTGCCGGGGAGCAGGCCAGTATTCGACCCGCTACGGGAAGATCGAGGACATGGTCGTCGGTCTCGAGGTCGTCCTGGCCGACGGCCGCATCGTGCGGACCGAGGGCAAGGGCCCGCGCGCCGCCACGGGGCCCAACCTCACCCAGCTCTTCGTCGGCAGCGAGGGCACGCTCGGTGTCATCACCGAGGCCCGGCTCCGGGTGCACCCCCTGCCGGTCGGCCAGGAGCGTCGAGCCTTCGGCTTCTCTACCTTCGCCGACGGTCTCCATGCGTGCCGCAGGATCCTGCGCCGAGGGGCGACGCCCGCCGTCCTGCGCCTCTACGACCAGACCGAGTCGGCCCGCAACTTCGACCAACCCGACACCAACGTCCTCATCGTCCTCGACGAGGCCGACCTCGACATCCTGTCCGGCACCCTTGCCGTCGTGGACGCCGAGTGTGGCCCCGAGTCCGGAGCGCACCCGCTCGACCGCGAGTTGGTCGAGCGGTGGCTCGGTCACCGCAACGACGTCTCGGCGCTCGCACCGCTGTGGCGCGCCGGCATCGTCGTGGACACGGCCGAGGTGTCGGGCCCGTGGGCGGTGCTGCCCGCGCTCTTCGACGAGGTCGTCTCGGCGCTCACTGCGATAGAAGGAACACTCGCCGCATCGGCGCACCAGTCCCACGCCTACCCCGACGGGGCGTGCCTCTACTTCACCTTCGGGGGGCGCGGGCCCGAGGGGGATGGCGAGTGGCGGGAGCGCTACTACCGCCAGGCCTGGGACACCGTGACCGACGCCACCATCGCTCACGGCGCCGCGATCAGCCACCACCACGGCATCGGGCTGAACCGCTCCCGTTTCTTGCCGCGCGCGCTCGGCTCGGGTTTCGAGGTCCTCCAGGGCCTCAAGGCGACGTTCGACCCGGCGGGCATCCTCAATCCCGGGAAGTTCGGTCTCCCGAGCTCCTTCGGCCCTCCGCCCTGGGCATGAGCGGCACCGGGGGCAGCGTCCTCGTGGTCGACGTCGGCACCTCGGGCGTGCGGGCGGCCATCGTGCGACCGGACGCCACCGTCGAACACGAGCATCATGTACCCCTTCTGCCAGACACGCCGGCACCCGGTCTGGTGGAGTTCGACGCGGACCGGATGGCCGAGGCCGTCCTCCGCGTGGCGAGCAATGCGCTGGCGGAGGGCGGGCCCGTCTCCGCCGTGGGCATCGCCAACCAGCGCGCCTCGAGCATCGTGTGGGAGCGCGCCACCGGGAGGCCTCTCGCCCCGGGCATCGGCTGGCAGGACCTGCGAACGGTCGGCACCTGCCTCGTGTTGCAGGCCGAGGGCATCCGTCTCGCACCCAACGCCTCGGCCACCAAGGTGATGGCCATCCTCGACGACGTCGACCCCGAACGGACGCGGGCCGAAGGGGGGGATCTGTGCTTCGGGACCGTGGACAGCTGGGTGGCGTGGACGCTCTCGGGGGGCGCGTCGGGGTCGGACCCACTCCACGTCACCGACGCCACCAACGCAGCCGTGACGGCACTCATCGATCCCGCCACCATCGACTGGGACAAGCCGTTGCTCGAGAGGCTGAGGATCCCGCTGCCCATGATGCCGACGGTGGTGGATTCCTCCGGGGAGGTCGGCGTGGCCTCGGTGTTGCCTGGCGCACCACCCATCTGCGGCATAGCCGGCGACCAGCAGGCGTCCCTGGTGGGCCAGGGCTGTACGTTGGCCGGTCTGGCCAAGGCGACCTTCGGCACCGGCGGCATGCTCGACCAGTGCACGGGGGCGGGCCCGGGTCCCGCGCAGGCCAACCGGGGAGGCGCCGGCACCTTTCCCATCGTCGCCTTCCGCGTGGGCGGGGAGGCAACGTGGGGCACCGAGGCGGTCATGCTCTCCGCCGGCACCTGCGTCGAGTGGCTACGCGACGACCTCGGGATCCTCGCCAGCGCAGACGAGTCCGAGGCGATCGCGGCGCAGTGCGAGGCCACGGGTGACGTCTGGTTCGTCCCGGCGCTCCTCGGCCTCGGGACCCCGGTGTGGGACTTCGGCGCTCGGGGCACCCTGGTCGGCCTCACGAGGGGCTCGGGCCGCCCGGAGATCGTTCGTGCGGTCCTCGAGGGGGTGGCGCAGCGCGGTGCCGACCTCGTCGAGGCCTCCGAGACCGACAGCGGTTACCCCGTCGCGTCCCTGCGGATCGACGGAGGGATGTCGGAGAACGCGGTGTTCGTCGGCGCCCTCGCCGACGCCATCGGGCGCCCGGTGGAGGTCTCCCCGGTCCTCGAGGCCACCACGCTCGGGGCGGGACTCCTGGCCGGGCTCGCGATCGGGACCTATGCCTCGACCGAGGAGCTGGCCGACACCTTCACCCCCCGCCGCATCGTCGAACCTCGGGCCGGTGAGGCCGAGAGGGCTGGGGCCCGCCAACGCTGGCTTGCCGCGCGGGCCAAAGCCGAGGCCACCATTCCGGAGCTCTCGGGTATCTCCTTCTGAGCGGGGTCGCTCCCGCTCAGAAGGAGATCACGCCTCCCGAGAGATCCTCCTTGCTGGGTCCGACCGGCTTACTTCGCCGCGTGCTTGGGGCTGCGCCGGCGCCACCGGGCGGCGACGACCAGACCCGCGCCGAGGAGCAGGGCTCCCAGTCCGATGAGCCACTCCTGGGACAGCAGCGCACCCGTGAAGGCGATGGCCGGTGTCGTCGCAGGCGTCGTCGTCGGCGGCACCGTTGTGGTCGTCGTCGGCGTCACCGTCGAAGCTGCCGTGACGACCGCCGTGACCGACAAGCACTCGGTGGCCGAGACGGTACCGCTCATGTTGTCGTCGGCCCCCACGTAATTCGAGCCCGTGTCCGGGGTGTAGACCGCAGCGAAGCAGTACGTACCGGCGGCGGACGGTGTGAAGGCGGCCGACGTGGCGGTCGAGCTGTTACCCGTGCCGTTCAGCGTCACCGGGGAGCCCACCGCAGTGCCGCTCGGGCACACGGCCGGTGAGGAACCGGTTGCGCACTCGGTGAAGGTGACCGTCCCGGTGGGGGCCCCACCGATGGAGTTGCCCGTCACCGTCGCCGTGTCGGTGACGGAGCCACCGAGGGCGATCGTGCCCGAACCGCTGTGCGAGCCGGACTGCTGCGTCGAGAGCTGCGGGTCAGCCGGGGTGACCGAGAAGCACTCGGCGGGTCCGGACGCCGCGGCGTAGTTGTCAACCTCGGCCGGCGCGTAGACCGTGTAGAAGCAGTACGTGCCGACGCTGGTCGGGGTGTAGGTGGTGGGCGCCAGGTTGTAGGTCGACGCGTCACCGCTCGAGGACGACGGGCTCGAAACCGTGCCCACCAGGGAGCCCCCGGTGTCACAGGTCGCGCTCGACGAGGGCGACGACGACGCCTGGCACACGGAGAAGCTGACCGAGCCGAGCGGGGCTCCGCCGGTCGTGTTGCCCGTGACCGTGGCCGAGTCGCTCCAGGCGTTGCCCACGGTGGGGCTGCTCGGCGGGACGAGGGTGGTCAGGATGGTCGGGGTGGCCGGCATGACCGAGAAGCACTCGGCGGGTCCCGACGCTGCGGTGTAATTGTCCACCTCGGCCGGGGCGTAGGTCGTGTAGAAGCAGTAGGTGCCGACGCTGGTCGGGGTGTAGGTGGTGGGCGCCAGGTTGTAGGTCGACGCGTCACCGCTCGAGGACGACGGGCTCGAAACCGTGCCCACCGGGGTGCCCCCGGTGACGCAGGTCGAGCTCGACGTGGGCGACGACGACGCCTGGCACACGGAGAAGCTGACCGAGCCGAGCGGGGGTCCGCCGGTCGTGTTGCCCGTGACCGTGGCAGAGTCGCTCCAGGCGTTGCCCACGGTGGGGCTGCTCGGCGGGACGACGGTCGTCGCGATCGTCGGGGTGGCCGGCGTGACCCCGAAGCACTCGCTGGGTCCCCACACCGGGAAGTAGTTGGCCGTCGAGGGCGAGTACAGGGTGTAGAAGCAGTAGGTGCCGACGCTGGTCGGGGTGAAGCTGGTGGGCGCCAGGTTGTAGGTCGCCGAGACCGATGTGCTCGTCGATGGGCTGCTCACCGTGCCGATGGGGGTGCCGGTGGGGTCCGTGCACGTCGAGGAGGAGGTGGGCGACGTCGACGCTTGGCACGTGTAGAACGTCACGGAGCCAAGGGGTGCGCCGCCGCCGTAGACGCCGTTGACCGTGGCCGAGTCGCTCCAGGCGTTGCCCACGGAGGTGCTGCTGGGCGTCACGAGGGTCGTCTTGATCCCCGGATAGGCCTGCCCGACGCTGAAGCACTCGTCCGTCACGACATCACCGCTCATGTCGTCGCTCGAGGTCGAGTACTTGGTCCCGTCCGGGTTGAAGACGGCCCCGAAGCAGTACGTCCCTGCGGCGCTGGGCATGATCGTCGGAGAGGTCGCGGTCGCCGTGAAGCTGCCGCTCCCCGAGAGGGGGGCTGGATCCGGCGTCCCGGCGGTACCCGGGATCTCGGTGCCTCCGGTGCAGCCGGCCGAGCTCGTCGCGACGCAGCTGTAGAAGGTGACGGTCCCCGTCGGGACGCCGTGAGAGCTGTCGCCTGACACGGTCGCCGTGTCGTAGGCCGTCCCGCCGATCACGATGACGTCGGCTGAGGTGTGCGTGGTCGTGTGCGTGCCGGCCGGGTAGACCCCGAAGCACTCGCTCGGTCCCCACACCGTTAGGTAGTTGGTCGTCGAGGGCGAGTACAGGGTGTAGAAGCAGTAGGTGCCGACGCTGGTCGGGGTGTAGGTGGTGGGCTCGAGGTTGTAGGTCGCCGAGACCGATGTGCTCGTCGATGGGGTGCTCACCGTGCCGACGAGGGTGCCGGCGGGGTCGGCGCACGTCGAGGAGGACGTGGGCGAAGTCGACGCCTGGCACGTGTAGAACTTGACGGAGCCAAGGGGTGTGCCGCCGCCGAAGACGCCGTTGACCGTGGCCGAGTCGCTCCAGGCGTTGCCCACGGTGGTGCTGCTGGGCGCCACGAGGGTCGTCATGATCCCCGGATAGGCCGGGTTCACGCCGAAGCACTCGGCGGGTCCCGACGCCGTGAGGTAGTACTCGCCGCTGGTCGGCGTGTAGGTCGTGTAGTAGCAGTAGGTGCCGACGTTCGGGGGCGTGTAGGTCATGGGCGACAGGTTGTAGGTCGACGCGTTCCCGCTCAAGGACGACGGGCTCGAAACCGTGCCCACGAGGGAGCCGCCGGTGGCACAGGTCGAGCTGGACGGGGACGAGGTGGACGACTGGCACACGTAGAAATGGACCGAGCCCGCGGGGGCGGCGCCGCCCGCGCTACCGGTGACGATGGCGCTGTCGCTCCAGCTGTGTCCCACTGCTGTGCTGCTCGGCGGCACGAGCGTGGTCGCGATGGTCGGCGTCGTCTTCGGTGGGACACAGCCGTTCGGCAGATTGAGCGCCGAAAGCGTGGTCGTCAGCGTCCCGCTCCCGGGCGTCCCGTCGGACCACTTCGCGGTCCAGCCAACGCTGATGGTCGAGCTGGGTGAGAGTGCCCCAAGTTCTGAAGCCGTCAGCGTCTGGGTGAACGTCTGGTGTGCGGCGGCGGGAGGGGATGAGTCCATCGTCGGGGACGCCGCGATGGACAAGACGAGAGTGCTCAGGGTGCCCTGCGAGGTCGAGAAGGTGCCGGTTTCGATCTCGTTCCAGTCGTTGTAGAGGGTCCAGGTGAGCGTGGCCCCGGTGCCCGGCGTGCTGTTGCACGCACCGGTCACCGACTGGAAGTAGTTGTTGTGGGCCGAGGCCTCGGTGGCGAACACGACGAGTCCCGCAACGGCCAGCACCGAGGCGAGTCCGCCCTGGACGACAGCGCGCCACCTGCTGGGCTTCTGGCCCAGGTGCAGCGCGTCACGACGTGAAGACTTCCAATAAAGCCGGGGGGGTCGCATACCGCCTCTTCCTTTTGTCATCGCCAAACTCGGTCGCCAATCAGCACCGCCTCGAGGGGCGGGCCCCGCCATCGACGGCTGTAGACATCGATCACGCAATAACGCCACAAATAGGCGCAAGCTCACTCTGGTTACGCCGATATACGGCGCCCCTGGCGGCCATAGCCGTTTGAACCGTGCCGGTGTCTACATTCGTCCTGGCCTTCGCAAGGTAACCCGGCGACGACTGCAGTCGTAAGTGCTGATCGGCTCCACTTTGGATGGGCTGTTCGGCCCTATTTGGGGGAGACGGCCCTATTTGTGAGGCGTCCGCACGCCCAGAGCCGATCGCACGTACCCCCCCGGGCAGCGCTGCCTCCCGAGAGGCTCTGCTCCCGGGCCTTGGTCGATCGAGTGCCTATTGACCGGTGTTCCGGGGGCTGCGCCGGCGCCACCGTGCCATGACCATCAGAACAGCGCCGAGCGACAGCGCCGCCGCCCCGGTCATCCACTCCCGGGACAAGAACGCGCCCGTGAAGGCCATGACCGGCGCCGGCGGCGGTGCTGGCGGCGTGATCGTCTTCGCCACGGTCTCGATCGGTGGAGTCGGGGGCGCCGGGTACGTGACGGGCGTCTTCACGGTGTTCGTCATGCACGTCGTCGTTGCGGTGGGCAGGCCGCAGCCCGGACCGCTCCACGTCGCCGTGTTGGTCACGGGGTTCGGCGCGTTCGAGTCGGCGGTCACCGAGTAGGTGAGCGCGTAGGACGCGCCGGGGGCCACACCCGCCGGAATGGTCCAGGTGATCGTCCCGCTACTGCTCACGGCGACCGTGCAGGCGGGTGGTCCACCCGTGACGCACATCGGCGAGCTCGAGATCAACGAGGTGCCGGTCGGGGCCGAGTCGGTGACCACGATCGGTGCCACCGTGGTTGCGGTCCCGGTGTTCGTCACCGTGAGCGTGTAGACGATCGGCGTGGTCGAGCCGGCCACCACGCCACCGCTTGGGCTGGCCGCCTTGACGACGCTGACGCTCGTCACCGTGAGGGACAGGCTCGAGGTGTCCGTCACGGGGGATCCGCAAGGCGGCTGACCGGTGACCGTAGCCGTGTCGTCGATGGAGCCGTTGGTCAGGTCGGCTTGCGTCACGGAGTAGGTCGCGGAACACGAATCCGTCGCCTGCGGTGCCAGCGTGATGGACCCGTTGGTCCCTGTCGTGCAGGTGATCGGCCCCAGACTCGAGTCGAGCGACGGGGCCACCTGTGCATCGGTGAGATCCACGTCGTCGAGCGTGACGTTCCCGGTGTTCGTGATCATGAAGGTGTAGGTCACCGCCTGGCCGACCATGCTCACCGTGGGTACGTCTGCTGTCTTTACCACTGAGATCGACGGGTTCTGCTCGCCCGGGATGCACAGCGATGACTGGTCAGTCACGTCTTGGCCCTGGGGCGGGCTGCCCGTCGCGGTGCCGGTGTTGCAGAGGGAACCGTTGTCCACGTCGGCCTGCGTCGTGGTGTAGGTGGCCGTGCAGGTCTCGCTTCCGGCGGGCGCCAGCGACGAATCGGGACACGCGATGGCCGAGAGGCCCACCATCGGGTCGGTCACCGTCACCGGGTCCAGCGTCACGTTGCCGGTGTTGGTCACCTCGTAGGAGTAGGTGATCAGCGTGCCTGGCGCAGAGAACGAGCTGACGCTGGCCGTCTTCTCGAGCGCGATGGCGGGGTGCTGGCAGACGGGAATGCAGACTGACGACGTGGCCGTGACATCCGGCCCCTGGGGCGGGGTGCCATGGGCGGTGCCCGTGTTGCGCAGGACGCCGCGGTCCACGTCGGCCTGCGTCGTGGTGTAGGTGGCCGTGCAGGTCTCGCTTCCGGCGGGCGCCAGCGACGAATCGGGACACGCGATGGCCGAGAGGCCCACCATCGGGTCGGTCACCGTCACCGGGTCCAGCGTCACGTTGCCGGTGTTGGTCACCTCGTAGGAGTAGGTGATCAGCGTGCCTGGCGCAGAGAACGAGCTGACGCTGGCCGTCTTCTCGAGCGCGATGGCGGGGTGCTGGCAGACGGGAATGCAGACTGACGACGTGGCCGTGACATCCGGCCCCTGGGGCGGGGTGCCATGGGCGGTGCCCGTGTTGCGCAGGACGCCGCGGTCCACGTCGGCCTGCGTCGTGGTGTAGGTGGCCGTGCAGGTCTCGCTTCCGGCGGGCGCCAGCGACGAATCGGGACACGCGATGGCCGAGAGGCCCACCATCGGGTCGGTCACCGTCACCGGGTCCAGCGTCACGTTGCCGGTGTTGGTCACCTCGTAGGAGTAGGTGATCAGCGTGCCTGGCGCCGAGAACGAGCTGACGCTGGCCGTCTTCTTGAGCGCGATGCCCGGATTCTGCTGGCAACCCGAATTCCAGAGCGCCCCGAGCATCTCCGGGCACGAGATGCCCGTCAGTCCCTGCGAGCCGGTGACGGTGAACGGGTTCAGCGTTGCGGTCCAGTCGGAGAGGCCGGTGACCGGAGTGCCCGCGGACGAGGAGGAGAACGCGGACGCGGAGGAACCCGCGGACGGGGACGAGGACGGGGACGAGGACGGGGACGAGGACGCCGGCGCGGAGGGTTTGGTGCCGGTCGACTGGTCGATCGCGGTGGACGACGAAGCGCTCACGTAGAAGAGGCCCACGCCGGTCCCCGAATTCGGCACGTTCACCGATTCGGTCGCCGAGGTGCCTCCTCCGTTCGGCGTCGATGCGCCGCCGCAGCCGACCAGTTGGAAGCCCGGCGGACTGGTGGCCATCATCGTGTAGGTCCCCGCCGTGACGTCGGCCGGGGCGAGCGGGTTGGCCGCCGGCGACACTGAGGTGAGCCCGGGACCGCTCGCCGCCAACGTCCCACCGGTCTCCTCGCTCGTGGTCGGGCTGCCGTTGGTGCACAGGTAGATGTGGCCGGCGATCGTCTGCACGGGTGCCGGCGCGGGAGCCGGTGCCGGTGCCGGTGCGGTAGCGGGTGCCGGCGCGGGAGCCGGTGCCGGTGCCGGTGCCGGTGCCGGTGCCGGTGCCGGTGCGGGCGCGGCACAGTTCATCGTCGAGGGGTCGAAGGTGCCACTGTCGGCAAGCGGCAGACCGCCCGACCATGTGCTCGAAAGGTCGAGGGTGACGGTGCCCGTGGCGCCGGCGGGCACCGTCTGGTCGAGAGTGGCCGTCTGCGTAGTCGACCCGGACGATGCTGCGATCGAGTAGGTCGAGGAGCTCAACGAGCCGAGGCCGCCGGTGACCGAGGTGACCGACCCCGCCTCGGACGCGCCGACGTTGTTGGCGATGGTCCACTCGATCTGCATGCCGCTGCCGAGCGGACTGAGGCACGAGGCGGTCGACGTGATGCTGCTGCCCTGTGCGGCCGCGGGTGCCGCGAAAGCCGGAGTGGCGAACGCGACGAGCCCGATGACGGAGACGGCTGCGGCCAAGCCCCCGCTGACGGCGCCTCGCACACGTGGGCGGCGTGAACCTCGAGGTGCAGAATTCCGATCCGGCCGAGCCACTCGTCGCATACCGCCTGTTCCCTTCGTCGTCGCCAATCAAGGGTGAGATGCGGGCTCCGGGAGGGCAACCGCACGACTCGCATCGACTCCTCGCCGTTGCGAGTCCAGGGTGACCCCGGGGCGCACTTCCGTTCTCTTCGCCAAGTCGTCAGCGCCTGCACAACGTTGCTGGGCGGTGCATGCCGACTCGCCGATTGTAAGCATGCGTCTCGCGTCATTCCGACAACGCAACGACAATTGCTCTCAAGCAATTCGACGTCCGTGCCGAGAAGCTGCGCCGCATCTTCCGCCGCGGCTACGGGGTGCTCTCGTCGGCCCACGCGGCCGACGATCGTGACCCGCGCAACGACGGCATTGGCAAGCTACGCCCCGGTACCCGCGCACGGTAGAGCCGTTCGACGCATTCTCGTGAACCGCGTGCGCGTGCGGTCACCGCACGCGCTCTTGCCCGAAATCCCTGCGCACGCCGGTGTTAACGCGCCGTAAGTGACGGTGTTAACGCGCCCAAACGTTCCTGTGTTAACACCAGTCCGCACCTGTCAGTGACCGCGAGCCGCACCACTGGGGTCACGGCGCGACGACGGTGCGCGGGGAACCGCTCGAGGCGGTCGATCACGTCGTTCCCGGGCGGCGGTGGGCCCGCGTGGCCGGCCCTGAACGCCGGGGGCGCGGGGCTCGACCGCTACGACCGGCCGTGCGCCAGTGCCTCGTCCCAGCTGCACCCCGACTGGAGGAGCGGTCGGAAGCCCATCAGCTGCCGGGGCTTGCCGATCGCCATCACCGCTCGCAGCCGCCCCGCCCGACCGAACAGTGCGACGAACTTTCCCTCGCTCAGCGATCCCTCGACGACCTCCACCTCGTCCTCCCCGCCCGGGTTGCCGAGCACCTGGAAGCGGATGCCGAACTGATCCGACCAGAAGTACGGGATCGGCACGAAAGGTGGCGCGTCCGCTCGTCCCGCCAGCAGGCTGCGCGCCGCGGCGACACCCGCCTCTGCCGCCACCTGCCAGTGCTCGATCCGGATCAGCTCCTGTCCGCCGTCGTGTCGCCAGTGCCAGCGGGCGACGTCCCCCGCCGCCACGATCCCGGCTGCGGCATAGAGCCTGTCGTCGCAGACGACCCCGTTCTCCAGCTCGAGCCCCGAGTCGCCGAGCCAGTCGGTCGAAGGCGCGACGCCGATGCCGACGACCACGATGTCGGCCGGCACCATGTCGCCGTCCCCCAGCTCGACCATCAGCGCAGCGGTCTCGCTCTTGTGGATGCCCCGCACCGACACCCCCGTGCGCAGCTCCACGCCATTGGCCCCGTGCAGCGACGCGCAGTGCGACCCGAGCATGGGACCGAGGACGTTGCGCAGCGGGATGTCGAGCGCCTCGAGCACGGTGACCCGGGCGCCCAACCCGGCACAGGTCGAGGCGACTTCGGCGCCGATGAACCCCGCCCCGATGATGACGACGCGCGACGGCGCGTCGACCGCGGTCACGGCGGCCCGCAGGCCGACAGAGTCGTCGAGCGTCCGCAACGTGAAGAGGCCGTCCCGCGGACCGAGCTCCTCGGTCCCGGGGAGCCGGCGCGGAAACGCGCCGGTGCTGATGACGACCGCGTCACCGTCGAGCACGGTCCCGTCCTCGAGCTCGACCTTGCGCCCCTCGGCGTCGAGCCGCACCGCCCGGCGACCGAGCACCTCGTGCACCCGGAGCTCGCTGGAGCGTCGCCGGTCCGCCAGCACCGCCCTCTCGGGCGGCCACGTCCCGGCCAGCACCTGCTTGGACAGCGGCGGCCGGTCATAGGGAAGGTGCCGCTCGTCGCCGACGAGCGTGAGCGTGCCCTCGAAGCCCTCGGCGCGCAGTGTCTCGACCGCCCGCCACCCTGCCAGTGACGCGCCGACCACGACGACGCTGCTGTCCTCGGTCAGCTCCCCCGCAGCCGTCACTGGCCGAACATGGCCATCCACTCCTCGGCGGAGCGCGGCCGGAACACATAGTTCCATCGCCTCGTCTCCCCCATGCTCTGGGAGGGATCGGTCGAGTAGAGGTGGCCGGGGAACAGGATGGCGTCGTCAGGGACGCGGGCCAGCCGCGTGTGGATCGACTCGTACATGGCGAGCGGGTCGGCGCCCGGGAGGTCGGTGCGCCCGCAGCCCTCGAGGAAGAGCGTGTCGCCCGCCACGAGCTTCCCGTCGACGAGGAAGCATTGGCTGCCCGGCGTGTGGCCGGGGGTGTGGATCAGCTCCACCGCGACCCGGCCGACCTCGAGCACGTCGCCGCTGTGGTGCCCGACGAGGTCGGCCCCGCCGACGCCGGTGGTGCGCTCGACCCAGGGTGCCTCGGCCGCCTGGACGTGGATCGGCACCGGCACCTTCTCGAGGAGCGCGCCGATCCCCTCGACCGACCAGCCGCCCATCTGCCCGCCGACGTGGTCGGGGTGGTAGTGCGTGCCCAGCACGCCGGTCAGGCGCATGCCGTCGGCCTCGATGATGTCGAGGAGGTCCTGCACCGCGTAGGCGGGATCGACGATCAGCGTCTCGCCCGTCTCCCGGTCGCCGATGAGATAGACGAAGTTGACCATCCCCCGGGCCATCTGGTCGCCGCGGGCGAAGTCGCGCCCGGACAGCAATTGGCGAAAATACAGCCGGTCGCTCGTGCCCGCGCCGGACGCGGCGGCGTCACTCATCTCCCGCACCTCCCGCCCCGCCGCCCGCGGCCTCGGCCGCCAGCGCGTCGAGCCGGGGCACCAGCTCCTCGACCTGGGTCCGGGTCTGACGCAGCCGGCGATCGAGCTCGTCGATCAGGGCCGTCGCCCGTTCCAGGCGGGCCACGAGCACGTCGACGTCGACCTCACGCTGCTCGAAGAAGTCCACGATCGCATCGAGCTCGCGGCTCGCCTCGGTATAGCTCAGCTCCCCCACGGGGACGGGGTCGTCCGGGACGCTCACCGGGTCCTCCTAATTGTGTTCCTGGGCCGGTTCCGGCTCCTGTGCCTGCTTGACGTCCGCCCCCTCGACCCGGCTGCGGACGGTCCCGTCCGCGAACCGGGTCAGGATCTGCTGCCGCTCGGCCACCTCGCCTGCGCTGCGCACGAGGGCGCCGTCGGCGGTCAGGGTGAGGCTGTAGCCGCGCTCGAGCTGGCGCTCGACGTCGTACGCGGCCAGCAGCCGGCGCCAGGCGTGCAGCCGCTCGTCCTGGCGCCCGAGGTGTCCCAGGGCCATCGGCCCGAGCCGGGCCGCGTGGGCGCGCATGCCCTTCTCGCGGGCCTCGAGGCGGTCCGGCGCGACGCGGGCGACAGATGCCGCCTTGCGCCCGAGCCGCTCGTGGTGCGTGCGCACCGAGTGGCGCGCCGCCGCGGTCAGGCGGGCCCGGGCCCGGGCGTCCCGGGCCTCGGCGTCGCCCAGGAAGGCCGGGACGCGGCGGGCCAGCCGGTCGGCCGGTTCGGCCACGTGGGCCGCCCACCACCGCCGGGTGGTCGTCACGATCTGGTGCCCGCACTCGGTCGGCGTGATGCAGGCGCGGGCCGCCGCGATGTCGGCCACCGTCTCGTCGCCGCTGTGGCCGATCCCGGTGAAGACGGGCTTGGTCGCCTCGGCCACGGCCCGCGCCACCATCTCGGTCTCGAACGCAGCCAGGTCGGCGCGCGCTCCCCCGCCACGGACCACAGCGATGACGTCACAGTCGCTGCGGCTGAGCACCTTGAGGGCCCGGGCGATCGCCGCCGGGGCACCGGGGCCCTGCACGGCCGCCTTCACCAGCGAGACGCGGAACCCGAACCCGGAGCCCGTCAGCTGGCCCATGAAATCCCCGAACCCTTCGGTCCCGGGGCTGGCGATCAGACCGACGTGCATGGTCGGGTCGGGCACGCGCAGCGAGGCGTTGCGCCCGAGGAGACCCTCGGCCTCGAGCGTGCGCAGCAGCTTGGCGCGCTCGGCCGCCATGCGGCCGAGCAGCGCGGTGACGTCGACCTCGACGAGGACGAGGCTGATCTCACCCTTGGCTCGATACAGGTCGAGCGTGCCCCGCAGCACCACGACCATCCCCTCGGCGAGCTCGATGCCCTCCTTGGCCAGGTTGTGGCGCAGCGGCGCCCACGAGCTGCGCCAGCACTTGACCTTGAGCGTGGGCTCGCCGCCCCGGGAGCGTGGGCCGGGCCCGGCCTCGTCCCCGGGGTCCACCAGGTCCATGTAGAGGTGGCCCGACCGGTGGTCCGAGAGGTGTTGGATCTCGCCGCGCACCCACAGCGGGCGGTTCCGCGGCAGGGCGCTGCGCAGCGCACCCTCGACCTGGTCGTAGAGGCTGCCGATGGAGAGGACCCCGCTGGGCGCGCCGGGCTCGGCACCGGGGGCGGGATCGGCCTCGGGCACCGGACCGGTGCCGCCGGAATCGGTCCGGCGTGCCGGGGCGGCGGCCTCATCCGGGGCGGACAGCGGCAGAGCCTCGGGATCGAAGAGCTGGTGCGCACCACCGGACATCGGTGACACCCTACCGAGGCGCTGTGCAGGCACCCGTCACCCGGGATGGCACACTGGAGGCGACGGTGAGTCGGCCGGGTGGCCGCGGCACGGGCCGCACTGCGGGACCGTGTCGAGGAAGGTCGGGACTCCGCAGAGCAGGGTGCTGGCTAACGGCCAGTCGGGGTGACCCGCAGGACAGTGCCACAGAAAGGAAACCGCCGATGGCGGGCCTCCGGGCCCGCACAGGCAAGGGTGAAAAGGTGCGGTAAGAGCGCACCAGCGACGGGGGCGACCCCGCCGGCTCGGTAAACCCCACCCGGAGCAAGGCCAAGCGTGGGAAACGGGTTGCTCGCCCGCCTCCCGAGAGGGAGGGTTCCCCAGGTAGGCCGCTGAGATGGATGGCCACCGGGGCTCCGCAGGGAGCCTCACAGAATCCCGCCTACAGGCCGGCTCACCGTCAATCAATCGCCTGAACTGGGGAAACGGACTTAGCGCCGAAACTTCGTCCTTCCAGTGTCCCTCAAAATCAGTCTTGTCCCGCGCAAATCGGGCGCTCCCACAGCGCGTCGTTTGCTGACTCACGGACACCGAACTACGCAAAGGCACCGAACTAGAGCCGCCGCCAGTCCCCGAGGACGGGTCAAGCTGTCCTGATTCTCAGGAACTTTTCGGACCCTCAGAGCAAAGGAACGCAATGAGCGAACTAGCCGAATCCATTGGAGGAGTGCCCGACGAGCCAGGCGACAGGACTTCGGCCACAAAGCACCGCCTGCTCCGCCTTGTCGGCCTCGCGTTGCTCTGCGCCGTCATCGGACTCGGGACGTGGCAGTTGGTCGTGCTCCACGATGAGGTGTCTTCGCTACAGAGCCAAAACCGGAGCCAGGAGGCTCAGCTCCACGCCGTTGCTTCCTTTGCGACAAAGGTATCGAGTAGCCAGTTCTTCCTGCTCCAGGATCAAGTCAACGCCCTCAAGACGTCGGTGAACAGACTGACCTCTGTCGGCACAAGCGGGTTCTACGCAAATGAGTCAGACCTGCTCAACTTGGAGTCCACGGTGACAAGCTTGAGCCGCACGGTGTCGTGCCTCACCTCTGGCACGACGTACCCCGAAGGCTGCTGAGCGGCCCGGCGCGCCCACAGGACAGGCGAGTCCCGAAAGCGCCCACTGCCGACACCTTCGACCCGGGATGTGCCCAGCAGATCAAGCGATTATGTCCGACTAGTGCCGCGCTCCCCTGCTTTCATTTTCGTCTCCCTAAGCACCGCTGGTCGCTCCCATTCAAGAGTCGTCTGCCCACTGCGAGGAATCGTCCTCGATTTCCCAGATCCGCCTATAGCTCTCGGCATCCTTCTCGAAGCGGCGTTCTCTTCTCGCCCGACGCCCCTCGACCCGCTCCCGGTACTCGCTCTCAGGTGCCAGCCCAAGGCCAGCCATTGTCGCCAGATCGGCGGTAACCCTCTCAGGATCTCCCCCCATCCATGGAGCGGCCCCTACAAGCGCCTCTGCGATGCGTCGGAGCGTGCTCAATCGTGTGCGCCGGACCGCAGCCTCGATTCGATACACGGTCGTCGGGTTCATCCCAGCCCTGACAGCGAGCCCGCATTGAGTGAGGCCAGCGGCCGTCCTGGCCGTTCGCAGCCCTGCAGCAAGGCGCTCAAGATGGGCGATCTCCCATTCAGCGATGGGCCGACGACAAGCCTTCCGGCTGGCCTCACGACGGGCAGGGTCGTACCTCACGATTCATCGCTCATCGGCGCCATGCTCGCCTTGCTCGCCAGCCCTGGATTGTTGGCATCCATGGCGTCCATGGCGGTTTCTTGGCGCACATGCTCACCAGCGAGGTGCCAGTAGTAGGCAGAGCCAGGACCGAATCCTTCATGCAGGGAGAGAACGTTTGCCTGCTTTCTGGCACGTTCGAGGGTGCGCACGGCAATGCCAGCGTCCTTTGCCGCCTGCTTTACCTCTGCCGCGGGATGCTTTCCGGTCGAGAGGTAGTCCTGGAGGAAAGCGACCGCTTCGTGACGTGCCGAGCGGTCCTCGTCATCCGATGTGCCAGACAGCAGGGTCCCGCTCGTATGTTCGGAAACACCATCCCAAACGATGCGGGCGCAGCCGTTCTCCTCAGCCGAGACGATCCGGTAGACGAGTGCTGGCACGGGGGCTGCGACGTTGCAGGCCGTCACGGCAAGCACTCTCTTATCGCCAGCGTTGTCGTCGGGGTCGACTGCTGCCAGCAAGATCGAACGTGCAGCTCCCGCGATACCGATGGAGCCTCCGCCACGGTACAAAGCATTGCCGCCGGTCGATTTGTTGAGATGCCGGACAATCACGATGGCGGTCCCGGTGCGTTCGGCGATTTTTGCCAGGGGCATTAGTGCTCTACGCACATCCTGGTCCTTGTGTCCGTCCACATTGGAACCCAGGTAGGCGTTCAGCACGTCAATGACAACGAGGGCAGCTCCATGCCCCACGATCAGCTCTTCAAGCAGCTCACGGTCATTGGGCAACGAGGGGGGCCTTACGCTTATCTGATTCCCGTCATCGCCCTGAATCGGCACGCCTTCCCACGCGATGACACGTGAGCAATCGGCGTGTGCAGCGTCGAGTCTCGGACGTACCGTATCGGCCAGGCCATCTTCAGCGGTCATCAGAATTACCGCTGCCGGTCCAGGAAGTTGCGCGCCATCGGGCATCGGTGAACCCGTGGTGACGCGGGCCACTAGGTCAAGTACCAGCGTGGACTTGCCCGTCTTAGGATCACCTTCAATGATGTTCAGCTTGCCTTTGGCGATGCGGCCTGGCCACAGAAACTCCACAGATTCCGGTTCAACCTCCGACAACCGCACCACTTTTGCAATGGAGCCTGCGGAATCGTTGTCAGACAACGTGTTGACCGACTCCTCCCCTGGCCCACCTGCGAGTTCGGTTTCGGGTTGGCTACGGAGGTAATCACCGATTTGCAGGCGGACGGGTGAACGGCACACCTGGTCGCAACTCGCCATCGCGAACTGATCGGTCACGGAGACAACCTCGGAAGCCCGCAGGTGTGGGGGGGACGGTGATCCTCAGAGCGGCGGTCACCACCCCAGCGTTCGGGCGGGGGCGGCGGAAGGGAGCAGCGGCGGCAGGACAATATGCGCTCAAGCTGCTCCACTTTGACTTCGAGAGTCGAAAGCCGCGCAGCGACGCGGGTGTCGGTACTCGCAGGTTGGCTCATCTGACGACCTTGGCCCTTCCCCTGCTTGCGGCACGGTCCAGCTCTTCTTCTTGGCGCTTATTGACCCAGAGGAGCACCTGCGCCAAGTCGTACCTGAGGTGCTTGCCCATCTTGAACGCTGGGGGTCCAACGTTGCGGTGTCTCCAGGCCCGCAGTGTCGCCACTGGCAGACGCAGGAGATCCGCGACCTCCTGGGTGGTGAGGTATTCGGGACGGTTCATGGACCTGTGACTCTTTCCAACCGCCGGAGGACACGCAGGTACTTTTCAGCGCCAGCGTCCCTGGGGAAGCGCAGACCCGTCTCCCAACGTTGGACGGCGGTCGGTGTCACTCCGACATCAGCCGCGACCTCCGCCAGCGAGACCTCGGCCTTGCGGCGGATTCTTTGCGCTTCACCCGAGCGGCAAAGACGGCGGACTTCGGCAAGAACGGGGCTAGTTGCCATCTCTCCATGGTAGCGCTGTGGCTAGGTTCTGGTCACACCCTTGCCCTCGCAATTGTCTGCTCAGGTGGTTACTAGGTTTGACCAGGCCCTAACCATTGCATTACCATGATGAGCGTGCCAAGGAAGCGGACGACACCGATCATCGGAACGAGCGAGATCCTCTGGCCAAATGATCCCGGCTACTGGCCTGGCCCGTGGCGGATCGTCGGTCATTGGGTTGAAGGCGACCAGATGCCTGAGTGTGTTGGGCTCGAAATCTGGAAGGGGGTCAAGCCCGAAGGCGAGAAGGTCCGGCTATTGCAGTCGGCCGACGCGATCACCGGCTTCGAGGCAACGGACCTGCGCTCCCTGCCGGTCAAGGAGATTGTCTCGCTGCTGTGGACGGCGCTACTGGAACGGCAGGAGCAGGAGCGCCATTGGGCGGCGAGTCAACTATCTCACGAGGGTCCAACGGAGCGGAAGCGCTATGGAGCACTGCAAGAGATGGCTGAAGCAAAGCGATACGCCGACGACCGGCCCAAGCGTTCGACCGGCCTAACGAATGAGCACTTCCGCCAGGTCGCTGCCATCTACAGCAGCGCTGTCAAAGCTCCCACTAAGGCTGTTGCTGAAGCCTTCAACGTCAGCCACTCGACTGCCGCGAAATGGGTAGCGAAAGCCCGCGAGCTGGGACTGCTGGGCCAGACGACACCAGGCGTTCGCAGCTGGCAGACCCTCCCCAAGTCGAACCGCAAGAGAAAGGCGTAATCGTGGCTCACGTCCAGAAGAAGACATACATCTCGAAGAAGACCGGGAGGCGGTCTACGACCTGGCAGGCACGGTTCTTTGCACCTGACGGGCGTCAGCACGCAAAGCGGTTCGCCCGCCGTGTCGATGCCGAGGTGTGGCTCTGTGAGAACGGTGCTGCCATCTCGAAGGGCGCATGGATCGACCCCTCTGCTGGCCGGGTGACGTTCGAGGTCTACGCAGAGACCTGGAGGTCCTCACAGGTCCACCGTCCGACGACCGCCGAGCAGGTCCGCATCAACATGACGAGGCACATCGTCCCGGCATTCAAAGGCCGTCCGATCGCTTCGATCCGCACGACCGAGGTTCAGTCCTGGGTGAAGCGTCTTAGCGAAAAACTCGAGCCCAGCACGGTCGAGGTCGTATATCGCTACTTCGCCTCCATTTGCCGTAGCGCGGTCAACGACCGCCTAATCGCCTTCAACCCGTGCGAAGGAGTCAGGCTGCCCAAGAAGGAGCACCGCCGCGTTGTTCCGCTTGAGACAGCAGAGGTCCGTGCCCTCATTGATGCCATGCCCCAGCGCTACCGGGCGGCCGCAGTCGTCGCAGCCGGAGCGGGATTGCGTCAGGGCGAGGTCTTCGGACTTACGGTGGACCGGATCGACTTTCCACGCAGGACCCTCACCGTCGACCGCCAACTGCTGACTATCAGCCAGCGTCCTCCCTACCTTGGCCCGCCCAAAACCGCCGCCGGATCCAGGACGATCCCGATTTCGGAGACCGTCCTCTTCGCCCTCTCAGAGCACATTGCATCGTTCCAGCCTGGAAGCGATGGGTTCCTGTTCACCATGGCGGACGGCGCTCCGGTGCCTCGCAACCGGGCCGCTGAGGCCTTCCGGGTGGCCCGCAAGCAGGCCCAGGTCCGCCAGGACGCCACCTGGCACGATCTGAGGCACTTCTACGCCTCCCTACTCATCCGGCATGGGGAGTCGGTCAAGACCGTCCAGGCCCGGCTGGGGCACGCCAGCGCGGTCGAGACGCTCGATACTTACGCCCACCTATGGCCCGACTCAGAGGACCGGACCCGTCAGGCAATAGAGGCCGAGCTGGGCGCCTCCGCCGCTCCTGAAGCGCGGGCGCAGTAAAGCTCCGCGGAAGAAGCCTTTGTCCTTCTGTGTCCCTCCCGGGACGAAATTCAGTGCTCGTCAACGAGCGACAACCAACACCTTTCTCGCTGGCCAGCGGGCATTTTTCTCGGACGAAGGCTCGTGCCTGCCACTCTCCCGCCTACAGGCCGGCTCACCGTCAATACTCCAGCCCGATCTACTCACACATCCCTCGCTAGCCCTTTTCCGTATTGGCCGGCAACAGACCGAGTGCGATACCTAGGACTGGGGACAGATAGTCCGCATACGACGATGTCAGGTGAAAGGGATCCTGATAGACATCGAACTTGCCTATCACCTGAGGGCATTCTGATTTCGTGCAGATCCATGGGGTCACGTTGACGAATCTGGCGTGAACCTGGCTCGCCGCTTTCTCCTGTGCCTCAATTGCAACTGGAACCACGGCCTGCGACTCCGGGACATTGCACTGGCTGATATTGGATTCGTGCGCTGCCAAGCAATCCGGACCTCCGGTGTAATTGTCGGGATCCTGTCCCAAGAGGATGAGTTCCCTACCTGGGGCCTCTATTTGATGAAATAATTCCACAAGACCCTTCGCGTTGATCGGCTGCTGTGAGGGAACATCACCCGAGTAAGCCACCACTATCACCGTTTTTGGATGGAAGTCATTGATCCATTTGATCGCCGCCTTGGTCCACTGGTTGCATACCTGGCCCGATGGCTCGGAACCCCCAGGAGGGCCGTTGGGCGGGAGCAAATTCGCAGTGAGGGTAACCCGGCAACTGGAGTGATACACGAGTCCAAATGAGGCACCTGTGCGCTGAGCGACGGATGCCACCGAAGTCGCCCACTGCCATGCATGTGAGTCACCGAGTAGGACAATTTTCGATGTCGCCGTTGCCGAACCGTATACGCATGGCTCGTAACTCGGATCTAAGCCCGGGATTTGCAATGATCCGCATACTCCGCCCGATGGAACACGAAGGTCGCTCGCAGCGTTGGAGAGCGAAGGCGTCAGACTGGCGGGCAACGTCTTCAAGCGGGTGCCTGCAGCTACGGCTGCGATCACGGCAGAGCAGGCTGCTGAGGGACATCCGCTATCGGCTCCCGGTGCCGCCAGAGAGGCAGCGCCGCCCGGAGTGGAATCAGAGGACGATGCCAACGACAACGCCGATGACGAACTGCCCGCCGCCAGTGTGATCACAGCCACCGTAGTGACTACGCCGATGAAGTTCCGGCGATGTCCGCTTCTCTTCCTCATCTCTGGTTCCTCCAACGTGGTCCTGGATTCACGGATGGCTGGCGATCTCGAAGGTGGCGACAGCTAGCGACAGGGCGATGAGAAGCCCTCCCAAAGCGACACTTCTTCCGCCGGAGCGGGCAAAGAAATTCCAGTGCCTGATGGGATTCTCCACGAGGAAGTAGGAGCCGACCGACAGTCCGAGGGCGAACAAGACCCAGAGGAGGTTGTCCTCGACCGAGAGGGGATGACCGACATGCTGGGCGGCGATAATCAAGATGGGCCAGTGCCACAGGTAGAGGGAGTATGAGAGCTTCCCCATCCACTGGAACGGAGGAAGACACAAGAGCGCCTCGGCTCCCATGGTGGGACGGGCCATCCCGCCGGCCACGATGAGTGCGGTCGAGACGACGGGCAGCGCCACCGCGACGCCTGGATAGGGCGTGGCCGAGCTGTACGCGAACGCCGCGACGAGAATGCCGCCCAGTCCCGCCCAAGTCATGAGAGCGGCGGGGGTCCGTGGAATCCTTGCCAACTGCGGACTGGCGACGGCGATCAGTGCTCCAAGTGCAAGCTCCCAGGCGCGGGTGAACGGTGAGAAGAATGCAGCAACGCTGTTGGCCGAAGTCTGGTGGATTGACCAGGCGAGTGACGCCACGATGCTGCAGACCAAGAAGATTGTGAGCTTGGGACGAATGCCGACCCGCTTCCAGCTCACGGCCGCAAGTATGAAGAGGGTCGGGTACAAGAGGTAGAACTGTTCTTCGACCGAGAGCGACCAGTAGTTCTGAAGCGGCGAAGGAGGGGCCTGCGACGCCAGGTAGTTCGTCTCAGTCGAGATGAAGTGAAAGTTCGCATAGAAGAGGGACGCCGTCCTCCCGACCCGCGCCGTATCGTCGCCGACGAGGAAGCCCAACCAGTGATAGGAAGCCAATACCGTCAGGATGATGACCAATGTCGCCGCGGGAAGGATTCGGCGGCTTCGGCGGCCGTAGAACGCCAACAAGCGATTCTTTCCTGACGTGGCATGTTCTCTCAGGAGAAGCCCGGTGATCACGAAGCCAGAGAGGACGAAGAACACGTCCACCCCGACAAACCCGCCGGTGATTCGGGGTACACCGGCGTGAAAGAGAACGACCAGCACGATGGCGACGGCCCGCAGACCCTCCACGTCGGGTCGGAACTTTCGATCGCCGGGTGCAGTTCCTGCCTGATCGCCTGACTCGAGGAAGCGACTTTCGGCTTCAGCATCTTGCGTTTCGGCCGCCACCGAGCTAAGAGCCTTGTGAGTCAGTGGTCATCGCCATTCGATCCCCTCGGAGTGTTTCGACCCAGGTCCAGACCACCCGCTGCCTGTTCAAGGATGCTTACAAGGCACTCCACTCCGAGGTAGAGCCGAGCGGACTAATCCATACACAACGCACCAACAACAATCTGATGGATCCCTCGTCTCAATCAGTGCGGGAGTCGGAATAGCCACGCTCGAGAGGCATTGCGGTGAGCTGACTCGACGGATAGTGGTCGGCATCATGGCCTGCTCTACCGCTCACCAGGGAAAGGAGTATGCCTGTACCTCGGCGACGTCCATGGAGGCCGACGGGGTGGCACCCGTCGTCGCGATATGCGACCCGGATATCCGCTCCCCGGCTACCTCTAGCTGGAGGATGATCTCATATGTCCCAGCAGTGATGGTGACGCCGCTCGACGCCAACACCCGGAACACCGGAGTCCCGTCGAAGTAACACCTGACCGACACACCGGGGATGAACTCAAATCCAAAGACGTGATAACCGGCGCTCATATCGGCCCCAGCGTTCCAGAAGGACGACACCGTTCCCGAGTTGGCGAAGTAGTTGGAGTGGCCGGCGTCGTTGATGGGGAACCCACTGCCGGTGGCCCCGCCCTCGTGGCCGTCGATCTCGACGGTCGTGCTGGTCGCCGTGTCGGGCATGAACCAGATAGCGGGCCACATGCCCGTCGAGGTGTCAGGCATCTTGGCCTTCACCTGGACGTACCAGCCGCTACTGGGCAGGGAGAACTTTCCCTCGGTCGTCACGACACCGCTGATCCACGGGTAGGTGCCGGCGTACCGGTTGGTGTTGCGCTGGGCCGTCAGCGTCAGCCCGTTGTCCACATTCACCTGGCTCGGGCCGAACATGGCGATGTTGTTGGCCCCGGGCATGTTGGTTCCGCTGTAGGGCGGTGGAAGGTTGCCGTGATCGTTCCAGACGATCCCCTGCGCACCCAGGGCGGTGGTCCATTTGGTGCTGTCGAGGGTGGTGCCCGAGAACCGGTCGTCGAAGATCAGTTGCCGGCTCGTGTAGCCGGGGGGAGGCGGCATGCCGCCGGAGGAGGCTGCTGGCTCAGTGCTCGTGGTACCGCTGGCCGATGGAGTCGTCGTCGTGCTTTGTGCGGTGGTGATGGAAGTGGTGGTCGGACCGCTCACCTTCGCAGTCGTACTGCAAGCCGCAGCAATCATCGCGAGACAGGCAAGCAGACCAAAGAAGCGGAGTTGGCTGACCGTCTTCGATTTCCCTCTATCACCAGTGCGGCCGGGCATCTGGCGCGCCGTTCTCCCAGGTCGGACACTCGATTCTCACGGCACCCCGCCTGCAGGCCGGTTTACCGACGGCCTTGCCCGGCAGCGCCTGGGCGCCTCAGAACCCGGTCGCGGCGATGATCGACCCGTTGAGCGTGGTCGTGGACATGTCCCCCTCGGGTGGAGCGTCGCCAAAGGGATACACCTTGCCGAGCGCGGTCACGACCCAGTAGCCGGCATTGTCGTCGGTGACGAAGATAGCGGTGGCTGGGTCAGAAATGCTGGTGGCGCCCGCAGGCAAACTGCCGAGCGCCTTGGCGTCGCCATAGTTGAACACCTGTCCGCTCGCGTCCAAGACGTAGTAGCCGCCGCCGGACGGCTCTGTCGCCGCCGCAGAGGTGATCGGTGAGCTCTGGGGTCCGGGCGCTCCGAAGTAGCCGGCGTCGCCGAAGGCGTAGACGTTGCCGGTGCTGGTCACCACCCAGTAGCCGTTCCCGCTCGCGTCAGGCACGACGCTCACAGCCGATCCTGCACAGCCGCCGATTCCGGGGCACGAACCGGCGAAGTTGGCGTCCCCAAAGGCGAAGACCCCGCCGTCGGAGGCCACCATGAAGTAGCCATGGCCCGTGGAGGAATGCACCATGCCCACGATCGGGGCGTTCAGGCTGTGCGGGAGCCCGGACCCAGCCGGGTTGAGACCGAGACCTGGGACGGACCCGTAGAAGCCTGTGTCGAACGCGAAGACCCCGCCGTCAGAGGCAACCAGCCAGTAGCCCGTACTGCCGGTACCGGGGAACTCCGTGGAGATGCCCACCACTGGACGCTGAAGCTTGAGCGAACCCGTGGATCCGTGGAACGCAGCCTGCCCGAACGTGAAGATACCGCCGTCGCTACCCACCAGCCAGTAGCCGCATGGTGTCTGCGTCGCCGAAGCAGCCGCCCCCCCGAGGGCCAGCGCACTGACCGCAGCCAAAGCAGCGAACGCAACGACGCGACGAACACGTCCCGAGTGAGTGCCGGAGATCCGGCGCTTGAGCGAGCAGAACAAGCCGTCTGACATCTTGCCTCCCGACATCTCGGCACCTCGAGGCCCTCGCGCCTCTCCGCGAATGGCTACCTCCTCAGCGGCCCCAAGTCAAAGTCACGCAGTGACTCAGGGTGGGCGGGGTCCCCGGACGAACCGGCGGGAGCCGCGCCGACGTCCGTTCTCGGGTGTGGGGTGCGGAGCCTTGGCTGGCCCCGCCCGCGCAGCGATTTCCCATTGGGCCGGTCCGGCGCGTAGCCTCTGTGCCCGTGCCGGCGAGCCAGAGAGTGGGCGCGGTGGTGATCGGGGCCGGCCCATATGGCCTCGCCGCCGCCGCGCACCTGACAGAACGCGGTGTCGAACACCGGACGTTCGGAACCCCGATGGGCGGGTGGCTCGAGCACATGCCGATCGGGATGTTCCTCAAGTCGACAGCTCTCGACTCGAGCATCGGCTCGCCGCATCAGAAGATGGGGATCGGCGACTGGTGCGAGGCCGCCGGAGTCGAGCCCTACGACAAGGACGGCGCCGAGATCCCGATCCCTATCGCCGAATTCATCGAGTACGGCAGGTGGTTTCAAGAGCGAGAGGTGCCCGAGCTCGAGCAGGAGCAGGTCGCCGGCATCACTCGCGTCGCTTCCGGATTCGAGGTCGAGCTCACATCCGGCGAGCGGTTCTGGTCGGCCACGGTGGTCGTCGCCGTCGGCACGGCGCCGTTCGCCTACGTGCCGCCCGAACTCCGGGCCGCCGGGAGCGAGGCGGACGGGGCGTGCGGGCGCATCAGTCATTCGAGCGATCATCACGATCTGTCCGGATTCAGTGGCAAGACCGTCGCCGTGATCGGAAGGGGCCAATCGGCTCTCGAGACCGCCGTGCTGCTCCACGAGTCCGGCGCGGCGGTGCACCTCCTCGTCCGATCACCCGAACTGCTCTGGGGTGGACCTCCGCCTCCCGCAGACCCGAGCCTCCTGCACAAGTTGCGGTCGCCTCCATCGCAGCTCGGCGGCGGCTGGACGCACCTGCTCATTACGCGCTACCCGGCGGCCTACCGGCGCCTGCCGGACCGGCTCCGGCTGGCCGGCGTACAAAAGATCCTCGGTCCATTCGGCGCGTGGTGGCTGAAGCTCCGGTTCGAGGGGATCGACGTCCGCCTGCAGACCAGGGTGACCGGCGCCGGCCCGCACGCAGACGGCGTCCGGTTGGACCTCGCCGACCAGGGCGGCACGCCATCGCAGCTCGACGTGGATCACGTCATTGCCGCCACGGGCTACCGAGTCGACCTGCACTCCCTCGGGTTCCTCCCGGGTGAGCTCGCCGGCTCGATCGCCACAGTGGAAGGATCGCCCCGGCTGACGCGGGACTTCGAGTCGTCGGTCCCGGGCCTCTTTTTCAGCGGACTGGCTGCGGCAGCCACCTTCGGCCCGATGATGCGTTTCGTCTGTGGCTCCGGCTTCGCCGGTCCACGAGTGGCCGACGGCGTGACCGCCCGTCTACGCGGAGGCTGAAGGTTCAGGAGCGGGACCGCAGCGCCCTCAGCCGGAGCCGGACCAAGGCCACAACCTGTTGCACAATCATGGTGATGAAGGGCAATAGGTCATCTAGGCTGAACCAGGCGAGCCTGAGACGGGCAGGCGCGCCCGGGATCTCGGGAGCCTGCGGCTCCTCACGGTAATAGCGGCGCGCCGCCAGACCCAGATTCTCCACTAGAAACCGCTCTCCCTCGATCTGGCACCCGGGGCTCAACGGGCGCCCGGAGAGGTCGAGGTGCATCGCCCTCGCGACGTCGACGCCACCATCGTCCTCGAACATGCGGAATTGGGCCCCGACGCGAGGGTTGAAGTCGAGCAGGAGATAGGTGCCGGTTCTTCGGTCGTATCGCCAGTCCGTGTCGAAGATGCCGCAGTAACCGATGCGCCGGCACAAGTCACGGACGGAGCGCTCGATCTCCTCGTTCCTCTCCGTTCGGGCGTAGGCGGTGGCACCGGCGCGTGCGGGCCACGACCAGAACTTGCGGCCGGTGAAGATCCGGGCGACGTCCGACGAGGCCGTGCAATAGCCGTGAACGAACCAGTCCTCCGCGATGTCGTCGGGCAGGTACTCCTGCACGACGACGTCGGAGCCCTCCGGCCAACGGTCGAACGCCGCCCGCAGTGCTCTCACGTCCTCGGCAGTGCGCACCAAGGTGCTTCCCGTCACGACCGGGCGGGTCAGCCGGCTCCACGGATCGTTCTGCTTCACCACGACCGGGAGCGCCAGGTCCGCCAGGGTTGCCTCCAGATCGTCGCCGGTCTTCACGCACGTCGTGGCAGGCGTCGGCACACCAACACGCCGGCAGATCTCATAGAGCCCGCGCTTGCTGGCGAGCTGGCGCGGCAGGTCTGGGGCGACGGCCGGGAAGATCGCTCGGCCCGCCAGCGCACCGGCGCCTTCGGCCACGAGCACAGCGGCCTCGTCGTCGGCGCAGACGAGCAGCGGTCTGGCCGGCAGGCGATCGACCACCTCGACGAGACGGTCGAGCAGTGCCGACTGGACCGGTTCTGCGCCGGACGTGAGCTTCACCCGGCCCGTGAGGTACCGACTGGTCGACGCGGGGGTGACGCCATCCTCCGTCACGGCGTAGACGGGCACACCGGCACGACCCAGTGTGCGGATCACCCCGAGCGTGCCGTGATGGATCGGGTAATGGCCGACCCGGACGAGGAGGACCGGCAGACCAGAGTCGAGGTCGGGGGGCGCGGTCTGACGGCGATCACCCCGCGGCAGGTGACCGAGCAGGGTGTCGACGGTGCGCCCTTTCCGAGCCCGCGTCGGCATGCCCCTCTTCGCGCGCTCAACCGGATCCATTGCCTGCATCGGAATCGATTGCGGGGACCCGACGAAAGACATGCAGCGCCGGTGGGAGCAGGAACAGCGCCTCGCAGGATGCACAAATCACCCGACCGAGACAGATCATGCGGTGCTGGGCTCGGCGGATGGGCAGGTAATGGTCCTTGATGACATAGGCAGGTCCCACCAGGATCAAGATGCGCAGCGCCGTCGCTCCGTTGGCAGCATAGGCGGGACCGAAGAGATGCAACGCGTAGGGAGCGCCAATCTCCACGACCAGGATGATACCCCCGATGAGGGCGAGTCCAAGGGGAAGCATGCGTCGCACGTGGCGGTGGAGGCCGGGATCACCTGAGCGTTCAGCGAACAGGGAGAGGGCGAGCAGATATGCGACGACCATCAAGGCGCAGCCGAGCAGAAACGCAGCCGAGAACTAGAGCTCGACAAACCGACGTACGAACGGCGACAGCTGACATCAATGCGTACCAACCTTCAGCAAAACCCCTGTTCATGGGGCATGCCTTTGCGGTCGGCCCGGTCTTCGCGAGCCAGTAACGCGTCGATGCCTCCTGAACCGTCTCCCCGTGGACGGCAGCTTGCCTGACGGACCTCCGTGACCTAGAGGCCGCTCGCGACGCCCTCACAGCGGTCGAGGGCGTCGAGGCAGGCATCCCTTACGGACCAGAGCACGCCCTCCATCGAGGCCATTTGCGCGCTCCTCGGCGATGGCGCTGAAGGTGTCCCTGCCGGCGACGCGTGGTGCGCGCGGTGCGCGCGGTGCCTGCCGACCGGATGCGCCACTTGTTGATCGAAAGTTGTCAATCGGCTCAGCGTCTACCGCTCTCCGCACTTGCGCCGAGGATCTCCCCATACAGTCCGAGGAGCTTGTCGACACAGTCGTCCCATGTCGGCAGGTTCGGGGGAACGGGATCAGGACGGCGCGCCACGTCGGCTAACACCTCGGCCAGGGCGCGCGGTGGAGCGTCTACCGGCACGGCGACGGCGAGACCCTCGGCCGCCAGCTCCGACAGCCCGGAGGTGTCGGCCACGACCACCTTCCGCTGGAGGGCGAGGGCCTCCATGATGGCGACCGGGTGCGCCTCGTAGTCGCTCATCAGGGCGACGACGTCGCTGGATCGTACGAGCGTCCCGAGCGCCTCTCGCTGCGTGGCGTCGAACGAGGTGAAGGTCACGGCATGTTCGACCTGCAGCCGTGCGGCCAGGCGACGAAGTTCGTGCTCGAAAGGGCCCTGACCTATCACGGCCAGGTGGGCATCGGGCTCCAGATCGAGGAGGGCCGGCATCGCCTTGATCAAGCGATGATGTCCCTTCAACCGATCGAGCCGACCGACAGTGCAGACGAGGGGCGAGCCCGTGACCTCGGGTGGCGACGGGCCCACCGGGAGGGGCTCTGCTCCGTTGCGGATGAGCCGGATTCTTTCCTGTTCGAGCCCGAGTCGTCCTGCCCAAATCTCAACCTCGAAGTGACACACCGCGACCAACCCCTTCGCCCGGCGGAGCAAAGGTCGCATGGCCTGCCACTGCATCGGCCTGACCATCTTCCTGACACGGCTGGAGTGGCCACCGCCGTGGAACGTAGCCACCGTGGGAACCCCCGAACGTTGGGCCGCCATGAGTGCCATGGGGGGCAGGAAGTTGTTCACACCTTGCACATGGACGAGGTCGTAGCTTCCCTCCCTAATCTGCCGGACTAGTGCAGGCGAGACGTAGAGATCAGATCTCCTCGGCCACGCAGGATACCGTCGGACGGTCAACAGTCCTTCGTGTTCCAGCGGTGGTAGCTCGCCCGTGAGGTCGGTGGTGAGCACAGTGAGATCCAGTCCTTTTGCGGCAATCCTCGGCGCGACCTCGTGGACGTGACTCTCGACTCCACCTATGTAGGGCGAGTACCGGGAACTCACCATGGCGACGCGGACCGGGCTCATTGTTCGCTCGGAGAAAGCTGACGCGGGGCCAGTCTCCAGCGCTCCAGGGCCACCCTGAAACGAAGTCGACTCCAGTTCTTCACCGCGCGGCGCGGGAGGCGGAGCGGGTCCGACGTGGAGCTGGCGTTGCCCGAGATGGTCGTGCATGCCGTTTCGAAGCCCGCCGAACGCACAGCGTCGACCGAGTGATCGTCGAAGGCATCCTTGCCCCCGAAGGGGTAGGCGAAGTGTGAGACCGCCTGACCGCTCAACCGCTCCAACTGCTCCTTTGAGGAAGAAATCATCTGCTGCTGATACGCTGCTTCAAGACCTCGAAGCCGCACGTGGTCGACAGTGTGGTCACCTATCGTCACCACGTTCGAGGCCGCCAACCGGACGAACTCGGGAACCGTCAGCGGTCGAGCATCCGGGGGCGGCGCAGCGGAAATCCCCCACTGCTCCGAGACGGCATCGAGGACACGGTGGATCTCCGTCACCGGAAGCGGTAGTAGGTGGCGACGCACCGACTGGAGGTCCTTCCTCCGAGACAAACCGAGACGGATGCGGACGGTTCCTTCACCTGCCGGCAGAGTGATCTCACTGACTGCAGGTGGACGCGACCGAAGGAGCGTGCCCAGACGATCCCACCAGAACCCGCTGTGGCTGCCAAGCACACCGCTGGTCACGTAGACGGTAATTGGAACTCCCTTTGCTTCCGCAATCGGCACTGCGTTGATCAGATTGTCGGCATACCCATCATCGAACGTCACGACAATCCGAGGCCGGACCGACGGAAGGGACAGGTCGGCGAGCGTCGAGGGCTCACCATGCCGACCGATCTCGTCGAGATGCGCAGAAAATCTGGCTGGGGTCACGCAGAGCTTGAAGGGATCGTCGACACCTTCAGCAACCCGGTGATAGAAGAGAATGCGCGAATCACCGGACTTCATGCCGATCCGCCCTAGATCTCCGGATATGGGGCGAAGGAGTCCCCCGTGTTCTGGAAGAGCCTCTCCACGTCTGCGTGCAGATCGGTCCCCCCAGAGACTTCCGGTCGTGGACCACTGGGCCTCGTCATATCGTCCGCGGCAACCAACGAAGCGGCGATCGAATTCTTCGTGGATCAGAACCCGCCAGGACCGACGGCGAGACTCCTGCTGGAGCATCGTGGTTCCCGAGCGCGCCCATGTCAGGATGAGGGCGATTCTGGGTCGAACTCGTGGGGCACGGCTCGCTGACCGCGACAGTGGTTTCGCAACGGCCGGCACTCTTCGCCGGGAGCACCGTCTCGTCAGCTTGATAGCTGCGACGTGTCCGCAACCACGCGGCAACCGTGCCAGCCGTCAACCGGCTCGCAGATTTCTGTTGTTGTTGTGTTGTTGTTCCCGCGCCCGCACAAGACATTCGACGGAACGATAGCAAAGGGTTCGTGGCTGTGATCAGGAGCTGCATTAGGGTACGTCCCCATCGTGCGAGTACTCATGGTGTCGCAGTTCTATCCCCCGATTGCGGGCGGGCAAGAGCAGCATGTTCGAAACTTGGCGCACGCGCTGATGGACCGTGGCCATCACGTCGAGGTCGTCACTATCGCCACGGATGGTCCTTCAGGAACGGCTCTCGACGGAGCTGTCCCCCTGCACCGCATCCGGACGACTGCCCAGCGTCTGCCCGGCCTCTATGACGACTCGGTGCGGCCGCATGCGATGCCGATCATGGACCCTGGGTTTCGGAGCGCGATTGCGCGGCTGCTCGATGGCGGAAAGTTTGAAATTGTGCATGCCCATGACTGGAGCGTCGGCTCGGCCATCGGCCCGGCCCGGCACGCTGGGGTGCCCGTGGTGCTGTCGCAGCACGAGTACAGCCACGTCTGCGCCACCAAGCGACTCATGCGCGGCGGTGTTGACGTTTGTCCAGGCCCGACGCCGATTGCCTGCGTCCGCTGTGCGTCGTCATGGTACGGACCGGTGGTCGGCCCGGGCGTTGTGCTGACGAACGCTCTCGCCCGCCGCACCCGCACCAGGCGTGTGGACGCCTTCATCCCGGTCAGCTCGGTCGTAGCGATCAAGACCAGGCTGCCTGGACGGAGTCCCTATGTGGTCATCCCAAATTTCATTCCCGACGACCTTGTGGTGAACGAGCCCGCCCCGAATCCTGATGGGCCGATCGTCTTCGTCGGTCTACTGAGTCGGGACAAGGGCATAGAAGTGCTGCTCGAGGCACACAGACGGCTCGGAGGCCTTCCCCGCCTCGTGCTGGCCGGACGGGCACTCGACGACACGCCACTCGATCTCTCGGGCGAGGTGGAGCTGCGCGGCTTGCTCGACCACTCGTCGGTCATCGACCTCATGCGGACGGCCTGTGTCGTGGCCGTTCCCTCGATCGTCCAGGACTGCTGCCCGACCGTGGTCCTCGAGGCAATGGCCGTCGGCCGGCCGGTCGTGGCGGCTGCCAGTGGGGGAATCGTCGACCTGGTGGACGATGGCGTGACAGGACTCCTCGTCCCCCCCGGGGACCCCGCCGCGCTCTCCACGGCGCTGTCAAAGGTCCTCGACGACCCCCAACGAGCCTCGGCCATGGGCCAGGCCGCGAACACGCGGGCGCGCTCGTACACTGCGTCCGCGGTGGTGGGGCGGATCGAGGAGCTCTACATCGCCCTCGTCGAGGGGCGCCCGATACCCGCCTGACGAGCAGCGGTGTGACCGTGCCGGGATGGATCGGGGAATTGCCGACCGGTGCGTCCCCTCCGAGCCCGTGTCGACATGGCCGTCTTGCCGGAATCAGGCAGATTCATTGCCTGCATCGGAATCGACGAGGGGGGCATGACGGAAGACATGCAGCACCGGTGCGAGGAGGAACATGGCCTCGCAGGATGCAGAGACCGCCCAACCGAGGCAGATCCCGTTCAGACCCCAAATCGCACCGCCAACGGCCGATCCTGCGACTTCAGCAGCGGTCCCGATCGCCATGACGCTCGAGGCGTGGGCCATGCGGTGCTGGGCTCGGCGGATCGACACGTAGTGGTCCTTGATGACGTAGGCAGGTCCCACCAGGATCAAGAGGCGCAGCGCCGTGGTTCCGTTTGCAGCATAGGCAGGACCGAAGATACGCAAGGCGTACGGCGCGGCAGCCTCCACGACCAGGATGATTCCCCCCATCAGCGCGAGGCCGAGGGGAAAGGTCCGTCGTACGTTGCGGTGGAGGAGGCCGGGATCACCTGAGCGTTCAGCGAAGAGAGAGAGGGCGAGCAGATACGGGACGACCATCATGGCGGAGCCGAGCAGAAACGCAGCGGAGAAGTAGGCGACGTCCGACGGCGAGATGAGCAGGGTTGCCGTCAGTGGGACGATGTAATAGACCGAACTTATTGAGAGATTGAGCACGTGGTGCTGGAGCGAGAGCTTGCCAAACCGGCGTACGAGCGCTCCACGGTGACTGAGCGTTCCTTCTCCGGCACGGCTGTGTTCCAGCCGGAGCATGGGCATACAAACGAAGAATGCGACCACGAAGGACATCGCCCAAGCGAAGATCAGACCGGTGCTGGTGCGCGTGGAAGCAAGGACCAGGATGCCCACACATACGAGCTTCAAGATGGAGCTCAGGCTGCCTCGCCAGAGCTGCGCCCAGCCGCGGTGCAGTCCGACCGCCGCACCGTCGAGAGTGAGCCCCGCTATGGTTGCCACCGATCCGACGACGAAGAGGGTCGCCATAGCCGGATCGGCACCGATAATTCGTAGGCTCTGCCCGAGCCAGGGGGACAGCGCGATGGTGCCGATGGCCATGATCAGGACCACGGACGACGCGATCGCGGCTCCGGTAGTGAAGAGAACGCGCCGCTCCGTGGCATCGACCGATTCGATCTCCGCCAGGAGGAGCAGTGGGATCCCGAGTGCGCCGACGGCCGCCAGGAGTAACGCCGTCGAAGCCGCCGCGGCGGAGAGACCAACCTCCCTCGGACCAAAGAGATGCGTTGCGACCGCCCAGTAGGCCAGGCCGATCACCGCAACCGCGCCCTGGTTGGCGACGAGATACCCGAACGTGGTGAAGAGGCGTCGCAGCTCCGCCGCGTGATGCGGCTCTCCGCCGCCGTACCAATTCATGATCGAGGTTCGGCGATTCGGGCTGCGGCGGCGATCCGGCGGCGTTGGCGAAGGGTCCTTGGCGGGCCCGAACCATCGACGCCACCTTTGCGACCGTCGCACGTCCCGAAAAAACTGTCCCGTCACAGGGACAGGATATCGGACCCACCTCGAGGGCAATTGGCGTCACGCTCAAATCCCGGCGACCGACCTCCGGGATTGTTGGTCGACCCAGCACAGTGCAGACAGATCGCCTTGCTCCCTTGAGCGCCGGGCGGTTTCCCCTGGGTTCGGAGAGTGGGGCGTGGGCGTTCAGACCGGGGGCCCCTGCAGATGAAGTCCCGATCCCTGCAACTAGTCTCCGCAGGTGTCGCAGCCCGACGAGACCACCGGCGAGTTGCCCGGTGAGATCGAATGGCGACGGCTCGTCAGTGTGACGCTCCAGGTCGTGGGCTGGCTCATCATCGCCGGCCTGGCGCTCGTCGTCCTGGCTCGGGTCTTCGCGTGGGACGAGTGGCGCTTGTTCGCCGATGTGGACGCCGCCACCGAAGTCCTGTTTCTTCCAGCGTGGCTGGTACTCGTGGGGGCGCTCATCGGAAAGAAGCGGTGGATGGCCGGAGCTGCAGTGCTGTTGTGCGCCGCTCAGGTGATCTACGTGGCTCCGGAGGTGATGGCCTACTCTTCCATTCCGGCGGCCGTTCGCACAGAACCCACGATCCGTCTCTTCGACGCAAACGTGCAACAGGACAATGACTCCATGGCGGGCTACATCGAGCAGCTGCGAAGCTACCGACCTGATGTCGTGACTCTCGAAGAGACTCACTCATGGGATTACGATCAGTTCCTTTCGTCCCGCGTGTTCAACGGCCTGCGGTACCGGTTCACGATCTCCGACACGGGGTCGAGGGGATTCATCGTTGCCAGTCGCTATCCACTGGGACGAGCGACGGTGTCCGACGTGTACGGACTTGCCTACATGATCCGATTGAGCCTGCTGTTTCACGGGCGAAGATTGCCGCTCTGGGTCGTCCACACGACCGCGCCAGTGAATCCAGATTGGAACAACTGGAACCTCGAGCTCAATGGCGTCCACTCACAACTGGAGAGGTTTCATCCTCGTCCGCTTCTCATGGTGGGTGACTTCAACGCCTCCTGGGGTAACCGAGGGTTCAGGGCCATTCTCTCGACCGGGCTGACGGATGCCGCCGCGGCACGTGGGCAACCCTTTGACTTCACATGGACTCAGCGACTGCCCGTTCTGCCCCCGTTCATAAGGATCGACCACGTACTCACTGGGGGCGATCTCACCGTGACGTCCATCAGCACGCACGACGGTCCGGGCAGTGGACACAGGGACATCACCGCGACGGTCGCGGTCGGAACATAGGTCTGATCCCTGGTCGACCCAAACCATGTCCCGATCATTCCGAACGACATACCTCCATCGGGGTGCTCCGGCCCGGCTCGGAGCGATGGGTAGATGATGCGAAGTCCCTGTTCAGCGCCCCCCGCTACACCAAGGATCCACGCGACGACATCGACGACAGCACGCGGCGCGTGGCGTGGCCGGACCGTTGACGTCCAAGCCGGCGCTAGTGCTCCTGCACGAATGTACGCGTTCAATGGTCTGAAGGTCCTATTGGTTCACGATCCAAGGGTGCCGATGCCAAGTACATGGCGGCCATCAACCTGCAGACGTCGGCGAGTGCGATCCCGCTTCCGGCGCTGGTCGACCCCCGCCACGCCTGATGTCCGAGGTACGGGATCTCCGCTTCCGAGGCGCCGGCGCACTGACGATCGTTGCCGTCTTGCTCTGCGCGATCCCGGTACTGACCGCGGCAGCGCCAGGTGCGTCGGCCGACGCGGGAGGTTCGAGGCAGGCTCCGGGCTACTGGCTGGTGGCGAGCGACGGGGGCGTCTTCAACTACGGGGACGCCGGCATGTACGGGTCCGCCGGCGGCCGGCCGCTCAACAAGCCGATCGTCGGCATGGCTGCCACGCCCGACGGTCAGGGCTACTGGCTGGTGGCGAGCGACGGGGGCGTCTTCAACTACGGGGACGCCGGCATGTACGGGTCCGCCGGCGGCCGGCCGCTCAACAAGCCGATCGTCGGCATGGCCGCCACGCCCGACGGCCAGGGCTACTGGCTGGTGGCGAGCGACGGGGGCGTCTTCAACTACGGGGACGCCGGCATGTACGGGTCCGCCGCCGGCCGGCCGCTCAACAAGCCGATCGTCGGCATGGCTGCCACGCCCGACGGTCAGGGCTACTGGCTGGTGGCGAGCGACGGGGGCGTCTTCAACTACGGGGACGCCGGCATGTACGGGTCCGCCGGCGGCCGGCCGCTCAACAAGCCGATCGTCGGCATGGCCGCCACGCCCGACGGCCAGGGCTACTGGCTGGTGGCGAGCGACGGGGGCGTCTTCAACTACGGGGACGCCGGCATGTACGGGTCCGCCGCCGGCCGGCCGCTCAACAAGCCGATCGTCGGCATGGCTGCCACGCCCGACGGTCAGGGCTACTGGCTGGTGGCGAGCGACGGGGGCGTCTTCAACTACGGGGACGCCGCCTTCGCCGGCTCGGCCGGCCGCCTCGACCTGTATCGGCCGATCGTCGCCGTGGCCGCGTCGCCTGCGCCGAACCTCGCGCCGTCAGCGCCACCTCGCAACGCAAGTGCCGGCACGACCGGGGGCGGACCGACGCCCTCCCCCGCCGTCAGCATTGAGAAGACGGCCAACCCGACGACGGTCACCGCGGCCGGCCAGAGGGTGACCTACACCTTCGCCCTCAAGAACACGGGCAACGTGACGCTGAGCTCCGTCGGGGTTTCCGACGCCGAGGCGAGCCCCGCGCTCGGCTCGAGCCTCGGACCGATCAGCTGCACGACGGGGAGCAACGGTGCCGTCACCCTGGCCGCCGGGGCGACCGGCTCGTGCTCGGCCACCTACACCGTGAGCCAGGCCGACATGGACAATGGGTCGATCACCGACACCGCCAAGGCGACGGGCACACCGCCGAGCGGCCCGGAGGTCAATGCGTCCTCGACGGCGACGGTGACGGCCACCCAGTCGGCCGGTATCTCGCTCACCTCAACCCCGAACCCCACCACCGTGACCGCGGTGGGCCAGACACTGACCTACACCTTCGGGCTCAAGAACACCGGCAACGTGACGCTGAGCGGAATCGGCGTCTCTGTCACCCAGACGTCGCCCTCGCTCGCCTCGGGGCTGGGCCCGATCACCTGCACGACGGGGACGAACGGCGCCATCGCGCTGGCCGCCGGGGCGACCGACACGTGCTCGGCCACCTACACCGTCAGCCAGATCGACATGGGCAACGCCACGATCAAGAACATAGCCACGGCCACGGGTACGTCGCCGAGCGGCCCCGCGGTGAGCGCGACCGCCCCGGCAACGGTGACGACGAGCGCGATCCCGTCCGGTGGCATGTCGGCTCCGGCCGGCTATTCGAGCCAGCAGATGATGTTCGACGACCAGTTCTCCGGCACCACCCTCGACAGCTCGAAATGGGTCAGCTACTTGGGAGCCGAAGGCGGCGTGTGGAACGACTTCGGCCAGTTCCCTCCCGGTGACTCCGGCGGGAACAGCCCCGCGGTCAACAACATCGAGTGGTATCGGCCCAGTCAGGTCACCGTCAACAACGGGCTGACGCTGACCGCCCAGCCCGACAACACCTACGCCGGACCGTGCAGCGGATCGGGCGGGCCCCCGTGCGGCCGGACGTGGGTCAGTGGCGTGGTCACGACCGAGGGGAAGTTTTCCCTCCCCACGAGCGGCTGGTACGTCCAGGTGAAGGCCAAGATGCCCGACCAGTCGCAGGGCATGTGGCCGGCCATCTGGTTCCTCTGTGGCACGAGCTGCCCCGACGACAACGAGTTCGACGGCTACGAGGGTGGGTGGCTGGGCGCAAGCCCGAACCAGATCATGCACTCGGACTACTTCGCCGACCAGGGGCAGCGCCAGCAGGCCTACAGCGTCGGCACCGACGTCACCGCCGGCTACCACGTGTACGGATTCCGGTTCGTCCCCGGCCAGTCCATCACCGCCTACTTCGACGGCAAGCAGGTGTGGCAGGTGACGGCGTCGAGCGGCGTCACCATCACCGGGGAGCCCTACGAGATCCTGCTCGAGCTCCAGGTGGCCGGCCAACAGACCTCGGGGTGGCACACGGTCCCGACGGGTTCCACCGGGGCGGCGAGCATGCAGGTCGCCGAGGTGCAGGCGTACTCCTAGATGGTTCCAGCACATCGAATCGGTCAACGCCACGTTGAATGTTCAGCTCGACCTCGAACGTCATGGAGGCAGAAGCCCAGGTGACGTCGTCACCCGGGTCCTCCAGAGACGGCCGGCCCTGACCCGCTGCCATCTGACACAACGACAACACCGGCCAGCGTCCGCTGCGATCTCTCGTAGCCTTCGATCATGGCTGACCCCTTGGAATCGGGGCCCCGGCGGGGACCTGGCGCGACCCGCCGGCCCGTCGACCGATGCCTAGAGTGACCGACGTGCAGGATTCGACGATCCCGCTTGCCCTTCTCGCCGTGCCTTGGCCGTCATGACGCCCAAGGCACGGCGACACCCCTTCAGCGCGCCCCGTGCACTGACCCTCGTGGTGGTGCTGGTGTGTCTGGCCGCCGTACTGACCACGGTGAAGGTCTACGTGTTCGCAGCCTCTTCGGGAGTCATGCCTCCGCCCGCCAGCTACACGAGCCAGCAGCTGATCTTCGACGACCAGTTCTCGGGCACCACCCTCGACAGCTCGAAGTGGGTCACCTACCTGGGCGCCGAAGGGAAGCGCTGGGACGACAACGGCAACGTTCCCGCTCCCTATTCGGGCCCGAACACCCCCATCACCTATGAGGCAGCCATGTTCGGGCCTAGCCAGGTGTCGGTGAACGACGGGCTGACCCTGACGGCGCAGCGCAACACCGGCCAGATCGCCGAGACCTATCCGTGGTTGAGCGGCGTGGTCACGACCGAGGGGAAGTTTTCCCTCCCCACGAGCGGCTGGTACGTCCAGGTGAAGGCCAAGATGCCCGACCAGTCGCAGGGCATGTGGCCGGCCATCTGGTTCCTCTGTGGCACGAGCTGCCCCGACGACAACGAGTTCGACGGCTACGAGGGTGGGTGGCTGGGCGCAAGCCCGAACCAGATCATGCACTCGGACTACTTCGCCGACCAGGGGCAGCGCCAGCAGGCCTACAGCGTCGGCACCGACGTCACCGCCGGCTACCACGTGTACGGATTCCGGTTCGTCCCCGGCCAGTCCATCACCGCCTACTTCGACGGCAAGCAGGTGTGGCAGGTGACGGCGTCGAGCGGCGTCACCATCACCGGGGAGCCCTACGAGATCCTGCTCGAGCTCCAGGTGGCCGGCCAGCGGATCGCGGGAACGCACACGGAGACGTCGGGTGCCACGCAATCGGCGAGCATGCAGGTCGCCGAGGTGCAGGCGTATTCCTAGGGCGACACGCCCGACCGGCCGAGATGCGGGAACACCACCGGGAGCGTTGGTTGGCGGAGAGCCCGACTCCCTAAGGTGTGCCGAGCGGCGCCGGCCACGGACGGACGCCGGCAACTCAGGCAAGGAGGGCGAACACGTGTCGAAGGACGACCGGGTGGCCGCGACCGTTCACGTGACACGCCCCTGCTCACGGACCGTGACCGCGCCAGGTGGCATTGGATAGTGCCGCCCGGCCTGCTTGACGTCCCACACCTCGACGGGTGGGCCTCGCGGTGGGATCACCTCGTGGAGTCCTCACCGCTTCCGTCGCCCTTCCTACGTTCGTGGTGGCTGGCCGGCGCGAGTGGCGCCGGCCGCCACTTCCTCCTGGCCGTGGACGGGTCGCGGCTCCTCGGCGGCCTGGCCCTGGAGCAGCGCCACCGGTCGTCGACCCTCCACATGCTGGGGGACGGCTCGCTGTGCCCGGATCATCTCGACCTGCTGGCCTCTCAGGGGAGCGAGGGCCTGGTGGTGAACCTCCTCGGGGACTGGTTTCGCCGGCCCGGTGGACGCCTCGTGGACCTTGGGGGCATTCGCGCCGGCTCACGGCTTACCGACGTCCTGCCCGGGCGTGTTCGAGTCGAGCGAATGGCCGTGGCCCCCTTTGCGCCGTTGCCCGACAGCGCAGAGGCCTACCGGGCCACTCTGCCCTCGCAGTTCCGACGGAACCTCCGGAAGTCCACCGACCGCCTGGAAGCGGAGGGCGTGCGTCACCGGACGATCCGAGGCCCTGCGGTCTTCCGGAGCCTCGACACGTTGCGCGAGCTCCACGAGGCGCAGTGGGGAAGCCGTTCGCGATTCCTTCCGGCCTTCGACCGCTTCGTGGCCGGATGCACCGGTGGCGTCACGGCCGACGAGGTGGTGGTGCACGAACTCGGGAGCGCCGACCTCGTGGCGGCCACGGTGACGGTGTTCGAGGTGGCCGGTCGCGTCAGCCTCTACCAGAGTGCTCGGCTCACCGATCCCCGCTGGCGGGATGCCATGACCGTCCTGCTGGCGGCGATCGTCGACGACGCCTGTGATCGGGGCTTCACCGAGGTGGACTTCCTCCGCGGCGAGGAGGCCTACAAGGCCCGGTTCGCCCCCGACCGGCGGGAGATGTTCAGACTCGTGGCCGGCAAAGGGGCCGTGGGCTGGCTCGGTCGTGGCGGCACCGCGGCGAAGTCCCGCGCCACGCAGGCCGGCGTCAGGGGCGTACGTTTTGGGCGGTCGGTGCTCTCCCGCTGGAGGCCCGGCTCCCCGCTACCCCGGTAGCGAGGTCCGCCCGCTCAACTTGGCCGTTTGCCGGCGTCATGGCCGACGCCGGCCCACCGAGAGGAGTCGGTGAGCGGCCCCGTCCGTCATTTGGTGCCGAGCGCCCTCGGGGCTCCGCGGATCTTCCTTCCGGCGGCCCAGACCGCCATGACGCCGATCTTGGCCGAGTCGACGAGTGCCGAACGCCCCGGCTCGTGTGGGTTCAGGTGAATCCGCCGAGCAAGCGAATTGAAGTCCTCGACGCGCCGCTCACGCGCCGACGCCGCGGTGTGGAACGCCAGGGTCAGGGACCCCGACGTCTCGGGTCCGTAGGTCACCCAGTGCGGCGTGCACGGGGGGATGTACACCCCCTGCCCGGGTGACAGGTGAAAGGACACCATCTCCTCGGGCATGGTCTCGATCCGCCCGTGGGAGCCCTCCCAGTAGCGGTTCACCTCCTGCCGTCGAACGGCGTCGCTCGCCCAACGCCCAAAGCTCACGGTCTTGGTCCCCCTGAACTGCAGCAACAGGCTGAACTCGATGTCGAGGTGGACCGGCGTGACAGAATTCGGGGACGCGATGAAGAAGAATGCGCCGCGATTGCGCATCTTCCCCTGCGTTCCGAGGATCCCCGGCTGGAGCTGGTCGAGCACGCTCATCATCAGGTCGGCGATGCCGGGGTCCTCCTCCGCGTTGAGCAACGAGAGCCATGCGTTGGCGGTGTCCAGATGGCGTATGACGTCGCCCGGTCGATCGAGGACGCCCCTCGGCGGTCCGGCGGCAGGCACCACGAGCTCCTGCGAGGCGACCTCGTAGCACACCGATTCACGCGGCAGTCGGTCGGCGAGCTGTGCCAGGGCCTCGTCGGAGACGCGTTGGTCGAGGTGCAGCTCATGCGCGAACTCCAACGGCCGGTCCGGGTACCCATGGAGCGGGATTTGATCGACCGTCGGGAGCACCTGCTCTACCGGCTCTGCAACCACGCTTGCCTCCTGAGTTTGCGATGTTGCTCCCCTGTGGCTGGTCTGTCAAACGGGTCTTCGGAGTCGGCATCTCCCGCGACAACTGCGCCGGGACCCGGAAACCTCGAAGGCTCCGGACGGCCGTCCCGGGGTGTTGGTCCACGTCTCCACCGGTACAACTGCCACCTGCCCGCCACATGACCCGACCCCGCCAGGACGACGCCCGCCACGATGGTGACCGCTCTGGCAGCACCCCAAAGGTCTCCCCGCAGCGCCTGCCGCAGCCCGCTCGAGACGCCACGCGACAACGCCCGGCTCACGAAGCCGATGTCGGCCGAGAGGCTCCTCGCCCCCTCCATCTGGTCGAAGGCCGAAACCTTGCCCTTGTTGACGAAGAAGCAGCGTCGCCAGAAGTAGGCCCACGTCGTCCGCGTTGCCGGAACGAAGTGGTGGACTCGTGCCTCCGGCTCGTAGACGATCCGTTCGGCCGGCCGCAGATGCGCCAGGCGATGGCACATGTCCATGTCGTCGTGATTGTCCGAGTGGAAGCCGCCGATCTCCGCCAGGGCCGGCCGCCGTACGGACATGTTGGCCCCGATGAGGCGGGCCACGGGTGCCTGAGTCTCGGGCAAGCCGGAGTAGGCACATCCGAAGACCCAGTCGAACTCGAAAGGGAACCAGCGGGGCCGTGCGGTCTCGAACTCCGGTAGCGGAGCTCCACCGACGGCGACCACGAGCTCGTCCGCGTAGGGCGCCAGGAGCAGCTCCAACCAGTCCGGGTCTGCCCAGGCATCGTCGTCGAGGAAAGCGACGATGTCACCGCGGGCCACCTCGGCTGCCGAATTGCGGGCCGACCCGAGGCGACCCTGGTACTTGTTGGCGAGCACCACCGGGACCGGATGGCAGACCACCCGTTCGGCCCATTGGCGGCGGCACCGCTCGAGCAGAGCGTCGTTGTGGTCCACGCAGACGATGATCTCCACCGGACGGCGGCTCTGCTGCTGGACCGACTCCACCGAATGCAGGAGAAGGTGCCAACGATCCTCCGTGTATGCGCAGATCACGACGGACACGCTCGGGGACGCCCACTCCGACGGAGTTCGGTCAGTCCCTTCCGCAGCCGTGACGGAATGCAACACGGCATCACCCTTCCCCGTCGCACTCGTGCCAGTCATCAACGGCAAACCGCCTCGCTCATCTCCCACTCTACGGCACGCGCAATGAGCGTTCCAGACGGTATCCGCTCTCGACAGCCTGCCGCGCGCCTTCGCCCTTGGGGCGTCGGACGCGGCAACGTGCCCACGCGATGAACTCGTTTGCACAAGGGATGCACAATCGTTTCGGTTCTCGTGCCGTCGCCGAGTCCCCTCCCTCGCCGAGTGACACTCAGCCCACGGGACCGCTCGGCAGGACCTCCTCGTAGAGCGCCAGGAGCTGGTCCGCACAGCCGTCCCATGTCGGCAGGTCGGGGACCGCCGGATCAGGAGCTGCGGCCACCCGAGCGAGCACGCCGGCGAGCACCCGCGGTGGCGCGTCCGGGGCGACCGCAGTCGCCAGCCCTTCCGACGCCAGCTCGGACAGTCCCGAGGTGTCTGCGACGACGACCTTCCGGCCGAGGGCCAGGGCCTCCATCACGGCCACAGGGTTCGCCTCGTAGTCGCTCATCAGGGCGACGACATCGCTCGATCGCAGGAGCGTGCCCAATGCCGCCCGCTGCGAGCTGTCAAACGAGGTGAACGTCACCGCATGGTCGACGTGCAACCGGGTGACCAGTCGGCGGAGCTGGGGCTCGAAGCTGCCCCGACCGATCACGGCAAGGTGGGCGTCGGGTGCCGTCTCGAGGAGGGCCGGCATCGCGGCGATGAGGCGGTGGTGCCCCTTGTACCGTTCGAGTCGAGCGACCGAGCACACCAAGGGGGTGCCCGAGATCTCGGCGCTGCTCTCGCCGACCGGGAGGGGTTCGGCGCCGTTGCGGATGAGCCGGATCCTCTCGGGTTCGAGCCCGAGCCGCCGAGCGAAGAAGTCGACCTCGAAGCGGCATACCGCGACCAAGGCCCTGGTCCGGCGGAGCAGCGGTCGCAAGGCCCGCCACTGCGCCCCCCTGACCATCGTCCGCACCCGGCTCGAGTGACCACCGGTGTGGAACGTCACCAGCGTCGGGATCCCCGACCGCTGGGCAGTCGCGAGCGCCAGAGGGGGCAAGAAGTTGTTCACGCCCTGCACATGGACGATGTCGTACGCGCCCCGGCCGATCTGCCGGACAAGCGAGGGTGAGACGTACAGGTCTGCGTTGCGAGGCCACGCCGGGAATCGCCGCACCGTGAACCCCTCATCGTGCTCCACCTGGGGCAGTCCGCCCGTGAGGTCGGTGGTGAGCACCGTGACGTCGAGGCCACGCGCGGCCAGCCTGCGGGCGACCTCGTGCACGTGTGTCTCGACCCCGCCCAGGTGAGGCGGGTAACGAGCGCTCACCATGGCCACACGCCGCGGTCGCATCATGTCGGAAAGGGTCGCCGTGAGCTCAGCGCTGGGGGACGAGTCTCCAGCGGTGCAGTTGCACCTTGAAGCGTTGCCGGCTCCAGTTCATGATCATGCGACGCGGGAGGAGGAGCGGGTCCGAAGAGAAGCGGACGTTGCCGGCGATGGTGGTGCACGCCGTTTCGAAACCCGCGGTGCGAACTGCATCGACCGAGCAGTCGTCGAAGCTGTCCCGTCCCCCAAAGGGGTAGGCGAAGTGTGACACCGAGCGACCACACAACCGTTCTAGCTCCTCCCTCGAGGAGGCGATGGTCTCGAGCTGGTCCTGCTCCGAAAGGCCCCGGAGGCGCACGTGATCGACCGTGTGTGCTCCGATCGTGACCACCTCGGAGGCCGCCAACTGGGCCAGTTCGGACGGTGTCAGCGAGCGGGCATCGGAGGGTGCCGCACCAGAGGTCGCCCACTGCTCGGAGACGGCATCGAGGACGCGGTGGATCTCCGCCACCGGGAGCGGCAGAAGATGTCGGCGGACCGCCTGGAGGTCTGCGCGTACGCCCGACGATCCGAGCTCGATACGGACGGTCCCTTCGCCCGTCGGCAGGCTGATTTCGCCGATCCCCGGTGGACGGGACCGCAACAGCGTCCCCAGCCGATCCCACCAGAAGCCTTGATCGACGCCCAGCACGCCACTCGTGACGAAGACGGTGATGGGAAATCCCGTAGCCGCCGCTATGGGCAGCGCAGCCGTCAGGTTGTCGACGTACCCGTCGTCGAGGGTCACGACGACCCGGGGCCGCCTCGAGGGCATGGACAGCTCGGCCAGGGTCGAAGGCTCCCCGTGCCGCGCGACCTCCTCAAGGTGCGCAGCGAAATTGGCCGGGGTGACACAGAGTTCGAAGGGGTCGTCGACGCCCTCGGCCACGCGGTGGTAGCACAGGATCTGGGAGCCACTTCGCTTCATCGCTGTCCTAATCGCATCGGTGCCGCCTACAACTCCGGGTAGCCCGCGAAGGAGTTCCACAGGCTCGCGCAGAGCGTCTCGACGTCCGGGTGGAGATCCGCGACGCCCGAACCGTCGGGATGCAGATGCACCCTCGAGACGATGGAGGGAAGGGGCAGGGACAGCTCGACGAAATCCGAGAGCGCCTCGACCACCTCCCCGGGACTGTTGCAGGTGCGCTCGTAACGGAGGATGCGAATGCGTTCGTCGCGCCAGAGCTCCTGGTCGAAATACAGCTGATTTCGGGTCCACCAGAAGAGCGCAGCAGCATCCAACGGGGACAATCCTTCGCCCATCAACGCGGCGACCGTCTCACGGGTCTTCTTCGAAGCGCCCCGGGACCGCCAGTCCAACGGGTCGTGGCCCCACAGCGGCTGCAGGTCCCGGTAGGCGTTCTCCTCGCCGAACCTCCGGAGGCTGGAGTGAGCCACCCCTCGGTAGTGACGCAACATCCAGATCGCCCTGACCGGTTCCGCGGCGTCCATGAGCTCGATGGCCCGATCGCTCTCGACCAGAGGCTTCGCGGCCACCACCTCAGAGGGAATTCGACCCAGTCGCCGCAGCACGGTGGGATAGTCCTGCCAGACCGTCTCTTGGGATCGCGGGCTCCTGCCGACCAGGCGACGGTCGTGCTCGTCGATGATCAGGACCCGCCACGAGCGATTGAGAAATGTCTGTTGGAGCATGGTGGTCCCTGACCGCTGGCACCCGAAGATGAGGACGAAGCGGCGCTCGCCCCGTGGGGCGCGAAAGACGGAACGTGCCAGGTATTTCGCCGCTGACAGCGCACTGTTCCGGGCCAGTGGCTCGCCGTCCCGCGGCCGGCCCGGCGCTCGCAGCGGTGTTGGTGATGCGTCAACCACCAGTTGGAATTGTCCTCTCGATCCCGTGCCCGACACATCTGCAGCTAGGACTGCAGCCGCGCCACGACCGCCAACTCGCACCCCTTGGCAGCTCAGACAATAGAGGAAGACTCGGACCGCCGTCTCGGGGCAACCGAACGGACGAACGCACCGAACCAACAACTCGCGGACAAACTTGCGAGATGAGCCCACCTTCCGCGTAGGTTACCTCACGGCATGCGAGCGCTGATGGTGACGCAGTTCTATCCGCCTGTGACCGGCGGGCAAGAACAATACGTCCGAAACCTGGCGCGTGTACTGGTGGAGCGCGGCCATGTCGTCGAGGTGGCCACGAACCCTCGACGGGACCGTCCCCGTGCATCGCATCCGGACGGGTGCCCAACGGCTGCCCCGGCTCTACAGGGATCCGGCACGGCCGCACGCGATGCCGGTCGTCGACCCGGCGTTCCGGACGGCGGTCACGAGGTTGCTCGCTACCGGCCAATTCGACATCCTGCATGCGCACGACTGGAGCATCGGCTCGGCTCCGGGCTCGGCCCGCCGAGCGGGCGTGTCCGTGCTGCTGACCCAGCACGACGACAGCCACGTCCGAGGCGGAGCGCATACGGCGCCGCGATCTCGACGACGAGCACGAAGGCTCCGATCATCGCAAACCCGAAGGGGAGCGTGCGGCGGACGTGGCGGTGGAGGAGACCGGCTTCACCCGACTGCTCGGCAAAGAGGGAGAGCGCCAGCAGCTACGGGATGATCAGCTGGACGCGAACAGGTAGGCGGCCGAGAAGTAGGCCACCTGAGTCACGACCGTGGCAATGGGAGGACGCGGTCGCCGCTCCGGCCCTGCCCGTTCCGGGGGCCGGCGAGCCCGAGGCCGGCTGGTCACGATCGGACGATCGACACCGGCCCGCCACGGCGACACAGCGGTGTCATGTCATACTTGGAGGCGGCCATTGGGGTGTCGAGGGGCGGCGGCTCGTCTCAGAAGACCGGGACGTTGAGCCCTGGAGCGGGCCTACACAATGAGAGGCAATGTGCCAGGGCACACCGATGTCACAGCGAATTCGCCCTAGTCTCGACGAACCCGAGGAGGTTGCGGTCGGCCCCCTCGTCGACGCACCCGCCATCCGCCCGGAAACGCCGACCCCGGAGCCGTCGACCACGCCCGTGACGCGTCCCGCGGGCCGTTCGCGCCTCGGTGTCGTCCTCGCATTGGCCGGCGCGGGCCTCCTGGTACAGGGGACGGCCGACGCCCTCGCTCGCTCCGGGCATGTCTCGCTGGCATTGCCGCTCTTCCTGTTCGGCGTCTCACTCCTGTTCGCCGCATGCGCGTGGCGCCTGACGGGCGCCGAGGCCGCACGGGGAGAGCGGATCTGGGTTTCGATCGTTCTGGGCCTTGGCTTGTTGGCTTCGTACGTCATGCACCATCCCCTCCTCTTGGACAGCTTCGACGAGTTGGCCCACGTCGGGACGCTCACACGGCTTCTCGACAGTCATGCCGTGTTCCCGACCAACAGCATCTTGCCGGTGAGCCCCTACTACCCAGGGCTCGAACTGGCGACCGCGGCCACGAGATGGCTCACCGGCCTCCCCCTGGTGGTCGACCAGCTCATCGTGCTCGCCGCCGTCCGGATCGTGCTCGTGCTCGCCGTCTTTCTCGTCGTAGAGCGCAGCTGCCGGTCATCGCGCGCCGGCGGGATCGGCGCACTCGTCTATGCGGCCAGCCCCCAGTTCTACGGGTTCGACGCGCAGTACGCCTACGAGACGCTTGCGCTGGCCTTTGCCGCGGCGGTGGTGTATCTCCTCCTTGTCTCCATCGATGCTGCACGACCGAGGATGGGGAGATCGTTCGCCCTGGCGCTCAGTTGCATCGGGGCCGTGATCATCACCCACCATGTGACCGGTTGGATCACGATGGGATTCCTCGTGGTGTGGGCTCTCGCGCTGTACATCACGACGCACTGGCCACGTCCCCCCCACGCAGAGCTGTTGTCGGCATCCGAAATCGAGCCGGCCATTTCCGGTTCACCGGACTCGGGTGACACCTTCGTCCGCAGGAGGAGGGCCCAGGCCCTCATCGTCGGTTGCGCCGCCGCGGTCAGTCTCGTGGTGGGCGGCTTCTGGACCCTGTACGTCGGTCGTCTTCTCACCCAATATGTCGGCCCCGTGTTCGCAGCCGCATCCGCAGACATCAGCGAGGCATTGGGCACCGGTCACGGAGACCGAACGCTCTTCAAGAGTGCTGCGGGCGGCGGGTCCCCGGACTGGGAGATCCTCCTCATCCTCACGGCTGCCGCGAGCTGGTGCGTGCTCCTCCTCCCTGCGCTCTACAACGTGGTCTTCAGGCGGACGGTCCGTGGTGGCGTACTCCGCTATCTGCCGGCGGTCATCGCAGCCTTCTATCCGATCACCGTGCTGGCGAACATCTCGTCAAGCAGCAAGCTGGTGGCTGAGCGGGCGACCACGTTCATCTTCTTCGGTGTCGCAGTGGTCATCGGTGCGTGGCTCGGGGGACGGGTCGCACGGCGGCGTGGGATGACCGAACGCGTCGGCACCATCGTCGTGGCGACCATCGTGTTCCTGGGCAGCATGCTGTTCGGCTTCGGCCCGCTGCCCAGTCTGCTACCTGGCCCGTACCGCGTCGGCGCAGACGAGCTGTCCCTGGGTTCCCCCTCCCTGGCGGTTGCCCACTGGGCCGACACCCATCTCCCCGCTGGGTCCCACGTTGCGGTCGACAAGGACAACGGCGTACTGCTGAACGCGATCGGCGGCGTCGAACCGGTGACGGCAGAATCCGGGCTCATCAATCCGGAGCTCATCTTCTATGACCACTACGTCAGCCTCTTCGACATCTACCTCATCCGCAAGGTGGACATCCGCTACATCATCGTCGACGACCGCCTCGCCCAGGGACGCCCGCTGTACGGAACGTATATCGCCGACGGAGAGCCGACCACTCGTCTGACCCTGGCCCAGCTCACCAAGTTCAACCGGTACCCGTCGTTCATCAAGCGCATCTACGACAACGGTCCGATCCAGGTCTACGACGTGACCAGTCTGCTCCACCCGTTCACTCCAGCCGCGCCCGCCGGCGCTCCGGTGGGAGGGACGGGACTGAACCCAGGCATCTTCGTCTTGGCCGTGGCCGTCGCGGCCTTGTGGGTACGCCGGCTCCGCCACCGTGTGAAGCCGGTACCCGACGCCGCACATGTAGTGATCTGCTCGGTGGTGGGCGCGCTGGTGATCGGCGTCTTCGGCGCCTTCCTCGTCCGCTTGGCGGGTGTGCCGCCGGACATCGTCGCCGTCGTCGTCCTGCTCGTGCTCCTGGCGATGAGCCTTCGCTCCGAGAGACGCCCGAGCGACCTCGCCGTCATCCTCCGTCGGACCGGTGCGGCCGTTGGGCGGCGAACACGCCGGCCGACCCGGCCAACGTCACCGTCACCGGTTGTCGCGGCCGACCCGCTCGCGGGCCGGGAGCCTACGGTGGACCGGGAGCACGCAGCCGGTACGCCGTCCGGCGCTGACGAAGCCGACCCGGCGCCGTCGACTGCACCCGTCGGTCACCACCGCTCACGGCGTGACGTCCTCCTCGGTGCGCTCGGTCTGGCGCTGTTCGCAGGTGGCGCCGTGGTGGCCACGGTGGCGGCTTTCAAGGAATACACACCTCCCCCCGAGCTCTCCATCGGGAGGAGCACCACGGGCCACCAGGTGGCGGAGGTGCAGCTCGGCTCGGCCGGCCCCATCGCCGCACGGATCGAGATCGCGACCGGCCGGAAAACGGTGTCGCTACCCCCCTTGGCGCGGACCACCGGTCCCCAGCGCGTCGACCTCCCCCCTGCCCTACTCCACAAGGGTTCACGCGTCCTGCTGGTCTCGCGCGGGCACACGCTGCGCGCCGTCGACGGCTGACGGATCGACTCCTCACCACGGGGCCGCGTCCGTCGGGGTGAGAGCCGTTCAGTTCTCCCGGTCGGCCGCGTGAGCGCCGGCGATCGCCGGGGTGAACGGCCGGAGGACGATGCCGAGCCGGTCGAGGACCTCGGCGTTCGGAACCCTCGGTGCCGGACGGATCAGCCCGAGGAGGGAGTCCGCCCGGACCGGCAGTCTGACCGGTAGTAGCTCGGCCGCCCGCAGAGCTCCATACAGCGCCATGGGTGGAGTACGCACGAACCGGGGCGCGGGCTTCTCCTGGCTGGCGGCGAAGCTCGTCAGCAGCTCGGTGAACGGGACCGGTTCGGGATGGGCGATGCCCACCGGGACATCGGGCGACCGCTCAGCCCGCGCCAGGGCGACAATGGCGGAAGCGAAGTCGCCCTCGGAGACCATGAACTGGCGTGCTCGCGCCCCGAAGTCTGGAAGCACGGGAAGGCGAGCCAACCGGCACAGTGTTCCGGCCATGCCGCCGCCGCCGGTGCCATAGACCAGACCGGGCCTGACGACGCACAGTCCTCGAGCTCGAGCCGCCGCCTCCGTCGCCAGTTTGGCCCGGCCGTAAAGCTGGCGCGTCCCCGCATAGGCCGACATCGAGGACAGCACGATGGTCCGCGGAACGCCGCTCGACACGGCCTCGTCGAACAGCGACACGGTCCCGAACACGTTCGAACGCCAGATGTCGGCCCTGCGGGTCAGCGTCATGTCGTACGCACAATGGACGAGCAGATCGACATGGTCGAGGGCACCGGAGGGATCGTGCGAGGCCAGGTCGAAGAATCGGTCGTTGCTGCCCGGGGCCGGCGACCGGACCAGGCGACGGACCGTGAACCCCGCCGATCCGAAGGCTGCGACGAGGACCGAACCCAGGTAGCCGTTGGCGCCCGTGATGGCCACAACCGGCAGCCCGCTCCGCGCTGGGCCGCCCGACTCTCGGGCGATCGTCACCGGGGCTGCCCGACGGTCTCGGTGGCGATGCGGTGGGCATTGGCCATGATCGTCAGGGTGAAGGTGGTGGCGGGGACGTTCGGAAAGACCGACCCATCCACCATGTGGATGTGATCCCATGCGGCCAGACGCCCCGTCCGATCGGTCGTCCTCGCCGTTCTGGCCCGGTCATGAGGGAAGCTCGCGCCGAAGTGGTAGCTCTTCGCCGCGGCAGAGACCGAGATCATGGGGGCCACGGGCCACAGGTCCAAAGCGGGAGCAACACGCAGCATCGACCGCACCAGGCGCTTCAGCATCGGGGGCCGTTCGTGATCGGGCTCGCGGTCGATCTCCAAGAGTGGCAACCGGTCCCTGCCGCCCGGATCCGGGCGCGCCACGACCTTCACCCTCGGGGAGGCCCAGCCGGGGACGTACCCCAGTCCCACCGAGACCCGCCGAACGAGCGCTGTCAGTGCGGGTTGCGCGTTCGGACGCCGGATCGGTCCGGGGAGGGACGGGAGAAAGGCCGGGTTGTATTCGTAGAAGTGGACCAGACCGAGATCGAGGCCTTCGCCGGTGTCGTCGTACAGCAGGTTGAACTGGTTGAGGGTGAAATTCTGCGCCCGACGGGGGTCGGGAACGGGGCGCATCGACAGGGCCGGCATCACGAACTGCACGGATTCCTGGAGGTGGACGACCTGGCCGAACAGGCCGAGAGAGCCCAGCACAAGCCGCGTCGTCCCGATCCCGCCGCAGGCCACGAAGACCCGGTCAGCGGCAACGAGCTCCATCTTGCCCGTTCTCGTGCTCCGGACCCGCACCTGAGGTCGACCGTCGATCTCATCGAGGTGGACGGCGAGCAGGTCGGGTCGGTACGTGATGCGCTTGTCGGCCCGGAGACGGTCGAATGTCTGGGAGCTCGAGTAGATGAGCTGATGCGGGCAACCGGTCATGCACAGACCACAGCGCGTGCATTCGTCGGACTTGAAGGCCAACCGGGCCCGACCGAGGGTGATGCCGTACGACTGGACGAGGGCCCGCTGCGCCCGGTACCGGCCCAGGACGCTCCGGGTCCGGTCGGCCGGTGGAGGCAATGGCCGCGCCGGAGCCATCAGGGGAAACATCTCGGCGAGATCGTCGTCCTCTCCCGCCAGTGTCATCTCGCCCAAGGCGGCCCTGTAGTGGGGCTCCATGTCCGCCCGCGTGACGGGCCACCGTTCGAACGTACGTTCGGAGAAAGGCATGATCTGGGCACCCCAGATGTTCGAGAAGCCCCCGTAGGCGCCCGAGACCACCGAGTCGTTGGCGGGCCCGAGCGCCTCGATCCCCTCCAGCTGCCCGAGGTCACGGAAGGGATAATCCGAGCCGTAACTCCGCTTCTGGGGAAGGACACCCCGGGGGACAGGAACCGGCTGATGACTGATGTGCTCGACGTCGGCCGGGGACCACGAGTCCTCCCGAGAGGTGGTGAGCCGATCCAACGTCGTCCGAAGCTCCGGTTCCAGCGTGCCCCCGACATCGACCACGGTGACCTGGTGGGCGGGATCGGCAGCCAGAGCCAGGGCGGCGCCGGCCGCCGCGGGACCAGAACCGATGATCAGCGCTTTCGGCATTACCGGTGGTGCTCCTTCTCGAGCGAGGTGGCCCGTGGAGGACCCGAGGCTAGATGCTCGACTCCGAGCTCCGTGCCGGGCCGGCGATCCGTGCGACCAGCCGGCCCCGGTTCGCGTCGGGCCTCCGCGGTTGGCCCACATGCGGCGCATGCGGAGTCAGGCGACCGACAATCACAACAGGGGCAACCATTTCTGGGGGGCCGATGCGACTCGAGAGGGCGCGACCAGAGGCTCCTGGCAGCGTAGACCCGCGACAAAATGTTGTCCAAGAATTGTCGTCAGATAAGTTCGATCGGCTCTATTTCGGAGCGAAGTACGTCGGCAACATAGTTCCCTGTCGGGGTGGGGACCGGCGAACGAACATCTCTACGAGGGGAAGTACATTGAGCGCGGAATCTGCACGCATCGGGTCAGCGGCGGCCCATCGCCTCGCGCTCGCACCGACTTCGTCGAGTACTTACCCAGCTCTGATTCAGGCGGGTGTCACAGCTACGGCTCAGGCGGGTGTCACTGATCGGTCACCCGTCCTCGCCGTCAGCCCGCACAAGTCAATCGCAGCAAAGTTCTCCCATGGAGGCCTGGACAAGAGTCGGGTCGGTCGACGTGCGTTCTAACCGAAAGGTGGTCCCGGCGGTGGAGTCCAAGGTGCCGTCGCAAGAGATGGCTCAGGTCAGGCCGATGGTGGGTTCGCGCGAGACGGAGCCGACCATCAGCATCGTGATACCGGCCAAGAACGAGGCTCGCAACCTGCCCCACGTCTTCGAGAAACTCCCGACGGACTGCGAGGTGATCCTCGTCGACGGAAATTCGACCGACGAGACCGTGAGCATCACACACCGACTGCGACCGGACATCACCGTCATCAATCAGAGCCGTACGGGCAAGGGAAACGCTCTGGCCTGCGGTTTCGCCGCCGCCACTGGCGACTTCATCGTCATGATCGACGCAGACGGTTCGAACGACCCGGCGGAGATCTCCTCCTTCGTCGCCGCCCTGAAGGAAGGGGCGGACTTTGCCAAGGGATCCCGCTTCCTCCCTGGTGGTGGGAGCCAAGACATCAGCGTGATCAGGAGAATCGGCAACTTCTGGCTCAACAAGATCGTCAACGTGCTCTACGGAACTCGCTACACCGACCTCTGTTACGGCTATAACGCCTTCCGGCGAGAGTGCCTCGACGTCATGATGCTGAACACAACTGAGGTCGACGAGTACGAGCCCGGGGCCATCCTCTGGGGAGACGGGTTCGAGGTAGAGACGTTGATCAACGTTCGGATCGCAAAGGCCGGCCTCCGGGTGACGGAAGTTCCGAGCTTCGAAATGGTCCGTCACTTCGGCGCCAGCAACCTCAACGCATTCTCGGACGGCTGGCGCGTGCTGCGAACGATCCAGGCGGAGCGCAAGGGTGCCGCACGGATCCACTCCATCGACGCGGCATGGATCGAGCGCGACACCGGAACATCGTGGGGATTGCTGTCAACGGTGAACCAGGAAGCCGGCTGAGTCGCCGCAGTCGCGGCGCGTGAACGGAAGCCTCGAACCGGTCCTAGGAGTTCTGCGGACGTCCGACGATCACACGACGTCGCGGCGGTGCAGCAGCCTGGACCTCAACGGAACCTGGGCGTGCACGTGCAAACCGGCTGACTGGGCGACGAGATAGTCCACGCAATCAGGGCACAGGCGTCCGAACTCTTTCCCGGTCGTCATCGGCCTGCGATCCGCCCGTCCAAGCCGTGACACCGGTCCGGCCCATCCGCAGCGGTGGCACACGCCGGGCCGCTGCTTGCGCATGCGCCCGTTCGCCCCCTGTGGACTCATGAATTTTGGATTCAAGGTTGAGGTTTCGTACCCCGTATGAGTCATATCGACCTTGCCTGAACGATACTTGAGGCGCGCACTGCGAACGTGTACCCAAACCGAGCAGGGTCAAACCCCCCGTGTGTGCACGAAGGCGAACGAAGTCACAACGAAGTGACAACGAAGTGACAACGAACGTTTACTCGCTTCAGGTGCAGCGATCGATGCGCCGATCACGCCCGCGAGGCAACGTACGCGGGTATCGCGGCGAGGACTCGAGCATCACGGCGACGTCCGTTACGGACGATCAATGCATCGGCGATTGCAGCAACAAGTCCGAGGAGCAACTCGTTCCGCAGGCCGTCTGGAGACTCGTTCTGTGCACGCGCATGTATCCGTCTGACGACCTTGGGGAACGGATTGCGCCCGAAATAGTGCAGAACCGGCTTGTCGGCGTCGAGAAACGACGCCCCCAGCATCGCGGCGATGGTGGCGCTTCGGTCCCGTCGGTCCACGGCGCCCGCAGCACACAGCATCACCGAGAGGCCTACGACGCCGTCACGCTTCGCGTATTGGAGGAAGAGCTGCCTGCCGTCCTCGGTGCGTTTGTCGCAGCCCCAATGAGGCACCATGTCCAGCGCGAGGTGCGACCCGACGCCGACGACGAACGCTGTCAGCGGACGACCCCTCAGCAGCCGGCCGAGCACGATGCCGGAGAGCACATGGTTCGTCACGAACATGAGTTACTCCCCGGAGCTGATGGCTCTAGCGACCGTCGAGCCGGCCGATGTCCCGGAACCACTCGAGCGTCAGTGCAAGCCCCTCGTCGAGGCTGATGGGGTCGTAGCCGAGACGCTTGTGGGTCTTGGTGTCGGTCAGCTTCTTCCGTTCCGGCCGCTCGTGCGCCGCCTTCTCCGCGATGGCAACGAGGGTCGGTCCGAACACCTTGACCAACTCGGGGTCGTCGGAGAGCTCGATGTCGACGACCTCATGCTCGAGTCCGGCCAGCCGGCACATCCTCGTGGCGGCGTTCGCAATGCTGACGACGTCCTCAGGCTGGCCGTCGAGCATGTAGCGCTCCCCGCTCACGCCCTTGTCGAGCGCGAGGATGCAGCCTCGAGCGATGTCCTCGGCGAAGACCCAGCTCACCGGGAACTTCAGGTATCGCTCAATCCGCCCGCGCGCAGCCGAGAGCAGCACCCGGTTGAAGCTCGTCATGCCGAGGGCGTTGCTGGCGACCGGGGATGGTCCGAAGATGGCGCCCGGGTGCGTGCTGACGACGTCGCGACCCTTGGCCGCACGGGACATGGCGTCGAGGAACGCGGCCATCTTGGTGATGGTGTACGGATCCGAGCTCGGCTCGCGGGTGACCGGCGCATCCTCCCGGTCGAGACCGCCTTCGGTGTCGAAGAAGGTGCCCGTGCTCACCGCGACGACGCGCTCCAGGTCGACGGCCTCTGCCGCGTCGAGCACGTTCTTGGTGCCGGCGACGTTCACCGCCTCGAAGTCGGCCAGGTTCTGACTGGCGCCCCCAAGGAGCGCAGCGCAGTGGATGGCGGCGTCGCTGCCGCCTGCTGCCCGCAGCACCGCAGCCGGATCGGTGACGTCTCCCGTGATGATCTCGACACCGAGGGCGGCGAGCGGGGCGGTGTCGGCCGTCTCGCGGGCGAGCGCCCGCACGGCGTCACCCCGCTCGATCAGCAACTTGCAGACGTTCGCGCCGGCCAGCCCCGTGGCGCCCGTCACGAGGACCGTCTGCGTCACGAGGGTGGGATCACGCCGACGCGGCGACCGAAGGATCGGCCATCGCCGAGTCGACCTGATCGGGGCTGTACGGGATGACCGGCGCACCCTGGCCGAACACGTCGAGCGTGTGGATGAACCGGTGCAAGCCCATCGAATTCGCGCAGGCGAACCCGAGCTCGATGATCTGTGCCGACGTGAAGACCTCGCCGAGCTTCCGGTAAACCTCGTCGTCGATGGCGTGGTGGTCGGCCGAGAGCAGGTCGAGGAATTCCACGGCGAGCCGCTCCTGATCGGTCAGCTCCGAGCCCCCGGGAGCAACGAGGCACGCGACGTCCTCGTCGGTGATGGAGTCGTGCTTCCTCGACTGCATGCAGGGCTGACACTCCCCCAGTTGGGCGCTGCGGATGCGCAGCAGCTCGAGGATCCTGCCCCCGAGGAGGGACTGCTGTCCCCACGTGTGGCGCGCCGCGTTGGTCATCAGGATCTGGGATGTCTTGTAGGCGAAGATCTGCAGGGGGATCGGTGTCGCATAGGTGCCGTCCGCCACTCCCTCCTCGATGATCCGCCGTGGCTCCGGCGTCAGCTCCTCCAACGGAATGGGCTCGATTCTCGGCACACACACCCCCGACTCTCCCCGGCATGGCCGGCGCCGATCGCTCTCCAGCGCCGACGGACCTACTGTACTGTCACGGTCGTGCCGGTCGACCCTTCGTCCATCCTGCTGACCGACCGGGTCGCCGTGGTGACCGGGGGCGGCTCGGGGATCGGCCGTGGCATCGCCCGCGGCTTCGCCGCCTTCGGGGCGAAGGTCGCCATCTGGGAGCGCAATCCCGACACCGCGGCAGCCGCCGCGGCCGAGGTCGGCGGACTCGGGCTCCCCACCGACGTGCGTGAGTCCGCCGAGGTGGATCTGGCGCTGGAGCGGACCCTGGCCGAGCTGGGCCCGGTGAGCATCCTGGTGAACAACGCCGGCGGCGTCTTCAACTCGCCGCTCCTCGAGACGACGGAGAACGGCTGGGACGCCCTCTACCGGTCCAACCTCAAGCACGTCATCCTCTGCACGCAGCGGGTCGCCCGCGTCATGGTCGAGAACGGGACCGGGGGCAGCATCATCAGCGTGACGTCCATTGAGGGCGTGCGAGCCGCGCCAGGGTACGCCGCCTACGCGGCGGCGAAGGCCGGCGTCATCAATTACACCAAGACCGCCGCCCTGGAGCTGGCCCCGTACGGCATCCGGGTCAACGCGCTGGCGCCCGACATCACCATGACCGAGGGGCTGGCCGCGGTGGCGCCCGAGGGTGCCGAGCGCGGGTTCGGGCTGACGGTCCCCATGGGACGAGCCGGGCACGTCGACGAAATGGCGGGCGCGGCGATCTTCCTCGCGTCGGAGCTGTCCAGCTATGTCACCGGTCAGACGATCCACGTGGACGGCGGCACCCAGGCCGCGAGCGGCTGGTATCACCACCCCGAGACGGGCGCCTACGCCCTGGGCCCGTCGTAGCGCCCCTCGCCCGCGCCTTCCCGACCCGCCCAACGGCGGCTCAGTCGTCCCCCCCGAGCCCGACGTGGGCCGACATCCCTCCGTCGATGACGATCATCTGCCCGGTGATGTAGCGGGACTGCTCGGAGGCCAGGAAGACCACCAGGTCGGCGATGTCCTCGGGCTGGCCGAGATACGGCGTGAGCGTCGCCTTCGCGAGCCCGGCCAGCATCCGCTCGTCCAGATGGGCGCGCACCGCGTCGGTGATCACGAGCCCGGGGACGATCGTGTTCACCCTGATGCCCTGCTTGCCGTGGCTGGTCGCCACATACATGGAGAGCGCGTTCACCCCCGCCTTCGAGGCACCGTAGGCGGTACGGGTCCGGTCGCCCTTGAGCGACGCGCCCGACGACATGTTGATGATGGAGCCGCCTCCGCCATGGACCATCAGGGGAATGGCGTGCTTGCAGGTGAGCATCTGACTGCGGAGGTTCACCGCCATCGTGCGCTCCCAGACATCGAGTGCCAGTTCCGTCACGGCGGTGTCGCGCGTGAGGAAATCCGATTCGGTCAGGGCCGCGTTGTTGTGGACCACGTCGAGGCGGCCGAAGCCCGCCGTGACGGCCGCGATGGTGTCGACGACATCGGCCTCCTCAGACAGGTCGGCCCGGAACGCCGCCGCCGTGCCGCCAGCCTGCTCGATCCCGGCCACCACCCGCTGCGCCGCCGCCACGTCGATGTCGACGACGAGCACCGACGCGCCCTCGGACGCCAGGGCGCGCGCCGTGGCGCCGCCGATGCCACCGCCGCCGCCGGTGACGATGGCGACCTTGTCGATGAGGCGTCCCATTGGCCCGGCCCTCTCCGGCACGACTGCGTTCTCGAGTGCCGGGAAGCTTGCCAGATGGGCCGCCGGCCAGGTTCCTTTCGGGCAGGCTCCCCGAGCCCGGGTGCTAGCACGAAGCCCCGGCGGGCGGGTACCCACCTTGGTGGCGCTCACCTGCTGCGTCACACTGGACAGAGGAGGCCTGGTGGGGCCGCGTCGAGCCGACCTCCGGGGGACACAGAGGAGAGGACAGTCAGGCGTGATCCGAGCCATCGTGCGCGAGTCCTCCTACCGGTTCCGGGCCACCTTCCGGCAGCGCCGGGCCGGCTACCTCACGCTGTTCGTGCTCATCGGCCTCGTAGGGGGCGTCGCCATGGCGGCGGTTGCGGGCGCACGCCGGACACAGTCCTCCTTCCCGACCTACCTGGCGAGCACCCACCCCTCGGACGTGCAGATGTTCACCGAGTTCGGCCCCATCACGAACACGGGGTACTCGGAGATGGTGGATGCGGCCGTGGCCCGGGTCCCCTACGTGAAGCAAGCCGTGGCCGTCATCGGATTCGACGGCAACCTGCAGTTCCTGGGGCATAACCGTTCGGCCGGCATCGCGGGCGAGGCACCACCCGCCCTCGAGGGGAGTACCGGGAGCGGAGCGGAGTACTTCTCGACGGACAGGGTCACCGTGGTGCAGGGCCGGATGGCCGACCGCACCCGCATGGACGAGATGGTCATGTCCTCCGGAGCTGCCGCACAGTACGGGCTCCACCTCGGATCCATCCTGCCGCGTGGCCTTCTTCACGGACGCCCAGGTGAGCCGGCCTGATTTCGCCGGCTACCCGAAGGACAAGCCCCACCTCATCGTCCCGTTGAAGCTCGTCGGCATCTTCGAGTGGAGCGTCCAGGTCGTCCAGGACGACGATGCTGCGCTCGGCAACCAGGTCGCGGTGATCACCCCCGCGCTCACCAAACAGCTCGAGACGTGCTGTGCCTACTACTCCTATGTCTCGCTTCACCTCGACGGCGGGGCGGTGCACGTGGCGTCCGTCGTCTCCGCCGTCAACAAGGTCATCCCCGACCTCGGCCCCGCCGGCGGAGAGAGCACGAACGCCCCTTACGTCGCCAAGGCGGAGCGCGCCATCCGCCCCGAAGCAATCGCCCTCGGTGTCTTCGGGCTCATCGCCGCCCTCGCCGCCCTCGTGATCTGCGGCCAGGTGGTCAGCCGGCTCGTCCGGCGGAACGCCGAGGAGGGCGCCATCGTGCGCGCCCTGGGAGCCGGTCCCTCCATGGCCATGGCCGACGGGCTCGTCGGCGTCGTGGGCGCCATTCTGGCAGGGTCGCTCCTTGCGGTGGCCGTGGCGGTGGCACTGTCCCCGCTGGCCCCGATCGGCCCGGTCCGGCCCGTCTATCCCGACATGGGCATAGCCTTCGACTGGACCGTCCTCGGGTTCGGCTTCCTCGTTTTCGTCGTGCTGCTCACGGCGACCGCGCTGCTCATCACGTACCGGGTGGCGCCGCACCGGTTGGCACGAGTGGTCGCCGTCCCCCATCGCGACTCGGCATGGAAGGCTGCCGCCACCGCCGGCCTGCCGCCGAGCGCGGTGCTGGGCATCCGATCGGCCCTGGGCTGGCGAGCGGGGCGCGAGGGGGCCCCGGTGCGTTCGGCACTGCTCGGTGCGGTGGTCGCCGTCACCGTGATCGTGACGTCCGTCACGTTCGCGTCGAGCCTGAACGCCTTGGTGTCGCAGCCGTCCCTCTACGGGTGGAACTGGGATTACGCCCTGCTGGCCGGCTTCTCGGGCGCAGAGAACCTGCCGGCGGCGCAGACGACGGCTCTGCTCGACCACGATCCCGACGTGGCCCACTGGGCGGGGGTCTACTTCGAAAGCATCAACCTCGACCGGCAATCCGTACCCGTGCTGGCCATGAGCCCGAGGGCCACGGTCAGCCCCTCCATGCTCTCCGGGCATGCGCTGACGGCAGCCTCCCAAGTCGTGCTCGGGCCGTCCACCCTGGCGTCGCTTCATGCACACCTGGGTGACACGGTGGTCGCCGAGACGGATGGTCACAAAAAGGTCCGCCTGCGCATCGTCGGGACAGCGACCCTGCCCACCATCGGAGGCTCGGGATCGCCCAGCCTGGCGATGGGGACCGGGGCGGTGGTGGCGACGTCGCTCTTCTCGGCCACCGACCTGAACCAGCAGGGCAGCCAGGTCGCCGGGCCGATGGCCGCCTTCATCGCCCTGCGGCCCGGCGTGAGCCGCGCCGACGCCCTGCGCTCGCTCGACCACATCACCGCCGTGCTCAACCGGCCGGCCGATCCCGACGGGCCTGTCGGCGGCGTCGTCGAGCGCGTTGCGCCCGGCCGAGATCGCGGACTACCGCGCCGTCGGCACCACCCCGGCGCTGCTCGCCGGCGCCCTTGCCATCGGGGCGATCGGAGCCCTCGGGCTCACGCTCGTGGCGTCGGTCCGCCAACGCCGGCGCCAGTTCGCCCTCCTGAAGGCACTGGGGTTCACACAGCGGCAGATCGCCGCGTCGGTGGCATGGCAGTCCTCGGTGGCGGCCGCAGTCGGGGTGGTGGCCGGCGTCCCGATCGGCATCGCACTGGGTCGGTGGCTGTGGACCTTGTTCGCAGAGGGGATCTCGGCGGTGCCACATCCAACGGTGCCTGCGCCGGCGATCGCGGCAGTTGCCCTCGGGGCGATCGTGTTCGCCAACCTCGTCTCCTTCTACCCCGGCCGCGTGGCCGCACGCTCTCGCACCACCCTGCTCCTCCGAGCCGAGTGACGCCCGGCAACCAGGGATTCGCCGTGCCCTCCATCGGGACCGCTCGTGGTTCGGGTCCGCCGGCACAATTCGGCGTCTGAGCAGGCCGGCATCGCTCAAGGTCGCTCGCAGACGTCCCGACAATCCCATGTGGACGCACAGGACGCGACACCCCCGAGGCGCCGGTCGCCGCGCCTGCGGCGGGCCAAGGTGCTGGCCGCGGCCGCCTTCAGCCTCCTCGCGGGCGTCGGGGCTTACACCGTGACCTACCGGACGCTCGTCCTCGTCTCCGAGCCGTCAGCGGCGGCTCCCGTCGCGCCACAGAGCCCCCGGCCCGCTCCCTTCCACACCACGACGCCGCCCGCCGTCAACCCGGTTCCCTGACGGGGTCAGGGTTGGGCGGGCGCACTGCCCTCTCGGCCCCGGTCAGAGCTCCTCGTCGGACTCGGAATCGCGCACGATGCGCTTGACGAGTGACTGCATCAGGGCCCAGGCCACGTCGGGATGGTCCTGGACGAACGGCCGGAACTGCCAGGCAGCCAGCGCGTAGCACTCGAGGTCGGTCTCGGCCGTCACCTCCGCCATGCGCGGCCCATCGTCGATCAGTGCGATCTCGCCGAAATGGTCCCCCGCCTTCAGCACCCGGACCGGCTTCCCCGCGACCATCACCGAGGCGGACCCGCTGGCGATGACGAAGAACCCGACGCCCGGCTTGCCCTTCTCGGTGATGACGGTGCCGGCGGGGAACGAACGCTGCGTCAGTGTCGCAGCGAGCTGCTTGATGTCCTTCTTGGAGAGCTGGGAGAACAACGGAGCGTTCCTGATCGCGTCCTGGACGTCCATGGTCGAACGGTACACGTCGCGGGCCGACGGCACACGGGGCAGGCAGGGCGGCTACGTGCGCACGACCTCGGGCACCGCGCCCCGCCAGTGCCCGAGCGTCACCACGAAACGCGACCCACCATCGCTCCTGACAGGCGACTCCGCCCGCACGCTGCCGCCCATGGCCGCGGCCAGCTCGGCCACGATGGCCAGCCCGAGCCCCGACCCCATCCGGCGGTTGGGCCCGCGGTCGGCCCGGTAGAAGCGCTCGAACACCCGGTCGAGGTCGCCCGCCGCGATGCCCGGACCGTCGTCGTCGACGGTGATCACACAGGCTCCCGACACGGGGTCGTCGGACATTGCGACCGTCACCGTGGTCCGGGCAAACGTGATGGCGTTCTCGAGGAGGTTGGCCAACAGCTGCGCGAGCCGATCCGGGTCGGCCGCCACGCGCGCGTCGAGCATCGATGGTCCGGCCACGGCGCCCGGCGGCCCGTCGTCGGCCCCGGGCACGTGCAGGGCGATCTGCAGCCCGGACTTGGCCGCCGCCGGCCGGAACCCCTCTGCCGTCGTCGCCACCACCTCGGCCGCGTCGGTGGGGCGCATGGTGATCGACATCTGGCCCCCCTCGAGCTTGGTCAGGTCGAGCAAGTCGCCGACGAGCCGCTCCAGCCGGCGCGACTCGGCGATGATCACGTCGGCGGCGCGCCCGTCGTCGTCGACCGCCCCGTCCTGAATGGCCTCGGCGAAGCCGCGAATGGAAGTGAGAGGCGTACGCAGGTCGTGCGACACCGCCAACAGCAGGTGACGCTCGCGGCTACGCCCGTCCTCGAGACTTTGGGCCATGTGGTTGATGGAGCCGGCCAGCGAGGTGAATTCGGGGTAGTCGCCGGGCCGCACGGGCACGCGGGAGGAGAGCTCGCCCGACGAGATGCGCCCGGTCACCTGCATGGCCTCCACCAGGGGGCGCGCCATGCGACGGCTCATCTGCCAGGCCACCAGCGCCGCGACCAGCAGGGCGGCACCGCCGGCAATGATGAAGTAGCCCCAGCTGGGCCCGAGGCCGCTGACGTCGCGGGTCAGCAGGACGGCGAACGTGCCTCCGCCGCGGTGCAGTCGCTCCAGGCGTAGTCGCTCAGCCTCGGTCAGGGTGACCGGTGCCACCGCGAAGACGAGGTTGCCCATCCGGCCGGACACGGTCTGCCCCGCCTGCACCGCCGCCACGTCGATGTCCTGTGCGCTGAGACCGGCGGGCAACGTCGTCACGATGTTGCCGGCGGTGCTGATCCGGATGATCTCGGCGTCCTCGAGCTTGAGCGTCTTCTGCAAGACCCGCAGCACCGCGAGCGTGCGCGTATCGCCGTTGGGCGACGTGAGCGAGTTGGCTTGCGCGACCAGCTGGTCCTGCGCCTGATTGCGCGCCTCGTTGCGGGTCAGGATGAGACTGCCGGCGCCGGCGATGACGAGAACGACGGCGACCAGGCCCACCATGGCCAGCATCAGGCGGCGGCGCATCACTCAACCGAACCGGTAGCCCACGCCCCACACCGTGGCCAAGGGGAGGTCGGATCCGAGCTTCTTGCGGAGCTGAGCCACGTGGACGTCGACGGTGCGCTCGTCGCCGTACCAGTCTGCGCCCCACACGCCGTCGAGGAGCTGCTGGCGCGACAGCGCCAGGCCGACGTTGTTGGCCAGGAAGGCGAGGAGGTCGAACTCGCGGGTGGTCAGCGGCACGACGTCGCCGGCCCGACGCGCCTCTCGTCGCCGCAGGTCGACCTCGAGGTCGCCGAGGGTGACCAGCTCCTGAGGGGCGGGGCCCTCCCGGGTGCGGCGCAGGATGGCACGCACCCGGGCCACGAGCTCGCGCGGTGAGAAGGGCTTCACGAGATAGTCGTCCGCGCCGAGCTCCAGCCCCAGGACGCGGTCCACCTCGTCGTCCCGCGCCGTGAGGAAGAGGACAGGGACGCTGCTCCGGGCGCGGATCTCGCGGCACACGTCGAAGCCGTCCCGCGTGCCGGGCAACCCGACGTCGAGGATGACGATCCAGGGATCCTCCCGCTTGAAGACCTCGAGGCCCGTGTCGCCGTCGCCCGCCAGCAGCACGCGGTAGCCCTCGCGCCGCAGGTAGAGATCGACCAGGTCGGCGATGTGCGGGTCGTCCTCGACGACGATCACGGTTCCGTTCTCCGCGCTCACGCACCTAGCCTCGCACCTCCCGCACCCCGAATTGCCGGATTGCCGCCTTCCCTTACAGAACCCTCACGTTTGCCGAACACCGGGCTCACGGGCCGCGCTGAGCATGACCTCAGGTGCCCTCCGGGGGGAGGGCCCCGAAACGAGAGGAGCACCCATGTCGAGTGCGCGCAGTCACCTCATCCGTCTCGGCGCCGTGGCCGCGGCGTCCGCCACCAACGGACTGGCGACCACGGTGCTCGCCTTCTCCCCGGCGCAGTGGAACGCGAACGACAACCTGCTCTCGCCGGCCAAGTCGTCCGACCAGACGGCCGACACCGCGATCCTCAAGGGCCGGTCGGGCGTGCAGGACGTCCGTCAGGTCCTGCGCAGCGGCGCCACACCCGCGGCGGCCGGCCCGGGCCCGGGGTTGAAAGGCGCCGGGCGGACCGACCCCACCGGCTCCGGCTAGGAAAGCAGCGACGCCGTGTTGATGTTCAGCCCGTCGGGCGCCTTGGAGCGGTGCACCACCTGGAACTCGGAGAACTCGGCCAAGCCCCAGGGGCCGTTCTCCACACCGATGCCACTCCACTTGAAGCCGCCGAAGGGCTGCTGCGGTGAGAGCGCCAGGTGCGTGTTGACCCAGGCCGTCCCGCACTCGAGCTGGGCGGCCACGGCCGCGGCACGCTCGGTGTCGGCGCCCCACACGGACCCGGAAAGGCCGAAGTGGGTCGCGTTGGCCCGGTCGACGGCGTCACCCAGGTCGCGATAGGGCACGACCGGCAGGGCCGGGCCGAACTGCTCCTCGTCCACGATCCGGATGCCGTCGGACAGCCCGGCCAGGATGGTGGGCTCGAAGAAGTAGCCGGGGCGGTCCATCGCCTTGCCGCCCGTCACCGCGGTCGCCCCGTGCGACAGCGCGTCAGCCACCAATTCCTTCACCCGCTCGTACTGGGGCTCGTTGTTGATCGGGCCGAGCTTCACCCCCTCCTCGGTGCCCTCGCCGACCTTGATGGTGCGCGCGTGCTGGGCCAGGCCCTCCACGACGTCGTCGTACAGCGCCTCGGGGACGTAGACGCGCTTGATCGCCGAGCACACCTGCCCGTTGTTGTTGAACGCCCCGGCGAAGATGGCCGAGGCGACGACCGCCGGGTCGGCGTCGTCGAGCACGATGGCCGGGTCGTTGCCGCCGAGCTCCAGCGTCACGCGCTTGAGGTCGGGGGCGGCCGACAGGGCGACCTTCTTCCCGGTCTCGACCGAGCCGGTGAAGCTGATCTTGCGGGGCACAGGGTGCGAGGTCATCCAGGCGCCGAGCTCGTCCCCGCCGCTCACGATGTTGACCACGCCGGGCGGGAACACGTCGCGCAGCAGCTCGCCGACCTTGAGGGTGGACAGCGGGGTGTAGGGCGAGGGCTTCAAGACGAGCGTGTTGCCCGCCAGGAGCGCCGGCGCGATCTTCCAGAAGGCGAGCGTCAGCGGGAAATTCCATGGCGTGATGGCGGCAACCACACCGAGCGGGCGGCGGGCCAGCTCCACGAGTGCCTCGTCGTCGTCCTGGATGATCTGGGGCGCCAGCTCGAGATTGGCGAAGTACTGGCTCCAGATGGCCGCCGCGAACACCTCGATCCCGGCGTCGCTCAGCGGCTTGCCCTGCTCCGCGGTGAGGACCGGCGCGAGCTCGGCGCCCGAGGCGAGCAGCACGTCGGCCGCCCGCAACAGGACGGCGCGCCGGGCCGCCTCGTCGGACTTCCAGTCGCGGGCCGCCTTGGCGGCGGCGTCGAAGGCGGCATCGAGCTGCTGGCGGGTGCACTCGGGCGCCTGGGCGAAGACCTCGCCCGTGGCCGGGTTGCGCACGCCGAAGGTCCCCTCGGTCGGCGCGGCCTCGCCCGCGATGGTCATGACGAACTCGGACATGGCGCTCCTCGACTCTGCTGGCATGGAGACGACCCCCACCCCTGGCCGGACTTCGGTCCGCCCAGATCCTCCCACCTGGGGCGCTCGCGCTCAATCGGGGGACGGCCAGAGCTCAGCCGAAGAGCCTGGTGAGGAACTCGTCGACCGTGGCGCCGACCCGGCGGCGCAGGCCGCGGTCGGCCGGTGCGGCGGCGATGAGCCCGGCCGCCTCGTTGAGGAAGCCGAGGAGCAGGGCGGCGGCCACCTCGGCATCCCCGGGCACCGCGATCCCCTCCTCCTCCGCCCGGGCGAAGGCCTCCGCCAGGAGCGGGGCGCAGGCGGCCGCATCGAGGGCCCGACAGGCCTCGATCCCGAGCACCGCCGGCGCGTCAGCCAGGATCCGGGCCATGGTCGGGTCGGCGCACGCCTCCATGTAGGCGCGGCAGCCGCGGTGGAGCTGGTCCCGCACGCCGGCACCCTCGGACGCCGCGACGAGCACCCGCTCGACCAGTTCGCCTTCGAGCTCCTCGACCACCGCGGCGGCCACCTCGGTCTTGGAGGCGAAGTGGTGGTACAGCGCGCCCCTGGTGACGCCGGCGCGCTCGGCGATCTCCTCTCGCCCCGTGGCGGCGAACCCCTTCTCGGCGAAGAGCTCCCGCGCCGCCGCGCAGCAGGGCCGCCCGGGTGCGGGCCGACCGGACGGCCTGGGTCTCCCTCGGCTTGCGTGCGCTTGTCGTCGTGGCCACCGCCGACCTCCCCGGAGCACTTACATGCGGGCAGCACGCATGTTAGCATCACCCCGACCAAGGAGGTGCCATGAGCACGACCGCCGACGCCCGCACCAGCACAGCGAGGGAGGCCGACGTCTGCGTCGTCGGCGCGGGCCTGGCCGGGCTGACGGCGGCCCGGCGTCTGTCCCAGGCCGGCCGGTCGGTCGTCGTCCTGGAGGCACGTGACCGGGTCGGCGGCAGGGTGTGGACCAAGACCGCCGGCTGCGGCGTCCCGGTCGACATGGGGGCCTGCTTCGTCGGCCCTCAGCACGAGCGCATGCACGCGCTGGCCAAGGAGATGGGCGTGGCCACCTTCTCGACGTTCGTCGCGGGTGACAACGTGCTGGCCACCGGCGGGAAGATCCGCCGCTACCGGGGCGACATCCCGCGCATCAGCCCGGTGGCACTGCTCAGCGCGGCCCAGGCCATCGCGCGCATGAACGCCATGGCCAAGAAGGTCCCGGTCGAGGCGCCGTGGGACGCGCCGAAGGCGGCCGCGTGGGACTCGATCTCGGTGCGGGCCTGGCTCACGGCGGCCCACGTGCCGTCGAAGTTGGCCCGGGACCTGGTGGAGGCGACGGTGCGGGCCTGCTTCGCCGCCGAGCTCTCCGAGGTCTCTCTGCTCAACTGGCTCTTCCTGGCCCGCTCGGCCGGAGGGATCGAGTCGCTGATGAACGTCGCGGGGGGCTACCAGGACTCCCAGTTCGAGGGCGGCGTGGGCCAGGTCCCCGACGCCATGGCGGCCGAGCTGGGCGACGCCGTGGTGCTGGGGTCGCCGGTGACGGCCGTGCGCCAGCACGGAGACCGGGCCGAGGTGCTCGGCTCTGGCGCGTCGGTCACCGCGCGGCGCGTCGTCCTGGCCCTTCCCCGCGCGCTGGCCGCGGGCATCCGCTTCGAACCCGTGCTGCCCGCCGACCACGCCCTGCTCATCCACCAGGTGCCGGCCGGGACCGAGGTCAAGATGGTCGCCGTCTACGACGAGCCGTTCTGGCGCCACGACGGCGTGTCGGGCGCCACGGTCGCCACCGACGACGCCATAGAGGTCACGCTCGACACGGGCCAGCCCGGCCACGCCCAGGGCGTGATCGCCGGCTACAGCGCCGGGCCGCGCGCCCGAGCTCTGTCGGCGTTGCCCGAGGCCGAGCGCCGCGACGTGTTCGTCCGGATGCTGACGACGCGCCTCGGGCGCAAGGCGGCGTCGCCCGTCGAGGTGCTCGAGCAGAACTGGGCCGAGGAGCAGTGGACGCGGGGCTGCTCCATGTCCCACTTCCCCACCGGTGTCCTGACGCAGTACGGGCGCCGGCTGCGCGAGCCGGTCGGGCGGCTGCACTGGGCCGGTACCGAGACCGCGTCGACGTCGTACGGAGCGATGGACGGCGCGGTGCGCTCGGGCGAGCGCGTCAGCGAGGAGATCCTGCGCGCAGAGCGCTGAGGACAGCCGAGGCTACGGCGCCATCCCCGCGGGCCGCGGACCCGGACCGCTTCCCACGCCAAGCTTCTCCCGGAAGAACGTGAGCGTCTGGTCGAGCGCGGCACGCGTGGGCGTGCCCTCCTGGTCCACCAGGTGCTCGGTCAGCACGGAGTGCGCGCTCTTCGGGTGCCCGTAGGGGTTGCCCGGCGCGGAGTCGATCTCGACCGCGATGAACGCGTCGCCGAGCTCGCGGCGCAACGTGTCGAAGCGCTGCTCGAAGCAGAAAGGGTCGTTCGTGAAGCGCAGTCCCAGCAGGCACGTGCCCGCCGCGGTGCGCTCCTTGACGCGGGCCAGGTCGGCGTCGGAGACCCCGACGTCGGCCTTGTACTTCTTGGAGAGCGGGAAGGGCAGCGACGGCTGGCTCAGCACCGGGGCCAGGACGACGTCGTCGACCATCATGGCCAGCGCGAACCCGCCCGTGAAGCACATGCCGACCACGCCGACGCCCGGGCCGCCGCAGCGCTCGTGCTCGGCTGCTGCCAGCGCCCGCAGCCACACCGTGACCGGGCTGGTCCGCCTCAGCGCGAAGGCGGAGAACTCCCGCGAGATGCAGGCGGGCCCGATCGACTGCAGGGCGTACCCCGCCGTGGCGGGGCGGCCGGGCTGTCCGAACAGGCGGGGCAGCACCGCCGTGCACCCCGCCGCGGCCACGCGGCGGCCGAATTCGGCGACCTGCGGCGTGATGCCCGGGATCTCGCTGATGACGATCACCGCCGGCCCCGCACCCGTGCGGTAGACGTCCCGCTCCTTGCCGCCGGACTCGAAGGCCTCCTTGGTGTAGCCCTCGAGCGCCGCCGCCCACCTGCCCACATCGCCGGTCGCCATGGCCGGACCGTAGCATCGAGCGTCGTGGCCGGACCCGCCCGCTCCCTCGACCCGCGCCAGCCCGTCCTGGTCGGGCTCGGCACGGCGAGCCAGGGCGCACCCGTCGTCGACCTGATGACCGCGGCGGTCCGTGCCGCGGCGGCGGATGCAGGCGCTCCCGGTCTGCTCGCTGCGGTCGACTGCATCGCCGTGCCCCAGGGCACCTGGTCGCTCACCGACCCGGCCCGCACCGTCGCCCGGCGGATCGGGTCGCCCCGGGCGCGCACGCTGCGCTGTGAGATCGGCGTCTCACAGCAGGAAGTGATCAACCACGCGCTCTCGGCGGTGGCCGCGGGTGACGACGGCACCGTGGTCGTGGTCGGAGGTGAGGCCCGCGCCTGGGCGCGCGCCGGCGGCGCGGAGGTCGACGAAGAGGGCGCGCCGCCCGACGGGCTCCTCACCCGGCCGCCCGACTTCGTGGCCCCCATAGAGCGGGCGGCGGGCATCGTCCTGCCGCCGGTGCAGCAGTACGCCCTGGTCGAGAACGCGTTGGCTGCCGCGGCGCACCTGACGCGGGACGAGCAGCGCGACGAGATCGCCACGCTGTGGGCGCGCTTCAACGCCGTCGCCGGCCGCAATCCCGAGGCCGCCTTCGGTGCGCCCCTCAGCGCGGACGAGATCGCCACGCCCGGCCCCCGCAACCGCCCGTTGGCCTATCCCTACAACCGCTGGCACGCCAGCCAGTGGACCGTGGACCAGTCGTCGGCGCTCGTGGTCTGCTCGGTGGCGCAGGCCCGGGCCGCCGGGGTCCCACCGGACCGGTGGCTGTTCCCGCACGCCGCCCTGCACTGCTCGGCGGCGGTGACGCTGACGGCCCGTCGCCAGCTGTCCGCCTGGCCGGCGATGGGGGTCCTCGGCCGCGCCGCCGAGCGCCACCTCGGCCGGCCGCTGCGCGACATCGGGCTGGCCGAGGTGTACTCGTGCTTCCCGGCGGCGGTGCGGGTGCAACAGCGCGCCCTCGGGCTCGGTGCAGACGGCACTCCCACGCTCACCGGCGGCATGACGTTCGCCGGCGGCCCGTTCAACCACTTCGTCCTCCAGTCGCTCGTGGCGCTCGGCCGGCGGCTGCGCGCCGAGGCGGGCGAGCTCGGCCTGATCACGACCGTGTCGGGCATGCTCTCCAAGCCCGGCCTGGCCGTGTGGTCGGCCACCCCGCCTCGCGCTGCGAGCGGCCGACCCCTCCTGGCCGACCTGGCGGCCGAGGCGGCGGCGGCCACGGAGGTGGTCCCGGTCGTCGAGACCGGGCCCGCCACGACCACGCCGGCCGCCGTGGCCTCCTTCACGGTCACCTACGGAGGCGACGCGGGGCTCGATCCGGTGCGCACGGCCATCGTGGCCGACCTGCCCGATGGGGTGCGCACCGCCGCCACCTGCGAAGATGCACAGACCGCCCGCCTCGCCGTGGCCGAGGGCCTCATCGGGCGGACGGTCGAGGTGAAGGACACGACATTCAGCCTGTGAGCGCACCACACCTTCGCCCGGGCCGGCCCCGCCTGGTCGACCCCGAGCTGGCCGCCCGGGTGCCCGGCCTGCGCCGGGTCGCCGGGATCGCCCTCGCGGTGGGCGCGGTGAGCGCCGTCATCGTGGTCGTGCAGGCCGTCGCGCTCGCCCACGCCGTCGACCGTTCGCTGCTGCAGCACGCCCCACTGGCCAGCGTGGCGCCTGCCATCGTCGTGGTCGGGCTGGCCATCGTGACCCGCGCCGCGCTGCACGGAGCCGGCGACCTCTCCGCTCACGGGGCGGCCGACCGCGTCGTCTCGAGGCTGCGGCGCGAGCTGCTGCAGCACGCGCTGGCGCTCGGACCGGGCTGGCTGGCCGGCGAGCGGGCGGGTGAGCTCTCCCTCACCGCGACGCGGGGGCTGCGCTCGCTCCACACCTACTTCGCCCGCTACCTCCCCCAGGCTGCGTCCGCCGCGGTGGTTCCCCTGCTGCTCCTCGCCTGGGTGGCCACCCAGGACTGGCTGTCGTTCCTCGTGGTGATCGCTCTCGTGGTCGCGGTGCCCCTCACCATGATCTACTTCGGACGCGAGGCCACGCGGAGATCGGAGCGCCAGTGGCGGCGGCTCGGCTCCCTGGCCGGCCGCTTCCTCCAGCTCGTCGAGGGACTGCCGACGCTGCGCGCCTTCCGCCGCGAGGAGCAGGGGCGCCGCGAGGTGGCGGCGGCGACCGAAGGGGTGCGCGTCGCCACCATGCGCACGCTGCGCGTCGCCTTCCTCTCCGCCCTCGCCATGGACATGATCGCGGGCTTCGGGGTCGGGTTCGTCGCCATGGTCCTCGGGCTGCGTCTGCTGTGGGGAGAGCTGAGCTTGCAGACGGCCATGGCCGTGCTGCTCGTCGCTCCCGAGATCTTCATCCCGCTGCGCCGTGCGGGCGCCGAGTTCCACGCCAGCACCGAGGGCCAGGCCGCCGCCACACGCGTGCTCGAGGTGCTGGCGACGCCCGCAACCCCGGCAGTGCCGGCCCCATCGCCCCGCGCCGCACGGCACCGGGGAGCGGCCCGGCTCGACGTGGACGCCCTGCGGGTCGAGTACGAGCACCGTGAGGACCCGGCGCTCGCGTCCTTCACCCTCCACGCCGAGGGGGGCACGCGGGTGGCTCTGACCGGCCCCTCGGGCGCGGGAAAGTCGACGGTGCTGGCGGCCCTGCTGCGCTTCGTCGAGCCCGCTGCGGGGACCCTGGCGCTCGACGGCCACCCCTCCTCGGCCATGTCGCCCGCCGAGTGGCGCCGCCACTTCTCCTGGCTCCCGCAACGGCCCCATTTGTTCAACACGACCATGGCGGAGAACCTCCGGCTGGGGGCGCCCGACGCGCCCGAGAGCGACCTGCGCGGAGTGCTGGCCGCCGTCGGACTGTCCGAGCTGCTGGCCAACCTGCCTGCGGGGCTGGAGACGGCGCTCGGGCACGACGGCCTCACCCTGAGCGCGGGCGAGCGCCAACGGGTGGCGCTCGCGCGCGCCCTGCTGTGCCCCGCGCCCATCCTCCTGCTCGACGAGCCGACCGCCTCGCTCGACCCGCCGACCGTGGCCCGCCTCGCACCGGCCATCGCGCCATGGCTCGAGGGGCGCACGGTCGTGGTGGCGGCGCACGACGCCGTCCTGCTGCCCCGCTTCGATGCCGTGCTGGCCCTGCCGGCGGCCGCGCTCCCCCTGGCGGTGGCTCCGTGAGCGGCGACCGCCGCCGCGGCTCGCTGCGCCGTGTCCTCGCCGCACCCGACACGCCCTACGGTCGGCTCGCCGTCGCCGGCCTGCTCGGTCTCGCGTCGGCCGCCGCGACGATCGGCCTGCTCGCCGGTTCGGGCTACGTGGTCGGCCGTGCGGCGCTGCGGCCCGGGCTCGATGCGCTCGTCGGGATCCTTGCCGCCGTCGAGGTGCTCGCCTTCCTGCGCGGGCCGCTGCGCTACGAGGAGCGCCTCGTGGGCCATGACGCCGCCCTGCGCGCGTTGACCCGGTGGCGGGTGTGGCTCTACGACTGCCTCACCCCGCGCGTGCCGGCCGCGCTGGCGGGGTGGCGCAGCGGCGACCTCTTGGCCCGCGCCGTCGACGACGTCGACGCGCTGGCGGACCTGTACCTGCGCACCCTGCTGCCGGTCGCGGTCGCGGTCGGCGCCGGCGCGATCGGCACCGTGGCCGTCGGCCTCATCCTGCCCTGGGCCGCGCTGGCGCTCGGGATCCCGCTCGCCGTCGCGCTCGTCGTGCCGGCGCTGCTCACCTGGCGGCGCAGCGGGGACGACGAGATGGCGGCGCTCTCCGGCACGCTGTCGGCGCAGGTGGTCGACGCCCTCGGGGGCGCACCCGAGCTGCTGGCCTTCGGCGCCGACGCCGCGGCGCTGGGCGAGGTCGAGGCACTGGGAGCCCGGTCCGACGCGCTCGAGCGGCACCACGCGCGCCTGGCCACGGCGGGGACCCTCGTGGTTGCGTTCTGCCTGGCGGCGGCGGTCACCGGGGTACTGGCCCTCGGGGTCGCCGCGGTCCACGCGCACCATCTGGGGCAGGTCATGGTCGCCGTGCTCCCGCTCGCCGTGCTCGCCACGTTCGAGACGGTCCCCGGGGTGCCGGTGGCCGTGGCCCGCTCACTGACCGTGCGGGCCTCGGCGGATCGCCTCTTCGCGCTCGAGGACGTGCCCGTGCCCGTGCGCGACCCCGCCGCTCCCGCGCCGCCGGCAGCCGGCGTGCCCGAGGTGGCCTTCGAGGACGCGGCGCTCCGCTACGGACCGGGCCTGCCCCTGGCCCTCGACGGGGTCAGCCTCGTCGTGCCACGCGGCGGCCGGGTCGCCGTCACCGGCTCGAGCGGCGCGGGCAAGTCGAGCCTGGTGGCCGCGCTGCTCCGCTTCTGGCCGCTCGAGGGCGGCCGCCTCTCGCTGGGCGGGACCGACGTGGCGCTGCTCAGCGAGCGCGACGCCCGCGCCGCCTGCGCACTGGCGGACCAGCGGGCGCAGATGTTCGCCGGCACGCTGCGGTCGAACCTCACGCTGGCCCGGCCCGACGCCCCCGACGACGAGGTTGCCGCTGCGCTGCGGGCGGCCCGGCTCGACGCCTGGGTGGCCGGGCTGCCCGAGGGGCTCGACACCCCCGTCGGAGAGGACGGGGTCGCGCTCTCGGGCGGCGAGCGGCGGCGCCTGGCCGTTGCCCGCGCCCTGCTGGCCCCGGGCCCCGTGCTGATCCTCGACGAGCCGACGAGCGGCCTCGACGCGCAACTGGCCGACGAGCTCGTGCAGGGCGTGTTCGGCGCGGCCGGGGAACGCAGTGTGCTGGTGATCACCCACCGGGCCGCCGAGGCGGCGCACTGTGATGCGACGGTCGCCCTCGAGGCGGGCCGCGTCGTGTCGTCGCAGGACTGACCGCTCAGCCTCCGGCGCGGATGTACGCGACCGCGGCGAGCGGCGTCCGGGCGTGCGTGTGGCTCGGGCCGTGGACGCGGCCGGTGGACCCGCCCGTCGTCGCCCCGAGCGACGAACCGCTCGAGGGGCACCACGCGTTCGACGGCACGCCGGCGCAGGGGTCCGCCATGGTGGGCAGGCCCTGGGGCAAGGCCTGCAGGCGCACCCCCGTCTGCGCCGGGTAGTTCGACCCCGCCGGGCATGCGGCGAGGCGGGAGTCGCACTCGACCTGCGCCACCAACGCGTTGTCGCCGTTCGTCGTGGTGGTGGTGACGCCGCAGGTGGGCTGGAGCTGCTCCAGGTTGGCCGGGGCGCTGCCGTGGGGGGCGGTGTTGTCGGCGTAGCAGTTGGAGGGCAGGCCCGTGTGCAGGACGATCTGCCCGAAGTCGGCGTTCGTGGGGTTGGCGTCGAACGCGTCGTTGACGAAGGTGTTCCCCTTCAATGCGTTGCCCTCGGGCTCGAAGACGCAGCCGAGCCCCGTGACCTGGAACCCGCCGAAATCGGCGCACTTCTGGTTCAGCGACGGCGTCCCGCTGTCCGGGTACGGGAGGAAAAGGACGCCCCAGGCCCCGTTGTCGGAGAACGTGTTGTCCATCACGGTGTCGTTGCGGCCGCCGGCGACGGTCATGCCCGTCCCGATGGGGCCGGCGGCGGCGTCACCCGCTTCGGGCGTGTTGCCGTTGTTGTTGTCGTGCACGTTGTTGTGGATGAAGACCCAGCACGAGTGCGTGTGCGTGATGGGGCTGGTGCCGCCATTCGGGCAGGCGCCGTTCTGGGGCGGTGGCGGGTCGCCGGCGATCTGCGTGTCGGTGTCGACACCGTCCTGGTTGTTGTCGAACTGCGAGTTCTCGATGACGACGGCCCCGCCTGAATTGGTGCCCGAGTACCCGAGCGCGTTGTTCTCCATCCAGGCGTGGTCGATCGTGACGTCGCACACCTGGTGGCACGCACCGACGTACATGCCCGAGTCGTTCATGTTGGACCCGTAGATCTGGTTCCAGCTGGCCGGGCCCTGCGAGTTGGACGAGAAGATCCCGTACTGCGCCGCGGAGGTCTCGTTGCTGAAGAAGGACGAGGTCCCGGTCAGGTAGGTGCCGGTGTACCCGGTCAGGCCGATCTTCCCGGACCCGTCTCCCCCGTTCCACCAGACCTGGTTCCCCGAGTCGCCCGCTCCACCGAGGAAGTTGCACGCGGTGAGGTTCTCGATGCTCACGTCGTCCGCCTTCCACACCACGATCCCGTTGCGCCCCTGCGCCTTGCCGCCGACGACCGGGCCGAAGTTCTGGTACTGCGGATCGGCGCTGCACGCCGTGGGGGCGCCCGCCTTCGTCCCGTCGACGATGACCGTGTCGCGGTTCATGCCGCGGATGTGGAGGTCCGGGGTGTGCACGACGACGCCGCCGTGGTCGCCCGTGCTGAGCAGGCTGGCCGAGGTCACATGGGCGTCGTCCGTCTCGTGGTAGTCGCCGGGCGCGATCAGGATGTAGTCACCCGGGTGCGCGGCGTTCACCGCCGCCTGGATGGATCCGTACTGCCCGGCCTGGCCGTGGAAGGTGCCGACCAGCAGCACCGCCGGCGAGCTTCCCCCCGACGAGCAGGATGCCAGCACCGACCCGGTCAGGAGGGCGGCGCCGAAGAGCGCTGCGCGCTGCGCGCCCCGTGTCGCTCGTGCCATGGGTCCCTCCCACTCGGTCGATCACCCGGAGGTCACCCGCCCGTCCGACCCCCCGGGGAACCTAGTCCTCCCACCGGCCGCGCGTGCGCCGGACGGCCACCTCACCCGGCGTGCGCGACGCCCTGGCCGCGGCCGACGGCCTGCTGCTCGAGAACATCAAGGCCACCTTCGGGCCCGAGCTGGACGCGCTGGCCCGACAAGCCCGGCACGAATCCGTCGCTGCCCTCGACACCGCCTCGTCGTGGGAGGCGTGGGAGCGGCTGCGCGCGACGTCGGGTCTCGGCGTGCGGCCGGCCAAGCGGGTCGTCGCCCGCATGCTGGCGGCGCACTGCCCGGCGCCGGAGGGGCGATTCGGCGCCGCGGTCGCCACCCCGGGCGCTTGAGCGGCCCCGGTCAGCGCGCCTGGTCGGCCTCCGGCTCCTCCGCCAGGCGCCTCCGTATCTCGACCGCGCTCGGCGCCGGGTACTCGAACCGGCCGGGCCGCCACCCGGTGGCGATCTTCTCCGGCCCGGGGCCGTCCTCAGTCCAGATGTGGCAGGTGCCGGCCAGGAAGGTGAAGTCGCGCTCGCCCATCGGGTGCGTGCCGTCCCCTTTCTCGACCTGCCAGGCCGCCGAGGAGGTGACGCCCTGCACCACGACGGGCCCGATGGCACGGGCCAGGAACTCCAGATGGCTGCAGCCGCGCTGGCGGCCGAAGCGCTCCTGGACCGCGTTGGTGTAGCCCCGCGCCACGGAGAGGCCGATCAGGTCACGGAAGCTCCCCTCGATGTCGGTGCACTCCGCGTGCGGGTAGGTCCGCATGTTGGCCGCCGCGTCGACGATGGCCATGTCGGCGCGGCGGACCACGATGCCCAGCTCCATGAAGTGCAGGTCGCGCGGCCCGTGGGAGCCGCCGGCCCAGGGCCGTTCGTCGTGCAGGGTCCCCACGACCGCGAAGTACTCGCCCCGCGTGAACACCTCCATGGCGATGGTCCGCCGATGGACCGGGTCCTCACGTGACCCCGGGTCCGGGCGGAGCGCGGCAAGCGTGGGCGTGGGCTCAGGCACCTGGTGATTGTGGGGCACCGGGTGATTGTGGCGTCCCGCCCCTCCCGGGCGCCAACGCCACCTCGTTGAAGCTGTGGAGGATGGGCGCGTCGCGGTTCCAGCCGATGCGCGTCACCGACGCTGTGCGCAGGTGGAGGCGCCAGTACAGGTCGACGGCCCCGAGGGCCCAGGCCACCGCCGCCTTTATCGGCGTCACGTGGCTCACCACGACCACGTCGCCGTCGGGACGGCGCGCCCCGGCCCCCTCCGCCGCGAACAGTTCCTCGCAGGCGGCCGCGACCCGCGTGTCCACCTCGGCCAGCGTCTCTCCGCCCTCGGGGCGGAAGTTGCGGTCGCGCTGCCACTGCCGCCACACGGTGGCGGGGATCCCGCCCAGGGGCCGGCACTCGAACTCACCGTAGTCGACCTCGACCCAGCGCTCGTCCACGGTGACCGGGAGCCCGAGATCGAGCAGGTCGGCCGTGTCGCGGGCCCGGAGAAGCGGGCTCGTGCGCACCTCGGCGACCGGCGCGGTCAGGAGCGACTTGGCCGCGGCGGCCTGCGCCCGGCCCGACTCGGTCAGCTCCGCGTCGGTCCGCCCGAGCAGCAGCCCCTGCGCGTTCGCCACCGATTCGCCGTGGCGCACCAGGATCAACATCGTGGCGGCACGCGGGTCAGACGGGGACCAGGATGCGCCCGCACTGCTCGCAGGTGGCGACCTCGCCGGGGGGCAGGGCGCGGATCTTCTCGACCTCGACCGAGGAGAGCTCGAGGTGGCAGCCGTCGCAGCGGCTCTTGATGAGGCGGGCCGCGCCGGTGCCCTTGAGGCGCGCCCGCAACGTCTCGTAACGGTCGGAGAGCTCGGTGGGCAGCAACGCGGCTTCGGCGGCCCGGGATCCGACGGCCGTCGCCAGCGCGCCGTCGATCTCGAGCGCGTCGTTCGCCACCCGCTCCCGCAACTCCCCGGCCCGCGCCTCCAGGGGCGCGGTGCGCTCGCCGAGCGCCCGCAGCTCGGCGTCGACGCGGTCCTGGTCGAGCATCGCCACCAGCTCCAGCTCCTCGAGCTCGGCCCGGCGCTCGGTGAGGTGGCGCACTTCGTCGCTCATGGCCTGCAGGTCGCGGCCCGAGGAGCTGGTGGCGGCGTACAGACGCTGCTCAATGGCAGTGCGTCGCTCGCTGATGCCCCCGATCCGCTCCTCGAGCTCCTTCTGGGTGGCGGCCAACGCGTCGCGGCGGCCCGCGATCTCCGCCCGCTCGGCCTGGAGCCCGGCCAGCTCGTGCTCCACGGCGGCGAGGCCCGACGCCTCGACCAGCGCGTCGCGTCGGTGTCGCAGCTGGGTGATCGACGTGTCGAGGTCCTGGACGGCCAGCAGGTGGGCGAGCGTGTCCGTCACGGCAGGCTCTCGTAGGCGGCGCGGGCGACCGGCAGCGCGTCCACCAGCCCGGCATCGGCCATGACCATGGCCTCGTCCCACCCGCACCAGCGCGCGTCGGGGCTCTCGCCCGGCGGCGGATGGGGGTCGTCGTCTTCCCCGAGCAGCAGATAGCGCAGGTCGAGGTGGGTGTGGCCCAGGGCCGCGACGTGGACGTCGACATGGATCAGGCACGGGCCCCGCGCCGGGTGCTCGACCGCGAGACCCAGCTCCTCGGTGGCTTCACGCCTGGCCGCAGCGGCGGGGGTCTCGCCCGGGTCGATGTGGCCACCGGGCTGCATCCAGATGCCCAGGCGCTTGTGCAGGTGCAGCACCGTGCCACGCCGCCCGACGACGATGCCCGACGCGGTGACGTGGGTGGGGCCGACATGCTCGTCGCAGGGCTCGAACAGGCGACCCAGCTCGGACAGGAAGCGCTCGCGGGCCGCGGCCTCTCGCGACGATGCGGGCTCGTGGCCCTCGACGAGGGCGCGCAGGTCCTCCGTGGAGGCGCCCATTGTGGGACTCCCCATCACGCGAACCCCTCGCCCAGGTGGCCCGTGAGGACCGTGGTGGCGCGCCCTGCAATGTGCACCCGGTCGCCCTCGGGACGGACGTGGATCTCGGCGCCGCGCCGCGACAGCTGCCGGGCCACGAGGGTGCCTCGGCCCAGCTCAGCGGCCCAGTACGGGCCGGCCGCGCACTGGGCCGACCCGGTGGCCGGGTCCTCGTCGATCCCGACGTTGGGCGCGAAGACCCGCAGCACGTAGTCGGCCCCCGACCCCGGGTCGGCCGGCGCCGTCAGCAGGAGCGCCTTGGCCCCGGTGGCCGCGATGGCGGCCAGGTCCGGGACGTAGCTGCGCACGCCCTCTGCAGAGGAGAGGACGACGAAGGTGAAGAAGGAGGTCTGCGCGCTGGCCACCACACCGGGCCACTGCGTCGCCACGGAGCCGGGCAGCGGGGCGGGCGTCACGGGATCGGCCGGGAAGTCCAACGCGATGCGGTCCCCCTCGAACGAGGCGCGGAGCGGGCCGCTGCGGGTGTGGAAGGTGAGCGGGGCCGCGCCGTCGACGACCCCGCCCTCCCGCAGCGCGTGGGCCGAGGCCAGGGTGGCGTGGCCGCACAGGTCGATCTCGGTGGCGGGCGAGAACCAGCGCAAACCGAAGGTCAGCGGGTCGCCGGTGGGCGTGAGGTAGGCCGTCTCGGCGACGCCGAGCTCGAACGCGATGGACTGCATAAGCCCGTCGTCGAGCGGCTCGGCCAACAGGCAGACCGCGGCCGGGTTCCCGCCGAAGGCCGCCTCGCTGAAGGCGTCGACCCAGGTGATCGGGACGCTCACGGTGCCGTCGCCAGCTTTTTCATGGTGCCCACGATGCTAAGCGGGCCAGCGCGTCGCGCAGGACGCCCTCCTGCTTGCAGAAGGCCCAGCGCACCAGGGTCCGGCCCGCGGCGGGGTCGGCCGGGTCGTAGAAGACGGAGGAGGGGACCGCAACCACGCCGCAGCGCTCGGGCAGCGCCAGGCAGTAGTCGAGCGCGCCGGTGCCCGCCGCCACGCCCGCGATGTCCGTCGTGGCGAAGTAGGTGGCGGCAGGGCGGTAGACCTCGTAGCCCAGCGCCGCCAGGCCGTCACAGAGGAGGTCGCGCTTGGCCGAGAGCTCGGCCGCGAAGCCCTGGAGCACTTCGGGTGCGTACCCGAGGCCGTGGGCGATGGCGAGCTGGAAGGCGGCCGGGCTCGTGTAGGTGAGGAATTGCTTCGCAGCCCGCACCGCGGCGACCAACGGCGCGGCGGCGGTCACCCAACCCACCTTCCACCCCGTGAAGGAGAAGGTCTTGCCGCCCGAGGAGATCGTCACCGTGCGGTCGCGCATGCCGGGCAGCGTGACCAGCGGGACGTGCGTCCCTTCGAAGACGAGGTGCTCGTAGACCTCGTCGGTCACCGCCAGGAGGTCGTGGGCGGAGCAGAGCGCGGCGACCTGCGCCAACTCGTCGGGCGTGAACACCTTGCCGGTCGGGTTGTGCGGCGTGTTGAGCAGCAGCAACTTCGCGCGCGGCCCGGCGGCGGCCGCGGCGAGCTCCTCGGGGTCGAAGGACCAGTCGGGCGGATGCAGGCGGACCAGCCGCGGCACGGCGCCGGCCATGGCGGCACAGGCGGCGTAGGAGTCGTAGGACGGCTCGAACATCACGACCTCGTCGCCGGGCTCGCACAGCGCGAGGAGCGTGGCTGCGATGGCCTCGGTTGCACCCACGGTGACCAGCACCTCGGTCTCGGGGTTCAGCTCGATCCCGTACCAGGCGAGCTGGTGCGCGGCGACGGCGCGGCGGAGCTCGGGGATCCCCGCACTCGGCGGATACTGGTTGTGGCCCGCCCGGATCGCCGCGACGGCGACCTCGCGCAACTCGTCGGGACCGTCGGTGTCGGGGAAGCCCTGGCCGAGGTTCACCGACTCCGTCGCGGCGGCGAGCTCCGACATGGTGGCGAAGATCGTCGTCGTGAACGGACGCAGGCGCCGGGTCAGGTACGCGTCCCCCGCTGCCACCGCGATGATCGTACCAAGAGGGATTACGGGCGCCTATGGTCTGGGCGGACCGTGCTCAGCATCGCCAACTACAACATGCACTGCGGGATGGACGGGTGGGGCAGGCCCTACGACTTCGTCGGCGCCATCGCCGCGCTGGACGCCGACGTGATCGTGCTCGAGGAGGCCTGGACGTCCGAGGGCGACACGGCCGGTGGGCAGGCCGCCGAGGCCGCCCGCGCCATGGGCTCCCAGGTCGTCACCCATACGCTCGGGCACGGTCGCCGCATCCGTCCCCAGCCCGGCGCCCCGGACAGCTGGAGGGCGCGCCCGATGTGGGCCGAGGCCACCAAGCCCCTGTACATGGAGGGGGCGCGGCCGCTGCCCGAGAAGGTCCGCTCCATGCGGCGCTGGCAGGAGGCCGAACCGGGGACCCTGGGGATCGCCGTCCTGGTGCGGCCGGAGCTCCCGATTCAGGCGACGCGGCTGGTGCCCATGAGCGTGCTGCGGGCCGACGGGCTCCGCCGTGCCGCGCTGGTGGTCGACCTGACGGTTGACGGGACGCCCATCTCGGTGGCGGGCACGCACATGTCGCACCTCCTCTTCGGCTCGCACCGCAATTGGTCGGAGCTGCGGCGCCAGCTGCAAGACGAGGCCCGGCCCGACGCGGTGTTGGCCGGGGACATGAACGCCTGGGGCCCGCTCGTCCACCACCTCTTCATGCGGGGCTGGCGCCGGGCGGTCATCGGGCCCAGCTGGCCCACCTGGCGGCCCCACAGCCAGATCGACCACATCCTCGTCCGCGGCGCCCTGCGCCCGGTCGCCGGCGCGGTGCTCCCCCATGCCGGGTCGGACCACCGGCCGGTCCGGGTCGAGCTGGAGATCGGCGACCGGGGGTGAGCCGGACCGTGCGGTGGAGCCGCTGGGGCGCGCCGTAGCGCGGCTCAGCGCGGTGGCCGCGGGGCCAGCGTGGTGACCGCCTCGTCGACCGTGGTGAAGAAGTGGTCCTCGCCGATGCGCGCCGCGAGGCCGGCACGGCGCAGGCTCTCGTGCAGGTGCACCCCGGCGCGGGCGATCCCGAAGGTGATGCCGTCGCGCTCGCACCAATCGACGACCTGGCTCAAGGCTCGCGTCCCCGTGAAGTCGATGTCCGACTCGCCGACGGTGTCCAGGACGAACACCCCCACCGGACAGGGTGCATGCCGCAGCATGGTGAAGACCTCGTCGCGGAAGCGGAGGGCGTTGGCGTACCAGATCGGGGTGGCGAAGAGCGCGACCAACACCCCGGGCAACTCCTCCGCGCTCGGGTCGAGCGCCCGCCGCTGCCAGCTGGTGGTGCCGGGGATGCGACCGAGCACGTGCAGTTGCGGGCGTGCGCTCAGGCGGATGCGGTCGAGGATGGCGAGGCCGACGGCGACCGCGATGCCCTGCTCCACGCCCACGAGCACCACGGTGAGGAGCGTCACCGCCGCCAGCGCGAACTCGAAGCGGTTGAAGCGGGCGATGGCGACCAGCTCGCCCACGTTGAACAACCGCAGCGCGACGAAGATCAAGATGGCGGCCAACGTTGCCAGGGGCACGTCCTTCAGGACGCCAGCGAACGGGATGAGGACGACGAGCACCGCGGCAGCGCCAAGGCCGGCCGCCTGGGTCCGGCCCCCTGCCGCGGCGACGGCCCCGGTGCGCGGCGGGCTGGCGTTGACCGGGAAGGCACCCACGAACCCGGCCGCCACGCTGCCGGCGCCGACGCCGAGGAAGTCGCGCCCTGCGTCGACGTCATAGCCACCCCTCTCCGCGAAGGCGCGCGTCGTGGCAGCGGTCTGGGTCACCACCACGAGCGCCACGACAGCGGCCAAAGGTGCCAGGCTGCGCACCGCCGACCACGACAGTCCCGTCAGCCCGAACTGCGGCGGCCCCGCCTTGACGGGGCCCAGGACGGCCACCCCGTGGGCCTGGAGGTCGAGTGCGCCGACGAGCGCGGTGGAGATCACGAGGCCGATCAGCGCGGCCGGGATGCGGCGGTCCACGCGCTGGCTGACGAGCAGGACGGCCAGGACCCCGGTGCCGATGGCGAGCGCCCACCCGTTGACCTGGTCGAGGTGCGTCAACACGTAGGCCACGTGGTGCTCGTTGCCGCCGGTCGTCGCGGGCAGGCCGAAGAACTCGGGCAGCTGGTGGGCGATGATGATCACGGCCACGCCGGAGAGGAACCCGGTGGCGATGGGGGTCGAGAGGAATTCCGCGATCCACCCGAGGCGCAGGACGCCGACCAACAGCACGATGAGCCCGACCATCACCGCCAGGATCCCCACCAGGTCGATGTAGCGCGGTGAGCCGGTCAGCGCCAGCGCCGCCACCCCCGCTGCGAACAGTGGCGCGATGGTCGAGTCCGCCCCGACCGACATCTGCGGGTTGGAGCCCAGGAGGGCGAAGAGCACCGTCCCTGCGATGAAGGCGTAGAAACCCGTGATGGGCGGCATGCCGGCCAGGCGAGAGGTCGCCAGCTGCTCGGGCACGACGATGACGAGGAGGGTCACCCCGGCCGCCAGATCCGCGCCGGCCCACGAGCGCTGGTATCCCTGCAGCGAGGAGAGCACGGGCGGCCGTCGCACCGCGACATCATCGCCCACCGGCTGCTCCGCCAGATCGACCCAATTGAATAGTCTCGGGTCAGATGGTCGAGGCACTGCGGCCGACCGGCGTCCGTGCCTACGCCCGAAGGAGGCCCGCACGATGAGCGACTACCCCTATGCCGACCGCTTCCCCGTCCACCGCTCGCTCCCCCCTCGGGGCACCCCCCGGGGGGAGGTGCTGGCGCAGCTCCAGACCATGGCCACCGAGGAGGACGCGTTCTGGGAGACCGGCAAGTGCTCGGGCACGATGTACTGCGGGGATCACGACCACTACCACTTCATGAACGAAGCCTTCGGCCTGTTCGCTCACGTCAACGTCCTCCAGCGCGACATGTGCCCGAGCGCCACCAAGTTCGAGGCGGAGATCATCGCCATGACCCTGGGCCTGCAGTCCGGCGACGCGGCCGTGGCCGCCGGCGACGATCCGTGCGGCCTGGTGACCACCGGCGGCACGGGCAGCATCCTGCACGCGATCCTGGCCTATCGCGAGGACGCCGCCGCCACGCGCGGCGTCACCCGGCCCAACCTCATCAAACCCGAGACCGCACACCCCGCGTTCGACAAGGCATGCCACCTCTTCGGCGTCGAGCTGCGCCGGGCGCCGGTCGACCCGGTCACGACCCAGGTCGACCTGGACTGGGTGCGCGAGCACCTCGACGACCAGACGGTCGCCCTCATCGGCTCGGCCTGCAACTACGGCTACGGGACGGTCGACCCCATCGCCGACCTCTCCGACATCGCACTCGAGCACGGCGTCGGGCTGCACGTCGACGCCTGCCTCGGGGGGTTCATCCTCCCCTTCGGCCGCGAGCTGGGCCGTGACATCCCCGCCTTCGACTTCGCGATTCCGGGCGTGACCTCCATGTCCGCCGACACGCACAAGTACGGGTACGCCTTCAAGGGTTCGTCCGTCGTCAGCTTCCGATCCAAGGCCCTGCGCAACGCGCAGTACTTCTACCTGACCGACTGGAGCGGGGGGAAGTACACGTCCCCGGGCATGGAGGGCTCACGCTCGGGCGGGCTCATCGCCGCCACCTGGGCGTCCATGGTGCAGCTGGGGCACGAGGGGTACCTCGGGTACGCGCGGCAGATCTTCGAGACGTCCTTCGCCATGCAGGAGGTGGTGACGTCGCACCCGGAGCTGCGGCTGATGGGCCGGCCCACCTTCCTCTTCTCCTTCACCTCCGACGAATTCGACATCTACCACGTGAACGACTTCATGCGGACCAGAGGGTGGCGCTTCAACGGGCAGCAGTACCCCAACGCGCTCCACATGGCCGTGACGCGGCCCCAGACCCAGCCCCAGGTGGTCCCGGAGTTCGCCACGGACCTGGCCGATGCGGTCGCCTACGCCAAGGAGCACGCACACGAAGCGCCGAAGTCAGGTGCCATCTACGGCGGGGTGGCCGGCGGCATGACGGAGGAGGCGGACGAGTTCATCCGCGCCGTCATGGCCGACATGCTCGACGGACAGTCCGCCATCCCGGCGAAGTGACCCCACCCGGCAGCGGCCCGCCCACCGAGTGGGTGGCCGGGTGCGCGGCGGCGCAGGCGGCCCTGGACACCGCGCTCGTCGGGCTGGACGACACCACGGCGCGCCGGCCGAGCCTGCTGCCGGGCTGGAGCGTCGGGCACGTGCTCACCCACATCGCCCGCAATGCCGACAGCGTGGTGTGGCGCCTGGAGGGCGCGGCCCACGGCGAGCTGCGCGACCAGTACCCCGGAGGCGTGGCCCAGCGCCGGGCGGACATCGAGGCCGGCGCGGGGCGCCCCGCCGCTGCGCTCGCCACCGACGTCCGGCACACCTCGGCCGCCGTCGTGCAGGTGATGGCCGGGCTCCCGGCGGCGGCCTGGGACGCCCCGTCACGGACGTCGCGTGGCGTCGTGGAGAGCTCGCGCGACGTGATCCTCTCGCGCTGGCGCGAGGTGGTCGTCCACCACGGCGACCTCGACCTCGGGCCCGTGCCCTTGCCGCCCGCGCTGGTCGAGGCCTGGCTGCCGCGGGAGCTGCCCCGGCTGGCCGAGCGGACCGATCCCGCCCGTCTCCTGCAGTGGATCGTCGGGCGGGGCGATCCGCCGGTGCTGGCGGCCTGGTAGCGGTCGCCAGCACCGACCGCGGGTGGCGCGTCTAGCCCGACACGAACGCGTTGCCGGCCCGGTCCACGGCCACGCAGTACGTGGTGGTGGGACACGAGATCGCAGTGAGGGCGTGACCGTTGTCGATCAGGGTGCCGCTGCTCCAGGCCGTCCCGTTCCAGCCGAAGACGCGCCCGATGGAGTCGACGGCGCGGCAGAACGTCGCCGTGGGACAGGACACCCCGGTGAGCCCCGAGGCGTCGGTGCCGACGACGGGCGGCTCCGACGCGATGGGGGCGGGGGCGGAGAAGGCAAGCCCGTTCCAGGTCAACTCGCTCCCGCTGCTGTCGACCAGGACACAGAAGGCGGGCGTCGCGCAGGAGACGGCGTTGAGCTGGCCCTGGGTATCGAGGTTGTCGGGCTGGGTCCAGGTGTGCCCGTTCCACACGGACGGGCCCCCTTCCGCGGCGACGCAGAAGGTCGGGGACACGCACGAGACCTGGTTGGCGGCTCCCCACGCCCCGAGGTTGCCCGACCACCCCCGGCCGTCGAACGCGAAGGCGTTGCCCTCGCCGTCGATCGTCATGCAGAAGGTCGGGGCCGTGCAGTCGATGGCCGTGATGCCCTGGGCGGCCGGAATGGTGGCCGGGGGCTGCCAGGACGACCCGTTGAAGAACGCGACCTGGTTCGTGCTCGGCGCGGCGGCACAGAAGCCGACGCCGGCGCACGACAGATACGAGACGCCCTGGGGTGAGGGAGACGGCAGGGCGGGTCCGAGCGCGGTGACCTTCTCGGAGAAGAGGCGGAAGGTCAGGCCGGCGGTGCTGCCCACCATGCAGGTGCCCGGCGCCGGGCACGACACCGCCGTCAGGTTCGCGCCCGGCGCGACCCGTAGCGGCTTCGACCACGTGCCCGCCGGGGCCGTCGTCGTCGAGGTCGTCGTGTGCGTGGTCGTCGTGGTCGACGCGCTCGAGCCGGCGGGGCTCGTGCTGCATCCGGCGGCGAACGACGAGAGCGCCGCGCAGGCCAGCGCCGCCGCCAGCGGTCCCGCCCGGTGCCGCACCTACGCGCCCCGCACTACTTGGAGACCGGCAGGCCGCTCGACTCGAGGGCCCGATGCCGCGACCACGTGTCGAGGACGATGAGCGTCTTGGTGCCGGTGACCCGGCCCCGGCGGCGCAGTTGCTCGATCACCTGGCCGAGGCGTTCCACGTCGGGCACCTGGAGCCACACGAGCGCGTCGGGGTCGCCGGCCGTCGTGAACACGGCCTGCACCTCCGAGAGCTGCATCGCCGTCTCCTTGATCTCCTGGAGGTCGGCGGTTCCGGCGAAGCGCACCTCGGTGAAGGCCTGGATCGGGCGCCCGGCCTTGCGGTGGTCGACGACGACGGTGTAGCCGGCGATGACGCCGGTGCGCTCCAGGCGCTCGATACGCCGGGTGACCGCGGACGCCGACAACGAGACCTGCTCGCCGATGTCGGCCATCGTCCTTCGTGCGTTGTGTGACAGCAGCTCGATGATGTGGTGATCGATCGGATCAAGTTCCTCAGTTCCCATGGACAGAAGCCTAACGAAAGCGGATTCGCCTGCACGTTCAGTGCACAAATGGCGCCGTCATCCACGCTCCGTTGCGCGCTCGTTGTGCCGGGGCGTTCAGGGCTCCCGCCGGTGGACCGAGACGGTGTAGCGCCCCGGCGGCACGAAGGGCTGGCGGTCCCACGTCGACCAGCGGTCCTCGAGCACCAGGCCGGCCCGGGCGGCCAGGACATCGTGCTCGGACGGCCCGAAGCCTCCGGGGTGCACGGAGTAGCCGGCCACGAGGCGGCCGCCGGGTTCCAGCCAGCGCGCTGCGTTGGCCATGACCCGGCCCTCGGTCCCGGGCACCACGAAGATCAGCACGTTGCCGGCCATGACCACCACGTCGAACGTGCGCCCGAGTTCGAGCCCGGCGTCGGCCAGGTCACCCTCCACCCACGTCAGGCCGGGTGCCTTCGCCCGCGCCACCTCGAGCATGGCCGGGTCGGCGTCGACGCCCACGACCCGGCGGCCGCGGCGGCCGAGCTCGATCGCCACCCGGCCCGTGCCGCACCCCGCGTCGAGCACGGCGCCCGGGCCGTAGGAGTCGACGAGGGCCGCCTCGCCGTGCACGTCCACACCCGACGAGGCGAGGTCCTCGAAGCGACGGTCGTAGGCGACGCCGCGGGGAACGTCGCTCTCGTGCCAAGGGCGGACCACGGGTGGCTTACGGGATGGAGGAGCCCCCCGGCAGTGTCTGGGTGGTGGCGCCGGCGGGAAGGCTGAACAGGCTGGAGGGCGGGCTCGACGAGTACTTCGTCAGCTCGAAGTAGCTCGACGACGACGCCGAGCCCGAATAGGAGAGGATTCCCTGCTTGGTCACGCAGTACTTGCCACCCTTGCCCCGCACGGTGACGGTGATGCAGGTGGAGGGTTGCCCGGCGAATGTCGCCGAGGACGACGACACCTTGATGCCGAGGAGCCTCGAGACGAGGCCCTGCTTGGCCTCGGAGAAGGCTTGCAGCACCCCGGCGGTGCTGAAGGCATCCTCCAACCCGAGCAGCGGGTTGGCGCCCTTGACCGAGATGCACGAGAGCGACGCCTTCGTCGTGGTCGTGGTCGAGGACGTGCCCGAGTTGCCCGAGTTGCCCGAGTTGCCCGAGTTGCCCGAGTTGCCCGAGTTCGAGGTGGCGCCGGAGTTCCCCGAGTTCCCGCTCGAGCCGGAGTTGGTCGAGCAGTAGTAGGTCGTCTTCCCGTTGTTGATCACGCTGCCGGTCGACGACGAGAAGTTCGACTTGGGAGGCGACTGGGCGATCGTCACCGTCGTCTTCTGCCCGTCGCTGACCGAGGTGTACTGAGCCAGGTAGGTCAGATGCTTGGCGTGATTGAGGCTGTTCGTCAGCGCCTTCAGGTTGGGGGCGGAGGCACGGCCCGACGCGGGCGCGGCAGGCAGCAGGACGAGCGCCCCCAGACCGAGGGCGACGGTCATGGAGACGAGGCGGGTTCGCATGGCCGAACGCTATCCCTCACCAGGCCACCGGGGGTGCATCCGTTGCACCGGCGGGGACGGCGGTGCACGCGCCGTCGGTAGGGTGCACGGCGTGTGTCTCCTCGTGGTCGCGTGGCAGGTCGTGACGGGTGAGCCCCTGATCGTGGGCGCCAACCGCGACGAGGTCCTGGAGCGGCCGTCGACCCCGGTCACGGTGCTCGACGCAGGACCGCCCCGGGTCCTCGGAGGGCGCGACGAGCTCTCCGGGGGGACCTGGCTGGCCGTCAACGAGCACGGCGTGTGCGCCGCGCTGACCAACCAGCCGCTGGGTGACGCCAAGGACCCGACCCGGAGGTCGCGGGGCGAACTGCCCCTCGCGCTGGCCGGCCACACCACCGCGCGCGACGCCGCCGTCACCCTCCTGGGGACGGCCCGGCCGGCTGACTACAACGGGTCATGGCTGCTGGTGGGCGACCGGACCTCCCTCTTCTTCATCGACTTCACCGGATTGGTGGACCCGGTTGCCGTCTCGCTCCAGCCCGGTTTCCACATCCTGGAGAACCGCGCCCTCGGGGAGCCCTCGCGCAAGGTCGACCTGGTCCGCGAGGCGCTCGGCACGCCGGCCGACGGCGACGAAGTGGACGCCGCCTTCCGGCGCGTCCTGGCCGACCACCGCGTCCCCGAGGGCGACGAGCGCGCCAACGCGGCCAACTGCGTCCACCTCGAGGGCTTCGGCACGCGCTCGTCGTGCATCGTGCGGGTGCCCGCCGGCGGCGCCCTACCCCGGCTCTGGGTGGCCGACGGCCCCCCGTGCGCCACGCCCTACGTGGAGGCGGGCGCCCTGTGGGGGCGCGCCGGCGCCGCAAAGGCTCAGTCGCGGACGAGGGGCTTGTAACGCAGGCGGTGGGGCTGGTCGGCCTCCATGCCGAGGCGCTTGTGCCGGTCGGCCTCGTAGTCGCTGAAGTTGCCCTCGAACCAGCGGACCTCGGAGTCCCCCTCGAACGCGAGCACGTGGGTCGCGATGCGATCGAGGAACCAGCGATCGTGGCTGATGACCACCGCGCAGCCGGGGAACGCGACCAACGCATCCTCGAGGGCACGCAGCGTGTCGACGTCGAGGTCGTTGGTCGGTTCGTCGAGGAGCAGGACGTTGCCGCCCACCCGCAAGACCTTCGCCAGGAGCACGCGGTTCCGCTCGCCTCCGGACAACTGGCCGACCTTCTTCTGCTGGTCGCTGCCCTTGAAGCCGAACCCGGCCACGTAGGCGCGGCCATGCAGCTCACGCCCGCCGACGACTAGGCGGTCCACCCCTCCCGTGATCTCCTCGTACACCGTGGCGTCGGGCGCCAGCGTCTCGCGTGACTGGTCGACGTAGGCCAGTTGCACCGAGGCACCGAGCGTCAGTGTCCCCGCGTCCGGCTGCTCCTCCCCCACGATCATCCGGAAGAGGGTGGTCTTGCCGGCGCCGTTGGGCCCGATGACGCCGACGATGCCACCGGGAGGGAGGATGAACGACAGGCCGTCGACGAGCAGTCGGTCGCCGTACGCCTTGACCACGCCCGCAGCCTCGACCACCTGGTCTCCCAGCCGCGGCCCCGGGGGGATGACCAGTTCCACCCGGTCGGCCCGGCGCTCGGACGCCTCGGCCTCGGCCACCAGGTCGTTGAAGGCGGTGATGCGAGCCTTCCCCTTGCTCTGGCGCGCCCGGGGCGACATGCGGATCCACTCGAGCTCGCGCTCGAGCGAGGCCTGGCGGGCGCGGTCGGCCTTCTCCTCGGCGGCGAGGCGCGCCTGCTTCTGCTCCAGCCACGAGGAGTAATTGCCCTCCCAGGGGATACCCGCGCCGCGATCGAGCTCGAGGATCCAGCCGGCCACGTTGTCCAGGAAGTAGCGGTCGTGGGTCACCGCGACGACGGTGCCCGGGTATTCCTGCAACGTCCGCTCGAGCCAGGCGACCGACTCCGCGTCGAGGTGGTTGGTCGGCTCGTCGAGGAGGAGGAGATCCGGCTTGGAGAGGAGCAGCCGGCACAGGGCGACCCGGCGCCGCTCGCCGCCCGACAGCGTCCCGACGTCGGCGTCGCCCGGCGGGAGCCGGAGGGCGTCCATGGCGATCTCGAAGGTGCGGTCGAGGTCCCAGGCGCCGGCGGCGTCGATCTCGGCTTGGAGGTCGGCCTGCTCGGCGAGCAACGCGTCGATGTCGGCGCCCGGGGCGCCGAAGGCCGCGCAGACCTCGTTGAACCGGTCCACCAGCTGCTTCACCTCGCCGACTCCCTCGGCGACGTTGCCGGCGACGTCCTTGGAGGGATTCAGCTGGGGCTCCTGGGGGAGGTACCCGACCGTGAAGCCGGGGGTCAACCGCGCCTCACCGGTGAAGCCGTCGTCCACCCCCGCCATGATCTGCAGGAGCGAGGACTTGCCCGAGCCGTTGGGCCCGATGACACCGATCTTCGCTCCCGGATAGAACGACAGGTTGATGCCTTTGAGGACCTCGCGGTCGGGCGGATGGAAGCGCTTGAGGCCGCGCATGGTGTAGATGAATTGGGGCGCCACGACGACCAGTGTGCCCCATGGCCGTCGGTCGTCCGAACGCGCCGCGACCGCCACGCGGTCGGCCCTGCAACAGCGTCCGTGGTCGATACAGCTATCCGGTGGCGGAGGTCCAACTGATGCTGCGGAGCCTGCGCTCGCCGACCCGGCCGCTGCCGGCGAACCAGCGCGCCGAGGCCTCCAGCGCCTCGGTGGCGGGCCGCGGTGCGTACCCGAGCTCGGCACGTGCCCGGCTGTCGTCGAAGGCCATCTGGGACGTCGACATGCGGGCCGCCTCGAGCGGCACGGACGGGTGCCGGCGCAGCAGCTTGCCCTCGACCGTCTCGGAGAGCGCGGCCACGGCCAGCGAGAGCGGGCGCGGGACCTTGATCCTCGGGACCGGAAGGCCCGTGATGGCCGCCAGCTGGCCCAGCATGCCCTGCAGCGTCAGGTTCTCCCCGCCCAGGATGTAGCTGCGGCCGGTGCGGCCGCGCTCGAGCGCCAGGACGTGCCCGGCAGCCACGTCGTCGACGTGGGCCACGTTCAGCACCGTGTCGACGTAGCCGGGAATCCGCCCGTTCAGGTAGTCCAAGACGAGCTTGCCGGTCGGTGTCGGGGCGCGGTCGCCCGGACCGAGCGGGAAGGTCGGGAGCACGATGGAGGCGGGCAGGCCTTCGGCGATGGCGCGCAGCACCTCGTGCTCGGCCACGTACTTGGAGCGCTTGTACGAGCCGTAGAGGTGCCGGACGTCGGGAAAGGACCGCTCGTCGGCCGACGACCCGGTTCCGGCCACCTGCTCGAGGCCGAGCGTCCCCACCGTGCTCGTGTAGACCATCCGCTCGACCCCCGCCTCCGACGCGGCCACCAGCACGTTCCTCGTCCCCCCGACGTTGACGTCGTAGAACGCGTTCGGGTCGCGGGCCCAGAACCGGTAGAGCGCGGCCACGTGGAAGACCGCTCGGCAGCCGCTCACGGCCTGGCGCGCGCTCTCGGGGTTGCGGAGATCCCCGACCACCTGCTTGACGTCGGACCCCTCGAGGTTCCCCGTGTCCGCCCCGGGCTCCACGAGCGCGACGACCTCCTGCTCCCTGGCCACGAGCTGCCGGGTGACGGCCGAGCCGATGAAGCCGCTCGCCCCCGTCACGAGGACCCTGTCGCCGGACCCGAGGTTCACAGCCGGGCCCGGTGCAACGTGCCCTTGGCCATGGTCCTGCCGAATTCGAAGATCAGGCTGGAACCCTGCTGCGCGCTGGCCAGCACGTCGTCGAGCGCGTCGGCGAAGAGCTCGACCTCGTCGTCGCCTGCGATCAGCGGAGGAAGCAGCTTGACCACGTTCATGTTGTCCGCCGCCACCTGCGTGAGGATGCGGTGCCGGTGGAACAGCGGCACGACGATCATCTGTGAGAAGAGCGCGGGGCGCAGCGCTTCGATCATCCGGAACCGCCGCCGCGGGCCCGGTGAGGTGGGCTCACCGAAGACCAGCCCGATCATCAGGCCCATCCCCCGCACCTCGTGCAGGCACTCGTACCGATCGACCAGCGGCTGCAGCGCCTTGGTGAACGCCTTGCCCGTACGGCGCACCCGGTCGAGGATGTCCTCGTCGTCGAAGGCCGCCAGCGTGGCCAGGCCCGCCACCATGGCCAGCTGGTTGGTGCTGAAGGTCGACGAGTGCACGACCGCCCGGTCCATGGAGCTGAACACGCTGTCGGACACCGCCGCCGAGCACAGCATGGCTCCCACGGGCACGTAGCCGCCCGAGAGCGCCTTCGAGACGGTGATGATGTCGGGCCTGATCCCGAACTGCTCGTGGCAGAAGAAGGTGCCCGTCCGGCCGAGGCCAGTCTGCACCTCGTCGAGGACCATGAGCGCCTTGTGGCGGCGGCAGAGCGACTGCGCCTCCTGCCAGAAGTCCTCGGAGGCGAGGTTGACGCCCTTGCCCTGGATCGGCTCCACGACGAAGGCGGCCACGTCCCCGCGCCGCAGCTCGCGGGCGAGGGCGGACGCGTCGCCGAACGGGATCATGTCGCAGCCCGGGAGGAGCGGGCCGAAGCCGCTGCGGAACTCCCGCCCCCCGTTGAGGGCCAGGGCACCGGTCGTCAGGCCGTGAAAGGCGTGGTCGCAGTAGAGGATGCGCGTCCGCTTGGTGGCCGCCCGGGCGAACTTGATGGCGCTCTCGACGGCCTCGGCACCCGAGTTGGTGAAGAAGACCCGCTCGATCCCCGGATGGGAGCGCGCCACGAGCTGCTCCGCCAAGACGCCGGGCAGGAGCGCGCAGTCCATCTGCACGAGGTTCGGCAGGTCGGCATCGAGGGCGTCGTGCAGCGCCTGCCCGACGCCGGGATGGCCGCGGCCGAGGGCGAAGACCCCGAAACCGGACAGAAAGTCCAGGTAGCGGTCGTCCTTGTCGTCGATCAGGTAGCAGCCGTCGCCCTTGACGTAGAACCGGTCGAACTCGAGCGTGCCCAGCACCCGGGGTAACTGGGGGTTGAGGTACTTGGAGTGGAGGGTGAAGTTCTCGCCCGTGCGCTCGTCCAACACCTTCTTCAGGTCAAAGGGCATGTCGTGGGCTCCAGGGGGTCGATCTCCGAGCGGTGGCGACAGGTTAGTGGTGACCACCCCGCACCCGACGGAGGCGCGGCGGGAGTCCCGGTTCATGCGAGGATCGCCAGGAGGAAGGACCGCGGCGGGAAGTCCCCGGAGAGTGAAAGGGTGATCGATTGACCAGTGCCCCCAACATCCTGCTCGTCATGTCGGACCAGCACCGGGCCGACATGATGGGTTGCGCCGGCGATCCCAGCGTCCTCACGCCCTCGCTCGATTCCCTGGCGGCCCAGGGAACCCGGTTCTCGCGGGTGGCCTGTCAGGGGCCGCTCTGCATGCCCTCGAGAGCCTCCTTCATGACCGAGCGCTACGTCCGCGACCACGGCGTCTACACCAATTGGGCCGAGATCGCGCCCGACGGCCACACCTACGCCTGGGCCCTCCGGGAGGCGGGCTACCACACGTCGCTGCTGGGCAAGGCACACCTGTACCTCGACGAGAACCTGACGGTGCCGCACACCGACGACATGGCGACGCGCCTCGAGGCACTCGGTTTCGCAGAGGTCTTCGAGACCGGTGACAAGTTCGTCGGCAAGATCCCGACCCGCTACACCGACTTCCTGGCGGAGCGGGGCCTGCTCGACACGTACAAGAAGCACATCGCCGACCGCAGCTACCAGGGCGACAACGAGGACGGGCGGAACGCGACCAAGTGCGTGCCGATGTGGGACTCGACACCCATGCCGCTGCCGCTCGATGCCTACGTCGACACCTGGCACGGCCACGAGGCCGTGCAGTGGATCGAACGCTATGACCGCGCGGAGCCGTTCTTCCTCTTCGTGGGGTTCCCCGGGCCCCACGATCCGTGGGACGCCCCTGCCGAGGCTCTGCGGCGCTACCGCGACGTCGACATCTCCATGCCGCGTTCGACCCGGCGGCCCACCGTCGAGGGAACGGGGCGCTACGGCGCCCTGCTGAACGGGTTCCTCTGGATGTCGGACTCCGAGACCATGACCGACGACGCCATCTGCGGCATGCGCCGTTCCTACGCCGCCGACATCTCGGTCATCGACGACGCGGTCGGGTGCATGATCGACGCGCTGGCCCGCAAGGGGATGCTCGACAACACGTGGATCATCTACACGAGCGACCACGGCGAGATGGCCGGCAGTCACGGGCTCATGTCCAAGTGCGTGCTCTACGAGGGGGCGGTGCGCGTGCCGCTGGTCGTCCGCCCGCCGGGCGGCGCTGAGGCCCGGGTGGTCGACGCGCTGGTGGAACATCTCGACGTGCCCGCGACGCTGCGTGAGATCGCCGGTGCACCCGACATCCCCCTGGGTGAGGGTCGCTCCCTGCTGGCTGCCGTGCACGGCGAGGACCCCGAGCCGCGGGCGGTGACGGTCAGCGAGAACTGGGGCTTCGCCATGTTCGAGACCGACCGGCACAAGCTCGTGATCGACGAGGACGCCCTCGCGCCCTGCCAGCTCTTCGACCTCCACGAGGATCCGGCAGAGGATCACGACCTCCTGCCCGACCCCGACGCCGCACCGTTCGTCGAAGAGATGATGGAGACGATCGTCCGCCCGTTCTTCGGCACTCCCCCGGTCCGCCCGCACCCCAGCCCGTTCGCGGGCGGTCAGGACGAGTAGGGGTCCCCGTCCGCGGCCGGCTCCGCGGTCGAGGTCCCGGCCCCCTTCGAGGAGCCGGCCAGTTGCCGGAGCCCGATGATCGGATAGACCAGGACCGACAGCATTCCCGCCGCGACCAGGGCGGCTGCGTTCTGCGGCTTCATCTTGTGCTCGTCGACGCCCAGGGTCGTGATGACGACGATCAGCGGCAGGCCCGTCGCCGAGAGCACGGCGAGTGCGCCGGCCTCCGCCTTCGACACTGCCCGCCGGAAGAAGGCCCAGGTCGGCACGCCGCGGGTGACGAGGAAGATGGCGGTGAACATCGGCACGAGCAGCAGCACCTTCGGCTGATGGACCAACGCGTGCAGGTCGAAGGTGATGCCGCTCTCAATGAAGAAGATCGGTATGAGGAAGCCGAAGCCGATGGCCTCGAGCTTGCTCGTGATGGGCTCGCTGTCCTCTCCCTCGATGAACAGGCGCACCACCACGCCGGCGGCGAAGGCGCCGAGCAGCACATCGAGGCTCAACTTGATCGCCAGGTAGACCAGCAGGATGACGAGCAGGACCGAGATCCGGACCGGCAGCTGTGCGGTGGAGTGGAGATGCCGGCGCAGGAGGGCGACGAACCGAGGCGGGTGCACCTGCATGGCCAGCAACGCGGCGACCACGGCCACGGCCACGAAGAGGGCCAGCAGCAGGAAGGTCAGGCGGGCGTCGCGGTTCGTGAGCAAGAGGGCGACGGCCACGATGGGGCCGAACTCGCCGATGGCGCCGACCGACAGGATGGAGGGCCCGATCGCGGTCCGCAGGACGCCGGCGTCGCGCAGGATCGGAAGCAGTGTCCCGAGCGCCGTGGTGGTCAGGCACAGCGCCACGATCACGGAGTCGAGGACCAATCCGGTCGCGTGCAAGGCGGCGCCGACGCCCAGGGCGAGGACGACGGAGACGAGCCACGATCCGCCGGCGAGCCCCAGGTGTCCCTGGCGCATGATCTTCAGGTCCAGCTCGGTCCCCGCCAGGAACATGAGATAGGTGAGCCCGAAATCGGACAACGCCGTCACGAGTGTGTCCGGGTGGGCCAGTGCGAGCACGTACGGCCCGATGAGGATCCCGAGCAAGATCTGGATCACCACCTCGGGAACCGGCAGGAAGCGCCGCGTCCCCTCGGCGATGATCGGGGCCAGCACCGCGGCGACGCCGATCAGGACGAGCGTGGGAACGGCGTCTTCGATCATGCGACTACGGCTTGCCTCCCCACCGCCGATCGTGGCACCGCTTCGCCACCTCCTGGGCGACACGCTACGCGCGGCGCCCCGAGAAACGGGTGATGTCGAGACCGTCGCGGGTTGACGGCCTCACCGCCGTGGGGAAGCATGGCCTCCGCCTAGTCGCGATGGGGGTCGGTCATGGGATTACTGCCAGTCGTTCGGACGCGTGTACGGAGCGACCGGTGACGAGCTCGTTCATCAACCCCTCGTGGATGCCCCACTCCGTCGGCGAAGCCGCACGAGCGGGAGACGCGACCGTGGACGATCTGGTGTCGGGACGAGCGTGGTCCCACCTGCTCGACGGGCTGCGCAAGGCGGCGGACGTCGTGCTCTCCGACGACGTCCCCCGGAACCCGGCCGACATGGCCGCCGGCTTCCGCCACTTGCTCGGCCTGCTGGGCACCGGCGCGGACCACGCCCTGCGGGCCGAACCGGACGGTGTCCTGGCCGTCAAGCCCTCGGGCATGGACTCGGTCTACAAGTGGGGCATGGACTGCCCCGACTGCATCTACACGGGCGCGCCGCTGCGCGGCGGCGAGAGCTACCGCCTGACGGGCAACCGCGGGTCGGCACGCTACGTCGGGCTGCAGTCGATGGCCGGGATGGCGTCGTCGGCCAACGTGCTCCTCGACGAGCTCGACCTGGGGCCCGCGGGCGAGGTGGACCTCGAGCTCTCCGCGGAGCCCCGCGACGGCGACTGGCTGCCCATCGCCGAGGACGCCACAGGGCTGGTGGTGCGGCACTTCTTCTACGACTGGGACAACGAGGTGGCCTCCTCGCTGCACATCGAGCGGGTCGGCCAGGGCAAGGCGAGGACCCCACGCCCGAGCGAAGACCCGCGGGCAGTGATCGCCCGCCAGCTGGTCGCGCTCGGGGACTTCGTGCTCGGGAACCTCGACTTCTTCCTCCAGTTCTCCCGGCCCGAGGCGCCCAACACGTTCCTCCCGCCGCTCGACGGCACGGCCATGGGGGCCGCGGCGGAGAACCGGCCCGTGATCGGATCGTGGGAGCTCGCACCCGACGAGGCTCTCCTGCTCGAGGTCACGCCGCCCCAGGGCCTCTACTGGAGCTACTCGCTGGGGAACCCCTGGTGGGAGACCATCGACTACGCCGGGCACCAGAGCAGCCTGAACGGACACCAGTCCGTCGTCGACGACGACGGGATCATGCGGGCCGTCATCGCGCACGACGACCCGGGCATCCCCAACTGGCTCGACACGGCCGGACACAGCGCGGGACCGGTGATCCTGCGCTGCGTCCGCACGGAGACGGCCCCGGTCCCGACGACCACGGTGCTCCCGTTCGCCGCCGTACGGGATGCGCTGCCGTCGGGGACCCCGCACGTCTCAGCAGAGGAACGCAGGGAGACGATCGACGCCCGGCGACTCGCCGTGAGCAAGCGGTTCTGCCGATGACCCTCCACGCCGACGCGCTGGAAGCCGAGGCACGGGAGCAGACGGCGCTGAAGGACTTCGGCGACGGGTCGCACCGGGAGGGCCTCGATCGCCTCGTGCGGTCCCTCAACGAGGAAGCAGACCTGACCGAGGCCGGCGAGGTCATGCTCCGGATGCGCCTGGTGGCGCTGCTGACGTCGCGGCTGCGGATAGAGGACACCTACCGCGCCAACCCGTCGATCGACGCCGAGCAGATTGAGGGACCGGTCTTCGTCATCGGCTTGCCGCGCACCGGCACCACCGCGTTGAGCCAGTTGGTGGCCGCCGACCCTCAATTCCGCTCACTACGCCTGTGGGAGTCCTCGTCCCCCTGCCCGCCACCCGAGTCGGCGACGCAACACAGCGACCCCCGCATCGCGGAGACAGAGGCGGGCCTGGAGATGATGAACCAGATGTTCCCGCTCATGCAGTCCATGCACCACGAGGAGGCGACCACGCCGACCGAGTGCCAGGACCTGCTGGGCATGAGCTTCCGGACGGTCCACTTCGACGGATTCGGCCGGGTCCCGTCGTACCTGGCCTGGGTCACCGACTGCGACATGGGCGCCACCTACCGCTACCACCGGCGCGCGCTCCGACTGCTGCAGTGGCACTGCCCGCCGCGCCTGTGGCACCTCAAGACCCCGGTGCACATGTTCGCCCTCGACGCCCTGCTGGAGGCCTATCCCGACGCCAAGTTCCTCTGGAGCCACCGCGACCCGGCCAAGGTGCTGGGGTCGGTGTGCAGCCTCATCCACTACGTCCGTAGCTGGGCCAGCGACCGCGACGACGCCGCCGGGCTCGGCGCAGAGCAGCTGGATCGCTGGTGGCTGGCCGTGTCCCGGGCCATGGACTTCCGTGACCGCGTCGGCGACGATCGCTTCGCCGACCTCTCGTTCGCCGACCTGCAGGTGGACCCCGTCGGCGCGTTGGAGGCGGCCTACGAGCGGATCGGGGTCGACTTCCCCGACACGTCGCGCGAGGCAGTGGCGGACTGGGCCGCCAAGCACGAGCCCGGGTCGCACGGCCAGCACTCCTACGACCTGGCGGACTTCGGGCTGGACCCCGAACAGGTGCGCGAGCGCTTCGCGCCCTATCTGAAGTCGTTCGACGCCGTCGCGTGATCACGCGAGGGCCGTGGCAAGGAAAGGGTGAGGTGCATGGATCTCGGGATCGCTGACGCCACCGCGGTGGTCACCGGCGGGAGCAAGGGCATGGGTCGGGCGGTGGCACAGGTGCTCGCCGCAGACGGTGCACGCGTGGCCGTGATGGCGCGCGGGCGCGAGGCCCTGGACGACACCGTGGCCTCCCTGCGGGCGGCCGGAAGCCCCGATGCGGTCGGCATCAGCGTCGACATGACCGACGCCGGCTCCATCGATCGGGGCTTCGCCGAGGTGGCGGACCGGTGGGGGTCGCTGAACATGCTCGTGCACACGATCGGTCCGGGCGCGGGGCGGTTCGAAGACCTCGACGACGGCGCGTGGGACGCCGCCTTCGCCCTGGGCACCATGTCGGCGGTCCGGAGCGTGCGCGGCGCGCTCCCCCCGATGCGGGCCGCCGAGTGGGGGCGGATGGTGTTCTTCTCGGCGCACTCGATCAAGCGCCAGAGCCCCATCCTCGTCGCCTACACCGCGTCGAAGGCGGCGGTGACCAGCATCGCCAAGAACCTGGCCAAGACGCTGGCGCCCGAGGGAATTTTGGTCAACGCCGTGTGCCCCGGCTCCATCGTGACCGCGAGCTTCACCGAGAACCTGAAGGACATCTTCGCTGCCGCGGAACTCGACCCGGCGGACCCGCGCGACGTCATGACCTGGATCGAGAGGACCTTCCACCAGCCGGCCGACCTCGGCCGGGCCGGCCTCCCCGACGAGGTGGCCTCCCTCACCGCCTATCTCGTCTCGCGCCGCAACGGCTACGTCACCGGCGCGTGCGTCAACGCCGACGGGGGCTCCGACTTCGCGTGAGGCGCCGCGGTGCTACGAGGAGGCGATCGAGACGGTGAAGGCGGCGAGGCTGCTCGGGTTGGGTGCCCCCAGGAAGGTCGCGTCGCCGTAGCTGTAGACGGCGCCGGTCGCGCCCACCAGCCAGTACCCCGACCCGGTGGGAGTCCGGCTGATGCCGTCGACCGGCGGCTGGCCGGCGATGCCCTGGCCCGGCACCGACCCGAAGTACCCAGCGTCGCCGTAGTTGAACACGCCGCCATCGGTCCCGACCATCCAGTAGCCCATGCCGTCCGGGGTGGCCGCGATGCCGGACACGGGGCGGTTCAGGTGCGTGGCGCCGGCCGACCCGAAGAACGCGGCGTCGCCGAAGTTGAACACGCCGCCGTCCGATGCGGCCAGCCAGTAGCCGCCGTCGTCGGCCGAGGCGATGCCGACGACGGGCGCATTGAGGGGTTGACCGCCCATGGAGCCGTGGAACTGCGCGTCGCCGAAGTTGAACACGCCGCCGTCGCCGGCCACGAGCCAGTAGCCCCGGCCGTCCGGGGTGGCGGCGATCCCCACGATGGGCCGGTCGAGATGCCGGCCGCCCATGGAGCCGTAGAAGCGCGCGCTGCCGTAGGCGAACACGCCGCCGTCCGAGGAGGCCAACCAGTAGCCGGCGCCGTCGGGCGCCGCCGCGATGCCGACGACCGGTGCGTTCAGATGCTGGCCGCCCATGGAGCCGCGGAATTGCGTCGTGCCGTAATTGAAGACCCCCCCGTCGAGTGCCGCCACGACGATCCCCTGGTTCGAGGCCGGCGGGAACGCGATCTGCTCGACGAACGGGCGGAGACCGGGGTCGTTCTGCGAGGCCTGGGTGGCGGCGGTCCCCGCGGCCAGGCACCCGACCGCGCTGACGCACGTGACCGTGCTGAGGAGGCTCAGCGCGGCAACGTTCGGGGAGGGGTCGATGGACCACGAGCTGCCGTTCCAATTCTCGACGAAGGCCTGCGGTTGGAACCCGCTGCCTCCGCCGCCCCCGAAGCCTCCCGACGACCCCGCCGCCCAGCACTGCACCGCGCTGGTGCACGAGATGCTGCTCAGGATGGCGGGGGTGGAGGAGTTGGGCACCGACGACGACACGTCGGTCCAGCCGGACCCGTCCCAGTGCTCCATGAGCACGCCGGCCGGCTTCCCGCTGGGGTCGGTCGTCGCCCCCGAGGCCCAGCAGTCGGTCGCTTCGGCGCAGGCCAGCCCGGAGAGGTAGCCGCCACCCGGGCTCGGGTAGACGGCGCTCGGGCTCAGCGACCACGACACGCCGTCCCAGTGCTCGATCAGCCCCTGGTCACCCGTGGCCCCGCCCGGGAAGATCGGCAGGAAGTTGGGATTCTGCTGCTGCGGGCCGGCGTTGCCCACCGCCCAGCAGTCGTCGGCGGCGGCACACTGCACCGCCGACAGCTGGTCGAAGGCCTGGCCGGTCGCTGCGGCGGGGACGATGCTCCATGCGGTGCCGTTCCACTGCTCGATCACCGAGCTGAGGTTCTCGCCATTGCTGTCGGAGGCATAGCCGACGGCCACGCAGCTCGACGCCGACGCGCAGCTGACACCCTCGAGGAGCGCGCCCACCACCCCGGGCCCGGTTGGATTCGGGCTCGGCACGATGGACCACGCGCTGCCGTTCCAGTTCTCGACCAGGGTTCCGGACGGCGGCCCCCCGTTCCCGTTGGCGCCCACGACGGCCCCCACCGCCCAGCAGTCGGACCCGGTCACGCACGAGACGGCGAAGAAGCCGCCCGTTTGGCCGGCGGGCAGGGGAGGTCGAGCGGCCAGCGTCCACGCGCTGCCGTTCCAGTTCTCGACCAGGGGGGAGAACGTCCCGTTCGAGTTGATGTTCTCGATGGAGATCCCCACCGCGATGCACTGCAGCGCGTTGGGACAGGCCGACCCCAACAAGATGTCGTCGGCGCCCGTCCCCGGCGTGGTGGCGACGTACCAGCCCGAGGACGCTGCGGCGCTGCCCAGCGGGGACGCGACCACGACGGTCGCCACGAGAAGTGCCGCGAGGCAGGTGGCCAGGGTCAGACGCCGGGCCGACCAGGAGGTCCGCGCGTGGCCGACGTGCGTGAGTGCACAACGCGCGATCATGTAAACCATGGTTGCACCACTCGACCGCAGATCAGTGGATGGTCGGTGTCCCCCGACCAGCCCGGTTCGATTGACGAACCGGCGCAGCCCGACGGACGCCGGGGCCTCTCCGACGTCGGGCCACCAGCGGGCGAGGGGCTGACCGGCGGATGGGAGCCCTCGACGGCGTGCGTGTGGTGGAGGCGGGCCTCCTCGTCCAGGGTCCCCAGGCCTCGCTGACGATGCTGGAGTGGGGCGCCGACGTGATCAAGGTGGAGCTCCCCGGTTTCGGCGACCAGAGTCGATGGCTCCCGATCGACCGCGAGGACCGGCGATCCGCCTTCTTCAGCGCCTACAACCGCGGCAAGCGCAGCATGACGGTCGACCTGCGCGTCCCGCGAGGTCGCGACGTCTTCCTGCGCCTGGTGGAGCACGCCGACGTCGTCATCTCCAACTTCAAGCCGGGCACGATGGAGGGCTGGGGTCTGGGGTACGCCGAGGCGGCCGCGCGCAACCCGCGGATCGTCTACGCCGTGAGCTCCTCCTTCGGGCGGCACGGTCCCGACGCCGACCGCGAGGGCGCCGATCTCAGCGGGCAGGCGGCAGGCGGTCTGATCAGCACGACGGGCGGGAACGGCAACGACCCCAGTCCCGTCGGGGCGACGATCGCCGACCACATCGCCGGCCAGAACCTGCTCGCCGGCGTCTTGGCCGCGCTCTACGCCAGAGAACGCACCGATCGGGGGCAGATGGTCGAGACCTCGCTGCTCGGAGGCCAGATCTGGGCCCAGGCGGGGGAATACACCCGGTACCTCATGTCGGGGCAGCCTTCAGGGGCGAGTGGACGCGGCCACCCGATGATCCCGGGCATCTACGGCATGTTCCCGACCGCAGACGGGTGGATCGCCATCGTCGGCACCGCCGGCCCGGCGCGCGATCGCTTCTACGAGACGATCGGACGGCCCGACCTCATTCAGCGCTTCCATCACCTGCTGTACTTCGAGAACGACAAGGCCGAGCTGTGGCCCATCCTCGACGAGGTGTTCGCCACCAAGACGACGGCCGAGTGGTGCGAGCTCCTGGGCGCCGCCGGCCTGCGCTTCGCGCCCGTCCGCAACCACGCCGAGGTGGCCGACGACCCGGGCGTGGCGGCCAACGGCTACATCGCGCCGGTCGAACGTCGCGACACCGCAGGGGCCGCCACGCGTGTCGTCCGGGTGCCCGTCGACTTCTCCGGGTCTGACGCGGCGCTCGACGCGCACGTCCCGGAATTGGGTGAGCACACCGAGCAGGTGCTCCTCGAGGTCGGGTATTCCTGGGACGACATCGCCGGCCTCTCCGCGGACGGCGCCGTGTAGCTCCCGACAGCGGGCAGGCACAGAAAGAGCGGCACGTGGCGATAGCCTCGTCCTCCGTGCCCGATCGCGACGAGTCGGGACCGCGGCGGCCACGCAGCCGGCGGTTGCCCGGGGTCGCCGTCGGCGCGGTGCTCGCCGGGGCCGTCCTCACCTGTTGCGGTTCCGGGAACGCTCCTGTGGCGCTCGCTCCGGCCAAGAGCACCACCACCTCGACGACCACCACGACGACGCTCCCCCCCACGACGACCACGACGGACCCCGGGCTCCTCCCCCAGACGGCGACGGAGCCTCCGGTCGATGCGTCGCTGCAGACGACCCTGGCTCCCCTGTGGACGGCCATCGTCAGCGGTTCCGCCGACCCGGCACTTGGCGTGTTCTTCCCCCAGACGGCCTACCTGCAGATGAAGACGGGGCTGCTGCCGTACCCGCCGTCTGACTACGCGGATCGACTGATCGCGTTCTACCGGTTGGACATCGCCGCCTATCACCAGGCATTGGGAGCCGACGCGTCCACGGCGAAGCTGCTCTCGGTGAGTGCCTCGGCGGCGGACGCGGCCTACATCCCCCCGGGCGCATGTGAGAACCGGGTCGGCTACTGGCACCTGCCCGGTGCCCGTTTCGTCTACCAGGTCGGCGGCAGCGTCCAGTCGTTCGCCGTGGCGTCGTTGATCTCGTGGCGGGGGGTCTGGTACGTCGTGCACCTGGGCCCGAACCCCCGGAGCCAGAACATCGGGACCGTCGACCAACCGGCAGCCGGCCCGGGTGTCGACGGCCCGCCGGGAGGCTGCTGACCCCGGCGGACTCAGGCGGGCGGCGCGGGGAGGGAGATCTGCCCCGACGGACCGATGTTGACGGCGGACGCGCCGAAGTCCGAGCTGGAGAGCCTGTTGACGAACGACGCCGCCTGCCCGGAAGGGTCGATGGAGGGTTGCCCGGGCCCGTTGAGGAGGAGGGACGTGAAATGGCCCCCGGTGAAGACACCGTTGCCGGTCATCGTGACGGTCAGGATGCCCGACAGGCTCAGGTCCCCGCCGGTGGCGAAGTTGTTGTAGCTGCAGAAGTCCCCGAGGCTGTAGGCGATCAGGTGACCGTTGTACTCCTCCATGCCCCGCAGGACGTGTGGGCCGCTGGCGATCACCAGGTCGGCCCCGTCGTCGATGGCGGCGTGCGCGAAGGCCTTGGCGTTGCCCCTGTCCTCGCCGACGTAGGTCTCCTCCGCGCCCGTCACGTGATCGGCGTCGGATCCCTCGGCACCGGCATGCATGTACACCACCACGACGTTCGCCTCCGCCTTCGCCTGCGTGATCAACGTCTTCGCGGTGGGGAAGTCCAGCATGTTGTTGGTGTTCGTGTAGGGGGCGAAGTCCACGAACGCGACCTTGGTGTTGCCGACGCTGACCAGGCCGATCTGTCCGGGGAGCCCCGCCTGGACGAGGCCGGCACCCTGGAGGGCGGCCGTGGTGTCGGCCACCCCCTGGGCGCCGAAGTCGTGCGAGTGGTTGTTGGCGCTGTTGATGACGGTGAACCCGATCGACTTGAGCACCTGCGCGTCCGAGGGCGGGTTCCTGAACGCGTAGCACTCCGTCGAGGTGGGAGCGCACTTCGACGTCGTGGCGTCGGTCAGCGTCCCCTCGAGGTTGGCGAAGACGATGGGGCCCTGCAGCGCGCGCTTGACCGGTGCGAGATACGCCGTCGGGTCGGGTGGCAGGTCCGGTGTGTTCCCCAGGTCCGTGTCGCCCACGGCGGAGATGGTGACCGGAGCGGGGGCCTGCGTCGTGGTGGTCACCGGGCGCCGGGCGCGGCTCGTGGTGGTGGTCCCAGCGGCGTGGCTCCCGCCGGCGTTGTGGTTCGGAGAAGCCAGTGAGACGATCGCGAAGGCGGCCGCCCCCATCGCCACCAGCGCGGCGACACCGACGAGGAGGCGCCGCCAGAAATAGGTCCGGGAGTTCTCCCGCCGCCGGTGGCGGGCGTGTTCCGGGCTCACACCGCACCAGCTCCTACCACGGCTGTCCGGTGGGAACGGGTGGACGCTGGTACACGGCGAAGAAGTCCTTGGTGCTCGAGTACAGGAACCGGTCGGAGACCTGATTTGGGTTGGGCACGAAGAGCGCGGGGGCGGCGGCGCCCGCTCCGCCGTAGGTCACGAAGATCGGCCATTCGGGATTGATGTCGAGTTGCATGGCGCGCACGGCGCCCAGGTGTACCAGGATCTGCGCCAAGGTGGCGGCAGTCTGGTCCGGGGCGGCCACGTACATCAGGTTGCCCTTGTCGTCGATCCCGAGACCCGTCCGCCACACCGCGGGGACCCCGCCGAGCGTGATGCCCCAGTTGCTCCCCACCGCCGTCCCGGGCGTCACGGCGCTGTTGTCGACCAGGAGCGGCAGGTTCTGACGCGCCATCTCGACGTTGGGCCCAGGGGACGGCCCCCCCTGCCAGTTCACGATGTCGACCGTGCCGTCGGTGTACTCGACGACGGTGGCCAGACCGTTGACCATGGGGAAATACAGGGTGTCGTTGACGTAGAACCCGGCCGCGGCGTCCTTCTCGTAGAACCCCGAGTTGAACGTGGCCAGCAGCGTCTGGCGCGCCGTCACGGGCACCATCTCGGGACCGCGATCGAGTGTCGTCGGCCCAGGTCCCTCGTAGCCCGGGTAGAGCGCGAGTTGCGTGGTCGACGTCCGGATCCAGGTGGCGTAGGCCACGATGCTCGGGTTGGCCGCATCGGGCCGGAAGGAGGTCGTCATGATGGACGGGGGCGACCCGCTCCAGGCGTCCTGGGCGGTCCACACCCCCTCACCCGGATCGGCCGGCGAGACCACCGGTGCGACCGCCGGCGGGACGTAGGGAGGAACCGTGGTCGTGGTGGTCGACGACGACGTCGTCGAAACGGCTGACCGCGAGGGCCGCGCCACACCCGATCGGCGCGAGAGCGCCCAGGCACCGGCGCCGGCCGCGACCAGCAGGATCAGGACGAGGGGCAGGAGACGGCGTCGTCGCCTGCGCCTCCGTTCCGCGGCGAGCCGCGCGCGATCGGTTCGCTGCTCGACGCGCGAGGTCGCGGGCATGTGCGCGCTGTGCGGCGGGCCCGTCATCGCGGAAATGGTACGGGCCACGCGACCGCGATGGGGGGCGAGGGCGCTACAAGCTCTCCCAGCCCGGGCCGGCCGCCGGCGCCGGGACGGAGGACTCGACAACATCGTCCGCTCCCCCAGCCTCACCGTGCGGTTGCTGACCGTCGGGCGGAGACGTGGCGACGAACGCAGTCGTGCGCAGAGGGATCTCCTTGACGAGCCAGCTCAAGACAAAGCCGAGGACGACAAAGGGCACGGCGACCAAGAAGGCCGCCTCGACCGAATGGCTGAAGGCGCTGACGACAAAGGTGCGCTGGGCGGCGGGAAGATGGTCGATCTGGGCGGGGTTGGCAGTGACGTTCGAACCGCTCACCAACTTCAGCTCAGCCGACGAGGCGTGCAGTTTGAGTTGTGAGATCAGGCGGTTGGCGAAGACGGCACCGAGGACGGCCACCCCGAAGGCTCCCCCGATGGTCCGGAAGAACGTCGCAGTTGCCGTGGCGACCCCCAGCGCGGCGTACGGCACCGCGTTCTGCACGGCGACGACGAGCACCTGCATGACCAGGCCGATGCCGAGCCCGGTGATGAACATGAAGACCGCGACCTCCCCGTAGGGGGTGTGCGGTCCGAGCTGGGTGAGCAGGAGCAGGCCGAGAGTGAGGACCCCCGTGCCCACGATCGGGAACACCTTGTAGCGCCCGGTGCGGGTCACGATGCGCCCGCTCGAGATGAAGGTGAGCAGCATCCCGCCGATCATCGGCAGGAGCTCGAGGCCCGAGAGCGTCGGTGACGCTCCGTGGACCACCTGGAGGTACAAGGGCAGGTAGATGATGGCCCCGAACATGGAGAAGCCGATGATGAACCCGACGGCCGAGGTGGCGGTGAAGGTCCGGTTCTTGAAGAGCCAGAGCGGGATGATGGGCTCGGAGGCCCTCGTCTCGATGAAGCAGAAGACGCCCAGCGAGACCAGGGCGAGCAGTCCGGTGCCGATGACGACGGACGAGCCCCAGGCATATTCGGAGCCGGCCCAGGTGGTGATCAAGATGATGCAGGTGACGCCGACTGAGAGGAAGGCGGTGCCGGCCCAGTCGATCTTGTGCGGGACCCGCTTGACGGGGAGGTGGAGCACGGACGCCACGACGAACAGGGCGACGACGCCGAGGGGCAGGTTGATGTAGAAGATCCAGCGCCATGACAGGTGCTCGGTGAAGAAGCCGCCGAGCAGCGGGCCCGCCACATTGGTGACGCCGAAGACGACGCCGAAGTAGCCCATGTACTTGCCCCGCTGCCGGGCTGACACGACGTCGCCCATGATGGCCTGGGACCCGACCATCAACCCGCCGGCCCCGATCCCCTGGATCGCCCGGAACGCGATGAGCTCGGCCATGGACTGGGACAGCCCGGACAGCATGGAGCCGACAAGGAAGATCACGATGGCCAGCTGGAAGAGTGCCTTGCGGCCGTAGAGGTCGCCCAGCTTTCCCCACAGCGGCGTCGAGATGCAGGTGGTCAGGAGGTAGGCGGTGACCACCCACGACAGATGGTTGAGCCCGTGCAGGTCGCCCGCGATGGTGGGGAGCGCCGTCGCCACGATGGTCTGGTCGAGGGCGGCCAGGGCCATCCCCATCATGAGCGCGCCGAGGATCACCAGGATCCGGCGGTGCTCGGCCCCCGCGGCCTCCTCGTCGACGTCGTCGACGGGGGCCGTCGTCAGCTCAGTCACGGGCGTCGTCCAGGTCTCGCTCGAGGTCCTCCGCGAAACGACCGAGCAGCTCGGCCAGGGCGGACAGGTCGTCGTCATCCCAATCGCGCAAGAGCTGTTCGAGCCAGGCCCGGCGGGCCCGCCGTACCCGCTCGATGGTCCGGCGCCCGGCCGGAGTGAGGCGGATCCTCGAAGCTCGGCGATCGTCGGGGTCCGTCTGGCGAACGACCATCTCGTCGCGCTCGAGCTGCTGGACCTTGCGGGTCACCGTCGGGGTGTCGACTCCCAGAATCTCGGCGAGGTCGGTGACCCGGAGCGAATCGCCCTTGGCAGAGAGCTTGAAGAGCAGGGTGGCTCCGGCCCGGTCGAGCCGGACCCCGGCCAACCGCAAGAGACGCTCGTGCAGGCGGACCTGGGTGATGGAGCGGGCGACGGTCTGCAACGCCTCGTCGAACCGGTCGACGTGTCGGGCGGCGGGGCCCGGTTCGGCCGCTGCATCGATAGTTGCTTTCAGCACGTAAGTATCGTAACAGCCGCCGTCGGGGCTCCCCACGCCGGATCGCCCCACCGCAGCCTGCGGGAGGTCCCGAGTCGGGTCATCCCCGTTGTCAAAGCGTTGTGCCAGGTTCGGCCCGGTTGGCTCTACCGCGGCCCTCGAACTCGGTGCCAGCATCGTGGTGTGGGGGGTGGTGACCGGGGAGGGTCTGGGTTTGGCACCGCCCCCCGACAAGCATCAGTGAGGCGACCCGATGACTCGACCGAGACGGGAGTGAATCAGGCATGTTGACCTCTGCAACGCTCCGAGATCTCTCGGCCGAGGTTCTGGTTGCGCTCCAAGTGGGGCTTCCGAACGAGGGGCTCCCACTGGTCGACCACGTCGAGGTCTCCTCCGGTCAGGGAACGACACACCTGGTGAGCATCTGCTCAGGCATGAGCGAACACCAGGCCGGCCACCCGCTCGAGGAATCGATCCATCGGATCGTCGGCGGTGTCATGTCCGGACGGCGTCATGTCGTGCGGATCATCTGGGCCTGACCCGGACTCGGACGGTCCCATTGGCCTTGCACACGGGCCGTGGTGTGCGCTCAAATCTCCCGTTCACCGCGACCATCGCCAAAGGTCTCGGCTGGGGGTGACCGGCCCAACCACGCGCCTTCAGGCCGGTTGGACCGCGGCCGGACCCGCCGCCCACACCAGCTCCGGATGTCACTTGGACCTGGCCTGGCGGCGGCAATCCCTACCTCTCGACGTACAGCGTCAACGGCGGGATCACTCCATGCCGCTCCATCGCTGCAGCCATTTCGGCAGGTGGGGAGGCGACCGTCGCCGTCACATTCGCCACATCGTCTGCATCGAATGTCACCGCGGTCGTGTTGCTCCCATCGTGCGCCACATGGTCCACCACGTTGACGCCGCCCATGCTGCCGATGGCTTGTGCACGTTCCGACTTTCCGTTCAGCCAGCTATCCACGTCAACGACGTTGTGAGTGATGACGATCTTCGGCATAGAACTCTCCTTAGTGGAAGGCGTCGCATCGAGTGTGGCGCCTCGCACCCTGTCTAGCCGGTTCGCCGCACCCGTGCGTCGTGCTCTGGCTCGACCCGACCGGCGCCGCTTCAGCCCGATGTGGACTCCCGTGAGCCGGAGGAGGACCGCAGCGATGAGGCGAGCCGGTGCAGCCGGGCCCGCACCGAGGGAGGGACCAGGTGCTGCTCACCGGGGCACAGGTCGATCATGGCCACCGACTCGAGAGTGTTGAAGGTGTGGACGGAGGCGGGCAGGTGGGTCTGACTCTGCACGGTGTGAGCGCCGACGGCCACGTCCTCCAGGGCCGTGTCGATCCCCCCGCCGCGGCGCAGGAACGCGCAGAATGCGGCTCCGTCGGTCAACATGGCCCGAAGCGCGACGTTGCCGTCCTGCTGGACGTAGGTGGCCAGGTCGGAGTCGGCCTTGGCCACGTCGGTGAGGTAGGTGGCGTCCTCGACCGGGGTTGTCCTCGGCGCGCGGAGCGGACCCGTGGCGTGACCGGTCGTGGTCGTCGCGGCCTGGGCCATCCCGCCCCACGCAACGCTCCCGGCGGCCAGAGTGACGAGGACGACGACGCCGGCCCATCGACGCTGCAACCCACTCACCACGAGGCCCACTCCCTTTTCGTCCATCACAACGCTCCAACAGCGGATCCGAGAGCTTGCAGCTGCCTTCAGTCGTTCTCGACCTGGTAGTCCCACTTGGCCACGATGTGATCGCCGTCGGGCGCCCAGCGGAAGAGCCCCTCGCCTACGGGCATCACGGAGCGGAGCTTGAAGGTCAGACTCTGGCCGGTGCGCAAGGTGGCGGGCAGAGGTGGCTCACCGGGTACCAATGCGGGCTTGTACACCGTCTGCAGATGGTCGATGGAATCGAAGTCGGCCACGCTCATCGGGACGGTGCCCTGCACGTGGCTGAGCGAGATCGTCCACGTGCAGGTGGTGAAGTGCTGCCGGAAGGGCAACCCTTCGCCGGGCACCACCGGACCGTTGACAACGGCGAGGGCCGAGAACGTCGGCGTCTGGACCCGTACGAAGTCACCCTCGACCGTGAGAGCCGGGTGGGCGACCGTGCCGACCACGGTCTGCTCGATCGAATGGTCGAGCTGTTGCTTGGGGAGCCATGACTGCGGATCCGCAGCGTTCAGGCCCGCCTTGGACGTCAGCCCGTAGATGCCCAATGCCGTCGTGACCGCCAGTGCGGCGAAGACCACCCAGAACAGGACGACCCGCCACATGCTCGACGGACCGGGCCGTGGGGCCCGGTCCGTCGGAGCTTCGGCCGGCGGCGCGACCGCAGTGGTCATGTCGAGATGGCCTGATTCCTACGGTGTCGCAGCACCAGGTAGCCGCCCATGAGGAGCACGCCGATGGCCGGGATGGCCACGACCAGGGGTGACTCGGGGAGACCTTCCCCGGGGTTGGTGGGGATGGGGGGCATGAAGCCATTTCCGCCTGGGGCGGTGAAGACGTCGCTTCCGAACGCCTCGAGCCCGGTCTGCGCGGCGTAACCGATGTGGCCCTGTCCGTCGAGCCCGCCACACACGGAACCCGCCGGCAGGCTGACGTCGGTCGAGGTTCCCGTGCAGCTGGACACGTCGAAGAGGTCCTCAATGGTCCGCAACCAGCTGTAGTGGTTGTAGAACGTGGTGGACACCGAGCCTGGGGCGATGAACGGGCTGATGAGGACGCTGCCCGTGTCGCCACCGCCGTTGGTCGGGTCCGTGGCGTCGAACAGCGGATCAGCCGTGACGGGCGCCGTCGGCGTCGAAAGGCTGGACAGGAGGGCGGGGTCGCCCTCGGCACTCAGCGTGACGCTCGACACCGAGCCGGCGATCGTGACGGGATTGCCGGCATCGTCAACGGCCTGGAACGAGGCGGCGACCGTCGGGCCACCGCTGTTGGCCGGGTAGAGCTCGCCGGTGTCGGTCACCGTTCCGACGAACAACCCGTTGGGGAAGTCGGTGCCGTACGTCGGCGACCCGATGGCGAGCGCCGTGCCGCCGACGGTGACGGACGTGACCTCCCGGCCGGTGTCGTCACCGACCAGGGCCGGGTTGCCGCTGGCGGGCGACGGGTACGAGATGGTGCTGGACCCGCCGCCACCGGTCACGGTGTCGGTGCGGGCCCCGGGGCTGCTGCCCGCGTCACCCCGCACGATTCCCGGCTCGCAGTCGGCCGGCACCAGCGTCGGCGTGGTCTGCGTGCAGGTCGGCGGCCGGTCGACGTCGAGGTTGAATCCCGGACCGGGGAACTGCTGGCGGCCGGAGCCGTCGGTCTGCAACGGCGAGTTCGGACCGGTCGGCTCGACGGTGACGTTGGTGCCGCCGATGTTCTCGCCGGCGGAGTCGCCGAGGATGCTGTAGGCACCGAAGATCGAATCGGCGCCCGGGTAGGTGCCGCCGGTCCCGTAGCTCGGGGCGTCGGCCGGAGCCGAGGTCTGCGGTGAGGACGTTCCTTGTCCGGCGGGCATCGCCGGCGAGCCGCTCACCACGCTGCTGTTGGTCAGCACGTTGTTGAAGCTGTTGCCCGAGTAGGTGAAATTCGGCTCCCCCTCGTCGAAGGTGATGTCGATCAGCCCTCCGTCGGCGTAGGCGGCCGACTGCTCGATCAGCGGCACGTAGTAGGCCAGGAACAGGTCCGAGGCGTACAGCCCACCGGTGAAGTTCCGTGGCGTGGTGGCCTCGGGGTCGTCGGCGGGAAGTCCGGCCGGGTTGTAGATGGGATCGTTCAGGTTCACCTGGCCGGCGTGCGGCCCGCTCGTGTACAGGCCGAAGGCTCCCGACAGGTTGTTGCCCTTGCACGTGGTGTCGTGGGCGTCGCTGCAGTTGTCCGGGGTGATCCAGCTGAACTGCGGGACGGTGCCGGCGTTGAGATCGTGGATCAGACCGGCGTTCGGGTCGTCCAGGTTGGCGATGTGGTTGCTGTCGCAGTTGGAGCCGCCACCCGCAGAAGCCTGCGGCTCGGTGAGCGGCGTCCCCATCGGGTCGGTCGTGCCGCCCCCGGTAAGGGAGGCGAACCACGAGAAGGGGAAGTGCTTGGCCACGTACTGGTCCGAGTACTGGGGGTTGTTGGTGGTCCCCGTCCCCTTGACCAGCGACGCCGACGTGAGGTTGCTGAGGTCGGCCGGGAACGTGGCGGTGTCGCTCATGAGGGTCGGGTTCGACACCGGGTTGTTCGAGGACGACCCCGGAGCACCGCATGCACCGTCCTCACGACCGGGCACGCTGTCGGACACCCACGAGGTCGAGCCGATGGGCTGGGCCCCGCCCAGGTCCTGGGCGTAGCCCTTCCAGCTCACGCCCGCGGCGTTGAATTGGTCGAAGAGGGTGGCTGTTTGGGTCGGGTAGACGCAGCCGTTCGTGGCGGTGATGGTGGGGGGACTGGTGGTGTTGTTGTAGGTCGTGCCGGTCGAGGCATTTGGCCCGAGAGAGGACGCGACCTGGCCAAAGTTCCAGTTGGGGCTGGCGGAGCCGACCGAGCCGGCGGTCACGATCGACGAGTTGGAGCCGAACGGAGTCACTGCGTAGCTGCAGTCGTTCTGGGTGTCGAACTCGGGGCCCTGTCCCGAGGCCATCGCGATGTAGTTGTCCTGGCTGGTGTGGCCGGTCCCGTAGTAGTTCTTCAGCAGGACGCCCTCGGACGGGAGGGTCTGCCACAGGTACGAGTTGGCGTTCAGGCCGGTGAAGGTCTCGTCGTAGGACTTGTTCTCCAGGATGATCAGCCAGACGTGGTGGATGGCGCCGGCGGCGAGCCCGCCGACCGTGGTCGGACCGGATGCGTCCGCGGCGACGTTGCTGCCGAGAGGTATCACGGCGGACAGGGCAACCAGTGCTCCCGCGCCGAGCGTGAGTGCGAGCGGCTTCAGACGACTCTTCCTGCGGACCCGCGAGAGCATGTATCTCTTCCCCTTTTCTTAGGAATCGGTGTTGCGGTTCTACCGAGGCGGAGCAGTGTCGACAATGGTGTTCTTGGCGATGCGCGCTTCGGATCACAGAACGTTCATCGCGCGATCGCACGAGCATCACCGTTGTCACGAACCGGGAAGCAACAGACGGGGAGGACGGATGTTGTCCATACGGGGTGGTTCGGACCCGACGGCTGGGGACCTTCCAACTTCGCCGGACTCGCACGCAGCGCGGCCTACCAAGAGTGCAACGGGCCACTGACCTGCAGTGAGGGGACACCGAGGTCCGAGTGGGCTCAGTGGGACTCGAACCGCCCGCTGGTTGTAAGCCCGGGCCGAAAGTCAGGCGGTGCGTTCACCGGCAAGAGCCCTGCCGCGCCGCATACGAATGCACAGCTGGTAGGTCAGGCCCGGGGTGGCATCGGGGAGGCCTGGTTTCTGGGCGCCTCAGCTCTTGTCTTGCGTTACTGCCGCGGGCTACCGATTCGCGAACAGAGCGTGACTTCAACGTGACGCTTGGCGGTCTTGAACGACAAACTCGGGGTGTCATTCGCCGGCGCCGCCCGGAAGAAGAGAAGGGAGGCGGCGCGGGGCGAGGAGGGCTTGGCGGCGGCAGGGGTTCGCCACGCCGAGAGTTTGGATGCCCCTATCGCCCAGCAGGCACTTATGGGCTAGCCCGGCCGGTTGGGGCCTTGGCTCCTCCTGGCAGGGATTCCACGGATCTCGATTCGGCCTCTATCCGGGTGTCACCACGCCGGTCTTCCCCGAGCAAGACTGGGCGCGTGACGCAGGGATGGCGCGTACAGCGAGTGGACCACCGTGACCCCTTGGCTCCCGTGGAGGACATCGTGCGCCTCATCGACGTGGCGGGCACGGCGACGGCCGCCGCCTACAGCCGCAGCGACGTGGTCCAGGCGCTCAACGAACAGCAACCGGCCGCCGTGGCATTCGCGTCCGGGCAGCTTGTTGGCGTTGCAATCGCACGGATGGCAGGTCGCGATGCTCATCTGCTCGCCCTGGCACTGCACCCGAGTTGGCGGAACCGGGGCATGGGCTCTGCGCTCCTTCGCGAACTCGACCAGGAGGCTGTCCATCACGGCGCCCTGCGCATGCTGGCTCTGGTCGAGCCAGGTCAAGTCGGGGAGGTCGCGTTCGCACACCAGGGGTTCGACCGAATAGACGGGCTCCACTTGTACGTCAGGTCAGCCTCCATGGTGCCCGAGGAGCTCGAAATCGTCGAGCGCTACGCCGGCCACTTCCCGCCGGCGGGGCTGTGGGAAGAGATGAAAGGTTTCTCGACGACCAAGGAGCTCTTGGAGCGCCGGATCGTCGCTCCGCTCTCACATGTCGACCTGGCGGACAGCGTCGGGCTACGAGCGCCCGCGGCGGTGATGCTCTTCGGACCACCTGGCACGGGCAAGACCTCGTTTGCCCGTGCCATAGCGTCCCGGCTTTCCTGGGCGTTCGTCGAGCTGCACCCCTCACTTCTGGGCCACGGCACCGCGGGCGCAGCGGCTCTGCGTGCCGCGCTGGAAGATCTGGCGCACGTGGACCATTTGGTGTGCTTCATTGACGAGGCGGACGAAATCGCCTCGGCGCGTGCCAGCCGACCTGAGAGCCAGCAGCCGATCGTCAACGAGCTGCTCAAGGCGATTCCAGTCTTCAAATCCCGCCCGGGTCGACTCATGGTGATGGCAACGAACTCCATCGCCTCCATCGATCCAGCCATGCTCCGACCAGGACGCTTCGATCTCATCATTCCGATTGGCGCGCCCGACAGTGCGGGCCGTGCCGAGCTGGTGGACGAGTTCCTGGAGCAGTGTGATCCCGAGGACCTCGCCGAGCGCACAGAGGGCTTCACTCCTGCCGACTTCGCGCTGGCGGCCCAGCGAGCCGCTCAGCTCGCCTTCGAGCGGGCGCTCGCCGGGGGTGCGCCAGCGGTGACATCCGACGACTGTGCCGACGCAGTGTCGCGGACGCGTCCCAGCGTCCACAAGGAAGCGGCCGCCACCTTCGACGAGGAAGCGGCCGCGTTCGCCAGGCTCTGATGCGATCTTCGGCAACGCCTCTCACGCGTCGACGTGGATAGATCGCCCGGTTCGAAGTCCCACAGTTGACTCCCAGGAGCCACCCAGTGGGGAGAGGGGGGCCCGGGGGCCGGAACGGCCCAGAAGCGCCGCGCGCGGCGCTAGAGGCAGGGGGAGCAGCGCCAAAGGGCCGAGGACAGCGGCCAGGGCGGCCGGCGCCACCGGCAAGGGGTGGCCCCCAACGAGGGCAGCCGACGTACTCCTTCGAGGGTACGCCCAGCACATCCGCGACTACGTCATTGAGTCGCTTGTGCCCTATCTTTGAGCGTTTCCGATGACATAGATGACTCGGGTCTCTAATCGGTCAGCGTCCTAGCCCAAAAATGCCGACCGTCCCCCCTAACGCAGGCGAACGGGGGCACCCTCTCGGACCGTCCGCAACCGGCACATACCGTGGGGTCGCTCACTCCCTAACGGCGAACAGTTTCCAGGACTCAGGCACCCCTTTGAGTTCGTGCTCACCTCGCTCGCTGAACTCGATCCCAGAGCCGACGACCAGATCCTTGACCGTCCCAGAGACCAGCACCTCACCGGGTGCGGCCAGCGCTCCCACCCGGGCGGCGATGTGGACGGCCAAGCCACCAAGGTCGTCGCCCCGGACCTCGCACTCGCCGGTGTGCAGCCCTACCCGCAGTTCGATCCCTAGCTTGCCGGTGGCCTCGGTGATGGCCTGGGCACAACGAATGGCCCGGGCCGGACCGTCGAACGAAGCCACGAAGCCATCGCCGGTGGTGTTGATCTCCCTCCCCCGGAATCGACGAAGTTGCTCCCGCACGGCCTTGTCGTGGGCGTCGAGGATCGAGCGCCAACGCTGGTCGCCCAACGATGCCGCCCGGGCGGTGGAGCCGACGATGTCGGTGAAGAGCACCGTGGTGAGGATGCGGTCCGGGTCACGGCTGCCGAGCTCACCCGTGAGGAACTGCTCGATTTCGTCAAGGACAGCATGCGCATCCCCGGCCCACAGGAAATGGTCGGCGCCATCGAGCTCTACGTAGCGGGCGCTCGAGATGTGCGTCGCCAAATAACGCCCGAGCGTTACGGGGTAATAGCGCGTATCCTTTCGGTGCAGGACGAGGGTGGGAATGGCAATAGTCGGGAGAACGGCGCGCAGATCCGACTCCATGGCGATGTCATATTGGGCCCGTGCCACTGCGGGGCTTGCCCCAGCACGGCCCGATCGCTGCCACCACTTCCTAAAAGCGGTGTCGTGGTCGAGACTCGGCAAGAGAAGACCAACGTCGTCAACGGGCTCGCTGCCACCCTCGATCCGCAATACCCCACTGGCGAAATCGCTGAACACGGAGGCCGGCACTCCCTCCGGGTAGTCGGGAGCCTGCGTGAGGCGGGCGAAGGTATGGGCCAGTACCTGCGCAGTGACCCGCTCCGGGCGGGTTGCGCTCAGGAGTATCGAGACCATCCCGCCACGGCCGTGCCCGAGGATGGCAGCTCGGTCGGAACCTGCCGCGTCGAGCACCGCCTCCGCGTCGCTGACAGAGTCCTCGATGCTCGGTGGCGAGGACAGCGATATTGGGTCCGAGAGCCCGATGCCGCGGGGATCGAAGCGGATCAGCCGGCTGAAGGAGGCGAGGCGGCGCTCAAACTGGTACCACCGAGGCTCCTCGTCCCGTACCTCGATCGAGATGTAGGACCCACCGGAGGGCTCGAGCAAATCGATAGGCCCGTCGCCGATCACCTGGTAGGCGATATGCGCGCCGTCTGACGCCCGGGCGTACCGTGTAATGGGTGGATCTTCCACAGGCCGTCAGTCTGTCGCAAGTTCTCATAGGTGTCCCGTGCCAGATATCAGGGTGGCTGCCCCGAATGTTCCGCCACATCGTCGGTCAGCGCTAGCCTCGAAGTGCCGCAGGGTGGCACCCCTTCCCGGCAGCGAACTGGGCAGCACGTCTGTCTATTTCACCGTCAAGGAGAAGCTGACCAAGCCGCTGCAACCGGCTGCGGCGGTGGCGGTCACGTCATAGTGGTGATGTCGGTCGTGCCATTGTGGGGATGGCGTGGCGGTCGTGGGGTCCTTAGTTGACCGTGAAGGGCTCGCAGGCGCTGACCGACGCCTGGTTGTTCCCGTCGCCGCCGTAGGTCGCGTCGAAGGAGTAGCTGGCTGTTGCCAGGGGACCCACGGTGCTCGAGTTCGGGACCGCACCACTGTTCAAGGTCACGTCCTCGGTCGTGTTCGGAGACCCGGAGCAGGAACTGTTGGTGAAGAAGGAGTAGGTCACGGTGCCCGTCGGGGTGATGCTGCCGCTACCGCTCACCGTTGCCGTGTCGTAGGCGCTCGCCCCGGTCACCTCCGTCCCCGCCCAGGGGGTGCTGGTGCCGGCATCGTCGACAGTGGTCGCGGTGGTCGTCGCGGCCTGGGTGACTGTGAAGGGCTCGCAGGCGCTGACCGACGCCTGGTTGTTCCCGTCGCCGCCGTAGGTCGCGTCGAAGGAGTAGCTGGCTGTTGCCAGGGGACCCACGGTGCTCGAGTTCGGGACCGCACCACTGTTCAAGGTCACGTCCTCGGTCGTGTTCGGAGACCCGGCGCAGGAACTGTTGGTGAAGAAGGAGTAGGTCACGGTGCCCGTCGGGGTGATGCTGCCGCTACCGCTCACCGTTGCCGTGTCGTAGGCGCTCGCCCCGGTCACCTCCGTCCCCGCCCAGGGGGTGCTGGTGCCGGCATCGTCGACAGTGGTCGCGGTGGTCGTCGCGGCCTGGGTGACTGTGAAGGGCTCGCAGGCGCTGACCGACGCCTGGTTGTTCCCGTCGCCGCCGTAGGTCGCGTCGAAGGAGTAGCTGGCTGTTGCCAGGGGACCGACGGTGCTCGAGTTCGGGACCGCACCACTGTTCAAGGTGACTTTCTGCGTCGTGCTCGGAGACCCCGAGCAGGAACTGTTGGTGAAGAAGGAGTAGGTCACGGAGCCCGTCGGGGTGAAGCGACCGCTACCGCTCACCGTTGCCGTGTCGTAGGCGCTCGCCCCGGTCACCTCCGTCCCCGCCCAGGGCGTGCTGGTGCCGGCATCGTCGACAGTGGTCTTGGTGCTCGTGGTGGTCACCACGCGACTCGGGTAGCAGGTATCGGCCTGCTCCCGGACGATGAGCGCCAGTTGCTCCTGGCCCAACAAAGTGGGGTGGATCGAGTCGGTCTGCATGTAGGTCGACCAAGTTCCAGCGTTCCACCAGCTCGTGGTGAGGGCATCCCAGTCGGCCACATGGGCGTAGTGCGCCCGCAGCCAGATGTTGAACTGCCGCGCCTTGTTGTTGAAAATGGCGATTCCGTTGGGAACCGTGGTCAAGGACCCCCCATAGATGCGGTGAGTGTTGATCGTGGTCACGACCGCACATGCCTTGAACTTGGCTCGCATGGCCGTGTAATCCGCCTCGAACGCGGTCAAGGGATAGGCGGTCGGGTTGATCACCACCTGAACGAGATCGTTGGTTCCCAGGTTGAAAACTATGACGGCAGGGTTCTTGGCCGCCATGGCGGCGATCGTTCCGTCGGCGGTCATGCTGTCCACGGTGGCCCCCGGGTAGGCAGCGATCGAGCTCCGATAGGTCACGTCGAGGGACTGGTGCAGCGCCGCACGCGACTGGTTCGTGATCGAATCCCCGAACATGCCCAGGGTCACGCCGGTCGGGTTTCCGGAATAGGGCCCGACGGTCGCGGCTGCAGCGACGGTGGCGCCGACAACGGCCACGAGTAGCGCCGCGCCGATCGCGGCTCCAATACGTGTCCTGACCATGTCCGTTCCCCTTGGCCCCCTGCATCGTTTTGCAGTGGCACGACTCTAGATGGTTAATTCCAAGGGATCAGCCGTGATCGAACGCGACGAGCGATCGCAGCGGGCGCTGGCCACTTTGGGCGTTGTGCCAGATGGCCGCGGTCAGGGCGAGCAGGCGCTGGAGGACCCGAGTCATCACACCACCTGGGGTTCTGCCCCCATGACGTTCGAGATCGAGCTGGGTCTTGAGCGTGGCGTTGACCGATTCGATGAGCTGGCGCAAGGGCTTGAGGAGTGGGCTCGTCGTGCGGCCACGATCGCTCTTGTGGGCGGGCCGGACGAGCTCGACGCCGTGGCCAGCCAAGAAGGACTCGAACTCGCGGGAGCGATACCCCTTGTCGGCGAGGATCCGCTGTCCGGGACGCAACAGTGTGGGCTCGGCCTCGAAGAGGTCCCGCGCCACCTCGCGCTCGTCGATCTTGGGGTTGGCCAGCGCGAAGGTGACGGGCAGCCCCGCCGGCGTGCACACGAGATGGAGCCGCAGTCCCCAAAAGAAGCGCGAATGACTGGCGCAGTACCCGTAGGAGGCCCACCCCGCGAGGTCACTGCGCAGCGCCGTCGGGCGCGAGCGTCCGCACTCGACCGGCGTCGAGTCCATGACCCAGGTGTCGTCGTCCCAGTGCTCGGTGTCGGCCGCCAGCAGGCGGATAACCGCTTTGATTTGGCCCTGGGCCTTGCGCAGCCGCTTGTTGTAGCCCGACTGGTGCGGGATGTAGGGGAACCAGGACCGCAGGTGCAGCCCAGCGTGGCGCAAGAACCTCGTCTCGGAAGTGAAGCCCAAGAGCGCCTGGAGCACGGCCAGGGTCAACAGCTCGGCGTCGCTGAGCTTGGGCGCGAGACCGATGCGTGGGCGCCATTGGCGCAGCTCGGGACGCATCCGAAGCGCGTCGTCAATCGCGACGTACAGTGCGGTGACAAAGGTGTCCAGGTCGGTGTCCACTTGACCTCCATGGTCGGGTTGGGATTACGCAACGCCGATCATGGACGCCTTTGTCGCGTCCGACGCGGACCCTCGTTCAGCGGGGATCCCTTGGAATCAACGATCTAGTGGCGAAGGAGTAGCGACGGTCAGGGTCGAGGAGCGACGGGGGTCCTTGTGGTCCTGGTCCTCAATGCTGTGGCCGGTTGGTGGTGGGCTGATCCGCTGGCCGGATACGGGCTGCTGTAGTACGCCGTGCGGGAGGCTCATGCGTCTTTGAGTCGCTGAGCAACCACCCTCGGGCGGGTATCCCCGTCGTGCCTGCTTGGGGCGACCGTCCCCCCGCCCCGTGCCGCGTGCCCCCTCCGTTTGCCGGTGGCGCCGGCCGCCCTGGCCGCTGTCCTCGGCCCTTGGCGCTCCTCCCCCTGCCCCTGGCGCCGCGCGCGGCGCTTCTGGGCCGTTCCGGCCCCCGGGCCCCTCTCTCCCGGCGCTGCTTCGTGGGCGCTGAGGGACTCGAACCCCCGACCTGCTGGTTGTAAGCCAGCTGCTCTAACCAACTGAGCTAAGCGCCCGGAAAAGGCAACTCTACCTGCTCTTTTTGTCATACTCGTCTCATCACCGACTCGGCATGGCGCTGGCAGAGCAGCTGGTTGCCTTGGTTTCAGCATGCTGAGGCGCTACATCTGGTTAGCCGACCCAGATCGGCACCGCAGGAGAAGAGATGATCATCACGGATGCACGGGTAGACAAGGGCGGCAGCACCCTCGCTGATCGATTTGCGGCGCATTTGGAGACTGTGACGAGTCCCTCGGACGTTGCGCTACTCGTTCGCAGCTTTGAACTGTCGCTCCGAGCTGCCAACAAATCGCCGAAGACTGTGAAGAGCTACACCGACACCGTCCGAGGGTTTTGTATGTTCCTGGTCGAACACCGGATGCCAACGGACGCCCGCAATCTGACGAGGGAGCACGTTGAGACTTACATGTCAGTGCAGGTCGAACGCTTTCGGCCCAAGACAGCCTCCATTCGGTTCGGGGACCTCCAACAGTTCTTCAAGTGGGCCGTGGAGGAGCGAGAGATGGACGCCTCTCCGATGATCAACATGAGGAGGCCCCACGTTCCCGAAGAGCCGCCTCCGGTGCTGACCCAGGACGATCTCCGGGCGCTCCTGAAAACATGTAGCGGCCCCGGTTTTGAAGATCGAAGAGATACGGCGATAATCAGGCTCTTCGTGGACTCGGGGATGCGCCTCTCGGAACTGACCAGTCTCAGCGTCAATGACCTGGACTTCGATGTGAAGGTGGCCTGTGTAATCGGGAAGGGACGACGGCCCCGAGAATGTGCATTCGGCGCAAAGACAGCGCAGGCGCTGGATCGATACCTCCGCCTTCGGCGTGGTCATCGACTGGCCCACTCCCCCAACTTGTGGCTTGGGCGGAAGTCGCCCCTCACCGTCTCGGGTGTCGCCCAAATGATTAGAAGACGGGCGACTGAGGCCGGAATCGGACACGTAAACCCTCACCGCTTCAGGCATACGTTTGCCCATTCTTGGCTCTCTGCTGGGGGACAGGAGGGTGACCTCATGCGGCTCGCTGGCTGGCGCTCCAGAGCGATGGTGAACCGGTATGGAGCGAGCGCTGCGGATGAGCGTGCTCGTAAAGCGCATCAGCAAATGTCTCTTGGAGACCGCCTGTAAAGCATGACTTGGACGCCGTGGCCGCATGGCGTACCGTGCAAGTGCGGGCACGGCATGGTGTGTCCGGAGTAGCCAAGCTGGACCTGTCCGGCACGTAGCAATCAAGACGAGAACCCGAGTCTGTTCGGGGTTTTTGGACCGTGGAGGTCTCATGCCCCGTAAAGACGGATTCCGACTTAAGTCTGCTTGGACGGCTTGGTGCGCATTCAATGCACGCCCAGCACGACTCACGAAAAACGTCCTTGCCTGGCCGACAAGCGTTCCTCAGCTCGTTTGAGAAGCAAGCTGATCCCGACGGCACACTCAGCCCTGAAGAGCGTGCTCGGCGTGCCGAACACCTCAAGAAGGCGCACTTCACCCGGCTGGCCCTGCTGTCCGCACAGAAACGGCGCAAGTCGTGATTACGAGGCCCGTGGGCTCGGCCCGCCACTCTGCACACGTAATCGCTCTGGAACTGATTAGCCGCTCTGAATGTTAGCAAACCCCTCATCATGAATACTGCAGCTCCTGATCGTGGATTAGAGCGGCAACTTGCAGTTTCAGCGTCTGCTCTTGTTTCTTATCCCTCTCCTGTTTATAAAACACAGGGATGGGATGGGTAGATTACAGATGGCTTCCACTTACAGCAGGTTGACGATGCAGGTGAAAAACCCAGCCTCTTCAATGTTGAGTTGCGGCAGTGCCCTAATCCCAAGGGTAGACAGGTAATCGATTACCTGACCGGTGAGATCGATTACCGGCCCCACACGTGGCGAGACCGGGACGGTAAAGAGCGGATTTACCGGTGCTGCAAGAACTCTTGCCCTGTGTGCGTCGTAATCAACGGCCAAAGGATTGCTGGGGCCATCATGCTGGCTGAGCCATCTTGGTGGTTCTGCTTGACCCAGGTAGGTGAATCCCCGTCGGTAATCAACAAGAGGGTGGGCATGTTCACCCACTTCGTCAGACAAGACATTGCCTCGTTCAGGGTCTGCTGGGCCGCTGAGGAGAATCCCGACCAGACGGGATGTCACGTCCACGGTTACTTTCATGCCGCCCGTGACGAGCGCAGGGTTCGCCCTGAGGTCTTCGATAATGCGGTGAGGCGAGCTGGCGTCGGACAACGCTGGGAGATCGGTTCAGTCGGTTACCCCGCTGCGGTCGATTACTTCGGTTACTTGATGAAATCTTTGGTTGGCGGCGATTACATGGCACAGAGATTCCTGGATTTCAATGGATCACCGGAGCGACGCCAGCTGATTCACTCCTCCGATGGTTTCTGGCGAGACGGAGCGGGAGGTGCGACCCTGGCGAAACGAGCTGAAGCAGAGAAGATCGCCTTCCAACGCTCAAGGAAGCGCTGCCGTGATGAGCCAGTCGTCACCTTACGGCCCTGTGATGACTTCTACGGCTCTAGAACGACGAGTAGGTAGGAATGGTCACCGAGAACATCTTGAAGCCCTTAGAACAAATCACCGGATCTCATCCACTACAGCACAGTCCATAACAAGGTCAACGGACTACACCACTGCGGATTACGGCGTCGTCGCATTACACCGCCTGATTACGGCGTCACAAAAACACTGCCCGAGTAAGCGCTGCCCCGATTACAGCGCCGGATTACGCATTACACGGACCAATGATTAGGGACCAACACTGGCCGGAAATCAAGGTAGTAGTGGATAGGGATCAGAGGGTCATGCGAAAAAATGAGGTTTGTAGGGCCGGATCTCCGCTAGACCTGTGCATCAACTCTCACAAGTTGAGACGTGAATGACCTGGAGTTTTAGCTACTGGTAGTAGCGGATACGGTTTCGTTTCCCTGTGTCCGGCCAGGCCCCTGTCCCGAGTCCAGTTCGATCTCAACCGGTGGATAACAACCACCAAGCAACGGCATTACCAGGCAGTTGTAGGCGTCGTAAACGTGCTCTTGGAACCCTCGCCACGATGCTTGTTCTAATCGGCCACCTGGGTAGTGCTGGTCCATAATCCGACCAAGCTCCAGCACGTACTCCTCGGGGAATAGACGACGCTTCGCCCTGTGACGATCCGGGTAAATCACGAAGGGTGTAGGCGGCAGCAGCTTGATCCTCTCCCAATACAGCACAGTTCCTCTGGTGCGACGTAGTGAGGTTGCGATGTAGACGATGGGGAGCAATCGGACTTCGCCTTGCGCAGTCATTACTCGCACTCCGTTTCGATGTGGCATACATCGATCCTCGCAGGACCGGGCCCAGTTCCCAAGGCAACGTAATCAGGCTTCCTGTGGAGTTGGGACAACTGGTTCTGATCCTTGGCAGCACCCCATGGAGTCAGCGATGTGGTCCACCGACTTGCAAAATCAACATATCTCATTCGACTGAATAAGGCAGATCTGTGGAACTGACGGCGGCCGTCAACGAAGCCTCGGACTCAACGTTCACCGGACTCGCCGGTATACGACCTGCGAGGGTCCACAAGGAGGTCGTGATTCCGACGAGTAATACGATCACGCCCCCTACGATCACGAAGATCCCAGCAGGAAGGACCCAAGCTGTCGCATATTCTCCAACGTTGTACGGAGTGTATGGACCCAGGCCTTGGAGGATGCTCAGACCGACGGCTGTCATGATTCCGCCCGCCGAGATCCACCCAAGTCCCTGCATTGTCTTTCCTGCCCTTAGACCGCTAACGAAGATCAGCAGCGGCGCAGCGACGGCTTGAGCCCAGAGGGTGATCTTCTGCCCGACGGTGAAAGAAGCTGAGGTGATGATGCAGCAGCTGTATTCAAATACTCGCTGTCCATTTACCTTCCAAGTCTTGTTGGCCGGTGCACGCAGGTAGTAATGCACCCAAGGGAGTGAGGCCGCGACGGCCCACCCAATCGCAACCACAAAGAGGACCATTGTCAGGATCAAGCTTGATCTTGTTAGTCCCCAGAAGGGTTTGACGATCAACGCAAGCAAGATGAAGCCGACGACGGCGAGAATCAGCCCGATCAATGAAATCGTGGCGAATGCTGTGGCGTGTCCGGGAAAGCCGTTTCGTGGGACATAAAACTGGCCCACGCTGATGATCCTGAAGACGATTGCTGGGAGCAACAGCGCCGTGGCGCATCTCGGTGACCAATAGGAACAGCACGCAGCAGCGACGACAACCACCGATTCGATTACCCAGATCAGCTCAAAGTCCTGTCCCCAGCTGTGCGAAGACACCCCGGACCAATCCGAAGAGAGGGAGCCGACAAGCCAGAGGACCCCTGCGACGGCAATCGTTACCACACCGACGATCAAGGTGATCATGCGCAGTCTTGGAGATCTTTCGGTCTCTGTCATCGTCACAATCGGGGACCCTAACCGCATCGATTCCTAAGTGCTCGGACGATCTTGGATGCTCACAACCCCGTGATGACCAAGCTCGGCTCCCGGTACAATGGGTACGACTTATCCAGACGAGCCGAGACACCTGGGTCTACGACGCTCACCAACCTTCCGGCAACGGCAATCGGTGGTAACGCCAGGCGATAAGGAGAACATGAGCACACTGCCTGAAACCGCCACGCCTGCTCACTCGGCAACGTCACGTAATCAAAGCGAGCAGCCGCCCGATGCAGTGATTGCACCGATTACCCAGCAGGACTCCGGCAAAAGCACGGCTTATTCCTTGGCCCGCCGCCTACATGTGGTCTTCAACGACCTCGGTTTGCTTGACCACGTTCCCTCGGGTTGGTTGCAGCCGAGTCCCGATGGCCTCTCGTTCGCTTCCATGAGCGTGCGTGAATCCGACAAGTTCGTCCTGGCGTTAGAGGACCTGGCGCAAGGTCGTCCACCCAGCACGACTGTGAGTCCAGATCAGCTTCGGCTGTTCTGAGGCGGTCGTGTCATGGCCCGACCTGACGCCTGCGACCTGTACCTCCCTGGGCACTGCGTCCACTGGATTCAGGCTCGCAAGGCGTCTACAGAGCGGCACAAGTGGGGAAGGCTCGTAGGCGTCGGTGACGGCATTATCACGGTCGAATATTTCGACAGGATCGGTCGATACCGCAACCACCAAGTCGGAAAGCTGCTCAATGTCGCTGCGCCTGGGACCAAGGTGGCCGTCTGTGAGCGGTATCGGATTCTTCGGGTCGATGTGGACCAGCGGACTAGCGAGTGCTTCTGCATTGCCGTTGTCGGTGATTCTTGGACGCCGTGTTCATGCGAGGCGTTGATCTCAGTGACGCCTCAATCTCTATCTGAACGCTTGAGCACTCATGGAGGGTTCACTTGCTGATTTTCTCTCACAAGTGGAAGCACCCAATCGCTACACCATTTGCACTGCTCAGCCTGACCGCAGGTGTCACCTGTTTGGTGGTGAACAGTGTGTTGAACGCAGGGCCTGACCCCCAACCTACGCCGCTGGGTTGGTCAGGCGAAGCTTGCGTGGCTCTGGCCTTGCTCACTCCACTCTTGGCTGCCCTCCTGCACATCATCGGGCGCTGCTACCGGGAGGTCATGGACTGTGTTTGGGTGGTGCGCCGAGGAGTCCTCAGTCCAATACGGGTGCGGCAGGAGTTCATCGAAACGATGGGCCGGGAGCCGACCATCGCAGAGGTTCATGACCTACATGACATGATCAAGAGCGAGTACCACCAGGCTCTTCTGACCTTGGGCACTGTGGTTGGCGGCGCTGTGATCGGCGCTCGGGCGTTTAGGGGCAAGCCCCTCTTGTAGCGGGCAGCCATCAACTAGCCGCCTGCTTCTTCTCCTGCCTCGCACCCGGCCATGTATTGGGCGGATAGTGCGGGGGACTGCGAGATGCTGGCGGGGGCGAAGCTCGTCAACGTGCCCATACAGTACGTCTGTAGTTGGCTGGGAGAATCGCCCTTGAAGGTGGCCTGACCCGCTCCATAGCCCGCCTGATAGGCCGCTTGCGGTGAAATCGTCGTTGTTGTCGTAGGTGGAAGCGTCGTCGTTGGTGGCGCAGTCGTTGGTGGCGTTGTCGTAGGTGGAAACGTCGTCGTAGGTGGCGCAGTCGTGGTCGTATTGCCAGTATTTCCGGTGCCGCCCGTGCCAGAGGCCCCGGAGGCTCCAGTGGCCCCCGAGTCGCCCGTGGTTCCCTTATTTCTGGTGGTTCCGCCCCCGTTGACGTACGCATTGATGCAGTCATTGACGAACGCTGTGACGGTCATGGCGTTTTGCTCGTCTGCCTGGGTGGTGCATGTGTTCTCAGCAATGCCAACGTCGGCGTTCTCCTGGTAGAGCTTGTGACCGAGTGTCGCAGCGGCATCACCACTGTTCCCCGAGCTACACGCTCCGAGGATGATCCCAGCAACGGCGATCCCGACAAGCCACAACCGCTTCCGGCTTCGATGAACTGCGCTCGGCCAACTTCTGTAGTTCCTCATTCCAATGCTTTCGGTCATGAGGCCGGTTTTGTAAGCCAGGTCGGATCGTCAACGACGACTGTCCCACAGATCTTGTCCCAAAGTTCTTGATTGTCCTTGTCCCACAAGAGCCAGAGACAAGCAACGATCCCCGCGGGGAAGAAGATTGCGAAAAGGATTAGCAACAGACCGTTTTCAACTACGGTCCGAAAGAACGTCCACCACCATGTCGAACTTGCTTGCCGTTCAAGGCGAACCACTCTCATCCCTAGCACTTGTTTGCCTGGAGTTTGACCCCGTCCAAAGATGAACAGCGACCAAATGATCCAGCCGATCCCCAATGTCAACAAGATGAACACATTGTCCAACAAGCAGGCGGCTAGCCGTCTACCAGGTGATGAAATCTGAATCCCGACCGGACAACCCCAAACTTGACCGCAACGTCCACAGGTGTGAGTGCCTTGCCAAGGTTCACCGCATCTGGGACAAGAAGGTGGAGCAGTTGTTGGTGTGACGTAGGTCGGGGCCGGTCCGTAAGAACCCAATGTTGAGGTCAGTCCCAAGCCACGGACTCCAGGTGGTGGAGGGAACGCTTGAGGGACAGCAGTCGCTTCAGCCTGATGGCTTGCTGTTGCTGCATCTGCGGGTTGGGCACCTGTCTTGATGAGTGATCCACCGCACTCACTGCAAAACGAACCAGCCCCGACTGCCTCAGTTCCGCAACTCGGACAAAACCGGTGTCGTTCTGAACCGACTTCAGTCTCCGGCATCGTGATCTCCCTGCCAACCGCCTACCGAAGAATATCGCCAGGAAACACCGACCCTTGAATGGTAAATGTTACCCCGATCCGGTCGACCCCAACTAGGAGGTCCATCTCAGATGTCCGGGTGGCCGGAACGGGCAAGGGGTCGACTCCCCGCCAGCGGGAGTTCGGGGATCGCATTAGGAGCCGTCGGCTCAAAATGAGGCTGTCGCAGGAGGCGCTGAGCCTCAAGGCTGGGATCAACCGAACGTACATCGGCAGCCTGGAATCGGGCGACCGAAATCCATCGCTGGAGAACATCGCTCGTCTCGCCGTAGCACTCGGTGTCGACGCTGCGGAACTGGTAAGGGGTCTCCAGAAGATCAAAGGCAGGGAGTGACAGAAGCATCGCAGCGTGTCTTGACCGAATGACGGTGACAGTGCTCGCTCCTCGCCCATGATGGTTCTGTGAGTCGCCCAATGCGTCGAAGCGAGATCGAAGAACTGTCAGCATCCATTACGGCCCTCTTGGCCGACCCTGAGGCCGACCTAAACGAGCCAATGCGGCGACGGTGGGAGGGTGCGCTAGTCGCCCTGGAGGCGGTCCTCGGTCACAGAACCTCCTCCCTTGTGGATAACTTTCCGGCGGATCTGCTATAAAGGCAGGACCGAGCCTTTATACTAGAGGGGATGAATCTGCCTTCCACCAGGACCTTCGGGGTCGTTGGCTACTGCCGAGTGAGCACTATTGAACAGGCATCGGAAGGCATGTCACTGGACGCCCAGGAGAGCCGGATCAGAGCTTGGTGCGAGGCTCAGGACGCCGAGTTGGTTGAAATCATCCGGGATGAAGGCGTCAGTGGCACGAAGCTCCTGGGCGAGCGTCCGGGTGGTCGCCGGGTGGCCCATCTGCATGGACTCTCGTCGCCCCAGCGCCGATGCCGTCGTCGTCGTCCGTATGGACCGTCTGGGTCGGGACGCCGCTGAGCAGATTGCTCTGCTCAAGCGATTTCGGTCGGGCAAGGTGGGCCTGGTGGCCATCGCTCAGCAAATCGATCTCGCTACTCCTCATGGCAGGGCCATGGCTCAAATCGGCGCTGTGTTCAACGAGCTGGAGCGTGCTCTCATCGCCGAGCGCACCACCGAAGCCCTCTCCGAACTCCGGTCCCAAGGGCGAGCCTGGAACCACGCCCCATTTGGTTGGGACACCGTCAACGGTCATTTGGAAGAGAACCCCGTCGAAAAGGAGACCTTGGCCCGGATGAGGGAGCTTCGTGGTAATGGTCTCGGCTACCTCAAGGTTGCCAATGCCCTCAATGCCGAGGGACGAGCGACCAAGAAGGGAGGCCCTTGGCAGGCCATGAGTGTTAGGTCAGTACTCCTGTCATCGGAGAAGATGGCCGTCGCTTGACTGCCGCTGTCCAGTAGATACCTCTCTCGTTCAGCACGCATAGATGGCCGCTTCGTGTTGGTCGTCTAAGCCCCCCCATCATCAACGATCCCAATCGGCAGTGGGACTCCGGCAGGTGCCGTGCGCACACAACCATCGCCTGATCGGTTAACACCCCTGACCAGCAGTAGCTCGCCTGAGGGATTTGCCGACTCATTGCCCGCTGGTCTATTCGCTCTGTTTCGCGACGTTATGTAGATACTGAAGGTCACCCGACCATGTTCGACGCCAACGGTTGCCGCTCGCATCAGTGAAACTTGTATTCATCTTCAGGAAGCCACGAAGAAGGGAATCGGAGAGCTGCTTGTTCTCGGGTGTTTGTTCGACATTGAGCCATACGTGCCGCTCAGCGAAGTTGTTGGGGGCAGTCGGTGGAATGACATTCAACTGACAAATAGGTGAGTTCCACGTATTCGCAAAGATGAAGTCCACATCGACACCACGCACGCTCTGACCACTGGCATTCGACAGTTCGATTTTGACGTAAAGCCAAGGTATGACCGCGCCAATCGAATGCTCAGGGTAATCAGCCCATCGGGCGACCGATACCCACGCGTCGAACAGTCGCGCCTGACTCCTGCGATCCGCCTCACGGGTCTTTCTGCTGCTACTCCAATAGACGAATGCAGCAAAGAAGAAGGCGAGAACAGTACTATGATGCCAAGACGCTTGTCTACGAATCGTGGGACAAGGGTGCAGGCCAACCTGGTGGATTGCCGATGACGATTGGCGTAGACCAGATCGACGAGTTGCGAGTGTTCTGAGTAGAGCGACCCCTGCTCAACATCCTGGCCGACGCCTGGACAGCCATACGGCCCCGTGGACACCACTCAGGTGCTCAAACTACGCTTGTGTCATTTCCAGCAGCGGGCTGGATACACCCTCAGACCATGCTGGGAACGGCGGGGAGACACCCCGCCAGGAAGGAGGGCGGTCAGATGCCACCGACACGTACAGCCCTTGCAGGTGACGACGGAAGCTGGAAGCCGATCCTCTTGGCCGTCGGCGTTGCCGGAGTAGCAGTCACGGGTTACAAGCTTCTGAAGGGTCGGCAAGTCGGAGCGATGGAGTTGCTTGGTACTGCGATGTTCATCGTGGGACTCCTTACCGGAGAGTGAATCGTGGGAGCCGCTGAAGTAGCGCCACTGACCAGTCGGCTGGCCGAGCATGCCCGCATCATGGAAAACATCGCAGCCGGTAGGACTCCGAGCATTCCGGTCGGTCCGGTCGGTGCCCGCTTCCTTGCTGACGACCTCCGAGAAGCGATAGACGAACTTCAGCGCCACGACCGCTGAGCGCTCAGTGTCCCGTGCGGAGCACCACCGCCATTCACCCCAACGGGGCATCCCCCCACACAGCGTAGGGTCAATCGGGTATGGCCGGTGGGAACAGCACCGGGCGCGTGCTTTGGATCATCTTTTGCTGTGGATTTGCCTTCGTCTGGTTCGTGATCGGCTTCTTCACGCTCGGACTCGGATGGTTGATGGTGCCCGTTTCACTGCTCGCAATCCTGATACCAGTGGGGAAGGTCGATCGCAGCCCACCAGCCGTCTGGTACGGACAAGGCCAACCCGTGCGATACGGGCAGTCTCCGCCCATGCCGTACAGCCAGCAACCAGGTCCTCCACCCGGCTGGTATCCCGATCCCGTAGTTTCAGGAGGGAGCCGGTAATTGGATACCAGCACGGCTCCGAATGGCTCATCGTGTTGGGGATGAATCGTGACGGCGACAGTGTCCCGACACAGAATCGCCAGGACTTCGACCAAGTAGTCGGCGGCGTCAGGTGCAAACTTGACGGTGGGCATAAGGCGCAGGGTAACTGACCCCCCCATCATTAAGACTCCTGATTACGGATGGGACTCCGCCAGGTGCCGTTCATTGCTGAGTGCTCCCTCGGAGGGATAACACCAAGTCCTCCATGGCCTCGGCTCACAATCGGTCGAAACTCTCGCTGAGCTTGTGGCGATAACGGCGAGTACGGTGTCGTCGTGGCGATTACCGGCGAATATTGGACGTGCGGAGCGTGTGGTGGCACCTACCTAGCCAAGCCCGACGGCAGTTCATTTGATCCCCCGATCACCGTCGGCCCGAATCCATGCACTTGTGCGAAAAGACCTCAACCGGGGTCCAAACCCTCGTCCAAGTAGCCGTACGTCTGGATACAGGGCATTCTGACGAACATCTGCTCACGCCTCTCGGAGGGGCGAGTTGTTGAACTGAGATGGCTTTTGAACTCGTCCAGAAACTTTTTTTCTAGAGCAGATAGTTTCGCCTCTTACGCTCCCCCACGACCAGGAAATACCTGGTCAGGCATGGCGTTCAGCCCGTTTTGGTTGTAAGCCAGCTGCTCTAACCAACTGAGCTAAGCGCCCAAGCGCTGTGGCGCCCGGGCAATTATGCCCAACCACCGGTGATGGCCCGCCACGGAGCCGTCAGCCCGGCAACTCGTCCGCCAGCGAGCGGCTCCATGGCCTCGCCAGGGCACGCAGCTCGGCGCAGCCCTCGTCGCCGAGGGCGGCATAGGGAGCCGCCGCCAGCGCGTCGGTGCCGTCCTCGATCGCCCGGCGCTGGGTGCGGCCCCACTCGCTGAAGTGGAGCTCGTCGCTCGTCTCGAGCCAGCCCCGCTCCCGCAACGAGCCCTCCGCCGTCCCCCACGCCTCGGAGGACCATCCCCTCGTGGAGAGCAGGACGCGGGCGGGAACGTCTCCCGCCGCCGCGTGGGTGATCAGCGACTCGATCCCCGAGAGCCCGTGCACCACGAGGAGCGCGACGTGGCCGTCGCCCCGGAACTCGCGCAGGATCGACTGCGCGTGCCACAGCTGCAGGTGGGGCTCGTCCGGCCAGGCGACGTCCGCGTGCGCCGCGGCCAGGGGCCGGCCCTCCATCCCGGCCCGCGACGCCGCCTCGGCGGCCGCACGGGCAAGGGTTGCGGCGCGGCGCATCTCCTCCGACTCGACGACCTCTGCACCGAGCAGGCGCCGGAAGGCGGCGTCCGCCGCGCTGAAGCGGGCGGCAACCAGCTGTGCCGGCGTCGCGCTGTCCCACGCCCTCGGGATCGCCGCATGGACCAGCTCCGGGTTGAAGTTGAAGAACGTGGACACCACCACGTCCGCCGTCACCGCCCCCATCGGCGCGGCCCGCGACGCGAAGTACCCCGCCCGGCCCGTGACCCCGAGGCGCGCGTATGCCTCGGCCGCCTCGGGCACGAAGTAGATCATCCCGTGCAGCGGCTCGAGCGTCCGCCACGTCTTGCGCGCCCGCAGCGCCGCCGAGTCCGCTTCGCCGGCCGGACCGCTCACAGCCCCTCCTCCCCCGCCAGGCGCTGGGCCAGCGCCGGCGTCGCCGCCACGATGGGCCGACGGCTCGATGCGTCGCGCACGACGAGATCCCGCCCCGTCGCGCTCGCGCTCCGCCGCGCCCGCCTCGCGGCAGATCAGCAGCCCCGCCAGGTAGTCCCACCCGTACAGCGTGCTCCGGCCGACCACCAGGTACGCGTCGAGGACCCCCTCGGCGACCGCGCAGCACTCGAGCGAGGCGGCACCGAGCGCGCGGTACTGCGCCCAGCCGGGGTGAAGCCCGGGGAAGCCCGAGATGCCCACGATGGCCTTCTCCAGTTCGCCACACCCCGACGGCCGGATCTGCTCCCCGTCCCGCTCCGCCCCTCCCCCGCGTACGGCGGCGTAGCGCACGCCGGTCGCCAGGTTCACCACCACACCGACGCGCGGACCTGCCTCGTCGAGCACGCAGATGCTGGTCGCGTAGAAGGGCACGCCCCGGTGTGCGTTGGTCGAGCCGTCGACGGGGTCGATCACCGCCAGCAGCCCGGACGGACCGTCACCGGTCACCCCCGACTCCTCGGACAACACCGCCAGGCCGGCGCCGTGGAGCACCGGCAACGCGGCGCTGTCGGCCGCCAGGTCGAGCCGGTACTGGCCAGGCCTCGTGCCCGCCGGCCCCCAGTCCTCGAGCCCGTCCAGCGCGGTGCGCACCGCGCCCACGGCGTCGTCGAGCACCTCCAGCAGCCGTAGGTCGTCCACGGGGGACGAACCCTATCGGCCGGCGTCGCCGTGGCCTGCCACAACGCGTACCGAGCCACTCCCATTAGGCTCCCCACGTTGTGGCTGCCATCGATGTCGCCGGCTACGTCGCAGACCTGAAGGACCACTCGGTCGACCACGGATTCCACGTCCACGACGAGCGGCACTTCGTCGAGACCTACTCCCTGCGCCAGGTCTGGGAGGTCGACCTTCATCCCGAGGAGGGGTGCGGCGGACCGCTCGACCTGCACCTCGCCCTCGACGTGGACCCCCGCGTCCTCCTTTCCTTCGAGGACGCCGTGGTCCTGCTCTCCGAGGACGAGGAGCCGCCCGACGAGTTCCACTTCCCCCTGACCTTCACCTGGGCCCTGCCACCGCTGCCCAGTGGGCCTGACCTCCTCCGCCTGGCGATCGACCTGGCCGGGGTCGGCGGCATCGAGCTCCCCCTCGAGGTCTCGGCCATCGACTCGTTCGCCAACGCCACCGACGGGTCCGAGCGCCGGCTGAGCATCGTGGCGCGCCACCCTGTCTCGCTGGCCCGGGTCCTGAGTGGCGAGGAGCTCCTCTGCGACGTCTTCGACCGCGCCCTCGCCGTCAGCCGGTTCCTGCTCGAGTCAGCCGAGCGCTGGCTCGCCTGACGTGGGGCGGGCCCGCCGCCGTCGCGCAGGCCGGGCCATCGCGACCGCGCTGGCCGTCGCCGGCGGCGCCGTCGGGCTGAGCGCTTGCGGCAGCGGGGGCGGGCAGGACCTGGCCCGGCAGGCCTGCGTCCACGTGCACCGCTCGGTCCAGGACTACCTGCGCTCCACCGTCGCGGGCACCCCGCCGGCCACGGTGGCCCTGCTGCAGAGGGAGGCCGATCAGGAGCTGCGCAGCGCATTGCCCCTGGCCGCGCAGGCCAACTCGGCCGACGGCTCATGGAACGCGCTCATGACCACCATCTCGGAGAGCGCCACCGTCGACGAGGCCCACCTGATCCCCGGGCTGCGGGCGCAGTGCGTCGTCGCCGACGAGAACACCAATGTCAACCCGCAGTCTCCCGGAGGCGGCACGACCACCCCGCAGAACGTGAACCCGAAGCCGGCGTCAGGCTGAGTCACCCACCGGCCGAGGACGCCGCCACGGCGCTCGCCGCCTGTGCCCGGCCGGCGGCCACGATCGGCGGCATCAGCCTGGGCGCCAGCCAGGTGCCGCCGGGGATCGTGAAGTGGACGCCGTCGGTCTGCCGGAGCACGACGCCGTCGACTTTGGACGCGAACTTGCCGCCTGGGCAGGCCAGCCGCGTTGAGATCGACGACCGAGTCGGTGGTGGGATGCTCCGCCGCGACCTGGCGCACCAGCTTGTTGAAGGCGGCCAGGCGCGCCGGGTTGTCCTCGGGCCAGGGCGACCCGTCGGGCTGCTCCCCTTCGTCGGTGCACGGGGCGGTCAGGAACACCATGTGCGCGCCGGTGGCCGTCACGAGCTGAGATGCCTTCTCCAGCTGTGCCTTCACGTACCGGGCGTAGACGGGGTTCAAGATGTTGGTCCAGCCGCCCTGGTACTCGCGGTCGACCACCTCCCAGCGCCCGGCCAGGAGCACGACCACGTTCGGCTTGACCTCGTTCATCGCGTCCAGCCACTGGTTCCCCCACGGCTGCTTGTCGGCGGGCGTGCCCGGCGGGGGCGGCGCCCCGTCGCAGGCGGGAGGCGTGTCGTAGCGGGTCCCCATGAGCTCGACCTCCGGCCCGTCGAGCACGCCGCAGCCCAAGATCCCCTTGTCCGAGAGGACGTAGCCGTACCTCGCCTGGTCCGGCGGGTTGGCCAGTCCCTCGCCCAGGGTGAGCGCCACCGAGTCGCCGAACATCAGGATCCGCACCGGTGCGGCGGAGACGGGTGCACCGGGCACGGTCGACGTCGTGGACGTCGGGCCCGAAGGGTTGACCGGCGGGAAGGCCGTGCTGGCGACCGCCGTGGTCCCGGTCGTCGCCGCGACGACGGCGACGAGGACGGCGCCCACGCCGACGGGCACCGCCAGCCACGCCCGCCACGTCCTGACGAAGGTCCCCATGCGGATCGGGCGCTCGACGAGGTGGAAGGACACGACCGACACGCCGAAGGTGACGAGCACCCGCACGGCGAAGAGCTGATAGCCGACGAGTCCGGTGCGGGCGTGGTCGAGCCAGATGAAGATCGGCCAGTGCCAGATGTAGAGGCCGTAGGAGATGCGGCCCACGTAGCGTATCGGTGACAGGGAGAGGACGCGGGGGACGATGCTGCGCGGTGCCGCGACCGCGGCGAGGATCACGCCGCCGACGGAGAGACCGAGGAGGAAGAACCCGCCCTGGTAGGGGAACGAGGAGTTCGACGTCGTCCCCACCCACAGCGCCACGGCGGCGAGCGCGCCCACCAGCCCGATCACGCCGCAGATCGCCACCCCGGTGCGGCCGGCGGGCCGCCACAACTCCCCCTTGGCCAGGCGGCCCTCCTCGTGGCTGCGCTGCGCCAGCAGCACGAGGCCGACGGCGAGCGCGCACCCGATGAAGAGACACTGCGACCGGGTGTCGGTGCCCAGGTAGGCCCGGTTGGTGTTGAGGCCGCCGTCGTACAGCACGTACATCCAGGTCGCCGACGCCACCGCCGCCGCACAGCACAGCGCGAACAGCGCCCGCAGGCTCCGCGTGAAGTGCATGACGCCCAGCACCACCAGCGGCCAGATCACGTAGAACTGCTCTTCGACAGCGAGCGACCACGTGTGCAGGAGCGGGGACGATGCCGCGGTCTCGTTGAAGTAGTTGGAGTTCACGAGGATGAAGTGCCAGTTGCTCACGTAGAGCAGCGTCGAGAGGGCGTCGAGCCGGAGGGCCCCGTAGGTCCCCTTGGGCACGATCACCGACGCGAAGAAGGCCACGAAGAGCATCATCAAGAGGAGCGCCGGCAGGAGCCGCCGGGCCCGGCGGGCCCAGAACGATCCCAGCTTGATGGTCAGGGCCTGACGCCATTCGCCGATGAGCAGCGACGTGATGAGGAACCCGGACAGGACGAAGAACGCGTCGACCCCCAGGAACCCGCCGTCCATGTGCGGGATCCCTCCGTGGAACATCATCACCGCGACGACCGCGCAGGCCCGGACGCCGTCGAGGGCGGGCAAGTAGGCCAGACGAGTGTGCGAGATTGCGCTCTCGTCGTCCTGCATCGGGCCCATCCCTCCTCATTCGGCTCCAGGCCGGCACCGCGGTAAGGGTGTCCGGGGATCAGACATTCTCTCAGACACGGCGCGCGCGCCCGGGGCGGCTGCCGCTCGCTACCCTGAGGCCTCCTGAGCCCTTCCCGACCTCTGGCCCGGCCTCTCCGACGCCCCCGCACCCCGCGCCGGCCCCGCCGCATCCTCGCGTTCTTCCTGGTGATCGCCCTTGTCGGAGCCGGGAGCGCGCTCGTCGTCGCCAGGTTGGACCGCGGCACGGCCCTCAGCCCGCTCCGGGCCCGGATCGTCGCCATCGCCCAGGGCCAGGTCGGGTACCGGACCGATCCGGCCGACACCTACTGCAACAAGTTCAGCGCCTACTGGAACGCCGGAGTCGACGACTGCGGCAACGACAACCTCGACGAGGAGTGGTGCGCCGACTTTGCGGCCTGGGTGTGGAAGCAGGCGGGAGCCGACCTCTCGTACCAGTTGGCGCCCGGCTACCTCAACGGCGCCTCGGCCAGCTTCTACGTGTGGGGCGTGCGCCATGGCACCTGGCACCGCGTCGGATCGAACTACGCGCCCCAGCCCGGCGACGTGGCCGTCTACGGCCTCGACACCGCGGCCGTCACGGCCGTGCACGTGGCCATCGTCACCGGGGACAGCGGGAACGCCGCTGCGCCCGACGTCGTCAACGGGGACGGAGACCGCACCGGCTTCAGCGTCGTGGAGGTCGGCTCGGCCCAGGCCGACGCCGACGTGAAGGGGAAGGGCGCCGCCCCGCTCGCGGGCTACGTGTCGCCGGTGGCGCCGCCGTCTTCGAGCTCCTCCTGACCGCGCCGGACACCCGGCGCGGTGCCGGCTTCGTCGCGCCGGGCGGCGTCGGCGGCCTGCTGGGCGGCCATCGCCAGCACCACCGCCTCGAACACCTTGGCGGCGTCGCGCTCGATGTGCCGGCGAGCCAGCATCAGGCACCCCGCACCGAGGAAGGCGATCGGCAAGATGATGAGGAAGGCGGTGCGGTAGTTGTCCCCGAACTGCGAGGCGATGGCCGAGGTCACGAGCGGGGCCGCCGCCGCCCCGAACACGACCGAGGCCAGGTTGAACGCGCCGAACCCTGCGCCGCGCACGTGCGCCGGCGCGGCGTCGGAGAGGCCGGCGCGCAGCGCCGGCACGCACGCCGTCGCCGCCAGGAACCCCGCCCACTGGGTCACGAACACGAGGGAGAAGGCCATGGGGATGAACGACACCATGAAGAGCGCCGCGCTGATGACGATGCAGACCGCAGGGATGACGACCCGGGCCCCGAGGAACCGGTGCACCCAGCGGTCCGCGATGCGGCCGCCGATGATCGTGCCCGGGATGCCACCGAGGATGGCCAGCGCTCCGAAGGTGCCGTTGGACGCCTGCTGGGTCAGGTGCAGCTGGTTCTCGTAGAAGTTCGGCATCCACGTGGCCACCGCGGTGACGACGAAGCCGACGGTGGACACGCCGACCAGCGCGTAGCGCATGGTGGGGATGCGAAGGATCGTGCCCACGTCCCGGCGCAACCCGTCCACCATGTCGCCGAGGAAGTGGCGGAAGCCCTGGGGGAAGAGCGGCGCCGCGTCGTCGTCGGCCAGCTCCATCTCCTCGCTGTGGGTGACGTGCGCCCGGTCCGCGCTGCCGCGGCTCGGCTCGGGCAGGCGCCAGCACAGGTAGGCCACCAGCAGTCCGGGGAACAACGACACGAAGAATGCGAGCCGCCAGCCCCGGCCGTCGAACAACGGCCCGAGGACGCCGCCGATGGCCAGGCCCATCCCCAGCCCGACGTAGCTCAGGCACTGCTGAATGGAGAACGCGCGACCCCGGCGCTCGGTGCCGTAGTAGTCGGCGATGACGCTGCTCCCCGAGGGGTCGGTCACCGCCTGCCCGAAGCCGAGCGACGCCCGGATCACCACGAGCAGGCCGAAGGCAGCGGTGGGGACCAGGCCGCCGAGGGCGCTGACGACCGACCACAGCGCGATGGTCGCGCCCATGGCCCGGGTGCGGTTCCAGCGGTCGGCCAGGTAGCCCGCCGGCATGGTGATGATGCCGTTGACCAGGATGAACGCAGAGAAGAGCAGCCCGATGGCGGTGTCGCCCACCCCGAAGGCCGCCTTGATCTGGTTGCTGCTCCCCCGGACGATGTACTGGTCCATCCCGTCGACGAACAGGGTGAGCCCGACGACCCACATGGGCCAGTTGGAGACCAGCATGCGCCGCGGCCCCGGCGCTGATCGCGCCGCCCCGCTCGCCGCGCCCGCCGAGGCCACCGCCTCGATCGCCGCCGCAGCGGCGCCCTCCCCGGTCACGTCGGCCGCAGGTGAGCGTTCAGGCGTCCGCCGCGCCTCCGCCGTGCTCACGACCGGCCCGCCGCCCGTCGCTCGCCCGGAGCCCCGTCCCCGCCCTCAGGCCCCCGGGGTGTAGCCGGCCGGCAGGGCGATCGACTTCATCTCCAGGAAGCTCTCGAGCCCCTCGGGTCCGAACTCGCGGCCCACGCCCGATTCCTTGAAGCCGCCGAACGGCGTGGAGAAGTCGATGGGCACCGGCGCGTTGAGCATGTAGGTGCCGGTGCGGACCTGGCGGGCCACCCCGAGGCCGCGGTCGTTGTCGGCCGTCCACACCGAGCCGCACAGCCCGTAGCTCGAGTCGTTGGCGATCTCGACCGCGTTGTCGTCCCCGTCGTAGGGGATGACCACCAGCACCGGACCGAAGATCTCCTCCTGGGCGATCTTCATCTTGTTGTCGACGTCGGAGAACACGGTGGGCTCGACGTACCAGCCCTTGGCGAACTCCGAACCCGTCGGCCGGCCGCCGCCGAGCGCGACGGTCGCGCCCTCCTCGCGCCCGCTGTCGAGATACCCCTCGATCCGGGCCCGCTGCCGCTCGGCCACCACGGGGCCGACCTCGGTCGCCGGGTCCATCGGGTCCCCCACCTTCATGGCGGCGACGCCGGAGACGACGGCGTCGACCACCTCGGCGTAGCGCGCCCGCGGGGCCAGGATGCGGGTCTGCGCGATGCAGGCCTGCCCGTTGTTCATGATCGAGTTGGGCAGCAGCGTCGGGATCGTCGTGGCCAGGTCGGCGTCGTCGAGGATGATGGCCGCCGACTTGCCGCCGAGCTCGAGCGTGCAGCGCTTGAGCCGCTCCCCGCACAGCCCACCGATGCGCTTGCCCCCGACGCCCGAGCCGGTGAACGAGATCTTGTCCACGCCCGCGTGCGTCACCAGGTGCTCGCTGACCTCGCGCCCGGCCGGCACCACGGACAGCACGCCCTTGGGCAGGCCCGCCTCGGCGAAGATCTCGGCCAGGCGGAAGGCGTCGAGCGGCGTCTCGGGCGCCGGCTTGAAGACGACGGTGCAGCCGGCGACCAGCAAGGGCGCCAGCTTGGCCGCCGCGATGAACAGCGGCACGTTCCACGGGGCGATGGCGCCGACGACGCCCACCGGCTCCTTGGTCACCAGCACCTGCGGGTTCAGCATGCCGGTGCGCACCTCGTCGAAGGCGTACGACGTGGCCAGGTCGGCGTAGTAGTTGAAGATCATGGTCGGCGCCAGCACCTGACCCATGCCCGAGAAGCTGATGGGCGATCCCATCTCTGTCGTGATGATCTCGGCCATGTCGCCCATCTCGGCCATCACCTGCGCGGCGGTGGCGGTCAGGATTCCCGCCCGCTCGGCCGGCGCCATGCGGGGCCACGGCCCGTGGTCGAACGCGGTGCGCGCTGCGGCCACGGCCTTGTCGATGTCCGCCTCGGTGCCGTCGGGCACGCGGGCGACGACCTCCTCGGTCGACGGCGAGATCACCGCGATGGTGTCGGTCCCCTCCGGGGCCACCCAGTCGCCGCCGATGAACAAGCGGTCGTAGTCCCGAATCGCCATGCGTCCCTCCCGATCTCAGGGGGCCCGCGCCCCCGCCGCCGGCTGCGCCCCGCGACGCCCCCAGGGTAGCGGCGCCTCGCGCCGCCCGGACAGCCCGCCCTGCCCCGTCCCCGCCTCCCGAAGGCCCTCCCGGGCCCTCAGACCGGCTCGTCGCGTCGCTCGATGTGGGCGACGACGCCGCCGTCCGCCTCCACCCAGCCCTTCCCGGCGGCGTACGCGCACATGCCGGAAAAGCCGTCGTCCCATTCGTCGGTCGCCGCGGGCCCCGCCAGCGAGCGCAGGGCCACGGGGTCGACCACGAGGTGCTCGCCGTCGGGCCGGAGTCGGCCCAGGCCGGCCTCCCGGACGACCCGGGCCAGGTCACCGTCCCCCTCCACGGCCACCGAGAAGCGCGTGAAGTCGTCGGGGTCGCCGAGATGCACCCGCTCCTCGGCCAGGTCGATCACGATGATCACGGCCTGCGACGCTACAGTGCCGCCTCGTGCCGGACATCAGCCAGCGCGACCCGGCCGAGGTGGCCGCGACGGTCTCCCGCTGGCTGGCGACCAAGTCCGGTGACGGCGTCGGACCCGAGGTCTTCGACGTGCAGGCCCCCGGTGCCAACGGCTTCTCCAACGAGACGATCCTGTGCCGCACCCGTTCCGCCGAGGGCGACGAACGGCGCCTCGTCGTCCGGGTGGCGCCGACCAAGCACCTGCTCTTCCTCGACGCCGAGTTCTCGACCCAGTACCGCGCCATGCCGCGCGCTGGCCGACGGCCCCTCCGCCGTCCCGCTCCCGCGCCTCGGCTGGTACGAGGACGATCCCCAGTACTTCGGCGTGCCCTTCTTCTCCATGGACCACATCGAGGGACGGGTCCCCTCCGACAACATCCCCTACACCATGGAGGGTTGGGTCATAGAGGCCTCGCCCGAGGAGCAGGAGCGGATGTGGTGGAGCGGGATCGACGCCCTGGCCACCGTGCACCGCAGCGACTGGCGGGCCCTCGGCCTCGACTGGCTGGGCAAGCCCGCCCGCGGCAAGCCGGGCATCGAGCAGCAGATGTCGTACTACCGGGACTTCCTCGACTGGGCCACCCAGGGGGTCGAGGTGCCGGTGATCGAGTCCACGTGGCGGTGGCTGGTGGACCACCAGCCGGCCGAGGAGGGCGAGGTCGTCATCAGCTGGGGTGACAGCCGCATCGGCAACATGATCTGGGACGACTTCCGTTGCGTCGCCGTGATCGACTGGGAGATGGCTTCCCTGGGCCAGCCCGAGATGGACCTGGGCTGGTTCCTCTACTTCGACCGGCAGTTCTCCGAGGGCCTGGGTGTCCCCCGGCCGGCGGGGTTCGGGTCCCACGAGGACACCATCGAGCGCTATTCGAAGCTGATGGGCCGCCCCATGCGCGACATCTCCTTCTACGAGGTGTTCTCGGGCTTCCGCTTCGCCGTGGTCATGTACCGGCTCTCCGACCTGGTGTTCGGCCGGGACGACATGGCCCAGGACGCGGGCATGGCGACGAACAACATCGCCACCCAGCTCCTGGCCAAGATGCTCGACCTCGAGCCGCCCACCTAGGCCCCGGTCCGACCTCCCCTTCTACGAGGGATCGGGCCCGTCGTCGGGGATCGCGTCGCCACCCGGGCCCACGACCACGCCGGCCCCGCGCAGCCGTTCCCCCAGCCAGTCCGCGCCTTCGCCGCCCTGCATGGCCTCCTGCCAGCCGTCGAGGATCCGGTGGGCGTCGTCGACGGTGGGGATCTTGGCGATGACGTGGACCGTCATCTTGTTGTCGTACCCGGGCGGGGCCGAGACGTGCAGGCCCCCGAAGGGGTCCTCGGTCACGTGGGGCGCCGGCTCGCGGAGGACGTAGAGCTCGCCGGTGTCCTCGACGTAGTTGAGCTCGTGGCGCACCCCGTCCGCGTCCATCCACTCCGTGCCCAGCTCGAGCTCGGCGGAGGCCCGGCGACGGGGGTCGGCTTCGTAGAACTCATCGATGTCCATCGGCCGCACACTACTGCCGACCTGGGGGATCGCTGCTCCCTCGAGCAGGCCGAGGCTGCTCCCGGCACCGGGGGAGGGATCGGGGGAACGGTCAGTGCGACGGTGGCGCCATGCAGACGACGCAGACGAAACAACGGGTCGCCCTCATCGACCAGATGAGCGAAGAGTGGCGATCGGTCGGCCGGGCCCGCGGCGCGGTGAGAGCGCTCCAAGCGGTGGCGCAGCGCGATCGACGCCTTTCTGACCTGGTCCTCGGCACCGCGAGCGCGCCGGCGCCCTGCCCGACCCCGTGCGACCTGGTCGACTACATGCGACGGGCCTCGGGGCGCACCGAGCGCGAAGAGGCGGCCCGGCTGGTGCGGGTCATGCTCCGGGAGGCCACGGCGGACCCGTTCCTGTGCCGGATGCTCGTGCAGGTCCTCCTCCCCGGCCTCATCTCAGTGGCCGGAAAGCTGCGCTGGGGGAAGGGCGGGGAATGGCAGGACGGCGAGGAATTCTTCGGCGAGCTGCTCTCGACCACTTGGCTCATCCTGCAGGAATGGGCCGGTCAAGACCGCCCCTATGCGGTCCTCGACCTGCTCTCTGCCATCCGCTGCCGACTACGTCGACAGCTCTTCCGGGCGAAGGACCTCGACGGGCGCTCAGTCACCCTCCACCCCGATGAGGCGGCCAAGTGGTCCTCCCCCACCGAAACCGACCTCGAGGAGCTGGCCCGGATCCTCATCGAGCTGCGCCGCGACGGCATGCGCGCCGACGAAGTCGAGGTCCTGTACGCCCACCACGTCCTCGGGTACTCCATCGCCGAGCTTGCCGCTCTGACCGGACGCGATCGCCGCGCCCTCTACGCCCGCCGGGACCGCGGCCAGAGCCGCCTGAGCGCCTGACCGACTCGGTGCGGTCCGTGTGACGCATGCCTATGGTGTGCCGGTGGTTGGTGGAGGGTCCGACACCTCCGGGGTTCTGCGCTCGCGAGTGGCTCGGGGCCGCCCCAACTGGTGGGTGATCCTGGCCGTGTCCCTCGCTCTCATGGCGCTGCTGGTCGCGACCTCGGGGAGCACCCCGCACCGGATCGGCCACGGCCACGCGCTGATCGCCGCGGTCGATCCCGGTCACGCTTCCGGCTCGCCACACAAAGCGAGCGGCCCGTCCGCCGGGACGCCGGCAACGTCGACGACGACCACGGCGGCCTCGCCACGACCGACGTCGGTCCCCGCGACGTCGGACACCTCGCTGCTCTCGGCCCACGCGCCGGGTGCCGCGCCGACGACCACCGTCCCGAGCATCACCACGACCACGGCGACGACCACCACCACGGCGGCGGCATCCGCGTCGCAACCGGCCGATCGGATGCAGACCCAGGGCTACCTGGACCCGCCTTTGCAGACGTCCAACGGGTACGGGTTCACCGGCAGCGGCGCGATGCAGATATCAGTGCTGTGGTCGGGCAGCACCTACCTCACGATGTCGGTCAGCTGCCCGAGCGGCAGTCAGAGCGTGGGTGGGACCTCGGCCATGGCAGCGTCGCTCCCCGATGCGAGCGGCAGCTGCCGGGCGACGGTGAGCGAGCCGTCCTCGGAGTCGGCCACCCTGACCTACAGCATCACGATCGGGCCTGCAGGTGGGTAGGCACCTGGCGATGACACGCCGGCAACGGCTCCTTGACGTCGCAGCCGCGACGGTCGCCGCGCTCTTGGCCTTCACCGCGGTCCCGGCGGTGCTGGTCTTCGTGGTGGGCAACCCCCTGGCCGGCGGGCTCGGCCATGCCTGGAGTCCCGCACCGCGCACTCTGCTGTGCACACTCGTCCTGGTGGCCTGGGCGGCCTGGGTGGCCTGTTGTGCTCAGCTCGTGCGCGCCGTGATCGCGCAGGTGCGCAGTGGGGACGTCGAGGATTTGCGGGGCGCGTCCATCGTCGACCGGGTTGCGGCCCGGATCGCGGTCGGCGTGCTCGCGCTCAGCAGCCTCGTTCCTCTGGCGGTCTCGACGGCCGCCGGCGCCGGCACGCTCGCGCCGCCCGGCCACGTCGGTGCCCCGAACTCCGGCTTGCGCGCGCCGGATCCGTCGCTGCGCACAACCGAGACCACGCATGTCGTGGAGCGGGGTGACACGCTCTGGGGAATCGCTGCCGAACGCCTCGATGACGGCGCGGACTGGACGGCAATTGCCGCGCTCAACCTGGGGCACACCATGGCCCGCGGCAGACGTTTCGTCGACCCCGATCAGATCCTTCCCGGCTGGCAGCTACGTCTTCCGCTCGCCAGCGGCCCGCCGGAGCGGCGGCCAGACGTCGGTCGAGACGCCGGCACGGCACCTGCCGGCGACCACCTTCCCGAATTGGTGACGCTCGGCCTTGGCTCGCTCGCGTGCGCAGCGCTGGCGCGACGGGCGCGACGCCGCAGGGTGGACCCCTTGGACTTCGACTTCGACCTCTCCCGTGGACGCGCTCAGTCGGAGCAGGCAATCGACGCGGCGTCGCTCCTCCAGCGCTTTGCGGAGATCCCCGCCCTCCACGCCTTCGAGGCGGCGAACTGCCTTCTGGGCCGGACCTTGCCACAGGACCTGGCCGGACCCGGGATCCGGGCCATCTGCGTGTCCTCGTCGGGCGTCACCTTCTGGCTGGCCCAGGCCCGACCTGACGCCCCTGACGGATTCGTGACGCACTCGGACGGAACCGCCTGGCACGTGGAACACGGGGCACTTCGAGAAGAAATCGACTTCACGCCGTACGTCCCGCTCGCGTTCCCGATCGGTGACGACGACGAGGGCACCTGGCTCGTGGCGCTCGAGCGCGGCGCAGTCTTGCCGGTGCTCGGCGAAGCTGCGCCCTCGCTCTTGCGGTCGGCGTTCGTCACGGCGGCTGCCTGGGCGTGGTCGGACATGGTCCACGTGACCGACGATCCGGATGACCCCGAGCTTCGACGCCCCCTGATCGCAAAGGGCGAGCAGATGGCGCGGCAGAGCCTCTACTTCGGCGACCCGGCCTCACTCCCCGCCGAGGTGCTGCGCCACGCGGCGGTGGTCACCACTGCCACCGTCGCCGCAAGCGATCTGACCGTGCTCGTGGACCGCCTGGGCGCAACCCTTCACCCCATGGGCCGCGTCGTCCGCCCCCACCTCCAGTCGGAGGAAACGGCCGGGGCGCTGGCGGACCTGCTGGCTCCGCCTGGCGCCCGCGATCATGAACCGTTCAGTGCCGAACCGATCCCCCTCCAGGCACCCAGCACCCTCGGCGGCAAGGCGGTCTCGCCGGGGACCGTCGATGTGCGGCTCCTGACCATGACCCCGAGACTGCACGGGCTTTGCGAAGAGCTTCCTCCCAATCGCGCGCGGCGAGCCGTCGAGCTCGTCGCCTACCTGGCCCTGCACCAGCCCGACGGCATCACCGGTGACCGGCTCCGCACCCGCGTGCTCGGGTCCTCCGACGCCGACGCGGCGTCCAAGACGCTGTTCAACACAGCCTACGCGGCAAGGCGCGCGATGGGCGTCGACGAGCGTGGCGACCCCCTCTTCCCCGCGGGGACCCGCACCGGGCTCTACCAGGTCTCCCCCATGGTGACGGTCGATGTGCTCCGTGCCATCGCGCTCGTGGCAGAGGGGCGGTCGCAGGCAGATCCCGATGTCGCCGTCGCGCACTACCGTGCCGCGCTCGATCTCGTCGAGGGGGAACCGCTCGCGAACGCGTTGGCGGGGTACACGTGGTGGGAGGCCGAGGGCCACGGCGGGCGCATCGCCGCGGCGCTCGTCGACGCCGCCTGCTCCATGGCGACGCTGGCAGCGGACGCGGGGCAGTTCGATCTGGCCCGCTGGGGCCTCGAACAGGCGCGGCTGGTCGAGCCCTACAGCGAGGCGCTCTCCCGCGCCGCCATGCAGCTGGCCGCCGCCGAGGGTGATGCAGACCGTCTCCGCCTAGAATGGAGGGACTGCCAGCGCCGCGTCGACGCCCTCGATCCCGGCAGCTCGCCGTCGACGCGCACAGAGTCCCTCTACGGCGAGCTGAGCCGCCGGGTCCTCGTCGGAGCGGCGAATGCCGAGGCCGATCGACCCCGCTACACGCCGAGGGCAAGCGACTGAACACCGGCCGCCGCGCCGTAGGCCCGCACCACGTCCTCGAGGCGCGCCACCCGGCTGCCCTTCACGAGTGCGGTGTCGTCCGGCTCCAGGGTGCGCAACAGGGCGACGGCGCCGTCGCCGTCGGCCACCTGGGCCGGCCCGTAGAGACCGGTCTGGTAGCCGACGACCTCGATCCCGAGCTCGGCGGCCAGCTCGGCCGTGCGCCGGTGCTCGGCCTCGGTCTCGGCCCCGAGCTCGGCCATGACGCCGAGCAGTGCCAGCTTCCTCCCGCCACCCAGCGCGGCGAGGGAGCGCAGCGCGGCCTCGGTGGAGGCCGGGTTGGCGTTGTAGCAGTCCACGACGAGCACGGGACCATCGGGGATGCGGTGCACCTCCATGCGCAGGGGCGAGCCGGACGCCTCGACGAGGCCCGCCACCACACCGTCGAAGGGGACGCCGCACCACAGCGCCGCCGCCGCGGCGCCCAGAGCGTTCGGCACCTGCTGCAGCCCGTGCAGAGCGAGCTGCACGTCGCCCGTGCCCCAAGGGGTGACGAGACGGAAACGAGCGCGGAGCTCGGCGTCGAGCACCACGTCCTCGGCGCGCACCTCGGCGTCGCCGTCGACGGCGTAGCCGATCACGGGGCAGGGGCTGCTCGAAGCCATGCGGGCGACCCTTGGGTCGTCGAAGTTCAGGACGGCGAGGCCCGAGGGGGGCAGCGCGCCCACCAGCTCGCTCTTCGCCCGGGCCACGCCCTCCATGTCGCCGAAGTGCTCGACGTGGGCCATGGCGACGCTCGTGACGATGCCCACCGTGGGCCGGGCCACCTGGGCCAGGCGCCGGATGTGGCCGACGCCGCGGGCGCCCATCTCGAGCACGACCCACTGCACGTCGTCGGGCGCGTTGAGGAGGGTCAACGGCAGGCCGAGCTCGTTGTTGAAGGAGCGCTGGCTGGCCGCCGTCCGGAAGGTGGGGGTCAGGCAGGCGTGCAGGAGATCCTTGGTCGTCGTCTTGCCGACGGAACCCGTGATCCCGATCACGCCGCCGACGCGGGTGCGGGCCAACATGCCGAGGTTCATGAGCGCCAGGGACGTGTCGTCGACCTCGACGGCGGTCCCGCCGACGGGGTCCTGCATCGTCAGGTAGGCCGGCGCGCCGGCCGCGAGGGCGGCGGTGATGAACGCGTGCCCGTCGCGCTCCGCGACGATCGGCACGTACAGCTGGCCCGGCAGCAGCGTGCGGGAGTCGATGCCGGCACCGTCGACGGTGACGTCGGGCCCGACCAGTTCCCCGCCGAGATGGCTTGCGAGCTCAGATGTGGGGAATCGCACGCATCGCCTCGCGGCCGATTGTATAGCCTCGGTCGATGCCTGATCCCGGAACGCTGGCGGTCGTCTACGGCGGCCCCTCGGCCGAGCACGAGATCTCGTGCATCTCGGCGCGGCGGATCGTTGCCACGGCGCTCGATGCCGGGTTCGTGGTCAAGGCGATCGGGCTGACCCACGACAGGCGCTGGGTCGACGCCAGCGAGGTCCTCGCCGACGTCGGCGGGGTCGGCGCGCTCGCCTCGCCCGACGATCTGCTCCACCACGACCGGGGCAGCGAGCTCACGGGCCTCGACGCGGGACTGCCGCCCGACGCGGTGGTGTTCCCCGCGCTGCACGGGCCGTTCGGGGAGGACGGGGTGATGCAGGGGCACCTCGAGGCGCTCGGCATCCCCTACGTCGGTGCCGGCGTGCTGTCCTCCGCCATCTGCATGGACAAGGGCATCGCGAAGTCCGTCCTGCACGACACCGGCCTCCCGGTGGCGGCGTGGAGGCTGGTGGCCCGCGTGTCGTGGTCCGCCGAGGTGATGGAGGAGGCCATCGGCGCCCTCGGCCTCCCGGTCTTCGTGAAGCCGGCCAACCTCGGGTCCTCCATCGGCGTGGCCAAGGTGGCCGATGCGGCGGCACTGGGCGACGCCGTCGTCAGCGCCTTCGATTTCGACGACCACGTGATCCTCGAGGAGTTCATCCGGGGTCGCGAGCTCGAGCTCGCGCTGATGGGCAACGAGGACGTGCGGGTGTCGCAGGCCGGCGAGATCGTGGCCAGCCGGGAGTTCTACGACTACGAGGACAAGTACGTGCTCGGCACCGCAGAGACGATCGCCCCGACCGACCTGACGGTGGCGCAGCTGGCCCACGCGCAGCGCGTCGCGACGGCCTCCTACCGCGCCCTGCGGGTCGAGGGGCTGGCCCGCGTCGACCTCTTCCTCCAGGAGGACGACGAGATCGTGGTCAACGAGGTGAACACCATGCCGGGGTTCACCCCCATCTCCATGTTCCCCATGCTGTGGGAGGCCGAGGGCCTGACGTTCGGGGCCGTCGTGGAGGAGCTGGTCACGCTCGCCCGGGCCCGCCACGCCCGCCGGCGCCTGCTCCGCACCCACCGGGCGGTCTGAGGATCAGCGGCCCGGGCGGCGGCGCGGCCGCGCGGCCCGGCGTGCCTCTTCGCGGGCGCGTACGCCGGGGAGGATCCGCAGCACGTAGAAGGCGCTGAGGCCGCCGGCGGCGAGGATCACGATCAGCGGCACCGGATCGAACCGGTTCTGCACCGACACCGACGCGGTCAACGCCAGCAGGGCGAAGAGGACCACGCCCACCGGCCCGAGGACGCGCAGGCCGCGGACGCGGATCGGGCGCGGGGTGTCGGGCTGGCGCCGGCGCAGGCGGAGGGTGCAGAAGCCGGCGACGCCGTAGATCATCGCCTCGAGCGCCGCCCCGACGGCGACGAGCACCTGCCAGGCGTGGGTCAGCGCGACCAGCAACGCGACCACGGCCGAGACGGCGCCCAGCGCGACGACCGGCACCCACGGCACGGCGCGGTCGTTGAGATGGGCCAGCTGGCGGGGCAGGGAGCCCTCGCGCGCCGTGCCGTAGATGAAGCGCGACGCGGTGATGAAGCCGCCGTTGAACGTGTTGAGCGCGGTGACGGCGGTCACCCCGGCCATCACCCACAGCCCGGCGTGGCCGAGGGCGGCGATGCCGAGATAGAGCTGCGGGTAGGCGGAGCTGAGCTCGTGGTGGGTGAGCGTGTGGCTCATCGCCACGGCAGCCACCGAGCACACGACGCAGAGGATGCCGACGGCGATCAGCATGCCCCGGTTGATCGATTCGGGCTTGCGCACCTCCTCGGCGCTCGTCGTCACCCACTCGAAGGCGCTGTAGAGGAACACGCCCAGCGCGACCGCCTCGAGGAAATCGCCGGGCCGGTGCCCGTGCAGCGGCTGGAAGGGTGCGTGCAGCCCGTGGCCGCTGCGCACGAGGGCCAGGACGCCGACGGCGAGAGTGGCGAGCACGACCACCGTGGTGGCGACGTCCTGGAGCAGGCCGGCGACGGTGATGCCGCGCAGGTTGGTGACGACGGCGACCGCCAGCAGGCCGAGGATCCAGAGGGACGCGACCCAGGCGGGCTCACCGAAGGCGTGCGCCAGCGCGCTGCCCACGATGAAGGCGTCGGCGGCGATGACGAGCACGATCGTCGTCATGTAGGTGAAGGTGATCGTGAGCGCGGCGCGGTCGTCCATGGCCCGCTTCATGTACAGGCGGATGGCGGCCGCGGTGGGGAACATCCCGTTGAGCTCGCCGAAGAAGCCGTAGGCCAGGAGCGCGAGGACTCCGGCGACGATGATCGGGATGAAGGCGGAGTCGCCCCCCACATAGGCCACGAGACCGGCGGCGGCCAGGTACTCCAGTGCGGCGAAGGCCAGGCCGGTCGAGGTGGTGACGACCGTGCGCAGGCCGAGCGCTCGGCGCAGCGTGGCCCGGGACGCGAGGCCGGCGTCGGTCATGGCGGTCGGGCCGGGCTCAGGTGTCGAGGAAGGCCACCATGGAGATGGCGTCGATCCGCATGACGTCCTGCTGCGACCCCGCCAGCGTGATCTCGCCGGACATGTACTTCTCCGACGGGTTGAGGTCGCCCCAGAACATGTCGCAGAAGTCCTCGCTGCTTCCCGTCACGACGACGTCGGGTTGGCCCTCGTGGCCCACGGCGAGCTCCGACAGCTGCTGGCCCTCCACCCGCATGGTGTAGCCCAGCGCGGTGTCCGTCGTGACGAAGTGGATGACGCGGTCCCAGCCCTTGACCATCTTGGTCAGGCGGGGGTTCCCGTTGCTGCGGGTGCGCCATTCGCGCGAAGGCCTCGAGCAGCTCCTCAGTCGAGGCCAACCGGCTCCCCCTTCAGCGCGCGGAGCACCTCGTCGGCGGCGCGCCGGCCGGCGGAGAGCGCGCCGTCGAGATAGCCGCACCACTGCGTCGCCGTCTCCGTCCCGGCCCAGTGCAGCGGCCCGACGGGCTCACGCAGGGCCGGGCCGAGCGCGGTCAGCGCCCCGGGGACGCTCACGGCGACGGGGCCACCGCGGGTGAACGGCTCGGCCGGCCAGTGCTGCTCGACGACCTCGATCGGCGAGCGCGCCCGCGGGCCGAAGGCGCGCTCGAGGTCGGCCAGCATGATCTCGCGGCGCGCCTCGGGCCCCGCACGCTCGAGGCGGCGGCAGTCGTCGCCGGCGACGAAGCCGACGATGGCGCCGTGGGAGGCGTCCTCGGGCGAGTTGTCGAACGTGCTGCCCAGCGCGCTCTCGGGAGCGACGATCTGGCCGTTGAGCCCGTCGTCGCGCCAGAAGGGCCGGTCGTAGAGCACGTGGACCTTGGTGACGGCCCCCATCGGCATGCGCTGGCACAGCTGGTCGCGGCGCCCGGGCAGCGCGGGCGTGTAGGTGACGCGCCCGCAGAGCGCGGGCGACATCGCGAAGACGGCCCGCCGGGCGCGCACGCGCAGCGGGCCGTGCGCCGACGAAGGGTCGGCCGGGTCGGCCCCGGGCGCGACCAGGCGGGCCCCGATCACCACGTCGGCGGGCCGGTGGGCCACGGTCTCGACGGGTGCGCCGAGGATCACCCGCTCCCCGAGCTCGGCCGCCATGCCCTCGGCGAGTTGCTGGGAGCCGCCGGCGAAGCGGGCCTCCTGCGCGCCGCCGGTGGTGCGGGCGAGGTTGGTGAGCCCCCCGCCGGCGTGGAGGTAGAAGAGGGCGAAGAGGAGCGAGAGCTCGCCCGACCCCGTGCCGAAGATGGCCTTGATCGCCACCTCGAGGATGGAGCGGGCCGACGCGGACGCGAGGTGCTCATCGAGGTGGGTGGCAAGGGTCCGGGCGTCGAGGGCGGCGGCGTCCGGCGCGTCCCACGGCGCCTCGAGCGGGACGTCGAAGGCGGCCAGGTCGAGGTCGAGCATGGCGGCGACTCCGTCGGCGGCGCCGTGGGGGTCCGAGGTGGGGATGAGGCCGACGTAGGGCTCCCGCTTGCCGTCGCGCAGCTCCACCCCCTCCCCGGTCGTGTAGGTCGGGAAGGTCGCCACCCCCAGCTCGGTCGCCAGAGCGGCGAGATGGTCCTGGGTGGGGCCGATCCACTGCCCGCCGCGGTCGATGGTGAACCCCGCCTCGGTGACGTCGGTGAACGAGCGGCCGCCGACCCGGTGCCGGGCATCGAGGACCAGCACGTCGGCGCCCGAACGGGCCAGGTGGCGGGCGGCGGCGAGGCCCGAGTAGCCGGCACCGACCACCACCACCTCGCACTCCCTGACCACCTCTGCCATGTCCCCCACTCCCTCCACGGGCCTGGCGGCCCACGATGGGCCACCATAGGCGCAGGTCCCACGGGTGCTGCGAGCACCCGTTCTGTACGGTGCGGAGTGTGGTCATGACGTTCGAGGGCTTGGAGAGCGACACCTGGGAGGCCCTCCCCGGTGCCAGCCGCCTCACCATGGCCCAGCGCGAGGCCATCGAGTCGGAGGACCCGCTGCTGTGCGTCGTGGCCGGAGCCGGCGCGGGCAAGACCAGGGTGCTCACGCTGCGGGTCGCGCGGCGCGTGCGTGACGGATCCATCGAGGCCGACCGCACCCTGGTCACGACGTTCAGCCGCAAGGCGGCCGAGGAGCTGCGCACGCGCCTGTGGTCGCTCGGCGTCTCGGGGGTCAAGGCCGGCACGTTCCACCGCACGGCGCTCGGCCTGCTGCACGAGCACCGCGAGCTGCGCGGCCGACCCCTCCCCCAGCTCCTGCCCGACCGCCGGCGCCTCCTGGCCGAGGTGACGACCGGTGACGCGCGCCGGACGCGCGCCCTCGACTCCGAGATCGGCTGGGCCAAGGCGCGGCTGGTGTCCCCCGAGCACTACGAGGCCGAGGCGCGGCGACACCGCCGCCGCAGCGGCATCAACGCCGACCAGGTGGCCGACGCCTATTCACGCTACGAGACCGAGCGGGCGCGCCGGCGCCTGCTGGACTTCGACGACCTGATCGTCGCCTGCGCCGACGCCCTGGCCGGCGACCGCGAGTTCGCCGACTCCATCCGGTGGCGCACGCGCCACCTCTTCGTCGACGAGATGCAGGACGTCAACCCGGCCCAGTTCCGCCTGCTGACGACGATGCTGGCCGACGAACCCGACCTCTTCGTCGTGGGAGACCCCAACCAGTCGGTGTACGGGTTCAACGGGGCCGACCCCACGCTGTTGGACCGCCTGCCCGAGATCCTGCGGGGCACCAAGGTGATCCGCCTCGACGAGAACCACCGCTGCACGCCCCAGGTGGTGGCGGTGGCGACGGCCGTCCTGCGCGAGGGCGGCGGGGCGGGCGAGGTCGTGCCGCCGCGCTCGACCCGGGTCGACGGGCCGGTGCCCAAGGTCGTGTCGCACGCCACGGAGGCCGAGGAGGCGGCCTGGGCCGCGGCGCGGGCGAAGATGTCGCGCACGCCGGGACGCCGGTGGTCGAGCATCGCGGTGCTGACGCGCACGAACGCGCAGCTGGCCACGGTGCAGGCCGCCATGGACGACGCCAGGGTGCCGAGCCGGATCGCGGGCGCCGACCTCGGCCCTGCGTCCGACCTGCGGGCCGAGAGCGGCCGGCGCAGCGGCGAGGACGACGCCCCCGAAGCCGGGCCCGACGATGCCGAGGACCGCGACCGTGTGGTGCTCACGACCTTCCACCGCGCCAAGGGGCTGCAGTGGCCGACGGTCATGGTGCTCGGGATGCGGGAAGGGCTCATGCCCATCGCGTCGGCCCAGACGGCAGCCGCCGTCGAGGAGGAGCTGCGCCTGCTCTACGTGGCGCTGACCCGCTCCGAGGAGGAGCTGTGGTGCAGCTGGCCCGAGCACTTCGGCGCTGAGTCGTCGACGGGCCCGGCACGGGGTCCGAGCCCGTGGCTCGCCCCCATTGAGCGGGCGATCGCGGAGCTCGAGAAGGAGGCGGCGCCGACGGCGGCCGACGAGGTCTCGACGCACGTGGCCGAGCTGCGCCGCCGGCTCGCGGAGGCGGCCGAGGGAGCCGCACAGGGCGGGAAGGGCCGGTAAGGTCGGTCCGCCCGAACGACTCGAGGTGGGGGTGGCCCGTCGCATGCCGGAACTCCTGGAACAGCTGCGCAAAGCCGTCGGCGAGAGCCATGTCGTGGCGGCGGACGCCGTGCACGCCGACTACACCCACGACGAGGCCCTCACCACCGAACCGGTCGTCCCGCTGGCCCTGGTGCTACCGGCCACGACGGGCGAGGTGTCCGAGGTCCTCAAGGTGGCGAGCGCGCACGGGGCGCCGGTCGTGGCCCGCGGCAGCGGCACGGGGCTCTCGGGGGCGGCCGTCCCGGTCGCGGACGGGATCCTCCTGGCCTTCGACCGCATGAAGCGCATCCGCGAGATCGACACCGAGAACCAGGTCGCGGTGGTGGAGCCCGGCGTCACCCTCGAACAGCTCAACGCCGAGCTCGCCCCGCTCGGCCTCATCTACCCCGTGTCCCCCGGCGAGCAGAGCGGGTCCCTGGGCGGGAACGTGGCGACCAACGCGGGCGGCATGCGCGCCGTCCGCTACGGGGTGACCCGCCACCACGTCCTGGGGCTCGAGGTCGTGCTGGCCGACGGCCGGGTGCTGCGGACCGGCGGCAAGTTCGTCAAGTGCTCCTCGGGCTACGACCTGACCCAGCTCCTGATCGGCTCGGAGGGGACCCTGGCCATCACGACCGAGGTGACGGTCAAGGTCCAGCCCCGCTTCACCGCCTCGGCGACCGTCCTGGCGCCGTTCGGCACGCTGGCGGAAGTGGCCCGGGCGGTGCCCCACATCGTCAACAGCGGCATCGATCCCTCCATCCTCGAGTACGTCGACGTCCTGGTCATGGCCGGCATCACCCAGGCGGCCGGGCTGGACCTCGGCATCCCCGACGAGGTCAAGGCGGCCACCCTCGCCTACCTCGTGGTCGTGCTCGAGGGGATGGAGGCCGACCGGGTGGACGAGGACGTGCAGCACCTCGGCACCCTGCTCACCGACCTCGGGGCGCGCGACGTCTACGTGCTGCCGGCAACCTCGGGGGCACAGCTCATCGCCGCCCGGGAGCGGGCGTTCTTCGTCGGCAAGGCGGCCGGCTGCAACGACCTGATCGACGCCGTGCTCCCCCGCGCGTCCATCCCCGGCTACCTGGCCCGCGTGGCGGAGCTGGCCCAGGAGCACGGAGCGCTGGTCACCGGGTGCGGCCACATCGGCGACGGCAACGTGCACGTGACGGTCTTCCAGCCCGACGACGAGCGCCGGCACGCCCTCATGCACGCCAGCTTCGAGCTGGCCCTCGCCGAGGGGGGCGCCATCTCGGGCGAGCACGGCATCGGGACGGCCAAGCTGGAGTACTTCTTGGAGATGGAGGACCCGGTGGCACTGGAGCTGATGCGGTCGATCAAGGCCGCGTTCGACCCGCAGGGGATCCTCGGGCCCGACCGGGTGCTCGGCACGGCACGGACGGAGGCGACCGCGTGAACGGTGCCCGCTCCCTCCTCTCGACGTTGGTCGGTGCCGGTGTCGACGTGTGCTTCGCCAACCCCGGGACCTCCGAGATGCACTTCGTGGCCGCGCTCGACGACGTGCCGGCCATGCGCGGCGTCCTCTGCCTCTTCGAGGGCGTCGTCACCGGTGCGGCCGACGGCTACGGGCGGGTCGCGGGGCGTCCGGCCGCCACCCTGCTGCACCTCGGTCCCGGGCTCGGCAACGGCCTGGCCAACCTCCACAACGCACGCCGAGCCCGCACGCCCGTCGTCAACGTGGTCGGCGACCACGCGACGTACCACGGACGCTACGACGCGCCGCTCCAGTCGGACATCGCGTCCATCGCCGGCGCCGTTTCGGGGTGGTACCGCTCGACCGCGCGGGCCGACGACGTCGCGGCCGACGCCGCCGACGCCGTGGCCGCCGCGCTGGGTCCGCCCGGTTGCGTCGCGACCCTGGTGCTCCCGGCCGACTCGTCGTGGTCGGAGACGACCACGGGCCCCTGCCCGCCGCGGGCGCCGGGGCGGGCCGCCCTGGTGCCGGCGGACACCGTCGCCGAGGTGGCCAAGGCGCTGCGCTCGGGCGAGCGGGCGGCGCTGCTCCTCGGCGGCAGCGCGGTCAGGGCGGCGGGCCTGCACGCGGCCAGCCGGGTCGCCACGGTGACGGGGGCGGCGCTCCTGGGCGAGACCTTCCCCGCCAACCTCGAGCGGGGGGCCGGCGTGCCCGCGGTGGAGCGGCTGGCCTACCTGGCCGAGATGGCGCAGGCCCAGCTCGACGGGGTGCGCCACCTGGTCCTCGTGGACGCCAAGGCCCCGGTGTCCTTCTTCGCCTACCCCGGCAAGGCGAGCGACCTGGTCCCGCCGGGCTGCACCGTGCACACGCTGGCCCGGCCCGGCGAGGATGCCGCCGACGCCCTCGCGGCCCTCGCCGAGGCGGTGGGCGCGGCGGCGGACGCGAGCACGCCGGCGCCGTTCGGCCGGCCCGACCGACCGACCGGGGACGTCTCGGCCGAGTCGGTGGCGGCCGCGATCGGATCGACCCTGCCCGAGGGCGCCATCGTGGTCGACGAGGGCAACACGTCGGGCCTCTTCATCGCGGGGGCGACGGCGGGCGCGCCGCGGCACGACTGGTTGACGCTGACGGGCGGCGCCATCGGCATCGGGCTCCCCATGGCCACGGGGGCGGGCGTGGCGGCACCCGATCGCCCCGTGCTCTGCCTGCAGGCGGACGGGAGCGCCATGTACACCCTGCAGGCGCTGTGGACGCAGGCCCGCGAAGGGCTCAACGTGACCACCGTCATCCTGTCCAACCGGAGCTATGCCATCTTGAACATGGAGCTGCACCGGGTGGGCGCCGACGCCGGCGGTGCGGCGGCGCGGCGGCTGCTCGACCTCACCGATCCCGAGCTCGACTTCTGCGACCTGGCCCGGGGCATGGGCGTGCCGGCCCGACGGGTGGAGATCGCCGAGGACCTGGTGACCGCGCTCGAGGCCGCCTTCGCGGCGCCGGGGCCGGCGCTGATCGAGGTGCCGCTGTAGGCGGCGCCGGTGACCGCGGGCGAGGCGATTTGTCAACGGAAGCACAACGATCGCAAGCGACGAACAACAAAATGGGACCGATGACAACAATAGGTTCCAACGGCTCTATAGCGCCGGGCCACCGTGGTGTCACCATCCAAGTGGAAGGGCGGTGGTCTCCCCGGAGACACGCCAGGGGATGATCACCGAGGAGGGTGCGATGCAGGTGGAGACGGACAGCGCCCTCGCCGACGCGCACTCCATTGAGGCGGCGCTCGAGCGGCTCCGCCAGGATCTCTTCGGTGCCCCTCCCGTCCAGGACGACGTGATCGCCGAGGGCCCCGAGCCCATCGACTTCGCCTCGCTCGAGCTCGAGGTCGAGCGGATGCGCAAGCGGCTCGCGATCTGGGAGCTCTTCATGACCTACATGCGCGACGGCGCCAGGAACTGGCCCGAGGTGCAGCGGTCGCTGACGAAGGAGGACTTCGACAAGATCGTGTCCATCTGCGACGGCGTCCCCCTCCGGGACCTCCTCCTGGACCTCCGGTAGGCGAAGGATCGGCACCCAGGGAACCGGTTCCGCACTGTCCTCCAGCACTTGGCCGAGCGGCTCTGCCGCTCTTGGCGACGGCCAAGTGGCTGAGGACGGGTTCAGGCGCTTGGCCGAGCGGCTCTGCCGCTCTTGGCGACGGCCAAGCGCCGCGACCTTCGGCCCTCGTCCGTCGCGGGCTGGCTAGTAGTGCAGCCCGAGCACGTGGTACACGACGAAGGCCGGCCACACGAACGCCTTCAAGAAGGCCAGGACCACGAGCCAGAACGTCCCCGAGTGGGTGTGGATGTAATACACCAGGGCGCCGATGAACCCGAGGAACCAGATCCCTCCGGCGGCGCCGTTCCTCGCCTTTGCGTTGCTCGTGCCGGTCTCTGCCATGGCGTGCGCTCCTCCTCGTCGGCCCGCCTCGGGGCGGGTCCTGTTCGGCCGCGCCGTTCGGCTCAGCGCCGACCCGACTGCCGCTCCATCTCCCGCGTGATCTCGCTCTCGGAGATGGGCTTGTGGCCGTGGCCGTACACGGACCAGGCCCGCACACCGACGACCACGGCGACCGCGATCAGCGGGTAGACGATCCAGTAGTTCCACACGTCGTGGATGCCCGAGCTCTGGCTGAACCCCTGGGTCGGCCAACCGCCGGCGTTGTGATACTCCGAGGTGGCCCAGATGAGGATCAGGAGAGCCACCCCGATGGCCGTGACGACCAACTCACCGTGGAAGTGCCTCTTGCGCTTGATCCGGCTCACCGCCTCCTGGCGCTCGGCCTCCTCGTTGCCGGGGGGCGTCGTGTGGTCGACGTCGGGCATGCGATCCGTCTCACTCATGGCAGCACCATCCGTTCCATCTGTATCGGCCCGGCGGTGCCACGTGGGCGATCCGCACCGAGCCGTCTCCTTCACGCAGGCTCGCCACCTGCATGACCCCCGCTTCCAGGGTGGCACGTTGAGCGGGCGGTTCCAGGGCCGAAGGTCCCGTTGTCGCCCGGCGCCCGGTCCATGAGGCCAGCCGGGCGCGTGAAACGGTTCTCACCACCTGCTCACGGCATGGAGGGCAGCGGGCGTTAGTAGGTGTAGGTGGGGGCGGAACCGCCCGAGCTGCAGTTCGAGCCGGGACAGCTGGGACCCCCGCTCGTCGTGCTGATCATCACGTAGTAGGTCGCGTTGTTCTGGCCACCGGACGGAACGGTGGCGGTGAGGGTGGTGGACGACGACACGGTGACCGCAGTCGCGTTCAGGGTCGAGCCATTGCCCGACGTCGGGATGAGCTGGACCGTCGTCCCCCCGCTCACGAAGCCGATCCCCGTCACGGTGATGGACGTGTTGGCGCCACCCGAGACCGGGCTGACGCTGGCGACGACGGGCGTGAGCGGCACGAAAGTAAAGATGGGTCCGGTGGCGCTGGTGCCGCCAGCCGGGAAGGTCGTGACCGTGACGTAGTACGTGGTGTCCTGGACGATGCCGGGCGTCGTGGCGGTGATGGTCTGCACCCCGTTCACGTACCCGTTGACCGTGAGGTAGGGCGCTTGCAACACGATGGCGCTGTTCGCGGTGTCCACGAAATTCACCTTCGTGTTGTCACCGGCGACCGGGCTGAGGAAGCCTGTGCCGCTGATGGTGATCGACGTCCCACCGGCCGCGGAGCCGCAGGGAGGTTGGACGGCACCGTTGTTGCACGTCGCGTTGGCGGCGGTCGCGACAGCGGTGACGGTCGGGATGACCGGCTGGTAGGTGAACTGTGCCTGAGGTCCGGCCTGGCTGGACCCGTCCGGGGTGGACACGATGACGTAGTAGGTCGTCACCGTCGTGGCGGGCGGTGTCGTCACGGACAAGGAGGTGGGCGAATTGACCGTGACCCCCACACCGGCAAAGACGATGTTCGAAGCAAGGTTCGTGGCGATGAAGTTCACCGTCGCCCCCGTCACGAAACCGGTGCCCGTCACGTTCACGACGGTGCCGCCCGTGAGGGGACCCACGGGGGGTCCGGCGGTGGTCGACAACGAGGTCACCGTCGGGTTTTCGATGCCGATGGTCGAGCTGTTGATGGTCATGCCCTGGCCACAGGTGCCGTTCGGCGGCGGGATGCACACGCCGGGGTTGACCGATGGATTGGCCGTCGAGTAGTCGTCGAAGGTCACGATCGTCTGGAGGCCCGGGCTGGCAGAGCATTGCAGCGCAGCGGCCTGCACCGAGGCCAGGGAGCTGCCGCTCGCCGGCGTCGGAACGACCGTGGTCAAGCAGGCCGACACGGTGACGACTCGAGTCGACGCACTCGTGGGGGTCCACACGGTGCTGCACCAGACCGCCACCTGGTAGTTGAGGACGGTCAACTCGGAGACCGTGCCCGTTCCCGGCGCAGGCGTCGGGCCCCAGCAGTACGAGGGCGGGCTGGCGTTGAGCGTCTGGTTCGAGCCCAGGAGCGGCGCGTAGCGGATGTTCTGGATCGCCACCTGGGTGGTGCTCGACAGGGCGTATTGAGCCGACCGGTCGTGCTGGAACTTCACGCTGTCCGAAAGGTCGTTGGCCGTCCATGACGCGAGACCGCCCACGATGAGACCGATCACCACGAGGAAGAGGAGGGCTAGGACGAGGACGGCGCCCGATTCACTACGGTCTCGCCCGCGCAGATCAGTCTGAGGGGGGGGCGCCACACGCTGGACGAAGGCGAACATCAGCTGTTCGACTCCGTGTAGCTCGTTCCGCCGGTACCCGGGGCTGTGGCCGTGATGGTGTAGTCGTTACCCCGATGGTTGTTCGCGGTCATGGTCGACGAGGTCGCCGTTCCCGACGAGTTGGTGACGTCGACTTCCACGGTGGTTCCGGACGTCGCGAAGGTGACCGACGGGTTGGCAGACGTGGGAGCGGTGAAGGTCACGGACACGCCGGAGACGCCGTTGCCATAGGCGTCCGTCACCACGGCCACGAGCGGGCTCGGGAAGGGGTTGCCTCGGTGGACGGACTGTCCGGAGCCCGATGTGGCCGTGATGGTGGTGGCCGCTCCCGCGTTCACCGTGATGCCGCTCTGGGTGCCCGTGATGGTCCCCGTCACCGTGTCGGTGGCGGTGATCGACTGGGTGCCCGCCGTCTTGAGGGTGACCCCGTTGGTGAAGGTGTGGACCCCCGCGTCGCCGCCGGTGAACGTGTAGTTGGCCGGCAGGCCGGCGCCCGCGGTGGCCTGGGGGTCGGTGCTCGTGAAGTGGACGGTGCCGGTGTAACCGGTGACCACGTTGCCGCCGGCGTCATGGACGGTGACCGTGACGCTGTGGGCGGCCCCCGCCGTGGTCGGGCTCGGGAAGGCCGAGACGACGAGGGTCGTGGCCGGCCCGACGTTCACCGTGATGGCGCTCTGGGTGCCCGTGATGGTGCCCGTCACCGTGTCGGTGGCGGTGATGGACTGGGTGCCCGCCGTCTTGAGGGTGGCCCCGTTGGTGAAGGTGTGGACCCCCGCGTCGCCGCCGGTGAAGGTGTAGTCGGCCGGCAGGACGGCCGCGCCGTCGCTGCTCGTGAAGTGGACGGTGCCGGTGTAGCCCGTGGCGGTGTTGCCGAAGGCGTCATGGACGGTGACCGTGACGCTGTGGGCCGCGCCCGCCGTGGTCGGGCTGGTGAAGCCCGCGACGGTCAAGGTGGCGGCGCCGGCGGGGTTGACCGTGATGGCGCTCTGGGTGCCCGTGATGGTCCCGGTCACCGTGTCGGTGGCGGTGATGGACTGGGTGCCCGCCGTCTTGAGGGTGGCCCCGTTGGTGAAGGTGTGGACCCCGTTGTCGCCGGCGACGAAGGTGTAGTTGGCCGGCAGGACGGCCGCGCCGTCGCTGCTCGTGAAGTGGACGGTGCCGGTGTAGCCCGTGGCGGTGTTGCCGAAGGCGTCATGCGCGGTGACCGTCACGCTGTGGGCCGCGCCCGGCCGTGGTCGGGCTCGGGAAGGCCGAGACGACGAGGGTGGTGGCGGTGTTCGAGAGCACCGAGATGGCGCTCTGGGTGCCCGTGATGGTCCCCGTCACCGTGTCGGTGGCCGTGATGGACTGGGTGCCCGCCGTCTTGAGGGTGACCCCGTTGGTGAAGGTGTGGACCCCGTTGTCGCCGGCGACGAAGGTGTAGTTGGCCGGCAGGCCCGAGCCCGCGGTGGCCTGGCCGTCGCTGCTCGTGAAGTGGACCGTGCCGGTGTAGCTCGGGCGTCGTGTTGCCGTAGGCGTCGAAGGCGGTGACCGTGACGCTGTGGGCCGTCCCCGCCGTGACCGGGCTCGGGAAGGCCGAGACGACGAGGGTGGTCGTCGTGCCCGGGAGCACCGTGATGGCGCTCTGGGTGCCCGTGATGGTGCCCGTCACCGTGTCGGTGGCGGTGATGGACTGGGTGCCCGCCGTCTTGAGGGTGACCCCGTTGGTGAAGGTGTGGACCCCGTTGTCACCGGCGACGAAGGTGTAGTTGGCCGGCAGGCCCGCGCCCGCGGTGGCCTGGGGGTCGGTGCTCGTGAAGTGGACGGTGCCGGTGTAGCCCGTGGCGGTGTTGCCGAAGGCGTCCTTGGCGGTGACGATCACGTTGTGGGCCGCCCCCGCCGCGGTCGGGCTGGTGAAGCCCGCGACCGTCAAGGTGGTCGCCGAGGCGGCGTTCACCGTGAAGGTGCCCGAGGTGCCCGAGGTGAGGCCGGACGAGGCCGCCTGGAGGCTGTAGGTGGTGCCCGACGTGTCGAGGACGAGGTTGTTGAACGTCGCCAGACCGGCTCCGCTGGTGGTGGCGCTCGTCGTCGAGGTGCCGGTGAAGGGCCCCGGCCCGGCGCTGACGGTCATGTTCACCGTCGCCCCCGAATCGGCCACGGCGTTGCCGTAGAGGTCTTGGACCTGCACCGTCACGGCCGGGCTGATGGCATTGCCGGCCGTGGTCGTCGTCGGCTGCTGGGCGAAGGCCAGCTTGCTGGCCCCGGCCGCCTGGACGGTGATGCCACTCTGGGTGCCCGTGATCGTGCCCGTCACCGTGTCGGTGGCCGTGATGGACTGGGTGCCCGCCGTCTTGAGGGTGACCCCGTTGGTGAAGGTGTGGACCCCGTTGTCGCCGGCGACGAAGGTGTAGTTGGCCGGCAGGCCCGAGCCCGCGGTGGCTTGGGGGTCGGTGCTCGTGAAGTGGACGGTGCCGGTGTAGCCGGTGGCCGTGTTGCCGAAGGCGTCGAGGGCGGTGACGGTGACGCTGTGGGCCGCCCCGGCCGTGGTCGGGGTGGTGAAGCCGGCAACGGTCAAGGTGGCCGCGCCGGCGGGGTTGACCGTGATGGCGCTCTGGGTGCCCGTGATGGTCCCGGTCACCGTGTCGGTGGCCGTGATGGACTGGGTGCCCGCCGTCTTGAGGGTGGCCCCGTTGGTGAAGGTGTGCACCCCCGCGTCGCCCCCGGTGAAGGTGTAGTTGGCCGGCAGGACGGCCGCGCCGTCGGTGCTGGTGAAGTGGACCGTGCCGGTGTAGCCCGTGGCGGTGTTGCCGAAGGCGTCCTTGGCGGTGACCGTGACGCTGTGGGCCGCTCCCGCCGTGGTCGGGCTGGTGAAGCCCGCGACGGTCAAGGTGGCGGCGCCGGCGGGGTTGACCGTGATGGCGCTCTGGGTGCCCGTGATGGTCCCGGTCACCGTGTCGGTGGCCGTGATGGACTGGGTGCCCGCCGTCTTGAGGGTGGCCCCGTTGGTGAAGGTGTGGGCCCCGTTGTCGCCGGCCACGAAGGTGTAGTTGGCCGGCAGGCCCGCGCCCGCGGTGGCTTGGCCGTCGGTGCTGGTGAAGTGGACCGTGCCGGTGTAGCCCGTGGCGGTGTTGCCGAAGCTGTCGAAGGCGGTGACCGTGACGCTGTGGGCCGCTCCCGCCGTGGTCGGGCTGGTGAAGCCCGCGACGGTCAAGGTGGCGGCGCCGGCGGGGTTGACCGTGATGGCGCTCTGGGTGCCCGTGATGGTCCCGGTCACCGTGTCGGTGGCGGTGATGGACTGGGAGCCCGCCGTCTTGAGGGTGGCCCCGTTGGTGAAGGTGTGGACCCCCGCGTCGCCGCCGGTGAAGGTGTAGTCGGCCGGCAGGCCCGAGCCCGCGGTGGCCTGGCCGTCGGTGCTGGTGAAGTGGACGGTGCCGGTGTAGCCCGTGGCGGTGTTGCCGAAGGCGTCCTTGGCGGTGACCGTGACGCTGTGGGCCGCTCCCGCCGTGGTCGGGCTGGTGAAGCCCGCGACGGTCAAGGTGGCGGCGCCGGCGGGGTTGACCGTGATGGCGCTCTGGGTGCCCGTGATGGTCCCCGTCACCGTGTCGGTGGCGGTGATGGACTGGGAGCCCGCCGTCTTGAGGGTGGCCCCGTTGGTGAAGGTGTGGACCCCGTTGTCGCCGGCGACGAAGGTGTAGTTGGCCGGCAGGACGGCCCCGCCGTCGCTGCTCGTGAAGTGGACCGTGCCGGTGTAGCCCGTGGCGGTGTTGCCGAAGGCGTCATGCGCGGTGACCGTCACGCTGTGGGCCGCGCCCGCCGTGGTCGGGCTCGGGAAGGCCGAGACGACGAGGGTGGTGGCGGTGTTCGAGAGCACCGAGATGGCGCTCTGGGTGCCCGTGATGGTCCCCGTCACCGTGTCGGTGGCGGTGATGGACTGGGTGCCCGCCGTCTTGAGGGTGACCCCGTTGGTGAAGGTGTGGACCCCGTTGTCGCCGGCGACGAAGGTGTAGTTGGCCGGCAGGCCCGAGCCCGCGGTGGCCTGGCCGTCGGTGCTCGTGAAGTGGACCGTGCCGGTGTAGCCGGGCGTCGTGTTGCCGTAGGCGTCTGAAGGCGGTGACGTCACGCTGTGGGCCGTCCCCGCCGTGACCGGGCTCGGGAAGGCCGAGACGACGAGGGTGGTCGTCGTGCCCGGGAGCACGCTGATGGCGCTCTGGGTGCCCGTGATGGTGCCCGTCACCGTGTCGGTGGCGGTGATGGACTGGGTGCCCGCCGTCTTGAGGGTGACCCCGTTGGTGAAGGTGTGGACCCCGTTGTCACCGGCGACGAAGGTGTAGTTGGCCGGCAGGCCCGCGCCCGCGGTGGCCTGGGGGTCGGTGCTCGTGAAGTGGACGGTGCCGGTGTAGCCCGTGGCGGTGTTGCCGAAGGCGTCCTTGGCGGTGACGATCACGTTGTGGGCCGCCCCCGCCGCGGTCGGGCTGGTGAAGCCCGCGACCGTCAAGGTGGTCGCCGAGGCGGCGTTCACCGTGAAGGTGCCCGAGGTGCCCGAGGTGAGGCCGGACGAGGCCGCCTGGAGGCTGTAGGTGGTGCCCGACGTGTCGAGGACGAGGTTGTTGAACGTCGCCAGACCGGCTCCGCTGGTGGTGGCGCTCGTGGTCGAGGTGCCGGTGAAGGGCCCCGGCCCGGCGCTGACGGTCATGTTCACCGTCGCCCCCGAATCGGCCACGGCGTTGCCGTAGGGGTCTTGGACCTGCACCGTCACGGCCGGGCTGATGGCATTGCCGGCCGTGGTCGTCGTCGGCTGCTGGGCGAAGGCCAGCTTGCTGGCCCCGGCCGCCTGGACGGTGATGCCACTCTGGGTGCCCGTGATCGTGCCCGTCACCGTGTCGGTGGCGGTGATGGACTGGGTGCCCGCCGTCTTGAGGGTGACCCCGTTGGTGAAGGTGTGGACCCCGTTGTCGCCGGCGACGAAGGTGTAGTTGGCCGGCAGGCCCGAGCCCGCGGTGGCTTGCGGGTCGGTGCTCGTGAAGTGGACGGTGCCGGTGTAACCGGTGGCCGTGTTGCCGCCGGCGTCACGCGCGGTGACGGTGATGCTGTGGGCCGCGCCGGCCGTGGTCGGGCTCGGGAAGCCGGCAACGACGAAGGTGGTGGCCGGTCCGACCTGCACCGTGATGCCGCTCTGGGTGCCCGTGATGGTCCCGGTCACCGTGTCGGTGGCCGTGATGGACTGGGTGCCCGCCGTCTTGAGGGTGGCCCCGTTGGTGAAGGTGTGCACCCCCGCGTCGCCCCCGGTGAAGGTGTAGTTGGCCGGCAGGACGGCCGCGCCGTCGGTGCTCGTGAAGTGGACCGTGCCGGTGTAGCCCGTGGCGGTGTTGCCGAAGGCGTCGTGGGCGGTGACGGTGACGCTGTGGGCCGCCCCGGCCGTGGTCGGGCTCGGGAAGCCCGAAACGGTCAGCGTGGTGGCGGTCCCCGAGAGCACCGAGATGCCGCTCTGGGTGCCCGAGATGGTCCCCGTCACCGTGTCGGTGGCGGTGATGGACTGGGTGCCCGCCGTCTTGAGGGTGACCCCGTTGGTGAAGGTGTGGAGCCCGTTGTCGCCGCCCGTGAAGGTGTAGTTGGCCGGCAAGACGGCCTGGCCGTCGCTGCTCGTGAAGTGGACCGTGCCGGTGTAGCCGGTGGCGGTGTTGTCATAGCTGTCCAATGCCGTGACTGTGACGTTGTGGGTCGACCCGGCCGTCGTTGGGCTCGGGTAGCCCGAGACGGTGACGTCGACCACTGGACCCGCGTTGACGGTGAAGCTCGTCGACGTACCCACCACGCCGTTCACGCTGGCTGTCAGCGTCGTGCTCTGCGCGTCGTACAAGGTGGCCTGCACCGTCAGAACGCCGTTGGTGAAGCACCCGAAGAAGCAGGAGTTCCCCGCGTAGGCCGGTGCCGTCCCGTCGGGCGCGTTGAGCGGGCCGCTGAGGGCGACGGTCGAGAAGAACGGAGGCTGGTAGCCGACATCCGTGTTGCCGTAGGCGTCGACCGCGGTGATGGTCACGTTGAACTGCACACCGACCGTCTGCGTGCCCGGGTTCGTGACCGAGAAGGCGGATCCCGGTTTCCCGTTGACCGCAAAGGAGTTGGAGGTGCCGGTCAGGCTAGGCCCGGTGGCGCTGGCCGTCAGCGTGGTCGTCTGGGCGTCGTAAAGGGTGACGTTCGCGGTGCCTATGCCGTTCGTGAAGCTGACCTGGGCCGGGTAGAGAGGAGCCGTCCCGTTCGGCGAGCTCGACGGGCCGGTGAACGTCAAGGTGTGGTTGCCGTTTGCGTAGCCGGTCGCAGCGTTGCCGTATTGGTCGGCGGCGGTGATCGTGACGTTGAATGCCGTGCCCGCCGTCTGGGTACCGACGTTGGACAACACGAATGACCCGACCGTTCCCGTGCCGTTGACCGTGAAGTTGCCCGAGTTGCCCGTGGCAGCGCCCTGGGTGACCGTCAGCGACGTGGTCTGGGCGTCGTAGAGGGTGATGCCCGAAGCCGTGCCCACACCGCTGGCGAAGGTGACCGACGCGGGGTACACCGGGGCCGTCCCGTTGGGCGAGTTGGCGGGACCGGAGAAGCCAAGCGTCTGCACGCCCGTGTAGTTGCCGGCAGCATTGCCGTAGGAGTCGGTGGCCGTGATGGTGACGCTGAACGGCGTGCCCGCCGTCTGGGGGGTGCCGGGGTTCGACACCGAGAACGCGCCAGGCGTCCCCGGGCTGACCGTGAAGCTGGTCGAGGTGCCCGTGAGACTCGGCCCGGTTGCCGTCGCCTTCAGCGTCGCCGTCTGGGCGTCGTAGAGGGTGATGTTCGCGGTGCCAGTGCCACTGCTGAAGTTCACCTGACCCGGATAGCTCGGGGCCTTCCCGTTCGGCGCATTCGACGGCCCGGTGAAGGTCAACGTGTGGTTGCCGGTGTAGCCGGTCGCCGGATTGCCGTACTGGTCGGCGGCGATGATGGTCTCATTGAAGGCCGTGCCGGCCGTCTGCGGGCCCGGGTTCGTGACGGTGAAGGCGACCGGCGTCGCGAGCGCGGAGACCGTGATGTTGCCCGACGTACCGGTCACGCTGCCCTGGGTTGCCTTGAGCGTGGTGGTCTGGGCATCGTACAGGGTGATGCTCGTCGTGCCGATCCCACCAGAGAAGTTCACCGGGTTCGTGTAGATCGGGAGCGTTCCGTTGGGTGACGGTGACGGCCCTGTGAAGGCGATCGTCTGGTTGCCGGTGGTTCCCGGGAACGTGAAGCCGGACTGGTCGAGTGCCGTGATCGTGACGTTGAACGCGGTACCGGCCGTCGGCGTGTTGGTCGCCGGCACGACCTTGAACGACGTCAGGGCGGGCGTCACGATGTTGAACGCGTTGCTCGTGCCCGGCTGGAGGGTCCCGTCGCTCGCGACCAGCGTGTAGCCGTTCCCCGGCTTGTCGATCTTGCAGCCGTTGAAGGTGGCCACGCCGGCGGTGGTCGTCTCCGAACACCCCGACAGGGTCCCGCCACCCGGGTTGGTGCCGATGGCCAGCGAGACCGTGCTGGTGTTCGACGTCACCGTGTTGCCACCGGCGTCCTGAACAGCGACCACCGGTTGCGTGCCGAAGGGGTCTCCGGCCACGGTCGTCCCGGGGGACGTCGTGAAGCCGAGCTGGAACGCTGGGCCAACTGCGATGTTGAACGGTGCGCTCGGCACCGACGGCACCGTCAGGTTGTCGGCCGCATCGGTCGCCGTCAGGGTGTACCCGTTGGCCGCCTTGTCGATCTTGCAACCGGTGATGGTCGCGAGGCCATTGGTGGTCGTGCCCGTGCAGCCCGAGAGCGTCCCGTTGCCGTTTGGGTTCGTACCGATGGCCAGGGTGACGGTGCTGGTGTCGCCCTGGATGGGGTTGCCCGAGGCATCCTCGATCTGCACCGTGATCGGCTGGTTGGGGGTGGAGGTGGCGAACGGAACCCCACCCGTTCCGTTGACGGGCTGCTGCTTGAACACCAGCTGCGCGGGGACTCCCGCCGTGATGGTGAACGAGTTACCGGCTACCGGAGTAGTGATGCTGTCCGTGGGATCCGTCACGGACAATGTGTAGGTGCCGATCGTGCTGAGGGTGCAGTTCTGGAAGGTCGTCTCGCCGTAGCCCAGGCTGGGCACGCAGTTTCTCAGGGTGGCGCCGGTGGGGCCGGAATTGATCGCGAGCTGGACCTGGGAGAGGTCGTTCTGGACGACGCAGCCGGTCTTGTCCTCGACGACGACCGTCGGGGCCGGGAAGAGCGCAGAACCGGCGTTGCCGTTGTCCGGCTGCTGCACCCAGACCAATTGCGAGGCCCGGTATAGACAGTTCCTCCCGCTCGTGGGCGCTTGGGGGGCTTGAACGGTGGTGGTGATCTGCTGACTCGTGCCGTTGAACGAAACGGTGACCGTCACCTGCTGGGGTCCATTCGGACTGGTGTTGGGCGGGCACGTCGTGTAGCTGCTCGGAGCTTGGGCCGCCGTGAAGGCAAAAACCGGGTTGGTGACGGGGTTGGGATTGCCCTGCGTCCCCTGCCAGAACTGGGTGGACGTGATGGCGGCGGTGTACCCAGCCGTTGGAAGAGAAATGGGTCCCACCAGGTTTGCGCCAGCGCAATTCGCCACCGCTTGTCCCACTGCTGACGTTGGCTGAGCCGCAGCCTGGCTGTATTGATTCTGGATGTCGGCCGTGACCTCGGCGGCGGCCGTGCGCAGCATGGTGTCCATGGTCGCCACGTTGCGGTGCGCCCCCGAGCCCGAGATGGCCGTGGCGAAGGCCAGGAGGATGGCCGTGGCGGCGACACCGATCACCGTGAGGGCGATCAGGATCTCGACCAGCGTGTCGCCTGCTTCAGAGCGGCGGTAGTCCTCTACTCCCGAGCGCGTGGCGCGACCTCTTTCGGGTCCCCGACGCCTCATGGCAGCACCACCCCGAGGAACATCGCCTGGAGTCCCGTCCCCACCAGCGTCACCGTGAGCGACTTCGGCGTCGTCGCCTGGAGCATGGCCGTGCCCGTGTGGTCTCTGGAGGCGGTGGCGTTGCACGCAACGGTCGTCGTGCCGACGCCGGTCAGCCCGCTCACGCTGTTGTACGACGGCGGGGCGTACTGCCCCGTGCTGTCACAGGCGTTCCCGATGGGCGAGTTCGGGGCGTTCGGGAGAAGGCTCAGGACCTGATCGGACGTCCACGTGATGGACTCGCTCGGGTCCGTCGACTCCGCGTCACCCGTGGCCAGCTCCCAGTTCGACGCCGGCTGGCCGTTGGAGTTCAACACCTCGATCTTGGTGATTGAGATGGTGGCCTTCGAACCCTGGTCCACGGTGTAGAGGGCGGGGTCGCCCGCGACGCCGGTGTAGAAGCCGTTGTTGCCCAGGAACGCCTCGCTGCCCGGGGGACATGTGTACGTCGGGAGGGGAACCGCGCTCGATGTCGTTGTACCCGTTCCTGGCTGCGACGCCGCATGCTGCCGGTGCTGAGGTTGGGCCCGTGACCGGCTGTCCGTTGAGGGTGCCGCTGATGCTGATGCAGAAGTTGAGGGTGAACGGGGTGCCGGCGATGCCCGCAGACATCGGGAGGAGCCCGCTCCCGCAGTAGTTGGTGAGCCCTGGAGCGGGCGTCTGGGAGTTCCAGGGTGCAAAGTTCACGAAGCACAGCGTCGTGGCGTAGGTGCCGGTTCCCGGTGTGGCGAAGTCACAGCCCGTCGATGGGTTCGGAACTGTTGCCAAGTTGGTCGTGTTGGACCCTGCCGCCGGCACGGCGATGACTTGGTACTGGTAGCCGTTTGGGGTCTTCGTGTTGAAGGTGACGCCGGTGACGCCGACGGTCGATTGCCAACTGGTCGTGTATGCCGCGGGCGTGCCCTGGCACGCCGCCGCACCTGTCGTGCAGGTGACGGTGACCGGCGAACCGCCTTGCTGGACCACCGAGGAGGGGAGGTCCCGCGCGATGACCTGCGATGAGGTCGGCGTCGAGCTCCCTCCGCTGCAGACGTTGCGGCTGAGCAAGTAGGTGGTGCCGTTGCCCGTCTCGGTGGTGGTCGTGTAGGAGATCTGGTTCTTGTTGCCGAGCTGGAGTCCCAGGACCTGGAAGCCCGACCCGCACGTGCCCGGGTTCGTGGCGGCGTAGGAGGTCGTGATGAGGGCCGCGCTCTGGACATCATTCTGGAAGTTGACCGACACCACCTGCGCGTCACCCGAGTCGGTGAGGCGCTTCGACACGCTGGACTGCAGCGAGAAGACCGAGAGAATTCCGACGGCGATCGCGGCAATCACGAGCGGCATGACGCCGATCACGATCACCAGCTCGATGAGGGTGAACCCGGCGCTCGACCCGCGATTGTTCGGTCCGTCACGGTCCTGAGCCTCCGAAATGCGGGACCGGAACCCTGCAGGCACGAGGGCGCGCAGGATCCGGTGGCGCCGGTTCCCGCATCTTGCAGCTTCGCCAAATCGCCGCTTCGCCAATCTCACACACACACTCCCGTGAACAGACCGCCTCTGCCATTGGGGCTGGTCAGACCGGTCCAGCCTTGGCTGATTCGCTCCAACACCCCAGGTCGGGAAACCTCATCCCGCCCTTTAGGGACTTTCGTCCCCCGACTCCGGCACTTCCGCTCCGTCCACAGCTTGTGGAGGGAGAAGTCCTGCCCACCCGGGTGTTAACGCAGGCGCTCACCACCTTGACGCGGCTAGCACCCACTAAGAAGGTCGGTACAGGGGCTCCAACTCTTGAACAATTGCTGATGGCGGCCGCCGAGGGGTCAGCGATCCCGCAGATCCACCACCCCGGGGGCGTGTTTTGAGGGGTTCTTCCCCTTCCGAGCACCGCAGTCGCGAAATGCCCCTGCCGCCCGGTCGGCGAGCTCCTCGCTCACGAGGGAAGAGTTGATCCACGAAGCCCCAACCCTGAAGTTGAGCCGCACGCTTAGAGCGCGCGCCAATAGGCGGATCCGATGGGCCTGATCCCGGCGCTTTGGGCTCAGCGAGCGGCTACGAGGAGCCCGGAGGGCGTGGGCTGGTCGCCGGCCAACACGGCGAGCGACTGGGCCACGGAGGACCTGAAGAAGGCTGAATCCTCTTGGTCGAGTTCGATCATGGTGAGGGCGGCGAGCTTCTTCGAAATCTTCCCGGCATCTCGAAGGAGGACGACGGAGCGGGCGAGCAGGAGGCGCTGCCGCGTCGTATCGACCCTCGACACCACGTCGGAGAGTGCTTTGTCGAATCCGTCTTCGTCGTCCTCATCGAGCGCGCTGACCGCACGGTCGATCGCGGGCGTCCAGACGTTCGGAAGAGGCACTTGAAGCGACAGGTCCACTTCGGGAAGGTCGACCAGCTCACCGAAGAGATCATCGAACTCGGCCCTGGTGGTGCCACCTAGCTCGCAGATCGAATCGCGGTAGACCTCGAGAGGCATGATCCGAACGTCGAGATACTCGACCGGGCCGTGACAACATCGTTTCGCCTTCTTGCCACTCCCGCACGGGCATGGTGCGTTGCGCTTCACCTTGGCCACGGCGACCTCCTGTCGTGGCCATGATCACCTCTGCGGCGCGGGCAGGGGTGGACCACTTCTCACCAGGAGAAAAGGTCCACCGGTTGTTGTGCTGGACCGGACATGATCCGGCTCTCAGCCCAGCCCAACGAACCAGTGGAGGAACCATGCTTGCACTCGAGCCTGTCGTCGTCGATGCCGTCTGGCAGGCCTTCGCCGCCTACCTGCCCGAACAGGGAGAAACCGATCATCCCCTGGGCTGTCATCGGCCCCGCATCTCGGACCGCGACTGCTTCGAGGCCATCTTGTTTCGCCTCGTCACCGGTTGCAGCTGGGACGTGGCCGGGCGCCTTGGCAAGGGGAGCGAGACGACATTGCGTCGACGGCGCGACGAGTGGGTGGCCTGCGGCGCCTACGGGCGCCTGGTCGAAGAAGCCATCGATGGCTTCGACAAGCTGGTCGGGCTCGACCTCTCCGACGTGTCGCTCGATGGGTCGCTGCACAAGGCACCCTGTGGCGGCGAGGGAACCGGACCGAACCCGACCGACCGGGGCAAGACGGGCTGGAAGTGGTCGCTCGCGACCGACACCAACGGAGTGCCGATCGGCTGGATCGTCGATGGAGCAAACCGCAACGACTCGGTTCTGCTCGCCCCGACCCTCGACGACGTGGCTGAGCGCGGACTGCTCTGCGACGTCGAGACGCTATGGCTCGACCGGGGTTATGACTCCGGCCTCACCCGCACCCGACTGCTTGAACGAGACATCAACGATGCCATCATCGCCAAGAAACGGAGCCGAGGATCAGGTGGCGTCACCAAAACCCAGCCGATGGGACTGCGCTGGCCGGTCGAGCGCACCAACTCGTGGCTCTCGAACTTCGGTCAGCTCCGACGCAACACCGACCGGTTCACCGCCCACCGTCTAGCCCAATTTGCCCTGGCCGTCGCCTTGATCATCACTGTCAAGCTGGTGAAGTGGGCCAAGAGGTGGGACTCAATGGCCGTCGCCTAATGGCGCGCGCTCTTAGTCTTTCTGCGCAGGTCGGCCTCGACGAGCCGGTCGCCGGACCCAACATGCGGGGCGAACGCATTGCCGCAAATCTCGTCTTGATGAACAGGGGTCGTCGACCGGCGCGATCGCCTACCGCGGGACGCCGGCCGTGCAGCGCGGACACGACGAGGAATCCCTGTTCAGGCGAACGAGCGGATTCCGACCCACACCGCTCGTGACCGGCAAGCCCCGCGGTCTGGGCCGGGATCAGGGGTGCCCCGGACGAACACCGTGGGCAACGCGGGGTCAGCTTGCCTCCCGACCCGAACTCAGTACTGGTACGTCGGAGCTCCCTCTGACGAGCAGCTTGGGATACCCCCAGTGCCGTTGGCGTTGCAGCTCTGATACGGGTTCCCGTTCCACGTCGTCGTGATGGAGATGTAGTACATCGCGTTGTTGGTCCCACTGTTGGGAGCCTGGGCAGTCAGCAAGGTGGGCGACGAAACCGAGACGCCCGTCAGCGTCAGGCTCGCGCCGACGCCACTGGTCGGGATCAGTGTGACGGTGGTGCCGCCACTGAGGAAACCCAAGCCCGTGATCGTGACAGACGCTCCGATGGTGGCCCCGCTCGTCAGTGTTCCCGAACCACTGGCGAGAACGACGTTGGTGAAGCCCGATGCAGTGACCCCGGTGTAGTTGAACACCGCGGTCCCCGCAGACGTGGCGACGGAGAACTGTCCGGCGGAAGGCAAGGCAGCGGCGGATGTCGCTGTCGCGATGCCCGTGTACGTGCCGGGGAACGAGGTGACGTTGACGCCACCGCCGCCATAGATACCCGACGTGGTGCCGAGAGCGATGCTGTAGTAAGCGCCGGACGTCGGCGTGATTGAATCAGCCACCGGGTAGTACGGGTTGAAGGTGAACTCCAAGCTTGCGCTTTGGCTGCTGGTACCTCCGGGCTTGGTCGTCACCGTTACGTAGTACGTCGTTCCCGTGAGGATGGACGGGGCTGTCGCGGTGATGACGGTGCCTGACGAATTGACCGCCAAGGATGGGGACGTCCTCGTGATCGTCGAGTTCGCTATGTCCGTGAAGGTGACCGTCGTGAGGTCACCGTTGCTGTTGGTGAGAAACCCGGTCCCATCGATGGTCACCTCTGTTCCCCCATTGGCCGAACCCGAATTCGGCGCGACGCTGGTGACCGTCGGCACGACCGGTTGATACGTGAACTGCAGGCCTTCGAGGCTATTACCGCCCACGGGCGTCGAGACCACGACATAGTAAGGGGCCGAAGTCGTCACGCCAGGCGTCGTGACCGAGATGGAGGTCGCAGAGTTGAAGGTCACGTCGCCGGGCTGGATCGTGGTGATGTCGTTCGGCGCCAGGGGGTCGACGAGGTACACCGTGGTAGAGCCGTTCACGAAACCCGACCCAGTGATCGTCAAGGCGGTCCCACCAGTCACAGGGCCCGATGAGGGGGAGAGTGCTGTCACGGTCGGGGCTGTCGCACCGGCACTCGAACTGACGATGGTCATGCCGGTCCCACACGTCGCCTGACATTGGGCCGACGTTGGGTTCAAGTTCGACTGATAGTCGTCGAAGTCCACCACCGTCTGGAGCCCGGGATTCGCTGCGCACGTAGCAGCAGCCTTAGAAGGAGTCGGAACGGCTGGAGGAGGAGGGGTCAACTCACTCTGGAGGCAGGCGGAGATCGTCACCTGGCGTGTTACCGATGAGGCAGCGTTAAATGCCGTGCTGCAATAGACGTAGACGGGGTCGCCCTGCGTCGTCAGTTCGGACCCGCCGTACGTCGGGTCGCCCGACGTCCCCCAGCAGTAGGAGGGCGGGCTCGCGTTCAGCGTCTCGCCCGGCTTAGTCAGGGGCACGTAGCGGATGTTCTGGATCGCCGCCTGGGTGGCTCCGTTCAGGGCGAATTCCGCAGACCGGGCGTTCTGAAACACGACCGCATCGGACAGATCGTTGGCGGTCCACGACGCCAACCCACCCACGATAAGTCCGATGACGAGGAGGAAGAGGAGAGCCAGGATGAGGACCGCACCTGATTCATCGCCGGAGCGCGACGTCCGCCACGGAGATGCGTTGGCTTTGTCACCACCCAGATTCCGGATGCCGTTCGGTTTCCGCATCATCGCCTTGATCCGCCTCATCGCGCCATTCCAGCCTTCCATCACGGCTCAAAGGTCGCTATGGCCGCCGACCACGACCCCGCGCCTCCTGGTTCCGTCCATGTGGTCGAGATGCTGGAAGTAGCTCCGTCCACCAGGTACGCCGCGTAGCCCCTGTAGTTGCCGGAGGCTCCTGAGGACTGGCTAAGGGGTGCAAATCCATTTGTGGGGGTGGGTTGAGTGGTGTTGCCATGTAGCAGATAGGCATCCGAGACAATAAGTTCGCCGCTTACTGTCGGTGTGACGCTCCCTGCGCTGATCGACGCAGTGGTGGTGTTCGCGTTGTTGGTCTTGTCGAGGGCGCCTGAGGTCGCTACGCCGGACCACTCGCTCACATTGGCAATCTGGACATTGGTGGAGGCACTGAGGTTCGCAGTGATCGTGGTCGACGCGCTGCTCGGCACGTTCAGCGCATACCAGATCTCAGCATCGCCGTTGCCTGTGGAGCCGGTCGACGTTGCTTTGGTCCAGGTGGCTCCTGTCTCAGTCACAGAACTGACGACGGCGCCGTTACTACTCTGATCGGCGATTGAAAGGACTAGTGCATCACCACTGGTGATGCTGCTTGGCAACGTCAATGGCACACTGGCCACGTTTGCGCCGGATGTTGCAACGTTGAGGGTTTGCTGCTGGACCAAGGTGATGCTTGCGCTCTTCACCGTGATGGCGCTCTGGGTGCCCGTGATGGTGCCCGTCACCGTGTCGGTGGCCGTGATGGACTGGGTGCCCACCGTCTTGAGGGTGACCCCGTTGGTGAAGGTGTGGACCCCGTTGTCCGCACCGGTTCCGGTGGTGAAGGTGTAGTTGGCCGGCAGGACGGCCGCGCCGTCGGTGCTCGTGAAGTGGACGGTACCGGTGTAGCCCGTGGCCACGTTGCCATAGGCGTCATGCGCGGTGACCGTCACGCTGTGGGCCACCCCGGCCGTGGTCGGGCTCGGGAAGGCCGAGACGACGAGGGTGGCGGCGGTGTTCGAGAGCACCGAGATGGCGCTCTGGGTGCCCGTGATGGTCCCCGTCACCGTGTCGGTGGCCGTGATGGACTGGGTGCCCGCCGTCTTGAGGGTGACCCCGTTGGTGAAGGTGTGGACCCCGTTGTCGCCGGCGACGAAGGTGTAGTTGGCCGGCAGGCCCGAGCCCGCGGTGGCCTGGCCGTCGGTGCTCGTGAAGTGGACCGTGCCGGTGTAGCCGGGCGTCGTGTTGCCGTAGGCGTCCTGGGCGGTGACGATCACGCTGTGGGCCGTCCCCGCCGTGACCGGACTCGGGAAGCCCGAGACGACGAGGGTGGTCGTCGTGCCCGGGAGCACGCTGATGGAGCTCTGGGTGCCCGTGATGGTCCCGGTCACCGTGTCGGTGGCGGTGATGGACTGGGTGCCCGCCGTCTTGAGGGTGACCCCGTTGGTGAAGGTGTGGACCCCCGCGTCGCCGCCGGTGAAGGTGTAGTTGGCCGGCAGGCCCGCGCCCGCGGTGGCCTGGGGGTCGGTGCTCGTGAAGTGGACGGTGCCGGTGTAGCCGGTGGCGGTGTTGCCGAAGGCGTCCTTGGCGGTGACGATCACGTTGTGGGCCGCCCCCGCCGCGGTCGGGCTGGTGAAGCCCGCGACCGTCAAGGTGGTCGCCGAGGCGGCGTTCACCGTGAAGGTGCCCGAGGTGCCCGAGGTGAGGCCGGACGAGGCCGCCTGGAGGCTGTAGGTGGTGCCCGACGTGTCGAGGACGAGGTTGTTGAACGTCGCCAGACCGGCTCCGCTGGTGGTGGCGCTCGTGGTCGAGGTGCCGGTGAAGGGCCCCGGCCCGGCGCTGACGGTCATGTTCACCGTCGCCCCCGAATCGGCCACGGCGTTGCCGTAGGGGTCTTGGACCTGCACCGTCACGGCCGGGCTGATGGCATTGCCGGCCGTGGTCGTCGTCGGCTGCTGGGCGAAGGCCAGCTTGCTGGCCCCGGCCGCCTGGACGGTGATGCCGCTCTGGGTGCCCGTGATGGTGCCCGTCACCGTGTCGGTGGCCGTGATGGACTGGGTGCCCGCCGTCTTGAGGGTGACCCCGTTGGTGAAGGTGTGGACCCCGTTGTCACCGGCGACGAAGGTGTAGTTGGCCGGCAGGCCCGCGCCCGCGGTGGCCTGGGGGTCGGTGCTCGTGAAGTGGACGGTGCCGGTGTAGCCCGTGGCGGTGTTGCCGAAGGCGTCGAAGGCGGTGACCGTGACGCTGTGGGCCGCACCTGCTGCCGTCGGGGTGGTGAAGCCCGCGACGGTGAAGGTGGCCGCGCCGGCGGGGTTCACAGTGATGGCGCTCTGGGTGCCCGTGATGGTCCCCGTCACCGTGTCGGTGGCCGTGATGGACTGGGTGCCCGCCGTCTTGAGGGTGGCCCCGTTGGTGAAGGTGTGGACCCCGTTGTCACCGGCGACGAAGGTGTAGTCGGCCGGCAGGACGGCCGCGCCGTCGGTGCTCGTGAAGTGGACCGTGCCGGTGTAGCCCGTGGCGGTGTTGCCGAAGGCGTCCTTGGCGGTGACCGTGACGCTGTGGGCCGCCCCGGCCGTGGTCGGGCTCGGGAAGGCCGAGACGACGAGGGTGACCGCGCCGGTGGGGTTCACCGTGATGCCGCTCTGGGTGCCCTTGATGGTGCCCGTCACCGTGTCGGTGGCCGTGATGGACTGGGTGCCCGCCGTCTTGAGGGTGACCCCGTTGGTGAAGGTGTGCGTCCCGTTGTCCGCACCCGTCCCGGTGGTAAAGGTGTAGTTGGCCGGCAGGCCCGCACCCGCGGTGGCTTGCGGGTCGGTGCTCGTGAAGTGGACGGTGCCGGTGTAGCTCGGCGTCGTGTTGCCGTAGGCGTCGAAGGCGGTGACCGTGACGCTGTGGGCCGTCCCCGCCGTGACCGGGCTCGGGAAGGCCGAGACGACGAGGGTGGTCGTCGTGCCCGGGAGCACCGTGATGGCGCTCTGGGTGCCCGTGATGGTGCCCGTCACCGTGTCGGTGGCCGTGATGGACTGGGTGCCCGCCGTCTTGAGGGTGACCCCGTTGGTGAAGGTGTGGACCCCGTTGTCACCGGCGACGAAGGTGTAGTTGGCCGGCAGGCCCGCGCCCGCGGTGGCCTGGGGGTCGGTGCTCGTGAAGTGGACGGTGCCGGTGTAGCCCGTGGCGGTGTTGCCGAAGGCGTCGAAGGCGGTGACCGTGACGCTGTGGGCCGCACCTGCTGCCGTCGGGGTGGTGAAGCCCGCGACGGTGAAGGTGGCCGCGCCGGCGGGGTTCACAGTGATGGCGCTCTGGGTGCCCGTGATGGTCCCCGTCACCGTGTCGGTGGCCGTGATGGACTGGGTGCCCGCCGTCTTGAGGGTGGCCCCGTTGGTGAAGGTGTGGACCCCGTTGTCACCGGCGACGAAGGTGTAGTCGGCCGGCAGGACGGCCGCGCCGTCGGTGCTCGTGAAGTGGACCGTGCCGGTGTAGCCCGTGGCGGTGTTGCCGAAGGCGTCCTTGGCGGTGACCGTGACGCTGTGGGCCGCCCCGGCCGTGGTCGGGCTCGGGAAGGCCGAGACGACGAGGGTGACCGCGCCGGTGGGGTTCACCGTGATGCCGCTCTGGGTGCCCTTGATGGTGCCCGTCACCGTGTCGGTGGCCGTGATGGACTGGGTGCCCGCCGTCTTGAGGGTGACCCCGTTGGTGAAGGTGTGCGTCCCGTTGTCCGCACCCGTCCCGGTGGTAAAGGTGTAGTTGGCCGGCAGGCCCGCACCCGCGGTGGCTTGCGGGTCGGTGCTCGTGAAGTGGACGGTGCCGGTGTAGCTCGGCGTCGTGTTGCCGTAGGCGTCGAAGGCGGTGACCGTGACGCTGTGGGCCGTCCCCGCCGTGACCGGGCTCGGGAAGGCCGAGACGACGAGGGTGGTCGTCGTGCCCGGGAGCACGCTGATGGCGCTCTGGGTGCCCGTGATGGTGCCCGTCACCGTGTCGGTGGCGGTGATGGACTGGGTGCCCGCCGTCTTGAGGGTGACCCCGTTGGTGAAGGTGTGGACCCCGTTGTCACCGGCGACGAAGGTGTAGTTGGCCGGCAGGCCCGCGCCCGCGGTGGCCTGGGGGTCGGTGCTCGTGAAGTGGACCGTGCCGGTGTAGCCGGTGGCGGTGTTGCCGAAGGCGTCCTTGGCGGTGACGATCACGTTGTGGGCCGCCCCCGCCGCGGTCGGGCTGGTGAAGCCCGCGACCGTCAAGGTGGTCGCCGAGGCGGCGTTCACCGTGAAGGTGCCCGAGGTGCCCGAGGTGAGGCCGGACGAGGCCGCCTGGAGGCTGTAGGTGGTGCCCGACGTGTCGAGGACGAGGTTGTTGAACGTCGCCAGACCGGCTCCGCTGGTGGTGGCGCTCGTCGTCGAGGTGCCGGTGAAGGGCCCCGGCCCGGCGCTGACGGTCATGTTCACCGTCGCCCCCGAATCGGCCACGGCGTTGCCGTAGAGGTCTTGGACCTGCACCGTCACGGCCGGGCTGATGGCATTGCCGGCCGTGGTCGTCGTCGGCTGCTGGGCGAAGGCCAGCTTGCTGGCCCCGGCCGCCTGGACGGTGATGCCACTCTGGGTGCCCGTGATCGTGCCCGTCACCGTGTCGGTGGCGGTGATGGACTGGGTGCCCGCCGTCTTGAGGGTGACCCCGTTGGTGAAGGTGTGGACCCCGTTGTCGCCGGCGACGAAGGTGTAGTTGGCCGGCAGGCCCGGCCGCGGTGGCTTGCGGGTCGGTGCTCGTGAAGTGGACGGTGCCGGTGTAGCCGGTGGCCGTGTTGCCGCCGGCGTCGAAGGCGGTGACCGTCACGCTGTGGGCCGCCCCGGCCGTGGTCGGGCTCGGGAAGCCCGAAACGACGAGGGTCGCGGCCGGCCCAATCTGCACCGTGATGGCGCTCTGGGTGCCCGTGATGGTGCCCGTCACCGTGTCGGTGGCCGTGATGGACTGGGTGCCCGCCGTCTTGAGGGTGGCCCCGTTGGTGAAGGTGTGGACCCCGTTGTCACCGGCGACGAAGGTGTAGTTGGCCGGCAGGGTGGCGTTGCCGTCGCTGCTCGTGAAGTGGACCGTGCCGGTGTAGCCGGTTGCCGTGTTGCCGAAGGCGTCATGCGCGGTGACCGTCACGTTGTGGGCCGCCCCGGCCGTGGTCGGGCTCGGGTAGCCCGCGACGGTCAGAGTGGTCGCCGTGCTCGAGAGCACTGAGATGCCGCTCTGGGTGCCCTTGATGGTGCCCGTCACCGTGTCGGTGGCCGTGATGGACTGGGTGCCCGCCGTCTTGAGGGTGGCCCCGTTGGTGAAGGTGTGGACCCCCGCGTCGCCGCCGGTGAAGGTGTAGTTGGCCGGCAGGACGGCTTGGCCGTCGCTGCTCGTGAAGTGGACGGTGCCGGTGTAGCTCGGCGGCGTGTTGCCGTAGGCGTCGAAGGCGGTGACCGTGACGCTGTGGGCCGTCCCCGCCGTGACCGGGCTCGGGAAGGCCGAGACGACGAGGGTGGTCGTCGTGCCCGGGAGCACCGTGATGGCGCTCTGGGTGCCCGTGATGGTGCCCGTCACCGTGTCGGTGGCCGTGATGGACTGGGTGCCCGCCGTCTTGAGGGTGACCCCGTTGGTGAAGGTGTGGACCCCGTTGTCACCGGCGACGAAGGTGTAGTTGGCCGGCAGGCCCGCGCCGCGGTGGCCTGGCCGTCGGTGCTCGTGAAGTGGACGGTGCCGGTGTAGCCGGTGGCGGTGTTGCCGAAGGCGTCGAAGGCGGTGACCGTGACGCTGTGGGCCGCCCCCGCCGTGGTCGGGCTGGTGAAGCCCGTGACGGTCAGGGTCGCCGCGCCGGCGGGGTTCACCGTGATGGCGCTCTGGGTGCCCGTGATGGTCCCCGTCACCGTGTCGGTGGCCGTGATGGACTGGGTGCCCGCCGTCTTGAGGGTGGCCCCGTTGGTGAAGGTGTGGACCCCGTTGTCACCGGCGACGAAGGTGTAGTTGGCCGGCAGGACGGCCGCGCCGTCGCTGCTCGTGAAGTGGACCGTGCCGGTGTAGCCCGTGGCGGTGTTGCCATAGGCGTCATGCGCGGTCACCGTGACGCTGTGGGCCGCCCCGGCCGTGGTCGGGCTCGGGAAGCCCGAGACGGTCAGGGTCGCCGCGCCGGTGGGGTTCACCGTGATGCCGCTCTGGGTGCCCTTGATGGTGCCCGTCACCGTGTCGGTGGCCGTGATGGACTGGGTGCCCGCCGTCTTGAGGGTGACCCCGTTGGTGAAGGTGTGCGTCCCGTTGTCCGCACCCGTCCCGGTGGTAAAGGTGTAGTTGGCCGGCAGGCCCGCACCCGCGGTGGCTTGCGGGTCGGTGCTCGTGAAGTGGACGGTGCCGGTGTAGCTCGGCGTCGTGTTGCCGTAGGCGTCGAAGGCGGTGACCGTGACGCTGTGGGCCGTCCCCGCCGTGACCGGGCTCGGGAAGGCCGAGACGACGAGGGTGGTCGTCGTGCCCGGGCTGACCGTGAAGCTGGTCGAGGTGCCGGTGACACCGCCCAGGATCGTGGCCTTCAGCGTGGTGCTCTGCGCGTCGTACAGCGTCAGGCTGGGCGTTGCGACACCGTTGGTGAAGTTGAGCGTGCCCGGGTAGGTCGGAGCCTTCCCGCTCGGTGAGTTCGACGGGCCAATGAAGGTCACCGTCGGGCTGGCAGAGTAGGCGGTCACCGTGTTGCCGTACTGGTCAACGGCGTCGATCGTCTCGTTGAACGAGCTGCCTGCGGTCTGGCCGCCGGGGTTCCCGACGGACAGTGCCGTGGCCGTCCCGAGCGGCTTCACCGTCATGTTGCCCGAGGTACCCATGACAGTGCCTTGGGTGGCTGTCAGCGTCGTGGTCTGGGCGTCGAACAGCGTTACCGAGGCCGTGCCGACGCCGTTCGTGAAGCTCACGCTCGCCGGGTAGACGGGAGCGTTCCCGTTGGGTGAGTTGGCGGGACCACTGAACGCAATGGTCTGGGTCCCTGAAAACCCCGGGAACTGGTAGCCGGATTGGTCGAGTGCGGTGATCGTGACATTGAACGCGGTGCCGACTGTCGGCGTGTTGGTGGCCGGGGTCGACACCTTGAACGACGTCAGCGCCGGTGTCACGACGTTGAACGAGCCACTCGTTGCGGACAGGACCGCAGGGTTGGTCGTGTCGGTCGCCACGAGCGTGTAGCCGACTCCGGGCGTGCTGATCGAGCAACCGGTGAAGCTGGCCACGCCCGCAGTCGTCGTCTCGGTGCAACCAGAGAGAGTCCCGCCGGGTGAGGATGGGCCAATCGCAATCCCCACTGCGTCGGTGCTTCCTGGTGCCACGGTGGCGGTGTTGCCGCCCGCGTCAAGGAGGGTGACGACAGGCTGGTTCGCGAACTGGTCCCCCGCCACAGTCGTACCCGGCGTCGTCGTGAACGCGAGCCGGTACGGCTGACCCGGCGTGATGTTGAACGGACCACTCGGTGCCGACGGTGTCGTCAGATTGTCGGTTGCGTCAGTCGCCGTGAGGGTGTACCCGGTCCCGATCTTGTCGATCGTGCAACCGGTGAAGGTGGCGATACCCGCGGAGGCCTGGGCGGTGCAGTTCGAAAGCGTGCCTGGGCCCGGGTTGGTGCCGATGGCCAGGGTGACCGTCGTGTTGTCGGTGGTGACGAGGTTCCCCTGGGCGTCCTCGATGTAGACGACGGGCTGCTGCGTCAGTGGGGTTCCACCGGTGCCGTTGCCGGGTTGAGTCGTGAACACGAGCTGGGCTGGGACACCCGCCGAGACGGTGAAGGGGTTGCTCACTATTGGCGAGAGGCCGTACTGGGATTGGTCGGTGGGGTCGCTCGCGGTCAACGTGTAGTTCGTCCCCGGCTCGTTGATGGCGCAGCCCGTGAAGATCGTCTCCCCGTACTGTTGTGAAGGAACGCAGTTCTGCAGGCTTGCGCCGCTCGTTCCCGTTCCCGCCGTGATGCGTCAACTTGACCGAGGTCAGGTCGCTCTGCTCGGTGCATCCGGTCTTGTCTTGGACCGCCACGACCGTCGGTGGGTAAAGTGCCGATCCGGCTGATCCCGCTGACCCATTGGGATCGTCTATCGGTTGTTCCAGGAAGACCAGCTGGGAGCGGCGGGTATTGGCATTTCGCCGCGGGCGGTGGTGAATTGGGATCGTCGACGACGGTCTGGATCGTGGAAGTGAGTAGACGGCCCGTTCGAGCCAGTGTAGGTCACCTTGACCGTGATCTGCTGCGGCGAATCGGCGTAAGGGTTGGGAGTAAACGGCGACGACGGACACGAGCCGGTCGGTGGGGTCTGAGGGGCCGAGAAGGTGTAGCTGTCGTCTCCGGTGGGTGCTGCCGGGTTGGCGCTCTCGTAACTTACTGAGGAGATAGAAGCGGAGTAGGCGGGGTTGGAGAGGGGGATGGAGCCCGGTGCGGCATACAGATCTGCACCCGCGCAACTCGAGAACGACTGGTGCTGTATCAGACCCGTGGCCTCCTCCGACGCCGCTCTCAACATCGAGTCGAGGGTGACCTCGCTCCGGTGATCGCCCGAACCGGAGATGGCGGTGGTGAAGGCCAACAGGATCGCAGTGGCCGCTATTCCCATGATGGCGAGTGCGATCAGGATCTCGACGAGGGTGTCTCCGGCCTCCGAGCGTCGCCGGTCTTCGTCGTGTGGACACACATGGCCCTTGTCTCGTCCCGCCGTTTGTGACCGTCTCACGGCAGGAGCACCCCCAGGAAGACAGCCTGCAGGCCTTGGCCCACCAGGGTCATGGTCAGGGACGACGGTGTCTCGGTCTCGATCATGGGAGTGCCCGTCTTGTCCCGGGAGTGGGTCGCCGAGCACTGGACCGTCGTGGTGGCAAGTCCCATGAGCGTGCCCAGGTTCGCAGGTGGCGCTCCGTCGCAGGCGTTGCCGATCTCCGAGGTCGAGGAATTGGGGAGGAGGGTGAACACCGACGTCGCGGGGGTGGACTGCCACTTGATGCTCTCAGTCGGATCGGTCGACTCCGCGTCCCCGGTCACCAGGTCCCAGCCGGTGGCCGCCAGGCCGCTCGAGCTCACGATTTCGATGTTCGAAATCGTGATCGTCGCGGTCGACCCCTGGTCCACTTCGTAGAGAGCGGGGTCGAATGGGCATTGCAACGCTGGTTGAGATGGAGTTGGGCAGGGAATCGTCGGCGGCACGGTGTAGAAGCCGTTGTTGCCGAGATATGCCTCGCTGCCGGGGGGACAGGAATATGTCGGGAGCGTGACCGCGGTGATGTCGTCCCAGCCGCTTCTGGCCGCGACACCGCAAGCGGCCCCTGCCGACGTTTGACCCGTGATGGACTGCCCGCCACTCGTCTTGGCCGTCACGCTGAGGCAGAAGGACAGCGTGTCGGGGGTGTTGGCGATAGGGGCCGCCATGGGCAGGACCGGATTGCCAGTGGTGCCTCCGGTGCAGCTGACCCCAGCAGCGGTCGTCTGCGTGTTCCAGTCGGCAAAGTTGACGAAGAAAAGGGTTGATGCGTACGTGCCGGTGCCTGCTACTGGGAAGCTGCCCCCAGGCGGTTGTGACGTCGACTGGGCGAGGCTCGCCGAGTTGGCCGCTGCGTTCGGAACGGCCGTGAGTGTGTAGGAGTAACCGCTCCCGGGTTCGATCGTTTTGAAGTTGACTCCCGCCGAAGCCGCCGGCGCTGGCGGAACGGCGGCCGTGATTCCGATGGGACTGACCCAGGTCGTCTCGTATGCAGGGCCGGATCCGATGAGGTTGCAAGCCGGTATCTGCGCGGGCGGAGTCTGCAGGCATTGGGGGATCGTCACCGGCGACGTTGTCAACGTCGACGCGGGGAGGTCCCGTCCGACGACGACGGTGTTCTGAAGGGTGGGTGTACCTCCACTCAAGGAGCACAGGTTCCTCGACAGTGTGTAGGTGCTCGCACTCGGTGCTGCGGCCGCGGCATAGGTGACTTCCGTGGAGGGCCCGAGCTGCAGTCCCAACACCTCGACACCCGTCCCGCACGGAGCAGGATTCGTGGCCGAACTGCTCGTGGTGAGCATGGTCGCGCTCTGGACGTCCCGCTGGAAGTCGATCGCGATGACCTGCGCGTCACCTGAATCGGTCAGGCGGTTGGCCACACTCGTCTGCAATGAGAAGACAGAGATGACGCCGACGGCAATGGCGCCGATCACAATCGGCAGGACCGCCGTCACGATCACCAGTTCGATGAGCGTGAAGCCGGCGCTCGATTCGTCCGAGCGCCACGCAGTGGGATGACCCGTACGGCGCCTAGAAGACTGTCGGTCTAACGATTTGAGGACGCGACGCAACAACCGTTGGTCGGCTCCCGACCGTGCAGCTTCGCCAATTCGCCGCTTCGCCAAGTTTTTTCACACTCCTGTGAGCGGACCGCCCCGCTCGCCACGTCCGGATCTACTCCAACGTGGTGCCCGCAATCTATCTTCAAAGTCCCTGCATAGGAAGGGCGGTTGCGCTTCGGGAGGAACCTCGAGGGCCCCGATCCGTCAACCCGGCGCACAGCCGGAAAGGTCCAGCCCAGCCGGGGCTTCCGAGCCATCAGGAGCCCATGAAATCACGCTTGGATGTGCATTCTCGCACCGGGTTTGATTGCACAACTCCCGCCCAATTCGCTCCGGTTGCCCTCAAGCCGCGCCGGGAAGGAGCCGAGATTTCTCAGTCGGCGAAGTCCACCACGACGGGAGCGTGGTCCGAGGGCTTCTTCCCCTTGCGCGCGTCCCGGTCCCGGAAGGCCCCTGCCGCCCGCCGGGCGAGGTCCTCACTCACCAGGACGAGGTCGATCCGCATCCCACGGCCCTCGTGGAAGTCGCCCGCCCGGTAGTCCCACCAGGTGAACGTGCCGGGTTCGTTGAACCGCCGGAAGACGTCCACGAGGCCCCAACCCTCGACCTCACGTAGAGCCTCCCGCTCGGGCTCGCTGACGTGGGTCGCCCCCACGAACGCCGCGGGGTCCCACACGTCGCCGTCGTCGGGGGCCACGTTGAAGTCGCCGCAGACGGCGACCGAGGAGCCGGGCGGGCACGTCTCGTCGAGGGTGGTGCGCAGGCGGGCCAGCCACGCCAGCTTCACCGCATAGAACTCGTTGTCGAGCGCGCGCCCGTTGGGGACGTAGACGGAGAACACCCGCGTGCCCGAGCAGACGGCGGAGACGACGCGGCTCCCGTGCTCGTCGCCCGCCGTGCCGAAGCCGCGGACGGGGTCCTCGAGCCCGACCTTGCTCAGGATGGCCACGCCGTTCCAGCGGCCGTCACCGTGATGGGCCGCCTCGTACCCGAGCTCGGCGAACTCCTTCTCCGGGAACTTGTCGTCGGCCTGCTTGGTCTCTTGCATGCAGAGCACATCGGGTTGGTGCGACTCGATCCACTCGGTCACCCGGGGCATACGGGCCGTGAGCGAGTTCACGTTCCACGTGGCGAGGCGCATCAGGCTACGCCCCGTCGACGATGACGAAGAGGAGGTCGGCCTCGCAGGCGGTCTGCCCGCCCACCGACGCCGTGCCGTGCCCCTTGCCCCCACGGGCCGACAGCCGGTCCATGGCCACCGCGAGCTCGAGGGTCTCCCCCGGGACGACCTGGCGGCGGAAGCGCGCGCGCTCGATGCCGCCGAAGAGCGGGAGCTTTCCGGAGTAGCGCGGGTCGAGGAGGACGGCGATGCCGCCGACCTGCGCCAGCGACTCGACCATGAGGACGCCCGGCAGGGTGGGGCGCCCTGGGAAGTGCCCGGCGAAGAACGGCTCCTCGCCCGTCAGTTGCCACGTGCCGCGGGCCGAGACGCCCGGCTCGACCGCGGTCACCTCGGTCACGAAGAGAAACGGGGCACGGTGCGGCAACACCTCGTCCGGGCGCGGCAACGCCGTCAACGCCGTCGTCCCTCCGTCATCGACCACGCGCCCTGGCCGTCTTCTTGGCCGGCGCTTTCTTTGCCTTGGCCGCCTTCTTCACCGGCGCCGCCGCCTTCTTGGCTGCCTTCCTCGCGGCGGCGGCCTTCTTGGTCGTCTTCTTGGCCGCCGCCTCCTTCGCCGGCGCGGTCGCCTTCTTCGCCGGAGGCTTCTTGGCCGGCGCGGCCGCCTTCTTGCGTGTGGCACGTGGCGCCTCGGGCTCGGGTGCCGGAAGCGCCAGCTCCGCGACGCGACGCGGCGGGTCCAGGCCGGCCAGCACGAACGGGCGCACCTCGCCCTTCTTGAGCACCTGGCGGGCCTTCGTCGGCGGCGGCGTCCCCATGGCGGTCAGCGGGATGTAGCAGTGCAGCGCTCCCCCGCCGGGCATCGCGACGTCGACCATGGCGCCGTGCGAGGTGAACGAGACCACCTCGCCCTCAATGGTGCTCCCGACGGTGAACGCGGCGACGAAGTTGATGAAGGCCAGGGGCTCGTTGACAGCCGGCGGCGGGCTCGACTGCTTGTTCTGGGGCCGGGCGGGCGGCGGGGCAGGCGCTGCTCCGGCTTTGGCCTGGGCGCCCTTCCCCTCCCCGTCCTTCCCGTCGTCCCTCTTGGCCTTGACCCCCCGCTGGGGCGCCGCCTTCTTGGCCGCGGCATGCTTCTTCGTGGCCCCCCTGGACTTGGCGGGTTCCGGCGGGTGCAGGGCCTCCTCGACCGCCTCGTCGACCGCGCTGGAGAAGACCGGGTCGAGCTTGGCCCGTCGCGGCGGCGGCGTGCTCGGCGCGATGGGCCAGGACGTGTCCACCGGCGCCGCCTTCTTCGCCGACTTCTTGGCCTTCGACGCCTTCTTGGCGGCCTTCTTGGCGGCCCGGGCCAGCTCCGCCGCCTTCGCAGGGGCGGACTCGGGGTCCTTCTTGGCCTTCGCCTCGGCCGTGGCCGCCCGGCTCTTGGGGCCCCGGATGGGCAGTCGGGGCGTGAAGATCCAACCCACCCCCGGCACCGGCTTGCCGCCGATCAGGCGGCCGTCGTCGAAGAGCCACGGGTGCTCGCCGTGGAACTCCTGGAACGAGTCGTTGGACAGGACGATGGCCCCGGTGCGCTCGGCGATCCGCAGGACGAATGCGTCCCCGCGGCCGATGGCGCCTGCCGGCGGGGAGATGATCTCCCCGTTCAGCATGGCCTCGCGGACCTCCTCGCGCTCGGCGTCCGAGACGCGGTGCTCGAACGTGGCATCGACCACCACGATGATGCTGGAGCCCGGGTCCTCTGCGGCGTATGCCCGCACGGCCTCATCGAGCTGCTTCAGGCTGGGAGAGGTGCGCCCTTCGGTGGCGAGGTTGGACCCGTCCACCACGACGTGATGCGGGTCAGCCAATGGCACGTCGCAAGAGATCGGCCTGCTCCAGCTGGTGCAGGGCGGCGCTGCCGATGGCGGGGCTGGCCGACTCGGGCCGGCTCACGTGGCGGAGCTTCAGGCGGTCGGGCAGACAGGCGTGGAGCCGGGCGTGCACGAAGGACCAGGCTCCCATGTTCTCGGGCTCCTCCTGCAACCACACCACCTCGCTCGCCTGGTCGTAGCGCTCGAAGACCCCGGTCAGCTGTTCGACCGGCCACGGGTAGACCTGCTCCATCCAGACGATGGCGACCCCGGCCGCCTCCTCGGGACCGAGCTCCGCCCGCCGCTGCTCGGCCTCGTGGCCGATCTTGCCGCTGCACAGCACGACGCGACGGACCGCGCCCGGATCCTCGACCGACGCGTCGTCGATGACGGCGCGGAAGGACCCCGAGGTCAGCTCCGAGAAGGTCGATCGGGACGCGTGGGCCCGCAGCAGTGACTTCGGCGTGACGACGACGAGGGGGCGCTTGGGGGCCAGCAACGCCTGGGAGCGCAGCAGGTGGAAGTACTGCGCCGAGGTGGAAGGGATGGTGACGCGCAAGTTGTTGCGGGCGCTCAGCGAGAGGAACCGCTCGAACCGGGAGGACGAGTGCTCGGGGCCCTGTCCCTCGTACCCGTGCGGCAGCAGCAGCACGAGGCCCGAGTACTGCGCCCACTTGTTCTCGGCGGCCACGAGGAAGTTGTCGATGATGATCTGCGCCCCGTTGGCGAAGTCGCCGAACTGGGCCTCCCAGGCCACCAGTGCCTCGGGCGCCTCGACCGAGTAGCCGTACTCGAAGCCGACGGCGGCGTACTCCGACAGCAGGGAGTCACGCACCGTGAAGTTGCCCATCTCCCCCGCCGGCTCGAGCTCGGCGGCCCCGATGCGGCGCAGGCCGTCGCGGATGTGGGCCAGCGGGACGTACTCCTCGCCGTTGGCGTAGTCCACCAACACGGCATGGCGGTGGCTGAAGGTGCCGCGGCGGGTGTCCTGACCGGTCAGGCGCACGTTCACGCCCTCGAACATGAGCGAGCCGATGGCCAGCGCCTCGGCGAGCGCCCAGTCCACGTGCCCGCCGGCGACCAGCTCGTCGCGCTGGGCGAACTGGCGCTCGAGCTTGGGGTGGACGGTGAACCCATCGGGCACGGAGCGCACGACGACCGAGAGCGCCCGCAGCACCTCGGGTGCCACACCGGTCTCGACCGTGGGGAACGCCACCGGGCCGGCGTCGGGCACCGGCAGCTCGGTGGGGGTGAGCGACGGCTCCTGGCGCACCTCGTCCAGCACCGCCTGCAGCTTGGCGTTGAAGTCGTCGAGCGCGGACTCGGCCTGCTCCAGCGTGATGTCACCCCGGCGGACGAGCGTCTCCGTGTAGAGCTTGCGCACCGAGCGCTTGGCGTCGATCCGCTGGTACATCAGCGGCTGGGTGTAGCTGGGGTCGTCGCCCTCGTTGTGGCCGTGCTTGCGATAGCAGACGAGGTCGATGACCACGTCCTTGTGGAATGTCTGGCGGAAGGCGAAGGCCAGACGGGCCGCCCGCACGCAGGCCTCGGGGTCGTCGCCGTTGACGTGGAAGATGGGCGCCTGGACCATCTTGGCCACGTCGGTCGGGTACACCGACGTGCGGGCCGACGTCGGTGCGGTCGTGAAGCCCAGCTGGTTGTTGATGACGACATGGACGGTGCCGCCGGTCCGGTAGCCCGAGAGCCCGGAGAGGTTGAGCGTCTCGGCCACGACGCCCTGGCCGGCGAAGGCGGCGTCGCCGTGGATGAGGACGGACATGCACGGGAACCCGAATGTGCCGTCGGCGGCCGCGGCCGGAGTGCCGTCGGTCGGCGGCGAGAGCCGGTCCTGCTTGGCCCTGGTCATGCCCTCGACCACCGGGTCGACGGCCTCGAGGTGTGAGGGGTTCGACGCCACCGTGATCGGCAGCTCCTCCCCCGCGCTGCCGTGGAAGACGCCGCGAGCGCCCTTGTGGTACTTGACGTCGCCCGAGCCCTGCACCGACTCGGGATCGAGATTGCCCTCAAACTCCTCGAAGATCTCCTTGTAGGACTTGCCGACGATGTTGGCCAGGACGTTGAGCCGGCCCCGGTGCGCCATCCCCATCACGACCTCGGCCACGCCGGAGCCCGCGGCGCCGTCGAGCAGGGCGTCGAGGAGCACGATGGTCGACTCGGCGCCCTCCAGGCCGAAACGCTTCTGGCCCACGTAGCGGGTGTGGAGGAAGCGCTCGAAGACCTCGGCCGCGTTCAGGCGGTCGAGGATGTGTCGCTGCTCGTCTGGGTTGAGCGAGATGGGCTGGCCCTCGACGTGCTGTTGGATCCAGCGTTTCTGCTCGGGGTCCTGGATGTGCATGTACTCGATGCCCAGGGTGCGGCAGTACGCGTCGCGCAGGATGTGCAGGATGTCCTCGAGCGTCGCCGTCTCGCGGCCAGCCAGGCCGTCCGCCACGAACTGGCGCGGCAGGTCCCAGATGGTGAGGCCGTAGCTCAGCGGGTCGAGCTCGGGGTGGATGTGCGGCGGCTCGGCGTCGAGCGGGTCCAGGTGGGCGATGAGGTGCCCGCGCACGCGGTACATGTTGATGAGCGTCTGCACGCGCACTTGCTTGATCAGCCGCTGGTGCTCGCTCTCGCCGGTGCCCACGCCGGCGTTGTTGTCGCTCTGCCACCGCACGGGCTCGTAGGGCACGCCCATCGACTCGAAGACCTGGTCGTAGAAGCCGTCGGCCCCGGTCAGGAGTGCGGCGACCCGGGCCAGGAAGAGCCCCGACTCGGCGCCCTGGATGATGCGGTGGTCGTAGGTGGACGTGAGCGTGACGACCTTGCCCAGCCCGAGCTGCGCCAGCACGCGGGGGTCGGCCGCCTCGTAGCCCGCCGGGTAGCCGAGCGCGCCCACACCGATGATGGCGCCCTGACCGGGCATCAGGCGCGGCACGGACTGGACCGTACCCAGGGTCCCGGGGTTGGTCAGCGACACCGTCGTCCCGCTGAAGTCGTCGGGTCCGATCTTGTTCGTGTGGATCTTGCGGATCAGGTCCTCGTAGGCCAGCACGAACGAGCGGAAGTCCAGGGTGTCCGCGTCCTTGATGCACGGCACCAACAGGGTGCGGGTGCCGTCGCTCTTCTCCTGGTCCACCGCCAGGCCCAGCCCGACGTGCTTGTGGTGCACGACACCGGGCTTGCCCGTGCCGTCGGCGTCCTCGACGAAAGCGGCGTTGAGCGCGGGAACGTCGCTCAGGGCGCGCACGACGGCATACCCGATGATGTGGGTGAAGCTGACCTTGGCCCCTGTGGTGCGGGCCAGCTGGTTGTTGAGGACAAGGCGGTTGACCTCGAGCAGGCGCGCCGGCACCGTGCGCACGCTGGTCGCCGTGGGTACGGTCAGGCTGGCTTCCATGTTGGCGACGATCCGCGAGGCGGCGCCCCGCAGGACGGTGGCCCGCTCGTCACCCGCCTCGGCGACGGGGGCGGGGGCCGGGGTGGCGGCCTCCGGGGCGGCGGCCTGGGTCGGGGCCGCAGCGTGCGGCTCGGCAGGAGCCTGGGCGGGGATGGGTGCGGGTACGGGTGCCGGCCGGTAGTCGGCGAAGAACTCCCGCCAGCTCTCGCTGACCGAGCCGGGGTCGGCCAGGAACCGGTCGTACATGTCGTCGACCAGCCACGCGTTGGGGCCGAAAGAGCCTCCCGCGCCACCGAACTGGGTCATGGGTCAACCCTACCGGCGGCGGTCGGGCTCGGGAGGCGGGTTGGTAGCGTCTCACCTGCCCATGCGCTATCCGGCGGCCCTCCACGTCCTCTCGCGGCCGGCCGCCGCGCCCGGCGCCGCCACCGTGGTCTTCGTCCACGGGTCGCTCGACCGGGGCGAGAGCTTCCGGCGCGTCATGCGCCGGCTGCCGGACCTGACCACCCTGTCGTACGACCGGAGGGGCTACCAGGGCTCGCGGGGCGGCGAAGTGGTGGACCTGGGCGGCCACATGGAGGACCTCCTCGCCATCGGGGAGGAGTCGCGGGCGGCGGCGGGCGGACCGGTGGTCGCCGTCGGCCACAGCCTCGGGGGCGACGTAGTGGTGGGCGCCGCCCTGGCCGAGCCCCGTGCCTTCGACGCCATCGGGGCCTTCGAGCCGCCGATGCCCTGGCTGGGCCTCCGCCGTGACCGGCCGGGCGAGGCCCGGCCCTGGCCGGCGATCGCCGGGGACCCGGGTGAGGAGGTCGAGCGCTTCTTCTCGCGGATGGTGGGTGCCGCGGCCTGGGCCCGACTCAGCGAGCAGGGCCGGGCGGAGCGGCGGGCCGACGGGCCGGCGCTGGTGGCCGACCTGCGCAGCCTGCGGGGCGAGGGCCCACCCTTCGACGTCGCCGCCCTCGGCGTCCCCTCCGTGTTCGGCATGGGCGGGCCGACGACGCAGCCGCATCATCGCGCCAGCGTGCAGTGGCTGGGCGAGCACGTCTCCGGCGCGGAGGTCTACGAGATCGAGGGGGCCCAGCACGGCGCGCACCTGTCGCACCCGGACCACTTCGCGGCGCTGACGCGGCGCGTGGTGGAGCGCGCCGGGCGGCCGAGCGCGGGCGCCGACTGAGGAGAAGAAGGACGGGCGGGCCGGCGCGAATTACGCGGACGAGAAGGGCAGCCCGCCGTCGGGGACCGCGGAGGACGGGTGCTTGAGCCGCCGTGACAGCATCTCGTCGTACTCCACCCCCTTGCCCTCGCTCTTCATGCCCGTGACCAGCGGCGAGTTGGAGAGGAACACCGCGCCCATGAACATCACCAGGAGCGAGATGGCCTCGAGCGGCCCGTAGGCGCCGGACGTCCGCAGGGTGTCGCCGTAGAGGGCGATGCCGAGGCAGATGCTCACGAGCGGGTCGACCAGGACCAGGGTCGACTGCGATGCCGCCAGGGGGCCGGCGTGGAACGCGTTCTGCGTGAGGAAGAGCCCGAGCAGGCCGAAGGCGATGACGCCGTAGGTCTGCCAGTGCTCGAAGAGGGTGACCCAGTCGTTCGCCGCGTAGTTGCTGACCACCTTGATCAGGGCGGCGGTGAACGCGAAGGCCATGGCCGCCGCGCTGCCGAACATGGCGGCCTTCCACCAGCGGGCACCCCAGCGCGTCGCGACGACCGCCACGACGATCAGGAAGGTGGTGCTGCCGCCGACCACGATCCAACCCAGGTTGGTGGGCACCTCGGACCCGCCACCCGGCGCCGCGAAGTAGAGGAACCCGGAGAGCCCGAACGCGATGGCCGAGGCCCCGATCCACTCCCGCGCGGAGATGGAGAAGCGGAAGTAGGTCCCGAGGATGGCCACCAGGAACAACAGCTCCATCGTGAGGATGGGCTGCACCACCGAGAGCCGCCCGATGTGCAGCGCGAAGGACTGCAACAAGAAGGAACAGATCATGAAGCCGAAGCCCAGCAGCCAGACGCCCCGTCGGATGGCGTGGGCCATGAGGCTCAGCCGCATCGTCGACTCCTCGGGGGCGTCCTCGACGCCCATGCGCTGGAACACGCTGGTCAGCGCATTAGAAAGTGCCGCTGCGACCGCTAGGACGTAGACCATCGCCTCGACGTCAATTTAGTTGTCCATCGTCACGGACCACGCAGTCTGCTCCCAGCCCGGACCCAGGTTCGATCCCGTGCACCGGATGGACCCTCTGACGCAGGAATCGTGTGCCGGGTGGCGCAGGGCACCGGATCGGGTCCGTCTCCTGCGCGTTCCTGCAGAAATTCCCGGCGGCATGACCCAAAGGAATGTGGCAATTGGGTTACGTTTACGAACAATCTTCCGACAGATGGGAGTGGCCTTCCGACACTGACGGTGGAGGAAGAGCGGGGTCATCGGCCGTCACCGGGGCGGTCGGCAAACAAGGGAGCGCTATGGGACTGAAGGGGTTAGTGAAGCGGTCGGCATTCGCCGCCTTGGCGGCAGGGGCGCTGAGCGTGTCCGTCGTGGCGGTGACGCCATCGGTCAGCGGAGCGTCGACGAAGGCGTCGTCCTCCTCGGGTGGCACGGCCACCATGGCGCTGGACGAGAACCTGGCCGGTTTCAACATCAACACGTCGGCCGCCTCCGAGTACGTGCTCCAAGAGATCATGAACTTGGTGTGGCCCCAGGCCTTCATCATCAACAACAAGCTCCAGCCGGTCATGAACAGCCAGCTCCTCCAGAGCGCCACCGAGACCAGCAGCAACCCGCAGACCATCGTCTACACCCTGAACCCCAAGGCGGTGTGGTCCGACGGCACGCCCATCACGGCCGACGACTTCATCTACAACTGGCAAGCCCAGAGCGGGAACCCGGCCTACACCGACGTCGGGGGCAAGCCCTACGACTCGGCGTCGACCGCCGGCTACAACCAGATCCAGTCCGTCGTGGGCTCCAACCCCTCCGGTGGCGCCGCCTGCGCACCGGGGAGCACGGCCGACCGCAACGTCGGCCTGTGCCCGAACGGCCGCACCGTCACGGTCACGTTCAAGCCCTCCTTCACCGACTGGAAGAGCATCTACACCGACATCGTCCCGGCCCACATCGCCCGGACGGTCGGCTGGAACACCGGCTTCGTCGGCCCGACCCAGACCATCTCGGGCAGCTGGTACACCATCACCAGCTACAACGAGAACCAGTCGCTGGTCCTCACCCGCAACCCCACCTACTGGAGCACCCCGGGCAAGCTCGACAAGATCGTCTTCCAGTTCTTCTCGGACGACACGCAGGAGGTGCCGGCCCTGCAGAACAAGGAGGTCGACATCATCAACCCGGCGACGGTCAACCTCTCCATCGTCCAGACCGCCAACCAGGTGTCCGGCACCACGAAGGTCACCATCCCCGGGCTCGAGTTCGAGCACTTCGACTTCAACGAGGCCGACCCGTACCTGGCCCGTGTGGGCATCCGCCAGGCCATCGCCCACGGCGTGAACCGTCAGGCACTGATCGCCCGCACGGTGGGTGAGATCTCGAGCAGCATCAAGCCGCTCGGCAGCCGGATGTACGTGAGCACCCAGCCCCAGTACAAGGCCACCGCCTTCGCCTACAGCCCCAGCACGTCGGCATCGCTGCTCAAGGAGCAGGGCTTCACCAAGGGCTCCGACGGCTACTGGCACCCGAACTACGGGCCGCAGAAGGGCCAGGACCTGACCTTCACGATCCAGTCGACATCGGGCAACAGCATCCGCGCCCAGACCGAGGAGCTCTTCCAGGCCCAGATGAAGGCGATCGGGATCAAGATCAACATCCAGAACTACGACGCGCAGACGTTCTTCGGGACCAACCTGGTCCAGGGCACGTACCAGATCGGCGAGTTCGCCTGGGTGCCGACGCCCTTCGTGTCGAGCAACCAGTCCATCTACTGCTCGTACACCAACACGGCCAAGTGCGGGCAGAACTGGATCCACTTCGCCGACTCGCAGGTGGACAACCTGCTGGCGACGGGCTCGGCGGCGCCCAGCGCCGCCCAGGAGACGGAGGACTACAACAAGGCCGACGCCATCCTCTGGCAGCAGATGGCCACGCTTCCCCTGTACCAGAAGCCGCAGTTCTGGGCCTGGTCCAACAACCTGAAGGGTGTGCTGCCGAACACGTCGAGTGTCGGCGTCACCTGGAACGCCGAGAACTGGTCCATCGGCTAGGCCAGGCCCATAGGAACGCGAAGGAGGGACGGGCCGTGATCGGTCCGTCCCTCCTTCAACTTCTGCGGCTCGTACACTTCCCTCATGCTCGCCTACGTCATTAGGCGCCTGCTGGTCAGCATCGTCGTCCTGTTCTTCGCGACCATCTTCGTCTTCCTCTTGGTGGCGACCTCGGGGAACCCCCTGGCCCTGTTGAAGGCGAATCCGCACATCCCGCAGTCGACCATCACCGCCCGGGAGAACCTGCTCCATCTGAACGACCCGCTGTGGCAGCGCTACTGGATCTGGTTCTCCAACGCCATCCGGGGCAACCTCGGGACCACCATCTCCGGGCAGAACGTCTGGTCCGAGGCGTCGTCCCACCTCCTGGTCACACTGCGCATGGTGGTCCTCGCGACCATCATCGCCATCTTCCTGGCCATCACCGCCGGCGTGGTGGCCGCGGTGCGCCAGAACCGCTTCGCTGACCACGCCATCACCGTCAGCAACTTCCTCCTCCTGGCGACGCCCGTCTTCGTGATCGGGCTGGCCCTCAAGGAGTTCGTGGCCATCCCCGTCAACCAGCACGTCGGCACGACGCTCTTCTACACCGACGGGGAGCAGAGCCCGACCCTCAGCGGATCCTTCCTCAGCCGGCTGCCCGACTATGCCGAGCACACCATCCTGCCGGTCATCTGCCTGATCCTCGTGAGCTATTCGGCGTGGGCCATCTATCAGCGCTCGTCCATGATCGAGACGCTCGACGCGGACCACGTCCGGCTGGCCCGCGCCAAGGGGCTGAGCCCCCGGCGGGTGCTGATCCGCCACGTGCTGCGCAACGCGCTGATCCCGGTCACCACGGTCGTGGCGCTGGACTTCGCGGCGGTGCTCGGCGGAGCCATCATCACCGAGATCGTCTTCGGCTGGCAGGGCCTCGGGCAGTGGTACCTCAACGGGGTCACCAATCTCGACGTCAACATCATGTTGGCCTACCTGCTCATCACTGCCACGTTCGTGATCCTGTTCAACCTCGTCGCCGACATCCTCTACGCCTTCCTCGATCCGCGGATCCGCTATGCCTGACCCGGTCGCAGAGGAGAACTTCATCGGCACGCCGGCGAACATCGCCACTGCGGAGGCCGGCTCCCACACGCTGGCCAGCGCGGCCCCCGGCCTCGAGCTGGCCCAGCCGCTCGACGCCCACGGTCTGTCGGGGGAGGCCAAGAGCCAGTTTCGCATCGTCATCGGAAGGTTCTTCGACCAGAAGCTCGCCATCCTCGGGCTGTGCATCTTTGTCGGCTTGGGCATCGCGGCGGTGCTGGTCGGCCACTTCTGGCAGTACAGCTACACCGACATCACCAACGACCTCAACTTCCCGCCAACCGCGGGCCACCCCTTCGGCACCAACTCCATCGGGAACGACATGTTCGCCCAGGTGATGCGCGGCGTGGAGAAGGACATTCAGATCGCGCTCACGGTGGCCGCCATGGCCACCCTCATCGGGGTGACGGTCGGCGCCATCGCCGGCTTCTACCGGGGCTGGGTCGACTCGTTGCTGATGCGCTTCGTGGACCTGGTGCTGGTCGTGCCGATCCTGGCCGTGCTGATCGTGCTGGCCAACAAGCTGTCCAAGGAGTCGAACAACTGGCTCGGGCTCGCCATCATCATCGGCGCGCTGTCGTGGACCTACGTGGCCAGGCTGGTCCGGGCCGACTTCCTCGTTCTGCGAGAGCGTGACTTCGTGGAGGCGGCCAAGGCGCTCGGGGCGACGAACCGGCGGATCATCGTCAAGCACATGCTGCCCAATGCGGTCGGACCGATCATCGTCAATGCGACCCTGACCGTGGCCCTGAGCATCGTGCTGGAGTCGACGCTGTCGTACCTCGGCCTCGGGGTGCAGCCGCCCGACGTGTCCCTGGGCCTCCTGGTGGCGCAGGGACAGGACTCGGCGACCACCGAATGGTGGCTCTTCGTCTTCCCCGTGGTCTTCCTCGTCATTCTGATCCTCTCCATCTTCCTCATCGGAGATGGCCTCCGCGAGGCGTTCGACCCCAAGAAGAGCCGGGTCAGGGCGTAGGTGCCCGACCCCGCGCTGCAGGTCGAAGGGCTCGAAGTCGAGTTCCGGACGAAGGCGGGGACCGTCTACGCCGTGCGCGGCATCGACTTCTCCATCGCCCCGGGCGAGGTGCTGGGAATCGTGGGAGAGTCGGGATCGGGCAAGTCGGTCACGGCCCTCGCCACCATGGGCCTCCTGCCGAAGAGCGCCACCATCCGGGGGTCGATCCGCTTCCAGGGGCGCGAGTTGCTCGGCTTGAAGGAGAAGCAGCTGACGGGGGTCCGCGGCACGGGCATCGCCATGATCTTCCAAGACCCGATGACCTCGCTCAATCCCGTCTACACGATCGGATGGCAGATCGCCGAGGCGGTCCGCGCCCACCAGGACGTCAGCAAGGAAGCGGCCCAGGCCAGGGCGATCGAGCTGCTGTCCAAGGTCGGGATCCCGAACCCGGCGGAACGCGTCGACAACTACCCCCACGAATTCTCGGGGGGGATGCGCCAGCGCGCCGTCATCGCCATCGGCATGGCGAACGACCCCGACGTGATCCTCGCGGACGAGCCGACCACCGCGCTCGACGTGACGGTGCAGGCGCAGGTGCTCGAGTCGCTCAAGACCGCGCTGACCGAGACCGGCGCGGCGCTCCTGCTCATCACGCACGACCTCGGCGTCATCGCCGGCCTGGCCGACCGGGTTCTCGTCATGTACGCGGGGCGTCCCGTCGAGGTCGGGACCGTCGACGACGTCTTCTACAAGCCGTCCATGCCCTACACCCTCGGGCTGCTGGGCTCGCTGCCCAGGCTCGACAGCGACGGCTCCGAGCGCCTGCGCCAGATCCCCGGCTCTCCCCCGTCCATGCTGGGTGAGCCGACCGGATGCCCCTTCGCGCCGCGCTGCCCGCTGCGCGCCGACATCTGCACGACCACCGAGCCCCCACTGGTCACGGTGCCGGCGGTCGACCCCACCCGCGGCGACCACCGGGCGGCCTGCCACTTCGCCGGGTCGGTGGCCGCCGGCGAGCACGGAGCCCTCTTCAGCGACACGGCGGCCGGCGCGGCGGCACCGTGACCCTCCCCCAGACCGCCGGATCGTCCGCGACGCGGACCTCCCGCCCACCGCTCCTCCGAGTGACGGACCTCGTCAAGAACTTCCCCCTGCGGGGCGGGACCTTCGTGCGGCATCGGGTGGGCGAGATCCACGCGGTCAGCGGCGTCTCGCTGGACATCGCTGCGGGTGAGACGCTCGGGTTGGTGGGGGAATCCGGCTGCGGCAAGTCGACGACCGGGCGGGCCATTCTGCAGCTGATCCAGCCGACCTCGGGCTCGGTCACATTCGACGGCAAGGAGATGACACAGCTCAAGGGAGGCGAGCTCCGGCGCATGCGCCGGCACATCCAGGTCGTCTTCCAGGACCCGTTCGCGTCGCTCGACCCGCGGCTGCCCGTCGGCGAGGCGATCGCCGAGCCGCTGCAGATCCACGGCATGCGCGATCGGGCCGCCAACCGGCGCCGGGTGGCCGAGATGCTCCGGCTCGTCGGTCTCGAGCCGTACCACGCCAATCGCTACCCCAACGAGTTCTCCGGCGGTCAGCGCCAGCGCATCGGCATCGCCCGGGCCCTGGCGCTCCAGCCGAAGCTCCTGGTGCTCGACGAACCCGTCTCCGCGCTCGACGTCTCCATCCAGGCCGGTGTCGTCAATCTCCTCGACGACCTCCAGGACGAGTTGGGCGTGGCGTACCTGTTCATCGCGCACGACCTGTCGGTGGTCCGTCACATCTCCGATCGCGTCGCCGTGATGTACCTGGGCAAGATCGTCGAGGTGGGAGACCGGCAGGACGTCTACGAGCGGCCGGCCCACCCCTACACCCAGGCTCTGCTCTCGGCGGTCCCCATACCCGACCCCAAGCGGGAGAGGGCGCGCCGGCACATCGTGCTCGAGGGTGACGTGCCCAGTCCGCAGTCACCCCCCTCGGGCTGCCGCTTCCGCACCCGCTGCTGGAAGGCCCAGGAGATCTGCGCCGTCGAAGAGCCCGCGCTGGTCGAGCGCGGCCAGGGTCACCCGGTCGCCTGCCACTTCGCCGAGGTCGCCGCCGTCGTCTGAGCGGGTCCCGCGGGCGCCCTGCCCGCACCACGGGAGGTCGCTGACGAAGGCCCAGCTGCGGCGGTGGATGGCAGACGGGCCGTACCCGCGCAGCGCCGTCTGGTGGACGGGAGAGGGGTAGCCCTTGTTGCGCTCGAACGCGTACGCCGGGAAGTTGTCGGACTCCCGGCGCATCAGGCGGTCCCGGACCACCTTGGCCAGGACCGACGCAGCCGCCACCGATGCGCACTTGGCATCCCCGTCGACGATGGGCCGCACGGTCCCCGCGAAGGGGTCCTCGGGATGGCGCAACAGGTCGACCGGTCCGTCGACGAGGATCGCCTCGGGCGCGTGCCCCAGCCCGCCGATGGCCCGGCACGCCGCCACCCGGAGCGCCTCGGTCATCCCCCATTCGTCGCACTCGGCGGGGGTGGCGTGCCCGACGGCCCAGTCCTGGCACCATGCCGCGACGGCGTCGAAGATCTCCTCGCGCCTGGTCTCGCTCAGCATCTTGGAGTCCCGCAGCCACGCCGGCATCGACCGGCGCGTCACCCGGGGGCGCACCACGGCGACGCCGACGGTGAGCGGACCGGCCCAGGCGCCACGGCCGACCTCGTCGAGGCCCGCCACGCACTCGTACCCCTCGGCGCGCAGGCGCCGCTCCTGCTTGAGGTCGGGTGTGCAGACGGTCACGGGATCACCGTGCAGCCCACCTCATACCATGGGGGCGTGAGCGCTGACGGGGGGGAAGCACCTGATCCGAACGCACGGTCCCCACTACTCCCGGGGACCAAGGTCGACGTGCGCAACCGCTTCCAGGGCACCTGGGTGCGCGGCTTCGAGATCGCGGAGGTGACCGGGGACGGCTACCGCATACGCCGGCTGTCCGACGGCAGCACGCTCGGCGAGCTGTTCTCCCGGGACGACGTCCGCCGGGAGCGGACGCGGCAGGGATTCTGGTGGCACTGAGGCGTCAGCCCTTCCCGGCCCTGAGCACGCCGTCGATGTAGTCGTCGATGGGGATGGCCGAGAGCGTGAGCGTCTTGAGCGTCCCCCGCGAGCCCAGGACCAGCGCCACCCGCGCCATGGTGGTCTCGTCGGGAGCGTCAAGGACGGTGCAGAAGTCGTACTGCCCGAGCAGCGCCCACTGCGCGACCACGCGCACGCCCATCGCCTCGACCTCGGCGTTCACGGCCTTGAGCCGGTCGGGGTTCTCCGTCAGCGTGGCCGCCCCGTCCGGCCCCACCGTGGAGAGCATGAGGAACGTCGCCATGCGCTCACGCTACCGCAGGGCCGAGTCCGCACCATGCCCAACGGGGGGCCCGGCCTCCGACCTGCACCGCCTCAGCGCAGCTCGCCCCGCACCACCTTCCCAAGGGCGTTGCGGGGCAGTGTGTCGACCAGGCGCACCTCGTGTGGGCGCTTGAACGGAGCGAGCTCGGCCGCCGCCAGCTCGTCGAGGGACTCCAGGTCGGGATCGCCCACGACGAAGGCCACCACGGTCTCGCCCCACTCGTCCGACGGCACCCCGACGACGGCCACCTCGGCCACACCGGGATGGCGGGCGAGGACCGCCTCGACCTCGGCCGGGTACACGTTGTGCCCGCCCGTGATGATCAGCTCGGTCCGGCGGCCCCGCACCGTGACGTACCCGTCGTCGGCCACCGAGACGAGGTCGCCCGTGGCGAACCAGTCGCCGGGCGCCGGCGCCACGCGGCCCCAGTAGCCACGGCAGAGCGACGCGCCCCGCACCATGAGCTCACCGACCCCCTGGGAGTCGGGATCCTCGACGGCGGCCTCGACACCCGGCAGCGGCACTCCGACCGAGCCGGGACGGCGCTCGCCGTCGAGCGGATTGGACAGCGTCAACAGCGTCTCGCTCATGCCGTAGCGCTCGAGCACCTCCACCCCCTCGCCGGCGAGGCGGTGCCACAGGTCGGCCGCCAGTGGTGCCGAGCCCGAGACGCACAGCCGCAGCCCGCCCAGCTCGCGCGCCCGGCCCGAGGCGGCGAGCCGGTGGTACATGGTCGGGACCCCGAAGAGCATGGTGCCGTCGGGCACCGCGCCCAGGACGGCCGACTCGTCGAAGCGGTCGAACAGGACGGCTGAGGCGCCTGCGGCCAACGTGCCGAAGAGGCCGGCGCAGAGCCCGTGCACGTGGAAGAGGGGCAGGCAGAGGATCAAGCGGTCCTCCGGCCCCCACCCCCAGGCCGTGTGCAGCGCCACCGTGCCCGCCAGCAGCGACGCGTGGGTGTGGACCGCGCCCTTCGGCTTCCCGGTCGTGCCCGAGGTGTAGACGACGAGGGCGTCATCGCCGGGGCGCAGCCGGGGCGACGCGGCCGGCCCGGCCTGCTGCGCCTCCCGGGCCAGCTCGTCAAGGCTCAGGACGGGGACCCCGGCAGCGAAGTCCCCGGTGGTGCCGGTCTCCTGGACCAGTGCGAGCACCGGCCCGGCATCGTCCACCACGTGCGCCACCTCGGGACCGCTGGCCGACGGGCTGACCGGCACGAGGACCGCGCCGGCGCGGAGCACGGCAAGCAGCGCCACGACGGAATCGAGGGTCGCACGCGCCTGCCACAGGACCCGGTCGCCCGGCCCGACGCCACGCCGGGCGAGGGCCGACGCCGCCCGCGTGGTGCGCCGCTGCAGCCCGGCGCCGTCGACCGAACCACCCCCCCACCCGTCCACGAGCACCGTGGCGCCCGGCGCAGACGCCCACCGGTGCGCCCACACCTCAGGCAGGGTGCTCCCGGGGAGCCGACGCTCGTCGGGCCAGCGCCCAGGCGGCACGATCGCCTTCACCGGCGGCGACCGCAGGTCATAGTCTGGCGGTCATGACCGCCCGCCGGATTGCCATCGTTCCGCACACGCACTGGGATCGGGAATGGTACAAGTCCTACCAGGACTTCCGCCTTGCGCTGGTGGAGCTGATCGACACGCTGCTCCCCCTCCTCGAGCAGGACGCCAGCTACCCCCACTTCATGCTCGACGGGCAGACGGCCGTCGTGGACGACTACCTCGAGGTGCGCCCCGAGGCCGAAGAGCGCCTGCGGGCCCTGGCCGCCGCCGGCCGGCTCAGCGTGGGCCCGTGGTACGTCCTCATGGACGAGTTCCTCGCCTCGGGTGAGACCATCGTGCGCAACCTGCAGATGGGCATCGAGCGTGGGGCCGCGTTCGGGGGGGCCATGGACGTCGGCTACCTGCCCGACATGTTCGGCCACATCGCGCAGATGCCGCAGATCCTGCGCCTCGCCGGGTTCGACGACGCTGTCGTCTGGCGTGGCGTGCCGTCACAGGTGACCAAGGACGCGTTCGTGTGGGAGGCGCCTGACGGGTCGGCGGTGCGCGCCGAATACCTGCCCGTCGGCTACAGCAACGGCGCCGCGCTCCCCGACGACGCCAAGGCGCTGGTGCGCCGGACGACCGACCACCTCGAAGAGGTCGGCGCCCTCGTCCCCGGTGACCTCCTCTGCATGAACGGCTCCGACCACCTGATGCCCCAACCGTGGCTCGGCCGCGTCGTGGCGGAGGCCAACGACCTGCAGGACGACCTCCACTTCGAGGTGACCTCGCTGTCGAGCTATCTGGCTGGGGCGAGCACCGACGGTCTGACGGTCGTCGAGGGCGAGCTGCGCTCGGGCTTCCGGGCCAACATGCTCATGGGGGTCACCTCGAGCCGGGTCGACGTGAAGCGGCAGGGCGCAGTGGCCGAACGCGAGCTGGAGCGCCGGGCCGAGCCGCTGGCCGCACTCTTCCAGCCGCCGGCGGCGTACCCGACCCGCCTGCTGGAGCTGGCCTGGCGTGAGATGGTGCGCAACTCGGCGCACGACTCCATCTGCGCCTGCTCGGTCGACGACGTCGTCGATGCCGTGCTCCATCGCTACGCCGAGGCCCGGGCGATCGCCGCCGGTCTGGCCGACCGGGCGGTCAAGGCCTTCGCCCTGTCGCTCGCCCGTGCGGGCATGTCGGTGCTCAACTTGTCGCCCCGGCCCCGGTCGGGTGTCGTCGAGCTCGTCGTCCCCGCCGACGGCCCGGCGCCGGCACAGGTCCAGGTGCTCTCGGAACGCTCGGGCCTCCCCGGGTCGATGGTGCTCGACGCCAACACGGTACGCACGGTGCTCGGCATGCTGCAGGGGCCCAGGATCGACGACGACGCCTGGGTGCACGAGATCAGGATCGAGGACACGGACGAGGGCATCGACGTCACGCTGGCCGTCGGCACCGAGGAACGGCCGAACGTCCCCATCGCCGAGGCCAAGCAGGACATCTACACCAGGCTCGGGGCACGGCCCGACGCCATGGTGCGCGTCGCCATGGAGCAACCGTCGACGAGGAAGATCGTGGCCCGCACCGGAGAGGTGGCGGGATACGGCTGGACCGCTTTCGAGCCTGCGGAGCTGGAGCACCCCGTCGAGGTGAGCGAGACCGAGGGATCGGCCGTGCTCGCCAACGGGCTCGTGCGGGTTGAGATCGACCCCGTCAGCGGAACATTCGCGCTGGACGGCATCGCCGGGTACGGCCGGCTCGTCGACGGTGGTGACCTGGGTGACTCCTACAATTACTCGCCGCCACAGAGCGACTCGCTCGTCGACACGCCGGAGTCCGTCACCGTGCGGGTCGACGAGCGGGGCCCCGTGCGTGCCCGGGCCCGCATCACCACCACCTACCTGTGGCCGGACCATGTCGACGGTTCGTCACAGGCGCGCGTGGGCGAGCACCGGGTGGACGTCGACACGGACGTCGAGCTGCGGGCGGACGACCCCGTGGTGCGGGTGACGACCTCCTTCGTCAACCCGAGCGGGGACCACCGCCTGCGCGTCCATCTCCCGCTTCCGGAGCCGGCCCGCAGCTCCCACGCCGAGAGCGCCTTCGCCGTGGTCAGCCGGGGGCTGACCGCCGAGGGCCGGATCGACGAGTTCGGTCTCCCGACCGCGCCCTCCAACCGCTTCGTGACGGCCGGCCGCCTTACGGCGGCCCACGAAGGCGTCTGCGAGTACGAGCTGGTGGACATCGGCGGCGGCGGCGCCAAGACCCTTGCGCTGACCGTGCTGCGGTCCACCGGCATGCTGTCCCGGCTCGGCATGGCCTACCGGCCGTTCCCGGCCGGCCCGCTCACTCCTGTCGAGGGGCTGCAGATGCGGGGGAAGCGGATCGCCCTGCGCTATGCGCTCGCCCTCGACTGCGACGACCCCTACCGGATGGCCGACGATGTGCTCCTGCCGCTCGAGGCCGTCGCGAGCCTGGGCGGTGGCACCCGCCCGCCGTCGGGCAGCGCGCTGGCGGTCCACGGCGCTGAGGTCAGCGCGCTCCATCGGGTGGGCGGTGTGCTCGAGGCCCGCGTCTTCAACCCCGGCGCGCAGTCGACCGTGGTCTCGTTCCCCGGTCGTTCCGGCTGGCTGGTCGACCTGCGCGGCTATCCGCGCGAGGCGTTCGAGGGCTCCTTCGAGCTACGCCCCTTCGGCATCGCCACCGCCCGGCTGCGCGACGGCTGAGCCGGCGCCCCGGTTGGCGGTGAGCAGGCGCTCGCCCACGCCGCGCAGCTCCTCGAGGTCGCGCAGCACCTCCGAGAGGCGCTCCCAGCGGACGTTGCGCCGGCGGTCGGCTGCGGCGCCGGCGCCGTCGGCCTCGTGGCCGGCCCGGCCGCACCACCACAGCTGCACGCGGCCGAGGTCCTTGAGCAGCCGCGGCCGGAGCGGCTGCGCGGTGAATTCGTTCGGCGTCTGCTGCATGAGCGCCGCGTGGAACCCGTCCGACATGAGGACGGTGCCCGGGTTGGCGATGTTGACGATCCGGTGGGCGAGGTTCACGGTGGGGCCGAAGTAGTCGCCGTCGTGCAGGAGGACGGGCCCGCAGGCCAGCCCCACCCGGACATCGGACAGAAGGTCGTCGTCGGCGTAAGCGTCCGCCAGGCCGAGGCCGATGCGCGCCGCGTCGGCGACGCCGTCGACCACGAACATGACCTCGTCGCCGATCATCTTGACCACTCTGCCCCGCATGCGGGTGACGATGTCGTGGGAGATCTCCTCGAAGCGACGCACCACCGCAGCCAGCTCCTCGTCGCTCAGATGTTGGCTCAGCAGGGTGAACCCGACCATGTCGGCGAACCCCACCGCCAGCACCTGGCTCTGACCGGGTGCGAGCCCGTGGCTGCGCAACATCATGTTGCGCTGGATGCCGGCCGCCACCTGGCGCCGCCACACGAACTCGAGGAGCTTGGCCATGGCGGGGATGGTCTCGTCGGCGATGCTCGCGAAGGCGTCGGCGGATCTGACCGGGTCGACCTCCGCGCTGACCATGTTGCCGGGCACGAGCTCGGCCTCGGCGATGCGCGCCATGGATGAGCCGATGACGCGAGCCATCTGCAGCGCCGTGTCGGTGTCCGCGGCGCCGAGCGCCTGCATGGCCTGGAAGAGGCGCACCGCCTCGAGGTCGAGGTCGGTGAAGGCCCGGTCGTCGTCGTCCACACTGGCGAAGCCGAGGGCACGCCAGAACCGCTCGAGCTTGTCGAGCTCCACGCCGGTGAGCTCGGCCACCTCGGCGCGGGTGTACCGGCGGCGCGACGGGACGAGCATCCGCTCCGCCACGAACAGGTCGATGACGCCCTCCTCCACCGCCCGGTCGATCTCCGCCTCGGTGGCTCCGTGCATGAGGAGGATCTCCTTGACGTGGGCCAGGGCAGCCTCCCGGCGGCCGTCGTCGTCGTTCTCCGGGAGCATGTCGTAGCTGTGGAAGAGGCCGCTCACGCCGACAGCCCCCGCAGCAGGGCCTCGTCCCATTCCGGCCGGGAGGGGCGCTGCATCAGGTTCATCAACGCGTCGGCGGGTGAGCAACGCCCCTCCACGATCGCCTGGACCTGCTCCGCGATGGGCATCTCGACTCCGTGTGCCCGGGCAAGCCCAACCAAGGGCCCTGCGCTCTTCACACCCTCGGCCACCATGTGCATGCCACTGACGATGTCCTCGAGCGACCGCCCTTCGCCGAGAGCGAAGCCCACCATGCGGTTCCGGCTCTTCGGGCTGGCACACGTCGCCACCAGGTCCCCCACGCCGGCGAGACCGCCGAAGGTGAGCACCTTGCCGCCCAGGGCGACACCGAGGCGCCCCAGCTCGGCCAAGCCCCGGGTGATGAGCACGGCGCGGGTGTTGTCCCCGAGCCCGAGGCCGTCGCCGATGCCGGCGGCGATGGCCATGACGTTCTTGGTGGCGCCGGCGATCTCGCAACCCACGACGTCGGTGCCGGTGTAGGCGCGGAAGGTGCGCGTGTGCACGAGTGCCTGCACCCGGCGGGCCAGGTCCTCGTCGGGCAGGGCGACGACGCAGGCTGCCGGATGCCCCTGGGCCACCTCGCGCGCGAGGTTCGGACCCGTCAGGACGCCGGCGGGGACGCCGGGCAGCACCTCGGCCACCACCTGTGACATACGCAGGTTCGTCCCGATCTCGATTCCTTTGGCCAGGCTCACCACGGCCTGGATCCCGCCCCCCAGCGGCCGCACCCCGCTCAGGACGTCGCGAAACCCGTGCGACGGCACCGCCATGAACACGATGCCGACGCCGTCGACCGCCTCCTCGAGCGAGCTGGTCACCGCGAGCCCGTCGGGCAGCTCGATGCCCGGCAGGTAGGTCGCGTTCTCGCGCTCGGCACGCATGGACACCGCCAGCTCCTCCGAGCGCGCCCACAGCGACGTCGGAGTGGTCGCACCGACGAGCGACGCCACCGCCGTGCCCCAGGACCCCGCTCCGATCACCGCCACCCGCTCGGCCATGACAAGAGACTAGGGCGGCCCCGGAACAGCTTCGGCCCTCGCCCGTACACTGGTTCGGTGTCGAGGGCGACCATGCCGAGAGCCCGGGACTCCGAGGCACCCGCCGGCGGCCGGCTGGGGCCCGAGGTCGTCCTCGTCCCCGTCAAGGCGTTCCACCAGGCCAAGACGCGCCTGGGCTCCGCCCTGACGGACGCCGAACGGGTCGCCCTGGTCCGGGCCATGGCGACGCACGTGGTGTCGGCATGCGCGCCGTTGCCGGTCGCCGTCGTCTGCGACGACGAGGACGTGGCGCGGTGGGCGTCGGACCTGGGTGCCAGCGTGATGTGGGAGCCCGGGCAGGGCCTCAACGGTGCGGTGCGTGCCGGCGTCGAGCGGCTCGCCCGTGCGGGGGCGCAGTGGGTGACGATCGCGCACGGCGACCTGCCCAGGGCACGAGGGCTGGGCGTGCTCCCGTCGTTCGTGGGCGTCACCCTCGTCCCCGATCGCCGTGACGACGGGACCAACGTGCTGCGGCTACCCGCAGGCTGCGACTTCCACTTCGCCTACGGCCCCGGATCCTTCCGGGCGCACAGGGCGGAAGCGACCCGCCTCGGGCTCCCGGTGCGGGTCCTGCGGGACCCGGATCTCGCCTACGACGTCGACTGGCCCGCCGACGTCGCGGAGCTGGCCCGACCGCGCTGAAGGGCGCCCGGGCGTGAGACCGGGGGCCCGTAGGCCCCCGGTCTCACGTGTTCCGTTTGGAACGAGCGCTTTAGCGCCGGCGTGCCGCCTTGCGGGCGGGCGCACGGCGTGCCGCCTTCTTGGCCGGCGCGCGCTTCTTGGTGGCCTTGCGGGCCGGGGCCCGCTTGGCTGCCTTCTTCGCAGGAGCCCGCTTCTTGGTGGCCTTGCGGGCCGGAACCCGCTTGGCCGCCCGCTTGGCCGGGGCCCGCTTCTTGGTCGCCTTGCGAGCCGGGGCCCGCTTCTTGGCGGCCTTCTTGGCCGGGGCCCGCTTGACAGCCTTCCTCGCTGGCGCCCGCTTCTTGGTCGCCTTACGAGCCGGGGCCCGCTTGACGGCCTTCTTGGCCGGGGCCCGCTTGACTGCCTTCCTTGCGGGGGCCCGCTTTTTTGCGGCCTTCTTGGCCGGGGCCCTTCTCTTCGCGGCTACTGCCACAGGTGCACCTCCCTAGGAGCATGGTCACTGAATAGAGGTGAAGCCTGCGCCACTCCGCGGCCGACAACCCCACGTCGTGCGCACTGCCGCACCGGATTCACTTGCTTACGACGGTCGACGCCGTTGCGGCGACCGACTTGATTGCCCGAGCCGTGACGTCGTATCGACCGGCCACGACACGTCGCGAGCCGCGCAAGTAGCGAACCGACAACTCTCGCTTTGCGCGCCACACATCGTTGTGTCGCAGCACATGTCAACCCTCCCTCACACGTCGGGTACACACATTCTTCTGTTGTAAACATGCTCAGGTCAAGCATTCTTTGTTCGCGCGGTCATTTTGCGATCGTCGATGACCTTCGATTCGCAGCTTTCACACCATGCAAACGAGATGCACGCTGCGCCAGCGCGAGGTCAGCAGAGCGTTGTCGTCGCGACATTGGGCGATATGTCCTCTGGAATTGTCTGTTCCCCAACGCAAACATCGCACGCATGGAACACGACGCTCACGTACAAGTCGATATGCCCGATCCGTGCCTGAATTCGACCGCTGCACTACGGAGGGTCCACCGCTACGCGCACCACAGCATCTATGTTGGACATGGACGACACGGGTGGATGTGGGCTGGCGCAGAGCGTTCGACGCTGGTGTTGGGTCCGCCGCGCTCCGGCAAGACATCCTCCCTGGTCATCCCCAATATTCTGCTGTCGGAGGGCCCGGTCGTGTCCACGTCGACCAAGCCCGACGTCATGCGTGCCACCGCGTCCTCGCGCGGTTACGACGGTTGGGCGTTCCTCTACGACCCGAGCGGCGAGGTGGAGTGTCCACGCGGGGTCGAGCGCGTCGGCTGGTCCCCGCTGACGACCGCCGTCGGCTGGGACGCGGCCGTCGTCACGGCGGACGCGATGGTCGGTGCCAGCCGCGTGCTCACCCCGCGATCGGGCGAGCACCACTGGAGCGAGCGGGCCGGTGCGCTCCTCTCGACCCTGCTGCACGCCGCGGCGACGGCAGACCTCTCGATGCCGCACGTGCTCCACTGGATCGATCGCCACAACGGAGCCCCCGCCCTCGAAATTCTCGGCTCGAGCGCCGGGGAGGATGCTCCGGCGACCGATCTGCTGGCCGGGATCGTGGCCACGGACCCCCGGGAGCAGTCGGGCATCTGGTCCACCGCGTCGGGTGTGCTCGCCGCCTATCGCACCCAGGAGGCGTTGGCGTCGACCCGGTCGTCGCCCCTCGACTTCGAGGCATTCTGTGCCGGTCCCCACACGCTGTACATCTGCTCGACGGGACGTCGGCAGCGGCAGTTCGCGCCGCTCGTCGTGGCCACCATCGGCGACGTACGCGACGCCGCCTACGCCCGGTGCCGCGACGGACGGGGCGGGCCGCCGACCCTCCTCGCCCTCGACGAGGTGGCCAACATCGCCCCCCTGCCGGACCTCCCGGCCATGGTCAGCGAAGGTGCCGGGCAGGGCCTCCTCGTGCTCGCCTGCCTGCAGGACCTCTCCCAGGCGCGCGGTCGCTGGGGCCAGGCGGCCGACGGCTTCCTCTCGCTGTTCGGGACCACCGTGGTGCTGCGAGGGATCGCGGACACCGCGACCCTGCGCGACATCAGCGCTCTGGCGGGCGACCGGGAGGTGGCGACCACCACGGTGAGCCGCAGCGTCGGTGGTTGGGGCCGCATCCGGCCCTCCACGTCGGTCGGCTGGACGCGCCGGGCCCGGCTCCCCGTCGACGCCGTGGCACGGGGTGCACCGAAGCGCGCCCTCGTCCTGGGGCCGACCAAGGAGGTCGAGGAGGTCTCGCTGACGCCTGCGCACGAGCACTCGCCGTGGCGCGAGCTCGTGCCGCCCGCGCACGGTCGGGCACGCCGCGACCCGCCGCTCCTGGCCCGATGAGTCAACGAGCCCGGTCCTGCCCGATCGTGGCGACGTCGCGTCGTCCGAGCCGCGACCGCGCCCGCTCGAGATCTCGCGACAGGCGGAGGTGGTCCGCGAGGCGCGCCGTCGGCAACGCGGCCAGGTTCGCGGCGGGCTCAGCCCCGAGCGGCTCTGCGGCGCGGCCAAGCCCCCAGCGGGCGCGGTAGGCGTCGATCGCGCCTGCGGCGTCCACCCACACCTCGTGACGGTTCGGATCGACGGGCCTCGGCCCGAGCGCTCGCAGGAGGTGGCCGGCCGGCACCACGGACCGGCGCTGGTGGAGCGGCTCCGCGACGCCCACCGCCTCTACCGGCACCCAGTGCGCCACGATGCGCTCGAGCGCGACGGCCGTGATGCCACCCGGTGCGGCCACGCCGAACGCGGTCACCACGTCGCGCCGGTGGGCGCCTCCGTGCGCGGTGAGCGAGAGGTCGCCGGCGAAGCGGTGCTCGTCGAACTCCGCGGGCTCATGGGCGGCCCGTCGGGAGGGCGGAGCGAGGCGCACCTCCCACCGGACCCCCAGGGCACGAGCCCGCCGGGCCCACCCGTCGGCGACCTCGCCGTAGGACGCCGCGGCGGTCTTGGCGGGACGCGTCGCGGCCCAGGCGATCCGGCCGCCGCGAGGAGAGCGCGCGCCCATCTCGTGACGGTGGCGTCGGATGTCTGCGGCGCGAGACGAGAACTCCCCGATCAGCTCGGGCGCGACGCCGGCGATCTCGCTCGGCCGCCCCGGAGCTCCGACCCACTGCACCCCCAACGCTGCCGAAAGCGCTGCCCGCAGGTGCGCCCCGTACACCGCCCCCGCCGCCCGGCTGTGCGCGTCCAGCCCACGCCGGTCGCACGCACTCCACCGGCCGTCGGCGCCGTGGACGAGGTTCGCCATGACGACGTGGCTGTGCAGGTGGGGATCGCCGTTGCGGTTGACGGCGTGGGTGAACGTGGCCGCGATCATCCCCGTGGTCGGGAGGACGATCCGTCCGGAGCCCGCTCGCCTCGCCGCGGTGACGCCGTGGCGCTCGAGGTAGCCGAGCGCGCCCGCCACCGCCTCTGCGTGGGCGGCGACCACGGTGGGCGCCGTCTCCTCTCCGCCCAGCGCGAACACGATGCTGGCGGACTTGGGCGCACTGAACGTCAGGTCGAAGCCGGCGAGGACCCGGCCCGTACCCATCGGCCGCCCGGTCCGTGGATGCTCGCCATGGAGCAGGCGGCGGAAGGCATCCGGCTCCAGGGTGTCCGCGAGCCCCAGCCCGGCCGAGGCGCGGCCGGCCCAGCGGCCCGGTGACGCCACGGGCAGCTCCCGGGCGGGATCGCCCAGGTAGTAGTCCGCCCGATCCCGACCGACGGCGTGGATCACGAGCATCCGGCTCCTCTCGTTCGTCCCGCACCCGCGCGGGTGAACGGTCGGGCGACCGTCAGGGCGTGTCGTAGCGCGCCCGCACCCGGCGGGCCGCGTCGGCCGCCAGCCCGGTCAGCTCCGGCGGGCTCACGACACGGGCCGCCGGACCGAGCTGCAGCAGGAGCCGCTCGAACCACGCCATGCCCGAGACGTCGAGGACGACGTCGGTCACCATCCCGTCCTCGTCACGTGCCACGGCCCGCACCGGGACGGACTCGGGCACCCACTGGGCCTCGCGGCCGAGCTGCAGATGGACCTCGACCGCGCCGGGGCCCGGGACGAACATCTCCTCCATGGGCCGGGGCCCGACCCCGACCGGGCCCGTGGGTTGCGCGAGGTCCCGGACGGCGCCGATCCGGTCGACCCGGAAGCGGCGCATGTCCCCCGCTCGGTGGCAGTACCCGTCCAGATACCAGTGACCGTCGATCGTGACGACCTGCGCCGGCTCGACGGTGCGCGTCGTGAGCTCGTCGCGCGAGCCGGAGTGGTAGTCGATCTCGATGGTCCGGCTCTTCTCCACCGCCTCCCGCACGGCAGCGAGGTGCTCCGGCGCGTCCACGTCGAGCCCCACGGCCTCGCGGGAGCCGAGAGCCGCGTCGAGCTTGGCAAGGGCACGGCGCAGGGCATCGTCCTCGGACCCGGGGACGGCGAGAAGTAGCCGCGCCGAAGCGGCGACGGCGAACCCCTCGGCCGGGGTGAGCCGCCGCGGCCGCCCGAACTCGGGGGGGAGGAAGGCCCGGACGGAATGCTCCGACACCTCTATCTCCATGAGCGTGTCCGGCGTGTAGGGCGGGGTGCCGCAACAGGCCGCCAGCTCCAGCTCCGCCACCAGGTCCTTCTCGGCCATGCCGAACCGCCGCGCCACCTCGGCGATCGGCGCCTCACCGACCTGGGCCAACCAGCCGACCACCGCCAGCAGCCTCCGCAGCCTCCGGCTGGTGTCCGCTCCCGGGGCGCTGCGCGTCGCGGGCACGGCCGCGCCGTCCTGCGCGACCGGCGCCGTGGCGCGGGCAGGCGCAGGGTGCGTGGCGGGTGACGCCATGAGCGCCTCGAGCCAGGCCACCAGCTCCGCCCGGAACGCGGCGGGCTCCGTCACCGTGGCGTGGTCCAGGAGGCCGAGCACCCATGATCGGATGGAGGCGAACGACGAGACGCCGAGCGCGAGCTCGACGGAACCGTCGTCGAGCCGCTGCACCACCTTGTCCTGCCCGACCTCGTCGGCGACCCGGCGTGCCTCGAGCGCGTCGACCCGGATGCGCATCTCGATCCGGTCCTCCCCCTCGGCCTCCCACGGCTCGTCGGGCAAGGCCGCCTCCACGTCCACGTCCTCGGGCGCCTCCGCGCTCCCGGCGTCGCCCCGGGAGACCTCACCCTCGACGCGGTCCACCCGGAACGTGCGCACCGCGGTGCGGTCGAGGTCCCAGGCCACCAGGTACCAGTGGCCGAAGCGGAACCACAGCCCCACGGGAGCGACGTGGCGCCTCTCCCCCCGGTAGGCGAACTCCGCAGTGGCGCGCGTGCGCACCGCCTCGAACAGCTCGATCAGCGGTGCCGGCGGCACCATCGACGCGATGGGACGGACGTCTCCCAGGCCCGCCGCGCCCAGCTTCAGCAACGCATCCCGACCGCTAGGATCGCCCAGGTGGACGCCGGCGACGGCGAGGTGGAGCGCGACCTGCTCGTCGGGCTCGAGATCGAGGTCGGGCAGGTAGAACGACTCGCGGTCGATCAGGTACCCGTACTGCTCGTGCCCTGGCAGGCGCTGTGTGAGGACCGGGATCCCCTCGTCACGCAGGAGCCGCTTGTCCCGTTCGAAGGCCTGGCGCCGTGCCGCATGCTCCGCCGGGTAGCCGGGGACCTGGTGCGCGATGGCGTCGAGCGTCAGCGGCTGACGGGTGTCGAGCAGGACGAGGACGAGATCCGTGACGCGTTCCAGCCGGTCGAGCTTCGCGGGCGCCTCCATCGCCGAGAGCCTACGGCGGCGGCTGCACCGTGAACGCCGCCGCGCAGCCCTTCGACTGGCATCTCCATCTGCTGTGGCTGCTCGCCCTCCCAATCCTCGTGGCCCTGTACGCCCGGGCGACCCGCCGGGAGGGCTGCCAGGCCACCGGGGGCCAGAAAGCCCTCTTCATCGGTGGTGTGCTCCTCCTCGTGGTCGCCGTCACGTGGCCGCTCGGCGACCTGGCGGCCCACTGGCTGCTCCTGGCCCTGGTGCTGCAGCGCCTGCTGCTGACCCTCGCGGTGCCCCCGCTCCTGGTCCTGGGGACGCCGCGGCCGGTGATCGCCCGCCTGACCCGGCCGGCGGCGGTCGATGCCGTGCTGCGGGTGGTGGTGCGCCCGGTCCCTGCGGTCCTCATCGTCACGGTCGTCGCCGTGGGCACGCTCACGACCGGCGTCGTCACCCTCGCGGCGCGCTCCGACGCGGCGCGCGTCGTGATCGAGCTCGTCGTGCTCGGCTCCGGATTCGTGCTGTGGGCCCCGGTGCTGACCGAGCTGCCGGGGGCACCACGCCTCTCGGCGCTCGGCCGGGGCGGGTACCTCATCGTCCAGTCGATCGTGCCCAGCTTCCTCTCCATCGTGTGGATCTTCGCCCGCCACTCCCTCTACCCCACCTTCTCCCACACGGGGCGGGTCGTGGGCCTGTCCCCACTCCTCGATCAGCAGCTGTCCGGCTTCTTGGCCAAGCTGAGCACGATCGCGGTGCTGTGGACCGTGGCCTTCGTGATCATGACGCGCGCACGGGCCGCCGAGGACACCGGCGGGGATGCCGAGCCGCTCATGTGGTCCGACGTCGAACGTGAGATCGAACGCGCCGAACGGCGCCAGCGCCGGCAGCGCTCGACAGGCCCCCCGGCGGCCGGGTGACGCCGGCCTCGTGGCGCCCGGACCCCGGCGCGGTGCACAATGGTCCCCGATGGGTACCAACGTGAACTTCCGTGTCCGCGGACAAGCGGACGCCCCGGGACGAGCGACGCCGCCGTCTCGGTCAGAACTTCCTCCGGCCTGACGTCGCGGATTGGGTGGTCGCCGAGGCGGCCTTCGAGGACGGGGACCTCGTCGTCGAGATCGGGGCGGGTCGCGGCGCGTGCACGTTCGGGCTCGCAGAGCGCGGCGTCCGCGTCATCGCGCTGGAACGGGACCCGGCGTGGGCGGAACACCTGCGGCGCGAGACCCGGCGACGGGGCGCCGACAGCGTGACGGTCGTGTGCTGCGACGCGCTCCGCTACCGCCTGCCGCGACGGCCCTTCCGCGCACTCGGGTCGTTGCCCTTCGGTGCGACGACGGCGCTGCTGCGCCACCTGCTCGATGACCCGGGCAGCGGGCTCGAGCGCGCCGATCTCATCGTCCAGTGGGAGGTGGCGCGCAAGCGGGCGGCCACGCCACCGACGACGATGCTCTCCACCGCCTGGGCGCCGTGGTGGACCTTCGACGCCGGCCGGCGGATACCCGCCGACGCCTTCCGCCCGGTGCCGTCGGTGGATGCCGCCGTGCTCCGCGTGGCGCGTCGAAGCCCCCCGCTCCTGCCCCTGCGTCTGGCCCCCGACTATGGCGCCTTCGTGCGCAGCCACTGGAGCTAGCGTCTCCTGCTCATGATGGAGGAGGCGTGGTCCGTGCCCGACGTCTTCCTCCTCACGGAGGGGGCAGGGGGGCGCGTCGCCGTGCCGCACCTGACACTGACGTTCTTCTCGTCCGGCGTCGCGCTGGACAAGACGGACGGGGAATCGGTGTGGTTCAGCAATTGGACCGAGCTCCGCGAGATGTCGCCCGTCGAGCGCTCGGTGCTGCCCGACGGACGGGAGGGCGTGGTGATCCTCCTCACCGAGCGCAGTCGCCGGGGCCAGCACCGCTTCGTGTTGCCCACCCGGGACGCCGGCTCGACGGAGGCTTCCATCCGGGATCGCGCAACGGCGCACGGCCTGCGCGTCCGCAGGCAGCGGCCCCCGGTGTCACGCGCGCTGACGGTATCGATCGTGCTGGCGGCGGCGGGCACGCTCACGGTTCTCCTGCTGTCCGCCGCTCATGTCTTCCGCCTCTGAGGCCCGTCGGGCCGGGCCCGTCAGGCCAGCGATGCGCTGCGCAGCTCGTCGAGGGAGAGCTCGGCCGTCTGGTTCCCGCCGCACTGGGGGCAGTGCTCGACGTGGCGCCACGACCGCAGCAGGCGCGTACCCTCCGGATTGAGCAGCACCACGAAGGACTCTGAAATGGGGTCGATCTCCAGGCCGAAGTACGCCCGCCACGCGGTGGTGGCGGCATGGGCTTCCAGCGCCAGGCCCTTCAGGACGCGGCGGAACCGCATCCGTTCCGTGTCGAAGATCCACGTGCTGTGGCAGGACTCCAGAACGAAGAGGGCGTCCTCTGCGGGGGGGACCACGTCGCTGATCATGCCCGATCCTTTACCGGGTTCGGCGTCGAATCCGCCTCAGGATCGTTACGAATTGGTGACAATCTGCGTTTTCCCTGGTTACATGCCTATTGGGGACCGGCATCGTGCTTGCGGCCCGGCACCAGCTCCCGTTTCGTGCACAGCTGGCGCAACGCCGCGCAGAGGGCGATCCGGCTGTCCGCCGGATCGATCACCTCGTCCACCAGCCCCCGTTCTGCGGCCTGCCACGGGTTGAGGTAGGCCCCCTCGTAGGCCGTCTCGCGGTCGGAGCGCTCCCCCGGCTCGAGCCCACGGTGGAGGATCTGCACCGCGCCGGACGCGCCCATGACGGCCACCTCGGCTCCCGGCCAGGCCAGGCAGATGTCGTTGCCGATCCCGCGGGAGTCCATGACGATGTACGCGCCGCCGAACGCCTTGCGCAGGATCAGGCACAGCCGTGGCACCGTGGCCTGTGCGTAGGCGAAGGCGAGTTCGGCCCCGTGACGGATCATGCCGCGCCACTCGAGGTCCTTGCCGGGCAGGAAGCCAGGCGTGTCCACCAGGCTGACGATCGGCAGGTTGAAGGCATCGCACAGGCGGACGAACCGCGCCCCTTTCTGCGACGCCGCGATGTCGAGGGTGCCGGCCAGGATGCGTGGCTGGTTCGCCACGAGACCGACCGGCATCCCACCCAACCGGGCGAACGCCGTCACGATCTGCCCCGCCCAACGGGGCCAGAGCTCGCGGAACTCCCCGTCGTCGCACAGCGAGCGCAGCACGTCCCGCACGTCGTAGGTCGCGGCCTTGCGGTCCGGGATGACCGAGCGCAGCTCGGGGGTGGGCCGCAGCACCGAGTCGCTCACGGGGGCGAGCGGCGGGACCTCGTCGGTGTTCGAGGGCAGGTATTCGAGCAGCTCGGCGACGGCCCCGTCGACGTCGTCCGACTCGACCGCACACAACCCGCTGGACGTGGCGTGGACCGCGGTGCCGCCCAGTGCGCCGATCCCCACCTCGATACCCGTGAACTCCGCCACCATCTGGGGGCCCGACACGAAGGCCACGGCCTCGGAGCTCATGACGACGAGGTCGGAGAGCCCGAGGAGGAGGGCGGGCCCGGAGACCACCGGGCCGGTCGCCGCCGCGATCACCGGCACCTGGCCGCTGCAGCGCGAGATCGCCGCCGCCGCCCGCCCCCATCCGTGCAGTGCCCCCACGCCGTCGAGGACGTCGGCACCGCTCGAGGCGACGAAGAAGACGAACGGGATGCCGAGCTGGCGGGCCTGGTCGGCCGCCTCGGCGAGCCGCACCCCGTCGGCGTGGGTGATGGCGCCACGCCGCATGGTGCCCAGCGAGCGGGCGATCACGGCGTTGCGTCCGCCGATGCGGCCCACCACGGAGGTGACGGCGCCGACGATCCCCTTGCCGACGGCGGGTGCCTCCTCCACGCGGGTCGCGGTCGTCACCGTGGCCGAATGTAGACCACCCCCGGATGCTGCGAGCCGGAGGACGGGCACCCCACGGCGTGGCGCTAGGGGCGGTTGACCTCGGCCCGCCGCCACGGCCCGGAGCGCCCACCCGACTTCTCCCACAAGGCCAGGTGCTCGACGGTCATCGTGCGGTCGGAGGACTTGCACATGTCGTAGACGGTGAGGGCGGCGACGGCACAGGCGGTCATGGCCTCCATCTCGACGCCGGTGCGGTCCACGGTCTCGACCTGGGCCTCCACCTCCACGTAGTCGTCCCCGATGGAGAAATTGACCCCGATGGAGCCGACCAGCACGGGATGGCACATGGGAATCAGCTCGGCGGTGCGCTTGGCGGCCTGAATCCCGGCGATCCTGGCCGCGGCGAGCACGTCTCCCTTGGTGATGGCGTTGTTGGCCACCTTCGTGGTCGTCTCGGGCAGCATCGAGACCCGGCAGCGGGCGAGGGCTCGGCGGTGGGTCGGCTCACGGGGAGTGACGTCGACCATGCGGGCGCCGCCCAGCGGGTCGAGATTGGCCAGCATGCGGTCGGACACGAGGCAGCAGTCTACGACCTGGGACGACTTCGGTCCGACGCCGCCACGGTGCCTCCCCGGGTAGACTTGGCAGTCTCAGGCTGCGAGTGCCAACGGACCAGCGCCATCGGAGGAGTCCATGCCGACCTACGAATACGCCTGCACCTCGTGCGGGCACCGGCTCGAAGCCGTCCAGAGCTTCTCGGACGACGCTCTGACCGAGTGCCCCGAGTGCGGGGGCGAGCTGCGCAAGGTCTACGCGCCCGTCGGCATCGTGCTGAAGGGCAGCGGGTTCTACAAGACAGACTCGAGGGCCGCCGCGCGCAGTGGCAACGGAGCTGGTGCCAAGAAGGCGGAGGGGACCACGGGCGGCCCGTCGAGCACGGAGACCAAGAAGGACGTCCCGGCCTCGTCCGGCGACGGCAAGGACGCCAAGCCGGCCGCGACGGCGGCCACCTGAGGACCTGAGGATCAGTCGCCGCTGAGCGCCATGTCCGCGATGGCCAGCGTCTGGCCCGCCGCCACCCCGGGGAGCCAGCGCAGGTCGCTTCCGATCTCGACCACCGACTGCAGCATCCGCTGCAGCGTGGACGCCACGGTCACCTCCCGCACGGGCTCGGCCAGCCCCCCGCCCCGGATCATCAGCCCCTCCGCCCCCACCGAGAAGTCGCCGCTGACGGGGTTCACGCCGGAGTGGACGCCCGTGACCGACTGCACGTAGAAGCCCTCGCCGATCCCGGCCAGGATCTCGCCCGGCCCCGTGTCCCCGGGCGACAGCACCAGGGCGCGGCACCCGGCTGAGGGCGTGCCGGCGAAGCCGCCCCGCACCGCCGATCCCGTCGACACCGTCCCGGCGCGCCGGGCCGAGACCGTGTCGAACACGAACATGCGCAGCACGCCGCCGGCGATGAGGGTGTTCCGCCTCGACGCCAGGCCCTCGCCGTCGTGCGAATTGGCGCCGTAGGCCCTGGGGTCGGTCGGGTCGTCGATCAGGGTGACCCCGCCCGCGGCGACGGACTCGCCGATCCGTCCGGCGAAGAACGACCGTCCCTTGACCACTGCCTCACCCGAGAGGGCTGACGCCACGACGGACAGCACGGTCGAGACGACCCGCGGGTCGAAGACCACCGTGCAGTGCGCCGACTGCGCCTTCTGGGCGCCGAGCATCCGGGTGGCCCGCAGGACCGCGTCGTCCATCGCCTCGTCGGCCACGAGCTCGCCCGGCCCGCGCCCGACGCTGAACCCGGTGCCGGTCTGCGTGTCGGCGCCCTCCCCGGCGATGGCGTCGACAGAGAGGAAGGCGTTCGTGCGCCGCCTCTGCGACGAGATGCCGGTCGTCGTCGCGAGCGCGACCTCCACCCGGCTGTCGGCATAGTCGGCCGAGGAGACCTGCCGGATCCGCGGATCGGCAGCCCGGGTCGCTCGCTCGAGCTCGATCGCCAGCGCGATCTTCTTCTCCATGGCCGTGGAGGCCACGCCGTCGTCCCACAGGTCCAGCTCGGCCGCGGGCACGCCGTCGGGCTCGGCCAGGACCACGTCGGGGTCCGGCGTGGCGAAGCGGGCGTTGTCCCGGGCGTCGGCCAGCGTGGCGGTGATCACCGCCGGATCGAGCGAGCCCGCCCAGGCGAAGCCCACCTGGCTGCCCTCGCCGCCCGGCGCGTCGACGAGGACCCGGATGCCCACTCCCGAGGAGTCGGCCGAAGTCAGGGACTCGACCTCACCTTCGTAGGCACGCACCTCGGTGTCGGTGCCCCGGGTCACGTAGACCTCGACGCCCTCGCCGGGGCGTGCCTGGGCGACCACGGAGGAGGCGAGGCCGAGGAGGTCGCCGCTCACGCGGTCCCCCCGAGCGTGATGCCGGTGATGCGCAGCGTGGCCTGCCCGCACCCCACCGGGACGCTCTGCCCGTCCTTGCCACAGGTTCCCGGCGTCATGTCGAAGTCGGTGGCCACGGCATCGATGCGCCGCAGCACCTCGGGCCCGTTGCCGATCAGGTTGGCGTCGCGCAGCGGCTCGGTGATCCGGCCACCTTCGATGAGGTACGCCTCGGTCGTGCCGAACACGAAGTCACCTGTCGCGGTGTTCACCTGGCCGCCCCCGAGTTTCTTGACGTACACGCCCGATGGCGTCTGCGTCACGATCTCGTCCGGGTCCTCCGCTCCGGCGAGCAGGTAGGTGTTCGTCATGCGCACCATCGGCAGGTGCTGGTAGCTCTGGCGGCGACCGTTGCCGGACGACTTCCGGCCTTCCTTGCGCGCCCGCAGCCAGTCCCACATGTAGTCGGTGAGGACGCCGTTCTCGATCAGCACGTTGCGAGCCGGGGGGCACCCTTCGTCGTCGACCGCGAAGTTGCCCCACTCCCCGAGCACCGTGCCGTCGTCCACCAACGTCACGAGCGGGCTGGCCACCAGCTGCCCGATCTTGTCGGTGTAGACGGACGCGTCCTTGACGATGTGATCGGCCTCGAGCCCGTGGCCGCACGCCTCGTGGAAGAGTATGCCGCCGCTCCCGCCGGCGAGCACGATGGGAACCTCGCCCGACGGGGCCGGGCGCGCGGACAGCTTGGCCAGTGCCCGCGCGGCAGCCTGGCGCGCGATGTCCTCCACCGCGTGGCGCTCGAAGATCTCGAACCCCTCCGTGCGCGCCAGCGATTCGTATCCGGTCTGCATGCCCGTGTCGCCGTTGGCCACGCAGACGACGTTGAATCGCGTGCGGATCTGGTCGTCCCCAGCGAAGAGGCCGTCCGAGTTGGCGATCAGCACACGGCGCCTGCTGTCCCCGCAGCCGACCTGCACCTGGGTGATCGCGCCGCCGGCCGCCCGGGCCGCCTCGTCCGCCCGTGTCAGCAGCTCGAGCTTGCGCGCCTTGTCCACCGACTCGGGCGCGGTGCGATCGCCGCGGTCGTGTGCGGACGGCGGCCCGAGTGCCACCGTCCGCACCGTCGCGCCACCCCTGCGGGCCACTGCGGCGGCGGCCCGGGCGGCGGCCAGCAGACCCTCCTCGCTCAGGTCGGCCGTGTGCGCGAAGCCGGTCGTCTCGCCGTCGACGACACGGATCCCCGCTCCCCGGGAGCGTCCCGAGGACAGCTCCTCGACCTTGCGGTCGTCGAGCAGCGCGCTGCCCGTCGAGGTGTCCTCGGCGAAGACCTCCGCCATGTCCCCGCCCCCCACGAGCGCTGCGGACAGGACGCGTTCGAGCACGTCAGGGTCGATGAGGGCGGTGTCGGTCACGGCGGTATCGTAATCGTCGTGCCTGCTGGCCCCTCCGAGACACGCACTGCCGCGGGGCACGGGCCCCACGCCGGGCTCAGCGCCCAGCTCGAGCTCACGGTCGGGGCCGAGGACACGGCGGAGCAATTCCGCTCGGGCGACGTCCCGGTCCTCGCCACGCCACGCCTCATCGCCCTGTGCGAGGAGGCCAGCTGCCGGGCCACCGACGGCCACCTCAGCGAGTCGCAGGCGAGCGTCGCCACCAGGGTGCAGTTCGACCACCTGGCACCGGTGGCCGTGGGGTCGGTCGTCCTGGCCGAGGCCACCCTGGTCAAGGTCGAGGGGCGGCGCCTCGTCTTCACCGTGTCCGCCGCCCGGCTCGAGGCCGAAGGTGGCGGCCTGGTGGGCGCGGGGCGGGTCACCCGGGTCGTGGTCGACCGTGCTGCCTTCCTGGCCAAGGCAGGTTCGGACAAGCCCTGAGCGCGACCCCGCCCGCCGTGGAGCCGGGGCTCCTCACCGGCGCCGGGCCCGTCGTGGCGGCCTTCGCCACGTTCGGTCTCTTCTGGGGCAGCTGGGCCGTGATGCTCTTCGACGTCCAGCACGCGTTCTCGCTCAACGACGCCCAGCTCGGGCTCCTGCTGGCCGTGGCCATCGCCGTGGCCGGCGCGTCCAGCGCCGTCATGGCGCACCTGGCCGACCGGGTGGGGGCGCGCCGCCTCCTGTGGATCGCGCTGTTCGCGTGGGCCGCCCTGCTGTGCGTGCTCGCCGTGGCCCGCCAGCGGTGGGCCTTCGCCGCGGCGCTGGTGCTGGTCGAGGTCGCGGGTGGCTCCATCGACACGGCCATGAACGCCGAGGCGTCGCACCGCCTGGTCACGAGCCCGTCGGCCCTCGTCCGCCTCCACGCACTGTTCAACACGGGCGCGCTGACCGGCGCCGCCGCGGCCGCCCTCGTGATCCACGCCGGGGTGTCGTGGCGCTGGGTCTGGCCCGCGATCGCGCTGGTGGCGCTCGCGGTGGGGATCTGGGCCCTCGTCACCGACCCGGGCACGGCCCTGGCTCCCGGACCTGGGCACGCGCCGGGGGCGCAGCCCCCGGCGCACCCGCTGCGGCGCCTGCGCCGGGACGGGCTCCTCGTCCTGCTGGCCGTCTTCGCGCTGGCCGAGATCACCGAGGGCGGCGTCGACACCTGGGGCGTGCTCTACCTGCGGAACCATCTCGCCACCGGCGTGCTGCTCGGCGCCGGGGCCTACGTGGTGGGCCAGCTCGTGGCCGCGACGACCCGCGGCGCGGGCAGCCCGCTCCTCGGGCGGCTCTCGACCCGGAGCGCGCTGATCGTGGGCGGCTGCGTCGCCGGCGGCGGCATCCTCCTCGAGTCGGTCTCGCCGGCGGCGGGCCTCGCCGCGCTGGGTCTCGCCCTGGGCGCGGGCGGCGCCTCCCTCTTCTGGCCGCTGGTGATGAGCTCGGTCAGCCGGCTGGCCAGCCAGGTCGTCAGCGCCGTCGGCACCTTCACCGCGGCGGGCTACGTGGGCTGGGTCGCGGGAGCGCCGATCGTCGGTTGGGTCTCCCAGACGTTCGGGCCCGCCCGCGGGCTGCAGGTCCTGGCGCTGTCCTCCTTCGGCGTCGCCGGCTGCACCCTCCTCGGCTCCGAGCGCAAGGCCGCGCCGGATCGCAGCGGGTAGCCTGGGGCCACCGCCATGATCCTGCACAGCATCGAGACGCCCGCCGACGTCAAGGGCCTGGACCACGAACAACTCGCGGAATTGTGCGAGGAGATCAGGACGTTCATCGTCGACACGGTGACCACCACCGGCGGCCACCTCGGGTCGAACCTGGGCGCCGTCGAGCTCACCCTGGCCCTGCACAGAGTGTTCGACTCCCCGCGCGACGTGCTCCTGTGGGACACCGGCCACCAGGCCTACGTGCACAAGCTGCTGACCGGGCGGCGCTTCGGCTTCAAGACGCTCAAGCAGGCCGGTGGCATGTCGGGCTACCCGAACCGGGCCGAGTCGGAGCACGACTGGATCGAGAACAGCCATGCCTCGACCGCTCTCTCCTATGCACACGGCATCGCCAGCGGGTTCTCGCTGCGCGGCATCGACGGCGAACGCCGGGTCGTGGCCATCGTCGGGGACGGAGCCTTGACCGGCGGGATGGCCTACGAGGCGCTCAACAACCTGGGCCACTCTGGCCGCCGGGTCGTGATCGTGCTCAACGACAACGGCCGCTCCTACGCGCCCACGGTGTCACAGCTCTCCCAGAGCCTGACGACGCTGCGGCTCAACCCGACCTATACCGCCGCGCGGGAGCGCCTGCGCCTGCGCCTGCGTGAGCTCCCCGCCGTCGGCGAGCTGGCCTACACCGGCGTCCATTCCCTCACCAGCGCGTTGCGCGAGATGGTGGCGCCGCACACCTTCTTCGAGGCGTTGGGCGTTCGTTACGCCGGGCCCATCGACGGCCACGACATCGAGCACATGGAGCAGGCCTTCACCCACGCGGCGGAGTGGGACGGGCCCATCGTCGTGCACGTGCTCACGCAGAAGGGTCGTGGCTACGCGCCGGCCGAGGAGGACGACATCCAGCGCCTGCACGACGTCAAGGCGACCAGGCCGATCGTGCTGGAGAACGCGGTGGGGAGCTCGGCGGGTGTCGCCGTGGGCGGCTCCGCCGGCTCCGACAGCGGCGGCGTCACTTCACCGGACGCGGCGCCGCCACCCGCCGACGGCGACGAATCACCCGAGCGGGCGGCCACCTACACCGATGCCTTCTCGCGGGCACTGCTCGCGGTGGCGGACGAGGACCCGCGCATCGTGGCGCTCACGGCCGCCATGCCCGGGCCCACGGGGCTGCTGGCCTTTCAGGCCCGATTTCCCGACCGGTTCTTCGACGTCGGCATCGCCGAGCAGCACGAAGCGACCGCGGCCGCGGGCATGGCCATGGCAGGCCTGCGTCCCGTCGTCGCCGTCTACTCGACGTTCTGGAGCCGAGCCTTCGACCAGGCCAACCTCGACGTCGGCCTGCACGGCTGCCCCGTCGTCTTCGTCCTGGACCGGGCCGGCATCACCGGCGACGACGGTCCGAGCCACCACGGCGTCCTCGATCTCGCGCTTGCGCTGTCCATCCCGGGCATGACGGTGTTCGCGCCCTCGGCCGCCGAAGAGGTGGAGCCGATGCTGCGCGCCGCGCTCGAGCTCCCGGGGCCCTCCACCATCCGCTTCCCCAAGAGCGCACCCCGGCACATCGACGTCGAGAACGCCGGCACCGTGCTGCAGGCCAACCGGTTGCGCGGCGGCGACGGGTCTGTCTGCCTCATCGGCGTGGGCAAGTCGGTCGGGGCGTGCCTCGACGCCGCCGACGAGCTGGCCGCCGAGGGGATCGACGTCACGGTCTGGGACGCGCGCGTCGTGTCACCGCCCGACGTCGCCCTGCTCGCCGACGCCGGCAGGCACCAACTCGTGGTCACCGTGGAGGACGGCGTGCGCCACGGCGGCGCCGGCGCCTTCCTGGTCGACGCCATGGCGGCCGAGCTCGAGTTCGCCGGCCTCCCACGCCCGTTGACCCGCGTGCTCGGCATCCCGCGCCAATTCCTGGCGCAGGGCAAGGCTGATGACATCCTGGCCGGCCTCGGGCTCGACGGTGCCGGCATCGCCGAGAGCGTGCGCCAGGTCAAGCTCGAGGTCCCGGCCGCCGAGGCCGATCACTGACCGACGCGCGGGGCGCTAGGCCAAGTTGGCGCCGTGCTGCCGCACGAAGTCGTTGACTGCGTAGTACGCCTCGATCGATTCGCCGGCGTCCCCCCAGAATCCCTCCTGGACGTCGTGCGCCATCAGGCCCCGGCCGACGTAGTGGTTGTTCACGTCGGTGATCTCCAGCTCGCCGCGGCCGGAGGGGACCAAGTGACCGATGATGTCGAACACGCCGGCCTCGTAGCAGTAGATCCCGGTGACGCAGTACTCCGACGCCGGCTGCTCGGGTTTCTCCTCAATGTGCGCAACCCGCCCGTCGTCCCCGAAGACCGGCACACCGAGGTGGCGCAGGTGCGCGGGCTCGTCCACCTTGGACAGGAGGATCCGCGCGCCGGTCGGGTCCGCCCGGAACGCGTCGACCATCGGCCGGATGGAACGCTCGACGATGTTGTCGGCCAGCATGACGAGCACCGGCCCGCCCTCAGCGAAGTGCGCGGCGAGGCCGAGCGCCTCGGCGATCCCGCCCGCCTTCTCCTGGTAGGCGTAGGAAAGCTGGTCGATGCCGTACTCGTGCCCGTTGCCCAGCAGGCGCAGGAACTCACCGGCGTGGGTCCCGCCGGTCACGAGCATGATCTCGTCGATGCCGCTCGACACCACCGCCTCGATCGCCCAGGCGATCATCGGACGATCGTAAATGGGGAGCAGGTGCTTGTTCGTGATGCGGGTCAGTGGATAGAGACGCGAGCCGGTGCCTCCAGCAAGGATCACGCCTTTCACGACCGCGCGCCGACCGAGCGCAATGTTGGCATGCGGCGTTTCTAGTCGAACGTGAGCACGCCGCGCGCCACCCGCCCGGCATGCATCTCGTCGACCACCTCGCCGAAGCGGTCGAGGGGGCGGGTCAGCGACACCAGCTCGTCGAGCATCAAGAGGCCGGCCTGGTACAGGTCGACCATCAGCGGGATGTCGTGGTGGGGGCGCGCCGATCCGTAACGGCAACCGAGCAGCCCCCGGTCGACGTAGGCGAGCGCGTTGACGTCGACCGGGACCTCGGTGCCACGGGGCGGTATCCCGATGGCCACGGCATTGCCGCCCCAGTCCAGGCAATCCAGCGCGCTGCGCAGGACGGCGGGATGCCCCACGCAGTCGAAGGCCCAGGTGACTCCCCCCAGCGGGAAGAGCGCGCCGGCGGCGGACTCCCGGTTGGCGGGCACCAGCTGGCGCACCGCCGCGGCGGCGTCGCCCGCGGTGGCGTCGACGAAGTGGGTCGCCCCGAACTGCCGACCGAGGTCCTCCTTGGCGGCCACCGTGTCGACCGCCACGATTCTGGTGGCGCCCGCGATGCGCAGGCCCTGGATCACGTTCAGGCCGACCCCACCGACACCGAAGACGGCCGCAGTGTCGCCGGGCCGGACCTTGGCCCGGTTGAGCACCGTACCGACACCGGTGAGCACGCCGCACCCGATGAGGCAGGCCGACGACAGGGGGATCTCCTGCGGGATACGGACCGCCTGCACCTCGCTGACGATCGTCATCTCGGAGAAGACCGAGGCGGCGGCGAAGTTGGAGGCCGGCTCCCCCTTGAAGGTGAACGGCGTCGCGATGTTGCCGAGCGAGCTCTTGCACCACGTCGGGTGGCCGGTGCTGCAAGCCCGGCAGGCGCCGCAGCTGGCCAGGGTGGCGATCACCACGTGGTCGCCCGGCTTGACCGAGCGCACGGCGTCTCCCACCGCCTCGACGACGCCCGCTCCCTCGTGACCCAGCACGGCGGGCGCGGGGAACGGGATCGTCCCGTCGATGACGGACAGGTCGGAGTGGCACACGCCGGCCGCCACCATCTTGACCTGCACCTCGTTGGGACCGGGGCCCCGTACCTCGAGCGCGTCGGTGACCTCGACCCCTTCACCGGTGTAGACGATGCCTCGCACTTACTCGCTCCTCTCGTTGGTGACGACCTGATCCGCCCCGGCCGCGTGGCGCCGGCGCAGTTCGCGCTTGAGCACCTTCCCGCTGGCGTTGACCGGCAGCGTGTCGACCAGCACAACGCTGCGGGGCACTTTGTAGTTGGCCATGGCCCCGCGTGACCAACTGAGGATGGCACGGCCCAATTCGTCGGGGTCCGGGGGGCCCGCCGGGCCGGCGGTCGGGACGACGTAGGCGCAGCCCACCTCCCCCATCCGCTCGTCGGGGATGCCCACCACGGCGACCTGGGCCACCCCCTCGTGACCGCGCAGGATGGCCTCGATCTCGGCCGGGTACGCGTTGAAGCCCCCCACTACGTACATGTCCTTGACCCGGTCGGTGATGGTCACGTTGCCCGCGGCGTCCATGACGCCGACGTCGCCGGTGTGCAGCCAGCCTTCGGTGTCGATCGCCTCGGCCGTCGCCTCCTCGTCGTCCCAGTAGCCGGACATCACGGTGTAGCCCCGCACGACGATCTCCCCCGGCTCGCCCACCGGGACCTCGTTCCCGTCGGCCACCACCCGCACCTCGAGGCCCGGGATGGCGCGCCCCGAGGTCGCCGACACCACATCGGGGGGGTCGCTGCGGCGGCACATGGTGACGGTGCCACACGACTCGGTGAGGCCGTAGGCGGTGAGCACGGTCTCGAAGCCGAGCTCGTCGCGCATCGCCTGGACGAGCTCGACGGGAACCGCCGCCGCTCCCGTCACCCCGAGCCGGAGCGAGGAGAGGTCGTGCTCGGACCGCCGGGGGTCGGCCAACAGCGTCTGGTACAGGGTGGGCGGGCCGGGGAGCACGCTGATGCGCTCCGCGGCGATGCGCGCCAGGACCGCCGTGGCGTCGAACACCGGCTCGGGCACCACGGTGGCGCCGGCCATGAGACAGGCGAGGATCCCCGCCTTGTAGCCGAAGGTGTGGAAGAAGGGGTTCACCACGAGATAGCGGTCGCCGCGGTCCAGCCCGACGATGGAGGACCACGTGCCGAACGTGCGTAGGGACTGGGCGTGTGTCGCTGCCGCCCCCTTGGGATGACCGGTGGTGCCCGAGGTGAAGATGAGGTCCGACACGTCGTCCGGCCCGACCGCCGCGGCGCGGCCGGCGGTGTCGGACGGGCTGACCCCGTCGCCCGACGCCAGGAAGGCCCGGAGGCCGACGAGCGGCACCCCGGCCGGGCTCGCCGACGCGTCGGTGTCGCCCTCGTCGCGCAGGACGACGATGCGACCGAGCACACCCGTGTCCTCCCCCGCCAGCAGGGCGGGATAGTCCACGCCCAGAAAGCCCCGGACCGTCAGCAGCGTGGTGGCGCCGGCGTTGCGCACGATGTAGGCGGCCTCAGCGCCCTTGAACCGGGTGTTGAGCGGCACCAGCACGGCACCCGCGCGCAGCGCGCCGAGCGCAGCGAGCATCCACTCGGCGCAATTGGGGGCCCAGATGGCCACCCGTTCCCCGGCGCCGACGCCCGCGGCCACGAAGCCGCGCGCGTAGCGGTCCACCTCGGGTGCCAGCTGGGCATAGGTCAGGCGCAGGCCGCCCTCGACCAGCGCCTCGGTCGCACCATGACGCTGCGCCGCGTCGTCCACCAGCCGCGGCACCGTGCCCCAGGTCAGATCGGCCCGTGGGTCCTCCTGCTCGGGCGGCGCGCCGCCGATGCCGCCGCTCACGGGTGCTGGCTGCTGACGGCGATGACCTCGCCCGACAGGTAGGAGGAGTAGTCGCTGGCCAGGAACACGATGACGTTCGCCACCTCCCAGGTCTCGGCCCCGCGCCCGAAGAGCTCGCGCCGGCGCAGTACGGCGAGGTCCTCGTCGGGGATGGCGCGGTTCAGGAACGGGTGCTCGGCCAGGCTGGGCGACACCGCGTTGACCCGCACTCCCGACGGCGCCGCCTCGGCGGCCGCGCACCGCGTCAGGGCCATCACCCCGGCTTTGGCGGCCGCGTAGTGCGCCTGGCCCGGCTGGGCCCGCCAGCCGAGCACCGAGGCGTTGTTCACGATGACACCGCTCCGTTGCGGCAGCAGACGCCGCAGGGCGGCCCGCGTGCAGCGGAACGTGCCCGTGAGCGTGATGTCCAGCACGGTCGACCACTGCTCGTCGCTCATCTCCACCAGGGGCACCGTGCCACCCAGCCCGGCATTGTGCACGGCGACGTCGATGCGCCCGAAGCGCGCCACCGCGCCGTCGTAGAGCGCGCCGACCTGCACCTCGTCACGCACGTCACAGGCCAGCGCGTGCACCCGGTCCGTGCCACCGGCCTCTGACGCCAGCTGCTCGGCCGTCTCCCCGAGGCGGCGCCGGTGGGCGTCCGAGAGCACGACCGCGGCACCCTCCTCCAGGCAGCGCCGGGCCGTGGCGGAGCCGATGCCCGTCCCGGCTGCCGCCGTGACGACGACCACCTTGCCCTCCAGGAGACCGTGGCCGTCCGGCGGTGGTGGTGGTGGAGGAGGGTCGAAGGACGCGTCGAGGCTGGTGCTCACGCCACCCCTTTCGGTTCCGGCGGGAGGCCGAGCACCCGCTCGCCGATGATGTTGCGCTGGATCTGGTTCGACCCACCGTAAATCGTCTCGGCGCGGGCGAAGAGGAAGGAGCGCTGCAGCTCGCCCAGCCCGTAGCCGCCGTTCTCGGGCAGCGGGTCCCCGTCGAGCACGGTCGCCGCCGGGCCGAGGATGCCCATCGCCAGCTCGCCCAGGCGCCGGTGCCAACTCCCCCAGTACAGCTTGGCGATCGAGGCTTCGGGAGGGGCCACCGGCCCTTCGACACCCGACAGGCTGCGCAGGATGCTGTAGCGCATGATCGTCAGCTCGATGTGGGCCTGGGCCAGGTCCTGCCGCACGACCGGGTCGCGCGACCGACCGTTCTCCCCCGCCAGCGCCACGATGCGGTCCAGCTCGCGCCGGAAACCCAACTGGTGCCCGAGCAATGCGACACCACGCTCGAAGGCGAGGGTGGCGAGCGCCACGCGCCAGCCGTCGCCCACCGCACCCACCACGTTGTCGGCGTGGGTGCGGGCGCCGTCGAAGAACACCTCGTTGAACTCGCTCGTCCGGGTGAGCTGGGTGATCGGACGCACCACGACACCTGGTTGGTCCATGGGAACCACGAGATAGGACAGACCCTTGTGCCGGGCGGACCCCGGGTCGGTACGGCAGACGACGAAGCACCAGTCGGCCTGGTGGGCGAGCGACGTCCAGACCTTTTGGCCCGTCACCACCCACTCGTCGCCGTCGCGCTCCGCCCGCGTCGAGACGTTCGCCAGATCGCTGCCCGCGTCCGGTTCCGAATAGCCCTGGCACCACAGCTCGGCGCCCTCCCTGATCGGCGGGAGGAACCGGGCCTTCTGCTCGGGCGTGCCGTAGTGGATCACGGTGGGCCCGAGCAGCCCCTCGCCCATGACGTTGACCCGGCCGGGCGCCCCGGCCCGGGCGTACTCCTCGTTGAAGATGACCTGCTCGGTCATGGAGGCGCCCCGGCCGCCGTACGCCACCGGCCAGCCGAGGCAGGTCCAACCTCCCTCGGCCAGCACGCGCTCCCAGCGGCGGCGCACCTCGAAGCCGAACGTCTCGTCGCCCGAGCCGCCGCGCCCTCCGAGCTCGGCGAACTCCCCCACCAGGTGCTCCTCGAGGAATCGGCGGACCTCGTGCCGGAACCCCACGTCCTCGGGCCGGTCTCGCAGATCCATCGCCCGGGAGCGTAGCCAAGGCACCGGAGGAGATCTGACGGGGCGTCAGATCCCGGGGGGCGCCGCCCGCGGCGGCGTGGGTGGCCCGGCGCCCGCTCCTGGAATACTCGCGGGTGCACCACCGCACGAGCGCAGCGAAAGGGGGTGGCCGTGCCCTACGCCCAGGGGAGGGTCGTCCACGATGCGGACGCCCACATCATGGAGACGCCGACGTGGCTGCGCGACCACGCCGAGGCCGCCTACCGGGACCGCCTCCCGGTGCTGAGCTACCCGGGCGGCAACGAGCTGCGCCAGACCGGCGACCCCGCCGAGCAGCAGCGCGACCTCCTGGACGCCTTCGAAAAGCTGCGCGCACGGCACGCGTCGGCGGAGTACCGGGCCGACGAGCAGGCGGAGATCATGGCGCGGAAGAACTTCGCCGCCACCGGGTCCTTCATCGCCGCGGACCGGCCCCGCGCCCTCGACCTGCTCGGCTTCTCGAGCCAGCTCGTCTTCAACACGTTCCACAACGGGCGCCTGCACGACATGGAGCACCGCGACCCCGACCTCGCTTATGCCGCGGCGCGGGCCCACAACCGGGGCATGCTCGAGTTCTGCTCGGCCGACCCGCGGCTGCTGCCCTCGCTCTACGTCCCCCTGGTCGACCCCGAACGGGCGGTGGCGGCCGCCCGTGACGCGCTCGACCAGGGCGCGGCGGCGCTGCTGGTGGCGTCGGGGTGCCCGCCGCGCTTCTCCCCGAGCCATAGCGACCTCTTCGGCGTCTGGGCCCAGGCCGAGGACGCCCGCGTCCCGGTGGTCTTCCACGTGGGCGGCACGGGCACCCTCGTCGACCCCAACTACTTCGTCAACGGCAAGCCGGTCCCGCCCGACTTCCACGGCGGCGAGGAGAACTTCCGCTCCGTCGACTACATGGGGATACCCGTCCCGCCGGCCCAGACGCTGGCCACGCTGATCTTCGACGGCGTGCTCGAGCGCTTCGGCGACCTGCGCATCGGCGTGATCGAGCAAGGCGCCATCTGGGTGCCGTCGTGGCTGCGCCAGATGGAATCCGCCTTCGAGGCCTTCCGCCGCCACGAGGAGCGGCTGCAGGCACTGTCGCTCCGGCCGAGCGACTACGTGCACCGGCAGGTCCGCTTCACCCCCTACCCGACCGAGGACGTCGGTTGGATCGTGTCCGAGGCGGGGCCCGACCTCGTGATGTTCTCCTCCGACTACCCGCACGTCGAGGGTGGCCGCAAGCCCCTGGAGCGCTTCGAGGCGTCGCTCGGTGACGCGGGTGAGGACGTGCGCCGACAGTTCTATGCCGACAACTTCCTCTTCCTCATGGGCCGGGCGGCAAGCCGCCTCGCCGCCTAGAGGCCCGGCGTCGGCATGCCTCCGGCGCCGGGCCGGTTCGAGCTCCCGAAGAGAGGATGACGATGTTCACGCGCAAGTCCCGCAGTGACGACACCCGGTACGAGGTCACCAAGACGGACCAGGAGTGGCGGGACGAGCTCCCCCCCGACCGCTACGCGGTGCTCCGGCGGGCCGGCACCGAGCCCGCCTGGTCCGGCGAGCTGCTCCACGTGGACGGCGCAGGGGTGTTCCGCTGTGCCGGGTGCGGCGCAGAGCTGTTCGGCACGGATGCCGAAATTCGAGTCGGGGACGGGATGGCCGAGCTTCGACCGGGCCCGGTCGGAGGGCACCGTTCTGGAACGGTCCGACCGCGCCTTCGGCATGGCGCGGACCGAGATCCTGTGCGCCCGCTGCGGCGGGCACCTGGGCCACGTGTTCCGCGACGGCCCCACCGACACCGGACTGCGCTACTGCGTCAATTCGCTCTCCCTCACCTACGATCGGGACACCGGGAAGAGCCCGGCCGGGGACTGAGGTTCCGTCAGCCGCTCCTCGACCGCAAGGAACAACGCCTCGAGGCGGGCCGCCTCGGAGAGAAGCCCGAGCCGGCGCAGCAGCGAAGCGCCGAGGGCGAGCGCGCCGCAGATCTCGACGACCTCGTCCCTCAAGAAGTCGATCGGCCCCCTGGCCGCGACCGGGCGCGCCGGAGGATCAGCACCGCGATCCCGACGGCCGACGTCGCCGTCGCCGCCGCGATCGCCCCGGTGCCCGGGTGCACCGCCGCACCCGACAACAGACCCGCCACCGTGCTGGCCGACGCCGGCCACCCCGTCATGACGATCAGCCACGGCGACACTCACGCCTCGACCTTCATGGCGTCGGGCGCCCCTTCCCCCGCGTCGGCCTGCGTCGCCGCGCCGCGGCGCTCCACGCGCTGCACGTCGGCGGTGGCGAAGCGGAGGCTCGGGCCGACCTCGTCCGCCGTGATCTCGACCTTGGAACGGTGCTCGCCCTCCTCGGTCTCCCACGTGCGCTGCTCCAGCCTCCCCGTGACGACCACCCGCATGCCCTTTGTCAGGCTGAGGGCCACGTTCTCGGCCAGGTCGCGCCAGCAGATGACGTCGAAGAATGACGTCGATTCCTGCCATTCCTGGGTCGTCCGGTCCTGCCAGCGGCGGTTGACCGCGACGCCGAGCTGGGCCGTCGCCTGCCCCTCCCGCGTGTAGCGGATCTCCGGCTCGCGGGTCAGGTTCCCCGTGATCGTGGTGGTGTTGGCCATGTGTCTCCTCGCTTTCGTCGCGCCCACCGTCGGCGGGCGTGAGCCAGCGTGGGGACCACCGCTTGCCGTGAACCTTGCCGGCGGCCTCGCAGAGGGCCCGGCCGTCGGGGTCAGGCCCTGGGCTTCATGCCGAGGCAGCGCAGGACGAACGCGCCGAAGCGGTTCGGCGGCTTCTGGTGGTGGTGATCGGCGGAGTGGCCGTAGCGCGACCCGAACGACCCGCCGCTGCTGCCCGTCAGGCCGGCGGCGGGAATGGAGTTGGGCTCCTCGTACTTGGGTACCTTGGCCAGGCGCCGCCTCGGTTTCCTCGGCTTGTCACCCGCTCGACCCACGGCGACATTCTGGCCCACCCGCGCCGCGACGCGGGAATCCCGGCGGGGCCTAGCGCTGCCGGTCCGCTCGCATGCGGCCGCCGACGACGTACGCCACCGCACCGAGCATGAGAGCTCCCAAAATGATGTAGCGCACGATCGCCGTCTCGAGGGAGGTCGGCGCGCCGTTGGAGCTGATCTCCGCGAACCCCCCACCGACCACCAGCGCCGCCACGGCGAGGGCGAGGAAGAGGAGTGAGAGCTTGCGGGGGAGGTTGCAGCGGAACCTCGATTGCGAACGATCGGGTCTCGAGCCGTTGGGGCCGGATGCGCTAGCGGCCACTCGCCGCTCCTGCCGGGGCGCCCGGCGCCCCTTCCCCGATCGGGAGGGCTTCGTCGAGCAGGGCGCGGAAGTGCTCGCAGTCGAACACGTTGGGGCTCGGGCAACGCAGCGCGTGATCGAGTTGCTCCGCCATGGTGGCCAGATGCGCCGACGCCGCCCGCAGCTCGTCACGCTTGCGCGCCGCGAAGGTCTTCCACGTGGGGCGCCCACCGGTGGCCAGCAGCACCTTGATCTCCTCCAGGGTGAACCCGGCCCTCCGGCACATGGCGACGACGGCCAACGTGGTGAGCACCTCGGGACGGAACTGGCGGCGCAGGCCCTTGCGCTCCTGGCTCTCGATGATGTGCTGGGCCTCGTAGAAACGCAGCGTGGAGGCGGCCATACCGGAACGGGCGGCGACCTCGCCGATGTCCAGCAGCTCCACCATTGACTTGAAGGGTACTTCAAGTGTTTGGGTGGCGGCATGGACAGCCCTTCGACGACCTTTGCGGGCGCGGCCGGCCGGCTGGCCGGCGCCGTGATGGCCCGTCTCAACCGTGACATGGAACGGGCGGCGGTCGACGAGCTGGCTCCCGGGCCCGACGACGCCGTGCTCGCCGTGGGCTTCGGGCCCGGCGTCGGGGTCGCGGAGCTCGTCGCCCGCCTGCCCGGCTGCGTCGTCGCCGGCGTCGACCCCTCGCCGACCATGGTGGCGCAGGCGCGGCGGCGCAACCTGGCCGCCATCGACGCCGGCCGAGTCGTGCTCGCTCGTGCGGGCGCGGAGGCGATCCCATGGCCCGACCGCGCCTTCAGCGGCGTGGTCGCCGTCAACTGCATGCAACTGTGGGAGCCGCTGGACGACGCGCTGTGCGAGGTCGCGCGCGTACTGGCTCCGGGCGCCCCACTGGTGACCGTGACGCACACGTGGGCCATTGAGAAGCGCGCACCCCTCAGTGAATGGACAGCGGCGCTCCTGCCGCGACTCGAGCGCTGCGGCTTCGTGGACGTCACGCAGAGGACGGCGGGCTTCCGTTCGGGTCCCGGGCTGGTCCTGCACGCCCGGATGCTCCGGCACGGCAACCGGATGGCACCCTGAACCGCCCGATCACCGGGTAGGTTGCCCTGTGTATGGGGGATGCAGTCGGTGGGCTGACGCTCCAGGCACCTGCGGCGGCCGGTGACGCCCCGCCTGACCCCGACGCCCCGGCGCCGGCCCGGCCGAGCCGCTGGCGCGTCTGGCGCTCCCCTCCCGGACAGCCGGTGTGGGCCCGCCCGCTGCTCCTCGTCGTCGCCGCGCTCGCCGCCCTCTCCTACGCGTGGGGCATCAACGACGCGACGCTCGAGACGTTCTACGGCGCGGCGGTACGGAGCATGTCGCAGAGCTGGCACAACTTCTTCTTCGGGGCCTTCGACCCCTGGGGGACGGTGACGGTCGACAAGCTGCCCGGCGCGTTCTGGGTACAGGCGTTGTCGGTCCGCGTGTTCGGCTTCCACACGTGGTCCGTGGTGCTCCCCCAAGCAGTCGAGGGCACCCTGACCGTGCTCGTGCTGTACCGCGCCGTGCGTCGCGTCGCCGGCGCAGGCGCCGGGCTCGCCGCGGCGGCCGTCCTGGCGGCCACACCCGTGACCATCCTGCTCAACCGGGGCAACATCTCGGACTCGCTGTTGATCCTCCTCCTCGTGCTGGCGGCCGACGCCACGACGGCAGCGTTCACGACGGGCCGCCCGGCGCATCTGCTGGTCGCCGGGGTGTGGGTCGGTCTGGCCTTTCAGGCCAAGATGCTCCAGGCCTGGCTCGTGCTGCCGGCCTTCTTCCTGGCGTACGTCCTGGCGGCACCGACGCCGGTTCTCGCCCGGCGTATCGGGCACGCCGCTCTCGCCGCGATGGTGACGCTCGTGGTGTCGCTGTCCTGGATGCTGGTCGTGACCGCCGTCCCTGCCCACGATCGGCCCTACGTGGACGGCAGCTGCGACAACTCCGTCTTCAGCCAGGTCTTCCTCTACAACGGCACCGACCGGGTCACGGGCGACACGCTCGATCAGCCCGGGTGCAGCGCGGCACCCGCCCCGGTCGAGGCGGGCACGAGCACGCAGGAGGCGACGGTGGCCGTCCCGCAGGGGCCCGGCCGCTTCCTCAACGGCGTCTTCGGGAGGGACGGCGACTGGATGCTCCTGCCGGCGGCGGTCGCGCTCGGGGGCATCCTCGCCGCTCGCCGGCGCGAGCCTCGCACCGACCCGTTGCGCGCAGCCGCGGTCCTCTGGGCAGCATGGCTGTTCTTCACCTGGTGCTTCTTCGCATCCTCGAACTTCATCAACTCGTACTACCTGGCGGCGCTCGCCCCGCCGATCGCCGCGCTGTGCGGCATGGGACTGGCCCTGGCCTGGCGGCTACGCGCGCGCCGCGCCACCCGTGCCGTGGTGTTGGGCACCGTGGCCGCCGGCACGGCCTACGTCCTCTATCTGCTCCCGGCGGGAGCCGGGGTACGGCCGTGGGTGGAGGCCAGCACGCTGGCGCTCGCGCTGACGGCGGTCGCGGTCACCGCGTGGTCCCTCCTCCCGGCGCGCCCGGCGTGGGCGACGGGTGCCGGAGTGGCCCTGTCGGCCTCCGCGCTCTTCCTGGGCTCCGCGTGGGCGTCGGGGACCGTCGTGGCGGCCGGGCTGGGGCCCTTCGACTCGCCGTACCAACCGGCCGCACTGACCGCGCACAATGCCGCCGCCAACGCCCGGTCGGCCGCGGTGGCCGCGGGCCTCGACCGCGCCGCGGCGCGGGTCGCTCCGTCCGTCAGCGTCATCACCAACGAGACGTCGGCGGGGTCGAGCGTCCCCATCCTCGACACCGGGCGTGAATTCCTCCCCGTCGGCGGGTTCAGCGGCCGGGTGCCCAGCCCGACGCTGGCGCAGTTCGTCGGCGACGTGCGCGCGGGACGGGTGTCACTGGTGCTGGCCGCCGTGGCGCCGCGCACCCGCAACCCCGACATGCTCTGGGCCATCGCGCACTGTCGTCCCCTGCCCTACCGGGGGCCCGACACCCGCATTGCCGGGCGCACGATGCGCTTCTACGGCTGCGCACCGGCCGACGCCGGCGGGTGAGGATCGCGAAGCTCGTCGCTAGACGTCGAGGAAACGCCGGATGGCGATGGCCGACCCGATGGAGCCGATCGCCATCCCGGTGAGCACCACCACGACGTTGGTCAAGATCATCTCGCCGCTGGTCATGTGGATCGCCGTGAAGATGTTGCTCGTCGTCCGCCCGTCGCCCCAGTGGTTGATGAGGACGTAGAGGATGTAGACCGCGCCCGCGGCTAGCAGCGAGCCGATGAAGCCCTGCAGCATCCCTTCGGACATGAAGGGGACCCGGATGAACCAGTTGGTGGCCCCCACCAGCTTCATCACGGACACCTCACGCCGTCGGGCGAAGATCGCCATGCGGATGGTGTTGAGGATGAGGACGGCGGCCGACACGATCAGGACGATGGCCAGGGCGAGGAACACCCATTTGACGACGTTGATCACCGTCTCCTCGTTGTGGATGGCCTGCGAGGGCTCCGTCACCGACAGGACGCCCGCCGCGCCGTTGAACGTGCGCACCACCTGGGAGGCGTCCGAGAGGGCGATGGGCGTGCACCAGTAGGAGGTCGGCATCTCGGACTGGGTCGTGGCCTGGAAGACGTCGGTCGGCAGCAACTGGCGGGCCTCGGAGAAGTTGCGGGCCTTGTTCCAGTACTCGCAGGGCTGGAGCACGTAGTTCAGCTGGGCCAGCTGCGTGCCGACGGCGGCGATCTGCTGGGAGCTGGCGTTGGGCTCCATCCAGACCGTGACCTTGGTGCCGCGCTCGAGGGTCCCGGTGGCGTTGGCCGACCCCTGGCGCAGCAGCAGCGCGGCGCCCACCAACGACAGAGAGACGGCAACGGTGAGGATGGCGGCGATCGTCATCAAGCGGTTGCGCCACAGGTTCGACGCCGTCTCGCGGACGACGTAGTCGACGGAGACCGCCATGTCAGCCCAACCCGCCCGCGGCCACCTCGACCGACTGCGGCGCGGAGCCGTCGAAGCCGTAGACGCCGCGGGCCTGGTCGCGCACCATCGCGCCGTTGCTGAGCTCGATGACGCGGCGGCGCATCTTGTCGACCAGCACCTCGTCGTGCGTGGCCACCACCACCGTGGTGCCGGTGCGGTTGATGCGGTCGAGCAGCTGCATGACCCCTTGCCCCGTCTGCGGGTCGAGGTTGCCCGTGGGCTCGTCGGCCAGGAGGATGAGCGGTCGGTTCACGAAAGCGCGAGCGACGGCGACGCGCTGCTGCTCACCGCCGGAGAGCTCGCCCGGCAGGTTGTCGCGCTTGTTGGCCAGGCCGACCAGGTCGAGGACCTGGGGCACCTGGTTGGCCACCACGTGGCGGGGACGGCCGATCACCTCGAGGGCGAAGGCCACGTTCTCGAACACGGACTTGTTGGGCAGGAGGCGGAAGTCCTGGAAGACACAGCCGATGTTGCGGCGCAGGTAGGGCACCCGCCACTTGGGCAGCTCCACGATGTTACGGCCCGCCTCGAGGATCTGGCCGGTGTCGGGGAGCTCCTCGCGGAGCAGCAGGCGGATGAACGTCGTCTTGCCCGAGCCGGACGCGCCGACCAGGAAGACGAACTCGCCCTTCTCGATCTCCACGGTGATGTCGCGCAGAGCGACGGTCGAGCCCTTGTATGTCTTGGTGACGTTTTCGAATCGGATCATCAGTGAGAGAGGTGTCGCCCGCGATCGCGCCGGGGCACCCAGACGATCCTACTTTCTCCATATGACGGTTTCGGGTCAGCGGCTCCGGCGCAGGTCACAGCCTCTGCACACGGTTCGCGTCGGCGGCGCGGCGGCGCACCGCCCGGGTCACACCGGCGCGCTCTCCCGCCCGGTGCTCGGGCCCGCCGCCGCGCGTTCCGGAGTCGAGCGGGGGTTGTACCCCCACCGATCGACCTGCTCGCACTCCGCCTCGGTGAACGACGCCCGCTTGCGCAACTCCCTCTCCGTCCGCGACCGGAAGGCCATGCCGTCGAGATCGGGCCCCTCCTCGTAGACCTCGATCTCCCACCGGGCCCGCTCGGGGTCCGCCGCCAGGTACGCGGCCCGCATGTCGCGCTGGGACCCGAAGAACCGGCCGTGCACCCGTTCCCGCTCGATCATCGGGTCGAGGCCCAGCTCGTCGCACAGCCGGCGCGTCCAGGTCAGGCCGTTCTCGACATGGAAGAGCTCGTCGAGCGACGCGTAGTCGAGCGCCCGGGCGAAGTCGTGCTGGCCGATGGTGTCGCGCACGGCGATCTCGAGCGGCAGTTTGTCGATGGCCAGCGCCTCGAGCACGGTGCACAGCATGAGTAGGCGCCACACCAGTTCGCGTCGGCTCCCGGCCTCGCACTCGGGGAACTCGTAGGCGTACTCGTAGTTCGACACGTACTGCAGCAGACGGGACTCGTCGTAGCCGTAGTCGGCGAGCAGACGCCGGAACATCGCGGCGTGACGCGCCTCGTCGGCCGCGTGCCGGGCGCACCCGACATGGAACGACCACGGCAGCGAAGGATGTTCGTACGAGCTGCGGGCCATCAACTCCATGGCACACACCTCGGCCATCACGTTGGCGTTGAGCTCGGCCTTGAGGTCGTCGTCCTCGAGGCGCGACGTGGAGCGGGCGCGCGAACGCGCCCCCGGAGTGAGCTGCGGCCGGCCGCGTGGCCGCGCCGGGACACGGACGCGATCGACCGGCTCCCAGAGCACCTCGTCGAGTGCGACCGACGGCGCTCCGCCGGGCACCGGCCAGGCCGGTCCCGCCGACCGTGGTGAGCCGAGCTCCTCAATCGCCCGTGTCACCGTCGAGAGGAGGTGCGCGTCGTAGAGAGGGTCGAGGCGGTCCCGCAGTGCCAGGTAGCGGGCCCCGAGCATGGCGGGGACCGGCCCGGCCAGGGCCTGGCCGACCCGGAACGGGTCCCCGCCGGCGTCCAGGCCGCGAAGCGGCTCCAGCCAGACCGGGTCGGCTCGCAGCGCCCCCTCGTCGCGCTCGCAGAGGGTGAGGGCGTGCCGGCGCAGCTCGGCGGCCCGGGCCAGGGCGGCCTCCGACCGGCGGGCCAGGTCGAGCTTGTCGTCGAATTCGGCCACCTTGGGCACCCAACCGGCGCCGACATGGGCGACGGCCCGCTCCAGGGCGGTCAGCGCGAGCACGTCCTCCACCAGGTCGCACGAGGACCAGCGCCCACCGGGCCGCAGCCGACGATCGGGGTAGTACCCCGTGCTCATTCGCTCATGGCGCCCAGCGACGCGAACCCGCCGCCCCACGGGCAGCATCCGGCGGCGGCGGCGAAGCCGGGACCCCTCAGGGAACCGGTCGGCAGGCCGGCGGCGGTGTTGAGCGCCGACCCGAGTCCCGAGGCGACGGCGGGCGACAGCCGAGGCCCGCTGCCCAGGTAGCCCATGACGCTCCCATCCCCGATGGAGAAGCCCGACACGTCCTGGTTGGCCTCCTCGACCAGCAGCTGCCTCTCCTCGGTGCTGAGGTCCCAGGTCTCGAGGACCTGGGGCTCGGCGGCGACCTTGGCCCGGAAATCGTCGTCGTTCAGCATGTTCGCGTACACGCCGGCGAGCGCGTCTTTGCTCATGGGGAGCCCCTTTCTCTCTCGATGCCGGGCTCGGAGCGTGTCGGCCCGTCCGGCGACGCCGGAGCCCATGCTCTCTAGACGCCGGAGGGCCAATCTGGTTACGCCGCGAGGCAGGTTCCCTGCACCTCGCCCGTGCGAGCGGCTACGCGCTCACCTCGCGCTGGCGCCGCAGCTCGGCCTCCATGAACGCGTCCAGGTCGCCGTCGAGCACCGCCTCGACGTTGCCCGTCTCGTGATTGGTCCGCAGGTCCTTGACGAGCTGATAGGGCGCCATGACATAGGAGCGGATCTGGTTGCCCCAGGCGTTGTCCACCCGATCGCCGCTCAGCGCGTCCAGCTCTGCCCGGCGCTCCAGCCGGGCGCGGTCGGCCAGCTTGGCCCCGAGGATCTGCAGCGCCTTCGCCTTGTTCTGGTGCTGGCTGCGCTCGTTCTGGCACGACACGACGATGCCCGTGGGCAGGTGGGTGAGGCGCACGGCCGAATCCGTCTTGTTGACGTGCTGGCCGCCCGCACCCGAGGAGCGGTAGGTGTCGACGCGCAGGTCCTTCTCGTCGATCTCCACCTCCGAGGACACGTCCTCGAGGAATGGCGTGACGTCCATGGACGCGAAGCTCGTCTGGCGCCGGTGTTGCGAGTCGAACGGGGACATGCGGACCAGGCGGTGCACGCCGCGCTCGGTGGCGAGCAACCCGTAGGCGAAACGGCCGTGCACGATGAAGGTGGCCGAGAGCAGCCCGGCCTCCTGGCCCTCGGTGGCCTCGTCCACCTCGACCGTGAAGCCTCGGCGCTCGGCCCAGCGCTGGTACATCCGCAGCAGAATCTCCGTCCAGTCCTGGGCGTCGGTGCCGCCCGCACCCGCGTGGACCTCGCACACGGCGTCGAGCTCGTCGTAGTCGCCCGAGAAGAGGGACTGCAGCTCGAGCGCGCCGAGCCGGGTGCCGAGGCTGTCGACCGTCTCGACCAGTTCGGCGTCGAGCGCGACGTCCCGCGCGCCGGCGGCGGCGGACTCCTCGGTCAGCTCGAGCAGCGCGTGGGCGTCCTCGAGCACGCTGCGGAGGGCGTCGAGCTGGTCGAGGTCGGCGGAGGTGCGTCCCAGCTCCCGCGTGACCGAGCGGGCGTTGTCGGGGTCGTCCCACAGGTCGGGCCGCGCCACGGCGGCCTCGAGCTCCGCCCGGCGGACCTCGAGCTTGTCGCGCCCCAGGTAGCGCTCGGCCTCGGCCAGCCGCTCCCCCAGCGCCTCGAGCTCGGTTGAGAAGTCGCGGGGTGCCTCGGCCGACGGCCCGTCAGGCGGCGCCATGGCAGAACTTGAACTTCTTGCCGCTCCCGCACCAGCAGGGGTCGTTGCGCCCGACCTTCTCGTGCTGCTCCTTCACGATCGGCACGAGCGCGTTGGGGTCGGGGGCGTTCGGCCGCTTGATCTGCGCCTTCGTCCCGCCGGCTGCCCGCCCGTTGCCGGAGGCGGGGGGGCTCAGGGCGGCCGACTGGGGCGCCACGTTGGCGCCCTGCTCGACCGCGAGCGCCGTCGCCAGGGCGCCGGTCTCGGCGACCGGGTCCTCCGCGGCGGCGTAGACGGCCCGGTCCAGGTCAGGCTCCGCCGCAGGGGCCTCCACGGCCTCCACGTGGAGGATGTAGCGCAGGTAGTCGTTGTCGATGACCTCCATCAGCTGGCCGAACATGGAGTAGCCCTCCTGCTGCCAGGCGTTGAGGGGGTCGGCCTGGACGGTCCAGCGCAGGTGGATGCCGTCCTTGAGGTTGTCCATCTCCGCCAGGTGGTCGCGCCAGCGGGCGTCCATGATCTGGAGGTACACGTCGCGCTCTATCTGGCGCATCATGTCGGCGCCACCGGGCATGGACTCCGAGTGGTGCTCGTAGTGCTCGAGCGCCTCCTCGACGATGGACTCGACCAGGTCCTCGGTCGTCGCCGCCTGCGCGAGGTCGGCCACGGTGAACTTCGTCGGGTAGTACTGCATCAGCCCGTCGATGAGGGACTTCAGGTCCCAGTCCTCTTCGAACTCGGTCGGGCAGTTCTCGGCGACCAGCTTCTCGGCCGCGCCGGCCAGAAGGTCCTCGGTGTGCTCCTCGAGGTCGTCGCCGTCGATGATCTGCAGGCGGCGCTCGTAGATCACCTTGCGCTGCTGGTCCATCACCTCGTCGTACTTGAGGGCGTCCTTGCGGATCTCCGCGTTGCGCGCCTCGACCGTGTTCTGCGCCCGCTCGATCGCCTTGGCCACCGTCTTGGACTCGATCGGCACGTCCTCGGGCAGCGTGCGGCCCATCACCCAGCTCATGGCGCCGGTGGCGAAGAGGCGCAGCAGCTCGTCGTCGAGGCTGAGGTAGAAGCGGCTCTCGCCGGGGTCGCCCTGGCGGCCCGAGCGGCCCCGCAGCTGGTTGTCGATGCGGCGGCTCTCGTGACGCTCGCTGCCCAGGACGTAGAGCCCGCCCAGCTTGCGCACCTCCTCGCCCTCGGCCCGGCAGCGAGCCTCGATGTCGGGCAGGCGCCGCTCCAGCTCGGCCTGCCCCTCCTCGGCGTCGAGGTCGACGCCCTCGGCGGCCAGCTCGTGCTGGGCCAGCAGCTCGGGGTTGCCGCCCAGGATGATGTCGACGCCGCGGCCGGCCATGTTGGTGGCCACCGTCACGCCGCCGCGGCGTCCGGCCTGCGCCACGACCTCGGCCTCCCGGAAGTGCTGCTTCGCGTTCAGCACGTTGTGCCGGACGCCGCGCTTGTCCAGCAGCCGCGACAGGAGCTCGGACTTGGCCACCGAGGCGGTGCCGATGAGCATGGGTTGACCGAGCTCGTTGCGCTCGACGATGTCCTCGACGACGGCGTTGAACTTCGCCTCCTCAGTCTTGAAGACGAGGTCGGGCTCGTCGTCGCGGATCATCTCCTTGTTGGTGGGGATGGGCACCACCGCCAGCCCGTAGGTGGAGGCGAACTCGCCCGCCTCGGTCTCGGCGGTGCCGGTCATGCCCGACAACTTCTCGTACATGCGGAAGTAGTTCTGGAGCGTCACCGTGGCCCAGGTGTGGTTCTCCTCCTTGATGGCCACGCGCTCCTTCGCCTCGACCGCCTGGTGGAGACCGTCGGACCACCGCCGGCCCTCCAGCGTGCGCCCCGTGAACTCGTCGATGATCTTCACCTCGCCCTCGGCGACGAGGTAGTCCTTGTCCTTCTTGTAGAGGTCCTTGGCGGTCAGCGCCTTGGTGAGCTGGTGGACGTAGTTGACCGACACGGCGTCGTAGATGTTGTCGACCCCGACCGCCTTCTCCACCTTCTCGATGCCCGCCTCCAGGGGGACGACGGTCTTCTTCTCCTCGTCGACCTCGTAGTCCTCGTCACGGGTGAGCGTCCGGGCGATGGAGGCGAACTGGTAGTAGAGCTGGGCCGCCTCGTCGGCCGGCCCCGAGATGATGAGTGGTGTGCGCGCCTCGTCGATCAGGATGGAGTCGACCTCGTCGACGATGGCAAAGACGTGGCCGCGCTGCGCCATGGTCTCGCGCGAGCGCGCCATGTTGTCGCGCAGGTAGTCGAAGCCGAACTCGTTGTTCGTCCCGTAGGTGATGTCCGACCCGTAGGCGGTCCGCTTGCGGAACGGGTCGTCGATGTCGGACCCGATGCGCCCGACCGAGAGCCCGAGCCAACGGTGCACACGCCCCATCCACTCGGCGTCGCGGGTGGCCAGGTACTCGTTGACGGTCACCATATGCACCCCGCGGCCGTCGAGGGCGTTGAGGTAGGCGGGCAGCGTGGAGACCAGGGTCTTGCCCTCTCCCGTCTTCATCTCGGCGATCCAGCCGAAGTGCAGCGCCATGCCCCCCATGAGCTGCACGTCGAAGTGGCGCTGGCCGAGCACGCGCCAAGCCGCCTCGCGGACGACGGCGTAGGCCTCGACGAGCAGGTCGTCGAGCGTCTCGCCGGCCTCGAGGCGCTCTTTGAAATCCACCGTCTTGTGGGCCAGCGCGTCGTCACTCAGGCCCTGCATCTCGGGCTCGAGGGCGCCGATGAGGGGCACCAATTCGGCCAGCCGCCTGACCTTCTTGCCCTCGCCGGCGCGCAGGACCTTCGTGAACACGCTCATGGAGCGCCGATCCTACCGGTCCCCGGGGATGGTGAGCCGACAGGCGACACTGCGGTGGTGGTCGGGCTGCGTGCGGCTGACCTGGTCTTTGACCCCACACTCGCCTGCCGCGAGGGTGACGCGCCGGCGCCGGCGGCACGGCGTCTCCGCCGCACCCAACGGCGCCATGGTGGCGCGCATCGCCTCGTCTCCGCCCGTCCCCGACAGCCGGGGACGCCACGGGCAGGGCTTACCTCTAAGCCGCACCATGCTCAGCGACCACAAGTCGCCTTACGTGGGTCGTTTCGCCTGCGACTGGCCTCGACTTTCAACCACAGACCCGCACGCAGCCCGACCCCATGCTAGGGGCCGGGCGGCCCTCACTGCCCCGGAACGCTGGATCCCGCCGAGCCCGAGGCGCTGCCGGCGCCGGCCGGCGTCGCTCCCTCGAGCACGGTCACGTCGGAGATCTTCCACACCCCGCCCACCCGCTGGAGGTCGGCCACGAGGCGGACCACGTCGGCCTGGGGGGACGTGATCTTGTTGTTCACATAGGTCTGGTCGACCACGGCGTAGACCGATGCCGTCCCCGCTCCCTGGTTCTCCGACTGCACCTCGACCAGGCGGATCTCGCCGCGCGACTCGGCCAGGGCCTGTTCGAGCGACGTGCGAATGGACGTGTTGAAGAACTCCCGGGCCTGGGTCGAGAAGGCACCGGTGGCCATGTTCGTCACTGCGGTGAAGTCGGCGTCGACCGTCTTGGCGTCGAAATTGAAGAAGTCGGTCAGGAACGCCTTCGACGCGTTCAGCACGGCCGGGTCCTGCACCAGCCCGCCGCTGCTCTTGGTGGCGTAGAGCATCCCGAAGGTCAACGTGCCGAGCAGGCCGAGCGCGGCCAGCACGGACACGACGCGGAGGGCCCGCCGGCCGGGATCGGTGCGGCCGCCGGTCCGACGTCGGCCCGGAGGGCGCGGTGGCCCTCCGTCGGCCGGCCCGGGGCGCTCGGGCGCTGTCGCGCCGACCACCTTCACGCCGCTGTCCATGTCCACTGTGTGCTCCGTGGTCGTCATGTCTGTCTGTCTCCCTCCATGTGGGTCATTGCCCGGGACGCTGCCCGGACATCGGTCAGGCCCGGCGTCTCGCGCGCCGGCGCGCGGGGCGCGCCCCCAGGCCAAGAAGAGCGCCGGGACGACGAGGCCCCCCAGCGTGAGCAGGGCGCCCCGGCTGGCGCCGGGCACCCGGTAGGACGCGTTGCTCACCGGCACCGGCGTCCCCGTGCCCAGCTCCACGTCGGCCTCCTGCGCGGTCGGTGCCACGACGTGGCCACCCGCGGCCGGCGTGAAGCCGGGCTGGCTGGCCGGGCCGACCCCGTTGCCGAACACGGTCACGCAGCCGGCGCCGGGCAGCGTGTCGGGGATCGGGTTGGCCTTCGGGTACGACGCGCCCGGCTCGGAGAGGATCGGCGGCAGGAACAGGCGCGTGCGCAGGAAGATCTGGTTGGGATTGTCGGCCGCACCGGTCGTGGTCGCCTTGGCGAGGCCGGGCACGGCGATGTTGTCCACGGCGCCGAAGAAGTACTGGTTCGCGGCCAGGCCCTCCGAGAGGTTGCTCAGGTTGGTGGGCTGGGCGATGTTGGAGAGGATGTCGGCCGTGTCGTGCAGGACGCAGCCCAGGTTGGCCGACTGCGAGGTCAAGAGGTTGTCCACCTCGGAGAAGGCGGAAGAGCCGGAGGTGAACAGGTCGTGGAGGCCGGACTTCTGCTCGGCCAGCACCTGCACGAGCGCCGCCGTGTTGGCCAGGTCCTGGCGCAGCTGGGGCGCGACCGCGGTGACGGCGTCGAGGGCAGGCGGGGCGTTGGCCAGCAGCTCGGTGAACTGCTGCTCGTAGGCGACGAACTCCTTCGAGAAGGTCGTGCCGGCGCTGACGAGCGTGCGCAGGTCGCCCGCCCGTCCGGCCAGCGACGTGGCCAGCTCCCCGATGAGCTTGTTGAGGTCGTTGGCCGGGATCGCCTGCAGCAGCCGGGTGGCCGTGGCGACCACGGCGCCGACGTCGGCCGGGACCTGGTTGGCCGCGGCGGGCACGTTGGCACCGCTCGTGAGGTCGGGCACGGTCCCGCCATGGGAGGGCACCAGGTTGACGACCTGCTCGCCGAGGTCGTTGGCGATCTGCACCGACGACCGGACGTCCCGGGGCACGCCGATGCCCGGGTCGATGCTCATCGTGACCTTGGTCGCCGACGTCGTGAGGGCCGTCGAGCTCACGGTGCCCACCGGCACGCCGTTGAGCTCCACCTCGAAGCCCGGGTAGAGGCCCGAGGCGTTGGCGAATTCGGTCGTGAGCATCGTCGGGCTCTCGAGCGGGTTGCCGAGCAGGTTGACGATGCCGTAAGCGACGAGCGCGAAGCTGACGACGAAGAAGACGATGAGGTTCACGACGAGGCGGCGGGAGATCACTTGGCCGCCCCCGCGCTGTGCGGTGCGCACGTGAAGGCGGGCGCGCTGTCGTCCTGGCCGAGCCCGGGGATGCCGCAGACGATGATGTTCTCGTAGAGCTGCAGGTACCCGTTGCGCACGCTCGACGGGAGCGCGGCGTCGGCCACCGGGATCTCGGAGAGGAGGCCCGCCAGGTCGGACTGATGCTGCGCGAGCTGCCCGCTCACCGCCTGCAGCGTCTGCAGCTGGGTCACGATCTGGGGGTAGTAGGTCTCGAGGATGCTCCGCCCCTGCGTCGAGAGGTTGTCGAGAGACTGGAGCAGCGACTCGAATTGTGATGAGTTGCGCGCCAGGATGGCGACCGTCTGGGCCAGGTTGTCCAGCGCGGTGGCGGTGGCGCCGCTGGTGGGGGCCAGCGTCGAGGTGAGGCTGTTGAGCCCGTTCACGGCTCGGGTAATGGAGCCGGTGTGCTGGGCGTAGCCGGTCGCCACCGTCGTGAGGTCGGCCAGGAAGGCCTTGAGCGACGCCTCCTGGCCGCTGAACCCCTCCGCCCCCGCCTCAATGATCTGCTCGAGCTGGGTGGTCGAGACGGCGCCGAAGACGGCGGAGCCGGCCGCGACGAACTGCTCGACGTCGGGGACGGTGGAGGTGTGCGCGATCACGGCCCCGTCGGCGAGTTGGGGCGCGCCGGTGGCGGCCGCACCCGTTTGGCTCTTGGGCACGTCGAGTTGGACGAACTGGTCGCCGAGGATGGTGGTGCGGTCGATGGCGGCGCTCACGTCCGCCGGGATGCGCACGCCGCTGTCGAAGGTGAGGGTGACCCTGGCCCGGTCACCGTCGAGCGCGATGGAGCTGACCGAGCCCACCGGGACGTCGGCCAGCTGGACCTGGGCGCCGTTGGCGAGGTCGCCGACGTCGGAGAAGACGGCGGTGGCCGTGCGCTGGCCCGCGCCGCCGGACACGGAGCACCCGGTCAGGCCCACGACGAGCGCGGCGAGTGCGGCGATCGCGAGCCACCGGCTGCGGCGCGTCGGCTTCGGCCTGGGCGCGGGGGTCGGGGCGCGCATCAGAACCAGCGCTCCACGTCGTGCACGAAGCCCGTCAGCAGGCCGCGCTGGGGGCGGGCCCTGCCGTGCCTGCGGGTCTGTTCCCGGGGCAGCGGCGGGAGCAACGCCGCGGCGGGCGCCGTCAGCGTCGGCGCGGGGTCCGGGCCCGTCGTCACGGCCGGCGTGGACGTCGCGGTGGCCGGCCGGGCGGTGGCCAGTGCCGAGGTGGTCGCGTCCCGGCCGCCCGGCGGTGTGGTCGCGTCGTGCGAGAGCAAGCCTCCCAGGCCACCCTGCGAGGAGCTCGTGTTGTTCGACGAGCCCGAACCGGTGCCGTCGGGGCAGCCGAGGAGCACGCTGAGCAGCCCGCACGGGGTGGTCTTGGTCGTCGTGGAGGGCGGCACGGTCGTGGTGGTCGTCGTCGTGGTCGAGCCCGCGGCCGCGCTCATCGGTGCGGGCGCCGCCGCCGGCGGCGGCGCGCTCGGGGTCCCGCCGCCCTGCTCGGCATGGGCGATCTGGGCCAGGCCCTGCTGCAGCAGGGTCTGGGCGGTGGTCGAGCCGCCCGCACCGCTCAGCGTGTCGATGATGGTGGGGATGTCGTTCAGCAGGGGGTCGAAGAACCCCGAGGAGGGGTTGCCGCACTGGGTGAGCGTGGCGAGGACGGCGGCGGAGAGGCCGGCGGCGTGGTTGGCGACGATGCGCCGGCAGATGCCGGCCAGCCGGTCGCGCAGCAGGCCGGCGATGTAGGCCCCGGTCACGCCCGGCGCCGCCTGCAGGTTGAGGTCGAGCCAGTTGTACGTGGGGTCGTAGGCGCGCTTGGCCCCCTGGAACAGGTTGTTGCCGTTCTGCAGGATCTGGTCGACCGAGGAGAGGTTGCGGTCCAGGGTGCGGCCGACGGTCGTGACCGTTCCCACGTCCGACTCGAGCGCTTGGATGTTGGGCACGAGCAGCGTCACGAGGTTGGTGCTGGCTCCGGTCAGCTGGGTGATGGCGTCGTTGAGCTGGCCCGCGTGCTGGGCCACCGTGCTCGACACGGTGTCGTACTGCTCGACGAGGTCCTCGATCTGCGCGGTGTCGGAGTCGAGCGTCCCGGTCAGCTGGGCCAGCGTGCCGTTGAGCTGCCCGAGGTCGTTGCCCTTGTCGGCCAGCAGCTGCACGGTGCCCGCCGCCGACGCGATCAGCTTGTTGAGGTTGGTCCCCTGGCCGTCGAGGTCGGTGGCCAGGTTGGACACGAGGCTGCCCACCGCGTGGGGGTCGAGCGCGTCGAGCGTGTGCTGCAGCTCCTTGAGCACCTCGTCGGTGGAGACCGGGACCGCGGTGTGGTCCTGCGCGATGGTGGCGCCGGAGGCGAGGTAGGGACCGCCGGTGTAGCCGGGGTTCAGGTCGACGTCGGGCGATCCCAGGAGCTGGGGCGCGACGAGCGATGCGAACGCCGTGGACGGGATCTTGGTCCCCTGGTCGACGGCGAGCGTGACGTGGACCTTGTCGCCCACGTTCTGCACGCCGGTGACGGTGCCGACCTTGACGCCGAGGACGTCGACGGCGGCGCCGGTGAAGAGGCCCGGTGCACTCGAGTACACGACGTCGACCGGGTAGGTCGGCGTGCCCTTGGTGACCTCGGCGCCCGCGACCAGGGCGGCCGCGGCCACGACGCCGGCCACGGCGAACCGGAGCACCTTGGACGCGAGCAAGGTCCGCAACGCGCCCATCACCCCACCCCCTGCAGTAACGGGCTGAGCAGCTCGGAGAGCCCGCCCGGGCCCGAGTTCGGTCCGCTCGCGGTGGCGCCGGTGCCCTGCGACGGCGCGGTCGTCGAGGTGCCGTTCGGCGACTGGGACGACGACGCGGGCGACGAGGACGAGCTCGTGGAGGGGGTCGAGGCGGCGGGCTCCGGGTTGGAGCCCACGCCGGGCAGCGGGCCCGTCTGCGCGCTGCAGGAGGCCGGGTCGGGCCCGAGCACCTGGTTCAGCACCTGGTCGAGCGTCCCGCAGGGGCCGATGACGCCGAACGTGTTGGTCAGCGACGTCGGGTTGACGAAGATGTTGGCCCAGCTGAGCGGCGCGCTGCCGCTGTAGGCGACGGATTGGAAGCCGCCCAGCGCGCCACCGAGGTAGCTGACCCCCTGGGCGAGGTCCTCCTGGTGCTGGCCGACGACGGCCAGGTCGGCATGGAGGCTCTGCAGCAGCGAATTGAGCGCCGGCGAGTCCTGGCTCTCGAGGCTGTTCGTCTGGCTGGCCATGGCGTCGACGTTGGTGATCAGGTTCGACAGGTCCTGGTCGTGCGCGGCCAGGCCGGTCGAGACGGTGTCCAGGTTGTTGACGATGGCGAGCAGCTGCTGGTCCCGGGCGGCCAGGGTCGACGAGAGCGTGTTGGCCGAGTCGATCAGGCTCGAGACCTGGCCGCTGCGCTGGTCGACGGTCGTGGTCAGCGCCCCGAGGCCCGCGATGATCTGCGCGACCTGGGTCTGCTTGTCCTTGGTGATGGCAGCCAGGGAGGTGACCAGGTTGTTGAGGGCCCGCGCGTCGGTCTTCGCCAACAGCGAGTGGGCGGTGTCCTGCAATTGGTAGAACTCGGTCGGCACCGACGTGTCGGTGATCAGCGCGCCGGGCTTCAGGGGGTCGGCCCACCCGCTGACCGGCTTGAGCGTGACGTCGACGACGCCGAGCAGCGTCTCGACCTCCACCGCGGCCGTCGTCACGTGCGGGAGCTCCACCCCGTTGTTCACCGAGAGCCGGGCGTCGACGGCGTTACCGTGCACCTGGACCGACGTGACCGTCCCGACGTTGACGCCGGCCACCATGACCTGCGTGCCCTTCGAGATGCCGGCGGCGTTGGCGAAGCGGGCGTCGATGGTGTAGCCCGAGCTGAACAGGCTTCGGTTGAGGAACAGGATGGCCAGGACGCAGACCGCCATCACGGTGACCGCCGTGATGCCCACGACCTTTGGGTTGCGCTCGGTGACGGCCTTCACTTCGAGCCCCCCGTCGCGTCGGCGGCGGCCCCGCTGACCGCCTGCAGGTCGAGGCCGAGGCTCGAGGCGGCGAGGGTGCCGGCGCCCGAGCCCGCCGACGCACTGCTCGTGCCGGCGGGCGCCGACGATCCCGCCGACGTCGGGGCGTCGGGGTTCGGCAAGCCCGGCGTCGTGACCCCCGAGAGCGGCGCCGGCAGTGGCGGGCTGCCGAAGGGGCCCGAGCCCGCCGGCGGGTTGGAGGGCTCGTAGTAGGGGCAGACGGACTGGCCCGCCAGGCAGGTGTAGATCGTCTGCACGGCGAACCACTGGCCCCACTGGGAGATCTGGATGTAGGGGGCCAGTCCCGTCCCGAGCGTCGACAGGCTCTTGGCCAGGTTCTGCTGGTTGTTCTGGACGTCGGCCGCCACGGCCTGCAGGTTGGTGATGGTGGTCGAGATGGTCGAGTGGTTGTTGCCGATGAGGCTCGCCAGGTCGGTGGCGACCTGGGACAGGTTGCCGACCACCGAATCGAGCAGCGTGTTCTTCGACGCCAGCGCGGAGGACACGGTCTGGAGGTTGGTCACCAGGCTGTTGATGTCGCCCGAGCGCGAGGCGAGCGCACCGAGGACCTGGTCGAGGTTGCCGATGATCTGCCCCACCTGGGAGTCGAGCGCCTGCACGGTGGTGGACACGGTGGCGCCGCTGTTGATCAGCTGGTTGATCTCGGCCGTGTCACCTTCGAGCGCCCCCGACACGTTCTCGACGAAGGCGTTGGCCTCCGTCGGGTTGATGGAGGCCAGGAGCGGCCCGAGCGAGTTCAAGAACGCGTCGATGCTGGCGTCGGTGACGTCGTGGGAGAGGGGGATGGTGGCACCGGGCGCCAGGATCGACCCGCTGTGCCCGGGGTAGAGCTCGATCTCCTTCTGGCCGATCACGTTGTGCCAGCGCATCCCGATGTCGGTCGAGCGCCGCAGGGTCACCGTGTTGTCGATGCTCATGGCGACGAGGGCGTGCCCGTGCTGGACGCCGATGCTCGAGACCTGCCCCACGGGGACCCCGGCGATGTTCACGGTGTCCCCGCCGGCGAGACCGGTGACGTCGGCCAATTGCGCGTCGACGGTGTGGCGGCTGGTGAACAGCGAGATGTTCCCGATCTTGACGGCCAGTCCCACCAGCAGGACGACGCAGACGACCGCGAAGAGGGCGAACTTGAAGGCCGACGGGGGGAAGTGCCGCAGCAGCCTCACGACGAGCCCCCCAGCAATTGGTTGATGATCCCGCCGAGGGTCGTCGCCTTGGATTGGTCGGGCTGCCCGAGGATGCCGTAGGCCTGGGTGGCCGCCGCCGCGCCGGCCTGCGCCGCCCCGGACGTGGCGGACGGCGACGGCACCGGGGCCGGGGTCGCCGCGGGGGCCGCCGGCGCGGCCGGGGCGGCGGAGGCCTGCAGGGCGTTGAAGGAGGCCAGCTCCGACGAGCAGTTGAAGGCGGAGCCCGCGCCGGCCAGGGCCTGCTGGATCGGCTGGAGGAACGACATGCCGCCGGTCGGGGGCGCGATGAGGTTGCACACCAGGCTGTTGACGTCGCTGAAGAGGATGAAGGTGTTGAAGTAGGCGTACGTGCTGCCGTCGGGGAGCTTGCTCGCCCCGGCGGCGCCTTCGGCGATCTTCCGGAAGTAGTGGTACGCCCCGTTGACGACCTGGCCGATCGTGTCCTGTTGCGCCAGCAGCACACGGGACACGTTGTCGCCCGACTCCAGGATGGTGGCGATGTCGGGGTGATAGGTCGAGAGCAGCGCGGCCAGGCGGTCGGCGAAGGGGATCAGGGTGCTCAGGAGGTTCTGGTAGTCCGTCTCCTCGGCGTTGAAGACGGGCAGCCCCACGTTGATCTCGGAGTTGAGGCTGTTGAGGTCGCCGGCCGCGGGCGCGGCGGCCTGGGTGAACCGGGCGAACGAGTCCAGCGCGAGCAGCTGCGCGTTGAGGGTCCGGTCGAGCAGGCCGGCCAATTGGGTGCCCGCGCCGATGGAGGCCGCGATCTTGGGCCCCTCGCCCTGGGACGCCTGGGCGAGCTCGCTCAGCACGGTGGCGAGGTGGGTGGTGTCGATCCTGTTCAGGAGCGGGGTGGCGGCGGCGAAAAGATCGCCCAGCTCGCTGCTGCTGCCGGCGTGGGCGAAGCTGGCGCCGGATGCGAGGTAGGGACCCGTGTCGACGCCGCCCGGGGTGGCGATGGCCACCTGCTCGGCGCCGAAGAGGTTCACGGGCTCGATGGTGGCGGCGGCGCTCGCCGGCACCTTGAACGACGGCTCGATCAGGACCGTGACCTTGGCCTCGTTCTGGGCGAGCGAGATGGTGGAGACCCGCCCGACCTGCACGCCGCGGAACACGACGGCGGATCCGGGGTGCAGGCCCTCGCCCGCACGGGGGAAGGTCCCGCTGAGCGCGTAGTCACCGGCGAAGTCGCCGTTGGCGAGGCGGACCAGCGTCACCGTCCCGAACACGAGCCCGAAGAGGACGGCGAGGCTGACGAGGAGGTTGGCGAGCCTTCTCACCCGACCAACCTGGCGGTCGCGTTGACGCCGCCGAAGAGGATCAGCGACATGAAGAGGTTGACGACGACGACGAGGATGATGGAGAGGCGGATGGCGCGGCCGGCGGCCACGCCGACGCCCGCGGGCCCGCCGGTCGCGTTGTAGCCGTAATAGCAGTGGACGAAGGTCACGAGGACGGCGAAGACCATCGCCTTGAGGAACGAGTAGAAGATGTCGAGCGGCGGCAGGTACAGCCGGAAGTAGTGGGTGTAGGTGCCGGTGGAGAGCCCGAAGAACTTGGTCACGACGAGCTCGGAGGCGAGGTAGCTGGCGAAGAGGGCGGCAAGGTAGAGGGGGATCATCGTGATGAGCGCCGCCCAGACGCGGGTGGCGACGAGGTAGACGACGCTGTTGACACCCATGACCTCCAGCGCGTCGATCTCGTCGCTGATGCGCATGGCACCGAGCTGGGCGGTGAAGCCGGCACCCACCTGGGCCGCCAGCGCAACCCCGGCCACCAGAGGCGTGATCTCACGTGTGTTGGCGAGTGACGTGATCACACCGGTGAACGCCTCGGCGCCGATCTGCTGCAGGCCGTTGAAGCCCTCGAGTCCGACCTCGGTCCCGGTGAAGAAGGAGATGGACACCACGACGAAGAACATGCCGCCGCCCACGACTAGGGCACCGGAGCCCAGCGAGATGTCCGACATCAGGACGAGGATCTCCTTGGGGTAACGCAGCGCGCGGGGAAGCGCCCGAAGGATCCGGAGGTAGAACTTCAACTGCGCGTAGAAGGCATCGAACACGCCGAGCACGGCGTCGCCGGAGCCGACCGCCTTGCCGCCCAGCGCGCGGCCGGCCGACGTGATCCATCCGGATTCGGTCTCGGGGGCCTCGGGTCGCCCCGACGGGGGCCTGATGGGTGTGTCGATCGCCATCAGATGCCCTTCTGGGGGATGAAGTTGAAGTAGAAGACCGTCAGGAGGAAGTTCACGAAGAACGACAGGATGAAGGTGACGACGACCGCCTGGTTCACGGCGTCGCCGACGCCCTTCGGGCCGCTCTTGCAGTAGAGGCCCTTGTAGCAGGCGACCATGGCGGCGATGAAGCCGAAGATGCCGGCCTTGACGAGGGCGATGACCAGGTCGGCGATCTGGCTGAGCTCCCCGAAGGTGGCGAAGAAGCTGCTCGACGTGATGTGGATGGCGTGGGTGCCGAACCACAGGCCGCCGGCGATGCCGGCCACGCTGACGACCGCATCGAGGAGGACCGCGACGAGGGTGGCGGCGAGGAGCCTCGGGAGCACGAGGCGGTGGAGCGGGTTCACGCCCATGACCTCCATCGCGCTGATCTCGTCCCGGATGCGACGTGATCCGAGGTCGGCGCACATGGCCGAGCCGCCGGCGCCCGCAATCAGGAGCGCCGTGGCAACGGGCGCCTGCTCGCGGACCACGGCGAGGACCATGGCGGCGCCGAGCTGGGACTGCGCACCGATCTGCTGGAGGAGCGAGCCCACCTCGAGTGCGATCACCATGCCGAAGGGGATGGACAGCAGGATCAGGGGCAGCGTGGTGACCCGGGCCAGGAACCAGCACTGGTCGAAGAACTCGGCGACGGGCACGCCCTTGAGGGGGGCCTGGCGGAGGGCCTCGAACGCCGTGGCGAACATGTTCCCGGTCTCGCGGACGGCGGTCGCGATCTTCCCGTCGTCGGTCAGCGGCCTGCTCGGGCGAGGCAGCACACCGACGGCGTCGGGACGTCCGCTCGGGGTGCCGAGGCGGCGCGCCATCTCGGCGCGGCTCAGGGGCTCGGTGGTGCCGGAGGCCTCGTCCGGAGTGACGCCCGTGATGTCACCCGTCGCATCCAACGTCTCTCCCCCCTTCCGAGGCCTCCTCGTGCGCGTGGACGGGTCGAGACACCCGCTCCCCCGTCCAACTCCAACATGGGAAAAACGGCAGGCCGGGAGCAACCTTGCGGACGTGGTGGCAGGCGGGGCGGGGCGAGTGGCCGGGGGGACGCGCGCGCAGGTTTCCCAACGCTCGTTGAGCGAATTCTCAACTTTGTTGATGAAAAGCTCCAACCCCCATTCATGAATTGTTGGTTGGGGCACTTTCGTAAACCCGTGAACACCAGCCATAATGTGACCTACCTCCTATTGAGAGGCCCCAATGGAGGGGGAGGAACGGGACATTGGCGCTCCGCCAAGAAGAGCTGACGAGCCTTTGCGACGACGTCGACCTTGACCGTGATCGCGCACTCGTCGAGCGGTGCCAGGCCGGCGACACCGCGGCGTTCGGCAACCTCTATGCGCGTTACTACGAGCGGCTGCTCCGCTTCTGCCTGCGTCGGCTGAACGACCGCCACGAGGCCGAGGACGCAGCCCAGGAAGCCTTCGCGCGCGCGTGGAAGGCGCTCCCGCGCTTCGCCGGCGAACGCCGCTTCTACCCGTGGCTCACCGTGATCGCGGGCAACATCTGCACCGACATGCTGCGGCGCCGCTCACGCAGCACACCGACCGACGACATGGAACTGACCGCGCAGCATCCGGTGGGCGTCGTGGGCGAGGACACCTCGGAGGACCTCGTGCTGGCCGCGGTGGACGGCGAGCTCGTGAACCGCGCGCTCGACCGCCTCTCGACGCGGCACCGCCACGTGCTCGCCATGCGCGAGGGCTCGGGCTGGACCTACCAGCAGATCGCCGACCACGAGGGCGTCGAGATCGGCACGATCGAGACGCTGCTGTGGCGGGCCCGCCAGGCGCTCAAGCGCGAGTTCGCCGTCGTGTCCGAATCGAAGGAGGCGCTGGCCGGCTTCCTCATCGCCACCGGTGCACTCATCCGCCGCACTGTCTTCCGGGCGGCGCACCGCAGCGCGACGGTGCACCAACAGGGCAGCGGCGCGGGGGGATTGCGCAACGCCGTGGCCGGCGTGGCCGTCACGGGCGCGGCGGTCGCCGCCGCCTTCATCGCCCCGCACGCACTGTCCAACGGGCCCAGCCGACCCGGTGCGGGATCAGCCGGCTCGGCTCTGGCCGCGCCGGGTTTCGCCCTGGGAGGACCGGTCGCCGCAGCGGCCAGCACGGGGACGACCGGCGCGTCGACGGCGAGCGGCTCCGGTCCGGGCGGGTCGTCCGGGTCTGCGCCCGGCGTCGCCACCGCACGCGGCGGCGCAGCCGCGCGTGGCTCCGGCGGGGGCACGCCCCTCGGCGGTGCGACGTCGGGTGGGACCGCGGGTGGCGGCGGCGTCACCGGCGGGCTCACGAACGGCCTGACCCAGACGTCCGGCGGCTTGAGCAACACGGTCAACGGAGTGACCGGCGGCCTCGGCAACGCGGTCAGCGGCGTGACCGGCGGCCTCAACAACACCTTGAACGGCGTGACCGGGGGCCTGAACAACACGGTCGACGGCGTGACGGGCGGTCTGAACAACACGGTCGGCGGCGTGACGGGCGCGCTGAACACCTCGGTGAACAACCTCGGCCTCGGCGGCCTGCTCGGCGGCACCAGCGGGACGACGTCGACGCCGACGACGGGATCGGGTACCGGGGGAACCGGCTCGACGGCCACCACGACCACGACGACCGCACCGGGCCTGCTCGGCGGTCTCGGCAAGACGGTCAACGGCCTGCTCGGCGGCGGCGGCTAGGCCCGACGGCGCCACGGCCCGAGGCGCAAGCCGGGCCGTGGGAATGGGTTCTCCTCGTATGGACACCCGGCAACTCGACGCCGTCCAGCCCTGGATCGCCCCCGGCGAGCCCATCATCTCCCTGCGTGGGGTCACCAAGTCCTTCGGCTCGCACACCGTCCTCGAGGACATCACCTTCGACGTGCCCAAGGGCCGCATCACCGCAATCCTGGGCCCATCGGGCACCGGGAAGTCGGTGCTGCTGAAGAACATCCTGGGGCTGCTCAAGCCCGAGCGCGGTGAGATCTGGGTGGACGGTGACCAGATAGTGGGCCTGCGTGAGCGGCGCCTCTACGAGGTGCGCAAGAAGTTCGGGGTCCTCTTCCAGGACGGCGCACTGTTCGGCTCCATGAACCTCTACGACAACATCGCGTTCCCGCTACGCGAGCACACCCACAAGAACGAGGCTGAGATCCGCGAGCTCGTCCACCGCAACGCCGAGCTGGTCGGCCTCATGGACCACCTCAAGAAGCTCCCCGGCGAGGTGTCGGGCGGCATGAAGAAACGGGCCGGACTGGCGCGGGCCATGGTGACGGAGCCCGAGATCGTGCTGTTCGACGAGCCGGACTCCGGCCTCGACCCGGTCCGGGTCGCCTACCTCGACGAGCTCGTCGTCACCGCCCAGAGGGAGACCGGCGCCACCTTCTTCATCATCACGCACAACATCCAGTCGGTCATGCGGACGGCGGATTTCATGGGCGTGCTCTTCCGCTCGAACCTGGTGAAGTTCGCCAGCAAGCCCGACATGCTGGCGACCGACAACCCGATCATCCAGCAGTTCCTGGCCGGCCGCCCCGAAGGCCCCATCGGCATGGACGAGATGGCGGACACGGGCGACGCCAACCGCTACATGGAGGGCGACACGGCGGCACTCGAGTTCGGGCCGCTCGCCCGACCGGGCGAAGTCGCCCTGGCGGCGCGGGCGCCGAGCGACCAGCCCAGTCCCCCCGGCTGAGCAAGGGCTCAAAGGCCAACCCGCAAACGAGGAACGCCGCCGGCGCGGGTGGTGCGACCCGGAGCCGGCGGCGTTCCCGACCAGCAGGCTCAGTCGCCGGCGGCGTCCCCGCAGACGGTCTCGACGAGCAGCCGGCTCACCACGTAGGGGTCCATGTTGGCGTTGGGCCGGCGGTCCTCGATCCACCCCTTCTTGTTCTTGGCGGTCTGCCACGGGATGCGGATGGACGCCCCGCGGTCCGAGGTGCCGTAAGTGAACGTGGTGTAGTGCGCCGTCTCGTGCGCACCGGTCAGCCGGCTCTCGATGCCGATGCCGTAGTTGGCGACGTGCTCGTCGACGCGCTTCCCGAGCGCCTCGCAGCCCGCGATGATCGCCTCCCAGCCGCCGTCCTCGCGCATGGCTTTGGTCGAGAAGTTGGTGTGGGCCCCGGCGCCGTTCCAGTCCCCGAGGACCGGCTTCGGCTCGAGGGTGGCGTACACGTCGAATTCCTCGGCGATGCGGAAGAGCAGCCAGCGGGCGGTCCACAGCTGGTCGCCGATCAGCGGCGGCGGGAGGACGCCGATCTGGAACTCCCACTGCCCCATCATCACCTCGGCGTTGGTGCCCTCGATGCCGAGGCCGGCCTTCATGCAGGCGGCGGTGTGGCGCTCGACGATCTGGCGGCCGGGCATCTTGTCACCCCCGACCCCGCAGTAGTACGGGCCCTGCGGCGCGGGGAAGCCGGCCTCGGGCCAGCCCATGGGCCGGCCGTACTGGAAGAAGGTGTACTCCTGCTCGATGCCGAACCACGGCTCGAAACGGGCGTACTTCTCGGCGGCCTCGGCGCAGGCGCGGCGGGTGTTGCTCGGATGCGGCGACATGTCGGTCAGCAGGACCTCGCACATGACCAGTTTGTCGTTCTCACCCCGGAGGGGGTCGGGGCACACGAACACCGGCTGCAAGACGCAGTCCGAGTCGCTGCCTTCGGCTTGGTTCGTGCTCGAGCCGTCGAAGCCCCAGATCGGGGGTTCCTTGCCGTCCTCCACGATCTTCGTCTTGCTGCGGAGCAGCGGGCTGGGCTCCGTCCCGTCGATCCAGATGTACTCGGCCTGGTAGCTCATGAACTCTCCTGTGTTCCCCTTCTTCTCGTGGGCTAGCTGCGCTGCGGGGCCGCGCCGGGCGCCTGTCGGGCGCGGCACTCCCCGTGCTGTCTCAGTCTGGCCGCACCCTATTTCGCCGCCGTATCGGTTATGTGAACCGACGATGAACTCGGCCCGGGATGCCCGGCCGGCGCCCGGAGGCGCATCGGCCCAGGCCAGCGTGCCCGGGCCGGGGACCCGGGCCGTCCCAGCCGGCAGCCGGGGCCGGAGGCGGGGCTCGGAGGGGGATGGAGAACGTGACCGCCAACGTCCTATGGGCCAAGAACCCGGGGCCCCACAGACATGACTGAGGGCTGGACCGTACCGATCCAGCCCTCAGTCTCCCGGCTCCCTGGCCGACCGGCGGCAGCTCGATGTCTGCCGGCGGTGGCCCGCCGCGCGTCAGCAGGTTGTGGTGTTCAACCCTCCGACGCAGGTGTTGGCGCTGCTGAACAGGCCGGAGATCCCCCCGCCCAGTGCGGCAACGGCCACCACGGCCACGACGGCGATCAGGCCGACGAGCAGTGCGTACTCCACCATGGAGGCGCCCCGCTCCGACCTTGCCCGCTCGAGCAGCGTTCCGTGCGCAGTACGGACTGCGACAAACGTGTTCATGAACAAACCCAACATGTGAACTCCCCTCTTGCCCCGTGCAAGCCTCCGGTCGGACGACTTGCCCTCTTCAAGGATCGGCCTCTTGCGGGCCGAGATCCATAGGACTTTCTGACTTATCGCGCAGCGGACACGGGTGAATCCGCTCCGCAGGTTGCGCTCCAGCTTCCCTTCGGGTCCCCCCACACGACAGCGGGCTGGGCCGGCCAAAGCCGACCCAGCCCAACCGTCATCCCATTGGGGAAGGGGGAATATTCCCTTAGGGAAGCATGTGCGTCGCTGGTTGCGGCGTATGCCGCTCCCGCTAGCAGGTGGTGCTGTTCAGGCCACCCACACAGGTGTTGGCGCTGTTGAACAGACCCTTGATGCCTCCTCCGAGCGCTGCCACCGCAACGACGGCAACGACGGCGATCAGTCCGACGAGCAGTGCGTACTCCACCATGGAGGCGCCCCGCTCGGTCCGTGCACGCTCAAGCAGGTTGCCGTGGAAACCACGCACCGCGAAAAACGCGTTCAGAAACAGCTCAGTCATTACTTCATTCCCCTCTCTCGCCCCAACGGACCCGAACGTACGCCCGACCCCATTTGGAGTTCCCACGACATTGTCGACCCTCGCAAAGGCCCACTCCATAGGCTTTATGGACCAATTGCAACGACCCTGATGCGCCCGAGCCGACCTACTCGATCGTGACGAGGCCCATGACGACCGCGCGGACGAGCGCATGGGTGCGGTTCGTCACGTCCAGCTTCTGGAAGATGGCGGCCAGGTGGTTCTTGGTCGTCTTGGGGCTGATGTAGAGACGCTGCGAGATCTCCCCGTTCGTGGCGCCCTCCGCAAGGAGTTGCAGGACCTCGAGCTCGCGCTGGGTCAGCGACCACGGGCCCCATTGCCGGTCGTCGTCCTTCCGCGTCGGGACGTCGGGTTCGCCGTAGTCGTCAGACGCCTCCGTCGGCGTCTCGTCGCGGGTGAGCGTCGCCCGTGCGCCGCGCAAGCTCTTGCTCCGGTGCACCGTCGTGCTGACCGCCGGCCCGGACACCGACACCTGCGTGTAGAACATCCACTCCGGCTTGTTCCCGACCTCGAGGGCCGGTGCGGGCGCGCTTGGCCACAGGATCGCCGACGCTGTGTCAGACATTCACTCCCCCTCATTCCGCCCCGAACCGAGGTCCATTGCGGCTCCATTTTCCCACCGCGGACGGTGGAAACTCCCAGGTCATTGTACGCTTCGCGGATCAAACGACAGTTGCCGCCATGTTGCGGCCCGGGTGCGGTTGGTTCGAATTGCCCATACCGCCGGCAACTCCGGCGCTGGACCGGTGAGCGCTCAGCCGGCGCCGTGGAAGGCGTGCTTGATCGGGCCCACGATCGGGCCCAGGACGACGATCAGGATCGCCGGCAAGAAGCAGAGCGCGAGCGGGAAGAGGATCTTCACCGGCACCTTGGCCGCCTTCTCCCGGGCTCGTTGGCGCCGCTTGTCGCGCATCTCGTCGGCCTGCGCCTGCAGCACGCGGCCGATCGGCAGGCCGAGCGCGTCGGCCTGCGAGAGCACGACGGCGAAGGTGACGAGGTCGTCGATGTCGGTACGCAGCTTCATGTTCTCGAGCGCGTCGTGGCGCGACAAGCCGAGCTCCATCTCCCGCAGCGTGAGGCGCAGCTCGTGGCACACCGGCGACTCGAACCGCGCACACGAGACCTGCATGGCCTGCTCCAGGCCGAGGCCGGCCGCGACGGAGATCGTCATGAGGTCGAGCAGGTCGGGCAGGTCGTTGGTGACCTGCTCGCGGCGAGCCTTGATGCGGTGGCGCAGCCACCAGCTCGGCGCCAGGCCGCCGAGGATGGGCAGGAGCAACAGCATGCCCAGGCCGAGCTTGACGCTGACGATGCCACTGATCAGCGAGATGAGCCCGATGGCGAAGCCGATCATGACCGAGCCGACCTGCACCGCCACGAACTCCTCTGCCCGCACCGAGCCCGTGAGGCCCGCCTTGAGGAGGTCGGCGTGCACCCGGTCGATGTCACTCGCGGGGTAGAGGCGCGACAGGTTGTGTCGCAGGCCTCGCAAAGTCGGGCCGAAGACCCGGTTGAGCAGCGGTGTCTGCACCCGTTCGACGACCGGGACGGCGGTCGCGTAGATCTCGGCCTCCGAGCCGAGGGAACGGATGAAGTCGAGCCTGGTCTGCGACTTGTGCGTCCGCCATGCCGCGGCGCCGACGCCGACCAGGCCGGCGACCATCAACGTGATGCCGACCAGTGGAACGAAGAATGCCGCGTTCATGTGCTCGCTCCCCTTCGACTCAGACCTTGATGTTGACCATGCGTCGCACGATCCAGAAACCCAGGCCCATCAGACCCGCCGTCCCGATGAGCACCACCAGCCCGACACCGTGCAGCATGGGCTGGAGGTAGCCGGGGTCCTTCATCTCCAGCGCGACCACGAGGAAGATCGGGATGGCGAACAGCACGTAGCCCGACATGCGCCCCTCGGCCGAGAGCGTCTGTACCTCCCGGCGCACCTCCTGGCGGGTCCGCATGAAGTCGGCCAGCGTGTGCAGGATGGGCGCCAGACGTCCGCCGGTGGACTGCTGGATCCGCACCGCCTCCACCGCCCACTTGAGGTCCTCGACGCCGGAGCGCTCGGCCATGTTCTCGAGCGCGATGACGAGATCGGAGCCGACGGCCACCTCGGCCATGACACGGTCGAGCTCGTCCGACAACGGAGGCCGGGCGTCGCGGCGGTACATGTCGATGGAGCGCTGGAACGTCTGGCCCCCCTCGACCGAGGCCGCCATGAGGGCGAGCGCGTCGGGCAGCTGCTCCTGCATCTGCTTGATCCGCTTGGCCGCCCGCCGCGAGGGCAGATACCAGGCGATGGCGGCGACGACGACGATGGCGACGAGCGAGCCGATGGGCGACCCGATCATGACCCCTACCGCGACCGCCAGCATCAGCGCGACGGCCGCGCTGATCACGATGTACTCGCCGGCCCGCAGCGGGATGGCCGCGCGGTCGAGGCGCTGCTCGAGGGCGCCGCTGGTGTCCATGCGCCCGAAGATGCCGGAGATGCGGACCGTGAGTGCGCTCATCTCGCCCCGCTCGGGTGACTCGCTCACGACCTCGACGGGGACTTGGGCTGTGCCCATGGTGTCGTCGAGGATCTGGGCCAGGGTGCGCTGCTTCGTGCGCACGCGCATGATGGCCGCCACGACGGCCAGGGCGAGCCCGCCACCGACCAGGACGGCCGCGACGAACGCCCCCACTTGCGAGCCCAGCTGCAGTGCTCCGAGCATGATCGGGTTCACCTCCCGTCGCGTCGGCGGGCCAGCATCTCGTACATCTCCTCCGTCGGGGGCTCCACGACCCGGCCGGGCCGCGCCGGCCGGTGGTGGCGGCTGCTCGAGCGCGCCGATCCGAGCAGGGGGTCGCCGTCGTTGCGGAAGATCTGGGGCGGCACGTCGACCCCGTTGAGCGAGAGCTCGTCGAGGATCTTGGGCCGCAGGCCGGTCGGCACCAGCCGGCCCATGCCCTCGGCCGTGTCGATCCGGTGGAAGATGTCCTGGAGGAGCACGGTGTCCCCCTCCATGCCCTGGATCTCGGTGATGGAGTGCACGACGCGGGGGCCCTCGGCGGTGCGCTGGAGCTGGACGAGGCACCCGATCGCCATGACGATCTGCTCGCGGATGGCGCGCTGGGGCAGCTCGACGCCGCCCATCATGACCATGGTCTCGAGGCGGCCGAGCAGCTCGCGTGGGGTGTTGGCGTGCACCGTGGTCATCGATCCGGCGTGGCCCGTGTTCATGGCCTGGAGCATGTCGAGGGTCTCGGAGCCGCGGCACTCACCGACGATGATCCGGTCCGGCCGCATTCGCAGCGAGTTGCGCACGAGGTCGCGGATGCGGACCTCGCCCGTGCCCTCCGCGTTGGCCGGCCGGGTCTCCAACGTGACGACGTGGGCCCCCTGGATCTGGAGCTCGGCCGACTCCTCAATGGTGATCAGGCGCTCCCCGTCGGGAATGAAGTTCGACAGGACGTTCAGCATGGTGGTCTTGCCGGTGCCGGTCCCGCCGACGACGATCAAGCTGATCTTGCCGCGCACCAGGGCCTCGAGGAAGACGGCGGCGTCCATGGTGAGCGATCCCAGCGCGATGAGGTCCTGCATGACCAGGGCGCGCTCGGGGAACTTCCGGACGGTCAACACGGGCCCGCGCAGCGCCAGCGGTGGCACGATGGCGTTGATCCGGGAGCCGTCGGCGAGGCGGGCGTCCACCATCGGCGAGGACTCGTCGACCCGGCGGCCGACGGCGTGCACCATGCGATCGATGATGCGCCGGTACTGGTGCGCCGAGGTGAAGAGGATGTCGCTGCGCTCGATCTTGCCCTTGCGCTCGATCCAGATCTCGTCGAACGCGTTGCACATGATCTCGGTGATGCTCCCGTCGGCCAGCAGGGCCTCGAGAGGGCCGTAGCCGAGCGAGTCCTCGAGGATCTCCTCGACGAAGCGCTGACGCTCGATGGGAGAGACCCCGATGTCCTCCCGCTCGAGGATGTCGTTGACCGTCGATCGGACCTTCTCGCGCAGCTCGTCGGGGGCCAGGTCGGCGGCAGCCGGCCCGACCTCGGCCAGCACCTTGGCCTGGACCTTCTGCTTGGACTGCTTCCAGGCCTCGTCGAGGGCGACGCGGTCCGACGCCCGCCGCATGGGGTGGCCCTTGGAACCGGGCGGCCCGACACCGCCTCCCCCGCGCCGCTCCGGCGGACCGCCGGGATCGCCGGCCCGTCGGTTGTGGGGTGGCGCCGTCTCCTCGGCCGGCGGCGCAGCCGCCGCCCCGTCGGCCGCCGCGAGCTTCTCAGACAGGTTCATGGCGATCAGGCCCTCTCGAGCTCAGGCACCTTGGTGGTGCGGCCCTTCCTCCTCAGCCGCCAGAAACCGCGCGACTCGCCGATCTCTGCGGTGTTTGCACCCGTCCCGAGGACGGGCGTCGCCTCGCCTCCCAGGAACTGGTGCATGCCGCCCGCCAATTTCTTGCCGATATCGGAGCCGGCCGCCGACACCAGTGCCGGCTTGCCCTTGTTGATCGACTTCATGACCTCTCTCGAGTACGGCAGCACGGAGATGATCTTGTTGTCGAGCACCTCCTGCACGTCGCTGATGTCGATCCCGATGTCGTCCTCCACCTTGTTGAGCACGACCCCGATGGTGTCGCTGTTGATGCGCAGCTTCTCGAGGGTGCTCAGGAACACGCGCATGTTCCGGATGCTCGGCAGGTCCAGGGTGACCATGCACAGCACCCGGGTGGAGTGGTCGAAGGCCGCCAGGACGATCTCGGAGAGCTGGGCCGGGGTGTCGACGACGATGTAGTCGAAGTGCCGGCGCAGGGCACCCATCACCTTGTAGACGTCCTTGGGCGCGATCATGTCGGCGTCGGCCGGGCTGAACGGCGCGGCGAGCACGGAGAAGCCGAGCTCGTGCTCCTCGAGATACTCCTCGACGTGCTCGTCGAGGTCGTCCTCGTCGACGGGCTCGCGGGAGAGCAGGTCCGAGATGGTGAACCGGGGACGCAGGTGCAGCGCCGTCGAGACCTCGCCGAACTGCAGGTCCAGGTCCACCAGGCACACCCGCTGCCCCGTCTGGGCAGCCAGGTAGCAGGCGAGGTTGGTGGCGTAGAAGGTCTTGCCGCAGCCACCGCTCGACGAAGCCACGGTGAAGACCTCGGCGAACTGGGGACGCTCGACCACGACGCCGTGGGCCACGACCGGCAGCGTCGGGGCGGCGCCCGACTCCGAGACGTCCGCGATGTCGAAGGCGCGCTTGAGCGCAGCGGAGAGCTGGCGCTTACTGGTCGGGTACTCGACCAGGTCCACCGCGCCCGTCCGGACGATGTCGCTCAGGTTGGCCTTGGGCCTCGGCCCGAGAGCCAGGACGACGGCCGGTACCGCGCCCGCCGCCCGCAGAGTGGCCAGGCGGGCCATGCCGGCATGGCTGTCGAACACGGGGCCCGCCACGAGGACGTCGAACGGGCCCTGCTCGCGCACCTCGTCGACCACGTCGATGACGTTGGTGCTCGTGACGACCTGGTAGCCCGCGCCGAGCGAGGCCTGGATGGCCCGGCTGAGGGCCGGTGACCGGCTGATGACGAGAATCCGGCGGGAGATCATGGCGCCGTCGCCGTCTGGTTGGTGCCGATGCACTGTGCCACCGGCGGCGGGTTCGTGTCCTTCTGGGTCTGGACGACGGAGACCGACTCGTTCTGCGAGAGGAACTCGAGGTCCCGCGCCTGGGCGGGGCTGACCGCCAGCAGCAGCGTCTCGGAGGACGGGATGGTGCGCCCGGCGGCGGTCTTGTGGGTGGCGTAGGCCGGGACCGTGCTCTCCACGTCGAGCACCTGGATGTTGGCCATCGCCAGCTCGGTGCAGGGCAGTGCGAGCGTCGATGTGCTGGCTGCACCCGTGGAGACCTTGGTGATGTTGGCGTAGACGTCGACCCGGCTGCCGGGCTGCAGGTAGCCGGCCAGGCCTTCCGTCCCGGTCAGCGTGACGGTGACCCCGTCCTGGCCGGTCGGCAGCGAGATGGACGACGTGCTCGCCGTGAGCTGCGTGCTGCTGATGGCGTGTCCCTTGGTGACTGCAGACGTCAGCACCTGGTCGCTCAGGCCAGCCAACGATCCGAGGTCGGTCGGCGAGAAGGACTTCGTCGGGATCAGCTCGATGGCGACCATCCCGCTCGAGAGCATCGCCTGCCCGGTGGTCCCGGCCGGGATGTCCGTCTTGGCCACGACGGCCGACATGCTGACGGGCGCAGCCACGTTCGAACCTGATGACGCCTTCTTGCTGGCACCCTCCACGCTGGCGTAGGCGATGGCGCTCCCGGCGATGAACAAGATCACCCCGATCACGACCAGTATGAGCGTCTGCTTCTTCACCGAACATTCCCCCTCTCAACACAAGCACAACGGCTGAGAACTCGTCACGAGGTCAATCGCCGTTGGCTCCGTTGGAGGGTACGACGGGAGGGGTGCGAGGTACATAGGTCCTTCTGACCATTCTCCGAGGGAGCGTCCCTGGTGAAGGCGTCAAATGGTCCATATGTCCTATGTACCCGCGCCATACGGCACTCCAGAATCAACTCCGACGCATCTCGCGACGACCAATTGTCATGGATCGGTCCAATTGGCGCCGCTGCCGGACACACAGAGGAGGGGGTCCCACGTTGAGAACACGGGCGTGGAGAATTCCAGAAGGGCTGAGGCGGCGGCGCGACGACGAGCACGGGGCGGAGATGGTGGAGTTCGCGATCGTGGTGGTCCTGCTGATCGCGCTGCTCTACGGCATCATCACCTACGGCCTGATCCTGGCCGCTCAGGCGACGGTCACCCAGGCCGCCGCCGATGCCGCACGCTCCGGCATCGTCTCGTCGACGACGCCCGTCGCGACGGCCGAGGCCCAGGCGTGCAACGACATCGGCTGGATGAACAAGAGCTGCGGCGCACCGACGACCTACAACACCACGACCTGCACCTTCAGCCCCAATCCCGCGGACGCCATCACCGCCTTTGCGTGCACAATGGCCTGCCCGTCAGTGAGCACCAACACCTGCCTCGAGGTGGTGGTCACCTACAACTACAGCTCCGCACCGCTCTTCCCCGAGATGCCCGGGTTGGGTGTGATCACGCCGTCGACGATCTCTTCGACCAACATCCTCCAGCTCTCGACCCCGAGCTCGTAGGTGAGCGGCATGACGAGATTGCGCAGGATCCGGCGGTTCGTGTGGGGGCGGCGGCGTGACGAGCGCGGGGCAACGCTCATCTTGACGGCGATCAGCATGGTCGCGCTCCTGGGGGCGGGAGCCCTGGGCGTGGACGTGGGCTTCAGCGTCTACGGCAGCCGCGAGGCGCAGGCCATGGCGGACACCGGTGCGCTCGACATGGCCCGCTACATCAACATCGCGGACGTGCAACCCAACCCGAACGGCTACCTGCAGGGGAAGTTGCCCGACGTCGTGACCGACAACGCCTCCAACGCGAACCTGACCGTCACGGACGGCCTGTGGCTGAACGGTGCCTGGTCCATACCGTCGCTGGGCTGCGCACCTCTGACGCCGCCGGCTCTCCATCCGTGCAATGCGGTGATGGTGACCGCGACCCAGGCGGTGCCGCAGGTCTTCTGGGGCGGCACCAACACGCTGACCGCTCGCTCCACCATCGCCGCCGTCACCCCCGAAGCGGGCTTCTCCATCGGGTCGTTCCTGGCGAGCTTCAACACGCAGCAGTCCGCCGTGCTCAACGTCATTCTGAGCCAGCTGGGCACCTCGGCCAACGTGACGGTCCTGGGCTACCAGGGACTGGCCAACACCTATGTCACCGTCAACCAGCTGGTCACCGCGTCGGGCGGGCTGCTCACCCCGTCCAACGTCATGACGACCTCGCTGACCGGCGCCCAGTGGCTGGCCATCTGGAGCGATGCCGTGGCCAACCAGGTGGGCCAGCTCAACTGCGGCTCGTCGCCGACGCCGCCGGCCTGCAACGCCAGCACCGCGCTCAGCGCCCTGGACTTCAGCGGGTCGACGTCGGCCCAGCTGTGCCAGCTGGTCTCCGTCAACGGGTCGACCTGCACCAACGGATCGCTGTCGACGCCCGCCCTCTCGGCCAACCTGGACGCGCTGCAGATCCTGACCACCGAGGCGGAGCTCGCCAACGGGACCAGCGCGCTCGACCTCACGTCGGCCCTGAGCCTCCCGGGCGTGACCTCGTCCAGTCTGTACCTCACCCTCGTTCAGCCACCCCAGGTGGCGTACGGCCCCGTCGGCACCGTGGCGAAGACCGCGCAGGTGCAGGCCGACCTCCAGCTGTCGGTCCCGGTCGTAGGCCTGCTCGACATCCCGCTGACGGCGGCCAGCGGAACGGCCACCCTGAAGACCGTCAACTGCGCCTACAACACAATGTCCTCGACGAAGGTCGCGGCGACCACCACGACGGCCACCGCCGCCATCACCCTGGCCGGCGTCAGCGTCGCCACCTTGACGCTGAGCGGGTACAGCGGTCCCCAGATCAGCTTCATCGGTGCCAACGTGCCGCCCACGGCGAGCACGGCGGCGGCCGACACCAACCCGATCACGGTCTCCTCCAATACAACGTCTCCCTACTACCCGGTCCCCTCCTACTCCGGCGGCCCCAGTCCTCTCAGCCCCGTGTTCGCCCTGCTCACGTCGACCCTGCCGGGCGTGCTCGGACCGATCCTGCAGGCGTCCGGCGTGAGCGTCGGCGGCGCCCAGGTGGCCGACCTCAGCACCCAGTGCGACGCAGTCTCGCTGGTGCAGTGAGCGCTCCCCTCACACTGCTGGGGGGCGCCGCCCTCGGCATGGCGATCGGCTCGCTGCTGGTCCCGTTGACGCGGCGCGAGCTGGCGGCCTCGGTGGCGCGCTCCTCCTCCTCCGGGCCGGCACCGGTCGCCGCGGACCCGGCACCGCGTGTCTCCGCCGGCCAGTGGCTCGCGTTGGCCGCCCTCTCGGGTCTGCTCCCCGCCTACGTGCTCCACCGGGTCGGCTGGTCGATCGTCGCCCTGCCACCTCTGCTGCTGCTCGTCGGCCTGGTCCAGCTCGCCTATTGCGACCTCACCCGACGGCTGCTGCCCAAGACGCTGGTGTACGCCTTGAGCGCGGCGGTCATCGTCAGCGGCGTGGTGATCGCCGGCGTGATGCACGAGTGGCAGCGGCTGCTCGTGGCGTCGCTCGGAGGGCTCGCCTTCTTCGCGCTGTTCTTCGCGATCAACCTGATGAACCCGCGCTGGATGGCCTTCGGCGACGTCCGTCTCTCCCTCGTGGTCGGCTTCGGCCTGGCCTGGGTGAGCCCGGTCGCCCTCCTGGAGGGCTTCTTCCTCGCCAACCTGCTGGCGGCCGTCGTCGGGTTCGGCCTCATCGCCTCCCATCGCGCCCAGCGGGGCTCCGCGGTGCCCTTCGGCCTCTACCTGGCCCTGGGCACGGCGATCGTCCTCGTGACCTGGAGCTAGGCGGACCGGCCCCGCCCCGACGGCGTCGCCACGACCCTCACGTCGTGGGCCTCCTCACCCTTGCGGCCCGCACCGAGGGTGAACTCCACCGTCGAACCCAGTGCCATGCCGTGGCGCGCGTCGCCGAGGACCTGGGACTGGTGCACGAAGAGGTCCTCGCCGTCGGGTCGCTCGACGAACCCGTACCCCCGCGCAGTGTTGAAGAACTTGACCGTTCCCGTCAGCTTCGGCGCGTCCGACGAGCCGCCGTCGGACTCCGACGGCACCGGTGTGGGGGGCGAGAACGGCGCCAGCAGCACGGGCTCCAGCCCCAGCGCACGCTGCACGCCCCGCATGTCCTGGTCCTGCTCGGCGGTGACGAGCGACACGACGGTGCCCGTATGGCCGGCCCGGCCGGTGCGGCCCGAGCGGTGCACATAGTCGATGTGATCCGTGGGCGGGTCGAAGTGGACGACGCAGGGCAGGGCGTCGACATGGATCCCGCGCGCCACGACGTCGGTCGCCACCAGCGCGTCGGTCCGACCCTTAGCAAAGGCGTCCAGTGCCCGCTCCCGTTGCCCCTGGGTGCGGTCGCCGTGCATGGGCACGGCACGCACGCCGTGCGCCTGGAGCTGACGGACGACGCGATCGGCGCCGCGCTTGGTCCGGCAGAAGACGAAGGCCTGTCCGTGGCGCTCGATCAGCTTGGCCGTGATGGCCACCCGGTCGGCCCGCTCGACCTTCCAGAAATGGTGCGCCACGTCGCCCTTCGCCTCAGCTGTCGCCTCGACGGCGACGCGCACCGGGTCGTGCTGGTAGGCGCGGACGATCGACTCGACTTCCTTCCCGATGGTGGCCGAGAAGAGCAGCACCTGGCGTTTGTGGGCTGTCTGGTCCAGCAGGCGACGCACCGCCGGCAGGAAGCCCATGTCGGACATGCGGTCCGCCTCGTCGAGGACGACCGTGGTCACGTCGTCGAGACGGACGTCGCCCCGGTCGATGAGGTCCTCGAGGCGACCGGGGCAGGCCACCACGATGTTGACGCCCCTGTGCAGGGCGCGCACCTGGTCCCGGTAGCCCATGCCACCGAAGATCGGGACGACGCGCTTGCGGTCGGGCCCGAGGAGATCGCCCACGACGTCGTGCACCTGGGTCGCCAGCTCGCGTGTGGGCACCAGGACGAGAGCCCTCGGGCGGCGCGGGCGTGACGGTGCACTGGTGGCGGCGAGAGGGATCCCGAACGCCAGCGTCTTGCCCGAGCCGGTGGGCGCCTTGCCGCAGATGTCCCGGCCGGCCAGCGCGGGCGGGATGGCCGATGTCTGGATCGTGAGCGGCTCGGTGATCCCGAGGCGGGTCAGGCGTTCGGTGATGGGCGCGGGGACGCCAAGGTCCGAGAAGGTAGTGATGACGAGACTCCAATCGAGTGAAGGACGGCCTACTCGATCAGGATTCTCGAACGGGCCCCACACGGCGAACGCCGGCGGCACTCTCATGATAGCAGACGACGCGGTTAGCCTGCCGTCGTGACGCTGGGGCTGCTGACGCGGGACCTCAAGGAGCGCTGGGACACCGACGGGTGGTGCGTCGTGCCCCGCGTGATCCCGGCCGACTCGCTCGCCGCCGCGCAGGAAGCGGTGCACCGCCATTTCCCGACGCCGGCCGAGATGGCGGAGGACCGAGGGCCCGACGCCGCCAAGTGGCACACCTGGGACGCGCCCTGGCCGGAATTCCCCTTCCACAGCTCGCGCCTCAACGCACTGGTCCTGCACGACAACGTGGTCACGCTGGCGGAGGGCCTCCTCGGCACCGCGGACCTCGCCCTCTACATGGGAACCGCCACCGCCAAATACGCGCATCAGGAATCGGGCTACAACCAGTTGCTCCACGCCGATTACCCCAACCACATGCTGGTGGTGCCGCGCCACGAGCTCGGCTACCAGCAGGTGGAGTTCTTCGTCTACCTGACCGACGTCACCCGCGAGGACGGGGCCACACGGTTCGTCTCGTGGCAGAAGACGAAGGACATCCCCGTCGAGCGGCACACCTTGAACTATGTGGACTATGCCGAGCTCTACGACGACCCGTCGGACGCGACGGCACCGGCCGGTTCCGTCGTGGCCTACCGGCCCGACGTCTACCACCGCTCGGTCGACTTCACCGATCCCACCCGCTATCGCATCATGCTCCACGTTTCGTTCCGGCATCGGGATGCGAGCTGGGGGGGCTACCAGGCGTGGCCCTTCCGCGGCTTCTCGTTCGAGCTGAGCAAGTTCGTCCAGCAGGCCACGCCGCGCCAGCTCGCCCTCTTGGGGGTGCCCGAGCCCGGCCACCCTTACTGGAACGACGCGACGCTCGCCGGCGTGCAGGCCCGTTACCCCGGGCTCGACATGTCGCCCTGGCGCGACGCGGTCGGCGGGGCTTAGCGAGCCGCCACGTGCGGTGAGCCGGGGGCCACCAGGGGCCACGGCATCGTGCGCTCCGCCACCAGGGCCAGATCGAGAAGCAGCTCCTCCCGGTGGTGCCCGGCGAGGACCTGGAGGCCGACCGGCAACCCGTCCACGAGTTGGGTGGGGACGCTGATGGCCGGGCTGCCGTTGAGGTTCGAAGGGGCCGTGAGCGCCGCGTTGTTCATGATGGCGCGTGTGAAGCCGATCTCGTGGATCAAGTCCGCCCCGGGAATGGTCGACGGCGGCGGACCTTCGGCGGCGAAGGCGACGTCGGGGTTGGTCGAGCAGAAGACGAAGTCCGCCTGCTCGAAGAGGTCGGCCATCGCCTCGTTGAGCTGGCGCCGGTAGCGCTCGATGGAAGCCGCCCGCCGGAGGTCGAAGCGCTCCTCCGCCGCCCTCACGCCCGCCCGCATCTCGGGTGAGATCTCATCGAGCCGGTCGGGATAGGCAGCACCGAGTTCGGCCACGAACGCAGGCTGGTTGGCCATGGCCCACTCGCCGCGCAGGGGGGGCAGCGTCGGCGCAACGGTGACCAGGCGCAACTTGGCCGCCGAGCAGAGGTGCGCCGCTGCGGCGACGACCACGTCGGCCACCTCGTCGCGGACCCGGGCGATGCCCAGGTCGACGATGATCGCTGCCGTCTTTCCGGACAGATCGTAGGAACCGAGTGCGGCCTCCCACCCGCCCACGACGGGCAGGCTCAGCGGATCGCGTTGGTCGAATCCGTTGCAGCAGTCGAAATAGCGCGCCGTGTCGCGCACCGATCGGGTGAGGCAGCCGAGGACCGACGTCAGCGGCTCGATCCCGGCGGCCGGACCCTTGGGCACCCGCCCGTAGGTGGCCTTCAGCCCGAACAAGCCGGTGAAACCGGCGGGTATCCGAATGGAACCGCCCCCGTCGCTGCCGGTGGCGATGGGCAGGAGGCCACCGGCGACCGCCGCCGCGGTACCCCCCGACGAGCCACCCGGCGTGCGCGCGGGGTCCCACGGGTTGCGCGTCGTCCCGTGCAGTTCGGTGGAGGTGCAGTTGATGCCCCCGAACTCGCTCGCCGTCGTCTGCGCCGCGAGCACGGCACCCGCGGCGCGCAGGCGCGACACGGAGGTGTCGTCGTAATCAGAGACGCGGTCCTTGAAGAGCATCGACGCCTCGGTGTAGGGCCATCCCTCCACCCGCTCGAGCTCTTTGACCCCCCAGGGGACACCGCCGAAGGGCAGCGTCACGTTGGCGTTGCGGGCCTCGTCCCGCGCCGTGTCGAAGTCGGTGAAGCTGAAGGCGTTCAGGGGCGACGCCTCCACGGCGGCGATGCTCGCGTCGAGGGCCTCGAGGGGGGAGAGCTCCTTCGCCCGGAAGGCATCGACCAGACCACAGGCGTCTCCCATCCACGGGGTGCTCATGACGCGGAGAGTACCCGAGCACCCGTCACCGCGCTCCGCCGGTCGGTAGCCTGCCCGCGGTGAAGACCTCGCAGCTGACGACGCCGGCCCTCCTCGTCGATGCCGCCGGGCTGGAGGCCAACCTGGACACCATGGCGCAGGCGCTCCCGGGCACCAGACTGCGACCCCACGTGAAGGCCCACAAGTGCACCGCACTGGCGGTGCAGCAGGCGGCGAGGGGCAACGCTGCGTTCACCTGCGCCACCACCGCCGAGATGGAGGGCATGGCCCGGGCCGGGCTCGGCGAGGACCTCCTCCTGGCGAACGAGGTGGCCGACGCGACGCGGCTCGGCGCGCTGGCGCGCTCGGGCGCGCGGGTGACCGTCGCCGTCGACTCGGAGGAGACCATCGCCGCCGCGGCCCGGGCCGGCATCCGCGAGGTGCTGATCGACGTCAACGTCGGGCTCCCCCGCTGCGGCTGCCTCGCCGAGGACGCCGGGCAGCTGGCCGAACGGGCGCGCCGGTCAGGCCTGGTGGTGCGCGGCGTCATGGGGTACGAGGGTCACATCGTCGGTCTCGAGGACCGCGGCACCCGGACCGCCATGCTCGAGGAGTCCATGGCACTGCTGGTGCGCGCCCACGACCTTGTCGGCGGCGACGTGATCTCGGCGGGCGGCACCGGCACGTACGACCTCAACACCTGGGCCACCGAGATCCAGGCCGGGTCGTACGCCCTGATGGACACGGCATACGCCAAGCTCGACCTGCCCTTTGCCCAGGCGCTCACGGTGCTGTCCACCGTGATCTCGGTGTCGCGGGACTGGGTCGTCGCCGACTGCGGACTCAAGGCCCTGGGGATGGACCACGGCAACCCCTCGGTCGAGGGGGCAGAGGTGTGGTTCTGCTCCGACGAGCACCTGACCTTCGTCCCCGGCGCCCCGCTCCGGGTCGGCGATCGCATCCGGGTGCTCCCTGCCCACGTCGATCCGACCGTCGCGTACCACCAGCACCTGCACGTCGTCGACGGAGACCGCGTCGTGGATCGCTGGGACATCGACCTGCGCGGCTGGTGACCCCGCTCTAGGGTTGGCCCGGTCAAGGAGGTCGACATGGCAGAGGCCACGTTCACGATCGGCTCCGTCGCCACGTGCAGCGACGGGCCGTGCGGGGAAGTGCGCAGGGTGGTCGTGGACCCCGTCGCCCGCACGGTCACCCATCTGGTGGTCGAGCCGGCGCACCGCAGCGGCCTCGCGAAACTCGTGCCACTCGACCTGGTGGAGGGGGGCGCGGGGGACGTCCGCCTGCGCTGCACGGTCGAGGAATTCGAGCAGCTGCCCCAGGCCGAGGAGAACGACTTCCTGCCCGGTGGCAGCGGCTACGAGACCTACGCCCAGCACGAGGCCTACTACTGGCCCTACTTCGGGATCGACGCCGGGGCGTGGCCGCTTGCCGCCAACGCCAGCGGGGTCGTTACCCGCGACACCCTGCCGCCCGGCGAGGTCGCGGTGCGCCGCGGCGAGCGCGTGCACGCGACCGACGGCGAGATCGGCAAGGTCGAGGGACTCGTCGTCGAGCCGGGACGGGGCCACGTGACCCATGTCCTGCTCCAGGAGGGGCATTTCTGGGGGCGCAAGCAGGTCGCCATCCCGATCGGCGCCGTCGAGCGCATCGGTCAGGCCATCACCGTCAACCTGACCAAGCGCGAGATCGAGGACCTCCCAGCGGTGGGACTGGCCCGCTAGGCCGCCGTCGACCCTTCTCTCCTGGTAGGGCGCAATCGGTCAGGCGTCGTCCCAACTGTGCAGCGGCCGGAGCAGCGCCGTCTTCTTCCGCTGGTGGCCCGACATGCGGCGCAGGATGTCATCGAGGACGGTGATGGCCAAGTCGACGTAGGGCCCCTTGTTCAACATGACGCACTCGGCCCGCTGCGCCATGGCGGCGTCGGTGACCTCCGCCCGCGAGGGCTGCCCGGTGCGGGCCAGGTGGTCCAGGACCTCCGTCGCCCAGATCACCGGCAGGTGCGCGGCCTCGCAGAGCCACAGGATCTCCTCCTGGAGCTCGGCGAGCCGCTCGTAGCCCATCTCTGACGCGAGATCGCCTCGGGCGATCATCACGCCCACACGCGGCGAGCGCATGGCGTGCAAGAGGATCTCGGGCAGGCGGCTGAAGGCCGCCCCGGTCTCGATCTTGAGGACGAGGGCGAGGTCCGGCGCACCAACCGAACGCAGATACCCCTGCATGACGTCCACGTCGCGCTCATGACGCAGGAACGACAGGGCCACCATGTCCGCGTGCGCCGCCGCCACCCGGAGCAGCGGCACGTCCTCATCGGTCACGGCGTCGAGGGGAAGCTCTGCCTCGGGGAGGTTGATCCCCTTCTCGGCCCGGAGCTTCGAGCCCCGCGGCGAGGCCATCACGATCCGGAGGTCGATCTCGCCAGGTCGGACATCCTCGACGACGCCCGTGAGCCGCCCGTCGTCGAGCACCACGTGCTGCCCCGGCCGCGCCACCTCGAAGGCTGCGGGCAGCGTGCAGCCGATCCGGGCGGTCCCGGGCTGCCCGTGGCTCCACGGTTCCGCCGGGTCCAGCCCGACCGTCAGGCGGAGGCCGTCCCCGGGGCACAACACGTGGTACTGCGCCACGGGGGGGACGGCGCCCACCGGCGTCACGTCGCCGGCGCAATCGAACTCGGCTCCGGTCTCGACGTAGGTGGTGTCCCACGCCTCGGCGGTCGCCCGGCCTTGCTCGCACGCGACCACCCGGAGCGCGCGCTGCGAACCCCTGGTGTCGACCAGGTGGACGGTCTCCCCGGGTCGCCGGCGCTCCAGCCAGGCCGGCGCCACCGGCAAGGTGGGCACCACCCCCGCGGGTGCCGTGGGCCCACCGACGAACATGACCCGGTCGGGTGCGACCGCCACGCCCCTCGCGTCCCGCCGGGGCCGGAGCCGGACCACGCGCGGTCCCTCGCGGAGGGGTCCCGTGCGCATCTTGGGCCCGGGCAGGTCCATGGAGATCCGGCACGGGCGAGGCACTTCATCGGACGCCTTGCGGACGTTGCGGGCCATCAGCTCCCACTCCTCGGGGCCGTCGTGGGCGCCGTTGATCCTCGCGATGTCCATCCCCGACGACACGAGGTGTCGGACGAGTTGATAGTCGCTGGCAGCCTCGCTCGGCAGTGTGACCATGACCCGCGGCACACGGCCGCGCGGCCGAGGTCCGAACAGCGCATCGGTGTTGCGGTCGAGCGCGGCCCGCCCTGCGTCGAAGCTGAGGTCCGGGGGCACCGGCACCGAGTGCGTGCTGTCGAGCGCAGCGCGCACGCTCTCGACGGTGGCGAGGACATGCGGCTCGCAACGGCCGAGGGACGACAGGCCGCGCTCCCCCAACCTGCGCTGGAGGGACCGCTCGTCGCTCTGGCGCAGCGCCAGGTAGTGCGTGAGGTTGACGGCGTCCGCGCGATGGTCCGCATGGACGAGCGCGATGTCCCCGGCATGACGCGACTCCTGCCTCGACATCGCGTCCTCCAGCTGGGCGAGGTCGGCGGCGATCTCCAGCCGGTCTCCGTTGCCAGGTCGCGCGTGGCGCGCCGCCGCGGCCGCGGCGCCGACGTCCGCCGCGCGGCGCCACCAGGCACGTGCACCGTGCCAGAGGACCTCCGGGACGCGGCCGCCGCTCTCCGCAACGCCCCGAACGAGGCGGATCATGCGCGTGGCGGCGTCTCGCATGGCCGTGCCGGACCTTTCGCTCGTCCCTCCTTCAGCTTCGGGCGACGGCGCAGGGGGGGATAGGGCCGGAGGTCACTTCGCATCCGGCCGCCCCTCCGGCGCATGGGGAAAGTCGTGCATCGTCCGCATGGGCGACAACAGCAGCCAGATCCCGGCCAGCGCCTCCCCCACCGCGCCGATCCACAGCGTCTGCCGTAGTCCCGCCACCGTGCCCAGCACCCCTCCGATGAGGGCGCCGATGGGCAGGATGCCCCAAACGACGAAGCGCATCGTGGCGTTCATGCGGCCGAGCAGCCGGTCCGGGCACAGGCGCTGCCGGAAGCTCACCTGGTTGACGTTGTAGACCACGGCCGAGAACGAGATGCAGAACAGGCCGGCCCCGAAGAAGAGGAGCCCCGCTCCGGGCATGGTGAGCGGGATCAACAGCGCGCCGACGCTGCCCGCGATGCCGATGATGGTGGCGCGCGCCCCGCCGAAGTGGCGCGCGATCGGGCCGGCGGCGAGCGCCCCCAGCACGCCCCCCACGCCCCCGAGGGAGAAGAGGAGGCCGATCAGTCCGGGCGACGCATGCACCTCGCGCACGAGGAAGACGATCTCGACGGCAGCAGCGATGCCGCTGAACAGGTTGGAGGTCGCGGTCGTCGCCGCGATGGCCCGCAGCAACACGTTGCCGAAGACGAACCGCAGGCCCTCGGCGATGTCGTGGGCCAGCTTCGGGTGCCCCCCCTCGGGAACCTCCGGCTTGGGCTCGGGGGTGCGGATGGCGCTGATCGTGGCCGCGGAGGCGAGGAAGCTCGCCGAATCGACCGCCACCGCCGCGGAGGCGCCGATGGCCTGGACGAGCCCACCGGCCACGCTCGGACCGGCCACCGCGGCGACCTCCGCGCTCCCGGTCAGCTTTGCGTTGCCCTCGACCAGGTGCTCCCGTCCGACGAGCGCGGGCAGGTACGACTGGTAGGCGACATCGAAGAAGACGGTGAGGATCCCGCTGGCCAACGTCACCACGAAGAGCTGGGCGAGCGTGAGCCCGCCGACGGCGTACGCGACCGGCACCGAGCCCAGCGCGAGCATCCGGCCGAGGTCGGCGGCGATCATCACCCGCCGCCGGCGCATCCGGTCGACCCACACACCGGCCGGGAGCCCGACGATCAGGAAGGCGGCCGTCGATGCCGCCGTGAGCAGTCCCATCTCGAAGGTCGTTGCATGCAACGTCCCCACCGCCAGGAGGGGAATCGCGAGGAGGCTCACCTGAGAGCCGAGCTCGCTCACCGTCTGGCCGCCCCAGAGCAGCCGGAAGTCGCGGTGCCGCGCCAGCGCGCCCTTCGCCATCGGGCGGACCCTAACCCGAGGGTGCAGCCGGTCCCACGCTCCGATAGACCGGTGCCGTGCGAGGACTGGGGGTCCGTCTCGGCGTGGCCGGGGTGGCCCTCTGCGCGTGGTGCGGATGGGTGAGCGGCTTCCATCGTTCGACCGCGGGGGCGGAGATCACCTGGGCGTGCTCACTCGCGGGGGTGGCTGCGGTGGACCTCCTCCTCTGGCGGGGCGCACGAGGGATGCGCTTCGGCTGGCACCTCCGACCGGTTCGAGAACCGTGGCCGCGGCCGGGTCGCGGCGGAAGCCGGTCGGCCCTGAGGGGCGTTGCGCCGTGGCTGGTGCTCGTGCTGGTGGCGCTCGCCTGGGACGTGCTCGGGCTCGACACGGGTCCGCACAGCTACCACCTGACGATCAGCGCACTGTCACAGGCGTACCGGCCCCTCAATGCCGCCCTCCTCCTCGTGTGGATGCTGGTCGGGATCGGCTACGAGGTGGCGCTCGCCCGATCGCCCGTACCGGATCCGGACCGGGCGATCGCCCCGGGACCGGATCCGGGGAACCCGGAGCCGGGAGTCGTCCTGGGCGCCGGCATGCTGACCTTCGGTGGGCACCCGGGCGCCCCGAGCCTGCTGCTGCCCTCGAGCCCGCCGGCCGGGGTTGCGTTCTGGGTCGCCGTCCCGATCGCCGCCGTGCTGGTGGATCTGACGGCTCGGCGCTCAGACGGCCGATGGGCGGACGCAGAGGAGTTGGTCCGGTTCGTCTCCACCGCGCTGGCGGCCAGGATCGCTCTCACCGCGGCCTGGGTGTTCGCCGGGTATCACCTCTTCGCCCGCTGAGCCGGCGACCACGACGCAAGAGCACCGAGAGATCCCGACCCGAATGGATGGAACGATGAGCGGTGCGCCATAACCCGACGTATACCGGGTAGACGCCGTCCCCGCCCGGTTGGGTCATGTCGGGAGTGAGTCTGATGATGCCATCGGTTCCAATGCAGTTCACATGGTCAGGCTCCGTCCGATCGCTGGTCGGTGATGCAAGTGTGGTTTGCTGGGGCGCGGTGGCCGCGATACCCGACATCGTTGACTTTCTCCTTCAGTGCCCGCCCTTCGACGCGTCCGACCCCGCGGCGGTCGAGCGACTGGCGGAGTCGGTGGAGGTCGAATTCCACCCGGCCGGGACGACCATCTTCCCGAAGGGTGCCGAGGGCATCGAGTTCCTGCGGGTCATCCGGGCCGGGGCCGTGGAGGTCGTCGACGACGGACGGGTCCTCGACCTGATGGGCCCCGGCGAGCTGTTCGGGCACGCATCGGTGTTGTCCGGCCTCCCGACCGGCTTCGCCACGCGCGCAGCGGAGGACACCCTCGCCTACCGCATCCCGGCCGATGCGGCCTCGGAAATCCTCGCCCAGCCCCAGGGCCTTCGCTACCTCACACGCTCGATGCTCGAGGACCGCCATCACTTGCTGCACGCGCCCGGCTCCGAGGTCCCGAGGGACCGCCTGCGCGAGCCGGTGAGCGCCACCATCCGCAGCGAGCCGGTGATCTGCGCGCCGGCTACCCCGATCCGCGAAGCGGCCCGCCGGATGACCGAGGCCGGGGCGACCGCCCTCATCGTCGACCTGGGGGAGTCGGTCGGGATCGTCACCGACAGCGACCTGCGCTCGCGGGTGGTCGCCGGCGACCTGCCCGGCGAAGCACCGGTGTCAGCGGTCATGACCGCACCGGCGTTCACCATCCCCAGCGACCGCTCGGGCAACGACGTGCTGGTGGAAATGCTCGACCGGGGGATCCGGCACTTCCCCGTGGTGTCCGCAAACGGGCGAGTCCTCGGCATCGTCGAGGACCACGACCTCCTGGCCGTGGAGCGGAGCTCCTCGTTCTTCCTGCGCCGTGCCATCTCCCGGGCGTCCTCCGGCGGCGAACTGGTCGACGCGTCGTCCAAGTTGCGGCCGACCGTCGTCGCCATGACCAAGGGCGGAGTGCCGGCCGAGGAGGTGATGTCGGTCTTCTCGGTGGTGGCCGACGCACTCACCCGCAAGGTGCTCGACCTCACCGTCGCCGACGCGGGCGAGCCGCCGGCACGCTTCGCGTGGCTGACGCTCGGCAGCCAGGCCCGGCGGGAGGCCGTGCCGAGCTCCGACCTCGACAGCGCGATCGTCTGGTTCGACGGGGACCGGCACGACGAGACTGCGGTGCGGCGCTACCTGGGCGAAGTAGCCACCACCGCGACCGACCTGCTGGTGTGGTGCGGGTTTCCCCCCGACGAACACCGGGTCAGCGCGTCGGACCCACTGTTCGTGCGGTCGCTGTCGTCGTGGCAGAAAGCGGCGCGGTCTTTCCTCGACCTCCCCACCCAGGAAAAGGCTCTGGTGCTGGTGTCAGTGCTCGTCGACAGCCGGGTGGTGTGGGGCGACGAGACCGAGCCGCTCATCGCCGAGACGTTCCGGCTCGCCCCGGCACGCCCGCGGCTGCTGCGCCTGCTGGCCGAGTTCGCCCTCGCCCACCGACCGCCCACCGGCTTCCTACGGGGCCTCGTCGTAGAGTCCACGGGCGAGCACCGCAACCGGCTCGACCTGAAGAGCGGCGGCGCGACACCGATCGTGGATATCGCCCGGTGGGCGGGGCTGGCCGCCGGCGTCACGTGCGCCTCGACCAACGCACGACTGGCGGCGGCGGAGGAGGCCGGCATCCTCACCGCCTTCGACGCACTCGCGCTGCGCGAGGCGTTCGAGCTCGTGTGCCAGCTCCGGCTGGACCACCAGGTTGCCCAGTTGGAGCGGGGGGTCCCGCCCGACGATTTCCTCGACCCAGACGAGCTGAACCCCTTGACCCGAAACTACCTGAAGGTGGCGTTCCGAGCCGTGGCCTCGGTGCAGCGTCACATCGCCAACGACCTCGCCCTGGTCAAATGACACCGGCGTTCCGTGTCCGGACGGCGGCATCGGACGCGGCAGCCGAGTACGCCGAGGGCGCGGTCCCCTCGGGGCGGACCCCGTGGCGCCTCGCCCACTTCTGCGTCGTGGACCTCGAACTGAGTGGGCTCGATCCGAGGAGGGACGAGATCATCTCGTTCGCCGCCGTGCCGATCGACGCGGCCCGGGTTATCGCTGGCAACGCCGTCTACGGCCTGTGCCGAAATACCCACCCGCTGCCCGAGGAGTCGGTGTTGGTTCATGGGATCCGCACTGTCGACCTGGCCGATGCGCTGCCGCTCGACGAGGCGATCGCTCCCCTGGTCTCAGTCATGACCGGGCGGGTCCTGGTGGCCCACGCAGCGTGGATCGAGCGATCGTTCCTCGCACCGGTGCTGAAGCACTTGGGCCTGAGGCTCCACCGGCCCATCATCGACACCCGCGACCTTGGGCAGCTGTTGGCGCTCGAGCGGGGACAGACCGCGGGACCGACCTCGCTCAGCGGCCTCGCCCACAGTCTGGGCCTCCCCGTCCACCGTTCGCACCATGCCCAGGGCGACGCCCTCACCACTGCCCAGGTGTTCATCGCACTTGCCACCCATCTGGAAGCGTACGCGGCCCAGACCGTGCGATCGCTGGGACAGGCCAAACGCCGAGCGCAGTCGCTCGCGCTCTACCCCTCCGGCCCGGAGGGTCGCAGGGAGGGTGGCCGGTCGGTGCGCAAGCTCGATTCATGAGCCGAGCCGAACAACGTGACCGCAAGACGAAACTTGCCTACGTGACCGGCACGTGGATGCGGCACATTTGACTCGACTGGGGACGGCTCGATGCGGAGCCAACCTGCATTGTTGGACGGATATTGCGTCATGGGGACGTTCGCCCCCGTCAGAGAGGTCCGTGCGCTGGGGCAGCCTCCGAAGCTGGCTGTAGACGGTGGCGATCCCCACCCGTAGCCCCCGAGGAGTACGCGCAGAGACGTCCATGAAGCTCGGACGCGCTGAGAAATCCATCGGCTTCTTCCAGAACTTCGAGAAGCGCTTGCCGGCGCGGCGTGTTGCGCTTCCACTGCCGCCGACAGCCGTTGCCGCGACCACGAGCTTCCTGCGCGGGACCGAGATCGGGGTGGTCCGTTCCGGCTTTGGTCACAGGCCTCATCTGGCCGCCGCATTCGCGGTGGCCCGCTCGGTGAGGTCAGCAACGCTTGCTTGGTCCCGAATGCCCTGTTGTCGCCGACCGCGGGCAAGCCGCCAGGCGGCCCAGGCACGCCCCACGGTGTAGGCGAAGGCGCTCATGGCGCCGACGAAGAAGCCGATGGGCAGGTTCGTCTCGTAGGAGACGGCGATGGCCACCCACACGGTGACGAGCGCGAACAGCACGGAGAGGCCCATCGCCACCGGGGGCCGGTTGGTGAACGACCGGGCGGCGGCGGGCGGGCCGATGAGCAGGCTGAAGATGAGGAGGGAGCCCACGACGGGGACGGCCATGGTGGTCACCAGCGCCAGCACGACCAGAAAGGCCAGGTCCATCTTCCTGGTGTTGATGCCGCGGGCTTCCGCGACGTCGGGGGCGACCGAGGAGAGCATCAGCGGCCGGTACAGGACGATGACGGCGACGATGCACACCGCGGCGATGACCACGGTCGGTGCCAGCTTGCTGGCGGAGACGCCGAGGACCTCACCGAAGAGCAGGGAGAAGATCTCGGGGGCGTACTCGCTCGTGCGCGACAGAAACAGGTCGCCGAGAGCCAGCATCAAAACGATCGTGAGGGCGGTGGCGACGTCGCTGCGGGCGCGCCGGCCCAGCCCGGCGATCATCCCGGCCCCCGCCAGGGAGAACACCCCAAGGCCGACAATGGTGTTGGCCCCGATCAGGAAGGCCCCCGCCGCTCCGGCGAAGGCCCCGTTGGGAAGGGAGTGCGCCGCGAAGGCTGCGCCGCGCAACACCGTGAAGAACCCGACCACGCCGGCCACGATGGCCACGACGGTGGCCGCTTCCCAGGCGTTGATCATGAAGCTGGCGAACATCAGGCCGCCTCGACCCGCTCGATGACCCCTCCCTGATCGCTGGTCGTCGCCCGTCGACGATCCGTTCGGAGGCGCGAGACGACCCCCGAGGCGAAGTAGAGGACGAAGATGACGGCCACGATGCAGAAGCTCACCGGCCAGCCGTTCCCGCCAGCCCAGACCGTACTGTCGTAGGCGATCAGGATCCCTACCCAGCAGGCGATCACGCCGACCGCTGCCGCGACCGCGATAGCGACCCCGGTTCGGGTGGCCAAGCGAAGGGCAATGGCGGCCGGTCCGATCAAAAGAGCCGTGGAGAGGATCGCCCCGATCGTGATCGCGGACATCGACACGGCCAAGGCGAGCGCCAGGAGGTAGCCCCCGCCGACCAGGCGTACAGGCACCCGACGCGCCGCGGCCAGCTCGTAGCTCACCGAGCTGAGGAGGAGGGGCCGGTACAAGAAGGCGATCAGAGCGACCGAGGCGATGCCGAGGACGACCATGGGGGTCGTGATGCCGGGCGGCAACGTGAAGATCGACCCGAAGAGCACGTTGACGGTGGCCCCGGTGGTGCTCGAGCTGACCGTGTCTTCGTAGAGGAACAGGGCCGCCAACCCCAGCGAGGCGCCGAGCACGACGCCGGTGGCCAGGTCGCGCCCTCGGGGCTTGCGGATGCCGATGAGCTCCATGACGCCGGCCGCGACCACGTTGAAGGCGACGAACCCGTAGAGGGTGGACGCTCCGACCAGGACCGCGGCGGAGCCACCAGCGGTGCCGATGTCCGAGAGTGCGTGCCCGGCGAACGATTGGCCCCGGATGACCGTGAATACTCCTACGATCCCAGAGACGACCGCCGCGATGCGCGCCCACGACCAAAGCAACCTGGACAGGTTCGGAGGAGAAGAAACCGGGCTCGAACAGCGAGGACCAGGAGAGAGCGACAACCATCACGCCTCCCGCAAGAAGGGATCGGCGTCACCGGGGTGGTGGGCCTGATGCTCGGCGCCCGAGACGACCAGCACCCGGCCCTGGACGTGAATCACCTCGACGTGGTGGCCGTAGAGCCGGCTGAGGGTGTCGGTTCGAACCACCTCGTCGGTCGTGCCCGACGCGGCCCGGCCGTCGGCGAGGTAGACGACGCGGTCCATGACGGGCAGCAATGGGTTCATGTCGTGTGCGGAGAGCAGGATCGCGATCTGGTGTTCGGCCGCGATCCGGGCCAGGAGCTCGACTACCTCGGCGGCGGAGCGGATGTCGAGGTTGGCCAACGGCTCGTCGAGCAGCAACAGCTTCGGTCGGCAGATGAGCGCCTGGGCGATCATGACCCGCTGCTGCTCGCCACCTGACAGGTTCCCGATGCGGGCGTCCGCGAACTGCGTCGCTCCGACCGCGTCGAGCATCTCTTCGACGGCGAGACGGCGTTTCGCCGTCGGCCGGGAGATCCCGAAGCGGTGCCCGTCGAGTCCGAGCCCGACCAAGTCCCGAGCCCGCAGCGGCATGTCCGCCTCGAGGACGATCTTCTGGGGGACGTAACCGATCTGCGGGCTTCGCCGCGTCCGGCTCCCGCCGCTCACCTCGATCCGGCCGCTGCTCGGGTGGATCAGGCCGAGGATCACCCGCAACAGAGTCGTCTTGCCGGCGCCGTTCGAACCGATGAGCCCGCAGAACTCGCCGCCCTCGACCGAGAACGACACCCGGTCGAGAACGCGGCGCCCTCCGAGCGACACGCTGACGTCCTCGACCCGGAGAACCGCTTCGGCGGCGTCGCCGGTCCTGTCTTGGAACGGCGGGCCTTCGGTTGAAGCCACGGGGTCAGTCGTCACACTCACAGGTGCTGGGTGGAGGCACCCGTGGTGATGGCCTTCTTTATCGAGTTGAGCTCGGCCATCATCCAGGTCTGGTAGTCGTAGCCGGGCACCGGCATCGTCTCGTACACACCGACCACCGGCACACCGGCCGAGAGTGCGGTCTGGCGGATCGAGTCCGTGAGCGAGTCGGTGACCTGCTGGTTGTAGCAGAACACCTTCACTTGATGCTTGGTGAAGAACCCCTGCTCCAAGGAGACGTCCTGCGGAGTGGGATCGGTGCCGTTCATGATGTCGGCCTGGAACTGAAACGGGGTCAGGTTGTTGATCCCCATGGCCGTCAAGAGGTAGTCGGCGACCGGCTCGGTCGTCGCCGCGGTCGTCCCGGCGTACTTGGCCTTGAAGGCGGCAATGGCGTTGAACCAGGGCTGGAGCGAAGCCACGAACTTGGTCTCGTTGGCGTGGAAGGTCGACGCGTGGGCCGGGTCGAGCTTGGACAGATCGGTGGCCAGCGCTTTCGCCACCGCCGGCATCGTCCTCGGGTTGTACCAAAGGTGCGGGTTCGCCGTGCTGTCCGGCAGACCCAGCAAATGCTGCACGTTGATCACCTTGCGAGCCGAGTTCGGCGAGGCCGAGGCAAGCGTGCCCATGAAGGTGTCGTAGCCGACTCCGTTCTCGATCAGCAGGTTGGCGTTGGCGATCTGCTGGCCGACGCTCGGCGTGGCCTCATAGGTATGGGGATCCGTGTTCGGGTTCGAGTCCACCGAGTACACGCTGACGTACTTGCCCCCGATCTGCGAGGCCACGTTGCCGTACTCGTTCTCCCCCGCGACCACCGCGACCTTGGCGGCGCCGTTGGTTGTGGCTGAGGCCGTGGTCGCGATTGATCCAACGGGCAACAGCACCACCCCGGCTCCCAGGATCGCCGCGGCCACCTTCGCGAATCTGAACATCGTCCTCCGGTCTTTCCTGTCGTCGTCGGCGTCGCCGACATGGTCCGTACCGACTCCATTGCGAACCCCAGGCGAATCCAGCGTCCTCAGGAGCTTGTCTGGATCCGTTGCAGATAACCTTAGACCGTATCTGGAACGGTTGCAAATACACTCCCCGGAAGACAGGATCTATGGCTTGTTCTTTATATAAGGAACCGCTAATGTATTGGCAGTGGTTCATACCAAGACGACTGACCGCCTGGTCGGGGCGGTGGATCTGCTCAAGGCCCTCGCGTCTGCCATCCGTTTGGCCACCGTCGTCGAGCTCTACGAGGGGCCGCGCTGCGTCCACGAGCTCCAGACCTCGCTCGAGGCCTCCGGGCGGCAGGTAAGCCAGCCACTGTTGTCCCAGCACCTCAAGGTCCTACGCGAAGCCGGCCTGGTCACCACCACCCGGCGTGGTACCGAGATCACCTACCAACTGGCCGACGCCCACGTCGGTCACATCGTCAACGATGCCATCCGACACTCACAGGAGGAACACCAATGACAACCACCCACGTCGAGCATCCCGACCACACCCACGTCCACGGTGAGGGCTGCGGACATGTCGCCGTTCCCCACGGCGACCACGTCGACTACGTCCACGACGGGCACCTGCACGCCGCCCACGACGGGCACTTCGACGAGTGCAGCACCGAGGGCCACACCGAGCACCCCGGACACGACCACACCCACGGAGAAGGCTGCGGACATGTCGCCGTCCCTCACGGTGACCACGTCGACTACGTCCACGACGGGCACCGCCACGCCGCCCACGAAGGGCACTGGGACGACCACTGAGACCGCGGACACGGATCAATGGTGATCGCCACCGACGCTGACGGTCAGCCGGGTCGGGCACCCCAGGAGCGCTCGACGCGGCAGAAACGCGCCCTTGCCGCCGTCCTGGAGGTGTCCGATGGATTCCGCTCGGCTCAAGAACTCCACGCCGAGCTCCAAGCGCAAGGCGAGAACATCGCCCTCACCACCGTCTACAACCAAGTCCGAGCGCTCGCCGACGCCGGCGAGCTCGACGCCTTGCGAAGCGACGACGGAGAAACCCGTTACCGCCGCTGCGCAAGCGCCGACCACCACCACCATCTTGTCTGCCGCGCACTGCGGCACCGCCGTCGAAGTCGAAGGACCACAAGTGGAACGCTGGGCCACCAAGACTGGCGAAGAGCATGGCTTTCTCGACGTCACCCACACCGTCGAGATCACCGGTACCTGCCCAGACTGCGCGCCCCCAGTTCAGCGACGCAGCCGTTCACTCCGGCCCTGAGTGTCCTCCTCCGGCCCTGAGTGTCCTCCTCCGGCCCTGAGTGTCCGGCCCTGAGTTCGTCACACGTAAAGACTCGTCGGAGAATCTGATCTTTGGGGGGGATCCCACCTTGACCCTCTGACCTGGGCCTTTTGGTGGAGGTGATGGGACTATGTTCGAACCCCACCTGGGCCGCTGACCTGGGGTAATGCGGAACGCAGGTTCGCGATCGCTGCCTTTTCCAGCGCTGAGTGGCGTGTCGGAAGGTCGGCACCAGAGGTGATGGGACTATGTTCGAACCCCATCGAAGTCTGCCTCCAAATCGGCGTTCACGTCGACGTAGTACCGGGTCTCCGGGACGGCGGAGACGTGGACGACCTTGGAGACCCGGGCGTCAACGATCCGGCGCCGGTAGTCCGAGGGCAGGAAGTTGCTGTGGAGGTCGGTGCCCGTTGTCTCGCCGACCTTCCGGATGTACTCGTACCAGGGATGCGCATCGACGTCCCACCAGTGCACGTGCGCGTCGACGATGGGGCCACTCCACGCAACCATCAATAAAACACCGACCCTCCGCAGACGTTTACGGCCTGCCCCGTGATGCCTCGCGCCCGGTCGGACGCGAGGTAAGCGACCATATCTGCGATCTCCTGTGGATCGATAAGGCGATGCTGCAGCGACAGGGGCAGGATGTACTTGTCCATCACCGAGTCCCGGCTGTCGCCAGTGAGCTGCGCTACGCCGTCCAGTACACCGCCCTCGCCATGGACCAGCGGGGTGTCGGTGACCCCCGGACAGACGGCGTTGACCGTAAGGCCGCCGAGCTGCAGGGCGGCAAACTCTTGGGCGAGGGTTCGGGTGAGGCCGATTACACCATGCTTGGAGGCCGCGTAGGCGGAGTTCCCGAGGCTGCCCTGCTTGCCGGAGATGGAGGCGATGTTGACCACCCTGCCGGTCCCGGCTTCGACCATCTGGGGCACAACGGCCTTGGTGACCCGGTAGGTGCCGACCAGGTTCACGTTGATCGTCGTCAACCACACCTCCTCGTCGCCGTCCCAGGAGAAGGCCCGCTTGCCCACGATTCCGGCATTGTTGACGAGGATGTCTATCCTGCCGAGCCGTTGATTGGCCTCGGCCACCGCGGCCGCGACGGAGACTGCCGAAGTTACGTCTGCGTGCAGACCGATGACCTCGCAACCGGTTAGGTCCTTGGCCATCGAAGTGGCACCGTCGATGACGTCCGCGTTGGCGTCCACAGCAGCTACGTTGGCGCCAGCGGCGGCGAGCGTCTTTACGATGGCCCGCCCGATGCCTTGGTACCCGCCGGTGACGAAGGCGGTCTTCCCGCCCAGCGTTATGTCCGTCATATAGTCATCTCCTTGATGGTTTTGCGGCTGATCTTGCCTATAGCTGTCTTGGGCAGGGCCGGAACGAAAGTCACCTTCTTCGGGCACTTGTAGCCGGCCAGGCTCCCGTGGCAATGCTCGATGATCTCCTCGGCGGTCACCTGAGCTCCGTCCCGGAGTACGACCACGGCTTGGACAATCTCGACCCAGCGGTCATCGGGCGTCGCCACTACGGAACACTCCAGTACGGCAGGGTGGGTGTAGAGGACGTTCTCCACCTCGCTCGGGTACACGTTCTCGCCGCCGGTGATGATCATGTCGGATTTGCGGTCCGTGAGGAACAGGTAGCCCCGTCCGTCGAGGTAGCCGAGGTCGCCCGTGTGGTACCACCCACCTCGGAGGGCTCCCGAGGTGAGCTCCGGGTTCCTCCAATAGCCGAGCATCACGTGCTCTCCCCGGACGCATACCTCGCCGATCTCTCCGGGACCGACGGGCTGATCGTGCTCGTCGACCACCTTGACTTCCGAGCAGATGGCCGACTTCCCTGCGCTCCCGAGCAGCGCGGTGTCGGGGCCTTCGAGGTGATGGTCCTCGGCGGCGAGCATGGTGATCGGCCCGCCCGCCGTCTCGGTCGCTCCGTAGCCCTGCACGAAGCGCGGGCCGAAGACAGAAATCGCCTGCTTGAGGACCTCCAAAGGGAATGGGCTGCCGGCGTAGGTGAGCAGCCGCAGGCTCGAGAGGTCGTATTCCCCGATGGGAGCCTGGTTGATCAGCGCGGCGTACAGGGTGGGCACGAGGTTCAGGTGCGTGCACCGCTCCTCCTGGATGAGGCGGAGCATCTCGACCAGGTCCGGTCTGCGGACGATCACCACTTTCCCCCCGACGAGCAGCAGCGAGATGATCGGCCACCACGAGACGTGGAAGATCGGCAACACGAAGCAGGTGGCGTCGTCCTTGGTCAGCTCGGCCTGCAAGCAGGTGGCGATCGCCGCGGTCATCACGTTGCGGTGGCTCAGCATGACGCCCTTGGGGGTCCCCGTCGTCCCGCCGGTGTACATCAGGACGGCAACGTCGCCCCCTGCGACCTTGAATCGCTCGGGATCGGGTTCCTCACCGGATGCGTCAGCTACCGCCGCCTCGTAGGAAACGAAGCCTTCGAAGGCATTGTCCAGTGCCAATCCGAGCTGGGCGGCGGGTGCGCCGGAAAGCAGCGCTCTGACCCGCTCCTCATAGCCGTCCCCGGCGACGACGGCGACAGCCTCGCTGTCCCTAACGATGAAGTCGAGCTCCTCGTCGCTGAGGCGGGTGTTCAGCGGTGTGACGCTGACGCCGACCTTCGCCGCGGCGAGGTAGACCTCCAGGTATCGGCAGCTGTTGTCCGCCAGGATGGCGATCCGCTCGCCGGGTTGCAGCCCGAGGGCGAGCAGGACGTGAGCGGCTCGGTTGACCCGCTCATTGAGTTGTGCGTAGGTCAGCGTCGTCCCCTCGAAGACAACCGCCGGTCGGGGACCGTGAAGTGCCGCTCCGTGGCGTGGCAGATCGGCGAGCGTGTACATCGGCACCTCCGAAAGGGACAGCAGGGTTGGTTCAGGTCGTAGGTGCGGGGAACGGGTCACGCCCAGGACTTGGGCAGGCCCTGGAACCGCATGAGCATGTTGCGGCTCATCTCGTTGGAGATCGGGGAGAACTGGATCTGGTACGCGTCGCGGGCGAACATCGAGACCGGGTACTCGTCACAGATCCCGTAGCCGCCGAAGATTTCGGTGCCGAATGTGCCGGCGTGTCGAGCGCCTTCGGCCGCGACCAGCTTTGCCATCGTGGCTTCAAGGTGGTACGGCTGCCCGTGGTCGCAGAGCCAAGCAGCTTTGTACGTGAGGTTGCGGGCGTTCTCCAAGTTGATGCGCATGTCGGCCAGGTAGTGCTGCAGGGCCTGGAACCGCCCTATCGGGCCGCCGAACGCCTGCCGTTCCAAGACGTAGCGCATGCATGCTTCGTAGATCGCGGCGATGACACCGACACCGAGCATGGCCACGCCAATGCGTTCGGGGTTGAGTACGGTCATGATCTCGCGGTACGCCTCACCCCGGGTCCCGATGAGGTTCTCTTTTGGCACCACCACATCGTCGAACGCGATCTCGACGCTGGCGCAGTGATTGCAGCTGATCTTCTCGACCGGTCGCATCGTCATTCCGACCGTGCCACCCGGGATGGCGATCGTCGACAGAGACTGAGCACGCGGGGCGTCGCGCTCGGTACGGCAGACGGTGAAGATCAGGTCGGCGGCGTGAGCGCCGGTGATGAACATCTTGCTGCCATGGACGATCCAGGCATCGCCTGCGTCCTCCGCGAAGGTCGAGAGCGCGCCTAGGACGTCGGTGCCTCCCGCCGCTTCAGTCAGCGCCATCGCAGTCCGCAGGCGACCGTTAGCCAGTTCCGGGAGGTAGCTCTGCTTCTGCTCCTCCGTACCGAGCTCCGCCAGGAAGCGGGCGCCGAAGCCGGTCGTCGCCCCGACCGCCAGCGCGACCGACATCGACCTCTTGCAGATCTGCTCATAGGCGATCATGCTCTCTACTAGGCCGAGGCCCTGGCCCCCGTATTCGATCGGCACTGCCGCTCCGAACAGGCCGAGCTCGGCGAGCTTGTGCCAGAGATCGTCAGGCGGAAAATCGACGTTCTTGTCCATCCATCGCACGTATTCGTACGTCAGCTCCTTCTGGCAGAACCTGTCGAGGGTCTCGGCGATGGTTCGCTGGTCATCGGTGAACAAATGGTCCATGGGTTCAGGTGCTCGGATCGGTGCCACTGTTGGCCACGCGCTGCGCCCGGACCAGCGCGCCGGGGTCTCGCCGAAAAGCGGCCATAGAGGCCTGCAACTCCGGCGCATGGTTGAGCCACTGGATGGCGTTTCGCTCCAGAGCCAGAGCGGCGTCCAGGCTCGGCGTTTCCAACGACCGAGACAGGACCTCCTTGCCCATGCGCAGGGCCTTCGAGCTCTTCGCCGAGATGTTGGCGACGACCTCGCCGAACTGCTCTTCGAACCGGTCGTCGGGAAACACGCGGGTCAGGAGCCCCATCTGGTAGAAGTCCTGCGCGCTGTAGTCTTTGCGCCCGCTGTAGATCACCTCGCGTGCGCGGTGCAGCGGCATCGCCCGGGCGATCCGGACCGTCCCTCCCCAACCAGGCAAGAGGCCGAGGTTTATCTCCGTCGCGCCGAAGACGGCGGAGTCCGACGCGTATACGAGGTCGCACATCAGCGCGAGCTCGAGTCCGCCGGCCAGGCAATGGCCATGGACCTTCGCGATGACTACTTTCTCGCAGAGCTCGATGGCCTTACCGAGCTCGTAGCCGTCGTGCGCCAGCCAGTCGAGTCCCGCCGCGTGGTCGGCAAGGAAGGGGAGGATGCTGAGATCCCCGCCGGTGCAGAAGCTCGGTCCGGCTCCGGCCAGAACTGCTGCGGTGACGTCGGCCTCATCTCGGACCCGTCGGAAGGCGGCGAGCAGCTCGGCGGCCATGGTCCGGTCGATCGCGTTGTACTTGTCCGGCCGGTTGAGGGTGACATTCGCCACCCGCCCGTGGACGTCGTAGTGGATAGTCTCGTACTCAGCCACGGCCGGTTGCGCCTCGCTGGGGCCGGAAGTAGGGCAGCCGGAACTCCTCTCTCGGGTGGAACAGGACTTCGACCTTGGTGCCGATCGCCAGCTCTGCCGGGTCGCACTCGACGATGCGGGACATCATCCGGATCCCTTCGTCGAGGTCGACGTAGGCGATGGTGAAGGGCAGGTCGTCAGAGAACCTCGGATCGACCATCGAGTACGCCGTGGTGAAGGCGAAGATCGCTCCCCGGCCCGTCGACTCCATCCAGCCAAGGTCGGAGGACCAGCATTGGGGGCACAGCTTTCGTGGGGCGAAGATCCGCGCCTGGCAGGTCTGGCACACCTGTACCAGGAGCTTCCCTTGCCGGGTGCCGTCCCAGAAGGCTTGCGTCCAGGGTTGCACCTCGGGTAGAGGCTTCGCCGTGCCGAAGTCCACCTCAGGCTTGCTTTCGAGGACCACCTCTTGCCTCCTTTCCCCAGATCGTGGCGATGTTGTTGAACCCCGACCCGCCGGCGGTGTTCTGGTAGGCGAAGCGGCACCCCTCGACCTGGCGCTTGCCCGCTCGCCCCATGAGCTGCCGGGCGGTCTCGACGTAGCACGCCGTCCCCACCCCGGAACCCGTGTGCCCACGGCCGGGGGCGTCGCCGATGGTGGACCAGGCGATGTCGCCGCCGAACGACATCCGTCCCTCCGCGAAATACCGTGCCCCCTGGCCGGGCGGCGCCACACCGAGACTTTCGGCCATGGCCGGATGGGCGAGCGGATAGGCCAGGTAGACGTTCCAGAGGTCGATATCGTCGTGGACGATTCCCGCCCGCGCGATCGCCTCTTCGGCGGTGACCCGCCAGCCCTCGCTCATCACGCTGAACTCACGCTCGAGGCAGGTACCGCCAAAGTAGCGTGAGGACTCTCCGAGCTTGTACGCCGCCGGCCCGGCGAGCTGCCTGGCCCGCTCTGTGGACACCACCACGAGGGCGGCACCGCCGTCGGCCAGAATGTTGCTCTCCCGCTTGTGCAGTGGCGTGGCGAGCAGATCCGATTCCAGGACTCTCTCGACCGACGGAGCCTGTTTGCCGTAGAAGATGGAGTGGGGGTCGTGCTCGGCCCAGCTACGAAGAGCAGTCACGACTGATGCCATCTCCTCCGGCCGTGCCCCCGACTCGTGCATGTAGCGGGCGGCCAGCAGGGCCATGATGATGTTGTACGTCGTGCCGTACGGATACTCCCACTGCAGATCGATGCCGGCTCGCGCGAACGTATCGATCTGCTTCGCCGGCGGCATGGTCGAGTGGATGGTGACCTGATGGATGAGCACCGAATCCGCAACGCCGGCGCCGAGCCACTGCTCCGCCAGCCGAAGGGCGTTGGACGTGGACGCGCCACCGGCGTTCACCATCGCGCAGTCCCTCACTCCCTTGAGTCCCAGTCGCTCGGGCAGCAACCCGAATGCGAGTTCACCCTCTATCACCGGTTGGGCGACCGGAGTCACCGAGATCACGCCCTGGATGTCGTCTTTGCCGATCCCGGAGTCGCGGACCGCCTCGACGCAGGTGTCGTAGATGATGTCCCAATGGGTGCGCTCCGGCAGCAGAGCCGTCGGCACCTCCCCGATCCCCACGATGGCGAGGTTGCTCATTCCTGTCCCGCCTCCAAGCTCGGCATGTAACTCTAAGACGAGTCCAGCTCGTTCTATAGTTGATAGTAACCGGTATGCCAATCGACCGTCAATGGGCATGTCGCGCCATAGGGTGGCGCCGTGGCCACGTGGGTCGACAGCCGATGACAACCGGCGTACGCCATCTCCGGATGGCCGAGCTCAGCTCCCGGTCGGGATTTTCCGCGTCGACCATCCGGCACTACCTCCGCTTGGGCCTGCTTCCCGAGCCGCTGCGGACGGCCAAGACGATGGCCTACTACGGCCCCGAACACCTAGAACGGCTGGCACGGATCAGGCGACGTCTGGACGCCGGTGCAACGCTGCAGCAGCTAGGGGAGGAGCTGGCCGGGGAAAGCCCGCCACTGGTGGCCGGCGACGACGGCCAGCTCGTCCACTCGACTCAGCGGGCCCGCGTGATCGAGGCGGCGCGGGCCGCCTTCCTTCGCTCGGGCTTCGACCCCGTAAGTGTCGAGGAAGTGGTGGAACAAGCCTGTGTCGGCAAGGCCGCGTTCTACCGTCACTTCGGCGGCAAGCGGGATCTACTGGCGGCTTGCCTAGCGACCGACCTCGACTGGTACGAGGCGACAACCGCCCGGGATAAGCCGTCACTCGACCGGCTACTGCGCTATCCGGATCTCTACAGGACGCGACGGTTTCGCGACCTGCTGAGCCTGTTCGCTCTGCTGCGACAGGCTGATGCGTCCCGGCTGGCCCAGGATCGCCCCGTAGAAGCGGCTCGGGCCCGCCTGCGGGCGCCGCTCGAGGCCGACCTGGGCGTGGGCGGGACCGCACTCGACGCCAGACTGCAGGCCGAGATACTGCTGTCTGTCGCCGAGTACGTCCTGGCCTACGCGGCAAAGGCCCGCTCCCGCGACGTCCCGGCAATGATCCGGCGAGGCTGGACGATGGCGCTGAACGGGCCCACTGATGCTTGAGCCCGGAACCACCCAGCTCACCGTCTCGGATCTCGCCGAGCAGGCGGGGCTGCCGGTCTCGACCATCCGCTACTACGTGCGAGAGGGTCTGCTGCCACCCGGACAACGGCGGTCAAGCACCCGCATCCTCTACGGCCCGGAGCACCTGCTGGCCATACAGAGGATCAAGTCGCTACGCGACGCCGGGGTGCCGATAACGGATATCCGGTCTCGAGCGCCCAAGGTGCCCGACGCGCAAAGCGACGCCGACGTGGCGAGAGCGCGACGTGACGACGTGCTCGAGGCGGCCACCAGCTGCTTCCTGTCCGACGGGTTTGCCGGGACGAGCCTGGGCGCGATCGCGAGGGCGGCGTCGTTAAGCAAGGCCACACTCTCCGGGTACTTCTCCTCCAAGGAGGAGATCTTCATGGCCTGTGCCGAGCGCGTGTTCAACCGGCTGTACGCCGAGGTCTGGCCGGTCATCGCCGAGGAGCGCGGACCAGGCGAACGCCTGCGGGCCCGCTGGGACGCGTTCGTGAAGTCCTTCGGCGACTGGGCCCCGATGATGGACCTCGTCCGCGGGCTCGCAGTTGGGAGCCCGGCATTCCGCGCCGAATACCTCCGACTCGCCACGATGATGACCGCGCCGATCGCCCGGGAGCTGTCGATGCTCGAGGGCGGCGCTGGAGCCGACCGGGACGCGGAGCTGGAGGCGTACGTCGTGTTGGGTATGGCCGAAGCCGCAGCACGTGCCGTCAAGGAGCGCGGCGACGACCCCAGAGAAACGTGGGAACACCTGGAGTCGCTACTCGCCCGCCTGACCGGCGGCGGAGGCGCGCCGTCTGGGGCCGTGAACTAGAACTAGAGACGAAGAGCTGGGCCGAAGCTCTTGCAGACATCCTGGTCCGCGCAGAATCACCTCAGCACCCTGTGCCATCTTTCCGACGAGGCCTGTCTGGCGCTAGCAACCGCCAGCACCATTAGTTTTGTGCGTCGACCACAACGCGCGGGTGCGGGCGCTCAACGCCCTTCAGGATGCCCTGGACCTCCCAGAGGCGCGGTTGCGCATCGAGTGTTACGACATGAGCCACCTGCAGGGGACGGACTACGTCGGGAGCATGGTGCTCATGGAGGACGGTTTGCCGCGACCACAGGAGTACCGCCGCTTCAAGATCCGCACGGTGGAGCAAAACGACGACTTCGCCTCCATGGGTGAAGTTCTGACCCGGCGGCTACGCGCCTACCTGGCCGAGAGGGACAAGCCGGTCGAGGACCGGCGCCGTCGGTTTGTCTAACCACCGCAGCTGCTCCTGGTTGACGGTGGCCAGGGCCAGCTCAGCCAGAACGCCGTCCGGGAAGTGGATGGGCATGCCCTTGTAGGTGTCGATCAGGGCCCGGTCCCAGGAGTCGATCGAACCGGTGAACCCCGCCATCTCCCGCAGCAGTTCGGCGACGGCGTGCGATACCATGCCGTCGCCGTCTGCGGTCACCTTCACCTTGCCCAAACGTGCGCTAATTTTCGGACGATGGCCTCCACTACCGCCAACGACATCACCATCGAGTACGAGACCGCCGGCGAACCGTCGGACCCCCCGCTGCTGTTGATCTGGGGGCTCGGGGGCCAGTTGGTCGCCTGGAGCGATGCCTTCGTCGGCGCGCTGGTCGCCAAGGGTTTCTATGTGATCCGCTTCGACAATCGCGACGTCGGCAAGTCCAGCTGGTTCGATGACGCTGGTACCCCCGACGTGGCGGCGGTGCTAGGTGGCAACGTGCAGGCGCCGTACCTGCTGGCGGAAATGGCGGACGATGCTGCCGGCCTGCTCGACGCCCTCGGCATCGAATCCGCCCACGTTTTGGGGGTTTCGATGGGTGGGACGATCGCCCAGAGCCTGGCCATCGGCTATCCCACGAAGGTGCTGACCATGGTTTCGATCATGTCGACGACCGGCGATAGCACCGTCGGCCAGCCCAGCCCGGCGGCCATCGCCGCCGTCCTGGTCCCCCCGCCGGCCGATCGCGACGCGGCCATTGAGAGTTTGGTGCGGACACGGAAGGTGATCGGTTCGCCCGGGTTCGCGTTCGACGAGGATCGGGTCCGGTCCGAGGCGGCCATTGCCTACGACCGGGCGTTTCACCCTGCTGGAGTTCTCCGACAGTTGGTAGCGGTCATGGCGTCGCCTGACCGCACGCCGGGACTGCGGGATCTGTCGATCCCGACCCTCGTCATCCATGGGGAAAGTGACCAGCTTGTGGATCCGAGTGGGGGCAAGGCGACCGCCGCTGCCGTGCCCGGAGCCGAACTCTGGATGGTCCCCGGAATGGGGCATGACCTGCCGTCCGAGTTGTACGAGGAGATCGCCAGCCGCGTCGCCGACCATTGCCTTCGTTAGGCTGCGACGGAGCAGTGGCACCCTCTGACGGCGATGAGGCCTCGATGTGGGACGTGGCGGCGTGGTGGCGGTCCCGGCGGAAGCGGCGGTGGGAACGCCGATGGCACGTACGCCCCCAATGGTGACAACGGCAGCTCCGGCAGAAGCGGCTGGCGTGGAGTTGCAGGAGGAGCCGGCCCCAACGGTTCGCCGGGCACGGAGTCCTTCATCGATCACAACTGATGACGCCGACGGGTCGAGCGAGGGCCAGCGAGCGGGCACACGTGTATGCGCCGACCACGGGGCCTACACCGGATCGTCGGCGACATCGCCCCCGGCATCCTCACCACGTTGCCGTTACCCCGCCCGGAACGACGCACGCACCGAGGGCGATTCGGCCGCTCCCCCTGCTCGGGCAACATCCCTCGCCCGGGTCGGCGAACCGAGACAAAAACACCCATCTACCAGGGAAAACGTTGTCTTTCCTACAACATCGGTGGAGGTGAAGGGACTCGAACCCTCGGCCTCTACATTGCGAATGTACGATTCTCGGTCTTTTGACCAGGGCCTTTCCGAAGACTTTCCT
>CAVVPG010000005.1:0-319154 GCA_963750075.1 uncultured Acidimicrobiaceae bacterium
GCTGAGGCCGAGGCGTGGACTCGGCCCGGCTTCGCGTGGCGACTTTCGGGCACGTAGTAGCAGCTGTGTTGGCCCAGCTGTCGTAGGTGAAGAGGGTGTCGTTAAACCAGGACAGCATCTGAGGGTGCAGAGACTGCGGGTGGTACCCTCATTGAAGGCGTCGACTGCGGTCTTCCAGTTGCACTCGAAGCGGATCGTCCGATAGGAGCGGAAGCGGAGGTTGTGGAAGCGGTAGGTCGCAAATCGATCAGGGATTTCGCCGAGGAACGCGTCAAAGGGCTCGCTGTTCGGGTCCATGTTCACGAAGACGAACCCGCCCCAACGGCCAACTTGTACCTCGCTGAGGCAGACAAGGTCGTCGGTCATCGTTTCTGGGAAATCGGGGCGGTCAACCACCTCTGCGATTTCGCCCTCGAAGCTCCAGCGCCACCCGTGGTACGGACAGCGAATCTGGGAGGTGGCGAAGCTCCCCACGCCGGAGGCGAGTGGGGTGCCGCGATGCGGGCAGGCGTTAAAGAAAGCTGTGATGTCGTCGCTGTCACTGCGGACGACCAGGATCGACTGGTCGCCGATGGTGTACTCGAGGAAGTCGCCTGGGTTCGGGATCTCCTCTTCCCGGCACGCCACCTGCCGACGCGGGGCCACAGGCGCTCCATCTCGAGGTCAAAGAACTCCTGCGACGTATAGCGGGCGCCGGGAACGACCACCATGCCGCCGGCTTGGCGCAATGCGAGTCGGTCGTCGGTAATGGTCATCAGTTCCGATCCCTCTCTGATCATGGGCTCTGGTCGCTGCCACACGTGGCACCAAAACCGACCCCTCTGGCGGACAGATTAACGAGTCATAGCGTCTCATGCCTATTGGAGCCACTGGCGTGAGACGCTTCGTCTCGTTATTCTAGGTGGAGTGACCGGGGGTCCGCTGAACTCACTTGCTGGGCTACGGGTGCTCGACCTCTCCGACGATCTGGCCGGGTCGTACTGCTCGAAGTTGCTCGCCGACGCTGGCGCCGAGGTATTGAAGGTGGAGCCTCCCTCGGGCCATCCGCTCAGGCGCTGGTCCCGAAGTGGATCGCTCGGCCGAGACGGCGCCCCAGATGGCGTCTTGTTCCGGTTCCTCGCGGCCGGGCAGCGGAGCGTCGTCGCTGACCTCGATGCCACCGCTGGCCACGACCGGGTGCTCGAACTGCTCACCGAGAGCGACATCGTGGTCAGCAGTTCATCCCCGGACCAATTGGATGCCCGGAGGCTCCGCTTTGCCCATGTCCATGAAGTGAACCACGAACTCACCGTGGTATCTCTCACGCCCTTCGGCCTCACGGGCCCGCGGAGCGGAAGTTCGGCGAACGATTTCCTTCTCCAAGCCTTGTCGGGATCCTCGCATAACCACGGTTCTTGGCGTCGCGAGCCGCTGGCCGTCGGCGGCGGTCTCGGCGAATGGATCGCCGGTGCCTACGGTGCAGCAGGCGCCCTGGCGGCGCGGGCCCGCCTCCAAAGGACGGGCAGCGGCGAGCTGGTCGATGTGTCGACCCTCGAAGCGCTCGCGGTGACGCTCGTGTGCTACCCGTCGGTGGCCGCCTCGGTTCCCGGGGGCGTCCGCCGGCGGTCGACCGTCGAGATGGTTCCGAGCATCGAACCCTGCAAGGACGGCTTTGTCGGGTTGACGACCCTCACCGCGCAGCAGTGGCACGACCTACTGGCCATGATCGACCGCCCTGATCTCATCGAGGACAGCCAACTCGACAGCACCCGCGCCCGCGTCGCCCGCGAGGCGGAGTTGCGCCCGATCATCGACGAGTGGACCGAGCAGCGCGAGGTAGCAGAGATCGTCGAACGAGCAGCCATGTTCCGCGTGCCTGCGGCGCCTGTACTCAATGGCGCGTCGCTGCCGCAATTCGAGCCGCTCACCGATCGCGGGCTCTTCACCAGCAACCCTCGCGGCGGGTTCTCGCACCCGCGCCCGCCGTTCCGGAGTTCGGCGGCCGAGCCTCGCCCAGTGGCTCCCGCTCCGAGCGTGGGTGAGCATTCGTCGGCGCCCTTCCACGTACGTCCTACGGCTGCGCCGCGATCTCGTTCTGGCGAAGACGGGTGCCTACCCCTCGAAGGAGTGAGAGTCCTGGACGTCACTGCGTTCTGGGCGGGTCCCTCTGCGACCCAGTACCTCGCCACCCTCGGCGCCGACGTCATCAAGGTCGAGTCGGTCCAGCGCCCTGACTCGATGCGATTCAACGTCAGCGTCTCGCCAAAGACCGAACGATGGTGGGAGCAGGGGTACCTGTTCCTCTCGGCCAACCTGAACAAGCGCGGTATCACTCTCAACCTCGGCGATGACCGGGGCCGCGAGCTGTTCCTGCAGCTGGTCGCCCAGTCAGACGTCGTCGTCGAGAACTTCACACCCCGCGTGATGGACAATTTCAAGCTCACCTACGACGCCATCCGGGAGGTCCGCCCCGACGTCGTGATGGTCAGCATGCCCGGCTGGGGCCTCGATGGTCCGTGGCGCGACCGCCCCGGCTTCGCGACGACTATGGAGCAGGCCTCTGGCATGGCGTTCGTCACCGGCTACGACGACGGGCCTCCTATGGCGCCCGGCCTGTGCGACCCGCTCGCCGGCGTCCACGGGGCGTTCGCCGTCTTGGCAGCATTGGAGGAGCGCCGGAAAACAGGGCGCGGCCAGCACGTCGAGGTGCCGATGATCGACCTGGCCGTGAACGTCTCAGCCGAGCAGATTCTCGAGTTCGAGGTATACGGGGAGCTGATGACCCGGAGCGGGAAATCGTTGCCTTCAGGCTGCACCTCAAGGCGTGTACTCGTGCGCCGGGGACGACGAGTGGCTCGCACTGTCAGTGACCACCCAGGAGCAGTGGAAGGCCCTGTGCGAGGCCATCGGCGCCCAGTCGTGGGCGGATGATCCGGAATTTGCGACCATCGATCGGCGACAGGCGGCGCACGATCGGATCGACGCGGAGATCGGGACCTGGTGCTCGGATCACACGCTCAAGGCTGCCCTCGACGCGCTCGGAGCTGCCGTGGCGCAGCCGGTCGTCCCCGCCTACGCCATCGACGAGGACCACCAGATGCAGGCCCGTGGCTTTTGGGAACCGGTTGTTCACCCCGTGGTCGGTGAGCACCGATATCCCGGATGGCCGATGCGCCTCTCGGGCAGCACGGGGGGTTGGTACCGGTCGCCGGCGCCGTTGCTCGGGCAGCACAACGAGGAGGTGCTCTCCGATCTCCTCGGCCTCGAGGCCGCGGAGATCGACCATCTGCGCCAGGCGGGTGTGATCGGTGAGCGTCCGCTCGGTCTTTGACCAGCCGGCACACAGAGTGATGACGGGAGCGAGCAAAAAGTGACGACTGCGGGGGATGTTTCGGGCCCGCTGCGCAGGCCCGACAGGTTCTTCATCGGCGGAGGGTGGGCTGTGCCGTCCTCGACAACTTGACCGAATCAAGACGAAGTGCGGCCGAGTCGCATCTTCGACCACTACAACTTACTCACGTAGCGCTCATCGGTCCTTTCCTCATCGATAAGGTCACGTAAGGTCACGTCGACAAGGACGTGATTTTGGAGGGATCCCACCTTGACCCTCTGACCTGGGCCTTTGGTGGAGGTGAAGGGACTCGAACCCTCGGCCTCTACATTGCGAATGTACGGTTCTCGGTGTTTTGACCAGGGCCTTTCCGAAGACTTTCCTGGTGGCGGCGTTTCGATCCCCTCAGGTTCCCTCACGATCCCTCCCCTTCCCTCTCGGTAAAGACACGTAAAGACACGCCCGGGCAGGCTCTTGGCCGGCCCGTTCGCGAATCGGTACTCATCTCCGATCGGCAGGTTCTCGCAACGCGAGGCCAATGGCGCGGCGTCCCTATTGTCGACGATCACGTTCCTCGGCCAGCCAGCGGACATCATCGGCCCTGAAGCGGCGATCCTCGTCGCAGTCGCCTGACCAGAGGACGGAACGCCGATGTTCTGTCCGCCGAGGAGCGCTGGATCGGCCTGTTGCTTGCGACTGTGCCCTGCCGGGGAACGGCCCCTTGTTTGGACACCCTGGCGCTGAGGGAAGCCCACCCATGACGGCGCTGGGATCAGATTCCGAGAATGGGTCACGCGTCTCGGGTGGCCATCCTCCACGCCCCGATCACAGACCATCCGACGATCCATCCGACGATGACGAAGATCATCGCCCAGGTGGGCATCGGCGGTATCGTGCCGACCGTTCCGCCCCCACTCCCGAAGTGCTGCAACGGACCCCCGCCGCCACCTCCACCAGCACTCGAGGTAAGGCCCGCGGGTTGGAGCTGGTCGAGAGCGACCCCCACCAGAAGGCGCTGCCCGTTGAGGAAATAGGCAATGTGGGCTCTGTCGAAGATCGGGGTCACGATGACTTGAACGGCGATGAGAACGATCGTCGTCACCGTCCGCTGACCGGTGAGGGCACCGAAGCCGAGTCCTACGACAAAGCCCACGCCGACCACGAGTTCGAGCCACAGTCCGATCTTCACCATCTCGTTGATCGGCGGGTTGAGGGTCCTCTCCACGTCAATGTAGGCGTCGTAGCGCGAAGCGGTGGAGCCACTCGCGACCGAGACGCCGTCGACGAATTCACCGCCGCCGCGCGGAAACGCCCGCAGTGCCTCCTGTGGGTGGTCATCGAGCCAGCCGTGGAACTGTGACTCGCTCAGGCCAACGGGGATCGAGACGCCGTTGTCGAAGCTGATGGAGGGGGGATTCGGGACACCCTCGAAGCTCGTGACGAGGCAGCAGAGCGTGAAGGTCAATGCCATGACCGGCAGAAGAATGGCAAGCCCTGCTGGGATGCGCGCGAGGAAGAGTGCGATTCGTGACCGACCGGTGATGACCAAGTGTCGGAACATGCCATCGGTCAGATCGGTGGTTCCGGCTGCCGCTCCGACGGTCACGGCGATGATGAAGCCCAACTCAGGCATCGGACCCATGAGGTCTTGGAACGCACTCGCGGTTCCGGCCGGCCCGTAGTGCGACGGGTCGACTGCGTGGAAGAGGAGTCGGAATCCGTACAGGATGACCGGAGGGCCGAGCAGCAGTACGAACACGGCGACCATGAGGCCGCGCCGGCGCCGCAGCTCGAGGTTCTTCGTCGTGATGAGTCCCCAGGTCGGGAGGGCCGACGTCATCCGGCGCAGTGGCGAAGTTGGGCGTGGCGCAGGCGCCGGACGCCGGACGACGGCCTCGATGGTGCTCACCCGTCTCCCCCCAGTCGGCTCGTAACCGTTAAGAACCAGTCCTCCAAGCTCGTCTGCGCCTGCTGAACGCCGTAGACGGCGACGCCTCCCTCGACCAGCAGCCTGGTCAACTGGGCGATGTCGTCACGGGAGCTTCCCGCTGGCAACGTCACCGTGAGTCCCGAGTCGCTGAGTGCGACGCCGGCCGCCATGCCCGAGCGCTCGATCACCTCTTGTGCCATGCCGGGATCGCCACATTCGACGCTCACCACGAGGGCACCCGAACCGTGCACGAGCTCGTCGATGGTGCCTTGGCGGACGACCCTGCCGTGGTCCACGATGGCGACTGCGTCGCACGTCCGTTCCACCTCGTCGAGGAGATGAGAAGACACCATCACCGTCCGTCCCTCCTCGACGAAGCTCTCGATCATCTCGCGCATCTCGTGCATCCCGGCCGGATCGAGGCCGTTCATCGGTTCGTCGAGGATCAGCAGCTCTGGATCCGCGAGCAGGCAGGCCGCGACGCCGAGGCGCTGGCGCATACCCATGGAGTACGACCCCACCTTGTGATCCGCACGCTCTACCATTCCGACACGCTGAAGCGACGGGACGATCCGCTGCTTCGCCTCGCCACCCCGCGCTGCGGCCAGGAGTCCCAGGTTCTCCCTGCCGGTCAGGTGCTCGTGGAAGCGCGGCTCGTCGACGATGGCCCCGACCCGAGCCAGTGCCTCACGGCGTTCGATTGGAACCGGAGTGTCGAGCAGTGCCATCGTCCCACCGTTGGCCTTGGTCAGCCCAAGAAGCGTCCGGATCAAGGTGGTCTTCCCCGCACCATTGGGCCCGAGATAGCCGAAGGCCGAGCCCCGAGGCACGAGAAGCTCGACGTCATCGACGGCGACGTTCGTTCCGAACCGCTTGGTGAGGCCGTGTGTCTCGACCGCCCATCCGTCGCGTTCACCGACACGAAGTGAAATGGTGCGAGTTTGTGCCGGGGAAGGCGCTACAGCGGGTTCGGATCGAACCGAGAGCGGCTCGGCGCCTGCGGCAACAGGGTCGGCAATGGCCTGAGACTCAGGACTGATCACCGTCATGTCAGTCTGTTCTCGCGGCGCGCCAGAGGACCCAGTGTGACCCGTTCCCCGATCACCGCCCTCGTGATCCTTGGCGCGCCGCCGGCGGAGCAAGTAGACGCCTGCACCGACGAGGAGGAGGATGAGCAGGATCCCGGGTCCGTGGAGGAGGTTCGCGGTCGATGGCATGTTCAGAAGTGGCGCGGCTGGACTGGCGGCCGTTCGCGGGGTGAAGAACTCTTGTGCATGGACCCATCCTGCGCGGTCGAGAACCCCACGTCGTCGGGCGCAGGGATCGACCCGACGTCGTCCGCATGACCGACGCCGATCATCCGCTGGGATGACGGAGTCGAGTGAACGACTCGATCAGGTGGTCTCGACGAACCCCGACTCGTAGGCGAGGACGACCAGCTGAGTGCGGTCGCGGGCACCGAGCTTGGAAAGGATGCGGCTCACGTGGGTCTTGACCGTCGGGAGGCTGACGTGTAGTTGGTTCGTAATCTCGGTGTTGGACAGGCCCTGGACGACGAGCTGTAGCACTTCGCGTTCGCGCTCGGTGAGCAGTTCGATGCCAGCTCGTCCTTGTCCAGAACGACCACGCTGACTGAAGTGCGCGATCAGCCGGCGTGTCACGGTCGGTGCAAGCAGCGCTTCACCGGCTGCGACCACGCGAATTGCCGCCAGCAGTTCGTCGACCGGCCGGCTCTTCAGGGAGAACCCGCTGGCGCCGGCTCGCAGCGCATCGAAGACGTACTCGTCGAGATCGAACGTTGTGAGAATGAGGACCCTGGGTGCCCCGGCGTTCCGCGCTGCAGTGATGCGCCGGGTCGCCTCGATGCCGTCCATCCCCGGCATGCGCACGTCCATCACGACGACATCGGGCGACAGTCGTGCCGCCAGCTCGACCGCCTCCTTGCCATTGGCGGCCTCGCCGAGTACTCGGAGGTCGTCCTCGGCCTCAATCAGCGAAGTGAAGGCCGTCCGAAGGAGCGCCTCGTCGTCGACGACGAGCACCGTTGTCGTCATGAGGTTCTTTCGATGGGAATTGTGGCGACGACGAGAAACCCACCACCGGAACACGACTGTGTGACGAGTGAACCGCCGAATGCGCCGACCCGTTCGCGCATCCCCATGATCCCGAGACCTGGCGTCGGGGCAGTGAGCGTCTTCTCTTCGCTGGCACCGGGACCATTGACGATCTCGGCTCGTACCTCGTCGTCGAAAACGGTCACCTGGACTCTCGCAGCCGCACCGGGCGCGTGTTTCACTAGGTTGGTAAGGGCTTCTTGGACGACCCGGTAGAGAGAAAGCTCGACAGCAGGAGAGAGCTGGCAATCGGATACCGCCATGTGCAGCTCGACATCGGTTCCCGAAACCCGGACCGTCTCGACGAGTTGCTTCAGGTCCACCAGCCGTGGAGCGGGGGACAGTTCGTATGCGACATCTCCCTCTTCTCGCATGAGGTCAAGCACGACCCGCAACTCTTCTTGGGCGGTCCGCCCGATGGCTTCGATCGACTCGAGTGCGCTCGACGCCTCCTCGGGCCGTTTCGCCAAGAGTCGCCTTCCGACCCCCGCTTGGACGGTGATGACGGCCAGGGTGTGGGCGACGACGTCGTGGAGCTCCTGGGCGATGCGCACCCGCTCCTCGCGAACGTGCCTACGGGTGCGTTCGGCCTCCGCTATCTGCTCGCGTGCGGCCTGCTCGCGGAGACCGTGTTCGTATCTCCGCCGGGCGGCAACCGCATCACCCACGAACCAAGCGGCCCCCAGCGGCACGAGGCCCTCGATGGCCAACAATGCAATCGGCGCGGATGGAGTCCTCAGTGCGGCATAGACCAGCGCTCCACCGATCGCCATTGCCGCAGCCACGGTGGCGGGAATCGAGACCCGTCTGGGCATCTGCGAGGCAACCAGGTACGTGGCCAGCGCAAGAAGCACGGCGAGCGGAAGCGGGGCAGCCCCCAAAGCGATGACCACGGCCACCGGGGCGACCGCTGCTGCCAGCACCGGCAATGGCCATCGGCGCAGGAGGAATACGGGACCACAGGCCAGCAGGGCGAGCGTGAGCCGAGGTCCCCCCTGGTTGGGATGCGGCCCCAGAGCCAGGACGATCGCGGCCAGTCCAACCACGGCGGCAAGGGTGACGACCACCGTCCACCGGCGCTCGTTGAAGGTACCCGTGATCCGCTCCAGAGGGCCGTCGGTCGGGGGATCACTGGACACCGCTACGACGGTACAGAACGCATCTGCCCAGCGCATCAGGCTGCAGGATGATGCCTGCCGTTGGCCGAATAAAGGCGGTCGGGTTGAATAGCGGAGGCAGGGTGTCCTGATCGGCCCGGTAAACGACACCCTCCTGGGGCAGGAATTCGCCTTGGTGCTAACTGTCGCAAGCGCCCAATCGGTTTGGTCCGAACCCCGTTGACAGTAGCATCCTTTCAATATAGAAAGTATCTATGAGCGAAGCGCTGCATCAGGCCCTCGGGGCTGGGCCGCCGGCGGGTGTTGAGCAGGTGACTCTGTTCGTTCCGAGTGTCGATCGCCACGGAGAACCGATCGATCAGGCTTACTGGACTGAACAGGCGCTCACGACCTTCGGGAAGCTGTTCCGGGGGGCAACGGCCTTCCCGCCCGGGCGGGGGGTCTGGCGTGATGATCAGCGAGGCGGCGTGTTGGTGTACGACGACACCCAGATGGTGACGTCGTACGTGACTGAAGAGATTCTCGGCGACCACGAGGTTCCTGAAACAACTGCGGGCGTTCCTATGTCGAATGGGAAGAGAGGCAGACCAAGGTGAGGTCGGCATCGTCATCGACGGCACCTATTTCGGGATCATTGACTACAACGACGAGGGTGAAGCATGAAGAAAGAAGACAAATCGAGGATCGCTGAAGCCCTTGGCGCATCGCGAGTCGTCGAGGTTGGCCCCAAGGCGATTGGGGGTCCACTCGATCTCCTCGCACTGCGTGAGCAGTTCAACCAGCGTCTACGTTCGAGCGGCGGGCGGCCTACGGATCCCGCTTGGACAGTCACCAGACTCGTGCCATTCAAGGAGGACAACTGGACGCGGCTCCAGGACCTTGCCAGCGAGATCGGCGTGTCCGGCCGTCGCGTAGGTCCGGCACAGGTGGCAGCGCTCCTTATCGAGAGCAGCCTCGAGGAGCTGGAGGAGGGGCAGTGGCAAGAAGCACTTGAGGCTTCACGCTCTGCACCTCTGCGCTCTCAGCCTGAAGCCGCCGAAGCAGCACAGCTCACTTATAACCAGTTCGATGACTGGGTCCTGCGCGGGTGGATCGTTCCCGCTGGACGTCGCGGACTCGAGCGCTCATACGGCGCGGATGAGATTGTTCGAGCCCGTTGGCTTCATGCGATTTACCCGATGACAACGGACATCGAGGCGATGGCCATCGAGGTACGAAGTTGTGATCTATCGGCTCGGTACCTCGTGATCACCGATGCAGAGAACGTCTCGACGGTCCCTACTCGGTCTCATCTCTATCGGCTCCTCGAAGCACCGGGTAGTCACCTCGTGATCGACCAACTCCCCGAACGTCGCAAGCTGCTCGGTTTGCCCCCATTCCCGAGTGATCCCAATGAAGAATTCCGGGTTCGACGGGCTGTTTGAGGTCCCCGTTGGGGCCGGGCGGGAGCCGTTTGAGGAGCCCGATCTCCGCGGGCGCGCGAAATTTCCAGTCGCGCGCACCTCGGTCAGGGGCCGACTTCAAAGCCATGGCAATCGCCCGGCTGAAAGAGGCGGGGGCCATAATTGGAAAGGTCAATTTCCGGATCGAGGGGTTTCCTGTCGATGCCCAAGTATCCGGAAGCAACGGTCGGCCGTTTCTCGTCCTGGCTCGGGGAACGCCCGACGAACAGGATCGGAGTGCACTTCGTCGCATGGACACGGTCGAGAAGGCTGGCTTCATGGCGATGCAGCTTGCTCGACGCCAAGCTCTTCCGATCATTCTCATCACGTCGGACCTTCCTAAACGGTCAACAAGGGCTGGCCACTACCTTGCGGCCCTCTCCGACGATCTCTGGGACGTGGTGTCCTATCGTGCCGACCTCAAAGGATTCCAACGATTGCGCGTTCACTTCACGGCGCCGATGGAGAAGGTGCCGCCGGCCGCCCCCTGGAGGGCTCCCGTAGGGATCAGTTCACCAACCCTGTTGAGTGAAATCAGCGACGTCGATGGCCCCACGCACTCCGGCCCACATCACCCCACCATGGGCGACTTCGGCCCCGAATAGTCATAACCGAGCCACAGACGTGAGATTTCGGTCCCGCGAGAGTGGCGTCGATCGACGAAGCCACGGCCGATCCGGTAGTCGCCAACGCGACCTCGGCTCGTCCCATATTCATCGGTTCCTGGAGAGCCAGACTGTCTCGATAAAGACACGTAAAGACACGCAGGAGAATCTGATCTTTGGGGGGTTCCCACCTTGGCCCTCTGACCTGGGCCTTTTGGTGGAGGTGAAGGGACTCGAACCCTCGGCCTCTACATTGCGAACGTAGCGCTCTACCAGCTGAGCTACACCCCCGGCACCGCTCAGGTTAGTCGGGCTCCCTGGTCATTCCGGAGCGAGCGAACGGGCCCGCAGGCCGGATTCCGCCGGCTCGACTCAGCGAGCGGCGACCCGGGGCTCCTCGAGGTCGTCGTCGTCCCACGCACCCGGGTAGCCGGCTGTCGCGGGATCGGAGGCCGCATCGTCCCCGAGCGCTGCCCGCGCCTCGAGGCGGCCCTGGCGGCGCCGCTGCTCGACCTCGAGCTCCTTGGCGTAGGCCATCAGGCCCAGCAGTCCGAGTGCCGCCAGCCCGAAGAGCCCGGTGAAGACCCAGGCGAGATGCATCCCGGGGAACACGCCAATGAGCGCGGTCGAGATCGCGACCCCGCTCAAGCAGCGCAGCAGCATCGTGCAACGTCGTCGTGCCTCGTCGCGCCGGAACGCGCGCAGGTCCGCTCCCGTCTCGGGCAGGCAGACCGGCTCGGGCGGGTCGAGGACGCCGACCCTTTCGTAGTGGCAGCCGTCACTGTCGTCCACGTCGGCAGCGGCCGCGTCGTCCGTCGGCCGCAGGAGCACGAGCTTGGGGCGGGAGGCATCGACGGCTGGCACCGTGCCCTCGGTGGGCGAGTCCGCCGGCAGCGCCGTATGCAGGCGATAGGCCGGCGACACGGTCTTGGGCGCCGCGTGCTCGAGGAGCTGCAGCTGGTGATGAAAGTGGTCGATGGAGCCGACACCTTGGCGCTCGGAGAATCGCCTCCACGCGCTCGGTGCCAGGACCGCCACCCACAGCAACACTACGAGGACCAGCAGGATCACAATCGTCACTCCCCGACGACTTACCTTCGCTCTCCGCTGAAAAGGCTAGTGAACGGCCTCTTACAAATGGTGGATGGTTGGGGAAATGCACAGCGCCGACCTCATCGGCACTTCTCCGCTCTGTTCCGTTTGTACCCGCGTCGTCCCGGCGAATCAAGACCCATCTTTGAGCGCTGTAAACGGGCGACGCGAGACGCTCAGACGGCGCGGCTCCACCACCGTCCGTCGGTGCACCCGACGGTGACCCGCACACCGAAGCATGCCGAGACCTGCGCGGAGGTGATGACGCCATGGAGCGGGCCTGCTGCCATCAGCGTGCCGCGGCGGACCAGCCCCGCATGGGTGAATCCCGGGGGGATCTCCTCGCAGTGGTGCGTCACCAGGACGACAGGCGGCCCGTCTCCGTCGGCGGCCAGTGCCGCGAGCCGGACCAGCAACCGCTCGCGTGCGCCCAGGTCCAGGCCCGCGAAGGGCTCGTCGAGCAGGACGAGCTCGGGATCGCTCATGAGCGCCCGCGCCAGCAGGACCTGCTGGCGCTCACCCTCGGAGATCACGCCGAACGGCCGGTCCCGAATCTCGGCGACCCCGACGTGGGCCAACAGAGAGTCCGCCTTCGCCCATTCCTCGTCCGTGTACCGGTTCCACCAGGTCTCGAGCGCGCCGTGCCGGCCGCTCACGACGACACCGCGTGCCGCGAGGTCCGCCCGCAGCTGCCGCGTCACGGCGCCGCTGACCAGCGCCACCCGAGGACGCAGCGTCCGGACGTCCACCGCGCCGAGCCGGGAGCCGAGGATCTCGACCCGGCCGGTGGTGGGCCACAAGCGGGCCGCAGCGACCTGGAGCAACGTCGTCTTGCCCGAGCCGTTCGGCCCCAAGACGACCCAGCGGTCGGTCCGCTCGACCCGCCAGTCCACCCCGGCCAGCACCGGCACGCCGTCGCGGCGGACGGTGACGCCGCACAACTCGATGGCCGCGGTGTGGTGCGGGTCCGTCACCCCTCGGGGCGGTCGGCGATGCGTCGTGTGATGCGGCCGATGAGACCCGAGCAGCACTGTGACCAGGTTCGCTCGCCCGCCAGCCACAGCCAGATCTCGCGCCCGTAGCCCAGGACGATCCGCTCGAGGCCCTCTTCGTCCACGCCGGCTGCGGCCAGGGATCGCCAGCGGGTCCACAACCAGGGCGCGACGCCGTCGTCGCCCACGAGGACGCGCTCGAGGGCGGCGCCGTCGAGCACGGCGGCCAGCCAGCGCTCGGCCCTGGCGACGGGCTCGTCGGGCACGTGCAGCACGGGTGCGACCACGGTCAATGGCGGATGTAGACGGGCCGGCGGTCCGTCCCCTCGTAGGCGCGCACGTGCTCGTCGAAGTCGATGAACAAGGGGGCGTCCGGGTCGAGTTTGCGCTGCAAAGAGCGGGTGGCGATCCTCTTGTCGAGGGCGTCCAGCCGGAGGAGGGCGGCCGGGTCGTCCAGCCCGCGCACGTCCAGCCTGGGACGCGCCGCTTGGAACGCCAGGCGGCCCCGCTCGGTCCGGACGATCACGCTGGTCCAGCCGTTCATGGAGCCGACGCTGCCCACCGAGAGGTCGGCCGATCGGCCCAGGAAGTCGGCGCACTCGTCGCAACCCTTCAGCGCGGCGCCATGGAAGTCCTTGACCGGTTCGTCGACGGCCAGCTCCCCGTCTCGGTACTCGACGATCATGCGCCCACGGATCACGTCCATCTTCGAGACCCGGTCCAGGTCGACGCCCCGCTTGTCGCGCAGCTCCCGCAGGGTCAGCGCCTCGTAGTCGAAGTTCTTCGTGCACATCAGCGCGATGGTCAGCACGACCGCGTCGACGCGGTGAGCCCCGGTCGGCCAGCGGCGTGCTTGCATCGCCCGGAGGCCCTGCACCTCGCACGGTGTCCCCACCACCGCGAGGCGAGGCTTCGCCGGCAGCGAGTAGCGCGACAGGTCGAGCTCGGCCAGTGCCATCGTCTGGTTGTAGAAGCTCCCGGCGGCAGCTCGGACCTCGTCGGCCGTCGTCGCGATGGTGGCGACGCCCTTCCACTGCTCGTCGGGGTCCGGGCTGGGCTTCGACACGAGCGCGCCGTCGATCTCACCGGCGGCCAGGAGGCCGATCAGCAGCGCGCTGACCGCCCCGCCGTCCTGGACGTCGTCCAACGGCGTCGACGCCCGGACGGCATAGCTGTCGACGACCGCGCCGAGCCCGTCGGCCGGCGGGCCGCCGCTGATCTTCCAGTACGTGTCCGACGAGTCGGACCGGACCTGGGCAGGCTGCACCGCGGCGTCCTCGTCGGAGCCGACGGACGACGGTGGCCACAGCGCCTCGTAGCGGAGGCCGCCGCGCGGGCAGAAGTCCCAACAGAGGGAGCAGCCGGTGCACATCTTGACCAGCTCGGGCAGGTTCGTGTCCTCGTCGACGCCGATGGAGTTCGACGGGCAGACGGCGACGCACGTGCCGCACTGGATGCACCGGTCGGCGTGGATCACACCGGCTTCGAGCTCCCAGAACCACACCTTGCCGGGCGGCTCGGCGATCCCGTTCATCTGGTCGCGGATCCGGTAGCGCTTCACGCCGTGACCGCCTCGGTGGTGCCGGCCAGCGTGGAACGGATCTCGTCAGGATCGATGCGGCGGGCCCAGAGGTAGAAGGGTTCGCCGGTGCGGCGTTCGTCTAGGTACCGAGCGGCGATCCGGAGCAGCGCGTCGGGTACCCGGTCAACCGGCATGGCGCCGACGACCCAGTCGATGAACGCGGCATCGGGCCCGAGCGAACCCCCCAGGCCGATGTCCACGGCCTCCTCGATGTGCTCGTCGACGTGGGCGATGTCCCCGCGGAAGCCGATGTCGGCGATCTGCGGCTGCGCGCACGAGGCGGAGCACCCGGAGAAGTGCATGCGGATGACCCCTGCATCGCCGGGGTCCCCACTCCCCGTCCCGGCCGACAGCTGCCCGTCGAGGTCCCGGGCCCACTTGACGGCGCGCTCCTTCGTCTCGACCACGGCGAACCGGCAGAACTCAGACCCGGTGCAGGCGACGACCCCCCGCTCGAAAGGGCCCGGGAAGGGGGAGTACGTCTGCATCAAGGGCTCGGCCAGCAGATCGTCGAGCCGGTCCTCGGGGACGCCCGAGACGATGAAGTTCTGGTCGGTGCCGATGCGCACGCCACCGTCGCCGTAGGTCTCGGACAGCCGGGCCAGCTCCACCAGATCCAATCCGTGCATGCGGCCCACCGGGACGGAACAGCCGACGTAGACGAGGCCCGGCTGCTTCTGCGGGTGGACGCCGACGTGGTCGCCGCGGAACGCGGTGGTCAGCTCTCGCCCGGAGGGCTCGAGCATGAAGTTCGTGCGCTCGTCCAGCGCGGCCCGGAAACCCTCGGGGCCGAGCTCCTGGGCGAGGTAGCGCATGCGTGCCAGCCCCCGGTTCTCCCGGTTGCCCAGCTCGCCGAACACCTGGGCGACACCGCGGCAGAGCTCCACCGCCTGGTCCGGGCGGATGAAGACGTCGATGTCGGATGCCATGCGCTCGCCGTCGGAGAGCCCGCCGCCGATGAGCACGTTGAAGCCGACGCTGCCGTCGGGCTGCTCGGACGGCCAGAGGCCGATGTCGTTGATCTCCACCCGTGCGCAATCCTCCGTGCAGCCGGTCACGGCGACCTTGAACTTGCGCGGCAGGTTGGCGTATTCCCGGTTCCCGGTGAAGAACGCCGAGATGGCCTGGGCCACGGGCAGGGCGTCCACGACTTCGCTCTTGTCGATGCCCGAGACCGGGCACGAGCACACGTTGCGGGCCGAGTCGCCGCACGCCTGCACGGTCGTCAACCCGACGTCCCAGAAACGCTGCCAAATCCGGGGCACGTCCGCGATGCGGATCCAGTGCAGCTGGACGTCCTGCCGCGTCGTGAGGTCGGCGTAGCGGTTGCCGAAGACGGGGCTGTCGTCGGGCCCCTCTGCGAACGCGTCGGCCGCCACGCCGATCTCGCGGACCTGCGGAGCGGTCATCACCCCCCCGGGGACCTTGATCCGCATCATGAAGGCGTCACCACCCTGGCGCTGCGGGTACATCCCCACCCACTTCAGCCGCTCTTGCTCGCCGGGCACCTTGGCGATGGACCCTGGCCCCTGCTTGGAGTAGACGTCGATGACGGCCTGCGCCACCTCGAACGGGTGCCGCGCCAGCTTCAGCTGCTCGACCGAGTTGAGCTCGCCGATGTTGCGGTACGGCCGGACGAACTTGAGCCCGCGGTCGCGCCGGCCCCGGAACTCCATCCCATAGGGATTGTCGAGGTCACGTGGCACTAGAGGTGCAGGCCGCACTCGGACTTGTCGAGGCCCGACCAACGACCGGCGCGGGGGTCCTCTCCCTCAGCCACCGGACGCGTCGTCGGGGCGCAACCGATGGAGCGGTACCCACGCGACACGAGCGGGTGTTGCGGCAGTCCGTGGTCGGCCAGATACGACACGATGTCGTCGTCGGTCCACGTCACCACGGGGTTGACCTTCACCAGGCCGAACGAGGAGTCCCAGCTGATGATCGGCGCGTCGGCCCGGGTCGGCCCGTCGGAGCGCTTGAGCGAGGTGAGCCAGGCACGCTTGCCGGCGAGGGCGCCGCGCAACGGCTCCACCTTGCGGAACTGGCAGCACTGCTCCGAACCGCACGGATGCGCTGCCGCGTCGGGGCCGGGCCTGGTGACGGTGAGGTTGAGGTCGTAGCGCGCCCGGACCTCCTCCACGAAGGTCAGCGTCTCGGGGAAGTGGGCCCCGGTGTCGAGGAACACCACCTCCATGGAGGGCGCGAGCTTGGTGACCAGGTCGATCAGCACGATGTCCTCGAACGAGGCCGCCAGCACGATGGAATCGCCGAAGGTGTCGAGGGCCCAGCGGATGACCGCGCTGGCCGGAGCGGACTCGAAGTCTTCACTGAGGACCGCCAGGTCCCCGGCGCTCATGGGCTGGATGCTCACGTAGGTCTCGGCCACCGATCCTCACCTTCTTCCCGAGGCGATCCGCCCCCACCTGGGCCCGCCACCGGCGCTTGACGCACGTCCGAATGCAGGCTTTAGTATACATGACCAAAATGGTCATGATTTAAAGAGGTCCCATGGACACCGCTGCTGCCGCCCTCCACACCCCGCAGGACCACCCCGTCACGGGCCCGGCCGCGGCCCGCGGCGGCGCGTCGGTGACCGCCCTGGTCAGGCCGGTCGAGCACCCGCTGGGGCACCTCGACCTGCTCGAGTCCCTCGCCGTCTTCATCATCCGCGAGGTGGCCGCCGAGTCGGAGCGCCCGGTCCTCCTCTTCAGCGGGGGCAAGGACTCGGCCGTCCTGCTCCACCTGGCCTCCAAGGCCTTCAAACCCGGGCGGATCCCCTTCCCCGTGCTCCATGTCGACACCGGCCACAACTTCCCCGAGGTCCTCGCCTACCGGGACGCGCAGGTCGAGGCCGAAGGGGCCCGCCTGCTCGTGGCGAGTGTGCAGGACTCCATCGACCAGGGCAGGGTCGCCGACCCGGGGCCGGGTGCGTCGCGCAACCGCCTCCAGACCACGACGCTGCTCGACGCCATCAACGCCAACGGCTTCGACGCCGCCTTCGGCGGGGCGCGCCGCGACGAGGACAAGGCACGGGCCAAGGAGCGCGTGTTGTCCTTCCGCGACTCCTTCGGGCAGTGGGACCCCAAGCGGCAGCGCCCGGAGCTCTGGCAGCTTTACCAGGGCAGCGTGCGCCCGGGAGAGCACCTGCGGGCATTCCCGCTGTCTGACTGGACCGAGCTCGACATCTGGCAGTACATCCGCCGGGAGCGGATCGAGCTCCCGTCCATCTACTACGCGCACGAGCGCGAGGTGATCGAGCGCGACGGCATGCTGCTGGCGCTCAGCGAGTGGGTGACCCCGCAGGCAGGCGAGGGGGCACGCAAGGAGACCGTGCGGTTCCGTACGGTCGGCGACGCCACCTGCACCGGTGCCGTGCGCTCCCATGCCGACACGCTGGAGGAGATCATCCGGGAGGTGTCCGCCTCACGGATCTCCGAGCGTGGTGCCACCCGAGCGGACGACCGCTTCTCCGAGACCGCCATGGAGGACCGCAAGCGCGAGGGGTACTTCTAGACCCATGACCACGTTGCCCGGCTCGCCGCCGGCCGGCGGCCCCGAGCTCGGCGCGGACACCATGGACCTCTTGCGGTTCGCCACCATCGGATCGGTCGACGACGGCAAGAGCACCCTGATCGGCCGGCTGCTCTTCGACACGCGGCAGCTCTTCGACGATCAGCTCAGCGCCATAGAGACAGCCTCGGAGCGTCGCGGGCTCGGCGAAGTCGATCTCTCGTTCGTCACGGACGGACTGCGGGCCGAGCGGGAACAGGGGATCACCATCGATGTCGCCTACCGCTACGCGGCGACCCCGCATCGCAAGTTCGTCATCGCCGATTGCCCGGGGCACATCCAGTACACCCGCAACATGGCGACCGGGGCGTCGACCGCCGACCTCGCGCTCGTCCTGGTCGACGCGACGTCGGGCCTGCGCGAGCAGTCACGCCGCCACATCTGCATCGCCGCGCTCCTCGGCGTCGACCAGCTCGTCGTCTGTGCCAACAAGATGGACCTGGTCGCCTGGGACCGTTCGGCGTACCAGCGCATCGCCGACGAGATGGACGCGCTGGCGCACCGGCTCGGCATCTCGTCGTGCACGGTGATCCCCATCTCGGCCCTGCACGGTGACAACGTGGTGGCACGCTCGGACGCCGCACCGTGGTACGACGGACCCACCGTGCTCGACGCGCTGGAATCGGCGCAGGCGGGCGGGTGGGCCGCCCAGCACGGCACCGGGCGCGGCAGCGGGGCGCGTCTCCCGGTGCAGACGGTGCTCCGCCAGCCGGGGGGCGGCCGCAGCTACGCGGGCATGGTGAACGGCGGGCCCTTCCGCGTCGGTGATCCCGTGGTCGTGCTGCCCCAAGGTGCGCACACCACCCTGCGAGGCATCGAGACGGCGGACGGGCCGCTCCAGCGCGCCGAGGTCGGCCTGTCCGTGTCGCTCCGCCTGGCGGACCACCTCGATGTGTCCCGGGGTGACCTCATCGCCGCCGCCGAAGAGCCGCCCGCGGTGACCGACACGTTCGAGGCCACGGTCTGCTGGTTCCAAGATCGCCCGCTCACCGCAGGCGACCGCCTCCGGATCAAGCACACGACGCGGGTCACGCCGGTCGTCGTCGAGGGGGTCACCGGCACCTTCGACGTCAACGACCTGCGGATCAACGGGGCCAGCGAGCTCCGCGAGAACGAGATCGGCGTGGTGAAGCTGCGCACGGCCACGCCCCTGGCGGTCGACCCCTACGAGGTGGATCGCATCACCGGGAGCTTCGTGCTGATCGACGAGCTCACCTTCGCCACCATCGCGGCGGGCATGGTCGGGCCACCCCGCCTCCATGACTGACGCTGCCGCCGCCCGTAGGTCCTTCTATCCGGTGTCGCTCGACGTGGCTGATCGCCCCTGTCTGGTGGTCGGTGGAGGCCCGGTGGCGGCGCGCAAGGCTCGTGCACTGGTCGAATGCGGCGCCCCGGTGACGGTGCTCGCACCGTCGTTGAGCAAGGAGATGGAGGCACTCGAGCCCGAGCTGCACGCCGTCGAGCGGCGCCCGTACCGCCGCGGCGACGTGTCCGCCTTCCGGCTGGTGGTGACCGCGACGGGCAGGCCCGAGGTCGACGGCGCCGTGTCCGCCGACGCCGAGGCGGCCGGCGTCTGGGTGAACAGCGCCGACGACCCCGCCCGTTGCTCCTTCATCCTCCCCGCGGTGCACCGCGAGGGCGCCGTGACCGTGGCGGTCTCGACCGGCGGCCTGAGCCCGACTCTCGCCTCGTGGCTCCGGGATCGGATCGCCGAGGGGTACGGGGAGGGCCTCGGAGACCTGGCGCAACTGTTGGGCGAGGCGCGCGAGCGGTTGCGTGCCGTCGGGCATGCCACCGACTCGGTGGACTGGGCCGGACTGCTCGACGGTGCGCTTCGCGATCTGGTCCGGTCCGGCGAAATTGAACGGGCCCGCGCCGTCGTGGCGTCCGCCATCGATCCGCACCTCGATTGAGATTGCGTCGTCCCGTCACTTCACGGCGAACAGGTGTTAACACCGTTGCCCATGGTGTTAACACGTCGAGGGCCAGGGAATTTGGGGATTTTGTCACAACGCCCTAGTCCACGAGTGCGCCGGAGTGGCGCGGGGCGGGGGCGGCACCGTGATGCCAATACAAGGCTCCCCTTCCGAGAGACCCGAGCACATCATCGTTGGCCCGAGCCCGGCCCTCGAGACCGAATGTTGTAACAGCCGGGCGCCGATTCCTTCGCCAACGTGAAGGCTGGCTGGACCGGAGGAGATCAAGCCGCCCGCGCCAATGCTTCCAGTTGTCATGCCGGCGCAACGCCATGACGTGAGGCGGTACGGATTACGACGTCTCGTTACTGCAGCGGTCTCGTCGCGTGGACATTCACGACAGAATCCCGGAGCTTCGCGGGGCAAGTCAACTCCGACTCAACCAGGCCGACAACACGTAGCCAATTGTCTTCGCCGGTCTGAGCATCTAGTCCTTTTACCCCTGTTACCGCTCCCGGTCTGGCTTCATATTCGTCTCAAACACCGCGCTCACGGTGACGATGCATCGGGACGGTCGGGTCCACACGCCCGCGGCGAGCCTGCTGCAACCGAGCCAAGAGGCGTCATGAATCACGGCACTGGGAACCGTGCAGCCACGAGGGGGGCTTTGATGAGACTGGCCATTGGTCGCGTGTCCACGGGTGGCGACACCCCGTCCGGCATCACGGACTGGGATGGCACCCAACACGAGGTCCACGGGACCGCCTCGCGCCGCATTGCGCTCTGGCTGTCGGCCGTCCTCGTCCTGGGCTGTGTCGGGCTCCTCTTCGCCCCCGCCAAGAAGGCCGGCGCCGACACGCCGATCTTCGCATCGGGGCAGGTCTTCGCCTCCATCGGTGGTTCGCAGGTGTCCACCTTCGACCCCTCCTCCGGCAGTTACCTCACCACCCTGACCGACAACAGCGGAGGGAACGACTACACGGTCGGCAGCGCGTTCGACGCCAACGGGAACTTCTACGTCACCGACGACGACTCCCTCGGGGACAACCTCAGCCAGGTCAGCGAGTTCAACTCGAGCGGTACGCAGATCGCGACGTTCCCCGGCTTGCAGAACCCGACGTCCATCACCTTCGACAACGTGGGCAACATGTACGTCGGGCAGCAGACGACGAACTACATCGCCGAGTTCGCCCCGGATCCGACAGCGACGGTCGCGACGGCCACCGCGCCGGCGGGATGGATGCGGATGCCCGACATCGGCCCGCTCACGCACGACTACTCGCCCGGCGCCGACTGGATCGACATGGGGCCGGACGAGTGCACGATCTACTACACCAGCGAGGGCACGGAGATCTTCACCTACAACAAGTGCACGGCCATGCAGGGTGCCGTCTTCAACCAGGTGCCGTTCCCGTCGACGCAGACCTTGAGCGGCGGAGGAACGGCGCAGAACCAGGCCTTCGAGCTCAAGCTTCTGGCGGGCGGTGACGTCCTGGTCGCCGACTCGTCCGCCGACCTCCTGCTCAACGCGAGTGGAAGCGTGATTCAGACGTATCCGTGCTCGTCGATGCCGAGCTGTGGCGGCCAGCTGTTCGCCATGAGCGTCGACCCGAGCGGACAGTCGTTCTGGACCGGCGACTCGAGCACCGGCGACATCTATCAGATCAACCTCGCCTCGGGCGCCGTCATGCAGACGATCACCGGGGCATCGGGCAACCTCTACGGCCTCTCGGTCGACAACCAGCTCGAGGCGGCGACGCCGCAGACGACGCCACCCACCAACCCGGCGCCGGTGCTCACGGTCATCCCGCCGACCACCCCGATCGTCTACGGAACGCCCACGCAGGTCTCCGCCGTGCTGACGACCTCGACGGGCCAACCCATCTCCGGCGAACCGGTCACGCTGACCCTCGGCGGGGACACGTGCTCGCCGGCGCCGGTCACCAACAGCCAGGGCGTTGCCACCTGCACCATCACGCCCGGCGGCCCGGCGGGGAGCTACACCCTCACGGCGACGTTCGGCGGCGACACATCGACATCGACGCCGATCCCCCAGGCCACCACCCCGTACTCGTCTCCCTTGACGGAGGGCCTCGAGCCGACCACGCTGACCTACACGGGGCCGACGACGGCGCTGAACGGCCAGACGATCGTACCGTCGGCCACCCTGACCACCAACCCGACCTCGGGCACCCCCGTGCCGGTGGCCAACCAGCCGGTGACCTTTACGATCGGCTCGCAGACCTGCAGCGGCACGACCAACGCCAACGGTGTCGTGGACTGCAGCACGAACCCCATCACCCTCAACCAGCCGATCACGGCCGAGTCGGTCACCACCAGCTACAACCCTCCTCCTGACTACTACTCCGGTGCCACGACGACCACCCCGATCACCGTCACCGAACCGACCGTGCTCACGGTCATGCCCGCGAGCGGCGAGTACACCGACGTAGGCACGGTCACCGGGACGCTGACCGATGGCAACACCGGCAAGCCCATCGCCGGCGAGGTGGGGCTCACCTTCACCTTGAACGGCACCGAGACGTGCACCACCACGGTGCCGACGGACGTCAACGGGATGGCGTCCTGCCAGATCACGCCCATGGAGCCACAGGGGTCGTACACGCTCACCGGGAACTTCGGCGGCGACACGAGCCAGCCGCTCCAGCTGGCACCTGCGCCCACCGGCTCGGCGCCCTTCACCGAGAACCTGGAGGAGACCGGTCTCGCCCTGAACGGGGCACCGTACTCGGTCATCAACACGCAGAACCTCGTGGTCTCGGCCACACTCACGACCGACGAGGGTACCGTGCCCGTCGCCGGGCGCTCGCTCACTTTCGTCCTGGGCAGCGGAGCGACGGCACAGACGTGCACCACCCCCGCCCCCGGCACGGACTCCACCGGGACGGGGACCTGCACCATCACCAACGTGAACCAGGTGGTCGGGCCCGTGCCCATCACGGTGACCTTCGCCGGCGACACCGTGTCTCCCGCCTACTACTCGGGGTCCGCTGCACAGGGCACGGTGAACGTCGGCCCCGTGCAGACGGGGACGACCCTGTCGGTGACCAACGCGACGGGTGACTACAACGACGCCACCACGGTACAGGCGACCCTGATCGACAACTACACGGGCCTGCCCGCAGCCAACGAACCGGTGACGATCACGCTGAACGGGACGCAGTCGTGTCCGGGCGGGCCCGTCATGACGAACTCCAGCGGCATTGCATCGTGCCAGATCACGCCGAACGAGAAGGCGGGCTCGTACTCGCTCACGGCGGCGTTCGCGGGTGACATGAGCGTCTTGCCCCACCTCGAGCCCAGCACCGGGTCCGGCACCTTCGTCGTGACCCATGAGGAGGCGACTCTCACGTACACCGGCGCCACCAGCGCGACCAACGGTTCCTCTGCCACCCTCTCGGGCGTGCTGACCACCGACGACCCCGCGCCGGGAACGCCCATCGCGGGACGGACCGTGAACTTCACTCTCGGCTCGGGCACCTCGGCTCAGACCTGCAGCGGCACCACGAGCTCGACGGGCGCCGCCTCGTGCGTGATCGCCAAGGTGAACCAGACGACGAGCCCCGTACCGGTGACGGCCAACTTCGCCGGCGACGCCTGGTTCGTCCCGGCCAGCGCGACCGGAAGCGTCACGATCAGCACGCCGACCACCTTGTCGGTGACCGCCACGTCCGGCACCTACGGCCAGCCCACGACGATCTCGGGCACCTTGACCAACTCGGTCACCGGCGCCCCGATCAGCGGGCAGACGGTGACCCTCACCTTGAACGGCACACAGACCTGCACCGCGGTCACCAACTCCAAGGGCCAGGCGTCGTGCTCCATCACCCCCAACGAGCCCTCGGGCAGCTACACCGTCTCGGGGACCTTCGGCGGGGGCACGAACTCGACCACCCTGCTGCCGAGCAGTGGTCACAACTGCTTCGTCGTGAACCAGGCGCCGACGATCGTCACCTACACCGGTCAGACCAGCGCGTCGTCCGGTCAGACGCTGACCCTGAGCTCGACGCTGACCACCTCGAGCGGAGCCCCCATTTCGGGGCAGACCGTGGTGGAGACGCTCGGGAGCGGCCGGTCGGCCCAGAGCTGCACGGCCGTCACCAACTCGTCCGGCGTCGCGTCGTGCACCATCACGGTCAACCAGGTGTACGGCACGGGGACGGTGACCGTCTCGTACGGTGGCAACACGTACTACCAGTCGTCCTCTTCCACGAGCACCGAGAACATCGGTTGCGGTGGCGGCGGTGGAGGTGGGGGTGGGAGCGGCGGTGGCGGTCCCTGTGGCGGCGGCGCCGGTGGGGGTGGTGGCTGCGGCGGTGGCACCAGGCCTCCGTGCGGTGGTAGCGGCTGCGGCGGCGGCGGCTGTGGCGGCGGCGGCCAGTCCTGTTGCTGATCGATCCGCACCGTCCGGTCGGTCCCTGAGCCGACCGGACGGACTGCGGTGGTGTGATCCCGGCGGGAACTCACACGTCCCATGCGACCTTCAGGGCTGGGCCACCATGACGACCATCGCGGCGAGCAGCAGGACCAGCGCGGCGCCGGCGGCCCGCGCCATGGACGTCGCGTCCCTCTCCACGGAGCTCTCCCCTGCGATCGGCGTTGCGGACGCCACCGCGCCGACGGCGGTCCGGAGCCGGCGCTCGGCCGGCCACAGCACCCCTTCGGCGACGAGGGCGACCGCGACGAAGAGGGCCACGCCGGCGAGCACCCAGCCGTCCCCGAGCGCGTAGGCGCCCTGGCTCATGCCCACCAGCGCGAACCCGAAGACCGGGACGCCGTAGACGGTCCGTCCCGCCCAGTTGACCCCCGGGCGGAAGTAGCGCCGCAACGGCTCGGGCAAGGGGGCCGAGGCCCGCAGCAGGCGGCGCAGGCGGGTGGCGGTGGCGGCGGCGGCCGCCGTGGTGACGAGCCCGGCCACCGCGCAGCCCACGTGGAGCAGCAGCACGACGTCGAAGGCCGCTCCGTCCGGCTGGTGGTGCACGGCCGACATGTTCTCCCATGGGCACCGGGTCCTGCGTGACCGTCCCGCGACGGTGGTGCCAGATCGGGTAGTGAAACCTGTACCGTAGAGGTGGAGGGAAGAAGATGAGGCAAATCGTGATGTGGGCGGCCCCGGCAGCGCCCGAGAGAGTGCACCGATGAACCAGCTGCGCCTCGATCCGTTGTCGGGCCGTTGGGTCGTCGTGAGCCCCGGCCGTTCGGAACGGCCCTATTCCTTCGTGACCCGCTCCCCCTCGCGCGACGTCCTGGACCGTCCCTGCCCCTTCTGTCCCGGCAACGAGGAGGACACGCCGCCCGCCCTCGAGACCTACGGACCGAGCGGCCACTGGCTGGTCCGGGTGGTGCCCAACCTCTACCCCGCCTTCGAGGGGGACGAGCCCTTCGTGGTCGCCAACCGGGGTCCCGTGTTCACGCAGGCCTCGGCCGGCGGCATCCACGAGATCCTGATCTTCTCCCCCGAGCACGACGCCACGTTGGGCATGCTGAGCCAGGAGCAGGTCGAGCTCGTCATGGCCGCGCTGCGCGACCGGCTCGAGGAGCACGCCTCGCAGCCCAACCTGCGCTACACCCAGGCCATCGTGAACTCCGGGCGCGAGGCCGGCGCCTCGCTCGAGCACCCGCACGGCCAGCTGCTCGGCATGTCCTTCATCCCCCGCGAGCTCGCCGAGGAGCAGGCGCGCTTCGCCCGTTTCGTCGGTTCATGCCTGCTGTGCACCACCATCGAGGCGGAAGAGGACTCCACCGAACGGGTGATCTACTCGAACGACCGCGTCGTCGTCGTCTGCCCGTTCTGGAGCGCCGTCCCCTACGAGATGCTCGTCATGCCCCGGGAGCACAACCCGCACCTGCACCGCAGCCCGACCGAGGATCTCATCGCCGTCGGGGAGGCGATCCGCCGCGTGCTGCAGCAGCTGGCCGACGCCGTCGGCGACGTGGCCTACAACATCGTCTTCCACTCGGCCCCCTACCGCGTCGGCGAGCCCTACCACTGGCACGCCCACATCTGGCCCAAGGCGACGACGACGGCCGGCTTCGAGCTGGGCACCGGTGTGGCCATCAACGTGATCTCGCCCGAGGAGGCGGCCGAGACCCTGAAGGTCTCGGCCCTCGCCATCTAGCCAGCCCCAGCCCGGCGCGTCGGCGTCCCGCACCCTCGCCCGCGCCCACGGCCCACGGCACACCGCACACCGCGAGAGTCCGCTCAGGCCTCCCGCACGGAGCGGGCCAGCTCCAGGAACGACACCAGGCGCCGCACGAGGTCGCGGTCGGGCCCGACCAACCCCCCGATCCCCGGGGTGCCCAGGTACCCCGTCACGAAGGCGCGCCGGTTCCTGGACTCCCAGGCCTGGCCGAGCGCCGCCAACCCGAGCCGTCCGGTCGGGTCCCGCTCCGCCGCGGCCACGGCGCTCGCCCGGTGCATCGACCACAGCAGGTCTGCCACGTCGGCCAGCGGCGTGCGACGGCCCGGTGCGGACTCGCCGGCCAGGACGCCGCCCGGCGCGCAGTCGCTGACCACCCATCCCTGGTCCGTCCGCGCCGTGCGCCCCAGGTGGAAGTCGCCGTGGGTGCGGATGACCGGGAGGCGCCCGTCGCACTCCCGGATCCACTTGACGAGATCGGCCACGCCCGGCGCCTCCAGGAGCGATGCGTCCGCAGCGGCGATGGCCGCCTCCGCGGGGTCGACCCAGTCCACGACCCGCTCGTGGTCGCGGCGGAAGGCGCGGTCGAGGGCGAGGTGCATCCGGGCGGTCATGGTGCCCAGTGCCCGCGCCTCGGCCCCGAAGTCGCCGCCCGCAGCCTCGGGTGACCCCCCCGACGCGTAGAAGTCCCGCAGCGACGTCAGGGCCAGCGCCCACCCCCCGGAGCGGTCCGCCAGCGGCTCCTGCACGACGCCGAGGTCGCGGCCCTCCCAGACCCAGCGCACCAGCGGGGCCGCCACGTGGTTGAAGCCGGCCTCGTCGAGGGCGACCATGAGGTCCACCTCGGGCCGCGGCCCGTCGGCCAGCCACGGGAAGACCATCAGGTCCCCGCGGTCGCCGCAGTCGATCACGGTGGCGTCCTCGTCGTCGCGCAGGACGGATACCTGTCCGGGCCGCGGCTGGACGCCTCGCACCTCGGCGAGCAGGAGGGGCGCCAGTTGCGCGTCGCGCAACGCGTCGGTGCAGACGGCCAGGCCGTGCTCGTCGTCGAGCAGGCCCAGCGCCGCCTCCTCGCCGGCGCGCATGAAGTGCGGCTCGTCGGTCACCCCGCGCAGGCCCGCCACGAGATGCGCCCGGCGCTCCCCCACCTGGGCCACGACGTCGAGGAGCCCGGGACGGCCCGGCCGCAACACCTCGGCCCGCAGGATGGTGATCTCGCCGTCGGGCGCGATCCGGCGCAGCCCCAGCCAGGCCTCGGTCAGCGTGCGCAGCTCCCGGTCGCGCTCGGCCGTCATTCCTGGACCGGCTCCTCGGGCGCGAGGTCGAACCACAAGAACCCGTAGGGGGGCAGGGTGATCGTGTACGGCTCCTCGGTGATGACGGGGAACGGGACCCGCCCCAGCACCTCGTAGGGCGTCGAGCCGGCCCACTTGGCCAGCGACAGCTCCGCCGGCTGCGCGAAGCGGCTGAGGTTGTGCACGCACAGGACGGCCTGGTCCCGGCGCACGACCTCGTCCCCCTCGCTCTCGTTCCCGGCCGGGACCGTGCGGGCGAGGATGGTGGAGCGCCCCCAGGCCAGCGCGCCGTCCGCCGACGGGCTCACCGAGGGTCCCGTGGTGGTGGCGCCGGTGAGGATGTCGGCGACCTCCCCCGAGCGCACGTAGGCCAGCACGGACGGGTTGGCACAGGGCAGCACCTCCATGGCGCCCACTCCCATCACCGGGAGCGCCCGCCGCTCGGTGAGCAGCCGCCGCAGCCAGTGCAGGAACGAGCCCTGGTTCCGCAGCTGGGCCTCGACGTTGAGCGCGCTGAAGCCGTAGACGGGGTCCATGAGCGGGGGCAGGTAGAGCTGGGCGAAGTCCGCCTGCGAGAAGCCCCCGTTCCGGTCGGGGGACCACTGCATCGGCGTGCGCACCGAGTCCCGGTCACCGAGGTAGATGTTGTCACCCATCAGGAGCTCGTCGCCGTAGTAGATCACCGGGCTGCCCGGCAGGGACAGGATCAGGGCGTACAGGAGCTCGGCCGTGCGCCGGTCGTTGTCGAGCAGGGGGGCCAGCCGGCGGCCGATACCCATGTGGCGCTTCATCCTGGGGTCCTTGGCGTACTCGGCCATGAGGTAGTCCCGCTCCTCGTCGCTGACCTGCTCGAGCGTGAGCTCGTCGTGGTTGCGCAGGAAGATGGCCCACTGGCAGGCGTCGTGGATGACCGGCGTCTGGGCCAGGATCTCCGTGATCGGGTAGCGCTGCTCCCGGCGCACCGCCATGAAGAGCCGCGGCATCAGGGGGAAGTGGAAGCACAGGTGGCACTCGTCGCCGTCACCGAAGTAGTCCGCCACGTCGCTCGGCCAGCCGTTCGCCTCGGCCAGGAGTATGCGCCCGGGGTAGTCCGCCTCCAGGTGCTTGCGGATGCGCTTGATGAACGTGTGCGTCTCGGGCAGGTGCTCGCCGGACGTCCCGTCGCGCTGGTAGAGGTACGGGACGGCGTCGAGACGGAAGCCGTCGAACCCGAGGTCGAGCCAGAAGCGGACGAGGTCGATCATGGTGTCGGCCACTTCGGGGTTCTCGTAGTTGAGGTCGGGCTGGTGATGGAAGAAGCGGTGCCAGTAGTACTGCTGGCGGGTGTCGTCCCAGGTCCAGTTCGAGCGCTCGACGTCGGTGAAGACGACACGGGCGTCGGGCCACTTCTGGTCGTCGTCGTTCCAGACGTACCAGTCCGCCTTGGCGTTGTCCCGCGACGAGCGGGACTCGATGAACCAGGGGTGCTCGTCGCTGGTGTGGTTCATCACCAGGTCGGCGATGACCCGGATGCCGCGGCGGTGGGCGTCCTCCAGGAACGCCACCAGGTCGCCGATGCTGCCGTAGTCGGGGTGGACGTTGAAGAAGTCGCTGATGTCGTAGCCGCCGTCGCGGAACGGCGAGGGGTAGAAGGGCAACATCCAGATGCAGTCGATGCCCAGCCACTCGATGTAGTCGAGCTTCTCGCGCAGGCCGCGCAGGTCCCCGGTGCCGTCGTTGTTGGCGTCGTGGTAGCCCCTGATGAGCACCTCGTAGAACACGGCGTGCTGGAACCAGCGCACCGAGGGGTCGAAGGCACCCTCGCCCGCATTGACCGGGATGGGAGGTGAGCTCAACGAGTCACCGCCCGACGAAGGTCGCCTTGCCGGGGCCGTGCTGGGCGAACGATGCGATCCCCCGGGCGGCGTCCTCGGTCCGCGCCGCGGCCACGAAGGCCTCGCGCTCGATCGCGAGTCCCTCCGCCAGCGAGCCCTCCAGGCCCCGGTCGACCGCGTTCTTGGCGAGCGCGTGGGCCACGACCGGACCCCGGGCCAGCTCCGCCGCCCAGGCCAGGGAGGACTCGAGCACGAAGTCGGGCGCCACGACGCGGTTGACCAGGCCGATCGACAGTGCCTCCTCGGCGCCTACCTGCCGACCGGTGAAGATCAGCTCCTTGGCGCGTGAGCTGCCGATGAGCCGCGGCAGTCGCTGGGTACCGCCTCCCCCCGGGACCACGCCGAGCAGGGCCTCGGGCAGGCCGAAGTGTGCGTTCTCGCCACAGACGCGGAAGTCGCAGGCCAGCGCCAGCTCCAGCCCGCCCCCGAGGGCGTAGCCGTTGACGGCGGCGATGGTGGCCCGCGGGATGGCCGCGAGCGCCCCGAGGGCGGCGGCGAAGCTGTCGCCCACCGCGGCCGCGCCCGCCTCGCCGAGCTCGACGATGTCGGCCCCGGCCGCGAAGATCTTCCGGCCACCCCACAGCACGACCGCACCGGGTGGGTCGTCGGTCAGCCCGGAGGCGGCCGCGTGCAGCTGGGCGAGCACCGCGGCCGACAGCGCGTTCGCCTTCGGGCGGTCCAGGCGGACCAACGCCACACCGTCGGGCCGCCGGTCCACGGTGACCAAGGGCTCAGCCATCGCCGCACCGTACCGGACGGCGCCCGCCGGGGGTCACGGGCCGAGGAGGCGGTCGGCGGCCTGGTACGGATCGAGCTCGCCGGCCGCCAGCGCCTTGACCGCGGTGGCGAACTCCTCGCCGGCCGCCAGCTCCGCGATCCGGACCTCGGCCCGGGCCAGCAGCACCCGCCGGAGCTCCTGGGCCAGGCGGCCGACGCGGCGAACCGCCAGGGCGTTCGAGCTGTGCAGGTGGTCGCGGTGGCGGGCGACGGCGCGCCAGAGCTCCGCCACGCCGGCGCCGGCGGTCGCCGTCGTGTCGACGATCTCGGGGCGCCACGAGCCCGGCCGCGCCAGGTCGAGCATCTGTTCGAGGTCGCGCCGTGCCTCGCGCACGCCGGGCCGGTCCGCCTTGTTGACCACGAACACGTCGGCCACCTCGAGCAGGCCTGCCTTGTTGGCCTGCATGGAGTCGCCCCACCCGGGTGTGACGACCACCACCGTCGTGTCGGCTGCGGACGCGATCTCGACCTCCATCTGGCCCACGCCGACGGTCTCGACGATGACGACGCCGATGCCCGCCGCGCCGAGCAGCCGGACGGCGTCGGGCACGGCGAGGGACAGGCCGCCGAGGTGCCCGCGGGTCGCCATCGAACGTATGAAGACGGTCGGGTCGAGCGCGTGCTGGCTCATCCGGACGCGGTCGCCCAGGATCGCGCCACCGCTGAAGGGAGAGGTGGGGTCGACGGCCAGGACGCCCACCTGTGGGACCGCGTCGGCGGCGGCCGCGGACCAGCCGGCCCGCGCCTGGGTGATGAGGCCGTCGGTCAGCGTGGACTTGCCGGCCCCGGGCGCGCCGGTCAGGCCGACCGTGTAGGGCACCTCGGCCCGGTAGGCGATCTGCGCCACCTCCATGGCCGTCTCGCCGCCCCGCTCGATGTACGACAGGAGCCGGGCCAGCGCGACCCGGTCGCCGTCCTTGGCCTGCTCGAGGAGCGCGCCCGGATCGGCGGCCGGCGCCGGGCTCACCGGCAGGTCACCCGGGCGCCCAGGGAGCGCAGGTCGCCGGCGAGGTCCTCGTAGCCCCGCCCGATGTGGTGCGCGCCGCTGACCACCGTCTCGCCGTCGGCGACGAGGCCGGCCAGGACGAGCGCCACGCCGGCGCGGATGTCGGGGGCGCGCACGGGCGCCCCCGAGAGGCGGGGTATCCCGCGCACGATGGCGTGGTGCCCCTCGGTCCGTATGTCGGCGCCCATCCGGCGCAGCTCCTCGACGTAGCGGAAGCGCCCCGAGAAGAGGTTCTCGGTCAGGATGCCCACCCCGTCGGCCACGGTCAGCATGGCCACCAGCAGGGGGCTGTAGTCGGTCGCCACCCCGGGGTACGGGAGCGTCGCGACGTCGGCCGCCACCAGGCGGTCCGAGGCGCTGGCCCGCAGACCCTGGGGGCCCATGTCCGTCGCGACACCCATCTGGTTGACCTTGCGCAGCAGCATCTCCATGTGCTCGGGGCGCGCGTCGGCGATGGTCACGTCGCCGCCCGCCATGCCGACGGCCGCCAGGAAGGTGGCGGCCACCACCCGGTCCGGCAGCACCGCATGGCGGGTGGGCCGGAGCTCGTCGACCCCCTCGACCTCGATGCGCGACGTGCCCGCCCCGCGTACCACCGCGCCCATGTCGCACAGCATCGTGGCCAGGTCCGCCACCTCGGGCTCCTTGGCCGCGTTCTCGATCACCGTCGTGCCCTTGGCCAACACGGCGGCCATGAGGAGGTTGTCGGTGGCGGTGTGGCTGGGGTACTCGAGCACGACCCGGGTCCCGACCAGCCGCCCGCCCGGCACCGAGCCACGCACCTCGCCGTGGGAGGACTCGAAACGGGCGCCCATGGCGCTGAGCCCGTTGATGTGGAAGTCGATGGGCCGGTCGCCGAAGTCGTCCCCGCCGGGCAGCGGCATGCGCACGGAGCCGCACCGGGCCAGGAGCAGGCCGAGCACGACCACCGAGGCCCGCATGCGCTCGAAGAGCTCGTAGGGTCCGGCCGGCACGAGGTCGGCGACCGCCGGCGTGGTCACCGAGAGGTCCCCGTCGTCCTCGCGCACCACCGTTGCCCCCAGGGCGCGCAGCACGTTCGCCATCGTGCCCACGTCGGCGATGCGGGGGACGTTGGAGAGGACCGTGCAACCCTCGGCGAGGAGGCAGGCCACCATGAGCTTGAGCGCCGAATTCTTCGCCCCGCCTGCGCTGACGCTGCCCCGGAGCGGCCCGTTGGGCTCGACGACGATCTCATCCACGACCTCAAGTATCGCCGCTGGGGGGCGGCCCGACGGGCAGGCGACGATCCGCCACCAACTATGGTCAGACCTCGTGGTGATGCCGCGCCAAGCCCCCGACCGGAACCTCGCCATGGACCTGGTGCGGACGACCGAGGCGGCCGCCATGGCCGCCAGCCGCTGGATGGGCCGGGGCGACAAGCTGGGAGCCGACGGGGCGGCCGTCGAGGCCATGCGGACCGTGCTGGCGAGCGTCCCGATGGACGGCATCGTCGTCATCGGCGAGGGCGAGAAGGACAACGCGCCGATGTTGTTCAACGGCGAGAAGATCGGCGACGGCACGCCGCCCATGACCGACATCGCCGTGGACCCCATCGACGGCACCACGCTGACCGCGCAGGGCCGCGGGGGGGCGCTGGCGGTGATCGCGGTGGCCGAGCGCGGGGCCATGTTCGACCCGGGCCCGTGCGTCTACATGGAGAAGCTGGCCGTCGGGCCCCGGGCCAAGGGCGCCTGCGACATCCGCCGCACCCCGACCGAGAACCTCCACGCCCTCTCCGACGCCCTCGGGCGGCCGGTGCGGGACCTCACGGCCGTGATCCTGGACCGGCCCCGGCACGACGACCTGATCGCCGAGGTGCGCTCGACGGGCGCCCGGATCCGCCTCATCGACGACGGCGACGTCGCCGGCGCCATCGCCACCGGCTGGCCGGGGGCGGGCACCGACATCCTCTTCGGCATCGGCGGCACACCCGAGGGCGTGCTGGCCGCGGCGGCCCTCAAGTGCATGGGCGGCGAGATCCAGGGCAGGCTCTACCCCCGCAGCGACGAGGAGCGGGAGGCCGCCCTGCAGGCGGGCTACGCGCTCGACGCGGTGCTGACCATCGACGACCTGATCCGGGGGAACAACTGCTTCTTCGCCGCCACCGGCATCACCGACGGCGAGCTCCTCCAAGGCGTCCAGTACCACGAGTTCGGGGCCACCACGCAGTCCCTCGTCATGCGCTCCAAGTCGGGGACGCTGCGCAAGATCGACGCCAGCCACGCGCTCAAGAAGCTGGCCGAGTTCAGCTCGATCTCGTTCGACTAGCGGCCGGAGGCCGCCGTGGTGGCCGGGCCGGCGCCGCCGGACCCCTACGCGGCGGTGTCCGCCGCCACGGCCAGCCGCAACTCGGCGCGGGCCAGGGCCCGCGCGGCCTCGGCCAGCTCGACGTCCACCTCGACCTCCTCGGCGGCCGCTCCGCGGCCTGCACCCAGGTCGCCGACGCGCTGCGTGGCGGCCTCCCGCGCCAGCTCGGCCCGCGGCACGTCGATCTCCTCGGCCAGCTCGGCCACCCCGGCCAGGACCGTCACGCGGGTGGAGAGGCCCGGCAGGGGGCCGTCGCCCTCGGCCAGGCCCGCCGCAGCGCCCGGGCTCGTGTCGACCTGGAGGAACCCGCCGTGCACGGCGAGCCGCAGCAGGGTCCCGTCGAACTGCTCGACGCGCACCTCGCAGGGCACGACGTCGCCCACCAGCGGCGTGTGGCCGTCGAGCACGGTGAGGGCGCCGTCGGAGGTCGCCAGGACGACCGACGTCGCGGCGCCGGCGAGGAGGGACTGCTCGGGCGTGACGATCTCCACGCCGAAGGCGCCGTCGGCCACTAGCCCGCCTCCGCCTCGAGCGTCCTGGCCTTCTCGAGCACCGACTCCACGCCGCCCACGTTGAGGAACGCCTGCTCGGGGACGTTGTCGAGGTCGCCGTTGGCCAGCGCCTCGAAGGACTCGACGGTCTCGTCGATCGGCACGAAGATGCCCGGCACGCCGGTGAAGACCTCGGCCACGAAGAACGGCTGGGAGAGGAAGCGCTGCACCTTGCGGGCCCGGCTGACGGTGACCCGGTCCTCCTCGGAGAGCTCGTCCATGCCGAGGATGGCGATGATGTCCTGGAGCTCCTTGTAGCGCTGCAGGATCTCCTGCACCCGGCGGGCGACGGCGTAGTGCCGGTCACCGACGATCTCGGGCGACAGGATGTTCGACGTCGAGGCCAGCGGGTCCACGGCCGGGTAGATGCCGAGCGCGGCGATCTGGCGGGAGAGCTCTGTCGTCGCGTCCAGGTGGGTGAACGTCGTGAACGGGGCGGGGTCGGTGTAGTCGTCGGCGGGGACGTACACCGCCTGCAGCGAGGTGATCGACTTTCCCTTGGTGGAGGTGATCCGCTCCTGCAGCTCGCCCATCTCGTCGGCCAGGGTCGGCTGGTAGCCCACCGCGGAGGGCATGCGGCCCAGCAGCGTGGACACCTCGGACCCGGCCTGGACGAAGCGGAAGATGTTGTCGATGAAGAGCAGCACGTCCTGGTTCTGCACGTCGCGGAAGTACTCCGCCATGGTCAGCGCGGCCAGCCCGACCCGGAGGCGCACACCCGGCGGCTCGTCCATCTGGCCGTAGACGAGCGCCGCCTTGTCGATGACGCCGGACTCCTGCATCTCGAGCCACATGTCCGTGCCCTCGCGGGTGCGCTCCCCCACGCCCGCGAACACCGACACGCCGCCGTGCTGCTGGGCGACCCGGTGGATCATCTCCTGGATGATGACGGTCTTGCCCACGCCGGCCCCGCCGAAGAGGCCGATCTTGCCGCCCTGCACGTAGGGCTCCAGGAGGTCGATGACCTTGATCCCGGTCTCGAACATGAGCGACCTGGGCTCCAGCTGGTCGAACGCGGGCGGGTTGCGGTGGATCTCCCAGTACTCCTCGACGCCCTCGATGGAATCGGTGTCGAGGGGCTGGCCGAGCACGTTGAAGACGTGGCCGAGCACGGCGTTGCCCACCGGGACCGAGATGCCGCGCCCGAGGTTGCGCACCGCCGCCCCGCGCACCAGGCCGTCCGTCTGCTGCATGCAGATGCAGCGCACCCGGCCGTCGCCGATCTGCTGGGCCACCTCGGCCGTGACCTGGTGGGCCGACCCGTCGAGCTCGATCGTGAACTCGACGGCGTGGTTGATCTCGGGCAGCGCGTGGGGCGGGAATTCGACGTCGATGACGGGTCCGGCGATGGACACGACCCGGCCGTCCTCGAGCGTTCCCGCCGGCGAGGTGTCTTGCATGGTGGTGGTGGTCATTGGGTCATCTTCCCTTCGCTTGGCGGAGCGCCTCGGCCCCGCCGACGATCTCCATGATCTCGGTGGTGATGGCGTCCTGGCGCGCCCGGTTCATGACGCGCGTCAGGGTGCGGACGAGCTCGTCCGCGTTGTCGGTGGCCGCGGCCATGGCACGCTGCTGGGCCGTGAAGAAGGATGCGGCGCCCTCCAGCAGGGCGGCGAAGATCTCCGCCTCGAGCGCCCGGGGGGCCAGCTCGATCAGCAGCTTCGCGGGCTCTGGCTCGAATTCGGTGTAGCCCTCGAGCGTCCCCTCCTCGTGCTCATGGACCTCCTCGCTTTCCTCGGGCAACGGGAGCGGCAGCAGCTGCTCCTGCTCGACCCGCTGTGTGCCGGCCGAGATGAACCGGGTCGAGACCATCTGCACGAGGTCGATCTCCCCCGAGACGAACGGCGCGGCCATGACCGCGGCGATGTGGCGGGCATCGGCGAATTCGGGACGGTCGGCGAAGCCGGCGAACGACTGGGCCAGCGCGATGCCGCGGTAGCGGAAGTACGGGGGCGCCTTCTTGCCCACCGACCACACGGTGACGTCGGCGCCGGCGGCCAGGTGCGACGCCACCAGCCGCTCGGTCGCCCGCAGCACGCCGGTGTTGTACGACCCGGCCAGGCCGCGGTCACCGGCGATGGCGAGGATCCCCACGTGACGCGGCGACTCGGGCGTGCCCAGCAACCGAGCGGCCGCGGTGGGGTCCGCCGCCGCCGCGAGCCGCAGCACGCCGCGCCATGCCCCCGCGGAAGGGGCGGTTCGCCGCGATCCGGCTCTGGGCGCGCACGATGCGCGAGGCGGCGATCAGCTCCATCGCCTTGGTGATCTTCCTCGTGGACTGCACGCTGCGGATGCGGCGGCGCAGGATCCGCTCTTGGCCTCCGGCCATGCGTCAATCGACCTTCCCGGTGTCGAATCCCGCGAGGAACGACGACAGCCCCTTGTCGAGCTCGTCACCTTCGGGCAGCGCGCCGGTGGTGCGGATCGTCTCCAGCACGCCGGGGTGGTTGCCCTTGAAGTACTCGACGAGCTCGACCTCGAAGCGGCGCACCTCGTTGACGGGGACCGTGTCCGTCCACCCCTTGGTGCCGGCGTAGATCGCCAGCACCTGCTCCTCGACGACCACCGGCCGGTTCTGGGGCTGCTTGAGCAACTCCGTCAGGCGGTAGCCGCGGTCGAGCTGGGCCTGGGACACCCTGTCCAGCTCGGACCCGAACGTGGCGAAGGCCTCGAGCTCGCGGAACTGCGCCAGGTCGAGCTTGAGCGTCCCCGACACCTGCTTCATGGCCTTCACCTGGGCCGCGCTCCCCACCCGGCTCACCGAGTTGCCGACGTTGATGGCCGGCCGGATGCCCGAGTTGAACAGGTCGGTCTCCAAGAAGACCTGCCCGTCGGTGATGGAGATCACGTTGGTCGGGATGTAGGCGGAGATGTCACCGGCCTTCGTCTCGATCACCGGCAGCGCAGTGAGCGACCCGCCACCGAGCGCGTCGGACAGCTTGGCCGCGCGCTCCAGGAGGCGCGAGTGCAGGTAGAAGACGTCGCCCGGGTACGCCTCGCGCCCCGGCGGGCGCCGCAGCAGCAGCGAGACGGCGCGATAGGCCTCGGCCTGCTTGGAGAGGTCGTCGTAGATGATCAGCGCGTGCTCGCCGTTCTCCATCCAGTGCTGGCCCATGGCGCACCCGGCGTACGGCGCCAGGTACTTGTAGGGGGCGGGGTCGCCCGCCGAGGCCACGACCACGACCGTGTACTCGAGCGCCTGATGCTCCTCGAGCGTGGCCACGGTCTGGGCGACCGACGAGTTCTTCTGCCCGATGGCCACGTAGATGCACTTCACGCCCTGGCCGGCCTGGTTGATGATCGTGTCGATGACCACCGTGGTCTTGCCGGTCTTGCGGTCGCCGATGATCAGCTCTCGCTGGCCGCGACCGATGGGCGTCATGGCGTCGATGGCCTTGATCCCGGTCTGCAGCGGCTCGCTCACGGGTTGGCGGCCGACGATCCCGGGCGCCTGCACCTCCATGCGGCGCGTCTCGGTCGCGTTCACGGGTCCCTTGCCGTCGAGCGGCTCGCCCAGGGCGTTCACCACGCGCCCCAGCAGCGCGTCGCCGACGGGCACCGTCTGGATCCGCCCCGTCGCCCGGACGATCTGCTCCTCCTCGAGGTTGTCGACCTCGCCGAGGACGACGGCGCCGATCGTGTCCTCGTCGAGGTTCAGGGCCAGGCCGAGGGTCCCGTCCTCGAACTCGAGCAGCTCGTTGACGGCGGCACCGGGAAGGCCCGACACACGGGCGATGCCGTCACCGACCTCGACGATGTGGCCGATCTGCTCGGTCCCCACGGCCGGGGTGTAGTCCTCGACGTAGCGCTCCAGCGCCTTGGTGATGTCACTGGCGTCGATCGTCAGCTCTGCCATCAGTGTGCTCCCTCTGTTTCTTCTGTCGTCGTCGGTCCCTGGTTGGCGCGGCCGAAGCCGGCCTGCTGCCATGCGGTCGGGACGAGGTGCTCGCGCAATGCGTCGATCCGGCCGCGTGCCGTGGCGTCCACCTGCAGGTCCCCGATGCGGATCAGCGCACCGCTCAGCAGCGCCTCGTCGATCACCACCTGGAGCTCCACCGGCTGCCCCGTCACCGCGGCCAGCGAGTCCGCCAGTTCCGTCTGCTGCCCCTCGTCGATGGGGGCGGCCGCACGCACCCGGGCGATGCGCCAGCCGCGGGCGGCCGCGGTCTGCTCGACCAGGAAGTTCAGCGTGCCCACGAAGTCCCGGGCCCGGCCGCCGGCCACCGTGTAGCGGACCAGCGCCACCGTCGTCTCCGGCACCTTGCCCTCCAGGAGCGCGGTGACCAGTCCCTGCCGGGCGGCGCTGTCGAGGTCGCGGTCGGTCAACGCCCCCCGCAGGCCAGGGGCGGTGGCGACGGTCCTCGAGAACCGGAACAGGTCGTCTTCGAGCGACTCGAGCTGCCCCGTCGACATGTCCTCGTGCAAGGCCGTGGCGTAGCCGCCCACCCGCTCGCGCGCCCCCGTCAGGCTGAGTTGTGGCTCCTCCACCGTGCGGCCATCGGCGGCGTGCCGGGCCCGCGAGGCCAGCCAGCCCAGCGCGGCCGGCACCTCGGGTGCCCGCACGGCGAAGCAGGCGAACGCCGCCAGCCGCCGGGCCTCTGGCGCGACCTTCCCCTCCAGGATGTCGAGCACCACGGCCCGCCGTGCCGTCCCCGGCACCGAGGTGTCGGTCAGCGCGGCACGCAGCGGTGCATTGCTCATGGCTTGGCGTTCGATCGCTGCGAGGTCGTCCGCGATCGTCCGGAGCGCGGCCGTCCCGGCCGCCTCGAGGACGGCTGCGGCGTACCCCTGCAGCGTCGGGTTCACTGCAGCGCCTCGGCGTTGGCGGCCGCGCCGCCGCCGGTGTCGGCCCGCAGCGCCGCCACCGCCTCGTCGATCAGGTCCCGGTGGGCCTCGAAGTTGACCTCGCGACCGATGACCCGCTCGACCACCTCCATGACGATCTCACCCATGCGGGCGGCGGCTTCCTCAATGGCGCGCTGGCGGGCCAGATCGATCTCGATCTCGGCGTTGCCGACGATGCGCTCGTACTCGCCCTGTGCCCGCGCCTGGGCGTCGGTGCGCACCTGCTCTGCCGTGCGGTTGGCCGTGGCCACGATCTCGCGCGCCTGGTGCCTGGCCTCCTCGAGCACCGCCCTCCGCTCGTCGTCGGCCGCCTCGGCGTCCGCCCGCGCCCGGTCGGCCGCCTCGAGCGAGTCCCTGATCTTCTCCTGTCGCTCCTCCATCGCCTTGTTGATCGGCGGGAGGACCCACTTGTAGATGGCGAGGATCAGGATGATGGAGACGATCAATTCGATGAAGAACGTCCCGTTGGGCAGAAGGAAGATGCCTGCTGTGGTCATGGTGCTCTCGGTCTCCGGGTTCTCTCCGGCGGGTGGTCGGCGGGGAGTGCTGCGCTACGCCGTGATGCTCTTGGCGGCGAAGACGTAGACGAACACCACCATGAACAGCAGGTTGATGAAGTACATGGCCTCCACGAGGCCTACGGTCAGGAAGAAGTACTGACGGGCCTTGGCCTCGATCTCGGGCTGGCGGGCGATGGCCGCGATGGTCTGCGAACCGGCCAGGCCGTCACCGACTGCGGCGCCGATGGCGCCCCCGCCGAGGGCCAGGCCGCCGCCGACGAGCGCGCCGGCGACACGTATCGAAGCTTCTACTGATGCTGCCATGTTTCCTCTCCTTTGTTGAGATCCTGTTCGGTTGTTGGTGGTCCTGCCGGTCCTGCGTTGCTAGGGCGCCTAGTGAGCGTCCTTGCGCATGCCCATGCCCAGGTACATGATCGTGAGTAGGGCAAAGATGAAGGCCTGGATCGCGCCGATGAACAGCTCGTCGAAGGGCTTCCAGACCAGCAGGCCTATCCACGACGCATAGGGCGGGATCAGGGTGACGATGACCGAGATCATCAAGACGCCCGCGAAGATGTTGCCGAAGAGACGGAAGGTCAGCGTGATCGGCTTGGTGATCTCCTCGATGATGTTGATGAGGGTCAGCGCGGCGTACGGCTCGGCGTAGTGCTTGAAATACCCCTTCCAGCCGCGAGCCTTCACCGAGTTGTAGTGCACCAAGAAGAAAACCGTCAGCGCCAGGGCGAGCGGCAGGTTCACGTCGCCGGTCGGCGGGGGAAGATACCCCGGGTCACCGGACGGGATGAAGGCCAACCAGTTGCAGATCAGGATGAAGAAGAACACGACGACGCCCAGACCGACGAATTCGATGCCCTCGGGACCGATGGCCGACTGGGCCAGCTCGGACACCTGCTCGACCAGCGTTTCCCAGAAGAGCTGCAGCTTCCCCGGGACACCCGCGGTGGCCTTGGCCCGCATGCGCAGCCCGCAGCCGAGCACGATGGCCGCCGCGACGAGGGTGCTGAACACCACGTCCAGGTAGATCGTCATGCCAAAGACGTGCACCACGCCGTGGTGCTCCCCGATCGTGATGGTCGCCAGCACGAAATGGTTGCTCATTGGATGCCCTGGGAGATCACGACGCGCCCGACGTTGACCACGAAGAGCAGCTGGAAGATGACGAGCCCGGCCACGGCGCCGATGCCCAGCGCGCCGTTCAGCAGCATGAGGCCAACGCAGACCAACGTGATGATGCCGAGCCGCGTCACGCTCTTGGTGCCCATGGCCCGCCGGAGCACCTTGTTGTTGGTCTCACCATCGGTGTGGAGCTTGGCCACGCCGGCATCGAGGAAACGGAGGTTCACCACCGCCATCGCGAGGCCGAGAGCCAGGCCCAGCGCAGCCCACGGCACCGAGAGCAGGAGCACCACGACGATGGCGGCCGCGCCCACCACGATGGCCGACACGATCGTGCGCCGGAGCACCTTGGCCAGCGCGTTGCCCTGGAGGTCCGAGAGGCCGTCGAGCATGTTCAGGCGCAGGCCCCTACAGGTAGGTGCGGATCTGCTTGACGATGCTGAGGGCCGCGGCCGCCAGGCCCAGGGCCAAGCCGACGAGAAGGAACACGGGCGCCGTGTGCAGGACGCTGTCCAACCAGAGCCCGAGCCCGAGGCCGACCCCCACGCAGACCGCGGCCGAGAGCCCCATGCCCAGGAAGGCCATGGCGCCCGGCAGCGCCTTCGGCTCCTCCGGGAGTGAGGATTCGCCCGGGTCGCTCACCCGAACGGGCGCGCACGACGAGGCTCACTTGACCACGCATAGGACTTCTTCCCCCTTATGCGGTGCGTGGCGCGCCGGAGTCCGTCGTCCGGGACGCCGCGACAGCGGCATCGAACGAGGCGAGGTGGACGGGGTACACAGGCCTCATCTTCGCATCCGCGCCCAGATGCCGTCCAAACGGTCACGAGGGGAACCGGACCACCTCGCTGACCGCTGCGGCCTCCTCGGGCGGGCCGGGGACCCCCTGGTCACGCCCCTCGTCCTCGTCGTCCCCGTTGTCCCGGCGCAGGCCCGGGTGGAAGAAGGTGTACAGGCCCACGCCGAGGGCCGCCGCCCCTATCGGGATGAAGGCGTTGACCTGGTGCACGAAGAGAGGGAAGAGCAGGAAGCTGGACAGGACCGCCGTCCAGGCCCACAGGATGATCACGCTGCGCCGGGGGCCGTGACCGAGGCGCAGCAGCCGGTGGTGGATGTGCTCCTTGTCGGGCGTGTCGAACCCCCGGCCCTTGGCCGTGCGCCGGACGAAGGCGAAGGCCATGTCGACGAGGGGCACCCCCAGGATGAGCAGCGGGATGAAGAGGGGCGCGAAGAAGAAATAGGTCACGCCGCTGATGGGCACGGCGGTGGGCACCCGGCCGCCGATGACCATCGTCGACGCTGCCATGAGAAGCCCCAGGAAGTGCGCGCCGGCGTCACCCATGAAGATGCGGGCCGGGTTGAAGTTGAAGGGCAGGAAGCCGAGGCAGATCCCGCACGCGATCACGGCCACGAGCGGTCCGACGTTGTCGCTCGGGAGCAGGCCCAATCCCATCAGCCGGATCCCGTAGAGCGCGAGGGCACCCCCGCCGATGGCGACCACACCGGCCGCCAGCCCGTCGAGACCGTCGATCAGGTTCACGGCGTTGGTCAGCGCGATCACCCACGCCGCGGTGATGAGCGGGATGATGCCCGGAGTCAGCACGAAGAACCCAGCCAGCGGGATCTTGAGCTCGTACATGGTCACGCCGCTGAAGTACAGGATGCTGGCGGCCAGGATCTGGCCCGCCATCTTGGCCGGGGCCGACATGTCCCGGATGTCGTCGATCAGCCCGACCGCGAACATGGCGCCGGCGGCCAGCACCACACCGGTCATCTCCGGTGAGTCCTGGAAGATGGGCCGCAGCTGCGGCACGGCGGACGCGCCGAGGACGGCGGCCAGGAACCCCAAGAACATGGCGGCGCCGCCGCCGTAGGGGATCGGCTTGGTGTGCACGCTGCGCTCGCCGGGATGGGCGACGTAGCCCACCCGCCACGCGATGCGCTTGGCGGGAACGGTCAGTGCGGCGGTCGCCCCTGCGGCGATCACCAGGACCAGGCCGTACCACCCGATGTCCGGCACGCGCTAGCTCACAGGTCGCGATAGGGCGGGAACGCGGCGCACAGCGTCGCGACCTCCGACCGCACGGCAGCGATCTCACGCTCGTCGCTGCGGGCCTTGAGCGTGCGCTCGATCAGGTCCGCGACGACCTGCATCTGAGCGGGGCCCATGCCCGCGGTCGTCTCGGCCGCCGTCCCGAGGCGGAGCCCCGAGGTGAGGAAGGGCGAGCGCGGGTCGTCGGGGATGGTGTTGCGGTTGCACGTGATGCCGGCGCGGTCGAGGACCTCCTGCGCCTCCTTGCCGGTCAGCTCGGCGTCGAACGGCCGCAGGTCGACCAGCAGCATGTGGTTGTCGGTGCCGCCGGAGACCAGGCGGAAGCCGTGTGCGGCCAGCGCATCGGCCAGGGCGGCCGCGTTGGCGACGACCTGCGCCGCGTACAGGCGGAATTCCGGCCGCGCCGCCTCGGCGAAGGCCACCGCCTTGGCGGCGATCACGTGCTCGAGGGGCCCGCCCTGCAGCCCGGGGAAGACCGCGCTGTCGATCTTCTTCGCCAAGTCCTGGCCGCAGAGGATGGCGCCACCCCGCGGGCCCCGCAGCGTCTTGTGCGTGGTGAGGGTGACGACGTCGGCCACGCCGACGGGGCTCGGGTGCTCGCCACCGGCGATCAGGCCGGCCGGGTGGGCAGCGTCGTACATGAAGAGCGCGCCCACGGAGTCGGCGATCTCGCGGAACGGCTGCGGGTCGATGACGCGGGCGTAGGCCGTCGAGCCGGCCACGATGAGCGCGGGCCTCTCCGTCTTGGCCAGGTGGGCCACCTGGTCGAAGTCGATGACCTCGCCGGGGTTCCCCTCGTCGTGCGACTCCGGCGTCACGCCGTACGACACGAAGCGCCAGAACTTCGACACGATGGACGCCGGCGACCCGTGGGTGAGGTGCCCGCCATGGTCGAGCCGCATGGCGAGGATCGTGGCGCCCGGCTCGAGCAGCGCCTGGTAGGCGGCCAGGTTGGCATTGGCGCCGGCGTGCGGCTGCACGTTGGCGTGCTCGGCCCCGAAGAGCGCGGTGGCGCGGTCGCGGGCCAGGTCCTCGATCTCGTCGATGATCTGGTTGCCCCCGTAGTACCGCCGTCCCGGGTAGCCCTCGCTGTACTTGTTCGTCAACACGGAGCCCGAGGCGGCCAGCACGGCGGGTGAGGTGAAGTTCTCCGAGGCGATCAGCTGCAGCGTGGTCTGCTGGCGCTCGAGCTCCTCGCCGATGAGACCCGACACCTCGGGATCGGCGGCCAGCGCGGTCTCGTAGCTGCTCATGGCGTCCCTTCCCGCTGCGTGTGGTGGACGAGCTCCCGGTCCAGGCCCGCCAGCTTCTCGATGCGGAGGTCGTGGCGACCGCCCTCCTCGGGTGCGGCGAGGAACGCGGCGAGCGCCTCCACGGCGACCACCGCCCCGGTGGTGCGCGCGCCCAGGCAGACCACGTTGGCGTGGTTGTGGCGCCGGGCCAGTGCGGCCGTCGTCACGTCGTGGACGACGGCGGCCCGGACGCCGGGAACCTTGTTCGCCGCCATGGCGATCCCGTTGCCGGTGCCGCAGACGCAAAGGCCGAGGTCGGCCACCCCGTCCGCCACCGCGCGGCCCACCGCCGCCCCGTAGTCGGGGTAGTCCACCGACACGCCCGGCTCGGAAGTGCCGTGGTCGGCCACGTCGTGCCCCTGCGCGGCCAGCTCGGCCTTCAGGATCTCCTTGAGGTCGAACCCGGCGTGATCCGAGCCGACGGCGACGCGCATGGGCACCGAGTCTACCGGTGCGCCAGGATGCCCCCGGGGCGTGAGCCGGTACGCTGCCCCCTCCATGGCCCTCGACCCGCGCACCCCGGTGGTGGTCGGCGTCGGCCAGGCCATCACACCGCCCGGCGCCGGGCTGGAGCCGGCGGAGCGGCCCGAACCGCTGGAGCTCATGGTGCGCGCGCTCGTGGCGGCGGCCGAGGACTGTGACGGGGTGCCGGCCGGAGCGGCGGCCCCGTCGGGGCGCGCGCTCCTCCGGCGCGCCGACAGCATCCGCGTCGTGCTGCCGCTGGGGTGGCGGGCGACGAACCCGGCGCTCCTCGTGGCGTCCCGCCTCGGGTTCGCCCCGGGCGACGAACCGGCGGAGCTGATGCTGTCGGCCGTCGGGGGCAACGCGCCGCAGGCCCTCATGCACGACGCCTGCCTCGCCATCAGCCGCGGCGAGCGCAGCGTCGTGCTGGTCACCGGCGCCGAGGCCCTGTACGCCCGCGCCCAGGCGCGGCGCCACCCGGCCGGTGCCCCCCTCTCGTGGGCGAGCCAGCCCACCGAGACGACGCCGGGGCCCGTCCCCTTCGGGGTGGACAAGCCCGGGGCGACCGATCTCGAGATGAACCGCGGCGTGCTGCTGCCCGTCCACGCCTACCCACTGTTCGAGAACGCCTGGCGCGCCGCCAACGGGTGGACCCTGGAGGAGCACGCCAGCCGCATCGGCGCGTTGTGGTCACGGTTCAGCGAGGTGGCGGCCGCCAATCCCCACGCGTGGATCCGCACGCCGCGCTCCGCCGCCGACATCGTGACCCCGGGTCCGGACAACCGCATGGTCTCGTTCCCCTACCCCAAGCTGTGCACGGCGAACATGGCTGTGGACGAGGGCGCCGGCTACATCGTCTGCTCGGTGGAGGCGGCCCGGGCCGCCGGCGTGCCCGAGGAGCGCTGGGTCTTCCCGCTGGCCGGTGCGGACGCCAACGACCACTGGTACATCTCGCACCGGGCCGAGCTGCACCGGTCCCCCGCCATCCGGCTCGCCGGGAGCGCCGCGCTCGGCCTCGCCGGGCTCGGGATCGACGACATCGGCGCGGCGGACCTCTACTCCTGCTTCCCCGTCGTCGTCCAGGTGGCGGCCGCCGAGCTCGGCCTGCCCGTCGACGACCCGGCGCGACCGCTGACGCTGACGGGCGGGCTCACGTTCGGCGGCGGCCCCGGGAACAACTACACCTCCCACGGCATCGCGCGCGCCGTCGGCGCGCTGCGCGCCGAACCGGGGGGCGCGGCGCTGGTGACGGGGCTGGGATGGTACGCGACCAAGCACTCCATCGGGATCTACGCCTCGCGCCCGCCGACGCACGGCGGCGCGCCCTTCGCCTGGCGCGACGTCCAGCCCGAGGTGGACGCCCTCCCCCAGTGCCGGGTCGACGCCGAGGCGACGGGCGCCGTGCGCGTCGAGACCTACACGGTGACGTTCGACCGCGACGGCGTCGCCGAGCGCGGCATCCTGGCCTGCCGCACCGCCGAAGGGAGCCGGGCCTGGGCCAACGTCGGCGACCCCGACGCCCTGGCCCTCCTGTGCGCCGAAGAGGGCATCGGGCGGACCGGCGTCCTCGCCGCCGACGGCGTGCTGTCGCTCGACTGACTCGCAGCCGTGCCGCCGGCCACGGGCTTCCGGCGCCGGCATCGTTTGTGCACGAGTGCCCGGGCGGCGAACCTAGGGTGCGGCATGGCCGCGGCGACGAACGACCGGGTCCCGGGGGTGCGCCTCGTGGTGTCGCTCTACCGGGAGTTCGAACAGGTGGCCCGGCGCGGCGACCTGAGCATGGCGCAGTACCGCACCCTCCTGTACCTCCTGGGAGGCTCCCGGCGGGCGGGTGAGCTGGCCGCGGCCAACGCGGTGACCAAGCCGACGGTCTCCGCCATGATCAACGGCCTGCGGCAGCAGGGGTGGGTCAGCGACGCCGTCGACGAGACCGGCGACGGGCGGGTGACCCGGATCGAGCTCACGGCGGCCGGCCGGGCGAGGCTGGCCCGGTTCGAGGAGGAGCTGGCCGACCGGATGGAGCAGCTGGTGCCCGGTGTCGATCGCGGCGCCATGCGGGCCTTCCTGCGCGAGGTCTACGACGCCCACGCCGGGACGCGCGAGGAGCGGCTCGGCAACGTGTTCGGAACCGGCCCCTGACGGGGGGCCGGCGGGGAGCGGCGGCAGGCCCTTGCGCCGGCCCCCCGCATGGCATATAGTTAGATCGATCTAACTAACTCGCACCCGGGGGGCCGGGGGAGCCGAAGGGCAGGCGCACATGGCAGGCACGGCACACGACCTGGTGGTCCGCGGAGGCCTGGTGGCCGACGGCCTGGGCGGCGAACCGCGGGCAGCCGACGTCGCGATCGACGGGGCCGGCATCACGGCGGTCGGTCCGGTCGCGGGGCGGGGGCGGGAGGAGATCGACGCCACCGGTCTGCTGGTGACGCCCGGCTTCGTCGACATCCACACCCACTACGACGGTCAGGCGACCTGGGACGCGCGGGTCACCCCGAGCAGCTGGCACGGCGTGACAACGGCGGTGATGGGCAATTGCGGCGTGGGCTTCGCGCCCGTGCATGCCGACGCACACCACCGGCTGATCTCCCTCATGGAGGGCGTCGAGGACATCCCGGGCGCGGTGCTCGACGAGGGAATCGAGTGGACCTGGGAGAGTTTCGGCGAGTACCTCGACGCGGTCGAGCAAAGGCCCCACGACATCGACCTGTGCGCGCAGCTCCCGCACGGGGCGCTCCGCCTCTACGTCATGGGCGAGCGGGCCGCCCGCCTGGAGGAGGCGACGCCGGAGGACGCCTCGGCCATGCGTGCGCTGGCCACCGAGGCGATGCGGGCGGGTGCCATCGGGTTCTCCACCTCGCGCACGCTGAACCACCGCACGTCGACGGGCGATCCCACGCCGTCGCTGCGGGCCGGCGCGGACGAGCTCGAGGCGATCGCCCGCGGCGTGGCCGACGCGGGCCACGGCGTGGTGGAGCTGATCTCGGACTTCTGGCCCGATCCCGAGGCGGAGTTCGCGCTGATCCGGCGCCTGGTCGAGCGCACCGGGTGCCCGCTGTCGGTGTCGCTGGCCCAGAGCCACCAGCGGCCCGAGGCCTGGCGCGACCTGTTGGCCGAGGTGGCCCGTGCCGCCGCCGACGGGCTGCCCATCCGGGCCCAGGTGGCGCCGCGGCCCATCGGGCTGCTGCTCGGGCTGCAGTCGTCCTTCCATCCCTTCTCCGGGCACCCCGCGTACAAGCAGATCGCCGGACAGCCCCTCGAAGCGCAGGCGGCTGCGCTGCGCGACCCCACCTTCCGGGCCCGCCTCCTGGAGGGGGAGCGACCGGACGGGTCGCTGCGCCGCCTCCTCGACTACGACCGCATGTACCCGCTCGGCGACGTGCCCGACTACGAGCCGGCCCCGGAGACCAGCGTGCAGCGGTTGGCCCAGGGCCGCGGCGTGGACCCCGCCGAGCTCGCCCTGGACCTGCTGGCGGAGAACGGTGGGCGCAACTTCCTCTTCGTGCCGTTCTCCAACTACGCCGACGGCAACCTCGAGGCCTGCCGCGAGATGCTCGTGCACCCCGCCACGGTCTTCGGTCTGGGCGACGGCGGCGCCCACGTGGGCATCATCGCCGACGCCAGCTTCCCCACCTACGCGCTCTCGCACTGGGCCCGCGACCGCTCCCATGGGCGCCTGCCCGTCGGCTGGGTCGTGGCGCAGCTCACGAGCGCGACCGCACAGGCCGTCGGGCTACGCGACCGCGGCGTGGTGGCCGAGGGCAAGCGCGCCGACCTCAACGTCATCGACTTCGACCACCTGCGCTGCGAGGTGCCGGTGATGGCCTACGACCTCCCGGCGGGAGGCAAGCGCCTCGTGCAGCGGTCGCGCGGCTATCGCGCGACGGTCGTGGGCGGGCAGATCACGTACCAGGACGGGGAGCCGACGGGCGCGCTGCCCGGTCGGCTCGTCCGGGCCGCATGAGTGCCCGCCGGGGTGCGGGCCGAAAGGAGCAGGCATGAACTCCAGTGACGTGCACGAGCTCGAGCCGGCGGCCGAGTGGCGGGCGGCCGACGTCGCCGACCCGGAGGCGTGGACGCTGCGGCTGACCTCCGCCGACCACGCCGAGCTCGACGCCGCGCTGGCCACCGCGAAGGAGAAGAGCACCGATCCGCTGGAGCTCGGGCGCGAGGACTTCCCCCTCGACGCGCTGGGCGCCAAGCTCGACGACGTCGTCGACGTCCTCCTCAACGGCCGCGGCTTCGCCCGCATCGCCGCCCTGGACGCCGGCCGCTACGGCGACGACGACCTCACGCTCCTCTACTGGGGCATCGGGCTCCACCTGGGCGAGCCGTGGGCGCAGAACAAGCACGGCCACGTGCTGGGCGACGTGACCGACCAGGGCAAGACGATCGACGACCCGACCGTGCGCGGCAACGAGCTCGGCGGCATCGCCCTCGACTACCACACCGACGGGTCGGACCTCGTGGGCCTGCTGTGCCTGCGCACCGCCCGCACCGGCGGCCTGTCCTGCGTCGCCAACGCGGTGGCCATCCACAACCACCTCGTGCGGGAGTCGCCCCACCTGGCCGCCGCGCTCTACGACGCGCTGCCCTACGACACCCGGGGCGAGCAGGCCGAGGGCGCCACCGCGTTCTACTCGGTGCCGGGGTTCACCGAGCACGCGGGGCGGCTGTTCGTGCGCTTCATCCCCCAGTACATCCTCGCCTCACAGCGTCACCCCGACGCCCCACGGCTGAGCGCGACCGCCCGCGAGGCCATCGCGGCGGTCTCCGCGCTGGCCAACGACGCCGACTACAACGTGTACATGGACCTGCAGCCGGGCGAGATGCAGTTCATCAACAACTACCACGTGCTCCACGGCCGCACGGCCTACGAGGACGACGTCGCCCACGGCTACAAGCGGCACCTCAAGCGCCTGTGGCTGGCGACCTACGCGCTGACCGACCGCCCGGCGCACTTCGCCGCGCTGGGTCGGCGCAGCCACTGGGAGGAGCGGCGCTCGGTGAGCACGCTGCCGGCCGTCGAGCGCGTGCCGGCGCACTGAGCGGGCCTGCCCAGGTCTCCCCGGAGGTGGGTGACGAGCTGCGGCACCCGCTCGGGCGGCGGGCGCTCAGGCCGGGTCGGGGCGCTTGGCCCGGGAGCGGGAGAACCACCGGCGCCGCGTGCTCATCAGCATCGTCCCCTCGACGAAGCTGGACGGCAGCGCGCCCTCGCGCAGCACGCGGACGGGCGACACCGTCGCGTCGACCAGCGTCGGCGGCGGGCCGTCGCGCCGGCCGCCGTCGATGACGAGCACCACGTCCGCGGCGTCGAAGGCCTGGGCCACTTCGTTCGGTTCGGTGAACGTGAGCGGCACGGTGCGCCACGGGCCCTGCTCGCGGCAGAGCTTGCGCAGCGCCCGCCCGTCGGGCATGCCCACCACCACGGCCCAGCCGCCCGACGCCGTGCCCGCCGACCCCCCGGCGTGGGCCCCCCCGGTGGTCTCGGCGCCCGCGAAGCCGCGGGGCACGAACACCTCGACGGGGCCCGGCCAGCAGCGATCGAGCAGCTGGCCCAGCTCGTCGGACCAGCCCGACGTGAGCAAGCGGAGCCCCTCGGCGTACCCGACGGCGTAATGCGGGCCTTCGGGGTCGGCCGCCAGCTCCAGCAGCCGCGCCTCTGTCTCGGGCGGGCCGGCCCGCATGGCCAGGCAGTACCCGCCCACCGCCGGCACCGCGATGACCCGTCCGGCCACCAGGGCCCCGGACTCCGCCGCTTCCGCCACGCTCACGAGCGGCGGGTGGTCCTCCCCCTTGGCGTGCATGCCCCCCATTGTCAGCGCGCCGGGCCATTCGATCGCGCCACCAGGGCCCGGGGCCGCCCCGCCAGGTCGGGCTCGACCCGTACGCCCTGGTAGCCGAGGTGCCGGGCCAGCCCGGCGGCAGCGTCGGCCTGGTGCGGCGCCAGCTCGATCACCACGGCGCCGGGGCGGCGCAGCCACCCGAGGGACTGCACGAGCACGGCCTCCACGCCGGCGAGGCCCGGCGTGCCGTCGCTGCCGGGCCCTGCCACCAGCGCGCGCCGGGGCTCGGCGCGCACCTCGGCGTCCAGCCCGCGCCACTCGTGCTCGGACACGTAGGGCGGGTTCGAGACCACCAGGTCGACCGCGCTGCGCCGCGCCGCTGGCAGCGGCTCGAGCCAGCTCCCCCGCGCGAGCTCGATGCGGGGCAGGTCCTGCCCGCGGCCGGCGCGCAGCGCGTCCAGGTTCGCCGCCGCGACGGCCAGCGCGTCGGCGCTGGCCTCGGTGGCCCACACCTCGTGCACCACGGGCCGCCCCAGCTCGGCCGCCAGCGCCAGCGCGATGGCGCCGCTGCCGGTGCCGGCGTCGACGGCGACCAGCGTGCCCGCGCCGGACCCGGGCCGGGTCCCGGGGGCCGGGGGCGCCAGCCGCCGGGCCTCGGCCAGCGCGACGTCCACGACCTGTTCGGTCTCGGGCCGCGGGATCAGGACACGCGGGTCGACGAGGAGGTCGAGCGTGCGGAAGGGCCAGTGCCCGAAGACGTACTGGAGGGGCTCCCCCGCCGCCCGGCGTGCCGCCAGCGCGCGCGCTTTCGCCACGGCCTCCGCGGGGAGCGGACCGGTCGGCGGGCCGGGGTGGCCCAAGGGGAGGCCGAGGCCGAGCACCTCGTCGACGATGAAGCGCGCCTCGTGCGGCGCGCCCACGACCGCGGCCAGCTCGGCGACCAGGTCGCCGCGGGTGAGGCCCGCCGCCACGGTCACCCCTGGCCGTCGTCCTCGCCGCCGAGCTGGCGCCCCCGCTTGTCGGCCATCAGCGCGTCGGTCAGCTCGGTCAGGTCGCCCGCCAGCACCTGGTCCAGCTTGTAGAGGGTCAGGTTGATCCGGTGATCGGTGACGCGGTTCTCCTTGAAGTTGTAGGTGCGGATCTTGTCGGTGCGGCTGCCCGCCCCGACCTGGCCGCGCCGCTGGGCCGACAGCTCCGCGGCCTGGCGGTCCTGCTCGGCCTTGAGGAGCCGGGACCGCAGCACCACCATGGCCTTGGCCCGGTTCTGGATCTGGCTCTTCTCGTCCTGCATCGCCACGACCGTGCCGGTGGGGATGTGCGTGATGCGCACGGCCGAGTCCGTCGTGTTGACCGACTGGCCGCCCGGCCCCGTCGAGCGGTAGACGTCGATCTTGAGGTCGTTGGGGTCGATCTCAATCTCGACCTCGGCCGCCTCGGGCAGCACGGTCACCGTCGCGGTGGACGTGTGGATGCGGCCCTTGGCCTCGGTGACGGGCACCCGCTGCACCCGGTGCGTGCCGCCTTCGTGCTCGAGCCTGAGGTAGGCGTCGGGACCCTTGACGAGGAAGACGGCCTCGTTGATCCCGTCCTTGTCCGACGCGTCCTCCGCCAGGACCTCGACCTTCCACTTCTGCGCCGCCGCGTAGCGCAGGTACATGTCGTAGAGGTTCCGGGCGAACAGGTTCGCCTCGTCGCCCCCGACGGCGCCGCGGATCTCCATGATCACGTTGCGACCCTCGTTGGGGTCCTTCGGCAGCAGCAGGGACTGGAGGTGGTCCTCGAGCGCCTTCACCTGGGACTCGGACGCCTCGACCTCCTGGCGCATCAGCTCGCGGTCGTCGCCCGCCGCCTCGGTCAGCATCTCCCGGGCCGCCGTCACGTCCTCGCGGGCCGCGGTGAGGTCGCGCCACGCGCGCACGATCTCACCGAGCTCCTTGTGCCGACGCGACAGGTCGCGCAGCCGGTCGTTGTCCGAGAGCGTGGCCGGGTCGGCCAGGTCGGCCTCGACGGACTCGTACTCCGCCTCGAGCGCGGCCATGCGGTCGTCGAACGTGCTCATGGGCGGCGCTCGTGGCGATGCACGCGCGGCGGGCGCACCCGCCGCCGCACGCTCAGTCCTGCGCCACCGGCGCGGGCTTGGCCTTCGCCTTGCCCTTGCGCTCGCCGTAGCGGCGCTGGAAACGCTCCACCCGGCCTCCGGAGTCGACCAGTTTCTGCTTGCCGGTGAAGAAGGGGTGGCACTCGTTGCACAGCTCGACGTGGAGATCGGCCTTGGTCGAGTGCGTCACGAACGTGTTGCCGCACGAGCACTTGACCGTCGCCTCTGCGTAGTCGGGGTGGATGTCGGGCTTCATGGTGTCTCCAGTGTCGATTGGTCGAGCCAGTCTAGGGGCGCCGCCGGGCCGTCGGCCCGGCGCTGCGCCGAGCGCGCGGCGTCAGGTGGCCGGGCCCTTGGCGATCTCCGCCAGGAACTCGTCGTTGCTCGCGGTGGTGCGGATCTTGTCCATGAGCAACTCCAGCCCGGCCGCGTCCTTGCCGTCGCTGGCCAAGGCGTTGAGCACCCGGCGCAGCTTCCAGACCTGCTGAAGCTGGCCGCGCTCGAAGAGGAGCTCCTCGTGGCGGGTCGAGCTGGCGTTGACGTCGATGGCCGGGTAGAGGCGGCGTTCGGACAGCCGGCGGTCGAGGCGCAGCTCCATGTTGCCGGTCCCCTTGAACTCCTCGAAGATGACCTCGTCCATTTTGGAGCCGGTCTCCACCAGCGCCGAGGCGAGGATGGTCAGCGAGCCGCCCTCCTCGACGTTGCGCGCCGCGCCGAAGAACTTCTTGGGCGGGTAGAGCGCGCCCGAGTCGACACCACCGGACATGATGCGGCCGGTCGCCGGTGCGGCCAGGTTGTAGGCCCGGGCCAGGCGGGTGATGCCGTCGAGGACGATCACGACGTCCCTGCCCATCTCGACGAGCCGCTTCGCCCGCTCGATGGCCAGCTCGGCCACCTGCGTGTGCTCGTCGGCGGGCCGGTCGAAGGTCGAGGCGATGACCTCGCCCTTGACCGAGCGGCGCATGTCGGTCACCTCTTCGGGCCGCTCGTCGACGAGCAGGACCATGAGGTGCACCTCGGGGTTGTTGGCCTCGATGGAGTGGGCGATCTGCTTCATCACCGTCGTCTTGCCGGCCTTGGGGGGCGAGACGATCATGCCGCGCTGGCCCTTCCCGATCGGCGAGAGCAGGTCCACGATGCGCGCCGTGAGGTTGTCCTTGTCACCGGGCATCTCGAGGTTCAGCCGCGAGTCGGGGAACAGCGGCGTCAGGTCCTCGAAGCGGGGCCGGTTCCGCGCCGCCTCGGGATCGAGGCCCGACACGGTGTCGATGCGCAGGAGCGCGGGGTACTTCTCGTTGTTCGACGCCGGCCGGCAGGCGCCCTCGACATAGTCGCCGCGGCGCAGTGCAAAGCGGCGGGCCTGGCTGATGGAGACGTAGACGTCCTTGGGCGAGGCCAGGTAGCCCTCGCAGCGCAGGAAGCCGTAGCCCTCGTCGCGCAGGTCGAGCATGCCCTTCACCTCGACCAGCTCGCCCGCGTAGGGCTGCTCCTGCCCGCCGCCCTGGAGCTCGCCGCCCTGGGTGGTGCGGTCGCGGCCGCGGCGGCGCCGGCTGCGCCGGTTGCCCACGTCGCCGTCGGACTGGTTGCCGCGGTTCTGGTTGCCCTGGTTCTGGTTGCCCTGGTTCTGGCGGTTGCGGTTGCCCTGCTGGCCCTGGGCGTGGCCCTGCCCGTTCTGGCGGGGCGCGGGGTCGGCGCCGTCGGCCAGCTCGGGCGGCTCGACGAAGACGGCGGGCCCGGAGTCGCCGGCGCCGGCCGCCTCGGCCGTCGTGGTGGCGGCGGGCGCGGTGGACTCGGCCCCTGCGGGTGCCGCGGTGTCGGCGCCCGGCCCTGTGCCCGACGCCGCCGCGCCGGCTTCGGCCGTCGCGGGGTCCCCGGTGGTGGTGGCGGACCGGGAGCGGCGGGCCGGCTTGGTGCCGTTGCCCTCACCGTGCTCGGCGTCGCCGTTGCTCGCCGCAGCGGCCCCGGAGGTCACGCCGGTGGCATCGAGGATCTGGTCAATGATGTCGGCCTTCTTCGTCCGGCTCGTCGTCTTGAGCGACATGGCCTGGGCGATGGCACTGAGCTCGTCGCGCTCCTTGCCTTCGAGAACCGATCGTTCGAGCTGCTGTTCCGCAGTCATCGGGCTCCTCATCTACGAGGGTTGTCGCCAGGCCCGGGGTTCGTCCGCGCGTGGCGAGGAAATTAAGGGAGGAGAAGGGATTCGCGTGTGAATTCCCTGCCCCGGATCACCTCTGCGTGATGCTCTCCCGGGACCGCTTGAACCCGCGGAGAGCGCTTCGAAGCGCAGTGGGGATGTCTCCACTCTAGCGGGACCAGGGGTGTCATGCCAACACACCCGGCCTTCCCGCAGGTCAGATTGTGTCTTTGTTGGTGCGGGACCGCCGTCAGAGGGAGATCTCGGCCAGGACCGAATGGAGGTCGAGGTCGATCACCGAGGGCACCGAGATCGCCTTGATGGCCAGGTCCGGGTCCTTCAGGCCGTGGCCGGTCAGGACGCACACGACCTTCGACCCCTCCGGCACGCCCTGCTTGACGAGCCCGGCCACCGACGCCGACGAGGCCGCCTCGCAGAACACGGACTCGTGGGTGGCGAGGAAGGTGTAGGCCTCCATGATCTCGTCGTCCGTGACCGCCGTGATGGAGCCGCCGGACTCGGACGCGGCGGCCGTGGCCGAGTACCAGCTGGCCGGGTTCCCGATGCGGATCGCGGTGGCGATCGTCTCGGGGTTCTCGACAGGGTGGCCAAGGACGATGGGGGCCGCCCCCGCGGCCTGGAAGCCCAGCATGCGGGGCAGCCTGGTCGACCGGCCGGCCTCCTTGTACTGGAGGTAACCCCGCCAGTAGGCGGAGATGTTCCCGGCGTTGCCGACGGGGATGCAGTGCACGTCGGGGGCGTCGCCGAGGACGTCGACGATCTCGAAGGCGCCGGTCTTCTGCCCCTCGATGCGGTGCGGGTTGACCGAGTTCACCACGGTGATGGGCGCGTGGTTCGGGAGATCGCGCACGATGGTGAGCAGCTGGTCGAAATTCCCCCGCACCTGCAGCACGCGGGCGCCGTGCATGAGGGCCTGGGCCAGCTTGCCCAGCGCGATGTGCCCCTCGGGGATCAGGACGACGCAGGCGAGTCCCGCCCGCGACGCGTAGGCCGCCGCCGAGGCGGACGTGTTGCCCGTCGACGCGCAGACGACCGCCTTGGCGCCTTCCTCCACCGCCAGGGAGATGGCCATGGTCATGCCGCGGTCCTTGAAGCTGCCCGTCGGGTTCGCCCCCTCCACCTTGAGCCACACCTCGGCGTTGACCCGCTCGGAGAGGCGCGGCGCCGGCAGGAGCGGCGTGCCGCCCTCGAGCAGCGTCACGACCGGCGTGCGCTCGCTGATGGGGAGGAGGGCGCGGTACTCCTCCATGACGCCGCGCCAGCCTGCGGTCACGGCCGACCCCCTCCCCCGCCGTCCCCGTCGTCGTCGCCGATGACGCGCAGCACCCCGCTCACCCGGTCGACGGCCTGGTGCCGGCGCAGCTCGTCGATCGTGGCGAGCAGGTCGCCCTCGCGCGCCACGTGGGTGAGGAAGATGAGGCGGGCCTCCTCGGCCAGCCCGACCTGCTCCATGGCCCGGATGGAGACACCGTGGTCGCCGAAGATCTTGGCCACGGCGGCCAGGACGCCGGGCCGGTCCGCCACGTCCATGCTGAGGTAGAAGGCGGCCCGCATGTCGCTCTGGGAGCGCACCGTGGTGCTCGTGCGCTTCGGCGCGGGCGCCGGCGCGCCGGCCAGCAGGTTGCGCGAGGCGTCGACGAGGTCCCCCAGCATGGCGCTCGCGGTCGGCCCTCCACCGGCGCCGCGCCCGTAGAGCATGAGCTCGCCGCTGACCGCGCCCTCGACGAACACCGCGTTGAAGACGCCGCGCACCGCCGCCAGCGGGTGCGTCTTGGGAACCATGGCCGGGTGCACCCGGACGGAGACCTCGGGCCCGCCGTCGACCAGCTCGGCGACCGCCAGCAGCTTCACGGAGTAGCCGAGCCGGCTGGCGTAGGCGACGTCGGCCGCGCTGATGCCGCTGATGCCCTCGCGGTGGACGTCGGCGTCGACGATGTCGGATCCGAACGCGAGCGCGGCCAGGATGGACGCCTTGGCGGCGGCGTCGTGCCCCTCGACGTCCGCCGTGGGGTCACGCTCGGCCAGGCCGAGCTCCTGCGCCTCGCGCAGCGCGTCGTCGTAACTGTCGCCGTGCTCCTCCATGCGGGTGAGGATGTAGTTGGTCGTGCCGTTGACGATCCCCATCACGCGGAGGATCTGCTCCCCGGCCAGCGACTCGCGGAGCGGCCGGATGACCGGGATGGCGCCCGCGACCGCGGCCTCGTAGAGCAGGTCCACCCCGGCGGTGGCCGCCACCTCGGCCAGCTCGGCGCCGGCGGTGGCCAGGAGCGCCTTGTTCCCCGTGACGACGGGCTTGCCGCTGCGCAGCGCGGTCTCGACCAGCTCGTGCGCGGGGTGCAGGCCCCCGATCAGCTCGACCACGACGTCGACGTCGTCGCGGGCCACGAGCGCGGCGGCGTCGGTGCCGATGAGGCCCGGGTCGATGGCCGGTGAGCGGGGCTTCTCCGGGTTGGCGACGGCGATCCCGACCAGCTCGAGGCGGATGCCGGTACGGGCGGCGACGTCGTCGGCCCGGGTCAGCAGTATCTCGGCGAGGGCGCCGCCCACGTTGCCGCAGCCGAGCAGCGCGACGCGCACGGTCGGCGCCGGGTGCGCGTGCGGGTGGGGGTGTCCGGGGCCGTCCGCCCGGGCGCTGGCCTCGTCGGCAGTCACGTCCAAACGGTACAGGCTGCCGACGCGGTGACCTGCCCTTTTCGCCTGCCGGCGGCCCGCGTTGTGCCGGCGTTGCGCCGGGACGCACGGACGGACGTCGGTGGTGTTAGCACCATGCCGCGCTGGCAGGCTGGCTCCCTTGAGCAACCGCCGACACTTGGGTGACACTGGCGCCCGGGAGGTGCCGTGCCGTTTCTCCGACTGATGCTCCAGGCCGGCGCACGGTATCGCTGGCGCTCGTGGCTCGCCCTGACGCTGCTCACCGCAGTGGTGGTCGGCCTGGTCCTGACCGGGGCGGCCACCGCCCGCCGGACCGCCACGGGCGTTCCCCCGTTTTGAGGCGGCCCACGGGTACGACGCCTTCTTCTACAGCGCCAACCCGGTCCCACGGGTCGCGTCCTTGCCGGAGGTCGCGTCGGTCACGTGGCTCCGCGCGCCCGCCATCGGCGCCCCGACGTGCGCCTGCCGCCCCATCAACGACAACGAATTCTCCTTCGACGAGGTCCCCCCGGCGCAGCTGACCCAGGTGGTCAAGCTGGTGAGCGGCCGCCTGCCCGACCAGTCCGACCCCGACCAGGTCCTGGCCTCGTACAACCTCGAGCCTTTCGGGCTGCACATCGGCAGCGTGCTGCGGATCGGGCTGGCGGCCCCGTCCCAGCGGACGAAGGTGCTGAGCAACGCCAACATCACCCCGGCTGGTCCGACGGTCACCCTGCACGTCGTCGGCTTCTCGGTCTCCGAGTTCGAGTTCCCGACGGCGTCATTGCCGCCCTCCTACGACGTCTACGGCACGAGCGCCTTCGCCCGGAAGTACAACGCGCAGGCCGTCGTCTTCAACGAGTACGAGTTCCGCCTACGCCACGGTGCCGCCAGCCTTCCCCGCTTCGAGTCCGAGGTGCGGGCCCTGGGGGGCCTCTCCGGCACCGACCTCGACGGGCTGGCCAACTCCATCGCCACCTCCATCGACCCCCAGGCGGTCGGGTGGTGGATCCTGACCGCCCTGGCCGCGCTGGTCGGGATCATCGTCCTGGCACAGGCGCTGGCCCGCCAGGCCGGCTTGGAGGCAGACGACTACCCGGTTCTCGGGTCACTGGGCGCCACCCGCCGGCAGCTGTTCACGCTCACCATGGCCCGTACGCTGGCCGTCGCCCTGGCCGGCGCCGCGGGGGGCACACTGATCGCCGCGTTGGCTCTCCGGGTTCTTCCCCGTCGGCGAGGCGAGGCTCGCCGACCCGGCGCCGGGGTTCGACTTCGACGCCCTGCTCTACCTCGGTGGCGCGGCGGTCGCGGTCGCCGCCGTGCTCGCGCTGGGCGTCTGGCCCGCGATCCGCGCTTCTCGCCTGGTCTCGAGGCGCGGGGACGACCCGGTCGTGCGGTCGTCGCGGGTCGTCGCTGTGCTGACCGCGTCCGGGGCACCACCCACCGCGCTCATCGGGATCCGCAACGCCCTGGAGCGGGGCCGCGGCCGCACGACCGTGCCGGTCAGCTCGGCCCTCGTCGGTGCGGTCCTGGCGGTGGCGGTCCTCTGCGGCACTGCCGTGTTCGGGGCGAGCCTGACCCACCTGACGGACTCTCCCTCGCTGTACGGCCAGGACTTCGATGCATGGATCACGACCAACGGCACCGGGTCGCTCGCTCAGAACGAACAGCTGGTCGCTGCCGTCGAACGACCCGGCATCGTGGCCATCATGGCCGGCATCGGTGAGACGGTGACCGTCAACGGCCACGTGGTCGACGCCGTGGCCGGGCAGAGCCTCCGGGGCCCGCTCCTCATCACAGCGGTCGACGGTCGACTTCCGGCGACCACCGACGAGGTCGTGCTCGGCGCGAAGACGATGCGCGACGTGGGCGCCCGGGTCGGCTCGACCGTGCGCGTTGCGCTGTCCGGATCGTCGTCCGGCGGTCAGACGACCAAGGTCGGGACCTTCCGGGTCGTGGGTACGACGGTGCTCCCGCCCGACTTCAACAGCCAGGGACTGGGGACGGGCGCGGTGTTCACCCTGGAGGGCCTTCTCGGACGCACCTGCCCGAGCGGTGCCCGAGCTCGCACCTGCCTCGTCGAGTCGCTCGTGGCGCAAGGTGGCGTGGTCATCGTTCGCAGCGCACCCGGGCCGGGGGGCGCGGCGGCGCTGGCCGGCTTGAGCCGGGACGACTCGAACCAGATCAGCTTCCCCCGGCCGCCCACCGATCTGGTCAACTTCGGCGAGGCGGTCAACTTCCCGCTCATCTTCGGACTGATCGTCGTCCCCTTCGGAGTGGCCACGCTCCTCCACCTGCTCGTGTCCAGCCTGAACCGGCGGCGACGGGAGATGGGACTGCTCAAGTCACTGGGATTCGTCCGCCGCCAAATCGCCCCGTCCGTCTCCTGGCAGACCACCACCGTCGCCGCCATCGGGATCGTGCTGGGCGTCCCCCTGGGGATCGCCGCCGGTCGGTGGGTCTGGGATGCCTTCGCGTCGAACCTGGGGGTGGTCGCCGACCCCGTCGTGACGGCGTGGGTCGTCGCGTCCATCGCGGCCGGGACGCTCGTCGTCGCCAACCTGTTGGCGATCGGGCCGGCACTCGTCGCGTCCCGCGCCAAGGCGGCATCACTCCTCAAGGCGGAAGGACGCTCAGCCGTCGAGGCGGGTGAGGTCGTCGAAGTTCTCGCGCCGGACGGTGACGCGGGCCGTACCGTCGGAGACGAAGACGACGGCCGGGCGGGGCACCTTGTTGTAGTTGGAGGCCATGGCGTAGCCGTAGGCACCGGTGACGGGCGTGGCGAGGATGTCCCCCACCTCGAGGTCGTCGGGCACGTAGGCGTCGGGCACCACGAGGTCGCCGCTCTCGCAGTGCTTGCCCACGATGCGCACCGGCCGCGGGCGGGGGGCCGCGGCCGACCGCGGCAGGAAGGCCTCGTAGCCGCTGCCGTAGAGCACGGGCCGCGGGTTGTCGCTCATCCCCCCGTCCACGCTCACGTAGGTCCGGATGCCGGGGAGGTGCTTCACCGTGCCGACGGTGTAGAGCGTCATGCCGGCGGTGGCCACGATGGCACGCCCGGGCTCGGCGGAGACCCTCGTGGCGGGGTCGACCCCCGCCGTGACGCAGGCCTCCCGCGTGGCGTCCGCCCACTCGGCCATCGTCGGCGCCGACTCGCCGTTGACATAGGGCACGCCGAGCCCACCGCCGACGACGAGCTCGGGCAGGCCGAGCGGGGCGAAGAACGCGCCGAGCACCTCGGCCGCCTGCTCGAAGGACGAGGCGTCGAACACCTGGCTCCCGATGTGGGCGTGCACCCCGACCAGCTCGGCGCCGGGTAGGAGCTCGAGGGCGGCCACCGCCTCGGCGGCGGCGCCGGAGGACACGGAGAAACCGAACTTGGAGTCCTCCTGGCCGGTGCGCACGAACTCGTGGGTGTGCGCCTCCACGCCCGGGGTCACCCGGACGAGGACCTTGGGCCGGAGCGGGGACGGCGGGGACGACTCCAGCAGGCCGCCGAGGCGGGCCACCTCGTCGAAGGAGTCGACGACGATCCGCCCGACGCCGACGGAGAGGGCGGCGGCCAGCTCCTCGGCCGACTTGTTGTTGCCGTGCAGGACGAGGCGCTCCGCCGGCACGCCCGCCGAGAGAGCCACGTGAAGCTCGCCACCCGACGCCACATCGAGGTGCAGCCCCTCGTCGTGGGCCAGGCGGGCCATGGCCCGGCACAGGAAGGCCTTGGTCGCGTAGGCCACCCCGTCGCCCCAGGCGGCGACTGCCTCGCGACAGGCGTGGCGTAGGTGGTCCTCGTCGTAGACGAAGAGGGGCGTGCCGAACTCCTCCGCCAGCTCCAGGACGTCGATGCCACCGATGTGGAGGTGGCCCCGGTCGTCGACGGACGCACCGCGCGGCAGGAGATGGCGCTCCAGCGGTGCGGTGGCGACGTCGTGGTCCGTCGGCATGGAGATGCAGGATACGGCAGCCCTCGTGCAGTCGACTCACGCCGGGAACGGCACGGGTGCGTGGGGACTACGATCGTCCCCTGCTCGCGCGCCGTCGCGGGCACTGCCCGCCCCCGTAGCTCAGCGGATAGAGCACCGGCCTCCGGAGCCGGTGGCGCAGGTTCGAGTCCTGCCGGGGGCGCCACTTTTCGAGAAGGGGAAGCGCACACTGCGTTCGCCGGGTTGTGCCCTGCGGCGCCGGGCGCTCAGCATGTTCAGCCCGTTCGGCTGTCCCAGCGCTCGTAGTAGGGCTGGACTCCAAAGACTCTCGCCAGGACGGCCAGGGGCGGAAGGAACACGTTCTGAGCCCAAATGGGCGGCGACGTGGCCCGGCTCTCGTGCCGGAAGTGCCAGAAGGTCGCCCCGAGCTGCAAGGGGTTCTTTGGTGCGCCTCTTGACGTGGTCCTGCCATCGTTGACCAGCCCCGCCAGAGCTTCGTGGAACTCCTTGGTCCGAAGGGCTGGTCGCAGTTCGACCATCCCCTCGATGTCCACCGATCCGGTGTTCCCCTCGGAGTGAGGCGCCCCAGGCGGGACGACGATCGTCTCGCCGGCTCGAGCTACCAGTTCCCGATCATCCAAGGTGAAGTGGGCCTCACCTTCCTTGATCGTGAAACGCTCCTCTTGGTGAGGGTGGATGTGCTCGGTAATGACGCCACCGGGCACGCTCCGCCAGTTGAATCGGACGTAGGCCCCGTCGCTGTCCTCGGCGAGGGCGGTGTACTCGATCCATTCGCCGGTGGCGGGGTTGAAGAAGGGCAGGAAGCCGGTCATGGAGCCTGCGGGCGCAGGTGCACAGGTGGTCTCGTCCGGTCGGATGCTTGCAAGCCGGCGAGGTCGTGGAAACCGGCGGCAGCCGTCGCCAGGAGCAGCACGCCCGCCGCGATGCCCGTGGTGGCCGCCAGGGCCGTCCCCGACATCGTGGCGACCAGGATGACGGGACCGACGGTCAGCGCCCAGCCCACCGGGCGGTACCGGGGGATGTGGACCACGTGGTCGAGCCAGAGCAGAAGCGGTCCGATCGTGATGGCGATCGACGGCAGGACCCAGTCCGAATGGCCGGCGGCGATGACGATGACCGGTAGGACGAAGGCGGCGACCAGTTCGATGATCGTGGCGATCGTCACGGATCGCTCGATCCGCTTCGCCTCTGGACCCGACGGGCGGGCCCCGGTCCCCGCCGTGACCCGGATGCCATAGACCAGGACGGCGAGGACGATGACACCGAAGACGCCGGCCAGGACAGATTTCGCTGCGCCGTGCAGATTGAGGCTGCCCCGCACCAGCCAGAGGGCGGCGAAGGCCAGCTGGATGAAACCGCCCACACGCCGGACTCTCCTGGACCAGGCGACCGTTGGGCTCAGCTCGGCTGCAGACTGCTCAAGATCTGTCACTTCTCGCTCCCTTGCGTGCGAAACCAGTCCACGGTCTCCGTGACCGCCGCGGCAAGAGGGGTGCCCCCGGCGCCGAACGTGGACTCGAATTTGGTGGCGTCGAGCACGAACGGCTCGTCGAACTCGTAGGTCATCTCCACGAGCTCCCTCATGGTCGGGTTGAACAGGCCCAGGCCGCGCATGACCAGCTTGGGGACCGAGCGAATGGCGACCGGGTGCCCCACCTCGCCGGCGACGAGGTCGAGGAGGGCTCTGGTTGTCACCGTCTGGGGCCCGGGAAGGTGCCAGACCTGTCCGATCGCCCGGGAATCGGTGCCGAGCGTGGCCAGGCCGACCGCGATGTCGGGGACATAGCTGTACGTGTGGGGCAGGTTGGGGTTACCAAGGAAGTCGGCCTTCCGGCCGGCCACGGCGTGGGCGAAGACACGCTCGCCGAGCGTCGTCTCGGTGACACCCGCGCCGAAGAAGTCCGATGCCCGGCCGATTGCTATCTGGACACGACCGGCTTCGGCGGCTGCGAGCAACTCCTGGGTCATTGCGGCGCGGGCACGACCCTTGACCGTCGTCGCCGCCAGGGGCAGATCCTCGGTCATCGGCTTGCCGTGCGTTGGCCCGTAGGCGTAGAGGTTCTCGAGCGTCACAAGAAGCGCGCCCGTGCGTTCGGCCGCACCCAGGACCCCTCGCTGGAGGGGTGGAAACAGCTTCGGCCACTCTGTGTAGGGGGCGTTGAGACATTGGTAGATGACCGCGGCGCCCTTGGCGGCGTCGATGGCCGCCTCGGGATCGGTGGCATCAGCCGCCCGCCAATCGACCCCTTCAATCAGCGTGGCGGCCCGGTTCCTCGACACCGCGCGGACCGGAAGCCCCAAGCTGAAGAGGTGCGCCGCGAGGGCCTTTCCGACTTGGCCCGTCCCGAAGACGACGTGGACATGATCCTCGCTCACGGCAGGATCCTTTCGTGAACCCGAGCACGTGACCGTCGTCGGCGGCCGAGCCTCGGTGCCTTCGATGACGCTACCCTCGTTTGCACAATACATGCAACAGATTTCCGGAATCTGATGGCTATGGTGCTGATATGGCGGAGTGGAGCTTCCTGACCAACCACGCCCGGGTGCTCGTGTGCATCGCTCACGACCCTGGAATGCGTCTTCGTGACATTGCCGCCGCGGTGGGCGTCACTGAGCGGACGGTATTCGGCATCGTCGACGATCTCATCGCTCAGGGCTACGTCGACAAGGACAAGGACGGCCGCCGCAACCGCTACTCGATTCGAACCGACCTCCCTCTGGGAGAGAGCCTGGGCCGAGAGCGGACGATCGGTGACGTGCTGGATCTGCTCGTCGACGCCACGAGGCGAAGTGATGAAGCGACCTGACCCTGGGGCCGAAGCAGTAGCCGAATGCCCGGCCGAGATGTGGTGGCGCGCAGACATGTAGTCGGTCATGAACGGGCTTCTCACCTGTCGCCGGCTGGATAAACCTATCCCTGCCTTCCTGGGCACCCGACTCTCGTCGACGCCCTCCCGAGATCCGTCGTTCCGCGCCGGGGTTGCCATGATCTAACGGTCTCTCCGCAGCGCACCTCGTCAGTGATCAGGTCGAGCCATGGTCCCTCTAACGGGCGAGCGCGCCCGGCCCGAGCCGCCGCCGGAGGTCTCCCTCGAACTCCCGCACGGCCGGCCCCGCGTGCTGCTCCTTCAGCATGGTCAAAGTCGGGTAGCCCGAGTCACGCTCGGCGTCCCACTCGTCGGCGAACCGGCCGCTTTCGATGTCCTCGGCGAGCGCGCGCATGGTCGTGAGGAAGTCGAGGTGGTCGTAGCGGCCGCGGCGGGTGAGCTGGCCGTACTGGCTTGTGGGAGAGTGGAATTCCGACTGCACCGCGTACCCGACCTCGCGCAGCAGCCGGTATGTGCGCTCTACCTCACCGGACAACACAAGCTCGGTAATGACCGCTTCAAGCGGGATGCCACGCTCGAGCATCGTCTGGACGAACGCAGTGTTGACAGCCGTCAGCGCTGGGGACAGCACCTGCTCGACGCCAAGATCGAGGACCGCTTCCTGCATGGCGGTCAGCTCGATGGCGCCCTGCTTCAAACCCCCGATAGCCCGCGCCACAGCGAGGACGCGCTGCAGGGCGCGACCAGATATGTCGCGGTGGACTCCAACGGCAGTGATAAAGCCGATGCCCTCCTCGTAGCACCGGCGCACCTCCGGGCCGAGCATGCGAGGCGCCACCAGGCCCGCATCGCCCGGTGGCACCAGACGGTCGAAGGCCAATGTGTACCCGCTTGCCACGACAATGCAGGAAGCAGGTTTCGGCCGGAGGCTCAACAGGGGGATGACATCATCGGGCACGAGTATGCAGACGACGTCGGCCTCGTCGGCCTCGGCGATCTCATGGGTGTCAAAACCATCGTCGACGGCCTGCTCGCGTGTCGCGTCCCGGCGCACGCAAACCACCGGCCGGCAACCACTGTCCCGGAGATTGAGTGCCCACGAGCGACCCTGATTGCCGTAACCCACAACCGCCACGGTCTCCGCGCTCAAGACTCCCAGGTCGGCGTCGTCCTCGTAGTAGATCGTCGTCATGGGAGTCATCATGGCGCGTCGGACTGGCTCAGCGCGCGTTCTGTCGCAAGTTCTCTGGGACGGTGCAGAGCGGAACCGTCCATATGCGCGGGTGGCCAGGAGCGACTTCTCCTTGACGTTGCGCATACCGATGGATCGCTCTGGCGCGCTTGCCGAAGTTCGCACTCCGGTTCTCCGACCGTAAATAGGGGATCACCGAGCCGGCGAACTGGGATATTTAGCCCTGTTGAGTCTTGATGCGATATTGGCTGGTTGCGGCGAACTACTTCCTCCCGGGCCAGTTGTTGAGGCCACGGTGAGGCAGCTGCATCATCTCAGAAGAGCCAAGAATCGTCAGAGGCGACATCTGCCAAGCGCCGTCCGCTCACCACCTTCGGAGTGATCACGACCCATATGTTGTGAATCCCCTTCTTCCAGGGTTGCGGCGGGGCACCGTCGATCTGTCCTATCAGTTCGGACAGGCGCTCAAATTCGACTTCTTCAGCGGCACCACGAATCAGAACGCTCCATCCCGAATGGCTGACTGTGTCTATGTGGTCAACTTGAAAGGCGATATCCCTTTCATCCAGGCTGCGCACTTTCGAACCTGCTTCAGAACGGAAGACAATCGTATTTCCAGCGACGGCATAGTTGACCGGGACCGCCGCTAATCCCAGTTTGTCTTGATAGACGAGGCGACCGACAGCCTGTTTTCTGAGCAACATGAAGCACTCGTCCCATGAGAGTTCCTCGAGAATTCTCCTCGGCATGGGTCAAAGCGTACGGGGCTTCAACTGTGAGCTTCAGAGTCCAAGGACCCTTTTGCCACTGAGACGTCATCATGGGGGATGAATCGCCGGATGGGGGGGCACCCCGAGCCGGTGGCAATCAAATGGGTGGTACCGAGAAGACGGCGGTATACCCCCTGGACGAGAGGCCCGCCTCAGGAGCACTGGAGCGAACGGGCAAGACGGCGTGGATAACCCAGACCGGCCTCCGGAGCCGGTGGCGCAGGTTCGAGTCCTGCCGAGGGCGCTCTCAGCCCGGGACTATTCGGCTCGCAATGCCTCGGCTATGCGTATGGAGTGCCTCGTCGGGCGGGAACGGTAGCGACCAAATTGGCAAACCAACAACGCCGCCGGAACTGCGAGCCCGACCATAACGAGGGGAAGCGGAGGCACGTCCACCAGGGGGACTCGTGCAGTGACTTCGTGCCATGTCCACCTGCCCACGACAATTCCCAAGGGAATCCCGATCAAGAGCCCGACGCAGGGGATCGCAGTCGCCTGCCAGTGCACGATCAGGCTGGAGCGTTGAGCCCTGTGGCGCGCAACACGGCCATTTCCATACGCCGCGAGCGACTCGGGGTGATTGTTGCACCAAAGCACTTTCGATGCTTGATCGTCAACCTGCCCCACCCGTTCGGCGACCGGGGACACGCGTTCCCAGCCGTGGTTTCTCGGATACTTAGAAGAGACGATACAGCTTGGTCCCGTTCTCACCGAGGATCTTGCGGCGTGACTCCGGGCGAAGCGTGGTCATGGCCTCGTGCACGTGTTGGAGGGGCTTGGGCCAGAGAGCGGTGGGATGGGGAAAGTCGGTCTCGAAGAGGATGTTGTCTTCGCCGACCTTGTCGACCAACTGCTGGAGGTCCCCGCGCCCATTCTCGAACCACATCGTGGCGAACCAGTTCGACTTGAAGTACTCAGACGGGGAGCGCTCGAGCGCGGCTGCTTGTACCGGTGCGTTCTCGGGCAGTTCCCAGTCCATTGTCTCGAGGATGAATGGCACCCAGCCGATCCCACTTTCCACGCAGACCATCTTGAGCTTGGGAAAACGATCGAAAAGCCCTGAGAAAATAGTGTTGATCACCACGCGAGCGCTCCCGATGAACAGCATGGATCCGCCGATGGCGGGCTTGACGAACTCGTCCTGGGATTCCCAGAAGTATTGGCCGTAGAAGTTCATGGCTGTGAGGCTCGCTCCGATGTGGAAGTGGACCGGGAGCTCAAGATCGGCACAGACCTCCCAGAGGGGGTCCCAGGCCCTGTTGGCCAGGTCCGGTGAGCCGAGATCCTGGGGGTCCGACGTCATGTTGATCCCTCGGAGCCCGAGGCCTCCGATCCGTTGGGCCTCCCGGACGCATTCGTCGATGTCCCAAGCCGGCAGGATGGGCATGGGCAACAACCGGTTATTCGTGCGCTGCTGGATCTCCGCTCGAGAGTCGTTGAAGATTTCTAAACAGAGTCGTCGCAGCGCGAGATCCTTCACCTCCCCGAGTGTCTGGCCCCCTAGACCAAGCGCGTTTGGATACAGGACCTGGTACTCGATGCCCATGTCGTCGAGTACCTCAAGGCGAGCGTCGACGTCCCACGCTGCAACATGGGCGCGTTCGAAGTCCCACTCGATCATTGATTCCAAGAAGGGATGCTTCACTCCGTCCCGATCGATGGTGCTTCCGCCGCCGGCCTTTCCGACCGGCGTCCCCTCAACGACCCACTGACGCTCCCCGTCGACGTCCTCGACGTGCAGGATCTGATCCCTGTAGGCCGCGGGTGCTCGCTTGGTCCAAAGGTCCGCGACGTCGGTGAAGTGTGAATCGGCGTCCAGAACAATCAGTCCCTCCGGCACTTCGGCGGCAGGAGTCATCTGATCGGATCCTCCAGATTTCGAGGGCACAATGCACGAACCTTACGCCTCGCGGGCTACCTATGTGCCTTGACGCCCGCACGATGCGTCCCTGACGCCAAGGACTGCCCCGATGCTCGGGACGGTGGCCAGACGCTGCAGAGACACTCCTGCCATCACACTCGCCGCCGACGTCGTCCGGGTCGTCTTGGTTGCGACGCGGGGCAACGAGGCATTCTGGTCATCTTGACCCCTTGGGCTCGTTCTCCGCGAGAGGATCTCGGGTCCGTTGACCGATGAGCTTCCTCTCCCAACAGCCCATCCTGTGCTCAGCCGCCCTGAACCGGTCGGTGTTTCTCACCGAAAGGCAACCAATCTTGGCTCGTTCGGGCATTGCCAGCCATCACCTCACGCGCCGGCTTCCATAGAGGCCAAAGTCCCCTGCGGCATGGACTTACAGTCCCTCAGAATGTCAACCACGGCCGCTTCATCGCGGGCGCTGCTGTGTTCGCCCTGGAAGCCGACGCCGCCCGGATAGGGCCCCCGCGCATTGTTCCACGGCCGTTGGGTACGCGATCCGGCGTCAGGATTCACAACAACCAAACAACACACACCCAAGGAAGTCTGTCGCTGGCGAGCACCTGAACGCGGATCTAGTCTTCGGAACATCTCAATCGCTCGGCCACCCATTCGAATGGAAGATCCGGCGTCTGGACCGCGCTCGAAGCGGGTCCAACACCGCGCCGCCTTTTGGGTCTCGCATTCCGTCGGCCTGATTGTTGGAACTGGGTTTGTCGTTGGCTTGTTGTTCGGATTCGTCCTCTGGTATGGGGACTCCAAGGATGGCGTCGGGGGGCTCGGACAGTTGATCTTCGACGTTGTCTTTCTGGGACTCGTCGTTGGCACCCTTCTCGTGTTGGTGCTGCTCGTCATCATCGGCGCATGGAGTGGACGCGATCCCAGAAGACGGTCACTGCGTGCGGCTCGAAAGTGAAGCCGGTGACGGGGAAACGTCGGCAACCAAAGCTTTGACCACGCGCAACCGGCGCGGATACCGGATGGCCTGCCATCATGAAACCCCTCCCCCCGATGTGCCGAAGTGTCCCACTGTCCCGGCGAACGGGGCAGGTCTGTCAGGCCAGAACCGCAGTAACCGTTCCCCGAGTTCATCGGCTCCAAAGGCTCCGATGACAACCGACTCGGTATCCCCTCAATCGCCAAGGCAGGAACATTCAGGAAGTTGTAGCGGCGCGAACTTCCTCAACCGCTCGGTCGTAGTCGCTCTCCCTGACAGTTAGTCCGAGGCGCTCGGGAGCCGACGCCACCTCGGCTCGATCTGGAACACAGATTGCTTCGGCCCACTCAGCGACGAAGTGGATCAACACCGAACGCATGTGGGCACCCTACGGGAGGCCTTGGCCCGAGATTCTGATTCAGAGGGAGCCGTCATGTCCTTCAGGTTGTGCTACCGGCAGGCTCCCGGGGTGAACAGAGCCCGGACGGTCAGCGAGGAGTCAGCGCACATCGGCCCTCCGAAACTGCGCCCGACTGACACCGGGGGGAACGGCCGTGCACAACGGTACGGTTGTACACGAGTGTTTGGCCAACGTCGCCGATTGGGAGCACGGGCGTAGGAGGAAGGCTGCCCCACTCGTCTGCATGCGGCACCCCGTCCCAGCAGCGAGAATGGGGGCAGGGAGGGTCCTTCAGTTTAATGGATGGCGGAGGTATGAGGACAACGCCTCGCCGCGGAGATGAGAACGCGACTAAGGCGTCGTTGTCGTGGTCGTCGATGTTGTCGTGGTCGTCGATGTTGTCGTGGTCGTCGATGTTGTCGAGGTCGTCGATGTTGTCGTGGTGGTACTCGTCGTCGAACTCGTGGTGGTTGTTGATGTTGACGTCGTCGTGGTACCTGATGTGGTGGTGGTGGTTTTCGGGCGAGTGGTCGTGGTGGTTTTCGGGCGAGTGGTCGTGGTCGTGGTGGGACGCGCAACAACTGTCGTCGCCGAGACCGAGGCCAGCACTGTCGGCATGGTGGGCGTGGTCGTCAATTTTGGTCGAGACCCAGCCGTTATCGCGAGGGTTGTCGTGGTGGCCGAGATCGTGTTCGGCGCTTTCGTTGGAGCTGTCGTGGGAGACGTCGTGTGCGCAAGCGGCTTCGCTAGCGCTGACGGCACGACCCTCGCGGTGTCGGGCCGTTCAGCCGGATGTGCGACGATCAGTCCCACACCGAGAGCGATTATCACGGCGAGGAGCAGCGTGAGTCTCAAACGGATCCTGCGGTCTTCTCGATTCAGTATGGATTCCTCGTAAGGGTTCAGCCTGGCCTCCCGTTGCCACCGTCTAGCTCTTCAACGCGGGCAAAGGCGAAGCCTGCGTTGAAGAGACTCCTTGATGACGCAATTGGGCCCGACAGTCCCTCTTTTGAGGGTAACAAGCCCCTGTCGGAGGATCTAACCCACGACCAAACCCCTATTTCTGCTGGCCAAGGACGAATGGACATCAGCGGGACGCGCTCAATCCCATTACCCCAAGCAAGGCCGACCCTCGGACTGCCCCCATGGTGCCTGTTTCGGTAGGTGGCAGGCAAACAATCGCGAGCGGTTAGGCCGATGGGCTCTAGACCGAAGGATCTTGGCAATCCAAATTGGCAATCAAATGGGCGTCACTGACGAGACGCTGACGACCACCTGGACGAGAGCGCCAGTTCAGGACGACCACATCGAACGCGAACGACGGGCTGGAAGACTCAGACCGGCCTCCGGAGCCGGTGACCCAGGTTCGAGTCCTGCCGGGGGCGATCTCTGCCGGGGACGCTCTTTCGCCCCGCGAGGTCCCGAGATTTCGAGCAGCTCTGTCGGTGATTGTGACGTTCGTCCCTGTCGCCACGACCGGGCAATGCCGAGACTTGTCAATATGGTTGACACATCGATCTCTGCGAGGCTGGAGGGCCATCTTCATTCGATCACGGGCGCCCAGAACGACTACCACTCGCTCTTCGATCTCGTGGGCGATCGAAGGTTCGTCCTCATCGGCGAGGCCTCTCACGGCACTCACGACTTCTACTCGGAGCGGGCCCGCATCACTCGTCAACTCATCGATGCATATGGCTTCAATGCCGTGGCGGTCGAGGCGGACTGGCCCGACGCCTACCGGGTGAATCGCTACGTCATGGGGCTCTCAAATGACGCCGACGCCGACACGGCACTCTCGGACTTCCAGCGGTTCCCCGCCTGGATGTGGCGGAACCGCGATGTCCTGGCCTTTGTGCAATGGCTTCGTGCTCGTAACGACTCCCATGTCAATCCGGCGCTCAAGGCGCGCTTCTATGGTTTGGACCTCTACAGCCTGCGAGCTTCCATGGAAGCGGTGGTGAGGTATCTCGACCAAGTCGATCCGGACGAGGCCTCACGGGCTCGGGCACGCTACTCATGCTTCGACCATGTCGGTGGCGAAGGACAGGCCTACGGCTACGCCCTCGCTTATGCGGGCGCGATCCCATGCGAGAACGAGGTCGTGACGCAACTCATCGAACTGCGCCGAAAAGCAGAGGGATACTTACGGCGCGACGGCTGGGTGGCCGACGACGAGTTCTTCTTCGCCGAGCAGAATGCCCTTCTAGTGCGGGACGCCGAGGAGTACTACCAGCAGATGTATCGAGCCGACGTGTCCTCGTGGAACCTCCGTGACTGCCACATGGCCGCCACGCTCGATTCGCTGGCTGAGCACCTCAATCGTCAATTTGGCCATGCCAAGATCGTGGTATGGGAGCACAACTCGCACGTCGGCGACGCGCGTTCCACCGAGATGAGTGCTCATGGGGAGCTCAACGTGGGCCAACTGGCCCGGCAGCGCTACGGAGGTGCCTGCGCCCTGATCGGGTTCACCACCTACGACGGCACCGTGACCGCCTCCTCCGAGTGGGGCGGTCCATCTGAACGCAAACGAGTGCGTCCCTCGATGAGCGATAGTCATGAGTCGTATCTCCACGAACTCCAGGCCGGTCGCTTCTGGTTGGACTCGGCTGATCCGACCGTGCACAACGCGATGGTGACGCCGCGCCTGGAGCGGGCAATAGGGGTCATCTATCGGCCCGAGACCGAGCGCGGGAGTCACTACTTCCACGCCCGTCTCGGCGAGCAGTTCGATGCAGTCATCCATCTCGATCACACCTCGGCGGTCGAGCCCCTTGAGCGCACGTCGATCTGGGACGCGGGAGAGCCCCCGGAGACCTATCCCACGGGCCTTTGACCGCACTGCCGGGACCTCGCTGGGCGGGTCATTTGAGACCGATGGCCCTGTTGTCGGCAGCTCCCTAGGGCCAAGCTGCCGTCATGGTGGTGGCAACGCGCGCTCCCGCTGAAGAGCTGGAATTGGCCGAAGCAGCTGGTCTCTCACCTGAGGAAGTCCTCTCGCGGCTCGGGAGCGGCCCAGAAGGGCTCACGTCGGACGAAGCAGCGGACCGGCTCCGTCGGTTCGGTCCCAACGCGCTGGGCACGCATCGGGTTCGTGCAACGTCTGTCCTCTTCCGACAACTGCGCAACCCGATCCTGATCCTTCTGCTCGTGGCGGCGCTGGTGTCGGGACTCACCGGCAGCAGCACCAATGCCCTGATCATCGCCGTGATCGTCGCTCTCAGCGTCGGCCTGGGGTTCTTCAACGAATATCGGGCGGAGCAGGCCATGGCCTCCCTCAGGCGCCAAATCCGGCACGAGGCCGAGGTCCAGAGAGACGGGCTGACGTGCCGGGTACCGGTCACCGACATCGTGCCGGGTGACGTGGTGGCACTGCGCATCGGGGACATCGTGCCGGCCGACCTCCGCCTCATCGAGGTCGACGAACTCGAGTGCGACGAAGGCGTCCTGACCGGGGAGTCGATGCCAGCGGTCAAGTCCGTGGAACCCGTCACCGGCCGCGCGCCCAGGACCAGCCGGGATGCGCCTTCATGGGAACGATCGTCCACGAGGGATCGGGCCTCAGCGTGGTGGTCCAGACGGGGACGCACACCGCCTTCGGGCGGATCGCAGCCGGCCTGGCCGAGCATCAGGGTCAGACGGCCTTCGAGGTGGGCCTGGCGCGCTTCTCGCGCTTCTTGTTCGGGGTGGCGGGAGTCCTGACCGTGGCCATCTTCATCATCAACGTGGCCCTCCATCGACCGCCCATCGACGCACTGCTCTTCTCCCTGGCCATCGCGGTGGGCATCGCGCCCGAGATGATGCCGGCCATCGTGACCGTCAGCCTCGCGTCGGGCTCGAAGGCACTGGCAGCAAAGAAAGTGCTGGTCAAGCGGTTGGTGGCGATCGAGGACCTCGGCAATATTGAGATCCTCTTCACCGACAAGACGGGCACCCTCACCGAGGGGAAGATCACCTTTCAGCGGGCGCTGGACGCGACCGGTCATGAGAGCGATCGTCCGTTGCTGCTCGGGCTCGTGTGCAACGAAGCGGCGGTCACTGACAAGGGCCCGGTTGGCGGGAACGCACTGGACCAGGCCCTCTGGTCAGCCCCCAGCGCCCACAGGGGAGGGGACATCGCCACCGAGGCCTCCCGATGCGTGCGACGAGGCGTCCTCCCCTTCGACCACGAGCGGCAGCTGGCCTCGGTGCTGATCAACGACCCTGTCGGTGGGCCGCTCGTGGTCACCAAGGGGGCACCCGAGGTGGTCCTCGACCGCTGCGTGGGTGTCCCCGACAGCGCCCGCTCGGCGTTGGACGCGCTGTTCTCCGAGGGAGCCCGGGTGGTTGCCGTGGCCAGCCGTCCCGCCGAGGGCATCGATGCGCTGACCGCCGCAGACGAGCGGGGACTGGTCTTGGAGGGCTTCTTGATCTTCGCCGATCGGCCGAAGGCCGACGCGGGCCAGTCCATCGCCCAGCTCGAACGGCTGGGGGTGGCGGTCAAGATCATCACAGGGGACAACGGCCAGGTGGCCGCCAAGGTGTGCTCGGAGATCGGCGTCGATTGCACCGGGGTGCTGAGCGGTCAAGAGGTCGAGGCGCTCGACGATGACCGACTCGAGGCGGCGATCCTGACCACGACGGTGTTCTCTCGGATCAGCCCCGATCAGAAATCCCGGATCATCAAGGTGGCCCGCCGAACCGGGAAGGACGTGGCCTTCTTGGGTGACGGGGTCAATGACGCCGTCGCGCTGCACCACGCCGACGTCGGCATCTCGGTGGACTCGGGAACCGACGTGGCCAAGGACGCCGCCGACGTGGTGCTGCTCGACAAGGACCTCGGCGTCCTGGCGGACGGAGTCATGGAGGGTCGCCGCATCTTCGCCAACACGATGAAGTACGTCCTCATGGCCACGTCCTCGAACTTCGGCAACATGTTCAGCGCGGCCGGCGCATCTGCGTTCCTGACGTTCCTCCCGATGCTGCCGTCGCAGATCCTCCTCAACAACCTGCTGTACAACACGGGACAGATGGTGATCCCGACCGATCGCGTCGACCCCGAGGCATTGGCTCGCCCCGCGGCATGGGACATGACGTTCATCCGGCGGTTCATGACCGTGTTCGGTCCCCTCAGCTCCATTTTCGACTTCGTCACCTTCTGGTTCATGCTCGCCGTACTCCATGCCGGCCACGTCGAGTTCAGGACGGGCTGGTTCGTTGAGTCGATCGCAACGCAGACCCTTGTGATCTATGTGATCCGGACCCGACGGATCCCGTTCTTCAGGAGCCGGCCCAGCCTGCCAATGCTGACGGTTCCGACCGGGGCGGCACTGGTCGGGGCGATCCTGCCTTACACGGGAATGGCCCATCTCCTGGGGTTCACGCCGCTACCCGGGAGCTTCTTCCTCGCCCTGCTTGGCATGGTCGTCGTCTACCTGCTCCTGGTCGAACTGGCGAAGATTCCCTTTTACCGCAACCGCGCTCCGAACGCGGAGACACCCAGACGTGCGACCACCCGTGTCGAACGACTGGAGCGGCGGATCCATCGCCGGGTGTCTCGTTTCATTCACCCTCTCAACCACGGGCCGCAGACTGGAGTGGAGGGAGGGAGGTCTGCGGACTCGGGCCAAGACGAAGTGCATCCCTGATGGAGAGGTCTCACCGATGCGCACACCTTGGCAATCCGATTTGGCAATCGAATGGGCGTCACCGCGAAGACTGCGACATACGAGACGGACCGGCGGTCCAGCTCAGGAACAGTGGGGCGGACGCGCAAGACGGGCTGGACAAATCAGATGGGCCTCCGGAGCCGGTGGCGCAGGTTCGAGTCCTGCCGGGGGCGCCGAGTGTTCTCGCTGCTCAGAAGCCGTATTTCATGGCCGGGGACGAGCGACGATGCCAGTGTCGCCGTAGTCGAACGCCACCGTTCGACCGGCCACCCAGCCCGAACGCTTCGCTTGGCGGATCTCCACGGTCACGGTCGCACCTACCTCCATGGGCCTCATCAGCTTCACCACGTTGTAGGTATTCGCCGTTCCGCGAGTCCGCGTACTGATGGCCGTCCCGGCGACCACGGCGAGCGCATGATGCCGCCCCTCGGCGCCGATAGTGACGACGTCAACCCTCGCCGTGTGGGTGTGGCCAGAGAGGAACAACGCCACACCGGCTTGGTCGCACGCGTCGACGAGGTGCTGCCGACCGCGGAGTGCGGAGAGGTTTGCCGGGAGTACGGGGTGGTGCGTGACGAGGACCCGCCACGCCCCTTTCGGAGAGCGGCCCAAGGCGTCTCGCGCCAGATCCGCCTGCCGCGATGAGACATGTCCGGCCTTCCATCGCCATGCCGGCATCGAGTCGAGCCCGACGGCAACCAAGTCCAGCACGTCGAAGACCGGATCCAGAGAAGGGGTGATGTACGTCTGGTATCGCCCGGTTGGCGAGACAAGACGTCGAGGTAGGTCGAACAGAGGTACGTCGTGGTTTCCCATGACGGTGAGGACCGGCGCGGGAAGTCTGTCCAGAAACGCTCGGGCGCGGCTGAACTGGTCCCTGCGGGCTCGCTGGGTCAGGTCACCCGAGACGACGACCAGGTCCGGACGGTGGTCCCAGATGTCGGCTACCAGCGACTCCACGAGCTCATCGAGTTGGGCGCCGTAGTGGATGTCCGACAGGTGGACGATGACCGGCACGGGGGTGGGGAGACTCTCAGACCTTCTCGGCGATTGGGTCCACGCCACGGGCGAGCGAGATAAGGTCAGTACCTGAGACATCCCGAGCTTGGCGGCGCTCGGCGGCGGTCAGGTTTTCCTTCGGTACCAGGAGCCGTAGACCCCGAGGATGGATCTCGAACGTGAGGGGGGTTTCGAGCTCCAGGGCCTCACCGTCGATGCCAGCAAAGGCTTTTCCGGATCGCGACCGCACCTCGAACCGCTCCGTCGCGAACTCGTGCCAGTGCCGGCTCCGGCGCCGCTGTCCGAGGGCGGAGAGGGTGACGACCTGGGCGGCCTCTCTCCCGCTTGCCGCGGTGATGGCGACGACGCCGAGCCTCCCCGTATCGAGGCGTCGGCGCTGCGACGCGTCCAAGGTCGCCCCCAGCACGTAGGGGTTGTTCGAGACCTGGATCAGGAATGCACCCTGCACTTCCGTGCCGTCAGGCTCGGTGAACTGGAGGTCGAACGATTCTTGCGTCCGCCCGAGCATCTCCGGAAGGAGCGCCTTGGTGGTCTCGGACTTCGCGTCCCGATAGCCCGGCTGTTGGACGATCGTGGCATAAATTCCGAGCGAGACGTTGTTGACGAACAGGCGATCTCCAACTGTCGCGTAGTCGATGCGGCGCTCGATTCCGTCACGGAAGGCGTCGAGGCTCTTGCGCGGATCCTCTCGGTCGATCCCGAGGTCGAGAGCGAAGTGGTTGCGGGTGCCGGCCGAGACGCACACGAACGGGAGGTCGTGTGCGATGGCGATGGATGCCACCAATGCCTGTGAGCCGTCGCCGCCTGCCATGGCCAGGCAGCCCGCCCCGCGTGCGACCGCGTCGCGAGCGAGCTGCTCGAGGTCGAGCCCGCGATCGAGCATGACCACCTCGACGCCCATGCTCTCGGCGAGTTCGACGAGCCCGAACTTCGCCACCTTGCCGCCCCCCGACCAGGGATTGCAGATGAGGACCGGGCGCCGCGGTCGAGCGACCGTCAACGGTCGGCGAGCGTCGCGTTCGCGAAGGTCACGTGCGATCGCCGCTCGACCGAAGCCGACAGTCGCCACGACGAGCGCCGCCGAGACGACGAGGGCGAGCACTGGGCGATCTCCATGGGGCTCGGCCCGGACGACTGCGATGACGATCAGAGCGCCACCGACCACTGCGCCGGCGACACCGAAGTTCCTGCGGGGCGCTCGCTCCGTGATGACCCACCAGGCACCGCTGACCATCAGGGCCACACCGACCAGCCCGGCGACCAGAAACCCGAGATTGCGGACCGCAAAGACCACCACTGACACAGTGAGGAGCACCGCGCACCCGAGCGAAGCCAAGGCTAAGGAGCGCTCGCGCCAGCCGACCGTGTGCGTACTCCGTCCCATACCAAGAGCCAAGTCCGAAAGGGCTCGCCGCGCAAGGGTCCGTGGTCCCCAGGACCCCAGGCTGGGTTGGGAGAAGCTCTACCAGGTCCTCAGAACCGGTCCGGGACGAGCCGGTATTGGTACGTGGGCTCCACATAGTCGCCCGAGTCTTGACGCTCAGGGAGCACGACCCGCTTGCGTTTGGGCGACTCGTAGGGGATCTGGCTCAACAGGTGGCTGATGATATTGAGGCGACCGCGCTTCTTGTCGTCGGTGTGGGCGACGTACCACGGGGCCCACGCTGTGTCGGTCGCGGCAAACATGGCGTCTCTGGCGCGCGAGTAATCATACCAGCGGCTGTAGGACTTCAAGTCCATGTCCGAGAGCTTCCAGATCTTGCGGGGGTCGTGTATACGGCTCTCGAGGCGCCGGGTCTGTTCGTCGGCGCTGACCTCGAGCCAGTACTTCAACAGGAGGATCCCCGTGTGCACCATTTCCTTCTCCACAAGCGGTGTGAGCTCGAGGAACCTCTTCGTCTCCTCGGGATCGCAGAAGCCCATGACCGGCTCGACGCCGGCCCGGTTGTACCAGCTGCGATCGAAGATCACCACTTCACCGGCCGCCGGGAAATGCGCCATGTAGCGCTGGATGTACATCTGCGACTGCTCACGCTCGGTGGGGGCGGGCAGCGCGGCGACACGGAAGACACGTGGACTCACTCGTTCGGTGATCCGCTTGATCGTGCCACCCTTCCCGGCCGTGTCGCGACCCTCGAAGACGACGCAGATCTTGGCTCCGGTCGCCTTGACCCACTCCTGGACTGCCACGAGCTCTGCGTGCAGTAGCCGCATCTCCAGCTCGTACTCCTTGCGATTCATCTTGGGTGGCAATTCGGCTTCAACCTCCTGGAACGCTGTGGCCGGAGGCGTGTGGGCCACGACCCTGTGCTCTTTGTGCTCCCTCGTGGCCATTGCCTTTACCTCCGATGGGCGTAGGTGGATGCAACGCGGTCAAGGAGTCGAGTCGGCGGTCCCGGTCACCCGACGAACCATAGGCTCGGACGGGGCCGGTCCTGTGCGACGAGAGCGGGCACCCGGATCGGACCGGATCAGCATCACAGTTCGACCTAGCCGAGACCGACACCTTCGATGTCTGCGAGCGGCGTGATGTCGGGTAGCCGACGCATGCGGAACGAATTGGCGAAACCGAGAAGGGATGCCAGCACCGGGACGAGGAGCGCGATCTGGAGGGACAGATTTCGGGCGTGGGTATTGATCGCAAGGATCTCCTTCTGCACGGCCTTGGGTTCCCCGGCGATCTGCTGCTGGAGCTGCGTGTTGCTCATGATCTCGGCATCGTGCTCCAGGTCCCCAGAGATCTGTTGCTGTTGGGCCGGCGGGATCACCGGGCTGGCCTGCACCTGGTGGTTGAAGCTGAGCGCGAGAGCCCACAGCATGAGTCCACCCGCGACGGCAAGGCCGAATGACAGCCCGAACGAACCTGCAGCGGAGTTCACGCCGGCGGCCTCACTGACTCGCTCCTCGCTGATGGGCGCCAGCGTGAAGTTGTTCAGTTGCGAGACGAGCATGCCCAGACCGGACCCGCAGATCACCAGCGGGATCACCAGGTACCACCCGGAGTCCACTCTTGGCACCAAGGGGATGATCGCCGCCATGCCGATGGTGCTCAGAGCGAAGCCGGTCAGAACGATCTGGGCGGGACGAAATTTGCCCGCCTTACGGCCGGCCAGCATCGCCATGCCGAACATCGAAAACGACAGGGGTGCCAGTGACAAACCGGCCTGCATGGCGTTGTACTCGAGGGTCATCTGCAGGAAGAGCGGCAACGCGATCATGGCACCGCCCAGCGTGATCTGCTGGAACGTCTGTTGCGAGATCCCGATACGGAAGTTCAGATGCTTGAACAGGCTGGGGTCCAACAGCGTGGGCTTTCCGTGGCGCTTGCGCCACACCAGCCAGTAGGCGAACGCGGCGAGCGTTGCCGCGCCGATCCCCATGATCAGACCCACGTACTCTCCGCCCTCCTGCCAGACGAGGATGCCGAGGACGAGGCCTCCCATACCGACAATGGAGAGAATGGCACCGACGGCGTCGATCTGGCGTGGTCCGGTGTAGGGGGCGTCCTTGACGAGGCGGATCTGGGACAGCACCACGAGGATGATCAGCGCCTCGAGCCCGAAGCCGACCCGCCATGACAGGTAAGTCGTGAGGAATCCGCCCAACAGCGGACCGACCGCAGCCGCGATCGCTGCAGATGCACCGACGAGGGCGTACGCACGCTTCTGCGCGTCGCCTGTGAAGTTGCCGTGGATGAGGGACTGCATCGCCGGCAGCAGGAGGGACGCACCGAGTCCACCGATGATCGCCCAGAAGATAATGATTGTGTTCAAGTTCTGGGCGAGCGTCATGGCGACCGCACCGACGGCGTAGGCCAGAAGGCCGATCACGTAGGCACGTCGTCGGCCCATGAGGTCGCCCAGCTTCGAGTTGGTCAAGATGAAGGCCGCAGAGACGAGGGCCTCCAGCGCGATGGCCGACTGGACGCCGCTCGCCGTCGTATGCAGGTCCTTGATGACTGCGGAGATCGACACGTTCATCAGCGACGTGTCGACCACCAGAACGAACATCGCCATGGCCAACAAGGGAGCCAGGCGCGGGTTTCCCTCCTGCTCGGCCAGTTCGGGATCGGAAGCTGTGCTCATGGGGACGCCTGTCCCTCGTCGGATTCCCGAGTGTTGTCTCGGGGCGCGTGCGAAATGGCATCGAGTGCCTGATCGAGACTCTGGTAGAAGTGCTCCTGGTCGAGTGTGGTGTGAAGCCCGAAGCGGCGGATCAAGTCCTGGAGGCGATCGCGCAACTCGACGAAGGCGAGGTGGATGCCGCGGTCATTGAGCTCCTCATCAAGCGTCTTGAGCACCTCGGCGGCCGTGACGTCGATGTCGGTGATCGCCTCGCACTGCAGCACGATCCAGTTGGGGGACCGCTCGCGGGCCAGCTTCCGGACCTGGGACCGGAACTGGCCGCTGTTGGCGAAGAAGAGCGGCGCCTCCCATCGGAAAACGACGATTCCGGGGAGCTCGGTCGCATCCGGGTACCTGGCTGTGCTGTGCCATCCTCTCAGTGCCGGAACGTCGCCGAGGACGGAGCCATGGGGACGCCAGCCTCGGTGAAAGAACAGCAGGATGATCAGAACGATCGCGACGACGATCCCTTGGAGCACTCCCAGGAGGATCACGCCAGCCGTGGCCACCAAGCTGACCACCAGCGAGGACGTGCGGACCTCAGCGAAACGCCGCAAGGCCGCAAAGTCCATGAGCGACAGGGCGGCGGTGATCACCACGGCCGCCAACGCTGTCTGGGGCAGGTCTGCCAGGAGGCCGTTGAGGAAGAGGAGCAGGACGGCGACGAGGCCGGCCCCCACCAGTCCCGTCATCTGGGTCTTCGCCCCGGACTGGTCGGCCACCGCCGTGCGGGAGCCGCTGACGGAGACGGCGAAGCCCTGGAAGAGCCCTGCGGCGATGTTCGAGGTCCCGATCCCGACCATCTCTTGATCGGGGTTGACCTCGTCGCCCCGTTTGGCCGCAAAGCTCGTCGCCGTGGCGATGGTATCGGTCAGCGACACCATCGTGATGCCCACGGCGCCGAGGAGGAGAGGGCCGACGTCGGACCACTTGGTCCACGGCAGGGTCGGAACAGGAAAACCCTGAGGAAGCGTGCCCACGGTCTTCACGCCGTGGGCGGCGAGGTCCAGTACGGCCGAGACGATCGTCACTCCGACGACAGCGACGAGGACGGCTGGCACCCGTTTGGTGAGCCGCGGGAGGACGAGCAATACAGCCAGTACGCAAACCCCAGTCAGAAGCGTGGTTCGGTTGGTCTGGTCGAGCCCGTCGAAGAAGGTGCGTACCTCGCCGAGGAAGTTGTCGGCGCTGGTTGAGAAGCCGAAGAGCTTGGGCAGTTGCCCCACAATGATGGTGATGGCCAGGCCGTTGAGATAGCCCACGCGGACCTCACTGGAGAGGAGGTCGGCCACGAACCCGAGTTTGGCGACTCCCAGCCCGATCTCGATGAGCCCGACCAGTACCGCCAACATGCCGGCAAGAGCGAGGGCGCTGCTGGGATCACCGGTGACGATGAGGGGCGTGATGGCGACGAGGATCAGCGGTGAGACCGAGGAGTCCGGACCGAGAACCAGCACTTTCGATGGACCGAACACCGCGTAAGCCACGAGACACGCGATCGTCGTATACAGACCCGTCACTGCCGGGAGCCCCGCCAGTTCCGCATAGGCCATGCCCTGGGGGACGAGGATGGCCGCCAGAACCACGCCTGCAACCAGATCCGGTCGAAGCCACCCTCGGTCGTAGTTTCGAAGTGTCACCAATCCTGGGGCCCAACGCGGCAACACGCGCTTCAAACCACCATCTGGAGGTCACCGCTGCCCGTCACCGACGAGTCGACACCTGTCAGACTCCTTCGATGGCTTCGAGTCGTCCGGAGCGGATCGCCTCAGTAAATGACCGGTAATCCCGCTCGTTTTGATCGGCATAGCGTTCGGAGAAGTCCGTGACGGACCGGTCGAACTTGTCGCTCTTGCCGAGGTACGCGGCCAATCCGACGGCATCTCCCGACCTGGCATGCGCCCGGGCAAGGGTCCAGCCGCAGACACCGGCATAGAACCCGAGTACGACCGGGGTCATCAACTCGACGAGGGCCGAACCCTTCATGTCGCGTAGCTGGCGCCAGTAGAGGTGACGATTGGCCTCGACCCCCTTCGTCCACCCAAGGAAGATGTCGCTGGCCGCTTGCATCAACCGCTGGCCTTGGACTACCCGTTCACCCGGTTCCTTGAACCGGCTCTTGGGGAGGTGGTCTTCGAGCACCGAGGCCGTCGCCTCCTTGACCTGGAGAAACAGCGGATCTTGCTCGTCGCGACCCTGAAGCAGGACGATGAATGCCCGCGTGCCGACACTACCTACGCCCACCACCTTTCGGGCCAAATCGACGATCTCGAATCGCTCGAGGAGGTGGCGGCGATCCTCCTGCAAGGTGGCCCGATAGGCCCGGAACTGCTGGTGGATCGCCTCTTCCACTTCGTCGGCTGAGTACCCGTACATCGCCTGAAGCTCCCGCGCCGGGATGACCACCGGGGGCTGGCTGACAATCCGGTAACGACCGTCGACGACTTCGCCGAGCTTGGACAGCGCCTGCAAGCTGTCGCGCGTATGGGCTTTCAGTGCGTTCTTCTGGGCGCGTTGTGCGGCCTTCTTGGCCTGGGCAGCTGCCTCCTTCGTTTGCGCTCCCTTGGTGAGAGCACTGATCGCGTCCATGATCTCTTGCTCAGTCAGCTGGGCGTACCAGATGTCCATGTTTCCCATCTCGGCGAACTCGGCCATGGCTTCTCGATACGCCCTCACCGAAGAGAGGGTCGTCGCAGTGACATCAGAAGCGCTGAAGCCATTGTTGTGTGCCGCGATGGCGAAGCTCGCAGCCATGCGCTTCACGTCGTATTCGAACGGTCCCGGCAGGGTCTCATCGAAGTCGTTCAGGTCGAAGAGCAGGGTCCGCTCAGGTGACGCGAAGGCACCGAAGTTCGACAGATGCGCATCACCACACAGCTGGACATTCAGTCCTGCTGTGGGCGTGTCCATGAGGTCGGTCGCCATGATCTTTGCCGCCCCCCTGTAAAACGTGAACGGGGATGCCATCATCCGACCATGGCGAACGGGCACCAGATCCGGTTCTCGAGTGAGGTTCTGTGCTTCGAGCAGGGCCACCGGGTCGGCTCGATTCGGGGACGGTGCCCACCTGGCATGGCTGGTCAGTGTCGCCCTACTGCGGGCGTCCTTACCCTTGGCTCGGCGCTCCTCGATGCTGTGGTGTGCGATCTTCGTCACGACCATGATTCATGTCTCCCTCTGACGCATTGCCTGCCACAAGAAAGCCGGATTTCAGGCCTTTCTGCGGACAACATGAGCGGACAGACCTTGAAGCATCTCACTTCAGCTCCGAAGGAACCTGTCGGAGCTCCCTCGGGTCAGAGCGTGGGCGTTCAACATCTCCAGAAGCGAGAGGCGGCTCATCGTCGGCGGTGCCGGGAGACGCGGAAGCCCAAAGATCTCGCCCGCTTCGGAATGCTTCATGCCCACACCGCGGCCCTTTTGACCATCCGAACCCATAGGTCGAGGACGCTCTTCAAGGTAGCGTCGGCGTTTGATGGCTCGAAGTTCCAGGTCTGCCGGCCAACGGGAACGCTGGCGACTTGTGCCGATGGTCGGATGGATTCGCTCCTATGAGCGTCGTTGGCTGAGAGGCGATCTCATCGCCGGTGTCGCGGTTGCTGCGCTCATCGTCCCAAAGAACTTGGGCTATGCCTCGATCGCGGGGGTCCCGGTACAGAACGGCCTCTACGCCGCCGCGGCCGGGGCCATTCTCTACGCCGTCTTCGGGACGAGCCGCCAGATCTCGACCGGACCGAGTTCGGGTCTGGCGGCTGTCGCTGCCAGTGCGGTCCTGGCGGCGAAGATCACGGGGATTCAAGACGTGGCGTCCTTTGTCGCCACAATCACCCTTGCGTCGGGAGTTCTGTTTCTTCTTCTGGCCGTGTTCAAGATGGGGTGGATCGCCCAGTTCTTGTCTCGCGCCGTGGTCACTGGATTCCTCTTTGGAGCCGCCATCGACGTTGTCATCGGTGAGCTTCCCAAGCTGACCGGGACGGATGTCTCAGGCGCCAACCCGATCCATGAGCTGCGGTCCTGGTTCTCGTCCCTGGGTGGCGTCAGCTGGGCGACGGTGGTGGTCGGCGCTGCCTCACTCGTTGTCGTCTTCGGTTTGCGGGTGATCGCGCCGCGCATTCCCGGTGCCCTCGTTCTGGTTGTGGGGGGTCTCTTGGCTTCGTGGCTCTTTGACCTCGGGGCCCATGGAGTGGCCCTCGTTGGTGAGGTTCCGAGAGGACTGCCGACAGCAAAGCTCCCGGAATGGCATCTGGTGAGTGCGCACGCAAGCACGATCGCCATAGCCGCTGTTGCCCTCGTGCTCATTGGCTTCTCACAGACTGCCGGCGATTCCCGATCGTTCGCCGCCAAACACCGTTACCGCATCGACATCAACCAGGAATCGGTCGCTCAAGGCATGTCCAACGTGGGTGCCGGCCTCTTCCAGGGAATGCCCGTGTCGACGAGCCTGTCGGCGAGTTCCCTGAATGACCACTCGGGCGCACGCACGGGCCTCGCATCGCTGACCTCGGGGGTCATCGTTCTGCTCACCTTGCTGGTGCTGGCTCCGGTGTTCTCGAAGCTGCCCAAGCCAGTGCTGGCCGCCCTCATTATCGAAGCGGTGGTCATGGGCATGATGGACCTACCCGAAATGCGCCGACTGGCTCGGGTGCAACGTTTCGACTTTTGGATCGCAACGGCAGCGATTGCTGGGACACTCGTGTTCGGCGTACTCGCTGGGGTGATGATTGGAATCGCGCTTTCGCTGCTCTGGCTGACCTCGGTGGCGACCCGACCTCCGATGCCCCTGCTCGCACGCGAGCCGGGTACACAGGTCTTCAGGGAGTTGGACGAGCATCCCTCCGACGAGCAATTTCCTGGCGTGGTCATCCTTCGACTGGATGGAGGCCTCTTCTTCGCCACCTCGGATGCCCTCGAGGATCGGGTCCGCGAGGTGGCGCTCTCAACGCCGGGAATAATCGGTATCGTGCTTGACTGCGAGGGCATCGACTTCATCGATTCGCAGGGGTCCGCGAAGATGGGCGAGATACTCGAGTTGACAAGACAGGCCGATATCACCCTCCGCCTTGCCCGGGTGAAACCGGCCGTCTATGAGATCCTGAAGCGCGACGGCTTCCTGGAGCGGATCGGTAGCGATCGAACTCACGGGAATGTGTATAGGGCTGTCGAGGCGGAGATGGGCGACGCGGAGTCAAGGCGCGGACGTGACCCGACTCCCTGAGCCCGGAGTCGGAACACCTTGACATCACCCATCTTCGGCCACATCCTCAAGACCTACGACTGGATCTGAGCTGGCGACCGGTACCTGAGTCGGACCGATCCCACGCTTACGCATCGCGCCACGCTGTGGGCCTGGTCTGAGGCCTCGAGTACCTACTGGGCGGTGTCAGGACGGGCTGGACCAGCGATGAGGACTACCGGAACGGACGAGCAAGGCGGCATGGACAGCGCGGATGGCCCTGCGGAACCGGTAGCGCAAGTTCGAGTGCTGCCGGGGGCGCCGATCACGACTTTCGAGTCGGACCACTACGAGGCATCGGTGTTGCAGGCTGCGGCAGGGACCGTGGACCACGGTTCACCTGAGGCCGACGGAACAATCGGCCGGTCTTCGCGGTAGGCTGAGTACCTCGTCCCCTTGGGAGAGTCGCTTCGCTTGGGCAGGACGGCCATGTCGGCCGGCGCCGCCCCGTGCAGGTTCGACGCCTCGACCGAGCCTCCTTGAGGAGTATCTGTGCGCGTCCCGAATTTGCCCCTCGAAGGCCTCGACGGGCGCGCTCGCTCCTTCGGGATCCTCGGCTCCTTCCCCCCGACCGCCTGCGGTTTAGCCACGTTCACGGCGGCGCTGGCGTCGGGCCTGTCTGTGCACGACGCCGAGGTGGGCGTGGTGCGGGTCGTCGACGTCGGCGGGCAACCGGCGGAGAGCGATCGGGTGATCGGCGAGCTGGTCAACGAATCAGCGAGCTCCCTGGTCGCGAGTTCGGACCTTTTGAACAAGTTCGACGTGGCAGTGGTGCACCACGAATACGGGCTCTACGGAGGCACCGACGGTGACGAGGTGCTCGAGGTCCTGGGCGGTCTCCAGGTCCCCTCCATCGTGATCGCCCACACCATTCTCACCAACCCGACGCCGCACCAGCGGTCGGTGCTGAACGATGTTGCGGCACTGGCGAGCCAGGTGGTGGTCATGACCGAGGCCGCCCGGGCGCGGCTGTGCGACGGCTTCGACGTAGACCCTCTCAAAGTGCGCATCATTGCCCACGGAGCTGCCATCCCGACCCGACGTGTCGTGCCCAAGCGAGCTGGTCGGCCCCTCATGCTCACCTGGGGGCTCATCGGGCCCGGCAAGGGGATAGAGCGAGCCATTGCGGCCATGCGATCACTGCATGACCTCCCGATGCGGCCGCTCTATATGGTGGCCGGCCAGACCCACCCCAAGGTCCTCGCCACCCACGGGGAGTCCTACCGTCGGGACAGGATGGAGCAGGCGGAGCGCCTCGGGATTTCCTCGTCCGTCGTTTTCGATGCCGACTATCGCGACGTGGCGTCGCTGACCGCATTGATCCAGTCCAGCAAAGTGGTCGTCCTGCCGTATGACTCCAGGGAACAGGTGACGTCGGGGGTCCTCGTCGACGCCATTGCGGCGGGGCGACCGGTGGTGGCGACCGCTTTTCCGCACGCCGTCGAATTGCTCTCCAGCGGCGCCGGACTCGTCGTCGACCACGATGACCCTGATGCACTGACGCGCGCACTGTGGAGGATCCTCACCAGACCGGAGCTGGCCGCCAAGATGGCGGCCGAAGCGTCCCGGCTGGCGCCGAGCCTCGGATGGCACGTGGTGGCAAACGAATACCGGGACTTGGCCAACGAGCTCCTCGCTGAGCGACTCGCTTTGGTGTGATCTCGCCGCTGGAAGCACCTGAGCCGGATTTCGGCCACCTCATCTCCATGACCGACGGGCGCGGAACGTTCGAGCATGCCCTCTTCAGCGAGCCCAGACCCGAGCACGGCTACTGCAGTGACGACATGGCGCGGGTGCTCGTGGTGGCGACCCGGGAGCGAGGCCGTGCGCCTGCGATGCGCAACCTTGCGATGCTCAGTCTGAGCTTCCTGCAGGACGCGCTGAACTCGCAGGGCAAGTGCCGGAACCGAATGAACCACAGTGGTGCGTGGGAAGATCGTCCGGCACTCGACGACTGCTGGGGCAGGACCATCTGGGGGCTGGGCACTGCCGCCTCCCATAGCCACGATCATCTGATACGCCACCTGGCCACAAGGGGGCTCGAGCGCGCGATGAGGCAGCGCTCGCCGTGGCCGAGAGCCATGGCATTCGCCGCGCTGGGCGCGGCCGAGATGCTCAGCCTCGATCCCGGCAATGTGTCCGCCCGCTCCCTCTTGTCCGACGTCGCTGATGCAATGACGGGACTGAGCCCGCATGCCGGGTGGCCGTGGCCCGAACCACGCCTCACCTACGCCAACGCCACGCTCCCCGAGGCGATGATCGCAGCCGGGACGGCGCTGCAACGACCGGCACTCGTGCGGCACGGGTTGGACCTCTTGGAATGGCTGCTCGAACGCGAAACCAGACACGGCCATCTTTCCGTCACCCCGGTCGGGGGCAGTGGCCCCGCCGACGACGGTCCGGCGTTCGACCAGCAACCCATTGAGGTGGGGGCTCTCGCCGATGCCTGTGCCCGTGCTCACACCGTGGACCGCAATCGAAGGTGGGCGGACGGGATCACCGCGGCCGCAAACTGGTTCCTCGGCGACAACGACGGCGGGGTCATCATGTGGGACCCCGAGACCGGGGGTGCCTTTGATGGCCTGGAGAGTGTCGGCGCCAATCTCAACCAGGGCACCGAGTCGACGCTTGCCCTCCTCTCGACCATGCAGCACGCGCGGTCATGTCTGAGCGTCCTGCAATGAGCGTGGCCGCTCCGACCCTGGCCCGTCGCAGCCCGGTCCGCATTTCGGCCGACAAGTCACGAGTGGTGACCCGCCTGTTCGTCCCGGGGCACGAGGGCTTCGACCATCAAGAGTCCAGGTCGTCGTCCGTCTTGCAACGCGTCCTGGCGCTTTCGGATGACGAAGTACAACGAAGCTATGACGATGTTCTCGCGCGGTTCGAGGGCAGGCATCACGGCTTGACCGACACGTTCCTCCGGCATGCCGACGAGCTCTCCGATCGACTCGACCCGGAACGCCGGCTCTCCGCGACCCGCCGGCTGCTGCTGGGCGCCACCTTCACGAGTGAGTACGCCGTTGAGGGCGCCGCTCTCTGTAATCCGAGCATGGTGATGCATCCCGACCAGACCGGGGTCAGCCCCGGGAGTCTGCGGTTCGTCATGAGCGTCCGGGCCATCGGAGAGGGCCACACCTCCTCCATCGGTTTCCGGACGGGGACGATCACGGGATCGGGCATCGTCGATCTCGATCCGACTCCCAGCTTCGCCACGAAAGGTCACCGCGACGGGGTGATGTTCGAGGCAGAGGTATTCAAGGCGGAGCTGCGCCGGCTCCGTGGAGGGGGCGATGATGCTGACTACGTCCTCGGTCACCTCGGGCCGAATTTCACTGAAACCGACATGGAGGGAAGGCTCAGCATCCTCGAGGACCACCGCGCGACGCGAAAACAGGCGAAGAAGACCGCCCGCCTCATGCGCAGGATCGCGGAGCGAAGCTACAGCATCCGGTTCGAGGACGGCACGCCGCTGAGCGAGCAGATGCTCATGCCGGAGATGAGTGCCGAGTCCAAAGGCATGGAGGACGCCCGGTTCGTGCGATTCGTCGATGACGATGGCGGCGTGACCTTTTTCGCCTCCTACACCGCGTACGACGGCACCGACATCGGCCAGCAGCTCCTCGAGACCAAGGACTTCGCGCACTTCTCCTCCTCACCGATGGTGGGAACGGCAGCGGCCAACAAGGGCCTTGCTCTGTTCCCTCGCCGGATCGGTGGCCGTTTCGCCGCCCTGTCGCGAAGTGACAGAGAGTCGAACACCATCGCCTATTCGCAGAACCCGCGCCGCTGGGAGGACGTGATTGCGTGCCAGGCGCCGGCAGCATCGTGGGAAGTCGTGCAACTGGGCAACTGCGGGTCGCCAATCGAGACCGATGCGGGCTGGCTGGTGCTCACCCACGGCGTCGGTCCCATGCGCACCTACAACATCGGAGCGATCTTGCTCGACCTCGAAGACCCCTCCCGAATCGTTGGCCGGCTGCACGAGCCCCTCCTCAGCCCAGCTCTCGATGAGCAGGACGGCTACGTGCCCAATGTCGTCTACTCCTGCGGCGCCCTCCTCCATGCAGGCACCCTGGTTCTTCCCTACGGAATTGGCGACTCTGCCATCGGCGTGGCCACCGTGCCTGTGGACGAACTGCTCGCGTCCCTGAGGACCATCCCCGATTGACTCGACTGCGAACGATTGGAGAACACCGTGCCTGACAGATCACCTCAGAAGCCGTCTGGAAAGAAGCCTGGCAAGTCCCTGAAGGAAAAGAGGGAAGCAAAGAAGGAGAAGCGAGACGAGCGCGGCAAAAAGGCTGACCGACTGGGCCTTGGTCGTTGACTACCCGGTGCGCATTGCAGTACTCGCACCGATCGCATGGCGTGTCCCGCCGCGTCACTACGGACCGTGGGAGCTCTTCGCCTCGCTCCTGACCGAAGGACTCGTCTCACGAGGCCATGACGTCACGCTCTTCGCCACCGGTGATTCGGAAACGTCCGCTCGGCTGTGCAGCGTCATCCCCCGGAGCTGGTCAGAGGATGCACACGTCGACCCGAAGGTTGCCGAGTGTCTGCACGTCTCGGAGGTCTTTGAGCGGGCATCTGAGTTCGACGTCATCCACAACAGCTTCGACTTCCTGCCGTTGACCTATTCCGGCTTGATCGCGACGCCGATGGTCACGACAATCCACGGCTTCTCCTCACCACGAATCGTCCCGGTCTATGCCAAGTACAACCGCACGACGTCCTACGTGGCGATCAGCGACGCGGACAGGCATCCGGACCTTGACTACGTGGCCACGATCCATCACGGGATAAGCACTGCCGATTTCACGTTCAACCCGACTCCTGGCTCCTACTTGGCGTTCTTCGGGCGCATCCACCCGGACAAGGGGTTGGTCGCGGCCATCCATGCCGCAGGAGAGACGCACATGCCACTTCGTATTGCAGGAATCATTCAGGACGAGGAGTACTTCGAGCAGGAGATCGTGCCGCGCCTCGACGGTGAGCGCGTGCGGTACATCGGGCCCGTCCGTGCCGAGGATCGCTCGTCCTTCCTGGGTGGTGCCGTTGCCCTCCTTCATCTGATCGACTTCGATGAACCATTCGGCCTCTCGGTCGTGGAAGCCATGGCATGTGGCACTCCGGTGATTGCCTTCAACCGAGGTTCCATGCCGGAAGTCATCATCGACGGCACGACAGGCGCCTTGGTGTCGGACGTCGCTTCTGCGTCTGCCGCGATCAAGCGGGTCGGTCAGCTCGACAGGCAGACAGTTCGAAATGTGACAGTGCAGAGATTCAGCAAGGATCGCATGGTCGATGAGTACGTTTCCGTCTATCGGCATGTCATTGCCGAACAAGACCGGAAATCGTCCGCCTCCCTGTCGTCACGTGACTAGCCACTGCTGATGACCTTCCAACTTGGCTTGCGGAAGCGATGGAGCAGAACGGGCGGCAGGATCCCGATGACGACGATCCCAGCGACAATCAGCAGGACGTACGTCACCGGGTTCAGGTGGCCGAACTGCGACGGAGGGATGAACCCGATGACGAGCGCTGCGACGGAGGACACGGTGCCGAGGACGCAGAGCAGACCCAAGGCCGGTGCTCGATACCCGCGCCTGTGGCCCGGTTGTGAGCGGCGCAGCCGCACAGCAGCGACGAACATCAGCACGTACATGATCAGGTAGACCTGGGTCGCCATCGCGACGAAGATCCAATACGCGTGCGACACGCTCGGGATGAAGGCGTAGAGCAGGGCGATGAGCGTGATCACGGTGGCCTGAGCGGTGAGGATGTGCACCTCGATCCCTCTGCCGTTGACCTTCTGGAAGTAGGGCGGCAGGAATCCCTGCTCACGGCCGATTCGGAGCAACCCCTCGGATGGCCCGCCCAGCCAGGCCATCATCCCGGCCAGTGCGCCGATCGCCAACGCCAAGGCGATCAGGGGCACTGCGAACCCGATGCCGAAGTGATGGAAGAGGGCGTTGAAGGCCTGCATCACACCCGCGGTGAAGCTGATCCGCTGCGAGGAGATCACCCAGGAGATCGCCAACGTCGGGAGGATGAACACTGCGAGCACCAGAGCGATGGCGAGGAAGATCGACTTCGGGTAATCGCGGCTCGGATTCTGCATCTCATCGACATGTACGGCGTTGACCTCGACCCCGGCGTAGGTGAAGAAACTGTTGACGATCAGGACGATGCTGGCGAGCCCGCTCCACTGCGGCAGGAAATGCTGAGCCGTCATCGGCGCTGCGGAGTGGTTTCCCTGGAGCAGGTAGACGACGCCGAACACCACCAGGAGCGCACCCGGGATCAGCGTGCCGATCACGGTCCCGCTCGACGACAGCTCGGCCACGAGCGTCATGCCGCGTGAGGTCACCAGCACGCTCAGCCAGAAAAGGACGATGATGATCACGGCGTTGTAGACCCCGTTCCCTGCCAGCCCGGGATCGATGACGTAGGCGAGCGTGCTGGCGACGAACGCGAGCAGGGCCGGGTAGTAGAAGATCGTCTGGGCGAACTCGCACCACACGGCGAGCAGACCCATCGGAGCGGAGACGCCTTCTCGCACCCAGTTGTAGACGCCGCCCTCCCAGCCGGAGGCAAGCTCGGCGGCCACCAGTGAGACGGGCAGCAGGAAGACGAGAGCGGGGAGGACGTAGAGGAACACCGAGGCGAGCCCGTAGACCGCAGAAGCCGGTGCCGAGCCCAGGTACCCGACCGAGCCCACAGTCATCATCGCCAGTGCCGTCCAGGTGATGGAGGGCCGCGGCGGACGCTGCCGGGCCCGGTGGGGCAAACGAGGTCTCATGTGGCCCCCGATTCTCCGTCATCCGCCTGGGCTGGCGCCGCCTGGTGCCCAAGATCGGCGTGCTCCCGGAGCCGGTGGCGCAGGAGCGAAGTCCTGCCGGGGGCGCTCCTCCGTGTCCGGGAGTCGACGGTCGCTCAATCTCCCATGCGAATTCTGGCCCGGAGCGCGGCGAGGGCGAGCCAGATGCCCACCGCGGCGAGTCCGGCAATGGCGGCCATACCCTCCAGCAGCGGTCGCAACTGCCACCCGGACGTGATGAGAGAACGAAGTGCTCCCAACAGATAGGTCACCGGGTTGTATGTGGCGATGGCGGAGAACCACCCGGTGAGCAGCTGCTTCGGAACCACTGCGTCGGTGAGGAAGAACAGCGGGAAGAAGATGACATAGCACGCGTTGACGGCTGCAGGACTGCCCGTCCTCAGCGCGACGGCGTAGGGGAAGCACGTGAACGCGAGGCCCCAGAGTGCGGAGAAGCCGACGAACACCAACAGACCCGGTAGCCCGGTGGCGAAGCGCACCCCGACGATGGCGCCGATGGCCAGGACGGGCAGGCAGAGGGCGGAGATCACGGCCACATCGGCCACCATCAGGCCGAGTAGCAGCGCAGACCGCTTGATCGGCGTCATGCACAGCCGGTCGAAGTACCCGCTTTGAATGTCAGTCACGAGCGCGGGGGCTCTCGACATCCCCGTCACGGCAAAGGCGATCGCCATGGGAAGGAGAAAAGCCTTGTAGTCGAGGGCCGTACCGGCGAGCTTCTCGAGGGCGCCGAGGTTGACGCTGTAGAAGAACGCCGGGACGAAGACGGCGGGAATGACCGCGGCCGGCTCCCGTGGGATCTGGCGGAGCGCCCGGCCGGCTATCGCCCGCACGTCTTGGAGGAAGCCCGCCTCTCGTCCCATCACGGCTCCAGCCTCGACCGCGCTCACAGGTGGACCTCCTCTCGATCGATTCGAGACCCCGTCATCTCCATGAAGACATCGTCCAAGGTCGGTGTCCGCATCGTGAGGCTGCGGATGTGGAGCCCGGACCGGCCGAGAGCCACCGCGACCGTCCCCAGTGCTGCAGGCCCGTCAACGGTGGTGACAGTGATCGTGCCATCGGTGCTCCAGGCGGGCTCGAGCTCCTCGAAGGAACGGAGGGTCTCGAGTGCCGTGGTGCCATCCCCGTCGACCTCGGCGACGATCACGTCGTGGCCCACCGAGTGCTTGAGGGCGGCGGGGGTACCTTCCGCCTTGAGCCGGCCCGAGGAGATGATCCCCACCCGGTCGGCCAGGGTGTCGGCCTCCTCGAGGTACTGGGTGGTCAAGAAGATCGTCATGCCCAGCTCACGGTTGAGCCGGCGGACCTCGGACCAGACCGCCATTCGGCTCTGGGGATCGAGTCCAGTGGTGGGCTCATCGAGAAACAGCACCTCCGGGTTGTGGACCAGGGCGGCGGCAAGGTCCAAACGCCGCTTCATTCCCCCGGAATAGGTGCCGATGCGCCGGTCGATGGCGGTTCCGATGTCGACCAGGTCGAGGACCTCCGCCACGCGCATCCGGATCTGTGCGGTACTCAGCCCGTAGAGGCGGCCCTGCAGCGTGAGAAGCTCGCGCCCGCTCTGTCGGTCGTCGATGGCCGCGTCTTGGAGCGCGACGCCGATCCGGACGCGGACCGCTCCGGGATCCTTCGCCACGTCGTACCCGGCCACGGAGGCCGTGCCGGCATTGGGCTTGAGCAGCGTGCACAGAATCCGGACGACGGTCGACTTGCCGGCACCGTTCGGTCCGAGGAACCCGTAGATCTCGCCCCGCCGAACGCAGAGGTCGAGACCGTCGACCGCGAGCGTCGAACCGAAACGTCGGACGAGCCCCGCGGTACGAACAGCCGGCTCGGAGGGACCATCGCCCATAGTGACCTGGGCCTTTAGGTTGTTGGCATACCCTTTAGGATCACCCATACTTATTAGTATCTACTATACTCAAAGGTAGCGCAACCCTATGGACTTTCAACCCCTCACCCCCGAACGCCGGCGGCAACAGACCCGCGAGCATCTCCTCGCCGCCGCCGCCGAAGTCTTCGCCGAGCGGGGGTTCCACGGGGCATCACTCGACGAGGTGGCGGCGGTCGCCGGCTTCACGAAGGGCGCCGTGTACTCGAACTTCAAGAACAAGGAGGACCTCTTCCTCGCCTTGTTCAAGGCCAACTACGAGCAAGAGATGCAGGCGCTTCGAGCGACACTCGAGGATTCCGCGTTGCCCCCCGAAGATCGCATTTCCGACTTCGTGGCTTTGATCCGGGACGAGACCCGTCGAGCCGGAAACATGGGACTGCTCTACCAGGAGTTCTGGCTCTACGCGGCGCGCAATCCAGCCGCCCGAGAAGAACTGACACGCATCGACGAGGAAGGAGTACGGGCGCTGGCCGAGATCATCGAGGCGGAGCGAGCGCGACAGGGCATTGAGCCGCTGGAGTCAGCCGTTCAGGCGGCCAGGCTTGTCGAACTCCTCTTTCGAGGCATCGGGCAGTTACGCGTCCTCCAACCTGACGTGGCCGATGACGAGCTCGTCGAGGCCGCCATCGCATTCGTGGCGCGCGGACTCGGTGCTTCCGTCGATTGACTGCGGCCGGCGCCGGACCTCGGGAGCCGGAGATGCAGGACGTGGCTTCGGCCCTACATGGCGGGCCCTTTGTCGCCAGTTAACTGCAGCGTCACATGCCACCTGCAGCTACTGACGCCCTTGGAGGTTCCCCCCGAACCGTGGCTAGGGTCGCCCTCGTCGGGGGTCTGAGACAACAGGGAGCTAGGGATAGATGCGAAAGGTCCACCATCCGAAGATCGTGCAACGCGGTGATCGCCGCTGGGTGGTCGTCTGTGAGGACTGCGAGCGGGACCACCAATCCTCGACGCCCATCGGCATCAACACGCCCGTCGAATCTCGAGAGAAGGCGCAGCTGCTTTGGGAGAATCATTGCGAACGCCGTCGTCCGATGCGCTCGGAGCGCGAACACCGCGCCCCGGCCGATGGCGAGGTCGGTACGTCCACTCTGCGGCAGTGAGGCTTACGGTCACGAGGTAGCCGCCGGGGCCCATGCCCGAACGCCGGAGCGAGTGGCGCTCACCTGCGCCTTCACCCATCGTCCGGCAGGATGACCGGGATGGAAGAGCACCCGGTCCCGTGGCGCATTGTCAACGCCACGGCCCCGATTCGCATTTGTGACATCGGGGGATGGACCGACACCTGGTTCGCCCAGCACGGCAAGGTGTTCAACATCGGGGTCCAACCGTGCGTCGAGGTCCAGGTCAGGGTGCACACCGCCGGTGTGCTGCCCGGACGGGTCGTCCTCGACGTCGAGAACTACGGCGACCGTTACGCCTTCGAGCTCGGAGCCGGACCTGGACGCCACCCGCTGCTCGAAGCCGCCGTCGACGAGATCGGGCTGCCGGCCGACGTCTCGATTGAGATCTCCATCTACTCCGAGACGCCTGCGGGCAGCTCGACCGGGACCTCAGCCAGCGCGACGGTGGCGCTGGTCGGCGCCCTTGACGCGCTGTCCCCCGGGCGCCTGACCCCCCACGAGCTCGCCTACGTGGCGCATCGGGTCGAGACCGAACGGCTCGGAATCCAGTCCGGCATTCAGGACCAGCTCTGCGCTGCGTACGGCGGCATCAATTTCGTCGAGATCTCCTCGTATCCCCGTGCCTCGGTCACTCAGCTCTCTGCGCCCGACACCACCCGGTGGGAGCTCGAGCGTCGACTCGCTTTGGTCTCCTTGGGGCGGACGCATGTGTCGTCGGCTCTCAGCGATCGCGTCATCGCCCGGGTCGCTCGAGACGGCCCGGACGCTCCCGCGCTCGACGAGCTGCGCCGTGCCGCCGAGGCAGCGCGCGATGCCCTGCGGGAGGCGGACTTCTGCGCGCTCGGGCGAGCCATGAGCGACAACACCGAGGTGCAACGCCAGCTTCACCCGGGCCTCGTGTGCGGGGATGCCGAAACGGCGATCGAAATCGCCGCGTCGAGTGGCGCATCGGGCTGGAAGGTGAACGGAGCCGGCGGTGACGGCGGGAGCCTCACAGTCCTGTGCGGGTCAGACGCTGGCGCCAAACGCCGCCTCGGGCGATTGCTGCACCACGCCGATCCTCGCTTCCAGATCATCCCGATCCGCCTCAGCCTCGATGGCCTCCGTGTGTGGGACGCCCAGACTTAGCTGGGCCGTCGAGCACCAGGACCCGAGAGGCCGGGTTCAGAGGTACTCGGGCGGACCCGGAAGAAGCCGGCGGAGCAGGTTCGCGTCCTGACGGGGACGCAGATGGCCGCCACCGTCATGGGCCATCGATCTGACGGGTCCTCACGTGGCGTCACGCCTCCCAGGTGCTGAAGGGCGCTCCGAGCATTGAGGAGCATGACAGATACGCTGAGGACCAACGACCTCGTTCTCTCGCTGGAAATGACCCCCCCTCGGACTCACGGAGGCGCAACCCGTGGCCACTGATCCCGTCGCACAGCCGTGGACCATCCGTTCCGCATTGGTCGCCGTCGCCGACCTCGATCGATCAGTCGCCTTCTACCGGGAGCTCGGTCCTTTCGATGAGATCGCGCGCGAAGACGCAGTCGCGGTGATCGGTGACGCATCGCCGCCATCCATCGTCCTGATCCTGCGTGAGGCGCGCAGCATGCATCGGGTTCGCCATGGCCCGCAGTCGCTCGGTATCCGCTCCATCACCTTCAACGTCCACTCGCTCGGCGAGCTGGACCGCATCGAGTCCGTGCTGCGCGGCCGTGACCTCTTCACCCACCGTCAGTCCGTCGCAGACGGCGCAGCGGAACTGTTGCGCGGACGGGATCCTGACAACTTGCCGCTGGTGTTCGTCTGCTATATCAAGGTCGAAGGACTCGGAGCCGATTACTACCGAACGGTTGCCAATTTGGTCTATTCACTGGACGCCTGACGTCGCGCCAACCAAGGGCGGTGCCGCATCAGTCCGGCCCGGGCGCTCGCTTCATGGCGGCTACCGACGAGTCGCGGCCCCGGCCCCGGCCCGCCAGAGCCGGACCCCGCTGAGATCGTGTCCACGCAGACCTTGGCGCACCCGCGTCGCCGCCGCATAGGCCTGGCGGGCCGACTCCGACGAGAGCGCGCCGAAGTCGTACAACGCGTGCTCGACGGTCTCGGCCACCATGGCGGCATCGCCGAGCAGGGAGCGGAGTCCGACGTCGTCGTCGGGCCCGTCGGGCCGGGGAGCCGAACCTGACTCCCCGGACAGTGCAGCCAGCTCTGCCACGAACAGCGACAGGGGCTGCCAGCGCGGGCGCCCGACGCCGGCGTCGGCGAGCGCCCGGTCGACCACGGCTTCGGCCAGCAGCGCCAGCCCCACGGCCGACCGGCCCGATGGTGACCAGCGGCGGCGGCGGACCAGGGCCGCGGTCACCAGCGCAGCGACGATCAGGACACCGAGCCCGATCAGCAGCCATTGGAGCCGACTCGAACCGGGCGACGTCGCCTGAACGGGAGCGAGGGAGCCGCTCCCCTGGGCGGCCGTGCTCGGTGTCGTGGGCGGGACCGTCGAGGGCACCGTGGGCGGCTCGGGGAGAGTCGGCGGGACCGTGCCGGGCGGCGGCACCGTCGTCTCGACGCCCGTCGGACCCACGACTCCCTCCGGGGCCACCTCACCGGTCAACTGTTGCGGCGTCGGCTCGAACGAGACCCAGCCTGCCGCCGGGCCCAGGTACACCTCGGGCCAGGCGTGGGCATCGTCGCCCCTGATCGTCACCTCGTCCGGGTGCGTGCGCCGCCCGGCGGTGAACCCGACGACCATGCGGGTCGGGAGCCCCAACGTCCGGGCCAGCACGGTGAACGCACCGGCAAACTGCTCGCAGGTGCCTGCGCGCGTCTGGGTGAGGAAACTGACGATGGGATCGACGCCCGGGGTCGCCACGGGCCGGTTCAGCGAGTACTTGAAACGCCCGGAGCGGAACCAGTCGACGAGTGCCTCGGCCTGTCCCAGTGGTGTCTGCGCGCCGACGGTGGCTTCTCGAGCGAGCACACCGATCGACGATGGGAGGGGGGGCAGCGCGACCGCGGCCTGCACCAGGGCTTGGGGATAGCTGCTGACGGCAGAGCCGCCCGCCAGCGCTCCCGGGTCGTTCACGGGAGCGGCAGAGGTCGTCGAGTACCGCTGACCGGGCGTCGTGGCCCGTGTCGTCACTGCCCCGATCGCGCTGAGCGTCGGCTCGCCCGGGCCGGCCACGGCGAGCGTGGAGGGCGGCACGGGCAGGAGGCGACTGGAGAAATGGTCGATGTCCACCGTCGCGGAGAAGGTCGTGGCGATCCCGGCGGCAGGAAGGGACGCGGGCTCGGGCGCACTGCTGGTGTCAGCGCCCTGCACGGCCGCAGCCGTGTCCGGATCCGTGGCCCACACGCCGTTCCGCAGCACGTTCAACACTGCGACCTGCCAGTAGGTGGGGAAGGGGGAATGAGCTCGGAAGAGCACCAGGTTCGCGTCGTGGACTTCCAACGCGACGAGACTCGAGGTCAGGGAGAGTCCGGTTGGCGGCACCGCGGCAACAGAGTTGCCGCCCGGATTCGTGCCACTCGCCCCTCCCCCACTCGTCCCGAACGTGAGGGCGAGAAGAGTGGATGCGATCACGATGGTGGCGGTCAGAGCGGCCGTCGAGGAGAACCACCACCGGTGACGCCGCGGGGGCAGGGCGGCAATCGGCGCCGCTTGGGACAGGGAGATCGTGACGGCTCCGAAGACGACAAAGAGCGCGACCGGCAACGACGCCGACGGCCGCGCCGACTGCGCGGTGACGAGGACCAACAACGTGAATGGACCCACAAGGGCGAGTCCGGGATACAGCCGGTCGGTGTGGTCGTCGGCGTGGAGGAGGACGGACGCCAGCACCGCGACCATGCCGACCAGCAGCGACGCCAGGAGGATCACCCCCTCAGTGGGGCGTAGCGGGAGGGAGAAACCGACGAGAACGGGCCGTGCCGCCCGCAGGTGCACCGCCAACGCATGCCACGTGCGACCGGTCGGCACTCCGTAGCTCGTCGACCCGGGCAAGGACGCCCACAGTGACACCAGGGCGACAGCGACGGTCCCGCTCAAGACCCGGATGGGGACGGTCACGCGACGCGTCGCCAGAGCCGCGGGCACCACGGACCCGACTGCGGCGCTCGCCAAGAGCGGGCCAAGGGCGACGCCACCGACCCCCCCACCCAGCAGACGGGTCAGTGATGCGGCAACCGTCAGCGACGCGCCGAGCAAGGCGACGTCCGGCGCAGAGCGCCGCAGACCGGCCGTCACCCGACCACCACGACCGACGGGTTGCCCGGCAACCGGGGGAGGGTGGGATGGGCTGTGGATGTCGTGACCACGACCGACGCGCCCACGAGCACGGGGTCGGGCACGGCCCACCGCGCCCGAGCACTGCCCGGGCGCGGCCGCGCGCGTGCGAGAAAAGTCAGGTGGTCGACCATGCCTTCGAGTGAGGACGATCCGACCGACTGGTCACCGGAGAGCGCGACGAGCTCGACCTCGAACCCCTCCTGGGCTGCATCCACCAGGAGGCCGTGCACCGTCGAGAGAGCCGCCTCGAACGCCCGGCGGCGATGCACGCCGGCCCGGTCGTCGAGAACCAGACGGATCCGGTCGGTGCCGTCGGAGCTGAATTCTTGGACCAGCAACGAGCCGTAGAGAGCCTCGGCCGGCCAGGAGAGCAGGTGGAGGCGGTCGCCCGGCACATACGGCCGCAACCCGTTCCACTCCCCTGCGGGATCATCGCTGTGGAAACGGGCCTCGCCCGCCGCCGGTACGGCGCTCGGAGCCGGCGTGACCGGTCGCAGATGTGCTGCCGCGGATGGCGCCACCGGCGGATGCACGACGACCCGGACCGGTGCGGCCTCGGCCACCGGCACGCCGAAGAGCCCGAATGGATCGCACGCCCACAGCCGGAGCGGACCGATCGCAAAGACGCCTCGCCGTCGGGTCGAAGCGTTGAGGACGACTGCACTGTTTTGGTGGGCGCCGAGTGCCTCCCATCGGAGGAGGCGTCCGGGGCTTCCAGCCAGTGCGGCGGAGGACCGCGTCGGTGCAGGCGCCACGCGACCGCGTGGACGATCGACCTCCGGGCGGGAGTGCTCCGCCGGACCGTCGAGGTACAGCACCGGCAATGCGGTGTCCCCCTCGTTGGAGAGCTGCACGATCAGTTCGCAGGAGCCGTCCACCGGCACCACGGGAGGGACGACCATGATGCGGACCGTGGCCCATCGCGCTCTGTGAGCGCGGGACAGTGCCAGCAACGGCGCCGCGGCGAGGGGAATCACGAGGACGACGACGAAGAGAACCAGCCCCGATGTTCTCGTTGTCTCCTCGAGCACGAGAAGGAGGAGGATGATGGCCGTGGCGGCAACGCCGCGCCCGGTCGGACGCAGTCGCGAGAGCGAGCTGCGGTGGGGCGAGGCGGCCGGGTGGACGTGGACGGGCCTGCCGCCGGCAGGGCGTTCCCCGGCCACCTGGATCAGCTCCCCGATTGCCCGCCGAGCACGGTGTCCGGCGCCGGGAGAGGGACCTGGTGCACCAGGTCGGCGACCACCTCCTGGACTCCGGTACCCGAGCGCACGCTCCCGGGTTCGAGGATGAAGCGGTGGCCCAGAGCCGGTTCGGCGGCGCGCTGGACGTCGGCCGGGATGACGAAGTGACGTCCGGCCGCCAGGGCGAGGGCAGCGGACGCCTGCTTGAGCGCGATGGCCGCCCGGGGCGACGCGCCGACGGCGACGGCCGGGTGCGTGCGGCTGGCGGTGACGACGTCGAGCATGTAGCCCCGGGTGGACGGCGAGACGTACTCGGCGGCGACACCCGCCAGGAGTGCGTCGAGTTCCGATCCGTTGACCGCGGGGGTGATCGACTCGAGCGGTGCAGCCGCGTCACAACGGGCGATCAACCGGTCCTCGTCTTCCCGACTGGGATAGCCCAAGGAGAGGCGGAGGAGGAAGCGGTCCCGCTGGCCGTGCGGGAGCGGGGAGGTGCCGGCGGCATCGAAGGGATTCTGCGTGGCGAGCACCATGAAGGGCCGCGGGAGCGGCATGGTCTGCCCGTCGGCACTGACCTGACGTTCCTCCATGGCCTCGAGGAGGGCCGACTGCGATCGGGCCGAGGCCCGGTTCAGCTCGTCGGCCATCAGCAGATTGGTGAAGATGGGCCCGCGACGGAAGACCGGCTCGCCCCGGGTGCGATCCAGGATCATGGCGCCGGTGATGTCAGCCGGCAGGAGGTCGGCGGTGAACTGCACCCGGTGAAAGGCCAGCCCAAGAGCCTGAGCCAGTGCCTTGGCCAGAGTGGTCTTGCCGAGCCCCGGGAGATCCTCGACCAGCAGGTGACCCCGGGCCAGGAGGCACCCGACCGCCAGTTGCACCGTCTGTTCATCGGTGTACAGCGCGGTGCGCACGGTGGCCACCAACTGGGCGAAGAGCTGGCCCAGTCTCTCGGATGCCTGCGGCGTCAGCTGCCCGTCGGCGGCCGGCGGCCCGTCCCGGGCCTCCGCCGTGGCCGTCATCGTTTCCCCACGTCGCAGACACTAGGGGCTGCCCCGAGTCGGGACGTGGCGGCGACAGGGCCGACGACCTGGGAGACTTGGGGAACCGGATCATTGCGGTGCACCGTGGCCGATCCCGTCGCTGCCAGGAGGAAGGAGCACATGGCGCGCTCGAGGTACCGATCGGTGACCTACGACTTGGAGGCCTCGCTCGAGCTGGCCCGGGCCGTCGCCCGCGTCGGCGGGCGCACGGACCCCGCGACCCTGGCCGCACTCCTCTCGTACAGCGGCGTCCGAAACGGCGCCTTCCTGAGCCGCTTGGCCAACGCGCGGCTCTTCGGGCTGGTCTCGGGCCGGTCCGGAGACGTGACGGTGAGCGCGCGGGGGCTCCGGTGCCTCTCGGGAAGTCCTCCCGAGGCCGCCCGTGCTCGCGCCGAAGCCTGTCTCGACGTCCCTCTCTTCCGCCAGGTGCTGGAGCACTACGCCGGTCAGGGCCTGCCGCCGCTTGCCGCTCTTGCCGAGGCGCTCCGGTCTGATTTCGGAGAGGCTCCGGACAGGGCGTCCGCCTCCGCCAAGGCTTTGATGGCCTCGGCCAAGCAGGCCGGGATGATCCGGGATGGAAGGGTCGACCTTGCCCAGCTCAGAGGCGGGTTTACGGAATTTACGGATCCGACCAAAGGCCCTGGACCTGGATTCGTACCCTTGGTAGGATCGCCGAAGGGCGCGTTTTTCTCACGAATCGAGGGCCGGCTCCCATCCCGGGCCGGCAAAGAGGGGCGTGCGATGGCTACCAAAAGAGTCGGCCGCCGAGCCACAGGCACGGAATCCGAAGACGGTGACCTCTGGATCGACGGACCGTCCGACACCACCCCACGCCGGACGGACAGGCGGCGGGTGGGGATCATGGTCGGGGTGGCGGCCTCGCTCCTGCTCGTAGGCCTTCCGGTCGGCTTGCTGGTGACCGCGGGTTCCCCGCCGGTGCCCACAAGCCCTCGGAACCCGCACCCCAACGCCATCAAGCTGAGCAACGGTCCGGCCGAGCGATCCGTCCTTTCGGCCCTGAGCGCCACCACCGATGCGGGCAGCTTTGCCTTCTCCTACCGGCTGAGCGAGTCGCCCGGAAGTGCGACCACGAGCACCACGACCGTTCCCTGTGCCTCCAACTCGGGGACCCCCTCCTACGCGGGGACCCCAACGGCCCTCACCGCGCCGATCGCCTCGTGCGGCCCCTCGACGCCACAGGACGAGACGGTGCAGGGCAGCGGCACCATCGACGCCAACCCGATGGCCATGGCCGCGTCGGCCGCCATCGACTCCGACGGCTCGGGCGGCGGCCTGCAGGTGGGCGTGCGGGTGGATCCCACCACGGTCTGGGAAGTGTCCTACACCGACAACGGGCTCAACCCCCAGAGCAACGACGGGAGCGGCCAGCCGCTCTCCGGCTTCGCCGGCCTGACCGAAGGCACACTCGGACAGCGTGAGGGCGCCGTGGCCATGATGGGCATGGCCAGCCCGACCGGCTACCTCGACCTCGAGCAGCCCGCCGTCAGCGGTGCGGCGCAGGTGGGCCCCTCGACCGTCGACGGTGTCGCGGTGACCCAGTACGAGCTGGCCATCGATCCCGCTGCCCTGGCCACGGCGCCGGGGACGAGCAGCGAGGAGGCGACCACGATCAACGCCGCCCTCGGGGTGCTCTCGGCCCAGGGCTACACGAACATCCGTGATCTGGTGTCCATCGACGCGTCCGGATTCATCCGAGAGTCCTCCTCCACGGTGGCCTTCTCCGACGGCGGCACGGTCACCCTCGATGCGCACTTCTCGGATTTCGGCTGTGCCGGAACGGTCCTGATGCCGGGTGCGAGCGGCCTTTCGAGCCCGCCGGCCAACTGCGCCAGCCCTGACACCGGTGCTGCACCGACGACGACTACGACTACGACTGGCGCATCTTCTCAGGTCACACCCACCACGATCTCCACCCCGAGCGGCTCCCCGAGCACCACGTCGACGACATCGACGACCTCGACCACGACCGCGACAGCCCCGTCGACGACACCGACGACCACGCCATCGTCGACGACGTCCACACCATCGACGACAACGACCATGACAGCATCCACGGGATAGGGGCCAACAATGGACCACGACGGGCAGGAAGGCCTCTGGTTCGGCGACGACCAGCCCTCCGGCACCCCTTCGAGGAGGCGGCGTCAGGTGTGGTTCGGCGTGATCTGCGTGGCCTGCATCGCGGCCCTCTCGGTTCCGGTGGTCTTGGCCCTGTCGTCGGGCGGGCGCCCGAGCACACCGCAGGCGGCGAAGCACACCGTCCGTGGGAACACCCGGCTCGGTGTGGGAGTGGCCAAACGGGCGGTGCTGTCCGCTCTCAGCGCCACGACGAGTTCGGGCAGCTTCAACGTGTCCTACCAGTTCGACCCGATGACGGCACCGACCGATCCCACCACGACCACCACGACGGCGTGCCACGAGGTGCCGACGCCGAGTCCTCCCGGTCTCCCGGGCTCGGGCGGTGTGACCGAGATGTGCTCGGCATCGGGTCCGTCGTCGGCGGCGACGACGATCACCGGGCAGGGCACCATCGACACCGATCCCTTTGCCATGGTGGCCGTGTCGAATGTCGGCGGCCTGGGGAAGATCACGTTGCGCGACGACGGCACGAACGTCTGGGAGATGGGAGGGGGCGATTACGGGCTGTCCCCTGGTTCGAGCAGCCAGGGACCGGGATCGTCGCTCTCGGGGTTCGCCGGCTCCGTCGAAGGCACGCTCGGCCAACGCCAGGGTGCGCTGGCCATGGGTGGCCTGGCCAGCCCGACCGGGTATCTCGATCTCGAGCAGAGCATGATCACCGGAGCCGACGAGGTCGGCACGGGATCCGTCGACGGCGTGGCCGTGACGATCTACCAGGTGTCGATCGCCCCCGGCACCGACGTCCCGGGCCTCAACGCGGAGCAGGCCAAGACGATCGCCGCCGCTGACGCCGTCCTGCAGGCTCAGGGGTACACCGGGACGACCGATCTGATATCCATCGACGCGTCGGGGTTCATTCGCCAGACTCGCTCCGTGGCCCATTTCGCTGACGGGTCGTCGGACGCCAGCGAGGCCACCTTCTCGGACTTCGGATGTGCGGGAACCGTGCTCATGCCGGGACAGTCGGGCGCCGCGACGCCCCCCGCCGGCTGCGTCTCTCCCGATACCGGGCTCGCCCTGGCAGCGACGACCACGACCTCGACCACAACGACGACGACGTCAACGGTGCCACCGTCCACCTCGACAACGACGACGTCGAGCGCCACGACCACGACGTCCACCGCAACGTCATCGACGACCACGACGTCCAACTCGGTGCCCTCGAGCGTGACGACGACGTCGAGCGGATAGAGGGCCGTCCGGCGACTCGGGCGGTACGGATGTGCGACCGCGTGGGGATCCCGGTTCAGCCGTCATCCACGAGAGCCGTCGCTGCTCGCCAGATCTCGGTGGTGGCATCTATCTCGTGCGATGTCCGCCCGAGGAACAACCTGAGCAGAACCGGCAACCTCGATCCGGGCCAGGTGTGGCCGGCACCCCTGCAGACCCAGAGAGTCACCGCGCCGGGATCCTCCTCGGAGCCGAAGCGGAGGCGCGTCAGCGTGGGCGTGACGTCGTCCGGCTTGGGCTCTTGCGGGAGGCCGTTGGCAGCTGCCCAGCCCTTGGCGGCTTCGAGCACGCTCTCGTCCCAACGGGACGTGGCTCCTCCGTCGAAGGAATTGATCCGGTCGGCAGTCCCGTGAAACGCCACGACCTGAACGGGCCGCTCGAGCTTCGGACGTTCCGGGGCGCGCAGCCCCGCGACGGCTCCGAGTAGCAGGACCTCGTCCGGGTGTCTCGCCGCGAAGCGGCTCGCCATACGCGCCCCGCCGGACATGCCGGATATGCAGATCCGCGCGTGTGACCCTGGGAACTGATCGAGCAGGGTGGCGACCATCGCCTGGAGGAAGTGGTCGTCGCTTTCGAGATCCCACTCGTAGCCGGATCCCGATCGCAGACTCCCCTGCGGGAAGGCGACGACGGCGCCCGATTCGGTGAGTGTTTCCATTCGGCTCAGCCGGGCTTGACCCTCGGGACTCGACCGACTTCCGTGCAGGCTCAGCACGATGATGGTGGGCGGCCCCGATCGCTCAGCGAGGAGGAAGCGACGAGCGACGCCGTTGACCTGAATGAGCCGGGACGAGAGGGCCAAGAGACAGAACGTACTCAAGCGATCCGTGGCCATCGGAGCCGGCCGACCAGCGGACGTCGCGAGGAGTCTTGCGGAGACCCGATCGGACCATCACGATAGGATGGCGGGCCCGGGTGGAACTCCGGAGCGAACCGGCTGGCGCTGGTCTACCCGCGGGCTCGTCGGAGCCCGATCGACACCGTCTCACGCGTCACCCACGCGTCTGCACGGGGGCGTCGGAACAGATGTGTCCGGAGCTCGGAGGATCGTCCGATGCGATTCCCACGAGCCGGATCGTGGAGGACGAGATGAAGATCGCAATCGTGGGAACCGGCGCCATGGGCTCGGTCTACGCCGGCCTCCTGGGCAAAGCCGGGCACGAGGTCTGGGCCATCGACACCTGGCAGGAGCACGTCGACACCATCGCGGCCTCCGGGCTCCACGTCTCGGGCGCCAGCGGCAGCTACGTCGTCGACAACCTCCGCGTCGGGCGTGCACCCCGTGACGCAGGACCTTGCGACGTCTGGCTGATCGCAACGAAGGCCTGGGCCGTCGACGAAGTGGCGGCGGAGATCGCACCGCTGCTCGAGCCCGAGACCGTGGTCATGGCCTTCCAGAACGGGCTGGGTGCAGGCGAGCGGGTGGCCCGCCACATCGCGCCGGAGCACATCGTGCTCGGGATCGCCGAAGGGTTCGGGTCGTCGATCCCCGAACCTGGACGCGTCCACCACGAGGGCATGCGGCTCATCCGCATCGGCGAGATGCACGGAGGCATGACCGACCGGGTCCGGCGCATTGAGGAGGTGTGGAACGACGCCGGCTTCAACGTCCGGGCCTATGCCGATGTGACCCTCATGATCTGGGAGAAGTTCCTCTGCAACGTCACCCTCAGCGCGCCGTGTGCGGTCTTCGACGTCACCGTCGGCGAGCTGATGACAGACCCGGATGCCTGGAGGGTCGCCCTCGGGTGCACCTCGGAGGCTTACCGCGTCGCCGTCGCCAAGGGGCTCCGCTTCTCGTTCGACGACCCGCTGCGCTACGTCAGCGAATTCGCGGCCACGATCCCGAACTCCAGCCCGTCGATGCGCCTCGACCATCTCGCCCGACGGCCCTCGGAGATCGATGCCATCAACGGTCAGGTGGTCGCACTGAGCCGAGAGCTGGGACTCGAGGCACCGTACAACGAGACCCTGTGCGCCGTCGTGCGCCGGCGCGAGGCGCGCTTCGCCTGACCCCCCGTCGCGCCACGGGTTTGCCGGGAGTGTCGATTTGTTCAGGCCGAGCAGAAGGTCCAGGGGACCAGCTTTGGTGTCTTCGCCGACGCCCAGGGTCACCGGGTCGGGGTCGCCGCCAACGGCTAGATGTGCTGCCGGAGATCGCCCCGCTCGGCCAAGGCCCGACTGGTCGTCGTGCCCGTGGCTCTCGTCGTCAGGAAGGTGGCGGCCGACTGGGTGGCCCTGCTGAGCCCGGTCGACAGCAGGTTGTAGCCGGCCCGGTGTGCCGGTGGCGCACCGAGGTATGTCCCGACGACAACGGTCGTCCCTTGCTGGAGGAAGATGGCGACACCGCCCTTGAACACGTAGACCGTCGACTTCCTGTTCAGGTTCTGACTGGTGAACCCGTCCTGTCCCGCCAGCGTGTACACGGAGGGATGCACGGCGCGGGCTTGGGCAACGGCGAGCGCAGGGGGGTTCGCCTCGAACGCGACTGCGTCCCGGGTCGTCGGGAACGTGAAGTACGCCTCCCCGAGGCGGCCATCGGTCGCCGTCTCCACGGCGACGGCCGGCTTGTGGGGCGGCTGCGCCACGAACGCCGACCATCCCGGACCCAGCATGCGACCCGTCACGACCACCGCTGGCGAGCCCGCGGAGCGGCCGGAGGCCGTCGCGGCCGGCACGACGACCGTCGCCGCCGCGACCACGCAGGCCGCCACGGCCGCTCTGATTGGATCCACGTCCGCTCCCTGCACTGGCCGAAGTCGGCCAAGGGTACTGGACGACCGCGACGACGAACCGGTCGCCATGACGAGGCACGGGACCGGGCGTTTGACGAGGCATCCGTGGGGGCCGACCGCCCGGACGGCGGCCCTGACCAGCCAATAAGCCCGAACTGACCACCCCGGCACGCTCGAGAGGCTCCTTTCGCTTGAGTGATCGACGCGACCCGCCGATGAAGGAACGTGGGGTCTCCTGGTCAGAGCGTTGCTCCCGGGTTGCTGCCGGCCGAGCGCCGGCTCGGCGACGGCGCGCGCATGGGCCGCTCGTTCCTGATCGCCTACTGGACCCTGGGTGGCCTTCTCGCGGCCTACAGCGTGGTGCTCCTCGTCCATCTCGACACACCGTGGTCGTCCTTCCTCAACGACTGGGGGGTGGACTCCTTCGAGCTCGTGGCCGCCGGTCTGTGCATCGCCCGGGCGGTCGTCGGCGGCCCGCTCCGGTCCGTGGCGCTCGTCCTCGGCATCGGACTGCTGTCGTGGGCGATGGGGGACATCCTCTGGAGCATCGAGACGATCGGTGGCGGCAACCCCCCGACGCCGTCACCGGCCGACATCTTCTATCTCTTGTTCTACCCGCTGGCGTGCGTGGCCATCGTCCTCCTGATGCGCACGCAGGTCGGGCGGCTGCCCCTCACCGCCTGGCTCGACGGCGTGATGACGGGCCTCGGGGCGGCGGCGGTGGTCGCTGCCATCGCCTTCGACACGATCGCGCGGGACGTGAGCGGGCCTCCCCTCACCGTCGCCACCCTGTTCGCCTATCCGATCGCCGACCTGGTCCTCCTGGCCGTCGTGGTCGGCGCGCTGGCCATGCTCCCGACGTGGCGGAACGCGATGTGGCTCATCCTTGCCCTCGGTTGTGCGCTCGATGCGGTCGGCGACACGGTCTATCTGTTCCAGGCATCGGCGAACACCTACACGGTCGGCACCATTCTCGACGTCACGTGGCCCGCCGCCCTCTTCCTCACGTCACTGGCCATGTGGCAACGATCGGCCCCTTCGAGCGCGGTGCTGAGGCCGCGTTTCGTCCTCCCGGCCGTCGGCGCGAGCTGCGGGCTGTTCGTCCTCTTCCGCGGTTCTCTCGGTCACGTGAGCCGGGTGGCCCTCGTGCTGGCCGCCGTCACTCTGGTCGTCGTGGTGGGGCGCCTCCTGCTCTCCTTCCACGACCTGACCGCGCTCAACGAATCGAGGAGGCGACAGGCGCTGACCGACGAGCTCACCGGCCTGGGCAACCGCCGGTTCCTGATGAGCGTCCTCGAGGAGTACTTCGCGGAGCCGGCGACGGGCGACCGGGCTCCTCGCCTGGCCCTGTTGTTGATCGATCTCAACCACTTCAAGGAGATCAACGACTCGTTCGGGCACCCGGTCGGCGACGAGATCCTCACCAGCCTGGGCCCCCGCATTCAGGGAACCCTCCGGAGCTCCGACGTGCTCGCACGGCTCGGCGGCGACGAGTTCGGCGTCGTGCTCACCGATGCCGACGTGGACTACGCCACGACCGTCGCCGAGCGCATCACCGCGCAACTGGAAGAGTCCTTCAACCTGAACGTGGCGAGCCTGTATCTCAGTGCCAGCGTCGGCATCGCCGTCGCCCCCGACCACGCGCGCAGCAGCGCCGAGCTGTTCCGCTGCGCCGACGTGGCCATGTACCGAGCCAAAGTCGCCCGGCGCCCCTTCGACGTGTACGAGCACGGCGCCGACGACGGCCTCAACCGCATGAAGCGGGTCGATCAGCTCCGCCGGGCGATCGAGGGCCGCTCGCTCGAACTGAGGTTTCAGCCCCAGTTCGACTTGCGCACCGGGGAGGTCCCGGCGGTCGAGGCGCTGCTGCGGTGGCCTCACCCCGAGCTCGGCTTGATCCGGCCCTCCGAGTTCCTCCCGCTGGCCGAGGAGGCGGGCCTCATCAAGCCGCTGACCGACTTGGTCCTGGAGTCGGCGTTGGCCCAGTGCGCGCGCTGGCATGCCGAGGGGCACGACATCGCGGTCTCGGTCAACCTGTCGACGACCAGCCTGCTCGATGTCGAGCTGCCCAATCGCATCAGGTTCCTCCTCGCTCGGCACCGCCTGGGTCCCGGCGCGCTGATCCTCGAGATCACCGAGACGACGCTCATGGCCGATCGTGCCCGTGCCCGCCAGGTCGTCCAACGGCTGCACGACCTGGGTCTCACCGTCTCCATCGACGACTTCGGGACCGGGTTCTCGTCGCTGGCCTACGTGAGCGACCTCGCCGTCGGCGAACTGAAGATCGATCGGGAGCTCATCAGGGGCATTGCCTCGGTGGACAACCACAAGAGCGAGGCGGTGGTGCGGACCACGATCGAGCTCGGCCACTCCCTCGGGCTGCGGGTCGTCGCGGAAGGCGTCGAGGACGCGGACACCTACGAGTCACTGGTTGCGCTCGGCTGTGATCTCGCCCAGGGCTATTACCTCGGCGAACCAACGTCCGCCGAGGAGCTGTCCTTCCCGGTGCCCGGCTCGCGCCCGCGCAATGTGCGGGATCTCCGCTCACCGCAGCGGATCGGGCGCGCTGCGCCGGGGGCGGCGCTCAGCGAGGCCTAGTCACCTCGGCCCAATCGCAGGGCCGCCAGAGCGGGGTGCGGTGCATCAGGCCGGTGCCGCCAACCACGGAGCGACGATCCCGGCGACCTCGTCGTCGCGCCTGCGCAACGAATGGTCCCCTTCCACGCTGACCAGGGTGACGGGCCCGGGAATAGCGGCGGTCTCCCGCTCGAGCTCGTCGGGGGTCGCGAAGGCGTCCCGCCGGCCCGAGACGAACAGGCAGGGCACGTGGAGATCGCCGAAATGGGCCGTACGCAGGCGCTCGGGCTTTCCCGGCGGATGGAGCGGGTAGCTGATCAGGACCAGGGCGGCCACCTCCAGGCCTTCGGCCGCCACCAGGGAGCACATCCGCCCGCCCATAGATCGGCCTCCGATGGCCACCCGGCTGGTCGGGACGCCGAGCCGGCCGGCCAGCGCGGTGGTCGCGCTGCGGACCGTCTCGATGCACACCGCCGGCGGGTCGGGGCGGCGTTTGCCGGCGGCCCGCCCCGGGAACTCGATCCGCTCGACCGCGAGACCGAGGCGGCTGACCTCGCGGTCGATCGCGACCAGTGACGGCTGCTCACGCCCGGCGCTGGCACCGGGCGTGAGCACCAGGCCGACGGGTCCCGATCCGGTCACGGCACCATCTTGCTCGAACCCCTGGAGGGGTCGTCCCGACTCCCGCAGGCCGAGGGAATGGAAGAGTGTGGCGTGTCGACGTCGCGGGATGACCGGCCCCGGCCGGCCCGCGGAGCGCCAAGGATCCTGCGGTGACCATGCCCGCGAACTGGCGCGAGCGCCTCGGGGCCGCCCTCGGGCCGACGGGGCGACCCGAACGGCTCGGTGGCGGATCCTGGCTGGTCCGGGCGGGAGCGCGCAGGGTGGTCGTCAAGGCCGGACCGGGCCTCCGGGACGAGGCCGACGGGCTGCGACGGCTGCGGGCCGTCCCCGGTGCGCCGCCGGTGCCCGATGTGGTCATGGCGGAGGACGACCTCCTCGTCACCGCTGCGGTCGACCAGATGGCCCGGGCGCCCGGCCACGACGAGTCGCTCGGCCGGCGGCTCGCCGCGCTGCACGGCGCACCGTGCGATCACTGGGGCGGAGGGTCGTCGTGGATCGGAGCCTGCCGAATCGATCCCTCCCGGTGGCCCGATGGCGCCGGCTTCTACAGCGCTCGGCTGCGCGCGCTCGCATCCCGCTGCGGACTGGACGCGGCGGTAGGGCCGGTCGCTGACCGGCTCCCCCGCCTGTTGCCGCCGGGAGGTCCCGCGCTCGTGCACGGGGACCTGTGGTGGGGCAACGTCCTCTTCGGGTCAGACGGCCACGCCTGGTTGATCGACCCCTCGGTCCATGGCGGCCACCCCGAGGAGGACCTGGCCATGCTCGCCCTGTTCGGCCCGGTGCCCGACGCCCTGCTGCGTGCGTACCAGCAGGTGCTGCCCTTGAGCCCGGGCTGGGAAGAGCGGGTCGCCCTCTTCCAGCTCTACCCCCTGCTCGTCCACGCGGTGCTCTTCGGCGGCGGCTACCGCTCCCGCGCCGAGGTGGTGGCCCGCCGGTTCGCGTGAGGGGCGGCGCCGGGTCGGGTGCGGCGCTCGGTCAACCGGTGACGGTCACCGTGGCCGTCGCCACGTTGTTGGTGCGGTCCGGGTCGGGGGTGCGCGACAGGCCGGCCGCCCAGACCCAGCCCCGCCCCGGCCTCCGGGGGCGGAAGCTCACCGTATAGGAGGCCGACGCGCCCGCGGGCAGCGACCGGCGGAACCACACGGCGGTGTGGCCGAACCACAGCCCCCCGGGAGTGGCGGACAATCGCCGGAACGAGAACGGGAGGTTGATGCCCGCCGCGACGAACCCGGCCCTGGCCGGCCCCGCGTTGGCGACCGTGAGCGTGCAGCTGGCCTCGGTCCGCACCGCAACCGTCGCCGGGCACGTGAGGGCGACGGAGATGTCGGCGCCCGTGCCACTGGTCCCGGCCGACACCGCCACCGCGTACGGGCCCGCCGTGGCGCTCCCCACGCCGTCGGTGGCGGTGACCGAGTAGGTGAACGACGTCGTGCCGGTCGGCGGGGTGCCTGAGAGAGCGCCCGTCGTCGCGTCGAGGTTGAGCCACGACGGGGCACCGGGCGCCAGCGCATAGGACGGCACGGGAACGCCGCTCGCCGCGAACGTGTAGGCGTAGGGCTGACCCACCGTTCCCGTCGTCGGCGGCGCGTCCGTCGTGAACGCGGGCATCTGGTCCACGGGGACCGAGGCGGTCACGGTGGGAGCGTCGGCGTAGCCGGAATTCCCCGCCTGGTTGGCGTCGATGACGCACGTGCCCGCCTGGGCGTAGGAGAGCACCGAGCCGTCGGTGCCCGACACGCTGCACACCCCCGCACCGCTCGACGGGTCAACCGAGAAGACGACCGGGTTGCCCGAGGCCCCGCCGGTCGCCGACAACGTGGCCAACTGGCCCACGATGCCCTGCGCGGGCGGGGTGAAGGCGATCGCCTGGGCGGCGAGGATCACGGTGTCCGAGTCCGCGGCGCTCGAGGCGGCATTGGTGTCGATCTGGGCGGGGGGCAGTGCTGCGGTGGCCAGGCTCACGAAGGCGCTGCCTGCGGTCAGTCCCGTGGGCACCGTCCCCGTGAGGCCGAACGTGGCGCTGGCGCCGCTCGCCAGGTTGATGCCGCTCCATTGGAACTCGCCGCCGCCGAGGTCGGCGAACCCGGTGCCGCTGATCGTGCTCACCGCGGAGATCGGGATGAAGTCCACGTCGAAGGTGTCCGTGAGGGTGACGTTGGTGGCCGCCGACGGGCCGTTGTTCGTGAGCGTGATCATGTAGGTGTCCGGCGCGCCGGGGGCGATGCTGTCGGTGCCGTCGGTGATGCCGATCGTGAGGTCGGAGGCCGGGATGACCTCCACCGCGGCCGACGCGGGGCTCGCCGTCGTGCTCTGGGCGCTCGTGGCCGACGCGGTGGTGGTGTCGGACTCCATGGCGGCGGGGGCATCGGTGGTCTCGGTGTAGCTCAGCGTGGCCGACGCCCCGCCCGCCAGGCTCGGGATCGTCCAGGTGAGCACGCCACCGGCGAGCGCGGTCGATCCCGCGCTGGGGGTGACGGTCGCCGTGGGCAGTGTGAAATTCGCCGGCAGGTCGATCGGCACCGACACGGAGGTCTGCGCGCTCGACGTCGAGTTCGAGACCGTCACCTGATCGGTGACGTCGGTGCCGGCGAGGGCGGACTCGCTCGGCGTCGAGGACACGGCATCCCCGTCGTAGGAGGCGATGGCGACGCCGAGAGGCGCCGCAGCGGTGGTGCCGGTCACGACATCGGCGTCGATGGCGTTGGAGGCCGAGCCGGTGTCGACCTGGCCGGCGGCCGGTGCAACGCTGGCCAGGCTGACGAACGAGCCCCCGGCGTCGAGGGGCGACGGCACGTTCCCGATCAAACCGAAGATCGCGCTGGCGCCGCTCGCCAGGTTGATGCCGCTCCATTGGAACTGGCCGCCGCCGAGGTCCGTGAAGGTCGTCCCGTCGATGGTGGCGAGGTCGGACACCGCGGTGAAGCCACCGTCGAAGGTGTCCGTGAGGGTGGCGTTGGTGGCCGCCGACGGGCCGTTGTTCGTGAGCGTGATCAGGTAGGTGTCCGGCGCGCCGGGGGCGATGCTGTCGGTGCCGTCGGTGATGCCGATCGTGAGGTCGGAGGCCGGGACGACCTCCACCGCGGCCGACGCGGGGCTCGCCGTCGTGCTCTGGGCGCTCGTGGCCGACGCGGTGGTGGTGTCGGACTCCATGGCGGCGGGGGCATCGGTGGTCTCGGTGTAGCTCAGCGTGGCCGACGCCCCGCCCGCCAGGTTCGGGATCGTCCAGGTGAGCACGCCACCGGCGAGCGCGGTCGATCCCACGCTGGGGGTGACGGTCGCCGTGGGCAGTGTGAAATTCGCCGGCAGGTCGATCGGCACCGACACGGAGGTCTGCGCGCTCGACGTCGAGTTCGAGACCGTCACCTGGTCGGTGACGTCGGTGCCGGCGAGGGCGGACTCGCTCGGCGTCGAGGACACGGCATCCCCGTCGTAGGAGGCGATGGCGACGCCGAGGGGCGCCGCAGCGGTGGTCGCGCCACCCGCCGACGGCCCCCCGAGGACGCCGGCGACCGGTCCCGCGCACAGGAGGAGGAAGGCCGCCCCGATGGCCGCGGCCATCCGGGCTGCCAGTGGGTTGCGGAGAGCCGATCCCGACCTTCCCCGAGGCGCTCCCCGGGTTCGTCGTGCACGGCGGCGCCCCACGTCGACCATGGCGTTCCTCCCCGCGGCCCTTGCGGATCGCGCCCCCCCCGGTGCTCTTGGGCCCATTATGTGGGAGCCGTTACCGGATGTCTCTGGTAAATAAGTCCGGTTCCCGGTCCTCGACGATCGCCGGTCGCGACGCACGGTTCCTCGGCATCACAACGGACGGACCACGGCGCGACCGGACGCGTGGTCACCTAGAACTCGAACGTCTCCCCGGGCCTGTGGTGCACCGTGGCGGCGGCCACCACGGCGCCGGCCAGGATGAGGGAGCCGGAGAGCACGAGCGCCTCGTGCAGCCCCGAGCCGAAGGCGTCGTAGGCGGCGTTCACGACCTTGGCGGCGATGCGGGCGACGGCCGCGTTCTTCGAGTGCTCTGCGCTCGTCGCCGCGCCGCCGCTGGACGCCCCGCCGGTCTGGATGGCGTGCAGGACGAGGCTCTGGAAATTGGGCGGGATGCCGATCGCCTTGAGCCGTGCCGCCAGGTCGCCGGTCAGCTTGCCATTGACGATGGAGCCCAGGATGGCCACGCCGAACACCGCGCCCATCTCCCTGCTCGTGTTGGTGGCCGAGGCGGCCATGCCCGAGCGCTCGGGGGGCACGACCGAGAGCGGGACCGAGGTGACGGGCACGAGCAGCATGCCGAGGCCGATCCCGGCGATCGGGAGCACCCAGCCCAGCGTCGAGAAGTCGACCCGGGGGCCGAGCACGGCACTGGCCAGGAGGATCCCGCCGCCGGCCAGCAGGCAGCCCGCCACCATCGGCCAACGGGGGCCCACGCGCGCCACCAGCGGGCCCGTGAGCGCCGACACGAGGATCAGGCCCGCAGCCATCGGGAGGAAGTCGATGGCGGCCTGGTACGCCGACGCGCCCACGACGACCTGGAGGTACAACGCGGTGAAGAAGAAGATGGAGAACGTGCCGAAATAGGCGACGAACGCGACGAAGGTGGACCCGGCGAAGGGCGGACGGCGGAACATCGTCAGGTCGAGCATCGGGCTCTTGACCCGCCGCTCCGTGACGACGAAGGCGAGGCCCGACAGTGCGCACAACACGAAGAGCGCCACGATGGGCGGCGACTTGTAGCCCGACTCCTCGCCCTGGATCACGCCGAAGGACAGGCAGGCCAGAAACCCGGCGCCGAAGATGAACCCGGCCACGTCGATCCGCCGGCCCTGGCGGTCGGATGACTCCGGCACGAAGACGGCGGCCAGCACGAAGGCGACGAGGCCGAAGCCGAGGTTGAACCAGAAGATGGCCCGCCAGCTCGAGAACCCGACCAGCGCGCCGGCGATCACCGGACCGAGGGCGAGAGCGAGGCCCGAGACGGCCGCCCACACCCCCAGCGCGTCGGCGCGGGTCCCGCGGTCGGGGTACACGTGGCGGATGATGGAGAGGGTCCCCGGCTCGCTGGCCGCGGCGCCGACGCCCATCACGACGCGGCCGGCGATCAGCCAGTCGACGTTGCCGGCCAGCGCGCACAGCACGGACCCGGCGCAGAAGATCGCGACCCCGGCGAGCATGATGCGCTTGCGCCCCAGGATGTCGCCCAGCATCCCGGCCACCAGCATGAAGCTGGCAAAGGTCAGGGCGTAGCCGTTGACCACCCATTGCAGCGAGGTGACCCCGGCGTGCAGGTCGCTCTGGATGTTGGCCAGCCCGACGCTGACGATCGTGTTGTCGAGGAAGGTCAGGAACAGGACGGCGCACAGGGTCGCCAGGGCCACCGCCTGCGCGGGCGACCCCAGTCCCCCCTTCTTGACCTCGAAGCCCGGCGGCGCCCCGTCGAGCCCCTCTGCCCGGCCCGAGCTCCCGGTCAGCACCGGGTGCCCGGTCGCGATCTGGCTCCGCGGCACTCGGGCGTCACGCATCGGAGTTTTGCGTACCCAGACCCCGGGTAGGGGAACCCTGCGGGGCGCCGCAGGGCGCGCGCGAAACCGAGCGTGCCCGGAAGCGGCACCCTCCGGACTTGCTCGGTGGGCTCGGTTCGAAACATGGAGGGCCGGCGTGGGCTTCGTGACGGCGGATCGGGCGCAGGATCCCGCGAACGACCTCGCGGCCTACTTCGACCGTGTCGACTACCCGTTGTACGTCGTCACGGTCCGATCGCCCGATGCGGAGATGAGTGGCTGCCTGGCCGGCTTCGTGACCCAGTGCAGCATCAAACCGCCCAACTTCCTCGTGTGCGTCTCCAAGGCCAACCGGACCATCGACGTCGCCGAGCGCTCGTCGGCCATGGGGCTCCACCTGCTGGGCTCGGACCAGGTCGACCTCGCCCGCCTCTTCGGCGAGGAGACCGGTGACCTGGTGGACAAGTTCACCTCGGTGGACTGGCGCCTCGGCGTGACCGGGGCGCCGCTGCTCGTCGAGACGGCAGTGATCGTGGAGGGCCATGTCCTCGGCCACTTCTCCGTGGGCGACCACGAGGCCTTCCTGATCCGGGGAGTCCGCGCGGTGGCGGGCGGCCACGACGGGATCCTCACCTACCGCGCCACGCCGCCCCTGCGGCCGGGCCACCCCGCGTGATGCCATAAGGCGGTCAGGGGTGCGCCATCAGCTCGCGCAGGCGCTCGGCCCACGCCGGCTCGAAGAAGACGTCGGCCGTGCCCAGGCCACCTGGGTCGGGGCGGGGCGGGAACCGCCTTCAGCTGAGCTCCTCCCCCACCCACGCCGGCAGACGGGTCGGCCGCCCCGTGGTGTCGACGCAGCCGTGCACCGTGACGGCGGTCGCCCGCGTCTCGCCACCCACCGACAACAGGTAGGCGATCTGGAAGGTGGTGCGCGTCACCGCCCCCACGACCAGCGACACGTCGACCTCGTCGTCGAAGTGCAGGGGCTTGCGGTACCGCACGGCCACCTCGAGCACGGCCACGTCGACGCCGCCGCTGCGGACGACGTCGTAGGGATGGCCGATGGAGCGCAGGTACTCCACCCGGGCCTCTTCCAGGTAGGGCAGGTACGCGGCATGGTGGACGATCCCCATGGCGTCGGTCTCGGCGAAACGCGTGCGCAACCGGTGCACGAAGGCGTAGGCAGCCGGGTCCCGCGAGGGCTGCAGCGACTGGCGCACGGGAGCGGCGCCTACTCCCCGGTCGGGACCACGTCGGCGCCCTCCGGTGGCGCCGGGGGCGTGCCCTCCCCGCCCGCGGGCCCTCGCGCCCGCGTGCGGAGGCCGGCGTCGAACGTACGGCGCCGGCTCGACGCCATCCGCTGCACCCGGTCCTGGTTGAAGATGGCGAACTCACCGTCCGCCTCCACCGTCACGATGCCGTCCTGCACGATGCGACCCTTGCTGACGATGCGGCGGTCGGTCACACCGGTGACCCACCCCTCGAAGACGGCCTCCTCGTCGGTGAGCGTGGGACGCAGGAATTTGAAGGCGAGACTGACCGTCGGCCCCACCGCGCCCTCCAGCGCGTTCGCCGCGGTGAGGATGATGTCGAAGGTCGCCGCCAGCACGGCGCCATGGACGCAGCCCGGCGCGCCCTCGTAGGCGACGTCGAAGACGACCCGGCCGATCGCCTTGGGCGGGTCGAAATCCAGCACGACCGGCGCCGCCAGCGGGTTGAACGGCCCGACCACCACGTCATAGGGCATGGCGCCCCCGAGCGGCGGCGCATCGTCGCGCGGCGGACGGTCCACGTCCGGCGCGATGAAACGGGGCAGCGGGACGGCGGGTGCGTGCGCCTCCAGCTCGTCCGCCACCGCGGCCAGCTGCGTCGTCAGCCGGGAAGTCTCGGCGGGGGGCGGCGCCGTGCTGACGGACAGGCGGATGAGGCGGCGCAGGACGTCGGCCAGCTCCCTCGCCTCCGGCTCCCGGCCCCGCAGGCCGGGATGGTTGCCGTACGAGTTCGGGGATGTGTCGGGCGCCGGCACGACGCGAACAGTACAGCCGGCCCTTTCGGGACCGACATTCTGCGCGCCCGGCCTCCAAGGAGCCCGACCGTTCTCCGACGGGCGCTCCTAACATGGGCGAGTGACCCCCGAGCACTCCGTGCAGTTCACGTCCGGAAGCCCCGAGACGGTCCTCGAGCCGCTAGCGCCGGAGCAGGCCGCCGCTCTCGACGCAGCCCGGTCCCTCCCGCCGGACCGGCGTCGGGAGGCGGTGGCGGCCGTCGCCGCACGCGACCCGCGCTGCCTGCAGGCCTGGGCCGACCTGGCCGAGATCGCCGAGCACCCGATCGACCGCTACGCCTTCGCGCGGGTCGGCTATCACCGCGGGCTCGACACCCTGCGCGCCGCCGGCTGGCGTGGCTCGGGCTACGTGCGCTGGCGCCACGAGTCGAACCGGGGTTTCCTCCGCTCGCTGCACGCGCTGAAGCTCGCCGCCGGCGCCATCGGGGAGACGGACGAGGAGCAGCGCTGCGACCTCTTCCTGCGCCAGCTCGACCCCGAGTGGGAGACCCGCGAGGGGTGACGTCCCGCCCGGTGCCGGGCGTCGCCCGCACATAGTTAGGCCCTCTAACTGTAAGATGGTCGAAATGTCCGTGTCCTCACCCCCCTCGACGGCCGAGTCGCCCCGCCGCAAGGCGGGCGCCGGGGCCGCCGCCCGTCCCAAGACGGCAGCCGGGGGCGCCGTCCCCGTCCTCGGGACGTACGGCCGCGTCGCCGCCTGGCTCTCGAAGCGGGTCGAGGTCGCCCTGGCCGAGATCGACCTGACGCTGCCCCAGTACCGCGTGCTCGGGATCCTGGCCGAGGGCTCCGCCGCCGCCTCGGGCCTGGCCGACCGGCTGGCCGTGCGGCGCCCGTCCATCACGGCCCTGATCGACGGCCTGGTCGCCCGCAGCCTGGTCGACCGTCGGCAGGAGGACGCCGACCGCCGCCGGGTCGCGCTGCGCCTGACCGACGACGGCGTGCGCATACTCGCCGCGGCCGACCGCGCGGTCGACGACTACCTGGTGTCCATCGCAGGGCACCTGAGCGACAAGGACGAGGCCATGGCCCTGCGCTCCCTCGAGCTGTGGGCCCGCGCGCTGACCGAGTCCCGCCAGGGGCCGCGGCAGGCGGCCGCCCCGGAGACCGACGTCGCGCCGGGGGGTGGTGCCCGGTGAGCAAGACCGAGGACCGCCTCGACGGCGAGGCTGCGGAAACGCAGTCCACCGGCAACGGCCGCGTCGCCACCGAGGCGCCGGACACCGGCGAACGGACGCGCGGTCTCCCGCTCGGCGCCTACGTGCCCATGGGCGCCACGAGCCGCTATGCCGCTCCGAAGGCAGCCGTGGACCCCGACCGGACCAAGGGGTGGATCAAGCGCGCGACGCCCATCGTCATGGCGCACAAGCTGCAGTGGTTCAGCGCGCTCATCTTCTCGTTCCTCGGCCTGATCATCCAGGTGTGGATCCCCAAGATCCTCCAGAACGGCATCACCAACGCGCTGATCCTCAAGACCCAGCCGCTGCACAACTACGTGGAGCTGATCGCCGTGCTGGCGCTGTTCACGGGGGCGTTCGGCTACATCTCGCGCACCAACCTCTTCAAGGTCGCCTACGCGATCGAATTCGATCTGCGCAACATCCTCTACGAGCACTTCACGCGGATGTCCTTCCCCTTCTACGACCGGGTGCAGTCGGGTCAGCTGATCTCGCGGGCCAACTCGGACATCCGCTCCGTGCAGATGTACCTCACCTTCGCGCCCATGATCCTCGTGCAGTGCTCCATCGCGCTCGTCGCCTTCGCCTTCATGCTCTCCATCAGCGTGCCGCTGGCCTTCGTGGCCATGGCATCAATGCCGTTCATCTACATCGTCGGCGTGAAGATGAGGAAGTCGCTCTTCCCCGTGTCGTGGCTCATCCAGTCCAGGCTGGCCGAGGTGGCGACCGTCGTGGACGAGAACGTCAACGGCGTGCGCGTCGTGCGCAGCTTCGCCGCCGAGCAGCAGCAGCTGCGTCAACTGGCCAAGGCGGCCGACCGGGTCCAGTGGGGCTACATCAAGGACGCCGACCTCCGCGCCCGTTTCGCCCCGCTGGTGCAGAACCTCTCCCAGGTCGGCCTTGTCCTCGTGCTGCTGGTCGGCGGGTGGATGGTCATCCACGAGCACCTACCCGTCGCGTCCATCGTCTCGTTCAACCTCTACCTCGTGATGATGCAGGCCCCCTTCATGATGCTCGGGATGCTCATCATGATGGGCCAGCGAGCCTCGGCCTCGGCCGACCGGATTTACGAGATCATCGACGAGCGGCCCACGATCGTCGACCGGCCCGACGCCGTCGACCTCGTCGACTGCAAGGGTGACGTCGAGTTCGAGAACGTGAGCTTCGCCTACGCCGACGACAGCCTGCTCTCCAAGTCGGGCGGGGACAACGGTCCACGCGAGATCCTTCGCAACCTGAATCTGCACCTGCACCCGGGCGAGACCATCGCCCTGGTCGGGCGCACCGGGAGCGGCAAATCGACCGTCGCCCGTGTGCTGGCCCGCTTCTACGACGCCACCGGCGGCACCGTGCGGGTCGACGGGCACGACGTGCGCGACCTCACCCTCACCAGCCTGCGGGCCAACATCGGCGTCGTCCTCGACGAGCCCTTCCTGTTCTCCGTGTCGATCCGGGACAACATTGCCTACGGGCGCCCGGACGCCTCCTTGGAGGAGGTCAAGGCGGCAGCCGAGGCGGCCGGTGCCACCGGCTTCATCAATCGGCTGGCAGACGGCTACGACACCGTGGTGGGCGAGCGGGGCTACACGCTCTCAGGCGGGCAACGCCAGCGCATCGCCATCGCCCGCGCCCTCCTCGTCAACCCGCCCATCCTGATCCTCGACGACGCCACCAGCGCCATCGACGTCAAGGTGGAGCAGCGCATCCACTCCTCGCTGCGCGTCCTGATGGAGGGGCGTACCACGCTGATCATCGCGCACCGGCTCTCGACCATCAGCCTGGCCGACCGGGTGGTGCTGCTCGACGGCGGGCGCATCGTCGCCGATGGCACGCACGCGGAGCTCCTGGCCTCGACGCCGCTGTACTCCGAGGTGCTGGCCCAGGCGGCCAGCGAGGAGGACCTCGCCGCGGAGGCCGCCGCCGGCATGGAGGACCTCGGGCTGGACGACGACGTCCTCGAGCCGGAGGGGGGCGCGGTCTGATGTTCGGCGGAGGAGGAGTCGGGCCGCCCATGGGCGGTGGAGGGGCGCCGGGCTCGGCCCAGGCGGGCCTGCCCTTCGGCGGGATCCCGCACGAGCTGCAGGCGGGCGTCGACCTGCTCCTCGAAGAGGAGCCCGAGCGCGGCGAACCCGACGTCGTCTTCACCCAGCTGCCCACGGCGCAGGAGTCGAAGAAGCTGACGCTCACCAGCCTGCTCATGGAGTACCCGGGCATGTGCGTGCTGGCCGGGTTCCTGGTCGGGATGATCGCCCTGTTCACCCAGCTCGGCCCGAGCCTGGTCTCCTACGCCATCAACCACGGCCTGACGCCGCCCCATTACGACTACGGGGTCGTGGTCGCCATGGCGGCGCTGTACCTGGTGTCGATCGTGGTGTCGGGCAGCGCGCAGTGGGGGCAGGCACGGGTGACCGGCCGGCTCGCCTCGTGGGTCATGAACGACCTGCGCATCAAGGTGTTCCGGCACCTGCAGCGGCTCTCGCTCGACTTCTTCACCGAGGAGAAGGCCGGCGTCGTCATGAGCCGCATGACGAGCGACATCGAGAACCTGCAGCAGCTGCTGCAGGACGGGCTGGCCCAGTTCGCCATTCAGGGCCTGACCATGGTCGTCATCACGGTCTTCCTCTTCGCCACCAACGCGAAGCTGGCCGCCATCACCGTCTTCGCCGTCCTGCCCCCCCTCGTCATCATGTCGATCTGGTTCAAGCGAGCCTCCGAGCGCGGCTACGACAAGGTGCGCGACGGCATCGCTCTCGTGCTGGCCGACCTCTCCGAGAGCCTGCAGGGCGTGCGCATCGTGACGGCGCACAACCGGCAGCGCTACAACGTCGAGACCCACCGCGACATCGTCGGCGCCTACCGGGACGCCAACAACTACACGGGCCGCATCAACGGCGTCTACGGACCGGGGTCACAGGTCATCAGCGTCTTCGGCCAGCTGCTCATCCTGGGCATCGGCGGCACCATGTACCTGCACCACCCCCAGGAGATCAACCTGGGCCAGCTGACCGCCTTCTTCCTCTACGTGAACCGGTTCTTCTCGCCCATCCAGCTGCTGGTGCAGCAGTACAACACCTTCCAGCAGGGCCGGGCGTCCGTGTTCAAGCTGCAGGGCTTGCTCGAGAACGAGCCATCGGTGCTCGAGGCGCGCGACGCGGTGGAGCTGCCCCAGATCCGGGGCGAGATCCGCTTCGACCACGTCTCCTTCGGCTACGACCCCGCGGTGCCGGTGCTGCACGACGTCGACCTGACCATTGAGCCCGGCGAGACGGTGGCGTTCGTGGGCGCCACCGGAGCGGGCAAGTCGACGATGGCCAAGCTGGTCACGCGCTTCTACGACCCGACCGCGGGCCGGGTGCTCATCGACGGGTTCGACCTCGCGCACGTGACGCTCTCCTCCCTGCGCAGCCAGCTGGGCGTCGTGCCCCAGGAGCCGTTCCTCTTCGCCGGCACGATCAGGGACAACATCTCGTTCGCCCGGCCTGGCGCGCCCGACGACGAGGTGTGGAACGCCGTGCACCAGGTGGGGCTCGGCGAGCTCGTGCACCGCCTCCCCTACGGCCTCGACACCCCGGTCCACGAGCGCGGCCAGTCGCTCTCCTCGGGCGAGCGCCAGCTGATCGCCCTGGGACGGGCCTTCATGGCCGAGCCACGGGTGCTGGTGCTCGACGAGGCGACGTCCAACCTGGACCTCAAGTCCGAGACCATGGTCGAGGCGGCGCTCGACGTCCTGCTCGAGGGGCGGACCGCTGTGCTGATCGCCCACCGGCTCTCGACGGCCATGCGGGCCGACCGCATCGTGGTGGTGGGCGACGGACGCCTGCTCGAGGTGGGATCGCACGACGAGCTCGTGGCGCTCGGCGGACACTACGCCGAGATGTACGAGACCTGGATCACGCAGTCCCACGCCGCCTGAGGGCGGCGGGGGCGGCCGGGCCGGCTGGCAGAATCGAGCGGTGCCCCATGACCGCGACGTCCACGAACAGCCGGATCGCCGCCATCCCCTTCGCCGCCTTCCGGTACTTCCCGGCAGGTGGGGGCGGCGTCACGGTGACGGAGGGGGACCAGCTGATGGGCCCGCTGGGGCTGACGCTGGCGCCCAACGGTGACCTGCTCACCGTGAACGGCGGCAACGGCGACGGTGTCGAGATCACGCGCACGGGTTCCAGTTCTCCGCTGTGCAGTTCGACCCCGCCGACAGCGGCGGCAACCTCTTCGGATTGACGGTCGCGCCGGGCGGGCACGGCGTGCCCTTCGTCGACGACGGGACCAACACGCTCCAGCTCCTGCACTGAGCACGGTCTCGGACACGGCGCCGGCGCCATCCGGCGCCGTGTCCCGACCGGCGGCGCTAGTAGACCTGGAAGGGCGGCGTGGCCGAACCCGTCCGCACGTACTCGTCGAGGGCGAACAGGATCCGCCCCCAGGTGAACGTGCAGGCCGCCAGCTCGCCGTCGGCCGACGCCCAGCCCCGGTGCTCGAAGCGGACGTTGGTCCGGCCGCCGTCGGCGGGCGTGAGCGTCCAGACGATCGACGTGGGCTGCCACTCGGGTGGCCCCCCGACGCACTTCCAGGTCAGCGAGCGTGGTCGGTCGACCGACGCGACCTCAAAGCGGAACTGCGTCTCGGCGTTGGGCCCGAAGGAGAAGACGGCAACCGTTCCCTCCTTCGGCTCGTACTCGGTCTGGTCGGTCCAGAAGGCCCGGTTCCCCTCCGCGCTGTTGATGGCGTCGAACACCGCCTCGGGCGGCGCGCCAAGGTCAGGGCCTGGCAGATGTCCGGCATGCCGTCACGTTAGCGACCGCCTCGCTCACGTGGCCCGGCTCCACTCCCGCAGCGTCGTGCGGTACCGCGCGTCCCACACGTCGTAGGTGGCGCGCAGCTCGGCGCCCGGCCAGCCACCGGGCAGGAGCTCGGCGGGCAGCAGCGGGTCCGCCTGCAGGTGCCGCAGCACGGCGGCCGAGAGCTCGAACCCGGGTGCGAGCGCCTCGGGCCCGTCGGGTGCCAGCGCGCCGAGGCCCCCGAGCAGCCGGCGGGCCCGGTCCGACCAGCCCGCCAGGTCCCACAGCCGCGCCGCCAGCGCCCGGGAGTCACCCGGCCACGCGGTCATGAGCTCGACGTCAGCGTCCAGGGAGGCGGGGAGCCCTACGGCGACGTTGGCCGGCCGCATCCAGACGCCCTCGCGCAGCTCGGCCAGGCGGGCGTAGGCCAGCGCACGCCTGCGGGCGCCACGCACCTCGGCCGTGCTGCCGCTCGTCGTCACGACGGCCAGCCACCAACCGCCGTCGTAGGGAGCGGTGACGCCCGAGCGGCTCGCCGACTGGCGCGACTGGCGCGCCGCCAGGTGCCCCGCCAGGCGGTAGGTGCCGGATCCGTCGGTGGTCGCCTCGCCGGCGGCGACCATCCGGCTCAGCGCGACCCGCGCCCGGTTGTCGCTGATCCCGAAGAGGCCGGTGAGTCGCACGAGCTGGGCCACGGGCAGCTCGGGGGGGTCCATGCCGAGCAGCCCGCTCGCCAACACCGAGCGGGCCGTGAGCGGGGGTGACGGGCCGGTGGTCACGGGGGTATTACTCACTTGCGTCACTTGACGAATAATCGTAATATGGACCCATGGCGAGCACCATGGTGCCCGATGCAGCGGACCGGCCCGAGGTCCTCCCCAGCGACCGGCTGCTGGTCAACGGCATGGCGATCCCCGAGCTGCGCAGCGACCTGCGCCGCATCGACAACCTGCGCAACGCGATCTCGGTCGCCACGGTCTGGTTCTGGGTGGCCCTCATCATCGGCGGCGCCGTCTGGCTCGGCGCTTGGTGGGCCTACCTCCTCGCCTTCGTCCTCATGGGACCGATGTACGCCCGCTTCGCCATCCTCATGCACGAGGCGGCGCACAAGCTCCTCTTCACCAACAAACGGTGGAACGACTGGGTGGGCAAGTGGATCGTGGCCTATCCCGTGTTCACCCCGGTGCAGCTCTACCGCCGGGTGCACTTCGCCCACCACAAGGACGAGTTCGGGCCGGACGAGCCCGACCTCGCCTTCTACGGCCCCTATCCCTGCACGCGCCGGGCGCTGGCGCGCCGCCTCTTCCGCGACGCCGTGGGGATCAGCGGCTGGAAGAACTTCGTGCCGCTCGTCAAGAACACCCGCACCAAGCCGTTCCGGCCCATCGGCCTCTCGATCTTCGCGGTCCAAGCCGTCCTGTGGGCAGTGCTGTGGGCCGCGACCGGCCGCTGGTGGATCTACCCGCTCCTGTGGTGGCTGCCCTGGATGACCGAGTGGCGCGTCATCAACCGCCTGCGCTCCATCGCGGAGCACGGCGGCATGGAGCGCAGCCCGGACCGCCGCGCCACGACGCACAACGTGCGCCAGTCGCTGCTCGCGCGCTTCTGGATCGTCCCCTACAACACCGGCTGGCATCTGGCCCACCACGTCGACATGGGCGTGCCCTGGCGCAACCTCCCCGCCTACCACGCCGAGCTCGAGCAGGCGGGTTACATCACCGACGCCATCACGTATGCGAGCTACTGGGCGCTGTGGAAGGCGCTCTCGAGCGCGGACGAGGCGACGGAGGTACGTCCCGCGGCCACCTGACCCGCGGGGAGGGCGGGCTGCCGCCGATGGTTAGGGTCATGTCGTGAGCGCCGCCCTGCTTCCCGTCGTCTTCGTGGGCCACGGGAGCCCGATGAACGCGCTGGAGCGCAATCGCTACACCGAGGCCTGGGCGGCACTGGGAGCCGCCGTGCCGGCGCCGCGGGCCGTCCTCGCCATCTCGGCGCACTGGTACACCAACGCCACCGCCGTCACCGCCATGGAGAGCCCGCGCACGATCCACGACTTCTTCGGCTTCCCCGACCGGCTCTTCGCGACGCAGTACCCGTGCCCGGGTGCGCCCGACGTGGCCGCGGAGGTGGCCGAGGTCGTCGCGCCACACTGGGTCGGGCTCGACCACGACAGCTGGGGCATCGACCACGGGACCTGGTCGGTGCTGACCCACGTCTACCCGGAGGCGGACGTCCCCGTCGTCCAGCTCGCGATCAACGCCCTGCAGCCGCTCGACTACCACCTCGACCTCGCGGCGCGGCTCGCGCCGCTGCGCGAGCGGGGTGTGCTGATCGTGGCCAGCGGGAACGTCGTCCACAACCTGGGTCAGATCGACTGGGCCCGTCCCGAGACCGGGTTCGACTGGGCGCAGCGCTTCGACGAGGAGTCCCGCCGCGTCGTCGTCGACGCGCCGGCCGACGTGCTCATGCTGGAGCAGCATCCCGACTACCCGCTCGCCGTGCCGACGCCGGACCACTTCATCCCGCTCGTGTACTTCGCCGGCGTCGCCGCGGCGAACGGGCAACGTCACCCTGAGGTGCTGATCGACGGGTACGCCTACGGTTCCCTGTCGATGACGTGCTTCACGGCGTAGCCGCCGGCCGAAGCGCCGACGACCGCCCGGCGCCCCGGCCGTTGCGCCCGGACTCCGCCTCGACGTCCTCGGCCGGGCCGACGTGCGTGTCGAGCCAGGCCAGGAGCGGGCCGGCGGCGCGCAGGACGTCGACGACGCGCTTCTTCGCCCCGGCGGTCCCGAGCCAGGACGCGACCGGCCACGCCTTCATGGCCACGAGGCCCTTGTGGCGGAGCAGCTCCACCCGGGGGTGGTCCTTGGGATACCCCCGCGGCGACGTCTTCAGGGCCTCCATCGCGGTCACCTCCAGGCGGGCCTTCCGGAGTGCCGCCACGACGGACTCGAGCCGGAGCCCCGAGCGGTCGGCCGCCACCGCGGCTCGGTAGCGCTCGAGCTGGTCGGGGGCCATGTGGTACATGCCCGCGCCCGCCATCAAGCCGCCGGCCGAGAGCTGCACGTAGCCGTCCCCGATCATGGCGGCGATGGCGGTCTTGTAGGGCGACTTGTCGTGGCTGAAGCGCGTGTCACGGTACGGGCGGAACAGGCGGGCGTCACCGAACTCGGGGGCCAGCTCGGCGAGCAACGCCTCCATCGGCGCCTTGACGTCGCGTTCGTACACCTCCTTGTGGTCCAGCCAGTACGCCTTCGAATTGTCCGCCTCGAGCCCGTCGTAGAAGTCCAGCGCGCCGTCGGGCCAGCCCTTGAACGTCACGGGCGCGACGCTACCGGACACCCGGCGTTCGTCAGCGGTGCAGCACCAGCATCTCGCTCGTCGTCCGCCGCGGGCAGAACCCCGACGGCAGCGCCCGCTGCGCCTCCATGGCCGGACGGCCCACCCGGTCGGCCCGACATCGGGGTTTCCCGGGCGCCGCGCCGGGGCACAGACGGACGGTGCGCGGCATGGACACGCGGGAGCGGAGGACGACGCCGCGGTCGCTCGGATGGGGCCTGGCCCTGCTCGGCTGCGCTGCCCTGGTCGCGGCCGTCGTGCTCGCCCCGCACGACGCCCGGGCGGCGGCGGCCCAGGTGTGGCCGCCCTTCGTCCTCGTGTCGGGCTTGCTCCTCGTCGGCCTCGTCGCGCACGAGGACGGCCTCTTCGCAGCCGGCGGCCGCGCGCTCGCCCGGGCCGCCCCCGGCGGCCTGACGCTGTACGCGGGGACGGTGGCCCTCGTCGTCAGCGTGACCACGCTGCTGAACCTCGACACCTCCGTCACCTTCTTGACCCCGGTGCTCGTCTTCGCCGCCCGCAGCAGGGGCGAGGACGAGGCTCCGCTGATGTACGCCTGCCTGCTCCTGTCCAACGCGGGCTCGCTGCTGCTCCCCGGGTCGAACCTGACGAACCTGATCGTGCTCGGCCACCTCCACCTCTCGGGTCGCGCCTTCTTCGCCCACATGGCGCCGGCCGGGCTCGCGGCCGCCGCGGTGACCGCCGTCGTGGTCGGTGCCGTCCACCACCGCGCGCTCCGCACCACGATCACCCCGACGGCCGAGCCCGAGCGCCCGGTGCTCGGCGCGGGGCTGATCGGCGTGGCGGCGGTGACGGTGCTCGTCGTCGTCCTCCGCTCCCCCGCTCTCCCGGTGGCGGCCGTCGGCGTCGGCGTGATGGCGTTCAGGTCGTTGCGCGGGCCCGGCTCCGGCACCTCGCCCCGCGCCGCCCTGCGCGTCCTCGGCGTCCCGGTGCTCGTCGGCCTCTTCGGGGCCGCGGTGGCGCTGGGGGCGCTCGGCCGGACGTGGTCGGGGCCGGCCGCGCTGCTCGCGCACCTCGACCTCTGGGGAACGGCCGCGCTCGGGGCACTCGCCAGCGTCCTGGTGAACAACCTGCCGGCGGCATCGCTCCTGGCGGCCCGCCGGCCGCCCCACCCGTTCGCTCTGATGGTGGGGCTCAACGTGGGCCCGAACCTGTTCGTGACCGGGTCGCTGGCCTGGGTCCTGTGGCTCCGCGCGGCAAGGACGGCCGGAGCCCGCCCGAGCGTCGCGCGGGCCGGCCTGCTCGGCCTGGCCAGCATGCCCCTCTCGATCGCCGCCGCCGTGGGCGTGCTCGCCCTCGAGGGGCTCCACTGAGCCGCTACGGCGACTCGGCCTCGCCGCCGGTCTCGACCCCGAGCGCGCGGCGCAGCACCAGGGCCGCCTCGCGCTGGGACCGCCGGGACACGGCGGCGGTCGTGACCAGCGCGGAGCCGTGGAACGTCCCGGGGAACTGGTGGAGCTCGACCGACACGCCGGCGTGCAGCAGGCCGAGCGCGTAGGCGATCCCCTCGTCGCGCAAGGGGTCGTTCTCGGCCGTCGAGATGTAGGCGGGCGGCAGCCCGCTGAGGTCGGTCGCACGAGACGGCGCCGCGAGGGCCGGGACGTCGGGTGCGCCCCACAGATCCCCCAGGTAGGCCGTCCAGCTCTGGACCGCCAGCGGCCGGTTCCACAGCGGCGAGTCGACGAACCGCTGCATGGAGGGCGTCTCCAGCCGGTCGTCGAGCTCGGGGATCTGGAGCAACTGGAAGCAGAGGGGCGGCCCGCCGAGATCGCGGGCGAGCAGGGCCACCGCGGCGGACAGGCCTCCTCCGGCGCTCGCGCCGACCACGGCCACGCGGCCGGGGTCGACGCCCAACGCGCCGGCCTCGCCGTGCAGCCAGGTGAGCGCGGCATAGCAGTCGTGCAGAGCGGCCGGGTAGGGGTGCTCGGGCGCGAGGCGGTAGTCCACCGACACCACGACCGCGCCGGCGTCGGCCGCCACCAGGACCGCCCCGAGGTGCTCGGTCTCGACGCTCCCGATCATGAACCCGCCCCCGTGGATGAACACGATGCCCGGCACCGTCGCGGCGCCCGCGCCGGCGGAGTGCGGCCGGTACACCCGTACCGGCACGTCGGGGTCGCCCTCCCACCCGGGGATGAGGCGGTCGTGAATCTCGAGGGCCTCCGCCTCGGGCAGCTCGATCCGTATCTGGGCGATCATCTCCTCGAAGGCGGCACGCGCCGCCGCCAGGTCGCTGAGGTCGAACGCGGGTATCAGGTCGACGAACGCCGCGAGCTCCGGGTCGATCATGGTGAGTCCTCCCCCTTCGGGCCGGCGCGCGCCGACTACTTCGGCTGCATCCGGATGCCGGCGTCGAGGCGGATCGATTCGGCGTTCATGTACGAGTTGGAGAGCAGCTCCACGGCGAGCGTGGCGAACTCGGTCGGGCGGCCGAGACGGTGCGGGAACAGCACGTCCTGGGCGAGCTTGCCCTTGAACGCCTCCGAACCCTCCCCGGAGCCGTAGATCGGGGTGTCGATGAGCCCCGGCAGAATGGTGTTGACCCGGATGCCGACGACGGCCAGGTCGCGCGCGACCGGGAGGGTCATGCCGACGACGCCGCCTTTCGAGGAGGAGTACGCGGCCTGCCCGATCTGCCCGTCCTCGGCGGCCACGGACGCCGTGTTGACGATCGCACCGCGGGCGCCGTCGGCGTCCGGCTCGTTCAGGCTCATTTTGGTGGCGGCCAACCGCACGCAGTTGAAGGTGCCGATGAGATTGATCTCGATCACTCTGCGGTACAGGTCGAGGTCGTGCGCCGAGGCGTAGTCGCCGTCCTTGCCGATGGTGCGGGTGGCCCATCCGATCCCGGCACAGTTCACCAGCGACTTGAGCGGCGCCATCTCCATGGCGGCGTCGACGGCGGTGACGACCTGCTCGGGGTTGGTGACGTCGGTCGGGACGAAGAGGCCGCCGATCTCCTTGGCCAGCGGTGCCCCCTTGTCCTCCTGGACCGCAAGGTCCGCGACCACGACGTGGACGCCCCGCTCGGCCAGCAGGCGCGCGGTGGCCTCGCCCAGTCCAGACGCTCCGCCCGTGACGATTGCCGACGTGCCGTTGAGATCCATCTTCGCTGTGACTCCTCGTGGGACTGGGGTGTGGGCTTCGACGGCCCGGCGCACCCGACGTGCCGGGAGAGGATAGGGGCCGTTCCGGACCCGGTCACATCTGCTCGGGGGCCTCCACGCCGAGCAGGGAAAGCCCCCGCTCGAGCACCTTCGCGGTCAGGTCGCTCAGCCCGAGGCGCGAGGCGCGCACGCTCTCGTCGTCGACCAGGACCCGGCAGGCCTCGTAGAACCCGGTGAAGGCCGTGGCCAGATCGAAGAGGTACGCGCACAGCTTCGAGGGGCTGTAGGTCTCCGCGGTCGCCTCGACGGCCTCGGCGAAGCGCAGCAGGTGGAGGGCGAGGGCGCGCTCCTCGGGCTCGCCCAGGTGGGGCGGCGACCCCGGCGGGGGCGGCGCGGCCCCGCCGCGCCGGAAGATGGAGCGGATGCGTGCGTGGGCGTATTGCAGGTACGGCCCCGTGTCGCCCTCGAATGCGAGCATCCGGTCCCAGTCGAACACGTAGTCGCGCATCCGCTCCGTGGACAGGTCGGCGTACTTGACCGCGCCGATGCCGAGCGCGTGCGCGGTGGCGGCCTGCTTCTCCGGCGACAGGTCGCTGGAGCGCTCCTTCAGCGCGGCCTCGGCCCGCTCGATCCCCTCCCGCAGCAGGTCGACGAGGCGGTCGGAGCCACCGCTGCGGCTGGCCAGCTTCTTGCCGTCGGTGCCGAGCACGAGGCCGAACGCGACGTGGACGGCGGCCGCGTCGTCGGGCAGGTAGCCGGCCAGGGCGGCCACGGCGAAGACCAGGCGGAGGTGCAGCGACTGCTCGGCGCCCACGACGTAGACGAGCCGGGTGGCCCCGACCCGCCCGGTGCGGTCGCGCACGCAGGCGAGGTCGGTCGCGGGATAACCGTAGCCCCCGTCCGACTTGCGCACGATGAGCGGCAGCGGCTCGCCATGGCGGTTCTCGAACCCGGGGGGGAACACGCACAGCGCGCCGTCGTCCTCGACGAGGATGCCCCGGGCGTCGAGCTCGTCGACCACCACGGGCAGGAGGGGGTTGTAGAAGCTCTCCCCCACCGTGTCCTCCGGGGTCAGGAGCACGCCGAGAAGGTCGTAGACCTCGCGGGCGTGGCGCATCGACTCGGCGACGAAGATCCGCCACAGCCGCAGCGTCTCGGCGTCGCCGCTCTGCAGCAGCACGACGCGTCGGCGACTGCGCTCGGCGAACGTCGCATCGGCGTCGAACTGCCGGCGCGCCGCTGCGTAGAACTCGTTGAGGTCCCGCACGCTGAACGACTCGGCGTCCGCCGCCCCGCCGACGTCGATCAGGTGCTCGATGAGCATGCCGAAAGGCGTGCCCCAGTCGCCGATGTGGTTCTCCCTCTTCACGTCGTGGCCCAGGTACCCGAGCACGCGGGCCAGCGCGTCGCCGATCAGGGTGCTCCGCAGGTGGCCGACGTGCATCTCCTTGGCCACGTTCGGTGCCGAGTAGTCGATGACGATCGTCTCCGGCTCCGCCACCACCGGCACGCCCAGCCGCGGGTCGGCGGAGAGCGCCGCCACCTGTGCCGCGACGAAGTCGTCCGACAGCGTCAGGTTGATGAAGCCCGGACCGCTGACCGTCACCTCCGAGCAAATGTCGCCCAGGTCGGCCGCCGCCACGACCTCGTCGGCCACCTGCCGCGGCTGGCGGCCCAGCTGCTTGGCCAGGGCCAGGGCGCCGTTCGCCTGGAAGTCGGCGCGCTCGGACGCCCGCAGCACCGGGTCCGCCCCGGGCGCCACGGTGGCGAAGGCGGCCTGCAGGCGCTGCAGGAGGACGCTGGAGGCGTCGGGCATCCCTCATTCTCGCACGACCGGCGGGCCGTGATCCCCGGGCCACGGGGTGTGGGCGTCAGTCGGGCGGTGCCCCCATCGCGCCGTCCAGGAGGCCGTAGCGGCGGTACGGGCCGAAGAAGCCGTGCTCGAGCAGGCCGTAGCCCACGTTGCCGTCATAGGAGAACTCGGCCACCTGGTCGACGATGCCGTACTGGGCGAGGCCCCGGACCTCGTCGACCGACAGCACGAGGCCCTGGGTCACCGGCTCGGGCCCGTGGTACATCCCGTGGCGCCAGTCGGCATCGATGCCGTAGCCCGTCCCGATGGAGACGAAGTTGGCCAGCAACGGCGTGCAGGTGACTTCGAGGCCGGCCTCGGGGAACCGCAGCACAGAACGGTCGATGACGCGCGTCCCCGGGACGAGGTGGTGCTCGTGCTCGGAGCGGCCGAGCTCCTCGACCCCGCGGGCGGGGTCGACCCACACCCGTTCACCCTGCACGAGCGGGCGCTCCCCGTCGTCGCGCTCGTGGCAGATGTACATGATGGCGTGGTCCTCGAACTGCATCGGGAAGTAGTTCCACATGCCGGCGAGCACCAGCTCGCCCTGGCGGATGCCGTCGCTCTCGGGCTCCCCGACCGGGCGGACCCCCCAGGAGCGGTCCCGGGTGCCCCAGCAACGGTCCGGCGTCACCGCCAGGTCGGTCCCGCCGACCGAGAGCGTCCCCGACCAGCAGCCGGTCTGCGCGAGGCGCTGGGTGTCGAAGACGACCTTGCCCTTGCTCCGCATGTACTGCCGCGGCTCGGCCATCGCCGGGATGTGGCCCTCCCAGGTCACGTCCATGGCGACGCTGTGCTCCGTGGGCTCGACCACCACGCGCAGGCGGCGCAGGGGCTCGAGCACCTCTATGCGGAACGGGCCCACCGAGAGGTCACCCCGGTCGACGAGGGGCGCCGACGCGCGCACGACGTGCTGCGAGCCGCCCCGGCGGACGTCGATGAAGGCGTCGGCCACACCGAGGTTGGGGTACTGCCCGTAGCCGAAGATGGCGAACCACTCGCCGGAACAGGGGTGCATGTTGAAGTAGTAGCGGTCGTAGAAGTTGCGGTCGCTCGTCGCCGGGTGCGCGATGAACTCCGAGGCTTGGTGGACGGGGTAGTCGTCCCAGGAGGAGAGGCTCATGTCGGTGGGCTCAGCAGCAGGCGCAACCGCTGCCGCACCCCCCGGCCACCGGCGCGCCGCACATGCCACCGCCTGCGGGCTCGGCGGCCAGCCCGGTGGTGGCGAAGACCGGCAGCAAGCGCCGTGCCCCCACGTGGCCGTCGGGGCACGTGGCCGGCGCGTCGGCGTCGGCCATGGGCCGGCGCTCGTCGAAGACGGCCTGGCAGGTGGAGCAGCGGAATTCGTAGACGGGCACGGTGTCGGACCTCCAGCGGCAGCCTACGTCAACCATCCGCCCCCGAACCTCGCGCAGGCGGGTCGCGCCGTGCTCAGGGCCTGGCCGCGAACACCTGCCACCGTCCGGGCACACCCTTGAGGTCGTGCTCCCCCCGATCTTCGAACTGGAGCCCCGAGCCGGCGACCAGGTCGGTCACGGTCCGCGAGACGAGGACCTCGCCCGGTTCGGCCAACGCCTCTATCCGCGCCGCGATGTTCACTCCGAGCCCGGCGATGTCGTCGCCGCGGCGCTCCACCTCGCCGGTGTGCACGCCCGCCCGCACCGTGATGCCGAGAGCCTGAGCGCCGTCGCTGATGGCGCGTGCACAGCGCACGGAACGCGCCGGCCCGTCGAAGGTGGCCAGGATCCCATCGCCGGTCGTCTTGACGAGCCGACCGCCATGTCGCTCGACCTGACGCGCGGCCAAGGCGTCGTGCCGGTCGAGCAGGAGACTCCATGCTCGGTCCCCGAGCCCCGCCGCCTGCCGGGTGGAGTCGACGATGTCGGTGAACAGCACGCTCGCCAGCACCCGGTCCGGTTCGGACACCGAGCGGGCACCCGTGAGGAATTCCTCGATCCCGTCGAGGATCTCGTCGGTGTGCTCGGTCCACCAGAAATGATCGGTGCCCGGGATCTCCACCAGCCGCGCACCGTCGACGTGCGCGGCCAGGTACTGCCCGTGGGCCAGGGGGACCATTCGATCCCCGGTGCGGTGCAGGACCAGGGTCGGGGCGTGCACCAACGGCAGCGCCGCCCGGACGTCGATCTCCATGTACGAGCTGAGCAGCGCCATGGCCGCCCCGGGGCTCGAGGCGAGGCGCTGCATCCGGGCGAACAACTCCCGTGCCCGGGAGTCGTCGGCGACACTCGGGGCCCAGGCGCTCAGCCCGACACCCGATCCCCAGCGGGACTCGAGATACCCCGCGAACTCGTAGAGCCGCTCGGACGGCAGCCCGATCGGGTAGTCGGGCCCGGCGGTGATGCGGGCATAGCCACCGATGAGCACCAGTGCCCGCGTCCTCTCGGGGTGGGCGGCGGCGAACAGGATCGCCATGGGCGCACCTTCCGAGATCCCGACGAGCGCCGCCCGCTCCGAGCCTGCGGCGTGCATGACGGCTTCGATGTCCAGCATGCGGCGGTCGGTATCGGGCAGACGTTCGGTCCGGTCGGACATTCCCGTGCCGCGCTTGTCGAACATGATCACCCGGGAGAAGGTCCCGAGCCTCTGAAGGGAACGGGCGATGGCCTCGTCCTCCCACGCCAGCTCGACGTGCGAGATGAAACCCGGGATCACGACGAGATCGAAGAGCCCATCGCCGAAAACCTGGTAGGCGATGTGGACGCCGTCGTCCGCCCTGGCGTAATGGGTCTGAGGCACCCCTGCCATGGCGTCCATTCCAGCAGAGCCGGCGCGCACCCGCGAGGAGAGCGCTCCCGGATGGAGCCGCCGGCGGACGACCCGAGCGGAAGTCGACGACCTACGGCTGCGCGAAGGCGTAGATCGGCACGCCGTTGTACTCGTTCGAGTCGGCCGGGAGGAAGGGACCGTCGAGCGCGGTCGAGAGGTAGCCGTCGCGGCCGGGGCCCGAGTCGCCCCCGACGGTCATGATGGCCCCGTCGGGCCAGACCTGCGTGACGATCCCGACATGGACGGAGGAGGCCGTGCTCTGGGGCCCGGTCCCGTACAGGACCGCGTCGCCCACTGCCGGTGTGGCCGTCGGCGGCAGATCGGCCCCGTAGGCGGCCGCCCAGCTCCAGATGTCACCCGTGAAGGCGTAGCGCGGGATCGGCACGCCCGCCTGTTCCCAGGCCCAGGTGGCGAACAGCGCGCACCACTGCTCACAGGGGCCGTAGGGGTTGCACCAGACCCCCTGCGACGCGCTGGGGTCCGGCTCGATCTGCGACGCGACGGCGGCCGCGATGGCGGCCGACTGGGGGAACATCGGCTCGGGGGTGGGCGTCGTGAAGCTGTACTGCCAGGCCTGCGGGTCGAGCAGCCAGTACCCGGTCCCGTGGTTGTTGCCGATGATGGCCGAGATCTGGGTGGCCGTGGGGTCCAGCGTGAGGCCCCCGAGGGCCTGGGCGTCGCCGTAGGGCAGCACGACCCCGTTGGCCGTCGCCAGCAGGTAGCCACCGCCGTCGGGCGAGGCCACCATCCCGACCACGGGATCGGGGAGGTTCGCGGACCCCGCCGAGCCGAAGAAGCCGGCATCGCCGTAGGGGAAGATGCCGCCGTCCGCGGCCACGAGCCAGTACCCCTTGCCGTCGTGGGTGGGCGCCATGCCCACGATGGGGGCGTTGAGCGTGAGGCTGCCGGTGCTCCCGTAGAAGCCGGCGTCACCGTAGGAGAAGATGCCGCCGTCCGCCGCGACGAGCCAGTACCCCTTTGCGTCGGGCGTCGGGGCCATGCCGACGATCGGCTGGTTGAGCCGGGTGGACCCCATGGAGCCGTAGAACTGGGCGTCGCCGTACGAGAAGACGCCTCCGTCGAGGGCGCCCAGCCAGTAGCCCTTGGCGTCGGACGTGGTCGCCATGGCCACGATGGGCCCGTTGAGCGGCAGGTCGCCGGCGGAGCCCTCGAACGTGGCGTCGCCGAAGGCGAACACCCCGCCGTCGGCGCTGGCGAGCACGTAGCCGCCGCCGTCGGGCGTGGCGGCGCCCGAGAAGACGGGCGAATTCAGCGGCTGGGGCAACGGGGGATCGTTCAGAGTGACGCTGCCGAATCCGATCATGCCCGCGTCCCGGTAGACGTGCGCCTGCTGCGCCGCTCCGGCCGGGGCCGCCCGTGTCGTGCCGGCGCCGAAGGCCAGCACGCAGGGCACGAGCACTCCGGCGAACGCGGCGGTGGCGACATGCCGGACGAGCGAGGCCGGACGCGGGCCGCGCCGCCGGCGCGCCCCGTCGGGCCAGACGGCACCCCTCGCGCCTCCGCGTCTGCGCACGCTTTCGATTGTGCACCCTCCGCGCGTGCCGGGTGCTCAGGTGGGGTTACGAAGTTGTTACGAATTTGCCGGTCAACGTGGGTGTCGGCATCGCCGGGCGGTCGATCGGACGAGACGGCGCCCCGTGCGGCCTCCGACCGACTCGCCGCGTGCTCGTTGGGCGTCAGCCACCGCGCCACGGCAGAATGGGCGCATGAGCCCGCACCCCCCGCCCGCCGCGCACCCCGACACCTTCGGCGCCAGGACACAGCTGACCGCCGGCGGGCGCACGTACGAGATCTTCAACATCGAGGCTCCGGCGCTCGCCGACCGCCACGACATCAGGCGCCTGCCCTACTCCATCAAGGTCATCCTCGAGAACCTGCTGCGCCACGAGGACGGTCCCCACGTCTCTGCCGACGACATCGTCGCCGTGGCCGCCTGGGGGGAAAACCCCGAGGGGCACGGTCAGGGGGCGGGCGACGCCGCCCACGAGATCGCGCTGACGCCCGAGCGCGTGCTGATGCAGGACTTCACCGGGGTTCCCGGCGTCGTGGACCTCGCCGCCATGCGGGACGCGCTGGCGCGTCTCGGCGGCAACGCGGCACAGGTCAACCCGCTCGTCCCGGTCGAGCTCGTCATCGACCACTCGGTCATCGTCGAACGGTCGGGCGACCCGTCCGCCTACGACGCCAACGTCTCCATCGAGTACTCGCGCAATTTGGAGCGTTACCAGCTGTTGCGCTGGGCCCAGGGCGCGTTCCGGGGCTTCCGCGCCGTCCCGCCGGGGATGGGCATCTGCCATCAGGTGAACCTGGAGTTCCTGTCACGCCTGGTCTTTGCCACGGACGACGGGAGGGCCTTCTGCGACACGCTCGTCGGCACCGACTCGCACACCACCATGGTGAACGGCCTGGGCGTGCTGGGGTGGGGCGTCGGCGGGATCGAGGCGGAGGCGGCCATGCTCGGCCAACCCCTCTCCATGCTCCTGCCGCCGGTCGTCGGCCTGCGGATCTCCGGGGAACCCCATCCCGGGATCACCGCGACGGACGTGGTGCTGACTGTCACCGAGCTGTTGCGCGACCACGGCGTCGTCGGCGCGTTCGTCGAGTGCTACGGCCCCGGCGTGGCTGCCCTCCCCCTCGAGACGCGCGCCACCATCGGCAACATGAGCCCCGAGTACGGCGCCACCTGCACGATGTTCCCGATCGACCAGGTGACCCTGGACTACCTGCGCTTCACCGGCCGCAACGAGGAGCACCTCGCCCTGGTGGAGGCCTACGCCAAGGCCCAAGGACTCTGGCACGACCCCGGGGCGGACGAGCCCGTGTACTCCGAGCACGTCAGCCTCGACCTGGGCGACGTGGAGCCGTCGCTCGCCGGGCCGTCCCGGCCCCAGGACCGCGTGGCCCTCGCCGCGGCCGGCGACGCCTACCGGGTCGCCCTCGGCCGGGGGCCGCGCACGGCGCCGACCGAGCCGGCCGTGGCACCACACCACCAGGTGGCCGACGGGGACGTGGTCATCGCGGCGATCACGAGCTGCACCAACACCTCGAACCCGCAGGTCCTCGTCGCCGCCGGCCTCGTGGCCAAGAGGGCAGTCGAGCGTGGGCTGCGCGCCAAGCCGTGGGTGAAGACGTCGCTCGCACCCGGGTCACGCGTCGTCAGCGACTACCTTGCCCGCGCCGGGCTCACCGAGCCGCTCGAGCAGCTCGGCTTCTTCCTCGTCGGCTACGGGTGCACGACCTGCATCGGGAACTCCGGACCGCTCCTCGAAGGTGTGAGTGACGCCGTCAGGGAGGGCGACCTCTCCGTGGTCTCGGTGCTCTCGGGTAACCGGAACTTCGAGGGGCGCATCCATCCCGACGTGCGGATGAATTACCTCGCCTCGCCTCCGCTCGTCGTGGCCTATGCGCTGGCCGGCACCATCGACATCGACCTGACGAGCGAACCGATCGGCCACGACGCCGACGGCGACCCGGTCCTCCTCTCGGACCTGTGGCCCTCCATGGACGAGGTCAGCGAGACGATTCGAGCGTCGCTCACCTCGGACATGTTCCGCAGCCGCTACAGCGCCGTCTTCGACGGGGACGAGTACTGGCAGAAGGTCCCGGTGGCCGGCGGCGAGACGTACGCGTGGCAGGAAGGCTCCACCTACGTCAAGAACCCCCCGTTCTTCGGGACCATGACCATGACGCCCACCCCGGTGACGGACATCGTGGACGCGAGGGTGCTGGCCATGCTGGGTGACAGCGTCACCACCGACCACATCTCCCCGGCCGGCTCCATCGGCCCGGCGACACCGGCAGGCCGCTATTTGACCGAGCACGGCGTGCCGCGCGAGGACTTCAACTCCTACGGAGCGCGGCGCGGCAACCACGAGGTGATGATGCGCGGCACGTTCGCCAACGTGCGCCTGCGCAACCTCCTCGCTCCCGGCACCGAGGGAGGCGTCACGCTGCACCTGCCCGACGGAAGCGAGACGTCAATTTACGAGGCGGCGATGCAGTACGCCGACGAGGGGGTGCCGCTCATCGTGCTGGCGGGCCGCGAGTACGGGACCGGGAGCAGCCGCGACTGGGCGGCCAAGGGCACTGCGTTGCTCGGTGTGCGCGCGGTCATCGCCCAGAGCCTCGAGCGCATCCATCGCTCGAACCTCATCGGCATGGGCGTCGTGCCATTGCAGTTCTACAAGGGCGACTCGGTCGAGAGCCTCGGGCTGTCCGGGCACGAGCGCTTCTCCATCAGCGGCCTCGACGTGCTCAACAAGGGCGAGCTGCCAAAGGAGCTGTCCGTGACGGCAACCGCGGACGACGGCTCGGCCACCGAGTTCCGGGTCATGGTCCGCATCGACACCCCGATGGAGGCCGAGTACTACCGCCACGGCGGGATCCTCCAGTACGTCCTGCGCCAGATGGCGGCCTAGCCGCGGGGCCGGGCGTCAGCCGCCGACGGCCGCGTCGCGTCACCCAAGGCGACGAATCGGCGCACGATGCCCTCGCCCGCCCGGCTGACGTGGGCCACGTCGGAGGCCCGCACGTACACACCGGCCGGCAGGTGCGGCCCCCAGTGGGCGACCAGGCTGGCCGTGACCTCCACGTGGAACTGCAGGCCATAGGCGCGCTCGCCCACACGGAAGGCCTGGTTCTCGTAGGCGTCGTTGCCCGCCAGGCGGACGGCACCCTCGGGCAAGGTGAACGTGTCCCCGTGCCAGTGCACGCACGGGAGCGGCGTGGGGGCCGGGCCGAACACGGGGTCGACGATGGCGTCGGCGGTCAGGTGCACCTCGCCCACGCCGCACTCGGGAACGGGGCCCGCGCTCACCTCGGCACCCAGTGCGGCGGCGAGCTGCTGCGCACCGAGGCACACTCCGAGGACGGGGAGCCGGGCCGCGACCGCGGCGCGCAACAGCGCGCGCTCGTCGCCGAGCCACGGGAGCTCGTCGTGGACGGCCATGGGCCCTCCCATCACGACGAGCCCGGCCATGTCGGCCACGGCCTCGGCGGGGGGAACGGTGTCGCCCTCGTCGATGCGGAGAAGGCGCAGCGCGGCACCCGAGTCGGTGATGGCCCGCGCCACGGAGCCAGGGCCCTCGAAGGCCACGTGCTGCACCACCACCCAGGGATCGCCGGCGCCCACGTGCAGCCTCAGGGGATCCGGGTGACCTGGAACAGTTCGGCCGACGAGCCCCCGGACAACCCGGCGAGGTCGCCCTGCGCCCGCGCCATCGTGCGGACCCTCTGGGCCACGCCGTCCGGGTCGCCGATCTGGCTCTTGTGGCACATCAGCGCCGCCACCTTGCGCTCCACCGTGGACGTCGTGTCCACCGCGATCCCGGCTCCCCGCATGCCGGGGGCCATGATCCACAGCTCCGAGACGCTCCAGGGCTCGAGCCCCTCGTCGGCGAGCAGCTCGGGGTGGGCGAATGGGTTGCGGGCGTCGGGGTACACCGCGCAGACCGCGGCCTCGCCGGCTGCCAGGTGGTCGGGATGGCTGGCGAAGATGAAGTCCCAGTTGCGCTCGGGCGACTGGGTGAGCACGCGCTCGGGCTTGACCTGCCGGATCACACGGGAGATGTCACGGCGGAGCTCCAGGGAGGCCTGCACCATGCCGTCGGGATGGCCGAGGAAGTGGACCTCGCTCACCCCGACCACCGCGGCGGCGGCACGCTGTTCGTCCTGGCGGAGCGCCGCCATGTCGGCCCGGGACCGCGCGCGGTCCGATCCCCCGGCGTCGCCGTTGGTGACGATGCAGTAGGTCACCTCCACGCCCGCCGCGGTGAAGGCGGCGACCGTGCCGGCGGAACCGAAGTCGACGTCGTCGGGGTGGGCCGTCACGACCAGGACCCGGCGTACCCCGTCCTCGGGCGACCAGGGTGGGACGGGAACGACGTCGCTCAGAGGACGCTCTCCTCCGCTCGGGGCGTCCAAGCCGCGAGATCGGCCAGCCGCGGGTCGTTCGAGAACATCTCGACGATGGGGATGCGGAGGCCCAGGCGGCGCTGGATCACCTCCATCTCGACCAGCTGGTTCCACAGGGCCAGGCTCACCACCACGCCCGCCCGGCCGGCCCGGGCGGTCCGGCCCGAGCGGTGCAGATACGCCTTGTGGTCCTCCGGAGGGTCGTAGTGGATCACGCCGTCGACGGCCTCGATGTGGAGGCCCCGGGCGGCCACGTCGGTGGCCACGAGGACGCCGAGGCTGCCGTTCGAGAAGTCCGCCAGCGCCCGCTCGCGGTTCGCCTGGCGCAGGTCGCCGTGGATGGCGGCCGCGTGGACGCCCTCCTTGGTCAGGTTCTCCACCAACCGGTCGGCGCCGCGCTTGGTGCGGACGAAGAGCAGCGACTTCTCCTGGCTCCGGCAGATGGCGGCGGCGACCTTGACCTTGTCCATCTGGTGCACCTGGAGGAAGCGGTGCTCCATCAGCGTGACCGTCTGGGTGGAGGACGCCACCTCGTGGAAGACCGGGTCGGACAGGTAGCGCTTGACCAGGCGGTCGACGGCGCCGTCGAGGGTGGCCGAGAAGAGCAATGTCTGGTGGGGCTGGTCGAGACGGCGCAGCACCCACTCGACCTGCGGCATGAAGCCCATGTCGGCCATGCGGTCGGCCTCGTCGAGCACGAGCGTCTCGAGCTCGTCGACCGCGACCTCGCCCCGGTCCCCGAGGTCGATGAGGCGGCCCGGGGTGGCGATCACGAGGTCGACCCCCTTGCGGAGCTTGGACACCTGGCGGTCGATGTCGGCCCCGCCGTAGACGGCGACGGCCCGCAGCCCGAGCTGCTTGGCCAGGGGGGCGAGGACGTCGTGCACCTGCACCGCCAGCTCCCTGGTCGGGAGCAGGACGAGGGCGAGGGGGCGGGCGGGGCGTGGGGCGGAGCGGGGGCCCTGAGCGTCGCGGGTGGCCTTGGCCCGCTGCAGGAGCGGCACGCCGAAGGCGAGGGTCTTGCCCGAGCCGGTCTTGGCCTTCCCGCACACGTCACGGCCGGCCAGGGCGTCGGCCACGGTGAGGGCCTGAATTGGAAAAGCGCTGACGATTCCCTCATCGGCCAGCGCTCGAGTCAGTTCTGGTGAGACCCCCAGGGACTCGAAGGTCCGGGCGGTCTCGTAGGTGTCGTCCCCGGAGACGGGGACGTTCCCGTTCCCGGGGGTTCCGGCGTGCGCGCCGGCCAAAGCTTCGACGGTCATCAACCCGCTCTCTCTGTTGGGCGGCGGGACCGTGCGCCTACCAGAGGAGTGAGAATCGGCCCCGACTCACCAGCCCCCGCCGGTGGTCGCACGCCTATTGTACCAGCCCAGGACGGTTCTGACGCGTCGTCATGTGCCAGAGTGAGCCGTCCCGGACCGACGACCGAAGGGAGAGCCGACAATGGGCAAACTCGAGGCAGGTGCCACCGCCCCCGCGTTCACCCTGCCTGACCAGGACGGCAAGCCGGTCAGGCTCTCGGATTTCAAGGGCCAGCGGGTGATCGTCTACTTCTACCCGGCGGACGACACGCCCGGCTGCACCAAGGAGGCCTGTCAATTCAACGACAACCTTCGGGCTTTCGACAAGGCCGGCGTCGCCGTGCTGGGGATCTCCCCCGACAAGGCCGAGAAGCACGTGAAGTTCCGCAGCAAGTACAAGCTCAAGTTCCCCCTCCTCACCGATGCCGACAAGAAGGTGATGGAGAAGTACGGCGCCTGGGGCGAGAAGACGATGTACGGCAAGAAGACCGTGGGCACCATCCGCTCGACCTTCCTCGTGGGGCCGAACGGCAAGGTGCAGCGGGCCTGGTACCACGTGAAGGCCGACGGCCACGCCGCCAAGGTGCTCGAGGAGGCGGCGGCGGGTTGAGCTGCGCACACCGGCTATAGCTCGGGGAGGCCCTGGCGGGAGGGACGAGTGACGGCCAACGAAAGGACTCATGGGACAGGGGATCAGCGCGGTCTTGACGTTCGCCATCGGCGTGGCCATCAGCCCCGTGCCGATCATCGCGGTGATCCTGATGCTGTTCTCGGGGCGGGCGAAGGTCAACGGCCCCGCCTTCCTGGTGGGGTGGGTCCTGGCGCTCGCCGCCGTGAGCACCATCGTCTACGTGCTCTCGCACGACGGCAACGTGGCGACGAGCAGCACGGCGGCCGACTCGGTGTCGTGGGGCAAGATCGTCCTCGGCGTGGCCCTGCTCGGGTTGGCCCGCCGCAACTGGCGCAAGCGCCCGGCGGCAGGGGAGGAGCCGGCGCTGCCCAAGTGGGCGGGGGCCGTGGACACCCTCTCGCCGGGCAAGGCCTTCGGGCTGGGTGTGGTGCTGGCCGGCGTGAACCCCAAGAACCTCATCCTCACCGCGGGCGCAGCGGCGGGACTGGCCCAGCTCGGGCTCTCGACCTCGGACGCCGTCGTCGCCATCGCCGTGTTCGTCATCGTCGGGAGCCTGACGATCGCCGGGCCGGTCCTGTACGCGCTCGTCGGGGGTGAGCGGGCGAGGACGACGCTGGAGGCCGCCAAGGCCTGGCTGTGGGCGCACAACGCGGCGGTCATGGCCGTCCTCTTCCTCGTCTTCGGCGTGGACCTGATCGCCAAGGCGCTCCCACCGCTGACCAGCTGAGGCGGTGTGGGTTCAGTGCTGGTGCACCGGACACCAGTACGTCGTCCGGCCGCTCACCACCTCGCGGCGCAGCTCGGCGCCGTCGAGCGGGCAGCGGCCCTCGGCGTGGCGCTCCTCCATGAGGTCTCCCGTGTGCGAGCCGCCCCGCCGGGCCAGCTGGCGCAACGTCGCCCGCAGCGCCTTGTGCAGGCGGCGCAGCTCGTCGTCGGCGAGCGGCCTGCGCCGGCCCGGGGCCAGGCCGGCGCGCCAGAGGATCTCGTCGGCCAACAGGTTCCCGACACCCGCCAGGCGCTCCTGGTCCATGAGCCGCGCCTTGAGCGGGGCGACCGAGCCGCCGCCCGCCCTCCCGTCGGCCAGCGCGCCACGCAGGTCGGCCAGCGAGGCGGTCAGGGCGTCGGGCCCCAGACGCCCCTCGTCGGGCGCGAGCTCGAGCGACCCGAAGCGGCGGGGGTCGTGCAACAGGAGGTGGCCTCCGTCGGCGAACGAGATGCGGGCGCGCACCCATTTCTCGTCGAAGACGCCCGGTCCGTAGCGCAGCCGGTCCAGCGCCTGATGGCCGTCGACCACGATCCCGCCCGTCATCCCGAAACGCAAGCCCAATGTCGGGCCCCCGGAGCTGTCGAGCAGCATGAGCTTCCCGCGGCGCCGGGCCTCCGTGAAGGAGCGCCCGGCCAGCGCCGCCCGCAGCCGCGGCGTGGTGGTGCCGCCCCGGCCGTAGCGGGAGTCCACCATCCACACCTTCGCGATGGCGCGCCCCAACGCCCGCTCCGAGAAGGCGCGGTAGCGCTCGACTTCGAGGATCTCGGGCACCCGCCGACGGTATCCGACCGTCCGTGCCCGGCCGAATATGGTGGGCCAATGCCACCCGAGAAGCCGCAATGGGCCGAGCTGTTCACCGAGGTCGTCACTTCCGGGCTCTGCACGGGGTGCTCGGCCTGCGTGATCGCCTGCCCCTACGACGTGCTGGGGTACGACGACTCGGAGGGTGTCTACAAGCCGTTCCACGTGGACGCGGACGGCGGTCCCGACAACTGCACGCACGGCCAGAAGGGCTGCACCCTCTGCACGCGGGCCTGCCCGCGCTTCCGCACCTGGGAGCCCGAGATCGAGCAGTACCTCTTCGGCCGGCCCCGGACCGACGACGAGGTCGCGGGCATCGCCCGCCGCACCGTGCTGGCCCGCGCGAGCGACGCCGACGTCGCGGGCACCGGGCAGGACGGCGGGCTGGTCTCGGCGCTCCTCATCTGGGCCCTCGAGAACGACGTGATCGACGCCGCGCTGGTCTCGGGGCTCGAGGGGGACGGTTCCACCTGGAAGGCGGTGCCGCGGGTCGCCCGCACCCGGGCCGACGTGCTCGCCACGGCGGGCTCCCGCTACACCTACTCGGCCAACCCCCTCGCCTACCCCGAGGCCATCGAGGCCGGCGCGGAGCGCATCGCCCTCGTGGGCATGGGGTGCCAGGCCTCGGCGCCACCCGTGATGCAGGCGCGCAAGGCGGGGAAGATCGCACGGCGCTTCGCCCTCTCCATCGGGCTCCTGTGCTCGAAGACCTTCGACGACGCCATCTTCGGCGAGCTCTTCGAGGCGAGGTACGGCCTGGACCGGGCCGACATCGTCAAGATGAACATCAAGGGCGTCTTCCAGGTGTGGATGAAGGACGGCACGTACCACGAGGTGCCGCTGAAGGAGGCGCACGCCTGGACCCGGGAGGGGTGCACGAGCTGCCCCGACTTCGCCGCCGAGCACGCCGACATCTCGACGGGCGGCATCGGCGCCTTCGGCGACTGGACGCTCACCCTCGTGCGCACCGAGAAGGGCGAGGAGCTGTTCGCCGATCTCGAGGCCGCCGGCGTGATCGAGACCCGGCCCATCGAGGACGACCCCGGCGCGGTCGCCCTTCTCAACAAGCTCAGCCGGGTCAGCCGCAAGCGCTGGCCGGCCACGGCCGTGCCGATGCCGGGCCGCCTGCCCGCCTCGGCCCCGGCACCCTGAGCGATCAGCCGGGCGGGCCCCGGACCGACGCGTTCGCGGCCCTGCTCGGCATCGAGGTGACACGTCGTGGCCCGGGCCGCACCGTGGCCGTCCTCCCCACCGACTTCCGGCACGCCAACCCGCACGGCACCGTGCACGGCGCCGCGTTCTACGCCGTGGCCGGGGCGGCGGTCGCCGCGGCGGCGAACGACGCCGACCACTCCGGCATCATCTCCTCGGTCCTCGTCGAGTACCTGCGCCCGGCGGCCCTCGGCGACGTGCTCCACGCCGAGGTGAGGCGGGAGGTCTCGACCGACCGGGAGGACATCTTCACCGGGGCCGTGCGCCGAGGCGGCGAGTCGGGCGACGTGCTGGCCTGGGTGCGCGCCCGGGGCACCCGCCGGGCGCGTCCGACCTGAGGCCGGCCCGGCGGGCCTCGGCCTCCCGCCGGCCTGGGGCTGAGCCCCTTTGGCCGAATCTGTGGGAACCATGTCATTGACGCCAAGAGGCCCGGCCCTCAGAGTGGGCGCATGAGGGAGCGCCACGTGGTCATCGTCGTCTTCGACGGGCTGCAGCCGCTGGACGCGGTGGGCCCGCACGAGGTCTTCGCCGGGGCCGGCCGGGCCGCCGGGGCCCTGGGTCGGGCCGGCGGGTATCGGGTCTCCATCGTCTCGGTGGGCGGTGGCCCGGTGCGCGCCGAGAGCGGGCTCGAGCTGGGCACGCGCCCCCTGCCCGAGGGCACCGCGCAGATCGACACGCTGGTGCTGTCCGGCGGCCCGGGTGCCGACGCCGCCGCCGAGGACGCGACGCTCGTGACCTGGATCGCGGCGGCCGCGCCCCGCTGCCGCCGGGTGGCCACCGTGTGCTCGGGCGCCTTCCTCGGCGCGTCAGCCGGGCTGCTCGAGGGGCGGCGCGTCACGACCCACTGGGCCCGCGCCCGCGAGCTGCGCGAGGCCTACCCCGGCCTCACCGTCGACCCCGACCCGATCTACGTCCGCGACGGCAAGTACTGGTCGAGCGCCGGGGTCACTGCGGGCATCGACCTCTCGCTGGCACTCGTCGAGGAGGACCTCGGGGTCGACGTCGCCCAGACGGTGGCCCGATGGCTGGTGATGTTCCTGCACCGGCCCGGCGGCCAGACCCAGTTCGCCTCGCCGGTCTGGGTCCCCCGGGCCGAGCGCTCGACGGTCCGCGCCGTGCAGGGCCTGGTCGAGGCCGCTCCGGACGGGGATCACCGCGTCGTCGCCCTGGCGGCGGCCGCCGCCATGAGCGTCCGCCACTTCACCCGGGTCTTCACGGCGGAGGTCGGCGAGACCCCGAGTCGCTTCGTCGAGCGCACCCGGCTCGAAGCGGCCCGCCGCGAGCTCGAGACGACGGCCGACACGCTCGACGTCGTGGCGGCCCGCTGCGGGCTCGGCAGCGCGGAGACGCTGCGTCGCGTCGTCCAGCGCCACCTCGGCGTGTCCCCCGACGCCTACCGGCGGCGCTTCCGCACCGCCCCCGCCGACCACCCCGCGGCCACCGAGAGGACCCCTGCATGACCGACCGCCTGCTGATCGCCGTGCCGCTCTTCGACAAGTTCACGGCGCTCGACGCCGTCGGGCCCTACGAGGTCCTCCAGCGCATCCCCACCTTCGACATCACGTTCGTGGGCCATGCCCGCGGCGAGGTGCGGAGTGAGAACGGCATGCTCGGCCTCCTCGTCGACGCCGCCTTCGACGAGGTACCGGCGCCGGACGTCGTCGTCTTCCCCGGCGGTGTCGGGACGCGCGCCCTCCAGCGCGACGAGCGTGTCCTCAACTGGGTGCGCCAGGCCCACGCCGGCACCCGCTACACCACGTCGGTGTGCACGGGCTCGCTCGTCCTCGGCGCAGCGGGGCTGTTGAAGGACCTGACCGCCACCACGCACTGGGCCTGCTACGGCGAGCTCGCCGCGCACGGCGCCGAGCCCACTGCGCAGCGTGTGGTGGAGCACCTCGATCAGCGCATCATCACGGCGGCGGGTGTCTCGAGCGGGATCGACATGGCGCTCCGCCTGACCGAGCTCCTCGTCGACGACACCGCCGCCCGGGCGGCGCAGCTGATGATCGAGTACGACCCGCAGCCACCCTTCGACTGCGGCTCGGTCGCCAAGTCCGACGACGCCGTCATGACGAGGGTGATCGAGTACGCGGCGCTGCGCGAGTGAGGCGGCCGGCGCACGGCGGGAGACGCCCACACCGCGCCACCGGACGCGCCGGGATCGACGGGCTCGGACACCGCTCCAGAATGCCCGATCAGGCCGGCGACGCCGCCGCGCTCGCCCCGGCGAAGCGACCGAACAGCGTGCTGTCCCCGATGGAGAGCCCGCTGGCGTAGCCGAACGAGCACACCCCGGCCGTGGTACGACCCGCGGCGAAGAGACCGCCGACGGAGCCACCCGTCACGTCGAGGACCTCCCCCTCGACCGTGGTCTCGAGACCACCGAGGGTGAAGGGCGCGTAGGGCGCCGGCCCGATGCGCAGGTCGATGGCGCCGATCGGCGGCACGAGGGGTCGGACCCACGCGGCGCCCTTGTGGAACATCGGGTCCTCGCCGGCCGCGGCATGCCGGTTGTAGAGGTCGAGGGTGGACTGCAGCGAGCCGGCGGGCAGGCCCATCTCGGACTCGAGCTGGGCGGCCGTCTCGCACACCCAGGTGGCGGCGAGCCCCATCCAGTTCACCTCGTAGGAGTCCTCGTCGACGACGAGGTAGACCTCGCCCTCCTGCTCGTAGAGCGCGGACTGGCCGACCCGGCCCATGTAGGTGTCCTCGTTGATGAAGCGCTGCCCCTTGCCGTTGACGAGGATGCCGTGAATCAGGGTCCGGGGCGGTGTGATCGGCAGCGACACCTCGCCGGCGTACATGTTGCGCACCGCGGCGCCGAGGGCCTGGGCCATGCGGATGCCCCGCCCGTCGTCGCCCTCGGTGCCCACCTTGAACGTGCCGCGCACGAGCGGCGGGCAGTGGCGCCGCAGCATCTCGTCGTTGAAGATGAAGCCGCCGGCGGTGAGCACCACGCCGCGGCGGGCCCGGAACGAGACCGACTCGCCGAAGCGCTGTCCCTGCACACCCACGACCCGCCCCCCGTCGACGACGAGCCGGTCGATGCGGGTGTCCGCCGAGACGGCCGCGCCGGCGCCGATGGCGGCGGCCGCCAGGTGCTGCATCAGCAGCCACCCCGTCGCGCGTTTGGTCTTGGCCAAATGGCCGCGTGGCGCGGGCCGGGCGATCCCGTTGAACGGGTACGCGTCCTCACCCCCCGAGTACACGAGGCCCTCGGTGCCCGTCGGCGCCATGGAGGTGTCCGCGCAGAAGGTCGGGTCGAACGGGACCCCGCGGGCCACCAGCCAGTCGAAATGGCCGAGGCTCTCCGCGCAGTAGCGGGCGATCTTGGCCTCGTCGGGGTCCGGGCCGCAGGCCGCCATCATGTAGCGGTACATGTCGTCGGGGCTGTCGTCGAACCCGCACGCCGTCTGGATAGGGGTCCCCCCGCCGAGGTAGACGATCCCTTCGGCCAGCGCGGCCGCCCCTCCGGGCCCACCGGTCCGCTCGGTGACGAGCACGTCGGCCCCGGCCTCGGCCGCACTGAAGGCGGCGGCCGAGCCCGCCGCCCCGAAGCCGACGACGACGACGTCGGCCGTGCCGTCCCAACTCTCGATGTCGGCCGCCTCGCACGGCGTTACGTCGTCGGCCTCGCGCACTGCATCCTCCCCGGTGTCGCCGAGACGGTAGCCGGTGCCGCGGGCGCGCCTACCCTGCACCCCGTGCCGAACGTGCGCCGGGAGCCGCGGACGCGATCAGGCGGCGCGCCCGGCCGAAGACCGCGTCGAACATCGGCACGGTCAGCTTGCCGGTGAACGTGTTCTGCTGGCTCGGGTGGTACGAGCCGAGCAGCACCGCCCCGTCCGGCAGGGCGCACTCGGCCAGGTGGCCGAACGCCGGCCGCGGGCGCAGGTCCTCCAGCGCCGCCACGGCCTGCCAGGCCAGCTGTCCCAGCGCCACCACGACGGCCTTGTCGCGCAGCAGCGACAGCTCGCGGGCCAGGTAGGACGCGCACGCCGCCCGTTCCGCGGGCTCGGGCTTGTTGGCGGGCGGCGCGCAGTGCACCGCCGCCGTGATGTAGGCGCCGCAGAGCGCGAGGCCGTCGTCGCGCGCGGTGCTGGTGGGCTGGGACGCGAAGCCGGCCCGGTGGAGGGCGGCGAACAGCCAGTCACCCGACCGGTCCCCGGTGAACATCCGGCCCGTCCGGTTGGCGCCGTGCGCAGCGGGCGCCAGGCCGACGATGACCAAGGCGGCCCGTGGGTCGCCGAACCCCGGGACGCCACGCCCCCAGTAGACCTGGCCCGCATACGCGGCGCGGCCCGTGCGCGCCACCTCCTCGCGCCAGCTGACCAGACGCGGGCAGCGCCGGCAGGCGGCCACCTCCCGCTGGACCAGGGCCACGGAGTCCCGCTCCCCACGGTCGGACGCCACGGCGCAGAGCCTACGATGGGCTCCCGTGCCCCCGTCAGCCCGATCCGCCTCGACCCGACCCCCGTCCCGTCGCAGCCGGAAGGCTCCCCCGGCGACCGTCGTCCTCCTCGTGCGCCACGGCACCACGCCCACGACGGGCAAGAGGCTGCCGGGGCGGGCCGCCGGCCTGCACCTCTCCGAGAAGGGGCAGGGGCAGGCCGCAGTGACGGCGGAGCGGATCGCGGCGCTGCCCAAGGCCCCGAGCGCCGTCTACGCGTCGCCGCTGGAGCGGGCCCGCGAGACCGCGGCACCGATCGCCCGGGCGCTCGGCCTGCGGGTGCGCACCGTGCCGGGTCTCGTCGAGGTCGACGTGGGCGACTGGACGGAGCAGCCGCTGGCCCGCCTCTACCGTGCCCGGGAGTGGCCCACGGTGCAGCGCTGGCCCGGCGGGTTCCGCTTCCCGGACGGCGAGTCCTTCGCCGAGATGTCGGTGCGGTCGATGGACGCCGTGCTCGGCCTGGTGGCGGAGCACCCGGGCGAGACGATCGTCGCCGTCTCGCACGCCGACCCCATCAAAGCCATCGTGGCCGCCGCCGCCGGGGTGCCCCTCGACCTGATGCAGCGCCTCGTGGTGTCGCCCTGCTCAATCTCGGCCCTGCTGTTCACCGCGGGCGGGCCGGTCGTGCTGTGCGTCAACTCGACGGGATCGCTGGAGGAGCTGGCACCGTCGTGAGGCCGGGGCGGCTCCGATGAGCGACGACTTCGACTTCGACGCGCCCGACCACTGCACGGTCGGCGTCATCGGCGACGTGGGGCAGCGCCTCTTTCTTTTCTACTGCCGCCAGGGCCTCACCGAGACGACGGTCAAGGTCGAGAAGCAGCAGGTGGCGGTGCTGGCCGGCTATCTCGGCCGCATCGTCAAGGAGCTGGGTCGCCCGGGACACCTGCCCGAGGACATGGGGTTCGACGGGACCGAGGAGTTCGAGTGGGTCGTCGGGACCATCGGCGTCTCCTACGACGAGGAGCTCGACCGCATCATCGTGGTCCTCGAGGAGCTGGGCGTCGACGACGAGGAGGACGAGGACGACGAGATGGCCGACAGCGGGCACGTGTTGCGTGTCGCCCTCTCACGCGAACAGGCGGCCGCCTTCGCCATCCACGCCACGCGCCTGGTGGAGTCGGGACGCCCACCGTGCCCGTTGTGCGCACTGCCGCTGGACCCCGCGGGGCACAACTGCCCCCGCACCAACGGGCACCGGCCGCCGGTGGCCTGACCTCGGTGTCCGACGCCACAGTCGCACGCGTCCTGACCGACGGTGAGATGGAGGTGCACGGCCGCATCGCCGGAAGCTCGAACGCGACGCTGCTCGTCACCTGCCGGCTCGGGGAGGAGGAGCTCCTCGCCGTCTACAAGCCTTCGAAGGGCGAGCGGCCCCTGTGGGACTTCCCAGGTGGTCTGTTCCGCCGCGAGGTCGCCGCGTACGTGCTGTCCGAGCACCTCGGCTGGGGGCTGGTCCCCGAGACCGTGCTCCGTCACGAGGGGCCGTTCGGCCCGGGCTCCGTACAGCGCTTCGTCCACGAGGACGGCACCTCGCACTACTTCACACTGCGTGACGACCCCAAGTGGCACACCCCGCTCATGCGCCTGTGCGCATTCGACGTCGTCGCCAACAACGCCGATCGCAAGAGCGGCCATGTCCTGCTGGCCGAGGCGCGGCTGTGGGCCATCGACAACGGGCTCTGCTTCAACCGCCACGACAAGCTGCGCACCGTCATCTGGGACTTCGGCGGGACGCCGCTCGAGGCCGCGGTGCAGGAGGGCCTGGCCCGGCTGGCCCACGACGGCCCGCCGGCGGCGCTGTGCGAGCTGCTCGAGCCCGACGAGATGGCGGCCACCCTCGACCGGGTCGCCTGGCTCCTCAGCCTGCGGGCCCTGCCCGAGCTGGTCGACGACGGCGACTGGCCGCCGTATCCCTGGCCGCTCGTCTGACGGCCCCGGCACCCCGGTGGATCCGACCTCCCGCCGTGGCCCGGGGAGCTGGGCGGTTGATTCACCACTAAATCCATAGGTAATATTAAACCCCTATGATCTCTCGAACTCCAGCCAGAGGCCGCCGCAGCCGGCAAGGGGGACGTCCGTGACGCTTGATCCCTACATCGTGATCGGGAGCGCCATCGTGGGCTTCCTCGTCGGCATGACCGGGGCAGGCGGCGGCGCGCTGATGACCCCGATGCTCATCCTCCTCTTCGGCGTCAAGCCTTCCACGGCGATCTCGAGCGACCTGGTGGCCGCGGTGCTGATGCGGCCGGTGGGTGCCGCCGTCCACATGGCCAAGAAGACGGTCAATTACTCGCTGGTCGGCTGGATGGTCCTGGGCTCGGTCCCGGCCGCCCTCTTCGGCGCCTACGCCCTCCACCTCATGGGCAACTCGAAGGGAGCCGAGGACAACGTGCAGATCATCCTCGGCGCTGCCCTGCTGATCGGCGCAGGCGCCATGATCCTGCGCTACGGGCTCGACCGGCGCTCGGGCCACCGCCGCCAGGGGCTGATCAGCGAGCTGGTCGTCCGCCCGCTGCCGACCGTGGCCATCGGGGTGGTCGGTGGCTTCGTCGTCGGGATGACCTCGGTCGGGTCGGGCTCCCTCATGATCGTGCTCCTGCTCTTCCTCTACCCGGTCCTCGGCGCCAACCAGCTCGTCGGCACGGACCTGACCCAGGCCGTGCCGCTCACGCTGGCCGCCGCGCTCGGCGCGCTCGCCTTCGGGCACGTCTCCTTCGCCGTGACCACCTCCATCGTCGTCGGCAGCGTGCCCGCCGTGCTGGTCGGCTCGCTCATCTCCTCCCGTGCGCCCGACCGTCTCCTGCGGCCGGTCATCACCTTCGTGATCTTCGCCTCCGGCCTCAAGTACGTCGGCGTCGGCACGACCGCGCTGGCCTGGACGCTCGGCGTCGTGGTGCTGGCGGCCGGCGTCGTCTGGCTCGCCTACGTCCGGCCGGGTCGGGTCGGGACCGGGGCGCTCGCGTCGCCTGCCCGGTCCAATGACGTTCAACTGGAGGGCGCGCCACCCACGTAGCGACGGGCGGCCACCGGAGCCCACCCGTTCTAGATGTGGTAGCCCAGCGTCTGCAGCTCGTTGATCACCTGCTGGGCGGCGACCTGTCCCCCGCCCGTCGTGAGGTGGGTGCCGTCGGGCGCCCGGACGTTGACGATCTGCCCGGCGGCGTTGGTCACGAACGCGGTGTACCCACCCTGGGCCGTCCCGAGCGACTTGTCCGTCCCGACGTAGGTCACGGGCGGGTGCGCCCGCACCGCCTGCTGCTGCACGACGGCGTTGACGTCGGACATCTGGGCGCTGAGGCCCGGGTTCTGCATGGGCGGCATGCCCACCCACACCACGAGCGCGCCCCCGCTCTCGGCGATCTGCATGAACTGCGCCACCCGCTGGGCGTAGAGCGTGTTCCACTGGGACGAGGTGTAGGGCACGTCGGGCGGCCCGAGGAAATCCTGGGCGTCGTTGGCGCCGATCATCACGACGACGACCTGGGGCTGGGTCGACTTGAGGTCCGCCGTCAGCTCCGCCGGCCAGTTGAAGTAGTCGGGCCTGGTCAGCCCCGTGCTCTCCCGGGCGTCGAGCGCGGCGTTGACGATGCCGGTGCCCGCCAGGTCCGACTGCAGCGGCCCACCCATGTCGAGCCCGATGGAGTCGCCCACGATCAGCACCCGCAGCGGGTTGGCCGCGGTGGGGAGCTTCGGGTTCGGCGGCACCGTCGTCGGCGGCGGGGGGCCCCCGCCGTGCCCCGGTTTGGCACCGGCCCCCGCACCGCGCCGCGGCACCACCGGCCGCGGCCCCGACGATGTGAGACCCACCGATCCGGTGGAGAGGCCGTTGCCCCGGCCCGTCACCGACACGATGTGCGAGAGGCCTAGCGCCCGGCTGAGCGCCGCCACCGGGCCCACCACGTCGAGGCTCACGGTGCGGCGGGTGCCGACCGGCGACACCTGGGCGTTGTGCTGCAGCGTCGGAGCGAACAGGAGGAACCACACGGCGAAGGCACCGAGCGCGAGGGCGAGGGCGCGGGTCCACGGGACCCGTACCCGGCCGTCTTCAGGTGGCGCCAGCTCGGCGTGCTGGTGCGACTGCCACTCCAACGTCGACTCCCACTGCACGTGGTGGGGCGGTGTGCGGGCGTCCGTCATCAGAAGCGGTAGTAGATGAAGGGCGCGACGCCGACGGGACCGAAGGTGGTGACGCCGAGCAGGGCGAAGCCGAGCAAGCCGACCTGCACGGCGGTCCGCTGCCGGGAGAAGGCCGCCTGCAGGCGGCCCACGCTCAGCGGCGGCACGAACTGGGAGGCGATGGTGCCCAGGACCGTGACGACCAGCAAGGGTGTGACGAGCGGGGACGCCAGGCCCCACCCGCTCATCACCCTGCCGAGCACGGCGAAGGCCTGCGAGGTGCCCGAGGCGTTGAAGAACACCCAGCCCAGGCAGACGAACTGGAAGGTCAGGAATCGCTGCACCCAGATGCGCACCGGGCCCTCGGCCACCGCCGGCAGACCCCGGTGCACGCGGCTGGTGCGGCGCAGGTGCCCGAAGCTCTGACCGAGCCCCATGAGCGCGCCCCAGATCACGAACGTCCAGGCTGCGCCGTGCCAGAGGCCGCCGAGCACCATGGTGATCATGATGTTGCGCACGGTCTGGCCTTGGGTGCCCGCGCTGCCACCCAGCGGGATGTAGAGGTAGTCCCGCAGCCAGCGCGAGAGCGTCATGTGCCAACGCCGCCAGAAGTCCTGCAGGTTGCGCGCGGTGTACGGGGCGTCGAAGTTCTGAGGGAAGCGGATGCCGAGCAGAAGCGCGAGGCCGATAGCGATGTCGGTGTACCCGCTGAAGTCGCAATAGATCTGCACGGCGTACCCCCATGCAGCGAAGATGGCCTCGGGTGCGGAGTGCTGGCTGGGGGACGTGAAAACGGGTGTCACGATCGCGCTCGAGACATAGGAGGAGATCACGACCTTCTTGAAGAGTCCGGCCAGGATCAGCCAGAAGGCACGCGAGTAGTCGACCGCGTTCGGATCGCGGCGCCGGCGGATCTGGGGCAGCAGCTCGCTCCCCCGCACGATCGGTCCGGCCAGGAGGTGAGGGAAGAACGAGAGATAGAGCGCGAAGTCGAGCGGCTTGGCCGTCTCGAGCTCGCGGCGGTAGACGTCGACGACGTAGCTGATGGCCATGAAGGTGAAGAACGAGATCGCGATGGGCAGCGCCACCTGCAGCAGGGGGACCGCCCGGCCCAGCCCGACGGCATGGGAGACGTTGTCCACGTTGACCGAGACGAAGCCGTAGTACTTGAACCAGCCGAGGATCCCGAGCAGCGCGGCGACCGAGACCGCCATGGCGACCCGCCGACCGCGGTCGTTGCGCGTGGCCGAGACCCAGGCCCCGCCGCCGAACGACACCAGTGTCGTGGCGAGCAACAACAGGCAGTAGCTCCACCCGACCCAGCCGTAGAACACGTAGCTCAGCCCGATCATGGAGAGCTTCCACCAACGCGCGTAGGGGTTGAGCAGCCAGTTCACCGTGTACGCGACGGCGAAGAAGAGAGCGAAGTCGATCGTGGGAAAGAGCATCGGCGGCGTTCAGACGGGTGCGCCGAATGTACCGCCGGTCGCACGCTCCGCACGCGCACCAGGCGTGAGCACGGTGTGGCCCCGGCACAGCCGGCTCAACGTCTCACACTCTGTCAGCGCAGACGCCGGTTGCCCAATCGGGGTGGCCGGCGGAGGGGCCGGCCACCGTGTCAGCCCTTGGCCTTGAGCGCCTCGATCAGGGCCGGGAGCACCTTGTGCACGTCGCCCACGATCCCGAGGTCGGCCACCGAGAAGATGGGGGCCTCGGCGTCCTTGTTGATGGCGATGATGTTCTTGGAGCCCTTCATCCCCACCAGGTGCTGGGTCGCCCCGGAGATCCCGCAGGCCATGTACACGGTCGGCTTCACGGTCTTGCCCGTCTGACCGACCTGGTGCGAGTAAGGCACCCAACCGGCGTCGACGATGGCGCGGCTGGCGCCGGCGGCGCCGTGGAGCAGCTTGGCCAGCTCCTCGATCAGCGCGTAGTTGGCCGCCTCGCCCAGGCCGCGGCCCCCCGAGACGACCACCGCCGCCTCGTCGAGCTTGGGCCCGGTGCGCTCCTCCACGTGGCGCTCCACGAGCTTGGCCGTGTTGGTGGCGGCCACGTCGGGGACCGAGGCGGCCACGACCGAAGCGGCGGCGCCGCCGGACGGCTCGGCCGCGAACGACTTGGCCCGGATGACGAAGATGGCCGGCCCGGGCCCGGTGAAGCGGGCCGTCACGATGTGGCTGCCGCCGAAGACGGGATGCTGGCTAGACAGACCCCCGTCCGCCTCGACCAGGCCCGTCACGTTGGTCAACACCGGGCGGTCCAGCTTGGCCGAGAGCCGTCCGGCCACGTCGCGGCCCTCGTAGGTCGCGGGCATCAGGATCGCGTCGGGTGCGTGTCCGCCCGTTATCAGCGCGGCCATGGCGGCCGCCACCGGCACACCCGGCAGCGCTCCGCCCAGGTCCCCGATGTCATGGACCGTGGTGGCGCCGTACTCCCCGAGCGGCCCGGCCAGCGCGGCCACGTCGGGCCCCCACGCCACCGCCTCGACGGTCGAGGCGACCGAGCGGGCCTCGGTCAGCAGCTCGAGCGTGACCGGCGTCGGGCCACTGTCGCCCGTCTCGGCCAGCACCCACACCTTGTCGATCGCCATCTTCAGACCACCTTCAGCTGCTCGAGGAAGGTCACGACGCGCTGCGCTCCGTCACCCTCGTCCACCACGATCTCCCCGGACGACCGCGCCTCTGCCTCCGAGACGTCGGTGATCTCCTGGCCGGCACCCGCCGCGCCGACCTGCGACGCGTCGATACCGAGATCGGCGACCGTCAGGTTGTCGACGGGCTTCGACTTGGCCGCCATGATCCCCTTGAAGGAGGGGTACCGGGGCTCCACCACGCCGGCCGTCACCGTGACCACCGCCGGCATCGGGCACACCACCTCGTCGTAGCCCGCTTCGGTCTGGCGCTCCACCTTGACCGAGGCGCCGTCAACCGCGATCGCCTTAGCGAAGGTCACCGACGGCAGACCCATGAGCTCGGCCACCTGCACGGGCAGGGTGCCGGTGTACCCGTCGGTCGACTCGGTCGCCATCACCACGAGGTCGGGGTTGGCCCGCGCGATGGCGGCGGCCAGCACCTTGGCCGTCCCGAGTGCGTCGCTGCCCGCCAGCGCGTCGTCACTGACCAGGATCGCCTTGGCCGCGCCCATGGCCAGCCCCGTGCGCAGGCCCGACGTCTCTCCGCCGGGCGCCATGGAGACCAGGGTGACCTCGTCGCCCTCGCCCGACGCGAGCTGGAGGGCCATCTCGACCCCGTAGTTGTCCGAGTCGTCCATGATGAGCTTGCCGGAGCGGTCCAGGGTCTTGGTGTCAGGATTCAGCTGTCCGGGGGCGGCCGGATCGGGGATCTGCTTGACGCATACGACGACGTTCATGGCCGACCATCTTTGTGGACCCGGGCCGTGGCACGCCATTCGGTCCGGTGACAGGCTTCTTGCCGCCCCTCAGACCGCCCGGCCGCCTGCGGCGGCGAGGGCGTCGACGACCCGGTCCGTGATCACCGCGTCGACCCCGAGCTCGACCATCGCCTGCAGGTCCCCCGGCGCGTTCACCGTCCACACGTTGACGGCGAGGCCGGCCGAGTGCGCCCGCGCCACCAGCTCCGGGGTGACCGTGGTCACGAACGGGTGCACGGCGCGGAACCCGGTTCGGGCGGCCTCCTCGAGCGCGGGCCCGGGGTCGGTGGTGAAGCCCCAGAGCGCGCCGAGCGCGAGGCGGCCGTCCGCCGCCTGGACGGCGCGTAGCGTCGTGACCTGGAACGACGACACGATCACCCGGTCGCCCCAGCCCGCCTCCTCAATCGCCGCCGCCGTCAGGTCGGCCACCGCCTCCCCGGGGTCGAACCCCGGGTCCTCGGGTGCGTTCTTGATCTCGACGTTGACCACCAGGCCGTCGCACACCGCCAGGACGTCGGCCAGGAGCGGCACGTGAGCGGGCAGGTCGGCCACGCCGAGGGTCGCGACGGCGCCGAGGCCCGGGATCTCGGCGTCATGGTGCACGGCGAGCGCGCCGTCGGCGGTGAGGCGGACGTCCAGCTCGACCCCGTCCCCCCCAGGCGCCGCGCCTCGGTGAACGCATCCAGGGTGTTCTCTGTGAAGCCCTCCGTGCAACCCCTATGTGCAAAGACGGCCGTCACCGGCGGCCTGCCACCGGTGTGTCACGAATACTGCGCGTGGGACACCGAAAATTCACCAAAACTCCTTGCCCGGCCCAGAGCGGGCCGTTACCCTTCTCCTCGTAAACCCGCTTTTCACGGACGGCCACCGCTTGGGTCCGATCATGTGAAAAGGATCACAATGCTGGTGGAGGCTCATCCCGATGGCACTCATGTGGAACCGGACCGTCGATTGGGACGCGGACGACTGGCGGCGCGCCGCTGCCTGCCGCAACACCGAACCCGACCTCTTCTTCCCGGTCGGCACGACCGGCCCGGCCGTCGACCAGATCGAGGCCGCCAAGCGTGTCTGCCGGAGCTGCGAGGCCCTCGAGCCCTGCCTCGACTTCGCGCTGGCGACCAACCAGGAGTCCGGCGTCTGGGGCGGCACCTCCGAGGAGGAGCGCCGCAAGCTGCGGAAGGCCTGGCTGGCGGCACGGCGCTCCCAACGCGCCACCTTCTGAGCGGATAGACGTCCCGCCCCGCTCACCGGGGCGCCCGCACCGGCACCGAGATCGCCACGCGCGTCCCGCCCCCCTCGGCGCGCGGCAACGCCTCCATGGAGATGGTGCCCTCGAGTTGGCTGACCACGAGGTTGCGCACGATCGAGAGGCCGAGGCTCGTCGTCCGCTCGATGTCGAACCCCTCGGGCAAACCCAGCCCGTCGTCGCGCACCTCGACGCCGAGCGCCGACTCCCCGTTGAACAGCGTCAGGTCGACGTGGCCCACGGACGCGTGGCCTGCGCCGCCGCCCCCACCCTCGAGCACGACCGCACCGTCGCCGTCGCCGCCCACCGCCTCGGGGTCGAAGGCGTGCTCGACGGCGTTCTGCAGCAGCTCGGCCACCGTCACTGCCAGCGGCGTGGCAACGTCGGCGGCGACCTCGCCCAGGTCGCCGTGGACCGAGATCACGATCGGTTGCGACGACACCACCGAGTCCTCCGCCATCTGCACCAGCGAGCTCACGATCTCGGCGAAGGGCACCTGGTCGCTCGGGTCGCGCGAGAGGATCTCGTGCACCAGGGCGATGGATCGCACGCGGCGCTCCGCCTCGTGCAGGGCGACCCGGGCGGCGCGGTCCTCGACCCGGCGCGCCTGGAGGCTCAACAGCGACGAGATCGTCTGCAGGTTGTTCTTGACGCGGTGGTGGACCTCCCGGATGGCGGCATCCTTGGAGAGGAGCAGGCGGTCGAGCCGCCGCACGTCGGTCACGTCGCGCAGCAGGATCATCGCGCCGGTCACCACGCCGTGGGACAGGAGCGGGACGCAGTGCACCAGGACGATGACGTCGGGACGGCGTTCGACCTCCTCGACCACGGGTCGCCCGGTGGCCAGCGCCCATTCGACCGCCGACTCCTCGATGTCGAGGTCCCCGAACCGCCGTCCCTCGGGCTGCGTGTAGATCCCCATGCGGTGGAACGCGTTCATGGCGTTGGGCGAGGCGAACTCCACCCGGCCGTCAGCGTCGACGACGACGACGCCGTCGCCCACCCGCGGCGCCTCCTCGGTGCCGACGTCCTCGTCGGGGAAGGGAAAGGCCGACTGGGCCACCATGTCGGCCAGGCGCTCGAACACGTCGAGGTACGTCCGCTCGTACATGCTGGTCGGCCCCTTCAGCGGGGCCAATGAGACGCGGAGCAGCGCCGCGATGATCCTGCCCTCGAAGCGCACCGGGATGTTCTCCACCGGCACCTGCTCGCCGAGGATCGGGTGGTGGATGCTGCCGCGCACGATCTCGCCCGAGTGCAGGCAGCGCGCCACCAGGGTCCATTGCGACTCGTTCACGGTCTGGCCGACCAGGTCCTGGTCCACCAGGGTCGGGCGGTTGTTGGGTCGCATCTGCCCGAGCACCACCAGCTCGGGATCCTGGTCGGCGTCGGCCCCCGTACCGGCGTCGGCGGTGTGCACCGGCACCAGGAGGAGGAGGTCCGAGAAGGAGAGGTCGGCCAGGACGCTCCAGCTCCCGAGCAGGCGCTGCAGGTGCTCGAGCTCCTCGGGCTTGAGGTCGGTGTGGCTCTGGGCCAGCTCGGCCGGGGTGGGCACCTAGACCTCCGTCCGCTCGGCCGTGCGGCTGCCCGACCCCGCCGGCGGCGGTGCCACGGGCACCGCATGCGGGACCCGGGCCCGGTACGCCCGCAGCTCGTCGACGCCGACCGACGCCAGCACGGCGCGCAGGTCGTCCGCCCGGTGCGCGACGTGGTCGAGATGGTGGGCGTCGGAGGCCGTGGTGAGGGGCACCCGGCGCGCCACGAAGCGCTCGAGCAGCCCCTGGGCCGGGAACTGCTCCCCCACCGGCTTTCGCCACCCGGACGAGGACAGCTCGGCGGCCATGCCCGACGATGACGCCGCCTCCGCGATGCGGTCCCACCATTCGGCGGGCGCGTCGGGGAGGTGGCCCGCCACCTTCATGAGGTCCGGGTGGGCCAGCACGTCGCAGGTGCCGGACGCGGCCAGTTCCTCCATGGCCGTCGTGTAGGCGTCCCAGCAGGCATCGACGTCGCGCCCCGACCACTCGGCCATCGACACCGGGTCCTCGAGATCGTCGAAGCGCCAGCCGCCGACCCAGTGCACCGAGCCCAGGAGGACGTCGAAGGGGTAGCCCTCGAGGAGGCGGGCCACGTCGTCCATGCGGCCCTCGTAGTAGTCGACCTCGAGGCCGATCACCAGCGGCAGCCCGGACCGCTTGGCCTCCAGGGCACACGCGACGTAGGCGTCGAGGTCGGTCCTCGCGTGGAACTTCCAGTACTCGGCCATCGACTCGGCCAACATGGGGGGTACGTCGTCGTGGTCCCAGAAGCCCCCCAGGAGCGCGTCGGCCTGGCGGAAGCGGAACAGGTGCTCGGTGAGGGCGAGCTCGGTCACACCGGCGGCCTGCGCCTGCTCGCAGTAGCGGGACAGCTGCTCCACGCTCAGCGGGGTGTCGTGCTCGTGGTGGGGCCACAGGTGGAGGTGGTAGTCGAGCACCGCCTCAGCCGGCCCCGGCGTGGCGGATCAGCGTCACGCCGTCGCGGACGGTGGTGAGCACGCAGACGACGCGGGGGTCGTTGACCACCTTGTCGTTGAAGGCTCGCAGCGCCGCCGCCGCCTCGTTCGGGTGCTCGGCCCGCGCCAGGACGCCCCCGTGCTGCAGCGTGTTGTCGACCACGATCAACCCGTGGGGCGCCAGCTTCGGCAGCGCCGCCTCGTAGTAGGCGTCGTAGGTGACCTTGTCGGCGTCGATGAAGATGATGTCGAAGGGGCCCTGGAGCTCCTCGAGGGACCGCAGGGCCGGACCTTCGATCACGCTGACGCGGCTCTCGAAGCCGGCGGCGGCGATGTTGCCCCGCGCGGTGGTGGCGTGGTGCGGGTCCACTTCCAACGAGATGATGGAGCCGCCCGCAGCCAGGCCCTGGGCCATGGCGATCGCCGAATAACCCGTGAAGGTCCCGATCTCGAGCACGCGGGTGGCCTGGGTGGCGAACACCAGCATCTCGAGGAAGCGCCCTTCGAGGCGGCCCACCATCATCCCCCAGGCCGCGAAGTCCTCCCGGGTCGCTGCCTCCACCGACTCGAGAAAGGGCAGGGGCGCCGTGGTGTGCGCGGCGGCGTAGAGCTCCACCTCGGGGTCGATGAGGTCGGCCATGTCACGCATGGTACGCGCCGCGCCCTGACGTGGTTCCCACGCCGGGCGTCGGGTGCTGGTGGTGCTTTTCAAAGTATAACCGCGATGGTTTATGCTTTGGGGAGCAATCCCACCGGCTCCCGTCGGCTCGTCGCCCCGCCCGGTGGCTGTCGGGGAACCGCGGCCCGCCCTCAGCCCCAGACCTGCGCGCCCAGCTGGAGCAGCCCACCCATGTCGTAGATGTCGGCGTCGTAGAACGGGACGGTCACGAGGACGTCCGGCGCTCCCCTGAGCTCCGCCTGCTGCTCGGCCTCGCGGCGGGCCACGACGCCGAAGTTGAGGAAGCTCTCGGCCACCTCGCCCAGGACGCGACCGGCCACCACGGGGTCGTCGCTGAGGCCGTCGGCCAACTCCGCGGCCCGGCCCACCATGGACTGGGCCAGCTTGTCCGCTTTGGGGTCGCGCAGGTACTCGGGAAGCACCTTGTTGAGCACGAGTGCACCGAGGTGCAGCTTGCGTGCCGACAGCTCGGCCGAGAAGAACTCGGCCTCGCGCACCGGTGTTGCTTCGAGCGTCGAGACGACCATGAACGTGGTGCGGCGGTCCGAGAGCAGCCGCGTCACCGCCTCGGCCCGCTCGACGAAACCGGCGTACATCGACTGGAACAGGATGAAGAACTCCGAGATGTCGGCCAGGAACTGCGTGCCGAGGATGCGGTCGGCGACCTGGTAGAAGGGCTTCGACGCCATGTTCACGAGCCGGGAGCGGTAGGGCACGATCAGCCAGCGCAGCAGGCGGGACGAGAAGAAGTCGGCCATGCGCTGCGGCGCATCGAGGAAGTCGAGCGCGTTGCGGGTCGGCGGCGTGTCCACCACGATCAGGTCGTACTTGCCCTCCGAGTGGATCTCGTAGAGGCGTTCCATGGCGATGTAGTCGTGCGACTGCACGAAGCGGCCGGAGATGTTCTGGTAGAGCGGGTTGGCGAGGATCTGCTCGCGGGTCTCCTCGTCGGGTGCGTGGGTCCGGATCAGGTCGTCCCAGCTCTGCTTGGTGTCCAGCATCGCCGCCCACAGCTCGCCTCTGGGGTGGGCGCCGGCGTCCTCGAACACGTCCTCGGTGATGCGGACCTCGTCGTTCCCGATGCCCTTCAACCCCAGCGCGTCGGCCAGGCGGCGCGCCGGGTCGACCGTCACCACCAACACGCGCCCCCCCTGCTCCACCACCGCCGTCGCCGCGAGCGCCGCCGCCGTCGTCGTCTTGCCGACGCCGCCCGGCCCGCACGCGATGACGATGTCCTTCGCCGCCAGCAGCTGCCCGACCGTCTTCGCCGTGTCCCTGCGGGCCTCGGTCACAGGCCGAGCTCCTCGCCGAGGGCGTGGGCCACCTGGCGCGTCGTGCGGGCCCCGAAGCTGCGCGCGAACAGATACGGGAGCAGGAGCACGGGCAGCCCCTCGGGCAACCCTGCCTGTAGCCGTTGCAGGTGGGTCGACCGTGTGCGGCGCAGGGTCACGGCCAGCCGCGCCGCTTCGAGCACCGGCGCCACGTTGCCGCCCGCCCGCTCCGAGAGGACGCGCTGGGTCTCGGGCTCCCGCAGTTGTTCGAAGACCTCCTCCTCGCGCTGGCCGAAGAGCTCCGGCAGCACGCGGTTGACCACCACCGCCGACATGCGCACGGTGGTCTCCTCGCGCACGCGGCTGGTCAGCTCGAGCGTCTCGTTCACCGGCATTTCCTCGGGTGTGCACACGGCCACGAGGCCCGTCTGGCGCTCGTCGGAGAGGATGTCGAGCATCCAGTCCGTCTGGCCGCGGATCAGCCCGACCTTGACCAGGTCGTTGATGGCCTGGGGCGCGGCGAGCTGTCCGATGATGTGACCGCTGGCTGGGGCGTCGACGACCACCAGGTCGTAGTGGGACTCGCGCACCTCCCAGCACAGCTTGCCCACGGTGAGGATCTCCCGCACTCCCGGTGCTGCCGTCGCCACGAAGTCGAATGCTTTGGCCAGAGGGCCGATACGGCCCACGATCGGGATGCGCAGGTGCAGTTTGAGGTATTCGCGCAGCGACGCCTCGGTGTCCATCGACATCGACCACACCCCGGACGCGATCTCGCGCGGCGTGAAGTCGGTGGGCGGCGCCTCGAAGAGGGCGGTCACATCGCCCTTGGCGTCGACCTCGCACACCAGCACTCGCTTGCCGTGCTCGGCCGCCAGCTGGGCCAGTCCCGCGGCGACCGTCGTCTTGCCCACGCCGCCCTTGCCCGTGACGAACAGGAGCCGCAGGTCGAGCAGGTCGGGTGCCGCGCTCACCGCCCCCGTGCCCGCCCCGCCCTCATGCCGTCCTCAGGGCGCGCCGAACCCGACGCGCCGTTCCGAAGAGGGCGCCCCGACCTCGACGTAGGCGACCTTGACGACCGGGATGCCGACCCGGCGACCCTTGCGGTCGGTCAGCCAGAGGACCCCGTCGCCGGTCTTGAGCAGCTTCTCGATGTCGTCGACCACCTTGTCGCGGTCGGCATCGTCGGGCATCTCCACCTCGAGCTCCTTGGGGGTGTGGGTGATGCCGATGCGCACGTCCACCTGGTCTCTCCTCTCACGGACCTCTGGGATCATCCTGGGGCCACCAGGACGTTACAGGGAGCGGGCAGACTGCATGGCATGAGCGGCAGGGCGAACTCCGGGGGGACGGAGCGCAGTGCCCGCTGGGCAGCGACGATGTCGGGCTACGCCGGGCCCGTCCGCCTGGCCCATGCGGACTCGCACGCCCGCATCGGACCGCCGCCACCGCCCGCGCCGGCCGGGGCGGACCGGTTCGCGGGGCCGAGCGGGCGCGCCGAGAGGGAGGAGCTCGAGGACGCGCTGCTCGCCCCCGGCGCCACCCGTCCCTCGGCCGCGGGCCAGCGCGGGCAGGCGGAGGAGGCCGATCCGTGGCGCACCTGCTTCGAGCGCGACCGCGACCGCATCCTCCATGCCACCTCCTTCCGCCGGCTGGCGGGCAAGACCCAGGTCTTCGTGTTCCCCCAGGACCATCAGCGCACGCGTCTCACCCACGCGCTCGAGGTGGCGCAGGTCGCCACGGCCATCGCTCGGGCCTGCCGCCTCAACGTGGCGCTGACCGAGGCCATCGCCCTCGGTCACGACTGCGGTCACGGACCGGGCGGCCACGCCAGTGAGGACGCGCTGGACCCCTACGTGCCCGGGGGCTTCGATCACGCGCCCTGGGGGGCGCTGGTCTCCCTCGCTCCCCTCAACCTGTGCGTCCAGACCGTCGACGGGATCGCCAACCACAGCTGGTCGCGCCCCGCGCCCTCGACCCCCGAAGGCGAGGTGGTCAGTTGGGCCGACCGCATCGCCTACGTCTGCCACGACTGGGAGGACGCCGTGCTCGCCGGCATCGTGGCGCCCCACCAGCTCCCCGCCGCGGTCCGGACGCTCTGCGGCGAGCGTCGCAGCGCACAGCTCGGTGCGTTCATCGCGGGCGTCGTCTCGGCCACGCTGCGCACCGGCCAGGTCGGCATGGAGGAAGAGGGCGCCGAGGCGCTGGCCTCGTTCCGCTCCTGCAACTACGAGCGCATCTACCTGCGCGACGCCTCGTTGCGGCAGGGCGACGCCGTGGTCGCCGTGCTCCGGGCGCTGGTGGAGCATTTCTCCGACCGGCCGCACCTCATCACCGACCGCGCCGCCACCCCGCACGAATCGTCCGACATGGTGGCGGGGAGCCCCGACGCGGTGCGGGCCGCGGTCACCTACGTCGCGGGGATGACGGACCGCTTCGCCTTCCGCCAGGCCGTGGCCCTGCTCGGTTGGGACCCGGCCAAGCTCCCGGCCGGCGTCGACGGCTGAAGGAGGGCGGGGCACTCACGGCGGGTCGGGGAAGGACGGCGGTCGCTTCCCGGTCAGCGCGGCCACCCCCTCGGCAAAGTCGTCGCCGCGCATCATGTCGGCCATGCGGGTCCCGGCGTCCTCGACCGACGCTGCGACGTCCCCGTGCAGATCGCGGTAGAGCTGCAGCTTCGTCGCCGCCAGCGACGACGGGGCGATCTCCGTGGCGAGCTGCTGCGCGTAGGCATAGGTGTGGGGCAGCAGGTCGTCGGGCGGCAGTGCCCGGTTGACCAAGCCGAGCTGCTCGGCCTCCTCGGCGAGCACGATCCGGCTTGAGAGCAGCAGGTCGGCCGCCCGGGTCACGCCGATCAGGCGGGGCAGGAGCCACGAGAGCCCGTACTCCACCGGCAGGCCGAGCCGCCCGTGCGACGTGGTGAGCTTGGCGCCCCGGGCCGCGAAGCGCAGGTCGCAGTAGCAGGCGAGCACGAAGCCCACGCCCGCCGCCGGCCCGTTGACGGCGGCGATGACGGGCTTGGGGACGCCGAAGTGGTAGGCGAAGTCGGCGTCGAATTCGGGGCGCACCCCGTAGCCCGGCATGGCCACGTCGTCGCCCAGCCCCGCGTCGTAGGCGCCGCGCTCCACGTGACCCTCCAGCGCGCGTGCGTCCGCTCCGGCGCAAAAGCCCCGGCCCGATCCCGTCACGACGATGACCCTGACGCCCGGGTCCGTGCTGGCGCGCTGCAGCAGCGCTCTGTACTCGGCGTGCATGCGCCCGGTCCACGCGTTGAGCCGGTCCGGGCGGTGCAGGGTGATGGTCGCGACCCGGTCCCCCACCGCGTAGCGGGTGACCTTGAGGTCGGCGAGCTCCACCTCAGTCGAGCGTCTCGTACCGGGTCAGGTGCAGGGTTCCGGCCTCGACGGCGCGCTCGAACTCGGCCTGCAGCGGATCGCCGTCCGCGGCGCGCTGGAAGGCGGCGGCGTCGGCGTCGGAGGCCCACAGCACGACGACGAGCCAGTCGTCGCCGTGGCGCGCCGTCGTCCGGCGCCAGAAACCCGGCTGGTTCGGCACCAGCTCGGTCTGGATCCTCCGGTCGAGGGCGAGGAACGAGGCGTCGCTGACTCCCTCGGCCAGCCGGAACGTGGTGACCTCGACGACCGACATGCCCTCAGGCCTGCACGAGCATGACCGGGTTGCCCTCGGGATCGAAGATCCCGGCGAGCGTCGGTCCGTCGGGGAGGTCGAAGGGCTCGGCGACCACGGTCGCGCCCAGCTCGACCGACTTGTCCAGCGAGGCCCGCAGGTCTGCCACCTGCACGAAGAGCGTCACGCCCGAACGCTCGCCGGCGCGTATGTGGCCCGCCGGGCCGGGTTCGGGACCCCCGAGGCCGGCGGGGATCTCCATGATGAAGCCGTCGCCGATCTTCCAATTGAAGAGGCCGGCGTAGAAGGCTCGCTGGCGCTCGGGGTCCTTGGCCTCGATCTCCCAGTGCACCACCGGCCGTGCCCAGTCCTGCGCCATGCCACCTCCCACGTGGTCATCCAGGGTCGCCGGACCACAGTATCGAGACCGCCGAGGGCGCCCGGAGAAATCCTTGGAAATGGGGGCCTGCCCCGATAATCTCTCAAACGTCCGTGTGGGAGGACCTATGCAAGCGTCGAGGCACTGTGGCGGTGGATGCGTCGGCCGGCGGGCCAATGTACGGTGCTGCGCCGTGACGTGCCCGTGCGCTCGTCTTGCGTGTGTGAATGGGACATGAAATGGGCCCGACGTAGGCGTGAATTGCCGCGTGCGCGCCATTGCCGAGGAGTAGGGTCCTGGAGGAGTTTCGGGTGCGGTGGGCCCGAAGAGGGGACCGTTGCAGACCCGTGTGACCGCGGCGATGCGACGGAGGAGGGGTTCACGAATTGACACACTGGACTCAGGTCCTGTCCGACGTCTCCGTCGTGGAGTTCGTCTTGTTGGCCGCGCTGACCACGGTGCAATGGGTGCGCCACAGGATCCGCGGTGCCGGTTGGGTGGCGCTCTCGTTCGCCATCCTCGGCGGCCTCTCGCTCATCGTGAAGACCCATCCTTCGTGGGTCGCGCACCAGGACGTGGCGAAATCCCTCATCGCGCTGCTGCTCGTCGTGCCGTATTGCCTCTTCCGCTTCGCGGCGACGTTCCGCACACCGAGCCGGGCCGTCCGCTCCCTCGCCGTCGGGGTGACGGTGGGGATCATCGCGTTCACCTTCACGCTCTCGTACCTCCCGGTCCCCGGGTCGCCGCCTCCGCCCCACTTCCTCGTTTACCGCGTGGCCTTCGCCGTCGCCTTCGGTTTCCTCTTCACCTACGTCGTCATCCGCCTGTTCGTGGCAGGGAAGGGCGAGCCGCTGATCGCGTCCTCGCGCATGCGCCTGCTCGCCGTCGCGGTCGCCGGGCTGGAGGCACAGGTGTTCGTCGCGGCCCTCGGGTGGCAGGGGCCGACGGTGAAGCTGGTGACGCAGGCCGTCACGGTGGCCATGGGGATCCTGTTCCTCGTGGCCCTGGTCCTCCCCTCCTTCATGCGCGTGTTCCTGAACCGCAAGGAGGATCTGGCGTTCCGGCGGGCCATCGGCGAGCTCGTGGCAGCGGGCGACTCGCGGGACGTGGCCGAGCACCTTCTCCCCCACGTCTGCGCGCTCGTCGGCGCGTCCGAGGCCGCCCTCTTGGCCGGCGACGGCACCGTCGTGGCGCGCTATCCGGTTTGGCCCGAGAGCGAGGGCCTGCCCGTCTGGGACGGCGACAGGGACGGGAAAGACGAACGGAGCCGGCGCGTCACGGTGCAGACCCGGAGCGGCGCGTCGCACTCACTCGCCGTGAAGATCAGCCCCTACATGCCCTATTTCGGCAGCGAGGAGCTGCGCAAGCTCGACGAGCTGGCGAACATGGTCGGTCTCGCCATCGAGCGTTGCGAAATGGCCGAGGAGATGGCCTTCCAGGCCTCGCACGACGGGCTGACCGGGTTGGCCAACCGCAGTCTGTACATGGACCGGCTCCAGGAGTCGCTGCGCCACGTTGGTCGGCGCCGCGCCGCGCTGGCGGTGATGTTCATCGACCTGGACCGCTTCAAGCTGGTGAACGACCGCGCCGACCACTCGGCCGGCGACGTCGTCCTCAACGAGATGGCCGACCGCCTCACCTCCATGACGCGCGGGGTGGACGTCGTCGCCCGCTTCGGCGGCGACGAGTTCGTGGCCTTCGCCGAGGTGGACAACGAGGCGGATGCTCTGGACATGGCCGAGCGCATCCGCCGGGGTCTGGGCGCTCCGGTGAGCATCGGCGACGCGCACCTGGTCGTCACGGCCAGCATCGGTGTCGTTGTCACACAGGACGCCACGGCGGCACCCGCCATGCTGCTCCGCGACGCCGACAATGCCATGTACGACGCGAAGCGCTCGGGCCGCGATCAGGTCGTGCTCTACCACAGCAGCGCGCGCGACGTCGCCAACCTGAAGTGGGGCCTCAGCCGCACCCGCGCCTCACGACTTAGCGCAAGCTGAGCTCGCGTCGGTAGACGCGGGCCGGCCCGAGCGTGGCCAGCTTCTCGGCGATCGCCCCGAAGATCTGTCCCGCCTCGCTCCCCGGATCGACCGCCATGACCGGATGGCCCTCGTCGCCGCCCAGCCGCACGGCACTGACCAGCGGCACCCGTCCGAGCAGCGGGACGCCGAGGTCCGCCGCCAGCGTCTCGCCCCCGCCCGAGCCGAACAGCTCGTAGCGGGTGCCGTCGTCGCCCGTGAACCAACTCATGTTCTCGACGACGCCGCGTACCGACAGCTTGAGCCGGCGCGCCGCGAAGGCCGAACGCTGGGCGACACGCTGGGCCGCCGGCTGCGGCGTCGTCACCACCACGATCTCGGCCCGCGGCATCACCTCGGCCAGCGTCAGCGCGACGTCACCGGTGCCGGGGGGCATGTCGACGAGCACGAAGTCGGGCTCACCCCAGTAGGCATCGGTCAGGAACTGCTGGATCGCCTTGTGCAGCATCGGGCCGCGCCAGATCACGGGTTGGTCGTCGGGCACGAAGTAGCCCATGGAGAGGCAGCGCACGCCGTGGGCCGACGTCGGGATGACGATGTCGCCGATGATCACCGGATCGTGGTCGGTCCCGAGCATCTTCGGCACCGAGAAGCCGTAGACGTCGGCGTCGAGCAGCCCGACCCGATGGCCGGCCTGGGCCAGCGCGATGGCGAGGTTCACCGTCACGGTCGACTTGCCGACGCCGCCCTTGCCCGAGGAGATACCGATGACCCGGGTCTTGGCGTCGGGAGCGAGGAACGCGGGGACCGGCGCCGCCTGCGCGTGGCCGTGCCCACCGTGGTCGTGCCCGTGCCCGCCCGCCGGCTCAGCTCCGGTGCCGGCGTCGCCGAGCATGCCGGCGCGGAGCCGGTGGCGGAGCCCGGTCCGCTCGTCGTCGGTCATCACCACGAACTCGAGCTCGACCTCCTCGACCCCGGGCACCGCCAGCGCGGCCCGATGGATCTCTTCGGCCAGCTCGTCGGTCCCGGGCCAGGCCGCCACCGGCAGCGCCACCTCGACGAGCACCCGGCGGCGGCGCGGCCGCACCGAGCGGAGGAGGCCGAGGTCACCGAGCGTGAGGCCGAGCTCGGGGTCCTCGACCGCGCTCAGCGCAGCCTCGATCTGTGACTCGTCTGCTGCCATGCACTCCCTCGTCTCGGACGGATCGGATCCGCCGACGCACCGGCCAGCGGCGCACGGCCCGCGTCGCCCCAGCTCGAAGGGCTGATCCCTCGGTAGACTACCCAGCATGAGCACCGTGCCGATCACCGCCGAGCCCGAAAGGCCGGCCGGCGCGGACGACGGCCGGTTCAGCGCGGCCGTCGCGGCCGTCGCGGCGGCGTTCGGCGACCCGACACGACGTGACATCTTCCTCCACGTGCGCGCCGTGCCCGGGGTGACGGCGACCGAGGTGGCCACCACCTTCTCCCTGCACCCCAACGTGGCGCGCCATCACCTCCAGCGGCTCGTCGACGGCGGCTACCTGCGGGTCGAGACGGGCCGCAACGCCGCCGGCGCCGGCCGGCCGTCCAAGCGCTACTTCTGCGTGGAGGAGGAGCTCTCACTCGGCCTCATGCAGCGCCGGGACGACTTGCTGATGCGCCTGCTCGGCGAGGCCATGCGGCGCCTGGGCCCCGAGGAGGCAGAGGAGATGGCGGCCCACGTGGGCGAGGCCTACGGGCGCTCACTGGCGTCGCGCATGACACCCTACGAGGGCCAACGGACGGTCCGGGCCGCCATGCACGTGGTGGCCGAGACCCTGACCGCCCACGGCTTCGCGGCGCACGCCGAGGACCGGGGCGAGACCACCGCGGTCATCGCCGAACAATGCCCCTTCGGGGACGCCAGCAGCACCAACCCCGTGCTGTGCGCGGTCGACCGGGGCATGATCAAGGGACTGCTGGCCGGGCTGTGCGGCACCGCGTCGCAGCGGGCGCTGCCGGTCATCCTGTCATCGCGGGCCCGGGGCGACGACGCCTGCACCGCGTCTGCCTGAGCCCCCGTGGCTCGCGCCTACCTCGACCACGCCAGCACGACGCCCCCGCGGCCCGAGGCGATCGCCGCGCTGACGCGCTGGGCATCCCTCCCCCCCGGTGACCCCGGCCGGCTCCACCAGGAGGGCCGGACCGTCCGGGACGCGCTCGAGGATGCGCGCGACCAGGTCGCCGCCCTGCTCTCTGTCGCGCCACGTCAGGTGGTGTTCACGTCGGGCGGGACCGAGGCCATCAACGCGGCGGTCTGGGGGGCCACACGCGCCGCGCCGGGCGCCCCGGTCGTGTGCGCCGGCGTGGAGCACTCCGCGGTCCGCGATGCCTCGGTGCGAGCCGCGACGACCGAGGCGTTGCCGGTGGACGGAACGGGCCGGATCGACGTGGACGCGCTGCGCGACCGCCTGGGCTCCGACGCCTCACCCCGCCCCGCACTGGTGCACTGCCAGTGGGGCAACCACGAGGTCGGCACCCTTCAACCGGTGGACGTCGTCGTCTCGCTGTGCCGGGAGGCGGGCGTCCCGGTGCACGTCGACGCCGCCTCGGCCTGCGGCCACGTGCCGATGGACCTGGCCGCGCTCGATGCGGACCTGGTCAGCGTGAGCGCGCACAAGCTCGGGGGGGTGCCCGGCGCCGGTGCGCTGATCGTCCGGCGGGGCGCGCGGTTCGAGCCGCTCCTCGTGGGCGGCGAGCAGGAGCGCGGGCGCCGCGCCGGCCTGGAGCCGCTCCCCGCGCTGGTCGCCTTCGGGGCGGCGGCGGCGGCGCTGGCCTACGGCGGGCAGCAGGTGCTCGCCACGGAGGCGGCGGCGGCCCGGAGGCAGATCGCGGCGGTCGTGGACGCGGCGCTGGCCCTCGACGGGGTCGAGGTGATCGGGCCCGCCGCTGCCGGGGACCGGTTGCCCCATCTCGTGTGTCTCGGTGTCCACGGCCTGGAGGCGGAGCCGGTGCTTATCGGCCTGGACCGTGCCGGCGTCGCCATCCACTCGGGCTCCGCATGCGCGTCGGAGAGCATCGAGCCCTCGCCCGTCCTCGAGGCGATGGGTGTCGATCCGAGCCATTCGCTGCGGGTGAGCGTCGGCTGGACCACGACCGAGGCGGAGTGCGCCGCGTTCGCCGGCGCCTTTGCGGCGGTCGTGGCCGACCTCCGGGCCCTACGGGGCTGACGACCCCGCCGCCGCACCCGAGAACGCGGCCGGGAGCGGCTCGCCGGCACTCCGGTACGCCCCCGCCACCAGGGGGGCCACCTGGGACAGCTCGGCGGCGGGCGGGCCGTCGGCCAGGAAGTCGTTGAACTGGGTGACGGCGGCGGCGTGGTCGTGGTCCTGGTTCTGGAGGACGAGGCCGTCGAAGAGGTGCGCCTGGTAGAAGGTGGGCGCGTCCTTGACCGCGGTCTCGATCTCGGCGCGGCCGATCCTCACCAGCGTCGCCACGTGGGCGGTCGACCCCAGGTCCCACTGCAGGTAACCGGCATAGGCCAGCGCGGCCGGGTTCGCCGGGTCCTCCGAGAGGACCTTGTTGTAGAGCTCGAGCGCGCCCTTGACGTTGCCCTTGTTGTTCAGCGCCGCCGCCTGCCCGAGCTGCTGCTCGATCTGCTGGGCCTGCGACACGCTGACGCTCCCCGACGAGGACTGGCCGGGCTGACGGGCCTGCACGAAGTGCACCACGAGGATCACGCCACCGGCGGCGATGAGCAGGCAGGCCGCCACGATGCCGATCCGCCGCCACAGGGGCAGCGGCCGCCGCTCGGCCCCGCCGGCCGGCTCGGCGGCCTCCGGCGACACCGGCACGGGACCCAGCACGGCGAGCTCGGCCTCGACCTCGGTCAGGCGCGCCGCATCGCGCTCGACGAGGACCGCGTGGTCCTCGTCGGACAAGTCGCCCGCCTCGTGCTCGCGTTCCGCGTCCTGCAGGGAGCGACGCAGGAAGTCACGTTCGTCGGTGAGGTACCAACGATCGTCACGCCCCGGCTCGTCGGGCCGCGCCACGGCGGGTGATCCGTCCACCGTCATGCCACCGGCTCGCGCGCCTTCAGGGCCTCGAAGGCACGGCTGCGGCGCCAGAAGACGACGCCGACGCCCACCAGCGCGGCGGCGCCGAGGACGAGCGGCACGACCCAGATGACGGGGACACCGCCGGCGTCGGGCGGGACCAGGAGGATGGTCTGGCCGTACTCCGCGACGAGCACCTGGTCGACCTCGGCGGTGGAACGCCCTGCCGCCACCATGCTCTCGATCTGGTGGCGCACGGCGACGGCCGTCGTGGCATTCGACTGCGCCACCGAGAGATCGGTGCAGGAGGGACAGCGCACGGTGGCTTCGATCGCGGCGGCGCGCTGCGCCGTCGTCGGGGATCCCGAGTCGAAGGCGCCGCTCCCGACGACCAGCGCGACCGCCAGCACCACCAGGGGGAGAGCGACGCGGGCCCAGAGGGGCAGGCGGGACGTGCGCTCAGCCATGGTCCGTGGTGGCGTGGGCTGCGTCGGCGGCGCGCAGGAACGTCTCGAGGTTCTTCTGCGTCGCCGGGCCTTCGAGCACCGCCGTCACGCGCCCGGCGGGATCCACGACGAAGGTCGTCGGCGGTCCCGTGACGCCGTAGCGCGCCGCGATGGTCCCGCCGGGGTCGCTCACGGCCGGCCACAGGTCGCCGTTGTGCTGCAGGAACGCCCGTGCGGTGCCCGTCGTGTCGTGGAACACCACGCTGACCATGGCGGCCCCACCGGCCGTGTGCCGCTGCTGGTAGTAGAAGCGGGAGAGGTCCGGCGCCTCCTCCTGGCAGGGGACGCACCAGCTGGCGAAGAAGTTGACGACGACGGCGTGGCCCCGCAACGACGACAAGGAGACCGGAGAGCCGGTGGTGAGGTCGCTCCCCGTGAAATCGGGCGCCTGCTGCCCGAGCAGCGGGCTGGCGACGGCGGTGGCCTCCTGCGGCGTGCGGGTGGCGAGGACGACACCCACGACGACGAGGACCACGAGGACGGCGCCCGCCACCCAGCGGACCGGGTGGCGGCGGCGGTCCGTCATGCGGGGCCCGCCCCGGGGGCCACGAGCGCGCCGACGGGCTCGGGCGCCCGCGCCTCCTCGGGCTGCCCACCCGGCGCCGCGCCGGTGACGAGCCCCGACGGCGCCGAGGCGGGCTCCGTGGCACGGCGCCGGGAACCGGGTACGAGGGCGAGCACCCCGCCGAGCCCGATCAGGAGCCCGCCGGCCCACAGCCAGGCCACCAGTGGCTCGATCACCACGCCGATCGCGACCGATCCCCGTGGCAGGTTGTCGATGACCTGGCTGCCCGACGTCGCGCCGAGGCCCCCCACGGCGTCGAAGGTCAGGTACACGTCGCCGAAGAGACCGGAGTCGATGGCCGGCGTGCCGACGACCGACAGCGCGCTGCCGAAGCTGGTCGTGGCCGGGGCGAACACCGCGCCATCGACCTTGACCAGGGCCTCCTGTGACGTCCGCACCGGCGACGTCACCGTGCGCAACCTCTCGAACGTGAAGCTGTGGCCGCCGTAGCTGACCACCGTGCCCCGGTGCAGCGCCAGCTCGGCCTCGTGCCGGTAGGACGTGGCCGCGATCACCCCGACGGCGAGGAGCACGACGCCGAGGTGCACGATCATGCCGCCGTTGGCGCGGCCCACGAGGCCGCGCCACCACCCGACGTGACGGGCATGGGCCGCCCGCACCGAGAGGACGAGCGCCCGTGCCGCGGTCGCGGCCGCCATAGCGCCGAGCCCGAAACCGATCAGGGTGGCGCCGCCGCGCAGCCCGGCCGCCACGCACAGCACCACCGTGCCCACGCCGATCCACGCCGGGATCACGAGGCGTTGCCACAGCACGGCCCCGCTCATCTTGCGCCAGCTGAGCACCGGCGCCACGGCCATCAGGAACAACAGGGTCAGGCCGGCGGGCACCGCCACCGTGTTGAAGAACGGCGCGCCGACGGTGACCTGCTGCTGCGTCAGCGCCTCGTAGAGGAGCGGGTACACGGTCCCGAGCAGAACGACGAACGCGAAGCCGACGAAGAGCACGTTGTTGAGCAGGAACGCGCCTTCCCGGCCCAGCGGCGCGTCGATGCCACCGGGCGAGCGGAGCCTGTCGCCCCGCCAGGCGATCAGCCCGAAGCCCACGATGACCACCGCGAAGAAGAACCCGATGAGCAACGGGCCGAGGGACGACTGGGAGAACGCGTGGACCGACGTGATGACGCCGGAGCGGGTGAGGAAGGTGCCCAGGATGGTGAGCGCGAACGTGGCGATGGACAGCGAGAGGTTCCAGACGCGCATCAGGCCACGCCGCTCCTGGACGAGGACCGAGTGCAGGTAGGCCGTCCCGCACAGCCAGGGAAGCAGCGCGGCATTCTCCACGGGGTCCCAGCCCCAGAACCCGCCCCACCCGAGCACCTGATAGGACCACCAGGCCCCCAGCACGATGCCCACGGAGAGGAAGGTGAACGCCAGCAGCGTCCAGCGGCGGCACTCGACCTGCCAGCGATCCCCCACCCGTCCCGTGGCCAGCATGCCGATGGCGAACGCGAAGGGGACGGTGAAGAGGACGAACCCGATGTAGAGCAGCGGCGGGTGGATGGCGACCAGCGGGTTGTCCTGCAGGAGCGAGTTGGGGCCCAGACCCTGCGTCACGCCGGAGGCGCTGACGAAGGGGTTGGCGGGCCCGACCATCAGCCCGAAGAAGAAGGCGGACACGGCGTAGAGCACCAGCGTGGCCCAACGGATCACGGGGTCGACGGCCTGGCGGCGGTAGCGCCAGACGAAGATGGTCGAGACCACGCTGAGGACGAGCCCCCACAGCAGGATGGACCCGGACAGCGCTGACCACATCCCCGTGACGGAGTACAGGAGCGGCGTCACCGTGCTGTTGTTCTGTGCCACGAAGGCCAGCGCGAAGTCGTGGGTGACGAGCGCGTGCTCCATCGCCCCGGACGCCAGCAGAGCGCCGAACAGCATGACGGGCGCCAGCAGCCTTCCGTCGCTCACCGAGCGCGCCGAGGTGCCGGCAGGTGTGGCGTCGCCGTGGCGGCGGGTGACGAGCCCGATGCCGAGCACGATCACCCCGGCGACACTGGCGACGAAGGCGAGCCAGACTCCGATCGTCCCGAGATGCGCGTCGACCATCAGCAGGCCGGCCCGCTCGTCTTGGGCTTCACCCGGTTTGGGTACTGGTTGGTGTAGGTGGCGGAGTGCTTCACCAGGATGGAATCGGACACGAAGTCGTTCGACGTGTCCGACGTGAAGTGCCCGACCACGACCACCCCGATCCTCTCCTGGAAGAGGGCGGGCGGGCTGCCCGTGTTGACCACGTGCACGACGTGAGGTCCCTGGCAGATGGCGAAGTCCGAGCCGGTGGCCGTGGCGTGGATGGTGCCCGGGACCACGGTCCCCTCCAGCCGGAACGTCGTGGTGCCCAGCGTGTGCCGGTTGGCGTAGGCCTGGTCGACCGTGTCGAAGTAGTTGAGCGAGCTGCCCAACCCCTCCACCAGGAGGAAGACGAAGGCGACGACGAGCAGCGCGAAGACGGCCAGGACGCGCCGGCTCGTCCGGCGCCGCCGCGGGGGCATGGCCGGACCCCGGGGAGCCTCGGACGACGGAGGGCTGGGCGGCGGGCTCGGCTCGGTGGTCGTGCCGCTCACGGCCGCTCGCCGCGGGCCGGCGCACCGTGACCCCCGGTGGCCGGCGCCTCCGACGCTGTCAACGCCCGCTCCCAGCGCCGGCGGCGCAGGATCAGGCTGACCGCGTACACGAGCAGCGTCGTCAGCGCGACGGCGTACCCGGCATCGACGTAGCTCATGGCGCGCCTCGGCCCGGCACCGGCGCCTGGCCGACCAGGTCGGTGCCGACGAGCTCGGTGTCCTCGCTCCATCGCTCGGCCAGCGACACCTCGAGCTCCTGGTCGCCCACGAGGTCCTGCAGCACCTCGACCTGGTAGCGCACGCCGAGCAGCCAGACGAAGATCAGCGAGAAGGCCACGAACGCGAGCAGGAACGTCCACGACATGGACGCCGAGGCGTGGATCTTGAAGCCCGGGTCGATGAACGTGCCGCCCTGGTGCAGCGTGTTCCACCAGTCCACCGAGAAGTGCACGAGCGGGATGTCGACGGCGATCAGCAGCGCGGCCACGGCGCAGCGCCGGGCCCGGACGGCGGGATCGGCCGGCACGCGGCGGAGCGCCAGGTAGCCGATCTCGAGCAGGAGCAAGAGGGCGGTCGAGGTCAGGCGGGCGTCCCAGGTCCACCAGGTGCCCCAGGCGGGCCTGCCCCACAGCGACCCGGTGACCAGCGTGAGGGCCGCGAACACCACGCCCACCTCGACCGCCGACGCGGCGAGGCGGTCCCAGAAGAGCGAGCGCGTGCGCGGCCACAGGTACAGCAGGCTCCCGCCCGCCGCGACGATGCCGACCCAGTACAGCGCCACCGTCGCGATCGGCGGGTGGATGTAGAGCAACCGGGCCAGGTTTCCCTGGACGGCGTCGGGCGGGGTGACCCACAGGCCGAGCCACACGGTGAGGCCCAGAGCGACGACACCGAGTGCGCCCACGGCGTCGAGCCAGCGCGGCCGCGAGGGCCGGAGCTCCGTGGTGCTCATGTCGCCTCCTGCAGCGGGCCGTAGAGGACGATGCCCACGACGAGGTAGATCACCGCGAAGGGGACGAGGATCTTGAGCCACTGCGTCCCCGACGACACGCTGCCGCTGAGCGCGGCCTCCCACGCCTTGGAGCCGGCGAGGAGGACCGGGGCGAGGACCGGCAGGACCAGTAGCGGCAGCAGCGTGTCGCGCACGCGGAGGCCGGCCGAGAGGGCGCCGTAGAGGACGCCGGCCGCGGCCAGCCCGATCGTGGCCAGCACGCTGGCCGTCACCGCCAGCCACACCACGTGCACGCGCACGTCGAAGAGGAAGGTGACGCCGGCCCACAACACGACCTGGAGGGCCAGCAGCTGGAGACCCACCGCGGCGGCCTTGCCGAGGAAGATCCCGGCGGGATCGATGCCCGAGAGGCGGAGGCCGTCGCGGGTGCCCTCGCCCGACTCGACGGCCACGCTGCGTTGGATCGCCAGCACGGTGGAGAACAACAGGGCGACCCAGAAGATCCCCGGGGCGGCGTGGCGCAGCGCGGCCTGATCCGGCCCGATGGCCAGCGCCAGGAGCACGAGGACGAGGAGCGCGAAGGGGACGACCTGCCACAGCGCGACGCGCGAGCGCGCCTCGATCCGCAGGTCCTTGCCCGCCACCAGCAGGGCGTCATGCCACATGGATGGCTCCCGCGCCGCCGGCGGAGCGGTCCGGCTCGGCGCCCGGCACCGTGGTGAGGGTGACGCGGCGCCCGCCCGGCTCCTCACCGGTCACCCGCCCCCCGCCCATCGACACGACGCGGTCGGCCAGGGGGACCGAGAGCTGCGGCTCGTGGGACGAGAGGAGCACCGTCGCCCCGTCGGCGACCGCCTCGCCGATCAGCTGCCCGAGCAGCGAGCGCGAGGCGGCATCGAGGCCGGCGTGGGGTTCGTCGAGAAGCCAGAGCGCGGGGCGACGGGCCAGGAGGGCAGCGAGCGCGACCCGGCGACGCTGCCCGGCCGAGAGTCGTCCCGCCGAGGTGGTGCGCACGCGGCCGGTCAGGCCGAGCCGGTCGAGTGCCCGGTCCGCCGCTCCCGCCGGCAGCCCGAGGGCGCGGACGGCGAAGCGGACGTTCTCCGCCGCGCTGAGCTCGTCGTAGAGGGGGGCGGCATGGCCCAGGAGGCCGACGTAGCGGCGCACGGACGTGTGGTCCGTGGTCAGGTCGACCCCCAGCACCGACGCCTCGCCCGCCGTGACCGGCAAGAGCCCAGCGCAGGCGCGCAGAAGACTCGTCTTGCCGGCGCCGTTGGCCCCGACGACGACGACCACCTCGCCCTGTTGGAGGCAGAGGTCGACCCCGGCGAGGGCGGGGAAGCGGCCGGCGAGAGCGACAGCGGCGCGGAATTGGACGACAGGGGCCATGGCCTTCCCCACCATGGTAGGGGGGGTCGGTCCCGGGGTTCCAAGCGGGTCCCCGGCCCCGACCGTCAGGCCGGGGCCCAGACCCAGGCCGCGCTGAAGGGCCAGTCCCGGTACGCCTGCCAGCCCGGCTTGCAGCGAAGGAATTCGTCGTCGACCAGGGCTTCGTGCATCTCGCGGAGGACGAAGCCGGCGGCGATGGCCGCGGCCACGTGCTCGGAGGGGAGGTGCACGAAGGTCTCGATGGCCACGGGACCGGTGCCGGCCACCTCGAAGTGGGTCGGCATCCCCGCCGACATCACGAAGTACGGGTGGATCCCGACGACCACGAACGCCCCGGCCACACCGAGCAGCCGACGCGCCTCGACGTAGAGCCCGTCGAGCCCGGGCAGGTGCTCGTCCACCAGGACGCAGACCACGAGGTCGTAGGCGGCGCCGGGCAGCCCGCTGTCCCGTACGTCGCCTTCGACGAGGCGGTCGTGGATGCCGCGGGCGCGTGCCCGCTCGAGCATGGCCGGAGTGAGGTCGACGCCGTCGACGGCGAAGTCGCCACGCGTGCGCAGCCAGGCGGCGGTGCGACCCGAGCCGCACCCGAGGTCGGCGGCTCGTCGCACCCGCTCCCAGGCGACCGACCCGATGCGCTCCAAGAGCGCGAGGTCCATGACGTCCTCGACGGTCTCCTCGTAGGTCGGGGCCCAGGCCTCGTAGCCCTCACGCGCGCGCAGCGTCGGGTAGTGACGGCGGTCGAACCGAGCGAAGTCGGGCCCGGTCCCCACGTCTCAGCGCATGTGCGCCAGCGCGTGCACCGGATTCAGCGACGTCGCCGAGTCGCCGGCCAGCTCGGCCCGGGCGAAGTCGCGGATGGCGACCTCGTGGGCCACCAACAGGTCCGCGATCTCGCGCTCGCTGGGGTCGAGTTCGCCGATGCGTCGGTACAGCGGGATGAACTGACCGGTGACGGCCACCGTGGCGGTCATGAGATCCTCCCAGGTGCTCTTCGCCGAGTCCGCGGCCAGCGCCTCTGCCAGCGTGACCATCTCGGCGTCGGGCGCGGTGGGGATGCCCGCCCGCTCGAGGGCGGGCGCCACCTCCTCCTTGGTGCGGCGTTCCAGCGTGGCGAGCACCCGCATCTTGGCGGCGTGCTCGTCGTCGTCGAGGATTGCCGCGATGGCCGCGAAGAGGGCCTCGCCCAGCACCTCGCCCTGGTAGGCCTGTTCCCAGAGCTTCTCGATCCCGTCGTCGACCGAGAAGATCGCCGGCAGGCCGGCGTCGGTGTCGGTGTCGGTCATGCGAGCGACGCTACCCTCGCCGCCAGGAGCGTGCCCGGGAACCATCGGTAGTGTGCCTCGCACCCATGGCAACCGTGCTGATGCCGCTGCCGGCCTGCGACTTCGACCCGACCGAGGTCGCCGTGAGCTGGAAGATCCTGTCGGACGACGGCCACCGGGTTGTGTTCGCCACCCCTTCGGGCCAACCGGGTCGGGCAGACGACCTGATGCTGAGCGGACGCGGCCTCGACCCCTGGGGCGCGGTGCCATTGCTGCGCAACGTGACGTTGGTGGGCCGGGCCCTGAGGGCCGACGCGGCAGCCCGGCGCGCCCACGCCGCCTTGCTCGACGACGATGCGTTCGGATCCCCGCTCCACTGGGGTGCGGGCCGCCGCAGTGCCTACGACGCGCTCGTCCTGCCCGGTGGGCACCGCGCCCGCGGGATGCGCGACTACCTCGAGAGCCCCGAGGTGCAGCAAATGGCCCTCGACTCGTTCCGCGCCGGCAAGCCGGTCGGGGCGATCTGCCACGGCGTGCTGGTCGCGGCGCGCGCCCTCGAGCCCGCCAGCGGGCGCTCGGTGCTGTACGGACGCAGGACGACCGCCCTGACCTGGCAGCTGGAGGGCAGGGCTTGGCAACTCGCGAGCCGGACGCGCTTCTGGGACCCCGACTACTACCGCACCTACGTGGAGGAGCCCGGGCAGCCAGCTGGCTTCATGTCAGTGCAACAGGAGGTGACCCGCGCGCTGGCCGATCCCGGGGACTTCGTCGACGTGCCGCGCGACGTCCCCGACTACAGGCGCAAGACGAGTGGGCGCGCCCGCGACACCCCGACGGACGCGCGACCGGCCTGGGTCGTGCGCGACGGTGTGTACGTCTCTGCCCGCTGGCCCGGCGACGCCCACACGTTTGCCCGGACGTTCTCCGACGTCCTCACCGAGTGGGGCGCCACAAGCTGAGCCCGATGACGGGATTCGTGATCCGGCTCATCCCGCCGACCCGGGTGTACGACGCGGGTGTGCGACGCGGGGCCCGGCTAGCTCGTCGAGAGCCGGCCGAGCCCGATGTCGTTGAGGAAATTGGAGAGTTGCGTCGAGACCCAGCTCACGTTGTCCGTCAGCAGCAGCACGCCGAAGACCACGAGCACGATGCCGGCCACGAGCTCCACGGCCCACAGCCAGTGCCGCGCCCGGGCCAGGGTCGCGGTGAGCCGGCCGAAGGCGAGACCGACCACGACGAAGGGCACGGCCAGACCGAGCGAGTAGCAGAAGAGAAGAAGGACGCCACCGGGCAGCGACCCGTTGCGTGCGGCCAGGCCCAGGACGACGCCGAGGACCGGGCCGATGCAGGGGGTCCAGGCGAAGGCGAAGGCCATCCCCATCACGGGGGCGGCCCAGACACCGAGCTTGGAAGGCCGCACGTCGAAGCGGTGCTCGCCGGTGACCCGGGAGACCACGCCGAGCGTGCCCGTGCCCGCGTGCTCCCACACCCGCGCGGGCAGCGCGCCGAGCAGCATCACCGCCCCGAGGAGGATGATCACCGCGCCGCTCAAGTGGGCGAGCGCGATCTCGTGGGCCTTGAGGATGCGACCGATGCTCGAGGCGGTAGCGCCCAGCGCGACGAAGACGAGCGTGAACCCGGCGACGAACAGGCCGATGCCGCGCAGGACGGGCCGCAGCGCGGCCGACGGCGTGACCCCGTCGCGGCCGGCCTCCAGCTCCGCCGCGGACAGCCCCGACACCATGGAGACGTAGCCCGGCACGAGGGGTAGGACGCAGGGGGAAAGGAACGAGAGGATCCCGGCCCCGAAGGCGACGAGCGCGCCGGCCGGATCGGCCGAGATCGCAGCGGGTGCAGCAGGTGAGAGGAGCGCAGCCGCCCCCGGCTACCTGAGGCTCTTCCGAACCAGTTCCATGTCGGCCTCCACCATCATCGTCACGAGGCCGGGGAAATCGACTTCGGGCTGCCAGCCCAGCACCTGGTGCGCCTTGGTCGGCTCCCCGACCAGCAGGTCCACCTCCGCAGGCCGCAGGAACCGCTCGTCGATCACGACGTGCTCCTCCCAGTCGAGCCCGGCTGCCTCAAAGGCCAGGCGGCACCACTCGCGCACCTCGTGCGTCTGCCCCGTCGACACGACGAAGTCGCCCGGGCCGTCCTGCTGGAGCATGAGCCACATGGCGCGGACGTAGTCCGCGGCGTACCCCCAGTCCCTGTGGGCGTCGAGGTTGCCGAGGGCCAACTTGTCGTCGAGCTTGTTGGCGATGCGAGCCACGCCGTGGGTGACCTTGCGGGTGAGGAACTCGAGGCCGCGGCGGGGGGACTCATGATTGAAGAGGATGCCCGAGGACGCGTGCAGTCCGTAGCTCTCGCGGTAGTTCACCGTGATCCAGTGTCCGTACACCTTCGCCACGCCATAAGGGCTGCGCGGGTAAAACGGCGTCGACTCCCGCTGGGGGACCTCCAGGACCTTCCCGAACATCTCCGAGGAACTGGCCTGGTAGAAGCGGATCTCCGGGTCGACGAGCCGGATGGCGTCGAGAATGCGGGTGACGCCGATGGCGGTCGTCTCACCCGTCAGCACGGGCTGGGAGAAGGAGGTCTGGACGAAGGACTGGGCGGCCAGGTTGTAGACCTCGGTGGGCCGGTGGTCGCGCAAGATGTGGATCAGTGAGCTCTCGTCGAGCAGGTCGCCGGCGACGAGCTCGATCCGGTCCTGGATATGGGCGATCCGCTCGAAGTTCACCGTGCTCGAGCGCCGCACCATGCCGATGACCGTGTAGCCCTGCTCCAACAGGAATTCGGCCAGGTAGGACCCGTCCTGGCCGGTGACGCCCGTAATCAGTGCCCGTTTCGCCATCGGGGCAACGCTAGTCGACCCGCCTCTGGCCACCCACGCGTAGTGTGCCGGCGTGGCGACGGCGTGCATGGTCTCGTTCCGGCTGGGCGGCGCCGACGGCGTAGCCGTCGAGGCCGCCAAATGGGCTGCTGCGCTGGGGCAGCTGGGTTGGCAGGTCCGCACGGTCGCCGGCGCCGGCCCCGTCGACACACTGCTCCCTGGGTTGGCCATCGACGCACCGGAACCGCCGACCCGGGCCGAGGTGGAGGATGCGCTCGCGGGGGCCGACCTGGTGGTGGTCGAGAACCTGTGCTCCCTGCCCCTCAACCCCGCGGCGTCGGACGTGGTGGCGGCCGCCTGCGCCGGCCGCCCCGCGCTCCTGCACCATCACGACCTCCCGTGGCAGAGGGCGCACCTGGCCCACCTCCCGCCGCCGCCCGACGACGCGGCATGGGCCCACGTGACGATCAACGAGCTGAGCCGCGCGGAGCTGGCCGGCCACGGGATCGAAGCCGTGACCGTGTACAACGCGTTCGATCCCGATCCGCCCGCCGGCGACCGGAGGCGGACACGGGCCGCGCTCGACCTGGGCGACGACGTCCCGCTGCTGCTCCAGCCGACCCGTGCGCTGGCCCGCAAGAACATCGCGGGGGCCATCGCGCTGGCGGAGGCCGTCGGAGGCACCTACTGGCTGCTCGGCCCCGCCGAGGACGGGTACGAGCCCGAGCTCGAGCGGCTCGTCCGGAGTGCGCGCTGCCCGGTCGTTCTCGGGACGCCCGGGAGCGGCTGCACCATCGCCGACACCTACGCCGCCTGCGATGTCGTCCTGTTGCCCTCCACCTGGGAGGGCTTCGGCAATCCCTCGGTGGAATCGGCGACCCACCGGCGAGCGCTCGCCATCGGCCCCTACCCGGTGGCAGCCGAGCTGGCGGCGTTCGGATTCGACTGGTTCGACGCCCGGGACCCGGTGCCGTTGGCCCGGTGGCTGGGTGCACCCGACGAGCGGCTGCTGGCGCGGAACCATCGGGTGGCGGCCGAGCACTTCGATGTGGCCGACCTCCCGCACCGCCTGGCGCGGATCGTGCGCCGGATCCCGGGGCAGCCCGTGTCCGTATGACCGTTCGGTAACGTGAGCGGCGTGCCCGGTGCGATACAGGCCGCGTCCCGGCGGTTGACGGCCGAACAGCGGCGCCACCAGCTCTTCGCGGTGGCGCTCGGGCTCTTCGCGCAACGGGGCTACCGGGCCACCACGATGGACGACATCGCGGAGGCGGCCGGCGTCACCAAACCCCTGCTGTACCAGCACTTCTCGTCGAAGCGGGCCCTCTACCTCGAGCTGGTCGACTCCATCGCCCAGGACCTGCTCGCGGCCATCCGCCACGCCGTCATGCGGGCCGACGGGCCGCGCCAGCAGGTGGAGCTGGGCTTCGCCGCCTACTTCGGCCTGGTCGTGCGCCACGAAGCCGAATTCCGGCTGCTCTACGGGCGGGACCACGCGGACGACCAGGAGCTCGGCCGGGCGCTGCGCACCGTGGAGGACGCCATCGCGGAGGCGATCGACCCGCTCATCGCCGCCGGGCTGGACGACGACCACCGGCGGCTGCTCGCCTACGGGATCGTGGGCATGGCCGAGGGTGCGAGCCGCCGCTTCATGGCACAGCGCCCCGACAGCGACGCCGAGCTCGACGAGGAGGCCCAGAAGCTGGCGCGGCGAATGGCCGACCTGGCCTGGGCCGGCCTGCGGTCGGTCCACGCCGACTGACGAGCACCCGCCCCGGCTACAGCAGCGTGACCAGGGTCCGGCACAGCCCCCACAGCTCGTCGGCACAGGCGGCGTAGACGTCGGCATCGTGTCCCGCCGGGTCGAGCACGTCCTCGCTGTCGGACACCTCCACGTCGCCGAGCCCGAGTCCGGCCAGGCGGGCGTCCAGTGCGGGCGGCCCCGGCGCGAGGTCGCGACACAGGCGGCGGATGGTCGCGGTCTTGGCCGCTGCGTCGGGGAAGCGGCGTCGCACGAAGCGCACGTGGTCGGCCTCCATGACCACCACCACCTCGGCATGCACAAGGTCGATCCCGTGCACCTGGCGGCTCCGGTGGCGGCGGAAGTCGACGCCCGCCAGCTCGGGCAGGCGGGACAGCGCGGCACGGGTGCGCATCCCCATCGGCTGCCCGTCGATCGAGTGGGTACCCGCCGTCACGACGTGCAGCGGGTCTCCGGCGCCGGCGTCGCGCAGGTGCTCGAGCATGAAGCCCGCCATGACGGAGCGGGCCGCGTTGCCCGTGCACAGGACCAGGAGGTCCGTCATCGGGCCGCGAGCAGCAGGGCCGCAGCGTCGGCATCGAGCACGTGCTGCGCGTGGCGGCGTGCACTCGTCAAGAACATGAGGTCGCCGCGTTCGGTCCGCTGCACGACCATGGACGCCACGATGGCCATCAGCACCCCCCCGAAGGTGTCGCGACGCACGTCGGCACGCAGCTGCTCCAGGGAGTAGCCCTCGACGCCGCGCCGGCACAGTTCGTCGTGATAGCCCGCCACGAGATCCGCTTCGTGGGCCCGCCGGTCCTCCGCGCTGAGACAGCCGCCGACGAAGTAGGCCACGTCGGTGGAAGCTCCCCCCCACGCCGCCGTTTGCCAGTCCACGACCACCGGCCTCGGGTCGCCCGGCTGGAACAGGAGGTTGTCGAGACGGAAGTCACCGTGGCTGGCCGTGCGCGGGCCGGCGCGCAGGTGCAGCCAGGCGGGCAGGTGCTCGGCGAAGAGCCGGCAGACGGCTTGGTGATCGGGCGCCAGGGTGTCCTCGTAGCGCTCGAGAAATCCGGGGAGCAACGAGGACACCAACATGCAGAGGAGGCCGTCCGACTCCGGGGTGGCGCGGTTGAGCCACTCGAGGCCGGCGAGGTCGGGGGCCTCCCAGCACGGCGCATGGAGCCCGGCCATCTCCTCGAGGACCGCGGCGGCCACGTCGGGGGCGCAGGCGGCGATCTGGTCGCCCTGGGCCGCGCCCACGATGTCCTCGAGCAAGAGGGTGAACCACCCCGTCTGCGGCTCCACCTCGGCGACATAGGCGGCCGGCACGCGGGCGCGGACGCGGTCGGCGACCTCGCGGTAGAAGCGGACCTCGATCTCGTACGCCCGCAACGCGAGGCCGGTGCCGCGGCTCTGCTCGTCGGCCGAGGCGAACTTGCCGACCACGCTGCCCGGCCCGGCACCGGGCTCGTCGAGGACCAGCGAGAATCGGGTCGTATCGGCCATCTGGCCGGTGCCCACGGACTCGGTCTCGAACGAGGTCACCCGGGCGTCCCGGGCCAGGATGCCCGCGTCGTGGAGCGCGTCGGTCAGCCACTCGGTCGTGACGGCGGCGGCGTGCCGGACGAGGGGAGGTGGGCCCATGGGAGCCCCGAGACTATTGGCTGGGCTCACGGGCGTACTGCGCTCCGCCGGCGGACGACCTTGGGCGAACCTACGATGACGGAGTGCCCCGCGTCTGTGCGCTGTGCTGACGGTGGGTACGGGCCTGCTCGGGCTCTCGAGGGACGAGTTGGCGCTCCTCGCTCCGGAGTACCTGCTGGCCGGCCACCTCATCGACCGGGCCGGCATGCCGAATCTCATCGCGGCATTGGGCCGCGACGGCATGCGCGACGTCGCCATTGCGGAGTGGATGGGCGCCAGCCCGGTCTACACGCGGCGCATGCAGCGCGCCCTGCGCTTCGAGGGGGACACCGTGGAGACCATCTTCAAGGGGATGCAGCTCGACGTCGGCGCACCTCCGCAATTCATGGACTTCCGCTACCGCGTCACCGACGACGACCACGGCGAGTTCTGGCTCGACCACTGCGGCGCGCTGATGGACGTGGAACCCATGGGACCCGACTACGTGGTGGCCATGTGCCATGACATTGAGGACCCGACGTTCGAGGCCACGGCGATCGCCACGAACCCGCGGGCCCAGGTCCGGCCCGTCCACCGCCCACCCCGGGTGCCGGCCGACCGGGCACCGCACTGCCACTGGACGGTGAGCATCGACGGGGACAACCCGGTCCTCCCGGTCCCGACCGAGGCCGAGGCGATCGCGCGGACACGGGCGGCCACCCTGGAATTGGCACCGATCGACCCGCACGATCCGGGACGGCACGACTACGCCGGCCCCTTGCTGGCCGACCTCCGCTTCGCGGACTGGTCCGCCTCGGCCCTGCGCAGGATCATCGACGAGGTCTGCCTGCAGGGGCATCTCCTCGTCCTGTCGTTCCGCGCCGCCGTCACCGAACGACTCGGCGCGGACGCCGCGGCGGAGTTCTGCCTTCGGCAGTTCACCGGTGTGGCCGGCGTGGTGGCTGACCGGTTCCGGGACGCGCTCGGCCTGCCCCCGACCTTGGAGGGGGCGGCGCGGCTCCTGGCGGTCCACCCCGGACTGCAGCCCTACGACTACGTGCGCTGTGACCTCCAGCTCGACGAGCGTCTCCTGCTCCGGCTCGGGCGGGACGCCGGCGCCCAGCACGACGGCGCCTGGCCGTCACTGGTCGACGCTGACCACCTGGCCCCCCTCGACGCGATCGTGCGGGCGATCGACCCCCACCTCCACTGCGAGGGCGTCTCCGATGGGGACGCCCTCGTGGTCGAGGTGGCCCGGGGCGAGGTCGAGAGCGGGATCCCCGACGAGGTCGCCCTGACGCGCTTCAGCACGGGGGCGACGTTCTCGTTCGAGGACAGGGGTACGCCCGTCGAGCTGCGCACCGGCAGGCCGAGCGACGCGTAGAGAGGCCGCCGCCGAGACCCCCCGAAAAGGGTGTCCGCCCCGAGCTCTAGTTGATGTGGATCCCCGAGATCGCACGGCTGATCACCAGCCGCTGGATCTCCGAGGTCCCCTCGAAGATCGTGTAGATCTTCGAGTCGCGGTGCCACTGCTCGACGGGATTCTCGCGGACGTAGCCGTAGCCACCGAGGATCTGGATCGCCTGGTCGGTCACCCACACGGCGTTCTCACCCGCGTAGAGCTTGGACATGGATCCCTCGCCGTTCTCGAACTTCTTGCCGGTGCTCGCCATGTTGGCGGCCCGGTGCACGAGCAGCCGCGCGGCGTCGGTGTGCATCTTCATGTCGGCCAGCTTGAAGGCGATGGCCTGGTTCTCGATGATGGCCCGGCCGAACTGCTTGCGTTCCTTGGCGTAGTCGAGGGCGTACTCGTAGGCGGCCCGGGCGATGCCGACGGCCTGCGCCCCCACAATGGGACGGGAAGCCTCGAAGGTCGCCATGGCGGCCTGCGTCGAGGTCTTCTTGCCTTCCTTCGCCCGCGCCAGCCGCTCGTCGAGCTTGTCCTTCCCGCCCAACAGGCACCGTCCCGGCACGCGGCAGTCCTCGAGTACGACCTCGGCGGTGTGCGAGGCCCGGATGCCCATCTTCTTGAACTTCTGGCCCTGGCGGATCCCGGGTGTGCCCTCGGGCACCACGAAGCTGGCTTGGCCCCTGCTGCCGAGCGACGGGTCGACCGACAGCACGAGCACATGGGTGTTGGCGAGGCCGCCGTTGGTGATCCAGGTCTTGGTGCCGTTGAGCACCCATTCGTCCGTGGCCTCGTCGTAGACGGCGCGGGACTTGAGGGAGGACACGTCGGATCCCGCGTCGGGCTCCGACACGCCGAATGCGGCCAGCTTGACGTCGTCAGGCGTCCCGAAGCACTGGGGGATCCACTCGCCGATCTGCTCGGGGGTGCCGTTGGCGAAGATCCCGGCCACGGCGAGGGTGGACCCGAAGATGGCGAGCGCGATGCCGGCATCGCCCCAGCTCATCTCCTCGTTGACGAGGCACATGAGGAGGCCGGTCGGGTCGGAGAAGCACTGTGCGACGAAGTCGAACGAGTACAACCCGTTCTTGGCCGCCTCCTCGATGATGGGCCAGGGCGTCTCCTCCCGTTCGTCCCACTCGGGTCCGGCGGGACGGACGACGTTCTCGGCGAACTCGTGGACCCACTTCTGAATCTGGAGCTGATCCTCGTTCAGCTCGAGCGAGTAGTCGGACATGGCGCTGCGCCCTCCTTCGGTCGTCCCCGGTCACGGCCGGACTCGGCACGCGCCGCTCCCGACGGTCTTAGTTACTATACAGTAACCTACGGCCCGGTAACCGGTCCACTCTTTTCGCGGTTTGAGCCCTTGGCCAGGTCTTTCCCGCACCGTCAGCGGCGGATGGCAGTACCCGACGGTGTGTCCTCCACCGTCCACCCGCGGGCGACAAGCTCGTCTCGCAACGCATCGGCCCGGGCAAAGTCCCTGGCTCGGCGGGCCTCGTCCCGCTGGGCCACCAGCCGGGCCGAGTCCGCGTCCACCTCGGTCTCGTCGGCGCGCAGCGACAGGCCCATCGCCGCCAGGAGCACGGCTGCGGAATGGGCCAGCCGCGCGCCCTCGGCTTCGTCGCCCTCGTCGGCAGCCGAATGTGCCGCGGTCACCAGCTCGAAGATGGCGGCCAGGGCGCCCGGTGTGTCCAGGTCGTTGTCCATGCGCGAGCAGAAGGCAGCCAGTGCATCGGCGTCGACGCCGACAGCGGGTGGTGTGCCCTCGGTCACGAATCCGTCGTCGGTCCCGGCCAACAGTTCGGCCACGCCGGCACCGGGGAACCGCCGGGCCAGACCGTCCAGCCGGGCCAGCGCCTTCTCGGCGTCCGCCAGCGTGTCGGGCGTCACCTCGATGGGCGAGCGGTAATGGGCCCGCAGCACGAGTACTCGGTAGGCCCGAGCGTCGCTGCGGGCGAGGAGGTCCGGCAACGTCGAGAAGTTCCCCAGGGACTTCGACATCTTGGTGCCCTCGACCTCGACCCAGCCGTGGTGCATCCAGTGACGAGCGAAGGCCTTACCGTCGGCCACCGCCTGTGCCCGCTCGTTCTCGTGGTGCGGGAACATCAGGTCCTGGCCGCCACCATGGAGGTCGAACCCCTCGCCCAAGAGGTCCAGCGACATGACCACGCACTCGGTGTGCCACCCGGGCCGGCCCGGCCCCCACGGCGAGTCCCAGCTCGGCTCGCCCTCCTTCGCCCTCTTCCACAGCGCGAAGTCGAGGGGCGAACGCTTGTCCTCGTTGGCCTCGACGCGGGCGCCCGCCTGCAGCGACTCCAGCGACTGCTGCGCCAAGAGGCCGTATCCGTCGACCTTGGCCACCTCGAGGTACACGCCGTCGGGCGTCTCGTAGGCCATTCCCCGGGCCATCAGATCACCGATCAGCGCCACCATCCGGTCGATGTACGCGGTCGCGTGGGGAATGTCCTGCGGGCGCAGGTCCCCCAACGCATCCATGGACTCCCACCAGCTGGCCTCGAACTCAGCAGCCACGTCGGGCTCTGTGCGCCCGAGGGCGGAGGCCCGCTTGATGATGTTGTCGTCGACGTCGGTGACGTTGGCCACGTGGTGCACCTTCAGGCCGGTGAAGCTCAGATAGCGCCGCAGGATGTCGAAGGTCAGGTTGGCCCGCCCGTGCCCGATGTGCGGCAGGTCGTAGACGGTCGGGCCGCAGACGTACATCGACACCTCGCCTGCGGTCCGGAGCTCGAGCGGGTGGACGGTTCCCGTGGCGGTGTCGTAGAGGCGTAGCACCCCGGGTACGGTAACCCGATCATGTCGACCCCCAGGACCGGAGCACCGGACGTCCCCGACAAGCCGACCCTCGACGGCCTGGAGGACCGGTGGGCCGCCGCCTGGGAGGAGGCGGGCACCTACCGCTTCGATGAGGGGGCGGCGCGCGCCGAGGTCTTCTCCATCGACACCCCGCCGCCGACGGTGTCGGGCTCGCTCCACATGGGATCGGTCTTCGGCTACGTGCAGACCGACGCCATCGCCCGCTACCGCCGCATGCGGGGCTGGAAGCTCTTCTACCCGATGGGCTGGGACGACAACGGGCTGCCCACCGAGCGCCGGGTGCAGACGTACTTCGGGGTCCGGTGTGACCCGTCGCTCCCCTACGACCCGGACTTCACGCTGCCCGAGGAGCCGGGCAAGGACGACGTCCCGGTCAGCCGGCCCAACTTCATCGCCCTGTGCCACGACCTGACCGCCGAGGACGAGCAGGCCTTCGAGGACCTCTGGCGCCGCATCGGGCTCTCGGTCGACTGGGAGCGCGGCTACGCCACGATCGACGACCGCAGCCGGCGCGCCAGCCAGCGCATGTTCCTGCGCAACCTCGCCCGCGGCGAGGCCTACTCCTCCGAGGCGCCCACGCTGTGGGACGTCGACTTCCAGACCGCGGTGGCGCAGGCCGAGATGGAGGACCGCGAAGAGCGCGGTGCGTATCACCGGCTCCGCTTCGACGACATCGAGATCGAGACGACCCGGCCCGAGCTGGTCGCCGCCTGCGTGGCGCTGGTGGCACACCCCGAGGACGAGCGCTACGCCACACGGTTCGGCACCACCGTGCACACCCCGCTGTTCGGGGTCGAGGTGCCGGTGCTGGCTCACCCCCTCGCCGAGCCGGACAAGGGCTCTGGTATCGCCATGATCTGCACGTTCGGTGACGTCACCGACGTCGTCTGGTGGCGCGAGCTCGACCTGCCGACACGCAGCATCGTGACGAGGTCGGGCCGCATCACCGAGACACCCCCGCCGGGCGTGCCCGACGGCGAGGCGTGGCGCGCCATCGCCGGCCGCACGGTGAAGCAGGCCCAGCGCGCCATGGTCGAGATGCTGGTCGCATCGGGTGACATGATCGGGGACCCCCGACCCATCGAACACCCGGTGAAGTTCTACGAGCGAGGGGACCGCCCGCTCGAGATCGTGACGAGCCGGCAGTGGTTCATCCGCAACGGCGGCCACGACGAGCAGCTGCGGCGCGAGGAGCTCGAGCTGGCCGCGCAGCTCGACTGGCACCCGCCCTACATGAAGGTCCGCTACGACGACTGGGTGAACGGGCTCAACGGCGACTGGCTGGTCAGCCGCCAGCGCTTCTTCGGGGTTCCCATCCCGGTGTGGTACCCGCTCGACGCCAACGGCGAAACGGACCACGACGCCCCGATCGTGCCCGACGAGGCGAGCCTGCCCGTCGACCCGACGACCGACACGCCTCCGGGCTACCGGCCCGAGCAGCGAGGCGTGCCCGGCGGCTTCGCCGGTGATCCCGACGTGATGGACACGTGGGCCACCTCGTCGGTGACACCCCAGATCGCCTGCGGCTGGGAGGAGGACGCGGCGCTCTTCGCCGCGACCTTCCCGATGGACCTGCGCCCGCAGGGGCCCGAGATCATCCGCACCTGGCTCTTCGCCACCCTCTTGCGCTCGCACCTCGAGCACCACACCTTGCCGTGGAGCCACGCCACCATCAACGGATGGATCCTCGACCCCGACCGCAAGAAGATGTCCAAGTCGAAGGGCAACGTGGTGACACCCATGGCGATGCTCGAGGAGTTCGGCTCCGACGCCGTGCGCTATTGGGCCTGCAACGGGCGGCCCGGGACCGACACCGCGCTCGACCCCGGCGTCATGAAGATCGGGCGCCGTCTGGCCATCAAGATCCTGAACGCGTCGAGGTTCGCCCTGGGGCGGTTGGGCGACGGCCGGGCACCGGGGATCGAGGCCGTGCGCGAGCCGATCGACGCCGCGCTGCTCGCCCAGTTGGCCGGCCTGGTGGAGGCGGCCACGGCGGCGCACGAGGGCTTCGACTACGCACGGGCGCTCGAAGTCACCGAGGCCTTCTTCTGGTCCTTCTGTGACGACTACGTCGAGCTGGTCAAGACGCGGGCGTACGGGGAGGGCGACCCGGCCGGGGCGGACTCGGCCCGGGCGACCCTCGCCGTGGCGCTGTCAACGCTGCACCGCCTCTTCGCGCCGTTCCTGCCCTTCGTGACCGAGGAGGTCTGGAGCTGGTGGCAGGAGGGATCGGTGCACAAGGCGCCCTGGCCCGACGCCGCGGAGGCGGGGGGCCACGCCGGGGGCGACGTCGCGGTGCTCGTGGCGGCGGCCGACGTGCTCGGCGCGGTGCGACGCGAGAAGACCGCGCACAAGCGATCAATGCGGGCGCGGGTGGCGCGGCTCGCCGTGACCGCGCCGCCGGCGACCCTGGCTGCCGTGCAGGCCGCCCGCGGGGACATCGTCGACGCCGGCGGCGTCGACGAGCTGGTGCTGGCGGAGGGCGACGCGCTCTGGGTGGAGGTCGAGCTCGCCGACGAGGCCTGACCCGCGGGGTCAGAGGTAGGCGCCTCGGGCAGCGTCGGCCATCTCCTTCGGCGTGCCCTGATGGGTGATGCGGCCGTGCACCATGATGGCCGCCCCCTCGGCCACGCCGAGGGCCGTCTCCGCGAACTGCTCGACGAGGACGACCGTCACGCCACCCGCGGCGACGGCGGACACGAGCTCGTAGAGGTGAGCGACCACGATGGGCGCCAGACCCATGGAGATCTCGTCGAGGAGGAGGACCCGGGTCTCACCGGCCAATGCCCGAGTGACGGCGAGCATCTGCTGCTCGCCCCCCGACAGCGTGCCGGCGAGCTGCTTGCGCCGCTCCTTGAGGCGCGGGAACTGCTCGTAGGCGCGCGCCTCGACGTCGGCGGCGCTGATGCCGCCGCGGTAGGTCCACATGCGCAGGTTGTCGCGCACGGTCAGATTCGGGAACACGCCACGCCCCTCGGGGATGGTGACGACGCCGGAGCGTGCCAGGACGTCGGGCGACCGCCGTGACGCCGTGACGCCGTCGATGGCAGCGCTGCCGGCGGTCGGGCGCAGCCGGCCACCGACCACCTTGAGCAGCGTGCTCTTCCCCGCCCCGTTGGGCCCGAGCAGTGCAAAGACGGTGCCACCCGGGACCGCGAGGTCCACGCCGTGGAGCACCTCGATGCGCCCATAGGCCGCGTGGACGTTCTCGAGCACCACGCCCGCCCCGGCAGCGGCGGGGGTCACTCCCCGGCCTCCCCCGTCGGACCCGCGCCGTCACCGTCGCCGGCCTCGTTGGCGTGACCCAGGTAGGCCTCCTGCACGGCACGGTTGCGACGGATCTCGTCGGGCCTGCCCGTGGCGATGACCTCGCCGAAGTCGAGCACGTGCACGATGCCGCAGACGCGCAGCACCAGGTCGGTGTCGTGCTCCACGACGACGACCGCTCGACCCTCGGCGGCGAGGGAGCTCAGCAGCCGCCCGAGCGCGTCCGTCTCGCGCTCGTCGAGACCGGAGCATGGCTCGTCGAGGAGGAGGACCTTGGGATCGGTGGACAGGGCACGGGCGAGCTCGACGAGGCGGGCCGACCCGGTCGGCAGGGAGGACACCGGCATGGAGGCCTCGTCCGCGACGCCGACCCGCTCGAGCAGGTCCAAGGCTGCCGACGGCGCGGCCCGGCCGGCAGCCTCGAGGCCGACGCGCACGTTGTCGGTCGCGCTGAGCGTCGAGAACAGCTCAAGGCGCTGGAACGTGCGCGCCAGGCCGAGGCGGGCCCGGGTGTGGGTCCGTTTGTGGGTGACGTCCGTGCCGCCGAGGTGCACCGACCCACGGTCCGGACGCTGCAACCCTGTGATGACGTTGAACAGCGTGGTCTTGCCTGCCCCGTTGGGGCCGATGAGACCGGTCACGACACCTGCCTCGGCGCGCAGCGTGACGCCGGAGAGCGCGGCGACGCCGCCGAAGTGGACGCTCACGCGGTCCACCTCGAGGGCGGGCGGCGCGACGGCGGCGACCCCGGCGTCAGGCGGCACGGGCCACCTCGTGGTCCAGGAGCAGCGCGCCGGCATCGGCCATCTCGTCGCCGAAGGGCAGGTGCACCCGGCTGGTGAGCCACTCCATCCCCAGGATGCCGTCGGGGTGGCGGGCGAGCAGCACAATCCCGATGCCGGCGGCGAGGCCGGTGAGGTCGGCCAGCGACGTGGGCAGGTGCGTCGCGAGCACGGGCAGCGCCGCCGCCGTCACGCCACCGAGGAGTGCACCGGACAGGGTGCGGATACCCCAGATGGCGACGAACAGGAGCAGGGTGAGGCTGCCGAAGAACTGGACGTCGTTGGCGCCGATGCCGCCTTGCTGCCCCGCGTAGAAGACCCCACCCAGGCCGGCCATGGCGGCCGAGAGGGTGAAGACGATCATTTTGGTGCGGACCGAGCTCAACCCGACGGTCGCGAATGCCGCGGGCGAGTCGCTCATGGCCACCAGGCGGCGGCCGAAGGCGCTGCGTCGCACCAGCCCGACGAGCAGGGCGCACAGCGCTGCCGCGACCGCGACCTCTACGAGCTCGACCCGGTCGCCCACGGCGTGCATGAAGGGCAGCCGCAACCGACCCACGCCGACAGAGGTCCCGTCCGGGATGACGCTCGAGTTGCTGAAGAACGCGGTGAACATGACCTCGCCGAAGGCGAAGGTGGCCAATGCCAGGTAGAGCCCGCGCAGGCGGAGTGCCGGCAGCGCCACCAACGCGCCGACGGCGCCCGACACCACGACGGCCAGGAGCACGCCCCACCACGAGTCGCCGCCCAGCGTCTTGCCCATGGCGAAGGCGCCGATGCCCATGAACGTCAGCTGGCACAGCGAGACCTGGCCGGCGTAGCCCACGAGCAGCACGAGCGAGAGCCCGACGACGCCGAAGGCCAGGCCCTGGGAGAGCGTGGCCAGCGCCGTGGCGCCCACCATGGAGGCCAGGACGACCACGCCGGCCACGAGGAGCACCGCGCCGACGACGGATTGGCGGGCGGTGACCACCTTGGGGGCGGGCCGCACGGCCAGCCGGCCGGCCGGGGCGAGCCGCGCCGCGGGGATCACCAGCAGCACGACGAAGAGGAAGAGCACCGGGACCACCTCGGTGAGCACGGCGGCCAGCCCTGCGTTGATGTGGCCGGGCAGGTAGCCGACGCAGTACTGGGTGATCAGGCCCAGCATCAGCGCGCCGACGAACGTCATCGGCAGGTTGCGCAGCCGGCCCACCACGGCGGCCGCGAACCCGTTCAGCGCGAGCAACGTGAGCTGGGTCGACGTCAAGCCCGTCTGTCCGACGAGCGGGGCGATCAGCACTCCGGCCAGCGCGGCCAGCATGAAGCCCAGGGCCCAGCCCATCTGTGCCATGCGGTGGGGCTTGGCGCCGGCCATAGCCACGAGGTCGGGGTCGTCGACCACGGCGCGCATCGCCACGCCGAGGCGGAAGCGGCGCAGGAAGACGCCGAGAAGGGCGGCGACCACGGCGGCGACGACCACGATCATGAGCTGCTGGTCCTGGATCGTCACCCCGTTCGCTCCGAAGAGGTGCACCGCCGCCACCGTGCCGTCGGCCGCGGTGAAGTAGGCCGGCACCGAGCGGATGACGTCGGGACTGCTCCAGAAGATGGTCGCGACGCCGAGCAGGATGACGAGCAAGCCGAGGGACACCATGAGGGAGCGTTCGACCGACGCACCATGGATCCGCCGGAAGAGCACGAACTCGACGGCGACGGCCAGCAGCGGCGCCTCGACGACGACGACGAACGCGATGGCGAGCAGGAACGGCCAATGCCAGTCCTGCCAGAGCTGCCAATACGAGAAGGCTGCCACCATGCCCACCGCGCCCTGGGCGAAGTTGAACACGCCGGTCGTGTTGTAGGTCACCACGAGCCCCGTGGCCAGGATGCCGTACACGGCGCCCGACACGATCCCGAGGACCGTGAAGGACAGGAAGACGCTCACTTCCTCACACCCACCGCTGGCCCCCGACCCCGATCCTCCGGGGCCTTAGCCCGAGACTCCGGAGGCGTCGTAGAGCTTGGCGTTGCAGTCGAACCCGCTACCCGTCGGCAGCTCACGGACGACGGTGCCGTCCTTGATGCCGGCCATGAGGAAGCAAGGCGACACCGTCTTGGCCGCGGGGTCCGCCGTGGCCACGAGGCCGTTCGCATCGAAGCTCGTGATCTTCTCGAGCTGCGCCATCACGGCGCCCCGGGTCGGGTGCGGCCCGGCCGCCTTGAGCGCCTGGACGAACAGGTCGGCCGACGCCCAACCGAAGAGCGTGTACAGGTCGGGCACCCACGACGGGTCGGCCTTCTTGACCCAGGTGTCGAACTGCTTGACGGCCGGCACGCTCTTGGCGTCCTGGCCGAGGTAGAGCGCGTAGACCTGGCCGATCTGGATTCCGTTGGTCACCGCCGGGCCGCCGGCATGGGAGATGAACTGGTCGGCGTACACGGGACCGGTGGAGAAGATGAGGCCCGGATGCCAGTTCTGCGTGGCTGCGTTCTCGACGAAGATCGCCGCGTCCTGCCAATCGACGCCGCCGAGGTCGACGGCGTCGACGCCGGCGTTCTTCATGTTGATGACGTCGGTGGTGAAGTCGGACTGCAGCGGATTGACGTAATCGACGTAGCCGATCTTGTAGCCCACGCTCTTCATGCCGGCGAATTGCTGGGCCAACTGGTTCTTGGCCGACGCCACGTCCGAGACGATGGCCCCGACGGTGAGGTCCCTGGGATAGTGCTTCTTGTAGTACTCGACCGGCCCCAGGGTCCCCTTGCCGGACAAGGGCTGGACGCTGAAGTCGTTGGGGAGAGCGTTGGTGCCGGGATCGAGCGTGACCGAGACGTCGGGCACGGCGGTGTTGCTGGCCAGGGCGGCGCAGCCGTAGCCGTCGAAGAGCGAGAAGCTGCCCACCATCGCGAAGTCGCTGTTGATGGCCTCCTTGGTGTCGGTCTGGTTCTGCTGGCCGCTGAAGGCGTCGTCCTTGGAGTCGACCAGCAGCTTGCGGCCATTGACCCCGCCCTCGGCGTTGACCATGGCGAAGTACGCCTTCACCCCGACGGGCGCCCCCTCGAACAGACCCGTCACCGGGCCCGAGATGATGGACACGTTGCCCACGGTGATCGACCGCGACGTGACGCCCGTCGTCGAGGCCTTCTGGGCCGCCGTGGGTGCCAGGGCCGGCGTGCACGTGTCCGACCCGCTCGTCGCGGCCCCGGCCGGAGCAGCGGCCGCGAGCGCGCCGGCGGCGACGGTGGCACCGGCGAGCGATGACCCGCCCAGCACGCACCGCAGCACGCGACCGGTCAGCGCCCTGCGCTCGCGCCAGGTCCACCCGGACATGTGCCTGTTCCCCACTGCCACCCCTTCTCGCGTTCTGGCCCTCCCCCGGGACCGGGCCCGGGCCCGGAGGGGCGGTAGTTCATGGACCTGTTTCTGACTCTACGTCAGAAAGAATTTGCGTGGGCGTCGGACGAAAGCCGCCGTTCCGGGTGGCGGCGGTGCGGGCACCCTCGAGGAAGTCGGCCACCGCGGACGTGGTGGCCTGGCAGCGCAGCGACGCCAGCACGTCGAAGGCGTGCTGGGCCAGAGGCAGCTCTGCATAGGCCACCGGCTCCCTCGACACCGCTCGCAGGCGTGCCACGAAGGCGCGGGCGGTCTCGACGGGCACCAGGGTGTCGTTGACGCCGTGGAGCACGAAGAACGGCGGCGCGTCGCGACGGACCCGGAAGGTGGGGGACGCGGCGCGAAAGACGGCGGGATGCTCGGACTCCGTTGTCTTCATGACCCGCTTCTCGAGCAGCTCGAGGAGCCCTGGCCCGAAGCGCGCCGAGCCCTCGGGCGAGCCGGTGAGGTCCATCACACCGTAGAAGGGGACGCACGCCTGCACCGAGGTGTCGGCCGCCTCGAAGCCCGGCTGGAACGCGGGGTCCCCCTCGCTGAGCGCCAGCAACGCGCACAGGTGGCCGCCGGCCGATCCACCGCTGACCGCCACGAAGGCGGGGTCGCCCCCGAACTCCTCGATGTGCTCCTTCACCCAGGCGACGGCCCGCTTGGCGTCGATGATGTGGTCCGGCCAGGTCGCCTTCGGGCTGAGCCGGTAATTGATGGCGACGCAGACCCAGCCCCGGGCGACGAGCTCGTACATCATCGGCTTACCCTGCTCGCGCTTGTCGCCGATGACCCAGCCGCCGCCGTGGATGTACACCATGACCGGGGCCTTCTCGGGCGGGGCGAGGCGCGAGCGGTAGACGTCCAGGCGGTGGCGCCGGATGCCGTCGCCCCAGTAGTCGATGTTGCATGTCGAGTCCACGGCCCTCGACTTGAACGGGACGGCCCGGGTCACGCGCCACCAGCGGCCCCACGTCGGTGCCGTCGGCTCGGTGGGGATCGGGAAGGCGCCGCTGCGCACCTCGGCCAGCGCGGCGGCAGTCACGCCGCCGGCGCGGCGGCCGGCGACGCCGAGCCCCAGGAGCCCCACCCAGTCGGCGACGGCCACCGCCAGGCCGAGCCAGCCCGCCCACCCCTCCAGGGCGCCGAACGTGATGAAGAGGGCGGTGGCGACCATCTGCCAGACGATGTTCTGGAACGCCAGCTCGCCGGCGACCCAGGCGGCCGCAAAGCTCATGACGGTGAACGGCTCCCGCCGGACGGGGCGGTAGGCGAGCGCCACGGCGGCGGCCCCGACGAGGGTGACGATCAAGAAGGCGTACGGCACCCCACCATTCTCGCCCGAACGGGCCATCTGGTGCAGGTCCGCCCTGGTCGGGGCCCGTTCCCCGTTTGCTCCCGCCGGGCGATAGTGCGAGCTTATGGAGGGGAAGCGCTGAACAAGGAGAGTCGATGACCCCTGAACGGCTGACCGGGCTCGATGCGAGTTTCCTCTACATGGAGACGCCGACGCTGCACATGCACGTCGCGATGACGGCCGTCTTCGACCCCGCCACGGTGCCGGGGGGGTACTCGTTCCGGCGGATCCGCCAGCTCATCAGCGATCGCATCCCGCTCGCCCCGGTCTTCCAACGCCGCCTCGTCGAGGTGCCGATGCGCCTCGGGCACCCGGTCTGGGTGGACGACCCCGAATTCGACATCGACAACCATCTGCGCCGCGCCGCCCTCCCCTCACCCGGTGGCATGCGCGAGCTGGGTGAATTCGCCGCCGACGTGATCAGCCGCCAGCTCCATCGCGACCGCCCGCTGTGGGAGATGTGGATCGTGGAGGGGCTCGAGGACGGGAAGATCGCCCTCGTGACCAAGATGCACCACAGCACCATCGACGGGGTGTCGGGCGCGGAGCTCCTGGGCGTCCTCTTCGACCTCGAGCCTGCGCCGCCCGAAGTGGCGCCGTTCACGCCGCGCCAGCTCGACTCGCGCATTCCCTCGGGCCTCGAGTTGGTCTCCCAGGCAATGGTGGCGAGCCTGGTGGCGCCCTTCGACGTGGGGCGCATGATGCTGCGCACGACCCGCAGCATCTTCGGCGTCCGCCGCATCCGCCAAGGGCAGACGGCCAAGGCGGCCCTGCCGCTCACCGCGCCGCGTACCTCCATCAACGTCGCCGTCCATGCCCGCCGCCGCGTCGCCTTCGCGGCGGCCAGCCTGGCCGATGCCAAGCAGCTGAAGAACAAGATGGGGACCACCGTCAACGACGTCGTCCTCGCCATGTGCGCCGGCGCGTTGCGGACGTACCTCCTGGCCGGCGACGAGCTCCCGGACGTTCCGCTCGTGTCGGTCGTCCCGGTCTCGGTGACCCCGGACGTGGCCGAACTGAAGGGCTCCAACAAAGTCTCCGCGATGTTCGTCCAACTGCCCTGCCACATCGACGACCCGTTGGAGCGGCTCTCGGCCATTCACGAGGGCACCAAGGGCGCCAAGGAGGAGCACAAGGCGCTGGGCGCCACGACGTTGCAGAACTGGGCCGAGCACGCCACACCAAATGTCTTCGCCGCGGCCGCACGGCTCTACACGGGGATGAAGCTGGCCGACCGCCACCGGCCCGTGGCCAACCTCGTCGTCTCGAACGTGCCGGGACCGGACTTCCCGCTCTACCTGGGCGGCAGCAAGCTTTTGGGCATGTTCCCCCTGGGCCCGGTCATGGACGGCATGGGCCTCAACATCACCATCATGAGCTATCAGGGGGTCCTCTACTGGGGTCTGGCCTCCGACGCCCGGGCCGTGCCGCGCCTGTGGGACATCGCGGCCGCCGTGCCGCATGCGCTGACCGAGCTGATGGAGGCGGCGGGCCTCGAGCCCGAGCCCTTCGACGTGCCCATCCACCTCGGTCCCGGCATGCCGGAAACCGCCAATTGGATCCGTGCCGCTGCGGCACCGGGGGCAGAAGCGACCGGTAGCGTGAGCGCATGACGGTGCGGGAGCTCGGCCACCTGGTCCTGTACGTGCGCGACGTGCGTCGTTCGGCCGCCTTCTACCGCGATGTGCTCGGCTGGCGCCAGATCATGCCCGAGCCCGGGGACGATCCCGTCGGCGTGGCTGCGTTCTCGTCCGGCCGCACCCACCACGAGCTCCTGCTGATCGAAGTCGGCGAGGACGCCGCGCCCATCCCTCGCGGCCGGCACGTCGGCCTGTATCACTTCGGCCTCAACGTCGGAGAGAGCGACGACGACCTGCGCGACGCGCTGGCGAAGGTGCACGAGGCGGGTGCCACCGTCGTCGGTGCCTCGGACCACACCGTGACGCACAGCCTCTACATCCTCGACCCGGACGGCAACGAGATCGAGCTCTATGTCGACGTGCCCGGAGTCGACTGGCGGTCGGATCCCGCGCTCGTCGCGGCTCCGATCCGCCCGCTCAAGCTCTGAGCCCGCGGGAAGGAAGCGTCGTCGCGAGTCGTGAGCGTCCGGTGAGGATCATGCGCGCCGACGAAGAGGGTGCACGGGCAGCGGTCGATGTGCTGCGCGCCGGGGGTGTCGTCGTCGTGCCCACCGACACCGTGTACGGCCTGGCCGCCCGTCCGGGTGACTGCGACGCGGTGCAGGCCGTGTTCCGGGCCAAGGGCCGACCCGAGGGGATGCACCTGCCCGTTCTCGCCGCCTCACTGGAGCAGGTGCGCGCCCTGGGGGTCGACGTCAACCCGGCCGCCCGGGCACTCGCCGGGTGGTGGTGGCCGGGTCCGCTGACGCTCGCCTTCGGCTTCGACGCCGCGGTGGAGCGACCGGCCTGGTTGGACGGGCGGCACGAGGTGGCGGTTCGCATCCCCGACCACGACTTCCTGCGCTCCCTGCTGGCGCGGACCGGTCCGCTGGTGGCCACCAGTGCCAACCCGCACGGGGCGCCCACGCCGCGGACGGCCCACGACGTGGCGGCGAGCCTCGGCCCCGCGGTGGACCTCCTCCTCGACGGCGGCCAGCTCAGGGACGTGCCCTCCACCCTGGTCAACGTGCGGGGAGCGAGTGTGGTGGTTGAGCGTGAGGGTGCCATCACGCGCCGCGAGGTGGCCGCCGCCCTGGCGGAGGTACCGTGACCCGGCTGCTCCTCGCCATAGAGACGTCGTGCGACGAGACCGCGGCGGCGGTCGTCGACGACTGCTTCGCCGTGCGGTCCTCGGTGGTGGCGAGCCAGATCGATCTGCATGCAGCGTTCGGCGGGGTGGTTCCGGAGCTGGCGAGCCGCGCCCATGTCGAGACGATCACTCCCGTCATCGATCGGGCCCTCGGCGAGGCCGGCGTCGCCGGACCCGACCTCGCCGCGGTGGCGGTCACGTTCGGGCCCGGACTGGTCGGCGCCCTCCTGGTCGGCATCGCCACCGCCAAGGCGCTCGCCCTGGGCTGGGGCGTACCCGTCGTCGGCGTGAACCATCTCGAGGGGCACCTCGCCAGCGTGTACCTGGCCGACCGGGACGTGCCCTTTCCGCAGACCGCGCTCCTCGTCTCGGGCGGCCACTGCATGCTCACCCGCGCAACCGCACCGGGCCGCTACGAGCTGCTCGGCGAGACCGTCGACGACTCCATCGGCGAGGCCTACGACAAGGTGGCGCGGTTCCTCGGCCTCGGCTATCCGGGCGGCCCCGTGCTCGACCGCCTGGCGGCCGAGGGCCACGACACGCTCGGTTTCCCGCGCCCGATGCTGTCCGAGGGCTACGCGTTCTCGTTCTCGGGCCTCAAGACGGCGGTCGTCAACCACGTGCGCGCGCACCCGTCGTACTCGGAGACCGAGGTGGCGGCTTCCTTCGTGGCGGCCTGCATGGACGTGCTGCGCGCCAAGCTCCGCCGGGCCCTCGAGGAGTACGGCGACCCGGCGGTGGCGATCGTGGGTGGAGTGGCGGCAAGCCCCATCCTGCGGGCTCGGGCGCAAGAGCTGGCCGACGAGTTCGGCACGAGGCTCCTCATCCCGCCGCAGTCGATGGCGACCGACAATGCCGCCATGATCGGCGTGGCCGGCTGGCACGCGCTGCGCGCCGCCGGCCCGAGCGGGCCGGCCTTCGGGCCTGAGCCCGACCTGCGGCTCCGTTTCTGCTAGGAGCTCACCTCCCGGGCCTGGCGCCGGCGCGCCCGCGATCCGAAGGTCAGTGACGAGAGGTCGAAGAGCACCCCGAGGGCCACGATCACCCAGCCGAACGAGTCGACCCCCTTCCCCGGCGCGTAGACGAGCGCGTAGAAGAGCGTGGTGTAGGGCAGGAGAAGGAAGCCGAGCAGCCCCTCCCACCCGGAGCGGAAGGCGATGGTGAGCCGGTCGGTGAAGACCCAGAGCAGGAAGATCACGAACCGGGGTGAGATCGCGGCGAGGAGCGCGAGCAGGCAGCCCATGACCGGCCTCAGATCGGGAGGTCACCGGTGGCCGACGCGGTCGACCCGGTGTCCTTGTAGGCGGCAATGGTTCGCTCCGCGATGCGCATCTGGTGGATCTCGTCGGCGCCGTCGGCGAAGCGGGCCCAACGGGCGTGCTGGAGCATGCCGGCCAGGGGCGTGTCGGTGGAGTAGCCGAGGGCACCGTGCACCTGCATGGACCGGTCGATGATGCGGTTCAGGCTGTTGGCGACGAAATGCTTGGCCATGGACACCTCCGTGCGGAAATCCTCACCGCGGTCGATCTTGTACGCCGCGTGGAGCACCATCAGCTTGCACTGGTAGAGCTCCATCGCGGAGTCGGCGATCAGCCACTGCACGCCCTGCTTCTCCGCCAGGAGCGACCCATGGGAGAACCGGTTGAGCGAGCGGTCCACCATCATGTCGAGCGCCGTCTCGGCCTGGGCGATCCAGCGCATGCAGTGGGCCAGCCGGGCCGGTCCCAGCCGGTACTGCCCGAGCCGATGGCCGTTGCCGCGGCCGCCCAGGATCTGTGAGTCGTGGACGCGCAGGTCCTCGATCACGATCTCGGAGTGGCCGGTCGAGCCGTGCATCGTCTCGACCTCGCGCACGTCGTTCCACCCCTCGGCCGGCAGATCCACCAGGAAGGCGGTGTTGGCGCCGCGTGAGCCCGGAGGGACGTCCGGCTCGGTCCGGGCCACCAGGATGGCGAATTGCGCCCGGCGTGCGTTCGATATGAACCACTTGTGCCCGCTGATGATCCACTCGTCCCCGTCCTTCTCCGCCCTGGTCTGAATGAGCGTCGGGTCGGAGCCGGCCACCTCGGGCTCGGTCATGGCAAAGCACGACATGGCGGTGCCCTCGCAGAGCCGGCGGAGATAGGTGTCCTTCTGTTCGTCGGTTCCCCAGTGCAGCAGGGTGTGCATGTTGCCCTCGTCCGGCGCCATGCAGTTGAGGATCCAGGGCCCGAGACGTGTCTTGCCGGCCTCGGACTGCACCATGGCCAGCTCGACGTGCCCCAGTCCCATGCCGCCCCACTCCTTGGGCATGTGGGGCAGCCAGAGGCCGGCCCTCTTGGCTTCCTCGCGCAGCTCGAGGATGGTGACGAGATACTCGTGGCGGGCCGCCACCCTGTTCTCGTCGTCGAATCCCTCGACCCGCGGCCGCACCGTGTCCTGGATGAAGGATCGCACGCGCGACCTGATCTCCTCGTGCTCCGGAGCGAGAGTGAAGTCGATGGCCATGAGCGCCTCCTCGGCCTAATACAGACCCACGATGTTGCCGTTCTCGTCGATGTCGATCCGCTCGGCGGCGGGGCTGTGCGAGAGCCCGGGCATGGTGCGCATATCGCCGCTGAGCACATAGACGAACCCGGCACCCACATTGGCCCGGGCCTCCCGCACCGGCAGGCGCCAACCCCGCGGGGCGCCCAGGAGCTTCGGGTCCGACGAGAGGGACAAGTGGGTCTTGGCGATGCACACGGGTAAGGCACCGAAACCCGCTCGTTCGTAGGTGTCGAGCTGACCGGCGGCCGCAGGCAGGTAGTCGACCCCGTCGGCACCGTAGACCTCCGTGGCGATGGCTTCGATCTTCTGCCGCAGTGTGGCACCGTCGCCGTAGAGCATCCGGAATTCGCCCGGTTCGGCGGCCGCCTCGACCACCGCCTCGGCCAGCTCGACGGCTCCCTTGCCGCCGTTCTCGAAGTGTGTGCAGACCGCGGCACGCACGCCGGCGGAGGCCGCGATCTCCCTGATCGCCGCATGCTCCGAGGGGAAGTCGCCCTCGATCGCGTTGATGGCGACGACGGGCGTCACTCCATGGCGGCGCACGATGGCCAGATGGGCCAGGAGGTTGGCCGCCCCGAGCTGCACCTCCTCGGGGTCCTCCGCCAGCATCGCGGGCGGCAGCGGGCGACCGGCCACGACATGGTGGCGCCCGGAGTGCAGCTTCATCGCGCGCACCGTCGTGACCACCACCGCGGCGTCCGGGACCAGGCCCGAGGTCCGGCACTTGATGTTGAAGAAGCGCTCCGCCCCCATGTCGGCGCCGAATCCCGCTTCGGTGACGAGGTAGTCGCCGGCGTGGATCCCAATGAGGTCGGCCACCACCGAGGAGTTGCCGTGCGCGATGTTGCCGAACGGCCCCGCATGCACGAGGACCGGGGTGTGCTCCAGCGTCTGCAGCAGGTTCGGCTTGATGGCGTCGCGCATGATGACGGTCATGGCTCCGGCAGCCTCGAGCTGCTGCGCGGAGACGGGTTCCCCGTCGGCCGTGTAACCCACGACGATCCGGCCCATGCGCTCCCGCAAGTCGCCCAGAGAACGGGCCAGCGCGAGCACGGCCATCACCTCTGAGGCGGCCGTGATGTCGAAACCGGTCTCCCGGGGGATGCCGTCCTGACTGGTGCCGAGGCCGCTGACGATGTTGCGAAGCGAGCGGTCGTTGACGTCGAGGACGCGCTTCCAGGTGATGCCGTGCGGGTCGATCGCGAGCGGGTTGCGGTTGTAGAGATGATTGTCCACCATGGCCGCCAGGAGGTTGTTGGCAGCGGTCACCGCGTGCAGGTCGCCGGTCAGGTGGAGATTGAGGTTCTCGAACGGGACGACCTGGCTGTAGCCGCCGCCGGCGGCACCCCCCTTGATCCCGAAGGTCGGGCCCATGGAGGCCTGGCGGATGGCGATGGTCGCTTGACGCCCGATGCAGGCCAGGGCCTGGCCGAGGCCGACGGTCGTCGTCGTCTTCCCCTCGCCGAGCGGCGTGGGGGTGACCGCGGTGACCACCACGTAACGAGCTCGTGGCCGGTCCGCCAGCGCGTCGACGGCGTCGAGGCTGACCTTCGCCACGTGGTGGCCATAGGACTCCAGCAACTCGGGAGCGATGCCCATCTGCGCCGCGATGTCAGCCACCGGGTGGAGCGTGGCTCGGCGCGCGATCTCGATGGCCGGGGGCACTGGCACCGGGATGGATCATGCCAGACGGGACGGGAATGGTCCCAGAGAGGGGAATGGGACCAACGGCCCTACGTTCTGTGGGCCCTCCGCGGGACAGTAGAGGCCGGAGGAAGGTGTGACGCGCCCGCAGGCAGCGGGCGTCATGAAAGGAGCATTTCCATGTCCAAGGCAGACGGCGTCTTCATCTACATCGGGACCTACGCCAGCGAGGTCGATGCCCGCGCCGACTACGACGTCGTGAAGGACCTGCACGCCATGGGCGCCGTGGGCACGTACGACGCCGCGGTGGTCACCAAGGACGACGCCGGCAAGATCCACGTCAACAAGGACGAGACGACGACCCGCCACGGGGCCTGGGGCGGCGCCGGCGTCGGCGCCCTGGTCGGCATCTTGTTCCCCCCGTCCATCATCGGCTCCGCCCTGGTCGGCGCCGCCGTCGGGGGCGTCAGCGGGCACCTGTGGAAGGGCATGTCACGGGCCGACGTGAAGGAGTTCGGCGACGCCATCGACGCCGGCGAGGCGGCCCTCGTCATCGTCGGGGAGACGACGATCGCGTCCTACGTGGAGAGGGCCCAGTTGAAGGCGCAGAAGAAGGTGTCGAAGGAATTGGAGATCGACAAGAAGGACGTGGACAAGGCCGTGCAGGAGGCGGCGCAGGAGATGGCCTGACGAGCGCGGCGGGTCGCCGCCCCTCGCGGCCCGGCCCGATAGCGTTCGGGCGGTCCGCCGTGGCCGAGCGGTCCGCCGAAGATCATGATCGCCCTCCACGTCCTATCCCTGCTCTTCGGCACCCTGATCGTCCTGGCCATTCTGGGCTCGGCGCTCAAGACGGTGGTCCTGCCCCAGGGGGGATTCCCGCGCCTGTCCCAGGCCGACTTCGCCCTGGTGTACCGACTCCTCGTGCGTCGGTGGCGCAGTGGGTACCTGGCCGATGCGCTGCGGGCGCTCTACGCGCCGGTCGCGCTGGTGAGCCTGCCGCTGGTCTGGATGCTCCTCATGGTCGTCGCCTTCACCTTCGTGTTCTGGGGCACAGGCAGCCTGACCATACAGAAGGCGTTCGAGATCAGTGGCTCCTCCCTCACGACGCTCGGGTTCTCCAAGCCGGATGGGACGAGCCGCATCTGGATCGCTTTCATTGAGGCCACGATCGGGCTCGGCCTTGTCGCCCTCCTGATCAGCTACCTGCCGACGATCTACTCGGCCTACAACGGGCGCGAGAAGGGTGTCATAAGGCTGCGCCCGATCGCCGGTGCGCCCCCCAGCGCGACTGAACTACTGCAGTCTCTGCATCGCACCGGGGTCCTCGACAACCTTGAATTCTGGAAGACGCAGGCCGACTGGATGCTCGACCTCGAGCAGACCCATGCCGCCTTCCCGATCCTCTCCTACTTCCCCGAGACCGACACCGATCACTCCTGGGTCGCCACCGTCGGGACCCTGCTCGATGCCGCTGCCCTTGTCGTCTCCGCGTCCGAGACAGAAGCGGGAGAGGTGTACGCGGACGTCGAGAAAGGGCCTCTGCTGGTCCTCGTCTACGGGCTGCCGCTCATCGTGCGCATTGCCTCGGCGGCCAACGTCTCGCTCCCACCGCCGACGAGGCTCGCTGAGCTCATCCCACACTTCGGGGAGCCGGCGCCGCTCATCAGCATCGGGCGGGACGAATATCTCGCCGCTATGGCCGCCATGGCGCCGATCCTCGTGCTCGCCCCGGGCCGCGAGGAGGAGGGGTGGCGGCGCTTCGCCTGGATCCGCTCCGCCTACGACCCGGCGCTGCGGGCGCTGGCGGGCCTCACGACCGCCTCCCGTGCGCCCTGGACCACGGACCGTCCGGCTGAAGTCGGAAAGCCGCGCTTCCTGCGCCGGCGACCCTTGCACGTCGACTGGTCGATGGACGTGGCGGCGCCGGCCGGCGCACCCCTCCCCTGACCACGCCTACAGGTGGCTGAAGCCTCCTGACTCCTCCTTCGTCATCGACACGGTGACCGGGTGGCGGTCGAAATGGGCAATGGCCTGCGCCATGTCCTCGAGCAGCAATCCGGCCAGGTCCTGGCTCACGCCCTGCCGCACCAGGATGCGCTGGACCGAGATGTCGGCGACGGACCCGGTCAACGGGTAGGCCGGCACCTGCCAGCCCCGCGTTCGCATGCGGTCGGCGACGTCGTAGAGCGTGTACCCCGGGTCCTCACCCTCCCGGATGCGCCAGGCCACCGAGGGGATCCCCGTGAGGGGGTTGGAGTCGCACAGCAGCTCGAACGGGCCGAGCTTGACGATCTCCGCCGCCAGGAACTGGCCGGTGTTGTAGCAGGCGGTGTGCACGTTGCGGTAGCCGTCCATCCCCAGGCGGATGAAGTTGTAGTACTGCGCCACGATCTGGCCGGCGGGACGGGAGAAGTTGATCTGGAACACGGGCATGTCCCCGCCGAGGTAGGTGACGTGGAAGATGAGGTCGTCGGGCAGCTCCGCTGTGTCGCGCCACAGGACCCAGCCCACACCGAGCGGTGCCAGCCCGAACTTGTGCCCCGAGGTGCTGATCGACTTGACGCGCGGGACGCGGAAGTCCCACAGGATGTCCGGGGCGCAGAACGGAGCCAGGAAGGCGCCGCTGGCGCCGTCGACGTGGATGTCGACGTCGAGGCCGGTGTCCTCCTGGAGCGTGTCGAGGGCCTGGGACAGCGCGAGCACCGGCTCGTAGGAGCCCGTATAGGTGACGCCGAAGGTGGGCACGACCATGATGGTGTTCTCGTCGATGCGCTCGAGCATCTGCTCCGGGTCCATGCAGTAGCGACCCGGGGACATGGGGATCTCCCGCATCTCGACGTCCCAGTACTTGGCGAACTTGTGCCAGACCACCTGCACGGGCCCGCACACCATGTTGGGGTTGTCGGTCGGCTTCCCGGCCGCCTTCCGCTTGGCCCGCCAGCGCCACTTGGCCGCCATGCCCCCCAGCATGCAGGCCTCCGAGGACCCGATGGCTGAGCAGCCGACCGGTTCCTCGGTCGTGGGGGAGTTCCACAGGTGGGACAGGATGGAGACGCAGCGGCGCTCGATCTCGGCCGTCTGGGGGTACTCGTCCTTGTCGATGAGGTTCTTGTCGATGCAGAGGTCCATCAACTGGTGGATCTGCGGCTCCTCCCAGGTCTGGCAGAAGGTGGCCAGGTTCTGGCGCGCGTTGCCGTCGAGGAGCAGCTCGTCGGAGATCGCCTGGAACGCCTCGAGCGGCGGCATCTCCTCGCCGCGGCAATGGTGCGTGGGGAGGCCGGCCAGCATGTCCCGGTCGGCGTACAGCGAGTCGAGCATGCCCTCGCGAATCGTCTCCCTCTTGTGCAAAGGCATGGCGCGCCTCCAGTCGGCTCGGTACGGCAGTCCGGCCTACCGTACCGGCCCGTCGGGGCGCGGGCGACCCCGCGTGTCAGCCCGATGTGCCGATGGAGACGGCCCGCGACGCGAGCGTGACGGGGGCGCTCAGCTGGCGAGCAACTGCAGGCGAGTCCGTCCGTCCCGTCGCCGCGCGGCCGCAGGGGCGGGCGCGCGCCCGGCGGCCGTGCGGTGGGTCGTCTCGGGCCGGTCGGACAGCTTCGAGCGAAGCTGGCGTAGGGCCTTGGTGTGGATCTGACACACCCGGCTCTCGGTGACGCCCAGGACGTCCCCGATTTCCGTGAGCGTGAGGCCGTCGTAGTAGTACATCATCAGCACGGTCTTCTCCCGCTCGGGCATGCCGTCGACGGCCCGGATCAGTGCCTCCTTGGACTCCTTGGCCTCGAACGTGTCCACGGGGCCGTGCCCACCGTCGGGCAATGTCTCACCCAAGGTCGAGCGCTCCGATCGCTCGCCACCGCGCAGCACCTCGTCGAGCGCCATCATGCCGACCGAGGAGATCTTGCGCATGGCCTTGTGGAACTCGCCGACGGTCATCTCGAGCTCGGCCGCCACCTCGACCTCGTTGGGCGTGCGGCGCAGCGTGGCCTCGAGGTGCGTCACGGCCTGCTCGACCGCGCGCGCCTTGGTGCGCACCGACCTCGGGACCCAGTCGATGGACCGGAGCTCGTCGATGATGGCCCCCTTGATGCGCGGGATGGCATACGTCTCGAACCGTAGGTTGCGGTCGGGCTCGAAGCGCTCGATCGCGTCGATGAGCCCGATGATGCCGTAGCTGACGAGGTCCTCTTCGTCGAAATGTCGAGGCAGTCCGGCCAGCACCCGGCCGGCCACGTACTTGACGAACGGCGAGTAGTAGATGATCAGCTGGTTGCGCAGCGTCTGTGCCCCGGTCCGCTTGAACTCGGACCAGAGGTCGTCGATGCCCCGCTCGGCCAAATCCTGTGTCGTGGAAAGCTGGCGATCAGTCGATCCCACGTGTCCCCCTCCCTCATTCGGCATCTCCGACAGATGCCACTCCCTCCTGAGGCCCAACTTTCGCCATGCGGATCTCGCGTGTTTCAGGAGTGGACACACTCTAAACGGACGCGTACGTGCAGGTCAGTTGCCTAAACGTTGCGTCCCGGTTGCAGAGCCGAAGCAACCGGCGAGCAACAATTCCCCCAGGCACTCCACGAGCCGCATGGAGAGCCGTGCGACACCGCCTGCCAGCCGGTGCGGCCCCAGCCGCCCGGTGGGCCCTTCTTCCCATGGTTGCGGCGGATCGGGCGGCCATTCCCTCAAGGTTGAGGTCGGGCCAGCCGAAATTCGGGATATGAGGGACGCACCGCTGTTGCAAGCACACCTGCTGGCCGAACCTGGGCCGGGGATGGTGAGCGGTCCGGCGCGCAAGGTGGGCCTGGCGACCCACCGCGGCGGGACCCTGGTCACGGCGGAAGGCGGCGAGAGCAAGTGAGGCGGTGTTCGACATGCCGGAAAGATCCTTTCCGCACATGACCCCGGCGGTTGACGTGGCGAACCGCGCCCCGACGCACGGACGCGGGCCGCGGGTCGGCCGGCCGGCGGCGGCCGCGCCCAACGGCGCGACCGACCCCGCTGCGCAGCGGACCATCCTGGTGGCCGAGGACGACCACAGCTGCCGGAGCGCGCTGCACAGCTACTTCGAGCGGAACGGCTACCGCGTGACCGAGGCGGTCGACGGTCCGTCGACGCTCCGGGCGGTCTTCCAGCACTCGGCCAGCCTCGTCATCCTCGACCTCGGCCTGCCGGGCTTCGACGGGAGTGACGTCCTGGCCAAGATCAGGCGCCACAGCTCGGTCCCGGTGATCGTGTGCTCGGGCCGCGACTCCGAGGAGGAGCGCATCCGCACGCTCAACTTGGGCGCCGACGACTACGTCGTCAAGCCCTTCTCGTTCGCGGAGCTCGAGGCCCGGGTGCGTGCCGTGCTGCGCAGGGGCAGTGGCGAGCCGGCCGCGACGTACTTCCACCATGGGGACCTGATGGTCGATCGCGACACCCGGACGGTGACCATCCGAGACGAAGTCGTCCCGATGACCCGGAAGGAGTTCGACCTGCTCGCCTTCCTCGCCGCCTCTCCGGGTCAGGTCTTCTCACGTGAGGACCTGCTGGAGCGGGTGTGGGGCTCCACCGAGGAGTGGCAGGGTCGCTCGACGGTGACCGAGCACGTGCGCCGGGTGCGCCTCAAGATCGAGCCCGACCCCGACAAGCCGCGCTGGATCACGACCGTTCGCGGCGTCGGCTATCGGTTCTGCCTGCCTGACGCGTAAGCCCGGTGGCATCGCGGCACGCCGCCGGATCTTTGGTCCGAAAGGCCTATGGAGCAGGCCGGACGGCGCGCCGAAGTATGAGTGCGACCCCACGACGGCCGATCGAGATGCGGGGAACGTCGAGATCGGTCCAGTGAGGACGTGACGAACCCCACCCCAGAGAGGGGCGGAACCGACGAGGGGGGATTGACCATGATGCTCGGCTCGCTGCGCCCGGCCGGTCGATACCGACCGGAAGGCCACCGGCACGCAGCAGGCCCTTCCGGCGCGGCCGTGCCGCGGGTCGCTGTAACCGCGCCTCACGCTCCGCCGTCAGACAGTTCCATGCGAGCCGGCACCGGCAGTGCGACACGCAACCAGGCAGGTGGTGCATGACCGCGCCACTCGACCTCTCGACCAGGCCCGCGCCCCACGCCGCCGGCCTCCCGACGACGAACCCCGTCGTCCTGATGCCGCCGGCCGCCGACGACGTGGCCAACAGGACCATTGTGGTGGCGGAGGACGACGGCAACTGCCGCCGGGCGCTCCAGCACTACCTCACGAGGTTCGGCTACCAGGTGGCCGAGGCCGGCAGCGTGGCCTCGTCACTCGAGGCAACCTTCCACTACCCGACTGATCTGGTCATCCTCGACCTCGACCAGGGAGGTGGGACGTCGGAGGTCCTGACCAAGATCAGGCGCCGCAGCACCGTCCCCATCATCGTCTGCTCCGGACGGGCCACCGAGCGCGACCGTGTCAGCCTGCTCAACCTGGGTGCCGACGACTTCCTCACCAAGCCCTACTCCTTCGCCGAGCTCGAGGCCCGGGTGCGGGCGGTGCTCCGGCGAGGCAGCACGGCTCCTGCGACGACGCTGGAGCATGGTGATCTCCTGATCGACCAGGGCACCCGCACCGTGACCGTCGGCGAGTCCGAGGTCACGATGACCCGCAAGGAGTTCGACCTTCTCGCCTTCCTGGCCGCGTCACCGGGAAGGGTCTTCTCACGGGAGGACCTGCTGGAGCGGGTGTGGGGCTCCAACGGACGGTGGCAGGGCCGCTCGACCGTCACCGAGCACATCCGGCGGGTGCGCCTGAAGATCGAGTCCGACCCGGAGAACCCGAGCTGGATCACGACGATCCGGGGCATCGGGTACCGGTTCTCCGCCCCGACTGCCTAGGCAGGCTGTCACTCCCTACCCCGCGGGGTGCTGGCCGGCCAGCAGGTAGCCCGCGGCATCTGGTGTCGGCACGAGAGAGAAGAAGCGGTCACCGGCGGTCATGCCGGATCGGGAACCGTAGAACGGCGCTCGGAATGAGAAGACGCCGCCGTCCGCCGCCACCTCCCAGTAGCCGCCGCCGGACGCGGCCGCCATGCCCACGATGGGCGCGTTGAGCGCGATGCCGCCCATGGAGCCGTGGAAGGCGGCGTCGCCGAAGGAGAAGATGCCGCCGTCGGCCGCCACCTCCCAGTAGCCGCCGCCGTCGGGCGTGGCCGCCATGCCCACGATGGGCGCGTTGAGCGCGATGCCCCCCATGGAGCCGTGGAAGGCGGCGTCGCCGAAGGAGAAGATGCCGCCGTCGGCCGCCACCTCCCAGTAGCCGCCGCCGTCGGGCGTGGCCGCCATGCCCACGATGGGCGCGTTGAGCGCGATGCCGCCCATGGAGCCGTGGAAGGCGGCGTCGCCGAAGGAGAAGATGCCGCCGTCGGCCGCCACCTCCCAGTAGCCGCCGCCGTCGGGCGTGGCCGCCATGCCCACGATGGGCGCGTTGAGCGCGATGCCGCCCATGGAGCCGTGGAAGGCGGCGCCGCCGAAGGAGAAGATACCGCCGTCGGCCGCCACCTCCCAGTAGCCACCGCCGGGCGCAGCCGCCGCCCCGACGAGTGGCAGGTTCGACGTGACGGGCGGACCCGGAACCGGCGCGTTCCCGAACGCATAGGTCGCGCTGACCTGGGGGCTCTGCGTCGGCCCCGCACCACAAATGGACACGAACCTGTACCCCATCGCCCGGAGCTGGGCGATGATCTGCGGGAGGGCCGCGACCGTCTCGGAGCGGTCACTTCCCCCGTCGTGCATGTCGACGACCGCACCGGGGAACGCGGCGCCGACCACCGCGTTCACGATCGCCGGCACGCCGGGAAGGCTCCAGTCCTTGGGATCGACGGAGTAGCTCATCGTCGTCAGCCCGAGCGCGGCGATCTGGCTCAGGGCGGTGGCATTCCACGCGTCGTACGGCGGGCGCACACATTTCGGCGTGGTGCCGGTGACGGCACGGATCTCACTCTGCGTCATGTCGATCTGAGAGGCCACGTCCGCAGCGGAGAGCTTCGACAGATCGGGATGGTTCCACGTGTGGTCCTCGACCGGGAACCCAGCGGCCGCCACCATCTTCGAGTACTGGGGGTAGGCGGCCACCTCCTCGCCGATCTCGAAGAACGTGGCCGGCACCTGGTAGCGCTGCAGCACGGCGAGAACCTGGGGGGTGAACGGTCCGGGGCCGTCGTCGAAGGTGAGGGCGATGACTCTCTGGCCTGCGGTCGCCGTCCCGCCGGGCGCCTCGTACGTGGTGAACGCCGGCTGGCCGTTCGTCGCCGCGCCGACCGCGGCCACGCCGAGGGTGGAGGTGGTGAGCAGCACCGTGGCCACACCGAGCGCGGCACACAGCGCTCTGCGTGCGCGCACCGTCATCGCTCCCTTGTACTGGACGAGCGACGGGTGCACCAGGGCCATACGTCCCGGGCGAGCGCGACGAGGCCCGTCCGCGCCCTGTTGCCCGTCCGCCCGATCACCTCCCCGGGGACCCTGGAGCGGAGAGGGCCAGCCCGGCAACGACGGAAGATCATCCGGGACGGGACCTTGTGCCCTACGACGGCCCGGCGCCGTCCGCGGATACTGGAGCATGCACGTCGGTGCCCACCTCCACAATGCCGCAGAAGCCGACTGGCGGCACGACTTCGCCGAGGACGTGGGCGGGCTCGTCCTCGTCTGCGATGCAGCCGACGGCGACGCCGGCGACCGGCTCGAGGAGATGCGTGCGACGTTCGCGCTGATGGAGGGCGGAGTCGCGGGCCTCCTGCGGCAGAGCCGTCGTCGCGGCTACGGCGAGCTGACCGGCGCGGCGTCCGTCGCCGCCGATGGCTGAGGGCACGGGCGCCGACGTCGGCGGCGTCTCGCACGACCACATCGAAACCCTCGAGCGCGACGAGTGCGTCCGGCGGTTGGCAGCGCACGGCGTCGGCCGCATCGGCGTGGCGCACCGGGACGGGGTGGGGATCTTCCCCGTGAACTACGTGGTGGACGGGGACAGCGTGGTCGTGCGGGTTCGACCCGACGGCGAGCTCGACGAGGCGACCCGGGACTCCCCCGTCGCGATCGAGATCGACCACGCCGACAACATGTACCACGAGGGCTGGAGCGTCCTCGTGCAGGGGCAGTGCACCCACGTCACCGACCCCCGCGAGCTCGGCGCTCTGAGCCATCTACCCCTTCTTCCCTGGGGCGGCTCCGATCGTGACGTCTACCTGCGAATCGCCCTGGAGCGGGTCAGCGGACGGCACATCCACCACCGCGACCACTGACTCGGAGCGAAACTCACGGGGCGGCCCCCCAGGCGGCCCAGCCGGCCAATCCGGTCAGCACGACCGCGGTGACGATCCGCACCGTGCCGATGTTGACCACGCGCAACAGACTCTGCCCGCTGAGCACGGCGAGTGCCGCCACGGTCCAGAGGGCGAAGACGGCGCCAACGCCCACGGATAGCGGATCGTGGTAGTGCGCAGCCAGGTTGGCCGTCAGGACCTGCGTGAGGTCGCCCCATTCGGCAATGAAGATCACCACGAACGCGGTGACGATGGTGCGGCGGTGGGAGGCCACCTGCTTCTCGACCAGCGCCTCCTCCCGGCGCTCCTTGACTGCCTCCCGCAGGGCCAAGACGGCGCCGAGGAGGAAGGTGGCGGCAATGAGCAACTCGAGCGCCCGGTGCGGGAGGAGGTGGAACAGTGCGACCCCGACGGTGGTGGCAATCACCACGTGGATCGTGAAGGCGGCGGCTGCCCCGAGCCACACCGCGGCGGGCCTGCCCCGGGTCGCCAGCACGAGCGATGCGAACATGGTCTTGTCCGGGAGCTCGCCCAAGAAGATGATCGGAAAGACGGCGACGACGACGGCGGGCTGCACGGCGACCTTTCGTTCGGGGCCGAACGTAGCGTGCGGGCGCACGCACGGCCGCAATCGCGTAGCTTGGGAGCGGTGACCCCGTGCGGGTGACCGGCCACCGGGCGACCAGTGACCCAAGCAGTTGGGGAGGCGAGTCCATGCTGATCGAACTCACCGAAGTGCAGTGCGCGGAGCTGCAGCGGCTGCTCGAGGGCACGCTCGGCGAGCTCAGCACCGAGATCGCCGACGCCGACAATGCCGACGACCGGGCGGGCCTGCGCGAGCGCCGTGCAGTCCTGGAGTCGATCCTCTTCCAGCTCGACAACCCGCCGCGGGTCGACGCATAGCGCTCGGTGCGCGCCGGCGTCACACGGCGTCGGCGAGGGGCTCCTCGGGGTCGGAGGCGCCGACGATGTCGAGAACGTTCGTCATGACCTCGCCGAAGGCGTCGGGATCGGCCAGCATCCACGAATGGGTGCCGGGGACGGTCACCACGTCCGGGTCGCCCAGGGCACGGCACAGGTCGTCGAACGAGTCGCGTGTGATGAGGTGGTCGCGCTGGCCCCACAGCACCACGACCGGCAGCCGGCGCCGGCGGAGCGCATCGAGCTCGTCCGTGAGGTCGGCACGACGAGCAATTCCCGCTGCCCGCCAGAACGATCGTGGGTCGCGCACCAGGTTCCCGACGACCTCGGAGACGATCACGGGCAGGACCCGGTGCATCTGCCGGGCAGGGAGCAGGTCGGCCGGAAAGTGGATGCCCCAGTCCCAGAGTGGTCGCTCCGCCATGGAGCGGATCGTCGAGCCCGAGTGGGCCCAGGCGGAGCCTCCGACGGAATTGATCAGGACAAGCGCCCGCACCTGATCGGGGTGGTCGTGCGCGAGCGCGATGGCGACGCCGCCGCCGAAGGAGTGCCCCATGACCAGCACGGGATCGTCGACCCCCACCGAATGGAGGAAGGAGGCCACCCAGTCCCCATAGCCGTGCAAGGACGCGCGCTCACGGCTGAGGGCCGCCGTCCCGCCGAATCCCGGGAGGGCGGGCGCATAGACGTGCAATCCGGCGCGTACGAGACGGGAGAGCGCGCGCTTGTAGGCCTTGTGGTCGAGCCCCCAGCCGTGCAGGAAGAGCGCCGGAGGACCCGTTCCCGCCTCGCCGTACTCGGCTGACGTGCCGTCGACGGTGGTCTGCTTCCAGTCGAGCCAGTGGGCGTCTCGCGCAGTCGTGCCGACGCGATCGCTCCCGCTCCCGCTCCCGGAGCCAGAATCCTCCTCGTTCCCCGTTCCGCCCATCACACAACAATGGCGTCGGTGGTGGACAGGTCCTAGGGCCGAACGGCCCATTGGACGCCGTCGCGCGGCCGCGCGACCTCAATGAAGTACTTTCGGCCCTGCCGCCGTGCGTCCCGTGGTGACCCGCACGGCGGCTACTCCATGGACGGGCTCGTGCCCTCTCCGGCCGCCAGCTGGTCGAGCACCGATTGGCCGGTCATGGTGAAGACGGTCTCGTCGTCGCACTGCCGCCAGAGATCGAGGAGCTCGAGCGAGATCGGATCGCAGCCGTAGCGCATCGGCCCCGAGCTGTCGAGGATGGCGGCGGCGATGGCCGCGGCCGCCGCCGCCGGATCGACGACCCGGGGATCCGCGTGCTCACTGCGCAGCGTCGCGGCGACCCCCGCCAGGGCGTGGTAGTCGCTGAACCGGGCGGCATCCTGCTCACCGGTGCTGAGGCGGAACATGTCGGTGTCCACCGGCCCGGGGAGGATCTCGACGACGCGGATGCCGAAGGGAGCGACCTCGACCCGGAGGGTGTCGCCGAAGGCGGACACGGCGGCCTTCGAGGCCCGGTAGGCGGAGAAGAAGGGCACGGAGGCGAGGATCGACGACGACGTGACGGTGCACACGACCGACGGGCGGTTGGCGCGCAACGTGGGAATGGCCGCAGCGGTGAGGGCGACGACGCCGAAGACGTTCGTCTCGAACATGCGGCGCCAGTCATCGATGTCGGCGTGCTCCACGGGGAGGTAGTCGGTGTCGATGCCCGCGTTGTTGACCAGGACACGCAGGTCCCCGGGCACCTCGAAGGTGGAGGGATCGGTCACGTCGAGCCGCCTGACCCGGAGCCGCCCGGATGTCTCGTCCTTCAGTGAGGACGCCGCGCCCGGGTCGCGCATCGTCGCCACCGTGTCGAACCCCCGATCTGCCAGCTCGAGGGCGATTGCCCGGCCGATGCCCCGGCTGGCACCCGTGACCAGCGCACTCCCGTGAATGTCCATGGCCCGATTCTTCCCCAGACGCACGACCGGCGGTAGCGTTCCCACGATGGGCCTGTACCGTGAGCACGTGGTCCCCCGCCTGGTGGATCGGATGTGCGGCGCCGCCGGTTTCGACCGCTGGCGGGCGCAGGCGGTCGAGGGTCTGTCGGGCCGGGTGGTCGAGGTCGGGTTCGGGTCGGGGCTCAATGTCCCGCACTACCCGCCCGAGGTCGAGGTGGTGTTCGCGGTGGAGCCGGCAGCCCTGGCCCGGCGCCTGGCCGAGCCGCGGGTCCAGCAGACCACCGTTCGCGTCGAGCACGTGGGGCTCGACGGTCAGGACATCCCGCTGGACGACGCGTCCTGCGACGCGGCGCTCTTCACGTTCACCCTGTGCACCCTGCCCGAACCGACGCAGGCGCTTTGCGAGGCGCGGCGGGTCCTTCGCCCCGGCGGCGCCGTCCATTTGCTGGAGCACGGGCTCTCGCCCGAGGCCGGCGTCGCGAAGTGGCAGCGTCGCCTCGAACCCGTGCAACGACGGGTCGCCGACGGTTGCCACCTCACCCGGGACGCATCGACGCTGGTGAGAGAGGCCGGATTCGTGATGCAGCGGAGCGAGCAGCGCTACGTGCGCGGGCTCAAGCCGTGGTGCTGGCTGACCCTCGGCGTTGCCACCAAGCCGACGGCCTGAGCCCGTGCCCTTCCCGAGCGAACCGTCGCCACCGCTCGCGCCGTCGCTTCACACTTCGACAACAACGACCCGCCAGACTGGCGCCATGCGCTGGCGCCTCGGCCTCTGTGCTGCCGCCCTCGCCGTGGTTGCTGCGTCGTGCTCGGGATCCGGCCCCGCCGCGCCGGCCACCGAACGGGTGAGCGGTGGCCCCACGGGGAGCTACGTCGTGAACCCGGGGATCCACAAGATCAAGCACATCGTGGTCATCATGCAGGAGAACCGCTCCTTCGACTCCTACTTCGGCACCTTCCCCGGGGCGGACGGGATCCCGATGAAGAACGGCGTGCCCACCGTGTGCGTCGACGACCCGCAGACGGGGCAGTGCGTCGCCCCCTACGCCGATCATGCGGACGTGAACGGCGGCGGGCCCCACTCGGCGCCGAACGCGACGGCGGACATCAACGGCGGGAAGATGGACGGCTTCATCGCACAGGCCGAGTCCGGCCGCAAGGGATGCCTGGACCCAACCGACCCGGCCTGCACCAATTCTGCCAAGCCCGACGTGATGGGCTACCACACCCAGAGCGACATCCCGAACTATTGGACCTACGCCAAGGACTTCGTGCTGCAGGACCAGATGTTCGAGCCCAACGCGTCGTGGAGCCTGCCCGCCCACCTCTTCCTGGTGTCGGAGTGGTCGGCCTACTGCACGCAGCAGGGCAACCCGTCGAGCTGCGTCAACGCGCTGCAGACCAGGCCGGTGGAGCGGCCGCAGAACGCGCCGGCCGTCTACGGTGGCGAGGCCGGTCCCAAGAACAGCGGGATCAACGCGAAGCACCCCAACCGGCCCGCTGCGTCCGACCAGCCCGACTACGCCTGGACCGACCTGACCTACCTCCTGCACAAGCACCACGTGAGCTGGGGCTACTACGTGGTGAGCGGGACGGAGCCCGACTGCGAGAACCCGGCGGCCGAGACGTGCGGGCCCGTCAACCAGAACGCCAACACGCCGGGCATCTGGAACCCGCTGCCCTGGTTCGACACGGTGCAGGCGGACCACCAGCTCGGCAACATCCAAGACGTCGACAACTTCTACGCGGCAGCCAAGAAGGGGACGCTGCCGGCGGTGTCGTGGGTCACGCCCTCGGGCGAGGTGAGTGAGCACCCGCCGGCCCCGGTCAGCTACGGGCAGAGCTACGTGACGAGCCTGATCAACGCCGTGATGCACAGCCCCGACTGGGACTCGACCGCGATCTTCCTGGCCTGGGACGACTGGGGTGGCTTCTACGACCACGTGGTGCCGCCTTCGGTCGACGTGAACGGGTACGGGCTCCGTGTGCCCGGCATCGTGATCAGCCCCTACGCCAAGCAGGGGTACATCGACCATCAGACGCTCAGCTTCGATGCCTACGACAAGTTCATCGAGGACGACTTCCTGGGGGGCCAGCGGCTGAACCCGGCCACCGACGGCCGGCCCGACCCACGGCCCGACGTGCGCGAGAACGAGAAGATCCTCGGCAACCTGGAGAGCGACTTCGACTTCACCCAGAGCCCACGCCCGCCGCTCATCCTGCCGGTGCACCCCAAGACGACGCTGACCGGAACCCCCAAACCGTCGCAGGTGTCCGCCGCAGCCAAGGCCCCCGACAGCGACGGCTGACCAGCTGCCTCAGAGGTCGAATGCCGTCGGGTGCCGGGGCTGGTAGAGCAGCATCTCGCCGGCACGGGGGACCAGGAGCGGGATGGCGCGCCCGAAGCCGCGGTCCTCGACGTCGCCGGCGAAGCGGGCGCCCTTGGCGGTGAGGTCGGCCACCGTCCGGTCGATGTCGTCGCATACGAGGGAGATCTCGTGGTGCGGCGCCCCGCCGTCGGCGGGATGGACGCCCATCTCCGACGGGCCCGTCCGGAAGATCAGCCAGCCCCCGCGGGCATCGACGTGGCGCCACCCGAGGACATCTCGGAAGAACGCACGCGCCGCGTCGGCGTCCTCGGCGTAGACCAGTGTGTGCACCCCGGTGATCACGCAGCCGACACTACGGGGGCGGCGTCTCCCGTGCATGCGGTCCCAATCCGGCGCGCCCGGCCGGAAACGACGCGGGACTACGTTGGACCACCTGATGCGGGGCCCCGACGACCTCACCGACGCCGGCGTGGCGCGGAGGCCGGTACCGGTCACCGTGGTGGTGACGGTGGCGTTGGGTCTGGTCCTGCTGCTCGCCGGGTGCTCGCCCGGCGCGTCGGAGGCCGCCGGCGGCTCCGCGGACCCTACGCAGTCGGTGGCCCCCACACCGAACTACCCCAATGTGTGCGCACCGGTGGGTGCCGACACCTCCCTCCCGTGCCTGCGGGTCACGCTGCAGGCCATCGACGACGCCCGGGCCAAGGAAGGCCTGCGCCCGATGCTGCTTCCGGCCGACTTCGCCCAGCTCACGGTCCCGGAGCAGCTCTTCGTGGCCGTCGACCGCGAACGCGTCGACCGACACCTCCCCCCGTTCACCGGCCTGGCGACGGCGCTCGACGAGAAGGCCCAGAACGGTGCCGACGCAGCGCGGCTGCCGCCCCGGCCGGACGCGGGCTATCCCTCGGTCGACACGGAATGGATCAGCGCGGTCGACAACGGCCTCGACGCCGACTACCAGTGGATGTACGACGACGGCCCGAACAGCGGCGTGCCCGGATGTGCCGGCCGCCAGACTTCGGGGTGCTGGGCCGACCGTCGCGTCGTGCTCGACCGGTTCGGCACCAGCCGGCTCGTCATGGGCGCCGCATTCGACCCGTCGAGCGACACCTCGCCCGGTGACCGAGGCGGATCCTCGCTCGCCGCGATGTTCGCCGTCGCCACTGCCCCACCCGGCACCGACGCCTACACCTGGAGACAGGCTCTTGCGGCCACGGCGGCGGGGACGCTCCCCCCGCTGCGGTCGATCCCGTCCTATGAGTCCGGCACCGGCATCCCGGACCCCCGCAGCAATGTGCAGCCGATGCCCGACTTCACGCAGGTATGCACGAACGGCCTCGACGACTCGGCCGCCTGCCTCGGCGCGGTCCTGGCCTCCGTCAACCACGCGCACGCGCTCGAGGGCATCCCGCCCATGGTGCTGCCGCCCGGCTTCGCCGAGCTGAGCGTGCCGGATCAGCTCTTCGTCGCCATCAACCTCGAGCGGGTCGATCGGGGCCTGGCGCCCTTCGGCGGACTGACCGCTGCCCTCGACGGGAACGCCCAGCAGGGGGCCGACGACGCCGGCGACCCACCCGACCCCGGGCCGGCCTACTTGCTCGACGACGCCGAGTGGGCCGGTGGCTCGTCGAACGGGCTCGACGCCGTCTACGGGTGGATGTACAACGACGGGTTCGACAGCGGCAACCTCGACTGCCAACGCCCGGAAGCTGCCGGATGCTGGGGACACCGCAAGGGCATCCTCGACGACTTCGGGGCGGGAGCCAACCTCGTCATGGGCGCCGCCGTCGATGCGACGGGTGACATCCACCACGGCGACTCCGGCGGCACCTCCATGGCGGTCACCCTCGCCGTCGCCGACGCGCCGGCTCGTTCGTTGACGTACAGCTGGGCCCGGGTGTTGTCGACCTTGCCGCGTTCCCCCTGACGTGTCCGGCGCTCGCCGTCGTGGCTCGTAGTGTGGCAGCGTGCCCACGCAGCTCTACGTGAACCCCTCGTGCTCGAAATGCCGCACCGCGTTGTCACTGCTGGCGGAGCACGGCGTCGACGCGGAGGAGGTGCGCTACCTCGACGAGCCTCCCACCATGGCCGACCTGGAGCAGCTGATGCAGCTTCTGGGGATTCCGGACCCGCGTCTGATGATCCGGACAGGCGAACCCGTCTACGCAGAGCTGGGGCTGGGCGACTGCGGTCGCGACGAGCTGCTCGAGGCGATCACGCAGCATCCCATCCTGTTGGAGCGCCCGATCTTGGTCGTCGGAGACCGGGCGGTGATCGCCCGGCCTCCGCAGCGGGTGCTCGAGCTCCTCTGAGCGTCCCCCGCCGATCCGATGCGGGCCCTTAGGGTTGTCGCCGTCCCGCACGGTGGAAGGCGAGGAGGACAGTGACGACTTCTCTGGTGATCTTCGGGGTCCTCGGCATCGCCAGCACGGCCGTGGCGTTCTCGGCCAACCGGCGGCTCTTCGCCGGGGGCGCGGCCGGCGCCGTCACCCTGCTCGAAGGGGTCTACTACGCCGTTGGGCTGTCCTCCCTCTTCCTGGGCTGGTACTTCAACGTCCGCTACACGCACCTCTACGGGCACCGGGCCAACTACGTCAACTACACCAAGATGCTGTTCACCAACTGGGCGGCCGACTCGGCGGCCCAGGACTACATCATCGTGAACGTCGTGCTCCTGCCCCTCTGGACCATCGTCGAGGGCGGCCGACGCGGCCTGAGGTGGGCGTGGATCTTCTTCGTCATGAGCCTGTTCACCAGCCTGGCGTTCGCCATGGCGTTCTTCCTGGCGTTCATGGAGCGCCAGCGGCGCTACAACCGGGAGCTCGTCCCCTCCAACACGGCGTAGCCGCAGTTGTAGCCGGGGATGAAGGTCACGCCGGGCCCCCCGTGGCACCCGGCCCCGCACAGGTAGAGGCCCTCGATCGGCACCGGGTTGTCGGGCCAACCCCGTGGCCCGGGACGGAAGGGGCCCATGAACTCGGGCTGGAGCAGCCCGTGGCAGAAGTCGCCGCCGGTGCAGCCGAACATGAGCTCATAGGTGTAGGCGGGGTAGTTCAGCTGGCGCTCGACGAGGTCCGGGAAGTTCGGCGCCACCGATGCGATCTTGGCCACCATCCGCTCCGCCATCTGGTCGCGCAGGCGCCCCTGCGACTCACGGTCGGCTCCGATGGGCAGATAGAACGCGAAGCTGCTCGCGGCGTGCATGCCGGCCGGCGCGAGGCCGGGGTCGTCGAGCGAGGGGATCTGCAGGTTGAAGGAGGGGGATCCGGGCACCTCCCCGCGGACGCAGCCCTCGAAGTCGAGCTGCATCTGCTCGGCCGTGCCGAAGAACGTGACGTTGCGCCCGTAGCGGCTGCCGTTCAGCTCCTCGTACGGGGCGCGGTACTCGGGCAACCCGCGCAGTGCGAAATGGGCCTGGAAGTACGCCGCCCGGTGGTCGATGGCGCTCACCCGGCGCACGAACGCCTCGGGCAGGGCGCCCGGATCGACCAGCTGGGTGAAGGTCGCGGTCGGGTCGAGATTCGAGACCACGACGGGCGCCGTGGCCACCTCGCCGTCGCCGAACTCGACGCCCTTGACCACACCGTCGTCGACGACGATGGCGGAGACCTTGACGTGGCGGCGCAGCTCGCCCCCGTGCCGTTCGAACAGCCCTCGCAGGTGGTCGGCGATGGTGCCCAGACCGCCGCGCACCTTGGACATCGTCGCGGTCCCCGGCGACGCCAGCGCAAACGCCAGGCACAGCGCACTGCCGGGTGAGTAGGGGCCCCGGAACGTGGAGTTGACGGCGAGGAAGCTCAACATGCTGCGGACGGGCGCGTGCTTCGACTTGTCGGGAAGGAAACGATCGACGACGTCCATCACGCTGCCGAACATCGCGACCCGGATCGCCTCGCGCTCCGCCTCGTTGGTGGCGCAGGCCCACATCTCGTCGAGCGACCTCGGCGGCCGGCGCACGTCGAAGCGGCCGATGGCCCGGGCGGGCGCCTCGGCCCAGGCCGCCACCTCCGCCATGCCCAGGACGGCGTCGATCCCGAGCGTGGCACCGAGATGCTCGAGGAGGCGCTCGGGGTCCGAATAGAGGAAGAGAGGCGGCTGGTCGTCGCCACCGATGCTGGCCGACTGGACCTCGGGCTCGTAGATGGGGCAGGACCCGAGGTCGAGCTCCTCGTAGACCTCGTTGGGCACCGGGAACTGGATGGAGCCGGCCAACTCGAACCGGTAGCCACGGATCAGCTCGGTGGTCGACGCCATCCCGCCGATGAAGTGGTTCTTCTCCAGGCAGAGCACGCGCAGGCCGCCACGGGCCATCACGGCGGCGGCCGTCAGACCGTTGTGCCCTGCACCGATGACGATGGCGTCGTAGTCCGGCATGGGACGTGACTGTAGCCCGATGCCCCTCGACACTGACCGGGGTCGGGAGGTGGCCGACGGCAGGCCGGAGGCCTACGGGCGGGCGAGCGCTGACCCGCCGGCCTCGGTGGCCGAGAACCGCTCGGCGCACTGGTCCGAGCAGAAATAGACGCGTGCACCGTTCTGCACGACCGAGGCGGGGGCATGGGCGATTTCGACCTGCATCCCGCAGATCGGATCCCGGGCATACCCGTTCCCCCCGCCCAAGCGCTCCCTGTTCCGGTAGAGCCAGTACAGGACGCCGAACAGGACCAGGAAGACCAGGTTGAGGTACGTGGTGTAGTTCCAGGAGAAGTGTGCCTGTGCCACCGTCGTCGGCCGCACGGTGGGCACGAGACCGGCGCCCCTGAACAGCAGCTCGGTGAGGAGCCCGGCGGTCGACATGAGCGCCCAGAACACCACGAGCATCCGCACCATGAGCCGGGTCCCGTAGTAGCGGCGATAGATCATCAGGAGGGGGAACGCGATGAGGTCCGCGAAGATGAAGGAGATGACGCCGCCGAACGAGATGCCGCCCTTCCACAGTGCGGCGGCCAGCGGGACGTTGCCGATGGAGCAGACGAAACTGATGATGGCGATGAAGGGACCGACGATCACGTTCTCCACGCTCGTCCAGAACCCGTGACCCGTCAGGAAGACGGATTGCCACACCGAAGTGGGCACCAGGACGGCGAGGAAGCCGGCGACCGTGTAACCGATCACCAGCTCCCGCCGCAGCATGGTCAGGTCGGCCATGGTGTAGGTCGCGCTCGTCGGCCCACCCCGCCGGTGAGCGCAGTCGCGCCGACAGGGGTTCGGGGGCGCGCCCGGGGGACGGCGCCAGGTCGTGCCCGTGGCCGTCGCCGTTCTCGTTGCGCAGATGCTCCCGTGCCTCGACCACGACCCGGCCGCGCAGCCACAGCGCCCCCACGGTGGCGAGAAGGACGATCATGATGATGCCCCCGACGAATTCGCTCACGGCGAACTGCCAGCCCATCAGCACGATCAGGACGATGCCCAGCTCGATCACCAGGTTCGTCGATGCGAACATGAAGACCATGGCGGCGATGTAGTCGGCGCCTCGCACCAGGAGCGACTTGGCCATGGCCGAGGCGGCATAGGAGCACGACGACGAGACCATGCCGTAGAGCGAGGCCCGCGCAACAGCCGGCGCGCCGTGGTCGCCGAGCCGCTGCTGCAGGGCGTCACGGCTCACGAAGGCCTGGACCGCACCGGACAGTCCGAAGCCCAGCACCAGGGGCCAAAGGGTCTCCCAGAACATGAAGAAGCCCTCGCGGAGCGAACGCCCGATGTCCACCAGGACGGTGGCGGTCGCGAGCATCTCTGTCAGGAGCGCACGAGCCGGCTGATGGCGGCCGAAGCTTCATTGAGCTTCTCTGCCGCCTCATCGCCGCCCTCGCGGACGGCATCCGACACGCAGTGCGCCAGGTGGTCATGGAGGAGCTCGAGCGCAACGGCCTGAAGGGCCTTCGTCGCGGCCGAGACCTGCTCGAGGATCTCGATGCAGTACCGGTCTTCGTCGACCATGCCCTGCAGGCCACGCACCTGGCCCTCCACCCGTCGCAGGCGCTTCTGCAGCGCTTCCTTGTTCTCGATGTAGCCGGGTCGCATCGCACTCCCTTCGCCGGGTGGCTGCCTGATACTCTATACCCCTATAGGGTATCAGGCACCGGCGCGCCAGCCTGCCGCAATTGACGGGTTGGATCAGCCCAGGGCGTGTCCGGCGTCAGCCCTCGGCCGGGGTGCCCGGCGGTGGGGCCAGGCGGCCCACCAGTCCCTCAGCCTCCGAGGATGCCGAGCCCTTCGTCCCTCAGCCCCTTGGCTCGCGCCTCGGCGAAGTTCTCCAGCCACTCCCGCATCTCCTGGCTCCCGGAGTCGTCCGCCCAGCGCCGGGGCATGGCGGGGAACGAGTAGTCGGCGGGGAGCGGGGGCGGGGGGGGCTCCTTCGCCCGCCGGTCCATGGCGTCGGCAACGGCCGGTGCGAGGCGTGCGGTCTTCTTCCGGACCTGCGCCTCGTCGCGCTCCTTGAAGGCGGGGAGGACCTCCCGGCCGAAGAGCTCGAGCGACTCGCAGATGTGCTCGTGGCGGTTCCGGCCCGCCTGCAGGACGAAGATGACCTGGTCGACGCCCGCCTCCTCGAACCGTTCGAGGTACTCGCGCACCTGGGCGGGCGTCCCCGTCGCGCCCCGCAGGCCGGTGCGGTCGCCGGCCGCCAACTTGGCGCCGAGGCGCTCCTGGCGCAGGGCGATCTCGATCTCGGGGGAGTAGCCCTGCTGGCCCCGCCGGTCGAGGTACTCGCTCCAGACGTCCGTCGAGCCCGGGCGGTGCTCGCCGAAGACGTAGTAGTGCCCGAGCGAGTAGCCGAAGAAGTTGCCGCCCTCGAGGCCGCGGTCGAGCGCGACCCGCTCGTCGGGATGGCACATCATCTGGGTGACGCAGGCGATGTTCGGGTTGACGTCGAGGCCGACGGGCACGCACCGCTCGGCGAGCGTCTGCTCGTAGTCGGCCACCCATTTCCTCGCCTCTTCCGGGTCGATGAAGGCGAAGGTCAGCGCGCCGATCCCCTTCTCGGCCGCCAGGAGGATGGTGTCACGCCGGGAGCAGGCCACCCACAGCGGAGGGTGCGGACGTTGCATCGGCTTGGGCACGACGTTGCGCGGCGGCATCTGCACGAAGCGGCCGTCGACGCCGCTGAACGGGGTCTCGGTCATGCACCGGAGCGCGACCTGCAGACCCTCCAGCCAGGCGTCGCGCTTCGTCACCGGGTCCACGAGGAAGCCTCCGAGCTCCGCCTCGGAGCCCGACTCCCCCGAACCGAACTCGACCCGGCCCCCGGAGAGGAGATCGAGCGTCGCCACCCGCTCCGCGGTGCGGGCGGGGTGGTTGTAGCCCGGCGCGGTCTGAACGATGCCGTGCCCGAGCCGGATGTCCTTCGTCCGCTGGCTGCAGGCGGCGAGGAAGACCTCCGGTGCCGAGGAGTGGCTGTACTCCTCGAGGAAGTGGTGCTCGACCTCCCACACGACGTCGATGCCCAGCCGGTCGGCCAACTCGACCTGCTCGAGTGCGTCCTGCAGCAGCTGGTACTCGCTGTCCTCCTGCCACGGCCGGGGAAGCTGGTGCTCGTAGAAGACGCCGAACTTCACGCGGCACCCAGCGCGTGGAATTCTGCGAGGAGATCCGGTCCGGCGTCGTGCTTGGCACACCAGAACTCGACCTCGCCCAGGGCGGCGCGCCGGCCCTCGTCGTGGGCGGGACCCAGGCTGTGGGCGAGCAGCGGCTCCCAGATCCGCCCGATCATGTCGCGGCCGGCGTGGCGCCGCCCACTCTCGCCGACCCAGGTGCGGTCCCGCATCTCCGAGAGGGCGGTGCGCAGGTAGTCGACGTGCGGCGTCTCGTCGGCACGGATGTAGGCCACCAGCCGGGCGGCCTCGCCGTCGCCGGCGACGAGGTCGGTGTCGGACATCCATGCCTCGGCCCAGGCGAAGGTGTGGAAGGCCGACAGCTCGATGAAGAGGACGCGGACCATCAGGGAGACCATCATCTCGAGCTCGGGCGGGATGTCGTCGGGCAGCAGGCGGGCCGCACCGGCGCCCGGTCGTCCGGCCCCGAAGCCCATCCGCTCGAGCATGGCGTCGATGTCGAGCTCGTCGCAGGAGCGCTCGAACGCGATGTCACGGGCGGCGAACCACATGTCCCGGTGGCCCGCCTCGGCGTCCCACCCCGCCTCGTCGCGCCCGTGCGCCTCGAACAACCCCCGTCCCAGATGGTCGATCGCCGTCCCGCCGATGTCCTCGACGAAGTGCCGTTGGAGGTTTGTCGGCTTGAGGAGGCGGATGTTGGCCCCGTACCCCTCCACCGTGCCGATACGCGTCAGCGTCGCCATGAGCGGCTCCGGGACGCCGGCGCGGATCAGGAAGCGGGCCTGCTCGACGTTGGGGAACGACCGCTCCCATCGCTCGATCGGCACGTCGACCAACTCGCTGGAGAAGCGCCCGCAGTTCTGCGCCCCCCAGGCCTCGATGGCCGGGACCCGGAACCTGGTCCTCGGTGAGACGTAGGTGCCGTCGGGGTCGAAGCCGCCGTGGCAGCGGACGCCGCCGGCGATCAGCGGTTCAGCGACCCGGCGGTCCGCCAGCAGCTCTTCCTCTGTGAACTGCACCTGCGCGGCGCCCATGCCCGGCCCTCCTCGTCACCCCTGCGTGCTGACTCGTGTGCACACACTTGTCCGTGGGCGGAGGGAGAGCAAACTGCGCCGTCAGCCGACGACTCTCGCCGGCTCCATCCGGCCCGTCGGAGCGGACGGTGCCTCACGGATCGTGTTCCGGCCGGCGGACTTGGCCCCGAACATGGCTTCGTCCGCCTGTGCGACCACCTCCATGACCGTCAGCGTGGAGCCCGGCGCCCAGCTGGCGACGCCGCCGCTGAGGGTGACGACGGGTGGCGCCGACGGCCGGGCGCCGTGCGGAATGGCGGCGTCGGCGACGGTCCGGCGGATCCGATCTCCCGTGGCGAGCAGGGAGTCGCCCGGGCGCAGGTCGGGCAACAGCAGCAGGAACTCCTCGCCGCCGTACCGGTAGGCGCACTCCCCCGCTCGCACGACGAAGTCGATACACGAGGCGACGTGCCGGAGCGTCTCGTCGCCGGCGACGTGACCGTAGTGATCGTTGTAGAGCTTGAAGTGGTCCACGTCGAACAACGCGACGCCGTACGTCCGGCCGACCCGCAGCGCACGGGCATGGGTGCGGATCAGGTCCTCCTCCATACGGCGACGGTTCCCGAGGCCGGTCAGCTCGTCGGTGAGCGACAGTTCGACCAGCTCGAGGTTCGCTCGCTCGAGCTCTTCCTGGGTCTGGCTGAGCTTGCCGTGCAGCTCCGTCATTCGATCGGCTGCGATCAGGCGCGTCTGCACGGCAAAGGAGTCGACGGGCTTGATCAGGTAGTCGTCCGCGCCGGCGTTCATGCCCTCGAGCACGTGCTCGGGATGGTCGAGCCCCGTCGTCAGCACGATGTACACGTAGCTGTCGCCGGTGCCCTCACGCACGCGCCGGCAGAGCTCGGGACCGTCGACTCCGGGCATCATCCAGTCGGTGAGCAGGACGTCGATGCCGCCCGCCGAGAGAATTTCCCAGGCGGCCGACCCCTCCTCGGCCACGATGCACTCATGACCGAGCTTCGACACGATGGCCTTCAGGAGGAGGCGGCTCGTGGGTTCGTCGTCCGCGATGAGGATCCGCATCTCACGCCTTCTGTGTGACGGCCTGCAGCGCGGACCGGGCACGGGACAATTCCGACTCGAACCGCCCCGTCAGGACGGCCGCGCCCTGCAACTGCGCCTGCCGGGCCCGGGCCTCGATGGCGGCGCAGACCTCGGCCAGGGAGGCGGCGCCGACGTTCGCGCTGGCGCCCTTGAGTGCATGGGCCGCATGTTCGACGCCGGGCTGATCACGCTCGTCGAGAGCCTGCAGGAGCCGCGCGTGGCCGTCCTCGCTCATGGCGAGGTACTCGTCGACGATCTCCTGCAATGCCGCGCCTTCGCCGTCATCGAGGCTCAGGAGCAGCTCGATCTGGGAGCGGTCCAGGGGATCGCTCAGGACGTCGCTCATGAGGCACCCACCTGCTCGGGTTCGTGTGCCGACGGGGAGACCCAACGCTCGAGGACGGTGGACACCGCCTCGAGACGCACGGGCTTGGTGATGAAGTCGTCCATCCCGGCGGCCATGCAGTGCTCCCGGTCGCCCTCCATCGCCGCAGCGGTCATGGCGATGATCGGGATGTGCCCGGTGGAGCCCTCGATGCGCCGGATGGCCGCCGTCGCCTCGTACCCGTCCATCTCGGGCATCTGGCAGTCCATCAGGACCGCGTCGTAGTTTCCCAACTTGAAGGCGTCGACGGCTTCGAGGCCGTTGTTGGCGATGGTGAACGTGTAGCCGAGGTTCTCGAGCACCTTGGAGCCGACGAGCTGGTTCACCTTGTTGTCCTCGACGAGCAGGATCCTCCCCGACTTCTCCGCCGGCGCGGGGCGCTCCTTCGCTGGTGCCTCCTCCGCCGCGAGGTCGGTGCCCGCGTTGAGGCTGGTGATCAGGCAGTCGAAGAGCTCCGACGCCCGGACCGGCTTGGTGAGGCTCGCCGCGAATCCCGTGAGGTGCGACTCAGCGGCCTCGAGGCGGTGGCCGGACGAGCTCAGGAGGAAGAGCATGGTCTGCGCGGTGGCCGGATCCCCCTTCAACGTGCGGGCCAGCTCGATCCCGTCCATGCCCGGCATGTTGAGGTCGACCACGCCCAGATCGAACGACCGGCCGTCCTGGGCGGCGGTGAGCGCCAATTCCAAGGCCTGGTAACCGTCGGCGGCTTCGACCGCCTCCACGCCCCAGGAGAGCAACTGCTGGCGGAGGATCCTCCGGTTGGTGGCGTTGTCGTCCACGACCAGCGCGCGCTGACCGGAGAGCGTGCGCGGGTCCCCGTTGCGCTCGTCGGCCGACAGGTCGTCCCCACGCCGCAGCGACAGTTCGAACCAGAACGTCGAGCCTTCGCCCGGCGCGCTCTCCAGACCGAGCCGTCCCCCCATGAGCTCGACCAGCTGGCGGCTGATCGCCAAGCCGAGGCCCGTGCCCCCGAACTTGCGGGTGGTCGACGAGTCCGCCTGCGCGAAGGCACTGAACAACCGCTCCTGATCCTCCGGTGCGATGCCGATGCCCGTGTCGATGACCTCGAAGTGCAGCGCCACGCGTTCGGAGTTCTGGTGGAGGACGCTCACCCGGATCTCCACCTCGCCGTCGGAGGTGAACTTCACCGCGTTGGCGCCGAAGTTGAGCAGGATCTGCCGTATGCGGGTGCCGTCCCCGAGCAGCGCGGAGGGAACGTCCGGCTGGACGTCGACCAGGAGCTCGATCCCCTTGGTGTGCGCCGTGCTGGCCAGGATGCGGCCCACGTCGTCGACGACGGTGGGCACGTCGAGCCCCGACTCCTCGATCTCGAGCTTCCCCGCCTCGATCTTCGAGAAGTCGAGGATGTCGTTGATGATCACCAGGAGGCTCTCGGCCGACAGCTTGACGCCCGTGGCGAGCTCGAGCTGCTCGTCGTCGAGATCGGTCTCGAGCAGGAGATCGGTCAGCCCGATGACCCCGTTCATCGGTGTCCTGATCTCGTGGCTCATGGTCGACACGAACTGCGACTTGGTCCTCGAAGCCACCAGCGCGGCATCGCGCGCCGCGACGAGGTCCTCGGCGGCCTGCCGGGCCTCGGTCACGTCGCCGCCGTTGAGGACGTAGCCGTTGACCGACGGGTCATCGAGCAGGTTGGCGGCCGTCCAGTCGATGGTCCGCCACTCCCCGTCGGCGCGCTGCATGCGCACCTCGAAGACGATCGTGTCGCCGTGGTCGTCGGTGAGCGCACTGAGGTGCTCGATCACGGCGCGGGCATCGTCGGGATGCACGAGCTGCGTGAAGGGCTTGCCTTCGAGCTCGTTCGGGGCACAGCCGAGCACACGTTCCGCCGACGGGGTGATGTAGGCGATCCGCAGGTCCGCCTCGACCACCGTGATCAGGTCCCAGGTCTTGTCGATCAGCGAGCGGAACCGCGCCGTCTTGAGCGAGTGGGCCTCCCGCACGGCGAGGGCCAGTCGGATGGAGGCGACCAGCAGGGTGAGCGTGGCCAGGGCGATGGCGGGACGGCCGATGTGCACGAAGCTGGCGACGACGAGGATCCCCATGCTGATCGCCACGCCGAAGGCCGGCAACGTGAAACCGGCGATGCGGTCGGTACCCGGGTGCTCCACCCGGGGCGGCAGGATCCACACCGCGACGGCCAGCAGGGTCAACGAGATCGGCCACGCGATGCCGTTGGCGACATACCCGAACCGACTCGCCGGCTGGAGGAGGTTGAACGTGTCACCGATGGCATTGGCCCCCAGGGCGAGGCCGGCGAGGGCGAAGAAGGGCCGGAAACCCCTCGGGAGGACGAACAGCGCACCGACGCAGAGGGAGAGCAGCAGCAGGTCGCCCAGGGGATAGACGAGCTGGGTGGCGGCGGCCAGCGGCCCGCCGCCGGTGACCCTGATCACCGCCGCCACCACGAACGCAGCCGACAAGGCGGCGACCCCGAGCCCGGCGACCAACCCGTCGAGGGAGGTGGCGACGAGCGATCCCCGGTTGCCGCGACGGATCAGCAGCGCGAACCCGAGGAAGCAGAGCGGGAAGAACCCCACGTAGAACGCGTCGGCGACCGACGGGACCGGCGGTGTGGCCCCGCCCAGCGACTCGACGGTGAGGGCGAGGTCGCCGAGGGCCCACGAGATGCATGCCACCCCGATGACGAGGGGGAACAGGCGCGCCACCGGATTGCTGGTCCGCCAAGAGCCCTCGAAGTAGCGGGCAATGCAGATATTTCCCATCGTGAACTCGAACAGCACGACGCCCCACCCGTCGACCGGGGTGTCGTACGCGCCGGTGGCCCGCACGACGAGGGAGATCAGGTAGGCGACCACCAGCGCCGCGCCGATCCCGATCGTCCAGCGGACACGGGTCGGGACACGATGGGTCCCCCACTGCTTAGCGTGCTCGATGGCCGCGCTCGGCGCGTCGGAAGGCGAGACCGGCGGCGCGGTCGCCTCGTCGTCCCGCGCAACAACTGTTACCCCCATCCCCTCTATGACGGCAGATCGGCACCCGGGGTTGAGCGCGGAGCGGCGTTTCGGGGGGAATTGACCGGCGGGGCCTAAGGTGAACCTCGCCCATGTTCTACGCCTTGATCTTCAGCCTCCTGGCATTGGTCCTGGTCGTGGCGGCGGCCACCACGATGGTCCGACGCCGGCGCGCCCTCCTGCGTGAGGAGGCCGAGATGGACGGCACGGACCCGTCGCACCCCGACTACGACTGATCCGCACCGTCCTTGGCATCGCCCTTGGCGAGGAGGCGGTCCAGGTTCGCCCGCAGCTCCGGCGACACGAAGGAGCGGTCCTCGGCGCTCAGCGCATAGTCGATCGTCGCCAGCACCGCTCGCTCCAGGTGCAGGTTGAGCACCCGTCTGGTGTCCTCGACGGCACGCCGCGGCAGCTTCGCGATCCGCTGCGCACAGGCCAGAGCCTGTTCGACGACCTCGGCATCTGGGCACACGTGGTTGACAAGGCCGATCTCGGCCGCGCGCTTCGCCGGTATGCGGTCTCCGGTCAGCGCGTACTCCTTGGCCAGCTGGAGGCTGATCATGAGCGGCCACGACACCGGCCCCCCGTCTGCCGCGACCAGGCCGACCGCCACGTGGGGATCCGCCAGATGCGCGCTCTCCGCCATGAAGACGATGTCGGAGAGCGCCACGAGGCTGCACCCCAGGCCCACGGCCGGGCCGTTGACGGCGGCCACGATCGGGACGCGGCACGCGACCATCCCGGTGACGATCTGGCGGCCGTGCGCGAGGCTCTCCTTCCGGAGCGCGCCGTCGCGGGACAGCTCGTCGATGTAGGTGAAGTCGCCGCCGGCCGAGAACGCCCGGCCGTTGCCCGTCAGCACCACCGCCCGGGCCTCGTCGTCCGCGTCGATCTGGGGGAACAGCCGGGCCAGCCCAGAGTGGAGCTCGTGGTTGGTCGCGTTGAGATGCTCCGGCCGGTTGAGGCGCACCACGCGGACCGGGCCGTCGACCGCCACCTCGATCGCGTCGGGGACATCGTACGAAGTCATTTCACCTCTCATGAGTCCGGCAACCCGAGGATACGGCGAGCGACCAGGTTCCGTTGGATCTGCGACGTCCCGCCCATGACGCTCTGCGCCCGACTGTAGAGGTAGGCGTTGAGCCAGGTGTCGTCCCCTCCGCCGTGGGCGACCCCACCGATGGCGAGCGCCGCATGGCCGACCGCTTGCTCGACCGACGTCATCAGCAGCTTGTCGACCGACCCCTCGGGTCCGTGCGAAATTCCGTCGAGCCGGTCGGACAGACGCCGCCGGACGTGCAGGCGCAGCATCTCGACCTCCACCATCGCCCATCCGAGCTCGCTGACCTGCTGTGGTCCGTACGCGTCGGGTTCGGCCTCGACGCGGCGCCGGAGCTCGTTGACCATTTTGGCGTAGCGGGCCACGTAGCCGAGCTCGCCCGGCTCCCGCTCGTGGCTCACGACCGTCATCGCCAGCGCCCAGCCCTCGCCCGGCGCGCCGATCATGTCGGCGGCGGGAACCCGGGCGCCGTCGAAGTGCACCTCGCCGAACTCCTTCGTGACCCCGTTGATCATGCGCAGGGGCCGCTGCACGATGCCGGGCTGGCGCATCGGGACGGCGAAGGCCGAGATGCCGCGGTGCTTCGCGACGTCGTGGTCGGTGCGGGCGAGGAGCAGGCACCAGTCGGCTTCGTCGGAGTAGCTCGTCCAGATCTTCTGGCCCGAGATGACGTAGTCCTCGTCGGCGCGGTCGGCGCGCGTGCGCAACGACGCGAGGTCGGAGCCGGCGTCGGGCTCGCTGAAGCCCTGACACCAGCGAGCGCGCCCGTTCACGATGCCGGGAAGGAAGCGACCCTTGACATCGTTGCTGCCGTGCTCGAGGATGCCCTGGACCAGGTAGCCCAGGCTCGGCCGGGGCGGGGCACCGGCGGCCGCCAGCTCTTCGTCGACGATGACCTCGAAGACCGGCGGTCGGCCCTGCCCGCCGATCTCCACCGGCCACGACATGCCGAAGAACCCGGCGTCGTAGAGCGCCCGGTGCCAGGCGGCCATGCCGGCCCAGTACTCGTCGTCCGTCGAGGAGGCCGGCAGCCGCGGCGTGTTGTCCCGCAGCCACGTCCGGAGGCGCAGGCGGAAGTCCGACTCCTCGGGCGAGTCACCGAAGTCCATCACCGTCCCCCGATCCCGTGATGGGCGAGCACGCGCGCCAAGCTGACGTGGGCGTCGCCGAGCACGTCGGCCGACAGCAGGGCGCGCCGGAGGAAGACGTGCGCGAGGCACTCCCAGGTGTTGCCGATGCCACCGTGCACCTGGATGCCGATCTCGCACACGCTGCGGGCGGCCCGGGCGCAGTACGCCTTGGCCACGGCAGCGGCCGCCAGGGCCTCGCCGGGCGGGAGCGCGTCCACCGCCCAGGCCGCGTGCAACGCGACGCTGCGCGCCCCCTCGGTGGCCACGAACGCGTCGGCCAGCATGTGCTGCACGGCCTGGAACGAGCCGACGGCCACGCCGTACTGCCGGCGCTGCGAGGCGTAGGCGCAGGCGAGCTCCACCGCGCCGCGCATGGTGCCCACGAGGTCGGCGCACGTCACGGCGAGCCCGAGCGTCGTCCAGCGCGTGAGGTCGTCCTCGGCCAGCGGCCGGTCGGCTCCCTCGACCGGCATCATGGTCGCGTGCGGGTCGAGGGCCGCGGACGGGCGGGTCAGGTCGGGACCGGTGGGTGTGGCGGGCAGTTCCGCCCGCACCAGGCGGCCGCCGTCGGGGTCGGGGGCGACGAGGAGCGCGTGCGACGAGCCCTGGGTGTCGACGGCCACGGCCGGGCGGCCGTCGCCGCCGGCCACGCGGGCCAGCGCCAGGAGCCGGCCGTCCAGCGCGACGGTCTCGGCCGCGTCGCCGGGCGGCGCACCCGCCAGCCGCCGGAGCTCGGCGGCGAGCGTCGGCCCGAGGAACGAGGCGTCGGCCGGCCCCCTCCCGAGCTCCTCGGCGACGATGGCCGCTTCGACGCCCGACGCCAGCGGTCCACCGCCCTGCGACTGCGCACCGCAGCTCCCTCCATCCGGACGCCGCGACGGCGGCGCTCAGCTTGGACGCACGTTCGTGGTCCGCGATCTCGCGCGACCGTCGTGGGGCCGAGCCGGTCGACGACCCGCGCGGCGGCGTCGCGCAGGGCCCGCTGCTCGCGTGGAAAGCCGGACATCCATCAGTCCTCCTGCGACGGGGCGAGCGCTGCCTGCGACCACTGGTCGCGCAGCGTGCGCCGCAGCACCTTGCCCGAGGGCAGGCGGGGGATCTCGTCGACGATGACGACGTGGCGCAGCTGCTTGTAGGTCGCCAGCGACCCGGCGACGAGCTGCTCGAGCTCGCCGTCGGCCAGGGGCCGGTCCGGGTCGAGCTTGACCGCGGCGACGGGCACCTCGCCGGCCCGGGCGTCGGCCACCCCGAACACCGCGCAGTCGAGCACGGCCGGATGCCCGTAGAGCACCGCCTCCACCTCCGCCGGTGCCACCTGGAACCCGCTCACCTTGATCATCTCCTTCGAGCGGTCGGTCAGGTGGACCCACCCTTCGGGCTCGAGCCAGCCGACGTCGCCGGTGCGGTACCAGCCGTCGGCGAACGCGTCGGCCGTGGCGTCGTCGGGGAGGTAGCCGGCCATGGCGGAGGGGCTGCGCACCTGGATCTCCCCGACCTCCCCCGCGGGGAGCACCCTCCCGCTCTCGAGATCGGCGATGCGCAGCTCGACGCCCGCCGGTGGGAGCCCCGCCGAGTCCAACCGCCACGACTCGGGCCGGCCGACCGGGTTGGCGGCGATGACCGGCAGCTCGCTCGCCCCGTAGGCCGGCAGCCAGCGCACCCCCGTCCGCTCGGTGACCACCCGGGCGACGCTCTCGGTCACCGGCGTGGCCCCCCACATGATGTAGCGCAGGGAGGAGAGGTCGTACTCCTCGAGCCGGGGATGGTTCGCCATGGCCAGGGCGATCGGCGCCACGGCCATCTCGAGCGTCATCCTCTCGCCGGCGATCCGGTGCAGCACCTCGTCGAGGTCGAACCGCCGGTAGAGCCGGACGGACGCTCCGGCCGCGACCGCGGTGAGCAGGTTGAGCAGCCCGAGGATGTGGGAGGGGGGCGTCGCCACCCCGAAGCGGTCGTCGGGCCCGAGGCCGAGCACCGTGCGCCAGTGCTCCGTCGCATGGCCGATGGAATCGTGCGTGTGCCGAACCGCCTTGGGCAGCCCGGTCGTGCCCGAGCTGAAGACCAGCACCGCCTCGTCGGACCCGCCGGCGGCCTTGTCGTCCAGGGGTGCGCGGCTGTGCGCGACGGGGTCCGTCGCCGCTGCGTCGAGATCGGTCACGCCCTCCGCGCCCAGCGTCCCGGCCAGCAGCGGGGCGGACTCGGCGTCGGCGACGCCGTGCACGGGGCCGGTCAGGTCCAGGGAGTGGCCGACCTCGGTCGACTTCCACGCCGGGCTCAGGAGCACCGCGGCCGCGCCCAGCTTGCTGACGGCGTAGACCGTGGTGATGAACTCGACGCGGTTGGCCGTCATGACCGCCACACGGTCACCGGCTCCGACCCCCCGGCCGGACAGGTGCCGGGCGAACGCGTTGGAGAGCTCGTCGAGCTCCCGGTAGGACCAGCTCGCGTCCCCCGCCCGGACCGCCACCCGCTCCCCGAACAGGCCCGCGGCAACGGCGAGGTTGGCGTGCATGGTGGGCGCTACCATCGGAAACATTCTTCTCTGATTTGAGATCGATCGTCAACAGACAGCGGATGTACACTTCTCCAATGCGACCAGGGACGAGTTGCGATGACCGTTGACGAGCAGGACGAGGTGCGGCGGGAGATCATCGAGACCGTTCGCCGGTTCGTCGCCCGCGAGGTCGTCCCCGTCGCGGCGGCGCTCGAACGCGAGGACCGCTACCCCGACGAGATCGTCGAGCAGATGCGGGCGCTCGGCCTGTTCGGCGTCACCATCCCCGAGGCCTACGGCGGGCTCGGGCTCGACCTCTTGACCTACATCGGGGTGATCGAGGAGCTCGCCTACGGATGGATGAGCCTGACCGGCGTCGTCAACACCCACACGATGGCCGCCACGCTGATCCTCCAGCACGGGACCGACGACCAGAAGGAGCGGTGGCTGCCGTCGATGGCCTCGGGCGAGCGACGGGGGGCGCTGTCCCTGTCCGAGCCCGATGCCGGGAGCGACACCCGCAACATCTCCTGCCGGGCGCAACGCGACGGCGAGGAGTTCGTGGTCAACGGCACCAAGGCATGGGTCACCAACGGGGAGCGGGCCGCCATCGTCGCCCTGGCCGCCCGGACGGACGAGGGGATCTCTGCGCTCATCGTCGAGAAGGAGCCCGGTCCCGCCTTCGAGGGGATCTCCGTGAGCAGGCACGTCGACAAGCTCGGCTACCGCGGGGTCGAGACCGTCGACATGGCGTACGTGGACCACCGCGTCCCGCGGCGAACCTCGTCGGTGAGCCGGGCCGCGGCCTGGCCCAGATCCTCGGCGTCCTGGAGCTCGGCCGCATCAACATCGCCGCCCGCGCCGTGGGCGTCGCCCGGGCCGCGTTCGACGCCGCGTTCGCGTACGCCCAACAGCGGGTCACCTTCGGCAAGCCTATCGTGGAGCACCAGGCGATCCAGCTCAAGATCGCCGAGATGGCGACGCGGCTCGAGGCGGCTCGGCTCCTGACCCGCAACGCGGCCGAGCGCAAGACGGCCGGGCTGCGCTGCGACGTCGAGGCCGGCATGGCCAAGCTGTTCGCCAGCGAGACCGCGCTCGAGCTGGCGACCGAGTCCATGCGGATCCACGGCGGCAGCGGCTACACCACCGACACGCCCGTGGAGCGCTACTACCGCGACGCCCCCCTCATGGTCATCGGCGAGGGGACCAACGAGATCCAGAAGCTGGTCATCACCCGGGGCCTGCTGGCCCGGGCGCAGACCCGTTAGGGGCCGGCCGGACGCCGGTCGCCGCCGCCGCCCCTCAGCTCCCCCATCACCTCGTCGGTGTGCTGCCCGAGTGACGGGACGGGTGCGACCGGCGCGACCTCGGCGTCGGAGAAGCGCACCGGGCCGTTGACCGACCGCTGGGTGTGGCCCGCGGCGCCGGCGCCGATCTCGACGATGCCGTCGTTCGCCAGGAGCTGGGGGTCCTCGACGACCTCGGCCGGCGTCAGTGCCGGCGCCCACCACACGCCCTCGCGCTCGAAGCGCTCCGCCCATTCGGAGAGGGGCCGCTCGGCGACGATCTCGTCGAGGATCGCGATGATCTCCGCCCGGTGGCGCCGGATGGCGGCGGCGTCGGCAAAGCGCGGGTCCTCGGCCAGGTCGGGACGCCCCAGGGAACGGCAGACCGCGTCGATGTGGCGGGACGCCTCCAAGCCCGTGAAGAAGAACCAGCGGCCGTCGGCGGCGCGGTAGGGGTTCATCAACGGGGCCTGGTTCCGCTCCCTCGGTTCGGCCCGCGCCACCTTGCCCAGGGTCATCTGCAGCCCGAGGTCCCAGCCCAGGACGTAGGTGCCGGTGCGCAGCAGCGAGACCTCGACGACGCGGCCGCGGCCGGTGGCCCGTTGCTCCATCACCGCGGCGAGGAGGCCGGCCAGCGCGGCGAGCCCGGTGATGTGGTCCCCGATGCCGCCCCGGGCGTTGAGCGGCGTCCCCTCGTGGTCGGCCATCTGCATGGAGAGGCCCGACCGCGCCCAGAACGCGCCGATGTCGTAGGTCGGCCGGTTGCGCTCCTCGCCGCGCAGCCCGTAGCCGCTGATGCTGCAGTACACGAGTCGGGGGTGGCGGCCGACGGTGGTCGCCGGCTCGAGGCCGAGGCCGTCGAGGGCGTCCGGGCGCAGGTTGGAGATGAAGACGTCGGCCGTGGCCAGCAGCTCCTCCAGGTGCTCCCGGCCCTCGGGACGGCGCAGGTCGAGCACGACGCTGCGCTTGCCCCGATTGTCGAGCGAGAAGGCCGGGTTCGGCATGTCGCTGTCGATGCCCAGTGACCCGAACACCTGCCGCATCGGATCACCGTCCGGTCCCTCGACCTTGATCACGTCGGCGCCCCAGTCGGCGAGCAGCGCGGCCGCGGAGGGTGCGGCCACCCACACGCCGAGCTCCACCACCCGCAGGTCGGCGAACGTCGAGAGCCCCGACGCCGCAGCGGCGCTCACGCGCCGACCCCGCGCCCGTCGTGGCCGGCCCGCTCCCGGAGCACGTCCTTGACGACCTTCCCGGTGGCGTTGACGGGCAGCTCATCGACCAGCTCGACGACCCGGGGGACCTTGTAGTTGGCCATCTGGTCGCGACACCACCCGATGATGGCCGCGCTCGACGTCTGCTCCGACCGCGGTACGACGAAGGCCATGCCGACCTCACCGAGGCGGGCGTCGGGGATCCCGATCACCGCGGCGGCCACCACGTCGGGGTGACGCAGGAGGATGTTCTCGATCTCGGCGGGATACGCGTTGAAACCGCCGGCGATGAACATGTCCTTGGAGCGCCCCACGATCCGCAGGCGGCCCGTCCCGTCGACGACGCCGACGTCACCCGTGCGCAGCCAGCCGTCCGGTGACAGCGTGCGCGCGGTGGCCTCGGGGTCGTCGAGGTAGCCGACCATCACGCTGGCCCCCCGCAACAGGATCTCGCCCGGCTCCCCCGCCGGCACCTCGTTGTCGTCGCCGTCGACGATGCGGAGCTCGAACCCCGGTCGCGGCCGGCCCACCGTGGTGGCGATCGTCTCCACGTCGTCCTCCGGGGAGGTGGCGGCGGCGGTCCCCGCCTCCGTCAGCCCGTAGCCGGTGATGATCGTCGAGAAGGGCAGCTCCTCGTCGACCCGGCGGATGAGCTCGACGGGGATGTCGGCGGCGCCGGTGACCGCCACCCGCAGGCTCGACAGGTCCCGGCGGTCCCGGTCCGGGTGGTCGAGGATGGCCTGGTACACCGTGGGGGAGCCGGGCAGCACCGTCACCTTCTCCCGCTCCACGCGGGCCAGCACGCGGTCGACGTCGAACACCGCCTCGGGGAGCATGACCGCACCGCTGGCGACACAGGCCAGGATCCCGGCCTTCAGGCCGAACATGTGGAAGTAGGGGTTGACCATCAGGTAGCGGTCCCCGGCTCCCAGCCCCGTCATGGCCACCCAGTCGGTGGCCACGCGCAGGGTGCGGCGGTGGGACATGACGACGCCCTTGGGCAGCCCCGTCGTGCCGGAGGTGAAGAGGATGTCCGAGGGGTCGTCCGGCCCGACCGCGCCCTGCCTCCGGTCGACCACGGCCCGCCCCGCGTCGGTGGCGCGGCCGAGGAAGGTGGCCCAGGACTCGGTGCCTGCGGGCGCCGGCCCGCTCGCCACGACGATCGTCTCGAGGTGCGGGAGCGCGACGTCACCGGCGCGCAGCATGGCGACGTAGTCGGTGTCGAGGAAGTCCGTGACCGTCACCAAGGCCCTGGCGCGGCTGCGCGCCAAGATGTCGGCCGCCTCGCCGCCCCTGAAGCGGGTGTTGACGGGCACGAGGACGGCGCCGGCCTCGAAGAGCCCGAGCAGCGCGACGATCCACTCGGCGCTGTTGCCCGCCCAGATGGCCACACGGTCGCCCGCCTCGATGCCCGATGCGGCCAACGCGGCGCCGAACGAGCGGGCGCGGGCGAGGAGCTCGGCGTAGGTGAGGTGCGTCGGGCCGTCCTCGACGGCGAGGTGGTCCGGGAACCGGCCGGCGGCCGTGGCGAGGAGCGCCGGGATGGTCGACGTGGCGTTCGACATGGCGGCCTTCCCCGATCTCGCGGCGTGAGAACGTTGATACTGACTTGCGAGAGTAGCGTTTCTGCGACGAACCCGCCAGTCCCTGCGGCGGAGCCGGTCCGGGCCCACCTTCACCGGGTGACGGGCAAGCAGGGTGGCGAGAACATACTTCTTCGTTTTGTGTAATGCTCGTTTTGCTCGCGACCACCAGAGACGGGGGCTGCCATGACCGTGATGGAATCCGACATCTACTACGACCCCTACGACTTCGAGATCGACACCGACCCGTACCCGGTGTGGGAGCGACTGCGCGACGAGCGGCCCCTCTACTACAACGACCGCTACGACTTCTACGCCGTGAGCCGTTTCGAGGACGTCGACCGGTGCTCGCTGGACTGGGAGACGTACATCTCGAGCAGGGGGACCGTCCTGGAGCTCATCAAGAGCGGGGTCGAGCTGCCGCCCGGCTCCATCATCTTCGAGGACCCCCCGGCCCACCACGTCCACCGCAGGCTGCTGGCGCGCGTCTTCACGCCGCGGAACATCGCCGCGCTCGAGCCGAAGATCCGGGAGTTCTGCGCGCGGAGCCTCGACCCCCTGGTGGGGAGCGGGGGCTTCGACTTCATCGCGGATCTCGGCGCCCAGATGCCCATGCGCACCATCGGCATGCTGCTGGGCATCCCCGAGCAGGACCAAGAGGCCATCAGGGACCATATCGACGAGGGCCTTCGGCTGACCGAGAGCGGCATGCCCGACGTCGACACCACGTACGGCGACACGCAGGGGAGCGCGTTCGAGGAGTACATCGAGTGGAGGGCGAGCCACCCGTCGGACGACCTGATGACAGAGCTGCTGCAGGCCGAGTACGAGGACGAGTCCGGAGCCCTCCGCCGCCTGAGCCGTCCCGAGGTCCTGAGCTACGTCAACCTCCTGGCCGCCGCGGGCAACGAAACCACGACCCGCCTGATCGGGTGGACGGGCAAGGTCCTCGCCGAGCATCCCGACCAGCGCCGCGAGCTCGCCGAACAGACCGACCTCGTTCCGAACGCCATCGAGGAGCTGCTCCGCTACGAGTCCCCCTCCCCCGTCCAGGCCCGTTACGTCACGCGCGACGTCGAGCTGCACGGAGAGGTCGTCCCGGCCGCCAGCGCGATCCTCCTCCTGACCGCGTCGGCCAACCGTGACGAGCGCAAGTTCGCCGACGCCGATCGCTTCGACATCCACCGCACCATCGACCGCCAGCTGGCCTTCGGGTACGGCATCCACTTCTGCCTCGGGTCCGCCCTGGCCAGGCTGGAGGGCCGGGTCGCCCTGGAGGAAGTGCTCAGGAGGTTCCCGTCGTGGGACGTCGACTGGGACAATGCCCTGCAGGCCCGGACCTCGACGGTGCGCGGTTGGGAGCGACTGCCCGTCGTCACGCCCTGATCAGGGCACGCTCTCGGGGAGGAGAGGAGTCAAGCCATGAGAACAGTGGTCGTCGGAGCTTCGAGCGGTCTCGGCCGCTGCATCGCGATCGGTCTGGGGCAGCGCGGCGCGCAGGTCGCGCTGTTGGCCCGGCGCTACGACAGACTGGTCGACGCGGCCAAGGAGGCCGGCCCGGGATCGCTCGCCGTCGCCTGCGACGTCACCGACGCGGCGTCGTGCCGTAGCGCCATCGAGGAGTCCGTCCGCGGGCTGGGAGGGATCGACGCGCTCGTCTACGCGCCCGGGGTCGCCCCACTGGGCCGCCTGGTCGACATGGATGCCCAGAGCTGGCACCGCACCTTCGACACGAACGTGATCGGGGCGTCGCTCATCACGGCGGCCGCCATCGGGCATCTCACCGAGTCGCGCGGGGTGGCGGCCTACCTGTCGTCGGTCAACGGCTCGCTGACCCCGCCCTGGCCCGGGCTGGGCGTCTACGCGGCCAGCAAGGCGGCGCTCGAGACCCTGGTCGAGGCGTGGCAGGCCGAGCACCCGGCGGTCGGCTTCACCCGGGTCATCGTGGGCGACTGTGCCGGCGGCGAGGGGCACTCCATGACGGAGTTCGTCAACGACTGGGACATGGGCCTGATGTCCGAGTTCCACCCGATGTGGCAGGAGCGCAACCTCCTGAGCGGCTCCCTCATGGAGGTCGAGGAGCTCGTCCGGGTCGTCGACCTCGTCGTGGGCCTGGGGGCCAGCGCGAGCATCCCCTCGGTCGCGGTGACGCCGCGGCGACCGGGCTGACCCGGCGCCGGGCGCGGGTTACATCCGGCCGAGCAGGAACCCGGCCGCCGCCGTGGCCGGCGGGAACGACTCGGTGACCCCGGAGGCGACGTAGCCCACGTCGCTGATCAGCGTCTGGCCGGAGATGGCGGCGGCGGCGTCGCTGCAGAGGAACACCAGCGGGTAGGCCTGCTCGAGCGGGGTCGAGGCCTCGATGCCCGCCTCCTCGCGGTAGTCGGCGCCGAAGCCCAGCCACATCTCCGCGTTCGCCTGCGCCAGCGGGGTGTCGGTCGGGCCGGGGCAGATGGCGTTGATGCGGATGCCCTGCTTCAGGAACGGAAAGGCCTGACGGGCCACGTAGCCGCACACGGCCTGCTTGGAGTGGAAGTAGTCGGCCCATCCGTGCTCGATGGCCCAGGCCGACGCCGAGTCGAAGTCGGGCGTGTCCAGGTACTCCTTCACCTGCTCCCAGCCGGCCTCCCAACCCAGCCCGGCGGCCGAGGAGATGAAGCCGATGGCCGAGCCCCGGGGGAGCATGCCGCCGGCCAGCATCCGCTCGATCAGATGGCGGTGCCCGCCGAAGTTGATCTTCTCGATGTTGGGCGTCCCGTCGGCCACGCCTGCACACGCCATCAGCGCGTGCACCGGTCCGCCGCACTCGTCGACGGCCGCGTCGATCGACTCCTTCTCGCCCAGGTTGACGTGGATCGCCTTGGCCCCCGGGAGCTTCACCTCGGCGTAGTCCATCACCACGACCTCGGCGCCGGCGTCCTGCGCCAGCTCGGCGGCGGCGGCGCCCATGCCCGTGGCGCCGCCCACGACCAGGACCCGCTTGCCGTCGTAGCGAAATGCATCGAACAGTGTCATCTGTGTCTCCTCCAGAAGGACGATGCCGCGAACTAGCCGACGACGGAGCGGACCTTGAGGTCCACGATGGTATCCCAGTCGATCCCGAGCTCCTCGAGGATCGCGTCGCCGTGCTCGTTGAACCCGGGGGCACGCCGGGCCGGGGACGGCTCCCCCCCGAACTGCACCGGCGCCGCGACGAGCTGGAAGGGGGTCCCCCCTGCGGTCTCGCAGTCCTGCATGTACCCGTTGGCGACGCTCTGCGGGTCGACCGCGCATTCGAGCGTGTCCTGGACGACGCACCACTGGCCGGTGAAGTCGGCGAGCAGTTCCCTCCACTCGGCCACGGTGTGTTCGGCGAAGGCCGCCTCGAGCAGCTCCTGCGCCTCGATGCTGTGCTCGAGCAGCGCGGCGTGGTCGGCGAAGCGCGCGTCGGTCCCGAGCTCCGCGCGCCCGACGGCCTGACAGAGCTCGGCCCAGTACCGGCTGGCCTGGAGGCAGCAGAACGAGAGGGCGCGCTCGTCCTTGGTCGTGTAGTTCCGCACCAGGGGGTTCAGGCGCGGCGCGTTCGACGGCGGGCCCTGCCAGGGGACGTTGCTCACCAGCGAGAGTGCGAAGGCCTGGCCCATGGCCCACATCCCGGTGCCGAGCAGGGAGACGTCGACGGTCGTCGCCTCACCCGTACGCTCGCGGTGGAACAGCGCCCCCATGATCCCTCCCGCGATGGTCATGGCCCCGATGGAGTCGCCGAACCCCGGCCCGGGCGGCCCGGGGAGCCGGTCCGAGTCGGCCGGCTTCACCCCGAGGGAGACACCGGCCCGGTACCAGAACGACAAGGAGTCGTAGGACCCCTTGTCCGCGTCCGGGCCCCGCTCGCCCTGCCCCGTGCCGGCGACGTAGACGATGTTCGGGTTGTGCGCCCGGACGTCCTCGAGCTCGATGCTGAGCTTCTTGCGCACCCGCGGCAGCTTGTTGGTGAGGAACACGTCCGCGGTGGCGGCGAGCTTGTAGAGGATCTCGAGCCCGTCCGGGGTCGTGAGATCGAGGGCCACGCTCCGCTTGCCCCGGTTGGAGTGCTCCAAGAGCGCGTGGACGTCGCCGCCGATGGCGACGACACCCGTCGCCGCCAGCCCGCGCATGGCGTCGCCCCGCTCGACGGGCTCGACCTTGATCACGTCGGCGCCCCAGTCGGCCAGCAGCGCCGAGGCCGCCGGCACGAACGTGTGCTCGGCCACCTCGAGGACCCGGACGCCCTCCAGAACTGCTGTCACTCCGTACCTCCCCGACCGATTTCCCGGGTTGCTACGGTATCTGCACTCGCGCAATTCAGCAACGCTGTATATCGTCAGGGGAAACCCTGATTTCGCAGCACCGAAGGAGCACTCGAGATGGCCCGTCCCCAGGCGCCACGGCACATCCACCTGCGCAGCGCCCGCATGCTCGACGTCGACAACGGCGAGATGCTCGAGCCCGGCAACCTGCTGGTCCGCGACGACCGCATCGTCGCGGTGGCGCCCGACACCGTGCCCGACGACGCGACGGTCGTCGACCTCGGGGACCTGACCCTCCTGCCCGGGCTGATGGACATGGAGGTCAACCTCCTGCTCGGCGGACCCGATCACCGCAGCCCGCTCACCGCCGTGCAGGACGACCCCGCCGTGCGCACGCTCCGCGCCGTCGCCAATGCCCGCCGGACGCTTCGGGCCGGTTTCACCACGGTGCGCAACCTCGGCCTGTTCATTCAGACGGGCGGCCTCCTGCTGGACGTCGCCCTGAAGAAGGCCATCGACCTGGGCTGGGTCGACGGGCCGCGGGTCGTGCCCGCGGGGCACGCCATCACCCCGACGGGCGGCCACCTCGACCCCACCATGTTCCAGGCCTTCGCGCCGCACATCATGCCGTTGACCGTCGAGGAGGGCATCGCCGACGGGGTCAGCCAGGTGCGCAAGGCCGTGCGCTACCAGATCAAGCACGGCGCGCAGGTGATCAAGGTCTGCGCCTCGGGCGGCATCATGTCGCACACCGGACCGGCCGGGGCCCAGCAGTACTCCGACGAGGAGCTGCGGGCGATCGCCGACGAGGCGCACCGGGCCGGCCTCAAGGTGGCCGCCCACGCCCACGGCGACGACGGCATCCGCGCCGCCATCGAAGCCGGGATCGACTGCATCGAGCACGGCTCGCTCATGACGGACGAGACGCTGGGCCTCCTCATCGAACGCGGGACGTTCCTGGTGCCGACGACCTACCTGGCCGACGGCATGGACACCTCCCGTGCGGCACCCGAGCTCCAGGCCAAGGCCGCCGAGGTGTTCCCCCGGGCCAAGGAGACCATCCGCAAGGCCGTGGCGCGCGGGGCGCGCATCGCCTGCGGGACGGACGCACCGGCGATCCCCCACGGGCACAACGCCAAGGAGCTGCTCGCCCTCGTCGACCGGGGCATGACGCCCCTCGGCGCGATCCGGGCCGCCACGACGGTCGCCGCGGAGCTGATCTCCGTCGACGACCGGGGCCGGCTGGAGGCGGGGCTCCTGGCGGACGTGATCGCCGTGCCCGGCGACCCCTTGGCCGACATCGGCGTGACGGAGGACGTCCGGTTCGTCATGAAGGGCGGCCGGGTGTACCACCGCCCGGACGGGACCGACTAGCGGCCTCGCCGGAGCCCGCGCCGGGCCCGCATCCTCAGGACGAGGCGGTCCCGATCCCGTGCAGCACGAACTTCCACAGCTCCTCGGCGGAGCGGCCGTCGTCGAGCCGGAGCGGCGAGCCGCCGATCGTCGCCGAGAAGGCGTTGAACATGATCACCTCGAGCACCGCGCCGATCACCGGCCCGCGTTGGAGGTCGTCGCGCACGGCATCGGCGGACACGGCATCGGCGAGCAGCTCCTCGAACAAGGCGACGAGGGGCGCGAAGGCCCGGGCGGCTTCTTTGGGGTGCGTCGTGAGGAGCTGCTGCGCGAACTCGGCCATGATCGGCGGCCGCTCGCTCTTGTCGGTGGCCCCGCCCTCGGCGGGCCGGCACAGCCGGTAGTACGCCACCACGAACCGGTGCAGACGCTCGAGGGGGTCGTCCTCGGTGCTCACCTCCTGCCGGAGGAGCTCGGCCGTCGCACGGACGGACTCCTCGAAGAGGGCCAGGAGCAGCTCGTGCTTCCCACTGAAGTACTGGTAGAAGCTGCGGAGCGACTGGCCGGAGCGCTCGACGACCTCTTGCACGGTGAAGTCCTTGCCCGAGCCCGTGCTCAGGAGCTCCATGGCGGCATCGAGGAAGCGCTGGACCCGGCTCTCGGCCCGGAGCCGGGCGGAGTCCAGGGACCGGGCCACGGCCTGGTCGCGCCAGCTGATCGCCTCGGACTCGGAGCTCTCGGCCGGGAATTCGTTCTCCATCACTGGGGAGAGCGTAGCTCAGGATGTACGGCAGCCCCGATCTCGCGATACAAGTAAGTACCTGTTCACTTGTAAGAACTGGATTTCCGCTCCAGCTCGGCGGCGACTTCCTCCAACGCCGGTGACAGCCCTGATCGGAGCCCGCGCCGGGGCCCGGCCCCGCGACGGGGAGGGCCCAGGGGTGGTGGAGGTCAGACGGCCGGTTCGATGACCATGTCCAGGCTGGCGGCGCCGCTGTCGGGCACGCGCGGCTGGCGCCAGACCTCGACGGGGAACGAGACGTTCACCAGCGAATAGCAGAGCCACAGCAGGCGCGTGGCGTCGTCGGGCAGCGCGTGGAGGTCGAGCTGGTCGAGGTAGGCCATGGCGTCGGCCAGACGCGGAAAGCCGGCGTCGTAGAACGCCTGGAGCTCGTCCATGGTGCTCGACAGCCGCTTCGCGTAACGCTCGCTCTCCGTCTCGAGCGACCACGCGACGAAGGGCTCGAGGTCGGCAAAGGGGGCGGGCAGGATCGGCATGCGCTCTCGATTCCTCTCTCAGGATGCGGCCGAGATCCGCACCGGGGTCGGCGTCGCCGCCGTCTCCTGGTAGTCGGCGACGTAGCCACGGGCCGTCTTGTGCAGGTGCCGGAGCAGGATCTCCTGGTCGTTGAGCGGGAACTCGCGCACCGCGCGCGACTCGAGCATCGTCTGCGTGGCCTCGAGGGTGTTGCCGTCCTGGAGCGCGTACTCCTTGAAGGTCACCGCGGCGAGCTCCTGGCGGAGCCGCTCCGACGCGTTCTTCGGGGGGACGAAGTAGAGCGCGCCCTCAAAGACGTGCGTGTTGTAGGAGGTCGGCCAGTAGTGGTAGGTGAGGTACCAGCCGGGTGCCCAGACCAGGAGCATGAAGTTCGGGAACAGGACGAACGAGTCGATGCCCCAGGCCCGGTGCCCGGCCGGGTTGAGCGCCGGCGGCAGCGGGTCGAGGCCGTCGATGTCGGGGCGTTCCCAGGGGCCGAAGAGGCCGCTGTGCAGCACCTGCTCGATCGGCTTGACCATGCCGAGGTCCTTGGGCGGTGACATCCCACCCCAGGAGGACACCATACCGTGCGGCCCGTCGAGCGCGTAGGCGAGCGCCTCGTAGCCGATGCCGGAGAGCTTGCGGGACTCCTCCGCGGTCGCCTGCTTCGCGTGGAGGACCGGTGCATGGTAGAACTCGGCGAAGGCGTCGATGAACAGCTTCCAGTTGCTGCCGACGTTGGCGCGGTACTTGTAGACCTGCGTCATCTTGTCGAAGGGGTAGCCGGCGATGCCGGCGCCGAATGCCCCGAGGTACTCGTGGAGCGGGGTCGCGTTGTCGGGGTCCAGGTTCACGAAGATGAACCCCTCCCACACCTCCACCTGGACCCCCGCCAGCCCGTAGTCGTTCGTGTCGAGGTCGAAGAACTCCGACTCCTGCTGCACGAAGGTCAGCTCACCCTCGGTGCTGTAGCGCCACCCGTGGTACTTGCACGTGAATTGGCGGCACGTCCCCTTCGTCTCCTCGAGGGGATAGTCGTTCCAGACCAGCTTGTTGCCACGGTGGCGGCAGATGTTGTGGAAGGCGCGGATCTCGGTGTCCTTGCCCCGCACCACGACGACGGAGGTCCCGGCGGCGGCGATCTCCCGGGTGAAGTAGCTGCCGTTGCGGGGCACCTGCTCGACGCGGCCGACGTTGAGCCAGGTCCGGGCGAAGATGGCCTTGCGCTCCAGCTCGTAGTGCTCGGGCGAGATCGAGTCCTCGTAGGACACCGGCGCCGTACCCAGCTCGGGGTAGTTCTCCGTCCAGCTCCCCGCCGCCGGCTTCGCGAAGTGCGCCATCTGTCCTACCTCCAGTTCACGTCCGGGACGGCATCACGATATCACAGATCTTCAAATAAGAGAAGGTCATTTCCGCCGAAGCAGGTCCTCGTCGAGCTCGACGCCGAAGGACCGGAAGGCGAAGGCCAGGGTCTCGTAGGCGCCGACGGTGAAGACGAGGTCCATGAGCTGGCGCTCGTCCAGCTCGGCGGCGAGCTGCTGCCAGGTCGCCTCGGCGATCTCCCCGTCGCCGATCATCTCGTCGACGGCCGAGAGCATGGCCGCCTCGAGTGGGGACCACCCCGGCGCGTCCGGCCCCTCGGCGATGCGGGCGACCTCGTCGGCGGCGAGCCCCGCGTCCGCCGCCAGCACGCGGTGTTGCTCCCACTCGTACGACGACCGGCGGAGGGCGGCGACGCGGAGCACCAGCAGCTCGCGGCGCCGGGGCGTCATCGTCGACGAGAAGAGGATGTACCCGTTGAAGGTGTTGAAGGCCTTGGTCAGCTCCGGGTGCCGCGCCAGCGTGCCCAGGGCGTTCAGCCCCTTGGGCCGGCCCTCGGTCTCGGGACGGGGGTGGCGGGCGTCGGCCGGGCGGAGCGCCGCCAGCGCGGCCCGCATGGACTCCGGCCACTGCTTCGGGGGCAGGGGCGTCAGCCGCGCCATCTCAGGTGTTCCGCCCGCCGTTCACGCCGATGACCTGCCCGGTGATGTAGCCGGCCTCCTCACGGACCAGGAAGGCGCAGGCCGCCGCGATGTCCTCGGGGCGCCCGACCCGGCGCACCGGCGTCCTGGCGGCGTGGAAGTCGACGCCCTCGCCGAGCAGTCCCCGCCGCTCGGAGCTGCGGAGCATCGGGGTGTCGATGAACCCGGGCGGGATCGTGTTCACCGTGATGCCCTTGGGGCCGAGCTCGAGCGCCAGCGCCTTGGTGAAGCCGATGACTCCGGCCTTGGACGCGACGTAGTGCGTCATGAGGGGCTGGCCGCCGTGCGCGCTCGAGGACGAGATGTTGACGATCCGGCCCCAGCCTTCCTCCATCATGTCGGGCACGACGGCCTGGCAGCAGTCGAAGGTGCCGGTCAGGTTCACCGCCAGGATGCGGTTCCACGTCTCGGCGGTGATCTTGAGGAACGGGTCGAAGCCGTCCAGGCCCGCGCTGTTGACGAGGATCGTCGGCCGGCCCAGGCGCGCGCGGACGGCGTCGACGCCGGCGTCGATCTGCCCGCGGTCCGTGACGTCCACCGCCAGGCCGACGGCGGTGCCGCCCGCCGCCTCGATCTTGGCCGCCGCGGTGTCGGCGGCCGCACCGTCGCGGTCGAAGATCGCAACGGCACAGCCGTCGTCGGCGAGCCGCTCGGCGATGGCCAGCCCGATCCCGGAGGCGCCCCCGGTCACAATTGCCGTTCGCCCCGTACTCACTCGATCGGCTCCTCTCCGTGCAGGTCGTGCGATGCATGCTCTCACGGCGGGCCGTCGTCGGCCAGCGTCGTTGCCCCTGAGCGAGAACTACATTACCGTATAGCATTATGGGGGTTTCGCGGCCAATGGCAGGGGCGACGGACACGGTCCCCGACCACGGGTTCCACCCGCTGGGCATCGCCCGGGTCGTCCGCGAGACCGCCGACGCCAGCTCGTTCGTGCTCGACGTCCCCGAGGAGCTCCGCCCCGTCTTCGCCTACGAGGCCGGCCAGTTCTGCACCTTCCGGGTGCGGGTGGACGGCCGGGTGCACCTGCGGTGCTACTCCATGTCCTCCGCGCCGGCGGTCGACCCCGAGCTGGCCGTGACCGTGAAGCGGACGCCGGGCGGCGTGGTGTCGAACTTCATGCTCGACCACCTGGCGGCGGGTGACATCGTCGAGGTCACCCGGCCGGCGGGTGTCTTCTGCCTGACCGCGGGCGGCGGGGACCTCGTGGCCTTCGCCGCCGGGAGCGGCATCACACCGGTGCACTCGCTGCTGAAGTCGGCGCTGACGACCACGCCGCGCACCGTGCGGCTCCTCTACGCCAACCGCGACCTCGACGCCGCGATCTTCGCACCCGAGCTCGACGCCCTCTCGGCGCAGCACGGCGGCCGGCTCCGCGTCTCGCACCATCTCGACGTCGAGTGCGGCCTCGTGCAACCCGGCGCCGTCCGCGACTTCGCCGGCGTCGACGGGGACGCCGACTTCTACATCTGCGGGCCCGGCCCCTTCATGGACGTCGTGGAGCGGGCACTGCAGTCGACTGCGGTGCCGGCGGACCGCATCCACATGGAGCGGTTCACCCCGACCGAGCAGGCTCCCGAGCCCCTGCCGCTGTTCCCGGCAGCGGTGGGGTCCCGGATCACGATCGAGCTCTCGGGCCGGACCGATGCGGCGGACCACCGCCCGGGCACGACGATCCTGCAGACGGCGCGCCAGCTGGGCATGTCCCCGCCCTTCTCCTGTGAGTCCGGCAGCTGCGCCACCTGCATGGCGAGGCTGGTGGACGGCACGGTCACCATGCACGTCAACAACGCCCTCACCGCCGACGAGGTCGCCGAGGGCTGGGTGCTCACCTGCCAGTCCGTGCCGACCAGCCCGACGGTGCACGTGGTCTACGAGGACGCCTGATGGGTGGCGCGCCGCCGGAGGACGTGACCGAGGTCGAGCAGCTCCTGGCCCGCTACGCGCTGGGGATGACCAAGGACGACATCGACGCCGTCGTCGACGTCTTCACCCCCGACGGCTCCTACAGCGCCTTCGGCGACACCTACCGTCTCGAGGACTTCCCCGCCCTGGTGGCGGCCGCGCCCAAGGGGGTGTTCCTGGTCGGGCCGCCGGTGCTGGAGCTCGACGGGGACGGCGGGACCGGCCAGCAGCCGCTGTGCTTCGTGGAGCAGACCACCCACGAGATGCGGATCGGCTGGTACACGGACAGCTACCGCCGCACCGCGGATGGCTGGCGGTTGCACACGCGGTCCATGACGTTCCTCCGCCGGAGCGGCGCCCGCGATGCCGGGCGGCCCCACGACCCGACCCGCCCCGCTCCCTCGGGCGGCTGACGGAGCGCGGATGGAGCTCGACGAGTTCCGGGTGTCGCTGGACGACTGGCTCGACCAGAACGAGCACCTGCTCGCGGCCGGGCCGGCCGGCACCGCCACGCTCGAGGACCAGATGGCCCAGCTGGCCAAGGTCAAGCGCCTGGCCTTCGATGCCGGCTTCATGCGCCGGGGATGGCCCGAGCGCGTCGGGGGGCTGGGGGGTTCGAGCCTGCTGCGCGCCTACCTCGGTGAGGCGCTCACCTGCCGCGGCCTGGTCGAGCCGGGCATCTACTCCATGACCGAGGTCCTGGCGCCGACCATGATCGACTTCGCGGCGCCCGAGCTGGCCGCCGCCATGGTGCCGCGGCTGCTGCGGGGCGACGAGACCTGGTGCCAGGGCTTCTCCGAGCCCGGGACCGGGAGCAACCTGGCCTCGCTGTCGTGCCGTGCCGAGCGGACGGACGGGGGCTGGCGGGTCACCGGCCAGAAGGTCTGGACCAGCCTCGCCCAGTTCGCCGACCGCTGCGTGCTGCTGACCCGCACCGGTGCGCCGGACACCGCCCACCGCGGCATCACCGCGCTGTTCGTCGACATGGACAGCGCGGGAATCGAGGTGCGGCCGATCGAGACCATGCACGGCGTCCCGGAGTTCTCCGAGGTCTTCTTCGACGGCGTGCTCGTCCCCTACGGGCGCACCCTCGGCGAGGAGGGCCAGGGCTGGTCGGTGGCGATGGACCTGCTCCCCTACGAGCGCAGCACCGCGCTGTGGCACCGGGCGGCCTACCTCCAGCAGCGCCTGACGGGCCTGCTCCAGGCCGCCGCGGCCGGCGAGCTCGACCCCGCCGGCGTGGGCGAGGTGGCCCAGCTGCTCTACGCCCTGCGGGCGCGGTCGCGCGCCACGCAGCGGCGGCTGGCCGCCGGCGAGCGGCTGGGACCGGAGACCTCCATCGACAAGGTGCTGGTCGCCACGGCCGAGCAGGCGGTCTTCGACCTCGTCGCCGACGGCCTCGCCGCCGGCGTCGGCACCGGCGACGACCCGGCCAGCGAGCGCTGGCGGCGCGAGTACCTCTACTCGCGCGCCGCCACGATCTACGGGGGCACAGCGGAGATCCAGCGGAACATCATCGCCCGCCGGCTGCTCGACCTCGGGAGCGATCGCTGATGGACGGCGCGGAGCGCGCGGAGTTCGAACGGGGCCTGCGCCACGCCGTCGAGGCGCACAGCGGCGCGGCGCTCGACGCCGCGCTGGACGCGCTGGGGTGGCCCGACGCGCTGGGGGAGGACACCGGGACGGCGGTGTCCGTCTTCTTCGAGCTGCAGGGCTCGGGCCACACCGCCTCCTCCGCTCTGGACCGGGTGCTCGCCTGCTCGCTGGGGCTCGACCTCACGGCGGCGGCCGGGTTCGTGCTCCCGCGGCTCGGCTCCACGGAACCGCCGGGCCGGCTCGACGGCGCCAGCCTCGCCGTCCGCGGGCTGGGCACGGCGGCGCTGCCCGGGCGCGCCACCGCCGTCGTGGTCGCCCACGCCGTCAACACCGAGGTCGCCTTCTGCGTGCCGACGCGCGACCTGACGCTGCGGCCGGTGCGCGGCATGGACCCCGGCCTCGGGCTCGTCGAGGTCCACGGCAGCGTGGCCAGGGAGGCGCTCGCGCCCGAGGTGGCGTCCCCGCCGTGGCCCTCAGCGGTCGCGCTGGCCCAGCTGGCCGTCGGCCACGAGCTCGTCGGTGCCGCCCGGGCGATGCTGGCGCTGGCCCGCGCGCACGCCCTCGAACGCGTCCAGTTCGGGCAGGCGATCGGCCGGTTCCAGGCCGTGCGCCATCGGCTGGCCGAGACGCTGGTGGCGATCGAGTCGGCGGACGCCGTGCTCGACGCGGCCTGGGAGGACGGCTCCCCGCGGACGGCGGCCGTGGCCAAGGCGCTCGCCGGACGCGGCGCGCGCACGGCCTCGCGCCACTGCCAGCAGGTGCTCGCCGGCATCGGCTTCACGACCGAGCACGAGTTCCACCGCTACGCCAAGCGTGTCGTGGTGCTCGACGGGCTGTTCGGCGCCACCCGCTCCCTCACCCGCGACCTCGGCGCCGAGCTGCTCTCCGAGCGGCGGCTGGCGCCCTTCGCGCCGCTCTGAGCCGCGCGAGGACCGCTCGACTCAGAACGACGACGCGAGCGAGCCGAGGAGCCCGCGGGTCCGCTTCGACGAGGCGACGAGCTCCTCGCGGTTCTCCCCGATCGGCACCACCCGCACCGAGATGTCGGTCACGCCGGCGTCGGCGAAGGCCTGCAGGCGCGCGACGATGGTGGACTCGCTACCCGCCGCCAGGATGTCGCCCACGTTCCGCGCGTCGCCGTGCTCGAGCAGCTTCTGGTAGTTCGGGGACACCTCGGCCTCGGCCAGGATCCGGTTGGTGCGGGCGACCGCGGCCTCGATCTCGTCGTCGCCGCAGAGGCACACCGGGATGCCCGCCACCACGCGGGGGGCGGGGCGGTTCGCCGCCTCGGCGGCGCGGGTGAGGTTGGGGACGACGTGGGTGGCGATCGCCCGCTCGTCGGCCATCCACAAGATGGTCCCGTCGGCCCGCTCGCCGCACAGCGCCAGCATGCGCGGGCCGAGCGCGGCCAGCAGCACCGGGGTCGGCACGATGTCGGTGATGTCGAGGGGGTTGTGCACCCGGAAGAGCTCGTTCTCGACGTCGACGGGCCCGGGGCCTGCGAGCGCCCGGTCGAGGACCTCGAGGTAGGCCCGCATGGTGGCGACGGGGCGCTCGTAGGGCAGCCCGAGCATCTCGTCGATGACCCAGTGGTGCGAGACGCCGAGGCCCACGGCCAGCCGCCCCCCGCAGACCGCCTGCACGGACAGGACCTGCTGCGCCAGCGCGATGGGGTGGCGGGGTTGGACCGGCACGACGGCCGTGCCGACCTCGATGCGGCTCGTGGCGGCGCCGACCACCGTGGCGGCGGTGAGGGCGTCGAACTCGTCGGGGATCTGCGGGATCCACACCGTGGACAGGCCCACCTCCTCGGCCCAGCGGGCGTCGGCCCGGAGCCGTTCGACCTTGGTCCGGTAGCGGCCCCGCTCCGGGCCGATCATCAAGCCGATGCGCATGCCCAGGTCCCTCCCGGCGTCGGGTATGGCAGAAATGAGAACATACTTCTTCTCTCAGCGTAAGGCTAGTTCCACCCTGCTGCAGGGCATCGTGGCGGCGTGGTCGTCGGAGCGCCCGGCCGGGCGGTGGCCAGGGTGCGCCGTGGTGCGGAAGTCAGGTTTCATGTCAGACAGAACCCAGTTTTCACTGGTGGGGTCACGGACTATCGTGGGCCGCCAGCGACGGGGCGCGGCGCGGCAGGGCACGGCACGAGGCAGGAGATGGGTGGAGACGGTGACGGACTACGAGTCGATGGACTTCTTCCGAGACGACGACCTGATCGTCGACCCCTATCCGTACTTCGAGGCCATCCGCGCCCACGGCCCGGTCTGGCGCGAGCCGCACCACGACGTGGTCATGGTGACCGGGTACGAGGAGGCGATGGGCGTCTACAGCGACGCCAAGACCTTCTCCTCGTGCACCGCCGTGACGGGGCCGTTCCCGGGGTTCCCGGTCCCGCTCGAGGGCGACGACGTCAGCGAGCTCATCGAGGAGCACCGCGACGAGCTCCCGATGCACGACCAGCTGCCGAACCTCGACCCGCCGGTCCACACGGACCACCGCTCGCTCCTCCTGCGCCTCATCACCCCGAAGCGCCTCGCCAGCAACGAGGAGTTCATGTGGCGGCTGGCCGACCGCCAGCTCGACACCTTCCTCTCCCGGGGCGAGTGCGAGTTCATCGGGCAGTACGCCAGCCCCTTCGCCATGCTCGTCATCGCCGACCTGCTCGGGGTGCCCGAGGCGGACCGACCGCGATTCGAAGAGGCGCTGCTGCGCGGCACGGCGCACCACGGCACCATCGGCAGCATGAACGAGGACACCATCGCCCTGTCGCCACTCGAATACCTCTCCCAGCAGTTCACGTCGTACGTGGAGGACCGCCGGCGCGCCCCGCGCGACGACGTGCTGACCGGCCTGGCCAACGCGACGTTCCCCGACGGCTCGACCCCCGAGGTCCTCGACGTCGTGCGCGTCGCCGCCAACCTCTTCGCGGCGGGCCAGGAGACCACCGTCCGCCTCCTGAGCTCCGCCCTGATGCTCATCGCCGAGGACCCGGAGCTCCAGCGGGTGCTGCGCGCCGAGCGGGAGCGGATCCCCAACTTCGTCGAGGAGACGCTCCGGATGGAGAGCCCGGTCAAGGGTGACTTCCGGCTGTCGCGCGTCCCGACCAGGGTCGGGGACCTGGACATCCCCGCCGGCACGACGGTCATGCTCGTCAACGCCGCCGCCAACCGCGACCCGCGCCGCTTCGAGGAGCCGGCGACGTTCGACCCCGGGCGCGAGAACGCCCGCCACCACCTGGCCTTCGGGCGCGGCATCCACACCTGCCCCGGGGCGCCGCTCGCCCGCTCCGAGGCCCGCATCAGCCTGGAGCGCATCCTCGAGAGGACGCAGGACATCCGGATCTCCGAGGAGCACCACGGCCCGGCGGGCGCCCGCCGCTTTCACTACGTGCCGACCTTCATCCTCCGCGGGCTGACCCGGCTGTACCTGGAGTTCACCGCACCGTGAGGGAGCAACGTCGCTCGCGTCGCCTCGCCATGTCGCCCGGCGAGCGGGACGCCTTCCTCACGCAGGAGCGCACCTGCCGGGTCGGCACCGTCGGCACCGACGGCCCCCACGTCACCGCGCTGTGGTTCGTGTGGGACGGCTCGTCCGTCTGGTTGAACTCCATCGTGAAGAGCCAGCGCTGGGTGGACCTCCAGCACGACCCCCGCGTGACCGTGCTGGTCGACGCGGGAACGGCGTTCGGCGAGCTGCGGGGCGTCGAGATCCGGGGCCGGGCCACGGCGGTCGGCGAGGTCCCCCGCACCGGCGAGGCGCACGCCGCGCTGGCGGAGCCCGAGCGCCTCTTCGGCGCGAAGTACGCGGGGGCGCGTTCAGCGCCGACGGCCGGCATGCCTGGCTCCGGGTCGTGCCGGAGAAGATCGTGAGCTGGGACTTCCGCAAAATGGCTGCCGGGAACGACGGCGGCGCCGCGAGAGGGAAGTGAGGACGGATCCCATGACGGACACGCCAGCGGTGCACCCGGAGCCGAGGATGCTCATCGACGGCAAGCTCGTCGACGCAGGCGACGGCAAGACGTTCGCCAACGTCAACCCCGCCACCGAGGAGGTGCTCGGCCACGTCGCCGACGCGTCCCGCGCGGAGGTGGCGCTGGCCATCGCCGCGGCCCGCCGGGCCTTCGACGAGACCGACTGGTCCACCAACCGGTCGTTCCGCCGGCACTGTCTCGAGCAGCTCCACGACGCCCTCGCAGCCGAGCGGGAGGAGATGCGCGAGCAGTTGATCCTCGAGGTCGGCTGCCCCCGCATGCTCACGTCCGGCCCCCAGCTCGACGCGCCGCTCGACGGCGCGCTGACCTACGCGGCCGGGTTGATCGACGAGTACGCCTGGGAGACGGACCTGCCCGATGCCGTCGACTTCCGGGGCGGCACCAACGCGCGGCGCATCGTCAAGGAGCCCGTGGGCGTCGTCGGGGCCATCGTCCCCTGGAACTACCCGTTCGAGGTCACGGTGACGAAGCTGGCCCAGGCGCTCGCCACGGGCAACACGGTCGTGCTCAAGCCGGCGCCGGACACGCCGTGGAACGCCACGCTGCTCGGCCGCCTGGCGGCCGAGCAGACGGACATCCCGCCCGGCGTGCTGAACGTCGTCACGTCGTCGGACCACCTGGTCGGCGAGGAGCTGACACTGTCGCCGGAGGTCGACCTCATTTCGTTCACCGGCTCGACCGTGGTGGGGAAGCGGATCATGGAGAAGGGCGCCGCCACGCTGAAGCGCCTGTTCCTGGAGCTGGGCGGCAAGTCGGCGACGATCGTCCTCGACGACGCGGACTTCACCACCGCCATGATGACGGGCCTCGCCGTGTGCTCCCACGCCGGGCAGGGCTGTGCCATCCCGACCCGGATGCTCCTCCCCCGGTCGCGCCACGACGAGGGCGTCGAGCTCCTGAAGACCTACATGGGATCGGTCCCCTACGGCGACCCGCAGCGTCCCGACGTGATCATGGGCCCGCTCATCTCCGAGAAGCAACGCGGGCGCGTCCTCGGCTACATCGAGCGCGGTGTCGCCGAGGGCGCCACCCTGGCCCTCGGCGGGAGCCGCCCGGGTGACCTGCCGCGCGGCTGGTTCGTGGAGCCGACGCTGTTCACCGACGTCGACAACGCCATGACCATCGCCCGCGAGGAGATCTTCGGTCCGGTGCTCGTCGTGATCCCCTTCGAGGACGACGACGACGCCGTCCGCATCGCCAACGACAGCACGTACGGCCTCGGCGGCGCGGTCGTCTCGGCGTCGCTCGAGCGCGCCCTGGCGGTGGCGGGCCGGGTCCGCACGGGCACGCTCAGCGTCAACGGCGGCATGACCTACAGCCCCGACCTCCCCTTCGGCGGCTACAAGGACAGCGGCATCGGCCGCCAGAACGGGACGGCCGGCTTCGACCAGTACCTCGAGACGAAGTCGCTCGCCTGGCCCGCCGGCTGAGCCGGATCAGCGCAGCGGCGAGGCCGCACCACGCGGCACGTCGCGGAAGGGCACGTCCTTGTCCAGCCTGCGCTCCCGCGGCATCCCGAGCACACGCTCGCTGATCACGTTGCGGGCCATCTCGGTGGTGCCGCCGCCGATGCACGACACCTGCCGCATGAGGTACTCGTTGCCGCTGAAGGCCAGGTCGCCATCGTCGTCAGTCCACGCCACGCCCGCGCTGCCCGCGATCTCGAAGCCGATGGTCCGGATCCGGGCGGACGAGACGCCGGTGAACAACCGCCCGATCGCCGCCGCGTGCTCGGGCAGCGCGCCCGACCGGATCCCCTCGCTGACCCGTCGCTTCAGCTCCTGGTCGACGAGATGGAGCACGCGGGCCTGTCCGATCAGGTCCCGCATGTGCGGATCGGCCAGGCGGCCCACCTGAGCGGCGATCTCGTCCATGCGCGACGCGCCGACCCCGCTGTGGGCGTAGCCGACCGGCAGCGTGATCAGCGACGAATTGGTGAGCATGCGCTCGTGGAACATCCATCTCGTCCCCACCGTCCAGCCGTCGTTGACGTCGCCCACCCGGTCCGAGTCGGGCACCCGGACATCGGTCAGGAACTCCTGGCAGAACTCCCGGGAGCCGTTCAGCATCTCGATGCGGTGGATCTCGAGGCCCGGCTGGTGGATGGGGAGCATGAACACGGTGAGGCCACGGTGCTTCGGCACGTCCCAATTGGTGCGGGCCAGGCAAAGGCCCCAGTCCGACCACCACGCGCCGGTGGTCCAGATCTTGGAGCCGTTCAGCACCCATTCGTCGCCGTCGCGGACGGCGCTCGTCAGCGCACCGGCGACGTCGGACCCCCCGCTCGGCTCCGAGAGGAACTGCATCCAGATCGCCTCGCCCTTCAGGATGGGCGGGATGTGGCGGAGCTTCTGCTCCTCGGTCCCGAAGTCGAGCAGGACCGCGGCGCACGGGGAGAAGGTCGGGGCCTGGATCCGGGTCGGGAACTCGTAGCCGGCGAGCTCCTCGTTGAGCACCCGCTGGTGCGCCGGGGTGAGTCCCTGCCCACCGTAGGCGCGCGGGAAACAGACGCCAGCGAGCCCGGCGTCGAAGAACATCCGCTGGACCTCCCGCTCCCGGGAGATGAGGGCGAGCTCCATCTCGTCGGTGAGGTCGTTCCGGAACGCCCCGGCCACCGTGGCCACGTCGAGCGGCCGCAGGTTGGCGCGGGCGAAGGCCCGTGCCCGCTGGCGGAAACTCTCGAGGTCCTCCCTGGACGCCGGCTCCTCGCTCACGCGCTCCCCCTCTGCTCCGCGATGTCCGCCAGGCGCTGGCGGTGGTCCGCCGGTGTCCCGTACAGCCCCCGGTTCAGGGTGTGCCGGCGCAGGTACAGGTGGAGGTCGTGCTCGAACGTCACGCCGATGCCTCCGTGGATCTGCACGCAGTCCTGCATCAGCTCGCCCCCGTAGTCGCCGATGAAGGACTTGGCGGCACTGAGCAGCTCCGGGGCGCCCTCTGCGCCGTCGGCCAGCGCGGCCGTTGCCGCGTCGCTCACGGCGTTGCCGGCCTCGAGCCACGTCCTCAAGTCGGCGAACCGGTGCTTGATCTCCTGGTAGGAGGCCAGCGGCCGGCCGAACGAGTAGCGGTCGAACGCCCACTCGACGGTGAGGTCGAACGCGGTCTGCATCGACCCGAGCGATTCGGCGTTGGTGATGGCCAGCGCCCGCCCGAGCTGCCGCTCGACCTGCGCGTCGGCCGACCCGGGCTCGCCCACCAGGCCGCCGGCGAGGGGCACGCGCACGCCGTCGAACGACACCACCGAGAAGCGGCGCGTCATGTCCACGGTGTGCATGGGCTCGACGGACACGCCCGCGGTGCCGGCGGGGACGAGCACCTGGGTCATCCCCGGACCCGTGCGGCCCGTCACGAGCAGGACGTCCGCCTGGCCCCCCGACTCGACCGGGCGCTTGCGGCCGTGCAGCACGACCTCGTCCCCCTCCGTGCGCACCTCGAGCGAGCTCGGCCCGAGCCCGTCGCCGGGCGGCGGCTCGCTGAGGCACCACGTCGCGACCGACTCGCCGGACAACAGGTCGCCGATCACCTCCTTGAAGTCGTCGCCGCCGACCTCCGAGAGGGTGGCGGCCACGACGTTGGACACCGCCAACGGCCCCGGTGCGGCGTGCCGGCCGAACTCGTAGGCCACCAGGGCCAGGTCGACCAGGCCGCGGTCGGAGATGGAGCCGCCTCCGTACTCCTCGCCGACCAGCAGGGAGGTCCATCCGAGCTCCGCCCCGCGGCGCCAGTAGGCACGGTCGAAGCCGGCGGGGTCGTCGCGCCGGTGGCGCAGCTCGCTCACCGGGACGAGCTCGTCGAGCAGCTTCGCCGTGGTGTCCCCTAGGAGCTCCTGGTCGGCGCTCGGTGCCAGCAACATGGTTCGACCTATCCCTCAGTCCTTGCGGCGGTGCCGGCCCAGGCCGGGCGTTGCCGCAGGCCGAAGATACTGCGAGAAGGTGGTTTCGTCCAGACGGGTGGGCCGGTTTCCAGCTTTGAGAGTGACCTTCCCACACCGGGCCCCGGCCTGCGCCGGCACGGCGCGACGTCGGTCCCCGTCGCTCATGCGCCGTCACGCTGGAGGAGGAGCACGCCCGACGGCGTGCCGCCCCCGGTGCTCACCACCGCGGTCGCGGCGTCGCGCACCTGCCGCTCCCCCGCGTCGTGGCGCAGCTGCAGCACGGCTTCGTAGAGGAAGCCGAAGCCGTGCAGCCGCCCCTCCGAGAGCTGCCCCCCGTGGGGGTTCACCGGCACCTCGCCGTCGAGCGCGATGCGCCTGCCCCCCTCCAGCCAGTCGTTCGCTTCCCCGAGGCCGCAGAACCCGAGGGCCTCGAGCCACGAGATGGCGTTGAACGTGAACCCGTCGTAGACGAGCGCCACGTCGACGTCCGCCGGCCCGAGAGCGGAGCGCGACCACAGGTGCGCCGCCTGGCCGAGGACCTGGGGCTCGTGGGTGAGCGTGCCCTGGTCCCAGGACACCCGCTCGATGATCTGGGTGCCGACGGCCTCCACCCGGACGGCGCGCTGCGGGAGGTCCCCGGCCACGGCGGCGTCGGAGACGACGATGGCGACCGCCCCGTCGCAGGGCACGTCGCAGTCGTACAGGCCGAACGGGGAGGTGATGGGCCGCGCGGAGAGATAGTCGTCCATCGACATCGGGTCCCGGTAGATCGCCGCCGGGTTGCGCGCCGCGTTGGTGCGCCCGTTGAGCGCGATCAGCCCGAGCATCTCGCGCGGTGCGCCGTAGCGGTGCAGGTACTGGTTGGCGTTCATGGCGATCCAGTTCGCGGCGGAGAGCGCGCCGAACGGCGCCCGCCAGGCGGACTGGCCCGCCGCCCGTGCGCCCGCGCCCGCGCCGCCGCCGCCTCCGGCGCTCCGTCCCAGCGCGGCGAACGTCGACTCCCACACGGTCCGGAAGCACAGGACGTGCCGGCACAGGCCGGACGCCACGGCCAGCATGGCGGCGATGACCGCACCGCCCTGGCCGGGGATGTCGCCGCCGCCGTTGATCCACGTGGGGTGCAGCCGCAGCGCCTCCTCCACCGCCGCCACCCCTCCCTCGCTCATGCCCATGCCGGCCATGCCCGGGTAGGTGGACAGGCCGTCGATGTCGCCGAGCTGCAGCCCGGCGTCCGCCACCGCCCGCAGGCAGGCGTCGACCGTGAGGGAGAGCGGGTCGACCATCAACCGCCGGCCCACGGCCGACCGCCCGATGCCGCTGAGCACGGACCGGTGCTCGAAGCGGTCGCCGTGCAGCGGCGCCCGGGGCAGCGGTCGCGTGGGCGCCCCGATCGCATCGGCGACGTCCGCGCCTCCGGTCGGCACGAAGAGGGGCAGCCACACGTCGTCGCGGTGCTCGAAGCGGACGATGACCTCCTGCCCGACGTGGACGTCGGCGGGGTCACAGCCCACGATGGAGGTCGTGAGCCGGACGGCGGGGTCCTCGGCGAGCGCCACGACGGCGACGACGTAGGGAGGCTCGAACGCGGGGTGCCAGCGGTGATGGTTCACCGTGTAGCCGACGACCGAGCCACGGCCGGAGACGACCGTCGGCGCGTGGTCCGTGCTGCGGCACTTCGGGCAGATCGGGACGGGCGGGTGGACGAGGGTGGCGCAGGCGGCGCAGCCCTGGATGCGCAGGCGGCCGTCCGCCCCCGACGTCCAGAACCACTCGGTGGCCGACGTCAGCTCCGGGAGGGGCCGTGTCAAGCGGGCCGATCCGCGCTCGGCGCTGCGTCCCCGTCCCGCAGCGTCCCGATGATCTGGGGGAGGTCCACCGTGGTGCGGATGCCCGGGGGGGCGGCGCAGACGAAGGGCACCGCGTTGACGGCCCGGTTGGCGGTGTAGCCCGGGGTCCGCCGGGCCATGTCCTCCAAGGGGAAGGCGAAGCGCATCTCGATCTCGAGCGGCGCATCGCCCTCGACGGTGAGCCGCCAGCCGGTCGGGTGCAGGTCCCAGGCCGGGTCGAGGTCCGCCGTGCAGAACCAGGTCGCCACGAAGCTCAGCAGCGGCCGTCCCGCCCGCAACCCCTGCACCCGCATCTGCTGGCCCGCCACGGTGCCCGCCTCGATGGTGCCCGCCGCGATCTCCGTCGTCCGCCGGGCGACGGCCACCTGGCCCGTGGCCTCGACCCTGTCGAGCGGGAGCCCGATGGCCTCGCCCACGAGCCGCAGCGAGGGGCCGAAGCTCTGCGCGCCGTGGGCCCACCGGCCCGGGTCGAAGGCATCGGGGTCACGGCCGAACCCCATCAGGTCGAACAGGAGCTCGGGCGAGTTGCGCTTCGACAGGTCGGCGTACTCCTCGATCGTCAGCGAGTCGAGGCTGCGCTGGATCGACGTCAGCACGATGGGCACGGCCTCGGAGATGAACCCCGGGCTGCTCCCGGTGCTGTGGATGGAGGTCCCGCCCCGCGCACAGGCTGCCTCCACCCGCGCCCGTGCCTCGGGATCCATGGAGCCGGGGTGGTGGAACTCGCCGCGTGTCGTCACGATGTTGGCGCCCGACTCCAGGAGCCGGCACACGTCGTCGAGATTGCACTCGCGCGCCATGTACAGGATGCAGTCCGCGTCGAGGGCGACGATCTCGTCGATGTCCCGCGTGGCGCGCACCGCGGTCGGGCCCAGCCCGCACAGCGCACCGGCATCGCGGCCGGCCTTGTCGGGCGCGTACACGTACAGCCCGGCGAGTGTCAGGTCGGGGTGCTCGATCACCGCCCGCAGCGAGCGCGTCCCGATGTTGCCGGTGGCCCACTGGACGACCCGGATGGCCGGCTCAGCCATGGTGCTCGGCAGGCGGGCGGGCGAGGCCCAGGGTGTCGCGCAGCGTCGCCCCGGTGTAGTGCTCGCGGAAGACGCCGCGGCGCTGCAGCTCGGGCACGACCATCCTGACCATGTCCTCGTAGGCGCCGGGCGTGTGGGTCGCGGCCACGACGAACCCGTCACAGGCCTCCGCCTCGATCCACTCCTCCATCTGGTCGGCCACCTCGCTGCCTGTGCCCACGAAGCGCGGGCCCTGGAGCAGCGTGGCCCGGTGGCCGGCGAGGTCGGCCAGGGTCACGGTGTCCCCGCCGATGTGCGCGCGCAGGTTCTGCACCAGCCCGCGGATGCCCGACACCGAGCCGATCAGCTCGTCGGTGATGGGGTCGTCGAGCTCCATGCCGGAGAAGTCGTAGTTCATGAGCTCCGAGAGGAGCGTGAGCGAGGCCTTGGGGTCGACGAGCGAATGGAGGAAGAGGTCCTCGCGCTCCTCGGCGTGGGCGTGGGACTCGCCGACGACCGTGTAGACCATCGGCAGCATCTTGACCGATCGGGGGTCCCGCCCCGCGGCGGCGATCGTCTCCTTCTGGTCCTGGTAGTGCCGCCGGGCGATGTCGAGGTCCGGGTCGCCCGTGAAGATCAGCTCGGCCCAGCGGGCGGCGAACTCGCGGCCGCGCCCCGACGAGCCCGCCTGGAGCAGGACCGGGCGGCCCTGCGGGCTGCGCGGCACGGTCAGGGGTCCGCGGGCGCTGAACCACTTGCCGTCGTGGCCGAGCTCGTGGACCTTGCCGGGGTCGGCGAAGTACCCGCTGGCCCGGTCGAGCACCAGCGCGTCGTCCTCCCAGGTGTCCCACAAGCCCGTCGTCACCTCGAGGAATTCGTCCGCCCGGTCGTAGCGGACGTCGTGGCCGAGGTGCTCCGTGAAGCCGTAGTTCTGGGCCTCGCTGTCGTTGACCGAGGTCACGATGTTCCAGGCCGCGCGGCCCCCGGAGAGGTGATCGAGCGTGGCGAAGGTACGGGCGACGTGGAAGGGGGAGTAGTACGTCGTGGAGTACGTCGCCCCCAGCCCGATCCGCTCCGTCACCGCCGCGATCACCCCGAGCACGACGCTCAGGTCGAGCTTGACCGGCCGGGCCCCGAGCCGGACGGCCTCGGCGACCGATCCTCCGTAGATCCCGGGCATGGCCAGGCGGTCGTCGAAGAACATCATGTCGAAGCAACCCTCTTCGAGGGTCCGGCCCAGGTTGGCGTAGTAGCGCGCGTCGAGGAAGGCGTGGTCCGTCGCCGGGTGCCGCCAGGAGCCGGCGTAGACCGTCGTGCTCCCGGCCTGCATGAAGCCGACGAGGGACATCTGGCGCTTCGCCATCGGGTACCCGCTACTCCCCGTGATGGTCGGCGCGGCTGACGGCGGGTGCGCTCAACTGCCGGCCGCGGCGACGGCGCGGCGGGCGCGGGAGCGGAAGCCCTCGAGCTTCTCGTCGGGCGTGCGGACCCGGGTGCTGCGGGGCATCACCGACACGTCGTGCCCGGCGGCCCGCCGGCGGAGGGCACCGACCGTGGCGTCCTCCCGCGGCATGTGCGCGAAGGGGTCGAAGGAGTACCAGCGCATGGCGTTCTCGTGGGTCATCTTGTCGACATCGGACCTCGGGACGGCGTACTTCGTGAATTCGGCGACGAGCTCCTCGGGTGCGCTCGGCCACATGGAGTCGCTGTGCGGGTAGTCGGCCTCCCAGGCGATGTTGTCGAGGCCGATGCGCTCCCGCATCTCTATCCCCACCGGGTCGCTGATGAAGCAGGTCAGGAAGTGCTCGCGGAACACCTCGCTCGGGAGCCGGCCGCCGAAGTCCTGCAGCGTCCAGGCGCGGTGCATGTCGTAGGTGCGGTCGACCCGCTCGAGGAAGTAGGGGATCCATCCGGTGCCCCCCTCCGACAGCGCCACCCGCAGGTCCCCGAAGTTCTTGAGCACCCGGGACCACAGGAGATCGGCGGCCGCCGACTGGATGTTCATCGGCTGCAGGGTGATCATCACGTCCGGCGGCGAGTCGACCGCGGGGATCGCCATCCGGCCCGACGAGCCCAGGTGGATGGAGAGCACGGTCCCCGTGTCGCAACAGGCGCGCCACACCGGGTCCCAGTACTCGTCGTGGAAGCTCGGGTAGCCGAGGGCGGCCGGGTTCTCGGTGAAGCTGAGCGAGTGACAGCCCTTGGCGGCGGTCCGCCGGATCTCCGCGGCGGTCTGTTCGGCGTCCCAGATGATCGGGACGGCCATGGGGATGAAGCGGGCCGGGTAGGCCGCGCACCACTCGTCGATGTGCCAGTCGTTGTAGGCCCGGACCAGCGCGGCGGAGAGCCCGAGGTCGTCGCTGAGGAAGGTCCGCGCCGTGAAGGTGGGGAAGGACGGGAAGTTCATGGAGGCCAGCACGCCGCCGGCATCCATGTCCTTCACCCGCTCGTGCACGTCGTAGCAGCCCGGCCGCACCTCGTCGAGGCACTGCGGCTCGAGGCCGTACTCCTCCTTGGGCCGCCCGGCCACGGCGTTGAGCGCCGCCGTCTCCATGACGACCTGGCCGAAGGTCCACACGTCGTTCCCCTCGTCGTTGCGGACCAGCTTCGGCGCCCGATCGAGGTACTGGGCGTCCAGGTGGTTCACGAAGAGATCGGGCGGCTCGATGATGTGGTCATCGACGCTGATCAGGATGAGATCGTCGACCTCGCTCATAGGGTCCCTCCTGAGAACGATCCTCTCTGCACAATATAACGACCCTATACCAGGTTGGCCACGGCGGTGCCGGCGCTCACGGGCGTGCCGCCCGCGCCGGTCCCCCGGACGGCCGGGCGGCGGCGGCGCAGGCAGGTGGGCGCACCCGCTGGGCACGGACCCGCGGCGAGAACGCCGTATACGCCTGCCGGATGCCAGAGCCCTCAGGCGTTCCCGACCACGTGCTCGATCCAGTCGGCCAGCTTCTGGCGGGCCTCCGCGCGCTTGGCCGGCAGGTGGGCGGTGGGCCAGAGGCCGGGCGAGGGTTGATAGTCCTTCAGCACCTCGCGGGCCACGGTGACCTTGTGCACCTCGGTCGGGCCGTCCACGACGCTCATGACGGGGGCCGCCATCCACATGCCGCCGAAAGGCATTTCGTTGGACACGCCCAGCGCCCCGTGCGCGTGCATGGAACGCCAGACGGCGTCGTGCAGGACCTTCGGGGTGAGCGCCTTGATGGCGGCGATGTTCTTCCGGGTGCGCCGGTAGTCCTTCACCTGGTCGATCTCCCAAGCGGTGTAGAGCACCAGCAAGCGGAACTGCTGCAGCTCGGCGTACGAGTCGGCGATGTCGCCCTGGATGAACTGCTTCTTCGCCAGCAGCGTGCCCTGGGTCTCGCGGCTGAGCACACGCTCGCAGAGCAGGTCGAGGGAGCGCTGGCACATGGCGACAGTCCGCATGGCGTGATGGACCCGCCCGCCGCCCAGGCGAGTCTGCGCGATGGCGAAGGCCTGGCCCTCGCCGCCCAGCAGGTTCTCGGCGGGGACCCGGACGTCCTCGTAGTGGATGAGGGCGTGCATGGCCTCGTCCTCGGACTCGCCGCTCAGTCCGACGTGGCGATCGATGTTCACCCCCGGCGTGTCCGTGGGGACTAGGAACATCGACGCCCCCTTGTACACGGGGACGTCGGGGTCCGTGACGACCATCACGATGAGGAAGGCCGCGGTGCGGGCGTTGGACGAGAAGTACTTCCACCCGTTGATGACCCACTCGTCGCCGTCGCGCACCGCACTGCACGTGAATTGTTGCGGGTCCGAGCCGGCCTGGGGCTCGGTCATGGAGTAGGACGAGAAGACCTCCCCGTTGAGCAGCGGCTCGAGGTACTTCTGCTTCTGCTCCTCGGTCCCGTAGTGGGCGATGATCTCGGCGTTCCCCGTGTCGGGGGCCTGGGTGCCGAACACGATGGGGGCCCACCCCGATACCCCGAGGATCTCGTTGAGGAGGGCCAGCTTGACCTGGCCGTACCCCTTGCCCCCCAATTCCGGCCCGAGATGCGCGGCCCACAATTCCTGATCGCGCACCGCCTGCTTCATCGGGTCGACGATGGGACGCAGCTCGTCGTCGAGCGGGTGGAACTGCCGGTGGGGGTAGAGGAGGTCGAGCGGCTCGATCCTCTCCCGCACGAAGTCGCGCGCCCAGTCGAGCTTCTCTTGGAACTCCGGCTCGGTCGAGAAATCCCAGGCCATGGCCTCCCCTTTGTCTCAGTGGTCTGGCCACCGCCCGAGTTCCGACCGGGCGAGAGCCTGCGGTCCACCTCGGATCCGCCCCCGGCCATCACCCTAGGGTCCGCGTCCTGCGACCACAAAGGAACGCCGGGCGGCGCGTCGCGCCCACCTTGCGTCGCGGTGAGGTGGACGAATAGAACTGGGAAAACACACGTCTACGGATTTGAGAACGCGGCTGCCGTCTGGGAGGGAACCATGAAGGACTTCGAATTCGTCAAGTACGAGCCGCAGGACGACGGCTCCATCGTGCGCATCGTCCTGAACCGGCCCGAGGCCCGGAACGCGCAGAACCGCGGCATGCTCGTCGAGCTCAACGAGGCCTTCCTGACCGCCGAGGCCGACGACAACGTGCGGGTGGTGATCCTCAGCGGCGAGGGGAAGATGTTCTCCTCCGGGCACGACCTCGGCTCCAAGGTCGCCCAGGCCGAGCGACGCGGCGGTGAGAACCCGCACCCCACGAGCGAGATCAACGGCGCCACCCGGATCGGTGCCGAGAGCCTGATGCTGCAGGAGTGGCACTACTTCTTCGAGAACACGCGGCGCTGGCGCAATCTGCGCAAGATCACCGTCGCCCAGGTGCACGGCGACGTCTACTCGGCCGGCCTCATGCTGATGTGGGCCTGCGACCTCATCGTCGCCGCCGACGACGTGCGCTTCGCCGACGTGGTGGGGACCCGGCTGGGCATGTGCGGCATGGAGTACTTCGCCCACCCCTGGGAGTTCGGGCCCCGCAAGACGAAGGAGCTCATGCTCACCGGCGACTCGATCGACGTCAACGAGGCGCACGCCCTGGGCATGGTCAGCAAGGTGTTCCCCGCGGCCGAGCTGGGCGAGCGGACCCTCGAGTTCGCCGCGCCGCATCGCACGCGTGCCGACCATGGCCGCGCTCATGATCAAGGAGTCGGTGAACCAGACCCAGGACAACATGGGCTTCTACACCTCGCTCAACGCGTGCTTCACCCTGCACGAGCTCAACCACGCGCACTGGGCCTGGGTCAATGACGACCACTACCCCATCGCCAAGGAGGACGCCGGCGTCCCCAATTGGAAGTCGGCGCCCCCGATCGTCCCTTCGCTCAAGGACCGGGTGATCGCCGACTCGCCCAACTGACGGCGAGAATTCCGGCGAGCCCCACCCGGGTTCAGCGCACCGGGCGGGCGCCCTAACCCTTCGGGAACGAGCGCACCATGTTGTCCTGGACGAAGCTCGCCACCAGGCTGCCGTCCTCGGTGAAGATGTTGGCGCGACCGTAGGTGCGGCCATGCCCCGCGTAGGGGCTCTCGTGTGCGAGGAGGTGCCATGCCCCCGCGTCAATGGGCTCGTGGAAGGTCAGGGTGTGGCTCAGCACGCTGGTCGAGATGGACACGTGGGCCATGGACTGGCCGATGCCGGCGTGCGGGCGCATGGCCGTGCCGATGAGGAAGCCGTCCGTCGCGTAGGCCAACAGGGCCTGACCCGCCACGCCCGTGGCGCCCGACCCGGGGAAGCGGACCCACACGTTGAGCTCGGGCGGCCCGACCAGGTCGGGATCGGAGATGTCCACGCCGCCGACGACGCGGAGCTCCCAGAACTCCCCGCCGCTCCCGAGGGGCGGGGCATCGTCTGGCCCGCCCACGTCCGGGGGCGTCGTCCCGTGCCGGATGAGATCCGGCTCCTCGGCGCTGAGCAGAGCCAGCGACCGGGTGCACAGGCGGTCACCCTGCCGGACGGTCACCGTTGCGCTGGCCAGCGCCCGGCCGGCGTGCATGGGATCGACCTCTATCTCCAGCGGCTGCTCGCGGTCGGCGCCCCGGGCGAAGATGGTGTGCACCGACTTCAGGGGCTTCCCCGGGTCGGCCGTGCTGGCCGCCACGATGGTCTGGGCCAGGAGCTGTCCGCCGAACACGACGTTGCCCGCGGCTTCGGCGAAGTTCTGCCCGACGAACCTCCCCGGCCCCGTCGGCTCGAGGTCGAGCACCGCCAGGAGCCGTGACGAATCGGACATGGGAGACCCTCTTTTCTCGTGCAGGCGTCGAGCGGGGACCGCGGCGTCGGTTGTCCGGGCGCACACTACCCAGGACGCGATGGCGTCAGTCCATTGCCGCCTCACGCACGGTGGCCACGACCTCCTCGTTCGAGGCCCCCGGTCCGAGCACGGCCGAGACTCCGTCGGCGAGCAGGAGCGGCACGTCGGCCGGTGGGACGATCCCGCCGATGACGACGGGGGTCCCGAGGCCGGCCGCCCGCAGCGCGCCGACGACGGCGGGCGCCAGCGTCAAGTGGGCCCCGTTGTGCATGGACACGCCGACGACGTCGACGTCCTCCTGCGCCGTCATCGCAGCGATGGTCTCGGGCGACTGGCGCAGGCCGGCATAGACGACCTCGCAGCCCGCGTCGCGCAGGATCCGCGCCACCACGCGCAGCCCGCGGTCATGACCGTCGAGCCCGACCTTGGCCACGAGCACCCGGAGCGGCCTCTCTCCTCCGGCCGTCGCCATGCTCAGGCGACGTTGCGCTCGAAGAAGAGACCGAAGACGGTCTCCATGGCCCGCATCGCCTCGCCCACGGTGACCAGGTTGCGCGCGGCGTCGATAAGGGCCGGCATGAGGTTGACACCCGGGTCGGCCGCGTCGGCGGCGATCCGCGCCAGGGAGCGGCGGACGGCGTCGTCGTCGCGGGACTGCTTGACCGCGGCGAGCTGCGCGAGCTGCGCGGTCTCGACCGCCGGGTCGATGGAGAGGGTGGAGGGAGCGACCCCGTCCTCCTCGACGTAGCCGTTGACCCCCACCTGGACCCATTCACCCCGGGCGATCTTGGACTGGAAGGCGTAGGCCGCGTCCGCGATCTCGGCGACGAACCAGCCGTCGTCGATGCAGGCGAGCACGCCCTCGAGCATGAAGCCGGACCCCGCGTCGAGCAGGTGGGCGAAGACGTCGGCGGCCTGGCGCTCCAGCTCGTCGGTCAGCTCCTCGACGAACCAGGACCCGCCGAGGGGGTCGGCCACGTGGACGACACCGGACTCCTCGGCGATGACCTGCTGGGTGCGCAGCGCCAGCCGCGCCGCGTGCTCGGTGGGGAGGGCGAGCGCCTCGTCGAAGGCGTCGGTGTGCAGGCTCTGGGTGCCCCCGAGCACGCCGGCCAACGCCTCGATGGCCACGCGGACGAGGTTCACCTCGGGCTGCTGGGCCGTGAGCGAGACGCCGGCGGTCTGGGTGTGGAAGCGCAGCTGGCACGAGCGCCCGTCGGCCGCCCCGTAGCGCTCGCGCATCGTGCGGGCCCAGATGCGCCGCGCCGCGCGGTACTTGGCGATCTCCTCGAAGAAGTCGCTGTGCGCGTTGAAGAAGAAGCTGAGCCGCGGCGCGAACTCGTCCACAGCGAGGCCCGCCGCCATGGCCGCCTCGACGTAGGCGAACCCGTTGGCCAGCGTGAACGCCAGCTCCTGTGCGGCCGTCGACCCCGCCTCGCGGATGTGGTAGCCCGAGACCGAGACGGGGTGCCAGCGCGGCAGCTCGGCGCTGCAGAAGCGCATCACGTCGGTCACGAGCCGCACGGAGGGCCGCGGGGGGTAGACGTACTCCTTCTGCGCCTGGTACTCCTTCAAGATGTCGTTCTGAATGGTGCCCGACAGCGCGGCGCGTTCGACGCCGGTCCGGTCGGCGACGCCGACGTACATGGCGAGGACCGCGGCCGCCGGCGAGTTGATCGTCATGGACGTCGAGACCCGTCCCAGGTCGATGCCCGAGAAGAGGGTCTCCATGTCCGCCAGGGTGTCGATCGCCACCCCGGCCCTTCCCACCTCGCCCTTGGCGAGGGGGTCGTCGGAGTCACGCCCGAGGAGCGTGGGCATGTCGAAGGCCGTGGACAGGCCGTCGCCCCCGGCGCGCAGGAGCTCCTTGAAGCGCCCGTTGGTGTCCTCCGCGGTGCCGAACCCGGCGAACTGGCGCATGGTCCACAGGCGGGACCGGTACATGGACGCATAGGGGCCCCGGGTGTAGGGGTACTGGCCGGGCAGCTCGGCGTCGTCGGGACCGTAGACCGCGTCGAGCGGCACGCCCGACATCGTCTCGAAGCGCGCTGGGCGCACAGGGGAGCGGTCGAACGCCTCCTGCCAGCGTGCCCGGTCGCCCATGTCGTCCATATTACTTAGATATCAAAGTATCTGGCCACCGCCTCAGGCGAAGTCACCTGCGGCGCGGCGCAGGTCGGCCAACAGGTCGAACAGCCGCCGGAGCGCCGGGTCGGCGACCCCGAGGTCGGCGAACACCGACCCGTTCATCGCCTTTGTCGCCTCGACCGCCGTCCGTCGCCCCGACTCGGTCAACCAGGCCAGGGTGCCCCGGCCGTCCTCGGGGTTGGACCGCCTCGTCACCAGTCCCTGGGCCTCGAGCCGGTCGACGGCGTTGGTCACGCTCGCCGCGTTCACCTGCAGGCGCTCGCCGATCTTCCCGAGGGGCAGTGCCCCCCGCTTCGCGAACGAGAGCAGCATGAGCACCTCGTAGCGCGCGAACGTCAGGTCGAACGGCCGCAGCGTCGCGTCGGCGCGGGTGAGGAAGATCTGTTGGAGGCGCATGATGGAGGTGACCAGCGCCATGGCGGCTGCCTCGTCGGCCCAACCATGGGCCTCCCACTGGCGTCGCGCCTCGGCGACGGGATCGAACGAGAGCCTCGGGCTGTCGACCACCTCGGCCACGCTAATGGCCGCCGATCGACCGGCCCGACCCGTCCTCAGGAAGGGAGGTCGGATGGGATCCAGCTCGGCTGCCGCTTCTCCATGAACGCCGCCATCCCCTCGCGCGGCTCGGGTGAGACCTCCAGCGCTCCGAACATCGTCTGGTAGTCGACGAGGCCGTAGCGCTCGTTGAGCATGCGCTTGACATGGGCCCGGGCCTCCGGCGCGGTCCGCAAGATCTGCCGTGTGGCCTCGAGCGCAGCCGCCCGCAGCTCGTCGTGGGGCACGACGCGAGCGATGAGCCCGATCCGCTGTGCCTCCGGCGCATCGAAGACCCGCGCCGACAGCAGCAGGTCGCGGGCGACGGCCAGGCCGACGTGGGCGGGCAGTGCGGCGGCATACGTCGCGTCGGGAATGCCCCGCAGGAGCTCGGGCACCCGGAAGGTGGCGCGATCGCTGGCGACCGCGATGTCGGCCATCATGGCGATCAGGAGCCCGCCGGCCTGGCAGATGCCGTTGACCGCGGCGACCACCGGCGCCCGGCTCTCCCGGACGGCGGTGAACGGGAGGACGTCGTACCCGACGGCGTCCGGCACCTCGTCCCCGGGTTCGGCCCGGCCGCCGAGGTCGCCGCCCGGCGCGAAGACGTCGCCGGTCCCCGTGATGATCAGGGCAGCGAGGTCGGGGTCGGTGTTCACGAGACGCACGGCCCGCTTGATGCCGTAGTACATGGCGGGCGTCAGCGCGTTGCGGGCGCTCGGCCGGTCGATCACGCACCACGCGATGGGCCCCTCGCGCTCGAGCCGAAGCCCGGCCGCACCCAGCTCGTTCTCCATCGCGTCTGCTCCCTCCGCTCGCGTACGGGTCGGGACCGGTTTCCTCACCACCGGTCCTCCCCGCCCGGGACAGACCCTACGCGTCCCCGACGGTCGGCACCGGGGTGGGACGGCGTGGTCGCCGCGCTACCCGGCTCTGCGGGCCGGCGACAGGATGAAGCGTTCGACCGCGTTGGCGAATCCGTCGTCCTGATTGGACGTCGTGACCATCCGGGCCGCCCGTTGTACCTCGCTCGACGCATTGCCCATCGCGATGCTCAGACCGGAGTGGGCGAACATCAGCACGTCGTTGGGCATGTCGCCGATCGTCGCGATCGCCGCCGATGGGATGCCGAAGCGGACCGAGAGAAACCGCGCGACCTCCCCCTTGTTGGCCCGCGGATGGGTGACGTCGAGGTAGTACGGCTGAGATTGGGCTGCCGTGACGTGGTCGCCGAACTGCTCCCGCGCCGCATCGGTGGCCCCGTCCATGGCGTCGCGGTCGTCGCTGACCCCGACGATCTTGACCACCTGGTCGCGCAAGTTGTCGAAGGTCTGGGTCACCGTGGGCGCGAACCCGACGGTCGCGGCCTCCCGGTCGACGTGGGGGCCCCTGGGGTCGCGCACGTACCACTCCGCACCGCGGTAGACCCAGGTCACGAGGCCGTGCGACTCCAGCAGGGACAGGATGGGCTCGACCAGGTGCTCCGGCACCAGTCTCTGCTCAATCACCGTCATGTCGGGTTGGACCATCAGCCCGCCGTTGAAGGCCGCGATGGGGGTGGAGATCTCCAGGGGCCCGACCAGCATCGACATGCCCCGGGGCGGGCGTCCGCTGGTGACGGCGAAGAGCACGCCGTTCGCATGGAGCGCGTGCACGGCGTCGACCGCCCGCGGGGTCAGCTCCTTCTCGGGCGTGACGAGGGTGCCGTCGACGTCGGCCAGGAGGAGCCGGATCGGGTTGTCAGGCATGACGCGTCGCTTCCGTGTCGAGAGAGCTCAGGGCGACCCGGTCTCAGTCGCCAGGACGCCGCGCACGAACGAGCCGGCCCGGGTGTAGACGTCCTGGCTCTCCTTGGTCCAGGGAAGGAGGAACGGGAAGACGTGGAACATTCCCTCGACCTCCGCGGTGACGTGGGGAACTCCGGCGAGGCGAAGCTTGGTGGCCAGCTCACGGATGGCGTCGCGGAACATCTCGTCGGCGCCGTAGACGAGGAAGGTCGGCGGCCAGCCTCCGAGGTCGTCCAGCAGCACGTCCACCCTCTGGTCATCGGGGTCGACGCCATGGAGGTAGGGATTGACCGGGATGTTCCAGGGCAGCACGTCGAGCGGCGCGTTGTCGATCACCGAATCCTCGCTGAGCGTGAGGCTCACCTCGGGCGAGAACAACAGGGCTCCCGCAGGGCGCCCCAGATCCTCCCTGTCCATGCGACGGAGGACCGTTCCCAGCAGTCCCCCGCCCCCCGAGTCGCCCGCAACCACCAACTGCTCGCACGACAGCCCTTCCTTCTTGAGATGGGAGATCACCGAGATGACGTCGTCGACGGCCGCGGGGAACGGGAACTCGGGCGCCAGCCGGTAGTCGGCGGCGAACACCGCGCACTGCGAGACCCGGGCCAGGTGCGCCATGAAGACGGAGTACATGCGCGGCGACGTGCCGATGTAGCCGCCTCCGTGCAGGTAGACGATCGTCCCCAGCTGCTCGGCGCCGCCTCCGCCTCCGGACGCGGCGACCGAGCGGTGGCGGAACCAGACCCCCGGCACGTCGCCGATCCGGTCCTGTTCGCTCGTCACTCCCTGCAGGGCCACGAACGGGGGGAGGACCCGGCCGGAGATCCCGTCGAGGACGCGTTCGAGAGAGCGGAACTCGTCGATGGGCAGGGAAGAGGCGTACCCGAGCAGCGTCCGCACCAGCTCCCGGGTGGCTGAAACGGCCATGTTCCGCGGCAGGTGGCTCGGCCCGCGCCACGGGTCTCTGAAGGGCAGCCGGCCCAGCGCGCCCAGGAAGCTCGAGGCCAGGGTGGCGACGTCGACCGCGGCGATCGGCCAGGGCGCGGTCTGCACCTCGGGACGGTCCGACATGACCATGACCAGAGAGTATCGAGGCCGCCTCCGGCTTCAGCCCTGCGGCCGGTCGTTCACCGCGAGTTCACCGCCGGGCGATCGGCCGGGGTGCCCGGTGGACGGGTGGGGGTGCCAGAGTGAATGCTTTCCCGTGACGGGATCGCCCCCTCGAACTGGCGGCCCCCGAGTTGGGGCCCACGCACGAAAAGGAGAGGCCTGTGGCCAGCGAAGGATTCCATGAACCGCTCGACCTCCTGGACGAGGCCACCGTCGACCACCACCGGGCCATGACCTCGCTGTGCGAGGAGCTCGAGGCGATCGACTGGTACGACCAGCGGGTGAAGGCCACCTCGGACGAGAGCCTGGCCGCCGTGCTCGCGTACAACCGGGACGACGAGAAGGAGCACGCCGCCATGGCCCTCGAATGGCTGCGCCGGCGTGATCCCGCCCTCGACGCCAACCTGCGGAAATTCTTGTTCACGTCCGGGCCGATCACCGAGGTCGGCGACGAGGACGCCGAGGGTGCCGCGGGCGGCCCATCGGATGCGGTGTTCGACACCGCTGGCTCGCTCGGGATCGGCAGCTTGAAGGGGGCGGCGCGATGAACCACCTCCTGCGGGACCTGGCCCCGATCTCCGACGGCGGGTGGGACGTGATCGACCAGGAGGCGACATCACGCCTCCCCACCTACCTGGCGGCGCGCAAACTGGTGGACTTCGCCGGTCCGTACGGCTGGTCGCATTCGGCGACGAACCTCGGCCGCATCTCCACCATCGCGGGGCCGTCGGAGGGCGTGGCGGCGGCGCAACGGATCGTCCTCCCCCACTTGGAGCTGCGGGCCGAATTCAAGGTGTCCCGCGTCCAGCTCGACGACGTCGAGCGGGGGGCCCGCGATCCCGACCTTCCCGAGCTGGACGAGGCCGTGCGCCAGATCGCACTCGGCGAGAACGTCACGGTCTTCCACGGCCACCAGGCGGCGGGGCTGCACGGGATCACCGAGAGCACGTCCCACGAGCCGATCGTGTTGGACGACGACGTCGAGCTGTCGCCCGACGGTGTGGCCCGCGCCGTGAACGTCCTCCGTCAGGCCGGTATCGACGGGCCCTACGGGTTGGCGATCTGCCCGGACATCTACACCAGGATCGTCGAGAGCACCGACTACGGGGGGCACCTGCTCTTCGACCATCTTCGTGAGATCCTCGGCGGCCCCCTGGTGTGGGCACCCGGCGTCGAGGGCGGTGTCGTGCTCAGCCTGCGTGGTGGGGACTTCCAATTCGAATGCGGGCAGGACCTGTCCATCGGCTATCTCGACCACGACGCCGACGCCGTCCGCCTCTACATCGAGGAGAGCTTCAGCTTCCGCGTGCTCGAACCGGATGCCGCCGTCACGCTTCGAACCGAAGCCTGAGCGACGTTCCTCCTATCCGGCCACGGCCTCGTTTCGTCGCGGCAACACCCAACCCGGACGCGGGAAGTGGCAGGTGTACCCGTTCGGGTACCGCTCCAGGTAGTCCTGATGCTCCGGCTCGGCCTCCCAGAAGGGACCGGCGGGCGCGACCTCGGTGACGACCTTGCCGGGCCAGAGCCCCGACGCTTCGACGTCGGCGATGGTGTCCTCGGCCACCCGGCGCTGCTCGTCGTCGAGGTAGAAGATGGCGGAGCGGTAGCTCGCGCCCCGGTCGTTGCCCTGGCGGTTCAGCGTCGTCGGGTCGTGGATCTGGAAGAAGAACTCCAGCAGGTCACGGTACGAGGTCGCAGCGGGGTCGAAGGTGATCTCGATCGCCTCGGCGTGGCTGCCGTGGTTGCGGTAGGTCGCGTTCGGGACGTCGCCACCGGAGTAGCCCACCCGCGTGGACACGATCCCCGGCCGCTTGCGGATGAGGTCCTGCATGCCCCAGAAGCACCCACCGGCCAGGATCGCCTTCTCGGTCTTGCCGCTCATGGGGCCACCTCCTTGCCCTTCGCGGGGGCGTCGAACACCTTCGTGTACTCACCGTATCCCTCGGCCTCCAGGTCGTCGTAAGGGACGAAGCGGAGCGCGGCCGAGTTGATGCAGTAGCGCAGCCCACCCTCGTCGGGGGGCCCGTCCTCGAACACGTGGCCCAGGTGGCTGTCCCCGTGGGTCGAGCGGACCTCGGTCCGCAGCATCCCGTGTGTCCGGTCCTGCGTCTCGACGACGTTGCGCGGCTCGAGGGGGACCGTGAAGCTCGGCCACCCGCATCCGCTGTCGAACTTCTTGGTGGAGGCGAACAACGGCTCGCCCGAGACCACGTCCACGTAGATGCCGGCCTCCTTGTGGTCCCAGAACTCGTTGTCGAACGCGGGTTCGGTGGCGCTCTCCTGGGTGACGGCGTGCTGACGGGCGGTCAGCTTGGAAACGGCTGCTGGGTCCTTGCGGTAGGTCTCCGGCACGGTGACTCCTTCGCCACGGAACGTGGCCTCGATTCTTACCGGTTCTAACGCCCGGAGGGTCTCCTTCGTTCCCGTTCTTTCCAGGCGGACCGGATCCTCCGATCTACAGCGTGACCACGACCTTTCCCCGTGCTCCCCCGTCGGTCAGGTGCCCGATGGCGTCGGGGACCTCGGATAGGGGGAACGTGCGATCGATGGCCGGGGTCACGGCGCCGGACTCGAGTAGTCCCCGCAGCGCGGAGAGGTCCTCGGAACTCTCGGAGGAGACGAGCATGCCCAGCTCCTGGCTCACGAACGGCGAGAGCGCCACCGCCCTGAGCTGGCGGTCGAATCCGCCCGTCCACTGCCCACCGGTCTCGGCACCGACGATGACGAGCCTCCCGGCCGGCACGAGGGCTCGGCGCAGATCCGCCAAACGGCTGTTGCCTCCGATGTCGACGATCACGTCGTAGCGGTGCAGTCCGTCGGCGAACTCGTGCTGCGTGTAGTCGATGACGTGATCGGCACCGAGGGTGATCACCAGGTCAGTCTTCGCCGCGCTGCAGACGCCGGTGACCTCGGCACCCAGCGCTTTGGCGATCTGGACGGCGAACGTGCCGACACCGCCGGACGCGCCGATGACGAGCACCTTCTCCCCCGCCTTGACCTGTGCCTTGTCGCGCACTGCTTGCAGGGCGCTCACCCCGGAGACCGGGACGGCCGCCGCCTGTTCGAAGGTCAGGTTCGCCGGCTTGGGGGCGAGCCGCCGCGCGTCGGCCCGGCAGTACTCGGCGAACGAGCCCTCGCCCGTGCCGTAGACCTCGTCGCCCTGATGCAGGCCGGTCACGTTCCGTCCCACGGCGACCACGGTGCCGGCCAGGCCCCGGCCCGGGTTGGGCTGCTTCGGCCGGCGCAGCCCGAAACCCATCAGGCGCATGAGCCTGGGCAGGCCGCTCATGAGGTGCCAGGTACCCCGGTCCACGCCGGCGGCGTGCACCCGGACCAGGACCTCGCCGTCGCCCATGGCGGGCCGGGCGATCGTCCTCAGCCGGAGGACGTCTGCAGGATCGGTGCCGTAGCGATCCTGCACGATCGCCCGCATGGTGTCCGTGCCGGCGGACGTCGGCGTCGGGTCCGGCTGGGTCATGGTCTTCATCTTCTCTCCTGGGTCGCCCGGATCCTGCGCTGGTGTCGCGGACGGGTGGCGGGGGGTCATGCCGCGAGACGGAACGGCGGGTACTGGTCGGTCAGCAGGCCGACGTACGCCTCGACCCGGAGGGCGTAGCGAAAGGCGTCGACGAGGAAGTCCCTGATGCCCTGGGGGTACTCCCCGCTCACGAGCACCGCAATGAACCCGGCGACGATGCCGACGACGGCCGCAACGAACAAGCCCAGCAGGACGACGTACTGAGGGATGGCCAGGAACCACTTGTAGAGCGGCTTCCAGCGTTGGAGATGCTCGGGATAGACGAGCCGCAGGGAAGTGTGCGGCTCCACCCCGTCGTCATCGGACGACAGCGCGAAGTCGAAGGGGGGGTAGTCCTCGTGCATGAAGAAGGCGTAGCTCATGGCCCGCCATTCGTAGCGGTAGGTCATGACGATCACGTCGAAGAGCGGTCGCGGTATCCGCTCCGTGAACAGCACCGTGAAGAAGCTGATCAGGGTGAGCACCTGCCGGAGCGTGCGCAGGGCGTAGGCGATCATCAGGTGCGGGACCGCCAGCAGCCACTGCACGAGCGGACGCCACCGGGTGATACGGCGGTCGGCGTCGAACTCGAGCTGCAGCGGATAGGGGGCGGGCATGGACATGGTGTCTCCTTCGGTCGGGCGGCTTCGGGTGAAGCGGCGTACTCGGCGCGGGCCTAAATGCCCTGCAGCGTCCGACGCTCCCGACGAAGGCGACCGGCCCGGATCGGCCGTCGTGCTCGCTGGGGTGCCGTGGGCTTACGTTGTAAGTATTGTAGGCTTACACCGTAAGGTTGTCAACCCCACACAGAAGGAGGACGTGCGCGATGGCACGACCGACCAAGCCCGCACCAGCGGCCAGGGCCCCGTTGAGCCGCGCACGCGTCCTGGCCGCCGGGGTCACCTTTGCCGACCAGCAGGGGATCGCGTCCCTCAGCATGCGCAAGCTCGGCGAAGCGCTCGGGGTCGAGGCCATGTCGCTGTACAACCACGTGGCCAACAAGGACGAGCTGCTCGACGGCATGGTCGACGTGGTCTTCGGCGAGATCCTCGTCCCGTCCGTTGCGACCGACTGGAAGAGAGCGATGCGTGACCGGGCGCAGTCAGCGCGTCAGGCCCTCGGGCGCCACCCCTGGGCCATCGCGCTCATGTCGACGCGCACCTCGCCGGGGCCCGCGACCCTGAAGCATCACGACGCCGTCATCGGCAGCCTCCGGTCCGCCGGCTTCTCGGTCGCGCTCGCCGCCCACGCGTTCTCACTCCTCGACAGCTACATCTACGGGTTCGCGCTGCAGGAAGCCACGCTGCCCTTCGGCGACTCCGAGGAGGAGACGGCGGAGGTGGCGCGCTCGATGCTGGCAGAGGTGCCCGCCGACGACTATCCCCACCTGACCGAGCTCACCCTCGAGCACATCCTGCGGCCGGGGTACGACTACGGCGACGAGTTCCTCTACGGGATCGACCTCATCCTCGACGGGCTCGAGCGGCACCTCGCCTGACGAGGATCAATCGATCTCGAAATGGCGGCATGTCTCCCTCTCGTGGACAGCAACCCTCGATGTTCAGCCGCTTCTTGCTCCCCTCGCCGGAACGGGCGACGTCTCGAGCGGGTCGAAGTCCGCATCGGGCTTGAATTCGACGTGGACAGCGACCTCTCCCCGCCGCACCTCCATCTGGGCGAGACGCTCGAAGACCGCTCTGTCCGCGACCGTGAGCGGTGGTTGGGTCACCGATCGCGGCCAGAGCCGGTATCGCTGCACCACATTGATCTCTGCCGCGAGGAGGAAGAGCTGGGCTCCCAGGTAGATCCAGGCCAACAAGACGATGACGATGCCGAAGAAGCCGTAGGTCTCGGTTGCATGTTGGAGTTCCCGGCCCACGTACCAGCTCCCCACGATCTGCAGCGTCTGCCAGAAGACGGTGGCCAACACCGCGCCGAGCACGACGTCCCGCCATGTGAATTTCACCGCGGTCATGACCATGTACGAGACGAGAATGAGCCCAAAGTTGAAGGCGAGCGAACCGATGAGCAGGAGGACCCTCGAGACCTCCTCGTGTGCAGTCAGCGTGGCGAACCCAGTGAGCACCGTTGATCCGATCGTCGACAAGGCGAGCAGGACGAGGACCGCGAGCCCTCGGAGATAGCGCATGGGGAGGGACGGCCAGCGGACGTAGGGGATGTTCCACACCTTGTTCATCGCGCTCTGCGTCGCCAGCCCGAGGCCGATGGCTCCGTACAAGAGGAGCAGGCCGCCGATGACGACCGCGAAGGCGCTCCCGGTCAGGGTGTGGACCTGCGATTGCAACTGCGGACCGATGATCGGAAAGCTCCCGAGCGCGCTGTCGACGAGGTCCTTGCGCAGCTGGTCGTTGTTGTGCAGGACGTAGCCCAAGATGGTGGTGAACAGCATCAGGAGCGGGAAGACGGCAAAGAGGCCGTAGTACGCGATGAGCGCCGCCTTGCTTCCCGCCTGGTCGTTGCCGAACTTCTGCAGGACGGCGAACGGAAAGCCGAGCACACGGTGTCGCTGCTGGTACTTGTCTGCCCGGCGGACGAGTACCTCCATCCGGCCCGGCCGAATCCTTGCTCCCGCTTCGGGGCTCGGCTGGACGGCGGGGTCCTGCGAGTGAGTCGGCGGATGGTCCGGAGCAGTCACGAACTCAAAGATAGGACTGCGATGAACGTCGGGTGCCCCCTTGGGGCAACTCGCTACGGCTCGACCGGTTCGAGCTCGAGCGCCCGGCTCTCCTCCGTGCGTCCCTCCGAAAGGCGGTCGTCGTTCGGGTCGAGGACGGCCTTTGCGGTCCGGACCCCGGTGAGCACCGTGGCCAGCGCGCCGAGGGTGAAGAGGGCCGCCACCCCGAAGATGACGTCCAGGGGGTGCACGATGGCGCTCGCACCCGCACCCGTCGTGAGCTGCGCCTTGCCGGCCAGCGCGTTGAAGGCGGTGACCAGGACGGCCAGTCCGACGGCAGCACCGAGCTGCTGCGACACGTTCACCAGCCCCGACGCGGCACCGGCGATCCGGGGCTCGACGTCGTGCAGGGACGCGTTGGTCAAGGACACGAACGTCATGCCGGCGCCCGCTCCGACGAACACGAGGGACGGGACGATCTGGAGGTAGCTGGTGCCGACGCCGACGCGCGTCGCCAGGAGCAAACCGATGGTGGCGATGGACGCTCCCATCACCATGACGACCTTCTCGGGAAGCCGGCGCAGGAGCACGCGACTGGTCAACTGGGAGAACAGGAAGACCGACACGGGCATGGGCACGAAGGCGGCCCCGGCCCGCAGGGGCGAGTAGCCCTGCACGTCCTGGAGGAACTGGGCCAGGAAGTAGAAGAGCCCGTAGAACCCGGCGTAGAGCAGCGCTCGTGCCGCGTTCGCCGAGCTCCGCGTGCGGTTCGTGAGGAGGCGAAGCGGGAGGATCGGCTCCTCGGCACGGTGCTCGACGTGGATGAACGTGGCCAACAGCACCACGCCACCCGTGAGGGCGGCGATGGGCAGTGGCGCGGACCAGCCCTGCGCGCCGGCCTCGACGAGACCCAGGACGATGCCCGTCACGCCGAGCGTGCAGGTGAGCGCGCCGGCCAGGTCGAAGTGGCCGTGGCGCTGCTCGGTCTCGGGCAGCGTCCGGCGTCCCACGAGCCAGACGGCGGCGCCGATCGGGACGTTGACGAACATGACCCACCGCCAGGACACCAGCTGGGTCAGGACGCCCCCGGCCAACAGGCCCGTCGCGCCACCGGCGGCGGAAACCGTCGTGTAGAGGCCGATGGCGCGGACGCGCTCTTGGCCCTCGGCGAAGGCGGTGGTCAGGAGCGAGAGCGCCGAGGGAGCGGCCAGGGCTGCGCCCACGCCCTGGAGCGCCCGGGCGGCCAGGAGCGCCGACGCCGTCGGAGCGAGACCGCCGAGGAGGGAGCTGATCGTGAAGACGGCGATGCCGAAGAGGAAGACCCGGCGGCGGCCGAAGAGGTCACCAGCCCTGGCCCCGAGGAGGAGGAACCCACCGAAGGTGAGGATGTAGGCGTTGAGCACCCAGGACAGTGTGCTCGTCGAGAATCCGAGGTCCTCCTGGATGTGCGGGAGGGCGACGTTGACGATGGTGGTGTCGAGCACGACCATCAGCTGCGCCGTGAGGATGACGGACAGGAGCAGAGCGCGATGCAGGGGACGCGCACCTCCCTGACCAGCGGTTTCGGGGACCGACTGCCCGAGGCCGCCGAAACTTGGGCGCGGACCGCTAAGCGTTGCGTTTGGCATTGACTACGACCTTTCCGCCGCTATTCTTGGTGGAAGCGGATACTTCCTCCGTTTATTATACGGAGGGTACCTCCGTTTAGCAACCCTTTGAACCGAGTTTCCCGAAATGACTACCAAGCAGGCCTCATCAACCACCGTCGCATCGGTCGAAGCCGACGGCCCCGACGTTGAGCGCCCCCAGCGCGCCGACGCACGGCGCAACCGCGAGCGCTTGGTGGCGGCGGCTCGTGAGATCTTCACCGAGCAGGGCTCCGGTGCGTCCATGGAGGCGATCGCCAAGCAGGCCGGCGTCGGGGTCGGGACCCTGTACCGCCACTTCCCCAACCGGCTGGACATCGTCGAGGCGGTGTACGAGACGGACGTCCACGAGTTGGCGGACGCGGCACAGCGAGTGGTCGCCGAGCTCGAGCCCTGGGACGCCGTGGTGACCTTCTTCGACGCCTTCATGCGGTACGCGCAGACCAAGCAGGCGCTGCTCGCCGAGCTTCAGCTGGCCTTCGAGAAGAACCCCGACCTGAGATCACGCGCGCGGGAGCTGATCAACGCGTCCTTCGACCTCGTGATCGACCGGGCGAAGGACGCCGGTGTCGTGCGCGACGATGTCGACGGGTCCGATCTCACGCAGATGGTGAGCCCGATCTGCACCAACGCGAGCGTCTCGCCTGAGCAGACCCGCCGGCTGATCGGCATCATCCTCGACGGATTGAAGGTGACCTCAGGTCGAACGGTCTGAGTTGTACCGTCCTGCCCCGGGGATACCGACAAGTGTCGCGTTAGTCACCGAATCCGCGAACTGCGCTCAGCCGAGCGGCGAGACGCTCGAGCCCCTCGGGCAGGTCCTCGGGGATGTCCCCGGCAGCCGCACTCTCATCTGCCACCGCATCGATGGCGCGCAGCAGCCCACTCATCGCGTCGGTGAGCTTGGCTGCTGCGGCTTTGATGTCGTCGTTTCCATTGCTCATGACCATCGTCTCCTCTCACGGATTCCGGTTCTCAAGTGCCTCACTCGCCCAAGACCCAAGCGTGTGGACGCGCCAACGCCGCAGCTTCATGTGGGCCCCATGAACCCCGTGCATAGGGAATCGGCTCTGGCTTGTTCCGCACGATGCCATCGGCCACCGTCCATACGTGTTCGAGTCCGTCCGGTCGAGTGAAGAGCGAGCGGTCACCAGTCATCACATCATGGAGCAGCAGTGAATATGCCGGGAGCGGAGGAACGCGGCTCGCCGAACCCAAGGACAGCTTGGTTGTGCCTACACCGAGAGTCACCTCGGGTCCTGGTTGCTTGATGACGAGCCCCAGCTCGATCTCTCCATCGCCGGACAGCTCGAATCCCAGGATGCTTCCATCTCCTGGTTGACCCGGAAGCCCCGGGACGGCGTCCTTGAAGACCACGCTGACTCTCTGCCGGCTCTCGACGAGGCACTTGCCGGTGCGCAGTAAGAAAGGCACTCCCCTCCAGCGTTCGTTGTCGATCCACATTCGGGCCGCAACGTACGTCTCGGTGCGCGAATCGTCCGGGACATCGCCCGTGCCCCGGTACCCGTCGTACTGCCCCACCACGACTTCTGACGCACTCAATGGTCGAAAGCAGCCGATGACCGCCTCGCGTGCCTCGGCCAGGCAATCCGGTTCGAGGCAGTGCGGTGGCTCCATTGCGAGCTCGCCGGCGATCTGGAACAGGTGGGTCACCAGCATGTCGAGGATGGCACCGGTCGCGTCGTAGAAGTCAGCTCGCATCGCGACGTCGAGAGTCTCTGGTACGTCGATCTGAACGCTCTCGATATGGGTGCTGTCCCAGGCACCGGCAAAGAGGCCGTTGGCGAACCGCAGAACGTGAATGTTCTGCGTCGCCTCCTTTCCGAGAAAGTGATCGATCCGATAGATCTGCGGCTCTTCGAACGTCGCGTGAGCAATTCTGTCCAGTTGGCGAAACGACGCCAGTGAAGTCCCGAACGGCTTCTCGTACACGACCCGGGAGCCCAGAGCGAGACCGTGCGCGCGGATCGCCTCGGTCAAGGGCCCGAATGCAGAGGGTGGCACGGCCATGTAATGAATCAGTTGGGGACTACCGCCCAGCTCCTTCTTCGCTTGCGAGAGCACGTCGAGGAGGCGTCCGGGATCGTCCACTTGGAAACCGCCTCCGGCGGAGAGAAGGCGACGGCGCACCTCGTCCCAGGGACCCTCCGAGGGCTGTGGTCCGAACTCCTCCAGGGCCTTTCGCACTTCTTCCCGGAACTCCTCATCGGTGACGTCGCCTCGTCCCTCGGCAATCATCCTCCAGTCCTCAGGAAGGAGGCCGGCAATGGCCAAACGGTAGAAGGCGGGCAGAACCAACCGACGAGCCAGGTCACCCCTGGCTCCGTACAGGACAAAGACCACCGATGCTGGAACGGTTCCGGTGCTCGCCATGGCCTCGTTGCCTTTCGGGTTGGATACAGGGCCGGCGGTGCCCTCAGAGATAGTTTCGGTTCTAGTCGGGGCTGGTGCAGTGCGACGCGCTCCGCTGCCGGATCTCCGCATGTCGGGGGCGCCCGGGGGGTGGATCGTGACGTCACTCTTTGCGAACCTCCCCGGCTTCGGTACGCTCCGGCGGTGGCTGAAGGACGTCGGCGTGCCGCTGAACTCCTGGTCCGGTGCCTCGAACACGAGGGTGTCACATGCGTGTTCGGCATCCCCGGGGAAGAGAACATCCACCTCACCGATGCGCTTTCCCGGTCCGCCATTCGCTACGTCCTGGTCCGCCACGAGCAGGCCGCTTCGTTCATGGCCGAGATCCACGGCCGGCTCACCGGCAGAGCCGGAGTCTGCTCGGCCACCCTGGGGCCCGGTGCCATCAACCTGCTGCTCGGAACGGCGGACGCCTACACCAACAGCACGCCCCTGCTCGCCCTCTCGGCGCAGGTGGGACTGAACCGGATCTACAAGGAATCGCACCAGAGCGTCGATCTGGTGTCGATGTTCTCGCCGGTGACGAAGTGGGCGGACCTGATCCTCACACCCGGCTCCATCCCCGAAATGGTCCGCAAGGCGTTCAAGCTCGCCCAGACCGAGCGGCCGGGGTCGGTCTATCTCGGGGTGCCCGAGGACGTCGAGGCCGCCATCGTCCCCGATGCGCTCGTGCCGCTCGACGTCAATACTCCCCGCACCGACGAGCCGTCGCCCACGCAGATCGCGCGAGCGGCCGCCGTGCTCGACGCGAGCCAACGACCCATCATTTTGGCCGGACACGGAGCCGCCCGTTCGGGAGCGGGCGACGCACTGCGGCAGTTCTCCGAGTTGCTGGGTCTCCCGGTGGCGACCACCTTCCACGGCAAGGGCGTGTTCCCCGACGATCACCCCCACTCCCTCGGCGCCGTCGGTTTCATGAGCCACGACTACGTCAACTTCGGGTTTGACGATGCCGACGTGATCGTCAGCGTCGGATACGAACTCCAGGAGTTCGATCCTGTCCGGATCAACCCGGGCGGGGACAAGCAGATCATCCACCTGAGCCGCGTGCCCGCTGAAGTTGACGCCCGTTACCTCGTCGAGGTGGGGATCCAGGCCGACATCGGACGTACGTTGCACGCCCTCGGTGCGGCGACCACCCGGCGCTTCGCCCAGGGAAGCAGAGGAGAGAAGATCCGGCGGCTCCTCGCCGACGAGCTGGCCCAGGGGGCCGCCGACGACAGCTTTCCGCTCAAGCCGCAGCGAATCGTCGCGGATACCCGGGCGGCACTCGGCCGTTCCGACATCGTCCTCGCCGACACCGGCGCCGTGAAGATGTGGATGGCCCGCCTCTACCCCACCTTCGAGCCCAACACATGTCTGCTCTCCAATGGGCTCTCGACGATGGCCTTCGCCCTGCCGGGCTCGCTCGCCGCCTCTCTGGCGGCACCCGGGCGCAAGGTGCTGGCCGCGGTCGGAGACGGGGCCTTCCTCATGAACTCACAAGAGATCGAGACCGCCCTCCGGGAGCGCATCCCCTTGACCATCTTGATCTGGGAGGACGACGCCTATGGGCTGATCGGCTGGAAGATGGACCTCGAGCTCGGTCGTCACGTGGACGTCGAGTTCTCCAATCCCGACTTCGTGGCCTACGCCGAGAGCTTCGGGGCGCGAGGGTACCGGGTGGGCGCCGCGGGTGATCTCCTCCCCATGCTCGAAGAGGCCCTGGCCGCCGACACGGTGTCGGTGATCACCTGCCCGGTCGACTACACGGAGAACCTCCGTCTCACCGATGCGCTGGGCGAGCTCTCGGGACCGTTCTGACGAATCATCCGTCGCCACGCAGCTCTTCGGGAGTGACGATCACGTCGACGAGGGCCTCGGATCGGAGCACGGTCAACGCCAACGGCCGGCCGATGGCGTCCCCGAGCATCAACCGCTGCAGCGACTGGGCGCTCGTCACGGCCTCGCCATTGGCACTGACCAGGAGGTCGCCGGGTCGCAGTCCTGCCTTGGCCGCCGGTCCTCCCGACACGACCTGCTCGATCCGCATTCCCGACTTCTGGTTCAGTCGAAGGGCCATCGGCGGGGGGAACGGGGCGGGGGTCCCCGCCACGCCCAGGTAGGCCCGGCGGACACGGCCCTCCGCCATGAGGGTGGCGACGATCTGGCGGGTGATCCCGTTGATGGGGATGGCCAGGCCGACCCCGACCCCCGCAACTGCGGTGTTGATGCCCACGACCTCGCCCGAGGCCACGACAAGTGCCCCGCCCGAGTTCCCCGGGTTCAGCGCGGCGTCGGTCTGAATGACGTCGTCGACGATGCGCGTCGTCTCGCCTGCTCGAGTCGGCAGTGAGCGGCCCAGGGCACTGACGACGCCGGCCGTGATCGTGCCGGCCAATCCGAGGGGGTTGCCGACCGCGACGACCAGTTGTCCCACTCTGAGCTGCGAGGCCTCACCCAACCGCGCCGGCGCCGGGGTGGCGCCGTCGGCCCGGACCACGGCCAGGTCGGACAAGGGGTCGCTGCCGACCACGCGGAACGGGACGGTGGTGCCGTCGGCGAAGGCAGCCTGACCGGCCTCCGCCGTTCCGACCACGTGTGCATTGGTGAGCAGGAAGCCGTCGTTGGTGAACACGACCGCCGAGCCTGCGCCCGCAGCCAGCCTCCCGTCGCGGCGGCGCTGGGTCACCCCCAGTGCAGCGACCCGAGGAGTCAGTTGGTCGGCGACGGACACGACGACCTGGGAGTACGCGTCGAGTGCCGCGAGCTCCGGTTCGGGTGAACGGGCAAGGGTGTCAGTCATCGAGTCCTCATTACAGAATTACTTCATTACTTATAGCGGGAACCTCGACCTCGACGACGCGGGTCGGCGACGACACCGGCCGTCCGACCGGCAGGGATCAAAGGGAGGATCAGAACCCGAGCGGCTCGTTCACCAGGATTGCGATGATCCGACCGGGGGTGATCGCCTTGTTGATGATCAGAACGTTGTTGACCCCGCTGGGGACGCCGTAGGCCAGCCTGGCCCGCCGATCCTCGAGAGGGAAGCAGTAGTCGTCGATGCGTTGCAGTCCCGTCTCGAGATCGGGAACGATCTTCTGCGCGCCAACGACGAGGAGGACGTGACCCGCTCCGGAAGCGATCGGACCGAGCTGGCTTCCGCTGGCGGACGCGATGAGGAGTGAACCGTCCTCCGTCAGCGCGTGGACGCTCCCGACGACCCAGTCGGGCGAAGCCGACAGCTGCCGCATCTCACGACCCTGCATCTCGCGATCCATCTGGTAGAGACGAGGGCGAAGCGGCTGGTACAGACCGGATCGTTCGATGTCCTCGGCGACGCCGATGACTTCGAGCGTGCGGGAGGTGTTGTTGTAGACCTCGGCGCCCACCGGGAGGGTGGATTGCACGACCTTTCTCGCCTCCTCGGCCGAGTCGACCACGACGCACGTGATGCCGTTACCTTCGAGGGCGCTCGCCACGGCGCGGATCTGCTCTCGTGTCGCCACTCGAGAGAACTTCGCCTCCGCCTCCTTGCCGGGTCCCGCCGCCGAGGGATCCCCGGGTGGCCCTGCGGCCGGCGGCGTCTCCACGTCACTCACCGCCGACTTCGGCGAGGCGCTGGTGGACCAACGAAACGGCCATGGACCCCTCGCCTATGGCGGCCGCGCAGCGCTTGATCGACCCGCTCCTGACATCGCCGGCAGCGAAGAGCCCCGGCAAGCTCGTTTCGAGAGGCAGGGGCTGGCGGGACAACGACCACTCGTCGAGGGCGCCGGGTGACGAGCTGAGCCCTGCCCCCGTACGCACGTATCCGGCGTCGTCGAGAGCCACTCCCACGTTGGCCGCCCCCTGGCTGCGCGGCACCCCTCCGATGCACACGAAGAGCGCATCGGCCGGCAATCGAGTGCTGGCGCCTCCCGACGAGACGGTGAGGGCCCGCAGACGCGCATCCGACTCGAGACCGACCACTTCGGTATTGGTCCGAACCTCGACGTTTTCCAATGCCATCACCTGGGTGATCAAGTACTGGGACATCGACGCCTGGAGCGAGCTACCCCGGACGAGCAAGGTCACCTGCGTGGCGTAGCGCGAGAAGCGGACGACCGCCTGGCCGGCCGAGTTCCCTCCGCCCACGATGACCACCCGGCACCCGCTGCAGGTGACCGCCTCGCTCGGGCCGGCGCCGTAGTACACACCGGAGCCCAGGAGCTCATCGATGCCCGGAACATCGAGACGACGCCAGTCGACGCCGCTTGCCACGAGCATGGCCCGCGTCCGCAGGTTCGTACCGTCGGAGAGGTGGGCGACATAGGCCGGGCCGTCCCGGGTGACATCGGCGAGACGCCGAGCGAGGAGAATTTCGGCGCCGAATCTCTTCGCCTGGGCAGTTGCCCGCGTCGCCAACTCGCTTCCGCTGATCCCCTGCGGGAATCCGAGATAGTTCTCGATCATGGAGGTCGTCCCAGCCTGACCCCCTGGCGCCACCGCTTCGATGGTCGCGGCGCGCAGACCCTCGGATGCGGCATAGACCGCCGCGGCCAGGCCGGCCGGTCCGGCGCCCACGATCGTGAGGTCGTATTCGGAGAGCAATGGGGCCGACACCATCCCCAGCCCTGTTGCCACACCCTCGAGCGTGGCCGGAGCGAGCTGTGCTCCGTCGGGGAGGACACAGACAGGCAGCTGCCCCTCACCCCACTCCCCTGCGGGCAGTAACGCTCCGACCCGCGCCGTGTCCTCGAGGTCGACCCACTCGTAGGGGACGCCATTGCGGCTGAGAAAATCGCGGATGCTGTAACCGACGGAGGACGCCCGGTGCCCGACCAGCAGGACCTGAGGAGTCACCGGCCTCGCGTCGTAGTCGATCATGGACATGGCGCTTGCACCACCTTCGAGACGCCATGCTCGCGCGCCACGCTCCTGCTCGCAGGGGCGGATGCCATCAAAGGTCCTCTCAGTTCGCCTACTCGCTAATTCCGTAGAGAAAATCGTCGAGCGCCCGCCAGCTGGCCTCGGGAATCCGCCCCCCGCCGGGGTGCCAGGCCACGACGATGGCCACCCCGTCCGGGTCGCGGCCTACCACTGCCGTCCACTCCGCGTGCTCACGCCGGCTGACCAGGAGTCTCCGAGAGTCCAAATCGCTCGCGATCCGCTCCAGCTGATCGGCTGACTCGATTTCCAATACGAAGGCCCGCAGCCCGATGTGGCCGGCTCCTCCGACGGCACCACGCCCCAGCTCTCGTAGCACGATGACCTGAGTTCGGTCGCTCCCTGGAGCACTCACCGCCGCCAACTGTTCCTGCTTGGACAGCAGCGCAAAACCAAGCACCTCGCGGTAGAAGTCGATCGATCGGTCGAGATCAGCCACGTTCATCACGACACCCTGAAAGTTCATCTTGTGCTCCAAGTCTCCAGTAGCACGGAGGCGCCATCCGAAACCCCCGTCACCCACGCTGTCTCAATAGATTGCCAAAGTAGCGGTGCCTTCCGACCACCCGTCCGGGTGACCTGCGAAGTCCGTTGCAACCTGGGCAGATCGTGATCGACGCGGCGCTCCCGGGTGACGGCTTCTCCGCGATCGGCGTCCGGACGCTCCATCGCTGCGGCATGGCCCCGAACGCGACGACGGTCACAGCGCCCAGCGATAGTCCTCCGTTGACTCGTAGACGATTCCCCGGGACAACAGCTCCTCGATCTCCTCGCTCGAGTAGCCGAGGCGCTCCATGATGCGTCGCGTGTGCTCTCCCACGAGGGGTGGAGGACCGTAGGGACCGGTCGGAGACTCCGAGAAGTCGATCAATGTGCCGAACTGGCGTAGCTGCCCGAGGATCGGATGGGGATACTCCGCCACCAGGCCGAGACGCTCGTTGTCGGCGTCATGGAGCACGGCCTCTCCGTCGTTGGTGTCGACGGAGACCTCCGCGTCCACACCCGCTTCAGCGAGATGGTGGAACCAGGCCACTGCCGTCCGCGTGAGGAAGATCGGTTCGAGCACCGACTCGATCTCCACTCTGGCCGTCACCCGCGCCTCGAACGTCTCGTGACGCTCGAGGTCGGGTCGGCCCAGCACATGGCAGAGCCTTGCCCATTGACCCGAGGCGAAGGCCGCGACTTGGAGCCACCCCTCCTGCGTCTCGTACAGGCGGCAGCACGGCGAGACACCCACCTGGTTGCGGTCGAGACCGGGACGAACCGGGCCGGGCTGCCCCTCGACAAGGAACACGTCGGAACCGAACACGGCCGCACCGTTGAGGAGCGACGTCCAGAGGTCCTGTCCCTCGCCGGTACGACGTTGGTGGTACAGGGCGGCGAGCACCCCGACCACCGACACCATCGCGTTGGCCGTGTCGGTCATCCCGAAGCGGAGATACAGGGGCGGGTTGCCTCCCGCCACCGGACCCGCCTCGAACTCGAGGCCGCACGCGGCCTGGTAGAGCGGGTCGAGGCCGCCGGACTCCGACAGTGGTCCCTCAGCACCGTAGGCGTACGTGTTGCAGTGGACGAGGTCGGGGTTGCGCGCCTTGAGAGATTCGTAGTCGATTCCCAGGCGTGCTGCGGTTCCTTTGGTCATGTTGTGGTGCACCACATCGGCGAGCTCGGCCAGGCGCATGACCGCTTCGAGCCCCTCGGGGGCCTTGAGATCGACGGCAAAATCGAGCTTGCCGCGCTGGCACCCGAGGAAGGGCATCCCGGCCATCCGCATGCTGTCGCCGCGTACGGGCTCCACCTTGATGACCTCGGCCCCCAGGTCCGCCAGGACCATCGGACCGAAGGGCCCGGCGAGATACTGGCCGAGGTCGAGGACGACCACACCGGTCAACGGGCCCACGACACGTCCTCCACGATCCCGGCTTCGAGCAGACGGTCGATCTCGGCCGCGGAATATTCCGCCTCCGCCAACACCTCGCGGCTGTGCGCCCCGGCGCGGGGCTGACCACCCTGGATCGCTCCCGGTGTACCGCGCAACACGGCCGGTACCCCAACCTGTGTGGTGGGCCCCAGCTCGGGATCCTCGACGGTTGCCGCCATCCCGTTCGCCACGAACTGTGGATGGGAGAAGACCTCGACCATCGGTCCCACCGCTTCGGCGCCAAGACCGGCCTCGTGGAATTCCTCGATGAGCTCAGCGCGGCGCCGCTGCAGGTAGGCGGCACGGAGCCGGGCCTCGTGGCGAGCGCGCAACTCGGGGTCGGCGTACAGCGCACGCGGGTCCACCGGGTCCAGCCCCAGGATCTCCTCGGGCGTGCGCGTCGGGGTGAGTCCGGTCATCGTCGCGGCGTGGATCCACTCGCCGCCGGCACACTCGAAGAGGGACGTCTGATGGATGCCGGGCGGATACGTCTTCGCCATCGTCTTGTGAAAGCCTGCGGGCGCTCGTTCGTGCTCCTGCCAGATCTGCGTGGTGTACGCGAGGACGCCCTGGTAGAGCGACGTCTGGACGTGCTGCCCGTGCCCGGTCGCCTCGCGGGAGATCAGAGCCGAGAGCACGCCCGCCGCCAGGAGGAAGCAGGCGGCCATGCTCGGGGCGGGAAAGTGGAGGTAGACGGGTCCAGGTCGCCAGCCGGGCTGCTCGCTCTGCATGCCGGAGCGGGCCTGGACCGTGGCGTCCCAACCGGGTCGGCCGGCGAAGCGGTGCCCGGGCGGATAGGCCGGCACCGAGCAGAAGACCAAGCGGGGAAGCAGCGGTGAGAGGTCCGCGTAGGAGAGTCCCAACCGGTCCATCGTGCCGGGGCTGAATGTCTCCACCAGCACATCGGCACTCCGGCAGAGCCGCAGGAACACTTCCCGGCCCTCGTCCGCCTTGAGGTCGAGCACCACCGACCTCCGGCTGCGATTCCAGACGTGGTAGCCGGGCTGACTCCGAAAGGGATCTCCACCCGGCGGCTCGACCTTGATGACATCGGCACCGAGCTCCGCGAGAAGCAGGACACCGACGGGTCCCGCCACGCCCCAGCTCAGATCGAGCACCCGCATTCCCCGCAGCGGGCCTGCCGGCTCGGTCACGTGCCTGCGGTCACGCCGAACTCACGATCCACGGGTCCCCTCCTTCATGAATCTCCTGTCTACCAGCAGCCATGGTTGTCGACGGTGGCGCCATCAGGGCCGCCCGTTCGATCTCGTGAGTGCACCGGAGGACAGCGTCCGAAAGCTTCCGGCGCTGTCGCCTCGACGTCGTTCGCGCGAGGGCCAGCAAGAATTCACCACGGCGTCACGCAACGTCCCTTGTCGCAGTCTCGGCATGGTGTCAGCATGCGAAATCAAGCAGGGCAGGGAGCGGTGCCGGGCGCGACCCGAGAGTTCCGCGTCGCCGTCATTCGTTGGAAGGACAGAGGTCACCGGGAGGCGTAGCCGCCGTCATCGTAACCCCACGGTGCCGAGAGCGGATCGCTCGAAAGGGGAGGCAATGGGCATTCGCAGCCATGCTGCACGGATCGCCGCCCTGATGACGTTCGCCGGCGGGCTCACCGTTTCCATCTGCCTCACAGCCGCCCCAGGCACCTCCGGGGCTACCGGGGGCTCGCAGGCGCCGGTCGTGGGGATGACATGCCCGAACGTCCCGACCACGACCCTGCCGCAGCTCGATCCGAACCTCGGTGCCCCGCCGCTGCGTCCGGTCTCGACGACCTGCCAATACGACACATCACACGTCGTCGTGTTCCTCAACGGCGACGGGAGGGTGCACATACCGCTCAATGACGGGTCGGTCGTCACGATCAACCTGCACGGGCAGGTCGTCGACTTCGACCCGACGGCCGTCGAACTGCCGCTGTGCGCCAGTTGCGGCGTGACGAGCATCGGCGACGGCACCGACACGGCGACGTTCACCTACAACGCCGACGACCAGTTGACCGAGCTTCTCGACACGGGCCCTGGTACGGCGATGGGTGGCAACGCAGTCACCTTCAGCTACGACGGCGACGGGAACCTCCTCACGGTCGTCGGCGACGGCGTCGCGGTGACGGTCGCCTACGACGCCGCCGACTATCAAGTCGCATCCCTCGAGGACGGCGGGATCTACTACTACTTCACCCACGACCAGGGCAGCCACCACCTGATCAGTGCCGGCCCGAGCGGCTCGCCGACCATGCTCGGCTACGACGCAGACGGCCGTCTCACCGACTACGGCCCCGCCGCCGATCCGACGGCCACGGCACTGAGCTACGACGCGGACGGGAACCTCACGGGCATCGCCGGTCCCGGCGGATCCGGCAGCTACACCTACGACGCCGACGGGACCCTGGCGTCGGTGACCGACGCCGCCGGTACGGCGAACTACAGCTACGACTCCAACAGCGGTCTGTTGGACACCATCGCCCTGCCGGGCGGCGTGACGACGACCTACCAGTACGACGCGGCCCACGGCGACGAGCTGACGGCGAGCTCGTCGGGCACGGCCAGCGGGCCGCCGACGACGACGCAGTACAGCTACGACGCCGCCGGCAACCTGACCGAGCTCTCCGACGGCACCACCAGCACGACCTACAGCTACGACGGCGACGGGCGGGTGGTCCAGGTGGTTGCGTCGGGCGGCCCGACGGTGAGCATCAACTGGGGTGACGACAACAACGGCGTCCTGTTCCAGAGCGGCGGCATGCTCAACTGCGGCCCGTCCGCGCCCGGTCTCGTGGCTCCCAGCTGCAACGCCGGGTTGTCCGGGGGCACCCTGCAGGGCAGCGGCGTGATCAACGCCGGGAGCAACCTGGCAGGCAGCGGCGTGCTCACGCTTGGGGGCGGCGTCTCCGGCGGGGGCGTCGGCGTCGGGCAGTCCGAGGGACTCGGCGGCCCGCTGTTCAACGGCGGCGGGGAGGGCTTCGGGGGCGGCTCGCTGCTCGGCGGGGGGATCCTCGCCGGCTCCCCGGGCAGTGCCGGCACCGGCAGCGGAGGTGCCGGCTTCGGCGGAGCGATCTACGACGGCGGCGGGTTCGGCACCGGGACGGCCGAGCAGGGGGGGCAGCTCGGCATCGGCGGCGTGCTCACCCTCGGCGGCTCGGCGTTCGCCTGGATCAGCCTCCCCTCAATGGCCAACGTGAATTGCTACGAGTGCGATCCACTTTCCGGAGGCGGGATACTGCTCGCCGACAACGGAGCGGTCACCGTCTACGACCATGACGGGAACGTGTTGGCCACCGGGAGCGGCGAGCTCCCCGGCACCATCGGCGGCCCTGGCGGCATCAACCTCGCCACGCTCCACTACGACAGCGTGGGCCGCGAGGTCGTCATCGACTTCCTGGAGGGCGACCCCGACCATCCGATCGTGGTCGGCTACGACGCCGGTGGCCGACTGGCCTCGGTCACCGACCCGCTCGGCAACGTCACGCGCTACAGCTACGACGCGCAGAACCGGCTGGTGAGCGAGACGCCACCCGACGGAGGGACGGCCACGTTCGCCTACGACCCGGCGAGCGGCGACCTGAGCCAGGTCACCGACCCGCTCGGCGGGACGACGAAATTCGTCTACGACGAGACGGGGAGCAATTGGCGACTGGACTCGGTGACCGACCCGTTGGGCAAGGTCACGACCTACCAGTACGACGGTCTCAACCGCCAGACCTCCACCACCGACAACCTCGGCAACGTCACGAGCTACGACTACGACTCCCGGGGCGCCATCGACTCCGTGACCGACCCGGACGGAACGCGCACCGCCACCTACGGCTACGACGCGGCCGGCGACGTCACCTCGGTCACCGACCCGCTCGGCAACACGGTCACCTACACCTATGACGGACTCGATCGGATGACCGGCGTGCAGGATCCGCTCGGCCACACCACGACCTACAGCTACGACGGGAGCACCGATTCGGTGTCCACCGTGACCGATCCCGCGGCAACGTCGTGCGCTACGCCTACGACGCCGACGGGGCGCTCGACTCCATTACCGGCCCGAACGGACGGACCGTGACGTACTCCTACGATCCGGGCTCGCCCCCGCCGGTGCTGCCCGAGGCACCGCTCACGGTCCTTCTCGCGCTGCTCGGGGTCGTGTTGCTGGGTGGGGCGGTGCTGTGGTCCCGCCGGCGCAAGCGGCCGTTGCGAGACCCTGGTCGGGCTCCTGGTCCGAGCGCACCAGCCGGCTGCAGATCGAGGTGGTCGAGTGGGAATTTGCCTCCACCCGGGCCAGGCGTATAATATTGACGTCGAAGTCAAAACCCTCGAATCGCCGTCTGCCCGGAGGTAGCCATGACCAACATCGCCGTCGATTTCCCCGTCTTCGACGCGGACAATCACATGTACGAGACGACGGACGCGTTCACCAAGTTCCTCCCCAAGCAGTACGAGGGCCTCATCAAGTACGTCCAGGTCAACGGCCGCACCAAGATCGCGGTCCGCAACGTGATCTCGGACTACATCCCCAACCCGACCTTCGAGGTGGTGGGCCGGCCCGGTGCACAAGAGGCCTACTTCAAGGAGGGCAACCCCGAGGGCAAGTCCCGCCGCGAGATGATCGGCGAGGCAATGCGTTCACCCGAGGGCTTCTTCTCCCCTGAACCGCGCCTCAAGATCATGGACGAGCTCGGCCTCGACCGCGCGCTGATGTGGCCCACGCTGGCCAGCCTGCTCGAGGAGCGCCTGTTCGACGACCCGAAGGCGACCCACGTCGTCGTGCACGCGCTGAACCAGTGGATGCACGAGCACTGGACCTTCAACTACGAGGGCCGCATCTTCCCGACGCCGGTCATCACGCTCCCGATCGTCGCCGAGGCGATCAAGGAGCTCGAGTGGGTAGTCGAACGCGGCGCCAAGATCGTCCTGATCCGCCCGGCACCGGTTCCGGGCTACGACGGCCGCCGCTCGTTCGCGCTCCCCGAGTTCGACCCCTTCTGGGACAAGGTCGCCGAGTTCGACGTCGCGGTCGGCATGCACGCGTCGGACGACGGCCTGATCCGCTACTACAACCAGTGGGAAGGGCGGCGCGACGGCGAACTCCTCCCGTTCTCGGGGAGCAAGAGTGCCTTCGCGGACATCGCACACTCCCAGAGCCGCGGCATCTTCGACACCGTGGCCTCGCTCATCGGGCACGGCATGCTCACGCGGCACCCGACGCTGCGGATCTTGCCGGTCGAGAACGGCTCTGCCTGGGTTCGCCCGATCGTCGAGGCGCTCACCCACTCCTACGAGCGCGAGCCCGCCCTCTACGACGAGGACCCGCTGATGGTGCTCAAGCGCAACATCTGGGTCCACCCGTTCCACGAGGACGACCCCATCGGCCTGATCGACCTGATCGGCGCGGACAATGTCGTCTTCGGATCCGACTACCCGCACATCGAGGGCATGGCCGAGCCGTTGAGCTACGTGAAGGAGCTCGACGGCCTGCCCCACGAGGACGTGGCCAAGGTCATGGGAGGCAACCTGGCCACCGTCATGAAGGTGCCCTTCGCCGCCTGAGCCTGTGCGGCACGGGTCCCCACGAGGGTCCTGATGACGGGATTCTCGAACTAACGGCTCTTCGCGTACTGGTTGCCGGTGCGGCCCGGGTGGGTGTCATCTCACCGAACCACCTCTCGCTGGCGTCTACTGCTCTCGTCGGCGGGCGATGTCAGGGAAGGGTGACCGAAAGGTGGATGGGTAGGTCGGTCGACGACTGACCGATGTCGATCTCGTACTGGCCTGGCACGGTCTCGAACGAAGTCCCGGAAGAGATCTCGAATGCGCTCGGCGGAATGACCAGCGTCACGGTGTGCGATGCCGACGGTGCGAGTGCGACCCGGGCCAACCCTCGTAGTTGTTCAGGAGGCTCTCCCGTTGACGGCGGGTAGCGAACGTAGGCCTGGACGACGTCGGCTCCCGACCGTGATCCCGTGTTCTGCACGGTGACGTGGACCACGAACCCGGCGCGGGTGTCCTGCAATGTCGGGTTGGAGAGGTCGAATGTCGTGTAGCCGAGCCCGAATCCGAACGGGAAGAGGGGAATGATGTGATTGGCCTGATACCACCGGTAGCCGACGTCGAGTCCCGAGCCATAGTTCACGACAGATGCAACACCGGGGAATTGGCTGCTCTGCGACACGGGTTGGGCCGACTCACTCGCGGGAAACGTGATCGGCAGCCGACCAGACGGATCGACGGCTCCCGTGAGGACTGCAGCGATCGCGTTGCCGTCTTCTTCGCCGGGATACCACGCCTCGAGGACACCAGCGACCTTGTTCAGCCAGGGCATGAGGACGGCCCCGCCTGTATTGAGTACGACGATCGTGTTCGGGTTGGCCGACGCAACCGCTAAAATTCGTGCGTTCGAATTGCCGCTCAGACTGAGGTCGGGCTGGTCTGCGCCCTCGGCGGAGAGATCACCGGCGAAGACAATGGCAACCTGAGCCTTGCGCGCTGCAGAGACGGCCGCATTGATCTGGGGCGTGGTGTCGACGATGCCGAATTGGGGAGAGCTGTGGTGGGCTACGGAGAACCACTTCGCCGAGAAGACATAGCTGCGGCCACCTACGAGTGACACGGTGGTGGCCCACGTGGAGCGGGCATGGAGTCCCTCCGACGCCAGGAGCTGGTGGCCATTGATGTACAGCCAGGTGTCGCCGATCTGCTGCATGGAGACTTCGTAGATCCCGGTGTTGTGGGCCCGGAGGACGATTCGCCAATGGCTCCACCCTTCACCGGACCCTGGATGCGACGCCGTGGCGATGGCGGCAGAGACGTTCGATGAAGAGTCGATCGAGAGGTCCGCCTTGCCCGGCTCACCGGTGACCGATGTGGGTGTTTCGACGGGCAGCGGTGTCCCGCTCAGGATGTCCGCGTCGCTGAGCTGATCGAGGTCCACCGAGGCGGGACCACCCGGACTGTAGCTGACGCGCACGTGCTTGCCGAGAGACCGACGAAGGGCTGCGAGGGGCGTCACCACGAAGGGCGCCTTGACCCGTGAGCTTCCTCCACCCGTCGTCGCTGGACTCGTCGAGCCGGCCGACCCGACGACTGCGACGGTCCGCACGTCTGCCGGGAGCGGTAGGTTGCCGCCCACATTCTTGAGGAGCACCACGCCTGACTCCGCCGCTGTCAGGGCCACTGCCGTGTGGGAGGGTGAAGTCGCCGGCGTTGCCAGAGTGCCTTTGAGCGGACGGGCGATCATCCCGTAGGCGAACATTCGCGAGAGCACGGACACGACGGCGCGATTGAGGTCGGCAACCGGCAACGTCCTCGCTTCGACGAGGCTGACCAGTGCCTTGACCGATCCGGGTTTGATGAGCGACAGCCCTGCAGCAAATGCTCGAGCCATGTGACCGACGGCCTGCAGGTCGGAGCGCACGAAACCGGTAAAACCCCAGGTCCGGAGCGTCGAATAGACATAGGGATCCGAGCAATCATTGACGCCGTTGAGTGATCCGTAGGAGCACATGAGAGAAGCCACATGCGCTTGCGTCACTGCCGCGGCGAACGGTGCGTCGTAGAGCTCGGCCAGGGCGCGCAGGGGAACAACCTGGTCGAGTCGGACCCGCGCCGTCTCCTGGGTGTAGCCGGTGAAGTGCTTGGCATTCGCCATGACGCCGGCCGACTGGATCCCGACGATATTGGCCACGCCGAGAACCGATGTCAGATAGGGATCCTCTCCGAAGGTTTCGAAAATCCGTCCACTCTGTGGTACCCGAGCCAGGTTGAGCTCGGGTCCTTGGGCGACGTCAAATCCCTTTGCGCGGGCTTCGGCGCCCAGAACCTGGCCGGTGGCCTGCGCGACCGCGGGATTGAAACTGGCCGCCACGTCAATCGCCGCCGGAAGTTGGGTGACGCCCGCAACCTTGTTCGCAACTCCGTTGGGTCCGTCGGAGAGCGTGAGGGGAGGAATACACAGGGACGGGACACCAACGTTGATGTTCTCCGTCGCGCCGCGGGTGCGCAGGCTGAGAAAGCCAGCCTTCTCCGAAAGCGTCATTTTGGCGACAACCTCGGAGGCAAGTTTCGACGGACTTCCACGATGGTGGACCGCATCGCTGACCCAGGGGCACGAGCGAGTTGATCCAGACGCCTGCACGCGTGACGTCGAGCCGCCTTCGACGCCAACGGAGCTGTGCGGGGTGGCCATCAGCCCAGCGGCCACTGCAGCAAGGCCGATCGAACCGATGAGGACGCGTACTCGAAGACGTGCGGACAGAAGTCCCTCCTTCACGGTGCCGCAAGCATGGCGACGATCACGCGAGCCCTGATGAGCATCGCCGGCGAGTCTTCCACCGGCAAGGACTGGATCCTCTTCGGCCTGTCAGCGGAGGGGCATTTCCGGGCGATCCCAGGTTCCGCGATCCTGTCATCGAGCGAACGAAGCCTTCGAAGAGGATCGGCTCCTTCCCTTCGGCCCCTTCCCCATCGGCTCCCATCGGCTCCCATCGGCGCTGGGTGCGCATCTCGCGTCATCAAATCTTCAGGCCCACTCTCTATGGTGAAATCGTATGTGCACCCGGGTTGTGCCCGACAGCACCGGGCTGGCTGAGCGCCCGCTGCGGAAGCGTCGGCCCTCCGCGCTCGCGCTTGTCATCGCGGCGGCGGCAGTGGTACTCGTGTCACAGCCCTCGTTCGCGTCCGAGCACAAGCTCCGGGCGTCTGTTTTGCGGCGTGTCGCGGCAGGCCGCGCCATCGACGCCAGGTACTTCGAATCCGGCGCATGCGTCGAGTTCACCCCGACGTCGGGTGACCGCCACCTGACCGTCTTCCTCGATGCCGGCCACGGCGGCCTCGACCCGGGGGGCGTGGGCGAGACCGCGTCGGGCCAGACCATTTACGAAGCCGACGAGACGCTTCCGGTCGAGCTCGACACGATGAAGCAGCTCCGATCAAAGGGGTTCACGGTGGTGGTGTCGCGAACGGAGGCCGAGACGGTGATCCGTCCCCAGCCTGGCGATGTGTCGGGAGGCCTGTTCACGGTGCAGGGCGTGCACGACGACGTGGCGGCCCGCGACATCTGCGCCAACACGGCCAAGGCGAACGTCCTCGTCGGCATCTACTTCGACGCCGGAGGCTCCTCGTACGACGCCGGCAGCGTGACGGGGTACGACACCGCCCGATCCTTCTCGGGACAGAACTTCCGCCTCGCGACGCTGATCCAGAACGACGTCCTCGGTGCCATGAACGCGCAAGGCTGGGGGATCCCGAACCTCGGGGTGGTCGATGACAGCCAGCTCGGCGGCCCGGCGCTCAGCACCGCCGGCGCCGACTACGGGCATCTGCTGTTGCTCGGTCCGGCCGATCCCGGATGGTTCACCACGCCGAGCCAGATGCCGGGGGCGCTCATCGAGCCCCTCTTCATCACCGACCCCTTCGAGGGCTCCCACGCCGCCAGCCCATCGGGCCAGGAAGTGATCGCGGGTGGCCTGGCCCAGGCGATTGAGCAGTTCTTGCCGCCGCCGCGGGGCCAGACTTCCGGGGCTTCTACGCACGCTCCGCGCATGTGAGAAGCAACCGCTGAGCATGTCCCTTGGTGACCACGGCGGCGCACAACGGGCGCTGGCGACCGGTCTCGTGCTCTGCTTCGCCCTGGTCCTCGCCGCGTGCACCAACGGCACGTCGACCCCCCGCGCCGCTCAGGCGACGTCGTCGGGCCGGTCAGGCGCAGGTTCGCTCCCTGTGCCCCGCACGACGACGACCACGACTGTCGCCCCGACCACCTCGACGTCACAGGCCCCGAAGACGCCGGTCCCCCTCCCGGCGCCGGCGTCATTGATTCCATTCACCTCGCCGGCACCGGAGGGCGAAGGCAGCTGGAGCGCCGCGGGGCGCTCAGTGAGCGGCATTCCGGCCGTCTACGAGACGGCGCTGGTACCCCCCGGCGGCACCGAGGCGGCAGGGATCGCTTGGATGGACACCCACCTCCTCTCGGCAACGCTGTACTCGGGCTCCAAGAGCCCCGGCGGTGGCCCATACGAGTTCACCGCACCGGTCCAACCCGCGCAGGCCGCGACGCTGGTCGCTGCCTTCAACGGAGGCTTCATGATGAGCGCCGCCCAGGGCGGCTATTACACGGAGGGCCGCACCGTCGTCCCCTTGGTGGCCGGAGCGGCATCACTCGTGATTTCCGCCAACGGGTCGGTGAGCGTCGGCGCATGGGGCACCGACGTGTCCATGACACCCGAGGTGGTCGCCGTCCGGCAGAACCTGGTTCCGCTCGTTGCGGACGGTCAACCGACGGCCCAGGCGACCGGCCCCAACTGGCAGGCCTGGGGAGACACGTGTGGTGCCACCTCGTGCTCCTCGACGGTCCCAGGGATTGAGAACCAGTGGCGATCGGGTGCGGGCGTCACGGCAGACGGCGCTCTCGTGTACACCGCCGGGCCCGATCTGACACCGTTGCAACTCGCCCAGCTGCTCACGCAAGCGGGGGTCATCCGAGGCATGGAGCTGGACATCAACCCAAATTGGCCCGTCTTCGCCACCTACGCAGCGTCGACGCCGAACGGGCTGGCCGCGCCGTCGAACGGGAGCAGTCTCCAGCCCAACAGTGTGCAGAACGCCGCGACCTTCTTCAATCCGGCATGGGCGCGTGACTTCATAACCATGTCAACGGCTGCGACCACGGTCGCCGGCTAGTGCACCAAGGCGTGACCGCTCGAAATTCCGGGAACGGATGATCGACCACTCATAACCCGAAGGTCGGCCTCTACCCACAGCCCTATTCGCCGGTAAAGCGGAACTCCGACTCCCAGGGACCATCGGAATGGACGACCTCCCAATAGCGCTTTGCGATGTTCTCGGGATCGAAGGCGGTGCCCGCCACGATCTGCCCGGCGATCGTCAGTGTCGCCACGCGGATGCCATCCGGCTCGTCGGTCATCGCTGGTCCTCCTTACATCAGGCTGTGCCGGCGTCGCTCGAGGTGAGCGCTTCCCCGGCCGCTCCTCGGAGCGAACCAGCTCGCTGTGAGGCGATCAGGTCCTCGACGGCTCCGGGTCCGCGCCGTGCCCTGACGTCGGTGGCCGCGATCGGCTCCCCGCACGAGGAGCACGTCATCACCGCGTCGACCACCTGCCCACAGGCGCGATGGACGAGCACCAACGGCGGGCCGTCCGGCGCTGCGTGGGTGTCCCCCCACTGCCGCATGGCAGTCAGCACGGGCCACAGGTCCCGGCCCTTTGGGGTGAGGCGGTAGTCATGGCGCAGGGGTCGCTCGCTATAGGGCGTCCGCTCGAGCACTCCGGTCGTGACGAGGTGGGCAAGACGCTGGTTCAGCACGTTGCGAGAGATCCCGAGGCGCTCTTGGAACTGATCGAACCGGGTCACTCCGAGAAAGGCGTCGCGCACGATCAGCATCGACCACCACTCGCCCACCACCTCGAGGCACTGGGCCACGGAACAGTGCATGTCGGAAAAGCTCTTGCGTTCCACCTTCTGGACCGTAGTGGGTTGCGTTATAGAACTCAATAGTTTAGAGTTAGTTTCGTGACAGAACTCACAGAAGTGGCGCAGCGACCTTCGGGCGTGGAACACGGCCGACACCGGGAAGTGACGTGGCAGGACCCGCTGGTCGGTGCCGCTCTCGCGCTCGAGATGAGCGGACTGGACTACCTGCGGGCGGTGGCCGACGGCACCATCCCCCGACCGCCGGTCGCCGCTCTGCTCGGCATGGCCATTGACCGCATCGACCCGGGCCAGGTCGCGTTCGGCCTGGACGTGGGAGAGCATCTCTACAACCCGATCGGTTCGGTCCACGGCGGCATCTTCGCGACGCTGCTCGACTCAGCAATGGGTTGCGCCGTGCACTCGACCTTGCCCGCCGGGCGGGCCTATACGACCCTCGAGCTCACGGTCAACTTCGTCAAGGCGCTCACCGTGGACACGCCGAAAGTGACGGCGATGGGAGCGGTGCTCAGCGCAGGCCGTCGCGTCGCCACAGCGTCGGGTCGCCTTGTCGGTCCGGGAGGCACCCTGTTCGCGCACGCCACCACGACGTGTCTGATCTTCGACGCCGCAGTTGCTCCGGGACCTGTGACCACTCACGCGAGTTGACAGTCAACGGCACATCCGTTCAACCCTCAATTGTCTGACACATCGAACCCTTCAAAGGAGGCAACCATCATGGATATTGACGGACGAATCGCTCTCGTCACCGGCGCCAACCGCGGACTCGGCAGACACTTGGCCCAACAGCTACGCGATCGAGGAGCCGTTGTGTACGCTGCGGCGCGCAACCCCGACTCGGTGGACCTGGACGGCGTAAAACCGATCCAGCTCGATGTCACCGATGAAGCATCGATCGCCAGGGCTGCAGACGCGGCACGTGGCGTCTCCATCCTCATAAACAACGCGGGATCCTCGACCCGGTGCTCCCTCCTGGCCGGCCCGATCGGAGACATCCGGATGGAGATGGACACGCACTACTTCGGTTCGCTCCTCGTGACCCGTGCCTTCGCTCCCCAGCTCGCCCAAGCCGACGGGAGCGCGGTCCTCAACATCCTCTCGGTTCTGGCGTGGATCAATTTCCCTGCGTCCGGCGCATACTGTGCCGCCAAGTCAGCCGCGTGGTCGATGACCAATGCCCTTCGTCAAGAGCTCGCCAGCCAGGGCACCAAAGTGAGCGCGCTGCACGTCGGCTATATGGACACCGACATGACCGCCGGCATCACGGATCCCAAGAGCGACCCGGCCGACGTAGCCCGGATCGCACTCGACGGCATCGAGAAGGGAAACCCCGAGATCCTGGCCGACGAAATCAGCGCGTCGGTTCAGGGCCTCCTGGCAAAAGGTGTGTCGGGGCTCTACCCCCAGTTTGCCTAGGCAGCTCGCGCATTGGGCGCCGTAGGCAAAGATGGACATGGAACTTGTAGGGACGGGTTGGAGCCGAACGTTCGCCATACCCGGCCCTGGGTCCGATCGACTATTGACTGACTGACTCATTCAGTTCATCATCGAGTAATGGTCCGGACGCCCCCCGCAGAACGGTTGACGGAGGTGGCCGACGCGGCAACCCGCGTGTTCGGCAAGCTCGGCTACCGCCGGACGCGGATGGCGGATGTGGCCGCCGAAGCAGGGCTGTCGTCCGGGAGCGTGTTCACCTACGTGGAGAGCAAGGAAGCGCTCTTCCACCTGGTCTTCGCGAAGGGCTTCGGTCAGTTCGCCGAGGGCCTGCCACCCCTCCCCCTGGCCACGCCCGCCCCCGGCGAGACGGTCCGTTTGATTGAGAAAGGACTGCGAAGAGCGGAGGCGCCGCGCCTCATGGCGGCGCTGCAAGAGCGCGAACCTCGGGACATTCGCGCCGAACTGAGCGGGATCGTGGAGGAGCGCTACGGATTGCTCGAGAATCTGTGGCCGCTTCTTGCCGTGATCGAACGGTCCGCCGTCGACCTGCCGGAGCTCGAGGAGTTCTACTACCGGAGGGCACGACCCGCGTACCTGGGGCGGTTGGTCCGATACCTCGAGGAGCGCGTGGCGGGCGGTTACTTCACGTCCATGGCCGACTCCGAGGTGGCGGCCCGCATCGTGTCGGAGACGATCGTGTGGTTCGCGTGGCACCGACACGAAGGCCGGGACGCCATGGTCTTTGACGACAACCGCACCCGACGCACCGTCGTCGAGTTCATCTGCGCAGCTCTACTCGAGGACGACCAGTGACCGGTACGGCCGTCGAGGCTCGACCGAGTCCGCCTCTCGAGGAGCCGGGATCGGCCTTGCCGCCCCTCCGAAAGGGTCCGGTGTTCGGCATCGCACTCGCAATGGCGGGACTCGAGCTGGCCGTCTCCGCCAGGTACGGATATCACCGCGACGAGCTGTATTTCCTGGCGTGTGCCCACCATTTGGCATGGGGCTATGTCGATCAACCGCCCCTAGTGCCATTCGTCGCCTGGCTCTCGCCCAAGCTGTTCGGAGCCTCGGTGGTTTCGTTGCGCGTGTTTTCGGCTCTCGCTGGTGGAACCGCCGTCGTGTTCACCGCTCTGACGGCGCGTGAACTCGGCGGTCGCTGGAGAGCACAGGTCTTGGCGGCATTGGCGGCGGCAACGTCGCCTCAGCTCTTGGCCGCTTTTCATCTGCTCTCGACCACCGCGTTCGATGTCTTCTTCTGGTCGGCGATCACGCTGCTCGTGGTTCGGCTGCTTCGCACGGGAAATGAGAGGTTGTGGCTGGCCGTAGGCGCGGTGACGGGCGTCGCCCTCCTGAACAAGTTCAATGTGGCGTTCCTCGTCGTCGGGCTTGCTGCGGGTCTGCTCCTAGACGGTCGGCGTCGAATGCTGCGCAGCCCGTGGCTCTGGGCGGGTTGCGCTCTGTCGCTCGCCATCTGGTCGCCCAATATCGCTTGGGACGCGCAACACGACTGGGCGGCCGTTGCCATGATGCACAGCCTCCACCAGGAGAACTCGACGCTCGGAGCATCGCTGGCCTTCATCCCCGAGCAGCTCATCGTGGTGGAGCCGGTACTGGCCGTTTTTTGGATCGCCGGCCTCCGGCGATTGCTCGGTCACCCTTTCGGGAGGCCCCTTGGTTATGCATTTCTCGTGATGCTGGTGCTCTATGCAGTGACCGGTGCCAAGTCCTACTACCTCGCTGGTGGGTACTACATGCTCTTTGCCGCCGGAGGAATGTGGGCGGAAGAGAGACTCCTTCACAGAGCTCCCGCGAAAGGTGTGCGCGGTTGGGTTGCACTGATGGTTGTAGGAGCGGTGGTGGCGATGCCACTCACCTTGCCAGTGTTGCCGGCCAGCGCTCTCGCCAAAGGACCCTGGGACGGGGGATCAACAAGGACCTCAGCGCGACGGTGGGTTGGCCGAGTCTCGTGGGACAGATCGCTGCGAGCGCAAACCGCTTGCCGGTGTCGGAGCGAGCGAATCTCGTGATCTACACGGGGGATTACGGCGCCGCTGGTGCGGTGGAGCTCTACGGCGCTCAATACGATTTGCCCTACGCCATCAGCGGCGACAACACCTACTGGTGGTGGGGGCCAAACGGTGCGGAGACCGGGGCGACCACGATTGCCGTCGACCTGTCCAAGCAATATCTCCAGACCATCTTCACGGAAGTCACTCCCGCTGGCACCGTTGCCACTCCCAACGGAGTCTGGACCGAAGAGCGGGGCGACCCGATCTGGATCTGTCGTGGCCAAAGGATCAGTTGGGCCCAGGCGTGGCCAGCCGCACGGCACTACGGCTAGAGGTTCCGACGGCGCCTTGGCAGCAGGCGTGCTGAGACGCAAGTCGTGAATCAGCCGGCCTTGCGGGTGCCAGGATCGCTTGAGGGGTGGGCGGCTTTGAGGCTCTTCCCAAGGTGTCACCCAATGACTTTTCGATGTTATAACAATTATTGTTATAACATGCTTTCTGGAGTCTGCCGCCTTTCTGTGTGAGCGGTGAGACGACCAGAGTGGGAGGAACGCAGTGTCGCGGACGACGAATCAGCAGAGGTTGACAACGGACGTGCTCATCGTCGGAGGTGGTGGCGCGGGGCTCACGGCCTCGATGCTCCTCTCAAAAATGGGGGTCGATCACCAACTCGTGAGCGCACTGCCGGAAACGTCGGTGCTGCCCAAGGCCCACGTCCTCGGGCAGCGCGCCATGGAGGTTCTCGACGACTGCGGCGTGGCCGACGCCATCTACGCCGCCGGCACTCCGCCCGAACAGCTGCGGCGTACGTCCTTCTACGCTGGCTTCGCGGGTCACCCCGAGGCCGGCCGCGTCCTTTTCACACAGGAGACCTGGGGTGCGGGAGGAGAGGACCCCGACTGGGTCGCGGCCAGCCCCAAGCTCACCACCAACCTGCCCCAGATCCGCCTCGAACCGCTGATGAAAACGCGGGCTGAGGAGCTCGCGCCGGGCCGCATCCGGTTCTTCCACGAGGTCACCGCACTCGAGGAGGTCGACGGCGTCGTCATCGCCACGGTCACCGACCTGGCGGATGAGCGCACCTACGAGATCGAAGCCCGATACATCCTTGGATGCGACGGTGGCCGCACGGTTGGAAGACTGGCAGGGATCGAGCTTGAAGGGCTTCTCGAGGTGGGTCGCACTGCGACCGTGCACCTGGCTGCTGACCTCTCCGAGTGGGCCAAGGAAACCGATGTCCTGCTGCGCTGGGTGTTTTGCCCCGCCAACGCCAAACTGGTCGTTCTCGCTCCCATGGGGCCGACGCGCTGGGGCGGCGAGAGTGAGGAATGGGTCGTGCACGTCACCTACGACCTCGAAGACCAGCGGCCCTTCGACGACGCCGCCGTCCTGGAGGATGTGCGCGACGCGCTCGGGATCGGCGACCACCCGCTCGACGTCAAGCTCATCACCCGTTGGACGATCAGCGGCGTCCTTGCCGACCGCTTCCGTTCCGGTCGCATCTTCGTCGTGGGCGACGCTGCCCATCGCCACCCGCCGACGGGTGGCCTCGGACTGGTCAGCGCCATCCACGATGCCCAGAACCTGTGCTGGAAGCTCAACCTCGTACTCAGAGGCATGGCTGACGAGGATCTGCTGGACACCTACGAGGCCGAGCGCCGGCCGCTGGACGCTCGCAACGTGCAGCGCTCCCTCGAGAACGCACTCGGCTACGCCGTGATGGCCCAGGCCATGGGTGTCGACGACGTGAATGCGACCACCGAGGAGCGCTGGGCATGCCTGGCCCGGCTGTGGAGCAACGCGCCCGAGGACGCAGAACATCGCCGCACCGTGCGGGACCTCATGGCGGTGCAGTCCCAGGAGTTCCACGAGCACGACGTCGAGTACGGCTACCACCACCGGTCGACAGCGGTCGTCGACGACGGGAGCCCCGATCCACCGGAACGCGACTTCCGCATGTTCTTCCCTTCGACCCGCCCGGGCTGTCCTCTGCCTCACGCGTGGGTCGAGGACGACGACTTCCGCCGCTTCTCCACGCTCGAGCTCGTGTCAGTCGACCGCTTCGCCCTTCTCGCCGGGGAGCGCGGCGAGCCCTGGCGGGACGCCGCGGGCGTCGTGGCGGCGGAGCTCGGGGTGCAGATCGATGCCTGGTGCATCGGCCACGCTTCGGGCGACCTGCGCGATCCCCGTCTGCGCTTCGAGCGAGTGCGCGAGTTCGGCCCCGAGGGCGCCATCCTCGTGCGTCCCGACCGCTGTATCGCCTTCCGCTCCATGGGGGCGGTCGGGGATCCCGTCAGGGTGCTGCGTGCCGCCCTCACGCGGGTGCTGGCGCGAGCGGCATGAGCGGGGGCGAGCCACGGCGCGACTGGGTCGGGCGCGAGACGTACCTTCTGGTCGAGTTGCTCAGCCAGCGGCTCGCTGGCGAGCTCGAGCACGTGTGCCGGGCCCACGGGCTGACCGCGGCACAGTACCCGGTCATGTGGGTCGCCTGCCTCCACGAAGACGGGGAGGGGATCCCCCTGGGTTCGATCTCCGATGGGCTCGTGACCCATGCGTCGGACGTCAGTCGGCTCGTCACCCGACTCGTGGCAGCCGGCCTGCTGGAGCGCACGAGATCGCAGGCTGATCGCCGGGTGGTGCGCGTCCGGCCGACTGGAAGTGGTCGGACAGTGTTCGAACGCGCCACGGAGGAGGTCAAGGCCTTGCACCGGAGGCAGTTCTCCAACCTCAAAGACGAGGATCTCGAGCTGCTGCACGAGCTGCTTAACCGAGCCTTCTGGTCAGGCGTGCACCTCGACGCCACAGAGGCGGCATCGTGACTGTGGCGGGACCGAGCCGCTCCGCCGTCTCAGGTGCGAGAACGTTCCGCCGTTTGCCCTCCCCACGTCACCGGTTTGGAGGTCGCCGTCGTACACGGGACTCGGGCCGGCGCCGCTCATGACACGAACAGCATCGAGATCACGGCATCGACATGGCGCTCGACCTCGGATGGCTTGACCGGGTCGACGCCGGTCAGCAGCCGGCACTCGGGCGCCAGCACGAAGATGGTCGCCGCCGCCCCGGTCAACAGGTAGTAGAGATGTGCGGCGGGGACGTCGCGCACCTTGCCGGCCGCCATGAGGGGCTCGAGCAACCCTAGCGCCGCCTCGTAGAGGGGCCGGATCTGCTGTTCGACGAGCCAGGCGAGCCGGTCACCCTCGGACTTGCACTCCTGCATGATGATCCGGTGGAGCTGGGGGTGGTTGGCCGAGAAACGGACGAAATCCGCCACCACCAGCTTGGCCAGCGTCTCGTCGTCCACCCCACGCAGCCCGTCCACCCGCTCGGCGAGTGCACGCGCCAGGTCTTCGAAGAGATGCCCGACGGCCGTCCGCCACAGCACCTCCTTGTTGCCGAAGTGGTAGGTCAGCAGGGGCTGCTGCACGCCAGCGCGCTCGGCGATGAGGCGGGTGCTGGCGCCCTCGAACGACCGCTCGGAGAAGAGGTCGAGGGCAGCGGCGAGGATCCGCTCCCGAGTGCCATCGGCCGAAGGTCGCTGCACCCGATCCTCCACGGTCCTGCTTGCCATGGCACTACGTTATCGGTTGATCTAACTAGTTGCCAGACTCTTGTTCATGTGATAAATCTCTTGCATCCCAGGTCCGCTCAGGGAGGGGAGCACATATGTTCCGACTGGTCAATGTTGGGGGTCGGCCGGCCCTCGAGCACGCCGCTGGCTTCTACGACGTGGCTCGGCTGGCCGACGACGATTCGCTTGCGACAGCCACGGCGTGCCTCGCCCGTTTCGAGGAGCTGCACGAGCTCGCACGGCGCTGCGAAGGAGAAGAGCCGGACGGGCGGCTCGACGAGGTCGTCCTCGGCCCACCGGTGCCCGACGCCCGCCAGGTCTTCGGCATCGGCCTCAACTACAAGAGCCACGCCGAGGAGAGCGGGATGGAGCTGCCGCCGGCACCCCTCACGTTCACCAAGTTCCCCAGCTGCCTGGCCGGACCGACGGCGGACGTCCCGTTGTCCGGCGCCGTCGTCGACTACGAAGCCGAGCTCGTCGTGGTCATCGGCCGGACGTGCCGCGACGTCCCCGAGGACGCCGCCTGGGACGTGGTCGCGGGCGTCACCGCCGGTCAGGACATCTCCGACCGCGAGGTGCAGCTCACCGGCTCGCCACCGCAGTTCTGCCTGGGCAAGAGCTTCGGCGCCTACGGGCCGACGGGACCGGCCGTCGTCTCCGTCGACGCCTTCGAGAACCCCGACGACATCGCGCTGCGCTGCGAGGTGTGGGGCGAGGTGGTCCAGGAGTCCTCGACGGCGCAGCTGATCTTCGGCGTGCCCAAGCTCGTCTCGTACCTCTCCTCGATCTGCACGCTCTCCCCCGGCGACCTCATCTTCACCGGGACGCCCGACGGGGTCGGCATGGGGCGTGGCCGCTTCCTCTCCCCCGGAGACGAGATCGTGACCACGATCGAGGGCGTAGGCGAGCTCCGCAACCGCTGCACCGGACGCGAGGGAGGGACCCACTGATGGCACTGCACCGACTGCTCGGCTTCACCACCGCCGTCCCCGACCCCGAGGGCCTGGCCGCCTTCTACGGCGAGCTCGGGCTCGGGGGGAGCCCGACGACGGGGTTCACGGGGAGCGACGGTGGCTCTGCCGTGCTCGTGGACGAAGGCGACTTCCGCCGACTCGTCCGGGTCGAGTTCGGCTGCGAAGGGCCCGAGGACCTCGACGCGGTGGCTCGCCGGCTCACCGACGGGGGCGCCGCGCCAGTCGTCTGTGACAGCGAGGTGCGGGTCGTCGACCCGGCGAGTCGGGTCGAGCTGGTGGTGCGGGTGGCCGAACCCGCCCCGGCGCCTGCACCCGCAGCGACGCTCGTCGTGCCGAATGCCCCCGGTGCCACGGTCCGAGTCGACGAACGGGCCCCCGCCGTGTTCGCCGGACCCCGACCGCCGCGGCGCCTCGGCCACCTGGTGATCGGCACACCCGCCATCAAAGAAACCCGGGACCTGCTCGTGCAGGGCGTCGGGCTCAAGCTGAGCGACGAAATCGACGGGATCATCGCCTTCTTGCGGTGCTCGCCGGACCATCACAACGTGGCACTGGTCGAGTCCCCGGTTCCGTTGCTCCAGCACTACTCCTGGGAGTGCGACGACATCGACCACGTCGGCCACAGCGCGTCCGCGCTGTTGCGGCCGGACCCGTCCCGTCAGACGTGGGGCCTGGGTCGGCACTTCGCCGGCTCGAACTTCTACTGGTACCTGCGCGACCCGGCGGGCTCCTATCTCGAGCTCTACTCGGACCTGGACCAGATCCTCGACGACGAGGCATGGGAGCGCCGGGGACGCACGCCGTTCGACTTCGAGCACGTCGCCAACTCATGGGGGCCCGACCTCCCTCTCGAGTTCATCGTGCCGCCCGACCTCGACCAGCTCCAAGCAGCGTGGGCTGACCGGTGAGCGCCAGGGTGCCCGATCGCGTCGACGTCGTCGTCGTCGGCGCCGGGCCGGTCGGCTGCGCGCTCTCGCTGCTCCTCGGGACGCGGCGGCGGAGCGTGCTCGTGGTCGAACGCCATCGCGGCCCGTACCCGCTGCCGCGGGCCGTGCACTTCGATGACGAGACGGCACGGATCCTCCAGGCCTGCGGTCTCGGAGAAGATCTGCCCGCGCTCTCCGAGCCGGCCACGACCTACGAGTGGCGCAACGGTGAAGGCGTGCCATTGCTGCGCTTCGAGATGCCGGCGCAAGGCCAGCAGGGCTGGCCGTCGGCCAACATGTTCAACCAGCCCGACCTCGAGGCCCGGCTCTTCGACCGGGTGGAGGCCACCGAGGGCCTCTCCCTCCTGTGGGGCCACGCCGCCGTCGACGCCGGTCAGGACGGCGACGGTGCCTGGGTCGAGATCGAGCCGGCGGACGGCGGCACCCGTCGGCGCGTCGGCGCGTCCTACGTCGTGGGCTGCGACGGTGCCAACAGCACGGTGCGCGACCTGATCGGTCTGACCTTCGACGACCGGGGTTTCTACTACGACTGGCTGGTCGTCGACGTCGCGCTCCACGAGCCGCGGGTCTTCGACCCCCCGAACCTCCAGGTGTGCGACCCCCGCCGGCCCACCACGGTGGTCTCGGGCGGCCCGGGCCGGCGGCGCTGGGAGTTCATGTGCCTCCCCGGCGAGACCCTCGAGACGCTCGACGAGGAGGCCGCGGCGTGGGCGTTCCTCGAGCCGTGGGACGTCCGTCCCGACAACGCCACGATGGTCCGCCACGCCGGGTACCGCTTCCGTGCCCGGTGGGCCACGAGGTGGCACGAGGGCCGGATCTTCCTGGCCGGGGACGCCGCCCACCAGACGCCCCCCTTCGCCGGCCAGGGCATGTGCGCCGGCCTGCGCGACGCCGCCAACCTGGCCTGGAAGCTCGACTACGTGCTGGGCCATCCCGGGGCGGCGGCGCTCCTCGAGACCTACGAGATCGAGCGCATCCCCCAGGCGGCCGCCGTGATCGAGGTGGCCACCGAGCTCGGACGGGTGATCTGCATCCCCGACGCGGAAGAGGCTCGCGCCCGGGACGAGCAGATGGCACCGCTCGTCCCGCCGGGCGGCAGCACCCCGGCACCACCGATGCCGGGCATCTCGGGCGGCATTCTCGCTGACTCGGCGTCGGCGGGCGAGCTCTTCATCCAGGCCACCGTCCGCGCCGGAGCCGCAGAGGGACGCCTCGACGACGTCGTCGGCGCGGGGTGGCACCTGGTGACCAACGGCCACCGACCGAGCTCGACGGCGAGCTGGCCACCTGGTTCGAGTCGATCGGGGGCCGTACTGTCGCGATCGGCACGACGGTCGAGGACGTCGAGGGGCGCTACGGCCGATGGTTCGCCGACCATGGCGTCGCAGCGGTCCTCGAGCGCCCCGACTTCGCCATCTACGGGACCGCCGGCACAGACCGGGACGTTACAGGACTGGTGACCCGGCTCCGAGACCAGCTCGACAGCCTGCAGGTGTCGCCGGTGGCGTCATGACGGCGGCGCCGGACCTGGCGAACCGCGTCGTCGCCGTCACGGGATCGACCAGCGGCATCGGAGAGGCGATCGCACGCCGGCTGGCCGCGTCTGGCGCGGCGGTCGTCGTGAACTCGGCTCGATCCGCCGCAGCCGGCCGCAGCCTCGCCGAGGAGCTTCCCGACGCGCTCTACGTCGGCGGCGATATCGCAGATCCTGGCACCGCGGCAGCGCTGGTGCGAGCCGCCGCAGATCGCTGGGGCCGGCTCGACGGGCTCGTGAACAACGCCGCCGTGACCACCGAAGTCCCGCTCCACGACATCGACGCCGTGACGCCCGCTGACTGGGAGCGTGTTCTATCGGTGAACGTCATCGGGACTTTCCTCGTCTCACAGGCTGCACTGCCACTGCTCCGAGAATCGGATGACGGCTGGATCATCAACCTGACCTCGATTGCCGGCGTGCGACAGACGGGGAGCTCGCTCCCCTACGCCGTCTCCAAGGCGGCCGTGGACCACCTGACGACCCTCTTGGCCAAGTTCGCCGGCGGACGGGTCCGCGTCAACGCGGTCGCACCCGGGCTGGTCGACACGCCGTGGACCGAGGGATGGGACGTGCAACGTGAGCTCGTTGCTGCGGCAGCACCCCTCCAGCGAACCGCCACGCCCGACGATGTGGCCGACGCCTGCATCGGAATCGTCGGGTCGCGTTATCTCACTGGTCAGACCGTCGTCGTCGACGGCGGACTGAGCCTGATGATCTGAGACGACCGGGCGTCGCAGACCGACTGAGCAGGCAAACGATGAGCCGAACAGTAGAAAGAACCCCTCGAAAGGACCAGGCCCGACTGTGTTACTCCCCATGTCCCCCGAACCATACGTCGCCCCCACCGACCGAGACCTGATCCCCTCGGAGCGTCGGGAGTTCGTCCGTACTCACCGCACCTGCATCTTTGGTTACGGTCGGCAGCACGACGGCCCGGCCATGTCCGTGGTGTACTACATCCCCACCGACGACGACGAGCTCCTCGTCTCCACGATGGCGGCGCGGTCGAAAGCACGAGCAGTCGCGCGTGATCCGAAGGTCAGCTTGTGCATCCTTGACGAACGGTGGCCATTCGCCTACCTCCAGGTCTACGCGGAGGCCGCTGTCTCGACGGATCACGACCTCGTCATCGACGTGATGATGGCCGTCGCTGGACGCATGTCCGGCCAGCCGCTCTCCGACGATGCCCGCCCAGTCGTCGCATCCATGGCCGAACAAGAGAACCGCGTCGTGCTTCGCTGCCGGCCGTACGCGACCTTCGCACAGCCTCCACGCCACTTGCATCGCAACGACCAGGACGAGGAGATCACTCACTGGGTCTCCGCGACGCTCCCGTGGGACGCCCCCGATCCCGCCTAGCCATCGGACAGGACCCCGCCCCTTGCGTCGTCCACGTCGGCTACACGGCCAGGGCCCGCTCGGACACCCAGGAGGCGGGCCTCGAGACCGCCGGCGGCACCCGACGCTTGGACCGGACCCGATGGGCTCGTTCGGCGTCGGTCACGACACGCCGTCGTTGACGACGACCATCACCGCGGCCAGCACGTTGGAACTGCCGGCGACACGTTGCCCCCGAACCCAGCACCCGGACTTGCGTCTGGTCATGACCGAGAATTCCGAGGAGTCGTGCCGGCTCTGCTCGATCGGAACGGGACACGAGCGTCCCTCACGACGATTCCGACGTCGTCGGTGTTTTGGCGCCCGCGCTACCGACGTTGCTCACTGTGCGACGTGATGACTTGGTGATCGATGGCAGACGGGTCGGCCACCTCGACCGACCCGAGGTAGCTGGCGTGGAGCAGATCGGGGTTGTCGCGCAGGTGGGCCGCGCTCCAGAGAGCACGAGCTCACCGTGGCTGAGCACGTAAGCCCGTGTCGCCATGCTGAGCGCGATATGCACGTGTTGCTCCACGATCAACACGGCACAACCGGTCGATTCGCTGAGTTGGGACACGACGGGCAGGAGACGCTGGACGACAACCGGCGCCAGCCCCAGACTGAGCTCATCGAGCAGCAATAGGCGCGGTCGAGTTGCCATGGCGCGCGCGATCGCCAGCATCTGCTGCTGCCCCCCGACAGAAGCCCAGCCGGGATGGAAAGACGCTCGGACAGCTCGGGAAAGAGATCGAGTGCGCCGGTGTCACGTCGCCGCCGTGTGGCCAACATGATGTTCTCGCGTACGGTGAGCTTTGGGAAGAGTCCCCTGTCGTCGGGGATGAGAGAGACTCCGCGTCGTGCCCTCTCGGCCGCAGTCGCACCGGTGCACCGGTCCCCGAAGAGACGGATCTCACCGGCAACCGGAGGCAGCACCCCGGCCAACGTCAAGAGCGTCGCGGTCT
>CAVVPG010000006.1:0-200580 GCA_963750075.1 uncultured Acidimicrobiaceae bacterium
TGGCGTCGGGGCCACAGCGTGTCGAGCAACGACTGGCGCCAGGTGCGGCGGTGGGCGGCGGCGAGAAGGTTCTCGCGCACGCTCAGGTCGTCGAAGAGCTCCACCGACTGGAAGGATCGGACGAGCCCGGCCCGCGCCCGACGGTGCGGCGGCCATCTCTCGATGGCGTGGCCGTCGAAGCTGACGGTGCCCGAGGCCAGTGGCGCGAAGCCGGTGACCGCCTCGACCGTGGTGGTCTTGCCCGCACCGTTGGGGCCGATCAGACCGAGCAGGGTCCCAGCCTCGACATCGAACGAGACTCCGTCAACGGCAGCAACCCCGCCGAACGAGACCTTGAGATCAGCGACCGAGAGCAGGCTCACTGCCGATTCCTTCCACTGCGAGAGTCGCCGCCGGAGCGACCTGGGCGGATGCGCCCGGGAGAACCGAGGTGCGTCGTCGGCGAAGGCGCCGGAACGTCGTGGCCAGACCGTCGGGATTGGCCATCGCGCTCACGACGACGCCCACTCCGGCGACCAGCGGCTCGTAGGCACCGAGCGACAGCCAGCGGTCCAGCGCGGTGAAGCCCAACCCACCCGGGGCGAGCAGCACACCGGCCACGATGGCCCCCGACACTGTGGCGATGCCGCCGATGTAGGCGATGGCCAGCAGCGTGATGGAGACGAACACCGTGAAGCTGGCCGGCGAAAGCTGACCTTGCTGGAATCCCATGAGCCCGCCCGCCACCCCCGCCACAAAAGCGGAGAGGGCGAAGGCAAGGAGCTTCGTGCCGGCCACGTTGATCCCCAGGGCGGCGGCCGCCGGTTCGTTCCCGCGCACCGCCAGCAGCTGGTATCCCGTGGGGCTGCGACGGAGGTTGGTGATCAGGATCGCCAAGAGCACGAAGACCCCGAGCGCGAGGAGGCCGAAAGCGACGGTCGGGAAGTCGCCCTGGTGTGTGCCCTGGATCCCGAGGTTGAGGCCGAACAGGTGCGGCGGAGGAACCGACGTCCCGGAGAGGCCACCGGACACCGAGACGTTGTTGAAGAAGAGGGAATCGAGCGCCACCGCAGCGCCCAGGGTGATGATGGCAAGGTTGATGCCGCGGATCCGCAGCGCCGGTATCCCGATGACCAGGCCGAGTGGCACCGCGGCCAGGCCGGCCACGAGCAGAGCGACCGGGAAGGGCAGGCCGTGATGCGCCAGGGTCTTGGCCAACACGAACCCGCCGACTCCGGCGAACGCCGCCTGCACGAGGGAGACCTGCCCGACGAACCCCGTGAGGAGGGTCAGCGAGAGGCACAGGGCCGCAGTCACCAAGCTCTCGATCACAGCGTCGCGCCATCCCGCGTGCGTGAGCAGCAACAAGGCGGCAAACACCGGCACAAGGAGCACGACAGAGAGAAGCGGTCGCCTCGGCTGCGTGGCACGGGGCAGGCGCGCCTCCTGCAGCTCACCTCGCGTGACCACGCCCTTCCCGCGGAGCAGCATGGCGGCAGCGATGACGATGAAGGGCAGGGCGTCCGACATGCCCTGTTGGGGGAACCAGGCCCAGGTGGCCGCGGCCCAGACGCACAGTGACTGACCGATGCCGATCAGCAGGCCCGTGGCCACTGCGACGGGGACCGAGGTGAAGCGAGCCATGAGCGCGGCGGCCAGCGCCGGCACCACGGCGAGCGTCAACGTGGACGGCGTGAGCGTGGTGAGGGGGGCGGCAAGGACGCCGACCAGCGCGGCGACCGCGGAGGCGATGGCCCAGGCAGCCACCTCGAAGCGGGCCGGTTGCCACCCGAGCAGGGTGGCGGCCCGGCGGTTCTGGGCGGCGGCCCGCGTCACGACGCCGAAGCGGGTGAACCGGTAGACGGCCGCGATACCCAATGCGATCACAACCGTGATCCCGGCCAACCAAAGCCGATCCTGGCCAATGGTGGCCCCGAAGACCGTCACCGGGCTGGCCGGCAGGATGTCGGGCGTCGTGCGCGTGGCGGTGCCGAAGTTGAGGACGGCGATCGCCTGCAAGGTCAACATCAGGCCGATGGAGGCGACGACCTTGGCCAGCGTCGGCGCCGTGCGCAGGCGGGAGAAGATCAGCCACTGCAGAAGGGCTCCGAGCCCGGCCCCATAGGCGACGGTCAACACCACAGCCGGCCAGGTCCCGAGGGGGGAGCTCGAGATGGGGATCTCGTGGGGAATGCCCACCACGGGAAGGACCAGGTGCCCGTTGGACCGGAGCTCCGAGTAGCAATAGGCGCAGTACATCGCCACGGCGCCGTGGGCGAAGTTCACCACGCCCGAGCCCTGTTGTTCGACGGCGAGCCCCAGAGCCAACAACGCGTAGACGCTCCCGGCCCCCAACCCGATGAGGGAGAACAGCAGGACCTGTTGCACCCGGGGTCAGCCGAGCTTGATCTCGTTGGTGCCGTCGTACCAGGCACCACCCACGTCGACCAGCTTGTCGTTCTCCACCTTGAGCATGCGGATCGCGGAGGCACAGGCCGAGACGGCCAGGGGCACCCGGTGGTTGCACGTGTAGGGCTCGCCCATGAAGTTGGGCTGGTTGACCGTGGCCTTGAGCGCGCTGGTGACGGCGGCCGGAGTGACCGAGGGGCCGATCTGGTCGATGATGACGCGCAGGTTCATCACCGCAGCGAAGGCATTGCTCGCGAACTCGCTGAGCTGGATCTTCTTGGACCCGTACTGCGCCAGCGCCTTGCGATAGGAGGTGACGGCGGGGATCGACGTGTCATTCGGGCCGTCGTAGCCGAACCCGATGTAGACACCGTTGGCCGCCGACCCGGCTGCCCGCAGCAGGTTCGGGGCGCCGCAGATGCCCGGTACGTAGAGGGGAATGTCGGGTGCGACACTGGCGTGCGCCAGCATCACGGGCACGCACAGCTGCTGGGTCGTGATGGCCAGGATCGCGCCGGGGTGGCCGGCGGAGGCAGCGGCCATCTGCGCCGTGGCGTCGGTGGCCGTCTCGGGTAGCGACGTCGTCACCCCCAACTTCGCCCCGTTGGCCGCGGCCACCGAGGCGACGATCTCCTTGAAGATCGGTGCGGCCGCGATGTCCAAGTTGATCAGGTTGACGGTCTTGGCCTTGCCCTTGGTCGTCATGTACTTCGTCCAGTCGGCGCTCTCTGAGACGAGGTTGATTCCCATGGAGAAGGCGTCCGGGGACGTCACCAGCTCGGGCGTCACCACAGCGGGCCCGACAAGCGGGATGCCCGCGCCGGCGATGATCGGCACGCTGCCGGCGGTACCGAGCTCGGACTCGCCAACGAAGGCGAGCGGGTGGTCGGCCAACAGCTGATTGGCACACGCCGAGGACTCCTCGGGTGACCCGTCGGTGACACAGGTCACCAGCTTCAACGGGTGGCCGGCTGCGCCGCCGAGCTTGGCGTTCACGTAGTCGACCGCCGCCTGCGCCGCCAGGTGGGAGTCCGGGATGGCAGCCGGACCCGACTCCTGGCTGATCATGGCCAACACGATCGGGGACCCGGCGGCGGCGTGCGTCGCCCCTTCGGCTGGGCTGGCGACCGCCGACCAGGCCGACGCGAGGAAAACGGCGGTCGCGACCGAGGTCGCCGTAACGAGAGAACGGATGTTCAAGGTCACTCCTTGCTGGTGATCAACGGCTCGCAGAGGTCCCGACCCTGGGTCCTCGCGGGGGGTTGGCTCCGTCCCGGCGGCATGGCACTGCGACCGCCGCCGGACCCCGAGATCAGCCCCCGCCCTGTATTTGATCACATGATCAAATCGGCGTCAACCCCCTGATCGTCTGATCAGTCAGCTTCGGACGCATGACTACGATCCGTTGCATGACTCAGACCCCTGCAGCGACCCGGACCACCCGTCCCTCGGCGGACGCCACGCGGGAACGCATCCTCGACGCAGCACTCGAGCTCTTCTCCGAGCTCTCTTTCGAGGGTGCGACGACGCGGGAGATCGCAGCACGTGCAGGGGTTGGGCAACCGCTGCTCAACTATCACTTCAAGTCCAAGGACGAGCTGTGGCGCAGCGCCGCGGACCTACTCTTCGCCGAGCTCAACGCGGCGCTCGGCGCTCGAATCGAAGGGCTGCGTGGCGTCGACGACCTCACCTTGGCGAAGCTCATCGTGCGCGAGTTCGTCTACTTCTCCGCTGCTCATCCGCAACTGCACCGCATCATCACGCAGGAATGCAAGGTCGACGGTCCTCGGATCGATTGGTTGGTCGACCGTCACATCCGGCCGGTCTACCAGTTCACTGAGGCGTTGTTCGCCGGCCTCGTTGAGCGCGGCGAGATGGTGGCGATCCCACCGGCGCACATCTACTACATCATCACTGGAGCGGGAGCAACCATCTTCACCCTTGCCCCCGAGTGCCGCCGGCTCGCCGGTTTCGATCCCAGCGAACCTGACCGTGTCGAGGTTCACACGAATGCGATCGAGACGCTCCTCTTCGGAAGGTAATGGGCGGGTGATGAGCCTCTGCGACGCGCAACGAGTTCCGCATGACGATTGCACTCGGCCTCGGAGTGCGTTGCGTCAGTTGGATACGCCTCCATTGCGCTTGCGAAGCCCGGCACGACGGTCGAAGACCGCGGACATTTGGGGCTGATTCTCGAGGCTGGGTCCGACCTTGATCGGCGTCACCGGGACACGGATCGCTCCGTTCTTGGTGCTCGCCGTGCAGGATCCCAGTAGGGACTGGGCTGCGGGCAGCAGTCGGGCCGGTCCGTTGAGACCCACCCCGAGCACCACTCTCTTTGTGGCCGGGGGGAGGATTTGAACCTCCGGCCTTCGGGTTATGAGCCCCTTCTTCATATGTCCAGAGCATCCGAGCGAGTCCCCTGGCGTGATCCGGAGTTGACTTTGAACCGGGACTTTAGAGATGCCAACCCTCTGAGCTGCCCATTTCGCCCAACAGTCCTCGGGCAGTTTGTAGGGATTTTGTTAGGGATGACGTGATCCCATGGAGTGATCTGTTGACTGATCGTACGCTCAGTCGGTTGAACTTTATTTGATCGACCGATAAAGTATCGGTGTGTCTGCCGTTGCGTCCCGTCCTGCAGTTGCCCCTGAGCTTCGACCACATCGCCAACTCCTGGGGACCCAACCCGCCGACCGAGTTCGTAGTGCCTGCAGACCTCCCCGACTGACGAGTCGGCTGGTCGAAATTCGGAGCGCGACACGGTGACTGACATGACCGTCGACCTCCTCGTCGTTGGCTTCGGTCCCGTTGGCGCGACCATGACCGGGCTCGCGGCGCGTCACGACCTGTCCGTGATCGCGGTTGACCCCGAGGTCGATCTCTACCCGTTACCGCGCGCCGCCCACTGCGATCATGAGATCTTGCGCATCCTGCAGGATCTCGGCTGCGCGGATGAGATCTTCGCCGCGATGCAGGTGAACAAGGGGATGGAGTTCCTCACTGCAAAGCGGGAGGTCATGCTGCGGTTCCGATCACCCGATCTCGCGCTAACCGGCTGGCCAGCGTCGGTGCTGTTCCATCAGCCCGGCTTCGAGAACGCGCTTCGCCGCGCGGTCTTCGCGACCGCAGCCGACGTCCGCCTCGGTGTCGGCGTCGTGGCGATCGAGCAAGACGCCGACGGCGTTGTCGCCACGCTCGACAATGGCGAGGAGATCCGGGCCCGGTTCGCGCTTGGGTGCGATGGCGCACGCTCGCTCGTACGCCGCGCAATGGGTACTTCGATGCACGACCTCGAGTTCGAAGAACCGTGGCTCGTCGTCGATCTGCTCCTGCACGAGCCGATCGCCGAGCTGCCCGATCGCGCGCTCCAGGTCTGTGATCCGGCACGACCGCACACCTTGGTCCCGATGCCTTGGCCACGATTCCGCTTCGAGTTCATGCTGTTACCTGGCGAAGATCCCGACGCCGTCCAACAACTCGAACGGATACGTGAGCTCATCGCCGCATGGGTCGATCCCGCCCTTTTCGACGTCGAGCGAGCTGCCGTTTACACGTTTCGCGCTCTCATCGCCCAGCAATGGCGGGCGGGGCGGATCTTCCTGGCCGGTGACGCCGCACACCAGATGCCCCCCTTCCTCGGTCAGGGCATGTGCTCGGGGATGCGTGACGCCGCGAACCTCGTCTGGAAGCTCGCGGCCGTCGAGCACCAAGGCGCGCCAGACGCGCTGCTCGACACTTATCAGCTCGAACGTGAGCCCCACGTCGGTGCGATCATCGAGGCGGCGGTCAGATTCGGCCGCATCATCTGCACAACCGACCGCGAGATTGCCGCCGAACGTGACACTCAGATGCTCGCCGCACAACACGAGGAAATGGACGCGCCCGACGAGATTCCTGCGCTCGCAGGCGGCATCGCCATCGGACCGGCGGGCGGGGCACTCAGCGCACAACCATGGATCGACGGTCGCCGCCTCGACGACATCGTCGGCCCACGATTCGCGCTCATCACCCGAACACAGCTCGCAGATGGCGACCCCGACCGGAAATGGTGGTCCGGCCGGGCCGCGATCCTCGACGCGCACACCTTCGTCGAGCTGCAACCGATTCTCGGTGGCGCTAACGCCACCGTGATACGGCCCGACCACTACGTCTATGCCACGGGTGCACTCTCCGACATCACACGTCTCGCCGCATCAATGCTCTCGGGCGCTCCCAGCTCCGGCCATGGCAACGCGACTCCAATCGAAAACGAAAGTGAGTAGATGGCAGCGCTCCGCCACAATCTGGTCGACGTGCTGCTCCAAGCAAGACTCCGCCGGCCGGCGGCTTCGACCGCGAGTCGCAGCGTAGGGGCCGCTCGCTCGCGCCACCTGCACAGGGCGCGTACGGAGAGATTGAGTAGGGGCCCGAGAAAAAGCCCCGAGAAACCCGAGAAACCCGAGGTCCGCCTCGCCGCGTCGGACGTGAAGCCGCTGGTCAGAGCGCTGTGCATATGCACGAGACGCGCTGACCAGCGATTCAAGTAGTGGCGGGGGGAGGATTTGAACCTCCGACCTTCGGGTTATGAGCCCTGGATCGAGCGTCTACCAACTAACTCACCGGTCAACCGAGTATCGCTGAATTACCCTTCTAGCTGGGATGATCAGCAATACGACACCCTGAGCAGCGAATGCCTTGATGACATCCGATTCCGAATCCGTGTGAGGTAGGCCGCTGGTTCAGCTCTCCCCCGCTGCGGTTGAGGTCCCGACCGGGCCGTCGTGGTGGCATCTCTCAGCACACCAGCCCGGGACCAGCAGCCCCCGCAATGGCGTCAGCTTCCCCAGCGGCCCCCTTTCAAACCGTGCATGCCGTTCTCCGGCACACGGCTTCCCGACCCCGTTCACCGCGGTGCATGCGCCGTCCTGTAGTCCACTGTTCCGCTCATTCGGTAGATCCCGAGGCTCGTGAGCCACCCGTAGTTGAACCGGGTGGCCCAGTTGCGCCCGGAAAGTCCGTACTTGTCGCTGGCCAGGATCGCCATCCGTTGATGGACGTAGCTGTTGACTATGGCGAACTTCTTCGATGAGTTTCCATGTCGGAAGTAGCCAGCCCAGCCCCGCAGGACGGGGTTGAGCTGATCCACCACAGCGTCGAGGGACCCTCCGACGAATCGCCGTTGGGTCATCATCCGGACCTTGGCCTTGATGGAGGCCATGGCTCGGTCCGACGGCCATTTCTGGAGGTAATACCGGCCCGGCCATTTCACGGACTCGCACATGTGATTGTGGAAGCCCAGAAAGTCGAAGCCCTCTGCCCCTCCGCTGAGGTTGACGATGCTCGTCTTGTCGGGATGCAAGCGCAGCCCGAGCGTGGCCAGCACCGTCTCGGCGATGGAGCGGGCCATTTCGGCCCGTTCCTTTGTCGGACAGAGGACGACCCAGTCGTCGGCAAACCTGATGAGCTTTCCTGTTTGGCGGCTCGCCTTGGTCAGTTCCTCGTCGAGGACGTGCAAGGCGATGTTGCAGAGCAACGGTGAGATCGGAGAACCCTGTGGGGTTCCCGACGAGATGTCCGAGTAGACGCCTCCTTCGATGATCCCGGCCCGGAGCCAACTTCGCAGCAGCTTCAACATCGCCCGGTCAGAGACCCGGCGCTCGATCAGGGCCATGAGGGCGTCCTGGTCGATCTCGTCGAAGCAGCTTTTGATGTCGGCGTCGAGCACCCAGTGTGCCCCCGAGTTCGCACTCTGGCGGATGACCTCGAGTGCATCATGAGCAGACCTCTTCGGTCGGAAACCGAAGCTGGCCGGGCTGAAGTCGGCCTCGAATATCGGTTCGAGGACCAACTTCGCCGCACTCATGAGCACCCGGTCACGGAGGGCGGGTATGCCGAGCGGCCTGGTTTCCCCAGGTTTGCCGGCCTTCGGGATATTCACCCGTCGCAGCGGTTGGGGGCGATAGCTCTGTGCCTTCACCTCTGCGGCGAGCGGGTCGAGGAAGGATCTGACCCCTTCTGTCCCCCCGGCTTCGACCGTGTCGATAGAGACCCCGTCGATGCCGGGCGCACCGTGGTTGGTGGCCACGTTGACCCACGCCTGCCACATCACATCACTGCGGGTGAGCTTGTCGTAGAGGGCGTGGAATCTGCGTGTTGGATCTTGCTTGGCACTGCGGTAGAGCACGCGTTGGAGGGCATGGAGATTACTGACACCTTCGTCCCGGGCGCCGTCGCTGGCCCGTGTCCGGGCCTGGTGGTCGCTTCGGTCGTCGGCACCGGTCGGCTGAACTAGTCGCTCGGACACTGGCCTACTCCGTCTCGTCCTCTACGTGCATCGGTGAAGCAGGGGTCCTTCGCTCGGGACGGGTTGTGTTGTCCCGTCCGTCGTCACTACTACGACCCCATCCGACTCCCTCTCGGCTGTCTGCCACTTCCCGGGTTCGCCGGTTATAGACAGACGCACTCCTCATCCCCGCAGGACGAGGGCCGAGGAGGGCCTCTCCAGTTCCCACGACGGCCTGCTTGACGTTCCACGCTCTATGCGCCGAGGAGTTCATGAGCACCCGCTCCAAGATCCGAGGTGCCTTCCATGGCCTTCGCCCAAATCCCAAGGGCTCGGCTCTCCCTTCCTCCTGCTTTCGCAGGCCACATAACGACGCTGCAAGCTTCACTTCATGTTGCGGACCGCCAAGTTGCTCCACCCCGCTTCGGACCCGGCATTTCGGCCGACCCCGGGGGGTTCGCTACCGGGGACCTTGGCGTCTCCCCGGACCGGACTTGCACCGGCTGGTCGTCGTGAGCTTGTCGCTCGGTTACGTCATGGTTGCTCCTTCGCACTCATGGCGCCCCGAGCTGCTGGACGCACGGGATTTTCGTGGGATTGATTCCATCTGCCGCCGCTTGGATGGTCGGCCTAACGGATCCAGATCGCCGCTTTTTGCAGCCCAACATCTCTTTTGGGGAATCGAACGAGCGCGCGTTCTGACACGTGTCGGCCACTCGGTCGGTGACTGGGGGTTCTCACGGGCAAGCAACTCCAGGAAGGGGGAATTAGCGAGCCTGGCTGTATCGAGCCGGCTATCCGCCCTCGATGATCCGGATGATCGTCTTTCCCGGAATGTTCCGGTCCGAGGCAAACGCGGTAGGCGCTTCGGCAAGCGGGCGTACCGCACCGACGATCGGCTTGAGGCGTCCGTCCCTGAGCCGTTGAGCGAGGTCAGCGAGCCGGGAGCGGTCGGCTTCGATGACGAAGAACATGGCGCGCCCGTCCTTCGGCTGGATCGTGGGTGTCCCTACAGTGGTGACGAGCGTGCCGCCGGCGCGCACTAGCGCAGTCGATCGGTCGCGAATCTCACCTCCGATCACGTCGAAGACCACGTCGACCTCGCCGGCGTCTTCGAGTTTGTCGGTCTCAGAAGATGCTCACTCCCAAACCGAGAGCGGTCTCGCGGTCCGCGTCCCGGCCGGTGCCGATCACGACAGCGCCCACGTCACAGGCGAGCTGCACGGCGATCGACCCGACACCGCCCGCGGCGCCGTGGATCAGGACCGTCTGACCGGTCGTGAGGCGAGCATGATCGATCAGCCCCTGCCATGCGGTCAGCCCCGAGATCGGCAGAGCGGCGGCCACGACGTGGTCGACGTCAGCCGGAAGAGGAGCGAGGTTGCGGGCCTCCAACGCGGTGTATTCGGCCAGGGAGCCATCGCGGACCCAGTCGATCAGTCCGAACACCCGTTGGCCGACACTGAGGCCGGTGGTGCCGTACCCCAACTCGGCGACGACCCCCGACATTTCGTGGCCGGGCACGCTCGGCGTCCGGTCGCGCCCGGCGCGGTCGACCCATGTTGACGACCAGTCCAGCTCACCGGGGGTGACCCCGCGGCATGCACCCGCACGATCACATCGTTTTGGGCGGCGTGGGGGTACGGGATGTCCGTCAAGGAGAGTCCGCCGTCACCGGCTTCGCGGTCTCGAACGGTGATTGCTTGCATGGCAGCTCCCTTCTGTAAGGGGTCGTCGAACCGTCCCTGCACGTCGAGGCCGAAGCTGAGCCCCGCGTGTGATGCCTCAATGGGCGCACCGCGCCAGGGTAAGCCTCTCGAAGGAGCCCTGGGCGTGGTTCCGGCAGCGGGGGCCAACCAGTCTTGTAACCGAGCCACTATCCACGCGGGTCAACGGCATCGAGCAGGGGTTCTAGTGGTCCAGCGGGGCTTGGCGCACTGAGTCGAAGAACAGGTCGACCTCGAGGGCGATGAGCATTTGATTCTCGTGTGCACGACCAGTTGGCGAAATCAGGCCCCCGCAGACTGACCACCGTCGATGCGCAGGACAGCTCCCGTGACAAATGAGGCTCGCTCGAGATAGAGGATTCCCTCGACGACGTCGCTGATCTGACCGACTCGGCCCAGCGGATGAAGCTCTGCGAGACCTTCATACGACGCTGGATCGAAGGCGGGGTTCTGTATGACCCCGAGCGAGACCGCGTTGCACCGCACACCTCGCGACGCGTACTCGATAGCAAGTGAGCGCGTCACGGCCGCCAGACCACCCTTGGTGAGCGAGACGAGAGCAGATGGGTTCTCGCTCTGGGCGTGGTCGACAAGGCTCGTCGTGATATTCACGATGTGACCACCCGAATCCTGGGTGAGCATCTGGCGGATGACGGCCTGGGTGACATGGAAAAACCCGGTCAGATTCACTGCCGTGATCGCCGAATAGTCCTCGAGTGTGTAGTCGGTAAATGGCTTACTGATGAAGATCCCAGCGTTGTTGATCAGGCTGTCGATGCGCCCGAAGCGATTGACCGCCTGATCCACGATCATCTGGGCGGTCTCGACCTCGGCAATGTCACCCCTAACCGTGAGAAAGTCGGATGCGTCCGAAGGACTGATCGATCGCGACACGCCCACGACGGCATACCCCGCCTCCCGGAAGCTTTCCGCAGCGCCGGCGCCGATGCCTTGAGACGCTCCGGTCACCACCGCGACCTTGCGTGAGGCGTGGGATGCAGCGCTCACCCGACGAGGTATCCCTCGCCGATCACATCATCGCTCTGGCGTCCTCCGACACCGACGAGCATGTGGGGAGCGCCGACGCTCGCTTCAAAGGGGTAGATCAGGTCGAGTATTCGACCGGGAAGACGGCTGTTCACGACAGCACCTCTGATCTGGTCCCGTTCGCTTGCCTGGCCAAGTCGGAAGGCAATCAGGCCCCAACGACCAGGGACCGTGCTTCCGCGGAGCCCACCACAAGATCATGAAGGTCGCCGCCCACCTCGAGTCGCCTCGACTGCTCGATCCCGCCGATCCTCAGGGGCTCGAAGCCCGCCGTCCGGATCAAGTGCTCGACCTCGTTGCGCCCACGGTCGACCTCGGACACGTAGAACAGAACCGCGCGCTCGGGCGACCGGTGGCTCGAGGACTCGAAGAGATCGGCCGACATGGTGCCGAACGCAATGGCAAAGGGTGTCCCGGCCGGCAACCACCCAGCGACGACCTCGCCCGATGACTGACCTTCGGGCAGGAGTCGTACGACCTTGCCTTGTGCGTCGAGTCCGACCGGGTTACTCGGAACTACGAGACAAGTCTCACTCAGCGCGTCGGCGATCTCGTCGATGACGTCTTTCAATACGGAAAACCGGAGCGCAAGAACAACCGCATCGGCTCCCTTCAAAGCGGTTCGGTTGTCGGCGGCGACGGACGCCGCTTCGCCGATTGCCGCCGCCAGCTTTCGAGCTGACTCCTTGTCGGCGCTCGAGAGCTGCAGAGTCTCGCCGCCCGAAGCAAGCTGGCGGGCTATGGCCGATCCGATGCCTCCGGTGCCGATGATTGCCGTGGTCATGATCGAGATCTTCTCCGGGTCAGGATTCTCGTTCGGATTTGCTTGATGACCAGTGGTCGGGGGACCAATCCCCGTCCGGATCCGTCGTTTGTCCCACCTCTATGAGATGACCATCGGGATCACGGAGGTAACAACGGATCTCGTACTGGTGTTGCTTCGGTGGTGTCAGGAAGTGCGCACCACGCGCGCTCCATTCGGGGTATACGGCATGCATGTCCGTTACCCGGATATTGAGGAAGCTGCTGACCCGGTTGAGATCACGGGGCGTCTCCAGCGTGACCTCCGGCTTGTCATCGGTCGGGCCCCCGCCAACGTTGATGATGACCCAACTGTTCGACAGTTGGACATACGTCAGCCCTCCGGGTCCGGAGAACGCATCCCTGCCCCCGAGCACATCGGTGTAGAAGTGCCGGGAGCGCTCGACATCGTCTGACACGATGAAGTGGGCCAGCACGATTCCCTCGGGGGGCGGTGGAAACTCGTCGGCGGACGCACTCGATGGCCAGTGATCGGGCACCCAGTCCCCCTGCGGGTCGGTCGTCTGCCCAACTTCGATCAGGTGACCATCGGGATCACGGATGTAGCAACGGATCTCGTACTGGTGCTGCTTCGGGGGCGTCAGGAACTGAGCGCCCCGCGCGCTCCATTCTGAGTACACCGTCTCCATGTCCTTGACCCGGATGTTGACGAAGCTGCTCACCCGATTCGGGTCGCCGGGTGTCTCCAAGGTGACCTCCGGCTTGTCGTCGGTCGGGCCTCCGCCGGCATTGATGACAATCCAACTGTTTGAGAGTGCGACGTTGGTCGGTCCCCCGGGATTGGAGAACGTGACCCGTCCCCCGAGCACTTCGGTGTAGAAGCGCCGAGAGCGCTCGATGTCGTCCGACACTATGAAATGGGTCAGCAGGATTCCTTCATGGGGCGACGGGACCTCGGCCATGTGCTACCTCTGTGGGTCTTCCACGGTCATGGCCGCGCCATCTGCGCCTGCATCGGCTGCAAAGGAGCCGGCATCTTCGCGATCTCCATTCGAAGGGTTTTGAAGGCAGAATCGAAGATGGTCGAGAAGCTCGGGAAGGGCTGGATGACGTCGCTCAAAACCTCCAGCGGGATGCGGGCGCGTATGGCGAGCGTCGCCTGCTGGAGCCACTCGCCGGCCTCCGGTCCGAGGGCGTAAGCACCGGTCAACCGGACGCCGTCGCTGAGCAATGTCAAGAATCCGTTCGACTGGGCGTACTGGTGGCTGTACGTCGCGGTCTTGGACACGTCGGTCAAGAGCGTTGTGCTGCTGAAAGGTGCCTCCGCGGCACCGACCGCGGCCGCCTGCGGGTCGGTATATGTCACGCGCGGCACGGCCTCGTAGTTCACCGGGTGGCTCTCACCAGCAATGTTCGCCGCCACGACATCGCCCTCGTACTCGCCGACGTGCGTCAGGGGCCAGATCCCATTGACATCACCAATGGCCCAGATCTTTTCGCCGGCCCGCAGATACTCGTCCACCCGTATCCCGTGTGTGTCCGCCTCGATGCCAACGGTCTCGAGCCCGATCCCTTCGACGCGAGGATGACGACCGGTCGACACCAACAGTCGCTCACCGCGCACCTCACTGCCGTCTGAGAGCCTCAGGACGTAGTCGTCTCCATCGCGCGAGGCCTCGGCGGCTTGGACTCCGAGGTGCAATTCGATCCCGTCCCGCCGCAATGCATCGCTCAGAGCCTCGCCGAGGGGGGCCGGCTCTCGTGGGATCAGCCGATCGGCGCCCTCGACGAGGACGGCCTGTCCACCGAGGCGCTGTACCACTTGAGCGATCTCGACACCGGCCGAGCCTCCGCCCAGCACGATGAGTCGGCGTGGAACCGTCTTCATGGCCGTCGCTTCCCGCGTGCCCCAGACGCCATCGAGGGCGTCGAGCCCTGGAATGGGCGGCACGAAAGGAGCCGCGCCCGTCGCCACGACGACATGCTCCGCCGTGTGGCGAGTGCCATCCACGTCGACCACGCCCGGCCCGGCGAGCTGCCCTTTGCCCCGGATCAATTCGATGCCCCGATCCGTCAGCCATTTCTCCTGTCCCGCATCCGAATAGTCGGACACCATGTAGTCGCGCCAGTCGAGCGCCGCCTGCACATTCACCTCGGCACTGGCGTCGACGTCGCGGGCGCCCTGGACCGCCTCCCCGGGACGCAAGAGAGACTTGGACGGGATGCACGCCCAGTACGAGCACTCGCCGCCGACCAGCTCGCGCTCGACGACGGCAACCCGAAACCCCCGCGCCGCGATGGCCCCGGCGCAGTGCTCGCCGGGCGCACCGCCGCCCAGCACGATCACGTCGAAATCGCTCACGTGGGAAGCTCCTGACCACTCTGTTCGCGCGCCATGTACTCGGCGTACCAGTCGGGCCAGTCCGGATCGGCCCGGCCGATGCGCTTCTCGTGCTCACCGTGGGCCGACGCGGCGCGGCGCAATGCCGCAGCCAGGTCACCGGCGGAGTTGAACGAGGTGGTGGTCGGATCCAGGCGGCCCGGGAGGCGATCGGTCACCTCTTGGAGCAGCCAGCCGTTGCCGTCTGGGTCTTCGAGCGTGGCAAAGGAGTTGTAGCTCTTGTGATCCGGATCCGGCCCATTGACCCGATCACCCGTCCCCTCAGGGTCGAGTTGCGCTCCGGGCGCTCCGGAATGGAACACCCCACTGACCGTCGCTCCCCGGCTTACAAGTTCATCGCGCTTGGCCTGGATGTCGGAAACAATCAAGTACAAGCCATGCGCCGATCCGGGTGGTGCACTTGTGATGTGGGTGCCGAACTGCACAGAACAGTGCGATCCCGGTGGCGTGAATTGCACGACCCGGAAGCCGTTGTCGAAGGAGAAGTCGGCGTCGAGCCTCCAGCCGAGGCCGGCGTAGAACCCCTTGGAGCGATCCGCGTCGGCCACGGGGATGACGACCGCCTCCAGCTTGAGATCGGCCGGTTCGCTGCTCGGCGATCCGCCGGGTGCGCTCTGTCCATCGACGGTGCTCATCCGCCTCTCCTCTGTCTGGTCCCCAACGGATTGTCGCACCCAGGCGAACGCCATGCACCTGAAACGTCCCTCGCGCTCGGAGTTCGACGTCGTTCCAGCGTACGGGCGTCGAATGGCGATGCCCGGGTGCACGTCTCAACATTTCCGCCCGGCCCGCGAGCAGCTCGAGTTCCTTTGGTCGAGGACCCGAGCGGAGGACGGGCGCCCCCAACCCCCAGGGTCAGCGTTTGATACCGATGCTCTTGCCTTCGGTGTACCGGATCGGCTCCTCCAATGTGTCGACGAGGAATTGATCCCGGTCTCCTCGTTCCCACGCCTCCCTCAATCCCGGAGCCGCCAGATCGAAGTCGGGTCGAATCTTCTCGAACACGCCCCTCAGATCCACGTGGAGCTCTGCCATCGTGGGTCGGCCCCAGTACCAGTAGCCGTTGTAGATCTTGAAGATCTTGAGTCCGGGCTCGAGGACGAACGTGTGCGGGATCATCGGATCGTGCGGCTCATCGGTGAACTCTTTGATGTCCAGATCCTTCTGGACGACCCGATCGGGGTCCGACAGGAACGGCCACGTGGCGCCCAGCGCGTCGCGGAACTCATTGATGTTCAGCTGATTGTCGGCCGAGATCAGGGCCAATCGCGTGTAGGCATTTCGGAACTCTGGGTACATGGCAACCAACTGCCCTACGAACTGGTGCTCTTTGGGATCGAAGCCGCCACGGGAAAGATGGAGCACCATCGGGTTGCCCCCCTGGAGCTCCGACAGGGACCGCCGCCGGCCGGATTGATCGGCAAGCTCGTAGTCGGGAAACGCCTCGCCTACTCGGATGTCGCTGCGCATATTGCCTCCGAACTTGAAAGGGTCAGCTTCAAAGATCCCACGAGAGTTCAGCAGATGATCAAGTGGGTTGCGTCCGTCGTTCGCTCTCAGAAATTGCCCAGGCCGCGTTGACGAGCCCGATGTGGCTGAACGCCTGCGGGAAGTTGCCGAGGAGCTCGCCATTGACTGGATCGACCTCCTCGGCCAACAGGCCGATGTCATTGACGAAGGCGGCCGCCCGCTCGAAAACGGCCCGGGCCCGATGGGGCTGGCCCGCCAGCGCCAGGGCCTGGGCCAGCCAGAAAGTGCACAAAAGGAAGGTGCCTTCCTCACCCTCGAGGCCGTCGTGGGACCGATAGCGATACACCAATCCCCGCTCGTCAGTGAGCCGCTCCTCTGTCGCGTCGATCGTGGCCAACACCCTGGGATCGTCGGCTGGAAGAAATCCCACCAGAGACACCATGAGGTTGGAGGCGTCAAGCTCGTCCGAGCCGAAGGACTGGGTGAAGGCCTTGGCCCGTTCGCTCCAGCCCTTGGTCACGATCGCCTCACGGATCTGGTCCCGCGTCTGCGTCCATGACTCAACTCGAAAGGAGGCGTTGAGACGGTCGGCCAAGATCACCGCTCGATCGAGGGCCACCCAGCACATCAGTTTCGAGTACAAGAAATCACGCGGCTCCCCCCGGATCTCCCAGATTCCTTGGTCCTTGTCCTGCCACCGGCGGACAGCGGTCTCGGCCAGCTGCACCAGGAACTCTCGCGTGGCTGGTGCCAGGTCCGTGGGCGTATCCCACTTGCCCGAGTCGGACAGTGGCCCGACCCGGTGGGTGTCGTCGAGGAGGTGGTCAGACATGCGGTACACCGCGTTGAGCAGTTCGCCGTAGACGTCGAGCTGGCGCTGCTTCCAGGCGGCGTTGCCAACCCGGACCGGCGTCGAGTGCCGCCAGCCTTCCAGGTGCGGCAACTCCCGCTCGCTGAGGTCCCGCTCACCGCCGATGCCGAACATGATCTGCAAGTCTCCGCCGTGCTCGAGCGAGCCGGCCGCGGACGATGAGACATAGTCGAAGAACTCGTTGGCTTCGTCGGGACATGCCGCCACCCAAAGGGCCTGGATCGTGAAGGAAGCGTCCCTGACCCAGGCATAGCGGTAGTCCCAGTTCCGGGAGCCGCCCACCACCTCGGGCAACGACGTGGTCGCCGCGGCGCAGATGGCTCCGGTGGGCGCGAAGGAGAGAGACTGAAGCACCCGCCCGCTGTGATGCACCAGGTCTCGCCACGGACCCACGTACGCCTGGTGAAGCTCCGACCACGACTCCCATCCCGCCACCGTGTCCTCGAGCCGGGCGTCTATCTCCGACGGGCTCCAGACCCGGGCTGAGGCGCCCTCGGCCTGCTTCCCGTGATGCAGGGCGAAGCCCATGCTTTCGCCTTGGGAGAGCTGGAACCGGCCTGAAGCCACGGCGCGATCCTGGTCGAGCGTCAGGGCCACGGATGATGACAGCACCAGCGCGTCATCACTCCCCGCCACGGCCACTCCACCGTCGACCGAGTGGAGCGAAGGATGATCCAACCCGTATTCGGGACGCGGGACGAACTCCAAGGACAAGTCAACCTGTCCCTCCGTGCACGTGGCGCGCCGCAGCAGCACGTGAGGCGCTGCTTTGCCGAGTTCGTGACCTCGGTTGCCATATCCCATGGCAAGTGCGTCGGTGATCGTGACTGCACCCATCGGCGTGCGCATCGTGGTCTCCAACACCATGGTGCGGTCCAGGTAGCGCCTGGTCCTTTCCGTCGAGTTGGCGGCCCCGAACGACCAGTGCCCGGCGTTCTCGCCGAGGAGCCGACCGAACGTTGAGGGGCTGTCGAACCGTGGGAAGCAGAGCCAGTCGATCGCTCCACCCCGGCTGACCAGCGCGGCGCTATGTCTGTCCGACAGGAGCGCATAGTCCGCTATGGGGGTTGTGGTCACCTGAACTCCTTCGCCCGCGGATGCCCAAGATCCGATCGTGGCACAGCCGATGAACATCGGATCTGCCACTGCGTCAGGAGGTGGGCTGTCGGACTGGCGTCCTCGGCGAACCTAGCCCGAACCACATCGATCGGGAGCGGGGTCGGTCGGCGATGCCGAACCGAACTCGCCGCGCTACAGTCGGTCCTGCATCACCACTGAAGGGTGAGCCGTCTCCACGGGCCACTCACCAGGTAGTTGGGAGGTCGACCAACGATGGTGATCCACCAACCAGAGCAAGCCGCATACAGGTCGGTTCTGCCCGAGGAGATCGATTGGAAGCCGTTTCCCGCGTTTCCGCCCTCGGCGCGACTGGCGATCGTCGTCGGCGACCCATCGGAACCGGAGCCGTACGTCATCCGGGTCAAGGTCCCATCGAATGTCAAGCTGATGCCGCATCAGCACCCCGAGGACCGCGTCTATACCGTGATTTCCGGCGTCTTCTACATTGGCCTGGGGAGCGAGTTCGATGAGGAACGGCTACTCGCCTATCCACCTGGAGCGGTCGTAGTGCTCCCAGGCGGTACATCGCATTTCCACTGGGCGAAATCTGGAACCTACGTCACCCAAGTGTCGGCCGTCGGACCGCTCGGACTCGAATACATCGACCCGATGGACGATCCCCGCAGCCAGTGAGCATGCCATTCCGCCTTGAGGTCATACGACGACGCGAGGCAAAGCGTGCAAGCTTTCAACAGCGAAGGAGGCTGGAACGATGCGATCGGACATGAAACCTGGCGGGGTTTTTCCCGACTACGCACTGCCGGACCACACAAACACGGTACGTCGGCTCAGTGAGCTTCAAGGTGCTGACCCAATGATCCTGACGCTGGCGCGGGGCAACTACTGCCCGAAGGAGCATCAGCAACACCTGGAGCTCGCGACCAACTACGCAAAGATCGCCGTTGCCTACACCCAGATCGTCACGATCTCGACCGACGACCACCACACCACGCAGGAGTTCCGCTTGTCGGTCGGCGCTCAATGGGCATTTCTCTCGGATCCCGATCGGACGATTCAAAAGGATCTCGACATTCAGGAATACACGGATCCCGACCACGATCCGATGATTCCTCACACGCTGGTGCTCAAGCCGGGACTGGTGATTCACCGCATATATAACGGCTACTGGTTCTGGGGCCGCCCGTCGTTCTACGACTTGTGGTCGGACCTTTGCGCAGCCTCCGCCGAAATCCGACCCGATTGGGACCCGAGCAAACCCGGACTACGCCAGGCCTGGGACGCAGGCGATTATTCGAGCTTTCACGGGTGGAACAAACGGGCTGCTCAGTCGATGCCCACATCGTATGAGTCATAGCTTGAAGCGGGCCTGCGCGAGCGAGATGAGTTCAATCGACGCTGGTTGCCTTGCTGTGAAACCGAGCGAAAGGGTGCGTGGTGCTGATGCGAACGCCCGTGTGCGAACTGCTCGGGATTGAACAACCGATCGTCCTGGCCGCCATGGTGGCGGTGCCCGAACTGGCTGCGGCGGTCTCGAATGCTGGTGGGCTCGGCATGGTAACGCTGACGTGGTCCACCCCTGCCGGGGACGTGGTTCGCGACACGGCGGCGCTCACCGATCGTCCCTTTTGCGGCAACCTGGTTCTCACCTCCGATCAGCACCGTCGCCTCGACGAGGCCCTCGAGTCCGGTTTGCGGATCGTGTCGCTGTTTCTTGGAGATCCGGCCAGCTACGTGGAGCCGGTCCACGACGCCAAGGGACTTGTTCTGTGTACCGTCGGAAATGCCGAGGAGGCGCGGCGGGCAGTCGCGAGCGGAGTTGACATCATTGTGGCGCAAGGTTGGGAGGCTGGGGGTCACGTGGGCGGTCGGATTGCGACGCTCCCTTTGGTGCCCGCAGTCGTGGACGCGGTAGCACCGGTGCCGGTGGTGGCGGCCGGCGGGATCGGCGACGCTCGCGGCGTGGCTGCCGTTCTCGCCCTGGGGGCTCAGGCGGCGTGGGTGGGTACCCGGTTTCTCCTGGCCCAGGAGATGCCTATCCACGAGGAGTACCGCATTCGCTTGATGGACGCGGTCGAAACGGATGCCGAGTGGTATCCCGACCTCTACGACGTCGACTGGCCGGATTCGCCGCACCGTGCCCTGCGCAACTCGACGGCAGAGAAATGGGAGGCTGCGGGCCGGCCTCCGCTCGAGAAGAGGCCAGGAGTCGGTGATGTCCTCGCACACTTCGCTTCGGGCGAAGCAATCGTCCGCTATGAGCCGGCACCGCCGATGGTGGGCACCACCGGTGACATCGAGGCGCTCTCAATGTGGGCCGGACAGAGCGTTGCGCTGGCCAGTCAGCTGCAACCCGCTGCACAGATTGTGGCTGAGCTCGTTTCGCGTTTGTGAGTCAAGCCGGCGTGCCAGTGACGTTGATGACCTGAGTGGCGGGGGGAGGATTTGAACCTCCGACCTTCGGGTTATGAGCCCGACGAGCTACCAGACTGCTCCACCCCGCGGCGAAGTAGGGCAGTGTACACCCCCGACCTCGTACAGATGGCGGGCGTAGGGGCCGCCCTCCGCCCGCTACGTGCCTAGAGCGTCTGCGCCGCCGGAGGCGGCGGCGGCGGAGAAGACGGGTCGGCCGCATGAGGTGGCGGCGGGGGCGCCGGGGCGGACGCGTCGCCGGCCGGCGCCGCCGTCGGGGCAGCCGCCGTGGACTCGGGGGCCAACGTGATGGCACCGTGCTCGGACTCGTGCGACTGGAGGGCCGCCACCAGGCGTTCGATGTCGGCTTCCGTGGTGGGCGTGGTCCGCCCGGTCTGGGTGGCGTAGTACGCGGCGCCGAGATCGCGCAGCATGCCGTCGGCCGCCTTCTTGGCCTGCGCCTCGTTCATCTTCGCCTGGCCCTTGGCCGCGGCGTCCTTGGCCGCCTCGGTGGCCGTCGCCGCCGTCGCCTTGACCTTGTCGAGCAGTCCCATCGGAAGCCTTCCTTTCCCTGGCGTCATCGCGCCCCGTTGCTCCGGACATCATGGGACCCCGCGCCGCCGACCGCAACCGCCCGTTGCCGGCCGCCCCGGGGCACGCCGGGCCGGGGCCGTCGACCCGGCGGCCTCAGCCCCGGGCCGCCGCCGAGGCCACGGTCGAGGACGTCGTGGTGGAGCCCTTGGGCTCGGTGCTCGTCGGCACCGTCGTGGTGCTCGACGACGTCGAGGACGATCTCGTCGAGGTCGTCGTCGTGCTCGAGCTGCCGGTCTTGGAGGACTTTCCCGGCCGCGGCGGCGCAGTCGTGGTCGTGGTGGTGGGGGACGACGTCCCCGGCGCCTGCGTTCCGAGCACTTGCTGGGCCTGGGTGATCTGCTGGGCCATGGCCTGGATGTCGGACTGGAAGGCCGACAGGTTGTCCGCCTTCAGCGCAGTGAGCGCGTTCTGGTAGTCGGTTTGCGCCTGCGCCAGGTAACCCGTCACCGCCGCCGGCACCGTGCCGGTCGCGGGGGCCCCGGAACCGGACGGCAGCGACACGGTCGCCTGGAGAAGGTCGCTGAGGACCGCCGACAGGGACGTGTCGATCTGCACGTTCTTGCCGAGCACGGCGACGACGTATTCCAGCTGGGGCTGCGGGTTCGTCGACGCCGCCACGTACAGCGGGCGGAGGTACACCATGGAATTGGCGATGGGGACCATGAGCGTCTCCCCCAGCAGGACCTCAGAACCCTTGGTGTCCAACAGCGAGATGTCCTTCGACACCGTCGAATTGGCCGAGATCTCGGCGTCCGCGTTGGCCGGCCCCGTGGTCCCTTGCGGCGTCGTGTAGAGGTCGAGCTGGCCGCGCTTGCCCGGATCCGACAGCCCCACCATCCACGCCGTGAGGTTGAAGTTCTGGTTGGAGCCCGAGACCGACGTCGACTGCGACGCCGGGACGAAGCCGTCCGAGATCGTGAAGATCTGCTGGTTGGTGTTCGGCAGCGCGTACACCTGGTACTGCGGGGCCATGCGGGCCGGGGTGGTGGAGACCAGCTGGCCCTGGTTGTTGTACGTGTTCTCGGCCAGCAGGGCCTGGGACTGCGGGCCGGCGCCGGCCGTGGGCGAGAGCTGCCAGGCGTTGCTGGCCGCGTAGAACTGCTGCGGGTTGACCAGGTGGTAGCGACCGTAGATGGCGGACTGCACGGAGAAGATGTCCTCGGGGTAGCGCAGGTGCGCCTGGAGTGTCGAGTTCATGTCGCGCAGCGGGAGGAACATGTGCGGGAAGGCGGCCGAGTACGCCTGCAGGATCGGGTCACTCGGGTCGACGTCGTAGAACGTCATCTGGCCCGAGTAGGCGTCGATGACGACCTTGACCGAGTTGCGCACGTAGTTGTAGCTGGCCGGGAGGTTGCTCCCGATCGCCACCTGCTGGCTGCTCGCATTCTGCGAATAGGCGTAATTGGCCGTCGTGGTGTACCCGTCGACGATCCAGTCGATGTGCCCGTCCTTGTTGATCACCGCGTACGGGTCGTGGTCGAAGCTGAGGAACGGCGCCGCCTTCTGCGCCATGGCGACCGGGTCCCGCACGAACATGATGCGCGACTTGTTCGTGATCTGGCTCGAGATGAGCAGGTTGAAGTCGCCCAGCCGCAGTGCGAAGGCCGCCTGGGTGAAGATCGAAGACAACTGGACCCCGCCGGTGCCCTTGTAGTGGCTCTCGACGTTGGTCCCGTTCGCCTGGTAGTCGACCTCGGGCTGCTTGGTGTTGGCCACGACGTAGCCGCTCTCGCCGAGGCCGAAGTAAACGGACGCCTGCTTGATGGCGGGCAGCCCGTTCGAGGAGCTGGGCGGGACCCCCTGCACGGCGTACACGGGGTTGCTCGAGTTGGTCCGGTTGGCCAGGGCCACCACGGCGCCGTTGCCGTGGGTGTACTGCAGGTGCACGTTCACCCAGGACGGTGAGGGCACGTTGGACCCCGAGATCGTGCGCACGCCGATCAGCGCCGGAGTGACCTGGCTGCCGGACGTGTAGCGGTCCACGCCGAGCGCAGGGAAGCTGTAGTACGACCGGATGGCCTGTTGGCGCTGGAACGTCTGCAGCGAGATGCTCGGGTCGGGATCCCACTGCCGGATGTTCGCGATGGTCGGGCTGGCCAGCACCGTCTGGCTGGCCGAGATGTTCGTGGTGGCCGGGAACTGGTGCGCCTTGACATCGGTCAGGCCGTAGGCGTCCCGGGTGGCCGTGATGTTCCGGTGGATGTAGGGCGCCTCGAGCGAGCTCTGTGCCGGCGTCACCTTCAGCGTCTGCAGCAGGGCCGGGTAGATGATGCCGACGACCAGCGCCACGAAGGCCCAGATGCCCACCGCCAGCACCGGGAGCGTCCAACCCTGCCGGCGAATGTTGAACAACAGGATGGCCGCGGCGAAGATCGAGACGTAGACGAGCAGCGTCTCGGCCGGCAGCCGTGCGTGCACGTCGGTGTAGCCGGCGCCGTTGACGTAGCCGTCCTGCGCGTTGACCAGTGACCAGCGCTGCAGCACGTACCCTGCCGCCTTGTCCAGCGCGATCAGGGCGAGGAGCACCGAGATGTGCGCCTTCACCGGAGGCCGCACCCGCGGCAGGCCGCGCTGAGGCTGGATCCCCCCGTTGAAGTAGTGGAACACCAGTGAGACTGCCAGCGTCACGATCAGGATGGCCAGCGTCCAGTCCACGATGAACGTCAGGAACGGCATGTCGAAGACGTAGAACCCGATGTCCTTGTGGAACTGGGGGTCGGTGACCCCGAAGTTGCCGCCGTGACGGAACAGGATCCAGTTGTTCCATTGCCCGATCGTCCCGGAGGCGCCGATGAGAGCCAGGACGAAAGCGAGAGCCACGTAGATGCGGCCCGCGTACGGACGCACGTACTGCTGGTAGCGGCGCACCAGCTCGTCCTCCTGGGCGAGCACTATGTCGTGGCCGGCGATGCGGTCGCACACGACGAGGTTGACCCAGAGGACGGCGAAGAAGATGGCGCCGAACACGCCGAAAAGGCCGAGCTTGATCACCAGCAGCGTCGAGAAGACGTTGTGGTAGCCGACCGAGGAGAACCACAGGCTGTCGGTGTAGAGGCCGGCCAGCGATCGCAACGACACCAACAGGATGACGATGACCACGACGAAGCCGACGAGCCACCAGCGGGCACGGTGGCGGCGCGGCGAGGGATCAGCAGTCAGGTCACTGGGGATGCGCACGTGGGGAGCCTAACGTCCGCCAACCCGGCCCCAACGGCCAGGGCTCATGCCTCTCAACAGGGAGAACGTCTCTTCAGTCGCTTGCCGGTGCCACCAGGCACCGACAGCCGGAGTGGGCGGGCGGGCATGCGTGACCCGTCGGGAACGTCTCGGCAGCGCTCACCGCACCCGCCAGGGCGTTGTCCGCGCAGTCCGAACAACCGTCCGCCGACGTGACCACCCACCGCAGCTTGCCGTCCGCGCCTGCCGCCGTGACACCGGCCGAGAACGCCTGCGTGGCGTAGTCACCCGTCAGCCGCTCGACCCGTTCGCCACGCCACTCGCGGAACGCGGCACCGACGCGGTCGCCGATCTCGCCACTGCCCTCCTGAATCTGGCGGCGCAGCATGGTCACGACCACGTGCGCCAGCCCGGCCACCGACTGCTCGACGGTGTCGTCCTCGGGCACGATCACCGCGCTGCTCCCGCCGAACGTCGCGCCAGCGGTGAAGGCCTCGGCCAGGTGGCCCCGCGCGGCGGTGGCGAAGACGGTCACGTGCTCCTCTTCGCGCCCGAGGAGGTCGTCGGCGCTCAGCGAGGGCTTGTTGCGCAGCTGGTCCAGCAAGCGGTTCTGGTCGTCGCCCAGGGCGCGCTTGACCGTTCGGCTCAGTCGTGCCTGCACGGGCGCCAGCAGTTCATCGCGCCGCGCGATGAGCGCGTCGTCCGGCCCCGGCGTTGCCTCGGCCTCCGGTGTCTGCTCGACGGCCTCCTCGGCGGGCGCGACGGGCTCAGCGGCGCCCCCTGCTCCGCCCGCTGCGGCCTCCGCCTCCGCCCGGCCCGCGTGCGCCTCCGACGCCGGCGCACTCCCCTCGGATCCGGCGCGGATGCGCGCGAAGAGCTCGTCGACCGAGGGTGCCGCCGCCGGTGCACCGGCGTGCTCGTCCTCGACCCCGCCCTCACCGGACGCCGCGGCGACCGCCGTCTGGTCCCCCGGCCCCTCGTCCCCGGCGTCCTGGTCGTGCGGGACCTCCGCCCCGTGCAGGCGGAACTGCTCGCCGACGGCGAGCGCCGCGGCGCGCGCCGCCTCGTCGGTACGGTCCAGGTGGCTCAGGATCCCGTCCACCTTGTCGCGCACCCCGTGCACGGACGCGGTCATCTCGTCGCGGGCGGCGCGGAGCTGCTCGATCTGGATCCCGAGGGAGCGCCGCCGAGCGGCCAGGTCGGCCAGCACCCGTCGCCTCGCCTCTTGGACCTGCTCGAGGAGGGCCCGTCCCTCGTCCTTGGCGCGGGCGATCATCGCCTCGCCGTCCTCAACCGCGTCGGCCAGGATGCGCTCGCTCTCCACGCGCACCTCCTGTTGGGCGTTGGCCACCAGCAGCTCCACCTCGACGACGCGCTCGGCGGAAGAGGCCTCGGCGCGCGCCTGCAGCTCGTCGGCCTGGCTCTGCGTCTCGCGCAGCAGCGTCGACGCCCGGTCCTGGGCCTGGGCGACGATGCGGGCAGCCTCCTCGTGCGCGTGGCGCAGGATCTGCGCGCTGTGCTGGCCGAGCGAGGTCGTGAGGGTCGCCTCGTCCACCACCGGGTGCGCGGCCCGCTCCTCGGCCTCGGTCAGCGCGGTCCGCAACTCCTGCTCCCGCTCCTCGAGCGCCTCGATGCTCCGGGACACCGACTGGAGGTAGGCGCGCACCTCGTCGGTGTCGAAGCCACGGCGGACGATGGCGAAGGAGTGGCGGGCGATGTCCCCGGTCGCGAGGCGGGAGGAGGAGATGGGGGCGAGGCCTTCTGGCATGGCCAGAGCCTATGGCGCCGCCTGGGCCGGCACAGGCCTCGTCGGCACGTCACCCCCCAGGCGCTCGAGGATGCGCAGCACCTGGTTCAGGTTGCTCACCGCGTAGACGTGGAGCTGCGGGGACGCCTTGGCCTCGGCCGTCTGGAGCTCCACGGTTGGGACGAAGAAGACCGTGGCCCCGGCGCGCTCGACGGCGATCGTCTTCTCGGCCACGCCGCCCACGTCACCGACGTTGCCGTCCTGGTCGATCGTGCCGGTCGCAGCCACGATCCGCTTGCCCGTGAGGCGGCCGCTGCTCAGCTTGTCGATGATGCCGAGCGTCATGGCCAGGCCGGCCGAGGGGCCGCCGATGTCCTGCGTGTGCACGGTCACCTTGACCGGGAAATGCCAGTCCTGCTGGGTCTGGGGATCGATGCCCAAGAACGCGGTCGGCTTGGTGGGGGGCCCGCAGCCGGTGTCGACCAACCCCTTGGGCGGCTTGGCCAGCGTCACCGACTTGGCCACGGTCGGGCCGGGCACGATGTCGCCGACGTCGTTGATGGAGGACTGCTCGACGGACAGCGAGACGCTCGTCCCGGGCCGCACCCCGTGGAGCGTGTCGATCAGCGCGCAGTCGGTCGGCGTGCTGGTGCCGTTCACCGCCGTGATCACCTGGGCCACCTTCAGGCTCTTGGCCGCGGGCGAGCCGGGTTGGATCCCGTAGACCAGTGCGCCTGCGTTGGCGGAGTGGACGGTGTAGCCCAGGTGGGTGAGCGCCGCCGCGGTGGCGAACGACTGGGCCTGGGCCATCTGGATGTACCCCTGGGCCAGGAACTGGTTCTCGTCCGGCGTCGGGCCGAGCAGGTCGGGGCCCGAGACCACCTCGCTGTTGCTGTCGAAGTACCGGTACTGCAGGTAATTCGAGCGCGTTCAGCTGGTTGACGTAGACGTCGGTCAACAGGATCTTGCCGGTCAGCGGGTGGTTGTCCGCCGCCGGGACCTCGATGAACGGCGCGACCGGGGTCGCGTCTCCGGGCGTGAGCACGTAGTAGTTGACCGAGACCCGGGAGGCGATCCAGGCCGCGACGAGGACGGCGGCGGCGGCGGCCACGAGGAACCAGGGCCAGATCCGGCGTCGGGGACCCCGGGCGGCGGGCGGCGCGGGGGATGGCCCGTCGGCGGCCGGGTCGGGGCCGGCGCCGGTGGAGGGGGTCGCCGCGGCTTCCCCGTCGGCGGTCGCGTCAGGGTCGGACATACTCGGGAGGTGAGCGACGATGTTGCCACGGATGCCGGCCGCGACCGCCGCGCCGACGCCCGGAGGCGCCGGCTCATCATGGCGGGCCATCGGGGGGACGCGGCGCGGGCCAGGCGGGGGCTCGGCGACCCCGACCCGGGCGTGCAGGCGGCGGCGCTCGGCGCGCTCGCCCGCCTCGGCGAGCTCACGGCCGACGACGTGGCCGTTGCGCTCGCGTGTGGTCCGGTGGCGCTGCGCCGGCGCGCCGTCGACGCCGCACCGGGGGTGACGGGCCGGGGCTCACGCTCGGTGCTGCCGGCCGCCGTCGCCGCCGCCCTCGGCGATCCCGACCCCCTCGTCGTGGTCGGCGCGGCCTGGTACCTCGGTGAACGGCGCCAGCGACCGGCGCTGCCCGCGCTGGTCGCGACCGCGACCGGCCACGGCGACACCCGCTGCCGGGAGGCCGCGGTGGCCGCGCTGGGCGCCATCGGCGACCCGGCGGGACTGCCCGCCGTGCTCGCCGCGCTCGGCGACAAACCCACGGTGCGGCGGCGGGCGACGGTGGCGCTGGCCGGCTTCGACGACCCCCGGGTCGAACCGGCGCTGCGGGAGGCGGCCGGCGACCGGGACTGGCAGGTGCGCCAGGCCGCAGAGGAGCTGCTCGACGGCGCCTAGATGGTTAATTCCAAGGGATCAGCCGTGATCGAACGCGACGAGCGATCGCAGCGGGCGCTGGCCACTTTGGGCGTTGTGCCAGATGGCCGCGGTCAGGGCGAGCAGGCGCTGGAGGACCCGAGTCATCACACCACCTGGGGTTCTGCCCCCATGACGTTCGAGATCGAGCTGGGTCTTGAGCGTGGCGTTGACCGATTCGATGAGCTGGCGCAACGGCTTGAGGAGTGGGCTCGTCGTGCGGCCACGATCGCTCTTGTGGGCGGGCCGGACGAGCTCGACGCCGTGGCCAGCCAAGAAGGACTCGAACTCGCGGGAGCGATACCCCTTGTCGGCGAGGATCCGCTGTCCGGGACGCAACAGTGTGGGCTCGGCCTCGAAGAGGTCCCGCGCCACCTCGCGCTCGTCGATCTTGGGGTTGGCCAGCGCGAAGGTGACGGGCAGCCCCGCCGGCGTGCACACGAGATGGAGCCGCAGTCCCCAAAAGAAGCGCGAATGACTGGCGCAGTACCCGTAGGAGGCCCACCCCGCGAGGTCACTGCGCAGCGCCGTCGGGCGCGAGCGTCCGCACTCGACCGGCGTCGAGTCCATGACCCAGGTGTCGTCGTCCCAGTGCTCGGTGTCGGCCGCCAGCAGGCGGATAACCGCTTTGATTTGGCCCTGGGCCTTGCGCAGCCGCTTGTTGTAGCCCGACTGGTGCGGGATGTAGGGGAACCAGGACCGCAGGTGCAGCCCAGCGTGGCGCAAGAACCTCGTCTCGGAAGTGAAGCCCAAGAGCGCCTGGAGCACGGCCAGGGTCAACAGCTCGGCGTCGCTGAGCTTGGGCGCGAGACCGATGCGTGGGCGCCATTGGCGCAGCTCGGGACGCATCCGAAGCGCGTCGTCAATCGCGACGTACAGTGCGGTGACAAAGGTGTCCAGGTCGGTGTCCACTTGACCTCCATGGTCGGGTTGGGATTACGCAACGCCGATCATGGACGCCTTTGTCGCGTCCGACGCGGACCCTCGTTCAGCGGGGATCCCTTGGAATCAACGATCTAGTTGTCCTCGGTGAAGAGCCGCTTCAACCGGTCGAAGGACTCCAGGCAGACGCCCGCGCCCTGCACCACGCATTCGAGGGGCGTGTCCACCAGGTGCACGGGGACGGCGGTGGCGTCGGCCAGCCGCTGGGTCATCCCACGCAGCAGCGCGCCCCCGCCGGTCAGGTGGACCCCCTCGAACATGATGTCCTGGGCCAGCTCCGGCGGGGCCTCCCCCAGGCACTCCGCCGCCGCCGCGACGATGGAGGTGACGTTGTCCTCCAGCGCGCCCCGGATCTCGAGCGGGGAGAGCACGACCGTCTTCGGCCGTCCGGTCGCCACCTCACGGCCGCGTATCTCGGCCTGCTGCTCCCCCTCGTAGGGGGAGGCGGAGCCGATGGCCAGCTTCACGGCCTCGGCGGTGCGCTCGCCGATGGCCACGCCGTAGCGGTAGCGGACGTAGGCCTGGATCGACGCGTCGAAGTCGAACCCTCCGCAGCGCAGCGCCTGGACCGCCACGACGCCGCCCAGCGAGATCACGGCCATCTCCGCCGTGCCGCCTCCGATGTCGACCACCATGTTGCCCACCGGCTCGTGGATCGCCAGTCCCGCGCCGATGGCCGCCGCCATGGGCTGCTCGATCAGGAAGCTGGCCGACGCGCCGGCGCGCCGCGCCGCCTCCTTGACGGCGCGGCGCTCCACCGCCGTGATCGCCGACGGCACGCAGATCAGCACCTTGGGCCGGTTCAGCCGGCTGACGCCGACCCGGCGCAGCAGCACGCTGAGCATCCGCTCGGTGACCTCGAAGTCGGTGATGGCACCGCCGCGCAGCGGCCGTTCGGCGACGATGTAGCCGGGGGTGCGGCCGATCATCTGCCAGGCGTCGGTGCCGATCGCGAGCACCTCGCGGCTGCGCGAGTCGAGTGCGACCACGGTGGGCTCGTTGAGCACCAGACCCTTGCCCTTGGCGTAGACCAGGGTGTTGGCCGTGCCGAGGTCGATGGCCAGGTCGCGCGACATAGGGGCCACATGGTACGGCCGACCCATCCCGCGACGGCATTTTCCTGGCCGTTCTCGGTATCGTCGCCCAGGTGAGCGACACGCCCGAAGACCAGGACCCAGGCGAGCCGGGCCCCAGCGAGGGTGGTGGAGCGGGCCCCGACGAGCCCGAAGTGCCGCTGCGCGGGTGGATCGACCCCGACGACCGACTGTGGCGCCACCCGAGCGAGGTCGCCGGGTCGGACCCGGCGTCGGGGGCCCGCGCCCCCGTCCTCCTCAACCCTCCGCCGCGCCACCCCCTCCGCGATGCGGTGATGGTCCTGGTCGGCGTCGTCGCCGTCATGGCCGTCGTCGCCTGGGTCGTCGTGCTGCTGTCCCCGGCCTCGCAGCGGCCCCTCAGCACGACCCGTGACACCCTGGCCGCCGCGCCGACGACGCTGGCCGGGCCGGACAACGCCGTGCCGGCGGCGGCCCAGGCGGCGGGACGCTCCATGGTGGAGCTGCGGGCCACCACCGGGCGGGGGACGGTCGCCCGGATCGGCGTCGCGGTGGCGGAGGGCGGCCTGGTCGCCACGACGGCCGACCTGCTCGCCGGCGCCCGCCGCGTCGTCATGGTCGGACCCGGCGGCAAGCTCGAGCCGGCCACCGTCGTGGCGACGGACTCGGACTCCGACGTGGCGCTGGTGGACGTGCCCGAGGACCTCCCCGTGGCACCGTTCGCGGACGGTGCCAGCGTGAGCGGGGGCTCGCCGGACCTGACGCTGAGCTTCGTCCCCGCGGGTGGCGCGGCGGTCGCGCTGCACTGCACGCCCGGCGCGGTGACCGGCGTCGGGGCGGCGATCGCGGCCGGGCCGGCAGGCGGGATGCCCTCCATCAGCTCCTCCCCCGCCGCCGTGAACGTCGCCGCGGGCGACCCCTTGCTCAACGCGAGCGGCGCCGTCATCGGCATCCTCTACGGCGCCAACCCCTCCGACGCGGCGCCCGTCACCTTCCTCCCGAGCCAGCTCGTCGTGGGTGTGGCCGACGACCTCCGCTCACGCAACCGGGTCGTCCACGGATGGCTCGGCGTGGGCGGGAACGACGCCCCCAACGGTGGTGGGGCCAGGGTGGTGACCGTCGAGGCGGACAGCCCGGCCGACGGCCACCTGCAGGTGGGCCAGGTCATCGTGGCCGTCAACGCCCTGCCGGTGCACACCATGGCCGACCTGCGGGCCCGGCTCTACGTCCTGGCCCCGGGCGCGCCGGTCGCCGTCTCTGTCCAGGAGGCGACGGGCACGAAGGTCGTGGACCTCACCCTGAGCGCGTCCTCCTAGCATGCAGGGGTGAGCATGTTCGGTTCCCCTGACCCCGACAACCCGATGGGTGGGCTCCTCGGGGACCTGCTCAAGGTCATCGGGTCGGGCCCGGGTGCGGCGGACAGCTGGTTCGAGGCCGCCCGCACCCTGGCGTTCGGCGTGGCCACCGACGACGGCCAGGACGAGAGCCCCGACCCGCTCGTGCGCATCGCCTTCGAGGAGCTGGCCCGGGTGGCCGAGCTCCACGTGGCCGACGCCACCGGCATCGCGTCGACGTCGGCCGCGGGCGGGGTGTCCTTCGACGCGGTCGGGCCCGGGCAGTGGTCCTTCCGGGTGCTCGAGGCCTACCGGCCCGTCCTCCGCTCCATGGTGGAGGCACAGCAGCAGGGCGCAGCGGCGGTCCCGCCGTCGATGGACCTGACCGAGCTGAGTCGCGACGAGCCGGCAGGGCTCAACAGCCTGCTCGGGCAATTCGCGCTCACCCTCGGCCCGGTCTTCCTCGGCATGCAGTTCGGCTCGGCCGCCGGGCACCTGGCCCGGCGGGCCTTCGGGCAGTACGCGCTGCCGCTGCCCTGGCCGGAGTCGAGCACCCTCCTCCTCGTGCCCGGCAACGTCGCCCGCTTCGCCGAGGACTGGAGCCTCCCGCTCCAGGAGGTCCAGCTGTGGGTCTGCCTGCGCGAGCTGACCATGCACGCCGTCCTCACGCGGCCGGGCGTCCGGGCATCGCTCACGACCCTGCTGGGGGACGCATCGGCCCACGCAGCAGCCGCGCAGCGCTCCATCGTCGAACGCCTGGGCGACGGGCTGGGTGACCCGACCGCGCTCGAGGAGGCCCTCGGCGACCCCGAGGCGCTGCTCTCGGACCTCATCAGCCCCGAGCAGCGCAGCATCTCGAGCGCCCTCACGGCGCAGACGACCGCGATCGGCGCCTACGTGGACCACATCACGGCCGGCATCGCGGAGACGCTGACGTCGTCACCCGCCGCGCTGCGCGAGGCCTGGTACCGCTACCGGATCGAGGAGGGGAAGGGCGAGCAGGCCTTCGCCGGCCTGTTCGGCCTCAATGTCGGCCAGGACGAGGTCGACCGCGGCCGCTCCTTCGTCACCGGCGTGGTGGAACGGGCGGGCGAGGACGCGCTGGCCCGGCTGTGGGGCGACGAGGTGGACCTGCCGACGCCGGCCGAAGTGGACGCGCCCGGGCTCTGGCTCGCCCGCATCGGCCTCTTGGACTGAGGCGCGCTCCCGGACCGACCGGCGCTCTCGGTCTGCACGGCGCCGTGGGCGCCGCCGCGGTTCAGCCGACGCGCTCGAGCCCGCGGTGCTCCAGCTCGTAGCGGGCGAACGCGGTCGTCACCCGGCCGCCGAGAAGGAGCAGGTCGATGCTGCCGTCCCAGTCCGGCGCGATGGCGTAGACGAAGTCGGCCAGCGCCTCGTCGAAGCGGATCGTCGTGAGCAGATCGACGAGGTCGAACAGGTGCTCGACGCTCGCCTGGCCCGTGAGCTCTTCCGGCGTGAGCGTGCGCACCAGCGCCACCTCGTCCTCGGTGAGCTGTCCGATCAGCGCTTGCGTGTCGCGGACGACGCGGATGCCGTCCAGTGTGTCGATGTCCCCCATAGCTGCCTCCCCCTGCTGCGGGCCACCTGCCCGCAGGTTTCGCCTACCGCCACGGGGGCAGAGCCTTCCCGACGGGGGTGTCGGCACAGTGGCCCGCCGGATGCAGAATGGGTGCAGGTTCTCCCGCTCCCCTGGCCCGGTGCTCGCCCGGGCGTGGGCCTCAGGCCTCGGCCGCCTCGCCGTAGTCGAGGACCCACTCGAGCGCGAGCTGCTCACGCTCGGCGTCACGCACGACGCGCTCGCTGTTGCGGCGGAACTGGGGGTCGTGCGGGGGCAGCAGCACGAGGCGGGCCAGGACCCGATCACGGAATTGATCGATCACCTCGGGCGGCCCGTAGTCGGACTGCACCTCCCAGTGGGGCGCCACCGGCCCGAGGTACACGACGCGCACGTGCCCGATCGGCTCGACCGGCTCACCCTCTTCGACAACGTCGTCCTCGGCGTCCGGGGACATGGCACCCTCCTGGCATCGGCGGTCGGCGCCAGCGTAGCCCCGGGCGGCGCAACGCCATCGTCCCTGGTAGAGCAAAGATCGAGTCCCGGATTCTTACGAACTTCCTAACCGAAGACCCTATTGCCCGACTGGCACCTCCCGTAGAATGGTGCGTGAAAAGGGAGCAGAGCAATGAATAGCGATTGGATGGCCCGGGGGAAGTGCAAGGAAGTTGCTCCCGACGTCTTCTTTCCGAACGACGGCATGGGCGTGCTGGTCGCCCAGCGCATCTGCGCCGAGTGCCCCGTCTCCGAAGCGTGCCTGGAGTACGCGCTCGAGCACCACATCGACCACGGGGTCTGGGGCGGGGCGTCCGAGCGTGAGCGCCGTCGCATCTTGCGCCGCCGCCGCCTCTCCCACGCCGTCACCGCCAAGTAGCGCCGCGCCGCCTCGCAGGCGGGTGGGGGCCCCCGGCCGGTAGCAGCAGCGGACGCGGCACGAGCCACCCGCGACCGTCGACGCCCGTGCCACGCTGGCGCCGTGAGCGTCGAGAACCCGTGATCATGGAGGGCCCGTGATCGTCGAGTGTGTGGTCAACGTCAGCGAGGGCCGCGACGACCGCGTCCTGGCCGAGCTGGCCGCGGCCGCCGGTCCGGCCCTGCTCGATCTGCACCGCGACCCCGACCACAACCGCTCCGTCCTCACCATGGCCGGCCCGGTCGACGCCGTGGTCCCGGCCGCCCGCGCCGTGGCCGCCACCGCCGTCGCCCGGCTCGACCTCTCCACCCACGAGGGCGCCCATCCCCGCCTCGGCGTGCTCGACGTCGTACCCTTCGTCCCCTACGAGCCGGGCCGGCCCGCGCCCGAGGACCTCTCGGAGGTGGCGGCGCGGCGCGACGACTTCGCTCGCTGGCTGGGCGCCACCCTCGGCGTGCCGAGCTTCCTCTACGGGCCTCTCCCCGGCGGTCGGGCCCGGACCCTGCCCGACATCCGGCGCGGCGCGTTCACCGAGCTGGTGCCCGACTTCGGGCCGGCGCGGGCGGACCCGCGCACCGGGGCGACGGCCGTGGGCGCCCGCCGGGTCCTGGTGGCCTACAACGTGTGGGTCTCCTCACCCGAGGTCGCCCGGCGGGTGGCGCCCCTCGTGCGGGGGACCCACGTGCGGGCGTTGGGCCTCGCCGTGGGGCGGCGGGCCCAGGTGTCGTGCAACCTCGTCGACCCCGAACGCCACGGCCCCGCCCGGCTCTACGACGACGTGGCCGTCCTGGCCGCCGAGGCCGGCGGGTCGGTGGAGGGAGCGGAGCTGGTGGGCCTCGTCCCCGAGGTCGTGCTCGCCGCCGTCCCCCGGGAACGCTGGGCCGAGCTCGGCCTCTCGCACGATTCCACAGTCGAGAGCGCGCTGGCTCGCACCGGCGCATGAGGCGGTCGCGACCGGCCCGAGCATCGAAATCCCATGTGGTATACGGTCGCTCTGCCCGAGGGGGAACAGTGCAAAGGAGTTTCGGATGCACAAGATGCTGGGGTCTGTAAGCCCGAGGCGCACCCTCCTGAGGAGTCTCACCCTGGCGGTGGCCGCAACCGCACTTGCCGGACTTTCGCTGGCCGGGTCCGTCTCAGTGGCCGCCGCCGCGCAGCAGCCGTCGTCCCGATCGCACTTGACGCCCATCGCCTCCGGACCGAATGCGGGTTACTGGCTGGGGGCCTCCGACGGCGGGATCTTCGCCTACGGGCCCGGCGCCGCGTTCTTCGGCTCCCACGGCGGGTCGCCGCTGAACAAGCCCATCGTCGGCATGGCCGCCGCGCCCGACGGGCAGGGCTACTGGCTCGTGGCATCTGACGGCGGCATCTTCAATTACGGACCCGGCGCCGCGTTCTTCGGCTCCCACGGCGGGTCACCGCTGAACGCGCCCATCGTCGGCATGGCCGCCGCGCCCGACGGGCAGGGCTACTGGCTCGTCGCCTCCGACGGCGGCATCTTCGCCTACGGGCCGAGCGCCAAGTTCTTCGGCTCCCACGGCGGGTCGCCGCTCAACAAGCCCATCGTCGGCATGGCGGCGGCACCGAACGGACAGGGCTACTGGCTCGTCGCCTCCGACGGCGGCATCTTCGCCTACGGCACCGGGGCTGCGTTCTTCGGCTCCCACGGCGGGTCGCCGCTCAACGCGCCCATCGTCGGCATGGCGGCGGCACCGAACGGACAGGGCTACTGGCTCGTCGCCTCCGACGGCGGCATCTTCGCCTACGGCCCCGGCGCCGCGTTCTTCGGCTCCCACGGCGGGTCGCCGCTCAACGCGCCCATCGTCGGCATGGCCGCCGCGTCCGACGGACAGGGCTACTGGTTCGTCGCCTCCGACGGCGGCATCTTCGCCTACGGGCCGAGCGCCAAGTTCTTCGGCTCCCACGGCGGATCGCCGCTCAACAAGCCCATCGTTGCCATGGCTGCGGCCCCCCCCGTGGCCACGAGCGTGACGTCGCACAACCTGGTGCAGGTGTCGTGCCCGACCACGACGTGGTGCACCGCTGTTGACGACAGCGGCAACGCCTACACCTACTCGAGCGGGAATTGGTCCCCTGGGACACATGTATCGGGAGCGACCGAATTCGACGGGGTTTCGTGCGCGACCACCACGTTCTGCATGGCCGTCAGCTATGACGACGGCTACACCATCTACAACGGCTCGAGCTGGAGCGCGATGAGCGGCAGCACGTTCGGGGGCCTGGTGAACACGAGCTTTACCGGGGTCTCGTGCGGGACCAGCTCGTTCTGCGCGGTCTCTGACTTCCTGAGCGGCGACGAGGTCGTCTACAACGCCGGCGTCTGGACCGCGACCGCAAACCCGGCGGGCGGCGGCGGCCAGGGCATGCCGACGGTGTCGTGCCTGCCCGGCACGACGACGTGCATGATGGTCGACAACAACGGGAAATACGTCACCTACAACGGCACGACTTGGACGGCCCTGACCGCATCGGGCATCGACCCCAGCCCGAGCGGCAACTTCTACGGCGTGGCGTGCCTCGCGTCGAACACTCAGTGCATGGTGGTTGACAGCAACGGGTACGCCGGCATGGGGTTCCACGGCGTGACCTGGACGCAGTTCGGCAATATCGACATGGCGACCACGTTCGACTCCCTCCAATCGGTGGCGTGTGACCCGACCGGGGCCATCTGCGTGGCCGTCGATCAAGACGGAAATGCGCTGGTGTACACGGCCTCGGCCAATTCGTGGTCCGGGCCCATCGCCTACGACTCCTTGGACGTGCCCACGAGCGTGTCGTGCCCGACCACCGCGTGGTGCATGGCCGTCGGAGCCAGCGGCTACGCCTACAAGTTCAACCCGACGGGGAGCTGACCTCTCAGGGCCCGCACCACGAGAGCGACGCCGGCGCTAGGACGCGCTGGCCACGTCGCGGCGAGCCAGGGCGCGGGCACGGCGCAGGCGGCGGCGCTCGCGCTCGCTCATGCCGCCCCAGATGCCGAACTTCTCGCCGTTGGCCAGGGCGTACTCCAGGCAGTCCTCCCGCACGACGCAGCCGCGGCAGACCTCCTTGGCCTCCCGGGTCGACGCCCCGCGCTCCGGGAAGAACAGGTCCGGGTCGACCCCCATGCAGTTCGCCTGCAGCTGCCAGCTTCGTTCTTGGCGACCGTAGAGCGTGGTGACTATGTCAACTGGCACTTGGTTCGCCCCCCTTCTTCGCCTCAGGTGGCATCGGTGTAGTTACAACAGTGTGATCATCTTTCCCCACGCTCCCGGCGAGCGCAAGGGGGCAATCGGCGCTTCCAGGCACAAAATGTGCGTCCACGGCGCCGATCGGGTGCCGCCATGCGGGGAAAACCCCAGTTGGGGACCGGTTTCGCCGACCGTTGTTGACGAAGGCCGGAAATTGCCGTGACGCCGCTCCCGCAGGCCCCGATCGGCGGCGGAACCGGGGACGCAGCGGAGCGACCGGGCCGGCCGGGACCCCTGCAGGCCGCCCGAAGCGGGCCGGGCCCCTACCCCGCGGGGCGCAGCACCCGGCGGTGCTGGAGGAAGTCGACGAGCACGTACCCGCCCAGGGCGTCGGGCGTGGTGTAGAAGGTGCGGCCGCCGTTGACGCGCGAGATCTGCTCCACGAAGGGGTAGTGGGTGCGCTGGAGGTCGAGGGCGAACGTGTTGATCACAATGCCCGCTCGCGTGCAGCGGATGACCTCGGCCATGGTGCGGCGCAGGGTCTCGGGGATGGGCGGGTAGTTGAAGTGCACCTCGCCGTAGTCGTCGATGTGGGCCGTCGGCTCGCCGTCGGTCACGACGATGATCTGCTTTGTCCCGTGCTGGTGGGCCAGCATGCGCCGCGACAGCGCGAGCGCGTGCTGCAGGTTGGTGCCGTAGACGTAGTCCCACATGGCCGTCGGGATCTCGTCGGGGCGAATCTCGCGCGCGACCTCGGAGAAGCCCACGATGCCGAGGTAGTCGCGGGGGAACTTGGACGAGATGAGCGTCTGCAGCGCCATGGCCATGCGCTTGGCCGGCACGAAGTTGTCACGCATCGGCATCGACATGGACAGGTCGACGCACAGCACGGTCGCGCTGCGCGAGAGCGCCTCGACCTCGACGACCTCGAAGTCCTCCGGCGTCAGGCGCACCGGCACGCCCGAGCCGCCGCGGCGCACCGCGTTGTGCACCGTCGTCGAGAGGTGCAGGTTCAGCGGGTCGCCGTATTCGTAGGCCTTCGTCGTCTCCTCGCGGTCGTGGCCCGAGCCGGTGCGCAGCGCCGAGTGGTCCCCGATGCGGTCCTTGTTGATCTGGCCGAAGAGGTCGGCCAGCGCCTTCTGCCCCAGGCGCCGCACGCCGCGCGGCGTGAGCTCGATGCGACCGCCCTGCTGCTCGATCAGCCCGGCGTCGGACAGCGACTTGGTGAGGTTGGCCAGGCGGTCGAGGGCCCGGGCGGCGTCCTCGCCCATGTGCTGGCGCACCTGGTCCAGGTCGATCTCGCCCAGCGCGGCCGGCGTGGAGGCGGACTGGAGCACCTCCTCCATGCGGTCGAGCTGGCCGAGCTGCGTGGCCAGGTCGGTGGCCCGGTTCATGCTCATCGGGCCCTCGCCGTTGAAGTCGTAGGACTGCTGCCAGCCGGCGTCGGGCACGGCGCGCTGGAGGTTCTGGGCCAGGCGCTCCACCTGCCAACGCAGGTCCATGTCCTCGAGCACCGAGTCCATCAGCGCCCGCAGCTGGGCCTGCTGCTCGGGCGACATGGAGTTCCACACCGCTTGCGCGGCCGCCATGCGCTCGGCCAGCTGCTCGAGGAGCTCGTCGAGCGTCTGGGGGTTGCCGGGGAACATGTCGCCGTACTGCGCCATGAACTCCTCGAAGCTCGGGTCGAGCTCCTCGCCGCGCTCGCGCTGCTCGAGCATCTTGTTGAGGGCGTCGTAGGCGTCGCGCATGCGCGCCATCTGCTCGGGGCTCATGTTGGAGAGCGCGTCGGACGCGCCCTCAAAGAACGTGTCGGCCATCTCGCGGCGGAGCTCCTCGACGAGCTCCTCGAAGCGCTCGCGGGCCTCGGACGAGACGAAGTCGTAGTGCTGCAGGCTGCCGATGCGACCGGCGGGGTCGTCGGGCTGGAGGTCGAGGGCCATGCGCCGTTCGGTGGCGACGTCGTCGGTGACCTCGCTGCGGCGCTGGTCGCCCGAGGTGTGCGCCTCCTCGACGAGCTCGTCGATGGCGGCGCGCTCGTCCTGCTCTATCTCGTCGAGCTGGCGCGTGAGCTCGGCCATGCGGCCGTCGGGGTCGCCCTCGGCGAGCATCTCCTGGCGGCGCCGGCGCAGCTGGTCGAGCAGGTCCCGCAGCCCGGGGACCTGGTCGCCGTCCGCCGTGTGGAAGCCGCTGCGCAGGAGCCGGCGCAGCGCGTCGTCGAGATCACCGCCGGCGAGGAGGTCGTCGGTGAGGCCGGCCAGGAGGTCGTCGGGGTCGAGGTCGGCGAACTGCTGGGTGCCGTCCCACTCCGAGTAGTCGTAGCGGACGCTCACGCGGGCACGCTCACCGTCGCTACTTGCGCCCGCGGTAGAGCGCCCGGGCGCCCGAGGCGTCCTTGTTGAGGCGCTTGGTGAGGTGCAGCCCCTCCAGGAGGAACTCCAGGGCGCTGGCCATCAGGGCGGGCGACTCGGACCCGGCCGCCTCGGGACCGGCCAGCTTGCGGGTCGCCGGCTCGAGCTCGGGGATGTCGGCCAGGACGGCCAGGTAGGCGGCCGAGGGGAGGTCGTCGCCCACGTGCACCACCACCTGGTCGTGGAAGGCGGCCACGATCGACTGCGGGTCCTCGAGCGTGACCCGGCGCCGGAAGACCGAGAGGGTGGCCGCGGCGACCAGCTGCGCCACCACCTCGTCCTCGTGCCCCTCCTCCATGGCCTCGACCTCGATCTTGCCCTGGGTCGAGGGCACCAGGGCGGAGAGGTCGCTGATGCGGGGCACCGCCACCGGCTCGCCGGTGCGCAGGGCCCGGCGCACCGCGGAGGCCACCAGGGTCTCGTAGTTGGCGATGGACAGGCGGACGGAGACCCCGCTGCGCTGGTTGAGGTGGGTGCTGCGCCGGGCCAGCTGGCTGACCTCGGCGATGACCTCCTTCATGAAGGGCGGCACGCTGACGGGGATGCCCGCCGTCGGCAGGTCGGCCTCGCCCTCCATGATCCGGACCTCGGTCATGGTCTCGAACGGGTAGTGCGTGCGGATCTGCGCGCCGAAGCGGTCCTTGAGCGGCGTGATGATGCGGCCGCGGTTGGTGTAGTCCTCGGGGTTGGCCGTGGCGACGAGCATGATGTCGAGCGGCAGGCGGATGCGGTGGCCGCGGATCTGCACGTCGCGCTCTTCGAGGATGTTGAGCAGCCCGACCTGGATCCGCTCGGAGAGGTCCGGCAGCTCGTTGATGGCGAAGATGCCGCGGTTGACCCGCGGGATGAGCCCGTAGTGCAGCGCCAGCTCGTCGCTCAGGTAGCGGCCCTCGGCGATCTTGATCGGGTCGACCTCGCCGATCAGGTCGGCGATGGAGGTGTCGGGCGTGGCCAGCTTCTCGCCGTAGCGCTGCGAGCGGTGCACCCAGTCGATGGGCGTGGCGTCGGCGAGCTCGTCGACCAGGTCCAGCGCGAAGCGCGAGACCGGGTTGTAGGGGTCGTCGTTGATCTCGGAGCCGGCGACGACGGGCATCCACTCGTCGAGCAGGCCGACCATGGAGCGGATGACGCGCGTCTTGGCCTGGCCCCGCTCGCCCAGGAGGATCATGTCGTGGCCGGCCAGGATCGCGGTCTCCAGCTGGGGGACGACGGTCTCGTCGAAGCCGAGGACGCCGGGCACGAGCGACCGGCCGGCGGCGATGGCCTTGGCGGTGTTGCGCCGCATCTCCTCGGCCACCGGGACGGACTCCCAGCCCGAGGCGCGGAGGTCGGCCAAGGCGCGGGGCAGATCGGGCGGCGGCTTCATAGCGCCGGGGGCCGGGGTCGCTGAGGGGTCGAAGTGCGGGGAGGGGCCGTCCATGGACGAAGCCTAAACCGTTGCCTCCGGGCACGGAGCGCCGGGCCGGGCGACCCCCCGGTGGCCCGGGGGTCGACGTCGGCCCCTGCAACGGACCTGGGGGGACGGCCGGGCCGCTACGACCCGCCGCCCGGCGCCCGCGCCGTCCCGTGGCTCGCGTCCGCGCCGGCGCCGGCGCCTGCGACGAGCTGGTCGGCCAACGCGCGCGCCGGGCGGGCCAGCGCGCGGTCGCCCCGCTGGGCCAGCGCGACGGTGCGGCCCAGCTCGGGGCCGCCGAAGGGGATGGCCGCCAACGAGCCGTCGCCGGGCAACGCGATGGCCGGCACGACCGCCGCGCCGAGGCCGGCGGCCACGAAGGAGAGCACGCCCGCCATCTCGCCGCCCTCGCTGACGAGATGCGGCGCGACGCCCGCGTCGGCGCAGGCGTCCAGGGTCACGGCGCGCAGGTCGTAGCCCTCCCGGAACATCACGAGGTCGAGACCGTCGAGGTCGGCGACGCGGACCCGGCGCCGGCGGGCGAACGGGTGGTCGGGCGCCGTCGCCAGCACCAGCGGGTCGTCGAAGAGCGGCGTGGTGGCGACGAGGGGGTCGGCGACCGGGAGGACGACCAGGGCCAGGTCGACCTCGCCCGCGGCGACCTGGGGCACCAGTTGGTGCGAGCCCGCCTCCACCACCGACAGGTCGATGCCGGGGTGGCTGGCGTGGAACTCGACCAGCGCGGGGGCCAGCACGCTGGTGACGAGGCTGGGCGTGGCGCCGATCGCCAGGTGGCCCCGCGTCATGCCCGACAGCGCCCTCGCCTCGGCGCCGGTGGCGTCGACGTCGGCCAGGACGCGCCGCATGAAGGGCAGCAGGGCGCTCCCGTCGGGGGTGAGGGTGACCCGCCCCTGGCCCGGGCCGCGGTTGAAGAGGACCACGCCCAGCTCGTGCTCGAGCAGCCGGACCTGGCGCGACAGCGACGGCTGGGCCAGGTGCAGCCGGGAGGCCGCCCGGGTGAAGCTCCCCTCCTCGGCGACGGCCAGGGCGTAGGCCAGCTGGTGCAGCTGCATGGTGATTCAGAGCCTACAGCTCTGATCTTCATGCTCTTTATGTCTTTGACGTGCTCCGGGGCGGCCCGTATGGTCATCGCGAAGCGGCGGGCCAACTTGCACCGCCACTTGAGAGGTCTGATGATTTGGCGGCGCCGGCCGCCGAGCCCGAGCTGGGCAACCGAGGAACGGGCACTGAGGAGGTGCGGGTGACGACAACGGCCGAGAGTGCGACCACGACCCCGGTCGCGATCGGAGAGCCCCGGGGCGGGCCGGACCAGCCGACCCTGCGCAAGGACACCTGGTGGGTCGAGCCGGTGGTGACGGTCGTGATCCTGACGGCCTTCGTCGCCTACTCGACATGGGCCGCCTTCGTCGGGAAGAACTACTACGCCGGTGACCTCTTGCACCGGAACTACATCTCGCCCTTCTACTCCCCGTGCATCGCCAACAGCTGCGTGCCGGGGAGTCACACGTTCGGGACGCTCGGATTCTGGAACTACTCGCCGGCCCTCTTGATCCTCATCTTCCCGCTCGGCTTCCGCCTGACCTGTTACTACTACCGCAAGGCCTACTACCGGTCGTTCTGGTGGTCGCCGCCGGCCTGCGCGGTCGCCGACGGTCACCGCAGCTACAGCGGTGAGACGCGGTTCCCCCTCATCCTCCAGAACATCCACCGCTACTTCTTTTGGATCCTCCTCATCTTCAACTGCATCCTCACCTACGACGCCATCCTCTCGTTCGACCAGCCGGGCATCGGCATCGGCATCGGCGTGGGCACGGTGATCCTCTGCCTCAACGCCGCGTTCCTCTGGCTCTACAGCCTGTCGTGCCACGCCTGCCGCCACTTCTGCGGCGGCCAGGTGCGCTCCTTCGCGAAGCACCCGACCCGCCACAAGCTCTGGAAGTTCGTGACGCCGCTCAACGCCCATCACATGCGCTTCGCCTGGATCAGCCTCTTCGGTGTCGCCATCGCCGACCTCTACGTGCGCCTCGTGGCCAGCGGGACGATCCACGACCCGGCCTTCCACTTCGGATGGTGAGCATGGCCGACCAAACCCAGGCCCCGGCCCAGAGCCAGACCCGGCCCGACGACTACGACACCCACGACTACGACGTCATCATCATCGGCGCCGGCGGCGCCGGTCTGCGCGCCGTCATCGAGGCCAAGGAACGGGGCCTGCGGGTGGCGGTGATCTGCAAGTCCCTGCTCGGCAAGGCCCACACGGTCATGGCCGAGGGCGGCATCGCCGCCGCCATGGGCAACGTCTGGCCCGAGGACAACTGGGAGGTCCACTTCCGCGACACCATGCGCGGCGGCAAGATGCTGAACAACTGGCGCATGGCGCAGCTCCACGCCCAGGAAGCCCCCGACCGTGTCTACGAGCTGGAGCGCTGGGGCGCCCTGCTCGACCGCACTGCCGACGGCCGCATCACCCAGCGCGACTTCGGGGGCCACCGCTACGCCCGCCTGGCCCACGTCGGCGACCGCACCGGCCTCGAGCTGATCCGGACGCTGCAGCAGAAGGTCGTCTCCATGGACACCGACGTGTTCATGGAGTGCAAGATCCTGCGCCTCCTGCCCGACACGGAGGGCCGCATCAGCGGGGCGGTGGGCTACATGCGCGCCACCGGCGAGATGAAGCTCTTCACCGCCAAGGCCTTCATCCTCGCGACGGGCTCGATCGGCAAGTCGTGGAAGTACACCTCCAACTCGTGGGAGTCCGTCGGCGACGGCCACGCCATGGCGATCTGGGCCGGGGCCGACGTCATCGACATGGAGGCCGTGCAGTTCCACCCGACCGGCATGGTGTGGCCGCTCTCGGTGCGCGGCATCCTCGTCACCGAGGGCGTGCGGGGCGACGGCGGCGTGCTGCGCAACTCCGAGGGCACCCGCTTCATGTTCAACTACGTGGCCGACATGTTCCGGGCCGAGACGGCGGAGACCGAGGAAGAGGCCGACGCCTGGTACGAGGACCACCACAACAACCGGCGCACGCCCGACCTGCTGCCCCGGGACGAGGTGGCCCGGGCCATCAACAGCGAGGTCAAGGCGGGCCGGGGCAGCCCCCACGGTGGTGTCTTCCTCGACATCGCGTCGCGGCGCACCCCCGAGTACATCCGCCGGCGCCTCCCGTCCATGTACCACCAATTCATGGAGCTGGCCGGCGTGGACATCACGGCCGGCCCCTTCGAGGTCGGGCCCACCTGCCACTACATGATGGGCGGGGTGCGCGTCGACGCCGAGACGCAGGCCGCCACCGTCCCCGGCCTCTTCGCCGCAGGCGAGGTGGCGGGCGGCATGCACGGGGCGAACCGCCTCGGAGGGAACTCGTTGTCGGACCTCGTCGTCTTCGGCCGCCGGGCCGGCATCGGCGCCGCCGACTTCGCGGAGGGCCGCGCCGGCTCGCCCAGCGTCGACCCGGCGGAGGTTGCCTCGGTGATCGACGAGGCCTTCGCCCCGTTCGGGCGGGAGGGCGGCTGCAACCCGTACGACGTGCACGAGGAGCTTCAGGAGACGATGCAGTCGCTGGTGGGCATCATCCGCACCGGGCCCGAGCTCGAGGAGGCCCTCACCAAGCTGGAGGACCTCAAACAGCAGACGGCGAAGGTGCAGGTGAAGGGCGGGCGGACCTACAACCCCGGCTGGAACCTGGCCACCGACCTGCCGTCCATGATCACCACCTCCATCGCCGTCGCCCAGGGGGCGCTCAACCGCAAGGAGTCCCGGGGCGGGCACACGCGGGAGGACTATCCCGGCCCCGATCCCGACATGGGCAAGGTCAACTTCGTGCAGCGCCAGACCAGTGAGCACGGTTTCCTGGCGCCGATCGCCATCGCCCCCGAGCCGCTGCCCGAGATGCCACCCGAGCTGCGCGCGCTGCTCGAGGAAGGACACTGAGCTATGCCCGAGGACGACAGCAGGGCCGACAAGGTGACGATGCGGGTGTGGCGGGGGGACGACGGCGGCGGCGACTTCACCGACTACGTGATGCCCGCGGTGGAGGGCGAGGTGGTGCTGGACGTGATCCACCGGATCCAGGCGACCGACGCGCCCGACTTGGCCTGCCGCTGGAATTGCAAGGCCGGCAAGTGCGGCTCGTGCTCGGCCGAGATCAACGGGCTGCCGCGCCTCATGTGCATGACGCGCATGGACACCCTGCCCGAGGGCGAGCCGGTGACGGTGGCGCCCATGAAGACGTTCCCCCTCGTCCGCGACCTGGTGACCGACGTCTCCTTCAACTACGAGGTGGCCAAGACGATCCCCGCCTTCACGCCGGGGCCCGAGCCCGAGGGCGGCTACCGGATGATGCAGATCGACGTCGAGCGGGGCCAGGAGTTCCGCAAGTGCATCGAGTGCTTCATGTGCCAGGACGTCTGCCACGTCATCCGCGACCACGAGGACAACAAGCCCAAGTACGCCGGCCCCCGCTTCTTCATCCGCTTCGCCGAACTGGAGATGCACCCCCTCGACGTCAACGACCGGCGTGAGCTGGCCCACGACCGCGGGCTGGGCATGTGCAACATCACCAAGTGCTGCACCGAGGTCTGCCCCGAGCACATCAAGATCACCGACAACGGCATCATCCCGATGAAGGAGCGCGTCGTGGACGCGCGCTACGACCCGGTCGCCTGGCTGGGGCGCAAGATCACGGGCCGCTCGAAGAAGACGGCCCGGGAGGCCTCCGCCGGCTGAGCACAAGGGCGGCGCCGACTCGCCTAGCCTCGCTTCGCCATGGCCCGCTACCTCTCCCCCGAATGGGTCGCCTCGTTCGACGCCGCGCTCAGCGAGCTGGACCTGTCCGATGCGGTGGCCGCAGCCGCCGCGGGCTCACTCGCCGCCGCCGACGGCACGTTCAGCGTGGCCCAGGTCGTCACGGGCGTCCCCGGCGGGGCCGACGGGACCCCCGATGAGGTGCGGGTCGTCCTGACGGTGGCCGGAGGCCGGGCTCGCCTCGTCCTGGACCCCTCGCACGAGCTGGCGGGCACGGCGACGATCGTGCTCGCCTACGGCGACGCGCTCGCCATGGCGCGCGGCGAGCTCGATCCGGCCGACGCGCTGGCGGCGGGAAGCGTGCGCGTGCGCGGCGACCTGGCGGCGCTGGTCGCCGGCCAGGACGTCCTCGCCGAGGCAGGGAGGCGGCTCGGCGTGGACCTCAGCGGGCTCACGGACCCGGCGGACGCGGCGGACCCGGGCGCGACGACGGGAGGCACCGCACCGGCCGCCGGGCCGGGCTGAGCGCGGCGCCGTGCGCCCTGCCCGGTTCTCCGCCACCGCGCACCCTCCCGAGTACGGCGGCCGCTACCGCGGCCAGGTCGCCGTCGTCACCGGCGCCTCCGCCGGCCTCGGTGCCCAGCTCTGCCGCGACCTCGCCCGCGCCGGCGCGACCGTCGTCGGCCTCGCCCGCACCACCGATCGCCTGGAGGCACTGGCCGCCGAGCTGCGGGCCCACAGCCCGGATGCCGCGACGTCGACCTGCGACGTGGCCGACACCGCCGCCCTGCGGCGGGCGCTGGACCAGGTGACGGACACCTTGGGCCCCATCGACCTGCTGGTCAACAACGCGGCCCAGGACCCGGGCGTCCGCCTCGTCGACATCGGCGAGAAGGAGTTCCGCGACACCCTCGACGTCAACTTCTTCGCCCCGGTGGTCGCCACGCTCGCCGTGATGCCGGGCATGGTCGAGCGTGGCAGCGGCACCATCGTCAACGTCTCCTCGGACGGCGGGCGCCTGCCGTCCCCCGGGCCCGGGGCCTACCCCTCCTCGAAGGCCGCCCTGTCCGCCTTCAGCGAGTCGATCTCCTTCCGGCTGGCGTCCAAGGGGGTCCACGTCCACGTGGTCTACCCCGCCTTCATGCCCACCGACCTGGGGCTCGAGGCGCTGGGGCGCGGCCTGCGCCGGCCGCCCCGTCTGACGGTCCGCTCCGTCGAGGCGGTGTCACGGCGGATATTGGCCCGGGCGGGAGGCCCCTCGCACGAGATCAGCGTCTCGGGCCTGATCGACGTCGCCATGGTCTTCCGCGCCGTCCTGCCCCGCTCCTACCACCGGCTCCGCCGCAGCTGGTAGCACGGCCGGTGCGACCCTGCTGGTCGGCGGCCCGGCGGAGGGGGGCAGCGGGCCACCCCGGCCCCCAAGCGAACAACGCGTGACGGAAGTATCGTTTCCCCACCGGCACGCAAAGGTCGGGCCGGGGTAGGAGGGCGACGTGCATCAGCCGATCGACGACCACTTCCTCTTGAAGTACCGGGCCCTGCTGGACGCCGAAGACCTGGCGTTCGACGAGCTCGAGCACGCGTGCGAAGAAGGCAACCGCATGCAGTTCGACAAGGACATGATCGATTGGCAGAACGCCCTCGAGCACAAGCTGGTCTTCCTGGCGAACGCGGGGATCGATCTGCACCTGCCCGTCATGCGCTAGAGGTCACCGCCGCGCGCCGCGCGTCGGGGTAGGGCCGCGGCAAGGGCCGCGAAAATTGTGCCATCGCGTGCCGTCCGACGCTGGCGCAGCGCGCTCCGTGCGACCAGGATGGTGGGGTGCCCAAATCCCACGAGAAGGACATGACGGCGACCGAGTCGAACGGGTCGCCCCCGTCGCAGCGAGCGGACGGGGACGCCGCGCCGCGCCAGGCTCCCGAGGTCGTCGCGCCGTCGAGCCGGGTGAACGTCGCCTTCCCGTTCTCCCAGATCAAGGTCACCGAGCCGAGCCAGGAGCTGGCCGAGCTGGCGGGCCTCGTGTACGACCTCGTCGTCGCCATGGACCCCTGGCTCCCCGAGGAGCAGCAGGAGGATCTCCGGGCGCGGGCCCGGGCGCTGCGCGAGCGCCTTCACTGAGGGAGGCGGACGGCGGGCGGCGTCAGGCGAGCCCCAGCGACTCCGCCACGTGGCGGACGCTGGCCTCGAAGAACCCGCCAGGATCGAGGATCGTGTTGCGCCAGTGCCCGAACACCTCGAGGCTGATCAGGCCGACGACGGTGGTCCACGCCCCGATCGCGAGGACCACCATCCCCACCGGCATCTGAGGCAGGAGGCCCTCGGCCACGGGGGCCACCGCCGCATGGAGCTCGAGGGACACCTCGGGCAGCGGGACCGCCCGCCGCCGCCCCGCCGCGTCGGCCTCCGCCAGCGGGCGGACCATGGCCGCCGCCACGCGCGCGTAGGGCTCGACGGTGTCCTCGGGCGCCTCGTAGCCCGGGACCGGGGTGCCGAAGACGAGCCCCCACTCGTGCGGGTGGGCCAGGGCCCAGGAGCGCAGCGCGCGGGGCACCGCGACGAAGCGCCCGGCGTCGCAGGTTGTACCGGTGGTACCGGCGTCGTCCCCCTGTGCCGCCGCGTCGGCCGCCCCCTCGGCCACCTCGGCCAGCGACTCGTAGGCCGTGAGGATGAGGGCGCTCAGCAGCGCGTCCCGGCCGTCGAAGTAGCGGTAGAGGGCGGACGGTGCCATCTGGAGATCGCGGGCGACGGAGCGCAGGGAGAGGGCCGCCGCCCCCTCCTCCGCCACGTGCCGGCGCGCCACGGCCAGGATCTCCGCCGTCATCTCCTCCCGGACCCGCTCGCGGGCGGTGCGTGGCGCTGACACGGTGGCCAGTCTGACTGTACACAGATCAGAACACAAGTACTTGACATGAACACTGTTCTCTTTTAGGATGGATGTTCATGAACACGCAGACGCAGGAGGTCCCGATGAGCACCACCCCCACCGCCGGGCAGCCGGCCGCGGCCCACTACAAGCGCCCGGACTGGTTCACCCGCAACGTCTTCAACCGTGGCGTCAACGGCCTGACCCGCCTCGGCGTCAGCGTCTGGGGCTCCCGGGTGCTCGAGCACCGCGGCCGGACGAGCGGCAAGCTGCACCACACGCCGGTCAACCTGCTGACCGTGGAGGGGACCAGGTACCTCGTCGCCCCGCGCGGCGAGACGCAGTGGGTGCGCAACGTGCGGCACGCCGGCGGGCACCTGGTGCTCATCCTCGGCCGCCGTCGCCAGCTCTGCACCGCAACGGAGATCCCGGCCTCGGACAGCGTCCCCGTCCTCCGCGCCTACCTGCGGCGCTGGAAGTTCGAGACCGGGATGTTCTTCGACGGCGTCACCCCCGACTCCACCGACGCCGAGTGGGCCGCCGTCGCCGAGCGGCACCCGGTGTTCGCCCTCAGCGCCTGAGCGGTCCCGGCGGCTCCTGTAACCCGGGGCCCCCGAGCCGGGACTTTGTGCCCTTCCCAGCCCGTGGCGACGCCGCCACGATGGGATCGAGCACACGGAGAGGCGCATGTACCGGATCGTGATACTGGGAGGGGGAACGGGTGGCACGCTCGCCGCCAACCGGCTCCGCCGTGACCTGTCGCCCTCCGAGGCGGCCATCACGGTGGTGGACCAGGACGACCGCCACGTCTACCAGCCCGGGCTCCTCTTCGTCCCCTTCGGCCTCGCCCATCTGGAGGAGATCGTCCGGCCCCGGGGACGCCAGCTCCACCGCGACATCGACTACGTGCAGGTCCCGATCGACCGGGTGGACATCGAGGGCCGAACGGTGACGCTCGGGGACGGGCAGGTGCTCGAGTACGACGTCCTCGTGGTGGCCACCGGCGCCGTCCTGGCGCCCGAGGAGACCGAGGGCCTCACCGGGCCCGGCTGGAACCAGAAGGCCTTCACCTTCTACGACCCCGACGGTGCCGTCGCGCTCGCCGAGGCGCTGGAGTGGTTCGAGGGTGGGTCTCTCGCCGTCAACGTCGTCGAGATGCCGATCAAGTGCCCGGTGGCGCCGCTGGAGTTCTGCTTCCTGGCCGACTGGTTCTTCCAGCAGCAGGGCATCCGCGACAAGGTCGACCTGACGTACGTGACCCCCCTCGACGGGGCGTTCACCAAGCCGGTGGCGAGCCGCCGCCTCGGCGGCATGCTGGAGGAGAAGGGGATCGACCTCGTGACCGAGTTCAACACCGGCGAGGTGGTCTACGCGGACGCCACGAACCCGGGCGGCCGGCTGGTGTCCTACGACGACCGGGAGGTGTCGTTCGACCTGGCCGTGGTCATCCCCGTGCACAACGGGGCCGCGTACGTCGGGCGCTCACCGGGCCTGGGGGACGAGCTCGGGTTCGTGCCGGTCGACGAGCACACGCTGCAGTCGGCTGCGTCGCCGCACGTCTTCGCGCTCGGTGACGCCGCGGCCGTGCCGGTGTCGAAGGCGGGGTCGGTGACCCACTTCGAGGGGGAGGTCCTGGCGGAGAACGTCCGCCGCTTCCTCGACGGCCGCCCGCTGGACGCGTCCTATGACGGGCACGCCAATTGCTTCATCGAGACGGGCTTCTCCAAGGCCATGCTCATCGACTTCAACTACGACACCGAGCCGCTGCCGGGTCGCTTCCCCGGCCCGGTGGGGCTGCCCCTCATGAAGGAGTCCCACCTGAACCATCTGGGGAAGCTGCTCTTCCAGTGGCTCTACTGGCACAGCCTGCTGCCGGGGCGGGACATCCCCGGCGTGCACAGTGCCATGCCGACGGCCGGCAAGGACCGACAGCAACTCGTGGAAAGCGAGGCCAGTACATCATGACGACCGACACCATCGCAGGGGCACAGATCGAGCTCAACGACGAGGGCTTCCTCGTCGACCCGTCCCAGTGGAACGAGGACGTCGCGGTCGAGCTGGCCCGGCGGGAGGGCATCGACCCCCTGACCGACCGCCACTGGGAGGTCATCCGCTTCATGCGCGCCGAGTACGAGGCCAAGGGCACGGGACCGACGGTGCGCGTCCTGGGCAAGACCTCGGGCGTGCCGGTCAAGGAGCTCTACCAGCTCTTCCCCAAGGGCCCCGCCAAGCTGGCCGCCAAGATCGCCGGCATCCCCAAGCCCCGCGGCTGCATCTGACCCCGAGCTCGCGCACACGAAGGGAGCACCGACATGGGTGCGACAATCGAGAAAGTCTCCATCATCGTCTCCAAGGGTTCGCTGGAGGGCGTGTACCCCGGCCTCATCATGGCCAACGGCGCCCGCGCCGAAGGCATCGACGCCAACCTGTTCTTCACGTTCTTCGGGCTCGACGCCATCCACAAGCAGCGCCTGGAGCACCTCAAGGTGGCGGCCGTCGGCAACCCCGGGATGCACATGGCCAGCCTGATCGGGGTGCTGCCGGGCATGTCCGCCATCGCCACCCACATGATGGAGAAGAAGATGGAGCAGCACGACATCCCCGGCGTCCCCGAATTCATGGAGATGATCGCCGACACCGGGTGCGGCCTCTACGCCTGCAAGGCCTCCGTCGACCTCTTCGGCTTCGTCAAGGAGGACTTCATCGACCAGGTGCAGGAGATCATCACGGTGGGCGAGTTCTACGAGAAGGCCGCGGGGGGCGAGATCATCTTCACGTAGGCCCGGCCCGTCCGGGCCCGCCCCCGCGGGCCCTCACCGGCCAGGCGCGGCATCATGGCGCATGCCCCGATCCACCACCGAGGCCGCACTGGGCCACCGGAACCTCATCGCGTTCAACCGGTCTCTCACCCGTTGGGGCAGCCGCGGCACGCTCGAGGAGGGTGGTGGGGCCGTCCTCTGCGCCGGCGGGACGTGGATCCCCGTCGTGGCGAACGGTGCGTTCCGGGACGACGACACCCTGCGCGCAGAGGTGCTCATCGACCGGGCAGACGCCTTCTTCGCGGGCCTGGCGCGTGGGTTCAGCGTCAAGGTGCGCGACAGCGGGGAGGACGACGACCTGCGGGCTGCGTGCGCGGCGGCCGGCCTCGAGCCGTTCGGGGAGCCGGTGCCCGAGATGATCCGGCTGGCGCCGCTCCCGGCGGCGGAGCCCGTCGAGGAGGTCGCCCTGCGCATCGTCGAGGACGAGGGAGGCTTGCACGACTTCGCCGCGGTCGACGCCGAGGCCTACGCGACCTACGGCATGCCGGCCGAGGTCTTCACCGACCTGTTCGACCAGCCGGCGGAGCTGCTGGGGGATCCGGCGGCGCACGTCGTGGTGGCCTCGCGCGCCGGTGTGCCGGTGGCGACGGCCATGACGTACGAGAGCGACGGCGTGGCCAGCCTGCAATGGGTGGGCACGGTTCCCTCCGCACGCACCGCGGGGCTCGGTGCGCTGGTCACCGTCGCCGCGACGAACCTGGCCTTCGACCACGGCGCCTCGTCGTGCACGCTGCAGGCCTCGCCGATGGGCGCGCCGCTCTACCTCGCGCTGGGCTACGAGACGATCTACCACTACGCCGACCACGTCCGCTGGCCCAAGCCACCCACGCAGTGACCCGGGGCACGCCGGTGCCCGGATGCCGGGTGCTCAGGGCGTCCCCGCCTCCGCCTCCGCCTTGATCGCGGCGAGCGTGGCCGGGATGCCGGTCCGGGCGAGCTCGAATCGATTGTCGATCTGCGCCCCCGCGTCGGCACCGAAGCGCTCCTCGAACATGGCGACGCCACCGGGCAGGAACTCCCACGACTCTGTCAGCTCGGTCCCTGCCTGGGCGGGGGTGAGGACGTACCCCCACCGCGTCCACGAGCCGTTGACGACGAAGGCGAACTCACGACCTCGCTCGGCGACGACGACCTGCGATCGCGTCTCCCAGGTTCGTTCCGGAAGCTCGTTGCGCCCGGTGAACCATGCGCCCACTTCTGGTCCGGCGCCCTCGTCCCACCAGCATTCCTTGCAGACGGGGCTCCACGACCCCATCCGGGAGATGTCGGAGATCATGTCGTAGAGGTCCTCGGGTGACCGGGCAATGACGATCGAATCCGAGTGCTCGAGCGTGCTCATGCCCGGATTCTGCCCCAGCGACGACAGAGATGCGACGGGACCGGCTGACCGGTGCCGGTGCCACTGCCGGGGGACGCGCCGAGGCCCCCGCGGCGGGATCACCGCTACCCTGACCGGTCGTGAGGGAACCCGGGCCATTGGTGGCGGCCGGTCGGGACGCCGACATCTTCGAGTACGGACCCGGACGGGTGCTCCGGCGCTCCCGGGAGGGACGTTCGATGGCCGGAGAGGCTCGGGTCATGGAGCACCTGCGCTCCCAGGGGTTCCCCGTGCCCGCCGTCGAGGACGTGAGCGACGACGGCCTCGACATGGTGATGGAGCGCATCGAAGGCCCCGACATGGTGGCGTTGATGGGCAAGCGTCCCTGGGCCATCCCCCGGCTCGGCCGGGAGCTGGCCGATCTCCATCGTCGCCTGCACGAGCTCATCGCGCCGGACTGGCTGCCCGACGCCCCCGTCGGCCGCGGCGATCGTCTCCTCCACCTCGATCTCCACCCGCTGAACGTGATGATGAGCCCGCGGGGCCCGGTCGTCATCGACTGGACCGGTGCGTGCCGAGGCGATCCGGCCGTCGATGTCGCACTGGCCTGGGTCCTCATGGCGGCCGGCGAGGTGCCGACCGGTCGGGTGATGCGCATGATCCTCGGTCGCGCCCGCTCGGCCCTGGTGAAGAGCTTCGTCGACTCCTTCGGCGCCGAGATCGAGGCCGTGACGCGAGCTCTTCCCGACGCGGTCGCGTGGAAGGTGCATGATCCGCACATGTCCCCGGCCGAGCAGGCCCGCATGTGGCAGGTGGTGAAGGAGGCGGGCGGGACCGCCGCCGCTCAGGACCCGGACCCGAGGAGCCCGCGCACGTAGGCGGCCTGGCCGACGTGCTGGAGGGAGTCGTCGGCGATGCTCACCAGACGCACGCCCAGGGTGACGGGCGGGTCCCAGCGGCGGTCGACCACCCGGTCGAGGTCGCCGGCGGCGAGCCCCCCGAGCATGGCCCTGGTGCGCTCGTCCACCTCGGCCAGGTAGCCGAGGAGCGCGTCGGGCCCGTCGGGCCGCACGGCCCGCACCTCGTCGGGCCCGTGGCCGTAGCCGGTGTTGGACGCATCGGGCGTGAGCCCGCAGCGCGCGGCCCACTCCCCCCGCTCCCAGATCTGCTCGGTACCGAGGAGCTCGGCGACGTGGTGGTCCTGCACCCGCGTGAGATGCCAGACCAACCACCCGATGGTGTTCGCCCCGAGGGCGGGGGCCTGCCGCAGCTGCTCGGCGTCGAGGCCGTCGACGACGTCGGCCGCCAGCGGCTCGATGCGGCCGAAGGTCTCGAGCAAGAGGGAGGAGACGTCCATGGACAGCACCCTATGGACCTTCGCCGCTCGGTGGGACACCCCTCCTCCGGGTGCCGCGTAGTCTCTCGGAGCAGCAGGCCTCGTCACGCCGATGGTTGAAAGGAGGGACACGATGGCCCAGGTCCACGGCCGCGGCGAAGGGGCCGCTCGCTACGTGGCCCGGGGCAGCGTGATGCTCTTCAAGGCCTTGGCGGCCCAGGACGACGGCGACTTCTCGCTGATGGAGCGCACGCTGCCGCCCGGGGGGCGGCGGCCACCGACGCACCGCCATGCCGGCTGCTCCGAGGCCTACTTCGTCCTGGAGGGCACGGTGTCGGTCGTCGTCGACGGCGACGAGCTCCGGCTCGGGCCCGAGGACTTCGTGCTGGTCCCCCGCGGCGTCCCGCACACGTTCGGCAACGGAGGCGACCGGGAGGCCCGCCTCCTCGTCCTGCACGCGCCGGCCCTCGACGACTACTTCGCCGGGCTGCACGAACTGTGGAACCGCGACGCACCGCCCACCCCCGACGAGGAACGGGCCCTCATGGCCCAGTTCGGGATGATGACCGGCGACGACTGAGGCCCGCCGGTCCCGGGACCGGGTGCCGCCGGCGCGCCGACAAAGCCCCTTGGCGGGCCCTACCCGGTCGCCTCGACTGGGGAACCCGCCCCGGTTCGCCGTCGCCGTCGGACGACCAACACCGTCCACACGGAGACAATGACGAGAAACGCCGCCACGAGGAGCACGGAGTCGGGAGCTTCGGGCAGGTCGGCTGGTGGCTGCCCGGCGTCCGTGGTGATCTCGACGTCCTCGACGGCGTGCCGGTCGTTCAGCTCGCCGTCTCCCGCCGTGAACCCGACGAGCACCTGAGGCGGCAGCGTCACCGCGGCCGAGGTGGCCGGTGTGCCGTCGACGCTGACGGAGAGGACTCCCCCCGACAGGGTCACGGCGATCTGGTGCGTCCCCTCCAGAGCCACCGGGCTGGGCACCTGGGACAACCAGTCGGTGGTGCCGTCGGCTGCGCCCTGGACGATCCCGATCTGCCCGGCGTAGGTGTCGAGCGCCACTGCGACCCCGGGGATCCCGGCGAACCCGAGGCCGCTCCCCGTCGCACCCAGGGCGGCAGGCCCGGCCGACGGGTCGGCCAAGGCCAGCGTGAGCCCGTCGGCCCCCGATCCGCCGCCGATGTCGCTCGTGAAGTCCACCGTCAGGTTGTCGGAATTGGCGGGGACGGGCCAAAAGGCCGAGCCGGTCTCGAAGCTCCCGGTCGCGTCGGTCAGCTGCAGCTCCGTCCCCTGTTGGGTGGCGTGGCCGTTGAGAGTCCAGCCGCCCAAGCGCGGGTCCGGGATGGTGCCGGCGGGCGCGCCGATGCCGGCCACGGCGACGCCCTGGGTGCCGCTCCCGTCGCTCCCGGTGAGGTCCAGCGTCGCCGACGACGAGCCGATTTCGGACGGGGCGAACTGCACCTCGAGCGTGCGTTGCTGGCGCGGGAACACGGTGATCGTCCCGCCCGGCGGAGCGCCGACGAGCGAGAAGCCGTTGGAGGGGAGACCCGACAGCTGCACCGAGAGATTCGTCGTCCCCGGGTTCGAGACGACCACCGGTTGCTCGGGAGTGGTCGACTCGTCGACCGCCCCGAAACCGAGGCTCTGGGGCGAGACCGCCAGCTGCGGCGCGCCGGAGGTCGTCGCCGCCGTCAACCCGACCGACACCGTCCCCTCATCGGTGGTCATCCCGAAGAGGTCGGCATAGGAGCCCGTCGTCGAGGGAGGGTCGAAGGTGACGTGTGCGGTCACCGAGTCGCCGGGCGCGAGCGGGGTGCCGGGGGCGGGCAGGCCGGTGGTCGAGAAGACCCCCGTCGACGGGTCCAGGTCACCGGCGACGGTCACCGTTTGCGCCGATTCGTTCGTGAAGGACACCGGGAGCGTGACTGCCGCTGACCCGTTGTCCACCACGCCGAAGGACAGGGTCGACACCGACGCCGTGGGGGCGTTCGGGGGGACGGCTCCGGACCCGGTGAGCGACACGGTGGAGACCGATCCATCGGACCCGTGCACGACCAAGCTCGCATCGCTCTGCCCCGGTTGGTCGGGCGTGAAGGTCACCGGCACCGTCAGCTCCCCGCCCGCGGCGAGGGTGGCGGGCAGAGCCGGCCCGGGAGGGCCGGAGGTGAACTGCGAATCGCTGGTGCCCACGCCGGTGACCGTGACCGGGCGCGAGGCGGTGAGGGTGACGGTCGCCTGGGCGGGCGAGCCCTCGTTGACGGAGCCGAACGAGACGTCCGGGGCCGAGAGGGGGTCGGACTGGCCCAACGGGCCGAAGGCCAGCAGGTGCCCGTCGTTCGTGCCGAGGAAGACCCGTCCGCCGTCGACCGTGGGTGGTTCGAACTTGGACGCCGTTCCCACGGGGGCGCTCCAGACCTCCTGGAGCACCCCGCCCACGGGAACCGGCAGGTAGGCCCTCAGTTGGGACGACGACCCGTTGTCGTCGACGACCCAGACGAGGGCGCTTCCCGAGGTCGTCCCGTCCGAGGTCACCACGGCCGAGCTCGAGCCGTAGGGGAAGGTGTCGCTCGTCGATCCCGCCGTGGAGAACGCCGGGCCGCCGGCGGCGTCGACCGACTCCTGGTAGGCGTAGAGCTTTCCCCCACCGTCCTCCACCTGCCCGGGCGAGCCGGTCGTCGGGTCGTAGAGCCAGCCGCCGTCGCCGGGCCAGGCCGCCGGGGTCGACCAGATGCCGCCGTTGTTGCCGAACTCGTCGACGGCGGCGTCGGTCCCGCCGGTGCCCTGGCCCTGCCCCCCCAGGTCGTCGCGATTCAGGAGATACAGCACCCCGCCCTTGCCGCCCTGGACCAGGAGGTCGGGGTCCGCCGTCGTGCCCATCTGATCGGGCAGCACGCTCACGCCACCCGCGCCGAGATCGAGGTCGTCCGGATTGAGGGCCGCGGCATCCGCCGGTGCGAAGAAATCCTTCGTGGCCAACGAGCCGTCGGGCTGCACGCTCACCCGTACGATCGACTGCCCGAGCGTGGTCGGTGGCGGCTGGGTCTGACCCGGTTCGGTCGGCGGGGTGGTGCCGTTGCCGGTGGCGAACAAGATCTGGCCCGGGCCGTCGGAGGCCAGGCCGGAGCCGCTCTGCCAGATCGACCCCGACTGCCCGATGCCGGCGCCGGCCTCGGTCGTCCACAACGTGGTCATGGCGGCGTTGGCGGTCGACACGCCGGCGATCCATCCCTGGTAGGGGTAGAGGTCACAGAAGCCCCCGAAGGCGGCGTAGACGACCCCGTTCACCAGCAGCAGGGCAGGGCGTTGGACGAGCATGTCGGGCGAGAAGACCGAGTTGGGGTCGTTGGCGGCGGGACCAGAGATCACCACCGGCCAGTCGGGGCGCTCGAGCCCGGTCGACACGCTCAGCGCGTGCATCTCGAACTGCGTGGCCCCGCTGTCCCCGCTCACGTAGGACTTGGTCACCAGGTACGCGGTGCCCGTAGCGGGGTCGACGACCGGCGTGCCCGTGATCCCCGTCGTCGGCGAGATGTCCGTGCACCCGACATCGCTGGTGTTCCAGGGGGTGCCCAGGTGCCGGGTCCACTCCACCACCCCGGTGGACTCGTCGATGCCGGCGACGGTGTCGTTCTCGGTGGCGACCACCACCGTGCCGTCGTAGGTCACCGGTTGGGCGTAGACCTGCCCGTCGACGGCGGTCGAGTACAGCTGCCCGAACGTGGAGGGTGTCACCTGCGCCGGCGAGAGAGACGGCTGGTTGTCCACCCAGCCGTCGCGCGCCGTCCCGGCCCCGCCCGTGACGGTGTCGGCCAGGGCCGGATGCGTAGGGTGGGAGACCCCCGCGACCAGCAAGCCGAGAGCCAACACGACCGCCGCGGCCGTGCAGCAAAGACGTCGGCGTACAACGGACTCGCCCCTGCCCTGATCGCGGATTTTCCTTCGTTCGCTCTGGACCCGATCGAAGCCTCGGGATGTCCTTCGACATCCGTGTTCGCAATGGCACTCAAACTCAACCGATGGCCGGTGGCAAGTGGCAGGCGAACTCTGAGCGACCCAGGCAACCCCTAGGTGACGATTGTGCAATGGGAAGATGACATGCACTCGCAGCAGGCGGTCGCGGCGGCCTTGACGGGCTGAGCGCGGGGCGATCGGGATGCTGTGAGGCGACCTTGGCCGGGTCCTGCGAGCCGAGCCCTTCCGGTGCCCGGGTCAGGTGCCGCCGGCGATCTCCACGTCGGGCGACTGGATGTCGTAGCGGGCCCGGGCGGTGTAGGCCACCAGGATCACGACCACGGAGGTCATCACGAGCGCCGTCTGCCAGTCGCCGAAGTTGGCACCGCTCAAGCTGTGGCTCTTGCTGAAGTAGTCGGCCAGCGACGCCCCGACGGGTCGGGTGATGACGTAGGCGAACCAGAAGGAGAAGATGGCGTTCCACTTGAGGAACCGCCAGCCGGCCCAGGGGATCAGGATCACGCCACCGAAGAGGACGGCCGAGCCGAGGTAGCCGAGACCGAGCGTCGTCGCGGCAAAGTCGCCCACCGCCGTGCCCAGGCAGAAGGTCGCGAAGACGACGGCCCAGTAGTACTTCTCCCGCCGGTTCGTGGTGATGCTGTGGATGTCCAGCGAGTGCTCGCTCCCGTTCCACAGGTAGAAGATGGCAGCCAGCGCCAGCAACCAGAACAACGACGTCACGGCGTAGGGCATGCCGAAGACGAGGTGCATCGTGTCGGCGACGCCCGTCCCGGCCGTCGCGATGGCGAGCGCGAGGAACCAGTACGTGATGGCCGAATAGCGACGTGCCGCGAATTGCAGGAGCAGCGCCAGGCCGAACATGGAGACCTCGACGACGACGCCGAGCTTCTTGTTCGAGACGAACATGTCGGAGATGGCCTCGCCGGCCGCGGTCGTGGAGATCTTGATCACCCAGAAGAGCGCGGTGACCTCGGGCACCTTGGCGGCAAGCGGCTGCTGATTGAACACCCGGAGCGGTGAGCGCACGCTCGTGTGGTCTCCTTGTCTCGTTCCGTGTCGGGGAGAACGTCGTGGGGCGGCGGATCCGGCGCCGCCGCGGGCCATGGTAACGCCACGGCCACCCGGGAGAAATGACGCGCCGTCGGTCCATCACCCCTGGCCACAGGTGGTTTCCGGTCCGGCACTCCCACCTGGGGATGAGCTGTCACGACGCGATTTCATCCTGAAGGAGGAGTGCGGGACGCCGGGCCGCGGCCCTCGCCGGAGTTGCGGCTGCCGCCTAGTGACCTGCGCTGATCGGCGCGCCATTCCCGGCGGCCGAGCGGTAGGCGGCGTCGACGAGGCGATGGGCGGCCAGGGCGACGTCGAGCCCGGGCTCGGGCGCCGACCCGGCGGTCACGGCGTCGACGAAGGCGCGGTCAGCCTCCACGTAGGCGCGCACGGCGAGCCCGACCTCGTCGTCGGCGAGGGGCAGCGCGTCCACCCACCCGGGCGACGGGCAGGCCCGCACCTCGGTGCCCTCGTTCGTCTGCACGTGGAGCGGCCCGCGGAACTCGTCCTCCAGCCAGACCATGCCCTCCCGGCAGAACACCTCCACCCGCCGCGTCGAGCCCCGGGTCAGAATGTCGTGCCAGACGCTCGTGAGGTGCGCCTCGACGCCCGACGCGAACGACAGGGACACGGTGGCGAGGTCCTCCACCCCCTCGTGGCCGGCGTGGTTGGCCGTCCGCGCCGCCACCGCGTCCACCTCGCCGAAGCAGAAACGGAGGATGTCGACGTCGTGGATGGAGTGCTCTATCAGGCAGCCCCCGCCGGCCTGTGCGACGTCGGCCCGCCACTGCGACGCGTAGGTGCCCCGGATGGGGAAGTACTGGTCGTCGCGGAACACCGCCGCCATCGGGGCTCCGAGCGCCCCGCTCCCCAGCAGGTCGCGCAGTGCCCGGAAGACGGGGGCGCTCCGCAGCACCAGCCCGCTCTGGCCGGCCATGCCGGACGCGGTGACGGCGTCGACGAGTGCGCTGGCGCGGTCCAGGTCACGGTCGAGGGGCTTCTCGCAGAACACGGCGCAACCGGCGGCCAGCGCCTCGTCCACCGCGGCCCGGTGCGCGGCGGTCGGCGTGCAGACCCAGACGGCGTCGCACCGTGCCGCGACCTCGGCCGCGCTCGCCACGACGGCCGCGCCGCCGGCGCCCATGCCGTCGGCGAAGCCCCGGGCCCGTCGCTCCCGCTGGTCGTGGACGGCCACGATGGACGCGTCCAGCACGCCCCCGTCGATCATCGCCTTCAGGCCGAGCCCGTGCGCCCAGGCGATCAGCCCGGTTCCCACGACGCCGATGCGCAGCATCCCACGGACACTAGGCGTCCCGGTCGGGCCGGTCAGTGTTCGGAGGCTTGTCGGCGTGGCGGTCTGCCGTGCTCGCGCCAGCCGAACGCGTCGATCAGGCGCGCCGCCACCATGACGAGCATGGCGATCTCGCGGCGCTCGCGCCGCCTGATCGGCGCGGGGCGCCCGCCGCACACCGTGAGCCCCGTCTCGGGGACCGGCTCGACGAAGACGCCCGAACCCGTCGTGTCGTTGGACGGGTCGGCCCCGCTGCGCGAGCCCTCGGCGAACGCGGCCACCCACCGCACCGATGGCACGTCCTCGCCGTGCACCTCGGAGAAGGCCCCGAGCGCGTCGTCGGCCAGGGCCAGCCAGGACAGCCCGAAGAGCGCGATCAGGTGCCCGGTCAGCGCGTTCATGGCCGCCGTGGGCGTGGCGGCCTGCAGGATGCCCGCGGCGGCCGCCAGGACGGTGTCCTCCCGGTCCGGCGCCTCCCCGAGCAGCTCGGTCACGTCCTCGACGCCGGCACCGGGGACGTTGCGCACCGCCCGGCACACCGCGTCGACCGCAGCGGGATCGTCCGGCAGCTCCACCACCAGCTCGTCGATCGCCACCCCCGCCTCGCGCTCGAGCACCTCCAGCCCCACGACGTTGCCCTTCAGCGCGCCGATCTCGGCCGCCACCGCCCCCAGGACGCCCGGGGCGTCGGGCAACCAGATCCGCATGCGGGTCAGCACCGGCACGCCGTTCTCAGTGGGTCCTCGTCATGCGCACGAGCACCCGCATCGTGTTCTCGGCGTTGCCGGCGTAGACACCCTTGACCGGCGGCACGTCCCCGTAGTCACGGCCCCGCCCGACGGCCACGTGGCGCTCCCCTACCGGGCAGTCATTGGTCGGGTCGTAACCCCACCACCTTCCCGTCCACAGCTCCACCCAGGCGTGGCTCTCGCCCGTGACCTCCTCGCCGATGACGGCATCTTCCTCAGGGTGGAAGTAACCCGACACGTAGCGGGACGGCAGCCCGGCCGTCTTGGCCAGCGCCAGCGCGAGATGCGCGAAGTCCTGGCACACGCCGGCACCGTCGGCGTAGGCCTCGTTGGCCGAGGTGTGCACCGAGGTCACGCCGCGCACGTAGCACAACGAGTCGTGCGTGGTGCCGATGATCCGCCGGGCGGTCTCGAGCGGACGGGCAGCTCGCAGGCTCGCTGCGATCTCCGAGAGCTCCTCTCCGGGCGCCGTATAGAGGTTGTGCGAGACGTGGTCGGCCATGGTCAGCGACGCGTCGGCCACCTCCTCCCACGTGCAGTCGTCCGGCTCGTCGGCGTGCTGGGTGTCGACCAGCGAGTTGCCCGTGATGGAGAGCACGTCGTGGCCGCGGTCGACATTGAACGCCACGACGTGGGTGCCCCAGTAGTCGATGTAGGAGTACTGGGGCGCCGGCGGATGGGTCACCACCCTCGTCTCGAGGGCGGTCTGGCGGAGCTCGGTACGGGGCGTGAGCCGCAGCTCGTTGTAGGAGGCCCGCGCCGGGGCGTCGTAGTCGAAGCGGGTCTCGTGGGAGACGCGGAGCCGCCACCCGTCGCCGCGGCTCATCCGCCCCCGCCACCTTGGCGCCACCGCGTCGGCAGGTCCTGGGCGAAGTAGCGCCTCGTGACGGCATCGCTGACCGAGGAGATGGACGACTGCAGGCGCTCGAGCCGCGTCTCGAGCCCACGTGACAGCGTGGCGGGCGCCGAGTACTCGAGCTCCGCCCGCGCCAGGCCGATCAGCCCGCGGGCGTCGTCCCAGGTGCCCTCGCGCCCGGCGTTGATCTGGTCGAGGCACTCCTCGGCCAGCGTGAGCGAGGCGAAGGCGGAACGGGGGAACAGCCGGTCGCGCAGGAGGAAGTCCAGGACGCGGCCGGGCTCCACGACCCCCTGGGAGAGGCGCAGGTAGGGCTCGTACCCGCCGCACGAGCGCAGCAGCATGACCAGGCCGCTGTCGAACACCTCGTCGAAGGCCACGGTGGCCAGCTGGCGGGCCACGACGTCGGTGCGTTCCAGGCAGCGGCCGAGGGTGAAGAAGAGCCAGGTCTGATCCCGGCTCATCATGGTGTCGGCGAGGCCCATCATCCCGGCACACTGGGTCTTGACGAACGAGAGGTAGAAGGCCGGGCCCGCACGGCGTGCGGCCTCCCACTGCACCGGCAGCTCGGCCCAGGTCGCGTTGATGTGCTCCCAGAACTCCACTGGCACGACGTGGCGCACCGCGCGGGTGTTCTCGCGCGCCGCCGCCAGCGCCCCCGCGATGGACGAGCGGCTGTCGGGGTCGGTGGCCAGTCGCTCCGTCGCCTGCCACAGGGTCTCGTTCCCCGAGTCGGGCAGGCCCATCACGGCAAGGAGGCGGCGGGCGGCGTGGGACCCCTCGACGTCGCTCTGCTCGAGCGCCTGGTACACCGAAACGTCGAGGATGCGCGCCGTCCCCTCGGCCCGTTCCACGTAGCGGCCCACCCAGAAGATCGACTCGGCGACGCGGCTCAGCAGGGCGCGCGTCACCGGGGCGGTCCCGGCTGCTCTTGTTGGTGCCGCTCCGCACCCTGTTGCTGCTGTTGTTGTTGTACTCCGTTCTCACTGTCCGCCCGCGGCCCGACGTCCATGGGCGGCCCGGCCAGGCGGGGAGACGTCTCACGCGGCGGGAGCACGGGCATGGACAGCCCGCCCCCGACGACCCAGGTGTCCTTGGAGCCGCCGCCCTGGCTGGAGTTGACGACCAGACCGCCCTCCTGCAGCGCCACCCGGGTGAGGCCGCCCGGGAGGACCCAGATGTCATCCCCGTCGTTCACCGCGAAGGGCCGCAGGTCGACGTGGCGGCGGACCATGGTTTGGTCGACCCAGGTCGGGGACGTCGACAGGGCGACGACGCGCTGCGCGATCCAGTGGCGGGGGTCGGCCCCCACCTCGAGCGCCAGCTCGTCGAGCTCCGCGCCCGTGGCCGCCGGCCCGACGACCAGGCCCTTGCCACCCGAACCGTCCACCCGCTTGAACACGAGCTCGTCGCGGTGCTCCAGGGCGCCCTTGCGGACCGCGTCGTCGACGAGGTGCATGGTCTCGACGTTGTGCAGGAGCGGATCCTCGCCGAGGTAGTAGCGGATCATGGCCGGCACGTAGGTGTAGACGAGCTTGTCGTCGGCCACGCCGTTGCCCACACCGTTGGCGATCGTGACCCGGCCCGCCCGCGCCGCGTTCACGATGCCGGGACACCCCACCAACGACTCGGGCCGGAACTGCAGCGGGTCGAGGTAGTCGTCGTCGATGCGCCGGTAGATCACGTGCACCGGCACCTCGCCCTCCGTGGTGCGCAGGAAGACATCCGTCCCGTGGCACACGAGGTCCCGGCCCTCCACCAGGTGCACGCCCATCAGGCGGGCCAGCAGGGCGTGCTCGTAGAAAGCGGAGTTGTGCACTCCCGGCGTGAGCACGACGACCGTGGGGTCCTGCTGGACCGAGGCCGGCGCGGCACGCCGCAGCGCGTTGATAAGACGGGCCGGGTAGTCCGTGACCATCTGGATCGGCTGACCCCAGAACAACTCGGGCAGCACACGCGCCATGGCGGCACGGTTGGCCAACACGTAGCTCACGCCCGAGGGGCTGCGCAGGTTGTCCTCGAGCACGCGGAACTCCCCGTCCTCGTCGCGGATCACGTCGATGCCGGCCACGTGGATCCGGACGCCGTTCGGCGGCGCGAACCCGTAGGCGGCCCGCACGAACCCCGGCGAGCTCGTGACCACCTCATGGGGGATGAGCCCGTCGCTGACGATGCGGGCCGCGCCGTACACGTCGTCGAGGAACAGCTCGAGCGCCCGTACCCGCTGGGCAACCCCGCGGGCGACCGTGGACCACTCGGCGGCGGTGAAGATGCGCGGCACGACATCGAGGGGGAAGGGGCGCTCTTCCCCGTCCAGGTCGAACGTGACGCCCTGGTCCATGAAGGCCCGGGCCAGCCGGGAGGCGCGGGCCGAGACGTCCTCCGGGCCCATCTGGGCCAGCGAGGTGGCGACCGCGGCGTAAGAGGGCCTGGCCGTCCCCTCGTGCCCGACCATCTCGTCGAAGGCGGCCTCGGTCAGCCCGCGGGCGGAGGCGCCGTACCCGTCGAAGAGATCTCCCACGGGTCTCAGGGTGCCAGGCCTGTGTTTCGACCCGGTTTCGCGGCGGAGAAATGCCGGTGACGGGCCGGGTGTTACCCGATGAGGCCCAGCTCCTGGACGTCGTTGCGCTCGGCCAGCAGCTCGTCGGTGGTGACCTTGATGCGCTCCTGAGCGAACTCGTCGTGGGTGAAACCCTCCGCGACGGACCAGCCGCCCTTGCCGTCGGACAGGACGGGGAAGCCGAACTGGAGGCCCTCGGGCGCCCCGTACTGCCCCGTGCTGGCCACGGCGATCGAGAACGCGTCACCGGCGGGCGTCTCGGAGCGCAGGCTGACCACGGTGTCGATCGCCGCCGCCGCGGCCGAGGCGGCCGAGGACGAGCCCCGGGCGTCGATGATGGCCGCCCCGCGCTTCTGCACCGTCGTGATGAAGTCCCCGCGCAGCCAGTCGTCGTCCCCGATCACCGCGGCGGCCGGCTTCCCGCCGATGCGGGCGTTGGCGAAGTCGGGGAACTGGGTGGCCGAGTGGTTGCCCCAGATGGCCAGGTTGGTGACGTCGGCCACCGGCGCGCCCGACTTGGCGGCGAGCTGGGCCTTGGCCCGGTTCTCGTCCAGGCGGGTCATGGCGAACCAGCGGTCGGCCGGGACCTCGGGCGCGTTGGACCGCGCGATGAGGCAATTCGTGTTGCAGGGGTTGCCGACCACGAGGATGCGCACGTCGGAGGCGGCGTTCTCGGCGATGGCCCGGCCCTGGGGCTTGAAGATACCGCCGTTGACGCTGAGGAGGTCGCCGCGCTCCATGCCGGCCTTGCGGGGCACCGAGCCGACGAGCAGCGCCCACGACGTGCCGTCGAAGGCGGTCTTCAGGTCCGAGGTCGCGAAGATGTCGCGCACGAGGGGGAAGGCGCAGTCGTCGATCTCCATGACGACGCCCTCGAGCACGCGCATGGCGGGCTCGATCTCGAGCAGCCGCAGCACGATCGGCTGGTCCTCGCCGAGGAGCTGGCCCGACGCGATGCGGAACAGGATGGAGTAGCCGATCTGGCCGCCGGCGCCGGTGACGGTCACGTGGACGGGGGTCTTCGCCATGGGGAGGTGGTCCTTTCTGCTACAGGCGGTCGACGATGGCGGCGGCGAACTCCGAGCACTTGACCTCGGTGGCGCCCTCCATCAGGCGGGCGAAGTCGTAGGTCACGACCTTGTCCGCGATGGTCGCCTCGAGCGCGTGCACGATGTCGGACGCCGCGTCGTTCCAGCCGATGTGCTCGTACATCAGCACGCCCGAGAGCAGCACCGACCCGGGGTTCACCTTGTCCTGCCCGGCGTACTTGGGCGCCGTGCCGTGCGTCGCCTCGAAGATGCCGTGGCCGGTGACGTAGTTGATGTTGGCCCCCGGCGCGATCCCGATGCCGCCCACCTGGGCGGCCAGGGCATCGGAGAGGTAGTCGCCGTTGAGGTTCGTGGTGGCGATGACGTCGAAGTCCGAGGGCCGGGTCAGCACCTGCTGCAGCGTGATGTCGGCGATGGTGTCCTTGACGAGCAGCTTGTCGCCGGGCTCACCCCCGCAGTCGTCCCAGCCGACGGCGACGTCGGCGAACTCCTCGCGCACCAGCTCGTAGCCCCACTCGCGGAACGCGCCTTCGGTGAACTTCATGATGTTGCCCTTGTGCACGAGCGTCACCGAGCGCCGCTTGCGGTCGAGCGCGTAGTTGATGGCGGCGCGGATCAGGCGCTTCGAGCCCATCTCCGAGACCGGCTTGATCCCGATGCCCGAGCCGTCCCGGATGGGCCAGCCCATCTCCTCGCGCAGGTACGCGGTCAGCTTGTCGGCCTCGGGCGTGCCCGCCTGCACCTCGTAGCCGGCGTACACGTCCTCGGTGTTCTCCCGGAAGATGACCATGTCGACCAGCTCGGGGTGCAGCACCGGCGAGGGGACGCCCGCGAACCAGCGCACCGGGCGCAGGCACACATAGAGGTCGAGGATCTGGCGCAACGCCACGTTGAGGGAGCGGATGCCGCCCCCGATCGGCGTGGTGAGCGGGCCCTTGATGCCGATGAGGTGGCTGCGGAACGTCTCGACCGTCTCGTCGGGCAGCCAGCTGCCGACCTCGTCGAAGGCCTTCTGCCCGGCCAGGACCTCCTTCCAGGCGACGGTGCGGCCGTGCTTGGCGGCGGCGGCATCGAGGACCAGCTTGGCGGCGGGCCAGATGTCGACGCCGGTGCCGTCGCCCTCGATGAAGGGGATGATGGGCTCGTCGGGGACGACCAGGGTGCCGTCGTCGCCCATGCGGATGCGATCTGCCATGGAGGCGATGCTAGGGGCCTGGCCAGCGGGTTCCCAATCGAGAAGTTGGCGTGGTCGGCCGGCTGCCCGGTGGCCGGGCCGCGGCCTCAGCGGCCCAGTAGCCCGGCGAGGCGGGTGTACTGGGTGGCCTCCGGGCCGAGGATCTCGCCCACCCAGTACAGCGTCCGCGTGGCGTCGACCTCGGTGCCCCATCGGAGGATCTCCTCGATGTCGAGCCAGTCCTTGGGGCGGTCGAAGATGGCCTTGCAGACGATGAGATGCTCGGGGGCGAGGATCGGGATGTCCACCGGGCCGAAGCGGACGACGCGGGCGCGTTCGGCCATTTCGAGGTGCAGGTCCATCGTGGCGAAGAACACGTCGAGGTAGGAGCCCTCCCAGTCGAGCCTGGCCTGCCCGTCGCGGGCGATGGCGGCCCGATCTTCTCGGGTGACCGCGACGCCGAGCCCGCCCAGCAACCCGAGGACGGGCTCGGCGGCCCTCGGGGGCAGGGTCACATTCAGGTCGATGTCGGTGGTCGCCCGGGGATTGCGGTACCAGGCCAGGGCGATGGCCCCCCCGAACTGGTGCGCCACGCCGGCGGAATCGAGCATCTCGTGGAGCGAGACGATCTGGGGGGCGAGATCGCTCAGCTCCTCGGTGCTGCTCACGGAGGAGCCGTCCTGGCGATCCGTTCCGCCCGAAGACGGGCGAGCGGCGGGAATCGCAGCGGCGCCGGGGTTCGGGCGGGACCGAACGGCTTGACCATCGCAGCGAAACGGAGAAGGCCGATCAGGGCGTCGCCGGGATCCCGGCGGGTGGCGGGCGGGCGCACCCGATCCAGCGAACGGGCCATCCGGCGGGAGGCTTCGACGAACCGCAGCGTCTCGGGGCGCTGGTGCCCGGGGCTGTCGTTCGGGTCCACCCCCACCTCAGCGGATCGGGCATGAGGCTGTCGCGTGGCAGCGGCTCGTGCGGCGGAGGCACGCACTGCCTCGACGTCGAAGGGTCGGCTCGCCCGCCCATGGGCCGCAGCCAGGACCTCGTCACTGAGCTCGCCGAAGTTGGCCAGCGAACGGGCACGGGGGCCTTTGGGGGTGTGGACCGACTCGCGGATCTCGAAACGGCCCCGGGGGCGGGTCACGACGTACGCCATACCCACTAAGTATACCCACTACTCGACCCACTATGTGCGGTGTCCCGGTCGTCCTTGCGTCCCCGGCCAGGTTCAACGCCCGCGGGTGGTGCCACCACGAACGGATCTTGCAGGGTGGCTCCCTTGGTAACCCCCGTTGGCAGGGGCAAGCTTGCCGTGACGGGAGGGACATTCCGTGGGAGCAGTCAGGCTGGTCTTCAACGCCGGGTTACGCCGCCGCTGGCGGTCCTGGCTGGCCATCGCCCTGCTCATCAGCGTCGTCGGCGGCCTGGTGCTGGCCGCCGCGGCCGCGGGCCGGCGGACGGAGAACGCGTTCCCACGGTTCGTGTCGGCGCACGGGTTCGACAGCATCGTCTACGCCACCAGGCCGGTGCCGGCGGTGGCCCATCTGCGCGGGGTCGCCTCGGCCACGGAGATCATCTTCCCCGACGCGGGCAATCCGACGTGCGGCGACTGCGCACAACCGATCAACCCCACCAACTTCGGCGTGGCGGTCGTGCCGGGCCGGGGCAGGTCGCCCTTCACGCTCGTCTCCGGCCAGCTGCCCGACCCGTCGAAACCCGACCAGGTGCTCGCATCGTCCACGTTGCAACAGGACTACGGCGTGCACGTCGGTACCGTGATCCACGTCCCGTTCGAAGCACCCTCACAGGCCGCCGATTACAACAACCCCAATACGGGGCTTCCCGACCCGCACGGTCCACACCTCGCCCTGCAGGTGGTCGGGATCGAAGCCAGCGAGGTCGAATTCCCCAGCGGAACCACCCCCATCTACCTCCTCTACGCCGGCCCGGGGTTCGCGCGCTCGGTGCTCCCGCACACGGCGTTGCAATACCAGTACTTCGTCCGCCTTCGCAATGGTGCGGCCGGCATCCCCCAGTTCGACGAACAAGCCAACAAACTGAACCTGGGCATGGGCACGGTCGGCGCCTCGAGCGAGGACGGCACCGCCGCCACGATCCAGGCGTCCATCCACCCCCAGGCCGTCGGGTGGTGGGTCCTCGCCGCGCTCGCCGCGCTCGTCGGGCTGGCGGTCGTCGGCCAGGCCCTGGCCCGCCAGAGCGCCGTCGAGAGCGAGGACCATCCGACCCTCGTCGCCGTCGGCATGTCCGGCCAGGAGCTCTTCGCACTCGACATGGCACGGAACCTGGTTGTGGGCCTCGGCGGCGCCGTGGGCGCTGTCCTGATCGCCACGGCGTTGTCCCCCATCGCGCCCCTCGGTGAGGCACGACTGGCCGAGGACTCCACCGGAATCGCGTTCGACTCGTTCGTGCTCCTGCTCGGAGCGCTGGCCACCGTGGTGGTGGTCCTCGCGCTCGGCATCTGGCCGGCTTGGCGGGCGGCGCGCACCCGGCGGATGGACGAACGGGCCGGCACGTCCCGACCTTCTGCGATGGTGCGGCGGCTGGTCACCCTGGGCGCGCCGCCGACCGCGGTGATCGGCGTCCGCAACGCCCTGGAGCGCCGCTCCGGTGGGTCTGCCGTTCCCCTCGGCTCCGCACTCCTGGGCATGGTGCTGGCGGTCATCGCGTTGTGCGCCACGGGGGTCTTCGGCGCCAGCCTGACCCACCTGACGGCGACACCCCGGCTCTATGGAGACCCCCAGCAGCTCAGCTTCATGCCGCCGAACCCCGCCCTGCTCGCCAGCCTGGAGCACAACCCGGCCGTCACCGCTATCACCGAGGGAACAGGCGCCGGGGAGCTAGACGTCAAGGGGAAGATCGTCGGCGCCATCGACGGGACGTCGGTCAAGGGTCCCCTGCTCTTCTCGGCGGTGGCCGGGAATCTTCCGGTCGCCGACGACCAGATCGGGCTCGGCCTCTCGACCATGCACCAGCTGGGCGCGCGTATCGGGTCGGTCGTGGACATCACGTTCACCACCCATTCCGGTGCCCCGCGCACCGAGCCGTACCGGGTGGTCTCCCAGATCTCGTTCCCGCAGTACGGGGGGTTCGTGAGCCTCGGCACGGGGATCCTGCTGACGACGGCCGGCCTCGTCCACGTCGCCTGTCCTCCGGGTCCCCAGCTCGCGCTGTGCCGGCAGAAGGTGGCCAACCTCGGCAGCGGTGGGGTCAGGGTGAGCTTCGTGCCGGGTAGGCGCGGGAAGGTGGCGCTGGACCGCTACCTGGCGGCGTACCCCTCGATCACCTCGGGGCCCCTCGCCCCGACCTCCCTGGTCAACTTCGGCGAGGCGGTCAACTTCCCGCTCATCTTCGGGGCGATGCTGGCCGTGTTCGGTGCCGCGACGCTGGCGCACCTGCTGGTGGTGAGCGTGTCCCGCCGCCGTCGGGAGGTCGGGCTCTTGAAGGTCCTGGGCTTCGTCAACCGCCAGGTCGTCTCGTCCGTCTCGTGGCAGGCCACCACGTTGGCCCTGGTGGGAGTCGTGGTCGGTGTCCCGCTGGGGCTGGTCGTCGGCCGGGGGGTGTGGGACACCTTCGCCAACAACCTGGGGACGGTCCCGGTCACCGTCGTGCCGTGGCTGCTCACTGCGGCGATCGCCGCCGGAGTCCTCGTGGGCGCCAACGTCATCGCGATCGTCCCGGCGTTGCTGGCGGCTCGTTCGAAGCCGGGGGACCTCCTGCGACCTCTCGACTGAATGCCGTGGGACACCGTGCACTCTCGCGACTGCGCTCGCCCCGATACCTCGGAGAGCAACACGGTCGTGGACGAGGCCGGCCACGCCGCCCCGCGCCGGCGCACCTCAACCAAGCGCTCTTCGGCCTGGCCGACGTGCTGGCCGGGCTCAGCGTCTCGCCCGCGACCTCGTCCGCTTGGGCTCGGGCTCGGAAACGGCGCGGGTTCGGGCTCGGGCCGGGGCTGAGGCCGAGTCGACGGAAGGGTCCCGCGGCGCCACCTTGTCGGGGTGCTGCCGCGCCAATTTCGCCTCTGCCCGCTCCAGCATGTCCTCGGTCTGCCGGAGCTGTGACTCGGCCACCAGCAGCTGAGCATGCAGGCCGGCGATCTGCGTATCGAGCTGGTTCCTGAGCACCTGGAGCGTCAGACGACCGGCCACGAGATGCTCGAAGGCGATCTCGCGTTCGGTCTCAGCGGGCTGAGTGGACGAGGTGGCCGGCGCCGATGTGGCGGGGACCGTGGGGGTGGTACTGGTCGTCGTCATGGCCGTCCGCTCACAATCCGAGGAACGAACCGAGGTCGCTGATCACGCTGCCCGCGCCGCCGGTCACGGCGCCCAAGAGCCCGTTGACGACGCTGCCGAGGCCTCCGCCCGAGGAGCTCGACGAGCTCGAGCCGGTGGTGCCGGTCGGCGTGGTCGTGGCCCCGCCAGTCGTCGGCGTGGCCGTGGAGGCGGGCTGGGCCGCTTGGGCCGCTTGGGCCGCCGCTCCCCCGCATCCGCATCCGCGACAACCGCATCCGGGGCTCGCCGTTGCCATGGGCGGGTAGATCACGGTCGCCGGGTACGGCGGATAGGGCGGGAACGGCGGGTAGGGCGCCGGTGCCGGATAGGGCGCCGCCGCCGGGTACGGCGCCGCGGCGGCGTAGGGCGGATAGGGAGCGTTGGGCGCCTCCACCTGCTCGTAGGCGACACCGGCCGGCTGGGTAGCTGTGTCAACGGTGGTCATGGTTCCCCTCTCTTTCCCCCTCGAGCTCCGTCATAGCAGGCACGATCTTCGGGCGCTCGGGAGCACACCAGGCGTTGTCACAAAGTTGTCCCGCGCCAGCCGCAGGGAGCGGCCGGCGTGCCGGTGCAGCGGTCTGCGCCGGTCCCCGTCTACGTGATGCTGCTCGGCCCAAGACCGAGCGCCGCGTAGATCTCGCGCGTCGCGCTCGAGGTGTTGAACGTGTAGAAGTGCAACCCCGGCACGCCGGATTCGAGCAGGCGGGCGCAGAGCTCGGTGGCCAGCTCCACCCCCTCCTTGCGCACCGCGTCGGCGCCGCCCCGCTCGTCGGCGGCGCGCAGCCGCTCCTCCATCCAGCCGGGTGCGGCCGCGCCCATGCCGCCGAGGCGGTTCATCGTCGAGATGGACGTGACCGGCAGGATGCCCGGCAGGACGGGCGCGTCGACCCCCCGCTCGTGCAGGTCGGCCATGAGGCCCTCGTACTCGGAGACCTCGAAGAAGAACTGGGTCACGCCGAAGTCGGCCAGCTCCAGCTTGGCGGCCAGGAAGTCCCGGTCGACGGCCATCTCCCGCGAGCGCGGGTGCCCGGCCGGGTGGGCCGCCACACCGACGGAGAAGCCGCCGATGGCGCGGGCGAGCTGCACGAGGTCGGCCGCGTAGGCCAGCTCTCCGGGCCCGGCAGCGGGGTCCTCGGGCGGGTCACCGCCGAGAGCCATGAGGTTCTCCACGCCCGCCTTGCGCAGGGACACCAGGATGTCGGCCAGCTCGAGGCGGGTGTGGGCCACGCAGATGAGGTGGGCCATCGGGTTCAGCTTGGTCGTGTGCAGCATGCCCGACACGAGGTCGAAGGTGCGCTGGCGGGACTCGGCTCCGCCCCGGTACGTCACCGAGACGAAGGAGGGCTCGAGCGGCTGCAACTCGCCGATGGTGCGCGCGAGCGTGGCCAGCTCCTTGTCGTTCTTCGGCGGGAAGAACTCGAAGGAGTACGTCGGTCCGGCCGCGAGGAGCTCGACGATGCGCGTCACGGCTGCGACACCGCCGTGCCGCCGTCGCCAGCGCCCGCGGCGGCGTCGACCCGGCCGTAATCGTCCTCGAGCCGCACGATGTCGTCCTCGCCGAAATAGGTGCCGCGCTGCACCTCGATGAAGACCACGTCGGTGTCCCCCTCGTTGGCGATGCGGTGCGCGCCCTCCAGGGGGATGTCGATCGACTCCCCCGCCCGCACCGTGATCACGGCACCGTCCAACGTCACCGTGGCGGTGCCCGAGACGATGAACCAGTGCTCGGCCCGCTTGGCGTGACGCTGGTAGCTCAGCCGCTTCCCCGGGTACACGACGAGGCGCTTGACCTTGTGGTCGGGGGCGTCGTCGTCGAGCACGGTGTAGTTGCCCCACGGGCGCTCCGAGTATTCCCGCTCGCTCATTGCTGGATTCCTCCTAGCGGGCAGCCAACTCCGCGGCCCGCAACGCGTTGCGCAACAGCATGGCACGGGTCATGGGGCCGACCCCACCGAGGCGGGGCGTGATCCATCCGGCCACCTCGGCGACGTCGGGATGGGCATCGGGGATCAGCTTGCGGCCCTCGAAGGTGGTGCCCGCCGAGACGACGGCGGCCCCGGGCTTGACCATGTCCGCCGTGAGCATGTGGGGCCGGCCGGCCGCGGCCACCACGATGTCCGCGGTGCGCACGAGGGCGGCCAGGTCGGCCTCGGCGACACCGGTGTGCACCACGGTCACCGCCGCGTTGTACCCCGGTCGCTTCAGGGTGAGGAGGTTGGCCAGGGGCCGGCCGATCGTGACGCCCCGGCCGATGATGACGACGTGGCGGCCCTCGACGGGGACGTCGTAGGCATGCAGGAGCTCGACGATCCCCGACGGCGTGCACGGCAGGGGGCCCGGCGTGCCCAGCACGAGGCGGCCGAGGTTGACCGGGTGCAGTCCGTCGACGTCCTTGTCCGGATCCACCGCCAGCAGGGCGCGCTCCTCGTCGAGCCCGGCCGGCAGCGGCAGCTGCACGAGGAACGCGCTGACCGCCGGGTCGGCGTTGAAGCGGGTGATGACGTCCATCACCTCTTCTTGGGTCGCGGTGGCGGGGAGGTGCTCGCCCACCGAGTACATGCCGATGCCGGCGCAGTCCTCGTGCTTGAGCGCGACGTAGCGCTCGCTCGGCACGTCGTCGCCGACGAGCACGGTGCCGAGTCCGACGGTGACGCCCTCGGTACGCAGCTCCGCGACCCGGTCGGCGACCTCGGCGCGGATCCGCGCGGCGACGGCCTCGCCGTCGAGCAGGACGGCACCCATCAGTGACGGAAGTGCCGCTCGCCGGTCATGACCATGGCGAGGCCCGCCTCGTCCGCGGCCGCCACGACCTCGTCGTCCTTCATCGAGCCGCCGGGCTGGACGACGGCCGTCACCCCGGCATCGGCCAGCACCAGCAGCCCGTCGGGGAAGGGGAAGAAGGCGTCGCTCGCACCGGCACCGCCCTTGGCCCGCTCGCCCGCCTTCTGCACGGCGATCTCGGCGGCGACGACGCGGGACTGCTGCCCCGCACCGACGCCGACCGCCTGGCCGTTGGTGACCACCGCGATGGCGTTCGAGGTCGTACGGCCGCAGACCCGCCAGGCCAGCACCAGGTCGCGCCACTCGTCGTCGGTGGGCTGGCGCCTGGTGACGGTGCGCCACTCGCGGCGGGGCGAGACGAAGGCGTCGACGTCCTGCACGAGCACGCTGGCGCCGAGGCTGCGCAGCTGGCGGACCGCCTGCTCCGGGGCCGGCCCCGACAAGAGCCGGGTGGCCTTGCGCCGGCTCGTCAGCTTCTCCAGCGCCTCGGGCGCGAAGGAGGACGCGATGATGACGTCGGCCTGCGGGCCGGCGGCGACGGCCTCGGCCACCGCCATGGTGACGTCGCCCCCGATGGCGACGACCCCGCCGAACGCGCTCTGCACGTCGCACTCGAGCGCGCGCTCGTAGGCGGTCACCAGGTCGCCGGCGACGGCGGCGCCGCACGGGTTGGCGTGCTTGATGATGGCCACGGCCGCCCGATCGGCACCGGCGTCGGCCGCCCGATCGGCACCGGCGTCGGCGGCCAGCTCGTGGACGAGCCGCCAGGCGGCGTCACCGTCGAAGAGGTTGAGGTACGACAGCGGGTTGCCGGCGTGCTGGACCATGGCGTCCCACCAGCTCGACGTGCCGGCGACGCGGTAACGCGACCCGCGCTGGTGCGGGTTCTCGCCGTAGCGCAGCACCTCGGTCCGCTCGAGCGTGAGGTGGAGGGTGGGCGGCAGGACGGCCGAGAGCCCGGCCTCGGAGGTGTCGGCCTCGGTGGCCCCTTCGAGGTCCTCCACCGGCGTGGGCCCACCGGCGTCGAACCAGGCGACGATCGCCGCGTCGTAGGCCGCCGTGTGCGCGAAGGCGGCCCGGGCCAGCCGGCGGCGCGTCGCCGCGGAGAGCGTGCCGGAGGCCCGCAGCTCGGCGAGCACCGCCGGGTAGTCGGCCGGGCGGGTGACGATGCCGACGTGCTCGTGGTTCTTGGCGGCGGCGCGCACCATGGTCGGGCCACCGACGTCGATCAGCTCGATGGAGGGGTCCGAGGAGAAGGGATAGAGGTTCGAGACCACGAGGTCGATGGCGGCGATGCCGTTGGCTTCCAGGTCGGCCAGGTGCTCGGGCTTGGCGCGGTCGGCCAGGATCCCGCCGTGGATCTTCGGGTGGAGGGTCTTGACCCGCCCGCCCAGCATCTCGGGCGAGCCGGTGACCTCGGCCACCTCGAGGTGCGCGATGCCGGCCTCGCCCAGCTTGGCCGAGGTGTTGCCGCTGGCCACCAGCTCCCACCCCAGGTCGGCGAGGCCCTGGGCCAGCTCGACCAGACCCTCCTTGTCGTAGACCGACAACAGGGCCCTCACGACCTCATCTCCTCGCCCACTCCTCCCAATTGCGCCAATTGCGCTCCAGCTTCCCGGCTCCGGGCCGCGGTGACGGCCCCGACCCGTGTCGGCGGCCTGATCTCACGCCCAGCGTCAAGTTCGCTCAATGCCCAGGCCACCGTGGCCGGGTACAGCGCCCGCTCCACGACCTTGATCCGCTCGTGCAGGGTCTCCTCGGTGTCGCCGGGAAGCACGGGGACCACCTCCTGGGCCAGGATCGGCCCTGCGTCCATCTCGAGGGTGGCCAAGTGCACGGTGCAGCCCGTCTCGGGAGCACCGGCGGCCAAGGCGTCGCGCACGCCGTGCCAGCCCGGGAAGGCGGGCAGCAGCGCCGGGTGGGTGTTCAGGATCCGGCCGGGAAACGCCCGGTGGACCGTCTCGCCCAGCACGGTGCCGAATCCCGCCATGGCCACCAGGTCGACCTGGTGGGCGACGAGGGTGGCCGCGAGGGTGGCCGTGAAGCCATCCCGGTCGAACTCCGGCCCGAAGCCGCCGAAGCCGGCCCGGTCGACCAGCTCGGCGGCGACACCCCGCTCCTCGGCAAGTGCGAGCGCGAGGCAGGGCCGGTCCGACAGGACGACAGTGACCGGGAGGCCTGCCCCGAACATAGCTCGGAGGATCGTCCCGGAACCCGAAACAAGGACCGCGAGGCGCACGGAGTCAATCTAATGCGTGGCCGATTCTCCCCGTATGGCCTCGAACCGGTGGGGCTACGAACCGGTGACCTTGACGATCCAGACACAGCCCGCCGGGGCCTGCACCACGAGCGTCTGCGCCCCGAGGCTGGACTGGGAGGTGACGGACTGCCCGGACGCTCCGGTCTCGCTGATCGCGGGCGTACCAGTGGGGGCCGAGCCGGCCGGGGTCACGGACACCTGGAACGAGGGACCCGAGGCCGGCGCGGGAGCGCAGCGGAAGGCCCAGCCGATGTTCCATCCCGCGGCAGTCGTCGTGAACGACGGGCTGGTCCAGTTGCCCTGCATCTGAGGCGAGGTCATCAGGACGCGCGCCGGTCCAGCTGCAGCCCCCGAGGCTGTGGTCGACGTCGTCGTGGATCCTCCGGCGGCGGTGGTCGTCGTGGAGCCCCCGGCGGCGGTGGTCGTCGTGGAGCCCCCGGCGGCGGCGGTGGTCGTCGTCGTGGCCGTGGCACCTCCCGCGGTCGCGGCGTTCTGGGGAGGCAGATGTCCGCTTCCCGTGCTCGTCCCGGTCGTGCTGGGCGCGCCACCGCCGGTGTCGCCATTGAGCCACATCCCGAAGACGACCGCGACCAGAATGGCGGTCAGGAGCTGCCAGGTCTTCCAGGATCGTCGCTCCTTGATCTTGAGCTCGCCCGGCTCGGGCCGACCGTCCGACAACGCAAGGGCACTGTCCGAGAGCGTTGTCATCTACCTGACCTCGAACATGCGGGCCACCCGGTCGAGCGAAGTTCCTTCGCACATCTCACGGAACACCGTGCCCACGGTCAGGTCGAGATCCCGTTGGACCCGCCACTGACGGCCACCGAGCGGGCTGACTGGGCGTAGATCAGCTTATCGGCGAAGGCGACCAGAAAGGTCCGATTGTTGATGAGCGCGTGGTCCGCTACGTTCGCTGGGTTCAGCGAACCGCCGATGTTGCGAACGGATGCCGCGGTCGTGATTCCCCTCACCACCACTCCCTGTCCTGAGTTCCGGACGTAGAGCACAACCCGCTCGAAGCTCGTGCTTCCGGTGTCCATCTTCACCGGCACGATCCAATAGACGATCGACCAGCTGCCGTATTGCTGCGACGTGTAGGACATCGCTTGTCCCGTGATCCCGCCGGCAAGGGTCACTTGTGTGATGTCTGCGAGTGCGTACCCATGGAACGTGTAGCAGTCCTGCACGCCGAACGCCGAGAAACTGGAGAGATCGGGAGTGTTTATGACGTCGGCGACCACGGGGGCGTTGGTGCCCAGCGGGTTGCTTCCTTCCGAGCGCATGACGTACCGGTTCCAGATGGAGGTGTCGCCGAACAGCGGTTTCGCCCACGCGAAGCTGGTCTCGTACTGTGACCTCCAACCCTGCGGCGCCACCGGGCCCTGGATGTACGCCGTCAGCTTCGCCTCGCCGGCGACTCCCGCCACGAGGTCGTAGCTGCTCAGCCCGACGTTGCTCACTCCGATGACGAGGGCTGACAGCACCACGGCCACGGCGGCCAGGTAAACCTTGGGCACGGCGAGCGTCGCCTTGGGCTTCTGGTCCTCCGGGGAGACGTCGAGAGAGGTGGCGGGGGTCGCGCCGTCCGGCGACAGCGGAGGGCCCGCAGCGCCGATGTGCACGCGCATCCCGAGAGGACGGATCAACAAGAGCATGACGATCACGCCCACGCAGAACAAGACGAGGCCGACGAACGGATGGAAGACGTTGATGGCGACGGACTCCCCCCACTCCTTTCCAGCGAAGAAGATGAAGGTGATGCGACCGAGGTTGAGGACCCAGAGGAGCACCATGCCTCCGGCGAGCCAGAGAACCTTGCGCACGAAAGGACCACGGACGATTGCGGCAAAGGCCGATCCGACCAGCAGGAAGCCGACCACGCCGTTGACCCCGGAGCAGGCGGACACGATGCTGAGGGCAAAGGTCGTGCCGTGGTGCTTGACCGAGAACAGCGTGTCCCCCGACGAGAGGACGGGCGTGGCCAGGTGGGTCCACACGGCGATCTTGTCCATGCACAGCAGCGTCAGATTGGTGAAGGCGTTCAGCACGCCCAGCAGATACTTCTCATAGGGATAGGGCCACGCCAGGAACAAGAAGGCGATCGCCAGCTTCTGGCGCCACAGGACACGGCACCCGAAGATGATGGCCACCGCCCCGGCCACGAAGATCGGAAGCGAGAAGAGGTCGACCCGGTAGAACCAGAACAGTGCCGACATGCGAGCCGGAAGCAGTTCGTTGATGGCCACGGCCGCGAGGATGAGGGGGATCCCGATCGTGTAGTCCACTTGCCGGTCGTAGATCGGGGGCTCAGGCTTGAGCGGCCGAGAACGAACCGCGGCCAGCGCGAGCGCTATGGCCGGCACCAGGCTGATGTAGGCAAGCGGGGTCTGTTGGTCGGCCGTCTGCAGCAACGTACTGAACGAGTAGTTGTAGGCGATCAGGACGGCGCCGATCAGCAGACCCACCTGGATCCACGTCCGGGTCGTCTGCGATGCGTCGGTCCAGCGCCGTCCCCACATCTCTTGCCACTCTCTGATCGCGGCACGCCGAGTGGGCGGCGACGGGGCGTAGAGCGCGTCGGTCATGGAGTCGCCCCTCGCTCGTCCTCGCGACCAATCCGATGGATCATCATCCGAATCGCCCGTGTACGTAGTCGGACGTCCTCGGGTCGCGAGGATCAGAGAACATCTCCATCGTCGGGCCGGCCTCGACGATGTGCCCGGGGGCTCCTTCGCTGTCGACGAGGAACAGGGCACACGTATCGGAGACCCGTTGCGCCTGTTGCATGTTGTGGGTCACGATGACGATGGTCAGCTCAGCGGCGAGCTCCCTGATCGTGTCCTCGATGACCCCCGTCGAGATGGGGTCGAGGGCCGAACACGGCTCGTCCATCAGGAGCACCTTGGGCCGGACGGCCAGAGCACGGGCGATGCAGAGACGCTGCTGTTGACCGCCCGAGAGGGCCGCCCCGGCCTGGTTGAGGCGATCCTTGGTCTCCCGCCACAGCCCGGCCCGCTCGAGGCAGTCCTTGACCAGGGCATCGGCATTGGCCACCTTGGTGCCCGACAGCCGGAGACCCGCCAGCACGTTCTGCGCGATCGTCATCGAAGGGAAGGGGTTGGGTTTTTGGAAGACCATGCCGATCGTCAGCCGGGTCTCGGTCACCCGCAGCGCCGGCCCGTAGATGTCCACGCCGCCGAGCCTGACCGACCCGGAAAGTGCTGCCGAGGGCACGAGCTCGTGCATCCGGTTCAGGATCCGCAGGAACGTCGACTTCCCACAGCCGGACGGGCCGATCAGCGCGGTGACCTGGCCCGCTTCCATGGACAGCGAAACCCGCTCGAGCACCTTGTTGGAACCGAACCACGCGCTGACGTTGGTGGCCTCCAGACCCGTCGGCCCGGGGGCCGCCCCCGGAGCCGGTGGTGCCATGGTCGGCACGCCGTGCTGTTGCTCGATGGTGGTCACGGTCCCACCCCGGGTCGCCTCAATCGCCGCATGCGCCTGCGCCCGAGCGCGCCGAGCCCCACCAGCGCACCCCCCACTGCGAGCAGCGGCACGATGTTCGCCGCGCCGGTGGAGGCAAGCGTGGCACCAGCCCCGGTGTTCCCGGTGGTGCCGGAGGCCGTGGATGCCGGCGCGGCCGTCGACGACGCTGCGACCGTGGTCGTGGTCGACGACGACGTCGTGGTCGAGGTTCCGCTCGCACCTGTGGCGTTCGCCGACGCAGAGGTGCCGGCCTCGTCGTCCAACTGCGTCGCCACCTTGAGGTCGGCGGCGACCATGGCAGCGGTCGGGGGAGCCGCTCCCAACGTCGTCTCGTCCGACTCGGCCACCGGCCCGACGATGAACCTGATGTACTGGGCCAACTTCGACGCCTTCGAGGCCGTGAGGCCCGAGGTCGGCACCACCAGGTAACTCTCCACCATCAGGTAGTTGTTGTACGCCGTCGTATTGCTGGCGTTGGCCGCGAACGTGACGAGGTTCGTGGTCGGGTCCATGGTGGCATCCGCCTCGCTGGCCGCGGCCGCCGCTTCGCTCGGGGGCACGAACTTGCCCGCCGCGTTCTGGATCGCCGCAGTGGGAATATTCCACGGCGTGCCCTGGGGGGCGCCGGTCCATACCGAGGCGACAGGGAAGACGTCGCCGAGGCCTGTCCCACGTCTCGACCTCCGACGGGGCATTGGTCTCGGCGTTGAGGGACAACTCCTTTCCGATGAGACCGGCGTCGCCGCCGACAAACCCATGAATGCCGTGGAACGGCCAGGTCTCCGACGGCGTATCACTCTTCGTCAGAGCGTTGCTTCCCGGGTTGTTGAGCGCGTTGTCCAACAGTTCTTTCGCGTTCGGGTCACTGTCGAGCAGGGTCATCAACGCAGTGTTCTCCGCCGATGGCTCGAGGGTGGAAGCTTGGTAGATACCCGGAATTCGGGATCGGCTGACCGTTCGCCTGGGACAGACGTGGATCGCCCCAGCCTGTCAATTGGGCAGGGAGACCCTGATTGGGAGACACCGCCGGACTGGTGAGGCCGTTGGTGAAGAGTGCCCCCACCAAGGGGACCGTCAGCGGAATGTCCGGACAGAGTGCGTTTGTCGAGTTTCCCGACACCCCCGATGGGTTGCACACGGCCAAGGTCGCCACTGCAACCGGTGTCGCAGCAAACGGCACGTAGGCGAACGTCCGACCGTTGGCTTTGGCGCTCGCCGCTTCGGTCGAGCTCAGCGGACGCTCCGTCACCAGAAAGTCAGCGGCGAAACTGTTCGGTGCCGTACCGACGAAGTCGCCTACGGCGTTGTCGAGGTTGGCGTCGTTGTAAGAGGGATTCAGGGGCGGGAGGCCGGTGTCCGCCTTGAGCAGCACATCCGTCACAGGCGTCAGAAAGGAGCCGCCTTCGCCCACCAGTGCCGTCGGGTCGGTATCGCCCCCGGCCGGACCGGGAAGCGCCGTCGCCAGAACACCGAGCGACAGCAGGCCGACACCGATCAGCACACAGTGGCGCGAGCTGGACATCCCGTCGATCATGAGGATCTCCCGGTGCGGCCGTGACCCTGCAGACCTTCGACGGCCGATCCATCCGGCGGCAACGAGCAGCAGGCCGATGCCGACCAGAGGTAACGGGATTGCTCCCGGTACCGGCCAGGGGGATTCGTGCCTGTGAGTGCGACCGAGGGGTCGACGCCGCCCGCGCTGCCGCTCCCCGATCCACCTGCTCCGGATCCGCCGCTCCCCGGCACCGACGACGACCGCCTTGCCCGCGGACGTGTTGCCGTTGACGGTGGCGATCACGGTCGCCGCCCCGGGCGGTGGCGGAGGTGGAGACCCGTTGGTCACACCGCAGGTGGGTGTCGTCTGGCCGGCCTGGACCTCGGTGGGTGTCAGGTCACCGCACGCGTAGGCAGCGCTCTCGGCCGTGGTGGGGTCGACAGCGCCCGGAACGTTGGCGATGACCTGGTCGATGCCGTAGCGCTCGAGCGAGAGGCCGAGACTGGCGTACCCGAATTTCGGGGCCGCCTGCTGACCGAGTGTCAGCACGTAGTTCACGAACTGGCTCATCGTGGCACCCTTGGCGATGGCCCAACCCTTGGTCGGCGTCAGCAGGTAGCTGTAGGTCGACGGGTTGTAGACATTCGGACCCAGCCCGTTGAAGTCGAGTTTGTGCGTTCCGTCCGGCAGCTGCGTGGCGTAGGCCAGAGCCGAGGCGACGTCCACGGGCGTCGGCAGGGTGAACTTGCCGCTGGCGTTCTGCATCTCGGCGACCGCCTTGGCCGGGTTGGAGCCTGTGAACCCCGAGTCGGTGGCGTAGTTCTCCTGCACGGCCCCGATGGCACCCGCGCTGTTGACGACGTTGGAGGCCACCGCCGGTGTCGACGACTCGTCGTAGCCGTTGCCGGGTGCCTCCCAGTTCGATCCGGGAGTCGTCGCACTGATCGGCACGCCGCTGGGCGGCGGGGAGCCGGCGACGTTCTTGGCGTACTGGGCCCAAACGGCGGGCTGCTCGTCAATGCAGTACTCCTCGAGCACGAAGTTGGTGCCGGCGGGATCGCTCTCCGTGACCGGGACGACGGCAAGATTGGGCAGCGTCACACCGGCGTTTGCCCCGTTCTGCTTCAGTGCCGGGTCGTCCCAGTTCTTGATCTGTCCGGTCAGCAGAAGGCAGGCGGTGTAACTGGTCAGCTGGAGCGTCTGGGTGAGGCCGGGAACGTTGTACATGAAGGCCACGCCGGCTGCGGTGATCGGGATGAACTCGTAGGGAAACGAGGGCGGGGTCGTGCCGACGTTCGAACTCACGTATCCGGTGTCGCTGACCGCGTAGTCGACCGTCCCATTGGTGAACTCGTAGCGTCCTTGGCCGGAGTTGCTCGGCGTGTAGTTCACGCTGATGTTGTAGGGCGACTGCCCGGCCGTGCCGGCCCAGCTCGTCACCGCTGGGGATGCGAACGACGAGCCGGTCCCGGCGATGCCCGCCGCGGTGATGAACGGCCGTTGGGGGGCGGCCGGTGGGGTGGCCGATGTGGTCGGCACGGGTGGAGGAGGTGGACGTCGTGCTCACGGTGGTGGTCGTCGTGGCCTCGATGCTCGTGGAGGACGCGGCGCCGGCCATGGCCGCGGGAGCGGAAACCAGGACGAGCGCAAGCAGCGACGTGACCACGGCGAGAGCGGGCGCGGCTCCACCCGCGTCGCCGTGCTCCGCGCTCGGACTGGCTCTGGAGGAGGGTTGTCATGAGGGGAGAATTCACAGGATTGGCTCCTTGGCAATTGGATCACACGAACAGAACGATCGAAAGGGCAGATGGTGGAGAACGGCATGTGGCATCACAGGCTCGCTCGCAGACCGGCTCCGACCGCCTCGACCGGAACGGTCGAAGGCTGAAGCGACCCGACCCGATCACCCGGGCGAGGGTGAACAGGATCAGCACCAGAGCCATGAGCACGAACGCCGCACCCCAACCTACGGAGACCGCCTTGGCCGACGGCTGGAACACCTGCTCATAGATTCGAAGGGGCAGGTCGTCCTGGTTGCCGTGCAAGGGGTTCCAGTTGTAGTGGGCGTTTCCACCGGCCGTCAGGAGGACTTCGGCCGTCTCCCCAGCGGTCCGAGCGACGCCGAGAATGGCTGCGGTGATCAGTCCGGCGCGCGCGGTCGGCAGGACGACACGGAGGGCGACCCGCCATTGCGGCGCTCCGAGCGCAGCGGCCGCTTCACGCAGGGATCCCGGCACGACCCGGATGACCTCAAGCGCAGCCCGGCAGGTGACCGGGATCATCATGATCGACAGGGCCATCGCGGCGGCGAACCCGGATTTTCCGTTCACGCCGCGGGGGACGACCCAGATGATGTAGATGAAGAGGCCGGCGATGATGGACGGGGTGCCGGTCATGGCGTCCACGACGTTGCGGACGAGGCGGGAGAGCGCGCTGTGGGACTCGACCATGTAGGTCGCGGTCAGGAAGGCTATCGGCACGGAGATCATGGTGGCGATCGCGACTTGCTCCATGGTGCCGACGATGGCGGCTCCCACCCCGAAGTCGGTCCCCGATTTGCCGCCCGTCATGTCGTTGACGAGGAAATGGGGAAAGTTGGCGAACACCACCGGCGCGCCCTTGAACACGACGTACAACACGACCGCGAGCAACGCCACCAGGGCGATCACGGCGCCGGTCCAGATAGCGACGGTGGCGAGACGGTCCTTCATGATGAGGATGCCGTCACGCCGCCACACGAGGACGCCGTAGATCGTGTAGCTGAGGATGGCCCAGCAGAAGACGAATCCGAACCCGAGCGAGATGCCGGCCACACTGAAGCCGAGCCAGACCGCCGCCAGCGCCGCGACGGTGCTGCCGGCGAGGTCCACCACGCCGTCCCGGGACACGCGGCGCTTCGCATTCGGACGATCGCCCTCGGCCGGCGAGGTCGGCACAGGACCTGCGAGAAGGTCGGTCATGAGGCCTGACCTACCGACCGGCGGGCCACGAGCCTGCCGCCCAGGCTGAAGACCAGCGTGGTGGCGAAGAGGGTGAGGGCGGCGAGAATCATCTCGCTCTGGCTGTGGACGTCGGACACGGGAAAGAAGAGGGCGACCTGTTTGGCGACGTCTCCGTTCCCCGGTCCGAGGATGGCCTTGGACACGACATTACTGCTGGACAGCACGAGCGCCACTGCGATCGTCTCGCCCAACGCCCGGCTCAGGCCCAGGAGCACGCCGCCGACGACGCCGTTGCGGGAAAAGGGCATGATCACGTCGGTGATGGTCCCCCACCGCGTCCCCCCCAACCCGAGGGCCGCTTCACAGGCGTCCCGGGGGGCCTGCGACATGACCTCCCGGCTGACCGACGACACGACCGGAATGATCATGATGGCCACGATGAGGCCGCAAATGAAGACCGAGTCGCGGTAGTTCCCGGGCTCCGTCGTCCGGAAGATGGGGATGAAGCCGAGGTGCTCGGCGATCCACGAGACGGGCGCGTGAACGTAGTTGTTCAGCGCTTCGAGCCCCCAGAACCCGAAGACGATGCTCGGCACGACGGCGAGCAAGTCGACCAGCCCGGTCAGCGCAGCTCGGAGCCTGGGCGGCGCATACTCGTTGATCATCAGTGCGATCGCCAGGGCGATCGGCGTGCCCACGATGACGGCGATCAACGCGATGAGCACCGAGCCAACCAGGATCCCGAGGACCCCCGGGTGGATGGGGGTGGACCACACCGTTCCGGTGAAGAAGCGCCATTTGAACGTGACCAGCGCCCACCAGCCATGGACGACCAGAAAGACCAGGATGGACACGAGGATGACCAGGACGATCGCCCCACTGGCCGCCAAGAGGGCGCGGAAGGCGCGGTCCGGGCCGGTCAGGTTGTGCTCGAGCGTGATCGGGGTGTCGTCGACCGGCTGGGCGTCGGCAGGAGCAGCCGGTGGCGGGGCAAGCGTCACCATGGCGCTCGACTCCCACCCGACCCGTCGGAGGGCATGCTTTGCACGGTGCCGACGGCGCCAATGGGTCGGCATCGCCTCAGCCCGCCATCGAGCCGTAGAAGACGGCGTCGCCCTCGGTGAAGACCCCGCCGTCGGAGGCCACCGAACCAGTAGCCCTTGCCGTCGGGAGTGGCCGCCATGCCCACGATGGGGCGGTTCAGTTGAATGCCTCCCGTCGAGCCGTAGAAGCCGGCGTCGCCGTAGTTGAAGACGCCCCCGTCGGAGGCCACCAGCCAGTAGCCCTTGCCGTCGGCCGTGGCGGCCATGCCCACGATGGGCCGGTTCAGCTGGAAGGACCCCGCCGAGCCGTCGAAGCCGGCATCGCCGTAGTTGAACACGCCCCCGTCGGAGGCCACCAGCCAGTAGCCCTTGCCGTCGGCAGTGGCGGCCATGCCCACGATGGGCCGGTTCAGCTGGATGGACCCCGTCGAGCCGTAGAAGCCGGCGTCGCCGTAGTTGAAGACGCCCCCGTCGGAGGCCACCAGCCAGTAGCCCTTGCCGTCGGGGGTGGCCGCCATGCCCACGATGGGCCGGTTCAGCAGGATGGACCCCGTCGAGCCGTAGAAGCCGGCGTCGCCGTAGTTGAAGACGCCACCGTCGGAGGCCACCAGCCAGTAGCCCTTGCCGTCGGGGGTGGCCGCCATGCCCACGATGGGCCGGTTGAGCTGCATGGCCCCCGTCGAGCCGTGGAAGGCGGCGTCGCCCTCGGTGAACACCCCACCGTCGGAGGCCACCAGCCAGTAGCCCTCGCCGTCGGGGGTGGCGGCCATGCCCACGATGGGCCGGTTCAGCGACCCGCTTGACGTTGCGACGGTGGCCGGCGTGAAGGAGATCGTGACGCTCAAGCCGGTCAGCGGCAAATTGTCCGTGACGTCGGTCGCGGTGAAGGTCACACTCTCGGGGCTCTTGTCCGTCACGGTGAACGTTGCCACGCCGTTCGAATCGGTGGTGGCCGTCGCGGGAGACACGACCGCATTGACCGACATGGGGACAAGGGTCACGACTTTGCCGCTCAGGGGCAGCCCGTTGCCATCATTGAGAATCACCTCGACCGTGGCACTGGAGTGGCCATCGGCCGGCACCGTCGTGCGGCTGGCGACGATGTCCGAATCGGCGACAACCGGCACCGTCGGCGGGGGCGTGCCGAAGGTGACCTGGACCTCCTCGCCCACCAGCGGCAGGTTGTCGGTGGTGTCGGTGGCTCGGTAGCGAACGGTCTCCGCGGTGGCGTCGGTGACCTTAAATGTCGCCTGGCCGGACGCGTTGGTCACCACCCCTGTGGATGGCGCGATCACTGACGAGCCGTTCAACGCGGTCAAGGTGAGCGTGACGCCCGGGACCGGGTTGGCGTTGTGGTCCTCCATCGTCACCGTGATCGTCGACGCCGTCGTGCCGTCGGCGGGGACGGAGGAGGGGCTGGCTTGCACCGTCGACTGGCTGGCCTGCGGGACCCCGGGGGTGAACGTGACGGTAACCGTCTGGGTCACGGTGACACTGTCGGTGGTGTCGGTTGCGGTGTACGTGATCGACTCCGCCGTGGTGTCAAAGGCATTGAACGAGATCTCGCCGCTTCCATCCGTCGTGGTGATCAGGACTCCGCCGGAGAACCCCGAAGGCACGACTTTGGTCGTGGTCGATGGGTTCGGCGTGCCGCGTAATAGCTCCCGACACGGTGACCGTCTTGCCCGCAAGAGGGTTTCCGAACTGATCCTCGATCGTCACCGTGAGCGACGTGGCCGTGGCCCCGTCGGCGGTGACCGTGGTCTGGAGACGCCGTCATCGACGAGCTGGACGGCGAAGCTGCGGGCACCTCGAAGGTCACCTGGGATCGTCGCCGGCGAGGGCGAGGTTGCTGTCCGTGGTGTCGACGGCGTTGAACGTGACCGTTCTGCGGAGGTGTCGCTCACCGAGAAGGTGGCCTGGCCGTTGCTTCCCGTTGTTTGCGGGCCGGGCGTGATGACCGCGTTGGTGGACGATGAGGCGCTCAGCGTCACGCTCTTGCCGGCGACGGGACTGGTGCCATCGAGCAGGGTGACGGTGACGGTTCCCGTCGGCTGCGGACCGCCACTGGCTACGCTCGACACGATCGGGGCCGTCGTCGTCACGGTGGAGTCGGTCGCCGAAACGGTGAGAGTCCCGAACGTGACGCTGACACTCTGGCCGGTCAGGGGAACGCAGTCGGTCGTGTCGGTCGCCGAGTAGATCACGGTCTCGACCGTCGTGTCGGACACGGTGAAGGTGGCCTGGCCCTGGGCATTGGTGTCGGACCCGGCCGACGCGGGCGAGATCATCGAGTTGCCGCTGCCCTGGTCGAGCGTCATCGAGCTTGCTGGCGAACGGGTTGGGGGGCCGCCCCCTGGTCCTTGAGCGTGACGGTGACCGTTGTGTTGCCACCCGGGGGCACCGACGTGCTGAGGGCGGCGATGGAGGAGTTGGACGGGGTGGCCACGGTGCGGCAAAGGTGACCGCCGCGGTCTGCGTCACTACCACTTGGGGTTGTCGGTAGTGTCGGTGGCCGTGTAGGTGACCGGTTCGGCCGTGGTGTCGCTCACATTGAAGGCCACCTGCCCGTGCCGTCGGTCGTCGCCGTCGCCCCGGAGGAGCCGATGACATTGATGGTGGAGTGGCCAGAACCTTGGGACAGGGTGACGGATTTCCCGGTGGTCACCGGGTGGTTGGTATCCATGAGAGTGACAGTGATCGTCGAGGTGTTCACTCCATCGGCCGCCACCGTGGTCGGGCTGGCCACCACGGTCGAATTCGCGGCCGAGGTCGGCGCGGTCGCCGGCGCTGACCCGTCACCCGGATTGAAGCCGTTGTCGCCCAGTCGCCGTGGGGGACGTCACGTTCAAAGGCGCCGAGAAGAGGTGCGGCGTTGTGAACGCGGCGGGGTTTCCGCACCCGGCCGGGCTCTCGGAGAAGATACCGAGCACGCACTGGTTCGGGGCAACGTCGCATTTGCCGACCATGTTGGGCGCACCGAGCGCCCCGTCTGGCAGGTCCTCGATGACGTATGCGTTGGCCCCCAGCGAGCGACATGCTGCCGTCGCTCCCGTGCGGCGCCGGCGCAAGCGTCGCATCCTCGCAGTTGTCCGGCTGGCTGGGCAGGGGTGCTGAGCCACCCGCGTCGGTGCACTCCACGACGAAGAAGTTGCCGGTCGTGGGTGACTCCGGCGGCCGTGAGAGCGGCGTTGTTCATCGTCGTGTTGGCGGCGACGGTGACGGTGATGCTCTGACCGCTGGAGTAAGGGGTCCCGGGCGTAAAGTGCACGGTGCCGGCAGACAAGGTGGTGCTCAGCGAGGTGGGGCCGTTCGTCAGCGTGTTGGCGCCGGCCACACCGCAGGCCCACGGCGGCGAGAAGCGCCAACGTCGAAACCAGCAACGCCACGAGGAACGCCACGGCGAAGGCCCGACGCGGTGCTGCTGTTCGCTCGTACGCGTCGTCTCTGGCCGTGTCGTGTACGGATCAAGGGCGCCCTTCGTATGTTGGACGGCGGAGGTAACGGAGGGCGGATCCGGCCACGAGCAGGACAAACCCGACGCCGAGCAGCCACGGCCACAGCGTGGGGCCTCCGGTGTTCGCCAGTGTGGCTGGGGGTACCGAGACTCCTGCTGCCGCTCCGCCGGTCGTCGAGCCGGAGCTCGACCCGCTGGCCGCGCTTGTGGACCCAGCTCCGTTGCTGGCCGCGGTCGACTGCACCTGGAACGGTGCGGAGAACAGGTGGGGCTTGGTGAAATCGTTCTGGTTCGAGAAGAAGCCGAGCACGCACTGGTGCTCAGCGTCGTCACACATCGTTCCGTTCGATACCCCTAGATCGGCTCCATCGGGGAGGGCGTAGATCGTGTACCCCTTGAGGAAGAAACTCCCATCGGCCCCCACACCAGCCTGGGAATCAATCGTCTCTGGCTCGCAGTCAGTTGGTTGCTTGGGGAGATTCGCCTGCTGTCCGCCGAGGTCGGAACATTCGAGAACCTTGATGGCTACGGCTCCGCTCGGGAATCCGGCACTCTCGAGCGAGCTCTGACTCAGCGTCGAGTTGGGAGCAACCGAAAGGTCGACGACCTGGTGGTTGACGAGAGGATTCGTCGCCACGACACCACTGGGGCTGACCTTCAGCGTCACGGTGCCATTGGAGAGGGGGGCTGCGCTCGCGTGAGAAGAGAACACCCCCACGAAAATGGCCGAGACCACGAACACCGCACCGAGGAGCTGCAGGGCCAGCGACACTCGCCTCGACTCGTGCCAGACCCCGCCTCGACTCCGCGGAACCATCCATCTTTCGGCGCTCCGGTGGAGCGGGCTTTTGCACCACGGTCATCGATCGCCGAGATCCTGCGTCTTTACTGTCGCTACCGGCATGTCGCTCACTCTTTCCCTACTTTCCATGGACCACAGCCGAGGGGTGCCTCTGCGATCGCTCGCAAGGACACCCCTCGGATCGAGGTATTGATCTCTTTTTTCTATTTTTTCCAGGAGGACACGAACTGGTCCACCTGGGCCTTCCTCTTAGCTGTTCGGGTCGGTCACAGCCAGGACCGGCGGATGCCCGGGGAAGTAGACGTTGGTTGGGGCGGGGCCTCCGCTGGTTCCGGTCACCGGTGTGTTGTTCAGCGTGATGGTGCTCCCGCTGATCGACGAAACGGTGGTGTTCGCCGGGAGGGCGATCGAATAGCCCGTCGGGATGGTGACGGACCAGCCGGTCTGCACACCCGGAGGAACCGGTCCGGTCAAGGTGATGGTGGAACTCGATCGTGCTGATGCCACCCGAGGCGATGCTCAGGTTGGCATCACACGACCCGTTGGGGTTGACCTGGCCATCGCCGGAAACGGTCTGCGCGGTGGCCGAGAGCTCCGGCGTGGTGTCATCGAGGCGGGAGAACCCGTACTGACCATTGATGATGTTGGTCAGGTCGGCGTCGAAGCTCCCACCGGTCACGTGGTTCGTCCCCTTCACGATCTGGCCACCCGAGGCCACGAACTGCGTGTCGGTGTTGGAGTCGCAGAGCCAGTTCAAGAACCCTCCAGTCGACGCCCGGACCTTGTCGGTCCGGTAGATGTTGAACAGCGTCCTCGACGTCGGGAAGGTGTTGTTGCGCTCGTCCTTGATGGAGATCTTCACGCCGTTCCCAGTCACCTCCGTCGATTCGAAGGTGGTGGGTTGCCCACCCGTCACCACGCCCGGGTTCACCTCGAGGCTGGCGACCGAGGCGGTCGGGTTGGCGTCGTAGGCACCGTTGCCCATGTAATAAATCGACGTGGCGATGTCCACGGCCTGGTCGGGCGCATCGGTGGCCCCCCAGTCAGCGCCAGCGAAGTCACCAATCTGGTTGGCGTCGTTCTCGAGCGCGATCTCAAGGTTCGCGGGTCCGGGCCCCTGGGCGTTCTGAGGGTCGCCCTGCGAGGCGGCGTCCTCGTTGAAGTTGGTCGGTGCCGGTGCAGTTCCCTGAGACCGAGCCCGCCTTGGTGAAGTTGTTGAACGTCGCTGCCGTACCCGAACCGGCGTTCACGCCGATGATGCGGATGGGGACGCCAATGGGCGTTCCCTGGCCGGGAACCTGACCTGACGAGAGGTTGGTCAGCTGACCCCAGTCAGTGATCTGGCTGTCACCGGCCGTTGCGCTCGAGCCGTGCTGACACCAAAGCCGGTAGGCCGCACTGCTTGCCCCACCCCCGCCGCCGATCGGGGTGTTGTCCACGTCCGAGAACGGGGTGCCCGAGCATGGATTGGCCAGGCCCGATGTATTTGGCGTGCAGCTGTAGGAGTCACCCGGCAGCCAGCCGGCGGCAACCGGACCGATGCCACCGCTCGGGAAGGCGGTACACACCTTGGTGCCTGCGTTGTTGTAGCTGGGGTACTGACCCGCGGTGCTGCACTGCGGGTCCACGTTGGTCAGGTACCCGCTTGGGGAGCCGTACGACTCTGGGTTGATGTTGAACTGGAAGTCGACGGCTGGGACGCTGTCCTTGGCGTAGCCGAGCTCCTGCCCAGCGCAACCCGCGACACCGAACGGCTTCGACGAACGAGAGTAGTCGACGGTCGTGTTGTTGGGGGTGCCGAGTGTTCCGCACAGCTCTCCCTGGCCGTTACCCGAACCGACGTCGTTGATGCCCTGCAGCTCCTCCGTGGACGCGAAGTTGTCGTTGACGTCCGACTGGGTGTTGTTGGGGTTTGAGTTGGGCGTGATCGTGTCCGTTCCGCCCGTGAGGCCACTGAAGTCCGCCGTGACCACCGGCGTCGCGTGACCAGAGGCGACCGCCGGGGTGATCACGTACGTGCCCGGCCCCGTCGAGGGACCCGTGACCGTCGTGCCGGCTGGCCCGTTGGTGGCGTTGCTCAACGTGGTCTGGATGCTTGCTGCGCTGGCGTTGAACGCGATGCCCGAGGCCGTCGAGAAGCCCGCAATCGTGATGCTGAAGGTCCCCGCTGTCGCCCCCGACGTGTTGACGGTGTAGGCGGCTGGGGTGAGGCAGTATGCATTGCTCGTCGTCGGCTGGCACCCGAACGGGAACAGGCCGGATACCGCATAGAGGTCGCTGATGGTTTGCATCATGTAGAGCGTGGTGTCCGAGCCCTCGGCGTGGTCAACATTGCTCATCTGGTAGTTGGCCGGCAACCAGGAGGGGTAGGTATCGAACGTGGGGAAGGACGGAGTGGTGGGCAGACCGGCCGAGGCCGTTCGGCCGCCCCGACACCCAGAACCAGTCGCGGCGGCCAGGGTTGCCACGCCGAGCGAGGATGCGACCGCAGCAATGCGGTTTCGCAGCTTACGGGGTTTCATGATGATTGGTTTCTCCTTTTGGTTGTCTTTAGATTCGCTGTAGGTGAGTCGGTGCCGTGCTGATGCAATCCGCTCGGCTCGGCGGATGCTGGGTGGTGAGTCCCTCCCAGCATCCGCTTGCGAGCTCGCGGGCCGCTGCGTTACGCGGCCTGCTGCTGGCGACGCCGGCGATTGCGGAGCGACCAGCCGCCGAAGACTGCGAGCTGCAGCCAGTGGCAGACCGATGGCCAAGGGCACCTCGGGAGTGCCATCACCCGGACTCGCCCCGTCGTCTTGCCCGTCAGGTGACGGAGTCACCTGCGAAGGCGCCGGTGAAGAGGTGCGGCGTTGTGAAGGCGGCGGGGTTTCCGCCGCCCACGGCCGGGCTCTCGGAGAAGATACCGAGAACGCACTGGTTCGGGGCAACGTCGCATTTGCCGACCATGTTGGGCGTCCCGAGGGCCCCGTTGGGCAGGTCCTCGATGACGTATGCGTTGCTCCCCGTGAGCGATATGCTGCCATCGCTCCCGTGCGGCGCCGGCGTAATGGCCGCATCCTCGCAGTTGTTCGGCGGCGGGCAGGGTGCAGGGTGCCACTCGTGTCGGTGCACTCCACGACGAAGAAGTTGCCGGTCGTGGGTACTCCGGCGGCCGTGAGAGCGGTCCGTTGTTCATCGTCGTGTTGGCGGCCACGGTGACGGTGATGCTCTGACCGCTGGAGTAAGGGGTCCCAGGCGTCACCGTGCCAATGGTGCTCAGCGAGGTGGCGTGCCGTTCGTCAGCGTGTTCGCGCCGGCCGCACCCGACCCGAGACCGATTGCGAACACCGCACAGCACACAGTTGCGGCGCTGGTAGCGGCGACAGTCTTGAGGGCATGCCTTATGGACATACAGGTCGCTCCTTTAGGTCTACGAAACGAGGCACCGGCCATCGGCGCTCCCACGACTGGGTCCGTTCTCTCACGGGACGCGGTACCCGGTCAACCTGAAAGCACCCTAAAGGCCCAGGTGACACACAGAGATAACCTTCGGATAACCCGGCCGTGTAGCGCACGCCACATTCGCCCCCTTCGGGGCCTCAACGCCAGTGTCAGGCACGGACGCCTCGCTCGGGTCAGCGTCTCCGGGGTCTTTGGCCTGATGAGGACGCAGCCCATGGGGCACAAGCTCGCACGGTCCCGTCCAGGAATGACCGACGTTCAGAATGCATCGGGTTGCACGGCGCGATCGACGTCGGATCTGGAAGCACGAGGACTTCTGCCGGCAGACTCCGGTTTGGAAGGAGTATCTCGTCGCCCGGTGGATTCGAGATTTCGCGATCGCGTGTGTATTGTGCGCCCGTGCGACCCCGTTTCTTCCATCGGCTACTCGGTTCGTCGCGGCAGGAGGCCTGGCCCTCTTCGCGACATCGTGCTCTCGTCGCATCCGGCAACCACGACGGCTCCGATCACGCCTGCGACGAACACAGGCCTCTGCAAGTTGGTATCTCCATCAGTAGTTGCAACCGCCCTCAGCCAGAGCATGACGTTTCCGGAAACGCTTGCCCACGCTTCACGACAGAGTGCATCTATCGTTCGAAAGAAGGGACCGGCACGGCCGTCCTCATCCGGTACGACACCGACTCGAACAGTTCCACTTTTGCCAAATCGAAGAGACACTTCGAACGCCGAGGCGAGAAGTTGGGGCCGATCACAGGCCTTGGGCGATCAGGCGTTCTACTTCAGTGAGCAGAGCGGGCAAGTCAGCGTGACGACCGTGGTTCTTTCGAAGGGACACCTCCAGATGTTGATCACGGGATCCGCGACGCTCGAATCAAATCGGTTCGATTGCTCGCTACGCATTGAACCAGTACGAGGCCAAGCACTCGCCAGCTTCGTCGTCGAGCTGAGCCACCGCGTCCTGGACCATGAGACGACGCCATTCCGTCGGACTGACGCTTTCACCGACGGCGCTGGATGCACGACCGCGAGGCCCAAGCCGGCAAGACTGCGTTGATGAATGGGTGCACGATTAGTTTGCGCATGCAATGGACGAAAAGGATCCGGGAGGCAGGCCCCCTGCGGGCGGGGGCTGACCCTGTTCTCGCCTACCGAGGGGGCACGCCCCGGACAAGGCCCACGGAACAGCAGTCAGCCAGTTGGGCGGAGCCTTCATCTCGTCGGGCTGAACAGGCGGCTGGGGCGCCGCGAGAGGGTCAATGTGACCTCAAATCCGACTGCCGGACAGCGGATCTGACTCAGCGCGGGGGCCAGAACTTCCGATAACAGAGAGGTCCCGCACGCACGGAAGCGGCGGGGATTTGGCGCTCTGTGCAGTACGAGTCGGGCTCTAGCGGGAAGCCTGGCGTGCCAATCCCCATGTCACTTGGGGGGTTCGGTGCTTCGTTTGGGTCGACACGGCGTTGCTCATAGGGTCGACGGAACGTTCAGGATCCGGATTCTGGTCGCCATCGTCGCAACGCTCGCGGTCGCCGGCTTGGTGACCGTCCTCGCGCCGCCCGCACCGTCCCAGGCCGGGGCGACGACCAGCGTCTCGACGAGTTGGATCGGGATCGCCGCCCTCCCCGACGGCGGTGGCTACTGGGTGACGTCCAACAAAGGTGCCGTCGAGCCCTTCGGCAACGCGGTCTCGCACGGCGACATTGCGGGCATCACCCTCAATCAACCTATTGTCGGAATGGCGGCGACCCCCGACGGCGGCGGCTACTGGCTCGATGCGGCCGACGGCGGAATCTTCACCTTCGGGAACGCCCGGTTCTGGGGCTCTACCGGCTCACTGCGTCTCAACAAACCCATCGTCGGCATGGCTGGCACCCATGACGGTGGCGGCTACTGGCTGGTGGCATCCGACGGTGGGATCTTCGCGTTCGGGGATGCAGCATTCGAGGGATCGATGGGTTCCCACCACCTCAACGCGCGCATTGTCGGCATGGCGCCGACCCACGACGGGCGCGGATACTGGTTGGTGGCATCCGACGGAGGGATCTTCGCCTTCGGCGATGCCGCCTTCGAGGGGTCGCTCGGGTCGAGCCCGCCCGCGAGTCCGATCGCCAACATGACACCCACACCCGACAACAACGGCTACTGGTTGCTGAGGCAGGACGGCACGGTCTACGGGTTCGGTGACGCCAGCATTCACAGCTCAGCAAGGGGCGGCTCTGCTCCCGCCACCTCTCTGGCCGCGACACCGTCGAATGGCTATTGGGTCCTGACCGCGGACGGCGCGGTACACCCCTTCGGCGACGCACCGAACTACGGTTCGCCAGCGATTGGCCCAGTGGCCAGCAGTCCTCCGCCGTCAAAGGAGACGGCGGCGTCCCCACCCTCGACCCCGAGTGGCGGCCCCGGTGGCGGAGGTTCGAGCGGCGGTGGGGCCAATCCGGTGTCGATACGAGCGCTCACCCCATCGAGCGGGACTGCCGGCGGAGGTGACACCATCGACATCTCGGGTTCTGGGTTCACAGATGCCACTGCGGTCGACTTCGGCAGCGATGCCTCTTCTGCTTTCACCGTCACCTCGGCCACGACGGTCACCGCCGTGGCCCCCGCCGGGGCGGGCACCGTCAACGTCCAGGTCGTGACGCCGGCGGGCACGTCGAGTGAGAGCGGGGCATCTCGGTTCACCTACAACCCGACCGGACAGCCCCTAATCACGGCGCAGGGCCAGCATCTCGAGCTCGACGGGCTGCCCTACACCTTCACCGGAGTCAACGCCTATGAGATCGGCACCGAGGTCGGCGTCAATCCCGGCTGTGGCGGCCAAGAGTCCGACGCCCAGCTGAACGAACTCTTCTCCTCGCTGCCCCCGAACTCGCTGGTGCGTTTCTGGGCCTTCCAGGACGCCATCGCCACCAACGTCCACACCGACCAGCTGGACTGGGGCCCCCTTGACCGGGTCTTTGCCGCCGCCGCGGCGCACGGTCAGCGGCTCATCGTGACGCTCACAGACCAAGGTGGGGTGTGCGACGGCGACCACTGGCAGGACCCGTCGTGGTTTGACGGGGGCTTCATGGATGTCTTCGACAGCCCGTCGAACAGTGATGGGAGTGGCCACACGCCGCTGTCGTACTGGCAGTACATGCAAGACGTCGTGAACCGGTACAAGAACTCCCCCGCCCTCGGGATGTGGGAACCAATCTCAGAGGCCGAGGCATCGTCGTGTGACGGCAGTTACTACCCGGGCACATGCTGGGGGCATACCAGCTGTCCCGATGAGGCCGTGGCGGCCGCCGCGCTTCGGCACTTCTTCGACGTCGTCGGCACCGAGATCCACACTCTCGACCCGAACCACCTGGTGGAGAACGGCCTCCTGGGTGGCGGTCAGTGCGGGACGGAAGGTACCGACTACGACTTTGTCTCCGCCAGCCCCGGTATCGACGTGCTCTCCTATCACGACTACTACTCGGGAACGCCGATGGGTGGCGACCAGTGGAACGGCATCGCCATGCGCATCGCCCAGGCCGCGGCCTTAGGCAAGCCGATCATTGCCGGAGAGATGGGGCTCGACGCGGGAACCGTGTCGGGGTGCATGACGCGTGCCGCACGAAGCACAGAGATTGAGGCCAAGATCCAAGCCCAGATGAATGCGGGCACGAGCGGCGTCCTTATATGGGACTGGCTTCCCGCTCCGAGCGGCCCCTGCAACACTGACACGTTCCCCGGTGACCCCCTGATGGCGGTCGTGGCGGCCGGCCCGCCGTCGACCTGACCCCATTTGCCATCTGTCGCGTACACACGATCGATCTACCGACGCCTTTCGGTTCGGCGCCCTCCCTTCCCGCGGTCGGCACACGGTTGCGCCTGGCCCACCGATAGCTCGCTGTTCAACGCCACCGCCTCCCCGGCCTCCGGCTGACCCAGTTCGAGCACCCGACGTCGCTCAGAGGGCGGAGGGAAGGAAACTGGTCAGGGTGCCGAAGAGCAGGTAGAGGCCGGCCGCCCACAACGGAACGAGAATGAACCACTTTCCGACTGCCTCGAACCACATGCCAAACCGGCGATACGACAACGCAAGGAGAAGCAGCAGGCACACCTCCACCCCGACCGCTGGGAGCAATGGCCAATTCCAACTGGCGGTGACAGGATTGACCACGTGGTACGCGAGGTGCTTGACGGGCACCACCGGCCCAGCCAGTGGCTGCTTGAGCATCCCCACGGCCACGAGTCGTTGGGATGCAGAGAATTCCGGGTTGCACGTCGTAAGCGTGATCCTGTTGTCCCCGAAGTAATTGAGGACCCCGACGTCGCGGGGTGACACGGCCTGGGGTGTGCCCGACACGACATACGTCAGGTTCTGACCAAACGTCGTGGTAAGGATGATCCGGTCCCCTGGCACGAGTCGGCCCAGGCCATTGAACGGGGCCCCGTGGGTGGTGCGATGGCCGGCGATGGCGACGTTGCCCGCTTGTCCAGGCATCGCGGTGCCGATGTAGTGCCCGGGTCCCTTAGACAGGTCGCCCTCTGTGGTCCCTTCGACGACATACTGGTCCACGCCGATTGCCGGAATCCGTATCTCCGCCACCACCGTCCCGTCGCCCGGGGACGGCACTCGCGTGGCCGCCGAGATCAGAGATGACTTCGAAGCGTGTAACCCGGCGGCGTGGTTGTGCGCCACCAGTGCGTTGAACTGCGACTTCAGCTGGCTCTGTGCATGGTGCTGGGCGATCGACGTACCCCACAGCTGCCACACGACGAAGAGCAGGATGATGATGCCGACGTTGCGGACCCAAGTAAAGACGTGGAACCACGGGTGCACGCTGGTTGTCGGCCCGGTGACGGCAACAACCTCAGGCCCGTCTTCGCGCCCAATCTCCGGTTCCTCTCCCAACGCGGGAAGGACGATCGGCACCTCTGTTGCCCGGACAAGATCCAACCGCGCCGTCGGGTGCTCGGGCCGCTCCACCGTCGTCGAATCGACCACGGCCGTCGCCGCCGAGACCGGCGGCGCTGCGACCGGCGCTGCGGGTTCGGCCGGGTCCTGAGCTGGTTCGATCGGGCCAGCGAGCGGCTCGACGGGAACCGAGTCCGGTTCGACAGGGCGAACGACGGGCTCCACGGGGACGACGATGTCGGCGCCGACCTCGGGAGGGCTCACCGGCGCAACCGCTCCCAACACAGCAGCGCCATTGGCGCCATGGATCGATGGGGACTGCGAAACCGGCGCATTTGGCTGACGCGAGATGCCCTGCGCCGCCTCCGAGGCCGCTCGGACAATCCTGCCGATCGCGGCCTCGTCGGAAGGCGCTCCTTCTCCCGCTCGCCAGATCAAATCCCAATCGACATCAGGAATGTCTCCCGGCTGGTTGGTGCCCACTCCGGCTCGCGCCTCGGACACGATCCGCTCAACGAATTCCGCGCACATAGCCCAAGCGTCGATGCGCACGTCGCTCCAGCGCTCGGATGCGTCTTCGGTTTCGAGGCGAGGGGTCGTCACTTCACGTGGGATGGGGGCTCAGGCGGAGACCTGATGAGCGATCCGCTCCGCGCTGTTGGCCGGCTGCTCGCTGATCATCTCCTGATCGTAGGCCACCCGGAAGGCTTCATTCTGCGGCACGGTCACCTGCCCGAAGCCATCGGATTCCTGAGTGCTCACCTCTCTGCAAGTTCCCGCTATTGAGCCTGTACCGCCCCTCGAGCTTCGCCGACTATTCCGTGCTTGATCTACGCACAGCACGACGCGCTCGGTAGACGGCTGATGCCTCGGTCGACGGACAGGCTCCCGTAGAACTCGGCGCCGGGTTGACGGTCGGGTGAGGGGGTGCTCAGGGGTAAGATTCCTGGTGACACTGACAAAACACCTGAAAATTGCCCGTCTGTCTCGTGCCCGTCACGCCCGGTTCATCCAAATTGCTTCTTCTATCGCAGACGCTCTCATGCACTCGTCCACCGCATACCCGACCTCGGCGCCTTTGGGCGGCTTCATGCCTGAAGACGGCTCCGCGGTGGGCGTTCAGGTCACGGCACGAAGCGAACATGTGACCAATATCTCGTCCAAAGGATTGCTGCCTCAGTTGATCGATGTGATGCAGTTGCTCACCGAGGGACAGGCGTTGTTATCAAGCAAGATTCGGGACGCAATACTCGATTCCACTCTTCAGGCGCCGGTCGTCGAGACCAGCTCGCAGACTGAGCCTTCTGACGTTGCCATCGCGCGTTCCCTTGTGGCGACCAGTCCCGATCCTTCCGGCGGGATACGCGAAGAGCCCCCGATCGACATTGGCGTCTCAGTTGCGGGACCGACGTCAGTCGATGGCGCCCTTGGCAATGGTGCTTCACCGAATCCGAGCACCGGCAGCGCTACCGCGCGAGCAGCTGCAACGGCCGCGGGAGCGGGCTCGGCCGAAATTGCTGCCACGGCGATGGTCACGCACGCGGGAGCGTCCGCCGATCCTTCAAACGAGACATCGGCTCGGACCGATTGGCTCAGCGCTGCACGACCTGAGAAGACGACCGAGACACCATCGAACTCGGACTACAACTTCTTCGACGAGCTCGATGCAAAACTGGCCGACCTGCAAGATCCCCCGGACCGATCCGAAGAGTCCTGACTTCGAAACGCGATCACGCGCAACGAGATGGTCGTAGACCTCAGTTCTCGATGTTCACCGAACTGACGTACCAGCCACCCTCAACCTGGGAGACCTTGATCTCGTAGATCGGGTCGGTCGGCGACGCACCCCCGTTCGGTCCAAAGGTGCACACAATCGGCGTGAACGACGTACTACACCCACGGTCGAGAGCCATTCCGGCGGTATAAGGCATATGGAAGAGTGCTGCAACCGCCGTCGGTGTCGCCACCGTCAGCGCAGCTGATCGGTTGTTCGTCGACCAATTCGATACCAGGGCCGTCGCCGCCGCGTCGGCACTGGGGCTGAGCGTTGTGGGGAGCGCCGCTTGGGTCGTGGTCACGATTGCCGATGTCGTCGTCGTACGCGCCGACTGTGCCGGCCCCGTCGATGGCGCGGCGTTGTCATGCAGGTGCACGTAGGCCAAGCCCAAAGCACTCAAAGCCAACACACCGAACACGACGGCGTAGGCGATCTTCAACGGACGGCTCATGGCCTCCCCATCGTGGTGCACGACGCTGGCCTGTGGTCGGTCGATTGTGAGGTTCCTAGGTGACTCCTCCCGGGGCATCGGATGCGCAGCATGCGAGTGACTCTCGGTGGCGTCACTCAGTGGCGCGGCGGAAGGATTCGATACCTGAACTTGACCAACCTCCCGCGGTGCAGATGGCGAGGCGGGATCAGGCGTCAGGACGACTGCGGGAGCTGGTGGTGGGCTAGACGGGGCCGGGTCAGGAGTCAGGGCGACTGCGGGAGCTAGTGGTGGGCCGGGTACGGCGATTGGCTCCGGCTGCGGCATCGATGAATCAGGGTCGGATAGATCCGCCGGGGATGGAGGCACGTTCTGGCTCTCCGGGGGTTTGTCGTAGGACCTCTTCCCACCGTCCATGACGAGCAGGGTCGGCCTTCCGTCTGCCGAGAAGAACCGGAGTTCATGGGTGCCGAAGGGATCGGGCTTCCAGTTGGCGGTGTGGTCCACTCTCTCAGGTCATCTGAAGGATCGGTGGGGTCGCGACGGGTGAAACGCTGACTGTACCCGGGAACGACCCAATTCCACGGGCATGGGCGGCAGGCCGCCATCACGGGCTGCCGGCAACGTACCGGGAAATCGGTAGGGTGAAGTGGGTGTATTCCGCGTTACGCCAGGATGAACGGCAGGCAAAACCTTCGAATTCCGACTTGTCGGTCGCACGCTGTCGCGGGTAGGAAGGAGCGGAAATGAGCACCAGGCCTATCGATTCGGTGTTCGACGTTCCTGAGCGTGCCAGAGATGAACACCCGGTAGCTCCAATGGACCCTTATCCGGGCATAACGATGTCGGCCCCTCCAAATTCCCCCAACGACCCGGATCAACAGGACGGCGACCACCGGGCAGACGTGGCCGGCACACCCGGAACAGACGTTGAGTGGACCAATGCCGAGTTGCACTCGATCGCCAGCACAATCGAGGAACTGCAACGGCGGCTTGAGGTGGCGAATACGCGGCTCAGCAGCGTTGCCACGGTGGAAACGACGGAGGTTGAGATCGGGCGCCTTTTCGTCGAGGCGCAGCGGTTTTCCGAAGAATCGTTGTCGAAGCTCGAGCATCGCATTCACGAGATTCTCTGTGCGGCCGAGGACAAAGCCAAACAGATCCTCACTGAAGCAACCGAGGAGGCGCTCGAGATCCGTCGGCATGCGCAGGAAGCGGCGTTCATGTCGACGAGGACCGCTCAGGAACTGCAGTCGGCGATTGCCGGCTTCACTACGGTGAACAATCAGCTGGTCAAGGAACTAGGCGCTTTGAACTCGATGTTGGCTCCGGCGGACGAACGAGGGATGACCGAAATCGACCCTCCCTTGAACGTGTCCGAAGACAACTGAACGAGACCACCGAAACGCTTGCGGGGCAGGGTCGCTCCGCAAGAACCGAAGATGGTGAAAACGCCTTGTACACCCGAACGACATGCTCGACGAACGCACGGCCGGAGAACCGTTCGTTGACGACTGATTCCGGCTCTTTCCTTCCCGTTGAAGAGTCGCTCCGCCCGACGTCGGCATCCGCAATTGCGGACTTTGACATCGGATCGATTGAGCTCGTGCGCGAATTCATGGAGCACATGGTGGCCAAGAACACATCACAGGCGCTCGGAAACGGTCGATCTACCCGATATGCAATCGACTGGGGTGCGGTGGAAGCATCGATCGCTGGCTCCCGCACGCTCGAACAAGCCATCGGACGGGCAGTTGTCCTTGCGGATCAAGTGTCCCGACGCGTTTGCAATGCCACCGAGTCCGGCGATTCACCCTCGCTTAGCGCCGATTCACTTAGTGCCAATTCGCTTGGCGCCGATCAACTGAGCGCCGAGGATCCCTTCTTTGCGTTCAGCCTGGCCGACGTGGTCCCTGATTTCGGCGACGAGAGCCGTTACCGAACGAGGGTGGTGAGGAGGATGGCAAAGGTCTTCGGGACCAGAAGCACGGCGGTGCCTGATTCTGGCACTGTTCTCGGTCGCCACCTACCGGGCAATGCCGTATTGAACTCTTAGAGCGCGCGCCATTAGGCGACGGCCATTGAGTCCCACCTCTTGGCCCACTTCACCAGCTTGACAGTGATGATCAAGGCGACGGCCAGGGCAAATTGGGCTAGACGGTGGGCGGTGAACCGGTCGGTGTTGCGTCGGAGCTGACCGAAGTTCGAGAGCCACGAGTTGGTGCGCTCGACCGGCCAGCGCAGTCCCATCGGCTGGGTTTTGGTGACGCCACCTGATCCTCGGCTCCGTTTCTTGGCGATGATGGCATCGTTGATGTCTCGTTCAAGCAGTCGGGTGCGGGTGAGGCCGGAGTCATAACCCCGGTCGAGCCATAGCGTCTCGACGTCGCAGAGCAGTCCGCGCTCAGCCACGTCGTCGAGGGTCGGGGCGAGCAGAACCGAGTCGTTGCGGTTTGCTCCATCGACGATCCAGCCGATCGGCACTCCGTTGGTGTCGGTCGCGAGCGACCACTTCCAGCCCGTCTTGCCCCGGTCGGTCGGGTTCGGTCCGGTTCCCTCGCCGCCACAGGGTGCCTTGTGCAGCGACCCATCGAGCGACACGTCGGAGAGGTCGAGCCCGACCAGCTTGTCGAAGCCATCGATGGCTTCTTCGACCAGGCGCCCGTAGGCGCCGCAGGCCACCCACTCGTCGCGCCGTCGACGCAATGTCGTCTCGCTCCCCTTGCCAAGGCGCCCGGCCACGTCCCAGCTGCAACCGGTGACGAGGCGAAACAAGATGGCCTCGAAGCAGTCGCGGTCCGAGATGCGGGGCCGATGACAGCCCAGGGGATGATCGGTTTCTCCCTGTTCGGGCAGGTAGGCGGCGAAGGCCTGCCAGACGGCATCGACGACGACAGGCTCGAGTGCAAGCATGGTTCCTCCACTGGTTCGTTGGGCTGGGCTGAGAGCCGGATCATGTCCGGTCCAGCACAACAACCGGTGGACCTTTTCTCCTGGTGAGAAGTGGTCCACCCCTGCCCGCGCCGCAGAGGTGATCATGGCCACGACAGGAGGTCGCCGTGGCCAAGGTGAAGCGCAACGCACCATGCCCGTGCGGGAGTGGCAAGAAGGCGAAACGATGTTGTCACGGCCCGGTCGAGTATCTCGACGTTCGGATCATGCCTCTCGAGGTCTACCGCGATTCGATCTGCGAGCTAGGTGGCACCACCAGGGCCGAGTTCGATGATCTCTTCGGTGAGCTGGTCGACCTTCCCGAAGTGGACCTGTCGCTTCAAGTGCCTCTTCCGAACGTCTGGACGCCCGCGATCGACCGTGCGGTCAGCGCGCTCGATGAGGACGACGAAGACGGATTCGACAAAGCACTCTCCGACGTGGTGTCGAGGGTCGATACGACGCGGCAGCGCCTCCTGCTCGCCCGCTCCGTCGTCCTCCTTCGAGATGCCGGGAAGATTTCGAAGAAGCTCGCCGCCCTCGCCATGATCGAACTCGACCAAGAGGATTCAGCCTTCTTCAGGTCCTCCGTGGCCCAGTCGCTCGCCGTGTTGGCCGGCGACCAGCCCACGCCCTCCGGGCTCCTCGTAGCCGCTCGCTGAGCCCAAAGCGCCGGGATCAGGCCCATCGGATCCGCCTATTGGCGCGCGCTCTTAGGCAAAGGCCACGGTTCCATGTGAACCAGCTGTGCACGATCGCGTACCTCAGCCTCCTATGAACCCAGATGGAACAAGGACGGCGGCTCCCGCAACACGAGCCCTTGCCCGCCGAACGACGACAAACTGACAATCGCAGCACAACTGGTGGACCACCGCAGCACAATATGAGCGCTGTGCCTCATGGCGCAGAGTGGCAGCGTCGAGAAGAGGCGCATGCGAGGCGGCGCACGGGCAAGCTCGTCAAAGGTCCCGCGTCGCGCCTGGCTCGGCCTCCTGCCGCTGATGCTGGCCGGCGCCCTGGTCATCGCGCCGGCCGCCGGTCTGACGCCGCGGCAGTCGTCGCCGGCCCTGACAAGGTCAGCCAAGGCGGTCACCAGCACCAATATCAAATCGACCACGACCGTCAGCACGACGACCACCACCACCCCGACCACCACAACGACCCGGCCCGCAACGCCAAACAACCCGGCGCGCAACGGGGTGCCTGTTCTCGGCACCACCCTGCCTAGCACCCACGCACCTGCCCCGACGACGACCACGACGACTGCTCCGCCCACCCCCGCCGGCGTGATCGGCCTGTCCAACGGCCATCTCGAGCTCAACGGGCAGCCCTACACCTTCGTCGGTGTCAACGCCTATGAGATCGGCACCGAGGTCGGCGTCAATCCTGGCTGTGGCGGTCAGGAGTCCGATGCTCAGCTCAACCAACTCTTCTCCTCGCTGCCCCCGAACTCAATGGTCCGTTTCTGGGCCTTCCAGGACGCGATCGCGACCAACGTCCAAACGGACCAGCTGGACTGGGCCCCCCTTGACCGGGTCTTCGCTGCCGCCGCGGCTCACGGTCAGCGACTCATCGTGACGCTCACCGACCAAGGTGGGGTGTGCGACGGCAACCATTGGCAGGACCCGTCCTGGTATGAGGGAGGGTTTCAGGATGTCTTCAACAGCCCGACGAACAGTGATGGGAGCGGCCACACCCCTCTGTCGTACTGGCAGTACATGCAAGACGTCGTGAACCGGTACAAGAACTCACCGGCCCTCGGGATGTGGGAGCCCATCTCGGAGGCCGAGGCGTCGTCGTGTGGTGGCAGTTACTACCCGCAGACGTGCTGGGGTCACAACAGCTGTCCCGATGAAGCCGTGGCCGCCGCCGCGCTTCGGCATTTCTTCGACGTCGTCGGCACCGAGATCCACGCTCTCGATCCGAACCATCTGGTGGAGAGCGGCCTCCTGGGTGGGGGTCAGTGCGGGACGGAAAGCGGTGATTACCAGTATGTGTCGGCCAGTCCCGGCATCGACGTGCTCTCCTATCACGACTACTACTCGGGAACACCCATGGGTGGCGACCAATGGAACGGCATCGGCGTGCGCGACGCGCAGGCCGCCGCCCTTGGCAAGCCGGTGATTGCCGGCGAGATGGGGCTCGACGCGGGAACGGCGCCGGGCTGCATGTCGCTAGCCGCCAGGAGCGCGGAGATCCAGGCCAAGATCCAAGCCCAAATGAAGGCGGGAGCGAGCGGCGTCCTGGTCTGGGACTGGCTTCCGGCTCCGAGCAGCCCGTGTACCACGGACACCTTCCCGGGTGACCCCCTCATGGCGGTCGTGGGGGCCGGCCCGCCGTCCACCTGACGACCCTCCGAGTCGGCGACGGTCCCAGGCGGCCGACGAGCTAGTTCAGCCGGGGAGGCGCGGGCTGCCGAGATGAGCCGTCAATGGAAGCCGCTCTGGCCGTTTACACCGGTCTGGCCGTTATGGCCGGTGACCCGGTACAGCCGGTACGGCGCGCAGATACCGTCCGGGTTGAATTGGTGGACGAGTTTGGCGAACCCTGCGCCGTTGGCATAGAGGGTCGGGTACTCCTCGTTCAACGCATCGACCAGCCCCACGCCGACCGGTTGGGGGACGAACAGATAGTGCGCCCCGAAGGTCAGCGGATCGGCGAGCACCCGCTCGAAGTCGCGGTCATTGATGATGACGAAGACCTTCGAGTTCGGCACCGACGTGACGATTTGCGGGGTGCAGTTCCCATACGTGTCGGCCACGATCGATCCATCAGGCAGGTGCATGTGGCCGATATAGGCGTCTATCGACTGGATGTGGGCGTAGTGGTGTGTCCACTGCACTTCGGTCTTCGTAGGATGCGAAAGGAAGAGTGCGCCGAGCTCGGTTGATTCCGAGCTCTGCACCGACTTAGCGAAGATGCCCTTGCCACCGAGCGGCACGGACACACCGAGGAGGACCACCACTACGACGACTCCTATGAGACCGGCGGCGAACTCCCTCGCTCGTCGCGTCTTGGCCGAGGACGTATCTACCGCGGCCTGCGCCAATCCCGGGATCCTGGCCGTGCTGCCTTGGGCCAATATGCACCCCACAAGCATGACGTCGAGCGGCACGCTCACGATGAAGTAGCGGTACCAAGGCTCGAGCAACCCATCGAGAAGGCCCAAGGCGTCGAACGTGACGCTGCCACCCAGAATCGCCAGAGGGGCCAGGATACGAAGGTCGCGACGCCGCGCCGCAAAGACGATCGCCAGGACGAGCACGATAGGGAGCAGCGGGGCGAGGTATTCGACATTGTGCAGGCCGTGGGCAGCGCGGACGGCAAACGTCATCTGCACCGACTCCGAAGTCTGAGCGCTCGTCCCGTACTGCGACGAGACGCCGGGAAAGGCCAGGCCGGTGATGACGTAACTCGTCACGGCCCACGCCACGAACGTCGTCAGTAGCGGCAGAAGGAAGATCGTGGCATCCGCCGACGCGGTCATGATCCGGGCGCGGACCCGCCCCTGGCTCCGCCAATAGCTCACGCCCAGAACAACCACCGCTGCCATGCCTGCCGCCCCGAGGGCTTCGTAGCGATCGAGGTATGCCAGCCCCAGGGCCGATCCCGCATAGACCATCGGCCGCAGACCGCCGTCGCGAATCCACCGTAGGAAGTATCGGGTGGTCAGCACCAAAAGGAACACGTAGAGCATGTCGCTCATGCCGTTGCCGGCGTAGTACACGATCATCGGGTTGATCCCGAAGACCAGCGTCAACATCAGTCGGGGCCCCCGTCTCACACCCCATTCGTGCAGCGCGGCGTGGACCTGGTGCACGGCTCCCACGCCGGCGAGGACGCTGACGATGCTCCCCGCGAGGTCGTGTGTCGCCAGGACCGGAAATAGCGGCTTGAACAACAGCAAGGGGATATCGGCGGCCGACTGCAAGGGGCTCCATACGAAGCCGATGGCTGCCAGGTGGGGATCCCGGGACCACAGCACGTAATAGCCGTTGGCCATCCGCGACACGGCATCGAGAGGCAGGATTTGGTATTTGAAGTCGAGCAAGATCGCCACGGTGAGATAGGCCGCGAAGGCGATCAGCACGACGATCCCACCCTCTGACGTCATTCGCCGGAGGAGGCGCGTGTGCCAGGGCCGGCGAGGAGCCGCGTCCGAGGCTCCCACATGGGAGGGGATCGAGATCAGGGTGGGTGGGCGGTCCACTACGAGGCTCACCGGAACCTCCGGGCTGGACGAGTTGCTGACATCGATCGTGCGCGTGTCGACAGGGTGCGGACCGCCCGCAGGCCGCCCGGCTGCTCAGCCGCCGGCTCGGTCAGCTCTGCTGTAGTGCACGTCGACGACCCCGTGTCCTCCATGACCCGTCAACCCTCATCGTCGGAGCGATGGTCGGCGATGTCCATGATCGGGGCTGGACGCGTTGATCCCGCATCGTTGAACACCGAATCGAGTGGCCGGGTGCTCACCGCCAATTCCTACCTCCGTCCAGCGGGACGAACAAGTCGGGAGGCGAAGGTTTTCCTTCCGTTCATCGTGACGTAAGGCAGGAAATGTCCGTATCACCCTGGCCGTTGTCACGTGATGGCTTCACTGCCCTCTGGGGCGCTCAGCAGTGACCCCGCCGATGGGACCCGACCTCGTAGCCTCCCGGCTAAGCGGGGACCTTGCTCTGGGCGGCTGCCTTCGCCGTGGTCCCGATCGGGCCTTCCGGTACAGCCAGCTCTCCCCCGCCGGAATGGGCTGCGATGGCGGTGTCGTACTCGTGGCGGACCGACAAGCGGACGAAGAGGCCGAGGGTGTCGACAAGCAGCCGCCAGGCGCGCTTCAGCGAGATCGTGCTGTCGTGCGCGCTGCTCGATGCGGACCGGCGCCTCCACGATGCGCCCGTAGCCGAGGCGCTTGGCCAGGACGAGGAGCTCAAGGTCGAGGGCAAAGCGGCTCTCCCGCAGCAGCGGCAGCACGTCGGCGACGACCCGGCGGTCGGCCAGCTTGATGCCAACCTGCGTGTCCTTGACATTGAGCCGAAAGAGCGAGCGGGTGAGGTACTGGTGCCCCCACGAATAGAGCCGGCGCAACGGGGTCCAGTGCACCAAGGAGTCCGGGTGCCGCTTGCTGCCGATGACGATGTCCGGTTCCTCGGCGTGCATGATGGACACGAACGAAGCCAGGAACTCCGGGGAGATGTCACCGTCGGCGTCGATGAAGCCGACGTAGCGGCCGCGGGCCATCCCGAGGCCCGTACGCAGCGCGTGCCCCTTGCCGACGTTGGTGGCGTAGGAGACGCGTACGACACTCTCGGGGAACTCCTCCAAGGTGTGCGGGCTGCCGTCGGTTGACCCGTCCGAGACAGTGATGATCTCGAAGGACATCCCCGAGGCGTCCAGCACGCACATCAGCTGCTCGATTGTTGGACGGAGGCGGTCGCCGGGGTTGTAGTAGGGCACGACGATCGAGGCGAACGGACGGTTGGCCTCTGATCCTTCAGCCGAATCGTCCGGCTCCATGGGCTCAACGTCCCTGCGAAGCATGTCCGTTCCGGCGGTCAGCCCGATGGTTGGGAGCGTGGCGGTCATCAGTGGTCATTCTCTCGACTCGGACTGGGGTCAACAAGCGAAAACCACGTTCTGACACCGAGAAGTTACCCATTCATCGCGTCACGTTCGCCCGCGGGAAACCAGGTTGGGCCGACAGACAGATTCGGAGGGATCACCCCCCCGGGGTGAGCCCCTCACATTCCCGAGCGATCCGCCTATCCGCGGGGTGGGCGCGCCGTCAAATGGACGTCATCTACCGGCAACAGGATCAAGGCGAATTGCCACCGGCCCAGTGGCAGAGGCTCACGAGACCAGTCGGAGAGGTTCGCGTTTCTCTGATTCGGTCTCGGAGTCGGCATCGAGGCCATGAGCCGTCTTTTCCCAAAAGGACGGCGTCACGACAAGTTGCCACATCGCCTTTATTGCGGCGACGGACATCATCACCCAGTAGATGGGCACGAACAATGCGGCCAGCACCAGACCCACCGGTCGGGTGTGGCGTGCCGTGAGCACGGTCAGGTACCACATCAGAAAATTCCCGAATGCCCACAGGACCAGGCCGACGTAGTACACGGGAGCCGGGAAGATTGCCTTCACGAACACCGGTTGGGCGATGAACCACAGCAAAGTCAATACCCAGAAGATCGGGTTGACCATGGCGAGGATCGGGGTACCGCCCACGAAGGTGCACAAGTGGCCGACGCCCTTCAGGCCGATCTCGCTCTTGAGCTGCCGTGGGGCACGGAGATGGATGAGGAAGGTCTGCAGGTAACCCTTGTACCAGCGGGAGCGCTGCTTGGCCCAGTTTACGAAATCGCTGTTGGCTTCCTCGAGCGTGGTCGATTCGAGCACCTTGATTTGATAGTGCTCACGGTACATGCGGATCCCGAGGTCGCAGTCCTCCGTGACGTTGTAGGGGTCCCATCCACCGAGAGCCCGCAGGGCGCTGCGCCGGAAATGGTTCGATGTCCCGCCCAGTGGAATCGGTGCGTTCAATGTCACCAGGCCGGGAAGGAAGAAGGAGAACCACATGGCGTACTCGACGGTGAACCATCGGGTGATGATGTTCTGAGTGGCGTTGCCGTACGACAGCTGTGCCTGCACGCAAGCCACTTCGGGTCCGTACCGACCGAGTGCAACGGCCGCGCGACGGAGCTGGAGGATGTCGGGCGTGTCCTCGGCGTCGTAGACGGCCACGATGTCTCCCCGTGCGAGCGTCAGACCGAAATTCAGCGCCTTGGGTTTGGTGCGCGGTTCGGCCGGAGGGATCACGACCAGTTTGAACTGCGGAGGGGTGTCGGCGGCGCGCAGCGCACCCAACGTCTCCTCGTCGTCCTCTTCGACCAGGAGGAGAACCTCGTGGCGGCCGACCGGGTATTCCATTTGGGCGAGGTTCTCAACCAGCTTCACGATGACCGAGGCCTCGTTGTAGACGGGAAGCAGGATCGTGTAGAAGGGCAATTCCGAGTCCGGGACGGTCAGGGCCTCCTCGTCGGTCACGATCTCGAGGGCGTCGCCCTTCGAGGACCGCGTGAAGAGGTAGGAGCGGTAGAGCACAGCGGCCAGGTAGAGGAGGGTGAGGAAGCCGATGACAGCGATTACCGTGTACTGGACATTGAGCACCAGGCCGATGACGATGACGAAGGGCAGTCCGATCAAGACGTTGCGCTGGCCTCGCGAGACCAGGTTCCGTGCGGACATCAGGGGTACCCGGTCGGCAAAGCCGGAAATGCTGGCCCGGAGCCGCAACTCGACCTCATCCTCACGCATGGAGACCGGCTGCATCGCCGGGAACTCTAACAAGCCACGTTTGCCACTCTCCTTCAGCGGTCGACCACACATGACACCCAAGTAACCGATACCCAAACTTCAGGTGACACGGAAAAGGTCCTTTTCGGCTGCCGCTAAATTGACGAAAGTGCCTGGCACAATTAGCAAACAAGTACGCCTACTGGTGTCCCTATGGAGTGGTGGTGACCGGTGAACTGCGACCGCGATGACGGCAGGGGTGCCCTATGAACGACCGATTGGGGCCAGCCGAGGTGACCACGAATGGGACGGGCAAAGTGACCGACGGCGAACAACCGACGCCCACCCACGAGGGCTCACCGTCCCTCAGCGCACAGTCCGTCGACCAGCGCTTGGAAGCGCTCATGGAGACCATACGGACGTGGGACTGGCGGGCCGCTCCCGTGGAGGCGGGCGCAACTCGGACGGATGAGGGTGCCTTGACGGTGTCGGGCCTCGCGACGACCGCCACCGCCGAAGTCCATCAGGTCTTGGAACCACCGACCTATGGTCCGACCCCGGTTCAGACTGCGCCCAATACCGGGCCGCGCGTGATCGTGCCGACGCCCTACCCGGACGCGGATCCTCCCGTCCGAATGGACCCGATGGCGGACAACACCCGGACGGTCGTGCCCGAGCCGACGCCCCATGTCGACGCGGTGCCCCCCGTCCCGGTGGACCCCATGGCGGACAACACCCGGACGGTCGTGCTCGAGCCGATGCCCCGACCCGACGCGGTGCCCCCCGTCCCGGTGGACCCCATGGCGGACAACACCCAGACGGTCGTGCTCGAGCCGACGCCCCGTCCCGCCACGGTTGATCCGGTAGTACCCATGGAGCGAGAAGGCGTCGCCGACGGCACGAGCGCACCCTCTCAGCCCGCACCGACGCGCCGGGCCGACACCGAGCGCGGCCCCATTCGTCGCTTGTGGTCACACCGCTGGACCAAGGTGGCGCTTCTGTGCCTGGCGGCCGCCGTCGCCGTCGTCCTCATCATCTGGGGGCTCCGGCTTGCCCACAAGAGCCCCAGTGCGGGTGCCCCGCTGTCGACGACCGTGCCGCCGCACGCCGTTGTCCACCCCCATCACCCGGCCTTTGTCTCGCCGATCCCCGCCGCCCAGATGGTCAAGTACGAGCAATACGCACAGGGTCTTCAGACGGCGAATGTAACGGCGGCGCATGCGTTGGCCGCCGCGGGCAGCGCGCCGACGGCCATTCAGCTGGCACCCGCCATCACGGCGTACCACTACGGGGTGAATCTCTACGACTTCCAGATTCGCTTCATCCAGTGGCCCGCCGGGATGCAGCCGGCGGTCACGGTCGACCATGCGCAGCTCGAAGCTCTCGTCACCTACCTGCAGTCGTTCTCCTCCGTCAGCCCCACCGGCGTGGGTCCCTGGCTGTCCCAGTTGCACGCCCGGACCGCAGCGGCAGAAGCAACAGACAACAAGATCCGGCAAGACCTCGGATTGGCAGCTTCGACTTCGTTTCCCTGATCCTCCCTGTCAGCGCACCGACGAGGAGATCGCCGGATGCACACGTGCACTACGCATCGTGCCCTGACGGTCCCCCACCACCCGCTGGCGTGACACGGGTCTTGGCGGCGTTCAGGATCAAGCGGACCACGGCGCCGATGATGGCGAGGTCGAGCAGCATCTGCGCGGAGACGAGCAGGCGCGCCGCATCGGTGCGCGGCGTGATGTCGCCGAAGCCGACCGTCGAGAAGACCGTAATGGTGAAGTAGAGCGCCTTGGCATGGTCGAGCCGCTGGGTGAAGATCAGCGGGGTCTCGTGCGACAAGGAGAGGTAGAGGGCGGAGAAGATGACGAGGAACACGGCGATCACGACGCCGAGGGCCTCGACCGCACGGAGCTCGGGGAGCTCGGCCATGCTGATGCGCCGGATCTGCCAGGCGAGGAGGACTCCGATCACCGCGATGTCGACGCCGAGACGGAGCAGGGCGCGCAGTCCCGACTCGCGGCCGATGGGGATCACGAAATAGGCGCCGAAGATGAGCACCCACGAGAAGGCGATGATGGCGCTCGAGCGCAGCACGGCCTGCCGCCGATGGGATTTCTCGAGGTCCGCCAGACGGAGCGGCGTCGACGGGGTCCGGTCCCTGCGGCGGACCCGTGCATCGCGACCGGCTCCGTCGGCGGGGCTTGTGTCCTCCATCGACCCAGACGCTAACGAGATGGGCCCCGGGCGTGGGGTATGGCGGGCGTCAGGCGCCCGTTGGTCCCTGCGGCGCGGCGGCGGCTTCCGCGCCGTCGCCGGTCAGCCGGCCCGCGTGCGTCGGGCGGGGGTCAGGCGAGCCCCCGCACGATCGCGACCATCTTCTCGCCGCACTCGGTCGGGTTCTGTGCCACGGCGACGCCTGCGGCCGACAGCGCCTCCATCTTGGCCTGGGCCGTGCCCTGGGAGCCCGAGATGATCGCACCGGCGTGGCCCATCTTGCGCCCCGGCGGGGCGGTGACGCCGGCGATGTAGGCCGCCACCGGCTTGGTCATGCTCGCTGCGATGAACTCCGCCGCCCGCTCCTCCTCGGAGCCGCCGATCTCGCCGATCATCATCACCGCCTTGGTCTCGGGGTCGGCCTCGAAGGCGGCCAGGCAGTCGATGAAGTTGGTGCCGGGGACGGGGTCGCCGCCGATGCCGACACAGGTGGTCTGCCCGATGCCCTGCTGGGAGAGCTCGTGGAGGGCCTGGTAGGTCAGCGTGCCCGACCGCGAGACGATGCCGACGGGCCCCCCGGCCAGTGCGATGTCGCCCGAGGTGATGCCGATGTTGCACTTGCCGGGGCTGATGATGCCCGGGCAGTTGGGGCCGAGCAGCCGGGTGCCGGGGAACTCCTCGACGAGGCGGTTGTAGGCCAGGGCCTCGTCCTGGGCCGGGATCCCCTCGGTGATGCAGACGATGAAGGAGATGCCCGCGTCGGCCGCCTCCATGATGGCGTCCGCCGCGCCCCGCGGCGGCACCGAGATGAACGAGGCCGTCGCCCCCGTCTCCTTCACCGCCTCGGCCGCCGATCCGTAGACCGGGATGCCCTCGATCTCCTCGCCGCCCCGCTTCGGGTTGGTGCCCCCCACGATCTTGGTGCCGTACGCCTTGTTGCGCAGGCCGTGGAAGAGCCCCTGGCTCGTCGGGCTGATGCCCTGGATCACGACCTTGGTCGTCTCGTCGACGAAGATGCTCACGTTCTCGGTGTCCTCTCGGTGTCGGTCTCGGTGTCGAGCTCGGTGTCGGGCCGCCGGGCGCCTAGGCCTTGGCCAGGGCGACGGCGTGGCGGGCGGCGTCGAGCATGGTGGGCTCGGCGATCAGAGCGTCCGACAGGTGGTCGGCCAGGAGGGCGCGGCCCTCCACGGCGTTGGTGCCGTCGAGGCGCATCACCACGGGCGAGCTCAGCTCCACCCGGCCGATTGCCTCGATGATCCCCTTCGCCACCTCGTCCACCCTCGTGATGCCGCCGAAGATGTTGACGAGGATGGACTTGACCGCCGGGTCGGCGTTGATCACCTCGAGCGCCGCGGCCATCACGTCGGCGTTCGCTCCGCCGCCGATGTCGAGGAAGTTGGCCGCCTGCCCGCCCACCTGGGTGACGACGTCCAGCGTCGACATGGCGAGGCCCGCCCCGTTGGCGATGATGCCCACACTGCCCGACAGCCCGATGTAGTTGAGGCCTTTCTCCTTGGCCATCTTCTCGCGGGGGTCGACGTCGGAGTCGTCGGCGTACTCCTCCCATTCGGGGTGGCGGAAGGCGGCGTTCTCGTCGAGGGTCACCTTCGCATCGAGCGCGTGCACCTTGCCCTCGGGGGTGAGGATCAGCGGGTTGATCTCGGCCAGGTCGCAGTCGCCCTCCACGTAGCAGTGGTAGAGGCGGACCAGCAGGGTGGCCGCCTGGGCGCGGGCCTGCGGATCGAGGTTGGCGCGGTCCACCCACTCGCGGGCCGCCTCCTCGCTCAACCCGACGACGGGGTCGACGTGGATCTTGGCGATGGCCTCGGGGTTGCTCTGCGCCACCTCCTCGATCTCGACACCGCCCTCGGCCGAGAGCATCCCGAGGTGCAGCTTGGCCGGCCGGTCGAGGGTGAAGCTCGCGTAGTACTCCTTGGCGATGTCCGAGGCGTGTTCGACCCAGAGCCGCTTGACCACGTGACCCTTGATGTCGAGGCCCAGGATGTTCCCGGCGTGCTGGCGCACCTCGTCCGCGTCGTCGGCCAGCTTCACGCCACCGGCCTTGCCGCGGCCACCGACCTTGACCTGTGCCTTCACCACGACGGGGTAGCCGGCCGCCTCGGCCTGCGCCACGGCCTCGTCCACCGTGTCGGCCACACCGCCCGGGGAGGTCGGGATGCCGAAGCGGGCGAAGTACTGCTTGCCCTGGTACTCGTAGAGGTCCACTTGGGTGCTGTCTCCTTTGTCGGTGTGCGAGATGTGCGGGTGTCGCGGGGGTTCCCGGTCGGGGCATCGCACGGGCCCCGGCCGGGGCGCGAGCCCAGCGACGCGGCGACCGCCCTTGGTCGGTCAGGCCTCGAGGGCCTCCTCCCGGGCATCGAGGGCGTCGGCCAACCAGGAGCCGATGGAGTCGAGGGGCGCCCCGGGCGTGAACACCTGGGCCACGCCCTCCCCCTTGAGCACCGGGATGTCGGCCTCGGGGATGATCCCGCCCACGATGACGAGCACGTCCTCCCGGCCCACGTCGGCCAGCAACTTGACCACCTTGGGCACCAGCGTGAGGTGGGCCCCCGAGAGCAGGGACAGGCCGACGGCATCGGCGTCCTCCTGCACCACGGCTTGAATCACCTGTTCGGGCGTCTGGTGCAGCCCCGTGTAGACGACCTCGAAGCCGCTGTCGCGCAACGCCCTGGCGATGACCTTGGCCCCCCGGTCGTGACCGTCGAGGCCCGGCTTGGCCACGACAACCCTGTAGGGACGTTTCATGAGAGCCCAAGGATACGGATGCCCTCGTGCGGACGCCAGACCGGAGACACCGCCCGGTCCGGGGTCAGGGCGGCAAGCAGGTTCGCGGGGCCCACGCTCGGAGAGGGAGTCCTTCCGGCGGAGACCCAGGCGGTTCAGGCCGTCGGGGCGGTCGGTGACGGCTCGCAAATGACCACGGGGATGTCCCGGGTCGTGTTGCGCTGATACCCCTCATACCCCTTGTACACCTTGACCAGCTCCGGCCAGAGCGTCGCCTTCTCCTCGGCCGAGGCGGTGCGCGCCCGCATCATCGTGGTGCGGTGGCCGACCGTCATCTCGAAGTCGGGGTGCGCAACGAGGTTCTTGTACCAGATGGGATCGTCCGAATAGCCGCCCTTGGACGCCACCAGGACCACTCGGTCCTCCGCGTAGATCGGCGACGTGAGCAAGGTGGAGCGGCGCAGACCCGTCTTGCGCCCGATCGTGTGGATCTCGACGGGCTGCATGCCTGCAACGGTGCGGGGGAAGCGGCCCCCGCTCAGCGTGAGGAGCGCGCGATGACCGTGCTCCAGCATCCAGGCACCCACTGCGATCGTCCGGTCGCTCACGGCGGCCCTGAGTGTACCGGCCGCGCTGTGGGGGACCCATGGCAAGGCCTGGAGGTCGGGCCCCTGAGGTCAGACCCGGCGGAGCGGCGTGGCCGAGAGGAGCAGGTTCTTCTTGCCGACGGAGTCGAAGTCGACCGTGGCCTGGGCCCGCGAGCCCTCCCCCTTGGCGCTGATCACGACGCCGCGGCCCCAGTGGTCGTGGACCACCTGGTCGCCGGGCGCCAGCCCCAGGTCCTCGGCGCCCGTGCTGCCCCGCGGAGCCGCCCTGCCCCCGGGGGCGACGGCAGCGGCGCGGGCGCCCAGGGGCACGGCGGGCGCGAAGGTGGCCCCGGGCAGGTGCTCCTCGGCCGACACGGTGTCGTACCCGGTGCCCCGCCGGGGCGAGCCGAGCCCGACGTCGTCGACCAGGTGCGAGGGCACCTCGGTCACGAAGCGGCTCGGCATGGCCGGCTGGGTGCGGCCCCAGGTCGTGCGCGACCACGCGTGGGAGATGGCCAGGTGGCGCCGCGCCCGGGTGATGCCCACGTAGAAGAGGCGGCGCTCCTCCTCGAGCTCGCTCGGCTCGGCCAGCGAGCGGAAGTGCGGGAAGATCCCCTCCTCGAGCCCCACCACGAAGACGGCCGGGTACTCCAAGCCCTTCGCCGTGTGCAGCGTCATGAGCGAGACCCGCGTGCCGTCGCTGTCGAGCTCGTCGGAGTCCGCCACGAGGGCGACCGTCTCGAGGAAGCCCATGACGTCGTCGAAGTCGGCGGCCTGGGTGGCCAGCTCGGCCAGGTTCTCAATGCGGCCGTCCGCCTCGTGGGTGTGCTCGGCGACGAGCTCGGCCAGGTAGCCCGTCCGGTCGGCCACCAGCTGGACGAAGTCGGCCGGGTTGACGGTCTGCACGAGCGGGCGCAGCTCGGCCAGCAGCCGCGACAGCTCCTCGGCGCCCCTGAGCGCCTTGGCCGAGAGGCCGGCCTCGGCCGCCCGGTCGATGGCCTCGGTGAAGGGCACGTGCTCGGTCTGCGCCCAGGCCGCCAGCCGGGCCAGGGAGGTGTCGCCGATGCCGCGCTTGGGCACGTTCACGACGCGGCGCGCCGACACCTCGTCGTCGGGGTTGGCCAGCACCCGGACGTAGGCGAGGATGTCCTTGATCTCCTTGCGGTCGTAGAACTTGGCCCCGCCCACCACCTTGTAGGGGATGCCGGTGAACTTCATGGACGTCTCGAGCGGGAGGCTCTGGGCGTTGGTCCGGTAGAACACCGCGACGTCGCCCCACGACAGTCCCTCGGAGGCGTGCAGCCGCAGGATCTCGCTCGACACCCACGAGGCCTCGTCGCGCTCGTCCTCGGCCCGGTACCGCTTGACCGGCCCGCCGGCGTCGCCGACGGTGAACAGCTCCTTGGGCTGGCGGCCGAGGTTGTTGGCGATGACGGCGTTGGCCGCATCGAGGATGGTCTGGGTGGATCGGAAGTTCTGCTCTAACATGATCGTGGTCACGTTGGGGAAGGCGCGCTCGAACTCCAGGATGTTGCGGATGTCGGCGCCCCGCCAGCGGTAGACCGACTGGTCCGAGTCGCCGACCACGCACACGTTGCCATGGGCCTCGCCGAGCAGCTTGACGATCTCGTTCTGTGCGTGGTTCGTGTCCTGGAACTCGTCGACCAGAATGTGGCGGAACCGCTCCTGGTACGACGCGCGCACGTCGTCGCACGCCTGGAGCAGGTTGGCCGTCACCATCAGGAGGTCGTCGAAGTCCAGGGCGTTCGCCGCCAGCAGGCGGCCCTGGTACTGCGCGTAGACGTCGGCGATGCGCTTGCGGAAGGGGTCGGGGCCGCCGTGCGCCTCCTCGCGGAAGGTCTCGAAGTCGGCCAGCTCGGCCTTGGCCTGGCTGATCACTCCCTGCACGGCACGGGCGGGCAGGCGCTTCTGGTCGAAGCCGAGCTCGGCGGTGATCATCTCGATCATGCGGCGCGAGTCCGTGTCGTCGTAGACGGTGAAGGCGGAGCGGTAGCCGAGCCGGTCGGCGTTCGTGCGCAGGATGCGCAGGCAGGCCGAGTGGAACGTCGAGACCCACATCCTCTCCGCGGGCGGCCCGACCAGGTCGGCCACCCGCGTGCGCATCTCCTCGGCGGCCTTGTTGGTGAACGTGATGGCGAGGATCCCCCACGGCGGTGCGTCCCCGGTGGCCAGCAGGTGCGCGATGCGCCGGGTCAGCACCCTGGTCTTGCCCGATCCCGCGCCGGCGATGATGAGCAGCGGCCCGCCCCGGTGCTCGACGGCGGCGCGCTGGGGCAGGGTCAGGTCGTCGGTCAGTGCGGCCGGCCGGCCCGAGAAGGCGCCCGACGTTGCCGCGCTGCGGCGACGGCGCCTCCGCCCGTCGTCCGCACCCTCGGCCGTGGTGTCGGGCGTCTCCGCACCCTCTCCCGCGGCCGCCTCGGCAGCAGCCGCCGCAGCCGCCGCGCCGACCTCCTCGTCGGACAGCTCCGACGGGTCCGAGGTGTCGAACAGCTGCCCGGTGTCGCCGCTCCCCGTAGCGGTGGTCACTCCCACTCAATGGTCCCGGGCGGCTTCGACGTGACGTCGAGCGCCACCCGGTTCACGCCTTCCACCTCGTTGATGATGCGCGAGGCGATGCGCTCGACCAGGTCGTAGGGCAGCCGGGCCCAGTCCGCCGTCATGGCGTCGTCGCTGGTGACGGCACGGATGACGACGGGGTAGGCGTAGGTGCGACCGTCGCCCATCACCCCGACGGTGCGCACCGCCGGCAGCACGGCGAAGCTCTGCCACAGCTCGCGGTACAGCCCGGCGCGCCGGATCTCCTCGACCACGACCGCGTCCGCGTTGCGCAGGATCTCGGCGCGGGCGGGCGTCACCTCGCCGATGATGCGCACGGCGAGCCCCGGCCCGGGGAAGGGCTGGCGCCACACGATCTCGTGCGGCAGCCCGAGCTCCTCGCCCACCGCGCGCACCTCGTCCTTGAACAGCAGGCGCAGTGGCTCCACGAGCTCGAACGCGAGGTCGTCGGGCAGCCCACCCACGTTGTGGTGCGACTTGATGTTGGCCGCCGTGTCGCTCCCCGACTCGATCACGTCGGGGTACAGCGTGCCCTGCACGAGGAAGCGGGGCCCGGCACCGGTCCCCGCTCCCGCATCGGTGCTCGCCCGGGCATCTGCATCCATGCTCTCCACGCCCGCCCCGAGGTCCCGCGCCACCTCCTCGAAGATCCGGATGAAGAGCTCGCCGATGATCTTGCGCTTGCGCTCGGGGTCGGTCACGCCGGCCAATGCGGCGAAGTAGCGGTCGGCCGCCTTCACGTGGACGAGGTCCACCTTGAACTGGCGCCGGAAGGTGTCCTCGACCTGGTCCGCCTCGCCCGAGCGCATCAGCCCGGTGTCGACGAAGACACAGGTGAGCTGGTCGCCCACCGCCTTGTGCACCAGCGCGGCCGCCACGGCGGAGTCGACGCCCCCGCTCAGCGCGCACAGCACGCGGTCGGAGCCCACCTGGGCCCGCACCGCCGCCACCTGCTGCTCGATGATGGAGACGTGCGTCCACCCGGGCAGGCACCCGCACACGTCGATCAGGAAGTGGTCGAACACCTCGCTGCCGCGGTCGGTGTGCACCACCTCGGGGTGGAACTGCAGTCCGAACAACCGCCGCTCCGCGTCGTGCAGCGCGGCCACGGGCGCCCCGGCGCTCTGCGCCGTGGCCACGAAGCCCTCGGGGACCGCGGTGATGGCGTCGCCGTGGCTCATCCACACCGACGACGTGGCGGGCCAGTCGGGGCACAGCGGGGAGGCGCCGGTGAGCGCCAGCTCGGTACGCCCGTACTCGCCCTGCCCCGTGCGCGAGACGGTGCCGCCGAGTTGGAGCGCCATGAGCTGCGCGCCGTAGCACAGGCCGAGGATCGGGATCCCGAGCTCGTAGACGCCGGGGTCGATGGACGGCGCCGGCGTCTCGTAGACGGACTTGGGCCCGCCGCTGAAGATGATGCCCTTGGGCGCCCTGGCCCGGACCTCTTCGACCGAGATCGTGGCCGGGACGATCTCGGAGTAGACGTGCGCCTCGCGCACCCGGCGGGCGATCAGTCGGGCGTACTGGGCCCCGAAGTCGACGACGAGGACGGTGTCGGTCAGTGCCCCATCCCCACACCCTGGGAACGCTGGAAGAACTTGCCCTCGGTCTGCAGCGACGGCGCCACCATGACCTCGGCCTTCTGGAACTCCTTGACCGTCTCGTAGCCGCACGTCGCCATCGCCGTGCGCAGTGCGCCGAACAGGTTCATGCGGCCGTCGTTCTCGTGCGCAGGGCCGAGCAGGATCTCGCGCAGGCTGCCGCGCACCGACGTGCGCACCCGCGCCCCCCGGGGCAGCGTGGGGTGGAAGGTGGCCATGCCCCAGTGGAAGCCCCGCGCCGGCGCCTCGACGGCGGAGGACAGCGGCGAGCCCAGCATGACGGCGTCGGCGCCGCAGGCGATGGCCTTGGCGATGTCGCCCCCCTTGGACATGCCGCCGTCGGCGATCACGTGCACGTAGACGCCGGTCTCGTCGAGATGGCGCATGCGGGCGCCGGCCACGTCCGCGATGGCGGTGGCCTGGGGCACGCCGATCCCGAGCACGCCCCGGCTGGTGCAGGCGTTCCCCGGGCCGACACCGACGAGGACGCCCACGGCGCCCGTGCGCATGAGGTGCAGGCCGGCCTGGTAGGAGGCGCAGCCGCCCACGATGACGGGGATGTCGAACTCGCGGATGAAGCGCTTGAGGTTGAGCGGCTCCGAGGTCTTGGACACGTGCTCGGCCGAGACGACCGTCCCCTGGATCACGAGCAGGTCGAGCTCGGCGGCCAGGATGGCCTTGGCCAGCGACACGGTGCGCTGGGGGGTGACGGAGGCGGCGGTCGTGATGCCGGCCTCCTTCATCGCCCGGATGCGCGCCGTCACCAGCTCGGGGACGATCGGCTCCTGGTACATCTGCTGCATGCGGGCCGTCGCCTTGTCGTCGTCGAGCTCGCGGATCTCGTCGAAGAGCGGGGTCGGGTCCTCGTAGCGGGTCCAGAGGCCCTCGAGATTGAGGACGCCCAGGCCGCCGAGGCGCCCCAGCTCGATGGCGGTGGCCGGGCTCATCACCCCGTCCATCGCCGCGCCCAGCAGGGGCAGGTTGAAGCGGTAGGCGTCGATCTCCCAGGAGATGTCGACGTCCTCGGGATCCCTGGTCCGCCGGCTCGGGACGATCGCGATGTCGTCGAATCCGTAGGCCTGACGCCCCGACTTGAAGATGCCGATCTCGATCTCAGCCACTTGCTCGCCCTCCGGCATTCGTGGGGCCGGTACGGCTCACGAACCACACCGGCATGTCTGACGACTCAATTGCGAACGCCGGGCCGACACGCCGACGATCCTCCATCCTACTCCGTGCCTGCTCCTCTCCCGGCTGCTTCCGTGCTCGACATGCGGCCGGTGGCCGGCCGCCCCGGCGCCGCCGGTTGGCGCGAGACTGCGGCGGTGCCTGACCAGGACTCCGCCGGCACCGTGACGAGGGGCATGCGCTCGCTGCTGGCCCGCCGGGACGCCGAGCTGGCGGCCGGAGCCTCGCCCGTGGGGTGGAAGATCGGCTTCAACACGCCCGCGATCCAGCAGCACTTCGGGCTGAGCGACCCCGTCGTCGGCTACCTGGTCGACACGGGGGTCGTGCCCGACGGCGGCACCGTGGCGGTGACGGGCTGGTCCATGCCCGCCGTCGAGGTGGAGGTGGCAGTCCGCGTCGACGGGCTGGGCCGGGTGGCCGGGTTGGCACCCGCCCTCGAGCTGGTCGACCTCGACATGGACTTCGGCGACCTGGCGGCGGTGCTCGCCGGCAACATCTGCCACCGCGCCGTCGTCTTCGGCCCCGAGGTCCCCGGCCTCGACCCGTGGGCCGTCCGCGTCACCCTGCAGAAGAACGGCGAGGACGCGGCGGAGGGCCGGCTCACCGAGGACCCCGCCACGACGGCCGCGTTCGTGCGGTCGTTCCTCGCCGCCCACGGGGCGACGCTGGAGGAGGGCGACCGCATCATCGCCGGGTCGATGGTGGCGCCGCTGGCCGTGGCGGCGGGCGACCACATAGAGGTCGGGTTCGGCCCGCTGGGCGAGCTGGGCCTGCGCTTCGGCGCCTAGAACCCGTTCCGCCCCGTCAGCACGATGGACAGCAGCTCGTGGAGCATGTGCGCGGTCGCGCCCCAGATCAGCTCGCCGGACACCTCGAAGAACCAGACCGCAAAGGAGTCGTCGGCGGCGCCCGGGATGGTCCGCCCCGGAATCTGCCAGCGCTCCTCGTGGAAGATGGCGGGGTCGGCCAGCTCGGCCAGCGACACGTCGAAGACGCGCTCCACCTCGTGCGGGCTGGGCACCAGGTGCGGCCGCCCGGGCAGCGTGCCGAGCACCGGCATGATCAACGACCCCGACACCATGGTCAGTACCGGGTGGATCCACCCGGCGATCGTCACGAGGGACGGGAGCAGGCCGACCTCCTCTTGCGCCTCGCGCAGCGCGGCCACCGGCGCGTCCTCCCCTTCGTCGAGGCGCCCGCCGGGGAAACTGACCTCGCCCCGATGCGTCCGCAGGCCGACCGAGCGCCGGGTCAGGACGAGCCGGGCTTCGCCGGACTCCTCGAAGAGCGCGGCAAGCACCGCGGCGTTGACGTGGCGCACGGCGGGCGCGTTCGACTCGTTGACCAGGATCGTCTGCCCGAGGACCCCGTCCGAGCCGAGGTCCTCGGGCACCGGCCCGCGCTGCCCGAGCAGGTCCAGGGCGTCGAGCACGCGGTCGATCCCGATGCCGGTGCGCCGCGCCGGCGTGACCTCGCCCCACGGCGCGGGCTCGCCCGGTCGCCAGGTGAGGGGACGGGGGACCACCTGGGGCGGCACCGGTCGGGACATCTGCGCCACGCTAACGGGACCCGGCGGTACGCGGCCCCGACGGCGGCGCTCCACTGCCTGGCTACGCTCTCGGCCCATGACGTCCCCGGAGGAGCTGCAGGCCCAGGCCGACGCGTTGGCCTGGTACCACACCATCGACCTCGGCCACGGCGTCGTGACCAAGGGCATCGGCGTCCAGGAGACCGGCTCCGAGATCCTCCCCGACGTCTCGGGGCGCAGCGTGCTGGACATCGGCGCCTGGGACGGGAAGTTCTCGTTCCTGGCCGAGCAGGGCGGGGCGGCCCGGGTGGTCGCGCTCGACCACTACGCCTGGGGAATCGACTTCGTGGCCCGGGGCGCCTACTGGGCGGAGTGCATCCACAACGGCACCTTCCCCGACCAGACGCGCGACGAGGCCGACTTCTGGCTCCCCGACCTCCCGGGGCGGCGGGGCTTCGAGTTCGCGTCGGCCGCGCTCGGCTCCAAGGTGGAGCCCGTCGTCGCCGACTTCCAGACAGTCGACCTCGACGGTCTCGGCCGGTTCGACGTCGTGCTCTACCTCGGCGTGCTCTACCACATGAAGGAGCCGCTGACCTGCCTCGAGCGGGTGCGGGCCGTGACCAAGGAGGTGGCCGTGGTCGAGACCGAGGCGGTGCACCTGCAGGGGCTCGACGGCGAGGCCCTCATGCAGTTCCATGCCGGGAGCTCGCTGCGCACCGACTTCGGGAACTGGTACGTGCCGACGATCGGGGCGCTGCACAACCTCTGCCGCGCCGCGGGGTTCTCCGACGTGCGCACGGTGGTGGGGCCACCGGACACGCCTCCCCCGCCCGACCCGGCACCGGGCCTGCGCGAGCGGCTCGGGCGGCGCATCGGGGGCATCGCGCCGGAGACGCCCGTCGAGTGGTCGGCGCCGAGCGTCAATTACCGCGCCATCGTCCACGCCTACGCGTAGCCGGCCTCAGGCGCCGGCGGGCGGCCCCCTCCGGCGGCCGAACGACCGCCGGGCCGCGCGCAGGGCGCGGGGCGCGAGCGCCTCGGGGCCCACCACGCGCCAGCGGGCCCTCTGCGCCAGCGCCGTGAGCCCGGGGCCGGCCGGGCGCCGGCACACGTAGCCCAGCAGGTAGCAGTCCTCGATCTCGTCGAAGAGGCCGCGCTTGGTCGCCAGCTCCCCTGCGTCGAAGACACCGCGGGCCACCGAGTCGCCGCCGTAGTTGATGCCGACGGCCCGCTCGATCACGAAGCCGTTCCCGCCGAGCATGGCGGCCATCTCGGGGTGCGAGTACTCGTACTTGTGGTCGGGGTCGATGAAGGCGTCCTGCTGCAACCGGGTCAGCCGGCTGTTGGGGGTGTCGAGGGCGAGCACGCCGCCGGGCCGCAGCACGCGGCGAGCCTGCGCCAGCACGCTGTCGGCCTGGCGCCGGGTGACGTGCTCGATGCTCTGCCCGCTGTACACCATGTCGAAGGACCCGGACGGGTAGGAGCGCAGGTCGGTCATGGAGTGGTAACGGTACGTGACGAGCCCCCGCGGGGTGTGGGCGGAGCCGGGACGGGACTCGTCCCGGTAGAGCTCGTGGCGGTCCTCGCTCGGGAGGTCGACGACGGTCAACTCCTCGAAGGGATAGGGGTAGCCCATGAGCACCAGCGCCCCGGACGGGTCACCGACGGCCGCGCCGCCGATGTCGAGGATCCGCCGGGCGCGGGGAAGGCTGCGGATGAAGACGCCGCGTCCGTAGTGGAGCGACGGGCCGAACTCCGTCATGGGGGCGGCGTGGCTCCATTCCGCGGAGTCGACGAGCCACTCGACGAGCTGGCGCGGGGAGAGCGCCCCGCTCTCGAGCTCGCGCACGTACGCGCCGTCGTCGCTGAGCACGGGCTCGCGGCCGAAGAGGAGGTGGAAGAGCCCGCGGAGGAGCTGCCTGGGCGGCAGGTCCTCGATCAGCCCCGACTCGGGGAGCGCCGGCTGGTCACTCATTGCGGGCGAGGGTAGACGACGGGCACGAGACCCACGGGAGGGACGGCAAGCAGAGCGGCGTGTAACTCCGCTCCGTGAGCGCCGTCAACCTCCGCGACGCAACCGAGAAGGAGACGCCATGAGCGAGACGAGCTTGGGGATCGACGACGTGGAGCGCCTCGCGGCCATCCTCGACTCCGTGGAGCTGGGCGAGAGCAACCGGGCGACCCTGCAGGCCGTCTTCGCCCTCGCCGGGCAGGCAGCGGGGGCGGACGCGGACGAGGTGGGCGGGTTCAGCTTCGACGCCGTCAGCTGGAGCGGAGGAGGAGGCGACGACCACCCGCCGGAGAACCTGGGCCCCGGTGGCGGTCTCTTCCAGACCTTCTGCGCCAACGGCCAACACATCGGCAAGCTGGGCTAGGGCTCGGTACGGCCGGCGAGGCCCGGCCCCGGACGCGCCGCAGCCGGGTCCGAGGACCCGGCTGCGAAGCCCGACACAGCGCAAGGATAGCGCTGGAGTTCACGCAAAGACGAGCGCCCCGGCGCGGTGCGCCCGGGCCGACCACGCAAAGCGTTCGTTACATCATCCCACCCATCCCACCCATGCCGCCCATTCGCCGCCGCCGCCGTCGGCGCCCGGCGGGCGACCGCCCGGGCGGTGCGTCGTTTGCCGCCTCGTGGTCGGGGCCGCCGACCTACCCGGTCGGCCGTGGAGCCCTCCGCCGCCTGCGGCTGTAGACCCACGCGGCGCCCATGATGGCCGCCCCGGCGAGCGCCAGCACCGGGAGGGCGCCAAACTCGGGCGTCGCAGTGGGTGGGCCGGGATTCACGACGTACCCGAGCGCGTCGTCGAAGGTGTACGGCGACGCGCAGGACGGCTGCGTGCCCGCGGGCGTACTGCCGGGCGGGATGGCATCAGCGAGCCAATCGTTCGTCGTGCTGTCGTTGCATTGGTAGAGCTGCAACGCATCCGTCCCGTCGGTCGGCGCGGATGGGTAGACGTAGCCCTGTATGCCGAGGCTGGTCGGTGGCGGACCCGACTGGGGCACGTCGCTGTCGGCGCAGTTGCCGGTCGGATCGAGGGACAGGTAATCCCCCTGGCCGCCATCAGTGCAGGCGTAGAGCGCCTCGAGGCCCGGACCCGGGTTCTGGTAGATGTAGCCGAGCGTCGTCTCGCCGCCGTAGCCGGGGGGAGGTTGGTGCACGTTGACCCCCATCCAGTGGCAGGGAATGCAGGGGGAGTTGCCCGAGCCGCTCGGGAGCATCCACCTGTTGAGGGCTACGTAGGGATTCGAGGCGACGTAGGGTACGAGCTTGCCGATCTGGTGTCCGTTGGTGTCCGAGAACCAGATGTTCCCGTCGCTGCCGAGGGTGATGCCCTCCGGGTCGACGAGACCCGGGTCGGTGTAGTCGTAGAAGACCCCGGTCGACGGGATGAATTCCCAGACGGCGCCCTGCGTCGTGAAGTAGACGTTCCCGTCGGATCCCTCCGTGATGTCCTTCGGCGCGGCGCCACCGGGAATTGGATATTCCGTGCCCTGACAGGACCCGTCGTACTGCCAGATGCTGCCACGGCCGGCATCGGCGAACCAGAGACCGGCCGAACCGGACGCGAGGTTCACGATGTCCGAGTTGCTGGGGAAGAACTGGTCCGCCGACCCGATGCACGACGTAAGGGTCCCCGAGGAGTAGAAGCCGTAGTCCCTTGTTCCTTGGATCAGGTCGATCTCGCCCGAAGGACCTGTCGCCATGGACGTCACGGGCACAAGGGTCGCGGCGGCGTCGGAAACCACCGGGAAGCCGGTGAAGAGCTCGTCTGTCGCTTCGTTGGCATCGCTACCCCAATAGGGGGTCGTTCCGGAGACGCCCACGGCCCCGTAGGTCTGTACCTCCTGGCCGTTGTCGAGAGGAGGACCGCTGGTCCAGTAGCTCACGCCGAGGCTCGAGGTGATCTTGATCGCATAGCCGGCAGAGTCCGTCGCGAAGGCGTCACCTGCGGAGTCGACGGCGAGGTTGTTGAGTGCGTTCGCGCCGTAGCTGATGTTGGCGTCACCGTCGAACGTGCCGCCCACGGAGATCTTGCTCGCGTAGTCACAGGGGCCGAAACACGTCTCGCTCGAGTCCTTCTGGATGAACCAGACGTCTCCGCCCGAGGATCCCACGATGGCGCTCGGGCTGTAGCCGCTGGCCACGGGATAAAAGGTGATGTGCCCGGGGATCGTGATCGCGGCGCCCGCTGTCCCCGCCGAGACGCCGACCAGCAGGGAACTCCCGAGCGCCACCCCAGCGAGCAGGCGGAGGAGCCGGACCGGGCTGAATCGGCGTTGCAGGGATGGTGGGCGCTTGGACCTGAGCACGTGTCGCACCGGCCGCCTCCTGTCTCCAACTGCTGTGGCGGCAATCCTTGACCACGGATCTGAACTGCCGTGTGACGGCGGGCCAAATTCTTGGTGACGTCATGCCGGTCAGGCACCGCCCGCCACGGGTCGGATCAATCAACGATCAACGGGTCAGCGATCACGAGGGCTCGCTGGGACTTGCGTCGAACCCCGAACGAGGCCCAGACGCGCCGTGACCGGACCCGGAGGCCCGGCCACGATGCCCGACACACTCTCAACAATATCGCTTAGAGTCCCGGGAATTGGTGCACCCGTGCGTACTGCCACCGGGTGAGCACTGCCACCGGGTGAGCACTGCCACCGGGTGAGCACTACCACCCGGTGTGCGTGCCGCGCCGAGCTACATCATCCCGCCCATGCCACCCATGCCGCCCATGCCACCCGCCATGGCGGCCGCAGCCGCGGCGGCGTCCACCTTCTCGGGCTTGTCGGCCACGAGGGCCTCGGTGGTGAGCAGCAGCCCCGCGATGGAGGCGGCGTTCTGCAGGGCGGAGCGGGTGACCTTGGCCGGGTCGATGATGCCGGCCTTGACCAGGTCCTCGATCTGTCCCGTCGCCGCGTTCAGGCCGTGGTCACCCTTGGCCGCCTCGACCTGGGCCACGAGCACCGCACCCTCGAGCCCGGCGTTGAAGGCGATCCAGCGCAGCGGCGCCTCGAGCGCGTGGGCCACGATGCGCGCGCCGGTGGCCTCGTCGCCCTCGAGCGAGTCGGCCAGCGCGTTCACCGGCTTGCGGGCCCGGATGAGCGCCGTGCCGCCGCCGGCCACGATGCCCTCCTCCACCGCGGCACGGGTGGCCGAGAGCGCGTCCTCAATGCGGTGCTTCTTCTCCTTGAGCTCCACCTCGGTGGCGGCACCGACCTTGACGACGGCCACGCCGCCGGCCAGCTTGGCGAGCCGCTCCTGGAGCTTCTCGCGGTCCCAGTCCGAGTCGGTGTCCTCAATGGCGCGCTTGATCTGCGCCACGCGACCCTTCACGTCCTCGGGGGAGCCGGCGCCCTCGACGATCGTCGTGTCGTCCTTGGTCACGATGATCCGGCGGGCGCTGCCCAGCAGGTCGATGGTGGCGTTCTCCAGCTTGAGGCCGATCTCCTCGCTGATGACCTGGCCGCCGGTGAGGACGGCCATGTCCTGGAGCATCTCCTTGCGGCGCTCGCCGAAGCCGGGGGCCTTGACCGCGACGGAGGTGAACGTGCCGCGGATCTTGTTGACCACGAGCGTCGCCAGGGCCTCGCCCTCGACGTCCTCGGCCACGATCAGGAGCGGCTTGCCCCCCTGCATGACCTTCTCGAGCACGGGCACGAGGTCGTGCACCGCGCTGACCTTGCCGTTGTAGAAGAGGATGTGGGGCTCCTCGAGCACCGCCTCCTGCCGCTCGGCGTCGGTCACGAAGTACGGCGAGAGGAAGCCCTTGTCGAACTGCATGCCCTCGGTGAGCTCGAGCTCGATCCCGAAGGTGTTGGACTCCTCGACGGTCACCGTGCCGTCCTTGCCGACCTTGTCGATGGCGTCGGCCAGCACGTCGCCGATGGCGTTGTCGGCCGCCGAGATGGAGGCCACCTGCGCGATCTCCGTCTTGCCGCCGACGTCCTTGGACTGCTTGGCGATGCTGTCGACCACCGCGCTGACCGCCTTCTCGATCCCCTTCTTCAGCCCGGTCGGGCTGGCTCCCGCGGCGACGTTGCGCAGCCCCTCGCTGATGAGCGACTGGGCCAGCACGGTGGCGGTGGTCGTGCCGTCACCGGCGACGTCGTTCGTCTTGGTGGCCACCTCCTTGACCAGCTGGGCGCCCATGTTCTCGAAGGGGTCGTCGAGCTCGACCTCGCGCGCGATGGACACGCCGTCGTTGGTGATGGTGGGGGCACCGAACTTCTTCTCGATCACGACGTTGCGGCCCTTGGGCCCCAGGGTGACCTTGACGGTGTCGGCCAGCTTGTTGACGCCGGCCTCGAGCCCGCGGCGGGCGGACTCGTCGAACTTCAGGATCTTGGACATGACGTGTGTCGAACTCCTCTCGAGTCCTCAGGTGTGGGGAAAAGAAATTGGGGCCGCCGCGCCGGTCCCGGCGGTCACCGGGCGGCGGGCAGACCCGAACAGGTGTGGCCGCTCAGGCCAGCTTGGCCAGGACGTCGCGGCTCGAGAGGATGAGCAGGTCCTCACCCTCGACGGTGATCTCGGTGCCGCCGTACTTGGAGTAGACGACGGTGTCGCCCTTCTTGACGTCCATGGGGATGATCTCGCCGGTGTCCTCGGAGCGACGCCCCGGGCCCACGGCGATCACCTCGCCCTGCTGGGGCTTCTCCTTGGCAGTGTCGGGGATGACCAGGCCGGACGCCGTCGTCTCCTCGGACTCGCCGGGGCGGACGACGATGCGGTCATCGAGCGGGTGCAGCTTCATCTTGAACGGGCCTCCTTGGCGCTCGTTAGCACTCTCGGGTTGCGAGTGCCAACGATAGCGGGCCGTGGCGGCGCTCCGCAAGGGGGCCCCGTGAGGCGGGTCCTTCCCCTCGCTCCCCCTGAAGGAGGGCGATGCCGGCCGGGCCCCGGGGCCCGGGGCCCGGGGCAGGCGGGCGCCCCCGGAGGCAGGCGGGGGCGGGAGCGGGCAGAGGGCCACCGTCGGGACCGTCGCCTTCGCCGCGCCTAGCGTGTGCCGGCGCGTCCGGGCCCAGACGGCGGTGGAGCGGCCCATCCGGGAGGGGGAAGCATCGTGAGGAACCGCAGCAGGGCGGCCCGTCGGGCCACGGGACTCGTGGCAGCCGTGCTGGTCGCCGCCGGCGCGCTGGGCGCGGTGGCGGCGCCGGCCGGAGCGAGCTCGGGCTCGGCCTCCCTGGCGCAGGCCCGCAAGGCGCTGCTGGTCCTCTCCGACCTGCCGGCCGGGTGGGTGACGGCCAAGAACACGAACAACGGCAACAACACCCTGGGCGACGCGCAACTGGCGCACTGCCTCCGGATTGCGACCTCGCTCATCACGGAGAACCCGCCGTCGGTGAACAGCCCTCAGTTCGAGGCCGACGGGGGCACGCTCATCGTCAACGACAACGTGACGCTCTTCCCCTCGGCGAAGAACGCGGCGGCCGAGCTCGCCGTCGCCGCCAACCCGAAGATGCCGGCATGCATGACCTCGCTCGCATCCGGTCCGCTGAAGGCCAAGCTCTTCGGCAAGACGCCCAAGGGCGTCCGGTACGGCACGGTGCTCGTGTCGGCCACCGACCCGGCCGCCTTCGGCCCGGGGGTGGCGGGGTACTCCCTGAGCGTCCCGATCGTCACGCGCAACTTGACGGTGAACTTCACGGTCACCGACCTGTTCGCAGTCAGGGGGCGCCTCGGCCAGCAGCTGATGTTCACCGCGGCCGGCGTCCCGTTCTCCATCGTCGAGGAGCAGCACCTCATGTCGGTGGCGGTCGGGCGCCTCTAGCCCAGCTGCGGGACCCCGTTCCCGGCTGCGCTCGAGCAGCATCTGATCTCGGTGGCCCGGGCCCGCTCCTGAGGGCTGCCGCAAGAGGTTGCAGTCCGGTTGCAATCTTGGGTTCCCCGGACCCCGGCGTGTGGTCGGAGGCCCGGGCCCGTTCCCCTTGCGGGAGGGCGATGACGTCCCGTGGGCCACTGGCTCCCGGAGGCAGGTAGCGCCCATGGAGGCAAGGAGGGGCTGCGATGGCCCGCACAGGCCCGATGGCCCAAGACACCGATCACTGGCGGCGCGCCGTCGTCTCCACGCTGGCGGGGATCTTCGCCGTGTCCCTGCTGGGCGGGCTGCTCGGCGGCCTGACCGGCGGCGGGTCGTTGTCCGCCGCGCTGCGACACGCGCCGCAGGCGCGCACGCAAGCGGCCGCGGCGTCGGCAACCAGCCCCACGACAACGGCCCGGGCCCACGGGGCGCTGCTGGCCCTCTCGGACCTGCCCGCGGGCTGGGTGTCCGGGGGCGTGGCGTCGGCCCCGACGCGCACCACGCCCTGGTCGCCCGCGCTGGCCTCCTGCGTCGGGGCGCCTGCCCGGCTGGCCTCCCTCACGCCCACGCAGGTCAGCAGCCCCAGCTTCACCAGCGCGGACCGGACGCTCAGCGTGGTGGACAGCACCTCCGCGTTCGGGTCCGCCGCGCAGGCGGAGGCGGACTACGCGGCCATGGCCGATGCCAAGACGCCGGCGTGCATGGACACGCTCGGCAGCACGGCGCTGCGGGACAGCATCCAGACGCGGGCGGGCACCGGGGCGACGGTCGGGGCGGTCGCCATCACCGCACTGCCCGAGGCCTGGCACGCGGCGCACGTGACCGGATTCACCGTCACCATCCCCCTGATCAGCGGCGGGCGCCTGCTCACGATCACGAGCACCGAGGTCGCCTTCGCCAAGGGTGCGCAGGTCCGCCAGCTGACGTTCAACGGCAACGGCAGGGCCTTCCCGGCGCTGCTCGAGGCGCGCCTGGTCCAGGCGGCCGAGCACGGCCACTGAGCGATCGCACGTCCGTCCCGAGCCCGGAGCGGCGTCGCCGCGGCGGGGGTCGCTACGCTCCCGGGCGACCGACCGCAAGGGAAGGGACCAACCCATGGCGCCAGGAGACAGCGACCCGGACCGCAGCGACCCGGACCGGTGGTGGCACGGCGGTGTCTTCTACCAGGTGTACCCGCGCTCGTTCGCCGACTCCGACGGTGACGGGGTAGGCGACCTGCCGGGGATCATCTCGAAGCTCGACCACCTGGCCCGCCTCGGCATCAGCGGCGTGTGGCTCTCGCCGGTCACGTGCTCGCCCAACCGGGACTGGGGCTACGACGTCTCGGACTACCGCGACATCGACCCCGACTACGGGACGCTCGAGGACCTGGACACGCTCGTGCGCGAGGCGGGGCGGGGCGGCATACGCATCCTCATGGACCTGGTGCCGAACCACACCAGTGACCGGCACGCGTGGTTCGTCGACGCGCGACGGGGGAAGGACGCGGCACGTCGGGACTACTACGTCTGGGCCGATCCCAAACCGGACGGGAGCCCACCGAACAACTGGGTCAGCATCTTCGGCGGCCCGGCCTGGGAGCTCGACGAGCCCAGCGGCCAGTACTACCTGCACAATTTCGAGGCCGCGCAACCGGACCTCAACTGGTGGAGCGAGGACGTCCGCCGGGAGTTCGACGAGATCGTGCGCTTCTGGTGGGACCGCGGCGTGGCGGGCTTCCGCATCGACGTGTGCAACATGATGATCAAGGACAAGGACCTGCGCGACAACCCGCCGGCGACGGAGGACGACCCGATCGAGCAGCAGTTCATGGGCGTGCGCTACGTCTACAACACCGACCGGCCGGAGGCGCACGACATCCTGCGCCACTGGCGCACGGTCGCCGAGACCTACGTACCCGAACGGCTCCTCATCGGTGAGACCAACGTCGAGTCACTCGAGCGACTGGTGCAGTTCTACGGCACGGGCCGCAACGAGCTGCACGGCGGCTTCAACTTCGTGTTCATGCACTCGCCGTTCGAGGCGGCGACGTTGCGGGAGGTGGTCGAGGGCACCGAGGCCCTCCTGCCCGAGGGGGCCTGGCCCCTCTGGCACGGCTCGAATCACGACTTCTCGCGCCTGGCCACCCGCTGGGCCGGCGGCAACCCGGACAAGGTGAAGGTTGCGCTGCTCATGTTGCTCACCCTGCGCGGCACGCCCTTCTTGTACCAGGGGGACGAGATCGGCCTCGTCGACGGCGAGATGCCCAAGGAGGAGATGCTCGATCCCGTCGGCATCCGCTTCTTCCCCTATGCCGGACGCGACCCGGTACGCACGCCGATGCCGTGGTCGGGCGGGCCCGGGGGGGGCTTCACCGCGCCGGGTGTAACGACGTGGCTGCCCATGGCCGACCCCGCGGCCTGCAATGTCGCCGACCAGGAGGGCGACCCGGCCTCGGTGCTCGAGCTCTGCCGCCGGGCCATCGCGGCGCGCAGGGCGAGCGACGAGCTGGCCGTCGGGCCCTACCGGTCGCTGGCCTCGCCGGAGGGCACCTGGGCCTACGCCCGGGGTGAGGGCACGTCGGTGCTGCTCAACCTGTCCGACGGGCCGGCAACGTTCGACGGCGTCCGCGGCACGGTCACGGTCGCCACCGGGCACGAGCTCGAGGGGTCGAGCATCGAGGGGGGCCTCACGCTGGCGGCCTGGAGCGGGGCCGTCGTCGCGGCATGACCGGCACCGCCCCGCCGGTGCCGCCGGGGCTCAGCCGCCGGGCGGCCGGTACTGCACCTCTTTGCGCGCTGCGGCGTCCATCTCCTCGGGCGTGATGAGCACGACCGTGTTCGAGACTGCGCCGCCCCCGGCGCTGACGGCCAGCCCCGCCGCCGCCACCGAGGCGTTGTCGGGCATGTCGGCGACCAGATAGACGTCGGAGCCCCCGAAGGCGAAGTAGAAGCACTCCACCTTGCCGCCCAGGCCCTCGATGAGAGCCGTCGCCGCCTTGACCCGGGCCGTGCCCCCCTCGGCCTTCACCCCCTTGATGCCGTCCCGCGTGTACTTCACTTCGAGCAGGAATTTGGGCATGGTCACCACCTCCTTGTCGAGCGAAGACCCAGGCTAGGCCCTTTCGGGCGGGCGCGCACCCGTCCGCGCCCGGTGCCCGACTAGCGGTTGACCGGCGTCATGTCGGCGTAGCGGTCGCCCTTGGCCGGAGCGACGGTGTCGAGGACGGCCAGGTCCTCCTCGGTCAGCTCGACGTCGAGGGCGGCCACGTTCTCCTCGAGATAGGTACGCCGCTTGGTGCCCGGGATGGGCGCGATGTCGCGGCCCCCCGCATGCACGAAGGCGAGGGCGACCTGCGCCGGGGTGCAGCCCTTGGCCTCGGCGAGCTGGTCGATCACCTCGACGATGGCGACGTTGTCGGCCAGGTTGTCGCCCTGGAACCGGGGCTGGTGGCGGCGGAAGTCGGCCTCGTCCAGGTCGTCGAGCGATCGCAGCGTGCCGGTGAGGAAGCCGCGCCCGAGCGGGCTGTAGGGGACGAAGCCGATGCCGAGCTCGCGCAGTGTGGGCAGGATCTCGCGCTCGGGGTCGCGCGACCACACGGAGTACTCGGTCTGCAATGCCGAGATCGGGTGCACCGTGTGGGCCCGGCGGATGGTGTCGGGCGCCGCCTCCGACAGGCCGAGACAGCGGACCTTGCCCTGGGCGACCAGCTCGGCCATGGCGCCGACGGTCTCCTCAATCGGCGTGTCGGGGTCCACCCGGTGCTGGTAGTAGAGGTCGATGTGGTCGACGCCCAGCCGGGACAGCGACCCGTCGCAGGACTGGCGCACGTACTCGGGCCGGCCGTTGACGGACCGCTTGGCCGGGTAACCGGGGTCGCGCACGATGCCGAACTTCGTGGCGATGACGGCTTCGTCGCGGCGGCCGGACAGCGCCTTGCCGACGAGAATCTCGTTGGTGTGGGGTCCGTACATGTCGGAGGTGTCGAAGAAGGTCACCCCGAGGTCGAGCGCCCGGTGGATGGTGGCGACCGACTCGGCATCGTCGCGCGGCCCGTAGAAGTCCGACATCCCCATGCAGCCGAGCCCCTGGCGCGAGACCGTGAGGCCCTGGGTTCCGAGCGCGATGGTTTCCATGGGGGGTGGGCTCCTCTTCTCTCGGGGACGCTGCCCACCTTACGGGTGGGTGCCGCGGCCCCGCCCAACCGCCCGGGCAGCGCGTCAGGCGCGGCCGGCGTTGGAGGAGATCGCTTCCGCGCGCACGAAGACGGCGTAGCGGCGCTCGGCCGCCATGACGCGGTCGAACTCCGCCCAGTCCTCGTGGCTGCCGCCGGCGGCGCGGAAGACGGACCGGAGGAGGTCGGGCACGTCGAACCCGAGGTCCTGCCCGTCGTCGGGCCCGATCAGGCGAACCGGGCCCGAGACCGCAGCCCAGTCCCAGCCGTCCTTGAACACGAGCGTGGCGCGACCCGACGCTCGCAGCAGCCCGAGCTTGCGCGAACCCCCGCCCAGCACGGCCGCGACGCCGGGCGACACGTCGACGGGGTCGTCGATGACGCCGGCACTGACCACCGAGGCGTGCACGCTCCCGTCGGGCCGGCCGACGGTGAAGACGGCGAGATGGTGGTCGGCGGCGGCCAACCGGGTGACGTGGTCGAGATCTGCCATGCCCCATCCTCCCTCGGCGGCGCCGAGCCCGTCAGCGCCGGCCACCTTCCTCGACGGGCACGCCCTCGGCGGCCCGCTCCTCGAGGCGCAGCCCGTACGCCTCGCCGTCGATGTCGTAGACCCACATGACCAGCGCGTCCTGCTTCGTCACCGGGTAGTAGTTCTTGCGCACGGCGACGGGCGCGAACCCGAAGCGCCGGTACAGCGCCTGCGCCGGCTCGTTGTTGGCCGCCACCTCGAGCGAGACGTGCTTGATCCCACCGGCCCGCAGCGTGCGGAGCCCGTCGACGATCATGGTGGTGGCAACCCCCATGCGCTGGAAGGCGGGTGCGGTGGCGATGGTGGTCATGTGCGCCTCGTCGTCGACCATCATGAAGCCGATGTAGCCCGCCAGCTCCTCGCCGTCCCAGGCCGCCCGGTACAGGCGGCCCTTGCGCAGCGCCAGCTCGGAGTTGAACACCTCGGGTGACCAGGGCTCGGGGAACACCGCGCTCTCGATGCGGAGCAGCTGGCGCAGGTCCCGCCGCTTGAGCTTCTCGATGCGCAGCGTCACGGCCCCGCCCCGCTCAGGCCCGCTGCGCGCGTGCGAAGTTGCTGGTTGCATCCGCCTCACGCATGTAGAGGGGAACGAGTGAACCCGGCTCGACTGGCGATTCTCCCGCCGCCAGGCGCACCAGGGCCAGGTCGAGCAGCGCCGCGGGGGGTGGGAACGACAGCACGGGCGCCACCGTGCCGACTCCGCGAACCACCTCGAGGACGCGCCGGTAGCGAAGGGCGCCGTCGCCCGCCGCCAGCACCGGCGCCCCACCGAGCGTCTCCAGCGCGAGCACCAGGTCGGCCGGCGCGAACAGCGCGAGGGCGATCGGCGTCGCGGCGACGGAGCCGTCGGCGTCCAACCGGTGGACGGCCGCGAACACCTCGGCCCGGCGGGCGTCGACACAGGCCAGCACCAGGCCCCGGTGCCCGGCGGCGGACGCGCCCGCGACGAGGATGTCCAGGCTCGTCCCGCCCAGGACGCCGATGCCGAGCGACTGGGCCAGTGCCTTGGCCGTCGCCACGCCGACGCGCAAGCCGGTGAAGAGCCCCGGGCCGATGTCGACCGCGATGGCGCCCAGCTCCGGCGGGGCCAGGCCCACCTGCGCCAGGACGTGCTCGAGGGCCGGCGTCAGCGTCTCGACGTGGCGGCGCCGCCCGGTCAGGACGAACTCGGCCTGCACGCCCGCGGGCGTCCGCACGGCGACGCCGACCGTCTCGGTCGCGGTCTCGATCGCCATCACGGGGAACGGCGCAGCCGGCGCGGCGGGGCTCACGACGAGCTCTGCTCGCGCACCGGCGCCAGCACCGCGGCCACCTCGTCGGCCCGGCTCGCCCAGCCGCCCCGCCCGACCATCGTCACGCAGCGCCGGTCCGGGGACCCGAGCGGGTCGGGAACGCCGATCGTCACCACGAGCGCGTCGTCGCCGAGCGCCGGTGCCGCGAGATCGCCCCACTCGACCACGGCGACCGCGTCCTCCTCGACGAGCTCGGCCAGGGCGAGGTCGGCGACCTCGGCCACCGAACCCGTGCGGTAGACGTCGGCGTGGATCAGGCTCCCGACCGGGCTGCCCGCGCCGCAGCGGTAGTGGCGCACGAGGGCGAACGTCGGGCTGGTCACGGGGCCCGCCACGCCCAGGCCCGCAGCGAACCCCTGGGCGAACACCGTCTTGCCGGCACCGAGCTCGCCCGCCAGCAGCACGGTGTCGCCGGGCCGGCACAGGCGCGCCAGGCGTCCCGCCAACCGCCGGGTGGCGGCCGGCGACTCCGTCGTGCGCTCCAGCGGCCAGCTCACGCCCGGCCCGCCGCGATGAGGCGCTTGGCCCGGACGAGGTCGGCCCGCATCTCGGCCATGGCCTCGCCGCCGGCGCGCAGCACGTACGCGGGGTGGTACGTCGGCACGAGGTGGGCCCGGCCGCGCTCGAAGACCTGGCCCCGCAGCTCGCGGATGCCCCGCGTGCTCTCCAGCAGCAGCTTGGTGGCGAAGTTCCCCAGCGTCACGATCACCGTCGGGTCGATGAGCGACACCTGCTCGGTGAGGTACGGGCGGCAGGCCTCGATCTCCTTCGGCGCCGGGTCGCGGTTCTGGGGCGGCCGGCACTTGACCACGTTGGCGATGTAGCACTCGGCGCGGGTGAGGCCGATCTCCTCCCACATCAGGCGGTCGAGGAGCCTGCCCGAGCGGCCGACGAACGGCTCGCCCGCCAGGTCCTCCTCGCGGCCGGGGCCCTCGCCCACGAAGAGCAGGTCGGCCTCCGGGTTGCCCACGCCGAAGACGACCTGGGTCCGCCCCTTGGCCAGCGGGCACAGCGTGCACGTCGACGCGGTGAGGCGCAGCTGCTCCAGGAGGCCGGCGTCAGCCACCGGGCGCGTCGGGGCGGTTGACGAGGATGCGGGGCATGCGCGGGCCGACGCCGCACACGATTTCGTAGCTGATCGTCCCCAGCAGGGACGCCCAGTCGTCCGCCGTCACCGCCTCGGTCCCCTGCCGCCCCAGCAGCACCACCTCGTCGCCCGGCCGCACCGAGTCGTCGTCGCCGCAGTCGACCACGATCTGGTCCATGGTCACCATCCCGGCCAGGGGGCGCCGCACTCCGCCGATCAGCACCTCGTAGCCGGCGCCGAACAACGCCCGCGGCACGCCGTCGGCGTAGCCGATCGGCACCGTGGCGACCAGCGAGCGCGCCGGCAGCGGGCGCAGCCGGCCGTAGGAGGGGCGCTCCCCCGCCTCGAGCGTGCGCACGGCGACGACGCGCGCCTTGAGCGACATGGCCGGCTGCAGCCGCGCGCCCCGGGTCTGTGCCTCGAAGGCGAGGCGCACGCCCTCCCCCGGCAGGTACCCGTAGAGGCCGAGGCCGCAGCGCACCATGTGGTGGCGCGCCCGGGGGAAGGCCACGGTGCCCGCCGTGTTGGCGGCGTGCAGGACCGGCGGTCGGATGCCGTCGGCGGCCAGGGCCGCGACGAGGCGCTCGAAGAGGTCGAGCTGCGCCCCGGTGTAGGCACGGTCCTCCGCATCCTCGCCGTCGGCCACGGGCAGGTGCGTCCACACGCCCTCGAGGTCGAGCAGCGGCTCGCGCCCCACCGCGGCCACCATGGCCGGGAGGTCCTCGGGCGCCGCACCGACCCGGTGCATGCCCGTGTCCACCTTCACGTGGACCGCCGTTCGCCGGCCCGCCGCCCGCGCCGCTGCACCGAAGGCGGCGATGGTGTCGGCCGAGTAGAGGGTCGGGGTCAGCCCGTAGGCCAGAGCCGTCTCGACGGCGTCCGGGCCGCACTCGCTGAGCAGCAGGACCGGGGCGTCGATGCCGTGCTGGCGCAGCTCGACGCCCTCGTCGACCAGCGCCACCGCGAGCCGCTGCGCGCCGCCGGCCAGCGCGGCCCGCGCCACCGCCGGCCCGCCGTGCCCGTAGCCGTGCGCCTTGACCACCGCGCACAGCTCGGCCGGTGCCGCCAGGCGCGCCAGCACCGCGGCGTTGTGGGTCACCGCCGCCAGGTCGATCTCGGCCCAGGCCGGGCGGGACCGCCCCTGCGCCATGGTGACCGCGTCGTCGTCGGACGGGCCCGGGGGCACGAGGCGCACCGGGGCCGGCGCACCCTCAGCCATGGGCACCGTCGCCCTCGTGCCCGTGGGCCTGACCCGCCACCTCGGCCTGCGCCGAGAGCAGCCGCGCCAGCAGGGCCGGGAGGTCGCCGGCGACGAGGCCCTCGGCCGGGCCGAGCGACGCCGCCCGCCCGTGCACGTGCGCGGCGAGCGCCGCCGCCTCCAGGGCGCCGAGGCCGCGGGCGCAGAACGCGCCGATGACGCCAGAGAGGACGTCGCCGCTGCCGGCGGTGGCGAGCGCCGGCCCCCCGGCGGCCGAGAGGAGCACCTCGGGCACCGCCGCCGCGCCCCGGGGGTCGGCCACCGCGGTGAGCGGCCCCTTCAGGAGGACGACCGCGCCGGTCGCCGCGGCCAGCCGGCGCGCCGCGTCGAGTCTGTCCGCACCGGGCGCGGCGCCGCTGAGGCGGGCGTACTCGCCGTCGTGGGGGGTGAGGATGCTCGGCGCCTCCCGCTTGTCGAGCAGGGTGCGCGCCGCTGCCACGTCGCCGAGCGCGGTGAGCGCGTCCGCGTCGATCACGAGCGGCACCGGCACTGCCGCCAGCACGCTGCGGATCTCCTCGGCCACGGCGTCGCCGGTGCCGAGCCCGGGGCCGATGACGACGGCCTTGCACTTGGCGGTGGCCTCCAGGAACGGACCGGCCCACCCCTCGGCCGGCAGGTGCATGCGCACCGCCTCGGTGGGCCAGGCGGCGGAAGGGTCGCCGGGCGAGCCCAGCCGGATCATGCCGGCCCCGGCGGCCATCGCTCCCCGGCTGCAGAGGATGGCCGCACCCTCCATGCCCGCCGAGCCGGCGGCCACGCCCACGGCGTTCGTCCACTTGTTGACCTGGCGGGGGCGGGGCGGCAGTAGCGCGGCGACGTCGGCGTCGTCGATGAGGAGCGCCTGCGGCGTGGGGAACCCGATCCCGATGTCGGCCACCTCGACGGTGCCGGCCAGCCGCGGCCCCTCGCCCTGGAGCAGGCCGGGCTTGAGGGCGGCGAAGGTCACCGTGCGGTCGGCCCGCACCGCGTCGCCGGGCGCCTCGCCGGTGTCGGCGTCGACGCCCGAGGGGATGTCGATGGCCAGCACGGCTGCGGCCGGCGGCACCGCCGGGGCGTCGTAGGAGCCCCGGAACCCGGTGCCGTAGGCGCCGTCGACCACGAGGTCGCACGACGGCAGCGCGCTGCCCCCCGGGGCGTCGGCGGCCTCGACCACCCGCACCCGCACCCCGCGCCGGCCCAGCACGGAGGCGGCCACCCGGCCGTCGGCGCCGTTGCTGCCCTTGCCCGCCACCACCACGACGCGCCGGCCGTAGGCGCCGCCCAGCATGCGCAGCGCGGCGTGGGCCACCGCCGTGCCGGCGCGGGTCACCAGGGTCTCGTGCGAGACCGTCTGTGTGGCCGCGGTGTCGGCGGCCCCCATCTCGGCGCGGGTCAGGACGGGGCGCACGGGGCGGGCTGCGCCTCCTCCGCGACGACGAAGGCGATGGCCACGCCGTCGGTGTGGGTGAGCGAGAGGTGGAAGCGGCCTGCGCCCTGGGCGCCGGCGAGGGCGGCCGCGGTGCCGTGCAACACGAGGAAGGGGGCGTTGCGGGTGGCGCCCTTCCCGGACGTCCGGCGCACCTCGACGTCGGTCAGCGCGAAGGCGCCGATGCCGGTGCCGAGCGCCTTCATGACCGCCTCCTTGGCGGCGAAGCGCGCCGCCAGGGTCTGGGCCACGTCGGCCGACCCGGTGGCGTCGGACTGCTCGGTCTCGGTGAAGCAGCGCGCCGCGAAGCGGGGGCGGCGGTCGAGCAGGCGGCGAAAGCGCGCCACGTCGACCGCGTCGACCCCGACGCCGACGATGGCGCTCACTCGACGGTCACCGTCTTGGCCAGGTTGCGGGGGCGGTCCGGGTCGTGCCCGTGCAGGCGGGCGAGGCGATAGGCCAGCTGCTGCAACGGCACGACGCCGACCACCGGCGCGAGCAGGGGAGAGGTCGGGGGCACCCACAGCACGTGGTCGGCGGCGGCGGCCGACTCCTCGTCGCCGTCGTCGGCCAGCAGCACGACGGTCGCGCCGCGGCTGCGCACCTCCGCGATGTTCGACAGCATCTTCTCCCACAGGGGGTTGCGGGTGGCGATGCCGACGACGACGGTGCCCGGCTCGATCAGCGCGATCGGGCCGTGCTTGAGCTCGCCGGCCGGGTAGCCCTCGGCGCGCAGGTAGGCCAGCTCCTTGAGCTTGAGCGCGCCCTCCAGGGCGACCGGGTAGCCGACGTGGCGGCCGAGGAAGAAGAAGTCGCGGGCGTCGGTGAGCTTGGCCGCGACGTCGTCGACGTCGCCCGCCCGCGCCAGCGCCTCGGTCACCAGTCGGGGCAGGACCTCCATGGCGTTCAGGATCTCGTTGGTCTCGGCGGCCGGTTGGGTCCCGAGGATCTGGGCCAGGTAGAGGCCCAGCACCTCGAGGGCCACGATCTGGGCCAGGTGGCACTTCGTGGAGGCCACCCCGATCTCGGGCCCGGCCCGGGTGTAGAGCACCCCGTCGGCGGCCCGGGCCATGGAGGAGTCGACCACGTTGGAGACCACGAGCACCTTGGCCCCGAGCCGCGCCGCCTCGCGCATGGCCTCGGAGGTGTCGAGCGTCTCGCCGGACTGGGAGACCCCGACGCACAGCGTGCGCTCGTTCAGCACCGGGTCGCGGTAGCGGAACTCGCTCGCGATGTCGACCTCTGCCGGCAGCCTGGCCCAGTGCTCAATGGCGTACTTGGCCACCAGGCCGGCGTGGTAGCTGGAGCCGCACGCGACGATGAACACCTTGTCGATGCCGCGCAGGTCGTCCGCGCTCAGGCGCATCTCGTCCAGGATCAGCTCGCCGCCGGGGCCCCGCCGGTCCAACAGGGTGTCGGCCACCGCCTCCGGCTGCTCGTGCATCTCCTTGGACATGAAGTCGTCGTAGCCGCCCTTCTGCGCCGACTCGACGTCCCAGGTGATGGTCAGCCGCTCGGGCACGACGGGCGAGCCGTCGAGGGTGGTGACCACCAGTGAACCGGGCGTGAGCACCGCCAGCTCGTCGTCGGCCAGCGCGAAGACCTCCCGGGTGTGGCCGATGAGGGCGGGGATGTCCGACGCCAGCAGCGCGACACCGTCGTCCAACCCGAGCACCAGCGGCGTCGAGCGGCGGGCGGCGACGATCGTGTCGGGCTCGTCGGCGGACACGACGGCGATGGAGAAGGCGCCGCGCAGCCGGCGCAGCATGGACCTGGTGGCCTCTTCGAGCGACGCGCCGGCGGCCATGCCGCCCTCAATCAGGTGGGCCATCACCTCGGTGTCGGTGGCCGAGGTCAGCGTGTGCCCGGACGCCTCGAGCTCCGTGCGCAGCTCGGCGTGGTTCTCGATGATCCCGTTGTGGATGATCGCGATCCGCCCGCTGCAGTCCGTGTGCGGGTGCGCGTTCTCGGGGGTGGGGCTTCCGTGGGTGGCCCAGCGGGTGTGCCCGATGGCGGCGGCGTGGGCGGTGGGCGCGTCCCGGGTGGCCTCGGCCAGCTTGGCCACCGAGTTGGTCCCGCCGGCCGCCCGCGCCCGCCAGATGGCGCCGTCGGCCACGAGCGCGATCCCCGCCGAGTCGTAGCCCCGGTACTCGAGCTGGTGCAGGGCCCCGAGGAGCAGGGGCACGGCATCGGCCTCGCCCGTGACGCCGATGATGCCGCACATGGAGACCCAGGTTAGACGGGAGGGGCCTGCGGCTCGATCTGCCCCAGGGCGGCCTCGACGACGCCGGCGAGCTGGGCTGCGACGGCGTCGGCCTGCGCCTCGGCGCGCGCCTCGACCATCACGCGCACCACCGGCTCGGTGCCGCTCGGTCGCAGGAGCACGCGGCCCTCGTGCCCGAGCTCGGCCTCTGCCTTCACCACGGCCTCCCACACCTCGGCGCAGTCGGCCAGCCGCTCGGGCCGGGGGATGGGCACGTTGACGAGGCGCTGGGGCACGCGCTCGACCAACCCGCTCGAGAGGTCGGCCAGCGAGCGGCCGGCGCGCAGCACCAGGTCGGCCAAGGCGAGGCCGGTCAGGATCCCGTCCCCCGTGGTGGAGCGCGCACGGAAGATGATGTGGCCCGACTGCTCGCCGCCGAGGCTGAGCCCGTCGGCGTCGAGCGCGGCGAGGACGTGGCGGTCCCCCACGTCCGTCTCGCGCACTGCGATCCCGCGGGACTCCATGGCGAGGCGGAAGCCGAGGTTGGTCATGACGGTGACCGCCACCGTGTTGCCGGCCAGGTGCCCCCGCTCGGCCAGGTCGAGCGCGAAGAGCGCCAACAGCACGTCGCCGTCGACGATGGTGCCGGTGTGGTCGACCGCGATGACCCGGTCCGCGTCGCCGTCCAACGCCAGGCCCAGGTCAGCCCCGTGCTCCACCACGGCCAGCGACAGCTGGCCCGGGTCGGTCGAGCCGCACTTCTCGTTGATGTTGTCGCCGTCGGGCGCGTCACCCAGCGCGGTCACCTGCGCGCCGAGCTCGGCCAGCACCCACGGCGCGATCTCGCTGGCGGCGCCGTTGGCGCAGTCGACGACGACGCGCAGGCCGTCGAGGCGGCGGCCCTCGGTCACCGCGACCAGGTGCTCCTTGTAGAGCTCGACCGCGTCCGGGTCGGCGATGATGCGTCCCACGCCGTGGCCCGTGGGCCGGCGGGGCGGCCCGTCGGGGTCGGCCAGGATCGCGTCGAGCGCGAGCTCGATCTCACCCTCGACGTCGGTCGGCAGCTTCGTGCCCAGCAGGCTGAACAGCTTGATGCCGTTGTCGCCGAAGGGATTGTGCGACGCGGAGATCATCGCCCCCGGCACCTTGCGGCGTTCGGCCACGGCGGCCACGCCCGGGGTGGGCAGCACGCCGAGGTCGATCACGTCGGCCCCCTCGGTGGCCAGGCCGGCCGAGAAGGCGGCCTGGAGGAGGGGCCCCGAACGTCGTGTGTCGCGGCCGACGACGAAGGTCGGCGCAGGCAGGATGCGGGCGGCGGCACGCCCGAGGGCCAGCGCCAGCTCGGCGGTCAGCTCCTCGTTCGCGACTCCACGCACGCCATCGGTGCCGAAGCGGGCCGGCGCCACTCGTGAACCGCTTGCTACCGCTTGGAGTACTGCGGCGCCTTGCGGGCCTTCTTGAGGCCGTACTTCTTCGACTCCTTCTCACGTGCGTCACGCGTGAGGAGGCCCGAGCGCTTGAGCGGGGCGCGGTGCTCGGGGTCCATCTCGCACAGGCTGCGGGCGATGCCGAGGCGCATCGCGCCGGCCTGGCCCGAGATCCCGCCGCCGTCGATCGTCGCGTCGATGTCGTAGGACTCCACCGTGTTGGTGATGCGCAGCGGCTCCGTCACCAGCATGCGATGGGTGGCCGAGGTGAAGTACTTCTCGAAGGGCAGCTTGTTGATCGTGATGGCGCCCTGGCCGGGGCGGAAGCGGACGCGCGCCACCGCCTGCTTGCGGCGTCCGGTGGTCTGGCTCAGTGGTACGGGCATGGCGTCGGTGGTGTCCCTTTCGATGATGGGCGTGGGGCGCGTGCTCAGCCGGCGCGGCGGGCCCCGGGCAGCTCCAGCGGCTCGGGCTTCTGGGCGGCGTGGGGGTGGTCGGGGCCGGCGTAGACCTGGAGCTTGCCCAGCATCTGGCGGCCGAGGGTGTTCTTGGGCAGCATGCCGCGCACAGAGCGGCGGACGAGCTCGGCGGGACGGTCCTGAAGGAGCTCGGCGTAGCTCGTGGCACGCAGGCCGCCCGGGTAGCCGCTGTGGCGGTAGGCCATTTTGGCGGCGGCCTTGTCCGAGGTGAGGACGATCTTGTCGGCGTTCACGACGATCACGTGGTCGCCGGTGTCCACGTGGGGCGCGAAGTAGGGACGGTGCTTGCCGCGCAGGATGGCGGCCACCGACGAGGCCAGTCGCCCGAGCACGAGACCGTCGGCGTCGACGACGTACCAGGACCGCTGGATCTCGGTGACCTTCGGTGAAAATGTGCGCACAAGACCGATCTTTCGCTTCCGCGTGGTGAGCGAGCCGTCACTCCGAAGAGCTGCCCCGGGGAGCGGGCTCAGTGCCCCCGGAGGTCCCGAGAGCCGACCTACCAGGATAGGGCCCCTGGACAGGGGGAGCAAGCCGCGCCCTCACGCCGGGCCCGTACCGGCGGCCGGGCCCCCGCCCCCGCCCCCGCCGGCCTCGTCGCCGGCGTAGGCCACCGAGACCAGGCACAGGCCGTGCGCCGGCGCGGGGTCGGCCATGCGATGCCGGGTCACGGCCCGCAGCCGCTCGAGCAATCCGGCCGCGTTGTCCCTGCCCCGGCCCACCTCGACCAGGCCGGCCACCAGGGAACGGACCATCTGGTGACAGAACGAGCCGGCCTCGATCTCGAAGCGCAACAACCGGGCCTCCCCCGGGCCGGACCGGGCGTCGAGCGCCTCGGGGCCCTCGTCCACGCTCCAGCGGGCCCGCGTCACCCGGCGCACGATCGGCTCCGCGGCGTCGGTCCCGGGTCGGCGGCGGCAGAACGAACGGAAGTCGTGGCTGCCGAGCAGGACGTCGGAGGCCGTGCGCAGGGAGCCGAGGTCGAGCGGGTCGCTCACGTGCCAGGCCAGCGGGGCCAGCAGCGGGTCGGGGTAGGGCGCGTTCCAGACCAGGTAGCGGTAGGCGCGGCCGGTGGCGGAGCGCCGGGCGTCGAACTCGGGGCCGACCGGCTCGGCGCGGCGCACCACCACCCGTGGCGCCAGCTGGCGGTTGAGTGCCCGGGCGAGACCGGGCCCGTCGTAGGGGATGGGCGGGAGGTCGACATGGACCACCTGGCCGCGGGCGTGCACGCCGGCGTCGGTGCGGCCGGCGCAGGTGACCAACGGCGACGTGCCCAGCCGGGCGGTGCGCTCGAGCGCCTGGCACAGCGCGCCGGCGACGGTCGGGACCTCGGGTTGGACGGCGAAGCCCCGGAAGGGCGCACCGTCGTAGGCGATCAGGAGCCTCCAGCGCTGCAGCGCAGCGCCGGCGCCTTCCTCCACCCCTAGACGAACTCGATCCGCGCCATCGGCGCGTTGTCACCGGGGCGCGGTCCCAGCTTGAGGATGCGGGTGTAGCCACCGGGCCGGTCCGCGTAGCGGGGCCCGATCTCCTCGAAGAGCTTGTGCGCCATGTCCTTGTCCCGGATGAGCGACACGACGTGGCGGTGCCGCGCCACGCCCCCCTTGACGGCGGCCGTGACGCACTTCTCGGCCACCGGCCGCAGCGCCTTGGCCTTGGCCTCGGTGGTCACGATGGACTCGGCGGCGATCAGCGAGGCGACGAGGTTGCCCAGCATCGCCTTCTGGTGCGCGGCGGAGCCGCCCAGCCGGCGGCCGCGCTTGGGGGTTGCCTGCATGGCCGGTCAGTCCCTCGTGCGCAGCGACAGGCCGCGCTCGTCGAGGCGCTGGACGACCTCGTCGGCCGACTTCTGGCCGAAGTTGGTGATGGCGAGGAGGTCCTCCATGGTGCGCTCGACGAGCTCGCCGATCGTGTTGATCTGCGCCCGCTTGAGGCAGTTGCGCGGGCGCTCCGACAGGTCGAGCTCCTCGATGCGCAGGTCCAGGTCGGGCGAGCCGCTGGACGTGGTCCCGACGTCACCCGGCTCGAGGCCCTGCGGCGCCTCCTCCAGGTCGGCCACGAGCGAGACCAGGTTGCGCAGCGTGGCGCCCGCCGAGGCCAGGGCCTCGCGCGGCGAGATGGTCCCGTCGGTCTCGATGTCGAGCACGAGGCGGTCGTAGTTGGTCGACTGCTCCACCCGCACCGGCTCGATGTCGAAGGTGACGCGGTGCACGGGCGAGAAGATGGAGTCGATCGGGATGACGCCGATGGTCGTCGAGCGCTTGTTCTTGTCGGCCGAGGCGTAGCCGCGCCCGCGCTCGACCGTCACGTCGACGGCCAGGCGGCCCTTGGCGTTGATGGACGCGATGTGCAGGTCGGGGTTGAGCACCTCGACGTCGGGCGTCAGCTGCAGGTCCGCCGCCGTGGCGTCGGCCGGGCCGCGCACGTCGAGGCGAAGGGTCACCGGCTCGTCCGAGTTCACCCGGACCAGCAGGTCCTTGAGGTTCAGGATGATGTCGGTGACATCCTCCTTGACGCCCGGGAGCGTCGTGAACTCGTGCAGTGCCTCGTCGAAGCGGAGCTGGGTCACGGCACCGCCCGGGATGGACGAGAGCAGCGTCCGGCGCAGCGAGTTGCCGAGCGTGGTGCCGAAGCCCGGGTCGAGCGGGCCGACGGCGAAGCGCTGGCGGTTGTTCTGCTCCTCATCGAGGACTTCGACGGTCGGTCGTTGGAAAATCAGCATGGTGGGGCTCCTGTTGCTGGGGACGGGGCTACTTCGAGTACAGCTCGACGATCAACTGCTCCTGGACGGGCTCGTCGATGTGCTCACGCTGCGGGGGGTTGAGGACGGCGACCGAGAAGCCGGCGTCGCCGGTCTCGAGCCAGGCCGGGGTCTGGCGCTCCAGGGTGTCCATGTTCCGGCGTACGAGGAAGTTGCCCCGGGTGGCCTCGCGCAGCACGACCTTGTCGCCCTTGCGGACCCGGTAGCTCGGGATCGTCACCCGCTTGCCGTTCACCGTCACGTGGCCGTGGCGCACGAACTGGCGGGCCTGGCGGCGGCTGGCGCCCCAGCCCGCCCGGAAGACCACGTTGTCGAGGCGGAGCTCGAGGTTGCGCAGCAGGTTCTCGCCGGTGATGCCGGGCTGGCGGTTGGCCTCCTCGTACATGTTGCGGAACTGCTTCTCCAAGATCCCGTAGATGCGGCGCGCCTTCTGCTTCTCGCGCAGCTGGGCCAGGTACTCGGAGCCCTGCCGCATGCGGTCGCGGCCGTGCTCACCCGGCGGGTAGGCGCGGCTGTGGCGGTCGGTGACCGCCTCGGAGACCGGGCACTTGAGCGAATAGCAGCGCTCGCCCTTCAAGAACAACTTGGTCCGCTCGCGCCGGCAGAGGCGGCAGACGGGGCCGGTGTATCGAGCCATGGGGTGTGGTTCCTCTTCCTCTTCGACCTAAACCCGGCGCCGCTTCTTGGGGCGGCAACCGTTGTGCGGGATCGGGGTCACGTCCTTGATGCCGACCACCTCGATCCCGACCGCCGCCAGCGACCGGATGGCGGTCTCGCGGCCCGAGCCGGGCCCGCGCACGAGGACGTCGACCTTGCGCACGCCATGCTCCATGGCGCGCTTGGCGCACGCCTCGGCGGCCAGCTGGGCCGCGAACGGGGTCGATTTGCGCGAGCCCTTGAAGCCGACGTTGCCGGCCGAAGCCCAGGCGAGCACGTTGCCCTCGGGGTCGGCGATGGAGACGATGGTGTTGTTGAACGAGCTCTTGATGTGCGCGACGCCGTAGGCGACGTTCTTGCGCTCCTTGCGGCGGGGGCGCCGGGCGCCGGGCTTGGTGGGCTTGGCCACTACTTCTTCACCTTCTTCTTCCCGGCCACCGTCTTCTTGGGGCCCTTGCGGGTGCGGGCGTTGGTGTGGGTCCGCTGGCCGTGGACGGGCAGGCCCTTGCGGTGCCGCACGCCCTGGTAGCAGTTGATCTCCATCTTGCGCTTGATGTCCTGGGACACGTCGCGGCGCAGGTCACCCTCGACCCGGAAGTTGGCGTCGATGTAGGTGCGGAGCTTGGCGACCTCCTCGTCGGTGAGGTCGCGGACGCGGGTGGAGGGGTTCACGTCGACCGCCTGGCAGATCTCCGTCGACAGCGTCGATCCGATGCCGTAGATGTAGGTCAAGGAGATCTCGAGCCGCTTCTCGCGCGGGATGTCCACCCCTGATATTCGGGCCATGTGTCGTCCTCTCCCTAGCCCTGCCGCTGCTTGTGGCGCGGGTTGTCACAGATCACCCTCACGACGCCGCGGCGCCGGATGACCTTGCACTTCTCACAGATCGGCTTCACGCTCGGCCGAACCTTCAATTGACTCCCCGTCCTTCTTCTTCGCTCGTGCTACTTGTACCGATAGGTGATCCGACCCCGGTTGAGGTCGTACGGAGTGATCTCCACCTGCACCTTGTCCCCCGGCAGGATGCGGATGCGGTGCATCCGCATCTTCCCCGAGCTGTGCGCCAGCACCTTGTGTCCGTTCTCCAACTCGACGCGGAACATGGCATTGGGCAGTGGCTCGACCACCGTGCCTTCGAGCACGATGGCGTCTTCCTTGGGCTTGGGCAGGTGACTCTCCTCAAATCTGGTCGTGGTGCTGCGCCGGGCCGAACCGGGCGACGCGAGGGCCAGCCGGAGGGTGCTCGGATACGGCCGAGGACACGGAACCGCGAAGGAACCCGGCCCTGAGCCAGCTTGGAAGTCTACCGCATTCGACAGGGAATTCCAGCCCGACGAGGTCAAACCCGGGTGAGCGGGCCCCGGCACGGGCTGGGGTGCCGAGGGGCACCGCTGTCGACGGGCTCCCCCGGCCCGGAGCCCGCCCGGGGACGGGCGTCAGCCGTCGATGGCCGCCCTGAGCTGGGCGAGACGCTCCCGGTTCAGCGAGTACCAGACCCACTTGCCCCGCCGGTCGCCCTGGACGAGACCGGCCTCGCTCAGGATCTTGAGGTGGTGTGACACCGTCGGTTGGCTCTTGGCCAACGGCTGGACGAAGTCACAGACGCAGACCTCACCCTCGGGCGAGGCGGCCAGAATGCTCAAGACCCGTAGCCGGACGGGGTCAGCCAGCGCGCTGAACCCGCCGGCCAGCTCTGCTGCGTCCGTCGTGTCGAGCGGTGCGGCGAGCACCGAGGCGCAGCACTCCGTCGGTCGAACCTCCGCAGCGGCCGGCTTGCCCACGGGTCACCCCTTCCGAACCAAACATTGACATACGTCAATGTATCAGCCATACTCAATGCATCGACTGAGATCAATACTACAGGAGGTCATCATGTCGAGGGTCCAACTCGCACTCAACGTCAGCGACATCGACGAAGCCGTGGCCTTCTACACCAAGCTCTTCGGGACCGAGCCGGCCAAGCGCCAGCCGGGCTACGCCAATTTCGCCATTGCCGACCCGCCGCTCAAGCTGGTCCTGATGGAGGACCACACGGCCCGGGGCCACGGGACCGTCGCCGCGCTGAACCATCTCGGTGTCGAGGTCGAGACGCCTGAGGAGGTGACGGCGGCAACGGGACGGCTGAGCGACACGGGCCTCGAGACCGCGGTCGAGGAGCAGACCACGTGTTGCTACGCCGTTCAGGACAAGGTCTGGGTCAGCGACCCCGACGGGGCGCCCTGGGAGGTCTACACCGTGCTGGCTGACGCCCCGGCCGAGACGGGCATCGCCGGCGACGGGTCGTGTTGCGTCCCCGAGGCCGTCGGGAGCACCCCGGTGGCGGTCGGTGCGACCCAGGCCGGATCGCCCTCCTCCTGCTGCTGAGAGGCGGAGGCGATCGGGGGACAGGTCCGTGAGGGACACCGTCTTGTGGCGGCGGCTCCTGGCCGAGTTCCTGGGCAGCGCCTTTCTCGCCGCCATCGTCATCGGCTCGGGCATCGCGGCGCAGAACCTCTCCCCGGGCGACATCGGCCTCCAGCTCTTCGAGAACGCGGCCGCCACGGCGACTGGCCTCTTCGCCATCATCTTGATGTTCGGCCCCATCTCGGGCGGGCACTTCAACCCGGTCGTCTCCTTCGTCGACGCCGGCTTCGGCGGGCTCAAGTGGAAGGACGCCGCCGCCTACCTGCCCTTCCAGACCCTCGGGTGCATCTGCGGGGCGATCGTCGCCAACGTGATGTTCTCGGAGGCCGCCATCTCCATCTCGACCAAGCACCGGGCCTCGGGGCCCCACTGGCTCTCCGAGGTCGTCGCCACCATCGGCCTGATCCTGGTCATCTTCGCCCTCGCCCGCACCGGACGGTCCCACCTCGCCCCGGCGGCGGTCGGGGCCTATATCGGCGCCGCCTATTTCTTCACCAGCTCCACCAGCTTCGCCAACCCGGCCATCACGGTCGGACGTATGTTCTCCAACACCTTCGCCGGCATCGCACCCTCCTCGGTCCCGGATTTCGTCTCGGCCCAGATCGTGGGCGGCGCGCTGGCCTTCGGTCTGATCAGGGGGTTGTATCCCGGCATGACCAAGGCCGAGGCGGCCGACGTCATCGAGCCGCATTTGCGCAGCGAGAGCGACCTCGAGACCCACTGATGCTCGACCCCCACGCGAGACGAAAGGACCTTCCATGCACCTCGTAGCGATCGGAGGCAGCGACGCCGGCATCAGCGCCGCTCTGCGGGCCCGCGAGCTCGACCCCACGACCGAGGTCACCGTCGTCGTCGCTGACGCCTATCCCAACTTCTCCATCTGCGGTATCCCCTACTACGTGTCGGGGGAGGTCACCCACTGGCGCAACCTGGCTCACCGCACCCTCGATGACCTCAAGGCGACCGGGATGCAGGTGCGCCTCAACACCTTGGCCACCAAGATCGACGTCGCCGGCTGCCGGCTGCATGTGGTCGACGAGGCCGGGGTCGAGGACCAGATCGCCTACGACCATCTCGTCGTCGGGACCGGGGCCGTCTCGGTCCGGCCACCCATTGAGGGCCTGGTCGGCCCCGAGGCCCTCGGGCCCACCGACGGGGTGCACCTGCTGCACTCAATGGGCGACACCTTCGAGCTGGTGCGCACCATTGAGGACGACCAGCCCGCGAGCGCGGTGATCGTGGGAGCCGGCTACATCGGGCTCGAGATGGCCGAGGGCCTCCAAGCCCGCGGACTGTCGGTCACCCAGATCGAGCAGCTCCCCGAAGTGCTCCCGACCGTCGACCCGAGCCTGGGCGCGCTGGTGAACGCGGAGCTGACGGCGCACGGCATCGACGTGAGGACCAACACGACGGTCAAACGGATCGCCCGGGCGCCCAAGGGTTCGGCTGGCCGCTTCCAGATCGATGCGGTCGAGTCGTCGGGCACCGGGCACACCACCTTCGCCGACATGGTGCTCGTCGTCGTCGGCGTCCGTCCCGACACGGAGCTGGCGGCGGGCGCGGGGGCGGAGCTCGGCACCGGCGGCGCCATCGCTGTGGACCGGGGCATGCGGACCAATCTCGAGCGGGTCTTCGCCGCCGGCGACTGCGTGGTGACCCACCATCGATTGTTGGGCCTCACCTACCTGCCGCTCGGGACCACCGCCCACAAGCAGGGCCGGGTGGCCGGCGAGAACGCCATCGGGGGGAGCAGGGAGTTCGCGGGCAGCCTCGGCACCCAGGTCGTCAAGGTCTTCGACATGGCGGTGTCCCGAACTGGGCTGCGCGATCACGAGGCGGTGGCCGCCGGCTTCGACCCGGTGACGGTCGAGTTCGAGGCCGACGACCACAAGGCCTACTACCCGGGCAGCCACCGCATCCGGATGCGCTTCACGGGTGATCGCCCGACCGGCCGGCTCCTCGGCGTTCAGCTCTTCGGCCATCGCCACGCCGAGGTGGCCAAGCGCATCGACATCGCCGCCACCGCCATCTTCAACGAGATGACCGTGGAGGCCATGAGCGACCTCGACCTCTCCTACACCCCGCCGCTCGGGAGCCCGTGGGACGCGGTGCAGATGGGGGCCCAGGCCTGGGTCAGGGCGCAGGGATAGAGGGGCGAACGAGCCAGAGCTTGAACGGTCAAGCCGCGATGAGTACGAGTGAGGTGACGTAGCCGAAAGGGGAGGACATGGTCGACCACGAGCCGATGACAGCGCAGCAGACAGTGGAGCTCAACCACGTTGTCAAGCATCTGCACACGAAGTTCCACGGCATCTTCGGCTTCGAGACCATCGAGGCGTTCGTGTTCGAGAGCTACGACGACATAGCGAAGAGAGCCACAGTCACCAGGTGGCTTACCGTCACCGCCGAGAAGTTCGCCCTACAGCGTCTCGAGGCCCTGGCCCACATCCGGGACCAAACGCTCCAGAGTGTTCCCGCCGTGCTTTTTCTCTGCGTGCACAACGCCGGCCGCTCGCAGATGGCGTTGGGCTGGTTCAACCACCTGGCCGCAGGTCGTGCCGTGGCATGGTCGGGCGGTTCGGAGCCGGGATCCGAGATCAACCAGGACGTGGTCGCGGCCATGGCCGAGGTCGGGATCGACATCTCCCAGGAGTTCCCCAAGCCCTGGACCGACGAGTTCCTGGGTGCGGCGGACGTCGTGGTCACGATGGGGTGCGGCGACGCCTGCCCGTTGGTGCCTGGCAAACGCTACGAGGACTGGGACCTCGAGGACCCGACCGGTCGGTCGCTCGACGAGATCCGACCCATCAGGGAGGCAGTCCGGCAGCGGGTCGAGTCGCTCCTGGCGGGGATTCTCCCGACGCCAGGGTCATGATGCGGGGGTATGCCCGGCTCGGGCATCTCGACGAAGTCCGGTGTGACTCGCTCAGAGGTCAACGGTCGAGAGCGTGACGGCGCGACTGCCTGTTGTCTCGCCGGCGGCCTGGCGTGCACGCGAGGTGGCGGATCCGGCCCGCTGGACGTGGCAGCTCTCTTCGAGCGAGCGCGAGGCAATCGTTGCGGCCGCACGGCGAGCGGCGGCGAACGGTCTCACGACGTCCACCCTCGAACGCAGCGACTTCGATCTCCCGGAGCTACGTCGAGGATCGGCGACCTGCGTCGAGGGCTTGGTCGAGGGGCGAGGATTCATCCTTGTACGGGGGTTCCCGATCGACCGGTTGTCACCTGAGGAGACCGAACTGGCGTTCGTCGGCCTCGGCCGACAACTGGGCGTACCCGTCGGGCAGGATGCCGAGGGGACCCTGCTCGGCCATGTCCGCGACGAGGGCGTCGCCCGCACGGATCCCGGTGTGCGGTTGTACCGAACGAGACAGCGACAAGACTTCCACACCGACGGCTCGGACATCGTCGGTCTCCTCTGCCTCGCGACGGCTCGGTCAGGGGGCGAGAGTCGCATCGCGAGCTCGCTCGCTGTCTACAACGAGATCCTACGACGCCGCCCCGATCTCCTCGACGTTCTGTACGAGCCGATGTACTGGGACCGCAACGACGAGCAGTCGGAGGGTGAGGATCCGTTCTTCGCGCTGCCGGTGTTCAACGACGTCGGCGGGACGCCGAGGATCTTCTACATCGGCTGGTACATCCGCGACGCCCAGCGGCATCCACGGGTGCCGCGATTGACCGGAGAGCAGATCGAGGCTCTGGAGCTCATCGAGGCGATCGCCAATGACCCCGAGATGTATGTCGAGATGCGGTTCGAGCCCGGGGATGTCCAACTCCTGTGCAACGCCACGATCCTGCATTCTCGGGAGTCCTACGAGGACCACCCTGAACCAGCGCGCCGGCGCCATCTGCTGCGGCTGTGGCTGACCGCCCACGACTTCGCCAGCGTCGACGACGTGCTGCGCGGCGGCATCCCCGCGCGGAATCAGGCGCCGGGGCGCGCCAAGGCAGGACAGAGGACCGGGGGCGTGCCGTAAACGAACACGGGAGGGCACATGAGTGACATGGAATTGATGACATCGGGTCAGCGGACCGCGCTCCACAGTGTCGCGTTGGACCTTCACAGCAGATTTGAGGGCGTGTTCGGAGAGGAGACGATCGAGGCCCTGGTGTTGGACAGCTTCCACGAATTGGCACAAAGGGCGACCGTGACCCGGTGGCTCGTAGTGAGCTCGCAGCGATTCGCCGAGCAGCGACTCAAGGCCTTGATCCACGCGGAGGACCGCTCCGTCAAGAAGGTCCCGGCAGTCTTGTTCTTGTGCGTGCACAACGCGGGCCGCTCCCAGATGGCGCTGGGTTGGTTCAACCAACTCGCCGGCGCGAACGCCATCGCGTGGTCGGGGGGATCGGAGCCGGGGGCGGAGATCAATCAGGGCGTCGTGGCCGCGATGGCCGAGGTGGGCATCGACATCACCGGGGAGTTCCCCAAACCCTGGACCGCTGAATTCCTGGGTGCGGCGGACGTCGTCGTGACCATGGGGTGCGGCGACGCCTGCCCGCTGGTCCCCGGGAAGCACTACGAGGACTGGGATCTGGAAGACCCGAGCGGCAAGACGCTCGAGGCGATCCGACCCATCCGAGATGAGATCCGTCGGAGGGTCGAAGTGCTCCTCGAGCAGCTCGCTCCGCGGCCCGCGTCGTCATGAGCACGCCGATTCTCAGGTGACGGTGAAGACCTCGGGGCCGTGCTCGGTGACCGCGATCGTGTGCTCGAAGTGGGCCGAGAGGCTCCCGTCGGCGGTCACGACGCTCCAGCCGTCGTCGAGGAGCATCGTCTCGGGAGAGCCGACGTTGACCATGGGCTCTATGGCGAAGACGTTGCCCGTCTTGAGGGCGGGGCCCCGGGTGCCCGGCCAGTAGTTGGGCACCTGGGGCTGCTCGTGCATCGCCGTCCCGATGGCGTGGCCCACGTACTCCCGCACGACGCTGAAGCCGGCCGCCTCGGCCACCTGCTGGACCGCCCGGCCCACCTCGTTGAGGGCGTTGCCCCGGACCAGCTGCTCGATCCCCGCCCACAGGCTGCGCTCGGTCACCTCGAGCAGCTTCTCCGCCTCCGCCGAGATGGTCCCGATGCCCATGGTGAAGGCGGCGTCGCCGTGGTAGCCCTCGATGATGGCCCCGCAGTCGATGGAGAGGATGTCCCCCTCCTCCAGCACGTAGCCGCCCGGGATCCCGTGCACGATCATGGAGTTGGGCGAGGTGCAGATGACGGCCGGGAAGCCGTGGTAGCCGAGGAAGTTGGACGTGGCGCCCCGGCGCTCCAGGACGTCGCGGGCCACCCGGTCGAGCTCCGCCGTGGTGACCCCCGGCTTGGCGGCCACCCGGGTCGCCTCGTGCATCTCGGCCACGACCTTGCCGGCGCGGCGCATCTTGGCCAGCTCGGCCTCGTTGCGCCTCACGGGTTGCCGCGCGCCTTCTGCTCGTGGCGCAGGCTGTCGATGGCCGCCACCACGCGCCGGGTCACCGCGTCGGGGGACCCGGTGCCGTTGATCTCGGCCAGCAGGTCACGCTCCTTGTACCAGTGCAGCAGGGGCTCGGTCTCCTCCTCGTAGAGGTTGAGCCGCCGCTCGATCGCCTCCTCCGTGTCGTCCTCGCGCTGGATGACCTCGCCGCCGCAGACGTCGCAGGTCCAGTTGACCAACGGCGGGGCCGCGGTCGAGTAATTGGCGCCGCAGTCGACGCAGACCCGGCGCGAGGCCAGCCGCTTCATGACCAGGGTGGTGGGGACCTGCAGGTCGATCACCAGGTCGAGCCCGAACGGCTCGAGGATCTTCTCGAGGGACTCGGCCTGCCCCGGCGTGCGAGGGCAGCCGTCGAGCACGAACCCGCGCCCGGTGGTGTCGCGCTCGCTCAGCCGTCCGCCCACCATCTCCATGACGAGGTCGTCGGGGATGAGCTCACCCATCTCCATCAGCGTCTGCGCGCGCTGGCCGATGGGCGAGCGCGACTTGACCTCGCTGCGCAGCATGTCTCCGGTGGAGACGTGCGGCACCACGTAGTGGTGCGACAGGCGGACGCACTGCGTCCCCTTGCCGGCCCCCTGCTTGCCGAGGACCACGAGCCTGACCCCGGGGATCACTGGCGCCTACTTGAGGAAGCCCTCGTAGTTGCGCATCATGAGCTGGCTGTCGATCTGGCGCATGGTCTCGAGGGCGACGCCCACCGAGATCAGGAGCGTCGTCCCGTAGAACGGGAAGCGGTTCAGGTGCCAGAGCGCCATGAGGAGCGAGGGCACGACGGCCACCGAGCCCAGGAAGAGGGCGCCGACGACCGTGATGCGGCTGAGGATGTGGGCGAAGTAGCGCTCGGTGGGCGGCCCGGGCCGGATGCCCGGGACGAAACCACCCTGCTTGCGGATCAGGTCGGCCTGCTGGTGCGGGTCGAAGGCGACGTACACGTAGAAGAAGGTGAACATCACGATGAGAAGGAAGTATGCCGCGATGTAGAAGAAGCTCGTGGGCGTCAGGCTGGTGCGCACGAAGTTCTGGAACCAGTTCCACGGGATGACGTTGGAGAGCAGCACCGGGATGTAGAGCACGGAGCTGGCGAAGATGATCGGGATCACGCCGGACTGGTTCACCTTCAGCGGGATGTAGGTGGAGCTCCCGCCGTACATCCGCCGGCCCACCACCCGGCGGGCGAAGGTCACCGGGATGCGGCGCTGGCCCTGGTCCATGAAGACGATGAACACCAGCAGCACCAACGAGACCACGATGATGATCCCGAATTTGGCCTTGCCCCCCTCCTCGTAGATCGCCTTGAACCCGGTGGGGATGGCCGCCACCACGTTGGCGAAGATCAGGATCGACATGCCCTGGCCGATGCCGCGCTGGGTGATGAGCTCGGCCAGCCACATGACGAACGCGGTGCCGGCGGTGAGGATCAGCACCATGAACAGGGCGAGGGGCCAGGTGAAGCTCGGGATCAGGTCGACGCTCGTGCCGAGCAGGGCGGAGTCGTGGCCGTGGAAGGCGTAGACCAGGCCTGCGGACTGCATGACGGCCAGGCCCACGGTGAGGTAGCGGGTCGTCTGGGTGATCTTCTTCTGGCCGACCGCGCCCTGGTCGCGCCACTCCTCGAGCTTGGGGATCACCGTGGAGAGCAGCTGAATGATGATGGAGCTGGTGATGTAGGGCATGACGCCCAGGCCGAAGACGGCCAGGCGCACCAGGGCGCCGCCGCTGAAGAGGTTCAGGAAGCCGAGCACGCCCGACGCCGAGGCCGAGCTCTCGAGCCCCTGCAGGCGCGCCCAGTTGACGCCGGGCACAGGGACGTTGGCCCCGATCTGGTAGAGGGCGATGACCGCGAGCGTGAAGACGACCTTGTTGCGAAGGTCGGGGACCCTGAAGATGTTGGCGAGCCGGGAGAGCATGCCCTTCCTCTCAGTGGTGTCCCGGTGTGGTCACTATCGGTTCATCAAGGCATTGCCCGAGGCGGGCGGTCGCCCATGGGCGAAGGGCAGCGGCACCCGCTCGACGCTACCCCCCGCTGCGGTGATGGCCGCCTCGGCCGCCTTGGAGAACGCGTGCGCCGACACACGGACGGGCCGGGACAGCGAGCCCTGGCCGAGGACCTTGACCAGGGCCTTGGGCCGCACCAGGCGGGCCTCCACCAGGGTCTCGACGGTGACCTCGTCGACCCCGAGCGCGTCGAGGGCGGCGAGGTTGACCGGGGTGTAGCTGACCCGGAACGGGTTGGTGAACCCCTTGAGCTTGGGGATGCGCTGCATGAGGGGCAGCTGGCCGCCCTCGAAGCCGACGGGCACGGTGCTGCGGGCCTTCTGGCCCTTCATGCCGCGGCCGGCCGTCTTGTGGCCCTTGCCTCCGGTGCCGCGTCCGACGCGGCGCTTGGCCTTGGTCGCCCCCTTGGGCGGCGCCAGATCGTGCAGCTTCACTTCGAGACCTCCTCGACGCGGATCAGGTGCGGCACCCGGGCCAGCATGCCCCTGATTTCGGGGCGGTCGGGCAGGTCGTTGGTCTGCCCGATGCCGCGCAGACCGAGGGCCCGCAGCGTGCCGCGGTGCTTGGGCTTGGTGCCGATGGCCGAGCGCGTCTGGGTGACGAGCAGCCGGGTCTCCCCCGTCGACGTCTTGGTGGTGGCCCTGGGCGGCATCGTCAGCGCCCCTCCGCCGCGTACAGCTCGGTCTCGCGCCTGCGCTCGCGGTAGGCCCGCAGCACGCCGCCCGGCGTGACCTCGTCGGCCGCCTTGCCGCGCAGCGCGGCCACGTCGTCGGGCCGGCGCAGCTGCTTGAGCCCGGCGATGGTGGCGTGGGCCACGTTGATGCCGTTCGACGATCCCAGCGACTTGGCCAGGATGTCGCGGATGCCGGCCATCTCGAGGATGTGGCGCGCCGCGCCGCCGGCGATGACGCCGGTGCCGGGAGCGGCCGGCTTGAGCAGGACCCGGCCGGCACCGCTCTCGCCGATGACGGGGTGCACGATCGTGCTGCCGGCGAGGGGGACCTCGAAGAGGTTCTTGCGCGCCTCTTCGATCCCCTTCTGGACCGCCAGCCCGGCCTCCTTGGCCTTGCCGTAGCCGAGGCCGACCTTCCCGTTGCCGTCGCCGACCACCATGAGCGCGGCGAAGGAGAACCGCCGGCCGCCCTTGACGACCTTGGCCACCCGGTTCACCTTGATGGTGCGCTCTTCGTACTGTGTGTCGACCATTCTCAGAACTCCAGTCCCTCGGCACGTGCCGCGTCAGCCAGGACGGCGACACGCCCGTGATAGACGAAGCCCCCCCGGTCGAAGACCACCTTGGTGATGCCTGCAGCCTTGGCCCGCGAGCCGAGCAGGCGCCCGACCGACTCTGCGCCCGTCACGTTACCGCCACCCGCCTTGCCCAGTGACGCGCGCAGGTCCGGCTCCACGGAGGAGGCGGCGGCCAGGGTGCGGCCGGTGGTGTCGTCGATGAGCTGGGCCGAGATGTGGCGGTTGGACCGGTGGACGGCCAGGCGCGGGCATTCGCCCGTCCCGCGCACCTTCATGCGAACGCGGTCGTGGCGCCGGAGGCGCAGCCGGGTTCGGTCGCTCGTGCGTGCCATTACTTCGCGGCCTTTCCTGCCTTGCGCAGCACTCTCTCGTTGGCGTAGCGCACGCCCTTGCCCTTGTAGGGCTCGGGCTTGCGCAGCTTGCGGATGTCGGCGGCCACCTGGCCCACCTTCTCCTTGTCGATGCCCTTGACGATGATGCGCGTCGGCACCGGCACCTCGAAGGTGATGCCGTCGGGCGCGTCGACGAGGACGGGGTGCGAGAAGCCCAGTGCCAGCTCGAGCGCGCTCGGGCCCTTGGCGGTGGCGCGGTAGCCCACGCCCACGATCTCGAGCTCCTTGGAGAAGCCGTCGGTGACCCCCGAGACCATGTTGGCCACGAGCGAGCGCGACAAGCCGTGCAGGGCGCGGTGCCGGCGCTCGTCGTCGGGCCGGCTGACCACGAGCGTGTCACCCTCCTGGGCGATGCTGATGCCCTCGGGCAGGTCACGCGCCAGCGTGCCTTGCGGTCCCTTGACGCTCACCGTGGCACCGCTCAGGGTGACGGTGACGTTGGACGGGACGGGGATCGGCGAACGTCCGACGCGCGACATCAGGCCTCCCCTCGGAAATCGGCGTCACGGGTCATGGCGCTACCAGACATGGCACAGCACCTCGCCGCCGAGGTGCTTCCGCCGCGCCTCGGCGTCGGTCAGGAGCCCCTGGCTGGTGGAGACCACGGCCACACCCATGCCGCCGAGCACGCGCGGCATGCCGTCGGCCCGGGCGTAGATGCGCAGGCCGGGCTTGGAGACACGCTTGATCCCCGCGATGGTGCGAGTGCGGTCACCCGAGTACTTCAGGGTGATCTCGAGGGTGGTCCCCGGCTTGCCCTGATTGGGCTCGACCTTGTAGCCCGCGATGAAGCCCTCGCGCTCGAGGACCGAGGCGAGGGACTCCTTGAGCTTCGACCCGGGCATGCGCACCGTGTCGAACATGGCGGAGTTGGCGTTGCGGATCCGCGTCAGCATGTCCGCGATGGGGTCGGTCATCGTCATGGCGGCCTACCAGCTTGCCTTCGTGACGCCGGGCACCTCGCCCGCATGCACCATGACGCGCAAGCAGATCCGGCACAGCCCGAACTTGCGGTACACGGCTTTGGGCCGCCCACACCGCTGGCACCGGGTGTAGCCCCGGACCTTGAACTTGGGGGTGCGTCGCTGCTTCTCGATCAATGCCTTTTTCGCCATGTTGCTACCGGGTCTCCTGTCGGAACGGAAAGCCGAACGCTGCCAGGAACGCCCGTCCCTCCTCGTTGGTGCGTGCGGTGGTGACGATGGTGATGTCCATGCCGCGGGTCGTGTCGATCTTGTCGTAGTCGATTTCAGGGAAGATCAGCTGCTCGGTGACGCCGAAGGTGTAGTTGCCGTGGCCGTCGAAGGACCGGGGCGAAAGGCCCCGGAAGTCGCGGATGCGCGGGATGGCCAGGCTGAGCAGGCGGTCGAAGAACTCCCAGGCGCGGTCGCCCCGCAGCGTCGCCTTGACCCCGATCGACTGCCCCTCGCGCAGCTTGAAGCCGGCGATGGACTTCTTGGCCCGCGTCACGACGGGCTTCTGGCCGGTGATGACCTCGAGGTCACGCTGGGCCCCCTCAATGAGGGAGGCCTGCTGGGTGGCGCGGCCCACGCCCATGTTGATGACGATCTTCTCGAGCCGGGGCACCTCCATGACGTTGCCCAGGCCGAGCTCCTCCCTGAGCCGGTCCCGCAACTCGGTGAGGTAGCGCTCCTTGAGGCGGGGGCGTGCCGGTGCCGTGGCGGTGCTCACAGCACGGCCCCGCACTTCTTGCAGACGCGTACCTTCTCGCCGTCGGCCTCAATGCGGAAGCCGGCCCGGGTGGGCTGGTCACAGCTCTTGCAGACCAGGGCCACCGTGGAGACGTGCACGGGCATGAACTTGTCGATGACGCCGCCCTGTTGGGTGGCGCGGGTCGGCTTGGCATGGCGCTTGGCCACGTTGACGCCCTCGAGGATGACGCGCTCCCGCGACGGGATGGCACGCACGACCTCGGCCTTCTTGCCCTTGTCCTTGCCCTGGAGCACGACGACGGTGTCTCCCTTGTGGATCTTCATGGCTAGAGCACCTCCGGGGCCAGCGACACGATGCGCATGAAGCGCTTGTCCCGCAGCTCGCGGCCCACCGGCCCGAAGATGCGGGTGCCGCGCGGCTGCTGCTGATCGTTGATGAGGACGGCGGCGTTCTCGTCGAAGCGGATGTAGCTCCCGTCGGGACGCCGCTTCTCCTTCTTCGTACGCACGACGACACACTTGACGACGTCGCCCTTCTTGACGGCCGCACCGGGGATGGCGTCCTTGACCGTGGCCACGAAGACGTCGCCGATGCTGGCGTAGCGCCGGCGCGAGCCGCCCAGCACGCGGATGCACAGGACCTCGCGCGCGCCGGAGTTGTCGGCCACCCGGAGCCTGGACTCCTGCTGAATCATCGGGCCCGCTCCACGACTTCGGTGAGGCGCCAGCGCTTGAGCTTGGACAGCGGACGGGTCTCCTGCACCCGGACCCGGTCCCCGACCTTGGCGGTGTCCTCGGCATCGTGCACGTAGAGCTTCTTGGTGCGCTGCACCGTCTTGCCGTACTTGGGGTGGCGCACCCGCTCCACGACGGCGACCACGACGGTCGAGGTCATGGCGTCGGAGACGACGATCCCCTCCCGCACCTTGCGGCGGTTCGGGCGCGGGCCCGCCTCGGCCGGCTCCGCCGCGGCGTTCGGAGCCGGGGCGGCGGGCGGCACCGGGACCGCGGCCTCGATGTCGGTGGCCGGCAGCTCGGTCGCGGCCTCGGCCTCGATGGCGTCGAGTGCCATGGCGGCGTCGGCCGCGGCGGCCCTGGCCTGCTCGGCCGCCTCTTCGTTCTCTGGGGTCTCGTCGGCCATCAGGCCTCATCCTCTTCGTCGTCGTCCAGGTGGTCGTGGTCGTGGTCGTGCGGGTCGAGCGGGGTGGCCTCGGCCTCCGCTGCGGCCACCTTGGCCGCAGCCTTCTCCTCGCGCTCGGCGTCCTCCGCGGCGAGCTTCGCCCGGGCCGCCTCGTGCTCGGCCGCCGTCGGCGCCACATAGGCGCCCTCGGCCTCGAGGATCTCCCGGCCCCGCAGCACGGTCAGCATGCGGGCCACCTCGCGGCGCACCTGCCCGATGCGGGCGGGATTGTCGAGCTGCCCGGTGGCGAGCTGGAAGCGCAGGTTGAACAGCTCGCGGCGCGACTCGCCCAGCCGGGCGGACAGCTCGTCGCCGTCGAGCATGGAGAGGTCGTGCGCGGTGGGCATCAGATCGCAACCTCGGCGTGGCCGTGGGTCCCCGGGCGCACCACGAAGCGGGCCTTGAAGGGCAGCTTCTGAATGGCGCGCTCCATGGCGGCGCGGGCCAGCTCCTCGTCGACGCCGGCCAGCTCGAAGAGCACGCGGCCGGGGTGGACGACCGCGACCCACAGCTCGGGGTTGCCCTTGCCCGAGCCCATGCGCGTCTCGGCCGGCTTCTGGGTGACCGGCTTGTCGGGGAAGACCCGGATCCAGACCTTGCCACCGCGCTTGACGTGCCTGGTCATGGCGATACGGGCGGCCTCGATCTGGCGCGCCGTGAGCCATCCCGGCTCGACCGCCTGGATCCCGAAGTCGCCGAAGGACACCGTCGTGCCGCCCTTGGCGGCACCCGTCAGGCGTCCCCGCTGCGTCTTGCGGTGCTTGACCTTCTTGGGCATCAACATGTCAGTCCGATTCCTTGCGGAAGTGCGGCGCCTCGTGATGCTGGTGACGGTTCTGGCGCTCCATCTCCTCGTCCTGGGTCAGCTGGCGCTCGAGCTCGTCGGGCTCGGTCGGCGACGGCAGCAGGTCGGTCACCGGCACCTCGACCTCCTCGTCGGTCTCGACCTCTGCCGCCTCGGGCTCGGGAGCAGCGACCAGCAGCTCCTCGACCAGCTCCTCCTCGACCGCGCCGTTGGCCTCCTCCTCCGTGGCCTCCTCGTCTGTCGAGAACGTCTCGGCGCGGCGGCGGCCGCCGCCGGCGGTGATGAGGCGGCGGGGCCCGCTCTGACCCGACGTCTCGCCCACGGCCATGGCGGCCTCGCGGGTGATCTTGTCCTCGATGGAGACCTTGTAGGGGAGGATGTCGCCCTTGTAGATCCACACCTTGACCCCGACGCGGCCTGACGTGGTGCGGGCCTCGCGGAAGCCGTAGTCGATGTCGGCCCGCAGGGTGTGCAGGGGGACGCGCCCCTCGCGGTACTGCTCCTTGCGCGACATCTCGGAGCCGCCGAGGCGGCCCGAGCACTGCACCTTGATGCCTTGCGCGCCGGCCTTCTGGACGGTCTGGATGGCGCGCTTCATGGCGCGGCGGAAGGCGACGCGGCGCACGAGCTGATCGCAGATGCCCTGGGCGATCAGCGCGGCGTCGAGCTCGGGCTGCTTGATCTCTTGGATGTTGAGCTGTATCCGGTTCTGCAGCCCGGTGATCTCCTCGAGCTTCTTCTTGAGGCGGTCGGCCTCGGCACCGCGGCGGCCGATGACGATGCCCGGCCGGGCGGTGTGGATGTCGACGCGCAGCCGGTCACGCGTGCGCTCGACCTCGATCCGGCTGACGGCAGCCGCCTCGAGCTGCGTCATCAGGTAGTCGCGGATCTTCCAGTCCTCGACCACGAAGTCGCGGTAATGACGCTCCTCGAACCACCGGGACTTCCAGTCCGTCGTGATCCCGAGCCGGAACCCGTAGGGGTTTACCTTCTGGCCCATCTACTCGTCCTCGCTCTTCTCGTCGTCGCCGGTGCCGGCGTCGGCTGCGTCCTCTTCGGCACTGTCCTCGGCGCTGTCCTCGACCTCCGCCTTGGCCTTCTTCGCCCGCGTCGCCCTCTTCGGCTTCGCCGTCTCGGCCTCGTCGGTCGCGGCCTCGTCGGTCACCGTCTCTCCGGTGACGGCCTCGTCGGTGACGGACTCCTCCGGCTCTGCCTCAGCGGCCGCCTCCTCCGGCTCTGCCTCTGCGGCCGCCCCCTCCTCCGCCGCCGCCTTCTCGGCTGCGGCGGCGCGCCGGCGCGACAGGCGGCCCGAGAGGTCGGCCCGGCGCCGCGAGGCGTCGACCCGCCGGGACCGGTTGGCACTGACCGCCTCCATGCGGCGGCGGCGCAGCTCCAGCTGGTCGGCCGGGAGCCGGCTCACGATGATGGTGATGTGGCAGGTCCGCTTGCGGATCCTCGTGGCCCGGCCGCGGGCCCGCGGGCGCCAGCGCTTCATGGTGGCGCCCTCGTCGGCGTAGCAGGCCGACACGTAGAGCTCCTCGGGATTCTGCTGGTCGTTGTGGGCCGCGTTGGCCACCGCCGAGGTCAGGACCTTGCCGATGACCTCGGCCGCCTCGCGCTCGGTGCCGGTCAGGATCTCGGCGGCCCGTTGCACGTCTTCGCCCCGGATCAGGTCGAGCACCTGCCGGGCCTTGGAGGCCGACAGCCCGCAGTAGCGGTGCACCGCCCGCGTCCCGGGGCGCTCGTTGGTCTTGGTGGCGGTCATCGCCGCGCTCCTCGTTCCTGCCCGGCGTGGTAGCGGAAGGTGCGCGTCGGCGCGAACTCGCCCAGCTTGTGGCCCACCATCGACTCGGTCACGTAGACGGGGACGTGGCGGCGGCCGTCGTGGACGGCGATGGTGTGCCCGACCATGTCGGGGATGATCGTGGAGCGCCGGGACCAGGTCTTGATGACCTTCTTCTCACCACTCGAATTCAGCACGTCCACCTTCTTGAGCAGGTGGTCGTCGACGAATGGACCCTTCTTCAGGCTACGCGGCATGGCACCTCAACCCTCGCCTACCGCCGCGCGCCGCGGGTGCGGCGCCGGCGGACGATCATCGAATTGGACTTCTTGTTGCGCGACCGGGTGCGGCCCTCGGGCTTGCCCCATGGGGAGACCGGGTGGCGGCCACCGCTGGACTTGCCCTCGCCGCCGCCGAGCGGGTGGTCGACCGGGTTCATGGCGACGCCACGCGTCTGCGGCCGCTTGCCCTTCCAGCGGTTGCGGCCGGCCTTGCCCACCTTGACGAGCTCCGCCTCGGCGTTGCCCACCACGCCCAGCGTGCCGCGGCAGTCGATGGACACGCGCCGCATCTCGGTGGAGGGGAGGCGCAGCGTGGCGAAGACACCCTCCTTGGCCACGAGCTGCACGCTCATGCCGGCGCCGCGGGCCATCTTGCCGCCACCGCCGGGGCGCAGCTCGACGTTGTGGATGGTCGAGCCCACCGGGATGTAGCGCAGGGGCAGGGCGTTGCCCGGGCGGATGTCCGCGCCCTGACCGCTCTGGAGCTTGTCGCCCACCTTCACACCGGCCGGCGCCAGGATGTAACGCTTCTCGCCGTCCGCGTAGTGCAGGAGGGCGATGCGGGCGTTGCGATTGGGGTCGTACTCGATCGTCGCCACCTTGGCCGGGATGCCGTCCTTGTTGCGCCGGAAGTCGACCATCCGGTACTGCTGCTTGTGGCCGCCGCCGCGGTGGCGCGACGTCTTGCGCCCGTGGTTGTTGCGACCGCCGCTCTGCGGATTCGGCGCGAGCAGGGACTTCTCGGGACGGTCGCGGGTGATCTCAGAGAAGTCCGAGACGGTCTGGAACCGGCGTCCGGGGCTGGTGGGCTTTCGTGTGCGAAGTGGCATGGCAGTTCCTGATCAGCGATCGAAGAGGTCGATGGAGTCGTCGGGGTGGAGCGTCACGATGGCCCGCTTGGTGTCCGGGCGCTTGCCCTTCACGTTGGTGCGCCGGTTGCGCGTCGCCTTCCCCTTGCGATTCAGCGTGTTGACGTTGGTGACCCGCACGCCGAAGGCCTGCTCGACGGCGTGGCGCACCTCTATTTTGGTGGCGCGGGGGTCCACGATGAAGACGTAGACGCTCTGGTCCATGAGCGCGTAGCTCTTCTCGGAGACCACCGGGCGGATCAGCACGGCCATGGCGTCACGCATCGGTGTCGGCCTTCACGTTCGGGTCCTCCGTCGAGGCCGCGACCTCTGTCTCCGATGCCGACCCAGGCTCGGGCTCGGCCACGGCCCTGGCCCGCTTGGTCGCCCGCGCCCTGGGCTTGGCCGGCGCGGCCTCCTCGGCCGCGGGCTCGGTGTCGGTCGTCTCCACGTCGGCGACCGCGGCCTGTGCGGCCGGCGCCGGCTCCGAGTCCTCGACGAGGTGCGTCCCGGAGAAGTCCGACACGGCCGTGGGCAGCGTGCGGTCCGAGAAGAGCAGCCAGTCGGCCCGCAGGACGTCGTGGGCCGAGAGCTCCGCGAAGGTCGTGAAGTGGATCCCGGGCAGGTTGCGGAAGGAGAGCGCCACGTTGATCTCGTCGTTGGCCAGGATCACGAGGACGCTGCCCGTCAGCTTCAGCTTGCGCAGGACGGTGGCCCCGTCCTTGGTCTTGGGCTCCGTGATCTTCCAGTCGTCGATCAGGGCGATGCGGCCGATGTCGGCCCGGTCGCTCAACGCGGAGAGGAGGGCCAGGCGGACCATCTTCTTGGGCGTGCGCTGCGCGTAGCTGCGCGGCTTGGGGGCGAGCGCCACGCCGCCGCCGCTCATGGACGGCGAGCGGCTGCTCCCCTGGCGGGCCCTACCGGTGCCCTTCTGGCGGAACGGCTTGGCGCCGCCGCCGCGCACCTCTGCCCTGGTCAGCGTGGACTGCGTCCCGGCCCGGCTGGCCGCCAGCTGCGCCGTGACGACCTGGTGCAGCACGGCCAGGTTGGGCTCGAGGCCGAAGATGGTCGGCTCCAGCTCCACGGTGCCCAGGTCGTGGCCGGCGGCGTTGCGCCGGGTGACCGTGCGGGTGACGGGAGCGGGGCGGTCCTTCTTGGCCGTGTGGCGGAGCACGGTGCCGTCGCGCACGGTGCCGGTCGCGGTCGCCGTCATCGGGACCTCCCGGCCTTGGACGGGGTCTTGACCGAGTCGCGCAGCACGACGACGCTGCCGCGGGCGCCGGGGACGGCCCCCTTGACGAGCACCAGCTCGCGCTCGGCGTCGGTCGAGACCACCTCGAGGTTCAGCGCGGTGACCTGGGTGCCCCCGAGCTGCCCCGCCATCTTGGTGCCCTTGAAGACACGGGACGGGGTGGCACAGGCGCCGATGGAGCCCGGGACGCGGTGGCTGCGGTGGTTGCCGTGCGAGGCGCCCTGGCCCTTGAAATTGTGCCGCTTCATGCCACCGGCGAAGCCCTTGCCCTTGGAGACCGCGATGGCGTCGACGCGCTCGCCGGCCTCCCACAGGTCCGCCGCCAGCTCCTGGCCCACCGTGTAGTCGGCCACGTCGTCGAGCCGGAGCTCGACCAGCGCCCGCCCGGGGTTCACGCCGGCCTTGGCGTAGTGCCCGAGCTGGGGCTTGGTCAGCGTGGAGTTGCGCCGGAAGCCCCAGGTCACCTGCAGGGCGGCGTAGCCGTCGGTCTCGGGCGTCTTGACCTGGACCACGCGCACGGGCGCGACCTTCAGCACCGTCACCGGTACGGCGCGGTTCTGGTCGTCCCAGACCTGGGTCATGCCGACTTTCTCGCCGACGATCGCCTTCCTTGCCACGTGTCCTCTTCCTGCGCGGGTGCCCCCTGCGCATGCCAACGCTCCGCCCGGGAATCCCGAGCGGAGCGCTCGAATGGTTCGGCGTGAGGTCCCGGCCCTGGGGCCGGCTGTCACGCACGTCTGTTGTCGTCCGCAGCACCGTGGTGCCGCTGTGGTGCCCCCGAGCAGCCGAATTCGGTGGCCCGCGAGGTTACACCATGGTCCGACCCCCCTGCCAGGCGTCCGGGCAGGTGGGCGGGGCCGTCCGGCCGTCAGGCCGTCTGGATCTTGATCTCGATGTCCACGCCCGCCGGCAGGTCCAGCCGCTGGAGCGAGTCGACCGTCTTGGGCGTGTGCTCGACGATGTCGACCAGGCGCTTGTGGACCCGCATCTCGAAGTGCTCGCGGGAGTCCTTGTACTTGTGCGGCGACCGGATCACCGTGTAGCGGTGCTTGTCGGTCGGCAGCGGGACCGGCCCGAGGACCTTGGCCTGCGTGCGGAGGACCGTCTGGACGATCTTCTCCGTCGACTGGTCGAGGATCTCGTGGTCGTAGGCCTTCAGCCTGATGCGGATCTTCTGCTTCGGGCCGTCGGCCATGGTGTCGGTGCCTGCTCTCGCTCGGGTCGGTCCGTCGCTACTTGAGGATCTTGACGACGCGGCCCGAGGCGACCGTGCGGCCACCCTCACGGATGGCGAAGCGCAGCCCCTCGTCCATGGCGATGGGCTTGCCCAGCTCGACGGTCATGTCGGTGTTGTCGCCCGGCATCACCATCTCGGTGCCCTCGGGCAGCTGAATCGTGCCCGTCACGTCCGTGGTGCGGAAGTAGAACTGCGGGCGGTAGTTGGTGAAGAACGGCTTGTGGCGGCCGCCCTCCTCCTTGTTGAGCACGTAGACGGTGGCCTCGAACTGCGTGTGCGGGGTGATGGAGCCGGGCTTGCACAGCACCTGGCCGCGCTCGACGTCCTCCTTCTTGGTTCCCCGCAGCAGGGCGCCGATGTTGTCGCCGGCGCGGCCCTCGTCGAGCAGCTTGCGGAACATCTCGACGCCGGTCACCGTCGTCTTCTGGGTCGGGGCCAGGCCGACGATCTCGACCTCCTCGCCCACCTTGACGATGCCCTGCTCCACCTTGCCGGTCACCACGGTGCCGCGGCCGGTGATGGACATGACGTCCTCGACCGGCATCAGGAAGGGCTTGTCGACGTCGCGCTCGGGCTCGGGGATGTAGTCGTCGACGGCGTCCATGAGCTCGACGATCTTCTCGCTCCACTCGGGGTCGCCCTCCAGGGCCTTCAACGCGCTGACCCGGATGATCGGGGTGTCTTCGCCGGGGAACTCGTACTGGTCCAGCAGTTCGCGCACCTCCAACTCGACCAGCTCGAGCAGCTCCTCGTCGTCGACCATGTCGGCCTTGTTCAGCGCCACCACGATGTAGGGCACGCCGACCTGGCGGGCCAGGAGGACGTGCTCACGGGTCTGGGGCATCGGGCCGTCGGCGGCCGAGACCACCAGGATGGCGCCGTCGATCTGGGCGGCGCCGGTGATCATGTTCTTGATGTAGTCGGCGTGGCCCGGCATGTCGACGTGGGCGTAGTGCCGCTTGTCGGTCTCGTACTCGACGTGGGCGATCGTGATCGTGATGCCGCGCTGCTTCTCCTCGGGCGCCTTGTCGATCTCGTCGAACTTGGTGAACGAGGTGTTGGGGTTGCGCTCGGACAGCACCTTGGTGATGGCCGCCGTCAGCGTCGTCTTGCCATGGTCGATGTGGCCCATCGTCCCGACGTTCACGTGGGGCTTGGTGCGCTCGAACTTCTGCTTGGCCATCGCCTCGCTACTCCCTGCTAGTGGTCGGGGCCACCGTGGCCCCGACGCTGTCTGTCTCTATTGCGATCAGTGTCTACTGCGATTCGTCTGCTGGTGCTGTGGTGTGTGGCGGGGGGCCGGGCCGGTCGGCCGGGCCTATTCGCCGTGCGCCCGGGCGATGATCTCCTTGGAGATCGACTCGGGCACTTCGTTGTACGACTCGAACTGCATCGTGTACGTGGCGCGACCCTGGGTGCGCGAACGCAGGTCAGTAGCGTAGCCGAACATCTCGGCCAGCGGTACCTGCGCGTTGATCACGTGGCTGGTCCCCTGCTGCTCCATCGTCCCGACCCGGCCCCGCCGGGACGAGAGGTCGCCCATCACGTCGCCCACGTAGTCGTCGGGAGTCGTCACGTTGACCGCCATCACGGGCTCGAGGAGCACCGGGCTGGCCGCCCGCAGCGCCTTCTTGATCGCCATGGAGCCGGCGATCTTGAAGGCCATCTCCGAGGAGTCCACGTCGTGGTAGGACCCGTAGGTGAGCGTGACCCGCACGTCGACGGTCGGGTAGCCCGCCAGCACGCCGGCCGTGAGGGCCTCCTGAATCCCGGCGTCGACCGAGGGGATGTACTCCTTCGGGATGACGCCGCCGGTGATCTTGTCGATGAACTCGTAGCCGCCGCCGGGGCCGGTCGGCTCGGCGCTGATGACCACGTGGCCGTACTGGCCGCGGCCACCGGTCTGGCGGACGTAGCGCTCCTCCACCTTCTCGATCGGCTTGCGGATGGTCTCGCGGTAGGCCACCTGCGGCTTGCCCACGTTGGCGTCGACCGAGAACTCCCGCAGCATGCGGTCGACCAGGACCTCGAGGTGCAGCTCGCCCATGCCCGAGATCACGGTCTGGCCCGTCTCCTCGTCCGAGCGGACGCGGAAGGTCGGGTCCTCCTCGCTCAGCGCGTACAGCGCGCGGGACAGCTTGTCCTGGTCGGCCTTCGTCTTGGGCTCCACGGCCACGTGGATCACGGGCTCGGGGAAGGTGAGCGCCTCCAGCACGATCGGGTGGCCCGCCTCGCACAGCGTGTCACCGGTCGTGGTGTTCTTGAGCCCGACGACGGCCATGATGTCGCCGGCGAAGATGGCGTCCTTGTCCTCGCGGTGGTTGGCGTGCATCTGCAGGATGCGGCCGACCCGCTCCTTCTTGTCCTTGGTGGAGTTCTGGACCGACGAGCCCTTGGTGAGCGTGCCCGAGTAGACACGGATGTAGGTCAGCTTGCCGACGAAGGGGTCGGTCATGATCTTGAAGGCCAGCGCCGAGAACGCGTCGCTGTCGTCGGCCTTGCGCTCCTCGACGTCTTCGGGGTGGTTCGGCCGGTGCCCCTGGGTGGGCGGCAGGTCGAGCGGGCTGGGCAGGTAGTCGACGACGGCGTCGAGCATCGGCTGCACGCCCTTGTTCTTGAAGGCCGACCCGCACAGCACCGGGACCACGGCGGCCTCGAGCGTCGCCGTGCGCAGCGCCCGGCGCAGGTCGGTCGCCGTGATGGGCTCCTCGGCCAGGTACTTCTCCATGATGGTGTCGTCGAAGTTGGAGACGACGTCGATGAGCTGGTGCCGGGCGTCCTCGACCTCGGACGCCATGGAGTCGGGGACCTCGAGGGTCTCCCACTCCTCGCCCATGTCCGAGGACCACACCAGGGCCTTCTCCTCGAGCAGGTCGATGACGCCCTTGAACTCGGACTCGGCCCCGATGGGGAGCTGGATCACCGCCGGCAGCGCATCGAGGCGGTCGCGGATCATCTGCACCGTGCGCTCGAAGTCGGCGCCGATGCGGTCCATCTTGTTGACAAAGCAGATGCGCGGGACGTTGTACTTGTTGGCCTGGCGCCACACCGTCTCGGTCTGGGGCTCCACGCCGGCCACGGCGTCGAACACGGCCACCGCGCCGTCGAGGACGCGCAGCGAGCGCTCCACCTCGACCGTGAAGTCCACGTGGCCGGGGGTGTCGATGATGTTGATCCAGTTGTCGCGCCAGCTGCACGTGGTGGCGGCCGAGGTGATGGTGATGCCGCGCTCCTGCTCCTGGACCATCCAGTCCATGGTGGCGGCGCCCTCGTGCACCTCGCCGATCTTGTAGTTGCGACCGGTGTAGTAGAGGATGCGCTCGGTCGTCGTGGTCTTGCCCGCGTCGATGTGGGCCATGATCCCGATGTTGCGGGTCTTGGCCAGCGGGAAGTCGCGGGTGGGGAGAGCCTCAGCCATGGCGCAGCGGTACCGCCCCCACTACCAGCGGTAGTGGGCGAAGGCGCGGTTCGACTCCGCCATCTTGTGCATGTCCTCGCGGCGCTTCACCGAAGTCCCGATGTTGTTGGAGGCATCGAGGATCTCGCCGGCCAGGCGCTCGGCCATGGTCTTCTCCCGGCGCTGGCGCGAGTAGGTGGTCAGCCAGCGGATGGCCAGCGTGGTGGCGCGCCGCGGCCGCACCTCGACCGGCACCTGGTAGGTGGCGCCGCCGACGCGCCGGGACTTCACCTCGACCTCGGGACGGGTGTTCTCGACGGCGCGCTTGAGCGCGGCGACGGGGTCGCCGCCGGACTTCTCCTGCACCTGCTCGAGGGCGTTGTAGACGATGCGCTCGGCCAGGGTGCGCTTGCCGCGCGAGAGGATCTTGTTGACCACCTGGGTGACGAGCACGGAGCGGTAGACCGGGTCCGGGGCGAGCTCACGGCGGGTGGCGGGTCCGTTACGGGGCATGGGCTATGACTCCTTCTTGGCGCCGTAGCGGCTGCGGGCCTGGCTGCGCTCGCGCACGCCCGAGGTGTCGAGCGCCCCGCGGACGACCTTGTAGCGCACGCCCGGCAGGTCCTTCACACGCCCGCCGCGGACGAGGACGATGGAGTGCTCCTGGAGGTTGTGGCCCACACCGGGGATGTAGGCGGTGATCTCCACGCCCGAGGACAGGCGGACGCGGGCCACCTTGCGCAGCGCCGAGTTCGGCTTCTTGGGCGTCGTCGTGTAGACCCGGGTGCACACGCCCCGCCGCTGGGGCGCGCCCTTCAGGGCGGGGGTCTTGGTCTTGGACACCTTGGCCTCCCGTCCCTTGCGGACGAGCTGGGCGATTGTGGGCACGCGCTACCTCTCGATACGAAAATTGTGACTCCTTGTGCGTGGCGCTCGCGCGCCGGCCGGAGCCGCACAAGGCAGGAGTTAAATGATAGCGGCTACCTGGGGGTCCGACAATCGCGCGGCGCGGGACGGGTTCCGGGACCGTCCGGTTCAGGCCGCCCGGGAACCGGCGAGGGCCCCCGCCCGCTCCTCGCCGGCCAAGGGCACCGCTGCGGGGCCCGGAGCGGTGAGCCTGCTCCACCAGCGGTTCGTCCGCGAGTAGACGAGGGGCAGCACGCCGTCGGAGTAGAAGGCCAGGACGATCGTGCCGGCGCCGATGAAGGCGTCCTGGGCGTTGGCGGGCAGGAACCCGAGCGCCAGGCCGCCGGCCAGGGCGCCGCTGCAGACCGAGGCGCCCCCTATGGCGACGACGGCCAGGATGAGCAGGCTCTCGAACATCTGGTAGCTGAGTCCCCTGGTCAGACCAGGTTTCTTCCGTTTGGGATGAGAACGGGTTCCACTCGGGAGTCTTACGGTCCCAATTTCGGGCCCTCCCCGCGGAGCGTTAGCCTCGGCCCATGGAACACTCCATGGCCGAACGCCTGGCCGACCTGGCCGAACGCAAGAACGAGGCCCTCCACGCCGGGAGCCCCCGGGCCGTCGAGCGCCACCACGCCAAGGGGAAGCTGACCGCCCGCGAGCGGATCGAGTACCTGCTCGACGAGGGGTCGTTCCAGGAGCTCGACATGCTGGCCCGGCACCGGGCCCACGGCATGGGGCTGGAGGACAACCGGCCCTACACCGACGGCGTCGTCACCGGCTTCGGCACCATCGACGGCCGGCGGGTGTGCATCTTCAGCCAGGACTTCACCGTCTTCGGCGGGGCGCTGGGCGAGGTCTTCGCCGAGAAGATCCACAAGGTGATGGACCTCGCCGCCTCCACCGGGGTCCCGATGATCGGCCTCAACGACGGCGCGGGCGCCCGGATCCAGGAGGGGGTGGTCTCGCTGCACTCCTACGGCGGGATCTTCCACCGCAACGTCACGTCGTCGGGCGTCATCCCCCAGATCAGCGTGATCCTCGGCCCCTGCGCCGGCGGCGCCGTCTACTCACCGGCCATGACCGACTTCATCTTCATGGTGCAGGGCACCTCGCACATGTTCATCACCGGCCCCGACGTCGTGAAGACGGTGACGGGCGAGGACGTCACGCTCGAGGAGCTCGGCGGCGCCATGAGCCACGCCACCAAGTCGGGCGTCGCCACCTTCGTCGCGCCCGACGAGAAGGCCTGCCTCGACGAGGTGCGCCACCTGCTCTCGTTCCTGCCCTCCAACAACCTCGAGGAGCCCCCCGTCGAGCCGACGGGCGACGAGCCCGACCGCGACGTCACCGAGCTGATCGACTTCCTGCCCACCTCGCCCAACCAGCCCTACGACATGAAGCGCGTCATCACGGCCGTCGTCGACGACGGCGAGTACCTCGAGGTGCACCGCCACTGGGCCATGTCGATCACCTGCGGCTTCGCCCGCATGAACGGCCGCGTCGTCGGCATCGTGGGGAACCAGCCCGCCGTGCTGGCCGGCGTGCTCGACATCGACTCGTCGGAGAAGGCGTCCCGCTTCGTGCGCACCTGCGACGCGTTCAACATCCCGCTGCTGACCTTCGTCGACGTGCCCGGGCTTCATGCCCGGCACCGACCAGGAGTACGGCGGCATCATCCGCCACGGGGCCAAGCTGCTCTACGCGTACTGCGAGTCGACCGTGCCCCGCATCCAGATCATCACCCGCAAGGCGTACGGCGGCGCCTACGTCGTCATGAACTCCAAGTCGATCGGGGCCGACCTCGCGTTCGCCTGGCCCTCGGCCGAGCTGGCGGTCATGGGCCCGAACGGCGCCGTCGAGATCGTCTACCGGCGCGAGCTGGCCGAGGCGGCCGACCCGGCCAAGCGGCGGGCCGAGCTTATCGACGAGTACACCGAGCGCTACGCCAACCCCTACATCGCGGCCGAGCGCGGCTACATCGACGACGTGATCTCGCCGGCGGACACCCGCGCGCGTCATCTGCCGCAGCCTCGACATCCTGGCCTCCAAGCGCGAGGAGCTGCCGCGGCGCAAGCACGGCAACGTGCCGCTGTGACGCTGCGCCGTCGACCCCGACCGGCTCGCGCCTGCGGCCGCGCGCCCGGAGCCCGACCCCGCCGTGCTGGCCGCCATCACCGCCGCGGTCCAGCTGGCCTGGCCCCGCCCGGCGCCGGCCGACGAGCACGACCCGGTGCACGAGCCCTGGCGCTTCAGCGGGCGCTGGTGGCACAAGCCCGTGCCCCTGCGGCGCGACCGTCCCTGGGCCCGCCGCTGACCGTCTACGTCGACGACTGGCGCCAGCGGGCCACGGTGCGCGACCGCGCCGACCGCTGGTCCCACCTGCTGGCGGACGACCCCGCCGAGCTGCACGCCATGGCCGCCGCCCTCGGCATCCCGCCCCGCGGCTACCAGCGCCACCGGCGCTCGGCGGCACTGAACCACTACGACGTGCCCGAGAGCCTCCGCGGCGCGCCATCGAGCTCGGAGCGGTCCCGGTCACGTGGCGGGAGATGGCCCGGCTCGCCGCGGGCGTGGCGGCGCGCTGGCGCTCGGCCAGCGCCACCAGGTCCTCCATGATGCGGTCGAAGGAGTAGTCCTTCGGCGTGTAGACGGCCGCCACGCCCTTGCCCAGCAGGAGCTCGGCGTCGTCGGGCGGGATGATGCCGCCCACGACGACGGCGGCGCGTGCTGCCGGCGGCGCGCAGGCGGTCGAGCACGTCGGGCACCAGCTCGAGGTGGGAGCCCGACAGGATGGACAGCCCCACGATGTCGACGTCCTCGTCGCGGGCGGCCGCCACGATCTGGTCCGGGGTGAGCCTGATGCCCTGGTAGATCACCTCGAAGCCGGCGTCGCGCGCCGCCACGGCGATCTGCTCGGCCCCGTTCGAGTGCCCGTCGAGGCCCGGGCTTGGCCACGAGGAGGCGGGGCGGCCCGCCCGTGCGTTCGGCCAGCGCCTTGGTGCGGACGCCGGACCGGCGCGAGCTCGTCGCCCCGGCGGCCCACCCCGCCGCTGACGCCGGTCGGGGCCCGGAACTCGCCGAACACCTCGCGCAGCGCGCCGGCCCACTCCCCGGTCGTGCCGCCGGCGTGGGCCAGGGCGATGGTGGCCTCCATGACGTTGCCGTCGGCGCCGTCGTCGTCGGCGACCCGGCGCAGCTCGTCGAGCGCCCGCGCGCACGGCGGCGCCGTCGCGCTCGGCCCGCCAGCGCTCGACGTCGGCGATCTGCTCGGCCTCGACGCGGTGGTCGACCTTGCAGGATGTTCTCGATCTCGCCGTCGCCGAGCGAGCGGCGAGGGCGCGGTCTCGGTGAAGCAGTTGACGCCGACCACCTTCTGCTCGCCCGTCTCGATGCGGCGGACGCGCTCGGCCTGGCTGCGCACCAGGCGCCGCTTCAGCTCGTCGATGGCCTCGAAGGCGCCGCCCAGCGCCTCGCACGTCGGCCAGCTCGGCCCAGGCCGCCTCGGCCAGCTCGGCCGTCTTGGCCTCGATCACGACCGAGCCCTCGAAGATGTCGCCGTACTCGAGCAGGTCCGACTCGAAGGCCAGCACCTGCTGCATCCGCAGCGACCACTGCTGGTCCCACGGCCGGGGCAGCCCGAGGGCCTCGTTCCACGCCGGCAGCTGCATGGCGCGGGCCCGGGCGCTCTTGGACAGCGTGACGCCGAGGGTCTCGAGGACGATGCGCTGCACGTTGTTCTCGGGCTGCTGCTCGGTCAGGCCGAGCGAGTTGACCTGCACGCCGTAGCGGAAGCGGCGGAGCTTGGGGTCCTCGACCCCGTAGCGCTCGCGGCAGATGCGGTCCCACAGCTGGGTGAAGGCCCGCATCTTGCAGGTCTCCTCGACGAAGCGGACGCCGAGTTCACGAAGAAGCTGATGCGGCCGACCACGGCCGGGCAGCTCGCCGTCGTCGACCTTGCCCGAGGCGCGCACGCCGTCGAGCACGCCGATGGCCGTGGCCAGCGCGTAGGCGATCTCCTGGACCGGGGTGGCCCCCGCCTCCTGCAGGTGGTAGCTGCAGACGTTGATCGGGTTCCACTTGGGCACGTGGCGCACCGTGTAGGCGATGGTGTCGACGGTGAGCCGCAGGCTCGGGCCGGGCGGGAAGATGTAGGTGCCGCGGCTGAGGTACTCCTTCACGATGTCGTTCTGGGTGGTGCCCGCCAGCAGCGCCGGGTCGACGCCCATGTCCTCGCGCGTGGGCGACGTAGAGGCCGAGCAGCCAGGCCGCCGTGGCGTTGATCGTCATGGAGGTGTTCATGTCCGCCACCGGGATGCCCGTCGAGCAGCTCGTGCATGTGGCCGAGGTGGGCGACGGGGACGCCGACCTTGCCGACCTCCCCGGCCGCCTCGGGCGGCGTCGGGGTCGTAGCCGGTCTGGGTCGGCAGGTCGAAGGCGATGGAGAGCCCGGTCTGGCCCTTGGCCAGGTTGGTGCGGTAGAGCTCGTTGGAGGCCCGCGCGGTCGAGTGGCCCGAGTAGGTGCGCATCACCCACGGCGTGTCACGCTGCGGGTCGGTAGCCATGCAATTCACCTCCCGAGGGTGGGGTGCACCACCATTCTGCCCGCCCCGGCCGCCGTCGCCGCGCGGGCTAGCGGCTGTAGTCGTAGAAGCCCTTCTTGGACTTGCGGCCGAGCTGCCCGGCGGCCACCAGGCGGCGCAGGAGCGGCACCGCCGCGTAGTTGGGGTCGCGGTACTCGTCGTAGAGGGCGTCGAGGATGGCCAGCGACGTGTCGAGCCCGACGAGGTCGAGCAGCGCGAAGGGGCCCATCGGGAAGCCGCACCCGCCCTTCATGGCGGCGTCGATGCCCTCCCTGGTGGCGACGCCCTGCTCGAGCAGGCGCACGGCGTTGTTGAGGTAGGGGAAGAGCAGCGCGTTCACGATGAAGCCGGCCTGGTCCTTCACCTCGACGGGGTCCTTGCCGCAGGCGCCCGGCGAAGGCGACGGCGGCGGCGACGGTGGCGTCGCTGGCCGTGATGGGCCGCACGACCTCGACGAGCGCCATGGCCGGCGCCGGGTTGAAGAAGTGGATGCCGCAGACCAGGTCGGGCCGGCCGGTCGCCATCGCCATCTCGACCACCGGCAGGGTGGAGGTGTTGGTGGCGAGGATCGTCTCGGGCTTGCAGATGCTGTCGAGCTCGGCGAAGAGGTCCTTCTTGACCGCGAGGTCCTCCACCACCGACTCGATCACCAGGTCGACGTCGACCAGCTCGCCGAGGTGGGTGGTGGCGTGCACCCGGCGCCGAGATCTCGGCCGCCTCGGCGTCGGTGCGCTTGCCCTTCTCCACCTGCTTGGCCAGCGACTTGGCCAGGCCGGCCACCATGGCGTCGGCCGCCGCCTGGCTCCGGCTGCGCAGCACCACCTCGTGCCCGCCGGCCGCGGCCACCTCGGCGATGCCCGAGCCCATGATCCCCGAACCGACGATTCCCACCCGGTGATCGACATGGCCGCGAAGCTTACCGGCGGGTAACCAGCGGCCGTCGAAGCGAGGGGGCCAGGCCGCGCGCGTGCAAGAGTGGCGCCATGGACACGACCGGCACGCTGGCCCTGGTCGGGGGCGACGAATGGACCGAGGGCTGCACCTTCGACGCCACCCTGCTGGCGGCGTCGGGCGGGGACGACGTCCTGGTCCTGCCGACCGCGGCGGCCTACCAGCACCCCGAGCGGGTCGTGCTCCGGGCGGCCGAGTGGTTCGGGCCGCTCGGGGGCGCAGGTCGAGGGGCTGATGGTGCTGGACCGGGCCGTCGGCCGAGGACGCCGGGCATGGCGGCCAGCCGTCGCGGGGGCCCGCTTCATCTACCTGGCCGGGGGCTCGCCCCTGCACCTGCGCGCGGTGCTGAAGAAGTCCGCCGTCTTCGAGGCGCTCCGCCGGGCCTTCGCGGCCGGGGCGGTCGTGGCGGGGCCGGGGCGGGGGCCATGGTGCTGACCGACCCCATGGTCGGACCCGCGCGGCGGCGCGCTGACCCTCGGCCTCGGGCTGGTCGAGCAACCTGCCGTGATCCCCCACTTCGGCGACGAGCACGACGACGCCCACGGCCAGAAGCTCGAGCGCACGGTGGCATGGCGCCGGCGGCGCTGCCCGTGGTGGCGCTCCCCGCGCGCACCGCGCTGATCCGGGACGGCGGCGGGGCTGGCGCTCCAGGGGGCGGGCACGCCCTGGTCTTCGTCGGGGGCGCGCAGACCGAGGGGCTCGACGCGCTGCCGGACTGAGGGCCACGTCCGATCGAGCCGCCGCTGAGCCGGTCAGTCCTTCTCCTCGATGGTGACGTCTCGATCATCACCGCTCGGTCGGGCTCCCCGGCGGGTGCCGACGGCGTCGATGGCTCGACCACGTCGAGGCCGCAGACCACCTCGCCGAAGAGGGAGTAGAGCGGGGGCAGGCGGACGCCGTCGGGGCCGGTGATGACGAAGAACTGGCTGCCGTTGGTGTCGGGCCCGGCGTTGGCCATGGCCAGCGAGCCCACCTGGTAGCGGCCGGCGGCCGGCAGCTCGTCGGCGAAGCGGTAGCCCGGGCCGCCCGAGCCCGAGCCGGTCGGGTCGCCGCCCTGGAGCACGAAGCCCGGGATGATGCGGTGGAACACGATGCCGTCGAAGTAGTGGTAGCGGGCCAGGAACACGAAGCTGTTGACCGTCCTCGGCGCGGCCAGCGGGTCGAGGGCGATGACCATCGTGCCCTGCGAGGTCACCATGGTGGCCACGTAGCGCTTGGTCGGTGTCGATGAACATCGGCGGCTCTCCGTCGAATTTGCGCTGCTGGGGGCTGGAGCCGTCGGCGGCGGGTTCGGTGGGGGTGGCCATGGTCTGGGCGTCATGACGATTGGTTGATGGTGACGGAGAGGATGCGTTGGGTGACGTCGGGCGGGGTGCCGGCCGAGGGCTGCGTCGCCTTGCTGGTTGATCTTGTCGACGACGTTCATACCCGAGGTGACCGATCCGAACAGGGTGTAGGCGTTGGGCAGGGACTCGCCCTGGGGCCCGGTGACGATGAAGAACTGGCTGCCACCCGTGTGGGGCGGTGGCCCGGTGTTGGCCATGGCCACCGAGCCCAGCGGGTACTGCGGGGCCGCGTTGGCGGCCTTGGGCGGGTACTCGTCGGGGATGGTGTAGCCCGGGCCGCCGGTGCCCGTGCCGGTCGGGTCGCCGGTCTGGTCCATGAAGCCCGGGATGACCCGGTGGAAGATGACGCAGTTGAAGTAGCCCTTCTCGGCCAGGAACACGAAGTTGTTGACCGTCTGGGGCGCCGTCTTGGCGTCGAGCGTGATGGCGAAGGTGCCGGTCGTCTTGACCGTCGCCGTGTAGGTCTTGGTGGTGTCGATGGTCATGGGCGGGGCGCGGCGTAGGTCTGCGTGTTCACGCGGGTCTTGGTGCGGCCGGGCAGCCGGCCTTGACCGCGACCGCGTCGGCCTGGGCCTGCAGCCTGGCGTTGCCCGTGGCGGCCGTCGTGCTCGTGTGGTCTTGGACTTCGGGCGTGTTGTTCCCGCTGGAGACCGCGAGGCGATCCCGACGATGCGGCCCCGGCGACCACGACGAGGATCACGTTGCGGATCTGCTGGCGGCGCTTCTGCCGCTTGGCCTCGGCGGCGAGCCGGGCCTCCCTCGCGGCGCGTTGGCGGGCTCGCTTGTCGCTGGGCACGGCCCGAGACCCTACCCAATCCCGGGGCGGCCTCGGATCGCCCCCGGGCCCCGCAGGCACGGCCGGGCGCCCCGGGAGCGCCGCGCTCCCGCCGGCCGGGGCGATCGGGCGCCGTGCAGTCTGTAGCCTCGTCCGGATGCCGCTGGTCGTCCAGAAATTCGGGGGTACCTCGGTCGGCGACGCCGAGCGGATCCGTGCCGTGGCCGACCACATCGCCCGGACCCGCCGGCAGGGCTCCGACGTGGTCGCCGTGGTCAGCGCCATGGGCAAGACCACCGACGACCTGATCCACCTGGCCAACTCGGTCAGCGCCACCCAACCGCCGCGCGAGTACGACATGCTCGTGAGCACCGGGGAGCGGATCTCCATGTCGCTGCTGGTCATGGCGCTGGCCGACCTCGGGGTCGACGCCGCCTCCTTCACCGGGAGCCAGGTCGGCATCATCACCGACAACGACCACACCCGGGCCAAGATCAAGGAGGTCAAGGGCGACCGGCTGCGCGAGGCGCTGGCCGCCGGGAAGGTGCCCGTCGTGGCGGGGTTCCAGGGCGTCTCGGCGGAGCGCGAGATCACGACGCTCGGCCGCGGCGGGTCCGACGCCACGGCCGTGGCGCTGGCGGCCGTCCTCGGCGCCGACGCCTGCGAGATCTACACCGACGTCACCGGCGTGTTCACCGCCGATCCCCGGATCGTGCCCGAGGCGCACCGCATCAACCGGATCTCGTTCGACGAGATGCTCGAGATGGCGGCGACCGGGGGCCGGGTCCTGATGCTGCGGGCCGTCGAGTTCGCCCGCAACCACAACGTCCCGCTGCACGTGCGCAGCAGCTTCACCTGGGAGCCGGGCACCTGGGTGGTGGAGGAGGATGCAGACATGGAAGAAGCCGTCGTCACCGCCGTGACCCACGACACCTCGGAGGCCAAGGTCACCGTCAGCGGGGTGCCGGACCGGCCCGGCGTGGCCGCCCGGCTGTTCCGGGCGCTGGCCGACAAGTCGATCAACGTGGACATGATCGTGCAGAACACGTCCGTCCACGGGACCACCGACATCTCCTTCACCGTGCCGAACGCCGATCTCGCCGTGGCGGTCGAGACGTCGCAGGCCCATGCCGACGAGCTGGGCGCGTCCGGGGTGACCGCCGACGCCGATGTGGCCCGGGTCTCGCTCGTCGGGGTGGGCATGAAGTCGCACCCCGGCATCGCGGCCACCATGTTCGAGACGCTGGCCGACGAGCAGATCAACATCGACATGATCTCCACCTCGACGATCCGGACCTCGTGCATCGTGGCCGAAGACGACGTCGAGCGGGCCGTGCGCAGCTTGCACAGGGCGTTCGCCCTGGGCTGATGGCGGCCCACCCGAAGGGCTCCCGCACTCTGTGGCTGCTCCGGCACGCCAAGGCGGTGACCGACCCGCCCCCGGGCGGCACGGACTTCGACCGCGTCCTGCACCCCCGGGGACGGCGCGAAGCCAAGGCGCTCGGGCGGCTCTTCGCGGGGGACGGCCGAGGGCTGGGGCCCGCGCTCAAGGGTGTCCCCCTGCCGCAGGTCGCACTGGTCTCCCCGGCGGCCCGCACGGCGCAGACGGCCGAGCTGGTGCTGGCGGACATGGCGGAGCCACCCGAGGTCCGCCTCGTGGACGAGCTCTACGGCGCCGATCCCGACGAGGTGCTCGCCATCGTGCGCGCGCTGCCCGACGAGGTCGAGGCGGCCATGGTGGTCGGGCACAACCCCACGGCGCAATCCCTGTCGCGGGACCTGCTGTCGCCGCGCGACAAGAAGGGCCACTCGGTGGCGGTGCGGCACGGCTTCCCCACCTGCGCGCTGGGCGTCTACGCCTTCAAGGGCGACCGCTGGGCCGACGTGGCGCCCGGGGCGGCCAAGTTGGTCACGCTGCTGGCGCCGCCGTACGGCGCGGGCTGAAGGGGCGGGACCGGGGAACCACGCGGCACCTGACCTTCGACCCTGGTCGAGGACGGCAAACCGTGCCCACCATGGAGGTCATGGCGACCACCCTGGCCGTGACCGCAGCCGTCGTCGTCGCGTTGTGGGGCGTGGCCCACGTGGCCCCCACCGGGAGGGTCGTCGCCGGGTTCGAGCCGATCACCGCGGACAACCGGCGGATCATCACGCAGGAGTGGTTGGCCGAGGCGTTCACGATGTGGGGGCTGACGGCGGCCGTCCTCACCGTGACCGTGGTGGGCGGGGCGCACACGTCCACGAGCCGGTCGGTCTACGCGGTCGCCGCCGCGCTCCTGGTGGCCCTCGCCGCCCTCACCGCGCTGACCGGGGCGCGCACGGTGGTCCCCTGGTTCAAGGTCTGCACGGGCGTCTACCTGGTGTGCGCCGCACTGCTGGTGGCCGCCTGCCTCGCCTGAGGTCCCGGGCGCAGCGAGACCGCCGGAGCGGGCGCCTCGGCAGAGCGCGCGCAGGATGGCGGCGTCGCCCTGGCCGCCCCCGCCGCAGAGCGCGACGGCGGCGGTCGAGGCACCGCGCCGGCGCAGCTCGAGCAGCGCCGTGAGCGCGAGCCGGGTGCCCGACATGCCGACGGGGTGGCCGAGCGCGATGGCGCCGCCGTTCACGTTGACCTTGTCCTCGTCGATGCCGAGGTCGTCGACCGAGGCGAGCCCGACCGCCGCGAAGGCCTCGTTGATCTCGAAGAGGTCGATGGACCCGACGTCGACGCCCGCCTTCTGCGCGGCCTTGAGGATGGCCCGCGACGGCTGGGTCAGCAGCGAGTTGTCCGGGCCCGCCACCATGCCGTAGCCGACGACCTGGCCGAGCGGCGCGATGCCGAGCTCCTTGGCCTTGGCCGCCGACATCACGACGACGGCGGCGGCGCCGTCGGAGATCTGCGAGGCGTTGCCCGCGGTGATGGTGCCGTCCTTGGTGAAGGCCGGCTTCAGCGCGGCCAGCGACTCCGCCGTGGTGCCGGGCCGCACGCCCTCGTCCGTGTCGACGAGGAGGGGGTCGCCCTTGCGCTGGGGCACCTGCACCGGGACGATCTCCTCGGCGAGCCGGCCGTCCTTGATCGCCGCCGCCGCCTTCTCGTGGCTGGCCGCGGCGAAGGCGTCCTGGCGCTCGCGTGCGATGCCGACCTTCTCGTTGTGCTGCTCGGTGGAGAGCCCCATGGCGATGTGGTCGAAGGCGTCGGTGAGGCCGTCGTACATCATGGAGTCGATCAGTGCGGCGTCGCCGATGCGGTAGCCGGCGCGGGCGCCCGGCAGCAGGTAGGGCGCCTGGGTCATGGACTCCATGCCGCCGGCGACGACGATGTCGGCCTCGCCGGCACGGATCATCTGGTCGGCCAGGTAGATCGTGTTCAGGCCCGAGAGGCACACCTTGTTGATGGTGTTGGCCGGGACCGACATCGGGATGCCGGCCTTCACCGCCGCCTGGCGGGCCGTGATCTGGCCCTGGCCGGCGAGGATCACATGGCCCATGAGCACGTACTCGACCTGGTCGGGCGACACCCCGGCACGCGACAGCGCCTCCGCGATGGCGAAACCGCCCAGGTCCATGGCCGTGAACCCGGCCAGCCCACCCGACAGCTTCCCGATCGGGGTACGAGCCCCCGCCACGATGACGGCCTCAGCCATTCCCTGCACCTCCGGTTACCGCCGGTCTGGTTACCAGTCGGAAACCACATCGTACCGGGCCACTATCGTCGGGTCACATGAGCGACATCCTGAGCGCCGCAGTGACGGGCGCGACCGCCGATGAGCTGGCCGGACTCGAGATGCCCGATCACTACCGGGCCGCCATCGTCAAGCGGGACGAGGTGGACATGTTCGAAGGCCTGGACTCGGCGGACAAGGACCCCCGCCGGTCCCTCCACGTCGAGGAGGTGCCGCTGCCCGAGCTCGCCCCGGACGAGGCCTTCATCGCCGTCATGGCGTCGTCCATCAACTTCAACACCGTGTGGACGTCGATCTTCGAGCCGCTGCCCACCTTCGGCTTCCTCGACCGGCTGGGCCAGGAGGGGCCGTGGGCAGCCCGGCACGCGCTCGACTACCACGTCGTCGGCTCCGACGCGGCGGGCATCGTGCTGCGCACCGGTTCGGCCGTGCGCAACTGGAAGGTGGGCGACAAGGTCACGGTGCACTGCAACTACGTCGACGACCAGGACCCGTCGGCGCACGACGACTCGATGCTGGCGGCCAATCAGCGCATCTGGGGCTTCGAGTCGAACTTCGGCGGCCTGGCCGACATCGCCGTGGTCAAGGCGAACCAGCTCATGCCCAAGCCGGCGCACCTGAGCTGGGAGGAGGCAGCGATCAACGCGCTGTGCAACTCGACCTCGTACCGCATGCTGGTCTCGCCCAACGGGGCGCGCATGACCCAGGGTGACAAGGTCCTCGTGTGGGGCGCCAGCGGGGGCCTCGGCAGCTACGCGGTGCAGCACGTGCTCAACGGCGGCGGCACGCCGATCGGCGTCGTGTCGTCGCCCGAGAAAGTGAAGCTGCTCAACGACCTCGGCGTCGAGGCCGTCATCGACCGCAAGGCGGCGAACTACCGCTTCTGGTCCGACGAGCACACCCAGGACGAGTCCGAGTGGCGCCGCTTCGGCAAGAACATCCGCACCCTGGTGGGCGGCGAGCCCGAGATCGTCTTCGAGCACCCCGGCCGCCAGACGATGGGGGCATCGGTCTTCGCCTGCAAGCGGGCGGGGACGATCGTCACCTGCGCCGCCACCTCCGGCTACATGATCGAGTACGACAACCGCCACCTCTGGATGAAGCTCAAGACGATCAAGGGCTCGCACTTCGCCAACTACCGCGAGGCCTGGGACGCCAACCAGCTGATCTGCGACGGCAAGGTGCTCCCGCCACTCTCCGCCGTCTACCCACTCGAGCAGGTGGGCGAGGCCGCGTACCAGGTGCACCACAACCTGCACGAGGGCAAGATCGGCGTCCTGTGCCTGGCCCCGGCCGAAGGGCTGGGCGTCGACGACCCCGCGCTGCGGGCCCTGGTGGGCGAGGACCGCATCACGCTGTTCCGGCGGCACGGCGCGTGAGCGACCTCCTGCTCACCGAGATCGACCACGTGGCCATCGCGGTCAACGACCTCGATGCCGCCGTCGCCTGGTACGGCGAGGTGTTCGGCGCCACGGTGGAACACCGCGAGCGCGTCGAGTCCGACGGCGTCGAGGAGGCGCTGCTCAAGGTGGCGGACTCCTACGTGCAGCTGCTGACGCCCGTGCGCGACGACTCGCCCGTGGCCAAGTACCTGGCCAACAAGGGCGAGGGGCTGCACCACGTGGGCTACCGGGTCGACGACTGCGCGGTGGCGCTCCAGGCGGTCAAGGACGCGGGCGGGCGGGTGATCGACGAGGCGCCGCGCCCCGGCTCGCGGGGCACGACGGTGGCCTTCGTGCACCCGAAGACGTCCTTCGGCACCCTGATCGAGCTGGTCCAGGAGTAGCCGCGGGAGCGCTGCCCCGGTCAGCCGGGACGGATGATGCAGAACTCGTTGCCGTCGGGGTCGCGCAGCACGCGCCAGCGGTCGCCCCGGTAGACGTCGTCGGCGGCGGTCGCGCCGAGGGCCAGGGCGCGCGCCACGGCCGCCTCGTAGTCGGTGACGCGCAGGTCGAGGTGCAGGCGGTTCTTCGACGGCGACACCCCGGCGTCCGGGACACGCAGGAACACGAGCGGGAGGGCCCCGCCCGCCAGCGTGACGTCCCCGTCCGCGTCCTCGCTGAGGTCGCCCCCGAGGAGGTGTGACCACCAGCGGGCCAGGTGCTCGGGGTCGGCCGCGTCGATGCAGATCCATCCGATCGCGGCGGTCCCGGGCTCGCCGGCTCCTCCGGGCGCGGCCCCCGTGTGCCCGTCCCCTGCCCCGTCGACACCCATGACGCGAATCTAGGCCGTGGGCCCTCCCAGCCAGCCGCGTTTGCGGAAGAAGTAGAGCAGGATCAGCGCGGCGACCACTTCGAGGCCCAGTCCGAAGACGACGAAGGGGAAGCGCCCCGTGATGTGCGCGATCAGGAAGGAGAAGTTCTGGCCGAAGAACCCCGTGAGGTAGCTCAGCGGCAGGAAGATGGTGGCGATGATGGTCAGCTGCTTCATCACCACGTTCAGGCGGTTCGACACCGTGGAGACGTGCGTGTCCATTACCCCCGAGAGCAGGTCGCGGTAGCCGTCGACGACGTCGGCGATCCGGATGAGGTGGTCATAGAGGTCGCGGAAGTAGCGCTGGGCTTCCACCGTCATTCCCGGCAGGGTCACGACGCCCGAGGCCAGGCCGGCGAACATGTCGCGCTGGGGGGTGACGACCTTGCGCAGGGTGATCAGCGACCGCTTCATGTCGAAGAGCACGCCGAGCTGGGCCTCCGTCGGCGTGCGGAGGATGTCGTCCTCGAGCTCATCGATGCGGTCGTCGAATTGGCTCAGGACGGGGAAGAACGTGTCGATCAGGCTGTCGACGATCATGTAGAGCAGGGACACCTCGGCCGAGGTGTCCCCGATGCTGTGGTGCCGATCGATGCGCGCGTAGACGTCGGCCAGGGCCGGGCACTCCCCTCGGTGCACCGTGACCAACGAGTGGGGCAGCAAGAAGATGTGCATCTCCAACGTCCCGGACCCATCCGGGGTTGCGCCGTGGACGACGAAATAGGTGAAGTCGTCGAATTCGTCGATCTTCGGCCGCTGACCGAAGTGCTCCGCATCCTCGACGGCCAGCGGATGGATCCGGAACGTCTCGCAGAGGAGCTGCACCGCCTCCTCGTCCAACCCGTCGAGGTCGAGCCAGAACGGCTCCACGCCCGACACGAGGCCGGCGACGGCATCGATGGTCGCCGGCGTCTTGGTCCCGCCCACTACCAAGGTGCCTTGCATGGTTGGATTCTGGCCCGGGCGGTCCCGTGCGCCGTGGATCCCTTCGCACCCGGCCCGAACGCTCAGATGGCGCCGTTCATCGCGTCACCTCCGTGCTGAAGTAGTGGTCGTCGTCGAGGTCCTCGAGCAGGGACTTGTGCACCGGCCGCCATCCCAGGCGCTCCTGGGTCTGCGCGCTCGACGTCGGGTTGTCGATCGACACGAGGAGGCCGAGGAAGCCGAAGTGGGCGTCCGCCTCCTCGGGGGAGATGCCGACCACCGGCAGGTCGAGACGGCGACCGATGGCGCCGGCGATCTCGCGGAACGGCACGCCTTCGTCACCGACCCCGTGCAGCCGGGAGCCCGCCGGGGCGGCCTCCACGGCCAACCGGAAGAGCTGCGCCGCATCGAGCCGGTGCACGGCGGGCCAGCGGTTGGCGCCGTCGCCGACGAAGGCCGACGCCCCCGCCCTTGCGCGCGATGTCGATCAACATCGGGACGAAGCCGTGGTCGCCGACTCCGTGCACGGACGGTGCGAGACGGACGACCGAGGACCGGACCCCGGAGCTCGCCAGCGCGAGCGCGGCGGCTTCCGAGGCGGCCCGGGGCAGAGCGGAGCCGGGCGCCTGCTCTTCCGTCCCCACCGCGCCGGCAGGCACGGCACCTCCCAGCGCCAGGCCGAGCGTCCCCGAGGTGATCACGAACGCCTTGTCGGTGCCGGCCAGCACGGCCCCCATGGCCTCGATGGCGATCCGGTCCGTCTCGGCCGCCGCCGCCATGTCGGTGAAGTCGTGGTTGTAGGCCAGCTGGATGACGCCGTCAGCGAGGGCGGCCCCGCGGCGCAGGGACTCGAGGTCGTCGAGGTCGCCGCGGACCACCTCTGCCCCGGCGCCCCTGAGTGCGTCGGCAGACCCCTCCGAGCGGGCGAGCCCGACGACCTGGTGGCCGGCGCCGATCAGCTCCGGCACGACGGCGGAGCCGATGAACCCCGACCCGCCGGTCACGAAAATACGCATTGCACAACCTCCTGGATGTCACCGGCCTCGCCGGGAGCCTCCCGGAGGCTGCCGAACGATGTCATTTACTGACATCACTCTATACCTAATGTCAGCCGCTGTCATCAAGTAGATTGCCGGCATGGGTCGATGGGAGCCCGACGCACGGGGCCGGCTCCACCAGGCGGCGATGGAGCTCTACGTCGAGCGGGGGTACGACGAGACGACGGTGGCCGAGATCGCCCAGCGGGCGGGCCTCACGGAGAGGACGTTCTTCCGCCACTTCGCCGACAAGCGAGAGGTCCTGTTCGGGGGTGCGGGCTTGCTGCAGGAGGTGCTCGTCGGCGGGGTGGCCGACGCGCCGCCGGGCCTCGCGCCGATCGACGCGGCCGCCGCCGGTCTCGAAGCGGCCGGCGCGCTGCTCCAGGAGGGGCGGCCGTTCGCCCGGGAACGCCAGCGGATCATCGCGGCCAACGCGGAGCTGCAAGAGCGTGAGCTGACAAAGCTCGCGTCGCTCGCGGCGGCGCTGGCCGACGCCCTCCGCGGACGCGGCGTCGGAGACCCGGCTGCGAGCCTCACCGCCGAGGTGGCCATCGCCGTCTTCAAGATCGCGTTCGAGCGCTGGGTCAACCAGACCAGGGGGCCGGACCTGCCGCAACGCATCCGCGAGTCGCTCGACGAGCTCAAAGCGGTCACGGCCGGCAGCTGAGCGGCCCGGCACCACCGGGCACCGCCGGGCACCGCGAAGGCTCAGCCCGCTGAGACCGAGAGCACCCGGCCGGGATTGGCACCGGCCACCCACACCGACCCGCCCACCGGCAGCAGCTGCCGGGGCGTCGTCCCGATGCCCAACACCTTCGAGGCGGGTGCGGGGTACACGGTGCGCACCGACTGCGCGGTGCCGTCGCCCACGTACACCCGGCCGCTCGCGACGCCGACGCTGAGGGGATCGCCGCCCACCCGGTACGTGTCCAGGACTCGCAGGGTGCTCGGGTCCACCCGGGAGACCGTCCCGCCCTGCGCGTCGGCCACCCACACCGAGCCGGCACCGGTCGCGACCCCGATGGGACCGTTGCCGACCGTGATGCCCTCGAGCTTCGGCACGCCGGCCCGGGCCGACGGAGGCACGAAGTAGGTCAACGTGTCGGCGGTGCCGGTGATCCACAAACCCCCGAACCCGGCGGCGACGCGCACCGCCCCGGCCGCCAGGTCCACCGGGGCCCCCACCACCCCCGTCCGCGTGTCGATGGGCGTGATCTCGTTGGCGACCACGGACGTGACCCAGACGTCGGCGCCGAGAACGGCCAGCCCAGATGGGCCCGCCGGCACGCTGACGCTGCGCACGGCGCGCAGCGAGCCGGCATCGACCTCGACGACCTGGTTGTCGACCATGTCGGCCACCCAGAGGTCGCGGCCCACCAGCACCATCGCCGTGGGCCGGCCGGCCAGGTGCACCGAGCCCTCGACCCGTCCCCGGCCCGGCTCGACGCGGAGGAGCAGGTCGCGCAGGTCGTCGGTGACGTAGGCGGCGCCCCCGCCCTCCGCCAACGCCGACGCGGCGGGGAGGCGGAGCAGGGTGCGCGCCGCGAGCGACGGCGAGCCGGGCGCGCCCGTGCCACCCGACGAGGTGAACAGCAGCGGTGCCGCGGCGGCGCCGGCCAGCACGACGGTCAGGCCGATGGCGGCCACCCAGGTCACGGTCCGGCGACGCCGGTCCCGCCGGCTGCGCGGCCGGCGGGCGCCTCGTGCCGCCGAGGTTCTCGAGCGGTGCGCCCGGTCCGCCTTGCTCTGCGCCGCTCGCCGCTGCCGGCGGTCCCGCTGGGCCACGGGCTAGCGCAGGAGGTCTTCCAGTAGCTCGAGAACCCGCGAGACCTGCTCGGCGAGGCTGCCCGAGTCCGGCCCGAGCACCATGTCGGGCCGGGCCGGCACCTCGTAGGTGGAGTCGATGCCGGTGAATCCGGGCAGCTGGCCCGAGCGGGCCCGGGCGTAGAGGCCCTTCGGGTCGCGGCGCTCGCACTCCTCGAGCGAGGTGTCGACGAAGATCTCCGCGTAGGCGAGATCCGCGTCCGTGTGCAGCGCGCGGATGAGGCTCCGGTCCTCCTCGAAGGGGCAGATGAGCGCGATGAGCGCCAGAGCGCCCGACTCGGCGAACATCCGGGCCACCTCGCCCGCCCGGCGCACGTTCTCGGTGCGGTCGCGGTCCGAGAATCCGAGGTCGCCGTTCAGCCCGTGGCGCAGGTTGTCCCCGTCGAGCAGGAAGGCGGGCCGGCCGCTGTTGACGAAGGCCTCCTCGACGGCGGAGGCGAGGGTCGACTTGCCCGCCCCCGACAGGCCGGTGAACAGCAGGGTGCCCCCCGCGGCGCCCAGTGCGGCGAAGCGGTCGGCCCTCGTCAGCCGCCCGCCGTGGCGCACCACGTTCGGGCTGGCGTGGGTGCTGGCGATCACCCGGATGACCCCCGCGCCGACCGTACCGTTGGTGGCCGGGTCGATGATGATGAAGCTGCCCGTGGCCCGGTTGGTCGTGTAGTCGTCGACGAGCAGGGGCTCGGTGGAGCGGAACGAGACGCGGCCGATCTCGTTGAGCCCGAGCGTGTCTGCGTGCTCGTCGCGGTGCAACCCGTTGATGTCGAGCCGGTACTGCAGCGTCTCGGCCGTGGCGCGCACCGTCCGGGTGCCCTGCTTGAGCAGGTAGGTCCGGCCCTCGGCCAGTGGCGAGCGCTCGTCCATCCAGCACACCGTGGCCTCCAGGTCCGAGGTCAGGGTCGGCCGGTTGTTGGGCCGGCACAGCATGTCGCCCCGTGAGACCGCGATGTCGTCGGTGAGGGTGATCACCACCGCCATGGGCGGGAACGCCTCGGCCACCGGGCCGTCGGCGGTGAGGATGGAGGCGATGCGCGAGGTGGTCCCCGAGGGGAGCACGAGCAGCTCGTCGCCGGGCCGGAGCACCCCGCTCGCCACCGTCCCCGCGTAGCCGCGGAAGTCCGGCATGTCCGGGGTGTGGCTGCGGATCACGTACTGCACCGGGAAGCGGGGGTCGATGAAGTTCTCGTCGCTGCCGATGTAGACCGACTCGAGGTGGTTCAGCAGCGGGGACCCGTCGTACCACCACATGTTCTCCGAGCGCTGGACGACGTTGTCGCCCCGCAGCGCGGAGATGGGGATGAACGTGATGTCGTGCACGTTCAGCCTCGCCGCGAACTCCATGTAGTCCGACTTGATCCGCTCGTAGCGGTCCTGGTCCCAGTCGATCAGGTCCATCTTGTTCACGCACACGACCATGTGCGGGACGCCGAGCATGGAGGACAGGAAGGCATGCCGGCGCGTCTGCTCGATCACGCCCTTGCGGGCGTCGATCAGGATCAGCGACACGTGGGCGTTGGAGGCCCCCGTGACCATGTTGCGGGTGTACTCGGTGTGGCCCGGGGTGTCGGCGATGATGAACTTGCGCTTGGGCGTGGCGAAGTAGCGGTAGGCGACGTCAATCGTGATGCCCTGCTCGCGCTCGGCCCGCAGCCCGTCGGTGAGCAGGGCCAGGTCCGTCTCGGTGCTGCCCCGCTGCTCGCTGGTGCGGCGGATGGCCTCGAGCTGGTCCTCGAAGATGCCCTTGGCGTCGAAGAGGAGCCGGCCGATCAGGGTCGACTTGCCGTCGTCGACCGAGCCGGCCGTGGCCAGGCGGAGCAGCTCGGTCACTAGAAGTACCCCTCGCGCTTGCGGTCCTCCATGCCGGCCTCCGAGATGCGGTCGTCGGCCCGGGTGGCGCCCCGCTCGGTCAGGCGGGTGCCGGCCACCTCGGCGATGACGAGGTCGATCGTCTCGGCCATGGACTCGACGCACCCGGTGCAGTCGGCGTCGCCCACCGTGCGGAAGCGCACCATGGCCTCGAACTCCGGCTCGCCCTCGGCGGGACCGAGGTGCTCGGTGACGGCCATGAGCATGCCGTCGCGCTGGAACACCCGGCGGCGGTGTGCGTAGTAGATCGGGGGCACGTCGATCCCCTCGTCGCTGATGTAGTTCCACACGTCGAGCTCGGTCCAGTTGGAGAGCGGGAAGACGCGGATGTGCTCGCCCTTGTGGTGCCGCCCGTTGTAGAGGTTCCACAGCTCGGGCCGCTGCGACTTGGGGTCCCACTGGCCGAACTGGTCGCGGAAGCTGAAGATCCGCTCCTTGGCCCGGGCCTTCTCCTCGTCCCGGCGCGCCCCGCCGAAGACGGCGTCGTGGCGACCCTCGGCGATGGCGCGCAGCAGCGTCGGCGTCTGCAGCCGGTTGCGCGTCGCCCCCGGCGAGGTGTCCTCCACCGTCCGGCCGGCGTCGATGTCGTCCTGCACCTTGGCCACCACGACCCGGACCCCGAGGCCCGCCGCGTGGCGGTCGCGGAATTCGAGCACCTCGTCGAAGTTGCGCCCGGTGTCGACGTGCAGCACCGGGAACGGCACCGGCGCCGGCCAGAAGGCCTTCGCCGCCAGGTGCAGCATGACGATGGAGTCCTTGCCGCCCGAGAACATGAGGATGGGGCGCTCGAACTCGGCCGCCACCTCACGGAAGACGTGGATCGACTGTGCCTCGAGCGCGCGCAGGTGCGACAGCCGGTAGCCGCCGTGCGGCGAGCCGTCCTGGACGCCGGAATCAGCCACCATGCGCGGTGTCGCCAACGGTCCCTCCCTCCGGCTTTCCCCTGTAGACCTGGGAGAAGTTTAGGCGCCCGCCTCCGCGGCACCCGTGCCGGGCTCCTCGGCCGCCGTCCCGCCGTCGACGATCGGGTTGCCGTAGGCGTCCTCGGCGGTCGGGGTCGCACCCAGCCAGCTGGCGTCGATGGACGAGTCGAAGGGGTCCTCGCTGACCCCCTCGCCCATGTCGCGCAGCCAGTTGGCCAGGTCCTCGGTGTCCGACTCGCCCGCGCCGACGGCCCAGAACGGCATCGCCTCGGCGTCGGGCATCTCCAGGCGGATGTTCCGGTAGTGCTCCATGCCGGAGCCGGCGGGGATGAGCTTGCCGATGATGATGTTCTCCTTGAGCCCGAAGAGCTGGTCGCTGCGGCCCTCAATCGCCGCCTCGGTGAGCACCCGCGTCGTCTCCTGGAAGGAGGCGGCCGAGAGCCAGCTCTCGGTGGCCAGCGACGCCTTGGTGATGCCCATCAGCTCGGGGCGCCCCTCGGCCGGGGTGTTGCCCTCCTCGACGAGCATCCGGTTGACCTCGGCGTAGATCTGGTTGTCGACGCGCTCGCCCGGCAGGAACGGCGCATCGCCCGGCTCGGCCACGAGCACCCGGCGCAGCATCTGGCGCACGATCAGCTCGATGTGCTTGTCGTGGATGGAGACGCCCTGGTCGCGGTACACCTTCTGCACCTCTTCGACGAGGTACTGCTGCGTCTCGCGGATGCCCTTGACCTCGAGCAGCTCCTTGGGGTCCTTCGGGCCCTCGACCAGCGCGTCGCCCGCGCCGACCTCCTGGCCGTCGGTGACCTCGAGGTGCGCCCGCGACGGCCACCAGCGTGGAGTCCTCCGTGCCGTCGTCGGCCACCACGGTGATGCGACGGCCGGTCTCCTCGTCCTCGACCCGGACCACGCCCGAGTGGTGCGCCAGCACGGCGGCGCCCTTCGGGGTGCGGGCCTCGAAGAGCTCGACGACGCGGGGCAGGCCGTGCGTGATGTCCTCGCCGACGACGCCGCCGGTGTGGAACGTCCGCATGGTCAGCTGCGTGCCGGGCTCGCCGATCGACTGGGCGGCGATGACGCCGACGGCCTCGCCGAGCTCGATCATCGACCCCGTGGCCAGCGACAGCCCGTAGCAGGCCGCGCAGACGCCCTGGGGCGACTCGCAGGTCAGCACCGAGCGGGTCCGGATCCGGTCGACGGCCTCGTCGTCGCGCATGGCGGCGATGTGCTCGTCGAGCAGCAGGGTCCCCACCGGGTAGACGGTGCCGTCCGACAGCTTGACCTCCTCGGTGAGGAGGCGGCCGAAGGCGCGCGTCTCGAGGTAGTTGCGGTGGCCCGGCCCGTCGGGGGCCACGCCCTCGATCCAGATGCCCCTGGTCGAGCCGCAGTCCTCGATCCGGATGATCAGCTCCTGGGCGACGTCGACCAGGCGGCGGGTCAGGTAGCCCGAGTCCGCCGTGCGCAGGGCGGTGTCGGCCAGACCCTTGCGGGCGCCGTGGGTCGAGATGAAGTACTCCAGGACCGACAGCCCCTCCCGGAAGGAGGACTTGATCGGTCGGGGGATCATCTCACCGCGCGGGTTGGACACCAGGCCCTTCATGCCGGCGATCTGGCGGATCTGCTGCGAGTTCCCCCGGGCGCCCGAGTCCACCATCATGTCGAGCGGGTTGAAGGCGATCGTGGCCAGCTGGGCCTCCATGGCCCGCCCGACCTCGGAGTTGGCCGAGGTCCAGATCTCGATCTCCTTCTGGCGCCGCTCGTCGTCGGTGATGATGCCGCGCTTGAACTGCGTCTCGGCCTTCTCCGCCTCCTTCTCGTAGCGGTCCAGGATGGCCTGCTTGTCCGGCGGGGTCTGGACGTCGTTGATGGAGATGGTCAGTCCGGACTGGGCGGCGAAGCGGAAGCCGAGCGCCTTGATCCGGTCGAGGCTCGAGGCCACCACGTGCTTGGGGTAGTTGGCCGAGAGCTCCTCGACGATCGTCCCGATCGGGGTGTTGCGCTTGCCCACCACGTCGTTGACGAAGGCGAAGCCCTCGGGCAGCGCCTCGTTGAAGAACACCCGGCCCGGCGTCGTCTCGAAGACGAGCACGCCGTCCTCGCCCGGGGTGACGCCGGCGGCCGCCAGGCGCCCCGCCAGGACCGAGCCCGGGGCCGGTCGCAGGGTGATCGGCACCTGCAGCTCCACGTCGCCGGCGTCGAAGGCCGCCTCGAGCTCGTAGAGGTGGCGGAAGGCGCGGCCGGCGCCGGTGCCCTCCTCGACCCGCAGGGTGAGGTAGTAGGCGCCGAAGACCATGTCCTGGGTGGGCACGGTGATCGGGCGGCCCGTGGCCGGCGAGAGGATGTTGTTGGCCGAGAGCATCAGCACCCGGGCCTCGGCCTGGGCCTCGGCGGACAGCGGCAGGTGGACGGCCATCTGGTCGCCGTCGAAGTCGGCGTTGAAGGCCGTGCAGACGAGCGGGTGGACCTGAATGGCCTTGCCCTCCACGAGCACGGGCTCGAAGGCCTGGATCCCGAGGCGGTGCAACGTCGGGGCGCGGTTCAGCAGCACCGGGTGCTCGCGGATGACGCCCTCGAGGACGTCCCACACCTGGGGCCGGCGCCGCTCGACCATGCGCTTGGCCGACTTGATGTTCTGGGCCAGCTCGGCGTCGACGAGGCGCTTCATGACGAAGGGCTTGAACAGCTCGAGCGCCATCAGCTTGGGCAGGCCGCACTGGTGCAGCTTGAGGTTCGGCCCGATCACGATGACCGAGCGGCCCGAGTAGTCGACCCGCTTGCCGAGCAGGTTCTGGCGGAACCGGCCCTGCTTGCCCTTGAGCATGTCCGAGAGCGACTTGAGGGGCCGGTTGCCCGGGCCCGTCACCGGGCGGCCGCGGCGGCCGTTGTCGAACAGCGCGTCGACGGCCTCCTGGAGCATCCGCTTCTCGTTGTTGATGATGATCTCGGGCGCGCCGAGGTCGAGCAGCCGCTTGAGGCGGTTGTTGCGGTTGATGACACGGCGGTAGAGGTCGTTGAGGTCCGAGGTGGCGAAGCGGCCACCGTCGAGCTGCACCATGGGGCGCAGGTCGGGCGGGATCACCGGCACGGCCTCGAGGATCATGGCCCGGGGGTCGTTGATGCGCCGGCCGTGGTCGTCACGCCGGTTGAAGGCGGTGACGATCTTGAGCCGCTTGATCGTCTTCTGGCGCCGCTGGGCCGACAGGGGGCGCCGGCCGTCCTTGGCGTCGATCATGTCGCGCAGCTTGATCTCTTCCGCGTCGAGGTCGATGCGGTCGATGAGCTTGAGGATGTACTCGGCGCCCATGCCGCCCTCGAAGTACTCGTCGTAGCGCAGCCGGAGCTCGCGCCAGAGCATCTCGTCCTCGATGATCTTGCGGCCGTGCAGGTTGCGGAACTCGTCGAGGGACCGCTGGGCGATCTCGGCGTCCTCCTGGGCCCGCTCGCGGGCGGACTGGATCTCCTTCTCGACGGCGCGCTGGCGCGCCTTGATCTCGGCGTCCCGGGCGCCCTCGCCCTCGAGCGCCTTGAGCTCCTCCTCGAGCGCCTTGAAGCGGCGGTCGATGTCGAGGTCGCGCTTCTTCTCGATGTCGGCGATCTCCTCGGCCATCTCGTTCTCGAGGCTGGGCAGGTCCTGGTGGCGCTTCTCCTCGTCCACCCAGGTGACCAGGTTGGCCGCGAAGTAGATGACCTTCTCGAGCTGCTTGGCCTTGAGCTCCTCGCGGGGCTCGGTGCCCATGAGGAGGTAGGCGAGCCACGAGCGGGTGCCGCGCAGGTACCAGATGTGCACGACCGGGGCGGCCAGCTCGATGTGCCCCATGCGGTCGCGCCGGACCTTGGACCGGGTGACCTCGACGCCGCAGCGCTCGCAGATGATGCCCTTGAAGCGCACCCGCTTGTACTTGCCGCAGTAGCACTCCCAGTCCTTGGTCGGGCCGAAGATCTTCTCGCAGAAGAGCCCGTCCTTCTCGGGGCGCAGGGTGCGGTAGTTGATCGTCTCGGGCTTCTTGACCTCGCCGTTGGACCAGCCGCGGATGGAGTCGCCGGTGGCGAGCCCGATGCGCAGCTGGTCGAAGGTGTTGACGTCCAGAGCCATTAGGAGAAGCTCCTCTCTGCGGCGCGCCGCTCGTCTTCCTCGTCGGAGCCGCGCTCGTTGCGGCTGATGTCGATGCCCAGCTCCTCGGCGGTGCGGAACACGTCCTCGTCCAGCTCGTGCATCTCGATCTCACGGCCGTCGACGGCCAGGACCTCGACGTCGAGGCAGAGCGACTGCATCTCCTTGATCAGCACCTTGAAGCTCTCGGGGATGCCCGGCTCGGGGATGTTCTCGCCCTTGACGATGGCCTCGTAGACCTTGACCCGGCCCAGCACGTCGTCGGACTTGATGGTCAGCAGCTCCTGCAGCGCGTAGGCGGCGCCGAAGGCCTCGAGGGCCCACACCTCCATCTCGCCGAAGCGCTGGCCGCCGAACTGCGCCTTCCCGCCCAGCGGCTGCTGGGTGATCATGGAGTACGGGCCGGTGGAGCGGGCGTGGATCTTGTCGTCCACCAGGTGGGCCAGCTTCAGGATGTAGACGTAGCCGACCGAGATCGGGTTGTCGTAGGCCTCGCCGGTGCGGCCGTTGTAGAGCGTGGCCTTGCCGTCGGTGCCGATCTGCACGTCGCCGTTGGCCGAGTCGGCGTTCAGCGTCCCGAAGACCTGCTTGATCGTCGGGTGCGCCCCGGCGTCCTCGGCCTCGTCCCAGTGCGCGCCGTCGAAGACCGGCGTCGAGACCCAGGCGGCCGGCTCGGTCCGCGGGCGCGTCTTGCGCTCGGCGCCGTCGCCCTTGGCGCTCGTCCCGACCCCGTCGTTGACCTCCACGCCCTCCCAGCCGTGGCGCGCCGCGTAGCCGAGGTGCGACTCGAGCACCTGGCCCACGTTCATGCGGCTCGGCACGCCGAGCGGGTTCAAGATGATGTCGACCGGGGTGCCGTCGGCCAGGTACGGCATGTCCTCGACCGGGAGGATCTTGGAGATGACGCCCTTGTTGCCGTGGCGGCCGGCCAGCTTGTCGCCCTCGGAGATCTTGCGCTTCTGGGCCACGTAGACGCGGACCAGCTGGTTGACGCCCGGGGGCAGCTCGTGCGACTCCTCACGCGAGAAGACACGGACGTCGATCACCTTGCCGTACTCGCCGTGGGGGACCTTGAGCGAGGTGTCGCGCACCTCGCGCGCCTTCTCGCCGAAGATGGCGCGCAGCAGGCGCTCCTCGGGCGTCTGCTCCGTCTCACCCTTGGGGGTGACCTTGCCCACCAGCACGTCGCCCGGCTCCACCTCGGCGCCGACGCGGATGATGCCGCGGTCGTCGAGGTCGGCCAGGATCTCCTCGGACAGGTTCGGGATGTCGCGGGTGATCTCCTCGGCGCCCAGCTTGGTGTCGCGGGCGTCGACCTCGTGCTCCTCGATGTGGATGGAGGTCAGCACGTCGTCGCGCACGAGGCGCTCCGAGAGGATGATGGCGTCCTCGTAGTTGTAGCCCTCCCACGGCATGAAGGCGACGAGCAGGTTCTTGCCCAGCGCCAGCTCGCCGTTGTGGGTCGAGGGCCCGTCGGCCAGCAGGTCGCCGGCCGCCACGCTCTGCCCCTCGGTGACCAGCGTGCGGTGGTTGATGCACGTGTTCTGGTTGGAGCGGCGGAACTTCGACAGGCGGTAGACCTTGCGGCCGAGCGCAGTGCCCGAGGCGGTCCTTCTGGCCCGAGGCGTACTCGACCGTGATGGAGTCGCCGCTGATCTCGGTCACCGTCCCGTTGCCCTCGGCGAGCAGGACGTCGCCGGCGTCGCGGGCGGCCCGGCCCTCGACCCCGGTGCCGATGTACGGGCGCCTCGGGGACGACGAGCGGCACGGCCTGCTTCTGCATGTTGGCGCCCATGAGCGCCCGGTTGGCGTCGTCGTGCTCGACGAAGGGGATGAGCGCCGTGGAGACCGAGACGATCTGCTTCGGCGACACGTCCATGAGGTCGACCTCGGACGGCGGCACGAAGTCGATCTCCGACGTCGTGCCGTAGGAGCCGGCGACGGCCCCCATGCGCACGCCGGTCCCCTGCGGGCCGCGGCGCACCAGCACGCGCTCCTCGGTGAGGCGGCCGTCGGCGTCGACCGAGGCGTTGGCCTGGGCGATGACGTGCTCCTCCTCCTCGTCGGCGGCCAGGTAGTTGACCTCGTTCGTGACCTTGCCGTCGACGACGGTGCGGTAGGGCGTCTCGATGAAGCCGTATTCGTTGACCCGGGCGTAGGTGGCCAGGGCCCCGATGAGGCCGATGTTCGGGCCCTCGGGCGTCTCGATGGGGCACATGCGGCCGTAGTGCGACGTGTGGACGTCACGGACCTCGAACCCGGCCCGCTCACGGGACAGGCCGCCCGGCCCGAGGGCGGACAGGCGGCGCTTGTGGGCCAGGCCCGACAGCGGGTTGTTCTGGTCCATGAACTGCGAGAGCTGCGAGGTGCCGAAGAACTCCTTCACCGCGGCCACGACCGGGCGGATGTTGATCAGCGTCTGCGGCGTGATGGCCTCGACGTCCTGGGTGGTCATGCGCTCGCGCACGACCCGCTCCATGCGGGAGAGCCCCACGCGCACCTGGTTCTGGATCAGCTCGCCGACCGAGCGGATGCGCCGGTTGGCGAAGTGGTCCTGGTCGTCGATGCGGTAGGTCGACTCGCCGTCGGCCATGTGCAGGGCCAGGTGCAGCATGTAGGTGGCCGAGGCCAGGATCTCGGAGGGGCTCAGCACCGACTGGTTCGGCGCCGGCTTCTCGATGTCGATCCCGAACAGGTCGCTCAAGCGGTCGATCTCGGGCCCGAGCTTGCGGTTGAGCTTGTAGCGGCCGACCCGGGTCAGGTCGTAGCGCTTCGGGTTGAAGAAGGCGTTCTCGAAGTAGACGCGGGCGGCCTCGGCCGACAGCGGCTCGCCGGGGCGGGCGCGCTTGTAGATCTCGAGCAGGGCCTCCTCGCGCGAGGGCGCCAGGTTGCGCTCCTTCTCCCACTGCCCCTCGAGGAAGTCGAAGTGGCGCACGAAGCGGTCCAGGAAGGCCTCGTCGCCGTAGCCGAGGGCGCGCAGCAGCACGAACAGGGACAGGCGGCGCTTGCGGGCGACGCGGCAGCCGGCGGTGACGTCCTTGCCCGGCTTGGCCTCGATGTCGAGCTCGATCCACTCACCCCGGTACGGGTGGATGGTCCCGGTGAAGACGGTCTTGGCGTCGCGCCCGGGCTGGAAGATGACGCCGGGCGAGCGCACGAGCTGGCTGACGACGACACGCTCGGTGCCGTTGACGATGAAGGTGCCGCGGTCGGTCATCATCGGGAAGTCCCCCATGAAGACCGTCTGCTCCTTGATCTCGCCGGTGGTGGCGTTGAGGAAGCGGGCCCGCACGAAGACGGGCGCCGCGTAGGTCATGTCCTTCTCCTTGCACTCCTCCACCGAGAACTTGGGTGGCGGGCGCAGGTCGGCGTCGGTCGGGTCGAACTCGAGCTCCAGGCTCAGTTGCCCGGTGAAGTCCTCGATCGGACTGATGTCGTGGTAGGCCTCGGCGAGGCCCTTGTCGAGGAACCACTGGAACGAGTCGCGCTGGATCGCGATCAGGTCAGGAAGCGGCAGAGCCTCGTTGATGTTGGCGAACGAAACGCGTTCGGGGCTGCGGGACCGTGAGGACAACGGTCAACTCCTCCCAGGTGGAAAGCGGCGGGTGAGGGCGGTACTGCGGGGGTAGGGACGGACGGGGCGGGGACGACGGGTCAGGGCTGCCAGGGCGCGCGCCGACCCCGCGGAATTACGGAATCAGGCACACGGAGACGCACGGCAACCCTGCATCCTATCGTGGGGCGTGCCTGGATACAACCCCTCGGCCGCGCAGGCCTGGCGGGCAGCGCCCGGGGTCCGTGACAGGCTACGAAAGCCCTCCCCCGCCGTCAAGGATCCCGGTCGGGGAGGCGGGACCGGCAGGCACCCACCCGGCCCCGACCAGGGACTACTTGACCTCGACCGTGGCGCCGGCCCCCTCGAGGGCGGCCTTGGCCTTGTCGGCGTCCTCCTTGTTGGCCTTCTCGAGCACCGGCTTGGGGGCGGCCTCGACCAGGTCCTTGGCCTCCTTGAGGCCCAGGCTGGTGAGGGCCCGCACCTCCTTGATGACCTGGATCTTCTTGTCGCCGGCGTCGGTGAGGATGACGTCGAACTCCGACTTCTCCTCTTCCGCCGCCGCCTCGCCGCCACCGGCGGGCGCGGCCGCGGCCGCCACGGCGACGGGGGCCGCCGCG
>CAVVPG010000007.1:0-74091 GCA_963750075.1 uncultured Acidimicrobiaceae bacterium
CCGCCTGCTCATCTTCGCGAGCGGTACGGATTCTGGTCCGTGGCGTGTACCTGTGCCTTGGAGTTAGGCAGCCGGTAGCCATAGCTCGGTGGTTCCCACCTCGCGCACCGGATCGCCACCGAATCTCGCTCCGACATGGGCTGATCCCCACGCCGGGTAGGCGTCAACAATGCCTACGCTATTGATTCGGATCCCCCCTCCGACACGATCAAAACCCGAGTCCTTCATCCCGACTTCCTGGTAGCGGACGTGCAGCGGCGGCGCTCCGTGCACTTTCACGTCGAGGTAATCCGGTAACACCGAAATCTCCTCGATGAACTCGTCGATCAGGACGCGTCGCTCGACTTCCGTCGCAGCTCTCCATGTCTTGTCGACGTCGAGTGTTGCGAGCATGCGTGCGACCGTGTCGAAGTGCTGTGCGACATCGTCCGAGCGCGCCACTTCGACACGTGCATCGTCCGCCTCACGCTGTGCCTCACGGAGGGCCACGGACAGGCGAGCCTCCTCCTCGGCGAACAGGTCGGCTCCGATCTTGTCGGCGTAGTACAGGCGCAGCAGCTTGCGGCGTTGGGACACCAGCTCCTCGATACCGTGACGGGAACGCCGAGTGCGGAGCCCTCCGCCGGCCCCGGGGGCCGGCGTTCGGGCCCGTTCGAGTTCCTTCCGGATAGCGGACTGCAGTTCGGTGTCGTCGCCGATGAGCCGCAGCCCCAACACGGCGGCCCGCAGCAGCCCGACGTTGGTCCGGCGGGGCTGGGCGCAGCCTTGGCCCCGGTGGTGGCAGCGGTAGAGCCTCTGGCCCTTGCCGTTCTGGTCGAGGGCCATCAGGCGCTGACAGAGCCCACAGCGGACCCGGCCCGACAACAGATCGGTGCCCCGGGCCCTCCCCTTGACCCGGCCCCGGTGGGCGGCGGCGAACTGTTCGGGGGTGATGATCGCCTCGTGGCGCCCCGGGAACCACTCGCCGTTCATCTGCACCTCGCCGAGATAGATGCGTGAGTTGAGGATGGTGAGCACCGTGGAGTACTTGACGCCGGTGGCGTCGGCGATCTTGCCGATGCTCTGGCCTTCGGTCCGCAGGGTGAAGATGCGCCGGACGACGGGTGCCATCTCGTTGGCGACGAGCTCCCCGTCGACGAGGGAATAGCCCGTCTTGGGTCGGTTGACCCACTTACCCTGGCGCACGGCCTGCTGCATGCCCATGCGCACGTTCTCGGCCAACTGCTCGCGGTAGAACTGCGCGAAGGAGCCGAGGATGTTGTAGAACATGCGGCCCGTCGCCGACGACAGATCGATCTTCTCCGTGAACGAGTGCAGGGCCACGCCGGCCTGTCCGAAGCGATCGGCCAACAAGATCAGGTCGCTCAGATTCCTCGACAGTCGGTCGAGACGCCACGTCAGCCGTTGGCCACGTGGCCTTCGTCGACCATGTGCAGCAGCTGCTGCAGTCCGGGTCGCTCCAGGTTCTTCCCCGACAGCCCGGGGTCGGCGATCACCGTCACCTCGCCGAGGTCGTGCAGCTCGGCGTAGACGCGCAGCTTGTCAGCTTGCCCGGCGATCGAGAAACCCTCCGCCGCCTGCTCCTCGGTCGACACTCGGCAGTACGCCACCGTCAGCATCCGTGTGCTCCCGTCACTCTTCGTTCACGATCCGCAGACCGATCCGCACGAGTACCGCCGCCACCCGCTCGTAGTCGGGCCCGGCCGCGCTCACCGCAGCTCCAGTTCGCTGCGGCGACGAGCCACCCGTTCCGCGAAGGCGGTGTGGCTGACGATCTCGTAGGTATGCAGATGATGCCCGACGGCTCCCAGGGTGTCGTCGATCCCCTCGGTCCCGATCAGCGCACCCAGCGAGGCCAGGTAGCCGGTCAGGCCCGGGAGCAGCTTCTCGATCGACGCCGACCGTCGGGTGAGGCGAAGCCGCTCGACGCCCACGGCCCGGTGGCCGAGGGCGGCCCGCTGTACCTGGTGCCACTCGCGAGCGAGGGGCCAGCGAGAACGGGTCTGGTCGGGGGTGGGGGAGCGGTAGGTCAGCCACTCGGTGGTGGCGTAGGCCCACAGGTCACCGGTGGCGGCCAGCACCTGGTCGGGCGTGTTGAGGTCGAACTCGACCAGGCCCTGTCGACCGATCTCGAACTCGAGGCGGTGCACGGGCGTACCGGACACGTAGCGATCGCCCCATACCTCGGGCCACCAGCCGGCGTCCTTGGCCGCCAGGTCGGCCGTCTTGTCGTACAGGCGGGCGAGGAACGTGTTGGTCTTGCGGCTGCCGAACTCGAAGCCGGTCACGGTGCCGGCGATCTCGTAGGTGCGTCGGGCGTCCGCCCGACAGACGAAGCGTTGGGCGTCCTCGAGTCCGAGCGACCAACCCTGCCAGTCGGCAAAGAGGTCGACGCGGTTGACCCAGAAACGCAGCCGACCGAGTTCGTTATCGAGCAGTTCGTACACGGCCCTCACCGCCGCCTCGGGTCCGACGGCGTGCAGGAACTGGGAGCGGGGCTGGACGCGCACCGTCGGCAGGTGGCGGCTGGTGGAGAAGCCGATGCGGGCCATCTCGTGATCGAGGCAGAAGCGGTACTTCCCCCACCCGTAAGGAGTCATCCCAAAGGTGAGATCACCGATCGCACACGGGGCCGGCCGCTTGGCCTCGCCCGCCCAGGCCCGGCAGTCCTCGAGCCGGGCCAGGAAACGCTTGGGCAGCTCGGCCCGGCCCGAGAGGTAGAGGGCGTCGACGCCGGACGCCAGCTCACGCAGCCCCGTCTCCGGAAGATGCGCATTTGCGACTAGGTGATCAGAGCAGTGCACGGGCGCCATCTCGACGCTGGGTCAGCCGAGCCCTCGACCGCGAGTCGCCTGGATCTGGCGGGAGATCTGCTCGGACCAGGCCGTGTCGAGGTCGAGCTGGATCCAGGGGAAGACGAACTCGTCGGGGTGGGCGCCGTAGGTGGCCCGGAAGCGGCGGACCTTGCGGAAGATGGTCGCCCGGTGCCAGCCGCCCCGCTCAAGGTTGTCGAAGCCGCCGGCCAGATGCCAGGCCACCCAGAAGCCGATCAGCTCGGAGCGCTCGAGGGCATCCTCGGCAATGGCGTTACGGATCTCCGGTTCGAGGTCCTCCATGCCCCGGGCGGGGGTCGAGAAAGCCTCGGCGATGACGTCCTCGTCGAGGTTGTGGTGGTAGCCGGCCCAGCGGTTCACGGCGGCCCGGCCGCCCTCGGCGCTCTCGCTCTTGTCGCTGCGGAAATCAAGGTCTTCACTCATGGCCGGGAGTATGTCGCATTGTTGCGACAAGCCCGTCTGCGGAAGGCAAAACCGCAGGTAGGCCGCCCATCGGGCGGCCTTGGCCATTGTGTCCACTGGATCGGCCGGGCCCGTCAAGGCTTCCCCTGCGGGCGGCTGCGCCGGCCTTGACCGACCCTGATCATCCGGACCTGGTCCACGGGGATGATTCTGTACGTCACATGGCGTACACTTTGTGTATGGCATCCAAGACCGAGCGATTGAGCCTGAGGCTGACCCCAGAACAGGACGCCGTCTTGCGCCGGGCCGCCGAGGCACGGGGCGAATCGGCGAACGACTTCGTCCTACGCCACGCAGTCGAGGCGGCCGAGATGGAGCTCGCCGATCGACGGGTCTTCGTCGTTGACGATGCCGCTTGGGACCAACTGCAGGATCTCCTTTCGGCCCCGCCGGCACTTCCTGAAGCGATGGTCAAGCTTCTCTCGAATCCCTCGGTCCTCGAGCGCCCCGCTTAGTGCCCAACGCCGGTCCGGAGCTGTTGTCCGCCGAGCATCTCCTCGGCGGGTTCGACTGCGGCAAACCGGCTCTGAACGAGTGGTTGATCCGTCACGCACTGAACAACCAGGCGAGCGGTACAAGCCGCACATGGGTCGTCGTCGAAGCTGGCTCCCGTGAAGTCGTTGCCTTCTACGCGTCGGCGACGGCATCTGTTCTCCGATCATCTGCACCAAAGCGGATGCAACGGAACCAACCCGAAGAGATCCCCGCCGTCCTCCTGGCCCGCATGGCGGTGGATGCACGACACGCGGGTCATGGGCTCGGTGCAGCTCTCCTGAAGCACTTCATGCTCAAGGCCCTCGAGGTCGCCCAATCGGTAGGAGTCCGGATTCTCCTCATCCACGGCAAGGACGACGAGGCGAAAAGCTTTTACATGCACTACGGATTCGTCGAATCTCCGTTTGATCCCCTCGTCCTGATGATGCTCCTGCGAGATCTCTGACGGACACCCGGGCTTTGGCTTTCACTGCTAACGGCAGCAAGCGTCAGCCCAGGTTCGACGCAGAAGTTGTGGCCCCAGGCCGGCGATGAATATGGGCGACGCCGCGCCCTGCTCGGCGTCGACACGACACCGATGGGTGAATGACTCTTCCTTTGGCACCTCCCGCTTTACGAGATTGATGTGGGCCAACGCTCGGATATCCAGGCGTCCCCCGGTGGCTCCCCCATTCACCCACCCCGCGGTTGCGGTTCGGCCTGCGATCGAGGAACTGAACGGGTATCGTGCGACTGGGGGACTAGCGCGATGAATGATGAGGCCCATCCAGCAGCGACGCACCTGAGCCGACGCCAGCTGTTGGCGGGCGCTGGCGCGGTGAGTGCGTTGGCCGCGGTCGGACCCGGAGCGCGCGCCGCCGGCGCCGCTGCCCCCGCCTACGAGCCGACGGCCTTCACAGGGTCCGCTCGACTTCTCGGCCAGGGCGGCAAGCCGACGGGCATGTCGGCACTTGCAGGGTTGGCTCGTCGATACGGGGAGGGGCAACCGCTGATGTTCGTCGATCTGGCAGCCGTGGATCGCAACGCGAGCGTGATTCAGAACTTCGCCGATCGTCAGAATTGGAATGTCCGGCCAGCACTCAAGGCATTCCAGTGCCCGCAACTCTGCGCTTACGTCATGCGCCAACTGCCCAAGCCTCGTGGCTTGGTATTCCGCTTGCGCCAAGTCGATCAAATCATGACGGCCGCGCCAGCAGGTACGGATCTGATGATGGGCTACCCATCGACTGGCGGAGAGCTGCGCTGGTTTCTGGGTTCCCAGCCGCCGAGCGGCCAGCGCAGCTACACCCTCACAATTCTTGCCAGCTCGCTCGAGAACATCGAGGATCTCGCGGGCCTCGCACGCACCACTCCCCGTGAGCTACCGCTCAACGTCGCCTTGGAGTTCGACTCCGGCGAGGGCCGCGGCGGGTTTGTTTTCGAGCCGGAGATCTCGGAAGCGATCAAGTTGCTGCGTCGCGCCAACCGCCACCTGCGCCTCAGGGCGACACTCTGCTACGACGGTTGGGCGACTCTGACCGGCGATCAGAACTACCGCCTTGGCGTCGCCAAAACGGCAAGCGGCTTCTACGGAAGGTACCTCGCGCAATTAGAGGAAGAGGGTGGCGACCTCTACAACCCCAAGACGCTCATCCGCAATGGCCCAGCCAGCTCCAATTACCAAAACTGGGCGGGCAGGCCAGAGATCAACGAGATCAGCCCGGGATCCGCGTACATGTATGCCGGCTACCTGCAGACGTTCGACAACCAAGGGCTCGTCCGTGCGGCTACGCAATGTTCCCCGGTGCTCAAGGACATCGGCCCCTATCCGTCACAGCTCATTACCCAGATCCCGCAACCCCCGATCACCGCTCACGCGTGGTACCTGCTCGGGTCGGCCTGGCCCGACAGCAGCGGCACCCAGCCAGCGTTCATATATCCGCCCGGCGTCGCAGACAACACGCGTGCAGGCGGCCGCGCGGCCATCGTTGCACCGAACGGGGCACTAGCGGTCGACGACTATGTGCTCCTGTGGCCGAATCAAAGCGGTGAGGGCGTGGACTACTTCGGCTCGCTTCACGTGGTACGCAACGGCCGGCTGCTCGACGCGTGGCCGACGTTCGAAAGGGCAACAGACCTTCAGTAACGACGGGCGGCTCCCGTGTTTGACGCGTGGGCAGATCGCGTTGGTTAGCATCAGCAGCGTGTCCGCGTTACCAGCACCACTCGGTGAAGGACCCTCGATGAGGTCGACTGTGAGCAGCTTGAACATCGCTGACCAACTCTCCCGTATGTAGGGAAGCAGGATCACGCTTAGCCGTAAGGTCTCGCGAACCCGAGGCGCCGCGCAGATCCGCGGAGCCCGAATCCTGCAAACTAACCCGCACCCGGCAGTGTGCCCCCGAAACCCCGTGCCGGAGGGGCTCAGAAGCGTCTCCAGACCGCCGAAACTGCGACCTGGCCGGTATCGGCACATCCGGGTCGCGATGCGCAGATGCACGATCGGAGCGGAAATGCCGATACCGCAGTGTGCCTAACCCCCTGCCGTGGCCGTTCACGGGAGCTACCGCCACGTCCTCATCCTCTCGGCCAAGGAGGCCAAGGACTTCCGCGAGGGACGAGCCCAGCCAGTCGGTCCCGTCGACATTGGGACCAAGTGCCCTACAGCCCCTGACGGGCACTCCTCACAGTGGCTAGGAGGCAGCGCGTCGGGACGAGCGGGGCCGAACGACGATGACGAGGACCCCGACGAGGAGGTAGTTCGCAATGAACACCCCGATCGACAGGCCCGGTCGGCCGCACGTGCTCGACGGATTCCCACTCTTCGGCGCCCTGCAGGGACTGACCGTCGTCGACACCGGCACGGTCGTCGCCGCGCCTTTCGCCTGCGAGCTCGCGGCAGAGGCCGGCGCGCAGGTGATCCGGGTTTCCCTCCCTGATCCCGACATCCTCGAGCTGTCGCCATACCGTCTGCACAACGGCGAAGCGTCGGTGTCAACCTGGTGGGCACAGGAGAACCGCAACAAGCTCGACATGGTGCTCGACCTCACGATGCCCGGGTCCAAGGAGATCCTCGGCGCCCTGTTGGCAAGAGCGGACATCTGGATCGAGTCGTCTCGGCCGGGTACCTACTCCGAACGCCTCGGGCTCACGGATGAGTGGGCGCTGGGCAACAACCCCCGACTCGTCGTAGCGCACGTATCGGGCTTCGGCCAGGACGGCGATCCGGGAACGTTCATGCGGGCGTCCTACGACGTCATCGGGCAGGCGTTCAGCGGCTTCATGGGCATAAACGGCGATCCCGATGGTCCACCGATGAAGTCGAACCCTTACGCCAACGATTACGTCACGGCCCTGTTCGCCCTGTGGTCGGCGCTGGCGGCGTACATTGCCGTGCAGCGCACCGGCCGCGGTCAGGTTGTCGACGTGGCCCAGTACGAGTGCCAATTCAAACTCCTGGCCAGTGTGGTGATGGACTACCTGATGCTGGGCGAAGAGCATCCCCGAAACGGCAACAACGATCCGTCAGGCCTGCAGCCCTACGGCATCTATCCGACCGGCGATGGCTATATCAGCATCGGGGCGATCGGGGGGCCGTTCCTCCGACTGAAGCAGGTAGTCCCAGGTCTTGACCAGGACAAGCTCCAGACACTCGTCGACCAGATCGTCCACGCCGAGGAGATCAGGCAACTCGTCGTGGATTGGCTGGCCAACCGCAGCGCCGACGAGGCTGAGCAGATACTCAACGCTCACAACATTCCCTGCAGCAAAGTAATGGCTGCGCCCGACATCGCCCGGAACCCGCACTATCGGGCCAGGGAGATGCTCATCGAATGGGATGACGACATCGGGGGAACGATCCAGGGCACTGGGCTCGTTCCGAAGTTCTCGGGCACGCCGTCCCGGGTGTGGCGAGGGGCGCCGACTCGGGGCAAGGACACCGAAGCCGTCCTCGACTGGCTGGGGTACGACGAGTCGCGCATCGCAGCGCTGAGGAAGACTGGCGTCGTCGGCTGACGACGCAGGCCCTGGGTCCCGACCGATGTTGGATGGCCTGGCGGGGAATCCCGCTTGAGCCGCAGGGTGCGCCCCGTCCCGATTGGCGATAGGGGCACCTCGTCGGCAGGTAGCACCCGCCGTTTCCTCCGTCGAGGACTTTTGGCCCTGTCGAAATTGGGTAGTCCGGCCGGAGACTTGAAGCATCAGCGAGATGCGAGCGCGATGGATGAACGACACGGTCCCAAGTTCCTACAGACCGGTTGGCTGCACATTTTTGGGGTCCGCGCCGTAGCGATGTTGAGCGGGATCTTCAGGCTGCAGTGGGAGGAACTCCGTTCGATCATCGAGGGTCGCTTTGCAGGCGCGACCAAGGGAGGTGCATGAGATGGCAACGCGAGTCAGTGCCGACCAGGCCCGGGAGACAGCGGAGGCGGCTCGTGAGCAGGAATGGAAGCTGCCGAGCTTCGGCAAGGAGCTGTTCCTCGGTCACCTGCGCTTTGACCTGATCTACCCCCAGCCGCCCATCGACACCGAAGCCCGCCGCCGCGGCGAGGCGTTCCTCGCCAAGTTCGGGGACTTCCTGGCCCGTGAAGTCGATCCGGGCGAGATCGAGCGAGAGGCCAAGATCCCCGACCGCGTGATTGACGGACTGAAGTCCATAGGAGCGCTGGGCATGAAGATCGAAGAGCGCTACGGCGGTCTCGAGCTGTCACAGCTCTACTACAGCCGGGCCCTCTCACTGGCCGGCAACTACCACTCAGCGATCCCCACGCTTCTCTCCGCCCACCAGTCGATCGGCGTCCCAGAGCCGCTGCGGCTCTTCGGAACCGAGGAACAGAAGGAGAAGTGGTTGCCGCTCGTCGCCCGCACCCACCTCTCGGCGTTCATGCTGACGGAGCCCGACGCCGGCTCGGACCCGGCGCGGCTCACGACGACGGCCCTTCCGACCGGTGACGGGCGCGGCTACGTGGTCAGCGGGACGAAGCTGTGGGGGACCAACGGCACCGTGGCCGACGTCATGGTGGTCCTGGCCACCGTCCCTCCGAGCGAGGGGCACCGGGGCGGCATCACGGCCTTCATCATCCCGACCGACAGCCCGGGCGTGACAATCGAGCACCGGATCAGTTTCATGGGACTCAGGGGCATCGAGAACTCCGAGACCCGTTTCGCCGATGTGTTCGTGCCCTCGGAAAACGTCATCGGCCAGGAGGGGCGCGGCCTGAAGATCGCCCTCACCACGCTCAACACCGGCCGTCTGTCGATACCGGGCATGGTCACGGGCACCGCTAAATGGGCGACGAAGGTTGCCCGGCAGTACGGGAACAGGCGCGTGCAGTGGGGCAAGCCGGTGGGACAGCACGATGCAGTCGCCCAGCGGATCGCTTTCATCGCTGCGACTGCCTTCGGTCTCGAATCGATCGTAGACGTCACGAGCCGCATGGCCGACGACCAGCGAAACGACATTCGCATCGAGGCCGCTCTAGCCAAGCTCTATGCCTCCGAGCTCGGGTGGCGCGTGGCGGACGAGTTGGTCCAGGTTTTCGGCGGCCGCGGCTACGAGACGGCCGATTCGCTGCGGGAGCGCGGGGACATTCCTGTCCCCGTAGAGCAAGTGTTGCGCGATATGCGGGTCATCCCGACCAACGATCGAGGAGCGGTGCCTGCCCCCGAACGCCGGGACTGGGTGCCACCCTGCGGCACATCCGGGGCTACCAAGGGGAGTCTGTTGAGGACTCGAACGGATAGATGACCTCCCGGAGGGCGGGGAGTTCTTCGACCAGTTCTCGATGCAATCGTTCGCGTTCTTGTTCGGGCGCAGCGAAGCGCTCCGGACCGGTATCGATGCCGAGGTGCTGGCTTAGCTTGATGAGGGCCACGTCGTAGGCGATCTCGTGAGCGACGACATGCGTTGGCCGTGCCCTCCTCGACTGACGCACTGCATCCAGGTCGGCCAATGCGACCAGGAACGCGGCGACATGGTCGTGATCGGGAGCAGTCCCATAGCTCAGGGTCGCAGCGGTGAGCAGATCCCTGTAGGCCATGTCGTCAACGTAAAAAGTGGCCGGTGGCGATTCTAGGGACTTTGGTCCCAAACGCTGCCGCAAGTGACAAACGTCCCTATCCGTTTACGCCCCTGCACGCGACATTGATGTCATTGGCCAAACGCGGGTGACCGCTCAAGAGCGAGGACGTATCTGTGAGGGTTCCCAGAGTTGCGCCGAGGGCCAATGTTGGTGAGGAAACTGAGCCGCCTCCCGCACTGGGTCGGCCCGAGGATTTGCACCTGCCCCAGTTACAGCCGGGACTGAGTCACGCGCCAGGCGGTGGATTCCCGAATCGGACGCCCTCGGTGTCGCGAGGTTGGAACGCGCCTGGGCGGAGCGTATCTGTGGTGACGTTCATGGCCTTACGCAAGCGATCGCTGAAGCGCGCAATCGACTCGTCACCGAGATCGGCTCTCGCTCTGGCGGCTACTTCGGCCCAGTCGATGTCATAGGGGCGGGGTCGTGGGGGGATCACCGTGAGCGAGTGTACGACGCGGCTCGCGTACGCGCGCTTGGCCATACCTCGGTAGCAGAGATGATCCCCCGACGATGTCGATGAGTCGTCTGCGGTCGCGGGAATATAGGTAAACGGAATCTCTGCACCTGAAGTTGAGGTCTATCTCTCTGGTCGTAACTCAGAAACGCGTTAGGTCGGGTAGTGGTCCAGGTTGTCGAGTCCGCGATCCGACACCCCCGTCACGCCACTATGGACCTGTGGCTCGACCTCCAACCCGCGCAACCGTGGCTGAAGCTGCGAAGGCCCTCCGTAATCTCCTGGCCGCCATTGACGCTGGGGAGATTGAGGCCGACGACCCCAAGGCCCGAGCACTCAGACGGCAATTGGAGGGAGCTGCGGCAGGGTGGGAGGAGACGTCGCGGGGCGGACCGGAGGGACCCAAGCCAGGAGAATGATTGCCCCGACCCCTGCCCCACTTCGGCACAGCACTTTCGGGATACCCCCATGAAAGTGGACTCCAAGCGCGCTTGAGGGCAGCTGCCGGCCGCCGTTGTTGAAACATTGTGCAAACGGAGTCCGGTCGGCTCTATTTCGGCACCACACGGCAGTGTCAGCATCCCAACTGAGGGGCGGTGTTCTCTAGGAGCGTCACCGCCCCTCGCCATCGGATCAGGGTCGGGTCGCCTTGGGGGCAACGAGCCGCCGCAGGCGACTCTTCCAACCCCATCCCATTACGCGGGCCGGGGGCAGGGTTCCTCGGCTCAACGTTCCACGACATCTACCAGGTCGGCGCCCAGCTCGGTACGGGGTGGGTCAGGACGCAGCGAGGCTCCGAGACGGTCCGCGACCTCCCGATGACGCTCGGCCATAGCGTGCTGGTAGCGCAACGCCTCGCTGTGGGTGCGGTCTCCAAGGCGCTGCATCAGTTCGGGAAGCATGGCGCCAACGACCGCGGTGCACGTCGGACCCGAGCCGCGCGGGTCGTGGAAACGCAGCCGCTCACACCGACAGAGCGGCAGGCATCAGCCCAACGCGGCCGGAACTTCGTCCTACGAAGCGGGTGACCCTCCGGGCTGGTGAACACCAACGCGCCGGCCTCGGCGCCCACGTAGCGGGCCAGGTGATCCTCGAGGATCGGGACGAGCTCGGCCGGGAGGTCGACCGTCCGGCCGCTGTCCGTCTTGGGTGCCATGAAGGCGGTAGGGATTCCGCGACCCGATCAAGGCGAAGCGCCAGATCGTCACGGACGGCCTCCGGGCGCCGCCTCAAGAACGAACGGCGTGCACTCAAGAAGCCCGGAACTGCCGGCCGTCATCGAGCCAGAACTGAGAGGTTCCTGTGTTGTCGCCCGACCCCTCGCCGCTCCCGCCACTGCCCCAAGGGGCTACGGCGCGGGGCAGGATCCGGCCGCCGCCGGCACCGGCTGCGCCGGCATCGGATCCCGAGGCGAACCGGATCCGGTGTTCTGCACGACGGCGATAATGGCGCAAGAATCGGGCGGACGCATCAAATATGAATTGTCGCCTGCACGAGTGCGGCAGGTTGGTGCGAAGTCACGGTTAAGACGCGCAACGTTCTGGTCAACGTAGGCACGTTTAGCGCGCAACGTTCAGTGAAGTGTTGTGCTGGGGTTGTTCGGCTTGCGTCGACCTGGAAGGCTGGTTTGATGTCGGTAGCCGAAGCGAAGCAGTTGTCGTTCTTCCGCGCGGATGACTACGCGGTCTCTCCGCCGAGTTACGCGGACGGGCTGTTGGCATTTCTGGGAATCAGGCGGCCTGTCTGTCGTTGCGGCGATCCTTATAAGTCACACCAGCACTACCGCAAAGGCGCCGATTGCTCTTTCTGCCGATGCGAGCGCTATGGGCCTGTGCTGTTCAAACCCAGTCCTCGCGGGGAGCGATCCGCTCGCCTTCTGAGACAATTGCGACTGTCTTAGACAATGGAGCAGCCTCATTATTAGGTGCGGAACTGCTCTCGATGAGGCGATACGCATCTACTCGTTGTAGCAAACGCCACATCGAGACAGGAAACGGTCGTCGGAAAATCCGAGTGGTGCCCCTGAGTGCCCGTTTCAGCGGTTCCGCGATGCCCTCAAGACTCTCGACTTCTGGCCGATAGTTGGCGTGGGGCGGGGAGCGTTGTGCTCTCCGTCTGGTGGGCTCAACCCCGGACCTTAGCGAGGTCATCGACCAGCGTGTCGAGGCGATTTGCGAATGGCTCCAACGGTTCTGCAGATGCTGGCCTCCAAAGACGTTCTTGGGAGAAGGAGGGTCCAAACAAATGAACTTCCGTCGACGAGTACCACGTCAACCTGCCGGCTGGGATGGGACCTGCGAAATTGAGGGGGAGTTCGCTGCCAGGTGCCGGATCATCGACATCTCGATGCTCGGCGTCGGCGTCACACTCGATCACCCCTCGCCGTACGCGCTCGTGGGTCGTCGCATCTCTGTCTATGTTCCCGCGGTGGGTGACTCGGCCAGCATCCGACTTGAAGGCAAGATCACCAACGCCAAGCTAACTCTCAGGACGAGCGTCCGCGTTGGCATCGAGTTCGATAGTCCGCCCGCGGAGCTCGTGAGCAAGCTAGGTGGCAGCGCAAAGGCGCGCGTCCGTCATATGCGCGCTCGCTAGAAGTCCCCGAGCTGCCGGTTCACCGACTCGCGTTGCCGGCACCCTAGTTCGAGACTGATCCGGGGCTGCGCCGGCGCCGGCGGGCGACCAGCACCAGGGCGGTGCCGAGTAGCAGGGCGCCGAAGCCGACGATGACTTGCTGCGACACGTACGCACCGGTGACTGCGAGCGCAGGGGTGGTGCGCGGCGGCGTCGTCGGCGTCGTCGGTGTCGTCGTCGGTGTCGTGACGGCGGTGATCGCTACAGTGGTCGGGGTAACCGTCGCGGGCGCGGTGGTGACCGCGGAGACCGCGAAACACTCGGCTGGGCCGCTGGCCGTCGTGTAGTTGTCGTTCGAGGCCGGCGTATACGTCGAGTAGAAGCAGTACATCCCAGGGTTGGCCGGCTGATATGTGGTCGCCAGGTTGTAGGTCGAAGCATCGCCGGAGGTCGACGACGGGCTGCTCACCGTGCCGACGAGCGTGCCGCCACTGGAGCACGTGGTGCCACCCGTGGCGACCTGGCAGACCGAGAAACTGACCGAGCCGGCTGGGTCGCCACCTACGGGATTGCCCGTGACCGTGGCGGTGTCTCCCCAGCTGTTGCCGACTGCAGTGCTGCCGGGCGGCACAAGGGCCGTCGTAATGGTCGGTGCGCTCGGGACGCAGCCATTGGGCAGTGCAAGCTGTGAGAGCGAGGTACTCAACGTTCCAGTCACGAACCTCCCGTCGGTCCACGTCGCGCTCCAGTCCACGGTGATGGGCGTGGTGGGCGTAAGCACCGCGAGCTCGGTCGCGGTCAGATCCTGGGTGAAGTCCTGAGACGCAGCGGCGGGAGGCGTTGCATTCGCAGTCGGGGACGCTGCAATGGAGAGGGCGGTCGTGCTGAGGGTGCCTTGCGTCGTCGAGAAGGTACCCGTCTCGGATAGGTTCCAGTTGTTGTAGATGGTCCAGGTGAGGGTGGCTCCGGCTCCGGAGCCGGGCGGGTTGCACGCCGCCGTCACTGACTCGAAGATGTTGTTGTGGGCGGAGGCCTCGGTGGCGAAGACGACGAGCCCGGCGAGGGCCAACACCGACGCCAAACCTCCCTGGACGAGCAGGCGACCCCGGCCGATGCGGTTTGCCTCACGTGCACTCCGACCTGAAGATTTCCAACGCAGCCATGCTGTTTGCATACCGCCTCGCCTTCTCGTGATCGCCAAATATCCCTTTGTGGCTCGGGCGCCGATTGTAAGCGTCTTTCACAACGGCGCAACAACCGTTTCGCTCCCACCAGCCGGAAGTTCTGCCGATACAGGGCGCACCCAGGGACGTTGGTCCGTATGTCCGCCATAGGCGAGGTGGCGCTGAGGCGCCACTCGTCTGGTGACCGTGGCATTATCGGGATGGGCTGCGACCAAGGTTGTCCCAGTTCGCCGGCTCGGGGGGACATCTTGACCTCGCATCCCGGCTGGCCTCGCAGCGGAGACGACAGGCACGGGGTCGGCTGGACCTAACCTGCTCGACCCTTATACCGGGTCCGGTGCCCCCGACCGCCACGCGGTCATGGGTAAGGCCAGGGAGACAGATTCCAGACGGGGTTTGTTTCCGTCCCCCTCCGAGACGCGCTGTAATGCACCGGCCGCCCGTCACGCCGATGACCCTTCGACGGTGGTCGTGGGTGACGCGGACCCCTAGTTCGGCGTAGGCCTCAGCCTCGTACTGCGGGTCGGCCTCGGCCAGCACGGGGTCGAGATGTCTCGTGGCTCGAGGACCAGCGGGTGACACCGCTCCAGGTGAACATCCCTCGTGGGGCGCCCGACCCGACCTGAAGACCCAACAAGCGTTCGACGGTCAGACTTGCTGCCAGATATCACTCCCTAGATCCTGTGCTTCTGGGAATGTTTGCCTCGTCACGCAGAAGGGTATGTGTGCGACGCAAGCCTGCCGGGGGGGCCGCAGGTCAGAGGGACCACAAAATCGGCCAAGGGGGAACATCTTGGTACTCGTCCGCTTCATCAGAGTCTTCCTGTTCGCGTCCGTGATCACGTTGTCATGCGGCGCAACCGTCCTCGTAAGTGCGCCTGCTTCGGGTGGCGCCACGACGCCGGCGTCTCCGTCGGCGAGTACGGGTCCCAAGTGCACCTTCAACGGAAGCTCGCTGCCGTTGGTGACGGGAGAGTCCGCGGGCAGCAAAATCGCCGTCGACTGCACGGGCCTGCCGCCGCTCCATCCCTACCTGTTGGTCGGCGCGAGCCTCGTCCTCGCGATCGATCCAGCGGCCGCGCCCCTGCTGTCGGGTCAGTTGACCTCTTTCTCAGGACTCATGGCGCTGTTGACGGCGCTGAAGGAGATTGACCTGCCCTCGGCCATTACTCCGATCTCCGACCTCTTCGGGAACCTCAACGTCAGTTGGACCGTACCGAGCTTCCAACCGCTGGACCCGAATGCCTCCTGCCCCCCCACACAACAAGAGTTCAACTCGGGACTGCTCGGCTGTGCCTTGGCCATGATCGACCTCACCAGCTTCAAGCCCGTGGGAGCTGGAAGCGCGTTGTTCGAATACGCAGGGTTCCCCCTCCTCCCTCCCAAGCCGACAATGGCCCTCTCTGCTTCGAAGGCCGTTCAGAAGCAGTTGGTGTCAGTCAGTGATGCCAACGGCGCAACCACCTACTGGTGGCTGCCCACGTTGAGCGCCCTTGAGTCGGCGCTCGTAACCGGAGCGGGCTCAGCGCCGAAGGTGACGGTCACCCTTGTGCAGAAGGGCAAGTCCTTCCCGGCGCCGTCAACTGCTCACGTGACGGCGGCGACCTACAACGGGGGGGTCTTCACCCCGCCGGTCCTGTCGGGAGGTTTCACGGTCCCGACAACGGTGACTGGTCTCGTGACGGTTGACCTTCGGCTGACCGCGCCACTCGATGGCATACCCCTGGCCAATACCGCCTCGGCTCCCCTCCTCATAAACAAGTGACCCGGAACACCTGGCTGGGCCGTCGCCCTGCGGCATCTTGCGCATGGGCACTCATGGCATCAATCCGCCAGGATCGCTCTTAGAGCCGCTCTCACCCCTGGGGCGTCGCGGCCTGGACCGGAGGAGGCTCCCAGCGGCCCGCGGCGACGGCGGCTCCAGGCCCATTAACCCGCAGGACGACCTCGAACGGCCCCGTCAGGAGCCGGAAGCCAGCTCGTCGTAGGGGCTGACGGCTGCGAGGCCGAGATCGTGACTGAGAGCGAAACCGCCGTGCCCCTTCACAGGCCCGCGATCCTGCGCGACGTTCTTGCGAGCTTGTTCCCCGGACATCAATCGAGCGGTCGTCGGCGCGCTTGCCTTCGCGTGAGAGCGTCGCGGTCCTGGGTGACCTTTGTGCGGGTCAACGCCCATTGCGCCGAACCGCTGGCCCCGGAAGGCCCGGCCGGGGATCGTGTAAGAGAACGCGTCGACGGGCTCTGCTGACGAGCGCTCCGCGGGGCCGTCCTTTGCCCCGCGGTCCGTGTTCCTCCGCAAGCGACGCGCCACTGCGCAGCCCTTGGGGTGACCTGGGCGTGCCCGTCGCCGTGCTGGTTCGACCTTGGCCAAGCACGAGGTGGCCGGCTGCCCTACGGAAGAACTGAGGCCGGAAACACCCGGCCCGAAGAGGCCGCCCACTTTGTGGCACCCAAGATGGGGCGTTGCGCTACCCCTACGGCACCGGCTTAGCGTCGAATCGGGACGCGTCAACCATCCCCAAATCTCCTGGCGTGATCCCGTCCCCCGGGGTCGTTCAACTGTGACCCCGACGAAGCAAACCTCCCGGGCTTTGGCGTCGGGTCGGGGGGTTTCTTCGCGTTCTGGGGCACAACCGCGGCAATCGACCCACGGGCAGGTCGGTGCCACCCGCGGCATTACCCAGTGGCGGGAATTAGCCCCTTCTGGCAAACGATCTGCGCTCTGTCGCCGGCACTGCTCCCTGCCAAGGTGGTCACCTCGCTGTACTCCTCAGCGGTAGCACCCGCCGCAACCGTGATCTGAACGGGGCCGTAGTCGCCGAGCTGCATCGAGCCGTTCAGCACGAGGACCTCGCAAGTCGCGAGCTGGGGCGTGCTTGTGCCGTTGGTCGCATTCCACCTGACCATGTCCGAGAGCTGGCTGGTCGTGCTCACAGAGACAACCTTCGTACTGAGAGCGGGACCGGAGCTCGAACGAGTCGATGTGCTCTGCTGACCTGGCGAACGGCTGGAGCAGCCGGCGCACGCACAGAGCGCCACGAGGACGAAGACCACCTTCAAGGCCCGCACGTGGCCGGACGGTACCAGTCGGAAACCGATCCTGACAATCACGGGAAGCGTCTCAGCACCCTTCTCGCCGCTCGAGAGCCTTGAGCAGCAATCGACCCGTGATTGGAAGACGTTCAGGGACCGATGGGGGGACTTGCACCAGATCGGGCCGCCTCGGTCTAGGGCAGCTCTCCGATTCCCTTGAACAGGAGCACCAGGCAGAAGAGGACTTCGATCCCGGCTGTGATCTCTCGTGCATGACCAGTGACGAACTCGTTCACTCGAGACAACACCGGGTCGGCCTTTTGGCCGAGAACCGTTACCAGCAGCACGGGCAGAAGTACCGGAAGCAACGTAATGAGCATCAGAATGACACCGACTGCCACCCGCTCCGCCAGATTGACTGACGAATGGGAGATCTGGTGGAGGGCGGCAAGGTAGAGAACCAGAGTGGAGAAGTTGACGAGCATTGCGAGAGCCCCGAGACCCCAGAACGAGACTGTCGGGGCATCGACCATTCGGGAGGCCCGGCGGTTGTGGCGCTCGGCCGCCGTGGGGTGCCGGCGAAGCGCCCGAATCGCCAAGAAGGCCAGGAGAAGGGCTGCGCCCAGGTCGATTACGGCATCGGTGACCGAGTGGCCGCGGCGTTGGACAACGTGCTCGAGCACGGTCAAGCCAAGCAGCGTGTAGAGGATAAGCATGGCCGCTGCTCCGCCCGCGACGGCCCAACCACGGCTGACGGGATGGCGACGACCGGAGAGCACGAGAACCTCTAGTGCGAAGAGGGTCGGGCTGACCGCTGCGCCCAGTGCCAACGGCAACACCGTGGCTAGGAGCGCTCCCACCTGGACAGCCTACGGTCCAGACAACGGTGGCCGGGAGATGCTGATGCTCGGGGAAGTCCCCGTGGGCACTCCGCGACACCTCGCTGAACGACGCTTGCCGTGGCCGCCTCGTCTTCTTGAGCATTTGTTCTGCCTCCACGCGCACATGTCCTTTCCATTCCTTAGAATGCGCCCATGGCACCGCCCAGCCTCGCTCAGCAGGAACGCCAGTTCCTCTGCGACCTCTTTGTCGAGCGAGGTTCCGACGCGCCAACGTTGTGCGAGGGGTGGGTCACTGCCGACCTGGCTGCGCACCTCGTCGTCCGTGAACGGAGACCAGACAGCGGGCCCGGGCTCGTCTGGCCCCCGCTGGCCGGCCACACGGACAAGGTGCGGAGCGCGGTGCGTGATCGCACGCCGTGGGAGAAACTGGTCGAGACGGTGCGACGCGGCCCGCCGTTGCTCCTCCGTCCCTTCGACGGCCCGATGAACACGGTCGAGTTCTTCATCCACGTTGAGGACGTACGGCGTGCGCAAGACGGCTGGGAGCCCCGCCAGATCTCCCCGGAATTGGCCGATGCTCTCTGGGCGCGGGTCGGGCCCGGCGGGTTGGCGAAGAAAGTACCCGCCACAGTCGTGATCACCTCGCCGGGAAGGGCCGAAAAGGAGCATGGCACCGGGCCGCGCCTCACCCTGGCCGGCGAGCCGGGCGAGCTCATCATGTTCGGTGCCGGTCGCCAAAGGGCGGCCAGGGTCGAGATCAGCGGCGATGCCGCGCTTGCCGCTCAGTTGCGTGCGGCATCACTCGGTATCTGACTCCGTCCCCGGTGACGATTGCGCGGCCAGGGTTATGGGCACCCCTTTGTTACCCTGCCCATCATGACTCAACACATTGTGGTCCTGGGAGCCGGATTCGGCGGCCTCGAGCTGGTTAGCGGGCTGTCCGAGGCGATTCCCGGCAAGGCGCACATCACGCTCATCGACAAGAACGATGCGTTCGTCTTCGGCTTCTCGAAGCTCGACGTGATGTTCGGTCGCCGTCAGTCGTCCGAAGTCTGGAATTCGTACCGAGCCATCGACAAATCAGGCGTCGAGTTCCGCCAAGAGACCGTGACGTCGATTGACCCCAAACGTCGCCGAGTCGTCACCGACGCAGCGACCTACGATGCCGATATCCTTGTCGTGGCCCTCGGGGCCGACTACGACGTAGCGGCGACACCGGGACTGGCGGAAGATGGCTTCGAGTTCTACTCACTTGCCGGCGCCGAGCGAGCGCGGGACGCGCTTGCGGAGTTCAAGGGCGGCGCTGTCGTCGTTGGCGTGCTTGGTCCGTTCTTCAAGTGCCCCGGCGCGCCGAACGAGGCTGCCTTGCTCGTGCACGACTATCTCTCCCAGCGCGGACTGCGTGAGTCGTCGTCGATTCATCTTGTCAGTCCGATGCCGGCGCCAATTCCGATCTCCAAGAAGACGTCGTCGGCAATCACGGCGATCCTCGAGGATCACGGTATCGAGTACTGGCCCGATTCGAAGGTGACGCGGCTCGATCCGGAGCACCATGTCGCCCATGTCGAGGACGGGCGCGTGCTGCCCTATGACCTCTTTCTGGGGATCCCGGTGCATTGCGCCCCCGAGGTGGTCGTCACTTCCGGGCTCGTCGAGGATGGTTGGATACCGGTCGATCCGGCCACGTTTGCCACGAAGTTCGCCAACGTCTTCGCGATCGGTGACGTGACGAGTGCACCGGTGCCACGCGCGGGGGGGATTGCCGAAGGTGAGGCGGCCACTGTCGCCAAGGTCGTCGTTGCCAAACTGACAGATGGGAGCGACCCCCTCCCGTATGACGGCGTGGCGGCGTGCTATGTGGAGTTGGGTGAAGGCCTCGTGGGACGCATCGACGTCAATTTCCTCACGTACGACACCCCCGTCGCCAAGTTCACCGCGCCAAGCGCGGCACTCTCGGAGGAGAAGCGACAATGGGAGTCGACAAGGGTCCGGCGGTGGTTCGGATCGAACACTCCCTGAGCCCTGATCGATTCCGACACCGGTCGTGAGCAGGAGAATTGCGTGTCAGCCGGTGAATTCGACCGGCATCTGCATCCCCGTCGCCCAGTGCCGGTGATCAGGCTGTTGACGTCGCACTGAGCTGCGGAAGACACCGTCGCCACTTGGCGGCAGAATCGGACGCATGCTCACGCGATCTTCCGGGTATCTCACGCTCCGCCCTGGTACGGCACCCACCGCAGTGGAGACCCTGCAGTCGGACGGCTACGTCGTTCTCTCCGGCGTCTTCGCCGGAGAAGAGCTCGCGGCCCTCTGCGCCGATGTCGAGCGGGTGTTCGAGGAGTATCCGCCAGATGAGCGGGGAGATCCACCCGAGCAGTCCGCCCCCTTTCGTTACGAGATGCTCAATCGGAGCAGCGTTGTCCAGAGGGCTGTCGGCAACTCCCGGATCCTCGAGGTCATCGAGCCACTGCTGGGAGAGGACTGTCACGTGATCGCCAATACGGCATGGCGACAGGAAGCGGGCGACAACAGGCACCTCGGACGGTACTGGCACATCGACAGTGGACCCCATGTCCCCCGTGACCCCGACGTTCCCTGGGATCCGAGGATCCCGTACCCGGTTTTCGCAATTGCGACCCACGTCTATCTTTGGGATTGCCCAACCGAAGCGGGCCCGACAGGGGTGATCCCAGGAAGCCATAGGTCGGGGCAAGCACCTCCCTTGGCGCAGCTCGCCGACGACGATCTGCAGTGGGAGGGCCGGGGCGCGCTGCCGATCGTGACGAAGGCAGGTGACGTCGCCTTCTTCGTCTCGGACATATGGCACCGTCGGTTGCCCGCTCAACGCGGAGATCCCGGACGGATGTTCCTCCAGTGCCACTACGGGCGTCGCGATCTTGCCCAACGCATCCGGCCGACATCCGTGGCACACCAGCTCTCCGAGGAGGCCGTGGCTCGTGCCCGGACCCGGCGGGAGAGAACGCTCGTGGGGCTTCATCCATTGGGGTTCTACGACGGCTGATTCACCCCTTGATCAATACGCGGAATTGTCTTCGAAGTAGCGGCGTGGTGTCTCGACGAGCATTGACTCGATCTGGGCCTCGGTCACGCCATGCTCGCGGAGATAGGGCAGGACGTCGTCGTGGATGTGGAGGTAGTTCCACTGGGTCATCATGGCCAACACGTTGGGGTCGATCCAGTCGATGTAGCAGGCCGCATCATGGGAGAGCACCATCCGGTCGGCGTAGCCGCGGCGGCACATCTGCACCACCGTGTCGGCCCGCGCCTCGAATGTCGTTTCCACGTTGAGCCCGAAGCGGTCCATGCCGAGGATAAACCCCTCGTCGGCCAGCGCGCTCAAGTGGTCCAGGTCGTTGCTGTCACCCGAGTGGCCCAGCACGACGCGGGTTGGGTCGACACCCTCCTCGTCGCACAGCAGCTCCTTCACGGCCAGCCCGGCGTGCGAGCCGGCGTGGGTGTGGACGGTGATCGGGGCGCCCGTATGGCGGTGGGCCCTCGCCACAGCGCGCATGATGCGGACCACTCCGCTGGTCAGACCCTGGTGATCGATGGCGCACTTGAGAAATGCAGCTCGGACCGCTGTCCCCGCGATGCCCTCGGTGATGTCCCCGATGAACATGTCCACCATCGGGTCAGGCACCTCCGTACCAAGTGCCGCCGACAAGGCGGGACCACGGTGGTAGAAGAAGAACGGCACCTGGTCGTAGGTGTAGCAGCCGGTGGCAGGGATGATGTTGAGCTGCGGGACCTGCTCGGCGACCCGCTGGATACGGGGGATGTAACGACCCAGGCCCACGACCGTGGGGTCGGCGATACTGCGAATCCCCTGAGCGGCGAGGGCCTTGAGCTTGCTGACGGCGTTGGCCACACGGTCGTCCTCACTCCCCACTCGGCCGGGTAGTTCAGCTGCACGTCGGGGTCGAGGACGAAGATGTGCTCGTGCATGTAGGTCGGTCCGAGTTCGGCGGTATCGATGGAGCCCCTCACCGTCTCGACTGTTGCCACTTGCCTGCTCCCTCCGTTGACTGCCGGAGACCATATTGGACCCTGGACCGGAATTGACGGTCCACCCAGCTCGGTCATGCCTCCGACGTCGGCTCCCTACGCCGATTCGTGACGTGGCTTCGAAGCTGAGCGACGGTCTCTAGGCTTGCCGCATGACTGCTCCGACTCCCAACCGGGTGGCCATCGTCACGGGAGTGAGCCGGCGTGCGGGGATTGGTTTTGCCATCGCGCGAAGCCTTCTTTCATCGGGAATGTCCGTTCTGATCCAGTCGTGGACCGCACATGACGCGGAACATCGGTGGGGCGCGGATCCCGCAGGCATGTCAAAAGTCATCGATGAGCTTCGACACACTGGAGGCACCCTCGGGCACATGGAAGCGGACTTCGCTCTTCCAGATGCGGCTGGGGACGTCGTCCACAGGGCGGTGCAGCTCTTTGGGCATATCGACGTGCTCGTGGTCAATCACGCAAGAAGCTCGCAGCAGACGTTGAGCGACGTCACACCCGAGGAGCTCGATCTCAGTTGGGCGGTCAATGCTCGCGCCAGTGTGCTGCTCACGCAGGCGTATGCGGCCCAACACGACGATCGACGCACGGGGGGCAGAGTGATCCTCTTCACGTCGGGGCAGCACCTTGCCCCTATGTCCCAGGAAGTCCCCTATGCGATCAGCAAGGGTGCAATCCATCAGGTCACCCTCACCTTGTCCGATGCCCTGGTTGACCGCGGAATCACGGTGAACGCAGTAAATCCGGGACCGACCGATACGGGATGGGCCGATCCCGAGCTCTTCCGTCGGGTCGGGGCTGGGCTTCCGGCCGGTCGCTGGGGTTCTCCCGATGACGTCGCTCGCTTGGTGTCGTGGTTGGCCTCCGACGACAGTGCCTGGATCACAGGCCAGGTCCTCAATTCAGAAGGTGGGTTCCGACGCTGGAAGTTGTAAGGGCCGAGCTCGCACGAGTGCAGCAGGCGTGGCTGCTCGGTAGCTTGGGTTCGACCACTTTTCAGGGGAGGGCAGCGCCATGGATGAGTCGGTTCGTCAGCACAAGTTCGTTCTCGATGAGTCGGAGATGCCGACGACCTGGTATAACCTCGTGCCCGACCTGCCGAGCTCTCCACCGCCGGCTCTGCATCCCGGCACGCTCGAGCCGGCCGGTCCCGACGACTTCGCCCCGCTGTTCCCGATGGACCTCATCCTCCAGGAGGTCTCGACGGACCGCTTCATCGAGATCCCGGGGGCGGTCCTTGACGTCTACCGCCAGTGGCGCCCGAGCCCACTGTTCCGGGCTCACCGACTTGAGCGGGCGCTCGATACGCCTGCTCGGATCTACTACAAGTATGAGGGGGTCAGCCCGGCAGGCAGTCACAAGCCCAACACCGCCGTGCCGCAGGCGTACTACAACGCCAAGGACGGGGTCCGGAAGTTGACGACAGAGACCGGGGCCGGACAGTGGGGCTCCGCCCTGGCACTGGCGTGCGCGTTGTTCGGCCTCGAATGCGAGGTATGGCAGGTAGGAGCGAGCTACGACCAGAAGCCCTATCGACGTCTGATGATGGAGACGTTCGGCGCCACGGTCCACCGCTCGCCGTCGGAGTTAACCGTGGCAGGCCGCAAGTACCTCGCCGAGGACCCGCATCACACCGGTTCGCTCGGCATCGCCATCTCCGAGGCGGTCGAGGTGGCGGCGCAGGATCCCGAGATCCGGTACTCGCTGGGCAGCGTGCTCAATCACGTGCTGCTCCATCAGACCATCATCGGCGAGGAGGCGCTGCTGCAGCTCTCCAAGGCAGGAGAGTCGGCACCCGACGTCATCGTCGGGTGCACGGGTGGAGGCTCGAACTTCGCGGGCCTGTCCTTCCCCTTCTTGCGCGAGAAGCTCGCCGGCAAGATGTCGCCCACCATACGAGCAGTCGAGCCGGCATCATGTCCGTCGCTGACCCGTGGTGTCTACGCATACGACTTCGGTGACTCCGCAGGCATGACCCCCTTGATCAAGATGCACACCCTGGGTCACGACTTCGTGCCCGATCCGATCCATGCCGGGGGGCTTCGATACCACGGGATGTCGCCGCTCTTGAGCCACGTCTATGAGCTCGGACTGATTGAAGCGATGGCGTTGCCGCAGACGGAGTGTTTCGCCGCCGGCATCGAGTTCGCCCGCAACGAGGGCATCGTGCCCGCCCCGGAGCCGACCCATGCGGTCGCCGCAGCCGTGCGGGAGGCGATCCGGGCCAAGGAGGCCGGAAAGGAGACGGTCATACTCACCGCTCTGTGCGGGCACGGCCACTTCGATCTCGCGGCGTACGACGACTACCTCAACGACCGGATGATCGACGAGGACGTCACGGACGAGCGCCTCGCCGCAGCCCTGGCCACGATGCCAAAGGTGGGCTGAACAGGCGCGACTCAACCCCGACGAATCGGGGTTGAGTCGTTGCCCGCACCCCCTTAAACCCCCCGTTGGGCGGCAGAGTGTGTCACGCGGGGACGGCCTGTGGGGGTCGCCCTGCGGGGACGGCCGTCGCTGGGGCTCGGCGGTGAGTTTGAGCTGCTCAACGTTCAGCGGGCTGCGGCCCATAGGGTCTCGTCCATGCCGCGTCGGCCGCTCATCACGTACCGACACGACTTCGAATTCCCCGTTGCGCCCGACGAATTGTGGGACACGATCCAAGAGGTCGACCAATTCGAAGGGTGGTGGCCCTGGCTCTCGGAGTTCCGCCTGGAAGGAGACACCCTGGCGAGGGGAGCCGTGCTCCACGGCGTCGTCGCGCCTCCCTTGCCATACCGGATGCGCATCGAGGTGCGTTTGACCGAGTGCGAGCCGCCGCACCACATCGGCGCGCTCATCCACGGGGATCTCGAGGGTCGGGCAAGCGTGTCGCTGCGACCCCAGAGCGCGGGCTCCAGCGTCGAAGTGGCATGGACGGTGGAGATGATGCAGCGCCCGATGCGCATGGCCAGTCGAATGGCCCACCCCGTCCTGCAATGGGGTCATGATCGGGTCGTCGAGATCACCGTCGCCGGCTTCCGCAGGAGACTCAAGGCAGCCGACACCTGACTCTGACGAATGGGGTCTGGTGGCACGACGGGGACAGGCCGTCATGGACTATGCCTGGGCAGGTTTCAGCTGTGACGGTGTGAGTGAAACCCCCGATTCGGGCGCATCAAGATCCCGGGTGGCGCTGAACCGAACCTTCAACCGGAGGAACGGCGTCTCTACGAAACGGTACGACAGATCCGCCAGAACCACCACACCGACAACACAGAACGCAACTGCACAGTCACGAGATGCGCCCTGCCAGTGGCAGTACAGCGCGAGGGCGCCAGCGATGGGCACATGGTAGAGGTAGATGCCGTAGGAACGTTGTCCGATCCAACGCATGGGGCCTGCGGAAAACAACCTGCCTAGGCACAAGGGAGCGAGGCACAGGCTGGCCACGAGCATGACCGATGCCACCGTCGCGGCAGCGATGATCAATGCACTCTCGGTCTGAGAACGAGTATTCGTGACTGCGATGGCAACAAAGGAGATCAGACCGACGAGGGCGACCACATGCAACACGCTCAGATCGGTGCTTCGTGGATCCTCCGTTCTCGTGTGCCGAGTGCTCAGGGCGAGCGCGAGGGCTGACCCGGCAAGCAGTCCCATGGCGTGGGTATCAGTGCCGTAGTAGGCACGAAATGATCCCCAGTGGTTCATGGCAAAGACCAAGTAGACGCAATCGAGTGCGGCCAACGTAGCCATGACGCTGGCCGCCCGACGTCGTTGCTTCGTCCGAGCAATCCATGCGATGCAGACCAGTGGCCACACGAGGTAGAACTGCTCTTCAACGGCCAATGACCATGTGTGCCCGAGCAGACCCAGGGTGTTCGGATCAGAGCCGAAGGCACGAGCCCAGTTTCCCGAGTAGAGCAGGACCCACGGCAACCCAGTCAGAGTTTCGTGGCGCACCGCCGCCGTGGAAACGAGTGATACGACGAACGCTAGGGCGACGGCGCAGACCAAGGCCGGGAAGAGTCTCAGACCACGGCGGGCCCAGAAATGACCCAACGAGATCTGACCCGATCGATCGTGCTCCCGAAGCAACAGCGATGTGATCAAGAACCCCGAGATGACGAAGAAGAGGTCCACGCCAACGACTCCGCCCCCGGGGAACACGCTGAAGTGATACGCCACGACGATGAGTACAGCCAGCGCTCTCAGTCCGTCGAGACCGGACCAACGCTGGTCGGCCGTCATGGCTGATGTCGTCGGGGTCGAGGACGCGATCGGGCTCTGCCGATGCTGCTCCCAGTGGAACGTGAGGAGCCGAAGGCGCGGCAACCCCTATGGCGGCTCCGACTCGTCAAAGCAAGAGGGCGCCGTCGCTCCATGACTTCTACTGGTTACCGATCGAGCGTCTCGCTTCCATAGGGCCAAAGACCCATTTTGAGTTGTGCTCTCGAAGCACCGGTGCGAGCAGCTTGATTTCGTTCGCCCGTGGCTCCGGCAGCCGGGCGTGGCCCATCTCAGCGCTTTGCCTTCCCTGCCCCAGTGCCCCGGCACGGTGGGGCAGGGAGATAGGTCGAATCCCTGACAATCCCTACTCCGGGTATCGGATACCCCGCCGAAGAGTGGTCGAGATCACCGCCGGATTCCGACGGCGCCTCGGATCGAGGGGTTAGACCAGTCGCGCCACGGCGAGCGCAGCGGCGAGGAACATGACACCCCACGACATTGCCCGCAGGGCTCCCTCGAGGGGTGCACGGAGGAATCGCTGGTCGATGGCGATCGTCTCCCCGTTCCGTAGGGTGACGCGGCCTTCGACGGAGCTGACTCGGCGCCGCAAGAGGCGGGCCGGGGTGCTCAGCTGACGCTGCGCCGCCGACAAGGCAAACGCGGCCGCAGCCGCCAGCAACGGGGCGACGGCCAGGCGTCCGGTTTGGGCAACGTACGCAACAAGGACGGGAAACGAGCCCCAGGCGAGGGCGAACCCGACGTCGGTGTGGACGAATCCCCCGAACAGCTCCAGGTTGTAGGCGAGCACGAGCAGGGGACCGAGCACCATGAAGGGCAGGAGGACCCAGCCGACGCGCGTCAACCCTGCGACGCCGAGAGCGACGGCCCCGGCCAGACCCAGAATCGTCACGCTGACGAGTGCGGCGGTGGGGATCCTGGTACCCAAGGGACGACCGTGCAGCTCGTCGAGCGCGTGAGCGGCAAATCCGACTGCGCACAAGAACGCGAGGAGGGTGCCGACGAGACGTGACAGGCTGACGTGGGTCGCCAGGCAGGCGCCGATGACCACATAGGACAGGTGCCACGCGGTGTAGGGCGGGTGGAGGAGCGTCCACCAGTCGCGCCATCCGCCTGGTTGGGCGGCGTAGAACGCAGGTCGCTCCTCGGTACCTTCGTGGGGGCCCGGCGATGGCGGAGCTCCCGCGTCGCTCCCGCGTGGACCGGAGCGTGCGGTGGGCTCGTCACTCATTGCTGCGCGTGCCCCACATGACGAGACCGCCGCCGAGGCTCATCACGCGTACCCCGATGTCCTCGAAACCGGCCTCCCGCCATGCCTGCTCGGTCCACGCCAGGGGATACCTCCGGTAGTGGCCGGAGATATTGGGCCCCAAGAAGCGACCCACGCGGAACCATTTCCTTCCGCCCGTGATCAAGCCACCGACGGGAAGTAGAAGCCGCGTGTAGAGCCACCACATGGAGCGCCAGAACCGATTGGGAGGCAGGAAGAACTCCAGGCTGGCGACGATCGCCCCGGGCTTGACGACGCGAGCAAGCTCACGAAGGGTGGCCGCCGGGTCGTCGACGTAGCGCAGGAGATACGTGAACGTCAGCGCGTCGAAGCTCCGGTCGGGGAACGGCAACTGCTCCGCCCGACCGGCAACCAATTGGATTCGGGCGCTCTGACCGGCGGCAACGACGTTGACATGGCCCTGCGCCAGCATCTCGAGCGTCAGGTCCACGCCGACGACATCGGCTCCAGTTCGCTCGGCCATCTGCAGTGCGACACCGGCGGTTCCCGAGGCGACGTCGAGAATCCGGCTCGACGTGGACGGGATGTGATCGATCATGGCCCGGCGCCACCGACCGTTCTGCCCCATTGAGAGGACCTCGGCCAACCGGTCGTAGCGTCGAGGTAGAGGGGTGAACAGTTGCTGCGCGAACCGGTTTCGGTCGCCGGTGACGTACGACAGCATGGCTCCTCCTCAGATGAGAAGATCTCACTGTAGATCCTGGTAGCGAGAAGGGACGGTGTGGGCTCGTCGCGCTTTGACGTGGTCGTCGTGGGTGGAGGCCCTGCCGGCAGCATCGCGGCGCTGGTGTTGGCTCGTGGTGGTGCCCGAGTGGCCCTGGTCGACAAGGCGGCCTTTCCTCGTGACAAGGCGTGCGGCGACATCGTCGGTCCCCGGGGACTCCAACTGCTGGCCGAATTGGGTGTGCCCGCACCGGTCGGGCCCACCGTGGGGGAGATCGGGGTCGTGGGCCCGACCGGTCGTACCGTCCAACTGCCGTGCGGCGAGGGCCTTACCTACCCAGGACATGGCGTGGCTGTCACACGGACGGTGTTCGATTCCCTGCTCCACGACGCTGCGGTCGAGGCGGGGGCCGTCGCGGTGGAGGGGCGAGCAGTGGAACCGCCGGAGCAACACGGTCGGATCGACGGGTACCGGCTCGGTACCGGCCTGGAGTTGCACGCCGATTTCGTGGTCGGTGCGGATGGGGCCACGAGCCGAGTGGCCGGAGACGCCGGCCTGGTCGACGCGACGAGAGTCCTGTGGGGGTTCGCCCTTCGGACGTACGTCAGCAAGGTGACGGATCGTCCGAGCATCGTCTTCTGGGAGCCGAGGCCCTGGCGAGCGTTTCCAGGCTACGGCTGGGTCTTTCCGGGAGCAGAAAAGGGGAATGTGGGTCTCGGACTCGGCGTGGTGGGGGATCGGCGAGCCGGAGCAAAGGTTCAGCAGGCCCTCCCTTCTTTCTTGGAGCACCTCCGCGCCCTCGGCCTGATCGGTGGTGGATCCAGCCCGAGCGACGAGCGGCGCCTGGGTGGCTGGCTGAAAATGGGCGTTGTCGGCACGACCCCGGCCGCCGGCCGCGTGCTCCTGGTTGGAGACGCCGCTGGACTCGTGAATCCACTGCAAGGTGAGGGGATCGCCCAGGCGATGGGAAGCGGCCGGTCTGCCGCCGAAGTGCTCCTGCGGGAGCCGGAGCGAGCGGCCGCGCGCTATCGGGCCGCGCTCGCAGCCGAGCATCTGCCGTATCACCGAGTCACCGCTGCGATGCAGGCGTGGCTCGTCAGCCGGCCCAGGGCCATCTCCTCGGTGGCCCGCTCACTCATGGCGGTCGGACGGAGCGACGCCATCGCCGGCGGCTGGTCCGTCTTCTGGAACGAACTGCTCGACGGCGCGCCGCCCAATCGGCACCGGTCCGTCGCTATGGCGCTCACCCGGCTGGGAGTGCTCACGACGGCCCGCAGCTCGACGACACGTTGGTTCGATGAGGTGTTCGTCGACCGGGCGCCGGGTGGCACCCTGCCAGGCGGGTCAGGAACATCGGAGTCACCTCGGAGGCGGAAGGCACACAGCGAGATGACCGCCGAGAACCTCGCGGGAAGTCAGACGCTGCGGGGGAGAAGCTGACCTTCCTCGGGGACGCCCTCGAGTGGTCGACGCACGACGAGAACGGCGGCACCGATCAGGAAGATCAGCAAGGCGAAGAAGAAGGAGTCCCCGGCAACGAGTTGCCATCCACTGAGGTGCAGGTCCGAGGTGTTCCTGAACGGGACCCACCAGATGGGGGCGCTCCAGAAGAGGACGGCCGTGCCAATGGCGAGTGCCGTCCCACGGCGTGGCCTGTCGGCGGCCAGTGCCAGCCACAAGATGGCGGGCACGACCCACACCATGTGATGTACCCAGGTGATCGGCGAGATCAGGAGTCCCGTTGCGGCGCAGACGAGCAGGCCCAGCATCGGTGAGGACCGACGGTGTGCCGATGCCGCGAGCCAGAGACCTCCGGCCGCGACGGCAATGAGCAGTGGCACCAGCACCAGGTGCGTCACGATCCCGTGGCTGAACCGGTCGAGCACCGCGGCCAGGTTCTGATCGCCGACAAATGACAGGGGGCCGGCACGATCCGGCCTGAAGACGACGTTCGTCCAGTAGGCCGTGGACGACGTCGGCGAGACCAGGAATGTCAACAGCTCACACGCCACGAACGTGGCCATGCACGTGAGGGCACCACGGGTACGACGGGTCAGGATGAGGTAGGGCACGAAGAGGATCGGCGTGAGCTTCACAGCGACGGCCAACCCGGTGGCGACGCCGAGAGGAGCTTGCCACTTGCCGATGCGCCGCTCGGTGAGCAGATCCCACATCACGAGCAGCGTGACGACGAGGTTGACCTGGCCGAAACCGAGGGTGATGACCACCGGGTTGAGGAGCAGGGCGGGCAAGCACAGTGCGAGGCCGAGGCGCCAAGCGCGGGCCCGGCCCAGACCGGGCCGCACGATCCGAAGTGACAGGACAAGGAGGGCGATCAACGCAGCCAGGTTGCACAGGGTCCAAGCGGCCTGGACGGAGTGCACGCTCGAGAACGCCCGCTGCCACGGGGCGAAGAGGAGGGCCGCGAAGGGAGGGTAGGTGAAGAAGAGTGTGGTGTTCGGGACCGCGAGTGAGTAGAGGTGAGGGCTGAAGATGTACCTGCCGCCGAGGCGAAGGTAGACCCCGAGGTCAACCTCGTAGGTGCGGAACGCAAGGAACATTCCGTACCCGAGGGCGGCGACAAGGGACGCGATGGCAGGTCCCCAGCCGGTGAGGCGCGACAGGGCGGAGCGCGGCTCTGTCAGTGGGCTGCGGCCGGACGGAAGGCGCTGGTCGGCGGTCGTCATGGGTCGTTTTGGGAGGATGCGGCGGGGTGGACCTCCCAAGGTCACACCCCGAAATGCCCCAAGCATGCTACTTGCCACGCTTTGTGTTCTCAGGGTGTGGACTTCGTTGCCCGAGATCACGGTCGACGGTGGCACCGTAGGTGCTCGACCCCGGCGCGCCACGATCTTCAACGATGACCCTGAGGCATCAGAGCGGCAGCCGGACGCCGGCATGGCGCTCTTCGCCGAGGGCCTTGCCGAGTGGCCGATGGCGCGCCTCGAAGCGGTACTGACCTGGGAGTCCGGCGCGATGACCAGGGCGCCTTTCCTGAGGCTAGGTTACGGGTTCTTCGGATTATCCAGGTAGTCCGGGAGGCGGTAGAGCGAAGGGGCGCAATGAAGCCGAGCACGGTTGAGCTCGTGGTACCCGCGCACGCAGCGTCGGCGCCCACACGTTCGCGAGGAGGCCACCGATGAGAATGCGGAACTGGCTCATACCGCTGGCCGCCACCGTGGTCTGCGCTGTGGCGCTCGGCGCGATTGGCGGTCCTTCTGGAGCCGTGGGCACGGCACCCTCGACGACCGCGGTGGGCGACGACGCCGCCGGCGTCGTGACAGGAGGGACGTTCACCTTCACCGCGACCGTCTCGGATCCGGGCGGGCCGCCGACGCCGACGGGCACCGTCACCTGGTTGGTTACTGGGCCGAGCACCGTCACCTGTGCCGACTCGACCCTCGAAGTAAACGGCCAGGGAACCTGCACCGTCACCGACGCCAGGCCGGGCGCTTACTCGGCCACCGCCACCTACTTCGGGGACGACACTTACGGCGGCAGTTCCGGTTCGGACACAACCGCCACCGTGGACACGGCACCCTCGACGACCGCAGTGCACGACAACGCCGCCGGCGTCGTGACGGGGGGGACGTTCACCTTCACCGCGACCGTCACTCCGGCCGGGCCGCCAACGCCGACGGGCACCGTCACCTGGTTGGTCAGTGGGCCGAGCACGGTCACCTGCCCTACGTCGACCCTCAACAGCAGCGGCCAAGGAACCTGCACCGTCACCGACGCCAAGGCGGGCACCTACTCGGCCACCGCCACCTACTCGGGGGACACCAACTACGGCGGCGGTTCCGGTTCGGACACGACCGCCACCGTGGGCATGACGAACTCGACGACCGCGGTGGGCGACAACGCCGCCGGCGTCGTGACAGGGGGGACGTTCACTTTCACCGCGACCGTCACTCCGGCCGGGCCGCCAACGCCGACGGGCACCGTCACCTGGTTGGTCACTGGGCCGAGCACGGTCACCTGCTCCCCCTCGCCCCTCAACAGCAGCGGCCAGGGAACTTGCACCGTCACCGGTGCCAAGGCGGGCACCTACTCGGCCACCGCCACCTACTCGGGGGACACCAACTACAGCGGCGGTTCCGGTTCGGACACGACCGCCACCGTGGGCAAGGCCACTCCCAGCCCACCCACCATCGCCAACCTGCCCCCGAGCGGCACCTTCGGCGGCAACTTCGTAGCCAATGTGAATCGCATGAACGGCGACGGTGTCCCGTCCGTCACCTCCAACTCGACCGGCGTCTGCATCGTCTCGGGCGCGCTGACGGTGCTCTATGTGGGTGTGGGCACGTGCTCCCTGCAGGCACAGGTCGCCGCCGGTCCGAATTATCTTGCTGCCACCGGCAGCGTGCAGTCGATCAATGTCGTTCGCGCCGCGCCCTCCACACCAACCGTCACCAACCTTCCCACCGCCGCGGTCGAGTTCGCGGGGTTCACGGCGAATATCGCAACGAATGGCGATGGCACGACCTTCGTCGTGTCGAACTCGCCTGGTGTGTGCAGTGTGGAATCCGACGGTCAGACGGTCTTGTTCCTGACGACGGGTGCCTGCACGGTTACGGCCGGCGTCGGAATCGGGACGGACTACCAGGCCGCGACCGGCAAAGAGCAAACGTTCCAGGTCGGTCCGGCACCTCGGGGCTACTGGCTGGTCGGATCCGACGGCGGCATCTTCTCCTTCGGGGCCGCTGCGTTCCACGGCTCGATGGGCGGCACGCCGCTCCAGCGACCCGTCGTCGGCATCACACCCACGATCACCCGTGACGGGTACTGGTTGGTGGCATCGGACGGGGGCATCTTCAGCTTCGGCGACGCGCGCTTCTATGGGTCGATCCCCGGCGTCGGGCTGCATCCGGCCGGATCGGGACTGCCCAACAGCCTCGATTCGCCGATCGTCGGCATGGTGCCTTCCATCAACCGACGCGGGTACTTCATGGTCGGATCCGACGGTGGAGTGTTCGCCTTCGGCGACGCCAAATTCGAGGGGTCGTGCCCCGGCATCGGCGGGTGCGCGGGGACCGCGGTGGCCGTCATGCCGGATCGCACCGGGAACGGGTATTGGCTCGTCACCAGCGCCGGCGGCGTGTACTCCTTTGGTGATGCACCGTTCTACGGCGCTCCCGGATCACAATCGGTGCCGGTCGTCAATGCCGTCGCGACGCCGGACGGATCAGGCTATTGGCTGCTGTACGCAAACGGAGCCGTGTCGAATTTCGGCGACGCCGTCAATTTCGGTTTCCCAGTGGGTTACGTCAATTCGTTCAACCCAGCGAACGCAATCTTCCCCACCGCCGACGGTAAGGGCTACTGGGTGGCCTCGACGAGGGGTGACGTTTTTGCCTACGGAAACGCACCCTGGCTGGGGAGCATGACGGGCAAAGCCCTCAACGGCGACATCATCGCCGGCTTCGGCTTCTGACGCTCAGGCCCCGAGCGCCTCGTCCTCGGGCTCGGGCAGCGCCGCCACGACGCGTTCCACGACGGACCGGACCCCGCTGTCCGCGCCGCCGCCCGCCCGCCGGAGCAGGTCGCCCACGTAGGCGACCAGGTTGATCACGTCGAGCCTGGGGGAGCGGCCGACCAGGGGCACCGGCTCCGAGGCCCGGTCCAGCCTGCAGACCTCGAGCACGAGCCGGCGGATCTCGAGCAACATGCCGCGTGCCTCCAGGAGCGAGGTGCCGCTCGTGCGGAGCCAGACGGAAATGCCCAGCTCAAGGGACAGGTCACCGGAGAACGGGTCCACGGGTCCCAGCTCGGAAAGCCCTCTGAGCAGGGCATGCCCGAAGCCGATGCGCTCGCCGATGACCATGTGGTCAGTGTGCCGAATCGCTGTAACAAGGTGGTGGACCGGCTCTGGGCTGGTAATTTGCTTGGCATGCCACGCACGATGTGGAAGGGGGCCCTCAGCTTCGGGCTGGTGAACATCCCGGTCGGGTTGTACCCGGCCACCTCCGACAAGAGCATCCACTTCAACCAGTTCGAGGAAGGCACGTCCGACCGGATCCGCTACAAGAAGGTCAACGAGCGGACCGGCGACGAGGTGCCCCAGGACCGCATCGTGCGCGGGTTCGACCTCGGGGGCGGCGAGTACGTCATCCTCACCGACGAGGAGCTCGAGTCCGCCGAGCCGAAGAAGTCACGCCAGATCGAGATCTCGGACTTCGTCGAGCAGGCCGACATCGATCCTGTCTTCTTCCGGTCCAGCTACTACCTGGCGCCCGAGGGCGCCGGCGCCGACAAGGCCTACGCCCTGCTGCGCCAGGCCATGGCCGATTCGGACCGGGTGGCCATCGCCACGCTGGTGATGCGGAACAAGGAGTACCTCGTCGCGATCCGCCCCGAGGACGACGCGCTCGCCCTGCACACGATGTACTTCTCCGACGAGGTGCGTGCGCCCGGCCGGGAGTTCACCCTTCCGGACACGGACGACGTGAGCGACCGCGAGCTGTCGATGGCGCAGCTCCTCATCGAGTCGATGGAGAGCGACTGGGATCCCGAGCGCTATCACGACACGCACCGCCAGAAGGTCGAGGCGTTGATCGAGGACAAGCGCAACGGCCAGGAGATCGTGATCCAGGAGGGGCCCGAGCCGGCGGCCAAGGTGGTCGACCTGATGGAGGCGCTCAACGCCAGCATCGCCGCCGCGGCGAAGTCGACAGGGAAGAGCACCGGGGCGAGCAAGCCGGCGGCCAAGCGGGCTCCGGCACGGCGCGCTTCCCCGCGGCCAAGAAGACGGCCAAGAAGCCGGCCAAGCAGCCTGCCCGCACCAAGACGGTGGCCCGCCGCAAGGCATCCTGAGCCTTTGTGCGTCGACCGGGCCGTCCGGCCTGGTCAGCACGGCACCGTGTTGCCGTCCATTGCGCCTAGCGGCATGATCCTGCAACAAATCGGTGTGCACGGGGTGATCTGATTCGTTTTCCCGCTCCGCGACGCCGGATCATGGTGTGATGCTCCCCATCGAGCCCCGCTCGAGAAGGGAGTCCACATGGCCATCGCACCGGTCCGGGTCCCCGAGGGGAGGATCCCCGAGTGGATGCGGTTCGACGGCCTCGTCCAGCTGATCTCGGTGGACGGCCAGCGCACGGTGGGCTGCCCGTACTGGGACCTCGTCGCAGACGTCGGCGCCGAGCAGCTGCGTGACCTCTACGCCGACATGACGGTGGTGCGCCGTCTCGACGCCGAGGCGATGGCCCTCCAGCGCCAGGGGGAGCTGGGCCTGTGGGCCCCGCTGCTCGGGCAGGAGGCCGCACAGGTCGGATCGGCCCGCGCCTTGCACGACGACGACTTCGTCTTCCCCAGCTACCGCGAGCACGGGGTCGCCTATTGCCGGGGCGTGGACCCCGTGTCGATGCTCCGGCTCTGGCGCGGCACGGCGCTGTCGGGATGGGACCCGGCGGGGTTCGGCATCGCCACCCCGGCCATCATCGTCGGGTCGCAGGCGCTCCACGCCACGGGGTACGCGCTCGGCATCGTGCTCGACGGCGCGACGTCGGCCGCCGTGGCCTACTTCGGTGACGGCGCCTCGAGCGAGGGCGACGTGGCCGAGGCGTTCGGCTTCGCCGCCAGCTACACGGTGCCGGTCGTCTTCATCTGCCAGAACAACCAGTGGGCCATCTCGGAGCCGGTGCGGCTGCAGTCGCACGCCTCCATCGCGCAACGTGGCCAGGGCTACGGGATCCCCGGGATCGAGGTGGACGGGAACGACGTCCTGGCCGTGCTCGCGGCCACCCGGCTGGCGCTCGCCCGCGCCTACGCCGGCCAGGGCCCGACGCTCATCGAGGCCGTCACGTACCGTCTGGGCCCGCACACGACGTCGGACGACCCCATCCGTTACCGCTCCCACGCCGAGGAGGACGAGTGGCGCGTGAAGGACCCGCTGGCGCGGCTGCGCGCACTGCTCCGAGCCGAGGGCCACGCCGACGAAGGGTTCGAGCGCGCGGTCGACGCTGCAGCCGAGGAGGCGGCAGCGGCGCTGCGCCGGGGCTGCCTGGCCCTGGCCGACCCGTCGCCGGACGCGTTGTTCGAGCACGTCTACGCCGAGTCGCACCCCCTCCTCGACGAGGAGCGGAGTGCCTTCGCGGCCTATCTGGCCACGCTGGACGAGGAGGCGTGATGGCCACGATGTCGTTGGCGAAGGCCCTCAACGCGGGGCTGCGCCAGGCGTTGGAGCGCGACCCCGCCGTCGTGCTGATGGGGGAGGACATCGGGAAGCTCGGTGGGGTGTTCCGGGTCACCGAGGGCCTGCAGCGCGACTTCGGGGAGCGCCGCGTGATCGACACGCCGCTCGCCGAGTCCGGCGTGATCGGCACGGCCGTCGGCCTGGCCATGCGGGGCTACCGTCCCGTCTGCGAGATCCAGTTCGACGGGTTCGTCTATCCCGCTTTCGACCAGATCGTGTCGCAGGTCGCGAAGTTGCGCTATCGCAACGAGGGCCGCGTGTCCGTGCCGCTGACGATCCGGGTGCCCTACGGGGGCGGCATCGGCGCCGTCGAGCACCACTCCGAGTCACCCGAGGCCTACTTCGCCCATACCGCCGGGCTGCGCGTGGTCACTCCGAGCAATGCGGGCGACGCGCACCGCATGATCCAGCAGGCGGTCGCGTCCGACGACCCTGTGGTCTTCTTCGAGCCGAAGCGCCGCTACTGGGAGAAGGGCGAGGTCGACGACGACGCGACGAGGCGAGAGGATCCGCTGCACCGGGCCCGGGTGGTCGTCGAGGGTACGGATGTGACCGTGGCCGCCTACGGCCCGCTGGTCGCCACCGCAGTCGACGCGGCCCGGATCGGCGAGGTCGAGGGCACGTCCATCGAGGTGCTCGACCTGCGGTCGCTCTCGCCGATCGACTTCGACACGGTCGAGGCCTCGGTGCGCAAGACGGGACGGCTGGTCGTCGTCCACGAGGCACCTGTCTTCTGCGGGCTGGGCGCCGAGATCGCCGCCCGGGTGTCCGAGCGCTGCTTCTACCATCTCGAGTCCCCGGTGCGCCGGGTCGGGGGCTTCGCGACCCCGTATCCGGCCTCTCGGATGGAGCGGCACTACCTCCCCGATGCCGACCGGATCCTCCACGAGGTGGACCGGTGCCTGCAGGCGTGAGCGAGGTCCGGCAGTTCCTGCTGCCGGACCTGGGCGAAGGGCTGACCGAGGCGGAGATCGTGGCCTGGCACGTGGCGGCCGGCGAGCAGGTTGCACTGAACCAGGTCCTGGTCGAGGTCGAGACCGAGAAGGCAGTGGTGGAGCTGCCGAGCCCCTACGCCGGGACCGTGGCGGAGGTGTTGGCCGCGGTGGGGGAGACCGTTGCGGTGGGGACGCCGATCGTCGCCATCGACACCGGCGTCCCGGCCGTCGGCGCGACGGCGGAGAAGGTGCCCGTGCTGGTCGGATACGGCCCGTCGGCGCCTCCCCCCAGCCGCCGCCGGCGGCGCAACGTGCGCGGCCGTCACGACGGGGGACCGGCGCCCGGTGTGGCGAGCGGCTCGAGGCCACTGGCCGCACCGCCGGTGCGCTTCATGGCCCGGCAGGAGGGGGTCGACCTGGCCGACGTCACCGGTGGCGGGCCAGGCGGGATCGTGACGCGCGAGGACCTCGCCGCCTATCTGGCGTCCGATCGTGCCGAGGCCCCTCCGGCTGCTCCCGAGCGCGACGACCGTGAGTCGCGCGCGCCCGTCCGGGGCGTCCAGAAGCACATGGCCGAGGCCATGGTGCGCAGCGTCACCACCGCGCCCCAGGCGTGCGTGTTCCTGAGCCGCGATGTCACCGCCACCATGGAACTCGTCGAGCGGCTCCGCGCGCACAGGCACTTCGAGGGGGTGCGCATCACCCCGCTCGCGGTCGTGGCCCGGGCGATGGTGCTCGCGTTGCGGGAGCACCCGGCGCTGAACTCGTCGTGGGACGATGCGACGTCCGAGATGGTGACGAAGCACTACGTGCACCTGGGGGTCGCGGTGGCGGGCCCCTTGGGCCTGGTCGTGCCGAACGTCAAGGACGCGCAGGACATGACGCTGCGGGAGCTGACCGGGGCGATGGCCGATCTGGCGGTTCGCGCGCGCGCGGCTCGCTGCACGCCCGCCGAGATGCGCGGCGGGACGATCACCCTCACCAACGTCGGCGTCTTCGGTGTCGACGCCGGCGTCCCCATCCTCAACCCGGGGGAGGCCGCGATCCTTGCGCTCGGTGCGGTGCAGCGGCGCCCCTGGGAGCACGACGGGCAGGTGGCCCTGCGCGACGTGGTGACGTTGAGCCTCGCCTTCGACCATCGCCTGGTCGACGGACGGGCCGCCGCGCGCTACCTCGCTGCCGTCGGTGAGATCCTTGCCGACCCGACGAACCTCATCGCGCTCGGCTGAGGTCGGGGCATCACCGGCCTCCGGCCAGCAGCCGCTGGAGTCCCTCGCGCAGCGTGCGCAGCTGCCGCTCCAGGTCCTGGAGCTCGCGGACCAGCCGCATGGCCTCCTCACGGTCGAGGGCCGGGGCGCCCGGGCGGAGCATGGCCAGCGAGCGCCGCAGCGACTCCAGCTCGTACTGGCGCTCCATCCCACGAACATATGTTCGCCCGTCCCTTGGGGCAAGGACGGGAGATTGCCGGAGCACGCCGGGGGGTATAGAAGTGCCCTCACGGGCGTGGGTCGCCCGCAATGGGAGGTCGCCCATGAAGACCGTCCGGGACGTCATGCGGAGCGAGATCGAGGTGCTCCGGACCAACGAGTCCGTGGCGGACGCGGCGGCCTTCCTGGCGGCCTGTGGCGAGGACTCCGTGCCCGTCTGCCTCTCCGACGGCAGCCTGGCCGGTGCGGTGAGCAGCCGCGACATCGTGTCCAAGGTGATCGCCAAGGGCCGCGACCCGCGCCAGGTGCCGCTGTCGGAGGTGGCTGAGCTGGGCGATGCGCTGGGGCTCGACGTGGACGCGCCCGTCGACGAGGCGGTGGCGATCATGTGCAGGCACCGACGCACCCGCCTGCCCGTGGTCGAGCACGACCACGTGGTCGGCTTCGTGACCCAGGGCGACGTCGCACGCTCGCTGTCCTTCCGCCCCTTGTGGGACGAGTCCTGAGCGTCGCTCGCTTCGGCCGGGCGGCCCGGATGAGAATACGGGCGTGAGCGCAGCCGACGATCCGTCCCACGAGGCCGCCGCACCGGCGGCAGGTCACAGCGGGGACCTGGCCCGGCGGGTGGCCCGCCGCCGGGCCGAGCTGGGCAAGAGCATCGAGGAGGTGGCGGCGGCGGCCGGCGTCGATCCGGGCTACCTGCGCTACTTCGAGGAGAGCCCGGGGGTCCGCCTGAGCACGGGCACGATGCTCCTCCTGGCGCTCGCGCTCGAGTGCACCCCCGAGGAGCTCTACGGCGGGCGGGTCGACCGCCCCCCGGGACGAGGACGGGCGGGCCGGCATCCCGAGCTGCGCGAGCTCACGGCGCAGCAGTGCGCGGCCCACCTGCGGTCCGGCGGCATCGGGCGCGTCGTCATGGTCACGGGCCGCGGCCCGGTGGCGCACCCTCTCAATTTCGCCGTGAGCGAGGGCGACGTCATCGTCAGCACCACGGTGGCACAGGCGGCCCAATTCGAGGACCAGCCGAGCGTGACCTTCGAGATCGACCGCGTGGACGAATCGATGGCCGAGGGCTGGAGCATCCTCGTGACCGGGCCGGCGCGCCGCGTCGACGACCCCGACGAGGTCGTCGAGCTGGCCGCGCTGGGTCTCGTGCCGTGGGCCGGTGGGCCGCGCCACGCGCTGGTGCGCATCCATCCCGAGGAGGTGACGGGCCGGCTGATCGCCCAGTCCGTGGCGCCGGCCTAGGACACGCCCGGCCCGGCGGTCATGTGCGTGAGCAGACGCGCGTAGTCGACGAGGTGGCGGTCGCTCAGGGAGTGCACGCGCACGTGGTGCCGGGCGCGGCGGCCCATGGCCGTCATCTCGGCGGGGTCGCGCATGAGGGTGGCCAGCGTCTGGCCGAAGGCGTCGAGGTCGCCGGGGTCCTTCAGGAGGAGGCCGGTCCCCGGCGGGATCTGCCCGACGATGCCGCCGACGGCCGAGGCCACGACGGGCCGCGACTTCCACATGGCCTCCGTGACGGTGAGCCCGAACCCCTCCTGCAGGCTCTTCTGTACCACCACGCTGGCATGCCGCTGGGCCGCGTTGACCATGACCGCGTTGGCCACGGCGTCGTCCATCGGGAGGGCGACCAGGCGGATGGCGTCGCGGGCCTGCCGTGGGAGCGCCGCCCACGCGTCGAGGCATTCGGCGAGGACCTGAGCCCCCTCGGGGTCGTCGCTGACCGCGTCGACCGCGGGGCCGATGAGGGCGAGGCGCGCCTCGCTGCGGCCCGCCAGGCGGTCGGCGAAGCCGCGCAGCACACCCTGCATGTCCTTCAGGCGGTCCCAGCGCGACACCTGCACGACGAGGGGGTCGTCGGGCGACAGCGGCCCTGCGCCGCCCAGCACCGCGGAGGGCCGGTCGCCGCCGCCACCGTCGAGCACGCCGATCCGCTGCAGGACCGAGGCGACGTGGGCCGGCCGAAGCGCGCGGTTCTTGGCGGACAGGGGGTCGATGGAGGGCTCGATGATCCACACGTCGGCACCGGCCAGCCGAGGAGGCACGAACGCGGCGTGCGAGAAGACGAACGTGTGGCACTGGGCCAGGTGGGGCTGCAGGAAGTCCCAGGCCTCCTCGGTGAACGCGTTCGCACGGTCCGCGCCGATGTGACAGCGCCAGGCGACGCGCGCGCCGTAGTCGATGAGCCGGTTGGCCAGCCCGGCCGTCTGCGGGTCGTGCAGGAAGACGATGTCGCCGCGGTGGACCATCCCGTCGATCGCCTCCGCGTTGGCGTCGAGGACGGCCCGGTAGTGCGCCGCGGCGCGGTCTCCCAGGTCGCCGCCGTCGCCGGCCACGCCGTGCAACCGGTTGTGCAGGCGCTTGGTGATCGCGAAGAACTCGGGGTCGGCGTCGATCACGAGCCAGCGCGCGTCCGCGCCGGCGTCCCGGGCGTAGCCGCAGAGCAGCTTCAGCATCTCCGCCACGCCGCCGCCGTGCGCGGTCGAGCTGATGTTCCACACCCGCGCCCCGTCGACCGACGCCAGCGCCGTCGCGGCGGCCTCCAGCAGGGCGGCGAAGCGCGCCGGGCCGATCAGGCGGCCGAGCCGCTCTATGGAGTGCACCGGCACCTCGGCGTCCTTGGGCACGGGCACGGCGCCATCCTTGTACACCGGCGTTGACCGCAGTCAGCTCGTGCCGGAGGCGTCCCGCACGGCCGGGAGGCTGACGCGGATGTCGCCGTGGGAGTCCTCGACCCTCTTTCCCGAATGCAGGTGGAGCGCGAGCGCACCGGCTTTGCTGCGCTGGTCGGCCACGGCGGCCCAGTCTAGGGACGGCGGTTAGCCTCGGCGGCGATGTGGCCGCCGCCGCCGGAGGGGACCTGGGTCATCGACCTCGACGGTGTGGTGTGGCTCCTGGGTCGTCCCATCCCCGGGGCCGACGAGGCCGTGGCGCGGTTGCGCGGCGCGGGGGTCCGGGTGCTCTTCGCCACCAATAATTCGGCGCCCACGCGGGCCGAGCTGCACCGGAGGCTGGCGCACTGCGGCATCACCGCGGAGGACGCCGACCTCCTGACGTCGGCCGACGTGGCCGCCGGCCTCCTCGCCCCCGGCTCCTCGGCCGTGGTGCTCGGAGGCGACGGCGTGCTCGAGGCCCTGAGCGGGCGTGGGGTCGCGGTGGTGCCCGAGGCGCCGGCGGATGCCGTCGTGGTCGGATGGACCCAGTCGCTGTCCTTCGACGCCGTGGCCCGGGCCGCCACCGCCGTGCGGGCCGGGGCCCGCCTGGTCGGGACGAACGACGACCCGACGTACCCCACGCCGCAGGGCCTCCTGCCCGGTGCGGGGTCCCTGCTGGCCGCGGTGTCCACGGCGGCCGAGTCGATGCCCGAGGTCGCCGGCAAGCCCCACCGGGCCACGGTGGAGGCGATCGCGGCCCGGGTGGCCCCCGGGGAGCTGCGGGCCATGGTGGGGGACCGCCCGGCCACCGACGGCGCCCTGGCGGACCGGCTCGGCATCCCCTTCGCGCTGGTCCTCTCGGGCGTCACGCCGGAGGGCCGTGTCCCCGACGGCGCCGCGGCCGACGCCGTCGCCCCCGACCTGGCCACCCTGGTCCGCCTCGCCCTCGACGGTCGGTGAACGGAATGCGAACGAAGTGCTTGCTAATAGCTAGCACTTCGTATACTCTTGTTGCATGGCAAGCAATGAACGCATACGCAAGTACCTCGACGCGGGGACCGTGCTCGGGCAGGTCAGCCGAGGCCGGGCCGAGGAGATCGTGCGAGAGTTGGTGAACGCCGGAGACATCCAGCGCGGCCAGGCGCAGGAGTGGGTGGACAACTTGGTGGAGCGGAGCCGGAAGACGAGCGAGCAGGTCCTCGAGATGGTGCGCCACGAAGTGGCGGCCCAACTCGAGAAGATCGACGGGAAGCCGCTCGAGGCGCTGGCCAACCAGGTGGCCGACGTCCTGAAGAAGTCCGCGGAGGCCGGGCGCAGCGCCACCAAGGACGTGACCACGCAGGCCGGCAAGGTGACCAAGGACGTGACCACGCAGGCCGGCAAGGTGACCAAGGACGTGACCGGTCAGGCCGGCAGGGTCACCAGGCACGCGACCAAGCAGGCGGGCAAGGTGACCAAGCAGGCCGGCAAGACGGCCGAGGGTGTGCGCACCCAGGCGGGCAGGACGGCCACCCGGGCCGCCGCCGCCGCCAAGAAGGTGGCGCCGTCCCGCCGGCACCGGCGCAAGGGTGCGGGCGAGAAGGCGTCCTCCAAGAAGGACGCCGCACCCAAGGCCAAGGCGTCGGCCAAGAAGCCGTCGACATCGGCGAAGTCGCCCAAGAGGGCCGCCAGCTGACCAGCGGTACCCGCCGCCGGCTCGACACCGAGCTCGTGCGACGGGGCCTCTTCCCTACCCGGCACGAGGCCCAGGCGGCGATCGCCGCGGGCAACGTCCTCGTCTCGGGCGCCCCCGCCGACAAGCCCGCCCGCCTCGTCGCGCCCGACGAGGCGCTCATCGTGCTCGGCCCCCCGTCCCCCTTCGTCGGCCGCGGGGGCCTCAAGCTCGATGCGGCGCTCTCCCGCTTCGCGGTGCCGGTCGCCGGCCGCCGCGCCCTCGACGCCGGTGCGTCCACTGGCGGCTTCACCGACTGCCTCCTCCAGCGCGGCGCCTCCCACGTCTACGCCCTCGACGTCGGCCACGGCCAGCTCCACCCCGCGCTGCGGGCGGACCCCCGCGTCACCGTCCTCGAGCGCACGAACGCCCGCACGCTGACCCCCGAACAGCTACGCGGGGCCGACCCCGCCTACGAGCCGTGCCCGCTGATCGTGGCCGACGTCTCGTTCATCTCGCTGCGCAGCGTCGTGCCCGCGCTCGCCGGACCGGTGTCGGCCCCCGACGCCGACCTGGTCCTGCTGGTCAAGCCCCAGTTCGAAGCCGGTCGGGCCGCCGTGTCACGTGGCAAGGGCGTCGTGCGCGACCCGGCGGTCTGGCTGGGCGCGCTCGAGGGCGTGGTGTCCGCGCTCGGTGACGCCGGAACCGGCATCATGGGGGCGATGGCCTCACCTCTCACCGGCGCGGCCGGCAACGTCGAGTTCCTGCTGCACGCCCGCAAGGGCGTCGCAGGCCGCGAGGCGGGCGAGGCCGCCGCCCTGCTCTCCGCCGCCGTGGCGGAGGCGGTGGGCCACCTGATCCCGGCCGACCCGGCCGGCTGAGCCACGCTGGCCCGATGGCGACGGTCACCTTCCTCGTCCATCCCGACCGCGCCGACGCCCTCGCGCTGGCCGCCGACACCGCCGACTGGCTGACGGCACGGGGCGACACGGCGCGGATCCTGCGCTTCAGCGGCCTGGACCGCGTGACCGAGGCGGGCGTCGAGACTGCGCTCGGTGCCGTGGAGCTGTCCGGCACCACGGTGGCCGTCAGCATGGGCGGGGACGGCACGTTCCTGCGTGTGGTGCGCCTGGCGGCGGCCGCAGACGTCCCCGTGCTCGGCGTCAACTTCGGCCGCCTGGGTTACCTGCCCGACCTCTCGCCCGAGCAGGTCCGCGAGGCCCTGACCAAGGTGCTGGCCGGCACGGCCGCCGTCGAGGAGCGCTGCGCGCTCGACGTGTGCATCTCGGACCGTTCGATCGGTGATGACGTCTCGTCCCTGCTCGCCCTGAACGAGGTCGTGATCGAGAAGATCGACTTCGGCCACACCGTGCGGCTCGCCACCACGGTCGACGGGGAGGAGGCGCTGACGTACTCGGCCGACGGGCTCATCGTCGCCACTCCGACGGGCTCCACGGCGTACAACCTGTCCGCCGGTGGGCCGATCCTGGCGCCGACCCTGCGCGCCATGGTGGTCACGCCCGTGGCTCCCCACTTCTCCCTCGACCGCAGCCTCGTCCTGACCGACCGCCAGGAGGTGAAGGTGGAGGTCCGCCCGGACCGGACCGGTGCGCTCGTCATCGACGGGCAGGACATCGGCCGGCTGAAGCCCGGTGCGACCGTCACCTGCACCGTGGCCGCGCGTCCCGTGCGGGTGGTCCGCAACGAGCCGCACACCTTCGGCACCATCCTGCGCTTCCGGCTCCTGGCCCACCGGGACCAGTGAGGGTGCCGTGCTGACCGACCTGCGCGTGCGCGACCTGGGCGTGATCGAGGACCTGAGCCTCGAGTTCGGCCCCGGCATGACGGCGCTCACCGGCGAGACCGGTGCCGGCAAGACCCTGGTCGTCGAGGCGCTCCAGCTCGTGCTCGGCGGGCGGGCCGCCCCCGGCATGGTGCGCGCCGGGGCCGCCGAGGCGCTCGTCGAGGCGAGGTTCGTCCTGGGCGAGGGCGACGAGGCGCACGAGGTCGTGCTGGCACGCTCGGTGCCCGCCGACGGGCGGTCGAGGGCCTGGGTCGACGGGCGCATGGCGCCGCTGGCGGCGCTGGGGGAGACGGCGGCCGAGATGGTCGAGATCCACGGGCAGCACGAGCACCGCGCCCTGACGTCCGCCGCTGCCCAGCGCAACGTGCTCGACGCCTTCGCGGGCACCGACCTCAGCCGTGTCCGCGCCCTGCGGAGTCAGCTGCGGGCGCTCGAGGATGGGTTGGCCGGGCTGGGCGGCGACGACCAGCAGCGAGCGCGGGAGGCCGACGTCCTCCGCTACCAGGTGGCCGAGATCGCGGCAGCCCGTCTCGAGGACGCCGAGGAGGAGACGGCGCTGCGCCTCGAGGAGGACCGCCTGGCCGACGCGGGGTCCTACCGTGAGGCGGCCCTGGCCGCTGTGGAGCTCGTCGACCCCGCCGCGGGCGAGGATGGCGCGCTCGAGCTGCTGGGGCGGGCCGGCGGCGCCCTCTCGGGTCGGGAGGCCTTCGACGCCTACCGCGACCGGCTGGCCGCGGCGGCCGTCGACCTCTCCGACGTGGCGCGCTCCCTGCGCGACGAGCTCGAGGGATGGGAGGACGACCCGCGGCGGCTGGGCGACGTGCAGGAACGGCGACGGCTTCTGGGGGAGCTGCGGCGCAAGTACGGGCAGGACCTCGGCGCCGTGATGGCGTTCGAGCGCCACGCGGCGGCGCGGCTGGCGGCGCTCGAGGACGCCGAGGGCGAGGCGGCCCGGCTGCAGGCCGAGCACGGGCAGCGGCGCGCCGAACTGGGGGAGGCCGAGGCGGCCGTGCGCTCGGTCCGGGCCCGTGCCGCGGGGGAGTTCGGCCGCCTGGTCGGCGAGCGCCTCGCCGCGCTGGCCATGGCGGGCGCGCGGCTGGAGGTGCGGGTGGCGCCGGACGGGACCGGCGAGCCGGTCGAGCTGGAGCTGGGCGCGAACGTGGGTGAGCCGGTGCAGCCGCTCGCCCGGGCCGCGTCGGGCGGCGAGCTGGCCCGGGCCATGCTGGCCATCCGGCTGGTCGGCCTCGGCGGGCCGCAGACGATGGTCTTCGACGAGGTGGACGCCGGTGTGGGCGGCGCCGCGGCCCTCGCGCTCGCCGACGCCCTCCACGAGGTGGCGCAGGACCGCCAGGTGCTGGTGGTCACCCACCTGGCCCAGGTGGCCTCGCGCGCCGACGCGCAGGTCAGCGTCGTGAAGCGGGAGTCCCGGGGCCGCACCGTGACCACGGCGACCGCGGTGGTCGACGAGGACCGCGTCACCGAGCTGTCGCGCATGCTGTCGGGGCATCCGGGCAGCGAGGCCGCCCGTGCCCACGCCCGCGAGCTCCTCGGAACCGGCAGCCCCCGTTCCTGAGGGGGCTCGGGTCCGCCACGCCGGCACAGCGCTTCGATTATCGTGGCCGGGTGCACCGATCACGCGACGTGATGCTCGGCGTGCCGAAGGCGGCGTGAGCAAGTTCATCTTCGTCACCGGCGGCGTCTCGAGCTCGCTCGGGAAGGGTCTGACCGCCTCCTCGCTCGGCCGCCTCCTCAAGTGCCGTGGCCTGCGGGTCACGATGTGCAAGCTCGACCCCTACATCAACGTCGACCCCGGGACGATGAACCCGGGCGAGCACGGCGAGGTGTTCGTGACCGAGGACGGGGGCGAGACGGACCTCGACCTCGGTCACTACGAACGTTTCATCGACGAGAACCTCTCCAAGCGGTCCAACACCACCACCGGCGGCATCTATCGCTCCGTGATCGAGAAGGAGCGCCGTGGGGACTTCCTGGGCCGCACGGTGCAGGTCATCCCGCACGTGACCGACGAGATCAAGGACCGCATCCGGCGCCTGGCCGACGAGGACGTCGACATCGTCATCGTCGAGATCGGGGGCACCGTCGGCGACATCGAGATCGTGCCCTTCATCGAGGCCATCCGGCAGTTCCGGCGCGACATCGGCCGGGACAACGTGTGCTACGTCCACCTGACGCTGGTGCCGTACCTCGTCTCGGGCGAGCAGAAGACGAAGCCGACGCAGCACTCGGTCACCGAGCTGCGCAGCCGCGGTATCCAGCCGGACGTCATCGTGTGCCGCAGCGACAAGCCGATCTCCGAGGGCCTCAAGCGCAAGATCTCGCTGCAGTGCGACGTCCCCATCGACGCCGTCATCTCCGCAGTGGACGCACCGAGCATCTACGAGATCCCGCTCGTGCTCCACGAGCAGGGCCTCGACACCTACGTGTGCCGGACGCTCGGCATCGACGAAGCGACCTATCGGGTCGACATCTCCGAGTGGGAGGCGCTCGTGGGGCGGGTCGAGTCGCTCACGCGACGGGTCAAGGTGGGGATCGTCGGCAAGTACGTCAACATGCCCGACGCCTACATGTCCGTCGTCGAGGCGCTTCGCCACGCCGGCTTCCATCACGGCGCGGAGGTCGAGCTCGACTGGATCGACGCGGAGCTGGTGCCGGGGCTGCTCGGCACCGACCGGCTGCGCGGGCTCGATGCCATCGTGATCCCCGGCGGCTTCGGGGAGCGGGGGATCGAGGGGATGATCGCCGCCGCCGGCCACAGCCGCGAGCACGGCATCCCCTGCCTGGGCCTGTGCCTCGGCCTGCACGTCATGGTCATCTCGGTGGCCCGCGACCGTGCCGGTCTGGAGCGGGCCAACTCGCGGGAGTTCGACAGCCTGTCGCCGCACATGGTCATCGACCTCATGCCCGACCAGACGGAGATCACCGACAAAGGCGGGACCATGCGTCTGGGCTCGTACCAGGCGGTGCTGCTGGCCGAGTCCAAGGTCGCCCGGGCCTACGGCACGCTCGGCGTCACCGAGCGGCACCGGCACCGCTTCGAGTTCAACAACAAGTACAAGGCGCGGCTCGAGGCCGTGGGGCTGGTGTGCTCGGGGATCTCGCCGGACGGCCGGCTCGTCGAGTTCGTGGAGCTCGAGGACCACCCCTACTGGGTCGCGACCCAGGCCCACCCCGAATTCAAGAGCCGGCCTGACCGGCCGCACCCGCTGTTCCGCGAGCTCGTGGCCGCCGCGCTCGAGCGGGCGGATGGACGCGAGCCGCACCTGCTCGATCTCGACGCCGTCACCTAGGCGCGTGCCGGGTTTCCGCCGCGTCTCGGAGGAGGAGCTCCTCCGGGCCTGGCTGTTCCGCGTGGACCGGCTCCACCTCCTGGACCCCGAAGGAAACCCCTTCGAACGCGTCGTGATCCGTCACCCCGGTGCGGTCACGGTGGTGCCGGTGCACGAGGACGGGACGGCGACGCTGGTGCGCCAGTACCGGGCGGCGGTCGACGCGATGGTGCTCGAGATCCCGGCCGGGACCCGCGACAAGGACGACGAGTCGCTCGAGGCGACGGCACGGCGCGAGCTGGCCGAGGAGGCCGGTCTCGAGGCGGCGCTCTGGGAGCGGCTCATCGGCACCTGGAACACGCCGGGCGTGAGCGACCAGCTCACCACGATCTATCTCGCCACGGGCCTCACGCCGGTCCCGAGCAGGCCCGATGGGATCGAAGAGGGCTACATGACGGTCGAGACCATCCGGCTGGCGGACCTCGAGGAGCGGGTGGCGGACGGGTCCCTGCGGGACGAGACGACGGTCCTCGGGCTCTTCATGGCCCGTCAGCGCCTGGCCGAGACGGGACGACTGGCGTGAGCGCGGCCTTGCCCCGGGCCGCCGAGGAGTTCCTGAGCTGGCTGGAGGTGGAGCGGGGCCGGTCGCCACGGACGCTGTCGGCCTACCGGCGGGACCTGGCGGCGTACCAGGCGGGCCTGGAGGAGCGCGGCGGGACGGCGATCGATGCCGCATCGTCAGCCGACGTGGCGGCGCACCTGTCCGCGTTGCGCCGGACGCACGGCGCCGCATCCGTCGCCCGCGCCCTCTCGAGCATCCGCGGCTTCCACCGCTTCCTGGTGGAGGAGGGGTGGCGGGGCGACGATCCGACCCTGGACCTGCCGTCCGTGTCGGTCGCCGACCTGCTGCCCAAGGCCCTGAGCGAGGAGGAGACCGAGCGGCTCCTCGGTTCCGTCGTCGGCACCGGACCGGTCGTCCTGCGCGACCGCGCGCTCCTCGAGGTGCTCTACGGCACGGGGGCCAGGGTGAGCGAGGTGGTCGGCTTGAATCTCGGGGACGTGGCGGGTGCACTCGAAGCGCCCGACCTGCCGCTGGTCCGCGTGGTGGGGAAGGGGGACAAGGAGCGCGCCGTCCCTCTCGGTCGTCTGGCCCGGGCCGCGCTGGACGACTGGCTCTCGGGTCAGGGCCGGCCGCTCCTCGCGCCGGCCCGGTGGCGCCGCCGCGGCGATGCCGAGGCCGTCTTCCTCAACGTCCGTGGAGGCCGGCTCTCCCGGGTGGGCGTGTTCGGGGTCGTCAAGAAGTACGCCGCCCGTGTCGGGCTGGAGGAGAAGGTCAGCCCGCACGTCCTGCGGCACTCGTGCGCCACTCACATGCTGGGCCGGGGGGCGGACGTGCGGGTCGTCCAGGAGCTCCTCGGGCACGCCTCCGTCGCCACGACGCAGCGCTACACGAAGGTCTCCCCCGAGCACCTCCGCCGGGCCTACGAGGGAGCCCACCCGCGGGCGGGAACAAAGGGGGGGAGGGACCGCGTAGCATGAGCCCATGCCGAACGAGGCCCCCACGGCGGAGACCGCCGACATCGATTTTGCCGCCCTGCTGCGTGACGAGCAGGCCGGGCTCCAGGCCCAACTGAAGGAGCTCGGCTTCGCGGACCAGGGGAGTGGCCTCAACTACGACTCCAACTTCGCCGACTCCAGCCAGGTGACGGCGGAGCGGGGCGAGGCCGAGCGGTTGGCATCCGAGCTCCGCGAGGCCCTCGACGAGGTGGATGCCGCGATCCAGCGCCTGCGGGACGGGACCTACGGGATCTGCGAGGTGTGCGGGAAGCCGATCGGCGCGGCCCGGCTCGAAGCCATGCCCGCGGCCCGCCTCTGCATCGTCGACGCCGCCAAGCACTAAGTGCGCTCGCCCGGGGCCTCCTCCGGGAGGCGGCCGATGGATCAGCGGACCAAGCGCGTCCTGTGGACCCTCGCCGGCGCGATCCTGCTGGTGGCGCTCGTCGCCCACCACAACATCACGAAGACGGAGATCATCGTCTTCTGCGTCATCGTGCCGTCGATCATCCTCCACGAGGTGTCACACGGGTGGGTGGCCAACGCCTTCGGTGACGACACGGCGAAGCGCGCCGGTCGGCTCACGTTGAACCCAGCAGTGCATGTCGATCCGGTGGGGACGCTCATCGTCCCGGCCCTCCTCTCCCTTGCGGGCGCGGGCGTCTTCGGTTGGGCCAAGCCGGTCCCGGTCAACGTCGGACGGCTGCGCAGCCCGCGCAACCAGGGTGTCCTGGTGTCGTTGGCCGGGCCCGCTGTCAACGCCCTCCTGGCTGCCATCTCCGCCGTCGTGTTCATCAAGGTCATACGTCCGGGGCTGCCGGCCACCGGAGTTCTCTCGACCGGCGCTCTGATCGTCTTCTACGCCGGTCTGGTCAACGTGTGGCTCTGCATCTTCAACCTGATCCCCATCCCGCCCCTCGACGGCTCGGTGCTCTTCGAGCGACTGCTGCCGGCGCGCTGGTGGCCCACCTATCTCCGCTACCGGCAGTACACCATGCCGATCCTGATGGGGCTCGTGCTGCTGAACTTCTTCTTGTACCCCCACGGTCCCATCACGTGGCTGTTCGACCGCCTGTTCAACTGGTGGGTCCACGTGCTGGGCATTTAGTCTGGGGTCGCGGGCAACAGCCCCATGGCGTCAGCCGCCCCGGCATAGGTCGCCGCCGCCACCTCGTGTGCCCGCGCCGCGCCGCGGGCCAGCACCGCGGTGACGTAGGGCAGGTCGGCCTCGAGGGCTGCTCGCCGCTCGCGCACGGGCCTCAGCAGCTCGCAGAGGGCCTCGGCGACGTCGTTCTTGAGGTCCCCGTAGCGCTCGTAGCCGGCGGCCACCTCGGTCGGCGACCGCCCGGTGGCGGCGGCCAGCACGTCGAGCAGGTTGGCCAGGCCGGGCTTGGCGGCGCGGTCGTAGCGCATCTCGCCGTCGGTGTCGGTGACCGCCTTGCGCACCTTGCGGGTGATCTCCTGGTCCGTGTCGAGCAGGCCGATGGTGCCGAGGGGCGAGTCCACGGACTTGGACATCTTGCGCTCGGGGTGCTGGAGGTCCATGACCCGGGCGCCCGTCCCCGCGATGGCGGCCTCGGGGATCGTGAAGGTCTCCCCGTAGCGGTTGTTGAACCGGACCGCGACCTCGCGCGCCAGCTCCAGGTGCTGGCGCTGGTCGTCGCCGACCGGCACGGCGTCGGCGTCGTAGAGGAGGATGTCGGCGGCCATCAGCACGGGGTAGGTGAAGAGCCCGACGCGGACGGCCTCCTGGCCCGTGCTCTTGTCCTTGAATTGGGTCATGCGTCGCAGCTCGCCCATGGTCGTCGTGCACTCGAGCAGCCAGGTCAGCCGGCCGTGCTCCGGGACGTGACTCTGAATGAAGAGGGTGCAGCGGTCGGGGTCGAGCCCGACCGCGAGCAGGTTGAGGGCGGCGTCGAGGGTGTTGGCTCGCAGGGCCGCCGGCTCTATCTCCGTGGTGAGCGCATGGAGGTCCACGACGCAGTAGAAGGCGTCGTTGCCGTCCTGGAACGACACCCAGTGGCGCAGGGCCCCGAGGTAGTTCCCCAAGGTGAAGTTGCCGGAGGGCGCGATGCCGGAGAGGACCCTGTTCATGGGGCGCCATGGTAGGGCGCACGGGCCCGTAGGCCGCCCCGACGCCGGGTGCGCGAGCGGGGCCGCCCGGTTCGATAACGTCAACAGGTGGCCTACGCGGTGTCGACCCCTGCCTTCGAGGGACCCATCGACCTGCTCCTGCACCTCGTGTCGTCACACGAGGTCGACGTGCTCGACATCCCGCTCCTGCCGGTGGTCGACGGGTTCGTGCACGCGCTCTCCGAGCGGCGTGACCGGATCGACTTCAACCAGCTCTCCGAGTTCCTGCTGCTTGCGGCCATCCTGATCGAGCTGAAGTCGCAGAAGCTGCTGCCGGGGCGAGAGACGTCCGACGAGGACGAGGACCTGGTGGGGTGGGAGGAACGGGACCTGTTGTTGGCGCGTCTTCTGGAGTGCCGCGCCTACGCCGCCGCTGCGGACGTCTTCGTGGCTCTGGCCGAGCAGGCGTCGCGGTCGGTGCCCCGGGAGGTGGGCCTCGACGACGACTTCGTCGTCCACGCCCCGGATCTGCTGGCCGGGGTCACCCCCCAGGACTTGGCCCAGGCCTACCTGCGGGGGTCGGCCGAACGACCCGTGCCCCGGGTGGACCTCTCCCACGTAACGGTCGACACCGTCTCCGTGTCGGAGGCGGTGGCCGAGCTGATCACCTTGCCCCAATGGGCTCGGGTCAGCTCGTTTCGCATGTTGGTACGCGACTGCAGGACCCGCATCGACGTCATCGTGCGCTTCTTGGCGCTACTCGAACTGTGCAAGATGGGCCGGGTGGCGCTGGGGCAGGGCGCGACCTTCGGCGACCTGCAGATCTCGTGGCTCGACAGCGACGAGCTGGCGGCGGTGAGCGGGCGGGGGTTGGCGGAGCTGGCCGGGTATCACATCGACGACTACCAAGGATGAGGGGTTGATCCCGTGGAGCAGGGCGAGCTGAGCCGGACGATCGAAGCCATCCTCCTCGTGGCGGTGGAGCCCCTGCCGTCCCAGCTCCTGGCCGAGCTGGTGGAGGAGCCGGTGGAGCGGGTGGAGGAGGCGCTGACCGCGCTCGCCCAGTCCTACGAGCGCGAGCACCGGGGCTTCGTGCTGGCCCGCATCGCCGGGGGGGCCCGGCTGCAGACCCATCCGGACCTCGCGCCCTACGTGGAGCGGTTCGCCAACCGGGACGTCTCGCACCGCCTCTCGACCGCCGCGCTCGAGACGCTGGCCATCGTCGCCTACCGCCAGCCGGTTTCCCGCGGCCAGATCTCCGCGCTTCGTGGTGTCAACGTCGACGGGGTGACCCGCCTGCTCGAGCAGCGGGGCTACATCGAGGTCGTCGGCCACGCCGAGGGTCCGGGCCAGCCGGCGCTGTTCGGCACGACCGACCTGTTCCTCGAGCGGCTGGGGCTCGAGGCACTCGACCAGCTGCCGCCGGTCGAGGACTTCTTGCCCGGCCCCGAGGTTGCCGGCGACTTCGAGCGCGACCTGCAATCCGCGCTCGGGATCGGCATCGAGGCGGCCTCCGACGACACCTGAGGGGGCAGGGGGCGAGCGGCTCCAGAAGGTCCTGGCGCGCGCGGGGATGGGATCGAGGCGCGCCTGCGAGGAGCTCATCTCGGCGGGTCGCGTCAGCGTCGACGGCGAGGTGGCCACCCTGGGGCGCCGGATCGACCCGTCGTCCTCCCGGGTGGAGGTCGACGGCGTGCTCGTTCCGGTGGCGCCGGATCTCGTGTACTACCTCCTCAACAAGCCGCCCGGTGTCATCACCACGGCCGACGACCCTCAGGGCCGGCCGACGGTGGTCTCGCTGCTGCCCGAGGAGCCCCGGGTGTTCCCGGTCGGCCGGCTCGACCGTGAGACCGAAGGGCTGATCATCCTGACCAACGACGGAGCGCTTGCGCAGCTCCTGACCCATCCGTCGCACGGGGTGGCCAAGGAGTACGTGGCCGAGGTGGCCGGGGGGACCCCGGCACCGGGTGCCCTGCGCCGGCTGCGCCAGGGTGTGGAGCTCGATGACGGTCCGACCGCACCGGCCGAGGTGGGCGTGCTGGCGCCGGGCGTGCTGCGCCTCGTCATCCACGAGGGCCGCAACCGCCAGGTCCGGCGCATGTGCGACGCGATCGGTCATCCGGTGCGGCGCCTCGTGCGGACCCGCATCGGCCCGGTGCGGGACACGAGCCTGCCTCCGGGCCGCTGGCGCGCCCTGAAGTCCGAGGAAGTCCGGTCCCTCGCCGCCTCGACCGGGACGGCCGCTCGGGAGGCGACGAGGGCCGGCCACCGGGCCACGTCCAGCGAGGGTGACGAAGCGGACCGGTAGAGTGACCCGCCATGGCACCCGCTCTCATGGTCAGGGGTCTGCGCGGGGCGACCACGGTCGACGCCGACACGGTGGCCCAGGTCACGGAGCGCTCGCAGGAGCTGATGCGCGAGGTCATGGCCCGGAACGAGTTGGTCGAGGACGACATCGTGAGCGTCCTCTTCACGGCCACGCCGGACGTCACGAGCTGCTTCCCGGCGACGGCCATACGCGAGATCGGGTTCGGCGCCGTGCCGCTCCTCTGCGCCGCCGAGATCGCCGTTCCCGGTGCCATGCCCCTGTGCATCAGGGTGCTGCTCCACGTGCACACCACCAAGTCCCGCGACGAGATCCATCACGTCTACCTCCACGGTGCCCAAGGGCTCCGCGATGACCTCCCCGACTGAGGGCGGGTCGCGCCGCCGGGCGCTCGTCGTCGGGACCGGGTTGATCGGGGGTTCGATCGCCCTCGGACTGCGACGACGCGGCTGGCACGTGTCCGGCCTCGACGCCGACGACAGCCGCCTCGGCGAGGCACTCGAGCGCGGCGTCATCGACTCGGCGGGTGACGACCCCGCGGCCGAGGTCGTCTTCGTGGCCACCCCCGCGGCCGCCGCCGCCGCCGTCGCCTGCCGGCTGCTCGGGGAAGAGGGTCGACGTCCCGACCTCGTGGTGACCGACGTGAGCGGGGTGAAGACCGCGATCGTGGAAGAGGCCGACCACCCGCGCTTCATCGGGGGACATCCCATGGCCGGCTCCGAGCAGATCGGCCTGCACGGCGCCGACCCGGACCTCTTCGAGGGGGCGGTGTGGGTGCTCACGCCGACGTCGGCCACCGACCTCGGGGCGTTCGACCGGTTGAAGGGCGTCGTGATGAGCCTGGGAGCCGACGCGCTCGTGCTCTCGCCGTCGGACCACGACCGCCTGGTGGCGATGGTGTCGCACGTGCCGCACCTCGTGGCGGCGACCCTCATGAACGCGGCCACTGCGGGCGCCGAGCAGGACGCAGCCCTCTTGCGCCTCGCGGCCGGGGGATTCCGCGACATGACCCGCGTCGCTGCCGGTCATCCGGGCATCTGGCCCGACATCTGCGCCGAGAACGCGGGTCCGATCGTGGAGGCGCTCGACGCGCTGATGGGCGACCTGACGGCCATGCGGAACCGCGTCGCCGGTCAGGACCGTGCCGCGTTGCTCGACGTGCTCCAGAAGGCCAGCGCGGCGCGGCGGAACCTGCCTGCCCGCGTCGTCCGGCCCGACCACCTGGCCGAGCTGCGTATCCCCGTCCCGGACCGGGCCGGGGTGCTCGCCGAGATCACGTCACTCGCCGCCGACGCCGGCATCGGCATCTACGACATCGAGATCGCGCACTCGGCCGAAGGGCCCCGTGGCGTGCTGATCCTCGTCGTGGACGACGCCGAGGTCGGCACCCTGGCTGAGGCGATCGAGGCGCACGGCTACCGGTGCCGGGCCGAGCGCCTGTCGTGAACGCCCCCCGCGTCTTCGTCGTGCACGGCGGCGTGCCGTGCCGGGGCACCGTGCGGACCCCCGGCGAGAAGTCGATCTCGCACCGCTCGGTCCTGTTCGGCGCGCTGGCCGAGGGGACGTCGGTCATCCACGGGCTGTCCGACGGCGCCGACGTCGCGGCGTCCCTGGCGGCGGTGGAGGCCATGGGTGTCACCGTCGAGCGCACCGAGGGCGGCACCGTCGTCCTGCGCGGGGGGCGGAGCCGGCTGCATGCGGCGAGCGAGGCGCTCGAGTGTGGGAACTCGGGGACGTCCATGCGCCTGCTGGCCGGACTGGTGGCCGGCTTCGACTGGGAGACCGAGCTGCGGGGGGACGCCTCGTTGTCCGCACGCCCCATGGATCGGGTGGCCGGGCCGCTCGCCTTGATGGGGGCGACCGTGCAGGGTCGCGGGGATCGCTGCCTGCCGCCCCTGCGGGTGCGCGGCGGCAGGCTGCACGGCATCGACTGGACGGCCAAGGTGGCCAGCGCCCAGGTCAAGTCGGCCATCCTCCTGGCTGGGCTCTCTGCGAGCGGCACGACCGTCGTACGTGAGCCGGTGACGACCCGGACGCACACCGAGGAGATGCTGGCCGAGGCCGGGGCCGACATCTCCATCGAGCCCTGGGGTGACGGTCGCATCGTGCGCGTCCGGGCCTCGCGCCTGGCGCCGGTCGAGCGCACGGTGCCCGGCGACCCCTCGGCGTCCGCCTTCTTCGCGGTGGCCGGGTGCACGGTGCCCGGCAGCACCGTCGCGGTGGCCGGGGTGTACCGGGGCCCGGCCCGTCTCGGATACGTGACGGTGCTCCGGCGCATGGGGGCCGGCATCACGCTCGAACCGGATGGCCCCGGCACGGTGAACATCGTCGCGAAGGCGGGCCCGCTGCGGGGCACCGAGGTCCCGGCCAGTGAGATCCCCTCGCTCGACGAGGTCCCGGTACTGGCCGTGGCTGCCGCGGTGGCCGAGGGCACGACGGTGTTCACCGACGTCGGCGAGCTGCGCGTGAAGGAGGTCGACCGGCTGGTTGCCGTGGCGGACATGGTCGAGGCCTTCGGGGCCGCGGCCTCCGTCGAGGGCGACACGCTGTCGATCACCGGTGTCGGTGGACCGTTGCGGGCAGCCCGCTTCGACAGTCGCGGCGACCATCGCATGGCGATGGCGGCGGCCGTGGCCGCCCTGGCGGCGCGGCCGGGCGGGCGGAGCCTGATCACGGGGTTCGACGCCGTCGAGACCAGCTACCCCGGCTTCGCCGCCGACCTCCAGCGGCTGGCCGCCGGCGACGCGACGGTGCCGCGTGCCCTTCTCGTGGCGATCGACGGCCCCGCCGGGGCCGGGAAGTCGACGGTGTCGACGGCGGTGGCGGAGCAGCTCGGGGTCGAGCGGCTCGATACGGGAGCGATGTACCGGGCCATGGCCGCCCTCGCCCTCTCGCGCGGCATCCCGCCCGAGGACTCGGCCGCCGTGGCGGCTCTCGCGGCGAACGCGGCGCCGACGATCGAGGTCGGCGACCGGGTCGTCATCGACGGGCTCGACGTGACGGCGGTCATCCGCTCGGCCGAGGTGGGCCGTGCCGTCTCCGTCGTGGCCGCCAACCCCGAGGTCCGCCGTCAACTCGTCCAGCGGCAGCGGGCCTGGGCGGACGCGCACGGCGGGGGCGTGGTCGAGGGCCGGGACATCGGCTCGGTCGTCTTCCCGCACGCGCAGCTCAAGGTCTTCCTCACGGCATCGCCCGAGGAACGGGCCCGGCGCCGCAACGACGAAGCGCCCGAAGGCGTCGCCCGGCGGGACCGGATCGACTCGACCCGCGACGCGTCGCCGCTCCGCGAGGCCGAAGATGCCCATCGCCTCGATACGACGGGGCGCACCGTGCAGGATGTGGTCGAGGAGGTGTTGTCGTGGCTGTGAGCACCCCGGGCCCGGAGCCCGGAGCAGGAGAAGGAACAGGGGGGCCGGAGGCGCCGGGTCGGCATCAGAGCTTCGAGGTGGATCCGAGGCGCACGCTGCTCTACCGCGCCGAACGCGCGGTCTTCGTGACCGCCCTGTGGGCCTGGTTCCGCCCCAAGGTCGTGGGCCGGGAGCACGTGCCCGCGACCGGTCCGGTGATCCTGGCCCCGGTGCACCGCTCCTTCGCGGATTTCGGGTTCACCGCCTTCTGCACCGAGCGCAAGCTCTTCTTCATGACCAAGGACGAGATGTGGAAGAACAAGTGGCTGGGCAAGCTCCTGCTCAGCGTCGGAGCCTTCCCGGTCCATCGCGAGTCCGCCGACCGCGAGGCGCTCCAGCGTGCCGAGGAGGTGCTGCGGAGGGGCCAGGCGCTCGTGCTGTTCCCCGAGGGCACCCGGCGCGAGGGGCCGCTGATCGAGGATCTCATGGAAGGAGCGGCCTTCCTGTCCGCTCGGACGGGTGCGCCCATCGTGCCCGTCGGCATCGGGGGCTCCGACCTGGCCATGCCCAAGGGCAGCGCCATTCCCAAGCCCCACACGATCCAAGTGGTGATCGGCCCCGCCCTCCCGCCGCCGCTGCGCACCGGGGGTGGGCGCGTGTCCCGCTCGGCCGTGCACGCGGCCTCGGAGGCCCTCGCGCCCCAGCTCCAGGCCGTCTACGACGAAGCCAAAGCGAGGACGGGCCGGTACTAGGACCAGCCCGCGGCGGCCTACGAGTGGTGCGGCTCCCTGCGCGCCTTCCACCACGTCCCGAGCACGACTCGCCCGTACCGCACGCCGAAGAGCCAGTTCTTCCCCTTCTTCGTGGTCCCCGATGCCCGGGGCAGCCAGACCGTGGGTCGCTCCGTGACGCGCCAGCCGCGCTTCATGGCGATGATGAGGAGCTCCGCGGTCTGGTACTGGGGCTGGACGAGTCGGTGCGCCACGTCGTCGAGCATGTCGACGCGCATGGCGCGGTAGCCGTTTGAGGTGTCGGTGAGCTTGGTGCGGCCCATGGCGCTCATCAACCACGAGAACACGCGTACGCCCGCCTTGCGGAAGCGGTCGCTCGTGGTGTCACGGCCGAGGACGCGCGACGCCACGACGAAGTCCGCCTGGTCGTCCACCAGGGGCTGCAGCATGACCGGGATCTCTCGAGGGTCGTTCTGCCCGTCCGCGTCGAGCGTGACGACGTACTGCGCGCCCAGCTCGATGCACAGCGCGTAGCCCACGCGCAACGCGTAGCCGTGCCCGAGGTTCTCGCCCAGCACGAAGGTCGTGGCACCCGAGTCCTTGGCCACCTGGTCGGTCTTGTCCGTCCCACCGTCGACCACGACGAGCGTCGTCACGGCGAGGCCGCACGCATCCGAGGGCATGGCGGCCAGGACGGCGCCGATGTTGGCCTCCTCCTCGTAGGCGCAGATGAGGCCGACGACGGGGGAGAGCTTCAGGGAGGGGTACTCCCGGTCGAACTGACGGCGGGCCTCCTCAATCACACGGCGCGCCCGGTCAGGGTCGGTCCGGATACTGGCGCCCGAGGTGGCGCCGGTGAAGGCGCTCAAAACGCGCGAGGCGTCGCGAAGACCTGGCGGACCAAAGGCTCGAAGTGCGAGAGCGGCTTGGTGGGGTAGTCGGGATCGAAGCTCGTCTGGTCCCACTCGTCGGCGAACTGCTCGGCCAGGCCGTACCAGGGCTGGCCGAGGTACTGGTCCCGAGCATCGGGGTCCTGCCCCAGGTACTCGTAGTAGTGCTTCCCCTGAAAGTCCTGATGGGCCAGGATCATGTGGTACGTGTCGTCGCTCACGTAGGCGCGCAGGATCTCTGCCGCGATGCGGGGGTGGTTCATGACCGACACGGCCTTGCCGATGTCGTGGCACAGGGAGGCCACGACGACCTCGTCGGACGCGCCGGCTTCCTCCGCCCGGGTCGCGGTCTGCAGGGAGTGCACCAGCTGGTCGACCTCGAATCCGTCGACGATCTCCTCGAGGGAGGCCAGCATGGCCAGCACGCGGTCGGCGACCCGGGGCTGATGCTCAATCGACTCGACGATGATGTGCTGCCACTGCTCGGCCGTGGACTGGTCCATCCGGGTGAACGTCATGGCCCAATCATCGCGCCGCGCATGCTCACGAGGCCAGCAGGTCGAGGACGTCGGCCGCGGAGACGGCACGATCCTCCGCGGCGGGGTCGGTCCGGCCGGGCGACGGGCGGGCGGCAAGAAAGCCCAGCGTGGAGCCCACGGCACGCAGGAGCTCCCGGAGCTCCGGTGGGGGCGGGAAATACTCGTCCTCCGTCGTCACCGTGACCTCTGTCACCCCGTCCCTCGGCGCGAGGCGGGCGATCACCTCCTCGACGAGTGCTTCGGGCGCGGAGGCTCCGGCCGTCACGCCTACCGTCCCCGCCAGGTCGGCGGGCAGCTCGTCCGCCTCGTTGACCCGGAGGACCCGGGGACAGCCACCCGCCGTGGCCACCTTCTCGAGGGCCACCGTGTTCGAGGAGTTGGCCGAGCCGATCACGACGACCGCGTCCGACTCGGAGGCGATCGCCTTCAGAGCGGCCTGGCGGTTCGTCGTGGCGAAGCACAGGTCGCTCCGATTGGGCATCCAGAGGTCGGGGAAGCGACGCCGGGCCGCCTCCATCAGGCCGCGCCACTCGTCGTGGCTGAGCGTCGTCTGCGCCAGCAGCGCGACCGGCGCGCCCTCTGCCTCCAGGTCCCCGAGCGCCTCGAGGTCCTGCTCCCGCTCCAAAAGGCGCACCGACCCGGGCGCCACGGCCATCGTGCCGACCGCCTCCTCGTGGCCGGCGTGCCCCACGTACAGGACCGTGTAGCCCTTCCGGCTGCGGACCTTCAGCTCGTGGTGCACCTTTGTCACCAGCGGGCAGACGGCGTCGACGACCACCCCGCCTCGCCGCCGCGCCGCCTCGACGACGTCGGGGGCCGAGCCGTGGGCACTGAGCATGAGCGGCGCCCCGGCGGGCACGCCGGCCACGTCGTCCACGAAGACGACCCCCTGCTCGCGGAAGCGATCGACCACATGACGGTTGTGCACGATCTCGTGGTAGCAGTACACGGGCGGCTCGAAGACCCGGACCATCCAGGCCAGGGCCTTGATCGCTTTCTCGACGCCGGCGCAGAACCCTCGTGGCTCGGCCAGCAACACTCGGTCGACTCCGGGCACAAAGTCCAGGTTAACCGCAGTAACCTGGCCCCATGTCAGCTCCCACGGTGACTTCGGTCACCGCGGCGTCGCCGGCAGCCCGGGCCGGTCTGGCCGTGGGCGACGAGCTCCTGAGCATCGGTGGGCAGGAGCCGCGCGACGTCATCGATTTCCAGCGCATGACCGACGCGGGCGACCTCAGCGTCCTGGTCCGGCGCGCCGGCGCGCCGCTCCCACGGCTCGTGCGCGTCGACAAGGAGGCCGGCGAGCCGCTCGGGGTCGAGGTGTCCTCGGCGGTGTTCGACCGGATCCGCACCTGCGACAACCACTGCGCCTTCTGCTTCATCTACCAGCTTCCCAAGGGCATGCGGCGCAGCCTGTACCTGAAGGACGACGACTACCGCCTGTCCTTCCTCTACGGGAACTTCACCACGCTCACGCGCTTCACCGAGCTCGATGCCGAACGCATACTCACCGAGCGCCTGGGGCCCCTGTTCGTCTCCATGCACACCACCGATCCCGAGCTCCGGGCGCACATGCTGCGGAACCCCAAGGGCGCCACGAGCCTGCGCTGGCTGCAGGTACTGCTCGACGGGGGCATCGAGGTGCACGGGCAGGTCGTCGTCTGCCCCGGAGTCAACGACGGCGCCGCGTTCGAGGACACTCTGGCCGGGATCCTCGACCTCTACCCGGCGCTCGCGAGTGTCGGGGTCGTACCGCTCGGACTGAGCCGGTACTCCAACGAGCCCGACATGCGCCCGCACACGGAGGACGAGGCGACGAGCGTCCTCGACACCGTCCACGAGTGGCAGCGCCTGTTCCGCAGGGCGCTCGGACATCGCATGGTCTACGCCGCCGACGAGTACTACCTCCTGGCCGGGCGTGGCCTGCCTGCGGCCCGTCACTACGAGGGATTCCCCCAGCACGAGAACGGCATCGGCATGGCCCGCGCCTTCGTCGACGCCTTCACCCGGCCGGCGGCGGACGGACCGGGAGGCGTGCGCCACGGGTTCTTCGCCTCGGTGGACGCGGCGCCGGCGGAGGGCTACCGCGCCCCCCGTCTGCCCACACGGCCGGCAGGGGCCGACACCCGCGCCGTGACGGTGCTCACCGGCACCTACGGCGCACGCGTGCTCGGGCCCTTGGTGGCTGCGCACCCGCGCCAGGACATCACGTTGCTCGGCGTGCCCAACGACTACTTCGGAGGCAACATCGGGGTGGCGGGCCTGCTCACCGGGGAGGACGTCGCCCGTGCGCTGGCCGGTGTCCCCGAGGGCTCGCGTTGCCTGCTGCCCGACGCGTGCCTCAACGAGGGGCGGTTCCTCGACGGCCTCACGCTGGCGGACCTGCCCCGGCCGGTCGAGGTGGTGCCGACCGACGGCCGTTCGTTGCGCACCGCGCTCGACGGCACGACGTTCCGGCCCGCGTGTGCGGCATGAGCCTGCCGATGGTGGTCGTCGCCGGCCGCCCCAACGTGGGGAAGTCATCGTTGGTCAACCGGATCGTCGGTGCCCGGGCCGCCGTGGTGGAGGAGGAGCAGGGCGTCACGAGGGATCGCAAGGTGCTGACGGCCGAGTGGTCCGGGGTCCCGTTCTCCATCATGGACACGGGGGGATGGTTGGCCGGCGGGGACACCCTCGAGGCCAAGGTGAGCGAACAGGTCGAGCGCGCCCTGGCCGAGGCGGACGTCGTGCTGATGGTGGTCGACGTCACGACGGGGGTGACGGACGAGGACCTGGCCGCCGCCAAGGTGATCCGCCGGGCCGGGCCACCGGTGCGTCTCGTCGTCAACAAAGTCGATGCCGCGAACCGGGAGGCGTCGACCTGGGAGTTCGTCGCACTGGGCCTGGGTGATCCCTTTCCCGTCAGCGCGCTGCACGGACGGGGCACCGGGGACCTGCTCGACGAGGTGGTGAGCCTGATCCCGGCAGCCCACGAGGAGGACGGGCAGCCGGCCGCCGCCGGGTCCGCCCCCCTGAGCGGGGGAGGTGACCCCGGGACGCCACGCGTTGCCATCATCGGCCGCCCCAACGTGGGGAAGTCGACACTCTTCAACCGGCTCCTCGGGGAGGAGCGCTCCATCGTGCACGACATGCCGGGCACCACCCGCGACGCCATCGACACCGTGGTGGAGACACCCGACGGCCCGGTGTGCTTCATCGACACGGCGGGTTTGCGGCGCCCGTCCAAGACGGACCGTGGCACGGAGCAGCACGCCACGCTCCGCGCCCTGCGCGCCCTCGAGCGGGCAGACGTCGCGATCCTGGTGATCGACGCCACGATCGGTGCTTCGCACCAGGACCAGCGCCTGGCGGAGCGCATCGGGGTGTCCGGCTGCCCGGCCATCGTGGCCCTCAACAAGTGGGACCAGGTGCCGGCCGACGACCGCGACGAGGTGTTGGCCGGCGTCGGCGACCGGCTTGCCTTCCTGGGCGCGGCACCGGTGCTCAAGATCTCCGCCCTCTCGGGCAGGGGCGTGCACCGGATCCTCCCGGCGTTGCGCGAATCGGTCGAGGCGTATCACCAGCGGGTGTCCACCGGGGCGCTGAACCGCGCCGTGCAGGAGCTTCAGGCGCGCCAGGCGGCGCCGCGGTCGAAGATCCGCTACATCGTGCAGGGAGCCATCGATCCTCCGACCTTCACCCTGTTCGTCAACGCACGCCTGCCTCAGACGTACCTCCGTTACATAGAGCGCGGCTTGCGCGAGAAGTTCGATTTCGGGGCCACTCCCATGAAGCTGCGCGTGAGGATCGGCGGCAAGTGAGGAGTGGCGGGACCTGATGGCGTGGTGCGAAGAGTGCGATGCCCTCGTCGAGGACGAGGATCTGGGTGAGGAGGGGGAGTGCCCGACCTGCGGCACGATCCTGGCCGAACAAGAGCGTCAGCCGATCCCGTGGTACTTCAAGTTGATGCTGGTGGCCAGTGTGATCTATCTCGGTTACCGCGGCTACCAGGGCGTGACCTGGCTCACCGCCCACGTGTAGCGTCCCCGGCCATGCCCGTCTACGAGATCGATGGCGTCGCACCGAGGATCGACGCCGACGCCTTCGTCCACCCCGATGCCGTCCTCATCGGCGATGTGGTCATCGGCGCCGACTCGAGCGTGTGGCCGCATGCGGTCCTGCGCGGCGACTTCGGCACCATCACCGTCGGCTCGGGTTCGTCCGTTCAGGACGGCACCGTGATCCACGCCGGACCGGGCTTTCCCACGACTGTCGGCGACGGCTGCGTCGTGGGGCACCTGACCCACCTCGAAGGCTGCATCCTCGAGGACGAGTGCCTGGCCGGCTCGGGGAGCGTGGTGTTGCACTGGGCACGGATCGGTCACGGGGCCACGGTGGGCGCAAATGCCGTCGTGCCCAACAACATGGTCGTGCCGCCCGGTGCGCTCGCCCTCGGCGTGCCGGCCAAGATCATCGAAGGACGGTCGGACCTGCGCATGAACCGCCTCTCGGCTGCCGAGTACGTGGCCAACGCCAAGCGGTACCGGGCGAGCATGCGCCGGGTGGACTGAATTCGACGCTCTACTTCTTGGTCTTGGCCCGGCTGAGCCTGGCCGGGAACACGTCGGTGCCGAACGGGACGAGCCCCTTGGCGGCCGCGTAGCCGATGTGCCCTGCCCCGTCGGTCCCCCCGGTCGTCAACCCGAGCAGGTCCTCGTAGCTGCGCAGCGCCGAGTAGTGGTTGTAGGAGCCCTTGGTGTCCGTCGAGCCCGGCGCGATGTACTTGGAGTTGAGCAGAAGCGCGCCAATTTGGCCTCCACCGGGGGCGGCGCTGTCCGTCGCAGCGCCCGCGTTGCCCGGTGCGGCCGTGTTGGGCCCCGAAAGCTCGTGGCAGCAGGCCGTTGCTGCGCCCGCGCCGCCTGAGACATCGGATTCATCGAATGTCACGACCACGAGCATGTCGCCGTGCTTGTAGGCGGGGGAGGTGAGAATGAGTGGCATCCATGCCCGCAGGAAATCGTCCGCCCCGGTGAGACCGCCCGCCTGGCCACCTGCGCTGTTCGGCCCGGCACAGGTCCCGTCATGGCCGTCGTTGCACAGGTTGGGCGTGATGAAGCCGAAGCGCGGCGTGGTGCTCTCGCTGCGCAGGTCCTGCGCCAGGTGCCCGGTCGGCGACGGGGTGCCGTCCGCCCCTAGCGTCCCCAGCGGGACCACGTTCGCGTCGCATTCCGCCGTGTCGTCGATCACCGAGTGGAACCACACGAATGGGTTGTGACGCGAGGTGTACTGGTCGGCGGGAGTCGCCACCTCCGCGGTGTCCGTCGCACCGATGGCGGGATGCCCGCAGTCGGTGCCGCCGGTGGGATCCGGGCTGCCCCCGTCACGAGATGGCGTGTTCCCCATGTCCTGTTCGTAGGCCCGCCAGGCTGCGACGTGGGTCGACGCACTGGGAGGGTACTTGGCATCGAGCTGGGAGGCGATCGTCGGGACGGAAGCGGGGTAGACGCATCCCTGGCCGTCCACCTGCCCGGGGTTGGAGGCCTGGTTGGCGTCAGGGGTGCCGGGGGACACGTCGGCGAAGGCGAAGCCGTTGTCCGCGCAGTCGGCCTGGGTGTCCTGCGTCGGCGCCTGTCCGGAGACCTGGGCGATGTAGTTGTCGAGGCTCACGTGACCAGTTGCGTAGTAGTTCTGGAGCAGCTCGCCCTTCGGGCGAAGTGTGCCGTTCAGGTAGGTGGCGGGGGAGACGGGACCGAACGTCGCCGTGTACCCCTCGTTCTCGAGCTCGATCACCAGGATGTGGTCGATCCTCCCGGGTGGGACGGCGGCACGGACGATGCGCGGGCTGCCGGCCGCGGCAGACGACGAGGCCGAGGCCACCAGGGTGAGCAGTGCCGAACCGGCGCCGACGGCGGCCAGCACGCGCAGGCGCGAAAGTCGGGGCAGGCAGGGTGTGGACACGGCGGGCGAGCGTAGCCGCGGGACCGCGCCGGGGAGTGTCGGGCCAGGCGCCTACTCCCGTGCGAAGGCGGCGATGTCCCGAGCGGTGTCGCGGCTGACATCGGGGCAGGCTATGGCGAAGATCTCGGTCCCATGCACGGTCCCCATCATCTGACGACAGCGCGCCTCGACACCGGCCGCGAGGAGCAGCCGGTAGAAGTTGATCCCCTCGTCGCGCAACGGGTCGCATTCGTTGACGTTGATCACGGTCGGAGGGAATCCGGTGACGTCACCGATGTCGGCAAACGAGGGCCACGCGAGCGGGTTGCGACCGTTGAACGCGTCGATCCCGTAGCCCATGCGGCCTCGATTGTTGTGGAGATGGAGCAGGAGCCCCTCGTTCTCCACGGAAGAGGGACACTCCGGTGTGGGCCACTGGCCGGCGATGTACGGGCACAGCGCATAGAGACCCTTGATGAGCCCGAGGTCGCCGTCGCGCTTGAGCTTCAGACCGGAAGCCAGAGTGAGGTTCCCACCGCCGCTCTCCCCGGCGATGACCAGTCGAGCCGGGTCGATTCCGAGATCAGCCGCATGTGCCGCGACCCAGCGTAGGCCCGAGACGCAGTCGTTGAGCCCGGCGGGGAAGGGCGCCACCTCAGGAGCCGAGGACGGAACCACGCAATTGCGGAAGTCGACCATCACGACCGCCACCCCGTTGGCGGCAATGTGCTTGCCCCAGCCGCGGTACATCCCGTCGAAGCACGACATCGTCGCCATGCCGCCGCCGTGGACGTAGTAGACGCAGGCCAACGGCTCGTCGGCTGCCGGGCGGATGATCTGCAGGTTGACCGTGTTGCCGTCCGGTTGGGACCCGAATTGCGCCGTGGTCACCTCGAGCCCGGACGAGGGCGCGGATTCGTCGCAGAGGTCCTGCAGGGCGCGGAATGCCTCCCGCCCGGCCTCGGCCTCCGGCGTATTGGACTCAGCGATCAGATCCTCCCGGCTCTCGACGTCCTGAAGGGCGCCAGCCGGGATGAGCGCGAGGAGGCGACGGAGGCGCGGGTCGAGGCGGATGTCGGTCGTGATGTCGAGAGCCATGACTCATTGGAGCACAAAGCGTCCACGCATTGCCTCCGGCCATTTGGGCGCGCCCGGCCGCTCGGTCAGCAACCCGCGATTTCCGGCGGTCCCTGAGTCGCCCACGCCCGGTAGGCACTCGGGGCGAACACGCTGAGTCGGTCCTCCCTGAGGATCTTCACCAATGGCAGCGCCGCGAGGAGGCCCTGCAATGGGGGCAGCAAGTTGTCCCACACCGTGAGGACGCTCACCCATTTGTCGCCTTTCGGCACGTTCACCGAGTAGTACTCGACGAAGGCGACGTAGAGACCGCTCAGGACCGTAGCGACCGCGGCGGCCGCCGGTGTCCTGAACGGATCCGCTCTGCCGCGGGACAGGCCGGAGGGTCCGCTGTCCTCGGTGAGGCCCGGCTGTGGCGGAGAGAGCTCGGTCACACCTTCCCCGTGGGAGCCCGCGGGAAATACGCCCCTACCACTGGACCCGGTTGACGGTCGTCGGAAGGCGCTGGTCGCCCTGCATCCGGCCCACCGTCGACGCATCGGGCCACTGTAGGTGGGGTGAATGGCGGCGGGCGGGGAGCTCACAGGCGTGCGCGCTTCTCTACGGCGTTCGTCCTTCGCCCCCCGTTGGCGCGGGTAGCCTATGCCCGCTGTTGTGGACCTGGGGCCGACATCACGGGCCACGACGGCGACGGGCTGTGGCGCAGCTTGGTTAGCGCGCTTGACTGGGGGTCAAGAGGTCCCGGGTTCAAATCCCGGCAGCCCGACTAGCTGGGATATCCCCTGAACTTGAGGGCGGTCCACCCGCACAGCGCACCAGCTGTGTTTAACTGTAGGCATGGCAAGAGCACCGAAACCGGCCCCGCGCCGGGTCACCATCGACCGGATGTCGCAGTCGCTCGAGCGCACACTTCGCGCCGAGGGCAAGAGCGAGAAGACGGTCTACAGCTACACACTGACTGTGCGACTGCTCCGGGACTTCCTCGGCAAGCGCGAGCGCGATCTGACCGTGGATGTGTCGCGCGATGACATCCGAGACTTCATAGCGGAGCGCAGACGCGAAGATAGAAGCGGGCTGTGAGGCGACCGCCGCACGGCTGGTGCGGTTCAAGTCGCTGCAACAGTTCTTCCGTCACTGCGTCGAGGAGGACGAGCTGGACGAGTCGCCCATGGCGGGGATGCGCGCGCCGAAGGTGGAGACGGGCCCCGTGCCCGTCGTAAGCGATGCCGTGCTGAAGAAGCTCCTGAGGGCGCGGGCAGGCGCCACGATGAGGGACAGGCGGGACACGGCCCTGCTCCGGGTCTTCTTGGACACCGGCTGCCGCCTGGCCGAGGTCACCGACCTGCGCCAGGGGCGACGTGGACCTGGGCCACCAGACCATGACGGTCAGAGGCAAGGGCAATCGGCTTCGGGTGGTCACCTTCGGGGCCAAGACGGCGACGGCGCTGGACCGATACCTGCGCCAGCTTGAGCGCGAGGACCCGGACGCCATCGGGGTCGACAAGTCTCTGTGGATGGGCCGGCAAGGCCGGATGTCCACCAGCGGGATCTCCGACGCCCTGCACCGCATGTGCGCTGATGCCGGCGTGGAGCGCCTGCACTGGCACCAGTTCCGGCACACCTTCGCCCATGTCTGGATGGCCGAGCGACGGGAACGAGGGCGACCTGATGGAGTTCGCAGGGTGGAGGTCGCGGGCGATGCTCGACCGCTACGCCGCCAGCGCCAAGGTGGAGAGGGCGCACGCCGCGAGTCGGCGGATGTCCCTGGGCGACCGGGTGTGAGTGCCGATGAGCGGGTCCGAGTGGCCCGCACCAACAAGGGCCGCAAGGCCGTGCGCGTCCTGTGCGCCGCCTGTGCCGACGACCACCACCCCGGTTCCAAGAGGGTTGGCGATGTCGAGGTGGCAGCTGCATACCTAACGTCCCATGGCGACCTGTGGGAGGCCACCATGGGACGGGTGGGATTCGTCAGTCGGGACCCGTCCAGCACGAAGCGCATACGAACCACCGTTCAAAGCTCCACACTGCTGGGCGATCAGCTGGTGCAAGCACGCTTTGGGCCGCCGATGGCTAAATGCAAGCAGCACGGCGATCTCCTTGTCGACGAGCCGGCCATCACCGAGGCAGTCGCCGCTTTCAGGTCATCCGGAAAGGTACGCACAGTGCTGTTATCGCGCTCGTGCTACCGTTTAGGACAGCGCTTCGGCGTTCTCATCACTAGGTGCGGCCTTGTTGGCCAGCTGGAGATGGCACACCAGCATGTAGAGCCCTGGGGGCTCCATGCCGGTACGAGACGAACCCCTAACACCACCAGAGCGCACCCTGCGTGCCCGCCTCGGCCGCCCATGCGCTCCACGCGCAGGTCGATGGCACCGCACACACCGCGCCGGCCCGTAAGGCATTCCTGGATCGCTTCGAACGCGAGGTCGATCCCGATGGCGAGCTCGAGCCCGCCGAACGTGCCCGCCGGGCAGGCCACGCACGCAAGGCGTACTTCATTGGGCTGGCGCTGAAGTCGGCCAAAGCTCGCCGGCGCAGCAGTGGCGGCGCCACATGAGCGTCCGCGTGATGACAGACGTGTGGCGATACTCGAAGGCCGCCGGCACCGATCTCCTGGTGTTGCTGGCGCTGGCGGATATCGCCGACGACAACGGCGAGTGCTGGCCCTCGGTGAGTTACGTCGGTCGGAAGTGTCGCATCGACCCCAGCACGGCCGCGCCGGCGCATCCAGAGCCTCGAGAAGCTCGGCGAGGTCATCGTGATCCACGGCGCCGGCAAGATCTCAACGTCGGCGCGCCCGGCCACGAATCGCTATCAGATCACGGTCCACATGCCGGACGACGTAGAGGACGACGGGGGTACTCACGATTCGCGAGGTACTAGCAGTGATGCCAGGGGGGACTGGCGGGGCGCGAGGGGGGTACTCACGCCCGTGCCACCCAATACGTCAGTTAGACACGTCAATGACACGTCACTAACGCGCGGCGCCGTCGAAAACGACTTCGCCGAGGTCTGGAACCTCTACCCGCGGAAGGTCGACAGAGCCAAGGCGCTGAGGTCGTACTCGGCCCAACGGAAGGCCGGCGGTCTCGGCTGACGACCTCATTGCGGCAACGAAGCACTACGCGGAGGCGATGGCGGGCAACGAGCCGCGGTTCGTCAAGCACGGGGCGACATTCTTCGGCCCGGATCGCCCTTTTGCCGACTTCGTCGCCGGCATACCCGAGGGGCACGCGGCAGATGTCGCCTAATCGCTCGAGCCGGAATATGGCCACGGTCGACGCCATCCTCGATAGCCAGATGACCTCGCCCGCATTGGAGCTCAGGCCGTGAGGACGGACGAAATCAAGCCGATCATGGCCATGCTGGCCGGCTTCTGGCCGACACCGCAGCTTGCACCGGAGGAAGTGCTCGCCTGGGTCGCGGAGTTGACCGATCGCCATATGAGGATCACATCAGACGAAGCGCGGCACGCGTCCTTCGACAGCTGGCCGAAGCCGGCATCGAGGAGAGCAAGTACCGACCTCGACCTGGCCAGATCGTGCCGATGGTTCAGGAGTTGCGCCGCAAGCGAGCGCTCGAACAGGCCATTGCCGGCGTTGCCATCGGGCAATCAGATCCTGAGTGGTGACGAGTTGTCGGCCCGTATAGCCGAACTACGCAGAGAGTGCAGATTCACGAAGGGTCGCGTCCCGTTGTGATCCACGCCGAGGCCGCCGACCTCGAGGCCGAGCTCGTCCAGTTAGGTCGCAACACCGCAGACAGGTGCGAGGCCACGTTCTATGCCCTCGTCGCCGCACGGACCGCTGATCCGGCCCTCGTCGCTGCTGCAGAGCGTGGCCGGCGTGAAGCACTCGAGCAGGGATCGTCGAGAGCCGAGTCCGTCGAAGGCATCCACGTCGTGGTCGCTACCGAGCAGACCGTTATCGCCCGGGTCCGGGACGACCGCGGCATCTGGGACGTGACCCACGGCAACCGAACCGGCTGGTCGTGCTCATGCATTGAGGCCGGGACCTGCTGTCACGTCCTGGCTGTCCGTCAAGTGACGGCCGGTGCGGTGGCACGGTGACGACGGCTGATGCCGGGGCGGGTGGTGTGACGGTCGTGCTCGGTCGGGTTGACTCCCCAAGTGTCAGCGTTTCCCTCCCCGATTTTCCCAAGGTCGCAAATGACGGAGGAAGTAGCTGAAGATGCCGAATGAGCGCACGACGACGCAGAAGGGTTACGGCGCCCACCACCAGGCCGATCGGGAGCGGTGGGCGAAGGTTGTCGAGGCCGGCGATGGGGTTTGTGGTCGCTGCGGGCGGTGGATCGAGCCCGGTACGCCGTGGGATCTCTCGCACCCGTCCGATGACAAGACGCGGACGCCCGTCCCATGGCATCGGCGGTGCAATCGGTCCTACGCCGCCACGGTGACGAAGCCTCGACGTCAGGGAACAACGCCACCTGCAGGCCGCCGCCGCTCGAGGTTCTGGTGATGGCCCGCCGGCCCGACGCCCAGTGCTCCGGCTGCGGTAAGCCGCTCTGGGGAGGCACGACGAGCCTGCCGCCCGGACAGCGGACGTGTCGGGACTGCCGGCGGATCAAACCACGGCCCTACGGCCGCCGCTCGAAGCGGGGGGGTAGCGGGCTGGCTGGGGCAGCCGCCACTGACCTGGCCCGAACCCAAAAAAAAAGCGCCGCGAAAGTCACGAGCGGAGGGGCAAAAAATGATCCTGAGCCATCGCCACCAACCCAAAGGAAGCAAATGACCAACGACCAAGACAGCAACCAACTGACGGAGGCCCGCAAGGGCGCTGTCGTCCACGCGTGCCCCGAGTGCGCTGCGAGCCAGGGCTGGGACCTGAGTCGCCCGCTCGAGGAGCTGGAAATCGCAACAGGCACCCGAGCGGAGTCAGTCTTTGCCGAGCACGCCGACGAGTGGACGGCCAACGGCTACGGGCGCGTCCAGATGACACCCTGCGCCGCCAGCGACAGCGGGATCCGGCTCATCTGCCCGCACCTGGCGTGGAACGAGCTCGTCGCCGTCATGGAGATGCGCCGGAAGTTCTTGGCCGAGGGTCTCGAGGGCTAGCCGTGCCGCTCCTCGAGGGCTGGGGCACGTCGAGCCGCCGGCTTTGTCTGCATCTCGTCCACGCGATCGACGGTCAGCTGGCGAGGGACCGCGTCGACAGGGTGCCGTCGAACCCCGAACTGCTCCGAGCGCGCGTCGAGCTGCTCTCCTACGTCAAACGGGGCGGAACCTCCGCTACGCACGCCGCGGAACTTGGCGGAACGAAATCAGTTCCGCAAACAAGCCCGATCGGCATGATGTCGGTGAAAGTCACGAGTTCCGTTCTCGGATACAGCGAGTCCTACACGCGCCGGCTCTGCCGGCTCAGGAAGTTGCCGGCAATCCAAATCCGAGACGGGGGAGCGTGGCGCATCGATGCCGAGGCCGTGAAAGCGCGGCGACAGAAGGAGCAACCAGAATGAGTGACCCGGTCCTAAAGGCGGCGAAGGCCAACCGCGACCGATTGCACGGCGAGTTGAACACGATCGTCGCCAAAGCCGAGGCCGGAAACCGAAGTCTGACGGCTCAGGAAGACCTCGCGTTCTCCCGCCTCTCCACCCAGATCAAAGAGCTCGACGCCCGCATCGCCGACAGGAAGGCCGAGGGCAAGCGCCACACCCAATCAATGCGGAACGCTATCCCCGACCCCGGCGGCACCGGGATCAGCCCGCTTGACGGCATCCGCGGCGAGCCGATGACGTACGACCAGCGGGGCAACAACTCCTACTTGCTAGACCTGGCCACCGTGGCCATCGAGGCCCGTGGCGGCGGTGGGCCCGGCGACGGTGCCGGCGCGGCGAGAGAGCGCCTGGGGCAGCACCTGAAGGAAATGAGCATTGAGGCCCGCAACAAGAGGGTCAGCCGCACCCTCTACACGTCCGGCTTCCTTCGTCCGGGTCAGGAGATCCGGACGAACCCGTCCACCACCGCGGGACTGGTGGAGAGTTCGTCCCGCCGCTATGGCTCGTTTCGCAGTACGTCCCATACGCCCGTCCGGGCCGGACCTTCGCCGAACAGGGTCGTCAACTACCCGTTGCCGCCCGGCGTGGACGTCATTAACATCCCGCGCATCACGCGGGTTCGCAGGCGGCCATCCAGACGGCCAACGCCGCCGCCGTGTCGAGCGTGGACATCGTGACCTCGACCGTCGCGGCGAACGTCAATACCATCGCCGGTCAGGAGGATATTTCTCTGCAACTTTTGGAGCAATCCCCCATCGCGATGGACGGCGTGGTGTTCCAGGATCTCACCGCCGATTACGACCAGCGCCTCGACCTCCAGGTCGTCGCCGGACGGAACCAACGGCCAGCATCTCGGCGTCCTGAACGTCTCGTCGGCGACCAGCAACACCAGCAACCTCCTGGCGAACGGCGTCAACTGCACTTCGACAACGTTCTACGACGGCTCGACAGCGGCGAGTCAGTACCGGAGCATTGTGAGCGGATTACCAGCATCGAGACGCTGCGCTTCGCGAGCCCGACCGCGATCTGGGTCCATCCTCGACGGAGCAACTCCTCGATGTTCCACGCCGACTCCACTACCGCCGGCTCGGGCCGTCCGTTGTTCAGCGCTGCACGGTATGGGACCTTCAACGACGTCGGCGTGATGTCGGTCAACCCCGTACCCAGGGCGTCGCGGGCGAGCTGGCCGGCTTGCCGGTCGTCAAGGATGCCAACATGAGCACGACCAACAACGGCACGGCCACGACGGGCGGCACGCAGGACGCGATCGTTGGTCTGAAGGAGGATGACCTCCGCTCTGGGAGGGCCAGCTAAAAATGCGAGCTCTGCCGGAAATCCTCAGTGGCACGCTCCAGATACGTTTCCAGGTATAAGTTATTCAGCCCTGCAGGTGGCTCGCTTCCCTCAGTCACTGTCGCTTGTGACCGGCTGGGGCGGCCGCCCCGACGTACTAGAGCCCTCGATCTTGGCCGGCGGTGCAGCGAGCCGGAGCGCTGTTTAATGAGACGGGCAGCGTCTTCGGTGCAACCACATCGCCGGCCGAGTTGTTCACACGGTTTTTGATCCATGACACTCAAGAAGAAGGACATCCATGGCACTGATCAAGACGACCACGAACAACGCGCTGCGCTGGTTGCAAGGATGCAAGGCGGCGGCGTCGAGCGCCGCCCCGGCGGCATGGTCATCGTCGAGAGGGTCGAGGCGAGCTCGCCCAGCTGGACACCGAGGCCGAGGCGCCGGCGACCACGGCCGACGAGCAGCCGGACGATGATCTGGCGGCTCGCGAGCTGGCCCTCCTGCAGGCGAAGGCCTATCTGCTCAAGGGGCGCAACTAGATTTCGGCCCGGGGGTGCAGCCGCCTGGTTAGCGGCTTGCCGGCCGCTGTTTTTCACCCCCCGACGTTTAGGGATTGGCACGGGGCGGCTTTCGACAGCGTCCGGCGCATCCTCGGGCCGAGCTACTCCTTAGCGTGGCTCACAGCCCGTGTGTCGGCGGTAGACACACGGGGCGTG
>CAVVPG010000008.1:0-297246 GCA_963750075.1 uncultured Acidimicrobiaceae bacterium
CCCTCGAGCTCCGACCGCTGCACCCGGCCACCCTGGCGCAGCCGGGGCGGCGGGCGCCACCCGGCTCAGCCCGTCATCGCCTCCGGCGTCTGCGCCGGCACGGTCCGGCGCCGGCGTGCCGCGGCGGGGGTGCGCCGCTCCCCCGCCCCGACCGCCATCCGACCCAGCAGGCCCAGCTCGTCCCGCATGGCCCGGGCCAGGCCCGGCAGGTCCGGCACCGCGGTCGCGCAGGCGTTGATGCCGACGAAGAGGGAGTCGCGGTAGCTCTGCACGGTCACGTTGAGCGCCACACCGTCGACCACCGGCCCGAGCGGATGCAGAGCGCGCAGTTCCATGCCCGCGAAATAGAGGGGGAAGTCAGGGCCGGGCACGTTGGAGATCATGAGGTTGCCGGCGCGCAGCTTGCGCAGGACGCCGGAGCGCACGCCCAGCTGGATCACCGGCTTGGCCAGGGCGGGCGGGATCGCGTCGGCCACCAGGGTGGCCAAAGGCCCGAACCCGACGGCGCGTTCCTGCCCCTTGCACGAGGCACTCGAGGCGGTCACCGTCCGGAGCCGCTCCAGCGGCGTCAACCGATCGTTGGCGAGCGGGACGAACATGGCGGAGAGCTGGTTCCCCGCTGCCTCGTCTCCCCCGGCGCGCACCGACACCGGGACCACCGCGACGAGCGGGCTGTCGGTGTCCTGGTTGTGCAGCGAGAGGTGGGTGCGCAGCGCGCCCGAGCACACGGCGAGCACGACGTCGTTGATGGTGGACCCGTAGCGGTTCTTGAGCGCGCGCACCTGCGCCATGTCGAGCTCGACGAAGGAGACGGCCCGGCGGGCGCAGACGGGTGACTCGAAGGTGGGCGGTGCGCCGAGCGGGATGGACACGGGACCGGTGGCGTCGTCGAACGCGCACCGGGCCAGCCGCACGGCGGTGCGACCGACCTCCCGGACGGCCCGTAGCGCCCGCAGCGGGCTGTTGACGATGCTGGGCAGGGCATCGGTGACCAGCCGGGCGTGCGAGGGCAGGCGCGGCGGGACCCAGGGCCGGCACGGCTCGGTCACGGCGCTGCCCTCGGGCGTGAGATCCAGCAGCTGGGCCAGGAGCTGGGCGCCGGCCACCCCGTCGATGACGGCATGGTGCACCTTGGCGATCAGCCCGACCATGCCCCCGGCCAGTCCCTCGATCACGTGCATCTCCCAGGGCGGCTGTGCCGGCTGCAGCGGACGGCCCATGACCTCGGCCACCATCTCGGTGAACTCCTCCTGCCCACCGGGTTCGGGCAGGGCGGCCCGGTGCAGGTGGTTGCACAGCTCGAACTCGGGATCGTCGACCCAGCGGGGATGGTCGAGCCCGAGCGGGACGGGGACGAGCCGGCGCCGGAAGGGGGCCAGCGTGGGCATCCGGGAGGCGAGCACCTCGGCGACACGTTCGAAGGTGTAGCCGCCGGCGGCGCTGGCGGGGTCGAAGACACAGGCGTACGCGATCTCCATCGGCGTCTCCGGGGTGTCGGAGTAGATGAACATCGGGTCGATGCCGGTCATTCGCTCCATGTGCGCCTCCACGGGGGATCGGGGGGTGTGCAGTTCGGTCGCAGAATGAAGCTCGTCGTCGACGCAGCCTCACGTACAGGCTGTGCCGTTCACGGGCGCGATACAACCACCCGGGCGAATCTTTATGTTGCGTTCACCCAGGCGTTACCCGACACGGGGGTGCGCCCTGGTCCGCCCCGTGCCGGTCGCGCCCGCCACCCCCGGGTCTGGGCGCCCACCGTCCCCCAAGTCCGGGGGTCGTCTCTAGGCCGTGCCGGCGGGCCGCCACTGCGCCAACCGCGTGCGGTCGACCTCGCGGCGCCGCATGAAGCGCTCGGCCTGCTCGCGGACCGGCCCCGGTCCGGCCCCTCCCGGGGTGCGCCGACGTGTCACCGCCACGCCCGGCTCGAGCAGCTCGGTGGCGGCCTCGCCCAGCTCGGGGTGGGCGGCGACCAGCTCGACCAACGGCACATGGCGCTCCAGCGACTCGCGCACGAGGCCGCCGATCAGCGCGTGGGCCTGGCGGAACGGCATGCCCTGCTCGACGAGCATCTCCGCCAGGTCGATGGCCGAGGCGGCGGGACCGTCGGCCGCGGTCTGCATCCGCTCCTCGTTCCAGGTGGCGGTCTCGTACACGCCGCGCAGCGCGATGAGAGCACGCGAGACCTGCACCACGGCGTCGAAGAGCGGCTCCTTGTCCTCCTGCAGGTCGCGGTTGTAGGCTAGCGGCAGTCCCTTCAGCGTGACCAACACCGCGGTGAGGTGGCCGATGAGGCGCCCGGACTTGCCCCGCGTCAGCTCCGCCACGTCCGGGTTCTTCTTCTGCGGGAGCATCGAGCTCCCCGTGGCGTAGGCGTCGTCCAGCGTGCAGAAGCCGAATTCCTCCGTCGACCACAACACGATCTCCTCCCCCATGCGCGAGAGGTGCACCCCGAGCAGGGCGAGATCGAAGAGCGCCTCGGCGACGAAGTCACGGTCGGCCACCGCGTCGAGGGAGTTCTCGAACCGGCCGTGGAACCCGAGCTCGGCCGCCACGTAGTCGGGGTCCAGCGGCAGCGACGAGCCGGCCAGGGCCCCCGCACCGAGGGGCGACGTGTTGAGCCGGTCGACGGTGGTGAGGAGCCGGTCGACGTCGCGTGCCAGGGCCCAGCCGTGCGCGAGCAGGTGGTGGGCGAGCAACACCGGCTGCGCCCGCTGCATGTGCGTGTACCCGGGGAGGTAGACGTCGGCCGCATCGTGCGCGCGCTGGGCCAGCACGTCCTGCAGCGCCATGATCTCCGTGGCCACCGCCACGAGCGAGCGGCGGCACCACAGCCGCAGGGCCGTGGCGACCTGGTCGTTGCGGCTGCGCCCCGTGTGCAGCTTGGCCCCGACGTCGCCGGCCAACTCGGTGACGCGCCGCTCGATGGCGGTGTGGATGTCCTCGTCGCCGGGCGCGAAGGCGAAGACACCCGTCGTGAACTCCTCGTCGACGATGTCGAGCGCGTCAATGAGGGCGGTCACTTCGTGGTCGGTGAGGATGCCCACCTTGCCGAGGCCCTTGACGTGGGCGCGCGACCCGGCCAGGTCGTCGCCCGCCAGCGCGCGGTCGAAGGGCAGGCTGACCGTGAACTCCGCGACCGCGTCCGCCATGCCGGTCGAGATGCGACCCTCCCACAGGGTCATGCGCCGTCCCTTCCGGACTGCGGCGGCGCCGACTGCTCTGACAGCGCGCCCGGGCCCTGACGCGCCGACCAGGTCGCGACGCCGAGTCCCCACAGCCGGACGAAGCCCTCGGCGTCGGCGTGGCGGAACGTGTCGGACGCGTCGTAGGTCGCCAGCCCGTGGTCGTAGAGGGCGACCGGACTGCGCCGGCCCACGACGGTGCAGGTGCCGGGCGCGGCGAAACGCAGGCGCACCTCGCCCGTCACGTGACGCTGGCTCTCGGTGATGAACGCCTGCAGCGCCACCCTCAGGGGCGAGTACCACAGGCCGTCGTAGACGAGCTCGGACCAGCGCGGCTCGAGCCGCGCCTTCTCGTGGTGGAGATCGCGTTCGAGCGTCAGGTCCTCCAGGTCGGCGTGGGCGAGGATCAGCGCCAGCGCCGCCGGGCACTCGTAGACCTCCCGGCTCTTGATGCCGACCCGCCGGTTCTCGACCATGTCGAGACGGCCGAAGCCACGGCTGCCGGCCAGCCCGCCCAGGCGGCTGACGAGGTCGTAGGGAGCCAGCGGCGTCCCGTCGAGGCTGACGGGGACCCCCGCCTCGAAGCCGACGATGACCTCGACGGGCTCGGTCTCGCTGACCCGGGTGAGCGTGTACACGTCGTCGGGCGCCGGCGCCCACGGGTCCTCGATGGCCCCGCACTCGATCGCCTTGCCCCAGAGGTTGTCGTCGATGGAGTACAGCTTCTCCTTCGTGACCGTGATGGGGATCTCCCACTTGGCCGCCAGCTCCACGCAGTCCTCCCTGGTGAGGCCCCACACGCGGGCGGGCGCATGGATGCCGAGGTCCGGCGCGAGGGATCGTACGCCCACCTCGAAGCGCACCTGGTCGTTCCCCTTGCCGGTGCAGCCGTGCGCCACCGCGGTCGCCCCGCATCGGCGCGCCTCGGCCACCAGATGGCGCACGATCACCGGCCGCGACAGTGCGGAGACCAGGGGGTACTTGCCCTCGTAGCGGGCGTTGGCCTGGAGGGCCGGCACGCAGAACTGCTCGGCCATCTCGCGGCGGGCGTCGACGACCACGGCCTCGACCGCGCCGGCCGCCAGTGCCCGCGCCCGGATGGCGTCCCAGTCCTCACCGCCGCGGTCCGCCGCCTGCCCGACGTCGACCGCCACCGCGACGACCTCGACACCCTCGTTCTCGATGAGCCAGCGGACGGCCACCGACGTGTCGAGTCCACCGCTGTAAGCCAGCACCACCCGCTCAGGCATGTTCAGTCCTCTTCCTTCCCATTCAACGCGATCCTGCGGTCGACGGCAATGCCGGCCACGTCGCGCAGCCGGTCCGCCATGACGCCGCCGCCGAGCTGCTCGTCGGCCACGAGGAGCACCGTGTCGTCCCCGGCCACGGTACCCACGACCCCCTCGAGACCGCTGCGGTCCAGGGCCGAGCCGACGACGTGCGCCGAGCCCGGGGGCGTGCGGAGCACCACCAGGTTCCCCGAGTGCGCCACCTCGACCACCCATTCCCCGAGGACCCGGCGCAGGTGGTCCTCGGGCGCGATCTGGTGCACGGGGAGCTCGGGCAGGGCGTACGCCGTCTCGCCTCCGGGCAGGCGCACCTTGACCGCGCCCAGGTCCTCCAGGTCGCGCGACACGGTCGTCTGGGTGGCCTCGATCCCCTGGTCCCCGAGCAGCGCCACCAGCTGCGCCTGGCTCGTGACCGGCTCGGACTCCAACAGCTTGGCGATGCGGTGCTGGCGCTGGTTCTTGGTCAGGCGGCCCGCCCCGTGCCCGCTCACGGCACACCCCCGGCGCACCAGGCCAGGATTCCCCGCATGGCCGTCCGGCGGTGGGCCGCCTGCCGCCAGACCTCCGAGCGCGGTCCTTCGAGCACGGCGTCGGTGATCTCCTCCCCCCGGTGCGCCGGGAGGCAGTGCAGCACGATGGCGTCGGAGGCCGCCAGGTCGACCAGCTCGTCGTCGATCGTGAAGCCGGCGAAGGCCGCCAATCGGGTCGCCCGCTCCTGCTCTTGTCCCATGCTCGTCCAGACGTCCGTGTACAGCGCGGCGGCGCCCTTGGCGGCCAGGCCCGGATCGTCGGACAGCTGCACCGTCCCACCGCTCCCGGTGCCGTCGGCGAAGGCCTGCAACATGGCCAGCTCCTCGCCCGTGAACGCGTACCCCGCCGGGGATGCGATGCGGACGTCCATGCCCTCGAGGAGGCACGCCTTGGCCAGGGAGCGAGCCATGTTGTTGGCGTCCCCGACGTAGGCCAGGACGCGGCCGCGCAGCGGTCCGAGCACCTCGCGCAGGGTGAGCGCGTCGGCCACCGCCTGGCAGGGGTGGGCGCCATCAGAGAGGAGGTTCACGACGGGCGTGTCGAAGCCGCTGCGCGCCAAGGCGCCGGCCATGCGGAGCAGGACGCCGTGCTCGAAGACCCGCGCGCAGAGCACGCGGTGGTAGCACGCCAACGTGCGCGCCACGTCCTCGGCGGTCTCGCGCACGTCGAGGCCCACCTCTGCGCCCTGGATGTAGACGGGGTGCCCGCCCAGGTCGACCACGGCCATCTCGGTGGAGTTGCGGGTCCGCGCCGACGGCTTCTCGAAGAGGAGCGCGACGCCCTGACCCGCCAGCCGCGGGCGCGCCGGCGACTCCAGCGCCAGCGTGATCACCCGCTCCCAGGCGTCGGGGTCGAGATCGTCGATGTCGAACAGGTTGGGCATGGGTCCGCTCCCCGTCCGGCTCAGCGGAGTCCTGCGCCGGGGGCCGTCTCGGCCAGGACCTCGCCGAGGATCCGCACGGCCGCATCGATCTCCTCGTCGCGCACGAGCAGCGGCGGCGCCACGCGGATGGCGTCGGGCCGTACCGGGTTGACGAGCAGGCCGCGTTCGAGCGCCCGCGCCGCCGCCTCCTTGGCGACCGGCGCGTCGAGCTGCGCCGCCAACAGCAGGCCGGCGCCCCGCACCGAGACCACGCCGGGCAGGCGCCCCAGGCCCTGCGCCAGGCGCGCGCCCGCCTCGCGGGCCCGGCGGCACACGTCTTCGGCCTCCATCACGGCGAGCGTCGCCCGCACGGCGGCCAGCGCCAGCGGCTGCCCCCCGAAGGTCGAGCCGTGGTCACCCGGACCGAAGGCGGCCGCCACCTCCGCCCGGGCCCAGCAGGCGCCCACCGGCATCCCGTTGCCCAGCGCCTTGGCCATGGTCACGACGTCGGGCTCGAGCCCCTGGGCCTGGAACGCGAACCAGTGGCCCGTGCGGCCCAGGCCGGTCTGCACCTCGTCGAGCATGAGGAGGGCGTTGCGCTCCGTGCACAGCGACCGCACGGCGCCGAGGTAGTCGGAGCTCGGGACCACGACCCCACCCTCGCCCTGGAGCGGCTCGAGGAGGACGGCGGCCACGGTGTCGGGGTCGAGCGCCTTGTCGAGCGCGGCGACGTCGTCGTAGGGGACGTGGACGAAGCCCTCGGGCAGCGGGCGGAAGGGCGCCTGCTTCTCGGGCTGGCCCGTCGCGGTCAGCGTGGCCAGCGTCCGGCCGTGGAAGGAGTTGTCGGCGCTGACCACCACATGGCGACCCCCGCCGGCCCAGCGCCGGGCCAGCTTCAGCGCGCACTCGTTCGCCTCGGCACCGGAGTTGGCGAAGAACACCTGCCCGCCCGCCTGGCCGGTCCCGCCGTTGACGAGCCGGTCGATGGTGCGGGCCACCTCGGGCGCGAGCGTGTTGCCGTACAGGTTCGAGACGTGGCAGAGGGTCCGGGCCTGGGCAGCCACGGCGTCGGCCACGGCCGGGTGGGCATGGCCGAGTGACACCACGGCGAGGCCGGTGATGAAGTCGAGGTACCCCTTGCCGTCGGCGTCGTAGAGGACGGTGCCCTCGCCGCGCACGAAGGTGGCGGGCGGGTCGGCATACGTGCGCATCAGCGCCTCGCGACCTGGCGTCGAAGCCGGCGTCGGCGTCGTCATGGCAGCACCATCGTCCCCACCCCCGAGTCGGTGAACAGCTCCAGCAGCAGCGCGTGGGGCACGCGCCCGTCGAGGATGTGCGCCCGCTTGACCCCGGCGCGCACGGCGCGGGCGCAGGCCTCCACCTTGGGCATCATGCCGCCTTGCGCTCCCCCGCTGCGCAGGATCTCGTCGACGACGTCGAGCGACGCCTGGTGGACCACCGTGGCGGGGTCGTCCGCCACCACCCGCAATCCCTCGATGTCGGTGAGGAAGATCAGCTTCTCGGCCTGCAGCGCCTCGGCCAGCGCACCGGCCACGGTGTCGGCGTTGATGTTGTACGCCTGGCCCTTCTCGTCCGACGCGATCGTGGCCACGACGGGGATCAGCCCCTCGGCGACCAGCCGCTCGAGCATGGTGGGGTCGACCACCGACACGTTGCCCACGAACCCGAGGTCGATGTGGCTCGGCGCGGCCGTGATGAGATTGGCGTCCTCCCCCGACATGCCGACGGCGAGAGGTCCGTGCACGTTGATGGCGGACACGATGTCACGGTTGACCTTGCCCACGAGGACCATGCGTGCGATGTCGAGCGTGTCGGCATCGGTGACGCGCAGGCCGTTGCGGAACTCAGCCTCCTTGCCGAGCCGCTTCATCAACTCGCCGATCTGCGGCCCGCCCCCGTGCACGACCACGGGCAGGATCCCGACCGCCCGCATGAGGACGACGTCCTGGGCGAAGGAGGCGAGCGCCGCGGCGGCGGCATCCCCGACGGCGTCCCCCGTCGCAGCGGCTGCGCCGACGTCAGCGCCGTCAGCGCCGCCAGCGCCGTCACCGTTTCCGGTGCTCGACGCGTGCAGCGCGTTGCCGCCGTACTTGACCACGACGATCTTCCCCCGGAACCGCCGGATGTAGGGGAGCGCCTCCACCAGGACCGAGGCGGTCTTGGCTGCCGCCGCCTTCTGCGCCCGCGTCACCTTGGGGGGCACGGGCACGGCCCCCGCTGCCGGCGCGCTCACGAGGTCGTCCTGTTCTCGTCGATGTAGCCGTACCCCAGGTCCGTCCCGAGGACCGCCGCCTCGCCGGACCCCAGGCCGAGGTCGCACTCGATCTCGACGTGGCGCCCCGCCATGTGGGCGGCCACCGCCGCGCCGTCGTGCGGCACGGCTACCCCGCCCGCACACACCACGGTGCCGCCGTAGGCCACCGACACGCGGTCGATGTCGAAGGGCGTCCCCGCGGACCCCAGCTCGGACACGATCCGGCCCCAGTAGGGGTCGGCACCGTTGAGCGAGCACTGGACGAGCAGGGAATCGGCCACCATGCGCGCCGCGCGGTGCGCTGCCGCGTCGTCGTGCGCCCCGCGGACGCGCACGTGGGACACCTTGGTCGCGCCCTCGGCGTCGCCCACCATCTGCTCGGCCAGCGAGCGGCAGGCTTCCGTGAGGGCGAGCGTCAGCGCAGCAGGCGACGGAGTGGACCCGTGGCCGCTCGCCAGCACGAGCACGGTGTCGTTCGTCGACGTGCACCCGTCCACCGTGATGCTGTTGAAGGATGCCGCGACCGCCGCGGCCAACGCCTCGTGCAAGGTCGGGGCGTCGACCGCAGCGTCCGTGGTGCACAGCGCCAGCATCGTTGCCATGTTCGGGGCCAGCATGGCGGCCCCCTTGGCCATCCCACCCACACTGAAGCCGTCCCCGCCCACGAGCACCTCCTTGGACACCGTGTCCGTCGTCATGATGGCGCGGGCCGCGAGGGCAGCATCGCGGGCAGAACCGCCGCGGGCCATCACGATCGGCTCGAGTTGCGGGAGCACCGGGTCGATGGGGAACGGGATCCCGATCAGGCCGGTCTGGCACACCAGGATCTCCTCGGCCGTGGACCCGATCTCGCCGGCGACCGCGACACACAGCCGCTCGGCCGCCGCGCGCCCCGCCGCGCCCGTTGCCGCGTTCGCGTTGCCCGAGGTGAGGATCACGCCGGCGGCGGCCCCGCCGGTCGCGGCCAGGTGGGCCCGGCTCACCTGGACCGGTGCCGCCGCGGCGAGGTTCGCCGTGAACACCCCGGCGGCGGGGACGGCGCGGCCGTCCGCGGTGGCCACGACGGCCACGTCGGGCGCGCCACCCGCCTTGATGCCGGCCGGTCCCCCCGCGGCCACGAAGCCGCGGGGTGCGGTGACGCTCACGGGTACATCCCGGCGACCGGCAGGCCGGTGGCCTCCGGGAGGCCGAGGGCCGCGTTGGCGCACTGGATGGCCTGCCCCGAGGCCCCCTTCACGAGGTTGTCGAGGGCGCAGAGCGTGACGACCCAGCCCGTGCGCGGGTCGACACGGGCCGTGATGTGCGCGGCGTTGGCCCCGGCCGTCGCCTTGGTGGAGGGGGGGTCGTCGGTGACGACCACGAACGGCTCGTCGTCGTAGGCGTCGTGGAGCGCGGCCATCACCGCCTCGGCCGCCAACGACCGGCCGGCCGTCGGCCGGCTGTAACAGGTGGCCAGGATGCCGCGGACCATGGGAGCGAGGTGCGGGGTGAAGAGGAGCTCGGCGCCGAGGATCTGCTCCATTTCCGGCGTGTGGCGATGGGTCAGCAGGCCGTACGCGGTGAAGTCCTCGTCGACCGTCCCGAAGTGCAGCGACTCCTTCGGCCCGCGGCCCGCGCCCGAGACCCCCGATGCCGCGTCGACGACGATCCCGCTCGGCTCCACCAGCCCGCGCCGCACCAGCGGGGCCAGCGCCAGACCCGCCGCAGTCGGGTAGCAGCCGGCGGCGGCCACGAGGGTGGCTCCGGCCAGCCCCTCCCGGAACAGCTCGGGCAACCCGTAGACGGCCTCGGCCAGGAGCTCGGGCGCGGCGTGCTCCTCGCCGTACCACCGCGGGTAGAGCGCCGCGTCCCGGAGGCGGAAGTCCGCCGCCAGGTCGACCACCAGGCCGACCTGCCCGCGCAGGTCGGGCACGATCCGCTGGGACTCGCCGTGCGGCAGGGCGCAGAACACCAGGTCCAGGCCCTCCAGCCGGACGGGGTCGCTCTCCTCGTAGACCAGCCCCGGATAGGCCGCGGCGAGTGAGGGCGTGTGCTCCCCTACGGCCCGCCCCGCCTGGGAGTGCGCCGTCACGACCCCCACCTCGATCTCGGGGTGCGCGGCCAGCAGCCGCAGCAGCTCGGCGCCGGTGTACCCCGACGCCCCCACGATCCCGGCTTTCATCGCATCAGTATACATAGATTTGCATAATCATGCGGTATCAGCTGGCGTCGGGGGCGGTCCGCGGCGCGGGAGGGGTCAGGCGACCCCCACCGCCTTCTGCCAGAACCAGCCCGCACCCACGACCTCGAAGCCCATCATGTCGTTGACCGCGATCATCGGCGAGTTCTCCGCGGCGTTGCCGGTGACGATGCGGCGCACCGAGGGGGCCGATACCGCAAGCGCCTCGACGTTGGCCAGCTTCACGGCCAGGCCCAGGCGGTGGCCACGATGGGCGGGGTGCGCCAGCGTCGCCATCTGCCAGGCCTCCGTCGGCGCGTGGGGTGACAGCAGGAGCTCGCTGAACGCCACGAGCCGCCCCGAGGCCACGTGCTGCGCGACGGCGGCCAACTTCCACGCGCCCCGGGCCGCCAGCAGCTCGTCGCCCTCGCGGATGCGCTGCTCGTCCCACACCTCCTCCTCGTGGTCCGCGTCGCCGGGTGGCTCGTCGGTCGACATGCGTCGCCCCAGCTCGCAGTGGTCCTCGACGAACTCCGCCGGCCAGGGCGTCGTGAAGGTGAAGGTGCGGTAGTCGGCGGCGCCCCGCGCCGCGCCGAGCTCGCGCCGCAGCTCCTCCATCCGCCGGGCGTCGATGGGGACGGCCAGGTAGCGGCTGTTGCCCGGCAGAGTGGCGACGAAGCCGGCGTGCCGCGCGAACGGCGCCCCCGGGTGCGTCGCCGCCTGCGCCACGGGCACGTCGACGATGGAGTTGAGCACTCGCCTCCCGTCGGCGGCGGCCAACTCCGTCATGCGCGCCACGATGGCGCTGCCCGCCCCTTTGCGCCGGTGCTGCGGGTGCACTCCGACCGTCACCTCCGCGCTGTGCAGGTTGTCGCGCAGCGGGACCTCCATGACGCCGTACCCGATGACCGGTCCCCCGGGTTCCCCTACGGCGAGCTGGACGAAGCGGCGATAGCTGCCCCGGTGCGCGGCAAAGGCGCGGACGTCACGCAGGCTGAAGCCGGAGCGGTCCGGCCAGACGTCACGTTCGACCGCCTCGAGCACGGCGTGCCACGCGACGAGGGTGTCCTCGTCGGCCGGATCGACCTGCCACGCCTCCATCCGTTCACCATGCCATGCGGACACGCCGCTGGGGAGCGCCGCGATCCGCTCACCGGCGGTGCCGGTGCCCCCTCCCGCCCGCGGGAGTCAGCGCAGGGTGGCTCCGAATTCCCGTTGGACCGCCTCGATGCATCGGGTTCGCAGCACCCCGACCTCCTCGTCGGTGAGCGTGCGCTCGGGCGAGCAGAACCGCAGGCGATAGGCGAGGCTGCGGGAGCCCTCGGCGATCCCGGCGCCCCGGTAGACGTCGAACAGGCTCACCGACTCGAGCAGGTCGCCACCGGCCGCCTGGATCGCGTCGGCCACGGCGTCTGCCGCGACGCGGTCCTGCACCACGAAAGCGAGGTCGATATCGGACGACGGGAACCGGCTGATCGCGCCGCCGGTCGCGACGCGGCGGGGCACGCGGGACTCGTCGAGCAGCGCACCGAGATCGATCTCCAGCCAGCCCACCCGCCGCGCCGACACGCCACCGCCCGAGAGACGCGTCAGGTCGAAGGTGGTCGCCACGTCGGGGTCCACCTCGCCCAGGGCGCCGAAGACCACCGGCCCCTCGCCGCCACCGTGCGCGACCAGATGCGCCGACCGGGTGGGGTGCAGGCCCGGCAGCGGCGGCAGCCCCTCACCCGGCGGCACCAGCCGCACACCGTCGAGATGCAACGCGTCGGCGACCACCCGCCACGCGGCCACGGCATCACGGACGTCGTCGCCGTCGCGCGCGAAGACGGCCGCCAGCATCTCGCGCTCGCCCGGCAGCTGCGCGGTCTCGGCGCCCCCGGCTCCGGCTCGCTCCACCACCCGGGGCGCGCCTTCATCCGGATGCGAGAACACGACACCGACCTCGAACAGGCGTACCTCGGGCTGACGGCGGCCGGCGTTGTAGGCCAGCGCGCCGAGCAGGCCCGGCATGAGGGAGCGCCGCAGGAACGGCTTCTCCGCATCGAGGGGGTTCGTGACCCGCACCGCCGGGCCGGTCAGGCCGACGTCGGCATGGGCCTGCGCGGAGACGAACGTGTCCGTCCAGCCCTCCGACGCGCCGAGGCCGCAGAAGACGTCCCGGACGAAGCGCCGGGACCGCTGCCGCCCGGTCAGATGGCCTGGCTGGGGCCACGTGGGGACCCGGCGCGGGATCTTGCTGTACCCGAACAGCCGCGCGATCTCCTCGATCACGTCGTCCACCCCGTAGGGCTCGGGTCGCACGTCGGGTCGGTTCGTGGGCACCATCACGGTCACCGCGCTGCCCTCGTCGTGAGGGCGGGTGCCCTCGGCGTGCTCGAGCACCGTGAAGCCGATCGGCCCGATGAGGCGGGCGATCTCCTCGTGCCCGAGCGCGACGCCGATCTGGCTGTGCACGCGGGCGACCGGGACCGAGACCACGAAGGGCTCGGGCACCTCCCCGCGCACGTCGAGCATCCCGTCGGCCACGCGGAGGCCGGGGATGCTCTCGGTCAGGAGCTGACAGAAGCGGCGCACCGCCGGCTCGATCCCCCACGGGTCGCAGCCGCGTTCGAAGCGCGCCGACGCCTCGGTACGCAGGCCGAGGCGCTTGGAGGTGCGGGCGATCGCCATCGGCGCGAAATACGCCGCCTCCAGGAGGACCTCGGTGGTGGAACCAGAGATCTCCGACGACGCGCCGCCCATGACGCCGCCGATGCCGACGGGCGTGCTCTGCGCGTCGCAGATGAGGCAGTCCTCGCCGGTGTCCCCCAGGCCCCGCCCCCGCACACCGAGCGTGCGCTCCACGCCGTCGAGCGTCGTCAGCTTCTCGCCCTCGCGCGCCCGCCGGACGCTGAGCCCACGGCCGGGCAGCAGCGCCAGGTCGTAGGGATGCGTCGGTTGGCCCAGCTCGAGCATCACGTAGTTCGACGCGTCCACGACGTTGTTGATGGGGCGCATGCCGGCCAGGAGCAGCCGTTGGGCGATCCAGCGTGGCGACGGACCCACCACGACCTCGCCGAGCACGGTCACCGTCAGGCGGGGGCACAGATCGAGCGACTCGACGCTCGCCGCCGCCGCTGCCTCGGCCGGCCATCCGGTCGCGGGGGGATCGGGCGGCTCCGGCGCGGAGAACGGCAGGCCGAGCCGGGCCGCCAGGTCGCGGGCGATGCCCGCCATGGACCACGCGTCGGGCCGGTTGCCCTCGACGGTGATGTCGAAGACGGTGTCGGGCTCGAGCCCCAGCGCCTCGACGAGCGGCGTGCCCGGCTCGCCGGGCGCCTCGTCGCCCAGGACCAGCAGGCCCGCTTCGTCGTCAAAGAGCCCGAGCTCCTTGCCCGAGCACAGCATCCCGTTCGACATCACACCGCGCAGAGGTCGGGCCTCGATCTCGAAGCCGCCGGGGAGGATCGCGCCGACCGGGGCCAGGGGCACGCGGTCGCCCACCGCGAAGTTGTGCGCGCCGCACACGATCTCGAGCGGCTCCGCCCCCGCGTCGACCAGCACCCTCCGGATGCGGTCCGCACCCTCGATCGGGCTGATCTCCATCACCCGGCTGACGACGACGTCGCCCAGCCCCTCCCCCACGTGCTCGATCCCCTCGACGACCAGGCCCAGGTCGTCGAGCGCGGCCCGCAGCTCCCCGACGTCGTCGGGGAACGGTGCGAAGTCACGGAGCCAGCTGAGGGGGCGCGCACGGGGGTCGATGGGATCTTTCTCTTCGATGGCTATGTCGTCGGGGAATGGGTCAGAACTGCGAGAGGAAGCGGATGTCGTTCTCCAGGAAGGAGCGCATGTCGGGGATGGCGTGGCGCATCTGCGCAAGCCGGTCGATGCCGAAGCCGAAGGCGAAGCCCGACCAGACGCCGGCATCGATCCCGACCGCGGCGAACACGGCGGGGTCGACCATGCCGCAGCCACCCAGCTCGATCCAGCCCGTGTGCGAGCACGTCCGGCACCCCTCGCCGAAGCAGAGCGTGCACGTGATCTCCAATTCCGCCGAGGGTTCGGTGAACGGGAAGTACGCCGGCCGCAGGCGCGACTGCATGCCTTCGCCGAAGTACGCCTCGGTGAAGGCCTGGATCGTCCCGGCGAGGTCGCCGAAGGTGATGTCGCGGTCGACGACCAGCCCCTCGATCTGGTTGAACACCGGGAGGTGCCGGGCGTCGGGGGTGTCGAGGCGGAAGCACTTGCCCGGCATGACGGCATGGATGGGCAGCGTGCCCGCACGGACCGCCTCCTCCATGAGGTGGATCTGCACCGGGGACGTGTGGGTGCGCAGCAGCACCGTCTCGGGCTCACCGATGTCGAGGTACAACGTGTCGTACATGCCGCGGGCCGGGTGGGCCGGCGGGATGTTCAACGCCTCGAAGTTGTACCAGTCGGACTCTGCCTCGGGGCCCTCGGCCACGGTGAACCCCATGCCGATGAAGACGTCCTCCAGCTCGGCCCGGGCCTGGGTCACCGGGTGCAGGCGGCCGCGGGACGGTGCCGCGCGCACGTGGGCCGGGATCACCTCCGTCAGGTCGAGGCGGTCCGCCTGGAGCGCCTCGACTCGCTCGGCCTGGGCGAGCGCGGCCCGGCGCTCGGCCAGCCGGGTCTCGAGGCGGGCCCGGACCTCGTTGAGCCGGCGGCCCGCCTCCTTGCGCGCCTCGGGGTCGAGGCCGCCGAGGGTCCGGTGGGCCCGGGTCAGCGCAGAGCGCTTGCCGAGGTACTCCGTCTCGACCTGAGCCAGGACCTCGGTCGAGTGCGCGCCCGCGATGGCCCGCTCGCCGTCTCCTTCGATGCCCTCGATGTCGAGCTCCACGTTGTCAGTCACCATGCCGAGCCTTGTCGTCGCCGGAGATGCTACGTGCCCCGGGGCCCCCGCCCCGGCGCTGGCGGAACGCCTCGAAGCAGACGACCGCGCAGGCCACGCCCACGTTGAGCGACTCGGCCCGTCCCGCCATCGGGATGGCGAGCGCGCCGTCGAGCCGGGCGCACAGGCCCGGGTCGAGTCCCGCCGACTCGTTGCCCAGGAACAGCGCGGTCGGCACCGACCAGTCCAATCCGGCGTAGTCGTCGCCGTCACGAACGACCGTGGCACAGGTGCGGAACCCCGCCGCCGACAGCTCGGCGGCGAGGGCACCGGGGTCGTCCCGCACCGCGAGTGGGACGTGGAAGAGCGAGCCCGCCGAAGCCCGCACCGTCTTGGGGTTGTAGGGGTCGACGGAGTCGCCGGCGAAGACGACCGCAGTCGAGCCCGAGGCGTCGGCCGCCCGCAGCACCGTGCCGGCGTTGCCGGGGTCGCGCACGTCGACCAGGACCACGAGCAGCGAGCCGGGGCGCGCGGTCCACACCTCCGCTCCGGGCGTCGGCTCCTCGAGCATCGGGAGCACGGCGAGAACGGGCTGCGGCGTGACCGTGTCGGCGACCCGTTCGAGCACCCCTGCCCCGAGCGGGAACACCCGCGCCCCGGCGGCGGTCGCCCGGCGGCACACGTCCTGCGCGGCCCGGTCATGGTCGCCGTCGGGCGAGACGTAGACCGACTCGATGGGCGCGCCGGCCTCCAGCGCGCAGCGGATGAGCTCGGCGCCCTCGGCCACAAAGGCACGCTCGGTCACGCGGGACGAGCGCTTCTGCAGCAGGCCGCGCAGCCGGCGGACGCGCCGGTGCGTGAAGGCCAGCCGCTGGGTCAGGAAGCGACCTCCGCCACGGGCGCGTTCGACAGCGCGTGCTGCGCCGTCGCCACCAGCGCGCCGAACGCATCGGGATCGCTCACGGCGAGATCGGCCAGCACCTTGCGGTCGACCTCCACGCCGGCGAGGTGCAGACCGTTGATCAGCCTGCTGTAGCTCAGGCCGTGCTGGCGGGCGCCGGCGTTGATGCGCTGGATCCACAGCTTGCGGAAGTCACCCTTGCGGGCCCGGCGGTCGCGGAACGCGTACTGCATCGAGTGCATGAGCTGCTCGTTGGCAGCCCGGTAGGAACGGCTCTTGTTGCCGTAGTACCCCTTCGCCTGCTCCAGGACCGCGCGGTGGTGCTTGCGGCCGTGGACGGACCGCTTGACTCTGGCCATGGGGGTGCTCCTCTCTTCGAGATCTCGTCGTGGTTCGGGTGGGTGGCGCCGGGTCGCCGACGGTATCGGCCCGCGCTCAGAGGCCGAGCATGCGCCGGGTCGCCCGCTGGTCCGCCTTGGCGATCTCGGTCTCGCGGCCCAGCCGGCGCTTGCGCTCGCTCGACTTCTTCTCGAGCAGGTGGGAACGGAATGCCTTGCGGCGGCGCAGCCGGCCGCTGCCGGTCACCTTGATCCGCTTGGCGGCTCCCCGGTCCGTCTTCATCTTCGGCATTGCGTCATCCTTCTTCGGCTGATGCGGCGACTTCGCTGACTTCCTCGACCGGTGGAGCACTGCCGTTCACCTCGGACGGTGCGGAGCCGGTCGCACTCACCGTCCCACCGCCCGCCTTGGAGGTGGCGGTGGCCTTCCTGTCGGCGCGCTCCTGGTTCGAGGCCCTCGACTGGGCGGCCTGGCGGGCCCGCTTGTCGGGGGCGAGCACCATGATCATGTTGCGGTTGTCGAGCTTGGGCTCGGCCTCCACCTTGGCGATGCCCTCCATCTGCTCGGCGATGCGGTCCAGGATCCGCTTCCCGTGCTCGGGGTGGTACACCTCGCGGCCTCGGAACATGATCGTGATCTTGACCTTGTGCCCCTCGTTCAGGAACTTGGCCACCTGACGGGTCTTGGTGTCGAAGTCGCCCGGGCCGATCTTGGGCCGGTACTTCATCTCCTTGATCCCGACGTGGACCGCCTTGCGCCTGCTCTCCTTGGCCCGCTGGGCCTCGTCGAACTTGAACTTGCCGAAGTCCATGATCCGGCACACGGGCGGATTGGCCATGGGGGCCACTTCCACGAGATCGAGGTCGGCCTCCTTGGCGATCGCCAGGGCCTCGGGGAGCGGCTTGATGCCTAGTTGCACACCGTCGGGGTCCACGAGCCGGACTTCACGGGCACGGATTCGGTCATTGATCCGGTGCTCAGTTGTGGTTTCAGCGACGATGCGACATCACACCTCTCACTCGGGCCGCGGTCCTTCCGCAAGCCAATCGGTGGAGGCAGGGCCGACCCGCGGGGCAGGCCCGCGCCCGAAGGACGATCGACCTGGCGCACGAAGCTCTCTGCGGTGCAGTGCGGTGGCCAGGTGGAGACCCCTCAGTGGGAGCCCCGCTTCCAAGTAGTCAAGATGCATACAGTACCAGCATGAGCAGCCTCTGGACACCGTCGGGCGAGCATTTCCCGGACAACGAGGGCAACGACGCCGCCCAACCGCCTTTCAACCCCTCCGGCGAGACCGACGTCACGGGACCGTCACAGGATCCCTCGCAGGCCGAGACAGAGGCCGCCGTCGAAGCCATGCGGGCACAGTTGGCCAACACGCCGGCCGAGGTGGTCGTGGCCAACCACTGCTACGGGCTCTTCGAGCTGGCGGCCATCTACCTCTCGGCGTCGCCGCCGATGCTCTTTCAGGCCCGCCTGGCCATCGACGGCCTGGGCGCTCTGCTCGACGGGCTGCGCGGTCGTCTCGGCGAGGCGGAGCCCGCCCTGCACGACTCCCTCTCGCAGCTGCGCCTCGCCTTCGTCCGGCTGGAGGGCGCCGAACGGCCCGACACCGACAACGCCGCGAACCCGGGCCGGACCTAGGACGGGCGCGTGCGGGCGGCCGCGGTGGCCAGGCCGTCCACGGTCCGGCCGATGAACTTGCCCAGCTCGCGCCGGTAGAGCCACCCCGTTCCGGGCACCTTGGCCCGGAACGTCGATCGCCACCGGATCAGCGTGCCCGCTTCGGCGGGGCTCAGGGTGACGACGGCCCGGTAGTCGCGCAGGGGCAGTCCCGCCTCGAGCACGTACGCGAAGGCCTCCCCGGGTCTGCGCTCCACCACGCGCTCGCGGCTCGTATGCCGTCCGGTCGTGAAGAGGCGGACGGCACCGACACCCTCCGGCGTCCCGTCGCCTGGCTCCATCAGCTCGAAGGAGCCGAGGGGCGACCACTCGGGCCAGGTCGAGCCGTCGGCGAGGAGCGCGTAGACCGCCGGCGGGTCCGCGGTGGTCGTGGCCGTCCGGTCGATCACCTGCTGGGTCATGGCTGACTCCTCAACGCTATGGCCGTCGGTGGCAATGTACCATTTGGTACATGCCAGGACAATCGGCGTCCCCGTCGGCCCGGGAGCGGTTGCTCGACTCGGTGATCGAGCACTTCACGGAGGACGGGCTGGCGGACCAGAGCCTCCGTCGCATCGCCGAGGCGGTGGGGTCAAGCCATCGCATGCTGCTCTACCACTTCGGCTCCAAGGACGGCCTGCTGCTGGAGGTGGCGCGCGCGGTGGAGGCGAGGACGAAGGCCGCGTTCGCCGCGATCGGCGCCGACGCCGGTGGCCGGACCGACACGCTGGTGCGCCGGATGTGGGCCCACGTGGCCGATCCGGCCCTCGCCGACTTCGAGCGGCTGTTCTTCGCGCTCTACGGCCGTGCCCTCCAGGGCGACGAGTCCGCGCTGCCCCTCCTGAAGGGCGACCTGGAGGACTGGCTCGAGGCGAACGTCGCCGTGGCGGCCACCGACGGCGTCCCGGCCGAGGTCACGCGAGTCCATGCCCGCCTGGGCCTGGCGGTGACCCGGGGCCTACTGCTCGACCTGCTCGCCACGGGCGACCGGGCCGGCGTCGACGCCGCCCTCGAGGTGTTCGCCCGCCGCTACGCGGGTCGCTGGTGGGAGGCGGCAGCGGCTGCGGGCACCGGCACGAGCGACCGCGCCTCGTAGCGGCCGCGGTGGCCCGGTGCCACCACGAACACGACGTCGGTGCCCACTTCGATCCGGCGGCTCCCGTCCGCGATCGCCGTGGCGTGGAACCCGTAGTCGGTGCCCGCCCCGTCGGTCACCGTGCCCAGGCCACGGGTGGCGTCGAACGCGGCGACGCGCCCGTGACGGGGGCCGGCGGCGGCCGCGGGGTCGGTCACGTCAGTGGACGATCTTGGACAACGGGATCTCCAGGATGTCGCTCGCGCCCTGGTCGCGCAGCGCGGGGATCAGGATGTTGATGTCCCGCTTGGCCACCACGGCCTCGAGCGCGAACGCCCCGCCGCCCGAGAGCTCCGAGATCGTCGGCGCGCGCATGGAGGGGAGGACGGCCAGCACCGCATCGAGGTTCTCCGCCGCGACGTTGAGCTTCACGAGGACCTTGCCCCGCGCCTCGAGCGTGCCCTGCAGGAGCGTGAGGATCTGCTCCATGGCGTGGCGCTTCTCCGAGTCGGCTGCGGCCGCCCGGTTGGCGATCAGCTCGGTGTGCGAGACGAGGAGCGTCTCGAGCACCCGGAGCCCGGCGGCGCGCAACGCGCTGCCCGTCTCGGTCATGTCGACCACGGCGTCGGCGATGTCGGGCACCTTGGCCTCGGTCGCGCCGTAGGAGAGCGCGATGTCGGCCTCGATGCCGTGGTCGGCCAGTGCCCGGCGGGTGAGCTCGGGATACTCGGTGCTGACGCGCAGGGGCCCGGGGCGGTCGGCCACCGCGGCGGCCAGCTCGGCGAGCGAGCGCACCGGAGAGTCCGCCCCGACCGCCAGGACGATGCGGGCCGGGTTGGCGGTGGCCTTCGAGTAGGCGAGCTCGCCGAGGGAGACCACGTCGCTCCCCCGCTCCTCGATGCAGTCGCGCCCCGTGATGCCGAGGTCGAAGAGCCCGTCGGCCACGTAGACGGGGATCTCCTGGGGCCGCAGGATGCGCACCTCGCTGATCCGGGGATCCTCGATGCTGGCCCGGTAGGCGACGTCGGAGGCACGGATGACGGCCAGGTCGGCGTCCTCGAAAAGCTGCATCGTGGCGCGTTCGAGCGAACCCTTGGGCAGGACGAGGCGGAGCATGGGGGTAGATCTTCGCAGACGGGGCAGGCAAGCTGTGGCGGTGCCTCCGCCCTACGACGTCTTCAACTTCTTGAACCTGCTCGGCATCGAGATACCGCACGCCGGTGACGAAGAGGACCCCGTCGCCCGCCTCACGGTCACCCACGACCTCATCGCCGGCACCGGCTACCTGTGGGCTCCCGTGGTCATCACCTTGGCCGACGCCCTGTGCGCCTTCGGGGTCAACCACCACTGGCCCGAAGACGCCAAGAGCTTCACGACGGTCGACTGCTCGGCCAATTTCATCTCGAGCGCCAAGGAGGGTGACCTCGTGATGGCGACGGCGTCGCCCCTCCACACCGGGCGGACCACCCAGGTGTGGGACGCCACGGTGACCAACGAGACCACCGAGCGGTTGATGGCGTCCTATCGCTGCACCCAGCTGATCCTCTACTAGGAGACTGATGATTTATTCGAATTCGGCGAAAGCCCGGTTTTCCACAGTCCTCCACGATTGCCGTAGAGGCGACAAGACCGTCCGGGACAACGAATATGACCACGTTTGAACGCGGTCGCAGATATGCCGACGATCAAATCAACAGTCTCCTAGGGGCGGGGCGCTCCGCTGCCTAGTGCGGGCTCGGCTCCGTCACGGGAGGCGACGGCTCCACCAGGGTGAGCCCGGACAGGGGGCCGCCCGCAGGCATAGGGTCGCCGGCGCCGGCGGGGGTGGGGGCGGCGGCGTCGGCGGTATCGGGGGCGTCGGCGGGGTCGGGTGCCGTTACCGTGCTGTCCCAGCGGGTGGCCCGCGTGCCGCGCAGGAGGCGGATCCTCCAGTCGTCACGGTCGAACTGCGCCGGCGTCGTGCTCTCGACGAACTCGTGCAGGACCTGGGCGAAGCGGGCCGGGTCGGTGTGATGGGGGAAGTGACCCGCCTCGTCGAAGACCTCGAGCCGGCTCCCGGGGATGGCGGCGTGGGCGAGCTTCCCGTGACCGAGCGGGATGATCGCGTCGCGCCTGCCCCACACGATGAGGGTCGGCACCCCCTCGGCCAGGTAGGCGCGGTCCAACATGGTGATGACCTGGCCGCGCCAGTCGACGCTCGAGCGGAGCGTGCGCAGGATGGCCCGGCGCGCCTCGGTGTCGGGCAGTGCCTCGAACACCGCGAGAATCTCCTCCGCGTCACGGCCGAGGGCCGTGTCGAACACGCGCAGGAGGCTCGCACCGAGGCGGCCGGCCACCCGGACCGGTGGCAGACCGAGGAGGGGCATGATCGCCTCGATGCCGGGTACCGCAGCCACGCGCAGGAGCGGGCTGACCGTGCGGCCCACGCCACCGCTGCCCACCAGCACGAGGCGCTCGCAGCGCTCGGGGAACTGGTACGCGAACTGCGCCGCCACGCCACCGCCGAGGGACTGGCCCACGACGGTCACCCGCTCCACCTCGAGCACGCTCAGGAGGTCGCGCATGCCGTTGGCGAAGCCGGCGATGGAGTAGTCGGCCCGGGGCTTCTCGGAACGACCGTGACCGAGCAGGTCGGGCGCGATGACCGTGTGGTGCTCGGCCAGCTGCCCGACGACGGGGCGCCAGGTGTCCGAGCTGTCCCCTATGCCGTGGATGAGGAGCAACGCCGGGCCCCGGCCTGCCTTCACGTAGGCGCGGCGGTAGCCGTGGATGGTGGTGTAGCGCACGCCGAACGCGCCCTCGCGGCGGACACCCGCGCGGTAGCGGAGCACCGAGGGGTCCACCGGTGTGGCGTCCGGCCCGGCCGGGCCTGCGGGCTGAGCCGTCTCGTTCATGCGGACCTCCCGTCCTGGTCTGCCTGTTCGCTGGTCCGGTGCCACCGTAGGGAGTGGAGGTGTCCGCGCGGTGTCAGACGTGTGAACACTCCATGAATGCGGACCGCATCGAGGGCGCGTGATCGCGAACGACCCGCTTCGGATCCGCCGCCGAATTCGGGGATCCCACCCGTCGCGCGGCGGGCGGTGACGCGGGGCCGCTCCCTCGGGGCCGCCTCACGTGAAGGGACCGCTCCGCAGCAGACGCACCATCTCGATCCCCGTCAGCGCGGCCTCACGGCCCTTGTTGGACTCGTTCGGCTCCGAACGCTCCAGTGCCTGCTCGAGGGTCTCGGTGGTCAGGACGCCGAAGACGACCGGCACGCCGGTCGCCAGCTGCACCTGCTGGATCCCCGACGCGCACTCCCCCGCCACGAACTCGTAATGGCTCGTGTCGCCGCGGATGACGGCGCCGAAGCAGAGCACGGCGTCGACCTTGCCCGCATGAGCGAAGGCCCGGGCCACGAGCGGTACCTCGAACGCTCCCGGAGCCCACGCCACGGTGATGTCGCGGCGGTCGGTCCCGGCCTCGGCCAACGCGTCGAGGGCCCCGTTGAGCAACCGGAGGCTCACGCCGCCGTTGAAGAGGGCACAGGCGATCCCGAACCGCAGTCCCGTGCCGGTGGGCTCGCCGCGCAAGTTGGCGCCCACCCGGGCGGCCACGTCGTCGAGCGCGCCCTCGGGCAGCGCGATCAGGTCGGACTCGGCCATCAGGCGGTGGGCACCGTCACAGGACGTCGTCGAGCCCGTGCAGCAGGTGGCCCATCCGCTCCCGCTTGGTGCGCAGGTAGGCGATGTTCTCGGGGTTGGCCGAGGTCTGCAGCGGGACCCGCTCGGTGATGTCGAGCCCGAAGCCCTCCAGGCCGCCGTACTTGATCGGGTTGTTCGTCATGAGGCGCATGGTGGTCACGCCGAGGTCGACGAGCATCTGGGCGCCGATGCCGTACTCGCGGCTGTCGACCGGTAAGCCCTGCTGCAAGTTGGCGTCGACCGTGTCGTGCCCCTCCTCCTGCAGTTGGTAGGCGCGGATCTTGTGACCGAGGCCGATGCCCCGCCCCTCGTGGCCGCGCAGGTAGATCAGCACGCCACGCCCCTCTTGCTCTATCAGGTCGAGCGCCGCCTGCAGCTGTGGCCCGCAGTCGCAGCGAAGCGAGCCGAACACGTCACCGGTCAGGCACTCCGAGTGCACCCGGACGAGGACGTCCTCGGTCCCGGCCACGTCACCCATGACCAGCGCGAGATGCTGCTCGTTGTCGAGCACCGACTCGTAGACGAAAGCCCGGAACTCGCGGCTCTGCGCCGGGATGCGCGCCTCCGACACGAGTCGGACGAGCTTCTCGTTCTGCCGCCGGTAGCGGATGAGGTCAGCGATGGAGATGAGGGGGAGGTCGTGTTTCTTGGCGAAGCGCTCCAGGTCCGGGAGTCGTGCCATCTCGGACTTGTCCTCGGTGACGATCTCGCAGAGCACGCCTGCCGGCGAGAGCCCCGCGGCGCGGCTCAGGTCGACGGTCGCCTCGGTGTGGCCCGCTCGCTTGAGCACCCCTCCGGCGCGGTAGCGCAGCGGGAAGATGTGACCGGGACGGTTCAGGTCGCTCGGGCGGGTGTCGGGGTTGATGAGCGCCGCGATCGTCGTCGCCCGGTCCGACGCGGAGATCCCCGTGGTCGTGCCGTGCCGGTAGTCGACGCTCACCGTGAAGGCCGTCCGCTGCGCCTCGGTGTTCGCCGTGACCATGAGGGGCAGGTCCAGGATGTCGGCCCGCTCGGGCAGCAGGGGGACGCAGATGACCCCCGACGTATGGGCCAGGAAGAAGGCGATGTTCTCCGGCGTCGCCGCTTCGGCCGCCATCACCAGGTCTCCCTCGTTCTCTCGGTCTTCGTCGTCGACGACGACGGCCAGACCGAGGCGGCCGATGGCGTCGATGGCCTCCTGCACGGTCGAGAACCCCATCAGGCCGCTACCTCCACGCGAAGATCCTCTCCAAGCCTCTCGACCGATACCAGCCTGCCCTTCCACACGTCCCCAATTGTGCCAGCCCCGGGGCCGGCGAAGAGCGGGCGCCCGTCGTCGCCGCCGAAGAACACCGGCGCCAGGTACAGGACGTAGCGATCGACGAGGCCGGCAGCATGGAATTCGTGGGCCACCGTGGCCCCGCCCTCGACCAGCAGCTGGATCACGCCACGCCGGCCGAGCTCGGCCAGGACCTCGTCGAGCTCCCCCGAGAGCTCCAGCGCGGGCTGGATCCGTGCTCCGGCCGGTGCCCGGCCCAGGACCACGCGCAGAGGCTGGGCATGGTCGAGCCCGTCATTCAGGCGGACGCTCAGCTCGGGGTCGTCCGACCGGACGGTGCCGGCCCCGACCAGCACCGCGTCGGAGCGGGCGCGCAGGAGGTGCACGTCGCGCCGGGCCGCCTCGCCGGTGATCCATTTGCTCGTGCCGTCGGGGGCGGCGGTGCGGGCGTCCAGGCTCGCCGCCATTTTCAGGACCACCCAGGGATGCCCCGTCGTGCGGTGCTTGAGGTAGGGCGCCAGCTGCTCCGCCACCTCGTCCCCCGCCACGCCCAGCGTCACGTCGATCCCCGCCTGGCGCAGCGCGGCCACGCCCCGGCCGGCGACCAACGGGTCGGGATCCTCGATGCCGATCACCACCCGGGCCACTCCCGCCTCGATGATGGCGTCGGTGCACGGCGGGGTCCTCCCGTGATGGGCGCAGGGCTCCAGGGTGACGTAGAGGGTGGCGCCCCGGGCCGACCCTCCGGCGGCGGTCAGCGCCACCACCTCGGCATGGGGCCCACCCGGCGGCGCGGTGGCCCCTGCGAAGACTCGGCGCGCGGCAGCGTCATCGGGGCCGGCCGCCACGATGACGCAGCCCACCCACGGGTTCGGGGCGGTGGTCGAACGGACCGCTGCAGCCTGCGCCATCGCCCGACGCATGAGCTCCACTTCGTCCATGGTCACGTCCTCGTCCGGGTCGGTCCCCCGGCCCTCTCCTGAGAATTATAGAACACGTTTCAGTTTTTGTCGAGATCCCCTGTTCAGCGGGGTAGCCAACCGGCGGCGAGTCCGGTCATCCACGCTCGAGCACCCCGATCAGGTCCGTCACGTCGGCGATGATCGCGGTGTGCGGCGCGGAGGCGAGCGTGGCCTCGTCGTGGGCTCCGCTCAGGACGCCCACGACCGCCCCCGCGCCGGCGCGGGTACCCGCCTCGAGGTCGCTCACGGTGTCGCCCACCGCCGCCACCTGCAGGGGATCGTCGACCCCCAGGCGGGCCATGGCACCGAGGATCATGTCGGGTTCGGGCCGGCCCCGTCCGACGTCGGCCGGCGAGAGGGCCAGGTCGACCTCGCCCCGCCACCCGAGTGCCTCGAGCAGCGCCTCCCGGGTGGACGGCGCGAACCCTGTCGTGAGGCAGACGCGGACGTCGCGGGCGCGCAGGTCTCGCAGCACAGCGAGCGCGCCGGGCACCTCGGCGACGTCCCCGTCGGCGACGATCGCCTCATAGGCGGCGGCGAACGCAGCCGTCGCCCGTTCTGCGTCCCCGGGCTCGAGCAGCTCCGCGAACACGTCCGCCTTCGACCATCCCATGGTGGCCCGCACGACGCCCTGGGCCTGTCGGTAGCGGGGGCTCCCCTCGGTGATCCCCACCGCGGCCAGCGCGTGGGCGAAGGCCGTCTCCACGGCACCGTCGTCACGCACGGTGGTGCCCGCCATGTCCAGGCAGGCCAGCGCGAAACGCCCGATCACGAGGTGACCCCGGCGGCCGCCAGCGTGTCGGCGGCGATCGCCGGCGCGCACGTCATGCCCCGCCCGCCGGGTCCGGTGACCAGCCAGACCCCGGGACGGATCTCCTCGCGCAGGCACACCGCCCCGTCCCTGCATTGGGCGTACACGCCCTCCCATCGGCGCCGTACCGGGGGGACCTCGGTCCCGAGGATCCTCCCGGCCCGGGCCAGCAGCTCCTCCGTCGGGTCCTCGCAGAGCGCGAAGTCGAAGGGCTCCTCGTAGGCATGGGTGTCGCCGATGGTCAGCCCGCCGTCGGGGCGCTGGACCAACAGCAGCTGCAGGTGGTGGTCGGCCGCGACCGCGCCCTGCTGCCCCAGCAACGAGAGGGGAGCCACCTCGTACGCGGGGTAGTAGCGCAACGTGTCCGCGTCGGCCAGCGCCGTGGTCAGCTCGGTGGCCAACGGCGCGGTCTCCAGCATCTGCAGGCGGACCCTCCGCAGGCGTGCCGCCACGGCCTCGGTGCCGGCCAGGTAGTCGTAGGCCGCGCCCGTGGCCACCACGACGAGGTCTCCCTCCCAGCGCTTCCCGGCCGTATCGGCGACGGCGCGCGCGTCCGTCGCGGCAATGCGCCGCCCCGGGTGGAACCGGTAGCCGTTCGGTACCGCACGCGCCATCAGGTGCGCGCGTAGTGCTCCCAGGGCCAGGCGCGGCTCGACCACGGCGTCGCGCGCGCAGTGGAGTGCCCCGACTGTCGCGCCCCGGACGGCCGGGTTGCAGGCACGCACCTCGTCCGGCTCGAGGAAGCGGACTTCACGCGCGGCGGCATCCGCGTGACGCGCGAAGGCCTGCATGACCTCGCGCTCGGCCCCGTTCAGGGCGATGGTCAGCGAACCCACGGGGCGAAAGCCGATGCCCGGCACGTCGGCGCCCACCTCCTCCCAGCGGCACCGGGCGCGCCGGGCCACGTCGAGCTCCTCGCCCGAGCGTCGGCCGCTGACCCAGACCAGCCCGAAGTTGCGCACCGAGGCGCCCCGCGGATCTGCGTCCGCCTCCAAGTGGTCCACCGAGAAGCCGGCTCGGACGAGCTCGAGGGCGTGCCACGTCCCGAGGATGCCGCCGCCGACCACGACGGCCCGCGGCCCGGCGGCGGTCATGCCCGCGTCGGCGTGGGACGCAGGGAGCTCACACGGCGTCGGGGGGGCGCACCGACGCCCGGATGGCGTCGGCCGCCTCCCAGGGTCGTTCGTGTCCGAAGATCGCGCTGCCGGCGACGAAGACGTTGGCGCCTGCCGCGGCCGCCACCGGCGCCGTGGTGGTGTCGATCCCGCCGTCCACCTCGATGTCGAGCGCCAGCGCGCCGGCCTCGACCTCCGCCCGCGCACGCCGCACCTTCTCCATGACGTCGGCGATGAAGCTCTGCCCGCCGAATCCCGGGAAGACCGTCATGCAGAGGAGCAGATCGACGTCGGGGAGGTAGGGCCGCACGGCATCGAACGGCGTGTCGGGGTTCAGGGCCACGCCGGCCCGCAGGCCGAGCCTGCGCATCTGCGCGATCAGCTCGTCGGTCCCCCCCACCTCGACGTGCACGGTGCAACCGTCGGCGCCGGCATCCGCGAAGTCCTTGAGGTACCGGCCCGGCTCGGTCATCATCAGATGGCAGTCGAAGTAGAGGGGTGTGTGACGCCGCAGCGACGCCACCACCGGCGGCCCGATCGTGACGTTGGGGACGAAGTGCCCGTCCATGACGTCGACGTGGAGCCAGTCGGCCGAGGGCGCCACCTCCCCGACCTGCTCGGCCAGCGCCCCGAAGTCGGCCGACAGCAGGGACGGTGCGATCCGGACATCCCCGATGAGCCCGGGGTCGCGCCCCTTGATGGAACCTCGTCCGTGCATGGTCCCGCCGGTGCGGCTCAGCTGAAGCGCGCCCAGCAGAGGATGCGCCGGAACCCGTAGAAGTACGGCTCACGCTCCCCGAGCTCTTCGATCAGCCGCTCCCGGTAGCGCTCCACGAACGCATCGAAGAGCTCAGCGGTCAGGCGCTTGCGGTACGGGGTGAGCAGCGTGCCCATGACCCACTCCACCACCTCGCCGGTCGACTCCAGCTCGTGCCCGTAGACCTCCATGCGCACGACCTGGTCCTTCGCTCCCAGCTCGTAGAGGAGGTCTGCGTACAGCTCCGGCGAGAGGACGAACCGGCCCCGGTCCTCGGGGACGTCACCGTAGAGCGCGTCGATGAACGGGGACTCGTTGGCCACCTCGTGAGCGAGCAGGTGTGACGGGTGGCGGTAATTGGCAGGCACCTGGAACGCGAGCTGCCCGTCCTCGCGCAGCGCCGTCCGCATGCGTGCCAGCAGATTGAGGTGGTCGTCGATCCATTGGAGGGACGCGTTGGCGAACACGAGATCGAGCCCCTCGTCGAGCCACGATGCGATGTCGCCCTGTGCGAACGAGAGGCCCGGCACGTCCCCGTGGTCCGACTGGGCGCGGGCCAGCATGGCCGGCGAGGAGTCGACGCCCACGGTCTCCTTGGCTTCCATCTCCTGGTGCAGGATCTTGGTCAGGTCACCCAGGCCGCACCCGAGGTCGACGACCCGTCCTCCGGGAACCGGGTGACAGAGCGTCAGCAGGTCGTCGAAGGGTTGCTGGCGTTCCGACCGGAAGCGCTCGTACTGGTCTGGGCTCCACCCGTCGATCGGCGTCACGGTCACCGGTCTCATGTCTAGTCCGTCCCGAGGCGCTCGCCGACCCGGGGGCGCGCCCCTCGTAGCCACTCGTCGGCTGACATGGGCGAACGGCTCTCGGGCTGCACCCGCCGCAGCACGAGCGTGCCGGCGCCCGTTGCGACGGCGGGGCCGTCCAGCGCGCCGATCGCTCGCCCGCCGGCGTCATCGGGCGTCTCGCCGATCGTGGCGTCCAGCACGGTCAGCAGCCTGCCGCGGAACGTGGTCCAGGCACGACCCAGGCGGACCACCCGCTTGAGCTGCAGGGCAGGCTCCGACCAGTCGAGGTGGAGGTCCTCCTTGGTGATCTTGTCCGCGACCGTCGCCGGCCCCCGCTGCGGTTGCGGCTCGGGCAACCCCTCCACCCCGCTCGCGAGGGTGTCGACGAGCAGGTCGCTCCCGACGGCGACGAGGCGGTCCCGGAGCGTCGCCAGCATGACGTCCTCGTCGAGCGGCACGGTGCGCAACGCGTACACGGGGCCGGTGTCGAGACCCTCCTCCACCCGCATCACGCACACCCCGGTCTCGTGGTCGCCGGCGAGGATCGCCCGCTCCACGGGAGCCGCTCCCCTCCACCGAGGGAGGAGCGAGAAGTGCAGGTTGACCATGGGCACCAGCTCGAGCAGCCGGACAGGGATGATGCGGCCGTACGCCACCACGACAGCCAGCTCCACCCCTGCGTCCGCCACGTCGTCCATGTCGTGGGTGACTGCGATGCCGAGCTCCGTCGCCGCTTCCTTGACCGGACTCGGCGTCGTGCGGCCCCCGCGGCCGCGTCGGCGGTCGGGCCGGGTCACGCACAGCGCGACGTCGTGACCCGCCCCGGCGAGCGCGCGGAGGGGCGGCACCGCGAGGTCGGGGGTCCCGAGATACGCCAGGCGAGCCACCCGTTCACCGTAGGGCAGGCGGCTCGCGCCGCGGGGAGAAGCCTCAGCGAGAAAAGAGGCCGGAGAGTCCGTCCGGATCGGACGCGGCGAGGTCCAAGGTGCGGCCGCGCAGGATCTTGAGTGCCTCCTTGCGTTGGTCCTCGTTCAGGCGCTCGACGAGCAGGATGCCGTCCAGGTGGTCAAGCTCGTGTTGGAACACCCGGCCTTCGAGCTCGGTGGCCTCGATGGAGACCTCGTTGCCCTCGAGGTCGAGGCCGACGAGGTGGACGGCGTTGGGACGAACGATCTCCCAGCTGAGTCCCGGCACCGAGAGGCAACCCTCGTCGAAAGCCCATTCCCCGTCGCTCTCGACGATGCGGGGGTTGATGATCGTGCGGGCTCCCTCTCCCACGTCGTAGACGAAGATGCGGCGCTGCACGCCCACCTGGTTGGCCGCCAGGCCCGTGCCGGGCGCGGCGTACATCGTCTCGATCATGGCGTCGACCAGGCTGGCCACGGCGGCGTCGATGTCCTCGACCTCGCGGGCGCGTTCCTTCAGCACGGGGTCGCCGTACTGGCGGATGCTGAGACCGGGCATCGGCCCATTCTACCTGCGGCCCATCCCGCTCCGGATCGGGTCGGGCCCCTCAGAGGGTCGCCGGGTCGACCTCGACGCGCAGGCCTCGCCCCGCTGGCCGGGGCACCCGGGCCAGCAGGTCGCACACCGGGGCATGGGCCTCGCCGCGCACGAGGAACCGTCCCTCGCCCAGCGCCGACAGGCTCAGGGCATCCGACGGCGAGCCGGGGGCCGCCGCCCGCACCGCCTCGCCCAGCGCGTCGGCATATTCCGGGGCCAGCACCCCCGAGACGAGCGCCAGGGCTGCGAACGGAGGCAGGGCCGAGACCCGGCGCGCCTCGATCTCCTCGGCCAGCACCGTCGCCGGCTCGCCCTTCGACACGGCCACGAGCACCGGATGGTCCGGCACCCGGGTCTGGACCTGGACCCGCGCCCATGCCGCCCCGGCCCCCCGCGCGCCGACGAGGCGCGCGGCACGGACGAACAGGGCGAGCGTGTCCTCGGTCGCCGACAGTCGCGGCGCGAGCAGGTGGAGGTCGACGTCGAGGAAGGCGACGGCGGACGCTCGGCGCACGCGGTGCAGCACCGCCTCCGTGCCCACCAGTACGGCCGTCGCCGGCAGCACGGGTTCAGGGCCGCCCCCACGGGCGCCCGCCACCTCGCCCACCGTCACCCCGAGCAGCGCCTCCAGCTCCTCACGCAGCCGGCCCACGCCGACGCGCAGGGTCTTCATGCGCAGCCGCCCGCAGGCGGTGCACACGACCGGCCTGGTCTCGCCACAACGCGGGCACCGCAGCAGTTCCTCGTCGCGCGGCCGCCCCGTCGCGGCGCCACAGCGAGCGCACCGAGCCAGCTCCCCGCAGTGACGGCACGCCAGGAGCCGGGCGCCGCCCGTACGGTTGTACACGCAGACCAGGGGGCCCCGGGTGCCGACGGCGGCGGGATCGGCGAGCACGGCCCGGGCGAGCCGCACGAATTCCTCGGAGAAGATTCCGGTGCGAGGGTCGGCGCCCCGGCGGTCCACCAACTCGACGGTCGCCCATCCGGCCCGCTCGCGCAGCACAGGGGGGGCGAACGTCCGCGTCCCCTCCCCCTCCAGGGTGGCCAAGGAGACCGGCGGGACGGGCGAGGCGAGGACGCAGGGCGCACCTTGGCGCCGCGCCCGCTCCAGCAGCACGTCCACGGCGCTGTAGGTCGGCGCGCTCTCCTCGCGGTACGACGCGTCGTGGGCGTCGAGCACGACCGCGGCAGCCAGGCGCGGCGCCGGTGCCCACGCACCGGACCGGCTTCCCACGACGACGGGCCAACCGGCCCGCGCCTCCTCCCACGCCATCGTGGCGGCACAGCCACGCCGTACGAGTCGCGCCGTCAGGCGCTGGGCCCAACCGGTGGAGGGGACGAGCACGAGGACGCTGCCCCCGCGGGCCACGACCAACGGGTCTCCCACCACGGACAGCACGAGATCGATCAGGTCCGTCGCAGGGGGGAGGCGCACGACGCTCACGGCCTCTCGTACGAGCGCATCGCCCCAGTCTTCGCTTGCGGCAGCGTCGCCCGACCCGGTCGCGGGTGGGGCGGCCTCGGGTGCCCGCGGCAGCGAGCGCACGACCACTGACGGCGATGCCGTGTGCAAGAAGAACGACGTCGGCCCGGCCCAGCGCCACGCCGCCCACCCGGCGAGCTCGACCACGTCGGGCGGCGGACCCCACCCGAGCCACGACTTGAGCGGCAGGACGTCGATGCCCTCCGGCGTTCCCACGTCCTCCTCGACCACCCAGCCCCGCACCGAGCGCCCGTGGAGCGGCACGCGCACCCGCGCCCCCATGCGTACGTCCTCCGCCCAGCGTGCCGGTACGGCGTAGTCGAACACCTTGTCCAGCGCGGCCACCTCGGTCCGCACGCGCACCGTGCGCGCGGGAGCGATCACCGCGTCGTCGGTCGTCTCGGCGTCATCGCTGCACCACGGCCGCCCCTTCAGAGGAGCGGCCGGACGATCAGAGCCCGAGGGCGGCCCGCAGGTCGTCGACCCGAGGGGTGGCCTCCCACGTGAACTCCTTGTCCGAGCGGCCGAAGTGGCCGTAGGCCGCCGTCTTCTTGTAGATCGGGCGACGGAGGTCGAGGTCGCGCGAGATCGCCGCCGGTCGTAGGTCGAACAGCTCCCGGACGGCGTGGGAGATCGTCTCGGGATCGACCTCCTCGGTGCCGAAGGTCTCGACCAACAGGGAGACCGGGTGGGCGACGCCGATGGCGTAGGCCACCTGCACCTCACACCGCCTGGCTGCTCCCGCCGCCACGACGTGCTTGGCCACCCACCGCGCGGCGTAGGCGGCCGAGCGGTCCACCTTGGAGGGGTCCTTGCCGGAGAACGCGCCTCCACCATGGCGCGCCATGCCGCCGTACGTGTCCACGATGATCTTGCGCCCGGTGAGCCCCGTGTCCGCATGGGGCCCGCCCAGCTCGAAGATCCCCGTCGGGTTGACGAAGATCCGCAGCCCCTCGCTGTCGAGATCGGTCGGCACGAGGGGGTTGATGACGTGCTCGATCAGATCGGGCCGCAGTTGCTCCTCGAGGTCGATCCCGCTGGCGTGCTGGGTGGAGATGAGCACGGTGTCGATGCGCACCGGACGCCCGTCCTCGTAGACGACCGAGACCTGGGTCTTGCCGTCGGGTCGCAGGTACGGGACGGTGGCGGCGCGGCGGACCTGCGCCAGTCGCTCGGAGAGCCGGTGCGCCAGCCAGATGGGCAATGGCATGAGGTCGGGCGTCTCGTCGCAGGCGTACCCGAACATCATTCCCTGGTCGCCGGCGCCCTGGGCATTGAGCACGTCCTCGCCACCCTTGCCGGTGCGCAGTTCGAAGGCCGCGTCGACACCCTGCGCGATGTCGGGTGACTGCGCGTCGAGCGACACCAGCACGCCACACGTCTTGCCGTTGAAGCCGTAGACGTCGTTGTCGTAGCCGATGTCGCACACCGTCTGGCGCACGAGGGACGGGATGTCGACGTAGGTCGACGTCGTCACCTCGCCGGCCACCACGACGAGGCCGGTGGTCAGAAGGGTCTCGCAGGCGACGCGGCTCGAGGGATCGCCTTCGAGGATGGCGTCGAGGACGGCGTCAGATATCTGATCCGCCATCTTGTCGGGGTGCCCCTCGGTGACCGATTCCGAGGTGAAGGTGGTTTTCACGTGATGCTCCGCTTCTCGTTGTGGTGGGCGATCACCCTATCCAATACGGCATTTGCCACTGCATCCTTGGAGGTCAGTGGGATTTCGGTGGTGCTCCCGTCTGCCTCGAGGATCACGACTGCGTTGGTGTCGTGGTCGAACCCCGCACCGGGCGCGCTCACATCGTTCACGACGAGCAGGTCAACCCCCTTGCGAGCGAGCTTGCGTCGTCCCCGTTCGATGGCGTCGTGCGTCTCCGCGGCGAACCCCACGAGCACCTGGCCGGAACCCCGACGGGCGGCAAGGCCCACAAGGATGTCGGGCGTCGGCTCGAGCACGAGCTCCGGGATCCCCTCCTCCTTCGAGAGCTTCGCGCCCGCCGACCGCTTGGGCCGGAAGTCGGCCACTGCCGCGGCCATCACGACCACGTCGGCTCCTTCCGCGGCCGCCCCGATCGCATGCTCCATGTCGGCGGCGGTCTCCACGTCGAGCCGGTGCACGGCGCCGGCGACGTCCGGCGGGAGCGCGAGCGGTGACGCCGTGACGAGCGTCACGGCGGCTCCGCGCCGGGCGGCGGCGACCGCGATCGCGTGACCCTGCTTGCCCGACGAGCGATTCGTGATGAACCTGACCGGGTCGAGGGGCTCCCGCGTGCCGCCCGCGCTCACCACGATCCGCGCGCCGAGGAGGTCGCGCCGCGTTGCCGCGCCCAGCCGTTCGAGCACCCGTTCGACGATGACTCCGGGGTCCGCCAACCTCCCCTCGCCCGAGTCACCCCCGGCGAGCCTCCCGCTCTCCGGCGGGACGATCTCGACGCCGCGGCGTTCGAGCGTGGCGAGGTTGTCGCGTACCGATGCGTGTTCCCACATCTCGGTGTGCATGGCGGGGCACACGATCACCGGTGCGCGGGTCGCCAGCAACGTGGCGCACAGGAGATCGTCCGAGAGCCCCGCGGCATAGCGGGCGATGGTGTGGGCGGTGGCGGGCACCACGACGACGAGGTCGGCGCCCTGCCCGAGCCTCGTGTGGGGGATGGGCGACGACTCGTCCCACAAGGAACGCTGCACCGGCTCGGAGGCCAGCGCCGAGAACGTGACCTCGCCCACGAACCTCGTGGCCTCATCGGTCAGCACGGGTGTCACGTGCACGCCGGCATCGACGAGACGGCGGCACACCTCGACGGCCTTGTAGGCCGCGATGCCACCGCACACACCAAGGACGACGCGGGGTCGCTGCGGCAACCGGTCGGCGTGCACGGACATATCGTCGGTTCCCGTTCCGGCCATCGGCGGTGACGCCGCGCCTCTCGTCCCGGCGCCTAGCTCGCGGTCGGGTCCTCGTCCCCGACGGCGAGCGCTTCGATGACCTCGGCGACCTCGGTTGCCTCGGCCGCCTCGCCCTCGACTTCGGCGAGCAGACCGGCCTCGGCGGCGTCCGCGATGGCCGCAGCCAGCGCGGCCTCCTCCTCGGGGTCGGGTCGGGTGAAGGTCGCCTTGCCGGCCGCGATCTCCTCGAAGGCGATGGAGACGGGCTTGCCCGACACGGACGCCACCTGGGGCGGCACGACCTTGCCGAGCCCCTCGCCCAGGCTGTTGTAATACGAATTCACCTGTCTGGCCCGGGCGGAGCCGAGCGCGACCAGGGTGAACTTCGAGTCCACCTTGTCGAGCAGCTCTTCGATGGGTGGGTCCATGAGCGTGTGGCGGCCTTGGGCCATCAGGATTCCTCCGGGTTCGCGGCGCAAGGGGCAGCCGTTCGAATCCGTTCAACTATAGCCCTCAGGTCGGCAAGGGCCTGCGGCAGGTCGTCGTTGACCACCGTATGAGCTGCGATTTTGGACCCGCGCTCCACCTCTGAGCGGCCCAGCTCGACCCGCCGGCGGATGTGCTCCTCGTCGTCACCGCGGGCCGCCAGCCGCTCGGCCTGCGCCTCCGCCGTCGGGGGGAGCAGCATGATCACGGTGGCGTCCGGGCGTTGCGCCAACACCTGCTCGGCTCCCTGCACGTCGATCTCGAGCAGCACGTCGGCCCCGGGGGGTGGATCGGGGATGGGCGTGCCCATGAGGTAGTCGAGGAATTCGGCCCACTCGAAGAAACCGCCCTGGGCAACGGCACCCTCGAAGGTCTCGCGATCGACGAAGTCGTAGGCGCCGCGTTCACGCTCGCCGGGACGCGGTGCCCTGGTCGTCCAGCTCCGGCTCAGCCAGAGGGTGGGGTCGTCCCGAACGATCTCGGCCGCCAGGGTGCCCTTGCCGGCCCCGCCGGGGCCGATGAGCACGAAGATCCGTGGCTCGCCGATGGGCGGCGGTTCAGCGCGCAGTCTCTTTGAGCAGCGACTCGCGCTGCTTGGCACCGAGCCCCTGCAGTCGCCGGCTGTCGCTGATGCCGACGGTCTCCATGAGGCGCCGTGCCTTCACCTTGCCCAGTCCGGGCAAGGACTCGAGCACCGAGACCACCTTCATCTTGCCGATGGTCTCGTTGGAGTCGGCCTCGGTGAGGAGCTGGGCCAGAGACAAGTTCCCCATCTTCAACTTGTCCTTGACCTCGGCCCGCTCGCGGCGAACCCTGGCAGCCTTTTCGAGTGCAGCGGCGCGCTGCTCGGGAGTGAGTGCGGGAGGTTGCGGCATGGCGAGACCATAGCGCCTCGGCCCGTGACGGTCACACCCATTTTCCCTACTCAGCCCATCTGAGCCGCCAACTCGCGGGCGAGTGACTTCGCGTTGCGCCGCAGGTCGCCCGGATCGGGTCCGCTGCGGAGCAGCCCTCGGGAGCTGCTGGGAAGCACGGTCCCGGGGCGGCATCCGGCGAAACGCTCGGCCACGTCGGCCGGCCGAGCGCCCTGCGCGCCCAGCCCAGGAGCCAGAATTATACCCCCTAGCTGGGATAATGGGAATTGCGACGGCGGCAGCGTCGCACCGATCACCGCCCCCACCGTTCCGGTCGGGATATCCGGTGAGCCGTTGAGTGCCGCGATCTCCCCGAGCAGCATGTCCTCGACACCCGTCCCGTCGGAGGTCACCGCCTGCTGCAGGCCACGGCCCTCCGGGTTGGAACTGCGGACCACCACGATGACACCCCGTCCGTTGGCGGCAGCCAGGCGGACGAGCGGCGCCAGCGCTCCGAGGCCGAGGTACGGGTGGGCCGTCACGGCATCCGCGGCGAGCGGGCTGGCGTCGCCGAGCCACGCGTCGGCGTACGCCTCGGCCGTGGAGTCGATGTCCCCGCGCTTAGCATCGGCGATGACGACGAGCCCGGCGGCGGTCGCCTCTGCGATGAGGCGCTCCAGCTCGGCCATGCCTGCCGCTCCATGCCGCTCGAAGAAGGCGACCTGCGGCTTGACGACGCCCACCGACCCCGCGAACGCGTCGACGCAGGTGCGACAGAAGGTGCGCAGACCCGTGGCATCGTCGCTCAGTCCCCACTCCGTGAGCAGTGCTCCCGACGGGTCGATGCCCGCGCACAGCGGACCGGTGGCGCGCACTGCCGCCGCGACCCGGTCCCCGAAGCTGTCAGCCATTTCGGCCTCCCTCCTTGAGCATGGGCACAGGCGCGCCGGGCGCCACCGGCGTCTCGGGCCCGGTGCCGTCGGTCGCTCGGTCGGCGCCGCGCCGGCGGGCCTGTCCCCGGATGTCGGCGACCGTCGTGGCATGGGCCTCGCACCAGCGTGCCAGCTGCCGGAGCACCTTCCACGGCGCCCGGGGGTCCCGGAACGTCGCCGTGCCGACCTGGACGGCGTCCGCCCCGGCGAGCAGGAGCTCCACCGCGTCGCGGCCAGTCATGACGCCGCCGACGCCCACGATGGGCACCTCGGGGTAGGCGCCCCGGCACTCCCAGACGGCGCGCACGGCGACGGGGTGCACCGCACTGCCCGAGAGCCCGCCGCCACCCGCACCGAGCACCGGCCGGCCCGACTCGGTGTCGAGGGCGAGGCCGAGCAGCGTGTTGACCAGCGTCAATCCGTCCGCACCGCCCTCGAGCGCGCCGGACGCGATCTCGACGAGGTCGGGCACGTTGGGACTGAGCTTGGCCCAACGGGGCAGGCCGCAGGTCGTGGCGGCCATGACCCGCGAGGTTGCGTCGGCCGAGTGGGCGAACATGTGCGACCGGTCCTCGACGTTGGGACAGCTCACGTTGACTTCGAGCGCGGTGATACAGGTACCGGGCCCCGAGGCGGCCGCCGTGGCCACCAGCTCGGCCGCCGCGGCGTACTCCGCCACGGTCCGTCCCCAGATGCTGACGACGACCCGCGCCCCCGAGGCGTGGAGCGACGGCAGGTCGCGCTCCAGCCACGCCGGCAGGCCGGGTCCCTGCAGCCCCACGCTGTTGAGCATCCCGGCGCCGACCTCGTGCACCCGGGGCGCCGGATTGCCCTGCCATGGCCCGACGCACAACGACTTGACGACCACGGCACCGAGCTCGGCCAACTCGCCGTACTCGGCCAGCTCCGTGCCGTGACCCGACGTCCCCGAGGCCGTCATGATCGGGTTGCCCAGCCCGACGTCGCCCACCTGCGTGGCCAGTGCCGCCGCACCTCGTGGTCGCTCCCGCCCGCTCATCGCGCCGCACCGCCCGGGACCGGGTGCAGATCCTGGAGCGGGCGCACCTCCAGCGGATGCGCCCGCACGTCCGCCATGCCTGCGGCGGCGGCGCGCGCTGCCGCCAGCGTGGTCAGGCAGGGCACCTTGTAGGCGACCGACGCCATGCGGATGTGCTGGCCGTCCGCACGCGGCCCGAGGCCGCGCGGGGTGTTCACCACGAGCTGCACCTTGCCCTGCGCGATCAGTTCGACGGCGTCGGAGGCCACGCCCTCCTCCCCCACCTTGGCCACCAGCGTGTCGACCGGGAGGCCGGCGGAGCGCAGGTAGCCCGCCGTCCCCAGTGTGGCGGCGATGGAGAACCCCAGGGCGCTGAACGCCCGGGCCACCTCGAGGCCTGCCGGCTTGTCCCGGTCGGCCAGGGAGAGGAACACCGTGCCCGAGTCGGGCAGCCGGGTCCCGGCCGCCATCTGGCTCTTGGCGAAGGCCAGGCCGAACGTGATGTCGACACCCATCACCTCACCGGTCGAGCGCATCTCGGGGCCGAGCAGCGTGTCGACGCCGGGGAAGCGGTCGAACGGAAGCACCGCCTCCTTCACGCTCACGTGGTCGAGCACGGGCACCCGGCCGATGACGTCCGCAGGCAGCAGGCCCTCGGCGCGCAGCGCCGCCAACGTCTGGCCGACCATCACGCGGGAGGCCACCATCGCCAGCGGCACCCCGGTCGCCTTCGCCACGAAGGGGACCGTCCGGCTCGCCCGCGGGTTCGCCTCGAGCACGTAGACCTGCCCGTCCTTCACGGCGTACTGCACGTTGATGAGGCCGCACACCCGGAGGGACTCGGCCAGCGAGCGGGTGTGCTCCTCGAGCCTGAGCACGACCTCTTCGGACAGCGTCTGCGGAGGGAGCGCGCAGGCCGAGTCACCCGAGTGCACGCCCGCCTCCTCGACGTGCTCCATGACGCCGGCGATGAGGACCTCACCGGTGCTGTCACGCACCGCGTCGACGTCGACCTCAATGGCGTCCTCGAGGAAGCGGTCCACCAGGACGGGACGCTCGGCGGTCACCCCGCCCTCGCGGGCCAGCGCGCCGGTGGTCATCGCCTGCATGACGCGCCGCACCCCGTCGTCGTCGTAGACGATCTCCATGGCCCGGCCGCCCAGCACGTAGCTCGGGCGCAGCAGCACCGGGTAGCCGATGCCGCCCGCGATGGCCAGCGCCTCGGGGGTGTTCGTGGCCGTCCCGCCGGGCGGCTGGGGGATGGACAGCTCGTGGCACAACGCATTCCAGCGCTCCCGGTCCTCGGCCAGGTCGATGGAGGCCGGGCTCGTCCCGAGGACGAGCTCCGGCGGCAGTGCGTGGGCCAGCTTGAGGGGCGTCTGCCCGCCGAGCGAGACGATCACGCCCACCACCGTGCCGCCCGCGGCCTGCTCGGCCTCGAGCACGTTGGCCACGTCCTCGGCGGTGAGCGGCTCGAAGTAGAGGCGGTCCGACGTGTCGTAGTCGGTCGACACCGTCTCGGGGTTGCAGTTCACCATGACCGTCTCGAAGCCGGCATCGCGCAACGACATGGACGCGTGCACGCAGCAGTAGTCGAACTCGATCCCCTGGCCGATGCGGTTGGGGCCCGACCCCAGGATGATCACCCGGGCACGATCGGACGCACGGACCTCGTCCTCCTCCTCGTAGGTGGCGTAGTGGTAGGGGGTGAACGCCTCGAACTCCGCCGCGCACGTGTCGACGGTCTTGAAGGTCGGCCGCACGCCGAGGGCCAGCCGCGCCGAGCGGACGTCGGACGCGCGCGTGCCCCGGAGGTAGGCCAACTGGGCGTCGGAGAACCCGAGCCGCTTGGCGCGACGGAGCTCGTCGCGACCCAGCTCGGGCGCGGCGGCGACGCGAAGCCGCCCGTCGGCGATGCGCTCGAGCTGGCGGACGAACCACGGGTCGATGCCCGTGCGGGCCACCACCTCGTCGACACCCGCGCCGCGGCGGAGCGCCGACTCCATCTCGTAGACACGGTCGGGGGTGGCGACGGCGATCCGCCCCAGCAGCTCGTCGACGGGCAGCGCCTCGAACCCGGCCTCGGCCGGGTCGGCGTTGAGACCGGACCTCCCCTGTTCCAGTGAGCGCAGCGCCTTCTGGAGGGACTCGCAGAAGGTCCGCCCGATCGCCATGACCTCGCCCACCGACTGCATGCGGGTGCCGAGGCGGGCGTCGGCGCCAGGCAGCTTCTCGAAGGCCCAGCGCGGCACCTTGGTCACGACGTAGTCGATGGTGGGTTCGAAGCAGGCCGGCGTCGCCCGCGTGATGTCGTTGGCGATCTCGTTGAGCAGGTATCCCACAGCCAGACGGGCCGCGATCTTCGCGATGGGGAAGCCGGTCGCCTTCGAGGCGAGGGCCGAAGAGCGGGAGACCCGCGGGTTCATCTCGATGATGACCCGGCGTCCGGTTGCCGGGTCCACGGCGAACTGCACGTTGGAACCGCCGGTCTCCACGCCGACACGGCGCAGGCAGGCGAAGGCGTCGTCGCGCATGGCCTGGTACTCCACGTCCGTCAGCGTCTGGGCCGGCGCCACCGTGATGGAGTCCCCGGTGTGCACGCCCATGGGGTCGAAGTTCTCGATGGAGCACACGACGACGCAGTTGTCCGCGCCGTCGCGCATCACCTCGAGCTCGAACTCCTTCCAGCCCGCGATCGACTGCTCCACGAGGATCTGGCCGATCGGGCTGGCCGCGAGGCCCTCTGCGGCCAGCCCCGCGAATTGCCCGTCGTCCTCGGCGATGCCCGTCCCCTTGCCGCCCAGGATGAAGCTGGGTCGCACCATGATGGGGAAGCCGATGTCCGCCGCGATCTCCTCGGCCTCCTCCAGCGAGTGGGCGAAGCCCGACCGCGGCACCTCGAGCCCGATGTCCTGCATCGCCACCTTGAACCGGTCCCGGTCCTCGGCGGTGGCGATCGCTTCGGGGCGGGCGCCGATGACCTCGACCCCGTAGCGCTCGAGCACGCCGAGCTCGACGAGCTGCATCGTGAGGTTGAGAGCCGTCTGCCCCCCCAGCGTCGGGAGCAGCGCGTCGGGCCGCTCCTTCTCGATGATGGCCGCCAGCACCTCGGGATCGAGGGGCTCGACGTAGGTGCGGTCGGCGGTGCCCGGGTCCGTCATGATCGTGGCCGGGTTGGAGTTGGCCAGGATCACCCGGTAGCCCTCTTCGGCCAGGACGCGGCAGGCCTGGGTGCCCGAGTAGTCGAACTCACAGGCCTGGCCGATCACGATCGGGCCGGACCCGATGACGAGGATCGACCGCAGGTCGTCGCGGCGCGGCACGTCGGCTCCGCCCGCCCGGCTCAGCGCGCCCCGGCGCGGGCGAGGTGGGCCAGCATCAGGTCACGGAACGCGCCGAAGAGGTAGCGGGCGTCGTGCGGCCCCGGGGCCGCCTCGGGGTGGTACTGCACGGAGAACGCCGGCGCGACGAGTGAACGGAAGCCCTCGATCACGCCGTCGTTGAGGTTCACGTGTGTCGTCTCGGCGTCGGGGATGGAGCCGGCCGCCACGGCGTAGTTGTGGTTCTGGCTCGTGATCTCCACCACGCCGGACTCCAGGCGCTGGACGGGGTGATTGGCACCGTGGTGCCCGAAAGGCAGCTTGTAGGTCGTGCCGCCGAGCGCGGCCGCCAGGATCTGGTGGCCGAGGCAGATGCCGAAGACGGGCACCCGGCCCACCAGGTCGGCCACCGCTGCGGTCGGGCCCGGGAGGGCGGCGGGGTCGCCCGGCCCGTTGGAGAGGAAGACGCCGTCGGGCTCGAGCGCCAGCACCTCCGTGGCCGTCGTGCCGGCCGGCACCACCGTCACGTTGCCCAGCGTGGTGAGGAGCCCGACCATGGTCGTCTTCACCCCGAAGTCGTAGGCCACGATGCGCAGGCCGCTGGACGCGCCGGGACCGCTGCCCGGGTGGTCGCTGGCCGCGGGCGCCGTGACGCCCGACACGAGGTCCAGCCCGTCGGTGCCGACCGCGGTCGCGGCGGCGGCCCGCAACTCCGCCTCGGGTGCGGTGCCGAAGGCGCAGGGCACGGCGCCGGCCTCCCGGACGTGCCGGGCCAGGCGCCGGGTGTCGACTCCGGTCAGGGCGGGCACCCCGTGGCGCCGCAGGAACGGCTCGAGGCCCTCGGTGGCCCGCCAGTTGGACGGTTCGGCGGCCAGGTCGCACACGACGACACCGCGGCAGTGCGGCAGCACGGCCTCGTCGTCGGCTGCGTTGGTGCCGTAGTTGCCGATGTGCGTGCTCGTGAACGCGATCACCTGGCCCGCATACGAGGGGTCGGTGATGACCTCCTGGTAGCCGCTCATGGCCGTGTTGAAGACCAGCTCACCCGTGGCCACGGGCACGTCGGCGCCGGCTGCCTCCCCCGAGAACACGGCGCCGTCCGCGGTGACCAGCAGCGCCGCCGGCCGGTCCTCGACGGCGCTCACCGTTGCGCCGCCGCGTCGATCACGACGGCCTCGCCGCGAACGACCGTATGACGCACCGCTCCGTCGAACGTGCGCCCCGCGTACGGCGTGTTGCGGCTCCGGCTGGCCAGCCGCGCCGGGTCCACCACCGTCGTCGCCGTGGGGTCGAATACGCACAGGTTCGCGGTGGCGCCCTCCTCGACCGGGCCGCCCTGCGCGCTGTGGCCCCCCGTCCGGGGGTGTGTCGCCGTCAGCTTGGCGATGGCTGCCGGCTGCGTGCTCATCAGCGCGAACACCCGCTCGGGGCCGAGGTGCGGCGAGAGCACCGACCACGCGATGGGCAGGGCCGTCTGCAGCCCGAGCATGCCCGGCGGGGCCTGGTCGAAGGGGACGTCCTTCGCCTCGGGTGCGTGCGGGGCGTGGTCGGTGGCCACGGCGTCGATCGTGCCGTCGCACAGGCCCGCGACCACCGCCTGCACGTCCTCGTCGGTGCGCAGCGGCGGGTTCACCTTGAACACGGGGTCGTACCCCGCCACCGCGGCGTGGGTGAGGAGCATGTGGTGCGGAGCGGCCTCGGCGGTCACCGGGAGGCCTTCCGCCTTCGCCCGGCGCACCAGCTCCACCGAGCCGGCGCTCGAGAGGTGCAGGAAGTGGACCGGCGCGCCGGTCAGGCGGACGAGCATGATGTCGCGGGCCACCATGGCCTCCTCGGCCGCCGCGGGCATGCCCGGGATGCCCAACCGGCTCGACCAGCAGCCTTCGTGCATGGCCCCGCCGGCAGCGAGGCACGCGTCCTCGCAGTGCTGGGCCAGCGTGACGCCGAGGCCCTTGGCGTAGTCCAGGGCGCGCCGCATGAGGGCGCCGTCCTGCACGCCGGCGCCGTCGTCGGTGAAGAGGGTCACCCCGAGCGCCGCCAGCTCGCCGAGCGGGGCGAGCGCGTGACCGGCCCGGCCCACCGTGATGGCGCCGGCGACGGCGACCTCGGCGGCGCAGCCGGCACCGAGCGCGAGCACCTCGCTCGCCACGGCCGCCGAGTCGATCGCGGGCTCGGTGTTGGGCATGGCGACGACCGCCGTGTAGCCGCCGAGCGCAGCGGCGCGTGCGCCCGACTCGATCGTCTCGGCCTCTTCGCGCCCCGGCTCGCGCAGGTGCGTGTGCAGATCGACCAGTCCCGGGCCCACCAGGCAGCCGCCCGCATCGAGGACGACGGCGCCGCGCGGCGGGTCGATCGACTCGGCGAGGGCCGCGACGGCGGAGCCACGGACGGCGACGTCGAGGCGCGCGAGGCCGTCGGGCCCGACGACGGTGCCGCCGCGGATGACGAGGGTGACGTCAGGCAACGGCGGGCACCTCCACCGCCCCGGGCAGTTCGCCGCCCAGCAGCAGGAACAGGATGGCCATGCGGACCGCCACGCCGTTGGCCACCTGCTGGGTCACGACCGTGCGGGGCAGGTCGGCCACGTCCGACGCGATCTCCACGCCGCGCACCATGGGCCCGGGGTGGGTGACGATCGCGTGCTCGGCCAGGCGCCCGGCCCGGCGGGCCGTCAGGCCCCAGCGGGCGGTGTACTCGCGCAGGCTGGGCACGAACGACCCGCTGCCGCGCTCGGCCTGCAGCCGTAGCAACGAGACCACGTCGGCGTCGCCCAGCGCATCGTCGAGGTCGGTGACCACCTCGACCGGCCATCCCTCGAGCGACGGGGGCAGCAGGCTGCCGGGCGCGGCCAGCGTGACGTGGGCCCCGAGGGCGGTGTAGGCCAGCACCTCGGAGCGGGCCACGCGGCTGTGGCGGACGTCGCCGACGATGAGCACGCGCAGGCCTTCGAAGCATCCGACGCCGAGCTCGTCGGGCGCCACGCCCTTGCGCTCGGCCAGGACCTGGCGCACGGTGAAGCAGTCGAGGAGGGCCTGCGTCGGGTGCTCGTGCCAGCCGTCGCCGGCGTTCACGACGTGGGCGCGCTGGACCCAGCGGGCCACCTGGTGGGGGGCGCCGGCCGACGAGTGGCGGATGATCACGGCGTCGATGCCCATGGCCTCGACGGTCTCGACGGTGTCGCGCAGGCTCTCGCCCTTCTTCACCGACGAGGTGGCGACGGCGAGCGAGAGCACGTCGGCCGAGAGGCGCTTCGCCGCCGTCTCGAAGGACAGGCGGGTGCGGGTCGACTCCTCGAAGAAGAGCGTCGCCACGACCTTGCCCCGCAGCGTGGGGACCTTGGGCATCGACCGGCGCTCCACCTCGGCGAAGGCCTCGGCGACGCGCAGGACCTCGGCGATGCCGTCGGGCCCGAGGTCGGCCACCGAGAGCAGGTGCTGGGGCCCGGTCACTTGTCCTCCAGCGTGCCGATCCACACGCCGTCCTCGCCGACGTCGACCATCTCCTCGCGCCGCGTCGGCAGGTTCTTGCCGACGTAGTCGGGGCGGATGGGGAGCTCGCGGTGCCCGCGGTCGACCATGACGGCGAGCTGGACCGCCCGGGCCCGCCCGAAGTCGTTGAGGGCGTTGAGGGCGGCCCGGATCGTCCGCCCGGTGAAGAGGACGTCGTCGACCAGCACGACTACCCGTCCGGCCAGGTCGACGGGGATGTCGGTGACCGCCTCGGGCAGGACGGGGCGCAGGCCGATGTCGTCGCGGTAGAAGGCCACGTCGAGGCTGCCGAGGTCGACGCTCTGGGTCCCCTCGATCTGGCGCAGCGTCTCGGCCATCTTGGTGGCGAGGGGCACGCCGCCGGTCTGGAGCCCCACCAGGACGACGTCCTCGACCCCGCCGTTGCGCTCGACGATCTCGTGGGACATCCGGGTGAGGGCGCGCTGGACGTCGGCTGCGCTCAGGACCTGGGAGTGGGCCACGAACACGCCCCCGAGGGGTCGCGTATGACTGCGCTCGCGTTCGGCCACTGCTCCTCCTGCCGTGTGAGCCTCACGGGACTCACTTCACGGTCAGGGGGATATCTTATCGCGCCGGCGGGCGGGCCGGCCCCGTGACGCCCGAGCCGCGGCAGACGCCGCCGTCCGGCTCGTCGCTCAGCAGCAGTGTCCCTGCTGCGCCGGCGACGTGGGGATCTGCCCGGCGACCGTCGAGATCACACCGGTGCGCCGGTCGATCATCCGAATGGCGTCGTTGAAGAAGTCGGCCACGTAGACGTTGCCCTGCCCGTCAACGGCGGCGCCGAGCGCCAGTCCGAAGGTGGCGTTGGACGCCGATCCGCCGTCACCCGCGGTCTGACCCGGTTCGGGGAGCGTCTCGACGCCGGTACCGGCGACCAACACGACCCGCCCGCTCACGAGGTTGAGCTCGAGCAACCGCCGGCCGTAGGCCTCGGTGACGAAGAGCGTCTTGTCGTTGCCCACCGCCAGTCCCGTCGGATCGTGCTCGCCCCCGGTGCCCGCCAGAACAGGATCTTGGTGGACGGAGAAGATCGTCGACGTCGCACCGGTGGCAGCGACGCTCTCCCGGATCGAACCGCACGCGGTGGCGACGAAGATGTTCGAGGAGCCGTCCACGGCCACACCCACCGGCGCACACGGATGCGAGGCCGTCTGGCAGATTCGGTCCAGCGGGGCACAATGGATCCCCGGACCGGCCGCCCTGGTGATGACCCCGGTGGCCAGCGACACCTTCTGGACCTCGTTGTTGGCGGTCTCGGCCAGGTACAGCTCACCCCCGGGGCCCAAGGCGATGACGTCGCTGAGCCCCCCAAAGCCGCTACCCGGACTCGCAAAGTCCAGCGAGGCCTTGAGGGCCGGGCCTCCATTCCCGCTGGAGCCGGTGCGCCCGTCTCCGGCCACGGTCGAGATGACGCCATCGGCCGCCGAGACCTTGCGGACGCGATTGCCGTCTTCGAAGTAGACGTCGCCGTTCGGAGCTACGGCGACGCCGCTCGGGTCGGAGAGCGTGGCCTGCGGGCCCGGGCCGCCGTCGCCGGAGAAACCCACGGCCCCCGTTCCGGCCACGACCTCGAGTTGCTGCGTGGCCCGGTCGACCTCGAGCACCCGGTTCCCATCGGTGAAGTAGAGATCGCCACCCCGGTCGACCGCGACGCCCATCGGCCCGGTCAACTGGTACGAAGTGGCGAGACCGAGCGAGGGGCCCTTCACCCTTCGTTGTCCGTCCGGCCCGGGCGGATGCGCGGATGGACGCGGCCGGGCCGGATCGCCTCCCCGGATCGACGCCACGACCACGGCCGCCACGACGAGGGCCAGCGTGACCAACGCCGCCCGCCGCCGCCATCGGCGGCGGCGCAGCCGCCGCGCCTCTCGGATCAGTGCTTCCGTGGTCCCCGGCTCGGTCACCCGACGTGGCCCGAGGGTGAGCGTCACCGCAGACCTTGAATGATCTGAATCAATTCGTCGGGCTGATAGCCCTGCACCCGGGCGTACTGCACCAGGTCCCGCACCCGCTCGATGAGTGCGCTGCGCGCCGGGGCCTGGCCGCTCACCGTGATCCCGTGGCCCCGGCGAAACTCGACGAGCCCCTCGTCTCGCAATTGGCGCAACGAGCGAAGGACCGTGTTGGCGTTCACTCCGAGGACCTTGGCCAGATCCCGGGCCGGAGGTAGTCGTTCGCCCGGGACGGCCTCGCCATCGGCGATGGCCCGACGGATCTCGGCGGCAACCTGTTCGTGGAGGAAGACCGGGTCGCTGGGGTCGACTTGGAAGTTCGGCATGGTGCTAATGAGAATAGCACTAGAGCGCTAACCCGTCCATGAGTCGGCAGCCGAGGATCAGCCCGGCTTCACCTCGGCGGCGATGGTCGACAGGATGCCGTTGACGAACCGGCCCGACTCGTCGGTCGAGTACTCCTTGACGAGCTCGACCGCCTCGTCGATCACCACCGCCACGGGAGGGCCGTCGGGATCGAGCAGCTCGGCCACGCCCAGGCGCAGCACGATGCGGTCGATGACCGCCATGCGGTCGAGGGGCCAGCCCACCGAGGCGGCGGCGATGCGGCGGTCGGCCTCGTCCCGGGTCGCCGCGGCCTGCGTCAGGAGCGTGCGCACGTAGGCGTCGGGCGGCACCGGCAGGGCGTCGACGACCTCGAGCGGGCCCTCGCCCTTCAGCTCGGCCTCGTAGAGGAGCGCCAGCGCACGCTCGCGTTGCTGGTGCCGGGGTGCGGCGTCGGTCACGGCGGGACGATCCTGGCCTCGGCCGGGGTGCGGCGCGGAAGGTCGAGGCCGCCGGGCCGTCAGGCCCGGGTCAGGTACTCGCCGGAGCGGGTGTCGACCTTGATCACTTCCCCGACGTTGACGAACAGCGGCACCTGGACCACCAGGCCGGTCTGGAGGGTGGCGGGCTTGCGGGCCCCCGAGACGCGGTCGCCCTGGATCCCCGGCTCCGTCTCGGTCACCGTGAGCTCCACCGCGGCGGGGAGCTCGACGCCCACGATCTCGCCGTTGTACATCTGCAGGTTCGCCTCGTCCCCTTCCTTGAGGTAGTTCGGGGCGTCGCCCAGGGACTCCGGAGAGGCCGTCAACTGCTCGTAACTGGTGGTGTCCATGAACACGAAGTCGGTGCCGTCGCGGTAGAGGAACTGCATGTCGCGCTTGTCGATGATGGCCTGCTCGAGCTTCTCGTCGGCCCGGTAGGTGCGCTCGATCACGGCGCCGCTGCGCACGTTCTTGAGCTTGGTGCGCACGAAGGCCCCGCCCTTGCCCGGTTTCACGTGTTGGAACCCGACGACGCTGAACAGCCCCTCGGGGAGGTCCAGGCTCATGCCGTTCTTCAGGTCATTGGTCGAGACTGCCATGGATGTCCTTTGTGAAGCGGGTCAGGGGGCGGGCGCCGTCCTCGGTCACGACGAGGGTGTCCTCGACACGGACACCACCGTGCCCGGGGAGGTAGACACCGGGCTCGACGGTGACGACGAAGCCGGGAGCGAGGATAGCAGTGCCCAGCTGGCTGACCGTCGGCGCTTCGTGGATGTCGAGCCCGACCCCGTGCCCGGTGCCGTGCTCGAAGCGCTCGGCCCATCCCGCCGCCGCGATGATCCGGCGGCAGACGTCGTCGACCTCCTTGGCGGAGATGCCCGGCCGCACGGCGGCGGCGCCGGCCGCCTGCGATTCGCCGACGACGGCGAAGATGCGTGCCAGCTCGCCTTCGGGGTCCGCCCCGACGCAGAACGTGCGCGTCATGTCGGAGCGGTATCCCTCGAAGGTGGCGCCGAAGTCGACCACGACGGGGTCGCCCACTTCGATGCGCCGCGCGCCCGGGTGGTGGTGCGGCTTGGCCGAGTTCTCGCCGCTGGCGACGATCGTCTCGAAGGCGGTGCTCTCGGCCCCGCCGCGCCGCATGGCGGTATCGAGCTCGAGGGCGAAGTGCTCCTCGGTGACGCCCTGGCCCATGAGCGGCAGCACCTCGAAGAGCGCGGCGTCGGCGATGGCGGCGGCGCGCTCCATGCGGGCGATCTCGGCGGCGTCCTTGCGCTCGCGCAGCGACTCCACGGCGTTGGAGGTGGCCACGAGCCTGTCGGCATCGAGCAGCTCGGCCCAGGTGCGCTGTCCGCTCCAGGAGACGTTGTCGGCCTCGAGGCCGATGCGGAGGACGGCGGTGCCCGCGCCGGCGCCGGCGCCGGCGCCGAGCAGGGCCTGGGCAGCCTTGCGCTGCTCGGAGACCGGGCCGATGACGATGTCGACCTGCGTCCCGGCGCCCGCCCTGTCGATCTGCTCGGCCGACTGCGTGCGGTAGCGCCCGTCGGTGGTGAGGAGCGCGGTGTCCCGGGCGACGGTGAGGACCCCCGCCGAGCCCGAGAAACCCGTCAGGTACCGCACGTTGGCCAACGTCGTCACCACCAGGGCGTCGATCTCGTGCTCGTCGAACGCGGCGCGCAGGCGGTCCAGCCGCCCGGTCACCGTGATGGCCGGCAGCGGCGTGGTGGCGGGGGCGTACGGGTTGGCGGCGCCGGCGCCGGCGCCGGCGCCCATGCTCGTGGTGGTGCTCGCGGTCGTGCTGGTGGTCATGGGCGGCTCAGGCTCCCTTCAGTAGTGCGGCCACGGCATCGACGGCGAGCTCGTAGCCGAGCCCGCCGAAACCCGCGATGAGGCCCGACGCCACCGGCGCGAGCACCGACGTGTGCCGGAAGGGCTCGCGGGCGGCCGGGTTGGAGAGGTGCAGCTCGACGACGGGGCCGTCGAACGCCGCCACGGCGTCGTGGAGCGACCACGACGTGTGGCTCAACGCACCGGCGTTGACCACCAGCGCGTCCGCCCTGCCGCGCGCGGCGTGCACCGCCTCGATCAGCTCGCCCTCGTGGTTCGACTGCACGTGCTCGAGGTCGAGCCCGTGGCGCCCGGCCACCGCCTCGGCCCGCTTGACGTGGTCGGCCAGCGTGTCGGTCCCGTAGACCGCCGGCTCGCGCTCGCCGAGCAGGTTGAGGTTCGGCCCCGAGAGGAGCAGGACGAGGCTCACGGTCGGGCACCCATGTCCGCCAGGGTAGCGATCACATCGGTGGCGTCCACGCCGTGCACGGGCTGGACCCCGTCGGGGCCGTCGAGCACGAAGGTCAGGTCCCGCTGTGCCTTCTTGTCCCGCGCCATGAACGTCACCAGCTCCTCGGCCCCGGCGCCCGGCGGGAGTTCGGTCGGGAGGTCGAAGCTCCCGATCACCTTGCGGTGCTCGTTGACGCGGACGTCGTCGATCCGCCCGAGGCGCTGCGCCAGGAGGGCCGAGAACAGCAGCCCGATGGCCACGGCCTCCCCGTGGCGGAGGTCCCACTCGTGGTGGCCGGCCAGGGCGGCGCCCTCCAGCGCGTGGCCCAGGGTGTGGCCGTAGTTGAGGATCATGCGCCGCCCGCCCTCGCGCTCGTCCTCGGCGACGACGGCCGCCTTGATCCCGACGCAGCGCGCCACCTGCTCCTCGATCGGCTGGTCGGCCTGGGGGGCATCGCCGAGGAAGGCGTACTTGGCGACTTCGCCGCGGCCGCAGGCCCACTCGCGGGGCGGGAGCGACGAGAGGGTCTCGGTGTCGCACAGCACCGCATTGGGCTGCCAGAACGCGCCGACGAGGTTCTTGCCCTCGGGCAGGTTGACCCCGGTCTTGCCGCCGATGGCGGCATCGACCTGCGCCAGCAACGTCGTGGCCACGTTCACGTAGGCCGTGCCCCGGTGGTAGCTCGCCGCGGCGAACCCGGCGACGTCGGTCACGATGCCACCGCCGACGGCGATGACGGCGTCGGACCTCGAGAGGCCGGCCCGGGCGAACCGGCGGGCCAGCTCCCCCACCGTGTCGAGCGTCTTGGCGTCCTCCCCGTCAGGGATGATGCACATCTCGGTGGGGACGCCGGGATCAATGTCGTGCACCCAGCCGGCTTCCCTGATCGCCTCCTGGGTGACGATCACCGCCGACTTGGCGCTCGGGGGCAGGAACCGCCCGACCTCGTGGCGCGCCCCGGGCCCGACCAGCACGGGGTAGGAGCGCTCGGCGAGGTCGACGGAGAGGGCGCGCACCGTGCTCTCCTACTCGGCCGTGCTGCCGGCGGGCTCGGCCCTCGTGCCCGCGGCCTCGGCGCTCGTGCCCGCGGCCCCGGCGGTGCCGCCCGGCGGCGTGCCGTCGACGCCGGCACCGACGGCGGCGAGGATGCGCCGGGCCACCTCCCCGGGCGGGAGGTCGTCGACATCGATGACGAGGTCGGCGATCTCGGCGTAGAACGGCGCACGCGCCGCGTTGAGGCGCACCAGCGCGTCGGCCGGGTCGTCGCCGAGCAGGGGCCGGCCCGCACCGTCGCCGACGCGGGCGGCCAGGGTCTCGGGGCGCGCCCGGAGCCAGACCACGGTGCCGCTCGCCGCGATGAGGCGGCGGTTGTCGGCGCTGAGCACCGCCCCGCCCGCGACCGAGACGACCGAGGGAGCCCCCTCGGCACAGGCGGCGGCGAGCACGTCCGCCTCCGCGCGGCGGAAAGCCGCCTCGCCGTCGCGGGCGAAGAGATCGGGCACGGTCAGGCCGGTCTCCGACTCGACGTCGGCGTCGGAGTCCCGGTAGCCCCAGCCGAGGCGGCGCGCGACGAGCAACCCGGTCGTGGTCTTGCCCGCGCCCATCATCCCGACGAGCAGGATGCGGCGGGTCATCCGGCGGCGCTGCCCGGGTCCGAGGTGGTGCGGCCCACGGCGGCCGACGGCGTGGAGCCGAGCGAGGCGACGAAACCGTCGCGGTTGCGCACGACCTCGGCCAGCGAGTCCCCGCCGAACTTGCGCAAGGCCTCGGACGCCAGGACGAGCGCGGTCATCGACTCCGCGACGACACCCATGGCGGGCACGGCGGTGACGTCGGTGCGCTCGCGGAAGCTGACCGTCGACTGCTTCGTGACGACGTCGACCGTTTGCAGGACGGGCCGGTTGAGCGTGGCCAGCGGCTTCATGGCCACCCGCGCCACCAGGAGCGCACCGTTGGAGATGCCGCCCTCGATCCCGCCGGCGCGGTCGGTCGGCCGCACGTAGCCCCCCTCGGCGTCGAAGGCGATGGCGTCGTGCGCCTCCGACCCGCGGCGCGCCGCGTTGTCCCATCCCTCGCCGATCTCGACCGCCTTGACGGCCTGGATCGACATCAGGGCCTGGGCGAGGTTGGCATCGAGCTTGCGGTCCCACTGCACGTGGCTGCCGAGGCCGACCGGCACACCGTAGGCCAGGACCTCGGCCACACCGCCCAGCGAGTCACCCTCCTTGGCCGCGGCCTTCACGGCGGCGATCATCGCCTCCTCGGCCGCCGCGTCGAAGCAGCGCACGGCGCTCTCGTCCACCTTGTCGAGGTCGGCCGGGCCCGGGCGCAGGCTGCCCGGCGTGGTGGCGGCGTCCCCCAGCGCCACGATGTGGCTCACGATCGACACGCCCAGCCGCGTCAGCAGGAGCTTGGCCAGCGTGCCGGCCGCGACCCTCGCCGCCGTCTCCCGGGCCGAGGCGCGCTCGAGCACGTCGCGGGCGTCGTCGAAGCCGTACTTGAGCATGCCGGGGAGGTCGGCGTGTCCCGGACGGGGCTGGGTCAGGACCTTGGAGGGCGTCCCGGGCTCCGGCGACATCTCCTCGGTCCACTTCGGCCATTCCGTGTTGGCGATCTCTATGGCGACGGGCGACCCCAGCGTGCGGCCGTGGCGGATCCCCCCGAGGAGCGTGATCTCGTCGGCCTCGAACCGCATGCGCGGACCGCGGCCGTAGCCGAGCCGCCGCCGGGCGAGCTCACCGGCGACGTCCGACGCCTCCACGGGCAGGCCGGCGGGCAGGCCCTCGACCACCACGACGAGGGCCCGGCCGTGGGACTCGCCGGCGGTGAGGAAGCGCAGCACGAGGCAACGCTACCGGACGGCCGACGGCGCCCCTGAGCTGCGGGCGCCCGGGATCCCGGCGCCCGGCTCAGGTGTAGAAGGGGTTCTCCCCGCCGCCGTGGTCGGTCACGTCGAGGACCCGGGTGAGCTCGGGGACCTCCTCGAGCAGCGCGGTCTCGATGCCCTGGCGCAGTGTCATCTGCGACATGGCGCAACCCTGGCAGCCGCCCGAGAGCCTCAGGTAGGCCGTGCCGTTCGCCTCGTCCAGGGCGACGAGATCGGCCCGCCCCCCATGGCTGGCGATGGACGGGTTCACCGCTTGCTCGAGCACGGCGACGACGCGCAGCGCGAGCGGCCCCGCGATGCCGGCGGCGAGCACCTCGGGTGGGACACCCGGTGCCGCCTCCTCTGGTGTCGGTGCGTTCGGGTTGACGAGGACCAGACCGCCGTCCCCCTCCTCGGACCACTCGAGACGGGCACCCCGCAGCCGGTCGACGCTGGCGGCCGGGATCACGATCTCGAGCTCTTCTTGGGTGTGGCGGGCGTCACCCTCGTCGGCGTCGGAGGTGGCCTGGAAGTAGAGGTCGTAGACGAACGACCCCGCCTGCACCCCACGCACCTCGAGCCAGAGGGCCAGGCCCGCCGTGTCGGGCTCCTGCTGGATCGCCTCGCGCACCACCTTGTGCGCCTCGGGCGTGAGCGTCACCACCGGGTGGACTGCCTGGAGATTCTCGGTCGTCGTGGCCATAGGCACCCAGTCTACGGCGTGGGGCTCTCCGTGAGGCACAGACCTGTAACCGTTCCGGACCTCGCCCGTCACAGGGTCGTCTGGGTGTTCTACCCGTTGCCGCCCGGGGGGGCCTTCTGGACTGGATCCCGGGCTGGGAGCGCCGCACCTCGACGGATCAGGAGGTCACGACGAGCCGGTCGCCGTAAGAGGGGGTCCGGAGCGAGAGGTGGTTCGATGTCGAGGTTCGGACGATGCTTTTCGGGGTTGGTGCTCGGGCTGGTGACCATCGCTGCCGGGATCGGCACGGGGGTGCTGACCAGTGCGCTCCAGGGAGAAGCCGCCGGTGCCGCCTCGGTGATCAACGTCAACACTCCCACCGACGACAGCACCATCACCGCGGCCAATTGCACCCCAGGGTCCGAGGTGGCCGACTCCTGCAACCTTCGCGACGCCCTCTCCGAGGCCGGAGACATCGGCGACACGGACATCAACCTCCCCGATCCCGACACCATCGGAGGTAGCGGCCACATCTACCAGGTGCTGACCTCGGTCGGTCCGCTCACTGTCGACGACAGCGGCCACACCGTCACGATCACGGGAACGTCCGGCCAGGCCACGACGATCCTCCAAGCGCAATGCTCGGAGTGCTCCATCACGACACGCGTCATCAACGTCACCAGCGGCACGACGGCGGACATCTCCGGCGTCACCGTCGAGGACGGCGTCGCGACCGGCGTCTTCCCGGCGGGGGCTGGCGGGGGGATCCTCAACGACGGGACGCTGAACCTCTCCTACTCGACCGTCTCCGGGAACTCGGCGCTGTCCGGCGGTGGCGTCTTTCTCGAGGCGGGCACCGGGAACCTCTTCAACGACACCGTGACGAACAACACGTCTACGGCGGGAGGTGGCGGCGTCTTCATCACGGACGGGGCGAACTCGGTCACGGGCGGTTCCATCAGCAACGACTCGGCGAGCACCGACGGCGGCGCTGTCTACATACAGAACGACAACCCGGGAGACTCCGTCACCATCTCGGGCGTGACGATGGACAACAACGATGCCGAGGACGGGGGCGCTGCCTACGTCGAGAACGACGGCACGTCGGGCACCAACGTCTCGTTCACCAATGACACCGTCCGAAGCAACACCGCGGTCGACGATGCCGGCGGCGTCTATGTGGAGAACGACGGCACCCACGGCACCGTCACGTTCACCGGCGGTTCCATAAGCAACAACACGGCCACGAGCTCCGATGGAGGAGCCGCCTACCTGGAGAACGACGGCACCAACACCACCGTCTCGTTCACGAACGTCGCCGCCAATTCCAACACGGCGCACGATTCGGGTGGAGGCGTCTACCTCGAGAACGACGGAACCTCGAGCACGGTCAACTTCACCGGTGGCTCCGTCGACGACAACACCGCCTCGGACGACGACGGCGGGGGGGTCTACATGGAGAACGACGGCGACCCGTCCATTGCCAACTTCAGCGCCGGCAGTCTCTCGGGCAACTACGCCTATGAGGGTGGGGGCGTCTACGTCGGGGGCGGCACCAACACGTTCAACCAGGAGACGATCGCCGGGAACATCGTCGGCGAAGCCGGCGGAGGCGTCGCGGTCGACGGCGGCGAATCGAGTACGACGGGCATCACGGCATCGACGATCAGCGGGAACACGGTGCAGGGACTCGTGGGCATCAGCGCCGTGCTGGGCGATGGCGGTGGGATCCTGTCCGACGCCTGCAACGCCATCACCCTGACGAACGACACGATCGTCTCGAACACCGCCACGAACGGGGGTGGCTACTTCGGCACGGGGTGCCCGGAGTCGCCCACGGTGTCGACGGTGTTCGAGTTCGACACGATCTCGGGCAACACGGCGACCGATGGCGAGACGGGCGCCGGGAACGTCCAGAGGATCGACGACTCGACGCTGACCATGGCCGACACGATCGTGGCCAACGGCTCGGCTTCGGGCGGTCCGGCCACCAACTGCGCCTTCACCGGTCCGGGCACCTTCACGTCGCAGGGCTACAACTTGTTCGGGGACTCGACCTGCGGGGCCGGGGTCGCCACCGACATCATCGGCAAGGACCCCCAGCTCGGCCCCCTGGCCAACAACGGGGGCCCGACCGAGACGCTGCTGCCGGCCGACGCCAGCCCCGAGGTCGGGGCCATCCCCGACGCCACGTGGGTGGCGAGTGGGGTCGCCGCCGACCAGCGCGGCGTGGCCCGCGGGGCCGGGGCCAACTCGAGCGCGACCATCGGGGCCGTCGAGGTGGGCCAGAACTTCAACGGCTACCGCATGGTGGGCAACGAGGGCGGCATCTTCGACTTCGGGCTGCTCTTCAGCGGCTCGCTGGCCGACAACCACCTCAACGCCCCCATCGTGGACATCGCCAACGCCCCCGGGCCGGCCGGCTACTTGATGGTGGGCGGTGACGGCGGGGTCTTCGCCCTCGGCGGGGCCGCCTTCTTCGGCTCCTTGGGGGGCCAGGTCCTGCCCTCGCCCATCGCGGCCATCGCGGCCACGCCGACGGAGAACGGCTACTGGCTGATCGCCCAGAACGGCAAGATCTACCCCTTCGGCTCGGTGCCCTCCTTGCCCGCCCTCTCGCTTCCCCCCGGGGCCCACATCGTGGGCATGGCCTCGACCAACACGGGCGAGGGCATCTGGGCCACCGACCAGTACGGCGACGTCTACGCCGAGGGCGACGCCCTCTATGAGGGCGGGCTGGGCGGGGTGCACATCAACGCCCCGATCGTGGGCATCGCGGCGGCCGCGGTGGGCCAGGGCTACGTCCTCGTCGCCTCCGACGGCGGGGTCTTCAACTACAACATGGGTTTCTACGGCTCGGTGCCGGGCTCGCTCAAGGCGGGCCAGCACCTCGTCGCCCCCATCGTGGGCATCGCGGTCACCCACTCGGGCAAGGGGTACTGGGAGGTGGGCGCCGACGGCGGCCTCTTCGACTACGGCGACGCCCCCTTCTTGGGCTCCATCTACACCGCCATCCCGGGCAAGAAGCTCAACGGCCCCATCGTGGGCATCCAGCACCTCGGCGCGACCAACCCGGCCGGCTGAATCGGTCGCGGGTCGGGCCGCCCTCGGGGGATCGCGCGTCGGCGAACGCGACGACGACGGTGCATCGTTGCTCGGCGCGCGCGTTGTAACGTGCCAAGCCGTGGCGCACACCCCGACCGACACCCACGAGTGGATCAGCTTCGAGGACGAGGAGGAGGAGCGGACGTGGCTCTTCGACGTCACGTTCCTGACGAGCAACTGGACCTGCATCTTCGGCAACGGGTGCCAGGGCGTGCTCACCGGTCCGGCGCCGGAGCTCGTCCAGGGCTGCTGCAGCTACGGGGCGCACCTGGTCGACAAGAAGGACGCGCGCCACGTCGAGAAGGCCGCGGCCACGCTGACCCCGGAGGAGTGGCAGAACCACGGGGTCAAGAAGACCGTCATCCACACCAACAAGAGCGGCGAGACCGTCACCCGGCTGGTCGACGACGCCTGCATCTTCCTCAACCGTCCCGGGTTCGCCGCCGGCGCCGGCTGCGCGTTCCACATTGCGGCGGTCAAGCGCGGCCTCAACCCCATGACGCTCAAGCCCGAGGTGTGCTGGCAGCTCCCGCTCCGCCGTGAGGACGAGGTCGACGACGAGGAGGGCCACGTGACGTCGGTCATCCGCCAATGGGACCGGCGCCACTGGGGCAAGGGCGGCCGGGAGTTCCACTGGTGGTGCACGGAGGCGCCCGACGCCTTCGTGGGCACCAAGCCGGTCTACGAGGAGATGGAAGCCGAGCTCACGAGGATGGTGGGGACCAAGGTGTACAAGCGGTTCGTGTCGCTCGTCCGGGAGCGTGAGCAGATGCGGGTCGAGGGGGTGGCACTCCCCCACCCGGCCGTGCGGAGCCGGCGGAACGGTTCGGCGGCGGTGGTCCTGGTGCCGGCGCGGCGACCAGCGTGGGGGCAAGTGGCGTCGTCCCGAGCATCGAGGGCGGCGGCTAGGCCGCCCTAGTCCTGGAGCGGGTCCTCGTCCGAGTACGACGGGGCAGGGATGGAGCCGAGGATGCGGTCGTACTTGTCCTCTTCGGCAAGGCACCACGACGCGTGGACGTCCTCGGGTTCAGCCCCGCATTCGGGGCATCTTCCGGTGGACTCGGTCGAAGACCGCTTCAGGCTGCGCGCTTCCTCGAAGCGCCGATGGCGTCCCTTTTTCACGAGAACTCCTTGTCACACCCGGTCCGCACCGTCGCGTTCCGCCCCACGGCCCGACCGTACGGGCCATCTCGGCCGCCGGTCCAGTGTAGTGGCTTCGGGCGGCTCGGCAGCCCTGGCCCAGGTCAGCACGGGCAATTTTTCGAGTGCGCTGGGCCGATCCACGTAGCCGCGGATGTCGTTGACGCCGTCGGGCCCCACCCGGAGCACCTGCCAGCGCTCCTGTCCGTCATCGAGTCGCAGGCCCACGAGGAGGGCGTTGCCGTGCACCTCGACCTCCGTGACGGCCGCCCGGCGCCCCTCGGCCCGGGCCGCGGCGTACCACCGGAGGACCTGCGTGCGGTTGCGGCACGACGGCGTGGGGTCGTCCGGCGCCCCCCAGTGCACGTCGGGGCTGAGGAGCGCCGCCATCTGCTCGAGGTCGGCGGCGTCGAGCGCCACGCCGACCCTCTCCGCGATGGCTGCCGCCGTCAGGGGTGCCCCCAGCGGCGCCGGGGCGCTGTCCGAGCCTCCGTCGGCGCGCCGGGCGCCCTCCGTCTCGTCGCTCATTCGCCGACCATTAAACCTCTACGCTGACCGCCGTGCCCGACTTCGATCCCCAGGCGATGGTCGTCCGCTTCAGGGAGCGGGCCGAAGCGGTGCGGTCGCGGGGCATGCCCCCCATCGAGGGACCAGAGCGACAGCGGTTCCGCGAGCAGGCGCAGCGGGACTACACCGACTACGCCATGATCGGCGACGCCGAGGCCGAGCTCGTCGACGGGATCCTCACCCTGCGCATCGACCTGCGGCCGCCCGACCAGCGGGAGGGTGATTAGCCGCCGTAGTGCATGCGGGTGTCCTCCATCCGCAGCACCTCGGAGGGCTCGCCGCCGACCGCGGTGACCTCGCCGATGCACAGCGTGTGGCTGCCGAGCTCCTCGGCGCGGCTGAGCGCGCAGACGAGGTGGCCCGCCGCGGACGCCAGCACCGGGAGGCGGTCCGGTCCGACCTCGGTGACGGGCTGGCCCGACATGGCGAGGACGGCCCCGTCAGGGGAGCGGTCGACCTCGGTCACCGGCTTCACGAAGCGCCGCACCACGTCACGGTCGGACCGCGCGAGCAGGGAGAGGGCGAAGGAGCCGCCCGCGGTCACGAGTCGCCGGGTGACCGAGTCGCGCTCGAGCGCGACACCCACCAGCTTGGGATCGATGCACACCTGGACCACGAGGTTGGCAGTCATGAGGTTGACCTCGTCGCCGGCGCGGCTCCCGACCAGGTAGAGACCCGTGGGCAGCGCCCACAGCACCCGCCGCCGGTGGCGGTCGAGGTCGTCGTCGGGGGTGCCGGCCGCGGTCATCCGAAGATGCCGCCCGACGCCCCGTTGTCGGTGGTCGTCGTGGTGGGGACGGCCTTGCCGTCGATCTGCCGGATTCGCTGGAGGGCCTCGTCGTAGAGCGCCTCGGCCTTGATCCCCTCGCGTTGGGACCGCGCCAGCAGTTTGGCGTCGCTGGTGCCGGCGTCGTAGCAGTCGTTGGCCGCCGTTTGCTCGAGGGTGTAGGCGTTGTTGAGCAGCTGGGTCACGTCGGGATCGGGCGTCGGCAGCTCGGCGTAGGCCATCTGGGCGTCGTTGAGCAGCGTGCTGCAGGCGGCGTGGACGGCACCCGTGCCGTTCGCGACGTCCTTGGGCACCCGCGCGTTGTCGGCGGTCAGCGTCCCGATGGTCGCCCCGAACGCGGTCCCGCTGACCCAGGCCGACATCCGGTGTGCGGGCGAGCCCTGCTGGTCGGCTCCGGCACAGGAGGTGAGAACGAGGGCGGAGCCGAGCAAGAGGACGAGGCCGAGGACGATGGAGGCGGCCCGGGACCGAGGCCTCATGTGGCCCGGACGATGTGGACGTCCCGCTTGCCCTTGCGCAGCACGAGGTAACGGTCGTGCAGGAGGTCCGCCGGCACCAGGGTGCGGGCGGCGTCGTCCTGCCGCACGTTGTTGACGTAGGCGCCGCCCTGGTCGATGGTACGCCTCGCCTCGGCCTTCGACTTCGCGAGGCCGGTGCGCTCCAGGACCTCGGCGACCGTGAGCCCGTCGATCAGCTCGGCCCGCGGGACGGTGGTGGTCGGGGCGTCCTGGGTCACGACCACGAGCATGTCCTCGCTCAGGGCAGCGATCTCCTCGCCGAAGAGCGCCCCGGAGGCCTCCTCGCACTTCGCGACCTCGGCGTCCCCGTGCACCAGCGCGACGACGGAGCGGGCCAGCGCCTTCTGCGCGGCCCGTCGCTCGGGATGCTCGGCGGTGTCGGCGTCGAGTGCCTGGATCTCGGCGTGGTCCAGGAAGGTGAGGAAGCGAAGCAGCCGGCCGACCTGTTCGTCGGGCGTGTTGACGAAGAACTGGTACATGGCGAAAGGGCTCGTCCGGGTGGGATCGAGCCACACCGTGCCGGTCTCGGTCTTGCCGTACTTGGTGCCGTCGGGCTTCACGATGAGGGGGGTGGTGAGGCCCCAGCACTCGTCGCCACAGACCTTGCGGATGAGCTCGACCCCCATCGTGATGTTGCCCCACTGGTCGCTGCCGCCGATCTGGAGGTCGCAGCCGTGGTCGACGTGGAGGCGCAGGAAGTCGTAGGCCTGGAGCAGCATGTAGCTGAACTCGGTGTACGAGATGCCCTGGTCCGGCCGCTCGAAGCGTGTCCGTACCGATTCCTTGCCGACCATCTGGTTGACCGTGAACTGCTTGCCGACGTCGCGCAGGAACTCGAGGACCGTCATGCGGCCCAACCAGTCGGCGTTGTTGAGGAGGAGGGCGTGGCCGTCCTTCAGGTCCAGGAACTGGCCCAGCTGCGGGCGGATGTGCACGAGGTGGCTCTCGATCGTGTCGAGCTCGAGCAGCTGGCGCTCGTCCTCCTTGCCCCCGGGGTCGCCGATCATGCCGGTGGCGCCGCCGGCCAGGGAGATGGGCCGGTGGCCGGCCTCCTGGAACCTCCGGAGCGTGCACAGCTGGAGGAGGTTGCCCACGTGGAGGCTGTCGGCCGACGGGTCGAACCCCGCGTAGACGGTCAGGCCGGGCTGGTCGAGGCGCTCCGGGAGCTCCGTGTCGGTCACCTGGTGGATCAGGCCGCGGAAGGCGAGGTCCTCGGACAACGTGGGCATGACCCGACTTTGCCATACGCAGGTAGGTTGATCGGCCGCATGGTGATCGGGGTCTCACAGGGGCTGGCGCTGCCGATGGAGGGCGTGCTGCCTCCCGACCTCCAGGGGACCTTCTTCCGGGTGGGTCCGGGCGGGGTGGCGGACGGTTCTCCTGGACGTGGTGATCGTGGCGCCGGGGGTGATGGTGGCGCCGGGGGTGATGGTGGCGGCGGCGGTCCCGGTGGTGGCGACGACGGTCCCGGTGGTGGCGACGACGGCACGGTGCGCACGCACCGGGGGGCCCTCCATGCCGTAGAGCTACGCGACGGCAAGGCGGTGTCCTACCTGCGCCGGGAGGCCGACGCAGATGCCGGTGTGTTCTGGCACGCAGGATCGGTGTTGGCACTTCCCGAAAGCGGGCTCCCGTCGCGCTACTCGCGGTTGCTGGAGCCCCTGGAGTTCGCGGGCCGGCTCTCGGTGCCGATCGCGTCGCACGTCCACCGTGTGGCGGCCGACGGCGGTCGCGTCCTGTTCGCGGTGGACGACGGGTGGGAGCGCAACGGCGAGGGTGATCCGAGGCCTTCCGGCGCCGGGGGCGACGGCGAGGTCGAGGCCGAGGGGATCTGGCTGCGCATCGGGGAATGGGATGCCACCGGCCGGCTGCGCAGTGCGATGTCGGTGGAGCTCGAGCGGGCGACGTGGCAGCACGACATCGGGGTGACCGCGAATCATGTGGTCTTCATCGAGTCCCCGACGACCCGTCTGACCGCTCCCCACGGGAACCCCGTGCCGTTCGGATGGGTACCCGGCGCCGAGGGTTGGATGGGCGTCGTCCGGCGGGGCGGTGACGGTGGCGACGTGCGGTGGTTCCGGCTCGACCCCTGCCTGGTGACGCACGTCCTCGGGGCGTGGGAGGTGGGCACGGAAGGTGGTGCCGCGGGTGACGGTCCCGGAGAGATCGTGGTGTACGTCTGTCGCTATGGGGCACCCGAGGCGGGGCAGCCCGTCGACCTCTCCGCTTCCGTGGTCGGTCCCCGGGGCATCGGACTGACGACCGTCGGTCGGACCCTCGCGGTCCTGGAGCGCTGGCGGATCACGGGAGAGACGGTCGAGCGGGTCCAGGTCGACGAGCGGCACGTCGAGTATCCACGGATGGACACGGCGCATGAGGGTGTGCGCTTCCGGCACGGCTACTGCGTCGAGATGACGTGGGGAGATTCGAACTCCGGCGTCTCGCCGGACGGAGTCCTGAAGTTCGATCTCGACCGGGACGAGGTCACCGCCTGGAGGCCTGGTCCCTGGCGGAGGGCCAGCGAACCGCTCTTCGTCCGCGCCGCGGACGGCCGCAGCGACGACGAAGGCTGGCTCCTCACGGTGGTCGACGACGCGAACACGGGCGCCAGCGACCTCTACGTGCTCGACGCGTCGTCGCTGGGGCGCCGTCGCCCCGAGGCCGTCATCCACCTGCCCGAGCGCCTACCTCTCCGCAGCCACGGGGAGTGGGTGCCGGCCGACCGGTACCGCTGACGCCTTGTGGCCCGAGACCGGTACGCGCGTACCCGCTGCGCCGCCCGCCGACCGTTCATGCTTCGTATGGCACTCTCCACCCTCCGAGACGGCCCTCGGCCCGACACCGTGTCACGTCGAACCGAGAGCCTCGTCGCGAGCGTGGCGCAGCACCACCGTGCCATCTCGGCCCATCAGAGCCAGTTGCTCGCCGCGGTGGTCGAACTCGACCGGCGCAAGGCCTGGCGGGTCGACGGGGCCACCTCCATGGTGGCGTGGCTCGTCCAGCGCTGCGGTGTCACGGCGACGACGGCCCGTGAATGGGTGACCGCCGCCGCGAAGCTGCACCAGCTGCCGAAGATCTCCGAGGCCCTCTCGCAGGGGAAGCTGTCCTTCGACCAGGTCAAGCCGCTCGTCGAGGTCGCCAAGCCCGACACCGACGCCAAGCTCGCCGAGCAGGCCACGCACTGGTCGGCCAAGCAGGTGCGTGAGCTCGCGATCGCAGCCCGCAACCAGTCCGACGAGCAGGCGACGGGCTGGTACGCCCGGCGCTTTCTCCGGTTCGACGATCGCCGCCGCAGCTTGACGGGTGTCCTCCCCGAGGACCAGTACACCATTGTGAAGAGCTCGCTCATCGCCCGGGCCCGCCGGCGCCTGGGCGACGGTACGCCGTTCGATCAGCGCATGGCCGACGCCCTGGTCGCCGTGTGCCGGACCGATGCCGACAAGAACCCCGGCACGGGCACCCCCGCGGGGGAGCCGGCCCGGGCCGGTGGCGCCCGCCGGAACCGGCCGACGGTGGTCGTCCACGCGGACATGGGCTACCTGGCCGGAGGCGGGGGTGGAGCCGAGCTCGACGTGCTCGGCCCGCTCTCACGGGAGGTCGCTCGCCGGCTCGCCTGCGACGCCAAGGTTCTCGTCTCGGGCGACGGGTCGGGAGGACAGAGTCTCAACGTCGGGCGGGCGAGGCGAGATCCCACCGACGCCCAGCGCCTGGAGATCCGGCGCCGGGACAAGGGGTGTCGCTTCCCCGGCTGCACCCACACCGAGTTCACCGACGTGCACCACGTCCGGCACTGGATCGATGGTGGGCCGACCGACCTGTGCAATCTCGTCGAGCTGTGCGACCAACATCACCGCTGCGTCCACGAGATGGGGTGGAAGATGTCGGGCGACGCCAACGTGGAGCTGACCTTCAGGAGCCCGACGGGGCGGCGCTCCACGTCGACGCCCTCCCCCACCTTCACGTCGAGCGCGAGACGGACCGCCTGGTTGATCGCGTCGTGCAGGGCGACGTTCTGCGTCCGTCCCGGCACCATCACCCGGATCAGCGAGGGCGAGCGCACGGCCGCGGCCGCCGCGAGGGCCGGCTCGAGCTCGGACGGCGCGGTCACGTCGCGCACATGAAGCCCGAACCCGCGCGCGACCGCGCCCAGGTCGCTGGTGGGCGGGGTGCCGAAGAGCCGTTCGAACAGGCCCTCCTCGACCGACGCGGCCTGGGGAAGGAAGGAGAAGATCCCTCCCCCGCCGTTGTCGAGCACGACGAAGCTGCACGGGACGTCCGGGACGTTGACCAGGCCCGAGACGTCGTGAAGGAACGCCAGGTCGCCGAGCAACGCCACCGTCCTCCCACTCGATCCGGACGAGGCCACGCCGAGTGCCGTCGACACGACCCCGTCGATCCCGTTGGCGCCTCGGTTGGCCAGGACACGGGGTGGGTTCGGGACGGCGGGAGCGAACCACTCGAGATCGCGCATGGGCATGGAGGCCGCCACGACGAGCGTGGCATCGGACGCCGCGGCGTGGAGGTGGACGGAACGGGCGACCTGCGGTTCATTGAGATTGCCGTCGAGGGCTGCGGCGATTGCCGTCTGTGCCCGCTCCTCCCACAGCTGCCAGGACCCGAGCCACTCCGGATCGCACGGTGACGCGTTCTCGATCGCTGCGGTCAGCCAGCGATCGGCCCCGCACTGGTGGAACTCGGTCGCTGCCCGGAGCGGGTCCGGCCATCGGCCCCAAGGGTCGACGACGACGACCCTGGCCCCCGCCCGCCCGGCGTCCGCGACGTACTCGCCGAGGGCCTTGGAGAGCCACGGTGCGCCGAGCACCACGACGGTCTCGGCCAGCGGAGGATGGGTGCGGACGATGGCGTCGGCTGCGGCGATCGTCCCCGGAACCCGGCTTCTCGAGCGCGGATCGGCCATGACGGGCCAGCCGAGCCTCTCGGCGAGCGCCCGCACGAGGGCCGGCGGGGGCGGCTCGGGCGTCAGCCCTCCGACCACGAGGATCCCCCGTCCCGCCAGCCGCTCCCCAACGGTCAGTGTCCCCGCGTGCTCGGGGAGGACGACCCGCGGGCCGGGGCCCGGTGGGAGCTCCCCGGCCGTCCCCGTCAGCGGCTCCCGGAAGGCCAGGTTGAGATGCACGGGACCCGGGCCCCGCGCACCGTGCACGGATTCACCGAAGGCACGGACCGCGAGGGGCCTCCAACTTCCCTCCAGACCCGCCGTGGGCACGCCCGGGGCGGCCGCCCATCGCACGGCAGAGGCGAACAGTTTCTCCTGCTCGATCGTCTGGGGCGCTCCCGTGTCGTGCAGCTCCGGCGGACGGTCCGCCGTGCAGACGATGAGCGGGACGCCGGCGTGGTGCGCTTCGACCACCGCCGGGTGCAGTTCGACCGCCGCGGTGCCGCTCGTGACGCAGATGATCGTCGGTCTTCCGGTGGCGAGCGCCAACCCGAGGGCGAAGAAGGCGGCGCTGCGCTCATCGAGGCGGACGTGTGTCCGCAGGCGCTCGGCCAGGGCGACCGCCAGAGGGGTCGATCGTGAGCCCGGGCAGACCACGGCGTCGGTGACCCCGAGACGCGCCCACTCGTCGACGAGGGTCGCGCTGAAGGTGGCCTGTACGCTCACCCGGCGTGCCGCTCCATGTCGAGGTGCGCGGGTCGGGCCCGCCGTTGGTGGTGCTGCACGGCTTCACCCAGACCGGCCGCCTGTTCGGCCGCTTCGGCGAGCAGCTGAGTGCTTCCCGCACCCTGGTGGCGGTGGACCTGCCCGGCCACGGCGGCTCCGACGCGGTGCGGGCCGACCTGCCGACGACCGCGGGCCTGGTGGCGGAGTGCGTCCAGACGACCGTCGGTCCCGGACCGTACGACCTGCTCGGGTATTCGCTGGGGGCGCGGGTGGCGCTGCACGTCGCAACGGGCACCGACCTGGCGGTGGGTCGGGTCGTGTTCATCGGTGTCACGGGTGGGATCGAGGACGCCTCCGAGCGTGCGCCGCCGACGGCGCTCCGACGAGGCTCTCGCTGACGAACTGGAGGCCTCGGGGGACGTCGAGCGATTCCTCGATGCGTGGCTGCGGAGCCCGATGTTCGATCGGCTGTCCTCCGCCGACGCCGCCGACCGTGAGGAACGACGGCGCAACAGCGCGTCCGGCCTGGCCTCGAGCCTGCGGTTGTGCGGGACGGGCACCCAGGAACCGCTCTGGGGTCGCCTTCCGGCCCTCGCCTGTCCGGTCCTCGCGATGGCCGGCACCGACGACACCCGCTTCGCGTCGCATGCCCTGAGAGTCGCCCGGCTGGCACCCCGCGCCGTTGCCTCCCTCGTGCCCGGGAGGGGGCCATGCCGTGCATCTCTCCCAGCCCGAGCAGGCGCTGCGCATCGTTGATCACTGGCTCGCCAGCGTGGAGCCCGCACTCATATGAGGAGCCCGACGGTCAGGAGCGCGCCGGTGACGATCTGCAGGCGCGCGGTGGACCCGAGCATGGGCAACAACGCCCTGCCGTTCCGGTCGCTCAGCGCCAGCCGGACCGGGTAGATGGCGAGCGGTGTCGCCGCCAGCGCCAACAGGGACCAGGCCCGGTAGTTGTACAGCACCCCGATGGAGAGGGCCACGCCCATAAGGGTGACGCCGTAGAGCAGTCCTGCCCTGCGGCGTCCGAGGCGGACGGCCAGCGTCTTCTTGCCCGACTCCGTGTCGGTCGCGATGTCGCGCAGGTTGTTCGCCTGGAGGAGCGCCGCCGCCAGCAGCCCGACGGGCACACCGGCCCACAGCACGAACCCCCAGTCGTAGTTGTACGAGAACAAGTGTCCGCCGAGCGAGATCACGAACGGGGCGTGCTGCACGTAGGCCGACCCCGCCGTGGCCACGAGGCCGAAGAACACGAACACGAAGAGCTCGCCGAACCCCAGGTACCCGTACGGCTTCGGCCCGCCGGTGTAGGCCCATCCGGCGAGGCCGCACAACACCCCGAGGGGGATGAACCACCAGGTGACCCTCGCCGACAGCACCAGCCCGGCACAGCCCGCCACGCCGAAGGAGATGAGCGCCGCCACCTTGACCTCGCGCACGGTGGCGAGCCGGCCCGCCACGAGGCGCACCGGTCCGACCCGCCGCTCGTCGGTCCCCCGCACGCCGTCCGCGTAGTCGTTGACGTAGTTGGTGCCGATCTGGATGCCCAGAGCCACCACAAGCGCCAGGAGGGCGTTCACCCACGACAACTGCCGGTCGAAGTTGGTGCACACGGTGGCGTGGCAGGCACTGGAGATCTGCGGCGTCGTGATGACGAACCGGCCGCTGGAGAGGTATCCCGCCGCGGTCCCCACGGCAACGGGCACGATCGCCGCGGGAAGCGTCCGAGGGCGCGCGCCGGCCACCCACAGCTTGAGCGGTGGGCTCACGGGCGGCGCGGGAACCGGGAGAAGTCCGGTGCGCGGTGCTCCACGAAGGCGTTGCGCCCCTCTTGGCCCTCCTCCGTCATGTAGAAGAGCATCGTGGCGTCGCCGGCGAGCTGCTGCACGCCGGCGAGACCGTCGTCAGCCGCATTCATGCCCGCCTTGATCATGCGCAGGGCGATGGGCGAGAGGGTGAGCATCTGGCGGCACCAGGCCACGGTCTCACGCTCGAGATCGTCCAGGGGGACGACCGCGTTCACCAGCCCCCAGTCGAGGGCCTGCTGCGCCCCGTACTGGCGGCACAGGAACCAGACCTCCTTGGCCCGCTTGAGCCCGATGGTGCGGGCCAGGATCGAGGACCCGTAGCCGCCGTCGAAGCTCCCGACCCTCGGGCCGGTCTGGCCGAACCGCGCGTTGTCGGCCGCGATGGAGATGTCGCACACGAGGTGGAGGATGTGGCCGCCGCCGATGGCGTAGCCGGCGACCATGGCCACGATCGGCTTGGGGATCCGCCGCATCAGGATCTGCAGGTCGAGCACGTTCAGACGCCCGATGCCCCGCTCGGCCACCTCGTCGTCGCCGAGGTAGCCGTCGTCGCCTCTGATCTTCTGGTCCCCACCCGAACAAAAGGCGTCGGGACCTTCCCCGCACAGGACGACGACGCCGACGTCCGGGTCGTCCCGGGCCAGGGTGAAGGCCTCGGTCAGCTCGAAGAGCGTCTGGGGACGGAAGGCGTTCCGGCGCTCCGGACGGCAGATCGTGAGCTTGGCGATGCCCTCCCCCACCTCGTAGCGGATGTCCTTGAAAGCGCCCCGTTGCTCCCAGGCCGGGAGCGGGAGGGGGCGGAGGTCGTCGAGGGGATCATGAGGAATTCCGGTGACCACGGTCTGCACGGCGCCCTACGCTACTGCCCTGGTGCCTGAGCTCGTCGCACTCGACCTCCCTGGTGGGATGGGTTTTGTCGACGCACTCCGGGCCATCTGGGACACCGGGGACGCCGCCGCGCCACTCGACTCACGGCTGCCGCTCGCCGCTCGCAAGGCCATGGTCGACGCGCTGCGCCCGACGCGCATCGTGGGGTCCGACGGAGAGCAGCACGCGCTCGGCGACGGCATCGGGGTCGACGACGGTGACGCCCTGGTCGTCGCGACGTCGGGCACCTCGGGCCAGCCCAAGGGCGTCGTGCTCACACACGACGCCGTCGCGGCATCCGCAGGGGCGACCTCGGGCCAGCTCGGCATCGACCCCGCCCGGCACGCGTGGCTGGCCTGCCTGCCGCTGGCCCACATCGGTGGGCTGGCGGTCGTGACCCGCTCGATCCTCACCGGGACCCCGCTCGTCGCCATGTCCGGGTTCGAGGCCGAGACCGTCGAGGCGGCCGGCCGCTCGGGACGGGCCACCCACGTCGCGCTCGGTCGCGACCGCACTGCTGCGGATCGATCCTTCCGTCTTCACCTGCGTGCTCCTCGGCGGGAGCAAGGCACCCGACACGCTGCCGCCGAACGTCGTGTCCACCTACGGCATGACCGAGACGGGCTCCGGGGTCGTCTACGACGGCCGTCCCCTCGAGGGAGTCGAGATCGCACTGCGGCCACTGCCGGCGTCGGGAGGAGGCGACGCCGAACCGCACCCCGGACGAGACGCCGAGGGCGAGATCCTGATCCGGGCACCCATGCTGTTCCGTCACTACCGCGAGGGGGGCGACGGCCGGGTGGCCGGGCCCGACGGGACGACGACCTGGTTCGCCACCGGCGACGCCGGGCACCTCGACCCCGAGGGGAAGCTCGTCGTCTCCGGCCGGATCGACGACGTCATCACGACCGGCGCCGAAAAGGTCTGGCCCGACCTCGTCGAGCGGGTGCTCATCGCCCACCCCGGCGTGGCCGAGGTCGCGGTGTGGAAGCGCAACGACCCCGAGTGGGGCGAGCGCGTGGTTGCCTGGGTCGTGCCCAGCGACGACGCCCCCTCCCTCGACGAGTTGCGCCAGATCGTGGCGGACACCATCGCCCCCTGGGCCGCCCCCAAGGAGCTGGTCATCGTCGACGACCTCCCCCGCACGGCGGCCGGCAAGGTCCGGCGCAGGGAGCTCGAGTCGTTTCGCTCCTAGGCGGGACCGTCGGCGGGGGTGGCCGGGCCGGCGTACGCCTTGGTCGCCGCCAGATGCGCGTTCAGGCGGGCCAGCTTGTCCGGGTTCGAGACCACACGCACCCCCACGATCGTGCCCTCCATGATGTCGAGCACGAGTGCCGCCACCACGGCGCCGCCCGCGACGAAGACGCTCGCAGGCTGGCCGTTGAGGACGGCCGCCTGCGGCACGCCGTGGACCCGCTTGGCCACGTTCACCAAGAAGCGTGAGCTGCGCCGGGGTCCGACCACCGGCCGCATGGCGGCGCGCACCTTCCCCCCGCCGTCCGTCCACACCACGACGTCGTCGGCCAGCATGGAGAGCAGGCCGGAGAGGTCGCCCGTGGCGCAGGCCGCCAGGAAGCGATCGGTGAGCTCACGGCCGTGCCGGAGGTCCGCGTCGAAGCGCTGCCGTCGCTCCTCGACGTGGCGGCGAGCCCGCGACCCGAGCTGCCGGCAGGCGGCGGGCGAGCGGCCGAGCGAGCCCGCCACCTCATCGAAGGAGTAGCCGAAGATGTCGTGCAGGAGGTAGGCCGCCCGCTCGAGCGGCGTGAGCTCCTCGAGGAGCACGAGGAACGCCAGCGACAAGGAGTCGGCCTGCTCGACCGCCCACGGCTCGTCGTCGGACACGGGCTCGGGAAGCCACGGACCGGCATAGGTCACGCGCTTCGCCCGGGCCGAGTCGAGCTGGTCGAGGCACAGGCGGGTCACGATGGTGACGAGGTAGGCCCGCACGGACTCGATCGACCCGATGTCGCCCCGCCGCAGCCAGCGCACGCACGCGTCCTGGACGACGTCCTCGGCGTCCGCCGCGCTGCCGAGCATGCGGTACGCGATGCCGAAGAGGAGTGGGCGCCACTCCTCGAAGGCGGCCGCGTCGGCCTCGGCGTCAGGCAAGGACATCCGAGCGGTGGCTCCGGTCGCCGCCGGCGACGTCGTCGCGCATCGGGATCTCACAGGTGTCGGAGAACCCCTGGCTGCGGAGGCCGAGGCCGGCGTTGAAGCGTGAGCGGAAGTTCTCGAGCGCCACCCAGGCGGCGAGCTCAACGAACTCCGCATCACCGAGGTGGTCCCGGACCCGGGCGGCGAGCTCATCGGAGACCTCGGCCGGGCAGCCGGTCGCCACCTCGGCGTACTCGAGGACCACCCGCTCGCGGTCATCGAAGAGGTCGCTCGTGCGCCACTGGCTCGCGGCCCGCACCTTGGCGGGGTCGATCCCGTCGTTCATGCCCTCGAAGTAGCCGTAGTCGATGCACCAGGAGCAGCCGATCTGCGAGCTGACCGCCTGGATGGCGAGCCAGCGCAGCGTCGGATCGAGCTTCTTCCAACCGAACTGGACCGCCGTCTCGAGGCTGCCCATGGCGACGAGGACGCCGGAGTGGTGCGACGCGGCGGCCGTGGGCTCGACCATCCTGCCGAAACGGCGCTTGGTGTACCGGCGAGCCAGCCGGGGGACCACGCCGCGGGGTTCATCGTGCAACGGGACATGTGCCATGGTGCGTCACCTTTCGATCCGTTCGTCTCATTGTCCGTACCCCACGAGACGGGACAGCCGTCGCGTCTGTGACACGGCGCCGTGCCGGGACCCATCGCTGTGGCCGGCCCGGGCCGGCGGCGGGAGTGACGGCCGGTCAGCCAACGCCGCCAGAGGGCTGGGTGGTCGTCCCCCCGTCGACGACGAAGGTCTGCCCGGTGACCCACGACGAGGCATCGGAGGCCAGGAAGAGCGCCGCGGTCGCGATGTCGTCGGGAACGCCCAGCCGCCGCAGCGGGATGTGTGCGGCGATGCGCTCCTCACCCTGACCCTCCCAGAGGGCCGCGGCCAGCTTCGTCTTCACCAGGCCCGGCGCCAGAGCGTTCACCCGCACGTCGGGCGCCAGCTCGAACGCGAGCTGGCGGGTGATGTGGAGCACGGCCGCCTTGGTGACGTTGTACCACCCGATGTTCGGCTCGACGCCCAGGCCGCCGACCGACGAGACGTTGATGACCGAGCCGCGCAGGCCCGCTCGCACCGCCTCGCCGGTCCACACGAGGACGGACAGCTGGTTCACCTCGAACGTCTTCTGGGCCCGGGCGACGTCGATGTCGATCATGGGCCCGAAGTACGGGTTCGTGCCCGCGTTGTTGACCAGCACGTCGAGGCGGCCGAACCGCGCCAGCGTGCCCGCCACGCACGAGCGGGCGTCCTCGGGGCGCCCCACGTGGGCGGCGGTCCAGGCGACCCTGTCCTCGGACGCACCCGCCGCGACGAGTCCGGCGGCGGCCGCGGCCAGGTCATCGGCCGTCCTCGAGGTGATCATGACGTGCGCGCCCGCCTCGACGAAGCGGGAGGCCATGGCCAGCCCGATGCCCCGGCTCCCGCCGGTGATGAGCGCGGTCTTTCCCTCGAGTTCGAGCTCCATCGCCCCGAGCCTTGCACGGGCGCCGTGCGCGCGTGGCGGCCGGGCGGAGGCGCCCTAGCATCGCCTCCGTGAACCACCTGGCCGACGAGACGAGCCCGTATCTCCGCCAGCACGCCGACAACCCCGTGGAGTGGTACCCGTGGGGAGAGGAGGCTCTGCGCCGGGCCCGCGACGAGGACAAGCCCATCTTCCTCTCCATCGGGTACGCCTCGTGCCACTGGTGCCACGTGATGGCCCACGAGAGCTTCGAGGACGCGGGCACCGCCGCCGAGCTGGCCCGCTGGTTCATCTCGGTGAAGGTGGACCGGGAGGAGCGGCCCGACATCGACGCCGTCTACATGACCGCCACCCAGGCGCTCACCGGCTCGGGGGGGTGGCCCATGTCCGTCTTCTGCACCCCCGACGGGCGCCCCTTCTACGCAGGGACGTACTTCCCCCCGGTGGAGCGCCACGGCATGCCGCCGTTCCGCCGGGTGGTCCACGCGCTGGGCGAGGCGTGGGCGAACGAGCGGCCGCAGGTCCTCGCACAGGCCGACGCGCTGGTCGCCGCTGTGCGCAAGGAGCTCCGACTGGCCGAGACGCTGCACGAGGACGGTGCGCCGGGAGGCGGCGGCGGGGACCCGACGCGGCTGGGCGGGCTCGGCGCACCCGCCGCACCCGCCGCACCCGCCGCTCTCGACGCCGACGCGCTGGTGGGCCGGGTCGTCACCGGGCTGGGCGCCGGCTTCGACCCCGAGTGGGGCGGCTTCGGGCCTGCGCCGAAGTTCCCCCGTCCCACCCTCGTGGAGCTGTGCCTGCGTCAGGCCGGCCGTGCCGGTGCCGGCGCCGGCGCCGGCGCCGCGCACGCACGGCAGATGGCGGTGCGCACGCTCGATGCGATGGCCGCCGGGGGCATCTACGACCACCTCGTCGGCGGGTTCTGCCGGTACTCGACGGACGCCGGGTGGCTGGTGCCCCACTTCGAGAAGATGTTGACCGACCAGGCGCTCTTGAGCCGGGCCTACCTGCATGGGTGGCAGGCCGTGGGGCGTGCCGAGTATCTCGGCGTCGTGACCGAGACCCTGGACTTCGTCCTGCGGGACCTCTCGACACCGGAGGGCGCGCTCTACTCGTCGTTCGACGCCGACGCAGGAGGAGTCGAGGGCGGCCATGCGACCTTCACACTCGACGAACTGCGGCAGATCCTGCCCGCAGCCCTCGTGGGGCCGGCGGCCGACTGGTACGGGATCACCGAGCACGGCAATTGGGAGGGGCGCTCCATCCCGGTGCGCCCCGTCGGCGCGCCGCTGGCGCGGCCGCCCGAGGTGGAGGAGGCACGGTCCCTGCTGGCCGCGGCACGGGCCCAGAGGGTCCAGCCGGCCCGGGACGAGAAGGTCCTGACGGAGTGGAACGCCATGGCGGCGGCGTCCCTGGCCGAGGTCGCGTCGGCGACCGGCTCGGCCCGCCACGGACGACGCGCCGAGCAGATCTGCGAGTTCCTCTGGGGTTCGATGTACTCGGAGGGCCGCCTGATGCGCAGCTGGCAGGGCGGTCGAGCCCGGCACCTGGCCGTGGCGACGGACCATGCCTGGCTGGTCGAGGCGTTCCTGCGGGTGTCGGAATGGAGCGGTACGTCGGTGTGGCGGGAACGAGCCCTCGCCGTGGCGACCCAGCTGCTCGACCTGTTCTGGGACGACACGTCGGGTGGGTTCTTCACCACCGGGAGCGATGCCGAGGCCCTGGTGGTCCGGCCGAAGGAGTTCTTCGACGGGGCGGTCCCGGCCGCCAACTCCATCGCCGTCACCGCGCTGCTGCGCGCCAACGCGTTCGCCGGCGACCCGAGGATCGACGACGCCGTGGACCGCACGATCGCGCTCGCCCAACCGCTCCTCGACCGGCACCCCGCCGCGCTCGCCGACCTGGTGGCGGCGCTGCCCATGTGGACCGGCCGCCACGAGATCGTGGTCACGGGGGACCGGCCCGACCTGCTGGCCGAGGTCCGGCGCCACTGGCTCCCGGCCGCGGTCGTGGCATGGGGCCAGCCCGACGACGGTCCGCTCTTCGAAGGCCGTCCCTCCGAGCCGGGGCTCGCCTACGTGTGCCGGGCCCGCGCCTGCCGGACCCCGGCTGCCGACGTGGAGACGCTGGCGGGGCAGCTGGAGGAGCTCGTCGCATGAGCGAGGACGTCGTTTCTCCCGAAGGCGGGGACGGCAACGGGTTCGGGAGCGGAGGTGAACAGACGAGCGGGAGCGGGAACGGCGGCAGGAACGGGAACGGGCACGGGCACGGGGACGGGGACGGGGACGCGCATGCGCACACTCACGCGCACGAGAGCGAACTGGCCGAGGAGTCGCTGCGCGGCCGGATCGGCACCAGCGCCCCACCGTCGGATGCGACGACGTCCGCCAAGACCCCGACCGACCCGACGCGTCTCGTCAGGCGCTCGGCCCGCCGCAAGGAGCGGGTGCCGACGGCGGGCGGTTCGACGCTGCACCTGCTGGTCCTGTCCTCCACCCTCGAGGACACCACCGTCGTCGACCTGGCCACGCGCACCGTCATGCGTGTCCGGGTGCCGTGGCCCGAGGGCCACGAGCCCGATATCAGCACCTTCGACGTGGTGGAGGTGACGCTGGCCGCCGATCCCGAGCGCGACGACCTGGCCCAGCCCGAGGCGACCACCGTGGCCGACCTCCCCCGCCACGTCGGCACGCTCCGCGGCCGCCACCTGCGCAAGCTTCTCCGTCGCCTGGTCGCCTCACCGGACGGCCCGCTGCTCGGCTTCCCCGGGCCCTCGGCGCCGTACTGGGAGTTCCGCGGGTTCCGCCCATCGGTGGCCCTTATCGAGCCCACCCGGCGTCCCCAGCTGATCCGGCGTCAGGCCGACGGCACGACGTGGGTGCGCTTCGGCTGGGACCGCGACGACGTGTGGCTCCCGGTGGAGGACCGCAACGCGGCCCGGGCCCTCGACGCCGCACGGCGCGACCGCCTCAGCGGGAAGAGCCTGGCTACCGCGCTGGGATTCGAACCGCAGTACCTCTTGGTGACGGTCAGCCCGCCCCGGGACGGCCACTGCTACAAGGTGTGCGCGGCGGTGCTGCCGAGCGGCTGAAACTTGGGTCGGGGCCCTGTGGCCGCGCCCTCACGGGGCGCGGTGTGCGGCGGCCGGCTCAGCGGCCGAGCTTGCCCCCGGCCAGGTCTTCGGCCATGGCCCAGCCGAACGCGACCAACCGGTCGCCCTTGTCGGCGTCGAAACCGCCGAAGTGCGTCTCGACCCCCGAAGGGATCTTCACCTTGGGCGCGAAGAAGTCCAGCCCACCGGCGACGGAGCCGTCGCCCTTCAGGACGAAGGTGCGGTCGTCCAGCCGGCTCTCGCAGCCGAAGCGCTTGGCGAGGCGACGGGCCCAGGCCCGCTCCTCCCCGGAGGACTTGTGCTCTGGAAAGGGCACGACATCCTGGAGTCCCGAGAAGGCCCGGAACCCCTCGGGCGACAGCAAACGGGTGCCGAGGAGGACGTCCTCATCGGGGAACGCGAGCAGGGCACGGCGGTACTGGTCCGTCATGATCCCCTTGAGCGCCGCCTCGGCCCGCGAGGTCCGGTCGACCAGGGCGAGCCCTACCAGCAGGGAGGGGGTCCCACCGATGCGCTCGAGGGTGCAGAACGAGTAGCCCCGGAGCTTGTTCCCCTCACGGGCCTGGGTGATCAACACCCAGGCCTCACGTTCCTTGGAGAGATAGCCGATGTCGAAGCCGGGTGGCCGCTCGGCACAGAGATCCGCCATTTCGACGAGCTCAGCATCGCTGAGCGCAGTGCAATCCTTGGTGCTCACTACGATCGGCATGCGGTAAGTCTACCGGCTGCGCTCGGGCCATTCCCAACCGGCACGGGCCCGCCTATCCGGCCCGGGGCGGTCCGGCACCCCCATCAGACCAGGTCAGAAGCAATTCTGACGCTGATGTCACTTCTTCTTCAGGACAGGACGGCGCTCTGACCGAGCAATCGCTTCAGTTCGCCGACAAGGCCGTTGCGGCAGTCGACGTTGAACTCCGGGGGCAGCCGGAGGACCTTGGCACCCACATGGAGCAGCACGGGCGAGGGGCCCGGGTGGCCGCTCAGCACGTCCTTCAGCCCGTCGACCTTGGCGTCGGTGAGCACACCGAGGGGAAGTGTGATGTGGAGGTCCTCGGTCCCCCTCTCGAGGAGCGGCCGCGAGACCTCCATGCACACGATCTTCGGCTCGTCCTCCCGGGTGTCGAGCCGGCCCCTGACGACGACGATGGCGTCGTTCTCGATGAAGGCCCCGTACTCGGCCATGGTCTTCGGGAAGACGAAGACCTCCATCGCCGCCTGGAGGTCCTCGAGCACGAAGCGGGCCATCAGGTCGCCCTTCTTCGTGTAGGACCGGCGCAGGTCGGTCACGACCCCGCCGACCGTCCGCACGGGTGACCGGTCCCCGGTGGCGGGACCCTCGTCCTCCCGCATGTCCGACAGGCTGCTGTCGGTGTGCCGGGCCAGCGCCGCCTCGTAGCCCATGAGGGGGTGGTCGCTCACGTAGAGGCCGAGCATCTCCTTCTCGAAGGCGAGGCGTTGCGCCTTGTCGAACTCGGCGTCGGGGATGGCCACCTTGGCCCCGCCCCACCCCGGGTCCGCCGGCTCCTCCTCGAAAGCCGCGAACAGGGTGGCGATGCCCAGGTCCTGCTCGCGTCGGCGCTCGAGCGTGCGGTCGACCACGTTCTCGAGCACGAGGCACAGCCCCTGGCGTGGATGGCCGAGCGAGTCGAATGCGCCACCCTTGACGAGCGACTCCATGGTCCGCTTGTTGAGGACCACGGGGTCCACCCGCTGGCAGAAGTCGAAGATGTCCGCGAAGGGGCCTCTGGCGTCGCGCTCGGCGACGATCCGCTCCACGAGGCTCTCGCCCACGTTGCGCACCGCCGCCAGCCCGAAGACGATGGCCGGCTTCGTCTGTTCGGGGTCGCCGCTGCGGTCGGGCGCGAACTCGGCCACGGAGCGGTTCACGTCTGGCACGAGGACGTCGATCCCCATGGAGCGGCACTCGGCCAGGTACACCGCCGTCTTGTCCTTGTTGTCCTTGACCGAGGTGAGCAGCGCCGCCATGTACTCGAGGGGGTGGTGCGCCTTGAGCCAGGCGGTCTGGTAGGCCACCAGGCCGTAGCCGTAGGAGTGCGACTTGTTGAACGCGTAGTCGGCGAATGGCTCGATGATGTCGAAGAGTTGTGTCCCGAGGTCCTCGCCGTAGCCCTGCTCGACGCATCCGGCGACGAACTTCTCGCGCTCGGCGGCGATCATGGCCCGGATCTTCTTGCCGCAGGCCTTGCGAAGGTTGTCGGCCTCCTCGAGCGAGTACCCGGCGAACTTCTGGGCCACCCGCATCACGGACTCCTGGTAGAGCATCAGCCCGTAGGTGTCCTTGAGGATCGGCTCGATGTCGGGGTGCAGGTAGGTGAGCTTCTTCCGCCCGTTCTTCAGCTCGGGGTAGTCCCGGTGCATGTTCGCCGCCATCGGACCGGGGCGGTAGAGGGCGACCAGGGCCGCCACGTCGTCGAAACTCGTCGGCGCGAGGGCGCGCAGGGTCTGCCGCATGGCGCCGCCCTCGAGCTGGAACACGCCCACGGACTCGGCCCGCCGCAGCATCTCGAGGGTGGGCTGGTCGTCGAGGTCGACGTTGTCGATGTCGGGCCGCTCCCCCGTGGCGGCCTCAATCAGGTCGAGTGCGCGCTCGATCACCGAGAGGTTCCGCAGACCGAGGAAGTCCATCTTGAGCAGTCCGAGGTCCTCGACCCCGTGCATCTCGTACTGGGTGACGATCGGCGCGTCCTCGGGGTCGCCCCCGGCGTCGGGCTTGCGCTGGATCGGCAGGTAGTCCGTCAGCGGGTCGCGCGAGATGACGACGGCCGCCGCGTGGATGCCGTCCTGGCGCCGCAGGCCCTCGAGGCCCAGTGCGACGTCGATGACCTCCTTGGCATCCGGGTCGGTCTCGTACATCGTGCGCAGCTCGGCCGCGGCGGCGAAGCCGTCCTCGTGGCCCTCGGTCTTGGTCAGGCAGGGTGCCAGCGGCGTGTCGCGGCCCATGACGAGGGGCGGCATGGCCTTGGCGATCTTGTCCCCGACGATGTAGGGCTTGCCCAGCACACGGGCGGCGTCGCGCACGGCAGCCCGCGCCTTGATCGTCGAGAACGTGATGACCTGCGCCACCCGGTCGCTGCCGTACTTCTCCGCGGCGTAGCGCATCACGTCGGCGCGGTAACGCTCGTCGAAGTCCATGTCGATGTCGGGCATCTGCTTGCGCCCGGGGTTGAGGAAGCGCTCGAAGAGCAGGTCGTAGCGGATGGGGTCGAGGTCCACGATGCGCAGGCAGTAAGCGACGCAGCAGCCCGCCGCAGAGCCCCGTCCCGGGCCCACCCGGATGCCGGACTCCCGGGCGAAGCGGATGAGGTCCCACACGACGAGGAAGTAGGCGGCGAAGCCCATGTTGCCGATGACCCCGAGCTCGTAGTCGAGCCGCTCGACCACCTCGGCGGGGATGGGCGAGCCGTACCGCTGGCGTGCACCCTCCATCGTCAGGTCGCGCAGGTAGGCGAGCGCCCGCTCCTCGTAGGTGTCGCCGGTGAAGCCGTCCGGCACCGGGAACTCGGGCAGGCTCGGCTTCCCGAGCTCGATCTGGACGTCGGCCCGCTCGGCGATGAGCAACGTGTTGTCGCACGCTTCAGGGACGTCGCGGAAGAGGTGGCGCATCTCCGCCGCCGTCTTGAGGTAGTGCTCGGTACCCTCGAACTTGAACCGGTTGGTGTCGGAGAGCAGGGCGCCGGTCTGCACGCACAGGAGAGCGTCGTGGGCCACGGCGTCTTCGCGATGGGTGTAGTGGCTGTCGTTGGTGGCCAGCAGCGGGGCGTCGAGCCGGCGGGCGATCTCGATGAGCTGTGGGTTGGTCCGGTGCTGGTCCGCGATGCCGTGGTCCTGCAGCTCGACGAAGAGGTTGTCGCGGCCGAAGATGTCCTGGAGCCGAGCGGCCCGCCGCTCGGCCTCCGCGACGTCGCCGGACAGCAACGCCTGGAGGACCACGCCGCCCAGGCAACCCGTCGTGGCGATCAGGCCGGTGTGGTAGCGCTCCAGGAGCTCCCAGTCCACCCGCGGCTTGTAGTAGTAGCCCTCGAGGTAGGCAGCCGAGGACAGCTGCATCAGGTTGCGGTAGCCCTGGACCGTCTCGGCGAGGAGGGTCAGGTGGTAGTAGAGCTTCTGCCCGCCCTCGACATCACCGCCGGTGTCGTCCACCCTGCCGCGTCGCACCGGGCGCTCGTGGCGTGACTCACCCGCCATATAGGACTCGGTGCCGATGATGGGGACGATGCCCTCGTCGCGGCAGGCCTTGTAGAAGTCGAGGACCCCGTACATGTTCCCGTGATCCGTGATGCCGAGCGCCGGCTGACCGTCGGCGGCCGCCGCGGCAACGAGATCGCCCACCCGAGCAGCGCCGTCGAGCATCGAGAACTCGGTGTGGGTGTGCAGATGCGTAAACGACCGCTCCGACACCGGCCCTCCTTTCGCCACGTCAAACTTACACGGGTGTGATTCCCCCCGGACTCAGCAATCTAGCCCGCCGGGCGGGTCCGGAGGACCACCGATCCGGCGACCTTGTCATGCAGCGTCTGGCGCTTCGTGTCCCACAGGGGGAACAGCATGTCGAGGACCCAGATCAGGCCGAGCAGGAAGAAGACGAGGTCGATCAGCCGGAGCACGCCTTCGAACAGGGCTCGCCCGAGCGCCCTGCCGTACCCCAGCACTTCGAGGGACTCGTCGCGCACCGCCCGCACCCCGACCGCCATCATGCCGAGCGTCTGGCCTCTGGGGGAGCCGCAGAGCAATGTCCCGTACGCGATGTAACAGACGCCCGTGATGAGGAACGGCACCGTCGAGAAGGTGCGCCGGCGTGTCCCCCGCCGCGCCATCAGGTGCACATCGAGAGCCCGGGTGTGCCGGAACAGCACCGCCAGCACCACGAGGACCACCAAGAAGATCACGGCATCGATGAGGTAGCCCCCGACCCTGATGCCCCAGGTGGCATAGGGCGCTCCCGTGAGATCGAACGAACCGGCTCCTGCGTCGCCGACCTGCGTCCGCAGCGGGAAGGCGGGCGGGCCCGACGGAACGATCGGGGGTGGGCCCTGGGTCGGTGGCGGTGGCGGCGCGTTGCCGGGGAACGACGGCGGCCCGCCTGCCCCAGGGTCGCTCCCGCCCCCCGCGTCGGGGTCGGGCGTCACCCCTCTTCGGCCCGGTTCACCGGGCTCCGGTTGGCGCGCTCACAGATACGCCCCGGTCCGTCCGGTCTCGCCGGCCGAGGGCAAACCCCGTTGGCGCATCTCCTCCAGCTGGGCGCGCGCCGCCATCTGCTGGGACATGAGCGTGGCCTGGATCCCATGAAAGAGGCCCTCGAGCCATCCGACCAGCTGCGCCTGGGCGATGCGCAGCTCGGCATCGCTCGGCGCGTCGCCATCGAAGGGCGGCGCCATCCGCTCGAGCTCGGCCACCAGGTCCGGTGACATCCCCTCGGACAGGTCGCGGATCGACTGCTCGTAGATCTCCCGCAGTCGCACCCGGCTCTTCTCGTCGAGCGGCGCCGCACGCACCTCGTCGAGGAGGGTCTTCACCATCGACCCGATGCGGAGCACCTTGGCGGGCTCGTTGATCGACTCCGTCCGGTTCCCGGCGTCGTCCTCCCGTACGGGAGCACCGGCGAGGACCTCGTCGGGCGAGATGGCACCCGACCCTTCGAGGGAGGTGTCGTCGGCGTCGGCGTCGGCGTCGGCGTCGGCGTTGGCGTTTGCGTCTGCGTCTGCGTCGCTGGTCGCGTCAGTCATGGTCTCTTCCCTACCCGTCGGATCCTCGCCCACGCGCGGCACACGGTCCTGCGTCCGCGGCCCCATGTTGCCACCGGCGGGGCACCGCCGGCGCCCTTCACGAGATTCGCCAGCCGAGCAGGGGGATCAGCATCTCGTCGGCGGTCAGCGACCCGTGCCGGGCCTTGAGGCGGAGCTCACCGGTGTCGGCCGGGTCGAGGAAGGCGGTCGGGGCGAAGGGCACGAGGGCAACGTCGCCCAGGCGCGCCGCGACCGCTGGGGAGGGCACCCCCCCGAGCCACCCGTCCTCGATGACCTGCTCCCTGGTCCGCACCCACGCCACCTCGCCGTGCAGCGCCGATGCCGTCTCGGTGACGTCCGCACACGCACCCGGGCGGACGTGCAGCCAGCGGAAGCGCCCCTCGCCGCTGATCAGGGTCACGGCTTGCATGATCTCGGGACCGAACACCTCGACGGAGCCGCCGACCTCGACCTGGCCGTGGTCGGCGGTGACCACCAACACCGCACCCGGCGGCAGCACGTCGAGCACGTCGCCGACCAGGCGGTCGGCCGCACGCAGCTCGTCGTCGTAGTACGGGCCCAGCCCCTCGGCGTGGGCCACCTTGTCGATGCCCTCGTAGTAGGCGTACACGAAGGGGGCGCCGGCGGCCGCCAGCTCGCGGACGGCCGTGACCAGCCCCGCCGGGGTGTGCCAACGGTGGAGCTCGACGTCGCCGAGATGCGCGGCGGTGAAGCCGGTGGGCCCGTAGTCGTGGCGGGTGACCACGGGCACGCGCCCCATCGAACCCGGGAAGGACGGGCACGGTTGAAACTCGTGGGCCGGCACCCGCGTGCGGGCGTCGACCCCGCGCACCGACCACTGCAGGACGTTCATGACCTCGCCGTCGAGGGCCACGCGGTAGCCGACCACACCGTGCTCGGCGGGCACCTTGCCGGTGACCAGCGTGGTCAGGGCGCAGGCCGTGGTGCTCGGTGCGACCGAGGTGATCGACCCGCCCGTGCCCCCCGACAGGACGGGGGCCAGAGCGCTTCGCTCCCGCAGCTGCTCCGCGCCCAGGCCGTCGATGACGAGGAGCACGATCTGGCTCGCCTCGGCCACCGGGGACGGGAACCACGGCGGCAACTCTGCCCGGCCGGGGTCTGCCAGCTGCCCGAGCAGGGTCGGCACCACACGATGGATGCTCGGCCCCTCCCAATCGGGCAGCAGGGGCTCCGGCTGCTGCACCGCCGCCGTGCTGCTCCTGGGCTCCGCGGCCGGTGCCTGGGCAGTCGCACGGGTGCTCACGGAGGGACACCCTACGACCCGGGCACCCCCTCCACCCATGTGGGGGCCGGTAGCATCCGTTCCTGTGAGGGTTTCAACGCGGGGTGATTACGCCAGCCGGGCACTCCTCTCGCTGGCCCTCCACGGCGCCGAGACACCGACCTCGGTTCGGGACATCGCCGAGCGCACCGGCCTGCCCCAGCCCTATCTCGAGCAGATCCTGCTCGCCCTCAAGGGAGCCGGCCTGGTCCGCTCGAAGAGGGGCGTCGGCGGCGGCTACGTGCTGGCCCGCCCCCCCGAGGAGATCTCCCTGGCCCAGATAGTCTCGGCGGTCGACGGCCCGATCGCCGCCGGCGACTTCGGCGAGCCCCACGCCAACGGCGCCTGCGACCACGAAGGTCAGTGCGTCCTGCTGGCCGTCTGGGCCGACGTGGGCGAGACGATCCGAACGCACCTGCAGTCCTACAGCCTCGCTGACATGGTGGACCGGGCCCAGGGAAACGTGACCGCACCGGTCTAGGTGTTCTGCTCACGGACCTTGACCCGGCGCCGGCTGCGCTCAGGGGGTCGGCCCTCGGTTCCAGACCTCGATCGCCGGGAACTCCAGATCCCAGCCGAGCACGCAGATCCCCCCGGCGCGGAGGATGAGCAGCCGCCCGGCCACCGGAGGCAACTCGAGCCAACGGGCGGCCAGGACCCGCAGCAGATGGCCGTGCGCGACGCAGAGGGTGTCGCCCTCGCAGCTCAGCGCTCGCCCTATCACCCGGTCGGCGCGGCGCCCCACCTCGGAGACCCGCTCGCCTCCGGGGACGCCGTCGTCCCACAGGGTCCAGCCGGGGTGCCGCTCCCGGATCTCGGTGCCCCTCATCCCTTCGTACCCGCCGTAGTCCCACTCCATGAGATCGGGATCGGCCTCCGCCTCGAAGCCGGCCAGCGCGCACGTCTCGGCGGCGCGGCGGAGCGGGCTCGTGAGGACCAGCCCGAAGGAGGAGAAACCGTGGTCGCGCAGGATCTGACCTGCCCTTTTGGCCTGCTCGCGACCCTCATCGAGGAGGGGAATATCGGTGCGCCCCGTGTGTTGTCCATTGAGGGACCATTCCGTGGCGCCGTGCCTCACGAGCACCATCCGGCCGGCCATGGGCCGTAGACCACCACGGGCGGATGGCAGGCGCAACTCGGCCCGAACACCCTCATGGAATGATCCGCCGAGGAGTCAGGTTGTACACGTCAGGTTGATCCCGGAATCGTCCGGGTACGTACGACTGAGAGTGAGCGAAGAGCGTCTGGAGCGAAGATGAAGAGCGCGGTGAGCACGTCGGACACGTTGGGGTTGATGTTGCGTGACCTCGACCAGTTCCCTATGCCCGACCACGAGCAGCAGGTCGAACTGGCCAAGCGCGTCGTGGCCGGCGACGAGGCCGCGCGCAAGCAGATGGTCGCCGCCAACCTGCGGCTGGTGGTGCACTGGGCCCGTCGGTACCAGGACCGGGGCGTGGACATGGCGGACCTGGTGCAGGAGGGCACCTTCGGGCTGATGCGCGCCGTCGACAAGTTCGACTGGGAGCGCGGCTTCCGTTTCTCGACCTACGCCACGTGGTGGATCCGTCAGGCTCTCCAGAGGGCCGTGCAGCAGCACGGCCGCACCATCCGCATCCCGCTCGAGGTCGGTGAGCAGATCCAGCGCCTCGAGCTGACCAAGTCAGAGCTCGCCAGCACCCTGGGCCGTGCTCCGACCGAGGCCGAGCTCGACGAGGCGACAGGCATGACCGCGGACGAGCGGGAGACGCTCGAGGACGTGGCCCGAGTGACGGCGTCGCTCGACCAGCCGGCCGCGCTCGAGTCCTCCACCACCCTGGGCGAGCTGGTGGCGCCGGACGAGTCGGACTTCGCGTCAGACGTCGAGGAGACCATGGTCTACGACCGGGTCCGTGAGGCGATCGAGCGGTTGCCTGGCCTCCAGCGCGACGTGCTCCGGCTGCGCTTCGGCTTCGACGGCGACTCCCCCGCGTCGCTCCAGTCGACGGCGGAGCGTCTCGGTGTGGGCGTGCGCCGCGTGCGCCGGGCCGAGGAGGAGGCGCTGGCCGCCCTCTCCTTCGACGCCGACGTGCTCGGAGTGCACCAAGCGGCCTGACGCCGCGCCGGGCGGCTGCCGCCCGACCGGACCGAGGGCCCCCTCGCCCGCGAACAGCTACGCCTCGTCCAGATACGCCCTGAGGTCCCCGGGGAGCGGCGACTCGAACTCCATGCGCGCCCCCGTACCTGGATGGGCGAAGGCCAGCCTGCCGGCGTGCAGGAAGAAGCGTCCCGGCCCGAGGACCTTGTCGGCGACGCCGTATCGGGCATCCCCCACGACCGGGTGCCCGATGGCCGCCATGTGGACGCGGATCTGGTGGGTCCGGCCACTCTGGAGGGTGAGCTCGAGCAGCGTCGTCGGCGCCTCTCCACCGCGGCGCTCGACGACGGTGTAGCCCGTCCGGGCGGGCTTCCCGGACGCCGTCACCGCCATCTTGGTGGGCGTCCGCGCCGAGCGGCCGATCGGCGCCTCGACGACGCCCCGCTCCTCCTCCACCGCCCCCGCCACGAGCGCCATGTAGCGCCGCTCCATCGTTCTCGTCGCCAGCTGGTCGACCAGCGCACGGTAGGCATCGGCCGTCCGAGCCACCGCGAGCAGTCCGGAGGTCCCCTTGTCGAGCCGGTGCACGATCCCGGGCCGGTCGGGGGCGCACACCCCGGCGGCCACCAATTCGGTGAGGTCCGGGAAGCGGGCCAGCAGTCCGCCCACGAGGGTCCCTTCGTCGTTGCCCGCCCCGGGATGCACCACCAGCCCGGCCGGCTTGTCCACCACCGCCACGACCGGGTCCGCGTAGACGACCTCGAAGCGGACGCCCGGCTCGGCCGCCACACCCACCGCCCGGATCTCCGGCAACCGCACCGTCATGGTGGCTCCCTCCCGGAGTGTCGTCCGCCCCACCGAGACGGGCACGCCGTCGACGAGCACTCGTCCGGCCTCAATGAGCTCCGTCGCCGTCCCCCGGGACACGTTGGCGACCATGGCCACGCCGCGATCCACCCGCACGCCCGCCAGGAGGGCGGGCACCGCCGTCGAGATCGTCTCCCCCTCCGCGAGACGGGGCGTCTGCCGGTCGCGGTCATCGTCACCATCACCGGCGTCGTCGCCGGAACGGGCAGTCACGCGCTGCTCCCCACGTGCACCTCGGGCCGGCTCCCGAACAACAGCGTGGCGATCACGATCACCACGCCCACGGTCACGCACGCATCGGCCAGGTTGAACGTGGGCCAGTAGTCGAGCGTGATGAAGTCGGGCACCTGGCCGGCGTGCCCCCCGACGATGCGCTCGCTGAGGTTACCGACGGCGCCACCGAGCACCAGTCCCGCGCCGATGGCGAGGGGCACCGTCTTGACCTGGGCCACGACGAAGGCCAGCACCACGACGCCGATGCACAGCAGGACGGTCACGACGAGCGCCCGGCCGCTGAAGAGGCTGAAGGCGAACCCGGAGTTGAAGGTCAATGCGAGCCCCAGGGGCCCCCAGAGGTGCCGCACCTCGTGGAGGTGGTTCAGGGCGACCGTCGTCGTCACCCGATCGGCCACCGCCACGACAACGGCGATGGCGAAGGCCAGCACCCCCGGTCGGGTCAGCGCCGCGACAGTCCCCCGCTCTTGCAGGCGACGCACAGACGCGCGTACGGCAGTGCCCGCAGACGCGGCTTGGGGATCGGCTGGAAGCACCGCTCGCAGTAGCCGTACGTCTTGTCGTCGATCCGGCGCACGGCGTCGTCGATCTCCTCGACGGCGAGCGTCGCCTGTCCCGACAGCGCGAGGTTCCGCTCACGGTCGACCGTCACCGTGCCTCCCTCACCGGACTCCTCGTCGAACTGCACATCGCCCGGCTCGCGCTCCAACGCGAGCGAGTCCGCCTCCGCCCGCAGTGACGTCGCCTGCTCCTGATAGATGGCGCGATCCGCCCCCAGGAGCTCCCGAACCTCATCCAGGAACTTCGTGTCCTTGGCGTACGGACCCGTCTTCGGCCGGACAGGGGCCGGCGGCTTGGGCTTCGGCGTGAAGCCGGACCGGACCACGGGGGCCGTGGCCGTGGCCGCGCCGGGAGCGGCGCCCGCGCCGGACGCGCCCTTCTTGGACGCCGGCGCCGCCTTGGTCGCCGTCTTGGCGGCGGTCTTCTTCGCCGCGGCCGCCGACGCCGCCGACGTTCCCTTCTTCGCCGGCGCCGCCTTCTTCGCCGCCGGCGCCGGTGCCGTCTTGCGCGGTGCGGGCGCGGCCTTCTTGGCGGGTGCCGACCTCTTCGCAGCAGGCGTTGCCGCCTTCTTCGAGGCCGACGCCGGCTTCTTGGCTGGAGCTGCGACCTTCTTGGTCGCCGTGGCTGCCTTCTTCACAACGGGCACTGCCTTCTTCTTCTTCGGGAGAGCGGGACGCTTTGCAGCTGTTCCACCAACCTTGGCGGACGAGTTTTTGTTCCCGGATCGTGGCGAGGCGGTGGAGGCCGAGCGTGACGTGGGCACCCTTTTGACCTGGGCACCCTTGCTCGCTGGGGTCATCGTTCCCTCCTTCGGACCACGCGCAGCGGCCGTTTTCCCTGACGACGACCTCGTCCAGGGAGCGGGTGACGATACCCGGGCGGCACAGACACGGGCAACACCGACGTCGCCCGCAGCACAGGGACGGTCAGACCGTGCGGGGTGCCCCCGTCACGGCGGCGCCCGAGGCGCTCTGGAGGTTCAGTGTCGGCGGCCCCGCGTCGGGGTCGGCGTCGGCGAGCGGCTCGCCCCCCGCGCCGCCTGGCTTCGCGGTCGGGGCCGAGCGCGGCTTGACACCCATGAGCGAGTTCGCCGGCTGCACGTTCTCCTCCACCCACTTGAGGATCTCGGAGAGCGCGCCCCGGAGCCGGTTGCGCTCCGATTCGAGATGCCGGGCCATGCTCTCGACGTCGGTCGCCAGCTCCGTGCGAGTGGCCTCCAGCCGGGTCACCTCCTCGCGCAGCTTCTGGTGCGTCTCCGCCTGCAGCTGCGCCGCGGTGGCCTCTGCGGCCGTGATGGCGGCCCGCGCCGTCTCCTCCGCCTGGGCGATGACCGCGGCCGCCTCGGCCTCGCTCTCGCGCTTGGTCTGGTCGACGAATTTCTGGGCGAGCAGCAGGGTGCGCTGCAGGGTCTCGTCGGAGAGCGCCGCCGCCTCCGCCGAGGCGACCGCCGCCGCAGTCTCCTCACCGTCCGCCGCCACCGGGGCGGCCCGCTTCTCGCGCTCGAGCTGCGCGATCCGCTCGCTGGCCTGGCGCAACCGCTCGTTCAGCTGCCGGACGTGCTCCTGGAGCCCCTCCGCCTCCTGGGCCGCCTTGTCGAGGTACTCATCGACCTCGTCGACGTTGTAGCCCTTCAGACCGAGGCGGAACTCGACCGTGCGCAGCGTGTCGAGAATCGATGCGGGAGCTTGTGAATTGTCCATGGAGGCCGAGTCTAACCATCCCCTCCTGCCATTCCAGTAATGCCGCTCCGGGCAAGGCGCTCAGGCCAGCAGCACCGGGATCAGCACGAATTGGGCCACCAGGATCACCACCAAGAAGGAGAAGTCGAGCCCCCCCATGGGGCGGATGATCCGGCGCACCGGGCGTAGGACGGGCTCGGTCGCCTGGTAGAGGAAGTGCTGGATCCGGGCCAGCGTGGTGCCCTGCTGGATCCGGAACCAACTCAGGATCGCGTAGGGGAACATGATGAACCAGATGTAGGCCTCGATCAGCCACGCGAGGATGCGGAAAACGCTCACCAGCTAGGGAGGGTAGTGGGTCTAGTCGCGGCCGAAGCCGCGCTCGACCAGGCGCTGCCGCTCCTCGTCCGACACCTTCACGTTCGTCGGGGCGAGCAGGAACACCTGGTCGGCCACCTTCTCCATCTCGCCGCTGAGGGCGTAGGTGACCCCGCTGCAGAAGTCGATCATGCGGCGTTGCAGGTCGCGATCGGCCATCTGGAGGTTCACGATCACCGGTCGGTTGTCCTTGAGGCGGTCGGCGATCTCCTTGGCGTCGCCGAACCTCGATGGGGCCACCACGTGCACCCGGGCCGAGGTGGGCGCCGCCGCGGACGGGCTGATGGAGGGGTCGACCGGCACGGCCCGCACGGCGGTCGGGCGGGGCGCGACGTTGCTCGGCGCCGGCCGCGACTGGTTGCTCGGCACGGCCGACTCGCGGGGGATCGTGCGGACCCTGCTCATGCCGCCGCTGTACTCCTCGGGCTGGTCGTAGTCCTGGGCTCGGGGCTCCACCCGCGTGGCGGCCGAGAACCCGCGCGGCGCCCGGTCCTCCAGGTCGTCGTACTCGTCGTACTCGTCGTCGAGCAGGCCGAGATACACCATGGTCTTCTTCATGAACGAGGGTGACATGCCTTCTCCTGTCGACCCACAGCGTAGTGCCTGCTCGGCAACCCGGGCAGGTCCGTACGCAGGGGCTGCGGGCCGTTCCCGGGGCATGAGGCTCCCGGTGAGCCTCATGTCCGTCTCGACCGGAGGTTCCCCTTCAGATCCGCCTCAGGCTGCCCCGGGCGACGGACGCTCCCCGAAAAGGGCGCGGCCCACCCGCACCATGGTCGTGCCCGCGGCCACCGCGGCCTCGAGGTCGTCGGTCATGCCCATCGAGCGCTCCTCCAGCCCCAGCCGGTCGGCCAGCCGCCCCACCGACTCGAACGCCACCCTCGCGGCGGCCGGACCGGGGGCCGCCACCGTCATGAGACCCCTGACGTCCAGCCCCAGATCGGTCAGCCGCGCCACCACGTCACCCACCTCCCCGGGCGGGCAGCCGTTGCGTCCCGCCAGGCCGGTCGTGTCGACCTGCACCAGCACCTTGGCCCCGGGCGCGAAGCGGGCGATCCGGGCGCCCTCGGCCACGCGGGCCACGCTCTGCCACAGCCCGACCACGGGCGCGAGCATCGCCACCTTGTTGCGCTGCACCGCCCCGAGGAAGTGCCACACGACCCGGTCGCCTCCGCCCTCCGCCGCCACCGCCGCCGGCGGCGCCGGCGGACCGAACGCCGCAGCCTTGGCGACGATCTCGGCCGCGTAGTTCTCACCCAGGTCGCGCAGCCCGGCGTCGTACGCGGCGCGCACCGCGTCGGGACCGAAGCCCTTGGTGACGCCCACGACCCGGATCCGGGCGGGGTCGCCGCCCGCGCGCTCGATGCGCGTCCGGACGGCCGTCAGCCTCGCTGCGACCTCGCTGCTAGCGGAGGAAGGAGGGGACGTCGAAATCGTCGTCACCCAGGTCGAGCTCGTCCTCCGACCCGGTGGCGTCCGCGAAGATGTCCACCGGCTCGGGCGTGGCGAAGATCGACGAGGCCAGGTCGGACTTGGACCCGCCCACGCCCTCCTCCCAGCGCTCGAACCCGGCGGCGATCACCGTCACGCGCACCTCGTCACCCATGTTGTCGTCTATGACGGCGCCGAAGATGATGTTGGCGTCGGGGTGCGCGACGGCGTGGATGATCTCGGCCGCCTCGTTCACCTCGAAGAGCCCGAGGTCCGAGCCACCGGCGATGTTGAGGACCATGCCGCGTGCCCCTTCGATCGACGCCTCCAGCAGCGGGGAGGTGATGGCCGCCCGCGCCGCATTGGCCGCCCGGCCCTCGCCGATGGAGGAGCCGATGCCCATGATGGCCGTGCCCGCGTTCGTCATGACCATCTTCACGTCCGCGAAGTCGGTGTTGATGAGGCCCGGCACGGTGATGAGGTCGGTGATGCCGCGCACGCCCTGCAGCAGGACCTCGTCGGCCATCTTGAACGCATTCACCATGCTCGTCTTGTCGTTCGACACGGTGAGCAACCGGTCGTTCGGGATGACGATGAGTGTGTCGACCTTCTCCTTGAGGAGCTGGATCCCCTTCTCGGCCTGCATGGCGCGTCGCCGGCCCTCGAACGTGAAGGGGCGGGTCACCACCCCGATCGTCAGCGCGCCCAGCGCCTTGGAGACCTCGGCCACCACGGGCGAGGCACCGGTACCGGTGCCGCCGCCCTTGCCGGCGGTGATGAACACCATGTCGGCACCCTGCAGCGCCTCCTCGATCTCGGGGCGGTGCTCCTCGGCCGCGAGGCGCCCCACCTCGGGGTCGCTGCCGGCGCCGAGGCCCCGGGTCAGCTGGCGCCCGAGGTCCAGCTTGAGGTCGGCGTCGCTCATCAGCAGCGCCTGGGCATCGGTGTTGGCCGCGATGAACTCGACGTTACGCAGGCCCGAGTCGATCATCCGGTTGACGGCGTTGACGCCCCCGCCCCCGACCCCGACCACCTTGATGACTGCCAGGTAGTTGCCCTGGGAAGGCACGGTCGTCATGAACTCCCTCGTCCTCGGGTCGATCGCCGACCGGTTGCACACTGATACATTCCGCCCGCCGTCACCGGCGACGCGCGCCCAGCAAGCAATCCCTGAACCTTTGGGGAAGGTTGATGTTCACAGTGCGGCAACGTGGCCCCACCATACGGGGGGTGTTCAGGCAGGTCAAGCATCCTACGTCACGCTGCGTCACGCTGCGTCACCCCGACGTCACCGTCGGCGCGTCGGGGACGCTGACGTCGATCACATCCCCGTTGTGCAGGGTCGCTCCCGCCAGGATCGACGACACGTCCTCGTACTTGGCGGTGAGCTGTGTCGCCGTCCCGATGTCCACCGCGATCGGCGTCGTCATGGCCAGCTGCACCCAGCCCGCGGGCTCCACCGTGACCCCCGTCACCTGCGCGGCGAAGGAGGCGGGCAGCGTCGAGGCCACGCGGAGCCCCGGCTCGTCCCTGGCGGCGAGCACGCTCCCGAGCGGCCCGGGGAGCTGGGGCACCGAGAGCAGGAGCAGCCCCGGCGGGCGGGCCGGCGCCACGCTCAGCACCCTGCCGTCCGCGCTGAGGGAGGCCCACTGCCCGCCCGTCACGCCCACGACGAACCGCGGGACCTCCTCGGTCACCGCGATGTGCACGCCGTCGGGCCACGAGACCTGCACGGTGGCGGTCAGCACCCACGGCAGGCGCTCGATCGCCGCGGCCGCCGCGCCGGCGTCGACGTCGAGCAGCGGCGGGCGGGCGGCCAACCCGGCCTGGGCGACGACCTGCGCCGCCGACTCGTGCACGGCGCCGGTCACGGTCACCGAGCGGGCCGAGAACGCGGGCGAGTGAATCAGGAACCAGGCGCCGACGAGGACGGCCGTGCCGGCGAGCCCGAAGGCGAGCACGATCAGGCGGCGGCGCCCCTGCTCCCGGATGACCTTCGTCCGCCGGGCCGAGATGCGGGGATCGATGCGGGCGGCGCGCCCACTGCGGCCACTGCGGCCACTGCGGCCACTGCTCTCGGCGCGCCCGCCGCGCCCCGCCTTGGCACCGTGGGCGCCCCGGCCACGCGCCCACGGCCACTCCCAGCCACGACCGCCACGACCACGCCCCCCGCCGCCGCCACGACCGTCACCGCCGCGCCGCTGACGGGCCTTCGGCTCCTTCACACCGACCTCCGTCATGGCTGCGCCCCGGGCGCGGCACCATGGCGCCGGCCATCGCCCTGCCGGTCGTCGTCGCTCGCCCGCACCGCACCAGTCTTCCCCTCGTCGAATCCCAGGAGGCGGACCTCCGTGCGCAGCGTCACGCCGCAGCGCTCGGCGACGACGGCGCGCACGTGCTCCATCAGCGCGTGCACGTCGCCGGCGCTCCCTCCCCGGTCCGCCTGGATGAAGTTGGCGTGCTTCTCCGACACGTGAGCCGTGCCGAGCCGGAACCCCTTCAGGCCGGCCGACTCGATCAGGCGCCCCGCCGAGTCGCCCTCCGGGTTCGTGAAGACCGAGCCGGCGTTGGACCCGCCCGGCTGGTGCTCCCGTCGCCAGCGCACGATGGCCGAGACCTCCTCCTGCTCGGCCTCCGCCGATCCCGCGGCCACCCTGAGGGTCGCCTCCAGCACGAGCCGTGTGGGCGTCACCGACGACGTCCGGTAGCCGTAGGCCAGGTGGCCAACCTCGTCGGTCGCGCCGGAGCCGTCCAGGAGGTCGACCCAGCGGTAGCGCACGAGGCACGCAGCCATGTCCGAGCCGTGGCCCCCGGCGTTCATGCGCACCGCCCCGCCGACCGATCCCGGCACGCCCACCGCCCACGACAGGCCCGACCACCCCGCATCGGCCACCCGGCGGGCCAGCACGGGGAGAGCCAGCGCGGCGCCGGCCCGCACCTCCGGCGCGCCGCCCGTCCCGGGCAGCTCGAGGCCCGCGAAGCCCGCACCGAGATGCAGCACGACCCCCGCGAAGCCGGCGTCGGACACCAAGAGGTTGGAGCCGCGCCCGATCACGAAGAGGGGGATCCCCACGCCGCCCGGGGCGACCTCACGCAGCGCCGCCAGCACGGCCGCGAGGTCCTCCTCGGTCTCGACCTCGACGGAGAGGGCGGCCGGACCGCCGACGCCGTAGGTGGTCAAGGGCCCCAGCGGCCTCGCCAGCGTCGCCCGCTCCCCCAGCACGCGGGCCAGGGCGAGGAACTCGGGGGCCGGCGTCACCACGTGGGCGCGTCGAGCAGCTCGTCGGGCAGCGTGGTCAGGTCGCCCGCGCCCAGGGTGAGGCACAGATCGCCCGGCCGGAGCGCCGCCCCGACGGCGCGGCGCAGCTCCTCCCAGCCCGGTGCGTAGGTCACCGGCAGCCTCGGGTCCTGGGCCCGCACCGCGTCGGCCACGAGCCGGCCCGAGACGCCCGGGACCGCTCGCTCGCCCGCGCTGTAGACGTCGGTGACCACCAGCACGTCGGCGTCGCCGAACGCCGAGCCGAACTGGGTGGCGAGCGCGGCGGTGCGCGAGAACCGGTGCGGTTGGAACACCGCCACCACGCGTGACCAGCCGCCGGTCCTCGCGGTGGCGAGCGCGGCGCGCACCTCGGTCGGCAGGTGGGCGTAGTCGTCGACGAAGGTGACACCGTGCACCTCGCCCCGGAACTCGAACCGGCGCGTCACGCCGGCGAAGCGGGCCAGCGCCGCCTGGGCCGCCGCGAAGGGCGCCCCGGCCTGGAGCGCCGCCACGGTGGCCATTGCCGCGTTGCGGGCGTTGTGCAGCCCGGGGACCCCGATGTGCAGAGTGCCCAACTCTGCGTCGGGCCCGCGCAGGCGGAACGACACGGAGCTGCGCTGCAGGTCGAGGTCGGCGATGGCGTAGGTCGACCCCGCGGTGGACCCCACGGTCACGGCGCCGTGCTCCCGGCCGATGGCCGCCGCCTCGGGGTCGTCCGAGCTCACGACCGCACCGCGGCGGGCGCTCGCCAGGAACGAGGCGAAGGCGCCGCGCAGCGCCTCGAAGGTCCCGTAGTAGTCGAGGTGGTCGGGCTCGACGTTGGTGAGGACGGCCAGGTCGGGACGGATCGCCCGGAACGTCCCGTAGCTCTCGTCCGCCTCCACGACGAGCCACTCCCCCGAGTCCCACACCGCGTTGGTGCCGATCTCGTTGACGTCGGCCCCGATGACGAAGGAGGGCCGCAGCCCCGCCTCCACGAGGATCAGCGACAGCATCGAGGCCGTCGTCGTCTTGCCGTGCGTCCCGGCCACGGCGAGGCAGCTCCGGGTGGCACAGACGGCGGCCAGGATTTCGGAGCGAGGGACGACGGGGATCGCGTCCGCCCCCGCCCGGACCAGCTCGGCGTTCTCCGGCGGCACCGCCGGCGAGTACGTCACCGCGTCGGCGCCGGCCACGTTCCCGGACCGGTGGCCCACGGCCACCGAGATGCCGTGCGAGCGCAGGCGCTCGGCCACCGGCGAGTCCTTCAGGTCCGAGCCCGAGACCGTGTGGCCCATCGCCCGCAGCACCAGCGCGATGGCGCTCATGCCCGCGCCGCCGATGCCGACGACGTGGATGTGCCGCGGCACGGCGAGGTCGAGCGGCTCCGGGGTGCCGGCGTCAGCGGGCATGGGCGTCGACCAGCTCGGCGACCCGATCGGCCGCGTCGGGGTGCGCGTGCTCACGGGCGGCATCGCTCATGGCGCGCAGGCGCTCGGGGTCGGACAGCAGGGCGTCGAGCTCGTCGGCGAGCCGCCGTCCCGTGCAGTCGGGATCCGGGAGATGCACCGCCGCGCCCATGCCGACGAGCGCCTCCGCGTTGCGCGTCTGGTGGTCGCGGGGCGCACCCGGGAGCGGCACGAGGATCGCCGGGACCCCCGCCACCAACAACTCGGCCACCGTCATGGCACCGGCCCGTGTCACGCACACGTCCGCCGCCGCGTACAGGTCGGGCATCCTGTCCTCGAAGGCGACGACGCGGTAGCTCAGCCCGTCGGCGCCTCCCGTCGTGAGCGCTCCCTGCGCCGGCGCGAACGCCTCGTAGTCGCGCCGCCCGGTGACGTGGTAGAGGGCACGCCGCTCGTCGTCGGCCCAGGTGGCGGCCAACTCCGCCACGGCCCGGTTGATCCGCAGCGCGCCAAGCGATCCGCCGACCGCCGCCACCGTCTGGCGCTCGGGCGGCAGGCCGAGCGCCGCCCGGCCGTGCGCCCGCGTGGCGGCCGACCGGTCCAGGTCGGCGAGCTCGGGCCTGACGGGGGTGCCGGTCACGTGGGCCCGCGGCAGGTCGGTCCCGTCGAACGCCACGGCGTTGGCCGCGGCGAAGCGGCCCAGCAGGCCGTTGACGGCGCCCGGCACCGCATCGGTGTTGACCGAGACGAGCGGGACCCTGGTCAACACGGCCGCCAGGCCGGCCGGGAAGCTGGCGTACCCGCCCACGATGACGACCACCCGCGGGCGCCGTGCCACGAACGAGCCCAAGGCCCGGGCACAGGCCCAGACGAGGGCCACGACCGCGCCGGCGTTGGCCCACCAGGCCGCCGGCCGCATGCTGCGCCGGAGCCCGCGGCCGGGCAGGAGCGTGTAGGGGAATTCGAGAGCCGGCCACGTGGCGGCCTCCTGCCCACGCCGCGAGCCGTAGAGCTCGATCGTGCCGGCCGCGTGCCCGCGCAGCACGAGGGCACGGGCGACCTGCAGCGAGGGAACGACGTGACCGCCCGTCCCACCGCCCGCGATCACCGTGCCGCGCCGGGCGGTCACCGGCCTCGTGCGGCGCCCGAGGCCGGACGGGGGCGGCTCGACGAGGCGCTCCCGCGGTGCCCGCCCCGGGCCCGACCGCCGCCCGACCCCGCGAGGCGCAGCGAGCTCCCGGCCTCGCCCTTGCGGGCGACGCTGATGAGCACACCGGCGGCGGCCATGGTGATCACGAGCGACGACCCGCCGAACGAGATGAACGGCAACGGGATCCCGGTCACCGGCAGCACGCCGACCACCGCGCCCACGTTGATGACGGTCTCCGCCCCCACCCAGGCCATGAGCCCGAGCGCGAGCAGGGCGCCGAAGCGGTCCACCGACTGCATCGCGGCCCGGATGCCGAGCCAGAGGAAGGCGCCGAGGAGGGCCAGCACCAAGAGGGCGCCCGCGATGCCGAGCTCCTCTCCGATCACCGAGAAGATGAAGTCGGTGTGCGCGTTGGGCAGGAAGCCCCACTGCGCCTGCCCGCCGCCGAGGCCGGCGCCGTAGAGGTGGCCCGATCCCAGCCCGATGAGCGACTGCATGACCTGGTACCCCGAGCCCGAGCTGTGCGCGGAGGGGTCCATGAACGAGAGCAGCCGGGCCCGGCGGTAGGGCGACGCCACCGCCACGACCAGGGCGACGGCGACCAGGGCGGCCATGACCTTCATGACCGGGCCGAGCCGCACGCCCGAGACGAAGAGGAGGGCCAGCGCGATGACGCCGAGGACCATGGCCGTCCCCATGTCGGGCTGGGCGAGGATCAGGACGCAGGCGAAGCCGGTCACGAGGAGGAGCGGCCCGATGATGCGGCGGTCGGTGGCGTCCTCATCGAGGCGGCGGGAGATGAAGTCGGCGGCGAACAAGGTGAGCGCCAGCTTCATCAGCTCGGAGGGCTGCAGGCGGAACTGCCCGAAGCCCACCCAGCGGCTCGACCCCATCGCGTGGACGCCGAGGCCCGGCACGAGCACGACGAAGAGGAGGCCGAACGTCACCAGCAGGAGCAGCGGGCTGAAGCGGCGCAGGCTCCGGTAGTCCACGCGCCGCGCCACGCCGAGCGCGATGGCCCCGATCGCCATCCACATGCCCTCGCGGATGAGGATCGACCACGGCGTGCCGTAGGTGGCGATGGAGACCACCGACGACGCGGTGCCCACCATCACGAGGCCGATCACGCAGAGCAACGCGACGTCGACCAGCAGCAGGGTCGAGATCGGCACGTGCCGCCCGCCGATGGTAAGCCCGGCCGACGACGTGCGGTCGGCCCGGCGACCTTGGTTCACCTTCACGGCCGGCGTCACCGCCGCCGCTCCCCCCGGAAGCGGGCGCGCCCCTCTGCACGGTCCGACACCCGATGCACGGCACCAGTCTCCCGCACCGGGCCGTCGAAGTGGCGGAGGGTCGCCCGCGCGCGGCGGCGCGGCCCGATGGGTTGGCGGCGCGTCACGTGAACTTCGCCACCGTGAGGAAGTCGCCGTAGAAGATGCCGAGGCCGAGCGCGCAGAAGAGCCCGCCGAGTATCCAGAAGCGGACGATCACCGTGGTCTCCGGCCAGCCGCCGAGCTCGAAGTGGTGGTGGATGGGCGCCATGCGGAAGATGCGCCGGTGGAACACCCGGAAGCTGATGACCTGGAGGATGACCGACAGGGTCTCCATGACGAAGAGGCCCCCGATGACGAGGAGCAGCAGGTCGAGGTTGAGGAGCAGGCACAGCGCCGCCAGCCCGGCGCCGATGGCCAGCGACCCGGTGTCGCCCATGATGATCTTGGCCGGGGCGGCGTTCCACCACAGGAACCCGATGCACGCCCCCGCCAGCGCGACCGAGACGAGGGAGAGGTCGATCGCCGACGCCGGCAGCACGTGGTAGATGGAGACGTGGCGGAAGATCCAGTACCCCATGATGGAGAGCACGGCGAAGCAGAACGTCCCCGACCCGGCCGCCAGCCCGTCCACGCCGTCGGTGATGTTCACGGCGTTGGACGCGCCGACCATCACCAGAACGGCGAAGATGACCCACACGGGCTCGCCGAGGTTGACCCCGATGGCGGCGGAACGGGTGAACGAGAGCGTCGTCGGCACGTGGGCCCAGTGCACCGCCAGCTCGGCGAACACGAGCGCGCACGCGAGCTGCGCCGCCGCCTTCCCGCGCTTGTTGAGGCCCAGGCTTCGGCGGTGGCGCACCTTGATGGAGTCGTCCACGTACCCGATGAGCCCGAAGGCCACGATGACGCCGATGACGAGGTAGCCCGTCCGGGAGAAGCGGATCTCGGTGCCGATGTGCCCGATGGCGTATCCGAGGACGACCGAGCCCACGATGGCGATGCCGCCCATGGTCGGCGTGCCCGCCTTCGCGCTGTGCGTGGCGGGGCCGTCCTCCCTGATGTGCTGGCCGATCTGACGGCTGCGGAAGTAGCGGATGAGAAAGGGGGTGGCGAGGATGGCGATCCACAGCGCGACGCTCCCCGAGACAAGCAGTCCGAGCACGTTGGCGTCAGACCCCCGGGTACGCGCCGCCGAAGACGATGCAGGTGGCCGTCACGCTCCTCGCCCCGGCTCCCGGGCCCGATGACGTGTATCGAGCGGCCAGCGCCCGGCGCGCCTCGACCGCGTCGTCGAAGGGACGTCGCTCCCCGCCGATCTCCTGGTACGTCTCGTGGCCCTTCCCCGCCAGGACGACCACGTCCCCGGGCGCGGCGTCGCCGATGGCACGGCGGATGGCCGTGCCGCGGTCGGGCTCGACGACGACGCCCTGGTTGGCGCTCCCGCCGGGAATCCCTCCCAGCACCTCTTCGATGATCGCGAGCGGGTCTTCGCGCCGCGGGTTGTCCGACGTGACGTACGCGAGGTCGCTCAGGCGCTCGGCGACGGCGCCCATGAGGGGTCGCTTGGCCCGGTCCCGGTCCCCCCCGCAGCCGAAGGCCACCAGGACCCGACCGCCGACCGCCAGGGACCGTGCCTCCCCCAGCACGACCTCGAGCCCGGCCGGGGTGTGGGCGTAGTCCACGAGCACGGTGAACGGGGCTTCCTGCTCGGCCGGCGCCTCGCCGCCGCTCGGTCCCCGCGGCGCGGCGACGACCTGCAGCCTTCCGGGGACGGGGGCCACGTGCGAGAGTGCCCGTGCGATCTCCTCGGGCCCGAGGTTGCGCTCGCCGAGTGCCAGCGCCGCCTCGGCGGCCAGCAGGGTGTTGTCGACGTTGATGGCGCCGGTGAGCGGCGTCGTGATCCGCTGGCCGCGCCAGGTGAACTCGGTGTGCCCCGGCCGAAGCACCACGTCGGTGGCATCGCTGTGGTGCACCGCGACGGTCGGGATCCGTGAGCGCTCCAGCAGCAGCCGGCCCCAGGCATCGTCCGCGTGGACGACCCCGCGCAGCGCGCGGCGTGCGGTGAAGAGACTGGCCTTGGCCTCGAAGTAGTCCTCCATCGTGCCGTGGTAGTCGAGGTGATCGTGGCTGAGGTTCGTGAAGACGGCCACGTCGAAATGGATGCCCTCGACCCGCGCCTGGACCAGCGCGTGGCTCGACACCTCCATGGCGACGGCGTGCCGGGCGCCGTCGGACTTCTGCCGGTCGCGCACACCGGCCAGGATCCGCTGCACCTCGGTCGCCTCCGGCGTCGTCCGCGCCCCCGAGAGCGTCCCCATCACGTTGGTGGGCCGCCCGGTGGCGCCGAGCAGGTCGCCCAGGAGCTGCGTCACGGTCGTCTTGCCGTTGGTGCCGGTCACGCCGATCGTGAGGAGGTCGCGGGCCGGGAACCCGTAGAAGGAGGCGGCGATCCTGGCCATGACGGGGCGCATGGTTCCCCGGGCGATCCGGGTCTGCACCACTTCGCGGCCGAGGAGCTCGGGGATGAAGTGCTCGCAGAGGAGGCCGACGGCGCCGCGCTCCACCGCCTCGGCCGCGTGCACGTGCCCGTCGCTGACCTGACCGGGGACACAGCAGAAGAGGTCCCCCGGTACGACCCTCCGGCTGTCGTGCGTGATGCCCCCCACGTCCACCGTCGAGGGATCCCCGACCGACTCGATCACCTCGATGTCGTCGAAGAGGAGGTTCATGGGCACGGTTCGCATGGTCGACCCGACAGCGTTGCATGCCCCGGACACCCCTGCGTCCCACCCGCAAGGGGGATGTGGAGCAGTGTCACGTGATGTCCTGGGCCTGGTCGGCCGCTGACACGGGGGTCGATCCCGCAGGGGTGCTGGGCGTCTGTGCGCCGGGGGTGGTCGGGATGTCGTAGCGGTGCAGGGCATAGCTCATGATCTGGGAGAACACCGGCGCGGCCACGGTGCCACCGAAGATCGGGGTGGGCCGGTCCAGGACGACGATCATGGAGAGGGTGGGGTTGGCCGCCGGAGCGAAGCCCACGAACGAGGCCATGTAGGCGCCCGGCACGTAGGAGTCGTGGCCCTGCGTCGGGATCTGGGACGTCCCCGTCTTGCCGGCCACGGTGTAGCCGGGCACCGCGGCGCTGGTTCCGGTTCCGGTGTTCACCACCTGCTCGAGCATGTTCGTGAGCTCGCCGTCGACCGAGGGCGAGATGGCGGTGTGCGTGGCGGAGGGTGCGGTCTTGGTCAACGCCCCGGAAGGGCTGACCGTCGCCTGCACGAGCTTGGGTGCGACGTAGACGCCTCCGTCAGCCACCGTGTTGTACGCATCGAGGACCTGCAGGGCGTTGACGGCGTCCACCTGGCCGATGGGCAGTGACACGTAGTCGGTCGGCTCCCACTGCGCGGCGGTGGCGAGCAGGCCGGGCGACTCCCCGGGGAAGCTCATGCCGCTCGGCTGCCCGAAGCCCAGTGTCTTGACCTGCGCGAGCAGCCGCTGCTCACCGACGCCCTGCGCGATCTCCGACGTGCCGATGTTGGAGGACTGCGCCAGGATCTGCGTCGCGGTGAGCGCCTCGGTCGGGTGCGGCTCGGCGTCGTGGAAGGTCGATCCGTCCAGCTTGATCTGGTCGGGCACGGTGAACACGGTGTTGGGGTTGATCAGTCCGTCCTGCAGGGCGGCGGAGAAGGTGACGAGCTTGAAGACCGAGCCCGGCTCGTAGAGCTGCGTGACCGCCAGGTTGCTGGGCGCCTCGTCGACGGCGTCGTGCGGCCCGATCGGGACGACCCCTCCGGGCGCTGCCGTGGCACCCGAGCTGGTCGGGGCGCCGAGCGGGCCCGGGTGGGTGGCCACGAGGTTGGCCATGGAGAGGATCTGGCCGGTCTTGACGTCCATCACGACGGCGGTGCCGCTGACCGCGTTGGAGGACTCGATCGCCTTGGCCAGTGCCTGCTCGGACTCGTACTGCAGCTGGGTGTCGAGCGTGAGCTCCAGGCCCGTGCCCGCGACCGTCGGCGACTGGTCCGTGACCGGCGACTGCGGCAGGGCCACGCCGGAGGGCGACTCCATGATCGTCTCCCTGCCGGCCGTACCGGCCAACAGGCGGTTGGAGCCGTACTCGATGCCTGCGGCACCCTGCCCGGCGGCGTTGGTGAACCCGACCACCGGCGCCGCCAGGTTCGAGTTCGGCACCTGCCGCTTGGAGTCGGCCACCAGCGTGATCCCCGGGATGGCGTCGGCGGCGATCTTCTGGCCCAACGACTGGGAGAGCTGGTGGGCCAGGACGACGTAGCCCGTGGGTCGGTGCAGCTCGGTCGCGAGCGTGGTGGCCGGCACATTCAGCAGAGGCGACAGCGCGAGCGCGGTCTGCACGGGGTGGGCCACTTGGAAGTCGTCGGCCACCACGTCATCGGTCGGCACCGACATCGCCAGCGGTGACCCGTCACGGGCGAAGATGCCGCCGCGCACGGACGGCAGCGAGACCGTGATGGCGGACTCCCCGCGCGCCGCCGCCTGATAGGCGCCGGCGTGCAGGACCTGCACGTCGACCAGGCGCGCCACCAGGAGCACGAGGGCCAGGACCAGCGCGAGCCGGACCAGGCGGACCCGCCGCTGGAAGGTCCCGCTCGCCCAGGAGCCCCGTGGGCCGAGGCGTGCGACCTTGGCCGCCGGCCGGTGCGGTCTTGTCCGTGGTTGTGGGCGCGGTTGTGGGCGCTGGCGGGCGCGCGGGCTCGGACGGGCCACCGCTGCGGCGGTCGACCGCGCTGTCGTGCGACGCGACGGGGCGGTCGTGCGGGGGTGGCGTGCGGGCTTGGTCGTCGTCGTGCGCGTGGCGGGCTGCCGCGGCGTCGAGCGCCCCGTCGCGCGCCCCGACGCGCGTCCCGTCGCGCGCCCGACGCGCGTCCCGCCGACCGCCCCGCCGACCGCGCCGGCGGCCTGGCCGACCGCGTGGCCCCACCGGTTGCGGCCTTCCCTCTGCTCGAGCCGGCGCGCGCCGCGCGAATCTCGGGTCGCGTCGTGCTGCTCATGGGATCGAGGTTGCGGTGGCGGTCGCGGTCCCGGTCGTCGAGGAGGCTCCCGACGCGCCGGTGCTCGTGGCAGATCCGGAACCCGTACCCGAACCCGCCGCCGAGGTCGTCGACGTCGTGGCCGGAGGCGGAGGCGGAGGCGGAGGCGCCGGCGTCACCTTCGGTGTGGCGACGGGAGCGGACAACGAGACGTAGGGCAGCTCGACGATGTTGGCCGGCCGCACCATGTGGAGCTGGCCCCCCGCGGCGGCGACGATCCGCGAGGGCGTCTCGAGCTCGGACACCGCCAGCTCGGCCTGCCGGTGTGCGCCCTGCTCGAGCGAGAGCCGGTGCTCCAGCGCGGACAATCTGACCTGGCCGTTCGCCAGCATCGCCTGGGCGACGACCACAGCCAGGAGCGCCGACACCACGAGGGAGACGGCCACGATGTTGAAGGGGCGCCCACGCCGGGTGACCGGGCGTGTGCGCCCCGCCCCTGTCCCGGCCGCGGTGCGCGGCTTTGTCCGACCCGGAACGACCCGGAGTGGCGGCCGGCGGGTCTCGGGGGCGGCGGTGCCGGCACCACGGCCCCAGCGACGCGCCGGGCTGTGTCCCCCGGCGTGCCGGCGTGCCGGCGCCGCGGTCGCCGCCGACGGCGGTGCCATCAGGCGGCGTCCGTCCGCGCGATGGCGCGCAGCCGGGCACTTTCCGAACGCGGGTTGGCGGCGACCTCCGACGTTGACGGCTTGCGTGCCCCGCGGAACAGCAGGCGGTGCCGGGAGACCGCACCGCACACGCAGGGCAGGCTCGGTGGGCACACACACCCTCCGGAGGCGGCGTCGGCGAAGACCTGCTTGGTGAGTCGGTCCTCACCGGAGTGGTAGCTGATGACAGCGCACACGCCACCGACGGCCAGGTGCGACAGGGCGACGGGGAGCGCCAGGCGGAGCTGGCCCAATTCGTCGTTCACCTCTATCCGCAGCGCCTGGAACACCCGGCGGGCGGGATGGCCCTTGCGGCGGACCGCCGCCGGCACCGCCGCCGCCACGACTTCGGCCAGCTCCCTCGTCGAGGTCAGTGGCCGGGCCCCCACGACCGCCCGGGCGATGCGCCCCGACAGCCGCCCCTCTCCGTTCTCACGGAAGAGGGCCGTCAGCGCCTCCTCCGAGAGGCCGTTCACGAGGTCGGCCGCCGTCACGCCGGCGGCCGGATCCATCCGCATGTCGAGCGGCCCGTCGACTCGATACGAGAATCCCCGCTCCGCCCGGTCGAGCTGCGGCGAGCTGACACCGAGGTCGAGCAGGACCCCCGACAGAGACTCGGGCCCGAGCCCGAGCTCGGAGGAGACGACCTCCTCCAACGCCGAGAACGGGGACCGGATCAGAGTGACCCGGTCCCCGAACGGAGCCAACCGGATGCGGGCAGCCTCGAGAGCCACGGGGTCGCGATCCATGCCGGCGACGCGCAGCCCTGGATACGCCTCCAGGAGCGCCGCCGCGTGACCGCCCCCGCCGACCGTCGCGTCGACCAGCACGCCCGGGGGCGCGGACGCGAAGAGCGACACCACTTCGTCGCGCAGCACGGGGATGTGTTCGAACGAGTGGGCCATCTGCAGCCCCCCGGCCGGTGGGTCGAGAGGGAGGTGGAGATCCGGACGCCCAGCGAGGAAGTGGGTGGAGTGGACTTCCCGCGTACCGGTCGAGGAGCTGCACATGGTCCAGTTCGTTCGAAATGTGGATGTCGTCGTGTCGGGTGTGGCCGTCCCTGTTGCCGTCCTTTCTGTTGACTGTCTTGTCCGTGTTGTCTGTCTTGTCCGTGTTGTCTGTACTGCCGGTTCCCGTCGATCTTCCACTACTCGGCGTCGCCCTCGAGGAGCCAGCTCTCCTCGGGCATCACCCGTTCGGCCCAGGCCGCGGGGTTCCACAGCTCGACCCGGTCGATGGCACCGTGCACGAGCACGTCGGCGTCCAACCCCGCGAACGCGCGTAGATGCGCCGGGATCGGCATGCGCCCCTGCCGATCGATCTCGACCTCGGCCGAGTTCGAGGCCCAGATCCGCGCCCGGTTCCTGTCCGAGCGCCCCCCCTCGGCCCGCTCCTGCATGGACTCCATCTGTCGCTCGAACTCCCCCGGCGTCCAGAGTGCGAGGCAACCCTCCGAGTTCTGGGTGAGGTAGCCGCCGCGCTCGAACTGGCCACGGAACTTCGCAGGCAGGATCACCCTGCCCTTCGTGTCGAGCGAGTGCTCGTACCTCCCGACGAAGCCTGCCACCAGCCCGATCTCCCACGACGCTCCCTGGTTTGCGTCCTTTGACGCCCGGTTACACCATTTCGAACCACTTTACGCCATTTTCCTCCACCACACAACCACCATGTACCCCCGGCAACCCAAATGCAACCCCGCGCGCCCTCCCCGGCCCGCGCCGGCTCGCGGAAGGGCCCCGGAAGTGCCCACCGGGTCCCTCCGCGCCGACCGGCTCCCGGCGGCCTGCCGCGGCTCCGCCGGGAGGGGACGAACCCCGCAGAACTCGGGCCCGTCGCGACCGTTCTCTTCCGCGGCGCGACGGCGCCGGGGACGCCGAGAGCACGCGACGAGACTCGACGAGCGCGACGCGACGACGACTCGTGACCGGGAGACGGCGGCGGGAAGCGCTCGCGGGACTCAGCGCGCGGCGCGTGCGCCGCGGCAGTCCTCCGCGCTCGTCAGTCGCCCGGCCTCGGCGGCGGACCCAGCGACGGAAACGACTCCAACAGAGCGTCCCGCACACCACCCAAGTCCGCGACGGACGGCTCGAGCTGCTGCAGCCCGATGGCGACCTCGGTCACGCCGCGGTCCAACTCCGCCTGCGTGAATTCGTCCACGTAGAGGAGCTCGAGGAGCGATGCCGGCTCCCAACGCAGGTAGGCGCACGCGGAGAAGAGCGCGCCTTCGCGCGACCGCCACTGTGAGAGACCGACCACCTTCTGGCTGCCGTGGAAGACCTCGCCCGGGCCGCGGCCGGCGAAGCACACGAGCTCCCCGAATTCACCCGGGACGGAACGCCCCCGGTGGACGTGGAAGCCGCGCTGCCCCCGGCGCGCCAGAGCGTCCACCCACCACGCGCCGACCCACTCCGCCGCGGCGGAGACGTCGCCCGACCAGAGGGGGTCGTCCCTCGGTATCCACGCGTCCAGCCACAGCTGGCGGCCCGGCTCGAGGTAGACCGCCCCTCCCCCGCCTCGCCGCCGGGCCAACTCGACGCCCCGTCGGCGCATCGCCGGTGGGTCCACCAGCTCGGTGGGCTGCGTGCTCCCCAGCACCAGGGTCGCACCCGGGACCTCGCGGGCGACGGCCACCCGTCGCCGCTCGGGTCGGAACTGCTCGACGTCGAAGAGTTGCTGCGACGAGGACAACCCTCAGGAGGCTGCAGCGAGATACGGCTCCCACAGCGGGTCCACATCCGACAGATGGCGCAACCGCCACAGGTGCCCGTCGGGGGGCGCAGGCTTCACCCGGAGCGTCCAACCCAACTCGGAGAGCAATTGGTCAGCCTTCACGAGATTGTCGCGCTTGCAGGCGGCGACGACGTTGAACCAGTCGTGCGTGCCGCCACGGCTGCGCGGGATCACATGGTCGATCGTGTCGGCCGGCTGGGAGCAGTAGACACACAGCCCTCCGTCGCGGCGGAGGACCGATCGACGCGTGACGGGTGGCGTGCGCGCCCATCGTGGGATGCGCACCATGTGCGCGAGGCGCACGATCGACGGCACCTCTATCTCGAGCCTCGCGGAGTGGAAGACCTTGCAGTCCTCACGGATCGCGACGGCCTCGGCTCGGCCCGCGAGCATGAGAACGACGGCACGGCGATCGGAGACGAGGGCAAGCGGCTCGTAGGTCGCGTTGAGGAGGAGCACCCGCTCCATACGCAAAGAGGCTATCCGCGGCGAGGACGTGACCTCTGACACCACCGGAGGTAGGCCACGACGTCGAACGGAGTCAGTGCCGCGCCCTCGCCATCGCCCCCGTAGGCGGTGACGAGCCGGAACCGCCAATACGCCTCCCCCGGCACGGGCAGGAACGGTGCGCGATGCCACCACCCCCGGCGCGCCATCCGCCGGAGGGCACCTGCGGAGGCCCACCACAATGAGGGGTGGGCCAAGACGGCCCGCGCCACGACGGCCGCCGCACGGCCCCACCGCGCGCGCTCGTCAGTCTTCGCGTCCGCCACTCCTGTGACCCCCGTCACCGCGGTCACTCCCCTCCCGCCCCGGCAGATCCGCACAGCCCGACCTTGGCGGCGCCGATCAGCGGGCCCCGGTCCCCCAAGCCCCCCGGGACCACCCGCGCACCGCGGGCGAACTCCAGCCGGCACAGCCGGTCCATCTCGGCCTGGGCCGCTCGGAAGAAGGGGGCGCCGAAACCGAGTGCCACGGATCCGCTCACCACCGCCAGCGGCAGGTCCAGCAGGTTGACCACCGACGCGAGCGCACGGCCGACGAGCGTCCCGGCCCGTTCCACCACGACGGCCGGCGCGAGCCGGGCCGGCTGGCCCGTGATGTCGGCCAACGCCGTGCCCGACGCCTCGGCCTCCAGACAGCCTTGGGCGCCGCAGTGGCACTTCCGCCCGGCGGGCTCGACGACCATGTGGCCCACGTGGCCCGCGTTGCCCAACCGGCCGCCGAGCAATCGCCCGTCGAGCACGATGCCACCGCCCACCCCGGTCGAGACGACCACGGCGATGTAGTCCGCGCACTCCGCGGCAGCCCCGACCCAGCCCTCGCCGAGTGCGAGCGCCTGTGCGTCGTTGGCGACGAACGTCGGCAATCCCGTCGCCTCGGCCAGCCGGGCGCGCAAGGGAAACGAGCGCCACGCCTCGATGTTCAGCGGCGACACCTCTTCCCCTCCCGGGCTCATGGGTCCTCCGCACCCCACCCCGCAGACGACGATCCGGTCGGCCGCGGCGGCGGCGCCGGTGACGCGCTCGAGCAGGCTGGACAGATCGCTCCACATGATCTCGGCGGCGATGGCTCGGTCCGCGTCGCCTCCGTCGGTCGGCGACCACCGCCGTGTCGGCTGCATCGCCCGTTGGAGCAGGGATCCGTCCAAGCCGACCAGCCCGGCCGCCATCTTGGTGCCGCCGATGTCGACGGCCAGCGCAACGTCTGCCACAGGTCCGGGATTACCTCGCCATCCTCGACGTGGGAAGACCGCGGCTCAGCGGGGCCGCGGCCGACGCGCTGCGATGCTCAGTCCTCGCGCCGGTGGAAGCGGGAACGGAACCAGTCTCGTGCGTCGCTCACCGCGCCCTCGATGCCGTTCGAGGCGCCCGCCGATTTCGACTGTTCTCCGTCCTTCGCACGCGTCAGGTCGTGCCAGCCGGCCCGGCCCATGCGCCGCAGGTTCCGCTCGAACCACACCGCCGAGGCGAACATGATGACGACGCCGACCAGGCCGGCGATGACCGACTCGCTGTAGAAGGCGACCAGGATGACCACGCCGAGGACGAACGTCACGGCGGCCCACTTGCAGTAGCGGCCCGCGTGCCGGTAGACGGTCTCCGACCTCACCCGCTCTGCGAACTCCGGGTCCTGGCGGACCAGTGACTCCTCGAGCTCGGCCAGGATTCGCTGTTCGTGGTCGGAAAGCGGCACTACAACCTGCCCCCTGGGGTCTCCACATCCATCTGCGCCCCATGTTTGCACGCCCGGACGGCGCGGACAATGAGGATGTCCCCGTTCGTTCCTGCGCCAGAGGCGGTCTCCACCGCCGCCCAGCTTAGAACCGGATCGGGGGTGACCGGACGCGGTCACCGACTTGTCACGGGCCGCCCCGGCCCGGCTCAGGCGGGCGGGCCGCGGCGCTCAGCGGCCCGGGCGGGCGGGGCGGCCGGGCACACGGCCGCGGCCTGGGCGTCGGGCGGCTACTCCTTGGGCTTGCGCCGCATGATCAGAGCCGCGATGAGCGCCCCGAGCAGGCCCGAGATCACGATGACGAGGATCAGCGGCGCCTGGCGGTTGAAGACCCAGAAGTCGATGCGGACCCGTCGCAGGTTGGCGAGCGCGAACCAGCCCAGGAGGATCACCGCCACGGCGATCCCCACCAGGGTGGCCTGGTGGCGCCGGTCGACCGCCTTGCCGCCGTCGCCGCCGTGGTCGTGCTCCACGGGATCGCTGTGCACGGGACGCTTGGCCATGGGGCCATTCTGCCCGCTGGCGGTGTGCCGTGGGGGCGCCCGCTGCCGCCCACCGGGCACCGCGCCCGCCGCCAGCTGCTATGAGAGAGGTCCCGAGAGGAGAGTTGATGAGCCCGAGCGAGATACTCACCGGAGCCCGCACCATGTGGGAGCTCGTCGACCGGCGCGCCCAGGCGTCGCCGGACCACCCGATGCTCATCGCCGCCGACGGTGAGACGCTCACGTTCGGGCAGTTCCGGGACAGGGCCGAGCGGGTCGCCGCCGGACTCCATCACATGGGCGTCACGACCGGATCGGTGGTGTCGTGGCAGCTCCCCACCCGCATCGACACGGTCGTCCTCTCCATTGCGCTGTCACGCCTCGGGGCCGTCCAGAACCCGATCATCCACCTCTACCGCGAGCGCGAGGTCGGCTTCGCACTGCGCCAGACCGGTGCCTCGCTCTTCGTCATCCCCGGCACCTGGCGGGACACCGACTTCGGCGCCATCGCCGACCGCGCGCTGGCGGGCGCCCCGAGCCGTCCGGAGATCCTCACCACCGACGGCGGGCTTCCGGAGGCCGACCCCGCGGTCCTGCCCCCGCCTCCGCCGGGGACGGAACCCGACGCCGCCCCGATCCGCTGGATCTACTACACGTCGGGCTCCACGGCCGATCCCAAAGGCGTCCAGCACACCGACCAGACGTTGATCGCCGGCGGCTGGGGGCTCGCACGCGCCCTCGACATGGGTCCCGACGACGTCGGTTCGATCGCGTTCCCGTTCGCGCACATCGCGGGCCCCGACTATCTGGTGACGATGCTCTCCTTCGGCTTCCCCGCGATCCTCGTGGAGGCGTTCTCCGCTCTCGACGTCCTGCCCATCTTCCGCAGACACGGCGCCACCATGGTGGGCGGCAGCACCGCGTTCTACGTGGCCTACCTCGCCGAGCAGCGCAAGAACCCGGGCGAGCCCATTCTCCCCGCGCTGCGGCTCATGTCCGGGGGCGGCGCGGCCAAGCCGCCCGAGGTCCACTCCGAGGTGCGCGACGAGATCGGCGGCAGGGGCGTCGTCCATGGCTACGGAATGACCGAGGTGCCGATGATCTCCAACGGCTCGCCGCACGACACCGACGAACAGCTGGCCAACACCGACGGCAAACCGGTCGAGGGGGCGGAGGTCCGCATCGTGACGCTCGACGGCCGGGTCGCCGCTGCCGACGAGGAAGGTGAGGTGCGCGTCAAGGGCCCGATGGTCTTCCACGGCTACACCGACCCGGCCCTGACGAAGGAGGCCTTCGACGAGGACGGCTTCTTCCGGACGGGCGACCTGGGACGCCTGCGGCCCGACGGGCACCTCACACTGACGGGCCGCCTGAAGGACGTGATCGTCCGCAAGGGGGAGAACATCAGCGCCAAGGAGATCGAGGACCTCCTCTACACCCACCCCAAGGTGATCGAGGTGGCGGTGATCGGGCTGGCCGACCCGGAACGGGGCGAGCGCGTCTGTGCCGTGGTCCAACTCGCCGAGGGTGCCGACGGGCTCGAACTGTCCGACGTGGTGGCCTTCTGCCGCGATGCCGGCCTCATGACCCAGAAGATCCCCGAGCAACTCGAGATCCGCACCGACTGGCCGCGCGCGGGGACGGGCAAGATCGTGAAGAAGTCGCTCCGCGATGAGTACGCGCCGGCGTGAGCGGCTCCGTGCGGGGCCTCGTGATCCCTCCGGACCCGATCGGGGACCGCCCCTACCGCATCGTCTTCGTCTGCACCGGGAACATCTGCCGGTCCCCCATGGCCGAGGTCATCACGCGGTCGCTGGCGGCGTCCGCCGAGCTCGCTGACGGAACGCACCTCACCGACCATCTCGACGTCCGCAGTGCGGGCACCGGGCCCTGGCACGAGGGCGAGCCGATGCACGCGCTCGCCTCGGCCACGCTCGTCCGGGCCGGCTACCCGGACCACCGGCACGTCGCGCACCAGTTCACGTCCTCGTCGATGGGCCACATCGACCTCATGGTGGCGCTCGACCGTCGCCACCAACAGACGCTGCGCGGCCTCGGGGCCGACCCCGAGCGCCTCGTCCTCCTGCGAGCGTTCGATCCCGCCGCGGGCGCCGCGGCGGACGTGCCGGACCCCTACTACGGGGACGACGCCGTCTTCGACGAGTGCCGCGACATGATCGCGGCCGCGTGCACGGGCCTCGTGGCCTCGCTGGCGGCGCACTGGGACTCGCTCTGGGTGGCCTAGCCTTCGACGCCGGTCACGCGAAAGGGCTGGTCAGCGACTCACCCGCCGGGGTCCGGGTGTCAAACGTGTGACATAGTGCCGTCGTGGTCTCGCGAAGGGTCATGCGCCGGCGCCGTCAGTTTGCGTTCGGTGGCGCGCTCCTCCTCCTGCTCCTGATCTATTTCGCCTTCTTCTCGGGCGGGTCGGGCAAGCCCACGGCCTCGACGACGTCGACGACGACACAGCACGCCAACACCACCGCGGCCGACTTCCCCAAGCACTCACCGCTCAACCCGGACTGGAAGGGCGACGGGCGGACGGTGACGCTCGGCTTCGGCGGCGACGTGCACTTCGAGGGCACGGTCGGCGCAAACCTCGCCAAGGACCCGTCGACCGCTCTCGGCACGACCATCCCGCAGCTCTTCTCCGGCGCGCAGTTCTCCATGGTGAACCTGGAGTCGGTGATCACCGACGGCACCTGTCCCGAGCCCCAGTCGAAGCCCTACATCTTCGACGCGCCGGCATCGGCGATCACCGCCCTCAAGAGCTCGAGCATCTCCCTCGTGACGGAGGCCAACGACCACGGATTCGACTGCGGCCCGCAGGGCCTGTCCCAGAACATGACGATCGCCTCCCAGGCCGGCTATCCGATCATCGGCATCGGCAACAACGCGGCCCAGGCCTTCGCCCCGTATCGGGTCACCATCGACGGGCAGCGCATTGCGGTCGTGTCAGCGACCCAGGTCATCACCGACAACCTCGTGAGCACCTGGACCGCAAGCGCCACCCAACCGGGCGTCGCCTCCGCCATCGACCCGACCGCCCTGGTGCGTGAGGTCCAGCAGCTGCGCCGCACGGCGGACACCGTCATCGTCTATCTGCACTGGGGCACCGAGACCCAGGCCTGCCCGAATCCGCAACAGGAACCCCTCGCGCAGCAACTCGTCAAGGCAGGAGCGGACATCGTGCTGGGCGCGGACGCTCACGTCCTCCTCGGGGGCGGCTACCTCGGGAGCGCGTACGTGGACTACGGACTCGGCAATTTCGCCTTCTACGACTACAACCCCCCCGAGACCGACAGTGGGTCCCTGATCATCTCGGTGGAGGGCCGCCACATCAAGGACGTCACGTTCCGGCCCGCCACGATCGTGGCCGGAGTGCCCCAGCCGTTGTCCGGCACGGCCGCCACGACCGCGCTCCAGAGCTGGAACGCGGCGCGCGGCTGCACCAATCTGTCGGCAACCCCGTCGGCCAGCGTGGCGACCATGGACGGCGAGCACGTGCCGTTCGTCGCGCCCCCGACCACGACCACCACGACGACCACGGCCGCCGGCAATTCCGGTGCCGCCACGACCAGCACCACAGCCGGCTCCGGATCGTCGCCGACCGGAGGCAGTGGGAGCGGGACCAGCGCCGCCACGACCACCACGTCGACGACGCCCGCCTCGACGACGACGGCACCCACCGACAACGCAGGCTGAGACCGGGACCCCGCACCGTTGCGTCTGCTCAGCTCACGGAGGCGAAGGTCGGTGCGCCGTCCTCGAGCGGCACCCTGGCGGCCCGGGCCGTGAAGCTGATGGCGTGGTACCAGCCGCAGAGGAGCAGCAGGTCCAGCAGCTGTGCCTCGTCAAAGTGACCGCGCAGATCCCGCCAGAGAGGGTCGCTGACGTCCGCCGAGTCGTGCAGCTCGTCCGCGAGGCGGATGAGTAGACGATCCCGCTCCTCCACCCAGCACCCGTCACCGGGTCCGCCGTGGGTGAGGGAGGCCACCTGCGTGTCGCCGAGACCTGCCCGCGCCGCGAAGAAGGCCACGTGCACGCCCCACTCGTACTCGCAGCCGCAGCGCGCACAGGTGCGGTCGATCACGATCTCCCGCTCCCGTAGCCCGACGGAGAACGAGCGCCCCAGCTGGTGGCGTCCCCACGGTTGCATCGCCGCCGCCATCGGTGGGTTCCACACGAATGTGCGGAACAAGGCGATCGGGGGCGCGCCGGGGGGCATCATCGAGCGCAGCCGCTCCTCCACCGCCGGGTCGAAAGGCGGCTCGAGCGGTGCGATGCGCGGGGCGCGCGACCGGTTCTCGTTCATCTCCTGACCTCCATTTTGGGTTTCTGATTCCGAAACACTTCCATCGGGCGGTACCCTAGCCGAAACGTTTCGGATTCAGAACACTCCGTAGCCCGTGAGACCTACCGACCAGGAGAGGCCATCCCCGTGACGCCCAACACGCCAATCCCGGGCCGACCGGTCCGGGGCTCGACCTCGGGCCGGCCGCTCATGGCAGCCCTCGACCTCCTCGGCCGGCGCTGGACGCTGCGCATCCTCTGGGAATTGCGTGACGGCGACCTCGGCGCCCGGTCCCTGCGCGCCCGCTGCGACGACATGTCCTCGAGTGTCCTCTACGAGAGGCTGGCCGACCTCCGCAACGCGGACCTCGTCACCAAGGGGGAAGACGGGAAGTACGCGTTGACCAAGCTCGGCCGTCAACTCGGTGACGCCATCACCCCGTTGCAGCGGTGGGCCGAACGCTGGGCGGCGGCCCAACCCGCGCGCACGTCGTGATCCGCGCCCTGCCGCTGCCGGCGTCGCGTCAGAGTGGGTCGATCTTCGACCACGTGTGCGGCTTCTCCTCGAAGGCATCCTCACCGGGGAGCCGGCGGTAGCGGAACCGGATCTCCTCGAGGTCGTTCGGCTCGGTGACCGTCTCTTCGGACAAGCGCAGGACCATGTCCGCCTGCCGCAGCAGCACCACGCGCTGTTCGGGCGACGTCGTGTCGAGCATGATCGACCCCACGGAGTCGATGAGCCGGATGAGCACGGCCGGATTGCGGGCGGCCGACTGGCGGATCTTGTCGAAGGCGCGGTTGACCATGCGGGCGTAGGACGGATCCGACTCGATCAGACGCACGTTGCCCACCGCGTCCCGGTACACGCCCTCGTCGAGCACCCGGCCCGACACCCGGCCGAGGCCCGCCGAGAGCCAGTCGATGCAGGTGAGCGCCGTGAACGTGTCGTTGACCGCGGCCGAGAGGGCACGGATGGCGATCTCGACCAGCTGGTCGATGGCGAACACGGGATCCTGCACCAGCGTGCGGTGCGGCCCGGTCACGTGGGCCTTCGAGAGGGCGCGTGCGACCTCGGGCGCCGCTCCCCGCGGCCAGACCATCGCCAGAGCGCGCCCGGTGGCGAGGTAGTGGCCGGGCCGGTGCTCCAACCGGATCACCGAGTCGGTCCGGGTCGCGATGCCGATGAGCTGGGAATAGCCCACGTACTGGATGTACCCGCTCACCTGCGAGGGGACCTCCGCCCCGCGCTCCTCTATGAGCGTCAGCAATTCGGGGACCGACTTCCCTGCGTGCTTCTGCGCCACCGGCGCGGCATCGGCGCCGGCCCCCACGGCGTCGGGGAACTCCGCGTCGATCGACTTCGTCAGGTCGTCGGCGATCCCGGCGATGACTTCGGGGAGCTGGATCGACTTGGCGATGTGATGGATGAAGTAGACCAGCACCGCGAGGTCCACCATCAACAGAACCTCGGCGACCGAGGTGGAGAGGTACGGAACGAACTTCTCGGTCACGCTGCCTATGGAGACCAGCACGAGCACCGCGTACACGAACGTCCCGACGAAGACGCCCAGCGTGACCTGGTTGCCGATGTCGCGGACGAAGTTCCGCATCATGCGGGGACCGAACTGCTGTGACGCCAGCGTCAGCGCCAGGATCGTGATGGAGAACACCACGCCGACGACGGTGATGACGGCGGCGGCGATGGCGATGAGGACCTGTTCTGCTTCGGTGCTCCCCGTGTGGATCCAACGCGGCAGGTGGATGTGACCATGGAACGCCGCCAGGTCGATCTCGAACGTCACGAGGAACAGAAGGACCGACACGACGATGAGGATGGCCGGGACGACCCACAAGGTCGTCCGGAGCTCCTCCCAGCGCCAGCTCGGCAGCTGACGGCGGTCCTTGCCGGCCCGCGCCGGCTGCAGCGTGACCAGCTCGTCGATGTCGCTCACGACGGCGCGAGCGGTCCGCGCAGCCGAGGGTTCGGGTGCAGGCGCCCGCCGGAACACGGGGAGCGGGTCGTGGAGGTGGCGTCGGTCATGAGGAAGCTGTCACTCTTCGCCGACCAGTCTTCCCGGCACACCGATGAAACGTGAGAACACTAGCCCCACCGCCCGGTGCGCCCCTCCCGGCTCACGACGGGAAGAAGCGAGGCAGAAGGTCCTTGTTGGCGGCCAAGAGCTCGTCCGCCAGCTCGGCCGCCAGCGGGTACTGGCCGACCAGAGGATTGGCCAGCAGCGCCCGCACGACGTCCTGACGGCTCCCCGAGCAGGCGGCCCGGACGGCGAGCCGCTCGTAGGCCTTGGCGTGCTGGACGAGGCCCAACATGTCGGGTGGGAGTGGGCGCTGCGGCAAGGGGTGGGCGCCGTCCGCATCGACGACGGCGGTGGTCTCGACGACCGCATCGTCGGGCAGCCCGGGCACCGCCCCGTCGTTGCGCATGTCGACGACCTGGATGTCGCCCCTCCCGTCATGCAGCGACGCCATGAGGCGCACTGCGGCCAGCGAGTAGAACGCGCCACCCCGGTACGACAGCGCCTCCGGCTTCGACACGAGGGCGGGGTCCCGGTACTCCTCGAGCAGCTTCGTCTCGAGTTCCGCCACCACGTCGGCCCGGGAGCGATGGCCCGGTGTCGCCTGCTGCGCCACCTCGGCGTCGTGCTGGTAGTAGTAGTGCACGTAGTACGAGGGCAGTGCATGCTGCATGCGGAGCACGTCGACGGGCACGCCGCTCTCGAGCTCGAGCTCGGGGCCGAAACGCTCGAAGAGCTCGTCGAGGCGATCAGTTCCACCCGGGCCGTCTCCCCCGGCGCCGTCGGGGCCGACACCGGTACCGCCACCCGTGCGGGCCGAGCGGATCCACGTCAGGTGGTTGAGCCCGACGTGCTCGATCGCCACGTCGTCGGGATCGACACCGAGATAGTGGCCGAGCCGTCGCTGGGCCCAGATGGCCACGTTGCACAGGCCCACGGCCCGGTGCCCCTCGTCGAGCAGCGCCTGCGTCACGATCCCCACCGGGTTGGTGAAGTCCACCAGCCAGGCGCCGGGGTTGGATCGTGCCGCCATCTCCTCTGCCAGCCCCAGGACGACCGGCACGGTGCGCAGCGCCTTGGCGAACCCACCGGCGCCGACCGTCTCCTGGCCCAGGCAGCCGTAGCCAACGGGAACGGTCTCGTCGACGTGGCGGGCCGCCTGGCCGCCGATGCGCAACTGCACGACGACGAAGTCGGCGCCCTCCAACGCAGCGTGGGGGTCGGCTGTCGTCGAGAAGGTGCCACCCCACCCGCGCGCCCGGAGGATGCGCTCGGAGAGACCACCGACGACGTCGCGACGCATGTCGCTCGGGTCGAGCAGGACGAGGTCGTCGACGACCATCCGGTCCTCCAGATCGCACAGCCCGTCGACGAGTTCAGGGGTGTAGGTGCTCCCTCCCCCGACGACGGCCACCTTGGTCCCCACGCAGCGCAACGTAACATCCGTGCGTGTCCGACCTCCCGGCTGCCGAGCCCGCCGTGCTCGCGGTCGACGGCGGCAGCACGAAGACGGATGTCGTCCTCGTGTCGGGTGACGGTGCGGTGTTGGGCCGGGCCCGCGTCGGTCCGAGCAACCACCAGCTCGTCGGCCTCGAGGGCATGCTCCAGGCTCTGACCGAGGCCGTGACCGCAGTGACCGCGGTGACCGCGGTGAGCGCCGTGACGGGGCCGACGCACCGCGCCGGCGACGCGGGCCCGGTCTGTCCCACCGGGGTCTACTGCCTGGCGGGCATCGACCTCCCGGTCGACGAGGAGAAGCTCGGCCCGGCAATCGGCGCGCAGGGATGGACCGACCAGGTGATCCTGCGCAACGACACGTTCGCTGTCTCGAGAGCGGGCACGACGTCACCGTGGGGCATCGGCGTGGTCTGCGGCACCGGCATGAACTGCGCCGCGGTGGGGCCCGACGGGAGGACCGTCCGGTTCCCGGCTCTCGCCGAGCTCTCGGGTGACTTCGCGCCCGGCGGCGCGTGGCTCGGGGTCCGCGCACTCGGGCTCGCGCTGCGCGCCGGCGACGGGCGCGGCGGTCCCACTACGCTCAGCGAACGGGTGCCGGCGCACCTCGGGCAACCCGACGCGGAGGCGGTGCTCACGGGCGTCTACACCGGCACCATCCCCTACGGGCGCCTCTTCGAGCTGGCGCGGGTGCTCCTCGATGCGGCGGCGGACGGCGACGTGCTCGCCCGACAGGCGGCGGACATCCTGGCCGACGAGATCGCCGCGTTCGTCCGGGCCTCCGTCGTCAGGCTCGATCTGCAGGACGAGCCCGTCGAGGTGGTGCTCGGAGGCGGGGTGTTCGACACCAAGGACGGCGCCTTCCACGAGCGCGTGGCAGCGGGCGTCCACGACGTGGCACCGCGGGCCGTGCTCGTCCGTCTCGACGCACCACCGGTGCTCGGTGCAGCGTTGATCGGCCTGGACGCCATCGGGGCGACGCCGGCCGCACTGGCCGCCGTGCGCGACGCGCTCGGCGCCACCGCGCCCTGACCCGCGGAGTCCCCGCCCTACCCGGTCGTCCCCGACCCCGACCCCGAACCCGAACCCAAACCCGAACCGGACCCGCCGGCCCCCACACCGGCTCCCGCCGGTTCCGGCATGGCGTCGGCCACCAGACGCTCGTCGTCGGCAAGCAGCGCGTGTGCCAGGTCCTTCACCATCTCGATGATCTCGGGGTGCTCCTCGGGGTTCCAGCCTTCCAACAGCTCGGTCAGCCCGCTCCGCCGCGCCTCGGTGAGCTTCTCGAGCGCCGTCGAGCCCGCCGCGGTCAGGTGCAGTTCGCACTCGGCCCCCCGACGCCGCTCCTCGATCATGCCAGCGGACACCAGTCCGTCCACCCCCGGCTCGATCACCGACGGGTCGACCTTCAACCGGTCGGCCACGTCGGTCACGTCGCACGCAGGCTGCTCGGACAGGCGGTACAGCAGCCAGACCGACCGGGGTGGCAGGTCGATCCCGGCCCGTTGCGCCAGCGTGTGGTACAGCTCGGCGCGGTTCTCCCGGGACGACATCCGGGTCAGCGCGAGCTCGATCTCCTGCAGCGACGACCGGTGCTGCGGCGCCCCTTGCACCTCGCCGAGATCCACCGTCTCGACCGTCTTGCGCAGCTCCACCTCGGGCAACAGGAAGCTCAACAGGAAGGAGAAGAAGGTGATCGGCACCGCCACGAGGAACACCACCTGCACCGAATGGGTGACCGCGTCGATGTACTTGCCGTAGAACAGCAGGCCCTCGGCGGTGGACTTGAGCTTGTCCAGCAACTCAGGGTTGATCGTCTGCGGGCTGAAGTTCCTGAGCACCGACGCCGGGACCTTGGCCAACGTGGGCGCGAGGGTGTGGGTGAAGACGATCGTGTAGATCGCGCCGAACACCGCTGTCCCGAAGGAGCCTCCGATCATCCGGAAGAAGGTGGCGCTGCTGGTGGCCACGCCGAGGTTCTCGTAGGACACCGCGTTCTGCACGGCGACGACGAGCACCTGCATGACGAGGCCCATGCCGACGCCGAAGACGAACATGTAGAAGGCCAGCAGCCAGCCGTTCGTCGAGGCGTCGATGAGCGACAGCAGGTACGCCCCCACCGTCATCAACGCCGTGCCGACGATCGGGAAGATGCGGTAGCGGCCCCACCGCGTGACCAGGCGGCCCGAGGTGACCGACGCCCCCAACATGCCCAGCATGAGCGGGAGGATGCGCAGGCCCGACGCCGTGGGGCTGACGCCCTTCACGTTCTGCATGAAGAGGGGCAGGAACGTGAGCGCCCCGAACATGGCGAATCCCACCACGAACCCGATGGCACTCGATGCGGTGAAGACCCGCACCCGGAAGAGCGAGAGAGGGATCACCGGCTCCGCCGCCACCCGCTCCGCGAAGACGAAGGCCAGCGCCAGGACGACACCGATGGCGGCGCAGGCGATGCTCGGCGTCGACGCCCAGGCCCAGGAGATCCCGCCCAGGCTGCAGAACATGATGAGCGCCGTCGCCGATCCGGCGAGCAGCAGGGTCCCGGCGTAGTCGATGGAGTGGCCGACCCGACGCAGATGGCCGGGCAACACGGCGCCCGTCACGAAGAGCGCGAGGATCCCGAGGGGCAGGTTGATGTAGAAGACCCAGCGCCACGACAGGTAGGTGACGCACAGCCCGCCGATGAGCGGCCCGATCACGGTGGCGACGGCGAACATGGCGCCGAACAGCCCCATGTAGCGCCCACGGTCACGGGGCGAGACGACGTCGCCGATGATCGTCTGCGCACCGACCATCAGCCCGCCGCCGCCCAGGCCCTGCAGGGCGCGGAAGGCGATCAGCTCCGTCATCGTGTGGCTGAACCCGGACAGCGCGGACCCGATGACGAAGATCACGATCGCGGCCTGGAAGAAGGTCTTGCGCCCGTACTGGTCGCCGAGCTTTCCCCACAGCGGCGTCGACACCGTCGAGGCCAGCAGGTAGGCCGTCACCACCCAGGCCAGGTGCGACCCTCCGTGCAGGTCGCCCACGATGGTGGGCAGCGCCGTCGACACGATCGTCTGGTCGAGGGCGGCCAGCAGCATGCCGAGCAGCAGCGCACCGAGGATCAGCCAGAGCCGGCGCTTGGTGATCTTCTCGATCACGGGGGGCGCTGCGACGACGCTCACACCCACCTCCCCGACGCCTGCCACGATCGGTTCAGAGTAGGAACGTCCTGCTCCCAATGCAACCACCCGGAGCCCGCCGCCCCTTTCCGCCGGACCCGGCGCGGCGGGCGGCGCCGCGCCACTCCGGGAACTCCGCCACCCGCGCTACGGTCCCCGCGTCGGGATGCCGCCCCTCGCACCCCGACGGGACAGGATCGAACAAAGGAAGAAGCGGACCCATGCGCACTCGCCTCACTGAGCTGCTCGGGATCGAGCACCCCGTCATGCTGGCCGGCATGGGGGGCGTCTCCTACTCCGAGCTGGTCTCGGCCGTCTCCGCCGCCGGCGGCTTCGGATGCCTCGGCGCCTCCACCATGGGCGACGAGCGGATGGCGCAGGAGATCGCAGCCGTGCGCGCCGCCACCGACAAGCCGTTCGGCGTCGACCTCCTCACCGCCATGCCGGGGGGCATGACCGAGCAGGTCAAGATCGTCATCGAGGGCGGGGCGTCGGCCTTCGTGGCGGGGTTGGGCGTCCCCACCGAGGTGGTCGAGCTGTGCCACCGCCACGACGTGATCGTGGTGAGCATGTGCGGGAAAGTCGACCATGCGGTGCGCGCGGTGGAGGCCGGGTGCGATCTCGTCGTGGCCCAGGGCACCGAGGCGGGGGGCCACACCGGCCAGGTGGCGGGCTTTCCGCTCGTCCCCCAGGTCGTCGATGCGGTCGGCGACCGCGTGCCGGTGGTGGCCGCCGGCGGCATCTTCGACGGCCGCGGCCTGGCCGCCGCCTTGGCGCTCGGTGCCGACGGGGTCTGGGTCGGCACCCGCTTCATCGCCACCCCCGAGGCGCGCGGCGTGCTCGGCTACAAGGAGAAGCTGCTGGCCAGCCGCGAGGACCAGACGACCGTGAGCCGTGCCTACTCCGGCAAGACGATGCGCGTGGTGCGCAACACGTACACGGACTACTACGACGCGCATCCCGACGAGCTCAAGAGGTTCCCCGAGCAACTCGGAGTCTCCTACGGCAACGGGACCATGCACCTCGGGGGCGACTCGTTCACCGACGGTGTCGACGTCGACAAGGAGTGCTACCCCGCCGGGCAGGGCGTCGGCGCCATCTCCGAGCTGGTGCCCGCCGCGGATCTCGTCCGCCGCTTCGTGGCCGAGGCCGAGGACGTGCTCGACCGCCTGTCCTCCCTGCGTGTCCAGGACGGGCGCCGGAGCTGACCGCAGTCGGCACGCCGGCGCTCCCCCCGGGCGCCTTGCCGCCGGGAGAATTCGTTCCAACTGCCGCTGGCCCCACGGCGCATCTCTCCGGGCCGCCCCGCCGGACGCGCGTAGCCCGTGCCTGGCGCCAAATCCTTAATTCCCTGGTCATGGGGCTCGTGGGCTCCCGACCGAGGAAATTCGTGACTTATGTGGAATATTCTGATATATCATTAGTGTTCAGAAGATCATCAGACGACAGTGCCCCCGGGCAGGGGGGCGATATCAAGACGAGAGGAGTCTCAATGGCACAAGAACACGAGAACGAGCGGGTCCACGGGCACGACCATGAGCACGATCCCGGCCACGGGCATGACCACGGCCACGAAACACGATCACGATCACGATCACGATCACGATCACGATCACGATCACGACCACTTCTTCGCCGGCCGCGGGATGCGCGGCCCCCGGGGCCCCCGGGGCCGCTGGGGAGGACGAGGGGGCTGGAGCGGCGAGCGCGGCTTCGGGGGAGGCTGGGGCGGCGGTCGGAGGATGCCCCGCGGCGCGATCCGGACAGCCATCCTGGTGGCCTTGCGCGACACGCCCGCACACGGATACGAGGTGATGCGGCGGCTCGAGGAGATGAGCGGCGGCCTGTGGCGCCCGAGTCCCGGGTCGGTCTATCCCCACCTCCAGATGCTCGAGGACGAGGGCCTGGTGCAGTCGTCCGACGTCGAGGGAAGCCGCACCTACACGCTCACCGACTCGGGCCGTGCCGAGGCCGAGAGCGTGACACTCCCCTGGCAGGGCGCCGGCGAGGGCGACGACGAGGTCCGTACGCTCCGAGAGGGTGTGGGGCAGCTGATGGGCGCCGCCAAGCAGTTGGCCGGCGCCGGGGACAAGTCCCAGATCGAGCGGGGCATCGCCGTGATCCAGAAGGCCCGCAAGGATCTGTACCAGATCCTGGCCGAGGACTGAGCACAACGGCGACGGTCCGGTCGGCCGGTACTGTGCAGGTGGATCTATGACCACGACGACCGCGGCAACCCCGCGCGACGGGGCAACCGGTGACATCGGGGCGCCCATCATCGAGACGGTGGGCCTCACCAAGACCTACCAGGGCACCGATTTCCGTGCCGTCGACGAGCTGAGCCTGCGCGTCGGGGCCGGCGAGGTCTTCGGGCTCCTCGGGCCCAACGGTGCGGGTAAGACCACCACGGTGGGCGTGCTCACGACGCGGGTGATCCCCACCGAAGGCCAGGCCTTCGTCGGCGGCATCGACGTCGTGAGCCACCCGACACTGGTCAAGCAGCTCATCGGCGTGGTGTCCCAGCAGAACACGCTGGACCGCCAGCTGACGCCTTGGGAGAACCTCTACTTCCACGGCCGCCTGTTCGGCATGGGCCCCAAGGAGTGTCGGCAGACGGCGGACGAGCTGCTCGAGCGCTTCCAGCTCAGCCGGTTCGCCAAGGCGTCCGTGTACGCCCTCTCCGGAGGCATGGCGCAACGGCTCATGGTCGCCCGCGCCATCTTCCACCGGCCGGCCGTGCTCTTCCTCGACGAGCCCACCGCCGGGCTCGACCCCCAGGGCCGCCTGGCCCTCTGGGACCTGCTCGGCGGCCTCAACGCGGAGGGCCAGACCATCCTGCTCACCACCCACTACATGGAGGAGGCGGACAAGCTCTGCGACCGCGTCGCCATCATGGACCACGGCAGGATCCTGGCGCTCGACACGCCGGCCGAGCTCAAGCGCAGCGTCGGCGCCGACACCATCGTGACCGTGAAGGCCGCCGGGGACACGGAGCGCCTGGCGGAGGCCTTCGGTGACCGGCTCGAGGGGCTCACGCGGACCCGTCTGATCGCCGACGGCGTGGAGCTGCAGATCCGCGGCTCGGAGCGCCTGGTGCCGCGCATCGTCGAGGCCGCGGAGTCCGCCGGGTTCTCGTTGGCCGACCTCTCGGTCGCCGAGCCCACGCTCGAAACGGTCTTCATCGGCTTGACAGGAAAGGAGCTGCGCGACTGATGTCCGCCACCACGTCCCCGGTCGTCCCGGCAGCGACCTTCGGACCCACGGGTTCCCACCACGTCGACCTCCAGCCCACGCGCTCGGCGACTGCCGCCAGCTGGACGTCCCTACGGGCGCTGATCCTGCGCGACCTGGTCGTCCTGTGGAAGCACAAGATCGAATTCACGGTGCGCACACTCGTACAGCCGTTCCTGCTGTGCTTCGTGTTCCTCTACGTCTTCCCCAAGATCGGCCAAGGCATCGGCGCGGCCAGCGGGATCCCGGGGGCGGAGTCGGCGTTCGCCACAGTGCTGGTGCCCGGGGTCGTCGGGCTGTCGATCATGTTCCAGGGCATCCAGGCCGTGGCGATGCCGCTGGCTCAGGAGTTCGGGTTCACCAGGGAGATCGAGGACCGGGTGCAGGCGCCGTGCCCCATCTGGCTCGTGGCGATCTCCAAGGTGATCTCGGGAGGCGCCCAGGGACTGATCTCGGCCGCCATCGTGCTCCCCATCGCGTCAGTCGTGCATGCGGCGGGCGTCGAGGCCCACATCAGCCTCCACTGGCTCCTCATCGTCACCTTGGTCCCGCTGTCATGCGTCTGCATGGCGTCGCTCGGCCTGCTGCTCGGGACCTCGTTCGAGCCGCGCAACCTGGGCCTCATGTTCGGGTTCATCGTGCTGCCCATCACCTTCCTGGGCGGCACGTACTACCAGTGGACGCGGCTCGCACCGGTGAAGGCGGGTCCCATCCACTGGCTGCAGATCCTCGTGCTCGTCAACCCGCTCATCTACATCAACGACGGGATGCGGGCCGCGTTCACCAACGCGGCGCACATGCACCTCTACGTCATCTACCCCGCCATCACCGCGTTCAGCGTCATCTTTCTCTTCCTCGGGCTGCGCAACTTCCGCCACAAGGTGCTGGCCTGAGCTCCACGGGCGGACGCCGGCTCGGCGACGCCCGCCTCAGAGCACCCGCAGCGCGCCCGGCACCGCCCGCTCCGCCCGCGTGAAGGCCCGCAGCGCCCCGAGCGCGCCGACCCGGGCCTCCGCCAGCTCCAGGCACACCCCGAGGCACACCTCCACCGACGTCGCCGGGGGGTCCGGGACCTCCAGTCCGCCGACACTGCAGGCGACGTCGTCACCGTGCACCACCACCTCGAGCACCCTCGTGCGCAGGTAGTCGCTCAGCGCGACCCGGCCTCCGCTGACTCGGAGCACCGGGACCGCACGGCCCGCCGACGCTCCGCCGAGGAGGCCCACGAGCTCCCTTCGCGCCACGGCACAGCCCGCGGCGACGGCCGGCGCTCCGGTCGTGGCCAGGCCCTCAGCAGTCTCCCGCAACGAGTCGGCCAGCGGGTCTTCGACCGCTTCGCCGTCGACCCGGTTCATCCCGTAGAACTCGCCGAGCTCGACCGTCCGCCCGCCGACCGGCTCGGCATCCTCGAGCAATTGCTCCAACCAGACGACGCCCTGCACGTCATGGGCCGCCACGCCACCGACCGTGTAGCGGGCGACGGCGCTGGGCGCACCCCACGCGGCAACCACCTCGGCCCGGCCGAGCATCGCCTGCAACCAGTCGACCGCGGCGAAGTAGGCATCGACGAGATCCCGTGGGAGTGCCGCAGCGTGCACGCCCGGACAGTACGCGACGGGCATGGTCCGCGCGGCGGCCACGGCGACCCCGCTGCACATCCCGAAGCACCAGGTCTTCCACCCTTTCGCGAAAACCGGGCCAAACGCGCCTGTTCGCGGGAACATGTGGGTAGGGTGATCCGGAACCGGGCTGCCAGCGTGTGGAACCGGCCGGTGGGGTGGCGAAGGGACGGATCACATGGAGATGAGCGGTCGAGCCCCGTCCGACCTCCTGGAGGGCTACGGCGCGGTGCGGTCCACCACCGAGCGTCTGGCGTCCGTCCTCAGCGCCGAGGACCAGACGGTCCAGACCATGCCCGACGTGAGCCCGACGAAGTGGCACCGCGCCCACGTGACATGGTTCTTCGAGACCTTCATCCTCGCGGAGTACGAGAGCGGCTACCGCGCCTTCGACGACGCGTACGCCTACATCTTCAATTCGTACTACGAGGCCGTGGGCGCGCGTCACCCGAGGCCAGAACGCGGCTTCCTCTCCCGGCCGGGCGTCGAGGACATCTCGCGCTACCGCGCCTACGTCGACGGTGCGATGGAGGCGCTACTCCGCGACCCGCACCAGCCAGGTCTGGCGGAGCTGATCACCCTCGGCCTCCACCATGAACAGCAGCATCAGGAGCTCCTGCTCATGGACATCAAGCACGTCCTCTCTCGCAACCCGCTCAACCCGGTGTACCTGCGGGGCTCGCCGGCGCCGTCGGCCGTGCACCCGCCCAAGGCCGGCTGGCTCGAGCACGACGGTGGCCCGGTCGAGACAGGGCACAGGGGCGACGGCTTCGGCTTCGACAACGAGTTCCCGGTGCACACCGTCCACCTCACGCCCTTCGGGCTCGCCGACCGGCCGGTCACCTGCGGTGAGTGGCTCTCCTTCATGGAAGACGACGGCTACCGCCGGCCCGAGTTCTGGCTCTCCGACGGCTGGGCCGTGGTCAACGCACAGCACTGGGAGGCGCCCCTCTACTGGTCGCGGGATCCCGACGACCCGCAGCGCTGGCTCCAGTTCACCCTGTCGGGACTGCGCCCGGTCGACCCCGACGAGCCCATCTGCCACGTCAGCTACTACGAGGCCGATGCGTTCGCCCACTGGACGGGCATGCGGCTCCCCACCGAGTCCGAGTGGGAGACGATCGCCGCGTCGCACGGCGAAGGCAACAACTTCCTGCGCGACGACTTCTTGGTGTCCGGCGCGCCGCACCCGCGTCCCGCCGTCTCCACCAACGGCCTCTTCGGCGACACCTGGGAGTGGACGTCGAGCGCGTACGCCCCCTATCCGGGCTTTCGCGCCGCGCCCGGCGCCGTCGGCGAGTACAACGGCAAGTTCATGGTCAGCCAATACGTGCTCCGGGGCGGGTGCTGCGCCACCCCGCAGGGGCACACCCGCACCACCTACCGCAATTTCTTCCCGCCGGGCGCCCGCTGGCCCTTCGGTGGGGTGCGCCTGGCGCGGGACCCCTGAGCCATGACCTACACCATCGACGTCCACCTCTCTCCCGGGGAGGTGCAGAGGCAGATGCGGGCCGACGCCCTCGAGGGACTGCGCGGCCGCGAGAAGTCGATCCCTCCCGTGTGGTTCTACGACGAGCGGGGCAGCCGCCTGTTCGAGGAGATCACCCAGCTCCCCGAGTACTACCCCACCCGGGCGGAGCGGGCACTCCTCGAGCGGCACGCGCCCTCCATCGCCGAGCTCTCGAAGGCGGACACGCTCGTCGAGCTCGGCGCGGGAGCGTGTGACAAGACCCGCGTGCTCCTGACCGCGCTCCAAGGGACGGGCTCGCTGTCGAGGTACGTGCCCTTCGACGTGAGCGACGAGTTCCTGCGCAGCGCCGCCACCACCCTCTCGGAGGAGTACGACGATCTCGACATCCACCTGGTCATCGGCGACTTCCACCACCATCTGGCCGAGATCCCGACCGACGGCAGGCGGATGGTCGCCTTCCTGGGCGGGACGATCGGCAACCTGAATCCGGCGCAACGGGCCCGCTTCCTCTTCGACCTGAACTGCACCATGTCGAGCGGTGACTCACTCCTCCTGGGCACGGACCTGGTCAAAGACCCGGCGCGGCTCGTGGCGGCCTACAACGACGCGGCCGGCGTGACGGCGGACTTCAACCGCAACGTGCTGCACGTGCTCAACGAGCAGCTGGGCGGCGACTTCGACCCCGGGAACTTCTCGCACGTGGCGCTGTGGAACGAGGACGAGCAGTGGATCGAGATGCGGCTCCGGGCCGAGGAGGCGGCGGAGGTCTCGCTCGCCCGGGCGGGCCTCACCGTCCGCTTCGACGAGGGTGAGGACCTGCTCACCGAGATCAGCGCCAAGTTCACGCCCGAGCGCGTCGAGCGCGAGCTCTCCGACGCCGGGTTCGTGCTCGAGGAGATGTGGGGCGCCGAGGACGGCGAGTTCCTGCTCTCGCTGTCCCACCCTTACTGCTGACGGCGCCGCCGCGTCCTCATCCGGGGGACGTCCGAGAAAGACCGAGTCAATGGGGTCGTTCCGAGGGCCGTTCCTCGGGGTGCGGCTTCGCCGTGCGGGTGATGCTGCTCGAAGTGGAGCGCCACTGCACGTTCGGCTCGAGGGCCGACCGCTCGAGGCGGGCGATGTGGGCGCGGGCGATCGACAGGAGGTCCGTCAGGAGCTCGTCACCGAGCAGGAAGGGCAACAGCCCCAGGTCGAGCAGTTTGGTGTGCGCCGCCCGGTAGTAGTGCTCCTCCAGCTCGACCCGCGGGTCCTCCAGGTGGACGATCTCGGCGCCGCCGACGGCGTCGGAGACCTTCTCCGCCAGCTGGCCCACCGAGAAGGACTCGGTGAATTGGTCGAACACGCGGAACTCTCCCGCTTGGGCCGGGTTGCGGATGGCCAACTCGACACAGGCCAGCGTGTCGCGGATGTCGAGGAAACCCCTCGTCTGGCCGCCCTTCCCGTAGACGGTGAGCGGCTCACCGGCCGCCGCCTGGATCACGAACCGGTTGAGCACGGTCCCGAAGACGGCGTCGTAGTCGAAGCGGGTCGCCAGGTCGGCGTGCAGGGTCGTCTCCGGGGTCGACTGCCCGTACACCACGCCCTGGTTGAGGTCCGTGGAACGGAGCCCCCACGCCCGACAGCAGAAGGCGATGTTGTGGCTGTCGTGGACCTTGGACAGGTGGTAGAAGCTGCCCGGCTGCTTCGGGAAGGGCAGGACGTCGGTACGCCCCCGGTGGGTGATCTCGATGTAGCCCTCTTCGATGTCGATGTTCGGGGTGCCGTACTCCCCCATCGTCCCCAGCTTGACCAGGTGGATCGACGGGTCGACCTCGGCGATGGTGTAGAGCAGGTTCAGCGTGCCCACCACGTTGTTGACCTGCGTGTAGACCGCGTGCTTGCGGTCCACCATGGAGTACGGCGCGCTGCGCTGCTCGGCGAAGTGGACGACGGCTTCGGGCTGGAAGCTGCCCACCATGTCGTGGACGAACTCCTCCTCGGTCAGGTCCCCGATGAAGACGTCGAGCCGCTTCCCCGAGACCTCCTCCCAGCAGTCGACCCGGCGATGCAGCGAGGCGATCGGGACGAGGGAGTCGACCCCCATTTCGAGGTCGTAGCCCCGGCGGGCGAAGTTGTCCGCCACCCCCACCTCGTACCCGGCCCTCGAGAGATGCAGCGCCGTCGGCCAACCCAGATACCCATCGCCCCCGAGGACCAGTACTCGCACCCGACGCACCTTCCGTTCCGTGACGGCCAGATGTCACAATCGTGACATCCAGAGTTTCCCCTGCCAGACTGGGAAGTTCCTGAGAATCCTGTTAAGGAAGTTTTGGGTTCCCAAAACCCCCGTGATCTGTGACAGAATCACTGCGGTTTGATGAAGATTCTCCCTCCCGCGCCCTCCCACCCCGCGGATGGCAGGTAAGGAATCCCCGATGGAGCTCGTGATCCCGAGCGCTGCCCCCGACACGGACACACCAGACGAGGCCACGGTTTCGGCGCAACCGGCGGTTCGCGTCAGCCTGGCGCGTACCGCGTTCCTGGGGTTCGTGGGCACGGCGGCCATCGTCGTCGGCGCCGTCCTCGGGGGCCAGTCGTTCGAGACCCATCTTCCCGGCGCGTGGTTCTTCGGCATGCCGGGCGGATTGTTCGGTTCCATCGGCACGACCGACCCCCTTCCGCAGGTCGCTTCCCTCGCCCTCGTGTTCGGAGGCCTCATCATCCTGACCCGGGTCTGGGTCGGCTTCCTCCGTTACCTGAAGCGGCACGAGGGCTTCCCGATCAAGCGCGTTGTGCTCGTCGTCACGATCTGGGCTGTGCCGCTGCTGCTTGCTCCTCCCTTGTTCAGCCGGGACGTGTACACCTACGCGGCGCAGGGCGAGATGGTCAGCCACCACATCAACCCGTACGCCTACGGGCCCAACGTGCTCGGGGCGACGCCGTTCAACGAGTTGGCCGACTCGGTGTGGTCCGGCACGGAGTCCCCGTACGGCCCCACCTTCCTGGCCGTCGACGGTGCGGCTGACCAGGCATCCGGTCACCAGATCCTGGCGGACCTCGTCCTGCTCCGCCTGCTGGAGGTCGCGGGCATCGCGCTGATGGTGGGCGCCACCCCGACGCTGGCCCGCTCCCTCAAACGCGATCCGGCCCACGCCGTCCTGCTCGGGGCGGGGTCACCGCTCGTCCTGTTGTCGTTGCTCGCGGGCGACCACAACGACGCACTGATGGTGGGCCTCCTGGTCGCGGGGCTGGCCGTCGCCAAACGTTTCGGCACCGTTCCCGGCGTGATCCTGTGCGCGCTCGCTGCGGGCGTGAAGTCCCCCGCCGCGCTCGGCGTCCTGTTCCTCGGGTGGACCTGGCCGGGCCCCACCGCGTCCACGCGGCGCCGCATCGGCCATACGGCCGTAGCCGGAGCGCTCGCGCTGGCGACGATGGAGGCCATGGCGCTCGTCTCGGGCACCGGCTGGGGCTGGATACGCACCACCAGCACCGCCGATGCGTCGTTCACCGGCGTCACGCCGGTGAACATCGTGGCCCGGGGGGTCTCCATCGCCAGCCACATGCTGCAGGTCCCCGTCTCGACCATGGACGTGCGGCCCGTCTTCAGCGTGCTCGGGCTGCTCGTCGCCGTCTACGTCGGCTACCGCCTCCTCATGCGCTCGCCCCGCGACGGAGTCGTCAGCTGCCTCGGCCTCACGCTGTTGGTCCTGGCTCTGCTCGGGCCGATCGTGTGGGCCTGGTACGTGACGTGGGGCGTGGTCGTGCTCGCCCCGGCCGCCGTCGGACGCCTCCGCACCGCGCTCATCGTGATCAGCACTTTTTGGGCCTTCGCCGGCATGACCTCCCTGCACGACATCTACATGCGGATGATCCACACCTTCTTCGTCCAGGACCTGCTCCTGATCGCCATGCTCCTGGCCGTGGCCATCATGCCGCTGGCCCAGTTCACGTCCGCCGCCCGCGACCGGGCGCACCTGCCCCGCCTCACCCCCGGCCCGGGCGACGGGGACGGCACGCAGCACGGCCCGAGGCTCGGGGGTGGCATCCTGGCCGGTGCCGGTGCCGGTGTCGGTGCCGGTGTCGGAGCAGGCTCCGGCACCACCTGAGCCGGGTCGCCACCCCGACGACGGAGCGCCGGCGCCGGCGCGTCTCAGTCGGCGAGGTCCAGCGCCGAGGTCACATGGGTCGGGCGCAGGCGCACCACGAGCTCGCCGGGAACGCCGTTGCGCGCCCCGTACTCCTCGGCCCGGTCCTCGCCCATGTAGCGGCCGCCGATGCGGGCGGCCACGCGGAGCCGCTCGTCCGGGTCCTCGCTGATCTCGGCGACACCCTCGACGACGACGAAGCTGAACGGTGGCCGATCGTCGTCCACGCAGAGCGACACCCTGGGGTCCCGCAGCAGGTTCCGCCCCTTGACGGTGGACTCGCCGGTGTTGAAGACCAAGGACCCGTCCTCGTCGACGTCGTACCAGACCGGCGCGACGTGGGGCCGGCCGTCGGCCCGTACGGTGGCCAGCTTCCCCGTCCGCGGCGGTACGGCGGTCAGGAACGCCCGGACCTGCTCCTCCGACATGGAGTGATACGGCATCAGCCCGCCGTGCCGCCGTTGGCGGCGAACGCCTCCGACCAGGCCTGGAGCATGGGGCCGAAGCTGGCCGGGTTGTAGGCATCCTCCTCGTAGGAGAACTTCATGTCTCCCGCGTAGTGCAGCACCGTGATGTTGTGCGCCTGGTGCACCGACCCGTCCCCCGGGTCCTGCATCCGGTTCTCGATCCGGCAGATCCACCAGCCCCGCTCCTCGTCGCAGACGCACCACGAGTGCGGGAACGAGGTCATCGCCCGGTTGGGCCACTCCGCCATGAGGGGTGCGATCCAGTCGTAGATCTCGCCGGGCCCACGGAATCTGCCGAAGGTGTGCTCGAGGTACACGGCGTCGTCGGTGAAGAGCTCGGCCCAGTCGTGCCACTCCCCGCTCGCCGCGCACCGTGCCGCCGTCTCCATGTAGTGCTGGTGCGCCCGCTCCAGCTCTTCCCGGCTCCAGCGGGGCGTCATGACTTCATCGTCCATTCGCTCATCGTGACACTCCGTAGCGTGCTCAGGTCGACGAACGCGTCGATCTCCTCGATCATCTGGGACACGTGCTCGTTCATGCGCTCGGGGTCACCGTCGGCGCAATAGAACAGCATGGGGTCGGTCACGTGCTCGAGGGACGGCCACGCCTCCTCGACGATGCCCCGTACCGGCGGAGCCCCGTCGGTGACCGGCCGGAATACGGCGTTGCGCACGTAGCGGCAGCGCGGCTGGATCGCCTCGGTGATCGGCGAGATACGGGTGTGCCAGCGGGTCATCCACTCGTCGAAGGTCTGTGCCGGGTGCTGCTGCAGGAGCGCCACCGTCAGGACGCCGGGCGACCGCTGACCGTCGGGCCAGTGGCGTGGCGCCGACCAGCGGTTCCCGCCGTAGTCGCGGTAGAGGGACTCGACGACCTCGTAGCCGGCCAGGCGTTCGGCGGCAGCGGCCAGCACCTCCTCGAACGGCCCCCGGTAGTCCACGGCGTCGATCCACAAGGAGACGAGCGCGTGCAGCGGCGTCTCCCCCTCCGGCGTCGGCACGGGAGCCGGGATGTCGCTCTCGGGGTCCCACACGTCGATCGTCAGGCGCAGCGGGTCGAGCGCCAGGAGGTCGGGGGCCACCGATCCGTGCACCGTGTCGGCCACCTCGGCCCGGGTGCTGCCGGCGTCGAGCCAGACCAGGTACATCAGCTTCTCCACGACGGCTCCCCTCTCGCGGCGCGTGCTCACCACGTCAGCCCCAGCGCCTCGCGCATGGTGGCCTCGAACGCCGCGTCGTCGAGCGTCCGGCGGAGCCGGAGCACCATGGCGGCGTCCTTGCCCACTTCGACCCGCAGCGGCGTCGCGGGGTCCTCGAGCGCGTCGGCCACGGCGGCGCCCACCACCTCGGGTCCGGGCCTGCCCTCGGGCCCGGTCAGGGTGGCCACCGTCCCGCTCCACTGGGCATGGAGGTCCTCGTACACGGCCGGTCCCGGATGGTCGGACTCGTGCTTCATCCCCGGCGCGATGTACCCGGGCTCGATCACGACGACCCGGATCCCGAAATGCCCGAGCTCGAAGTAGAGCGATTCGGAGAGTGCCTCGAGGGCGTGCTTCGACGCGGCGTAGGCGCCCTCCAGCGGGGTGCCGATCTTGCCCTGGACCGAGCTGATGTTCACCAGGATCCCGCTGCCGCGCTCGCGCCAGGCCGGTACCACCGCCTGCGCCATCCGCAGCGGGCCGAGCGTGTTCACGTCGAGGACCCGGGCCAAGGCGTCGAGCGGGTAGGACTCGAGTGGGCCCTGGCCCGTCAGCCCGGCGTTGTTGACCACGGCGTCGAGCTCGCCCGCCTCGGACACGGCGAGACGGGCCGATTCGGGGTCGCTGACGTCCAGCGGCAGGGCGAGCGCGGCCGGCAACCCCGCCAGGGCGGTGACGTCGCGGGCGGTCGCCACGACCTCGTGCCCCCGCCCCGCCAGGACCTCGACGGTGGCCCGGCCGATGGCCCGGGCCGCACCCGTGACGAGCACCCGCACGGCTCAGCCCGCCTTCGCCGGCGAGAGGCCCACCAGCGCCTCGCTGAGCTGCCACAGCTGCCGTGCCGCCCGGTCGTCGCGCGCCCACCGCTTGGGCTGTTTCGGCTTGCACTTGACGAAGTACTCCCCGCTGACCCCTGCCACCTCGGGTGCGGAGGCCAGGTAGATGGACGTGCGGGCGCCCTTGGCCGGCGACAGGAAGAACGGCGAGCTGATCTTGATGCCGAAGGCGAGCAGGCCCCGGGCGTCGCCGTCCGCCCCGTACCCGGTGCGCACCGTCCCCGGATGCAGCGAGTTGGCGGTCACCCCGGTGCCGGTCAGGCGATGCGCCAGCTCCCGCGTGAAGAGGATGTTGGCCAGTTTCGACTGGCCGTAGACGCGCATGGTGGCGTACTTCTTCTCGGACTGGAGGTCGTCGAAGGGCATCCCCTTGCGGGCGGCACTGTGCGCCGTCGATGCCACGGTCACGATCCGTGCCGGCGACGACGACCGGATCCGATTGAGCAGGAGGTTGGTCAGGAGGAAGGGGCCGAGGTGGTTGGTCGCCAACGTCGCCTCAAGTCCGTCGACCGTCTCGGTCCGCTCCGACAGCACCAGACCCGCGTTGTTGACGAGCACGTCGAGCTTCGGCGCCTGTTCGAGGATCTCTGCCGCGCCTCGCCGAACCGACGAAAGGTCGGCCAGATCGAACACGACCAACTGGATCTGGGCGTCACCCCCGAGCCGCTGCGTGATCGACGCCACTGCGCTGCGGCCCTTGTCGGCGTTGCGGGCCGTGAGGACGACGCGCGCCCCCATGGCGGCCAGCGCCGCCGCCGTCTCGTAGCCGATGCCCGAATTTCCGCCCGTGACGACGACCGTCTTCCCCTGCATGTCGGGCACCGCGCGCAGCCTCCTCGTGACGAGCAGGCGTCAGCATTCCACACCCGCGTGGCGCCCGGTCCGCCTCACCGCCAGGTGTCGCGGGACTCCACCAGTCCACGCGTGCCGTGCAGGAAGCTCCCGCTCAGCGTCCGCTCCGCCGTGCGCATCTGCCACTGCAACAGCTCCTGGGTCGCCGCCCAGGCGGCAGCGCTCACCTCCGGGCCACCTTCTGCCAGCAGGTTGTGCCTCTGCTCGGGATCGGCGGACAGGTCGAAGAGGAGCGGCGGCAGCACGCCGGCCTCGGCGCCGAACTGGACGTACTTGTGGCGCGGCCCGCGCCCCACGGCCAGCGAGCAATGGCTCATGGGGATCCCGAACATGTTCTCGGCCTGCTTGTTCACCGGGTCCGCGAAGCTCCACTCGAAGTGTGCCGTGTCGCGCCAGTGGGGTGGCGCCGGCTCACCCCGCACGAACGGGTCGAGCGACCAGCCGTCCGCCTGCAGGGGCACCTCGACGCCGATGTAGTCGCAGATCGTGGGCAGCACGTCGACCGACTCGGTCACCGCACGGACCACCGTGCCGCGTCCGCCGTCGGCCTGCGTCCTCGGGTCCACGACGATGAGCGGCACGTGGTAGCTCTCGTCCCAGAACCCCAGCTTCTCCAGGAGCCAGTGGTCGCCGCCCATCTCGCCGTGGTCGCTGGTCACGATGACGAGGGTCGAGCCCGACAGGCCACTGTCGTGCAGGTAGTCGAACAGCGGGGCCAGTCCGTCGTCCACCTCGCGCTGGGCGCCGTAATAGGTGGCGCGGACCTGCCGGCGGTCGCGCTCGTCGCGGGGGGCACCCACGTCGCGCACCGCCATGGCCATCGCTCCGAGCGGGTGGACGGCCCCCTCCTCGTCGGGAGTCGGGCACCCGGTGAAGGCTCCGACCGCGTCCGCGGGGTACAGGTCGTGGTAGCCCACGGGGTTGCGCCGCGGCGGGTGGGGGCGGATGAAGGAGGCGTGGACGAAGAAGGGCGAGTCGCCGTTGCGCTCCAACCAGCTCACGAGTTCCTCGCGCAGGAAGGACGTCTGCGACAGCTCGACACCGAAGCGCGCCGGAGCCCAGGTCGCGCCGTGCTCGTCGGCACCCGGGAAGCCCTCGATCGGCCCGTAGAGCTCGTGGGGGTCGGCGGGGACGTCGACGCCGCGAGCGGCCAGCCAGCGCCCCCAGGCCGGGCTGCCCTGCTCCCAGGGGTCCTCGACGAGGGGGCGGAACCCGGGCAGGATGCCCTCGTAGCTGAACAGTCTCGGGTCCCCGGGGGGCACCGTGCGCGGGTCGACCGAGGTGTCCGTGTAGCCGAAGAGCACGGGGTCGTAGCCGGACTCCCTCGCCAGCAGGGCCACGTTCGTGAAGCGGGCGTCCAGCGGCGTGCCGTTCAGGATCGAGCGGTTCCGGTGCTGGTACGTGCCCGTGTAGAGGCAGGCCCGCGAGGGCCCGCACGGGGCGGCGTTGGCCCAATGGTTGGCGAAGAGCACGCCGTTGGCGGCCAGCGCGTCGAGCGTGGGCGTCTCCAGGACCGGATGCCCCAGGGCGGAGAGGCAGTCGCCCCGCCACTGGTCCAGCGTGATGAACAGCACGTTGCGCGACGGCGGCATACCCCACTCTTGTCCATCAATGGACCCCGCGACCCGGACCCCGGTGCATCGCGCAGTGATCGGGCGCGGCGATCTGCCGCCGCCGCGCCCGCGACCCGAGCGCCGCGCGGGTTCAGGAGGAGGTGCGGACCGACGCCCCCCCGAGCTTGGTCCCGAAATCGATCAACCAGGCGCCGACACGAGGCGCCACGGACTTGCGCAGGGATCGGCGCCCGGCGCCCGTGGGCCCGGCGCCCGTGGGCCCCCCCGCCGGGCGCCGCATGGCGACCGGCTCGCTCATCGGTTCGACCCGGCGACGGGCCGCCTGGCGAGACCCCGACGCCGTCATGAGCTCGTTGCGGTGGGCATCCGCTTGGGAGTGCACTGCCCTCGCCTGGATCATCATCCGTCCACCTCACGACCTTTCCGCTCTGCTCCGCACCCCCCTCAAGCGTGCCTGCATCTTAACCAATAGTTGACAACAAATCAAGAATATCCTAATATAGCTGGATGCCTATGTTCACGGAGGAAACGGTGCCCCGGCAGACGGTCGTGGTCACGGCCTCTCCCTCGCTGGCGTGTGACCTGTCCTGGCTCCTCTCGGTGGCGGCCCGACCCTCGATGCAAGCCCGGTACCCGCAGCTGGCCGAGATGTTCAACGGCCGGGAACACCTCGCAGATTGCGTGCGCGGCTTCTGGGGCGAGGGCTCCGAGGAGACCTGCTTCACCGAGATGCAGATCCTCGCCAACCACGCGGGTGCGCTCGCGGAGACCGACCCCGACGTCCTGTGGCAGGCCCTCGAGACCGCCGTGGGCACGGTGCCCCTCGACCTCGAGATGCCGTCCGAGATCGCCGAGGAGCGCGCGACGTACCTGGACCGCTTCCGCCGGCTCAAGCAGTCGCCCGAGCTGGTGCGCGGCGTACATCGACCTCCTGAAGGAGGTGTGGGAGCCGGTTGACGCGATGTGGCAGCAGGCCCTGCCCGTCATCGACGAAGCCGGGCGCCATGTCGTCGCGCAGCACGAACGCGGTCGGTCACTGGAGATACTCATACCCGTCGGGTGTGACACCCTCAGGGACCGGATGCACGCCATCGTCTCGGGCGTGGAATCGGGGGAACTGGCGCTGCTCTTCGTCCCCTGCCTGTTCTTCGGCACGAGCATGTACCTCGAGTTCCCCGGGCTCGTCGTGATCGGGACCGGCGTGGGCCACGGCGACGTCGTGGCGAGGGCCCGCACGGAATCGGTGGCCCGGCGCCTGAAGGCCGTGGCCGAGCCCACCCGGTTGGCGATCCTCCACTCCCTGGTCACGGCACCGAGCACGGTGGGCGAGCTCGCCATGCTCTTCCGGCTGGCGCAGCCCACGGTCAGCATGCACGTCAAGGTGCTGCGCCAGAGCGGGCTGGTGCGCTCGGAGCGGGTGGCCGGGCGCCTGCGCCTGACCGCCGACCCCGCCGCCGTCGACCTCCTACTGGGCGAGCTGCGTCACGCGGTGCTGCAGGGCGCCGGCCAGGATCACGACGCCGGCGCCGGCGCCAGCACCACCGGCAGCGACCGGATGCCCGCCACCGTGGTCGAGAGCACTCGATCGGGCGAGGCCGTCACCGCGTAGTCCGGGAACCGCGCCAGGAGCTCCTCCACGAAGATCCGGCCCTCCAGGCGGGCCAGGCTGGCCCCCAGGCAGACGTGCTCCCCGAACCCGAAGGCCAGATGCATGGGGTTGGTGCGACGCCGCACGTCGAAACGGTCGGCGTCGTCCCCGAAGATCCGCTCGTCGCGGTTCCCCGATGCGTACAGCATGCACAGGTAGTCCCCCTCGCCGACCTCTGTCCCGGCCACCACGAGGTCCTCGGTGGCGGTGCGGCAGAACGCGTGCACCGGTGTGACCCAGCGCAGGCACTCCTCCACGCCGCCGGGCACCAGGTCCGCATCCGACGCCAGCGCGGCCCGCTGGTCGGGGTGCTCGTGCAGCACGAGGGCGGACCCCGACAGGAGCGTGCGCGTCGTCTCGTTGCCGGCCACCAGCAGGGTCAGGAGGAACATGAACAGCTCCTCCCTGCTGAGCGGGCATCCGCCGATCTCGCTCTGCACGAGTACCGACACCAGGTCGTCCCCCGGGCGGTCGCGCTTGGCGCGGATGTGCTCGATGATGAACCCCGAGAGCTCACCGAGCGCGGCGGCCGTCTCCTCGGGCGGCAGGTCGGGTGACTCGATCGCCGCGTCGGACCAGCGACGGAAGTCCCCCCGGTCCGCCTCCTCGATCCCGAGCAGCTCGGCGATGACGGTCAGCGGGAACGGCGCGGCCAGCTCGGACACGAAGTCGATCTCGTCGTCGGTCTCGGCGGCATCGAGCAGGCGGGCGGCGTTCTTGCGGATCGACTCGCCCAGGCCGGCCAGCGCCCGGGGCGTGAAGCGGCGATTCAGCAGCCCGCGGAAGGCGGCGTGCTCGGGTGGGTCCATGTGGAGGATGGAGGGTGCCGACATCCCGGTCGCGCCGGTGCGGAGCGGGTCGTTCACCAGGGCCCCCCGTCCCGAGCAGAAGTGCTGCGGGTCGCGGCTGAGGTCACGGATGTCCTCGTAGCGGGTGACGGCCCAGAAGCCGGGGGCGCACTGGTGCACCGGGTCCTCGGCACGGAGGCGGGCGAGCACGTCGTAGTAGTCCGCCCGGGCGAAGAACGCGGCATCCCGCGGATCGATGCGCTGGTCCCCGACCACGGTCCGAGCGTACTGTGCACCGCGGTGCGGACCTACTTCGAGGAGCAGTCGATCGACGGCGGGCCGGCCGCGCACCCGGCTGCCCCGTGACCACGGACCACGTGGACCCGGGCTCCTCGCCCTACCGCGCCGCCGACGAGCACGCCCCGTTGAGCGGGCTCGACGAGTTCCTGATCCACAACGCGCCCTACCCCGTCCGGGTCATGTGGACGCCCGACGCCCAGGCCTATGAGCGCGTCTGGTTCACCTGCCAGGACAAGGTGGGCGACGTCCTCGTCGTCATCGGCCTCGCCTTCTACCCGAACCTCGGCACGGCGGAGGCGTTCGCCATCGTCAACGTGCGCGGCCGCCACACCACCGTGCGGGCCCACCGGCGGCTGCGCACCGACCGCATGGACATGACGCTCGGCCCCTTCAGCTTCGAGATGGTCGAGCCCTTCCGCCGCTGGCGGCTCCGGCTCGACCCCGACGCCACCGAGCACGGGATCGGCTACGACATCACCTGGCTCGACACGAAACGGCCCGTCTTCCGCCAGCTCGGCGCCGGCTTGATCGTCGGCGGCCGTGCGGTGAGCCCGGTGGCGGGCTACGACGGCTTCGGCCGCCAGGAGGGGTGGGTCAGCTCGGCCGGCGAGCGCTTCACCCTCTCCCCCGCCACGCACCTCGGCACGCGCGACCACCACTGGGGCACCCGCGACGGCGTCGGCGGCCCGGGCCGCTCCATGGGCATGCAGCACCCGCACAGCGGCGAGTGGGTCGAGTTCGAGGACTTCGGCATCTGGGGCGACCACGTGCTCTACAACATCGGCGACGCGCGCAAACGCAGCGCCACCCTCGCCAGGAGAGTGCACCGCATGCGCTTCGAGCCCGACACGCACCTGCTGCACAGCGGCGAGGTCGACCTCGTGTTCGCCGACGGCGGCGTCAAGACCATGGCCTTCGAGCGCCTCGGCAATCAGATCGCGTTCCTGCGCTGCGGCATGTACGGCGGCCCCAACGGCGGCACGCCCGACGGCGACCTCTGGCACGGCATGGCGGTGGCGCAGGGCGACGAGGTCGTCGTGCACGGCGAGACCTTCGACGTGAACGACCCCGCCGTGCGCAGCCGCCTGGCCGGCCTGGACCAGCATCACTGCCGGGTCACCTGCGAGGGCGAGGTGACCTACGGCCTCGTCGAGCCGTACGACACGCTGTGCTACGAGGTGGCCAAGGCGGGCGTCATGGGCTTCTCACTCCTCGACCCGGCGCCCTGAGCGGCGTCGCCACCACCCGACGCGCGAATTCGGGGCAGGCCGCCGCCCCGTCCCGCCCCCGTCGTCCCGGCGGATCCTCTAGCCGGCCGCCGCTAACCGCTCGAGCAGCACCGCGCCCATGGGGTTGTCCCGCCGGCGCCGGTCGCCGGTGATGCGCTGGTGGCGGTCGTTGATGGCGAGCGCGCGCGCCAGGGCGAAGACCTCGTGCCAGTCCAGCTCGTCCTCCGCCACGGCGTGCCCGCTCGCCCGCTCGTAGCGCGCCAGCGCTTCGGCCCGCGCCGGGAACCCGGGCACGACGCGCCCGAAGAGCGACGCCATCATGAACTCGAGCCCGAAGTGCCAGCCCAGGTCCATGGCCGGCGCCCCGATGGACGCCAGGTCCCAGTCGAGCACGGCGCCCACCCGGCGCTGCGCGTCGAAGACGAGGTTGCCCAGGCGGACGTCACCCCACAGCAGCACCGCCGCTCGCTCGGGCGGCGGACGGCGGCCGCACCACTCCAGCGCGGTGGTCAGCGCCGGGAGGGGCGCCCCCCCCGACGACCACTCGACGTAGGCGGCCCAGCGCGCCAACGCGTCGAGCGCCGAGCCGCCCGGCAGGATGCCGCCGAGCCCGTGTGCCTCCCAGGGCACGGCGTGGATCGCCGCCAGCGTGTCGAACAGGCCGTCGTGCATGCGGCGCTGGAGCCCGGGGCCCGCCCCGCTCACGTAGGGATCGAAGACCGGCGCCGGGCCCGGGATGTCGCCGACGACGCGCGGCATGGCCAGGAAGGGAACACCCACCCAGGCGGGATCGCGTTCGACGACGGCCGGCGCCGGCGCCGGCACCCCGGCGGCGGCCACCGCGTTCTGGACCGTCGCCTGGGGGCCCAGGTCGTAGTCGGGGAAGGTCGGCTCCAGCGGTGGCAGGCGCACCACCATCCCGGGATGCTGCGGGCCCAGGTCGACCAGCACGGTCTCGTTGGCCATGCCTCCCCCGGCGTGCGCCACCGAGACGACGCGGGGGGACGGGCCGCCGCCCGGCACGAGCTCGGGATGGGCGGACACCCAGCGGGCGAGGCCGTCGCACAGCGCCGCCTCGTCGCGCTCGACCCCCGTGGCCACCTACGGAAGGTAGACGACGGCGCGCCAGCGGCCCGTCATCTCGGCCCGGCACAGCGCGGTGCCGGCCCGGACGCACCACGCAATGACGTCCGCCTCGTCGGCACCCACCGGCGTGCGCGCCACCAGGCCGCGGCGGACGTGGTCCTGGCGCACGACCCACCCGTCGGGGACCGCGATCCCCGCCTCGGCCAGGCGCGCCCTGGCCTTGGCGCCCGTCGGGTGCATGAGGCCGACGGTCATCCCCTCCCGGTCGCGGCGGTCCGGCTTGGCGGGCAGCACGGTCGCCATGGAGACCGGCGCGGTCCGGTTCCCGAAGAACGCGAAGAGGCCCGCCGGGGGGTCGATGTCCACCGCGTCCTCGTCGATGCCCGGCAGCAGGTTCATCCAGCCGTCGCCGGCGCGGCGCAACTTGACGAGGGCGTCCGCCACGCCCGCGACGTCCGGTGGGGTGAACTCGATCGTCATGGTCTCGCGGCGGCTGCTCACCGGCGCCATCCTGACAGCAGCCGCTCGACGACCTCTCCCGCGGGCCTGGCCTCGGCATGGCGGAACGCGGTCCCGGCGTAGAGGCTCATGCGCTCGGCGTCACCGACCTTGGCCGCGGCGGCGCGCAGCGGCCTCGTCGCGTTGTTGATCTCGGGGTAGGCCGGCGGGGCGTCCGGGTGGGCGCGCACCGTCGCGTTGACGAGGGCCCGGGCCCGCCGCCCGCTGAAGGCCCGGGTGACGGTGGTCCCGCCGAACGAGGTGGTGGCCAACGCGTCCTTGTGGGCCTGCGGGGCGCCGCTCTCCGGGCAGCGCAGGAACGCGGTGCCCGCCTGCACCAGGGACGCCCCCCGGGCCAGCAGCCCCGCGACGTCCCCGGGGCCACCGACGCCGCCCGCCGCGATCAGCGGCACGGTGGTCCGGCGGTGGACGGCGGACACGAGCGCGTCGATCGGCCGGTCCTGGTCCGGGCGGTCGTCGTTGGCCACGCTGCCCCGGTGGGCCCCGGCCTCGGCGCCCTGCAGGCAGAGGGCGTCGGGGCCTACCCGCAGGGCCTGCGCCGCCTCCTCGGGCGTCGTCACCGTGACCATGACCAGCGACCCCACGGACTGGAGCGAGCGCACCGTCTCGAGGCCCGGGATGCCGAACGTGAAGCTCACGGCGGCGGGGACGAGCGCGAGCAGGGCGTCGAGCTTGGGCCCGTAGTCGTCGTCGTCCCATCCCGGCTCGCCGGGCGCCACGCCGAGGGTCGCCGCCTCGGGTGCGAACGACGCCACGTAGGCGGCCACGCGCCCGGGCACGGCGGTCGGCCGGCCCGGGACGAACACGTTGACGCCGAAGGCGTCGACCCCCGCCGCGCGGACCGCCTCGATTTCGCCCGTCATCTGCGCCGCCGTCTTGTACCCACCCGCCAGGAACCCGAGCGCGCCCGCCGCCGCCGCCGCCGTCACGAGCGCGACCGTCGAGGGCCCGCCCGCCATCGGGGCGACGACGAGGGGCGCGTCGCAGAGGCCTCGCGGCTGCTTCTCCTGTCGGCGCAGGTCGGGACGCTCGCCTGGCGGCACACCCCAGACTTACCCACCGACCGCTACGCTGCGCCACTCGTGGGCCTCGACCTCATCGAGACGCTGCGCAGCACCGGCGCGGCGCGCCAGTTCCAGCCCGAGCCGGTCGGCGACGACGTGTTGGACCGCCTGCTCGATACGGCCCGCTTCGCCCCCAGCGGAGGCAACCGGCAGGGCTGGCGGGTCATCGTCGTCAAGGATCCCGGGGCCCGCGCCTCCCTGCGCGACATCTACCTCGCCGGCTGGTACGAGTACCTGGCCCTGGCGTCGGCCGGCCTGGTGCCCTGGGCTCCGGTCACCGACCGCGACGCCGAGGCGGCGGCCATCGGCGATGCCCCGCACTTCGCCGAGGCGGGGGCGGCGGCCCCCGGCTTCGCCGAGAACCTCGCCACCGCGCCCGCCCTCCTGCTGGTGCTGGCCGACCTGCGCGCGCTCGCCGCCGTCGACCGCGACCTGCCCCGCTACACGCTGGTCGGCGGCGCGTCCATCTACCCCTTCGTCTGGAGCCTGCTGCTCGCCGCCCGGGCCGAGGGTCTGGGCGGCGTCATGACGAGCGTGGCGGTGCGCCGGGAGGACGAGGTGCGCGCGCTCTTCGGCATCCCCGAGACGGTGGCCGTGGCCGCCCTGGTCGTCCTCGGCCGCCCGGTGACGGCGCCACGGAGGCTGCGGCGCGCCCCCGTCGCGTCGTTCGCCTGGATCGACCGCTACGACGGGAGCCCGCTCGGAGGCTCGTAGGCCCCCGCCGCCGTGGTGGAATGGGGCATGGCACAGAACGTCCTCGGCGAGGAGCTCCAGCCCTGCAGTCTCGAGCCGCTCACCGGCTTCTACCGCGACGGCTGCTGCAACACCGGGGCCGAGGACGTTGGCGTGCACACGGTGTGCACCCGGGTCACCGCCGACTTCTTGACGTTCTCGGCCTCGGTCGGCAACGACCTGTCCACCCCCCATCCCGAGCACGGCTTCGCCGGGCTGCAGCCGGGCGACCAGTGGTGCCTGTGCGCCCCGCGCTGGCAGGAGGCCCTGGAGGCGGGTGCGGCACCCCCCGTCGTCCTGGCGTCGACGCACGCCGCGACGCTGGAGTGGGTGCAGCTGGGCGACCTGGTCGCCCACGCCATCTAGTCTCGGCCCCGACCGGGACCGGACGGAATGGAGTTCTCAGCATGAGCGCAACCAGCGTCTGTGGACAGGGTCATCGACGCACCGGCCGCCGCCATCTTCGACGTGGTGGCCGACGCCTCCCGCCATCCCGAGATCGACGGGTCGGGCAGCGTGGCCGGGCCCAAGGGTGTCGTGCCGCAGCGCCTGTCCCTGGGCGCCACCTTCGGCATGCACATGAAGCTGGGCGTGCCCTACTCCATGACCAACGCGGTGATCGAGTTCGAGCCGGACCGGCGCATCGCCTGGCAGACGGTGCTCGCCGGCCCCCTGGGGCGTTTCATCGGGGGGCGCATCTGGCGCTACGATCTCGAGGAGGTCGCCGGCGGGACCAAGGTGACCGAGACCTGGGACATCTCCCGGGACAAGCAGGCGTTCTTCTTGAAGCACGGCAAGGTCGGCCAGCAGACCGCGGGATCCATGTCCAAGACGCTCGACCGCCTGGCCCAGATCACCGAGAACCCGGGCACGCGGTCGTGACGCGCCCGTGACCGGCTCCGTCGACGCCGCCGCGATCGACGCCGCCTGGGAGGCGCGCGTGATCCCCACCCTCAGCGAGTACACGCGCATCCCGTGCCTCTCCCCCGCCTACGACCCCGAGTGGGCCGAGCGGGGCGCCATCGCCGAGGCCGCCGAGCTCCTGCGCTCGTGGGTGCGCGACCAGGAGCCGGCACTGCACACCGAGATCGTCCAGCTGCCCGGGCGGACCCCGGTGCTCCTGATCGACAACGGCGGCTCCGGCGAGCCCATCGTCGTGTACGGGCACATGGACAAGCAGCCGCCGCTGGGCGAGTGGCGCAGCGGGCTCGGGCCCTACGAGCCGGTGCGCGACGGCGACCTCCTCTACGGCAGGGGCACCGCCGACGACGGCTACTCGATGTTCGCCGCCGTGACGGCGTTGCTGGCCGCGGGCGGCGGGGACGGCCGCGTCCTCATCCTCATCGAGGCGAGCGAGGAGAGCGGCAGCCCGGACCTGGCGGCACACCTCGAGAACCTCGAGGAGCGCATCGGGACGCCGCGGCTGGTGATCTGCCTCGACTCGGGCGGGCTCAGCTACGACCGGCTCTGGCTGACGACGTCGCTGCGCGGGATCCTCGTCGCCACGGTGCGGGTCGACGTGCTCACCGAAGGCATCCACAGCGGAGCGGGCGGGGGCGTCGTCCCGTCGTCGTTCCGTATCCTGCGCCGCATCCTCTCGGGGATCGAGGACGAGGCGACCGGCCGCATCCTCCTGCCGGAACTGGCGGGGGCGGGGATCCCCGCCGCGCACCGGGCCAACATCGAGGCGCTGGCGGTGGAGTTCCCCGAGAGCGCCGCGCCCGTCGTGGACGGCCTGCACCTGCTCACCCCCGACCCGGTCGACCGGCTGATCGCCCGCACCTGGGGGGCCGCGTTGGAGGTCACGGGCGCCGACGGCCTCCCCAAGCCGCACGACGGCGGCAACGTCCTGCGGCCGTCGACCACGCTCAAGCTGTCGCTGCGGCTGCCGCCCGACGTGGACGCCCAGGCGGCCTGCGACGCGCTGATCTCGGCCATCCGCACCGACGAGGGGGCCCACGTCACGATCGACATGGAGGCGGCGGCCCAGGGGTGGATCGCCCCGCCGCTCGAGCCGGGCACCGCCGCCACGTTGTCGGCCGTCTCGAAGGAACGCTTCGGGCGGGACTTCGGCTCGGTCGGTGAGGGCGGCTCCATCCCGTTCCTGCCCGACCTCCAGAAGGGGTTCCCGGGAACGCCCTTCGTGGCCACGGGGGTCCTCGGGCCGCATTCGAACGCGCACGGGCCCAACGAGGCCCTGCACATCCCGATGGCCAAGGCGGTGACGCACGCCGTCGCAGAGCTCCTGAGCTCCGGTTAGGTTCCCGTCCATGACAACCGAAGGCGCCCTGACGGGCAAGGTGGCGCTCGTCACCGGCGGCAGCCGCGGTCTCGGTCGCGAGATGGTCCTGGCCTTCGCCGACGCGGGTGCCGACGTCGTGATCGCCAGCCGCAAGATCGACAACTGCAAGGTGGTCGCGGCCGAGGTCGAGGCCAGGGGGCGGCGCGCCCTCCCCGTGGCCTGCCACGTCGGGCACTGGGACGAGATGGACGGGCTGGTCGAAGAGGCCTACGGCACCTTCGGGAAGGTCGACGTCCTCGTGAACAACGCCGGCATGTCGCCCTTGTACCCCGACCTGACCTCGGTGACCGAGGACCTCTGGGACAAGGTGATCGCGGTGAACCTGAAGGGCCCCTTCCGCCTCACCACCCTGGTCGGCACGCGCATGGCCGCCGGCGCCGGCGGGTCCATCATCAACGTCTCGACGACCGGCTCCCTGCGCCCCGCCCCCGACATGCTTCCCTACGACGCCGCCAAGGCCGGGCTCAACACGCTCACCGAGGGCTTCGCCAAGGCCTTCGGTCCGACCGTGCGGGTGAACTGCATCATGGCGGGGCCCTTCCTGACCGACATCGCCGCGAAGTCGTGGGGACCGGCAGCCCGAGAGCACGGCATGCCGCGCCACGCCTTGGGACGTGCGGGCGAGCCGCCCGAGATCGTGGGCGCCGCTCTCTACTTCGCCACCGACGCCTCGTCGTTCACGACGGGCGCCGTCCTGCGCGTCGACGGAGGGATCCCATGACGAATATCGCCGACTTCTGGTTCGACCCCTTGTGCCCGTGGGCCTGGATCACCTCGCGCTGGATGCTCGAGGTCGAGCAGGTGCGCGACATCCACACGGAGTGGCACGTGATGTCGTTGGCCATCCTCAATGAGGGGCGCCGGGAGCTCACCGACGAGTACAAGGAGCGCATGGCGAAGGCGAAGGGGCCGGTGCGGATCTGTATCGCGGCCGAGCAGCAGGAAGGCCCTGACATCCTGCTCCCGCTGTACACGGCGCTCGGGACGCGCATGCACGTCCAGCGCCGAGGGCGCGAGGAGGGACAGCTCGGGGCGGTCGTGACCGAGGCGCTGGCCGAGGTCGGTCTCCCGGAGTCGCTGGCCGCCGCGGCCACCTCCACCGAGTACGACGACGCGCTGGCCGCCTCGCACGACGCGGGCATGGGCCCCGTCGGCGCCGACGTGGGCACGCCGGTCATCCACGTCAACGGACGCGCCATCTTCGGCCCGGTCGTCACCCCGGCCCCCAAGGGAGACGCGGCGGGGCGCCTCTGGGACGGGGTGCTGCTGTGCACAGGGACCGAGGGCTTCTTCGAGCTCAAGCGCACCCGGGACCAGCGACCCAGCTTCGACTGAGCACCGCCGGCGCGGGCGACATGGCGCACGCCACTCACCACGAGGCCGGGCCGTCCAGGAGAGGCCCGGGTGCGAGCAGAGCCGGGTCCGGGCGCTCCCGGCTCCACAGGAGGGTGCACGCCAGTGCCCCCACGAGGAACACCCCGTCGAAGGCGACCGCGGCGGCGTGCGAGTAGGCGCCGATCGAGATGCCGGCATCCCAGACGAAGTGGCACACGATGAAGGGCAGCAGACGGCGGAGCCGTCGGTACACCAGGACCGTGGCGAGGGCCCACAGGACGATGGGCAGGACGCCGGGCCCGTAGTAGAGGTGGTACGACACGCGCACCAGGACGGCGATGACGACCACGGACGCGGCGGACCAGCCGCGCTGCTCCAGGCGACGCACGAGGTACCCGAGGACGACGATCTCCTCGACCACAGCGGCCTGGAGGCTCTTGAGGACGCCCACGACCACGAAGGCGGCGGGCAGTGCCGGCCCCACGACGTCGTACCGCGGGAGGTGCAGGCCGGTCACCAGTGCGGACCCCACCTCCTGGGGGATCCACTGGACGAGGACCCAGACCGGAAGGACGAGTGCGAGGTCCTTCCGGAAGCGGTGGCCCGCCAGGCCGATCGACTCGACACCTTCGCCGTCGCGGATGAGCAAGAAGATGACCAGTCCCGCGGCGGCGAACTCGGAGAGGACGATGCCGATGGAGAGGGTGAGGGAGAGGCCGGGCTCCCCCGCGATGACCATGCTCCCGTCGGAGTACTCGACCCCGGTCGTCACATGCATGAGCAGGTAGGTAACGGCGGCGATGGTCGACCCCAGGGGAAAGATGGAGAGCACCACCAGGGTCTCCCAGCCGTAGAGCCTCCGCAGCCTGGGGTCCGTGATCGGCCGCGCTCCGGCATGGTCCTGCCGCCGGGTCGACGGCGCGGGGCGTGGCAGCGGCGCCGAAGGCTCCCCGGTGTCCTCGCTCAAGCGACCCCCTCCTCGCGACCCGATCCGCCACGTCGTTGCGGCGGCGGGCTCTCAGGCCTCGGTGACCCGTTCGACGCCGCCGTCCTCGACCTTGTTGGTCCACTGCGCGCCGTCCCAGAATCGGAATTCGTGTTGCGCCACCGGATCGGGGTACCACCCCGGCGGGGGTTCGGCGGGAGAACCCGGCGTCGTCGGCGTGACCACGGCGGGCTTCGTCGTCGACCGGGCGATGAGGAACAGGATGACGCAGACCAGCAGGGAGAGGAAGCCGATCAGGCCCCACACCCACGACGGCATGTGCCACGGCGTCACGTTGTTCTTCTTCTTGAAGGACTCCGACGACCGGTACGCGACGACGCCGACGACGAGGCCGATGACCAGATAGACGATCAATTGCGCCGACGAGGCGGTCGCCAGCAGTGCCGTGTGCATGTGCACGCCCCCGTTCGTCCGAGGACCGGCGTCAGCCGGGCCACCCGTTCAGTCCGGCCCAGGGTGGCACACGAGCCAGGGGAAATGGTGGCAAAGGTGTTGCAGCGCTGTTGCGCCGGGACGGACCTCGCGCATCCCGTCAACGCCGAGGACCGACGCGGTGGTGCAACCCCGCCCTGACTCAGTAGTACCCGCGCATCAGCTCGGTTGCCCATACCGGCTGCCGGACCTCGGTGCCGTCGGGCTCGAACTCTCGCATGTAGGGCTTGACGTCGAGGACGGGTGAGCCGTCGATCGCATCGAGCCCGCGCACCTGCAGCTCGAGCCCCTGCACCGCCACGAGCCGGCAGGCCGAGACGCCGAGGCGGTTGGGGCGCATCTTGGCCCGCTGGGCGAACATCCCGACCTCGGGCCAGTCGGGGTTCCCCCGCGGCCGGCGGGCGCCCGTCTGCACGTCGGCCTCCCCGACGAGGTGGAACTGGAACACGACGACGAGGTGGGAGAAGTCGGCGAGCCCGGCCACGGCGTCGATCCCGAAGCGCGTGCCGTCGAGGCGGATGACGGCCTCCACGGCGCCCCAGTCGTCGTCGACCGCGTCGGCCCGGCCTCCCACCACCACGCCCACCGGCTCCAGCGCAATCACCGCGGCCAACGCTAGTTTGACCCCGTGCGGTCACGGCGCGAGGGCGAGGAGCGCGGCGGCTGATCGCGGCCATCACCGCCAACGAGCTGCGCCGGCGGGTCCGTGACCGTTCGGCGGTGATCACGTGCCTGGTGGCGCCGCTCGCCATCGCCGCCATTCTCGGGTTCGCCTTCGCCGGGAAGCCGGCCACCGGCACGCTGGCCATCGGGGTGTCCGGCGCGCCGCCGGCGCTCGTCCGGGCCGCCGCGCACGCCAGCCAGCTCCCGGGCGACGTCGTGGTCCGCCTCGTCCCCAGCGCGGCCGACCTCCGCCGGCAGGTGGCGGACGGCATGCTGGCGGGGGGCGTCGCCGTCTCCCGCGACCGCAAGAGCCTGTCGGACCTGTTGATCCCGATGGTGGCGCCGGGCGCCACCCCCTCGCCCGGCTTCACCGTGGTGGACCGGGCCGACGCGCTGGTCGCGCGGGAGGTGGCCGAGGGCCTGGCGGCCGGCCTGGCGAGCCGGCTGTACGCCGGCCGCCTCGAGGGAGGGACGGCCACCGACGCGGCGGCCATCTCCGTGTCCGCCAGCACGCTGGGCAACGGGGGCAAGCCGGTGCTGAACTACTTCGCCCCGTCGATCGCCGTGGTCTTCCTCTTCATCGGCAGCGGGCTCGGCATGCGTTCCCTGATGATGGAGCGGGCGACGGGCACCCTGGCCCGGCTCGCGGCGGCACCCATCCGGGCGGGCAGCATCGTGTGGGGGAAGCTGCTCGCCATCGCCGTGACCGGCCTCACCTCCATCCTGATCGTGTGGGGTGTGACGGCGGCGGCCTTCGGCGCGCGGTGGGGGGCGCCGCTGGGCGTGCTGATGATGTGCGTCGGCGCCACCGCTGCCCTGTGCGGCCTGGGTACCTTCGTGACCTCGTTCGCCCGTACGCCGCAGGAGGCCTTCGCCACCTCCCTGATCATCGGTCTCGTGCTCGCGCTGCTCGGTGGCAACCTGCTCCCGCCCGGCGCGCTACCCGAGGCGTTCCAGGTGCTCAGCCTGGGCACCCCCAACGGCTGGGCGCTGGTCGGGTTCGGCCGCCTGGCGCTGCTCGGGGATCCGGCCTCGTCGGTCGTCGGCCCCTTCCTGGTCCTGTGCCTCATCGCCCTGGTGACCGGTGGCCTGGCCCTGGCCCGCGTCCAGAGGATGGTGACCCCGTGATCCCGATCGTGCGGGTCAACCTGCGCCGGGCCGGCGGCGACCGCCGCTACCTCTTCGTGGCCACCGTCTTCCCGGTCCTCTTCATCCTCGTCACCGGGATCCTGGCCGGCAGTCCCAAGGAGCCGGTCGGCCTGGTGCATCCCTCGGCGAGGCTCCTCCAGCTGGTGGCCCACACGGGCGATCTCAAGGTGCGACTCGAGCCGAACCGGGCCCAGCTGGGTGACGACATCCTGCGGGGGCGGGTCGTGGCCGGGCTGGTCTCGCTGCCGGCGCCATCGGGGTCGGTGCGGGTCGACTTCGTGAGCGAGTCCGCATCGACGAGCGCGGTGCAGGCGCGCACCGACGTGGTCGCCCTGCTCGACCTGATCGCCGCCGAGGGCCGGCACAGCAGCGTGACCGACGTCACACTGGCCCGCACCGACGTGCCGGCCGCCCTCAGCCCCTTCTCCTACGTGGCACCGGCCGACACCGTCCTGTTCCTCGGCATCACGGTGCTGCTCCTCGCCTCGGGTTTCGTGGAGTCGCGCCGCCTCGGGGTGATGCGCCGTCTCGCCGCGGCGCCGGTTCGCCGGCGCACCGTGATGGCCGCGCTGATGGCCACCAGCCTGTGCGTCGCCGCCGCGCAGTCGGTGGGGCTCCTCCTGGTCGGACGGCTCATCTTCGGCGTGCACTGGGGCGACCCGGCCGGCGTCTTCCTGGTGCTCGCCACGCTGTCCCTGGCGTACAGCGGGGCGGCCGCCCTGGTGAGCGTGCGCTCGCGCACCGAGGAGCAGGCGATCTCGCTCGCCGTGGTGCTCGGCATCGTGTGCGGCATGCTCGGCGGCTGCATGTACCCCCTCGACGTCGTGGGCCCCGTCGTACGGGCGGTGGGCCACGTCGTGCCCCAGGCCTGGGCCATGGATGCCTTCGTCAAGCTCATCTACGACCATGCCGGGCTGGCCGGCGTGCTCCCCGAGGTCGCGGTCCTGGCCCTCTTCGCCCTCGTCCTGAGCGGTCTGGCGCTGCGCGCCTACGCGCGGACGGTGTACTCCCCGGGATGAAAGCGCCGGGTCAGCCGGCGGAACTTCCAGGTGTGGTCCGGCCACAGCGTCGTGTTGCGACCCTGGTGGTCCAGGTACCAGCTGCCGCAGCCGCCCTCCACCCACACCGAGTGCGCGAGCCGGGCCTGGAGCCGCTCGTTGTAGCGTCGCTGTACGCTGGGCTTCACCTCGACCACGCGCACGCCCGGACGCTCCATGAACGAGAGCGCGCTGGCGACATAGTTGATGTGCGACTCGATCATGTAGATCATGGAGTTGTGGGCCAGCGTCGAGTTGGGCCCGATCATCAAGAACAGGTTGGGGAAGCCGGCCACGGTCGAGCCGGCATAGGCCTGGGTGCCCTGTGTCTTCCAGACCTCCGAGAGCCGCGCGCCGTCACGGCCGACGATGTGGTCGGCGTAGGGCGGCTCGGCCGCCTCGAAGCCGGTGCCCATGATCACCGCGTCGACGGGGCGGGCGATGCCGTCCTGACCCACCACCTCATGAGCGGTGAACGAGGCCACCGGTGACTCCACCAGCTCGACGTTGGGCCGCAGGAGCGAGGGGTAGTAGTCGTCGGAGAGCAGCATGCGCTTGCACCCGGGCTCGTAGTCGGGGGTGAGCTTGGCCCGAAGGGCCTCGTCGGGCACCTGCTTGGCGAGGTAGGCGAGCGCCGTCTTCCGCACGGCGGCCTTGCGGCGTGCGCCGTTGCCGACGAAGACGGACAGCAGCGTCTCGAACATGGCGTAGATGCGCAGCCGCGACAGGCGCTGGAGGGCGGGCACCTTGCGGTAGAGCGCCCTGCGCAGACGGGAGACGGCGCGGTCGCGCCGGGGCACGATCCACGGCGGCGTGCGCTGGTACAGGTAGAGGTGCTCGACGACGGGAGCGATCTGGGGCACGAACTGGATGGCGGACGCCCCCGTCCCCACCACGCACACCCGCTTGCCACTCAGGTCGAAGCCGTGCTCCCAGCGGGCCGAGTGGAAGACCTTGCCCCGGAAGCTCTCCAGGCCGGGGAAGTCGGGGATGGAGGGCTCGCTCAAGGGGCCGGTCGCCCACACCAGCACCGGGGCGCGGTACTCGTCGCCCCGCACGGTCCGCACCGTCCAGCGCTGCGCCTGGTCGTCCCAGCGCGCCTCGTCGACCGCCTGCCCGAAGCGCAGACGCTCCCCCACCTCGAACCGGTCGACACAGGCGCGCATGTAGTCCCAGATCTCGGCCTGGGAGGAGAAGGCACGGGTCCAGTCCGGGTTGAGGGCGAAGGAGTACGAGTACAGGTTCGACGGCACGTCGCAGGCGGCCCCGGGGTAGGAATTGTCGCGCCAGGTGCCGCCGAGGTCGTTGCCGCGGTCGAGCACGACGAAATCGTCGATCCCCATGGAGCGCAGCCGCGCCGCCATCCCGATGCCGGAGAACCCGGCACCGACGATGACGACCCGGTGCTCGTGCGTCACAGGGTCGAAGCGACGAAGGAGGCGACCACCTTGGCCAACTCCTCCCCGCAGTCCTCCTGGAGGAAGTGGCCGCCGCCGACGATCGTCGTGTGGGGCTGTCCCTGCGCCCCGGTGATCCGCTCCTTGAGGTTGCGGTCCGCGCCCTTGGTGATGGGGTCGCTGTCGCTGAAGGCGCACAGGAAGGGCCGCGTCGAACGCCGCCAGGCCCACCCAGGCGGCGACGTTGGCGTCGTGGGCCGGGTCGTCGGGCCGCGAGGGCACCAGCATGGGGAAGGCACGCGCCCCCGCCTTGTACGACTCGTCGGGGAAGGGAGCGTCGTAGGCGGCTTCGACCTCGGGGGGCACGGGTTTGACGCACCCACCCCGCACGATGCCGCCCGTCGGGAACTCGGCGACCTCCTGGGAGAAGCGCTGCCAGGCGAAGAAGGCCTCGCCCGGGTCGGTGTCGCCGGTGGGCAGGAACGTGTTGGCGGCCACGACGCGGGCGAAGCGATCGGGGTGCTCCCCCACCAGGCGCAACCCGATGAGCCCGCCCCAGTCCTGTCCGACCAACGTGACGTCACGCAGGTCGAGCCGGTCGAAGAGCAGCTCACGCATCCACTCGACGTGGCGGGCGAACGTGTAGTCGCCACGCTCGGTCGGCTTGTCGGATCGCCCGAAGCCGACCAGGTCGGGCGCCACGATCTGCAGGCCGGCCGCGGTCAGGACGGGGATCATCTTGCGGTAGAGGTAGGACCAGGAGGGCTCGCCGTGCATGAGCAGGACGACGGGCGCGGCCGGGTCCCCCTCGCGCAGGTAGTGGACCCGCAGCCTGCCGCCCTCCGAGTCGGCGATCTCGGCGTAGTGCGGCTCGAAGTCGTAGCCGGGCAGGTCGGCGAAGCGGTCGTCGGGAGTGCGGATCGTCTTCATGCAGGCGGGAGCCTACGCCGTCGCGTCCCGGGTCGCCCTGACCCGGGGCAGAGGTGCGCCGGGCCGCCGCGGCCCATAGCCTGACGCCCACGTCACAGAACGCACCCAGTGGGGAGGGAGCCGCCATGGCCATGTCCGACGCCCAGGAGTACGACCCGTTTGCCGCCTTCGACGACGTCGTCGCGGGCACGACGAGGGACCCCTACCCGGAGCTGGCGGTCAAGCGCCGCGACACGCCCGTCGCCAAGGGCCTGACGATGTCCCCCGACGCCCTCCCCGAGGGCATCGACGTCGAGCCGGGGTGGATCGCCTACCGCTACGAGGACTGCTCACGCATCCTGCGGGACGCCAAGACGTTCACCTCCACCGGTTACGACTCCAGCATCGGCATGGTGATGGGTCACATGATCCTCGGCATGGACGACCCCGAGCACCGCACGCACCGCAACCTGGTGGCCCACGCGTTCCGCGAGAAGGCACTGGCGCGCTGGGAGCCCGAGTTCATCGGCCCGATCATCGACGACCTGATCGACCGCTTTGCCGCCGACGGCCGGGCCGACCTGGTGCGCCAGCTGACCTTCGAGTTCCCCGTGCGGGTGATCGCCCGGCTGCTCGGGCTCCCAGAAGAGGACTTCCCGCAGTTCCAGCGCTGGTCGGTGGAGCTCATCGGGCTGGTGGCCGACATCGAGCGCGGGCTGGCCGCCTCGGAGTCGCTGCGCGAGTACTTCGCCGCCGTGGTGGCCGAGCGGAGGGCCCGGCCGGCCGACGACGTCATCAGCGACCTCGTCTCGGCCGAGGTGGACGGCGAGAAGCTGACCGACGAGGCGATCTACTCCTTCCTGCGCCTCCTGCTGCCGGCCGGGGCCGAGACCACCTACCGTTCGTCGGGCAACCTCCTGTTCCTGCTGCTCACGCACCCCGAGCAGCTCGAGGCGGTGCGGGAGGACCGCTCGCTGTTGCCCCAGGCCATTGAGGAGGGCCTGCGCTGCGAACCACCCCTGCTCTCCATCAACCGGACCACCACGTGCGAGGTGGAGCTGAGCGGTGTCACCATCGGCCCCGGGGAGAGCATCACGCCGCACATCGGCTCGGCCAACCACGACGAGACCCGCTGGGCGGACCCCGAGACCTTCGACATCTTCCGGCCCGCCATCCCGCACATCGCGTTCGCGCACGGACCCCACATGTGCCTGGGCATGCACCTGGCGCGGCTCGAGACGCGGGCGCTCCTGAACCGCGTCCTGGACCGCCTCCCCGCGCTCGCCCTCGACGCCGGCGGCACCGACCCCTACATCCGGGGCGACGTGTTCCGCTCCCCCACCGCGCTGCCCGTGACGTTCCGCGTCGCGGTGTGACGTTTCCCGAGGACGTCTTCAGCGAACCGGAACCCGATCCGGACACGCTCGCCAATCTCGGCCCGCTGCGCCGGTTGGCCGGGTCATGGACCGGCGCCAAGGGCGTCGACCTGCACCCTGTCGTCGACGGCACCGAACAGGACGCCTACGTCGAGACCTCCGTGCTGACCCCCATCGACGCGCAGACCAACGGGCCCCAACTCCTCTACGGGCTGCACTATCACACGCGCATCACCAAGCCCGGCGAGATCGAGGCGTTCCACGACCAGACCGGCTACTGGCTGTGGGAGCCGGCGACGGGGAAGGTGCTCCTCACCGTGGCCATCCCCCGGGGGCAGGTGGCCATGGCCGGTGGCACCGCCACCGCGGACGCGACGAGGTTCGAGGTGTCGGCTCGATGCGGCGACCCGAACTTCGGCATCATCACCAATCCGTTCCTCGACTACGCCTTCCACACCGAGTCGTTCACCATGACCGTCACCGTCACGTCGGACGACGAGTGGTCGTATCACCAGGATACGGTCCTGGACGTGCACGGTGGGGACGGCCCGTTCCACCACACGGACCACAACATCCTCACCCGGGCGGCGCCGCCGGTCCCCAACCCGATGGCTCAGGCGACCTGACGCACCTCCACCTCGTCGCCCCGCGCGATGAGGACGGTGCTGACCATCGACGGCGCGAACAGGCCGTGGGAGACGACGCCGGGGACGGCGTCGAGCCACGCCGCCAGCTGCGCCGGGTCCCCGATGTCACCGCGGTAGTCGGCCAGGACGCCGCCGTCGGGGGTGGGCGGCGCGTCGCGGCGCGTCGCCTCCTCCAGCGCGTGGAGGGTGGCCGTCAGCCCGAAGGCAATGAGCTCGAGCGGAACGGGGGGATGCAGCGACTCGACCGGCTTGTCGGACGAGACGATGACCACGAAGCGATCGGCCGCGGCGGCCACGATCCGTTCCCGGGTGTGTGCGCCTCCCCCTCCCTTGACCAACCAGCCGGCCGGATCCACCTGGTCGGCCCCGTCGATGGCGAGGTCGAGCCGCTCGATCCCGGAGAACGGCCGCACCTCGAGGCCCTGGGCGGCGGCGAGCTCGGCCGTCGCCGGGGAGGTGGCAACGCAGGTGATCGAGAGGTGGCGCCGCCCCAGCGCGGGGACGAGCTCGGCCACGGTGGAACCCGTCCCGAGGCCAACCCGCATCCCGTCCTCGACGAGTGCCGCGGCGGCCAGCGCCGCAGCGCGCTTCTCGGCCGGGATGTCGGGAGCCGTCACGACCGGGACCCGCTCAGCTGCGCGGGACGTCCTTCCAGGGCAACTCCTTGTCGGCGCGGACGTCGCCGGGGAGGCCGAGCACGCGCTCGCCGAGGATGTTGCGCATGACCTCCGACGTGCCGCCCTCGATGGAGTTGGCGCGCACCCGCAGGAACATCTTGCGCACGTCCGGCGAGCTCATGCCGACGAGGTCCGGCCGGAGCATGGGGTAGCCCGCCGGGAACAGCATGGCGTCGCTGCCGAGCAGGTCCATACACAGGTCGTACACGCGCTTGTTCTCCTCGGCGAAGGCCAACTTGGCCACCGAGCCTTCGGGACCCGGCGTGCCGGCCTTGCGCGTCTGCGCCGCCCGCATGTTGGTCATGGAGTACGCCTCGCTACGGATGTAGCTCGACACCACCCGGTCGCGCAGCGCGAGGGCGTGGGGGGAGGTGTCCCCCTTCCAACGCTCCTTCCAGATCCGGATGGCCTCGGCGACGGGGCCGCCACCCCGGCGGCTGACCGCGCCGCCGATGGAGACGCGCTCGTTCATGAGCGTCGTCACGGCCACGTGCCATCCGTCACCCTCACCCCCGAGACGTGCACCGTCGGGCATGCGCACGTCGGTGAAGAACACCTCGTTGAACTCCGCCTCGCCGGTGATCTGGAACAGCGGCCGCACCTCGACCCCGGGCGCCTTCATGTCGACGAGGAACGCCGTCATCCCCTTGTGCTTGGGCACGTCGGGGTTCGTGCGCGCCACGATCAGCCCGAAGGACGAGACGTGGGCGAGCGTCGTCCACACCTTCTGCCCGTTGAGCATCCACTCGTCACCGTCACGCTCGGCCCGGGTCGACAGCCCGGCGACATCGGAGCCGGCGCCCGGCTCGCTGAAGAGCTGGCACCAGACCTCCTCGCTGGTGAAGAGCGGGCGCAGGTAGCGCTCCTTCTGCTCCGGCGTCCCGTGGGTGACGATGGTGGGAGCGCACATGCCGTAGCCGATGGGGTTGCGCGTCCCCGCCGCCGGTGCGCCGCCCTCGTGCAGGCGCGCCTGGGCGCGCTGGTGGTCCCTCGGCGTCAGGCCGAGGCCACCGTTGCCGGGTGGGAAGTGGACCCACGCCAGGCCGCGGTCGAACTGTTCCCCCAGGAACTGCTGCGCCGGCGTGGTGGAGGGCGGGAAGTCGGCCAGCAGGCCGTCAACCAGTTCGTCGACGTTCGCACTCATGCTCGCACCCTATAGCGTGCTCTCGTGCGGGCACCTGCTCACTCACGACTGTTCCGGCTGCCTGACAGCGACGCCGGCGCGGCCACCGGCCCGGGCGCCGGGAAGGGAGCCCGGGGGGCGTGACGTCATCTGTGACCCTCCCCGACTCGAGGGTGCTTGCCTACGAGGAGTACGGCGACCCCGCCGGGTTCCCCGTGTTCAGCTTCCACGGGGGGCTGAGCTCCCGCCTGGACGCGGCGCCCGCCCACGAGGCCGCCGTGGCCAAGAGCGTGCGGCTCGTCTCGCCCGACCGCCCCGGCATCGGGCTCTCCACCTACCAGGCGGGGCGCCGCCTGCTCGACTGGCCGAACGACGTCACCCGGCTCGCCGACGCGCTGGGCATCGACCGCTTCGCCGTCATGGGCTGGTCGGCCGGCGGGCCCTACGCCGCGGTCTGCGCCGCCAAGATGCAGCGCCGCGTCACGGCCGTCGCACTGCTCTCCAGCTCGGTGCCGCTCGACCTCTACGGCACCACCAGCGGCCTCACCGTGGAGGACCGGACGCTCCTCGTGCTCTCGCGGCGTGCGCCGTGGCTGGCGTCTGCGGTGATCAAGGCCAGCCTGGTCAGCGCCAGCAATGCCAGGCTGCTCCGCGCTGCGATGCGCGCGTTCCCGCCCGCCGACCGGACCATCCTCACCGAATGGGGGCCGCCCGACCATGCCCTGGCCTTCGTGCGCGAAGCCGTGCACCAGGGGACCGAGGGCTGCGTCCAGGACTACCGGATCTTCGGCGACCCCTGGGGCTTCGACCTCGAGGAGATCGCGGTCCCCGTCCAGATCTGGGAGGGTGCCGACGACAACACGGGTCCGCCCGGCTACCGCGACTTCCTCCAGGCGCACATCCCCCACGCCACGGTGACGGTCGTGCCGGGCGAAGGTCACCTGTCGCTGCTACCCCATCAGGCGCCGGCCATCTTCGCCGCACTGCTCGGCGGCGACCACAACGCCGAGTCGACGGCGCGGTGGAACGTGGGGTAGGCGAAGATCATGCTGCGCAGGGTCTCGAGCGGGACCCGCGCGTGGACCGCGAGCGCGAGGAGCCCGAGCACCTCACCCCCCGTCGGCCCCATGGAGGTCGCGCCGACGAGCACACCGTCGCGGGCGACGAGCTTCACGAAGCCCTCGCCGCGGTGGATCCAGCCGCGGGTCGATGCCGCGATCGACTCGTCGAAGACCGTCACCTCGCCACCCTCGGCGCGGGCCTGCGCCTCGGTCAGGCCCACGGAGCCGATCTCGGGGTCGGTGAACGTCACGCGCGGCAGGGCACGGTAGTCCGCCTCGGGCAGCGGATCGCCGAGGATGTCGGCCACGCAGAGCCGGGCCTGGTACACGGCGACATGGGTGAAGGCGCCCTTCGCGGTGATGTCGCCGACGGCCCACACCCCCGACTGCACGCGCATCCGGCCGTCGACCGGGAGGCCGCGCCCGGTCTCGTCGAGCCCGAGGGCGCCGACGCCGAGGCCGGCGAGGTCGCTCCGGCGCCCCGTGGCGACCAGCATCCGGTCGGCGCTGAGGGTGGTCCCGCCGGCCAGGTGCACGGCGGCCCCGCCCTCGCCGAACGGCTCGACGCCCGTGATCGACACACCCGTGTGCACCCCCATCCCCTCACGCCGCAGCACCTCGGAGATCAGCGCCGAGGCCTCCGGCTCCTCGGGGGCGACCAACCGGTCGGCCATCTCGACGATGGTCACCTCCGTACCGAAGCGCGCCATGGCCTGGCCGATCTCGAGACCGATGGCGCCACCGCCGACGATCAACAGCGAGGCAGGCACCTCCTCCGCCGCGATGGCCTCCCGGTTCGTCCAGTGCGGCACCGCTTCGAACATCGGCGGCACCCAGGCGCGGGCCCCGGCCGCCAGCACGAGTGCCCGGCGCGCCGTGATCGCGTCGCCGTCCACCTCGACCGATGCCGGGCCGGTGACGCGGGCACGGCCGCGGACGAGGCGGCCGCCCTTGCCCTCGAAGCGTTGTGCCGCGACCGTGTCGTCCCACGAGTCGGTGGCCTCGAGCCGGATGCGGCCCGCCACCGGCGCCCAGTCCGGCGTCACCACCGACGAGCCCGCCATGCCCGGGATGCGGCGCGCCTCGGCGAGGAGGTCGGCGGCGCGGACGATCATTTTGGAGGGGATGCACCCCCAGTAGGGGCATTCGCCGCCCACCAGCTCCGCCTCGATCCCCGCCACCTCGAGGCCGGCTTCGGCCAGCTCGCCGGCGACCTGCTCCCCGCCCGGGCCCAGGCCGACGACGATCGCATCGACTTCCACCGGAGCTACAGCTGGGCCCAGTTGGTGATCTGCACGGGGGCCACGATCGGCGTGCCCACGTCGAGCTGGATCTGGTAGTGGTCGCCGAGCGGAAGGTCGCGCGGGTCGCCGGTGTAGATGCCCGCCTTCTTGCCCGGGGAGGTGAAGAACACGGTCACCTTGCCCGTCGCAGGCCCGACCTGGGTCGTGCTGAGCGGGACACCCCACTCGTCGAAGAACTGGCCGAGGGTGAAGCTCTGCGTCGTGCTGGGCGACTCGATGTGGACGATCCCGTCGTATGCGTGCACGTGAAGCCAGTAGAAGCAGGTCCCCGTCGAGACGAAGGGGCCCTGCGGGGTCGCGGTCGCACTGAAGCCGGGGATGCCGATGCCGTAGGGGATCACCCGGGCCTGGCCGTTCACGAAGATGGTGAGGTGCGTGTGCACGTGGACGACCGTCTGCTCACCGGCCTCGCACTGCACCCCGTCGATCGCCTGCCCGGTGGCCGAGTTGAGGAGCGTCGCCAGCTTCGGTCCGCTCGGCACCGGTATCCCCTCGGGTCCCGCCGAGCCGGCCGGCGGCTTCACCCAGGTGGACGACATGGAAGCCGGGATGGCCTCGAGTGGGACGTGCGGGTTCTTGAACTGGGCCTGCACGCTGCCCGAGCCGCCGCCGCTCACCTGGGTGATGATCACGACCGCGATGGCGACGACGGCGAGGACGCCCCCCACCCGGATGCCGATGCGCGTCCGCTTGCGTCGCAGCTCGGCGCGGCGCTTCTCCTCGGCCCGGCGCTGGTTCTCGGATCTGCGCTGGGCTTTCGACTGCTTCCCACTGGTCATTGGGGCGTCAGCGTAGCGAACCAGTCCCAACGAAAGGCATCGACGCGCTCCAGGGGTCCGGCCCACTCGGCCGGCGCGCCGGCGGCCGCGCCGGCGGGGTCGATCGCGGCCGCGGCCTGCCACAGGTCGCCGTCGACGAAGGCCACGGTGACCGTGCGCCCGTTCTCGCGGTCGGCGAATTCCCAGGCGCCCGCGACCCCCGCCCGGCCGACCAGCGCCTCGCCGTCGACGGGCGGCCCCACCACGACGTAGACGCCCTGCGACGGGCGGAACGGAACCGCCCCGGCCGACACGGCCACCCGGGGCGCCGCCCACCGGCCGACGACCTCGAAGGGCCCGGAGAGGAGCGAGCGCCGGGGGGCGAAGAAGCGGTCCTCGGCGTGCAGGCGTTTGGCCAGAGCGAAGAAGGGCGGCACGCAGCTCTCGTCGCGCATCAGGTAGAGCGTCATGTAGTGGAACGGCTCGAGCAGAGGCCCCGTGGCCGCCTCCGCCGCCCGGCAGCGCGGGGAGCGGACCCAGCGCTGGCCGAAGGTGATGCCGTCCACCGTGAACTGCTCGGGCAGATGGTCGAGCTGATGCCAGGCGTTGTAGGCCTCGTGGGCGGAGGGATCGGTGATCTCGGTGAAGGAGAAGAAACCCAGCACCCGATGAGGGTACCCGGTGCGCGGAATGCAAGACTCTGCGGCCGATGGCAGCGGCGACCGCGCTCCTCTCCGGCCTGCGGGTGCTCGACCTGAGCATCTGGCGCCCCGGCCCCTACGCGACGTCACTGCTGGTCGCGCTCGGGGCCGACGTCCTGAAGGTGGAGCCGCCCGGCGGCGACCCCATGCGCCACTACGCAGGGCTCTTCGCCTCCATCAACGCCGGCAAGCGCAGCGTCGTCCTCGACCTCAAGGAGGGTGCCGGGCGAGAGCGGGCCCTGGCCTTGGCCGATGAGGCCGACGTGCTCGTCGAAGGGTTCCGGCCCGGCGTGATGGCGCGGCTCGGCGTCGACGAGGCGACCGTGCGGGTCCGCAACCCGGCCCTCGTCTACTGCTCCATCTCGGGTTACGGGCAGGCGGACGAGCGGGCCACGCTCCCGGGGCACGACGTCAACTACCAGGCCTGGGCCGGCGCGCTGACGCCCGAGGGCGGCACCGCGTCGCTGCCGCCCCTGCCCATCGCGGACCTGGCCGCCGGCCTGACCGCCGCCTTCGGGATCTGCGCCGCCGTCCTCGGCAGGGGCGCCACCGGGCAGGGCACGTACCTCGACGTCTCCATGACCGACGTCATGGCGACCTGGACGGGGCGCACGGGTTCTGGCGCCGGTGAAGGCGACCACGCCGGCGGCGCGCGCACCGCCGCCGGCCCCACACCGGGCTACGGCCTCTTCGCCACCGCCGACGGCGGCGACGTGGCGCTCGGCGTCCTCAACGAGCAGCACTTCTGGTCGGCCCTCTGCGGCGAGCTCGGGCTGGGCGACGTGGCCGGCCTCTCATTCGAGGAACGGGGCGGGCGAGGCGCCGCGTTGCAGGCGTCGATCCGAGGCGCCGTCGCCCAACGCCGCCGCGACGAGCTCGTCACCCGCCTCGTCGCGGCCGGCGTCCCCGTCGCGCCCGTGCTCGACCGCCCGGGCATGCTGGCCTCCGCCCCGTTCCCTGCCTTCCCCATCCGTCTGCCCCTGCCCGAAGCGGGGCCGGTCCCCGCACTGGACGAGCACGGCGGGGAGGGCTTCGGCGACCGCGGCTGACCGGCTCGGGCCGGTGCCCGTGCTGTTACGTTGCGGGCGACCCATCGACCTCATGACCCAGATCTCCGACCTCCTCAGCGCCAACAAGGGCTACGCCGCGGCTCGGGCCAACGTGGCCGACCCGCGCCCCTGGCGGCGCCTTGCCGTCGTCACGTGCATGGACGCGCGCATCGACGTGTTCGCGGTGCTCGGGCTGCACCTCGGGGAGGCCCACGTGATCCGCAACGCCGGCGGGCGGGTCACCGACGACGTGCTGCGCAGCCTCGCCCTCTCGAGCGGGGTGCTCGGCGTCGACACCGCGGTGGTGATGCAGCACACGAAGTGCGGCCTGGCGGGGGTGACCGACGCCGAACTGCGTGAGCTGACGGGAGCCGACCTCGGCTTCTTCCCGATCGACGACCACGCCGCTGCGCTGCGCGAGGACGTCGAGCTCTTGGCGCACACGCCCTACCTGTCCCGGCTCCGGATGATCGGGGGCTTCGTCTACGACGTCGAGAGCGGGGAGCTCGACGACGTCGTGCGCTGGGAGCGGCCGGGCTGAGCCACCCGCCGAGGGCGGCGGGCCCGGGGAGGGAACACAAGGAGGGTCGATGAAGGTTGCCATCCTCGACGACTGGTTCGACACGCTCCGCACGCTTCCCTGCTTCCAGAAGCTGGCCGGGCACCAGGTGACGGTGTTCACCGATCACGTCCAGGACGCCGACGCCCTGGCGAGGCGCCTGGCGGACGCCGAGGCGCTCGTCCTGATCCGCGAGCGTACGGAGATCCGGGCCCCGCTCCTCGAGCGGCTGCCGCAGCTCCGGCTGATCAGTCAGCGCAGCGTCTACCCGCACATCGACGTGGACGTCTGCACGGACCTCGGCATCGTCGTCAGCTCCGACCAGCACGCTGGCACGCCGTCCTATGCCGCCGCCGAGCTGACGTGGGCCCTCGTGCTGGCCGCGCTGCGCCAGGTGCCCCAGCAGGTGGCCTCCCTGCGCGCCGGAGGCTGGCAGGCCGGGGTGGGCCGCACGCTGAGGGGCAAGACCCTGGGGATCTACGGCTACGGCCGCATCGGCGCAGTGGTCGCCGGGTACGGCCGGGCCTTCGGCATGGACGTCGTGGCCTGGTCGCGACCCGGGTCACTCGAGCGTGCCCAGGCGGACGGGGTACGACCTGCGGGCAACCGCACCGAGCTCTTCGGGGCCAGCGACGTGCTCTCGCTCCACCTGCGACTGGCACCTGCCACCAGGGGAATCGTCACGGCGGCCGATCTGGCGGCCATGCGGACCGACTCGCTGCTCGTGAACACCAGCCGGGCGGGGCTCATCGAGCCGGGGGCCCTGGTCGACGCCTTGCGGGCGGGCCGGCCGGGCCTGGCGGCCCTCGACGTCTTCGAGACCGAGCCGCTCCTCGACCCCGACGACCCGCTGCTCGGCATGGACAACGTCGTCTGCACGCCCCACATCGGCTATGTGACCCGTGAGGAGTGGGATGTACAGTTCAGCGACATCTTCGACCAGATCAATGCCTATGCGGACGGCACCCCGGCCAACGTGGTGAACCCCGACGTGTTGGCACACGTCCGGAGCCGACCCTAAAGGAGCGCAGATGCCGGCCGACCACACCGCGTCCCGACGAGCAGCCGTGCGGAGCGGCGAGCACGACCGCCAGGATGGGCGCGGTCGCCGGCGCCGGCGCAACCTGATCTCCGCGCTCGTCGGCTTCCTGGTGCTGCTACCCGGCCTGATCGCCGCGGCACCGGGCACGGCGTCGGCGGCCTATCCCGACAACCCCGCCCAGCCCGTGCCCTTCGGCAGCGCCGGGTCGTTCGGCCCCACCGGCGGCCTGACGCTGAACGCGCCCGCCGTGGGGATGGCGGGCACGCCCAGCGGCAACGGCTACTGGATCGTCGCCGCCGACGGCGGCATCTTCAATTACGGCGGCGCCGGCTTCTTTGGTTCGGCCGGCGCGTTGCCGCTCAACAAGCCGATCGTCGGCATGGCGCCGACGCCCGACGGGGGCGGCTATTGGCTGGTCGCCTCCGACGGCGGGATCTTCTCGTACGGCGACGCCGTTTTCCACGGCTCGGCAGGCAGCCTCCCGCTCAACAAGCCGATCGTCGGCATGGCGGCGACGCCCGACGGGGGCGGCTACTGGCTGGTCGCCTCCGACGGCGGGATCTTCTCGTACGGCGACGCAACGTTCTACGGCTCGACCGGCTCCATCAGCCTCAACCAGCCGGTGGTGGGCATGGCCGCCGCACCGGGCGGGACCGGCTACTGGCTCGTCGCCTCCGACGGCGGCATCTTCAACTACGGGACGGCGCCCTTCCTGGGCTCGATGGGCGGCACCCCGCTCAACGCCAAAGTCGTCGGCATGGCGGCGGGCAACGGTGGCTACTGGTTGGCCGCCGCCGACGGCGGCATCTTCAACTTCGGCGCCGCCTTCCTGGGTTCGATGGGCGGGCAGCCGAACGCCAACCCGATCCATGCCATTGCCGCCACCCACGACGGCAACGGCTACTGGCTCCTGCCGACGTCCCCCCCGCCACTTCCCCCGACCCTCAGTCCCGGGTCGAGCGGTCCGGCGGTGGCCATGCTGCAGCAGCAGCTGTACTCCTTGGGGTACTGGGTCGACACCACGGGCGGTTCCTTCGACGACAGCACCGAGCAGGCGGTATGGGCGCTCCAGAAGGCCGCCAACCTTCCGCGCGACGGCGTGGTCGGGCCGTCGACGTGGGCCGCGCTGCAGGCCGGGGTGGTCCCCCATCCCCAGAGCACGTCGGGCTACGTCATTGAGGTCAACCTGGCCAATGACCTCGTCATGGTCGTGAACAACGGCCATGTCGAGTGGACGCTCAACACGTCCACCGGTGGGGGCTACACGTACACCTCGGGTGGCGTCACCTCGGTCGCCATCACCCCGACCGGCGTCTTCAACACCTACCGCGTGATCGACGGGATCGACGTCGACTCGCTCGGGACCCTGTGGCGGCCGAGGTTCTTCACCGGTGGCTACGCGATCCACGGCGACTCGTCCGTGCCGCCCTACCCGGTCTCGCACGGGTGCGTGCGGGTCAGCAACGAGGCCATCGACTGGATCTGGGCGAACAACATCGACCCGATCGGGACCACCGTCTGGGTGTACTGAGCCGGGCGCGCGGGCTGTGTCGTCGGCGCTCGGCGGCCCGGCCGACCCCAGCTGCTAGATGTCGTAATAGAGCATGAACTCCCACGGATGCGGCCGCAGCCGGACCGCGTCGACCTCACGGGAGCGCTTGTAGTCGACCCAGGTCTCGATCAGGTCGTCCGTGAAGACGCCTCCCGCCTTCAGGAAGTCCTGGTCGGCCTCGAGCGCGTCCAGCGCCTCCTCCAACGACGCCGGGACCTGACCGATCTTGGCCAGCTCCTCGGCCGGCATGTCGAAGAGGTCCTCGTCGACGGGTGGCGGCGGCTCGATGTGGTTGGCCACGCCGTCCAGCCCCGCCATGAGGATCGCCGAGAACGCGAGGTACGGGTTGCAGGCCGGGTCGGGGCAGCGGAACTCGACACGCTTCGCCTTGGGGCTCGGCGAGTAGACCGGAATGCGGCAGGCAGCCGAGCGGTTCCGCTGGGAATAGACCAGGTTGACCGGCGCCTCGAACCCGGGTACGAGCCGCTTGTAGGAGTTGGTCGTGGGCGCCGCGAAGGCGAGCACGGCGCGGGCGTGCTTGATGATGCCGCCGATGTACCAGCGTCCGATGTCCGACAGTCCCGCGTACGTGCCCTCCTGATGGAACAGCGGCTCGCTGCCGTTCCACAGCGACGAGTGCACGTGCATGCCCGACCCGTTGTCGTCGAACAACGGCTTCGGCATGAAGGTGGCCGTGTAGCCCGCCGCGTTGGCAACGCTCTTGACGACGTACTTGTAGAGCATCAGCTTGTCCGCCATCTTCAACAGGGTGTCGAAGCGCATGTCGATCTCGGCCTGACCGGCCGTGCCGACCTCGTGGTGCTGCACCTCGATCTCGATCCCGAGCTTCTCCATCGTGAGGATCATCTCGGAACGCAGGTCCTGGAAGTGGTCCATGGGCGGGACGGGGAAGTAGCCCTCCTTGTAGCGGGGCTTGTAGCCGAGGTTCGGCCCCTCCTCACGCGCCGAGTTCCAGATGCCCTCGATCGAGTCGACCTGGTAGAAGGCGGAGTGCTGGTCCTGCGAGAAGCGCACGTCGTCGAAGATGAAGAACTCCGCCTCGGGCCCGAAGTAGGACGTGTCGGCGATCCCGGTCGTCTTCACGTACGCCTCCGCCTTCTTGGCGACGTAGCGCGGGTCCCGACTGTAGGGCTCGAGCGTCAACGGGTCGTGCACGAAGCAATTCAGGTTGAGCGTCTTGTGCTGGCGGAAGGGGTCGACCACCGCCGTCGAGGGATCGGGCAGCAGGATCATGTCGGACTCGTGGATCTGCTGGAAGCCCCGGATGGACGAGCCGTCGAAGCCGTTGCCCTCGGTGAACATCTCCTCCGTCAGCGTGTGCGCCGGCATGGAGAAGTGCTGCATCAATCCGGGGAGGTCGCAGAACCGGAGGTCCACCACCTCGATCCCCTCGTCCTTCACGAGCCGGACGATCTCGGCTGGGTTGCGCTCTTTCATGGTGACGTCTCCCTCTGAGATCTCGCCGGGCAGCCACCGCATGCGCGCCCGGGCCAACGAGATTCGACAGGTACCTATCACAACGCTTCTTGCATCTGCGCAGCTGAGAGGCCGAGTTCATCAAGTCTTCACAATGACGACCACCTCCCCGTGCCGCGCCACGGGCGGAGAAGGGAGCCAGCTCTTACGCTGAGCGGCGGTGCCCAGGGCCTACCAGAAAGGACTGCACGAGGTGGCCGACGGTGTCTGGGCCTACCTGCAGCCTGACGGGGGCTGGGGCTGGTCGAACGCCGGGCTCGTGACGGGCGACGGGTCGTCGCTGCTCGTCGACACGCTCTTCGACCTCCGCCTCACCGCCGAGATGCTCGAGGCGATGCGTCGGGCGACGCCGGCGGCCGAGCGGATCGGCACGGTGGTCAACACGCACGCCAACGGCGACCACTGCTACGGCAACTCGCTCGTCGCCGGGTCCGAGATCGTCTCGACCGCCCGCTGCGCCGAGGAGATGGGCCAGTTGCCCGCCTCCACCATGGCGGCCATGTTGCGGGCCGCCCCGTCGCTCGGCCCGGCCGGCGAGTTCCTGGCGCGCATCTTCGCCCCATTCTCCTTCGACGACGTACCGCTGACGCTGCCCTCGAGGACGTTCGAGGGCGGGCTCGACCTCCAGATCGGCGACCGCCGCGTATCGCTGATTGAGGTGGGCCCGGCGCACACTGCGGGCGACGCCGTCGTGCACCTGCCCGCCGAGGGCGTCGTCTTCACCGGCGACATCCTCTTCCACGGCGGCCACCCCATCGTCTGGGCCGGGCCGGTTGCGAACTGGATCGCCGCCTGCGACCGCATCCTCGCACTCGAGCCGGCGGTGGTCGTCCCCGGGCACGGCCCGCTGGCCACTGCGTCCGCCGTGGCCGACCTGAAGGGGTACTTCGAATTCCTCACGACGGAGGCGCGCATCCGCTTCGACGGCGGCCTGACGACGATGGAGGCGGCGCGCGACATCGACCTGGGCCCGTACGCGGGCTGGGGCGAGCCCGAGCGGCTGGTGGCCAACGTGCACGCCCTCTACCGCGACTTCGGGGCCGACGTCACCAGCGATGCCCTGACGCTCATGGGCGAGATGGCGGCACTGGCCGGCTGACCGACCCGTCTCGGGGAGCGTTCCGGAGGACCCGTGCGACGGCAACGCTGCCCTCCCCGGTGCCGAGGGCGGAGGGCGGAGGGCGGAGGCGCAGCCTGCAACAGGACTACCCCCCTCCGGCTGGGGGTACACAACGCGGGTGGAGTCGCGCACGGTCACCGGGTTGATCGGCGGCCGCTACCGCATGGGGGGCCTGCTGGGCGAAGGCGGCATGGCCCGGGTCTTCGACGCCTTCGATGAACGACTCGAGCGCCCGGTCGCGGTCAAGGTCCTGCGCCCCGAGACCGAAGCCCTCCCCGGCATGCGCCAACGGTTCGAACGGGAAGCTCGCATGGCGGCCCGGCTCGTCCATCCCCACATCGTGGCGGTGCTCGACTACGGCGGCGACGCCTCCTTCTCCTATCTCGTCATGGAGCGCCTACCGGGAACCACCCTGCGCGACGAGATCGCACGCGGACCGATGCCCACACCGAGGGTCGTGCGCGTCGTGACCGAGACGCTCGCCGGCTTGGCGGCCGCGCACAAGATCGGCGTGCTCCACCGGGACATCAAACCGAGCAACATCCTTCTTCACGAGAACGGTCACACGAAGATCGCGGACTTCGGCATTGCCAAGAGCCTCGCCCTCGGCTGGCACCAGAACGGCGTCACCGACGACATGACGTTGACCGGAGTCGTGCTGGGCACCCCCGGCTACCTCGCTCCGGAACGGAGAGCGGGGCGACCGGCCACGGTGCAGTCCGACGTCTACTCGGTCGGGGCGGTCATGGTCGAGGCGCTCACCGGGCGGCGGGCGGATCCCGGGGCCGTTCCGGCGGAGGCGTTGCCTCCGTCGCTCCGGGCGGTCGCCGGACGGGCGGTGGCGACCGACCCGGGCGAGCGGTTCCCTTCGGCACTCGCGATGTCGGAGGCCATGAGGCCACAGCGGACCGGGCCCGCTCCCCCGATGGCCGGTGCCCACACGGGGACGGTTCTCGCGCCACCAGAGGTGCGACCGACTTCGCGCGCTCCCCGCACGCGCCGGCGTCGCGCCCTCGTGGCGGCTGCTGTCCTGGCTGTGCTGGCTGCCACCCTCTGGAGCTTGCTCTTGCCGATGGGCGATCGGCCCACCGGCCCCGCATCGACGACCTCGCACCACCTCGCAGCCGGAGCGGACGGGGAACGAGCCGCCATCACGACGCTCGCCTCCTCGCTGGCCAGTGCAGGACTGCCCGGAGACGGTGCGTTGTCCTCCGCCCTGCAATCCGCTGCCGCAGAGCATCGCGCTGCGGCCCGGCTGGCCGCAGCGCAAGCTGCGCTCACGCTTGCCCAGGTGCTCCTCGCCGGTGGCGGCATCACGCCCAATCAGTACCAGCAGGTCGTGATCGTGCTGGAAGCCGCCGGGGCGACCGCCCCGACGACCACCACCACGACGACCGCCCCCCCGCCGGTGCCGTTGTTTGCGCCGCACCACGGCCCGCACCACGGCCAAGGGGACGGACAGGGCGGCTAGGACGCTTCACCCTCGCGACGAGGCCGCGGAGGACACGGTGCCTTCGACTGTCGAGATCGAAGCGAGCCGGCGACGGCGCTGGTTCGGATTGGAGGTCTGAGCAGCTCTCCCGCGACCCGACGAGACACCCGCACCCGAATGCCGTGGAAGGATGTCCGGCAGGGCCACCGGGAGGGAGTCACGAGGGTGCGCCAGCAAGGATTCGGACTGAGATCGAGAGGGCTACTCGCTCTCGCCGGCACGGTGGGTCTGCTGGGCGGGCTCGCAATGCCGATCGCAGCGACCGCGGCGCGGGCACCGATGTACTACGTGTCGCTCGGGGACTCGTACTCGGTCGGCTATCAACCGGGACTGGGCTCGACGCCCGGTTACACCGTGTACGTGGCCAAGAAGACCCGCCTGACCCTCGTCAACTTCGGCTGCGGCGGGGCGACGACCACCTCCATCATCGCCGTGGTCGGATGTCCCGACCCTTTGCCGCACACGACCGGCGCCGTGCTCTACCCGACGACGACGCAGGCCGCGGCGGCCGAGGCCTTCCTGACCGCCCACCGGGGACACATCGGCCTCATCACGGTCACCATCAGCGGCAACGACGTCACCTCCTGCGCCGGGCAGGCAAACCCGGTCAGCTGTGTCGGTACCGCTGTCACCGGCATCTCCACGAATGTCACCAACCTGGCGACTGCGCTCCGCACCGCGGCAGGACCGGGTGTGCCGATCATCGGGTTGACCTATCCCGACGTCATCCTCGGCAGCTACGTGTACCCGACGCAGCCGCCGACGACCGCGCAAGTCTCGTTGGCCAAGCTCTCGGTCGTCGCGTTCAAGGCACTGATCAATCCGGCGCTCGTCAAGGCGTACGCGTCAGCCGGCGGCAAGCTGGTGGACGTCACGGCCGCGACGGGGGCGTACACCTCCCTGACCCGCACTGTTCGCTACCCGCCGTACGGCACGATCCCGGCGCCCGTGGCCAGCGTGTGCACACTGACGTGGTTCTGCTCCCAGGGCAACATCCACGCGACCACGAAGGGCTACACCTTCATCGGCAAGCTCGTGGTCGCCCGGTTCGTCGCCATGCGCCGGAGCTGAGGCCGGCAGCACAATGACCCTGGCCGCCGGCCTCGTCCTCGCGCTGCTGGCGGCGCTGGCCCTCAACGTCGGGTTCTTCGTCCAGCATGGGGCAGCCAGCACCATGGTGGCCCTGTCGGTGCGGCATCCCCTTGCCTCCGCCCGGTTGCTCGTGACGAACCGCCAATGGATGCTCGGGTACGGGGCCGGCTGGATCGGCTGGGGCCTCTACATCGCCGCCCTCGCCCTTGCACCGCTGTCGCTCGTGCAATCGGTGTCTGCGGGAGGTGTCGGGGTCCTGGCCATCCTGGCCCACCGCCTCGGCACGCCCCTCACCCGGCAGGAGCGGATCGGTACCGGGATCGCCGTGGGCGGGCTCGTCCTGCTCGGGCTGTCACTCACCTCCGGCGTCACGCCGACCGCTGCCGCCCGCAGCTCGACGCTCGTCGTCGTGATCGCCACGGGGGCAGGTCTGGCCGGGTGCCTGGTGCTGCTGGCTCGCCGATTTCGTCCCGGCGCGCTGCTGGGCTGCGCCGCCGGAATCCTCTTCGGGGTCGGAGACATGGCCACCAAAGGCGCCGTCGACGGCGTCGGGCTGCTGTTCGTTCCCATCCTCGCCGTCTGCACCGCGCTCGCCTTCGTGACGTTGCAGATGGCCTTCCAACGCGGGCGCGTCCTCGAGACCGCCGGCACCTCCACCTTGGTCAACAACCTGATCCCCATTGTCGGGGGGATCGTTGTCTTCCACGAGCCCATCCCTCCCGGGCTGGCCGGGGTGGCCAGGGTGGCCAGCTTCGTCGCAGTCGTGGCGGGCGCCGTCCTCCTGGCCCACGGGCCGCTCAACGCGCAGAGTCCGGCCCACGCGCCGCTGTCGGCGCCATCCTGAGGCCGTAAAGCTCCGCGAACCCCCGCAGGCAGAGGTGGGCCAGACGTGGGAACCGAGCAGCCGAAGCGACCCTTCGCGATCCCCGTCGCCGCCTGCGTGGGCCAACTGTTGTGTGCACGTTGTTGCGTTCAGTCCGGTCGGCTCTATGTGGGCGAGGGCCGACCTTGTCACCATCCTGGTTGAGGGGCGGTGACGGGAGAACGCGGTATGTGTAGCCGTGGTCACCGCCCCTCATCGGGTCCGGCCTCCCTCCGGGCGCTTCCCTCACACCGTGCGGGCCGTTGCCCGCCGACCCGGTCCTTGTCAGGCCACTCGCCGGCGACGGATATGTTGCCGCTGCTTTGCGGTGAGTCCCGCCCAGACACCCTCGAGCTCGGGGTCGCTCATGGCGTAGGCGAGGCACTCGTCCCGCACCGTGCAGCCCTGACACAGTTCACGGGCATGCGCCAAGTTGTCCTTGCCCCCCGAGAAGAACGACCCGGTCTCGCCCCTGCACGCTGCGCGCAGGAGCCAGTCCCGCTTCCCTGCGCTCACCGCTACCAGGCGTCCAGCGTCTGCGAGGTGAAGTCGACGACGGCCAGGAGCTCGCCGAGACGGCCGAAGACTGCCTCGGAGTCGCTGCAGGGGTCGGTGATCGCACGCTGCGCCAGCTGCGCGGCTTCTGCGCACGTACTCAGCAGCAGGGCCACGCGGGACCCGAGAGCGAGATCCGGACACGTGTTCGTCGCCATCCACGTCGTGGCGTCCTTCGTGGCCGCCGCAAGCTCGTCTGCCGCGGCCAGAAGGGCAACGTCGTTCACATGAAGTGACGACGAGAACCGACTCTCGGCCTCCGCAACGCGGCCAAGGACGGTCGTCGTCTTGATGCGCCAGAGCAGCCGTGCAGTGGGTTCGCGATCCATGGTGTCGGTGAACGCGTGGGGCGTCGTGCCGTGCGGTCACCGTGATTGTGCCCAAGTCGCCCGAGCCTCCATAGAGCCGTTCGGACCTGGGCGCAACAAGCCCCGCACAACAAATCGACGTAAGCGTCCAGGTGCGTGCACCTCGAGGACTCGGCGTCCTGCCCGCGGTGAACCGGAACCTCTGGTGCCCTTACGAGAGGGCAGGTCTGCTCGCGGGTAGCGATCCGCGGTCGATCGCGGATTACCGCGAGTCGACGCAACCCGAGCCCAAACGTCGGCCGCACGGGCTGACCCGAAACGACGCCCCGACCACCGATCGGCCCTGCGATACCTCGAGCGGGTCACGGGGGTCACCGAGACACACATCAGCCCCTGGCACTCAGCACCTTCGGCGACGTCCCGTCCGCCTTCCAGTCGGGTTCCTCCGGGACCTCTCGATCCCCCCGGCTGCGCCTTCCGCCACCGCATCGGAGCTGGCCTAGCGGACGGCACAGTCGAAGCTCCCCCTTCCCAGACTCCCTGGAGCGGCGCAGACCGCGCCGGCGCAGCAGCCCGGTAGCCGACCGTCCGCCGGCTGGGCGGACCCCGGCCGGATCGCAGTGGCGGGGGGCGCGACGTTTTCGCCAAGTCCCGGAGGTATAAGTAGAACTGCCCGTACGTCAGTCACGAGACACGGGTGCCAGCGGCCCCTCCTCCACCCAATTGAGGGGCCGCTCCGCGTCGGGGCCCGACGGACATCTTCGGAGCCGGTGATCGGGGTTACGGTCATGCTGTGTGCTTCTCCCCGGAAGGCGACGTCGCTGGTGGTCTTGTCGTCACGGCCATAGGCATCGACACGTGCCGCCATCTGCGGGGCCGCAGGGAGTACTTGCTCCTGGCGGCGCTGCCGCTGGTTCTGGGGGCTCATCTGTTGATCGAATCACTGGTCTGGTGGCAGCTGCGCGGGGATATTCCACATGGGGTTGGACGAGCTGCCACCTGGATCTACCTGCTGATCGCTCTGGTTGTCGTGCCGGTGCTCGTGCCAGTCGCGGTGATGATGCTCGAGCCCACGCGACGTCGGCGGCTCACGATCGCGCCGTTCGTGTTGCTGGGCACCGCAGTGGCCATCATTCTCTTGTTGACCATGCTTCATGGCCCTGTCACAGTCAGGCTCGGCGCCTACCACCTTGGCTACAGCATCGGCCTTCACTATGGGGTCCTGGTCGTCGGCTTGTACGTCCTCGCCACCTGCGGATCCCTGTTGATGTCGGGCTATCGCGACATTGTGATCTTTGGCCTCGCCAACGTCCTTGCCGTCATCACCCTCGCTCGATTGACCGCGGACGGATTCACCTCGCTCTGGTGCTTCTATGCGGCTCTTGCCTGCGGCGCAATTTGCCTGCACATGCGCTATGCCAAGCCGCACCGAGCACATCCGTATGCGTTCGAACTCTGACTTGACCGAGCGTGGCGACGTCGGCCACCTGGTGGTTTCTCGCTCGTGATGGTGGCTTGCCTGGGGTGCCCAAGTTGACCCGACGGTGGGGCAGTTCGGCACCTCGGTGCCAGTTGGAGACGCCAACGCCTTCGGTTAGCCTCTGGCAGTGGGCTACCGTCAAAACGTTGTTGCGAACTGCACGCCCAAGGTGGGCCCAGCGGCCACACGGTACCTCTTGCTCAACATCTATTCGAACTGTGTGCTGCTCGTGCTGACTTTGATCTTCTTCGCCGTGGTACTCGCAACCAGGGGCGTTCACACACATGCCGCTCCGCTGATGACCCTCGTCATCCTTGTGGGAGTCGTTGTTGTATGGACACGTGTGAAGTACGTTCGAGCGGCTGCGACATTCTTAGGCATCGAGCGCCGCTACGCCAGGAGAATTTTCTTGAGGAACAGCCTCCTGTAGGCGCTGGACCCGACAGCAAGGTTGGTTGTCAAGGAATCGCAGCTGTCGACCGGGACTCTGAGTCGAGAGTGCCCCCGCTTGGCGGTGAGGAGGTGCCATCTTGCGTATGGCACCCTGCACCGGCCGGGACCTCCCGGGTCATGCGGATTCCGCTCAGGCTTCCGACCACTTGAACTGGCAGGCCGAGCATCGACCCTGCCACTGAAGAGATTCCGGTGTGCTTGACCTCTCGAAGTGCGTAGCAATCTCTGCACTGCCGCAGCGAGGACATGCGTCATGTTCCGAGTGCGTATTCATGACAGTCCAGTTCCACGATCGACTACGAGGGTAGGACCAGCAACCTCCACCAGCGCGTCGGCCAGACCGCCAGTGGATACGACGTCCAACTCGACGTGCCGCGCCACGATGTGGGGCCCGACAGATCATGGGCGGTGATGCTGAACACAGCAGGCCACTCCTGCCGAAGGTTGCAGATGGCAAGTTGCCAGGAGGCCGGTCAGCTCTCTTTCTATGTTACTCCACTCTGTCGCCCGCCACGAGCATGGGACCACCTTGAGCTGAGTTCCGCCACGAGCATGGGACCACCCTTCCGCCAGTAATGGGACCACCCCGGGGGTCCACCAGCGCCGGTCGCTGATCCGGTCCACTCGCCGCCATCGGAGACGCGATCTGAGGAGCGGCGATGGGATTCCGGGAGGTGCCCGTGTTTGAGGTGAAAGAGGTGCTCCGGCTCTGGCTCCGGGGCGAAGGGCTGCGGGCGATCGAGCGGCTGGCCAGGGTCGACCGCAAGACGGTCCGTCGTTACGTGGCCGCGGCGGGCGAGCTCGGCGTCGACCCAGGCGGCGGGGAGGGCCAGCTGTACGACGAGGTCCTGGCTGCGGTGATCGAGCGGGTCCGGCCCCATCGGAGCAGCGGCCACGGCGAGTCGTGGCGCAGCCTCGAGGGCCACCAAGAGCAGATCCGCGCCTGGCTCGACGACGAGGGCCTGACCATGGTCAAGGTCCACACCCTGCTGGCCCGCCAGGGGGTAAGCGTCCCCAAGCGCACCTTGGAGCGCTTCTGTGCCGAGCTGTGCGGGCCGCGCCGTGGTCAGAAGAAGACCGTCCGCGTGTCCGACGGCGAACCCGGAGTCGAGCTCCAAGTCGACTTCGGGCGCATGGGGCTCATGTACGACCCCGACACCGATCGGCGCCGCGTGGTGCACGCGCTCATCTTCACGCCCTGTGTGTCGCGCTATTGCTTCGTGTGGCTCACCTTCACCCAGACGCTGGCCGACATCCTCGCTGGCTTCGAGGCGGCCTGGGCCTTCTTCGGCGGGATCTTCGCCGTCGTGATCCCCGACAACATGGCCGCCATCGTCGACAAGGCGAACCCGACCGAACCGAGGCTCAACGCCGCCTTCGTCGAGTACGCGCAGGACCGCGGCTTCCTGGTCGACGCGGCCAGAGTCCGCCATCCCAAGGACAAGCCCCGGGTCGAGCGCACGGTGCCCTACGTGCGCAACTCGCTCTTCGCCGGCGAGCACTTCGTCGACCGGGCCGACGCCCAGCGCCGGGCCGAGACCTGGTGCACAACGACGGCGGGACTGCGGGTGCACGGGACGACGGCGTGTCGGCCGGCCGAGCACTTCGCCATGCTCGAGGCTCCCGCCCTGGCACCCGCGCCGCTGCGCCCCTATGACCTGCCGCACTACGCCACGCCCAAGGTGGCTCGGGACCACCACGTCGAGGTGGCCAAGGCGCTCTACTCGGTGCCGGGCAATCTGATCGGCCGGCATCTCGACGCCCGGGCCGACAAGGAACTGGTCAAGTTGTTCTTCCGCGGCCAGCTGGTCAAGGTCCATCCCCGCCAAGCTCCCGGCGGGCGATCGACCGACCCGGCCGACCTGCCCAAAGGCACCGAGGTCTACGCGCTACGTGACCTCGAGCGGTTGAAGAACACGGCGGCTGCCCACGGACCCGCCGTCGGTGCCTACGCGGCCGTGCTGCTCGACCACCCGCTGCCGTGGACCAAGATGCGCCAGGTCTACGCGTTGTTGAGCCTGGTCAAGAAGTGGGGCCCCACTCGCGTGGAGCTGGCGTGCGCCCGCGCCGCGGAAGCCGAGGCCTACAGCGTCTCGCTCATCGGCCGCATGCTCGAACGCGGCACCGAGGGACACGCGGCGCCGGTGCCGATCCAGGGCCGCCTGCTCTCGGCGCGTTTCGCCCGGCCCGATGCCGACTTCCGGGTTCTCCCAGTTCGGCGCGAGGATCCAGAGCCCGCCGCTGACCCCGATCAGGGCTCAGGGGCGACCACAGCGGGAGCGTCGTCGTGAGCGCCCCGCCTCCGGTCATCTCCGCCGAGCTCAAGACCGTCTTGCGCGCCGTCAAGCTCGGCCGCTGCCTCGACACCCTCCCCGAGCGGCTGGCCCTTGCCAAGACGCGCAACATGGGACACGCCGAGTTCCTCGAGCTCGTGCTCGCCGACGAGGTGACCCGGCGCGAGACCTCCTCAGCCGCGCTGCGGTCCCGCGCCGCGGGCCTCGACCCTGACATGGTGCTCGAGAACTGGGACGAGGCGACGAAGGTCAACTTCGATCGCCAAGTCTGGGACGAGCTGTGCTCGCTGCGCTTCGTCGACGCCGGGCACAACGTGATGATCATGGGACCGGTCGGGGTCGGCAAGACCTTCATGGCCTCAGCGCTCGGGCACGCGGCGGTGCGTCGCCGCTTCAGCGTCGTGTTCTGCCGCACCGACGTGTTGCTCAAGCGATTGCGGGCCAGCCGGCTCGACAACTCCCACGACGCCGAGATGCGCAAGCTCATGCGTGCCGACCTGCTCATCCTCGACGACTTCGCCCTCCAGGCGCTCGACCCCCTCGACACCGCCGACATCTACGAGCTGGTCGTCGAGCGCCACCGGACGGCTTCGACGCTGGTGACGTCGAACCGCGAGCCCATCGAATGGATCGCCCAGATGGCTGATGCCCTCTTGGCCCAGTCCGCCATCGACCGTCTTCAGTCGGCGGCCTACGAACTCGTCCTCGACGGCGAGTCCTACCGCAAGCACCAAAAGCCCGGGCTCGACGTCGGCACCACGACACCGCGGGCCACCCGACGGAGGCGCCGGTCTTGACTGCCTGCACGCCAGCCGTCATCATCGCCTTGCCGACGCTGCTAACCCCAGGAGGTGGTCCCTTCACATTGACGGAAGGGCGGTCCCATCAGCCTGGCGGGCGACACACTCCCACCCGATGCATCGCGCCGCAGAATCCGCGGCCACGATCTGACCTGCCCCAGAACAGTGACACCGGGAGCGGGCGTGGCTGACCGGCACGACTTCTGGGCTTTGGCTTGCAGACTGGGACCAAAGTCCCTACTCGATCGCGAGCGCAAAGCACAGACTTGGACACTACGAACGAACAGGAGGTCGCCGGAGCGCGTTGTAGTGGCCTGTGGTGACACCGGGTCGACGCCCGCATCGCGAGGATTGATCTCCTCCCCTTGCCCTGCTCACGCCCCCATCGTTGGGCGGGCGGGGGGTCGTTCGTCGGCGGGAATCGCGGTCGCCGGTCCATCAGGACCCCGTCCGGGTTGGGACCGTGCCGTCCACGGGCATATCCCGACTTCCACGAGCTTTGGCCCCGAGGCAGCAATGAGATGGTCGTCTCGGCCAACGTTGCCTATCCCCGTCCGGCACGAGTAGGCACCCACCGTCGGGCTAGTCGAGAGCTTCATGCTGCCGGTGTCCTGACCCTTCGGCGCCGGCAAGGCGTCAGTGGCATCTGTGACGTAACCGATGGCGGGCCTGACCACTCGAATCCAGACTGGAGGATCCGGCCCTTGGACCTGGGTCGACACCAGGGTTGTAGCATCGCGTGGCGTGCCCTGCGAGCTACCCGTGACCGGAGCCAGCATCTCGATGCTGGTAACCCTGGCGTTTCTTCTCGTCGCGACTGGCGTCGTGCTTCTACTGATCGTCCGCCTACGTGGTGTGTCCCGCGTTGCGGGAATCGTCATCACCCTGGCCGTGGGGACGACGGTGCTGAGCTTCAGCGGGGCCACGCGGGCGGACGCCGACTCGTGCCCGTCCACCGCCCCAGCAGTCGCCGCTGCCGTAGGAACGACCACCACGACAACGGCAGACCCATCGATCACCGGGCCTATCCTCCCGGTTGCCACCAGCCCTGGGGAAGCGCTCCCCGAGGCGCCGCTGGTCGTGGCCTTCCCGGCCATCGGCCTGCTGGTCATGAGCGGTTACCTCGTGATGCGTCGCCGTAAGGACCAGGCCATTAGCCGATGACCACCGCCGTCGCTCAGACGGCCGGGGCTTGTTCTGGGGCGCCCAGTGGCCCCACTCCAGAATCACGCTCTGACCTTGGGGCCAGGAGCTCCTGGGTGAGAGCCCACAACTGCCGTTCGAGACGGACTCGCCGGGGTTGAGCAGCGGGCGCCGGTAATGGATCTACGTCCCGACAACATCATCGCAGCCATGACATTTGGCTCTGTCATCATCGACCGAGATCGGCAATCGTGACTCTGTGGTGCTCCCGGACTTGTCGGACACGGTTTTCGACGCCTTGCACGACGCTCTCCCCGACTCTCACTCAGTCTGGCGCGTCGAAGTGTTCGAGGGCTGGGCCAGAATCCCCTTCGTCACCGTCTACTCCGGGATGAGCCGCAGCAATGCCGGCGCCGCGCTAGCCGAGAAGATTCATGCGGTCGTCGCAGGGGTCATGGATGGGCGCCGCCACGATGTCCGGATCATCTGGGCGCTGCAGAGCTGAGTTCAACTCGAGCCAGGGGCGCTAGGCGGCCGTGCGGGCTTCAGACCCGGGGCTACGGTCGCGCCGTGGGCCTGATGCCCGAGCCGGGAGACCTCATTGCGGCGTTCAGCCCGCAGCCCGGGCGGTGCTTCGGATGGTCCAGTCCCGACAGCTGCAGGTCACCCACTGTCGGCGGGAGCCAGCCTGGGAGTGCTTCTGGACCGACCTGAGGGGCAAGGGCTGGTACGTGGAGGCATGCCGGGAGCATGCGTCGAAATTGACTGGAGCGGCTAAGTGCCGCTGACCGGAACCTTGGGGGCAGGAGGTTTCATCGAGCTCCTTTCGGCTCACCAACGGTAATGGAGATACATAACGCCGCTGCGAAAGCGGCGCTCGTCCAACAGCTCGAGCTCGGCATGGACGCCGGCGGGCAGGGCGCGCTTACCACCGCCCACTAGGACCGGCCCGAGGAAGAGATGGCACTCGTCGACCAACCCCTCGGCGATTGCCTGGCCGGCGAGCTCCGCTCCGCCGATCGAGATGTCGGATCGCGAGCTCTCCTTCAGCCGCCTGCGCGGCATCGAACTCGCGCTCGATTCGAGTTCTCTCGCTGGAAACCGTGTGAAGCGTCCGGGAGTAGACAACCTTCTCGGCCGCCCGCCAGATCTCCGCGTAGTCCCGGTACACCCCCGCATGATCGCCGGTCTCCCACCAGACCATCGTCTCGTACATCCGCCGTCCATACAGCTGGGTGCCCCAAGGCCACGCGAGGTCGTTGACGAAGGCGTGCACCTCCTCATCCGGCGCCGCCCAGTCGAATTTGCCCTGCTCGTCCTCGACGTAGCCGTCGAGCGACGCAATCGCCAAATAGGTCAGGCTGACCATCCTGAAACCTCCACCCGCGCTACTTGCGGAACGTGAGTCCGATCCTCGTCAGCGGTATCAGGCTGAGGCGAGAAGGACTGTCGGATACGAGCTGCCCTGGTCTCGGCGCTTGCCACAAGAGGACGTTACCGACATAGTGCCCCACTTCGGACCTGTGTCACTGATCAGAGATGGCATCCGGTGGGCCAGCATCGGCCCGGCGACACCTCGCCGAATTGTCCCGTCCTAAAAATGAGCATGTTGGCGCTGTCACCGGACCAGATTGTCGCGCGCTGGCCGGGCACGTAGTGCTCCGTGCCGCACTACGCCGGGAGTGCCTCTATTCGGCTCACAGCCCCGCCAGCCCCGAACCCTCCAGACTCGACAGAACCTGGCGTCGATTGGCCACCAGAAGCACGAGGTCGATGGCCTTCCCTCTCACCTCCGGTCCATCTCCTCTCACCCAATCAAGATCGGTCGCGACCAAGCGGCGACCCCGCTGAGGTTCGGCATGGACGACCATTCGACCTCGCCGCCAGAAGGCGTCCAGCACAGGGATCGCGTCGGCTGGCGGCGCATCCACATCGAGGCCGAGCGGCCGGAAAGCATCCGCGCTGTGCACCAGGACATCAGCCAAACCCATCGCCTCGGGGAATCCAGGAGGACGGAAACCTCTCTCGCCCGCATTGCGGAGTCGATCAGCCAGATCCGGGACCGGCACGTCACCGAGGCGCTTCGCCGCCTCGCCCACGGCTCGGTCTGGTTTCAGCCCTCCTCGAAGGACGTCGCCCACCATCGACCAAAGCGTCCCCTCGGCACCTCGCACAAGGTGGGCGAGCACGTCGCGCACCTTCCACCCCGAGCACCACGAGGCTGAGTTCCACGCCGTCTCGTCGAGCGTTTCGATCCGGTCGGCGAATTGGCGACGCAGTCGAGCGATCTCTTTGGGCACGTCTACCGGCTCCATGCCCTGAGTCTTACAAACCATCGAGCCGCACCGGTCTACGTGCTATCCCCGTACTCCGAGGTTGGTGGGATGGTTCGGTACATCGGAGAGACCCAAAACAGCGGTACTGACCCTCGCCGGTTGTCCTCGGACCACAATGGCGCGACGGACGCGCCATGTATTGCCCGCTCGGTATGGTCGTCAAGTTAGCCGAAGAACACTTCGGCCTCCGCAAACCGCTCCGGTGATACCAGCTTGAGAACGGCCGTCGCTTGGGCCAACGGCACCAGCTCAATGGCGGTGCCATGCAGGGCCACCATCTGGCCCGAGTGCCCGTCATGCAAGGCGTCAACGGCGTGAAGCCCGAAACGGGTGGCAAGAACTCGATCGAAGGCCGTGGGGGTACCGCCTCGCTGCACATGACCCAAGACGGTGGCGCGCGCCTCTTTGGCGGTTCGCCGGGCGATCTCCTCCTCCAGAAATGTCCCGATGCCGATGAGCCGCTCATGTCCAAACGCGTCGACCTCATGCGGGCGCTCGGGCATCGTGCCCTCAATCGGCAACGCACCCTCCGCCACCACGACAATAGGGGCATATTGGCTGGCGAATCGCCGCTCGATGAACTCGCACACTTCCTCGATCGAAAACGGCCTTTCGGGAATCAGGATCACATTCGCCCCACCGGCCATGCCGGAGTGCAAGGCGATCCAGCCGGAGTAACGCCCCATAACTTCGACTATGAGCACCCTGTGGTGGCTCTCGGCCGTTGTGTGGAGGCGATCGATTGCCTCGGTGGCGATCGTGACCGCCGTGTCGAATCCGAATGTGTAGTCGGTTCCATTCAGGTCGTTGTCGATGGTCTTGGGCACCCCGATAATCGGTAGACCGGCGGCCGCGAGCCTTGTCGCCACGCCGAGGGTGTCTTCACCGCCAATGGCGATGAGAGCGTCGAGTCCCAACCGTTCTACTGTCTGGAGGACACGGTGCTCACCGTCCGCGGAGTTGTATGGGTTCGTACGACTAGAGCCAAGGATGGTCCCGCCACGAGGCAGGATCCCTCGGACATCGGAAACATCCAGCGGTGCGGAATCTCCATCGAGCGCTCCGCGCCAACCATCGCGGATTCCCACGAATTGGTCTCGGTGAACCTGAACGCCCTTCCGGACAACAGCCCGGATAACGGCGTTCAGCCCCGGGCAGTCCCCACCACCAGTCAGCACACCGATCCGCACTCACGATGAGTGTAGCGACGCGGGACGACCGAGCCCCTCCGGGAGACTCACGGGTGGTCTGAGCACCTGTCACGCTTGAGGGTCATGCGACAAAGGCGTTCACGGATGTCTGCGCGTTGCGGTAGGACTTGAAATGTGCCCCCGAACGCCGGGACTGGGTGCCACCCTGCGGGACGAGTGGGGCAGGGTGAATCCGGTGCAATGCTGTGGCCGTGGGCCGTTGGCAGTTCGTGGTCGAAGAGGCATTCAACATTTCAGGGCGAGGCACCGGGTCGTGGGAAGTCTGTCGGGTACCTTCGATTCGGCTGGCCAGCCCGCAAGGCTTGTGGCTGGGCAGGATGTGTACCGGATTGAGAGGGCTCACCTAGAGTTCCTGCGAAAGGACGGCGGTGAGCGCCGGGCACTGATGTTGTACGGCGTCACAGCCGATCAAGTAACGGTTGGCTCAGTCATTTCAGGCCCGGTGGAATAGTTCACCCCTGTCCCAGAACGCCGGGTAGGCGGCACTGCGCGCCACGGCAAGCAACGCTTGCCCTCCTCCAACACACCTTGGGACACTGGTCTTGATGGACAATGCATCGGCGCCCGTTGGCCATCGCGTCATCGTCACCGGGATGCCCGGATCCGGGAAGAGCACCTTCTCCAGGGCCTTATCGGCGAGGACCGGTCTACCGCTGATCCATCTCGACCTCCACTACTGGAAGCCCGGCTGGGTCAGGCCGTCGGATGACGAGTGGCGGGTGAAGCAACGCAGTCTGCTTGCGGGCGACGGCTGGATCGCCGACGGCAACTATCACGAAACTCTTGATCTTCGCCTGGAGCGAGCCGACACAGTTGTCGTCCTCGATACGCCGTGGTGGGTTTGCGCCGCTCGGGCGTTCCTGCGTGGAGTTCGAAGGCCAGTTGGCACCGTGATGCCCGACGGTTGCGACGACTCTGTGATCCAACGGTTGCGCGATGAATGGCGGGCGGTCTGGGTCAACTGGCGGGATCGTCGTAGGCAGCCTGAACGAGAACGAGCGATCATTTCCGAGTACGGGCAGCACGCGACGCTGCACACCCTCAGTTCGAAGCGAGCGGCCCGAGCATTTCTCGCCGAGCGCGGCAGTGACTGATCGGAGAAAGGTGGCTGGAACGAGAAGCTGTACTACCCAGAGGCCGAGTCTCGGAACTTCGAATCGGAGCAGTGCCGGGCAATGACGCAGGCGTTGCCTGACGCGGCACTAGCTGGCAACGGCGGAGGGTGAGTTCAGTTCGCCGGCTGTGGGACCCAACCGCAGAACCCTCTAGCTCTTCTCTGTAGATCAGGTGATGAGCGAGACGCTCCAGGTGTGCGTACCGACGTTCACAGGGGTGCCGTCGGACGCCACGTCGTCAGGCCCCGGCTGTCCTGCGCAGACGCCACCCCGTCGCTAGCATGGCCGGTCATGACGATCGACTTCCGCACCCGCGACGACGTCGACGTCGAGACGATCGACGTCGCGGACTTCTTCGGGACCCGACTGCCCCGCCTGGCGGCGGAACGGTCTGCGCTGGCCGTCCCGGGCGCTCGCGAGCTGGGCGTCCGGCCGTTCACGATCGAGACGACGGCCGGCACTTGGACGTTGTCGGTCAACGAAGATGCCGTCCGGGTTCACCCCGGTGGCGCTGGGCACGCCGCGGTGCGCCTAACCGCGGACGACATTACCGACATCGTCCACGACCGCCGGACGCCGATGACGCTCCTCGCGGCCGCAACGCTCGACATGCCCAGCGGTAACATCAACGACTTCCTCGACTGGTGGGTCGTCCTCCGCTCGCTGCTCGATGCCCGCACCGTGCACACAGCGGGTGACGTCACATTCACCGACCGTGACGGCTGCCCGCTCGACCTCCAGCGCTCGTTCAGGGTCGACGACGATCCGGCCGAGCTGGCGTACTACCTTGGCGAGGCGGGCTACCTCCACCTGACCGAGGTCTTCACGACCGACGAAATGGCGCAGGTCTCGGCCGACATGGATGCCGCCCTCCCGCGTTACCACGACGGTGACGGCCGGTCCTGGTGGGCCACCACCGCCGACGGCGAGGCGCGGGCGGTACGCCTGCAGCGGTTCCAGGAGGAGAGCATCGCGACCGCGACCTTGCTCCAGGACGACCGGCTCCTGCGTCTCGCCTCACTCTCGGGCGACGGGCACGTGCCGCGGGACCAGGGCGGCAACAAGATCGAGGCGCTTGTCAAACCCATCGGCGTCGTCAAGGGCATCTCCGACCTGCCGTGGCACAAGGACTGCAGCCTCGGGCGGCACTCCTCGCGCTGCTGCAGCCTGACGGTTGGGATCTCGGTCACCGGCGCCGACGAAAGCTCGGGCCAGCTCGGGGTCGTGGCCGGTTCCCACCGGGCCCTCGTCCAGCCCGCCTTCTTCCGCGACTCCTGGGGGCTGCCCGCGGTCCCGCTCCCGACCCGCACCGGCGACGTCACCGTTCACTGTTCGTGCACCCTGCACATGAGCCATGCGCCGATCGCGCGGGAACGCCGCGTCATGTACACCGACTTCGTCCTGCCCCCTCGCGCCGGTGACGATCCGGCGCCCTCCAGTGCGGGCGCCATTGATCGGGTGCGCGAGCGGGCCTACAAGGTCGTCAGCCAGGTCCCGTCGGCCACCCGTCCTTGAGCGTCCGCGATCACCTGCAGTCTCCGACTTCGATGGCAACCACCTGGAAATAGTTCACCAGAGCTCCAACCCGCTAAGCACTCACCATCTCGTGTAGAGCCCAGTCCAGAACCGGGTCAGGGTGTTCCCGAACGCCGGGACGGTGGCGCAGTTCGGCACTTTCGGGCTACCCGGAGATTTCGTTCAAGTGATTGACAACCGTCTCAGGTAGCTACGGGCTTTCTTCCTCCACCCATCCGACTCCGGAGCCCCGCCAACGTCTCCGCCCGGCCCACTCTGTTCCATTCCAGAAGAATTGCTCATTCATGTTGGTCCGGCTCGCGATCCAACCAGACTCTGGGGCTCCGCTGGGAGGCGGGGGGTAAGCACCAGCCACAGGTCTTGCTGCAACTGATGGTGCTGCATCCCTCGCTGGACTCTTGCGGCTTCGTCGGATCAGAACTGATATCACCCAGATGTCTCCGTCATCCCATGGTCGTGCTGGACCGAGACGATTGAGAAGGCGTCGTCGTCGGAACACCGGCGGGCGTTGATGTCTGGGAAGGACTGCCAGCAATCCCGCACGTGTGACTTATCGTGCCCATGCCGTATTGCCGGGGTAGCTCGACTGGTTTCTGTCCATCTGACAAGACGTACGTCAGTCCATGCCATAGGACGAACAGCGTGTTCGACGGCGGTGGGCACAAGTGCCTCACCGTTAGTTGTCCGGACAAGCACGCTTCCAATGATGCTGCGGCGACAGGGAGGTGGGCCGCCATTGCCCGTTGGCATTGCAGGGTCGCAGCCGCCGGTGAACGACAAGGCCACATGGTTGCCCCGGAGTCGTTTTTGCGCCAGGTAAGTACCACCTTGTATCCCCGGGCCTCAGCAGGACGAAACAGTCTTTCCGAGCCGGGTATCGAGTCGCCACTCCTATCTGATCGAGCCGTTCCGATCAGATAGCCACGCACTGCGTTGTTTGACCATTCGATTCCTACGAGGGTGCTTCGCGGAAGATGGCGGATGGCGACTCGGACGCTTGCACGCCCAGAGCTCACACGATACGAAAGCGTTCCCCTCAAGGGCTGCGGGGCACAGAAAACCTCGTTGCCGTCATAATCGGACCGCACCGGCACCGACGACTCACCGACACTCGGCTTGGCGGTCATCAGTCCAGTCTGCAGGCTGGCACCACCGCCATTCCAAGTTGCACTCAACGTGACGACGCTGACGAGCAAGAGTCCCAATTTTAAGGTCAAGCGCACCAAGCAGTCCTATGTGCCTGATGCACCGTGCCACACCGAAGCGCCTTGACCGCTCGTGACTGAGACAATCTGTTGGTACGGATCGAATCCCGACGTGGGCATGTTGTCCGCGTAGAGCGTGCCATCGGATGCATATGCGAAATAATTCATGAAGAGGAACTTGGTGATGCCTGGAACGTCGTTCGCGCCCGAGGTGGACGCGAGAACGCCCGGGGTGGTCACGAGGCGATTTCCCTCGACTTGTTCGATGTACGGGCCGTTGTCGGCCTCGATGGCGCCGTCGGGACTGCGCTGCACGATCGCGGGTTGTCCGCCGCTTCGCCGGGCGTAACCAACGTCGGTTGCCACGCCGTCGGGCGCAATCTCGTATATGGACCAACCGGCAAATGCTGCCGAGGCGAAGACGTCTCCCTGCGAATCGACGGCGATCGAGGCGAACTCACTCGCCGCAACCCTCTTACCTCCATAGAGGGTGGCGAACGCGCGCACGGTTCTGAGTGTGTCGGCCGACGAAAGACGGAAGATCTGCGTACTTGTCGCGAAGTAGAGCTGGCCGCTGGGGCTCGTCGTCACGGCGACAACAGGGCCGAGTGAAGCCGAAAGGGCGGGGGTCCCATCGGCCACAGAGGGGCCAGAACGACCGTCGCCCGCGATGGTGTGGATGGTGCCATTGGGTTCGACGACCCGGACGCGTGTGCCGTCAGCCAGGTACAGGTCGCCATTCGGAGCGAAGGACAAAGCGGAAACAGATGAGAGCGCAGCCTTCGTCGCTGGCCCCCCGTCGCCGGAGTATCCAGCAGCGCCGTCACCGACGACGTTGCTGAACCGGCCATTGGCAAGGCGAGCGAGAACCACGTGTTGTAATTCATCAGCCACGTAGAGCGATCCGCTCGGGTCGACAGCGAGCGGCCCGGCAATCTTGAGTGCGACAATGGGCCCAGCGGGCAACGGGCTCGCCGACTTCGGTGCACTCGGCGTCGTGACCTTGTCATCGTGAGGTGGAGCCGTGGGACCTGAGCTGGTCGCCACCACGATCGCTGCGACAGATCCGACCACGATGACGGCCAGAGCCAGCCAAGTCAGGCGTCGGTGCCGCTCTCGCTGCTTCGCCTCCTTGAAGAGGAGGTCGGCATCACCTGGATCAGGCCGAGCCGAGATCTCGCTTCCGTGAGAGGGACTCTCGACAACAGCCATGACGCTACTATCATTGGCGTTATGGTTCCTGTCAAGCCACCACGGGGAAGCGATCCCGACGCATTGGTCCTTTCCGAAGTTGACCGCTCAGATCCACTGCCTCTCCACGATCAAGTTGCCGCCGAGATCCGACGAGCCATTACCGAAGGAGAGGCTGGTCCCGGCGATCGCATTCCCCAGGCAAAAGACCTCGCCGCTGTGCTCGGGGTGAACACCAACACCGTTCTCCGTGCGCTGCGTGTACTTCGAGACGAGGGACTCCTCGAGCTCGGTCGTGGCCGGGCCATCGTCGTCGCTGGTACGCCGGAGCGTGGCGCTGTCGTCACTCGATTGAAGGAGTTTCTCGACTTTGCACGGTCGCAGGGCTACCGGCGTGAGGAGATACTCACCATGATGGACTCACTTCCGTAGACGCTCACGACCCGTGGCTGAGCCTGCCCCCGTACATTGCCGGGCATGAGTGCTGCTTACCAAGTACAATTTCGGAGTTGAAGCGATCCCCTGCTTCGGAAAGAGGAGGTTGCGAAAGTAGTGGGACCGGACCTGCTAATCGCATTGGTCGTTCTCATCCTCGGTATTGGTGTGCCTCTCTGGGCGGTCATCGACGCAGCCAATCGACCCGCGGTTGCCTTCTATGGCGCAGGTTCTAACAAGATGGCCTGGATTGCGGTGATTGCGGTCGCCTTCTTCCTGGGCATCGGTCTTCTGCTCGGTGGGTTTTATCTGCTCTTCACGCGCCCGAAGGTTCGCCGCCAGATGGGTTCGCTCAGCTACTGAGCCTCGGTCCGCTACTGCCCCAGTTCGCCGGGACTGAGCGCGCCTGTTCGGCAGCGGGGCGGACGTAGGCTCCGAGGGTGGCAACGCACGTCAATCGTGTTGAATGCGACCAAGAAGGGTGCGATTACTTCGTCGCGTTTCAGGTTCTTAGATCCGATGCGGTGCCCCGCTTCACCTCTCTGCCGTTGCCACGATATTTGGCGAGGAAAGAAGGGTGGCAGATCGACGAAGACGGCGACTTCTGTCCCAGACATGCCGAGGTCTGGGAGGTCCGACTGATATGAGGAGTCTCTAGGCTCAGGGTGCCCCAGTACATTGCCGCCGCCGGGTCGGTGGGACACTGCCTCATTGATCCGGCCGGGCAGTACGCCTAATTGGCCCAGAGCACCTCGAACAGCCTCGTCTCGGGGGGAGCCGTGGCGATTCCGGCGATGTGCTCATTGAGCCGAGGTCGAACAATTCCCGCAGCGGTATCGGCGTGTTCTTGCGTGTCCCAGAGCACGTAGACCCCGTAATCACCCTCCCCGTGGTCTCCGAAGACCGTGACGGCCTGACAGCCTGGTTGCACCGAAATCAGCGGTCCCAGTTCGTCGGCCAGCTCTTGCACCTGCGCCTCGTTTCCCGGTCCGAGCGAGAACCTGACCAGACGTGCGTACATCGAGGGACCTCCTCTGTTCGATTGACGGCAGACAGTTTGACCTCCCGACGACGCCCGGCGCCGGTTGGGGAGAGCCCGAGGGAGCCGCCCTGGAAGTGGCCGATACTGGGCGGGTTCTGGTGATGCCACTAGTACGCCGGGACGGGGTGCCACCCTCCGGCACATCGGAGCTACGACACGGCACGTATCAGGCGCGCGAAGTGGGCTACCCCAGCGCAGTGCCGGAATCTGACCCTTTGGGACCATCGTGAACCACGACTTGGTAGCGCTTGGTTGAGTATTCAGCGGCTCTTCATGGACCAACTGCTCGCGACTGTTGTCTGCCGGGGAACGGCACTTTCTTGTTCTGGAGTTGACCCGTACGCCGGGACTGGGTGCCACCCTGCGGCAATTCGCTGGCAGTGGGCGACAGCTCGCAGAGCCGGGCGTCCTACGTGCGCCTCAATGCCGGACAGGCCGCTGACACCGCCTGCCAGGTCCCTCCTGCTCGCACACGAGGTAAGACGGAGATGACGGCGAGTTCCAGGGCACAGTCATCGGTGAATGTGGAAACCGACCTTCCGACGTTGACAGTCACGGTCTGACCACCGCAACTAAATGCAGTCGCAACCATCGTCGGGTGCGCACCGTGACGGGGTAGCACGCTCACGACAAAGGGATTGACGGTTTCCATGCAAACCAACGGATTTGTTGTAGTGGGCACCAAACCCATAAGCGCTGCTCTCAGTGCCATGGCCTTACGTCCCTTGGCCACTGCCACGACTGGCCCGAACTGCCCATTGCAGCAGATGCGCTTGAAGCCGGTCACCTCCACTACCCCGGGCTTCGGAGCGACACCTGCACCAAACACCTGTGATGGCAAAGCCGTGGACAAAGTGAAGATCGTCAAGCCGAGAATCGTCATGAGCCTCAGGCCAAATCTCACCATCTGACTATGACTCGGATCAGACGAGATTGGTTCGCGAAGACACACTGAGGGCTGTCCCAGTTCGCCGGGACGGGGGGCCACCCTGCGGGCACTTAGGGGCTAGGTCTTCCTGTCCATGAGTTGAGGTTGCACATCCACCCCTTTGAGGGGTCCGGCGATGGACTCTGTGGTTTCGACCAAGAGACCAAGGAGCCCATCACCGTGACCCACACAGAGATCATCTACCGCCGGCGCCTCGCGGTGTTGGAACATGCCCAGCGGACCGGCAACGTGGCCGAGACCTGCCGGGTCTTCGGCATCTCGCGGACCCGCTACTACAAGTGGAAGAACCGGGCCGACCTCTACGGGCTCGACGCCCTCATGCCCAAGGAGCGCCGGGCGCCCCAGATGCCCTCGTCCACCCCTACCCATGTGGTCGAGCGCCTGCTCACCTTGGCCGTCCTCGAGCCCACCATCGGCTGTCGCCAATACGCCGATCGGCTGGGCGACCAGGGCTTTGTGATCGCCAAGTCCACCGTGCAAAAGCACCTGGTCGACCATGGGCTGGGCACGAGTGATCCGCCCTGGAAATTGTGGACACTGTTTCGCTTGGAAAGGAATCAGTTATGTCCACACCGAAGGGGAACAACCCCGCCCAGCGCCGGTACCCGCCCGAGATCAAGGAGCGGGCCGTCCGGATGGTCCAAGAGCTGCGGCGCGAGGACCCCGCTGACCAGAGCGTGCTCTCCCGAGTGGCCCGCCAGCTCGACGTGGGCCTCGAGTCTCTGCGCACCTGGGTCAAGCAGGCCGACGTCGACGGCGGCCTTCGTCCGGGGCTGACCACAGCGGAGCAGGCCGAGCTGGCCGAGCTGCGGCGCGAGATCAAGGAGCTGCGCCAGGCCAACGAAATCCTGCGGGCCGCCGCCGCGTTTTTCGGGGCGGCGGAGCTCGACCGCCGACGGGCGAGGTAGTCGCCTTCATCGACGCCCACTTGGACCTGGCCGGGGTCGAGCCGATCTGCGAGGTGCTGCAGTTCGCCCGGTCGACGTACTACGCCGCCAAGTCCCGCCCGCCCTCGGCCCGCTCGGTGGCCGACGAGGCGCTCAAGCCCGAGATCGAGCGTGTGCACCGGGCCGCGTATCACGGCGTCTATGGCGCCGAGAAGGTGTGGTGGCAGCTCGGACGCGAGGGCTTCGACGTCGGCCGGGACCGGGTGGCGCGGCTCATGCGCGAGATGGGGCTCACCGGGGTCGTGCGCGGGCACACGACCTTCACCACCACGCCCGACGACGCGGCACAGACGCCCGAAGACCTGGTCAAGCGCAACTTCAGCGCCAGCGTCCCCAACCGCCTCTGGGTCGCCGATCTGACCTATGTGTGGACGTGGTCGGGCTTCGCCTACACGGCCTTCGTGACCGACGTGTTCTCCCGCTACATCGTCGGCTGGCGGGTGGGGACAACGCTGGCGGCCCAGCTCGCCCTCGACGCCTTGGAGATGGGCATCTGGACCAGACGTGGTCAGCACCTGGGTGAGCTGGTGCACCATTCCGACCGCGGCGTGCAGTACCTCGCCATCGTCTACAGCACCCGCCTCGAAGAGGCTGGCGTAGCGCCGTCGGTCGGATCCAAGGGGGATAGCTTCGACAACGCCTTGGCCGAAAGCATCAACGCCTCGTACAAAGCCGAATGCACCGAGCGGCTCGGCCCCTGGCGCGACGCCGCGGCACTCGAGATCGCCACGGCCGAGTGGGTCGAGTTCCACAACAAGGCCTGCCTCCAGCGCGCCCTCGACAAGCAGACGCCGGCGGAGTACGAGGCCGCCTATTGGGCGCGAATGGCGCCAGAAGGCTGATTCGCCCGGTGCTCAAGTCCACCCCCGCGCGTTCAGCGGTTTACAGCGCAACACAGAGGGCCCGTCTTCGCGCGCCGGTCCCTTCACCACTTCACAACGCTCCTGGCGTCGTGCATACTGCACCCAGTCGACACCAACCGGTGCCGCTTACATCAAAGCGCCGCAGTGTCCATCGAACCCAGGGCGGCTCACTTCTCTGAGGGTCCACCGCTTGATTGCTGGTCCCAAATAGCTTCGGGAGTGCTGGCAGGTTCGGTCTGACTTGGAGTCCCGTGACGTTGCAACACGTCGTCGACCGAACTCTTCCAGCGGCACTTTGACAGCGGCACGTCCCGTCTCCGAGTTGGGGTGATTGGCCCGGCTTGCAGCAACAAGCCTGGGCCGCCCGTCGCTCCGATCCGGAACGGCCGTGCCATCCCTCACACCAAAGAGAGAAGGGATGACCATGACCATCGTAGAAGCTGCGCGTGGTGTGACTGGTGGTGTCGATACGCACCTCGACGTGCATGTCGCTGCCGCCCTCGATCCGCTCGGCGGGCTGCTCGGCACGGAGCGCTTCGAGACCAACGCCGCGGGCTACAAGGCGCTGCTCGGCTGGCTCGGAACCTTCGGCGACGTCACCAAGATCGGCGTGGAGGGCACCCGCTCGTATGGCTCGGGCCTGGCCCGCTACCTGCGCCGGTCAGGGGTTGAGGTCCTCGAGGTGGACCGACCGGATCGCCAGAAACGCCGGCGTGCCGGCAAGTCCGACCCCCTCGACGCCATCGAGGCCGCCCGGGCTGCGTTGAGTGGTCGGGCGAAGGGCAAGCCCAAGTCGCGCGACGGCGCCGTCGAGGCCATCCGGGTCCTCGTCGTCGCCAAACGCTCGGCCCGCCAGGCCAGGGGCAAGGCTCTCGTCCAGATGCGCCACCTCGGCTACAGCGCTCCTGAACAGCTGCGTTGCCGCTTGAAAGGCCTCTCGGTGCCCGCACTCGTGGCCGAGGGCAAGGGGCTTCGTCCCAGTCGCTCTCCCGACACGGTGACCGCGGCCACCAAGGCCTCGCTGTCCTCGTTGGCGCACCGCATCAGCTCGCTCGACGACGAGCTGGCCGAGCTCGACGAGCGGATCGAAGCCCTGCTCGTCGCCACGGTGCCAGACCTGCTCGAGCTCTTCGGTCTCGGACCCGACACCGCGGCCGCCCTCCTCATGGCCGCAGGCGACAACCCCGAGCGGCTCCACTCAGAAGCCGCTTGGGCCCATCTGTGGGTGTGTCGCCCATCCCCAAGGGCTCGGGCAAGAACAGCGGGAGGGTCAAAGCCCACGACGGCGGGGACCGCCAAGCCAACAGCGCGCTGTGGCGCATCGTCATGGTGCGCATCGCCCACGATCCCGAGACCCAGCTCTACTTCGAGCGCCGGGTCAAAGAAGGCAAGACCACCCACGAGGTCATCCGCATCTTGAAGCGCTACGTCGCCCGCGAGGTGTATCGATACCTGCCTCGCGCCTAGATCCCCGGGCTGTGGGTCTGGCTCCCCCCAGTTCTGTCGGCCTTCGGGTCTGACTTTCCAGCGATGCGCCGACCCTCAGCTCGGGCCACCATCTCGAAAACGCGTGACCCAATAAGAGCTTGTCCTCGACCCGAGTGACTCATCAATGTTCTGTCCGCTGTCTTCACTCCCGAGCCCCCGAAGAGGGGTTGACAAGTGATAGGAGCGTCGCCGGGAGTGGGGCGCCCCTAACGGCCCGACGGGGATAAGGAGGTTGGTCATGAGTTCGAGCGCGCCGGGTCGAGCAGTCCTCCTCACTAATCCGCTCGGCGCTCCGCCCCGCTCTGGTCCTCCTCGGGCAGGAAGAACCCCGGACTGACCGACTCGATCCAGTCGATAAGAGCCTCAGCCATCGCGTCCAGCTCGTCGTCCGTCGAGTCCGCCTCGACACTCAGTACAACGCGGCCCGTCTGGGGTTCGGACCGGACAATGGGCCTAACCTCTGATTCCATCGGTGGCCTCCTCATCGAACCTGGCATTGCCACCGTGCCCGAAGGTCGGTTGGCGGAGCGTCTGCGGGCCAGGACCCTCGACTCCTCTGGATGGGTTACGGCTTCATTGTAGGGCACGCACCAGGGAGCGCAGCCCATATCCCCGTGCGAATCAGGCATGTCTGAAGGAGCGGGGCCGTGTCAATGACCCCGAGCTTGTTCTTTGTTCGGGACGATGAGCGACGTGAGCCATTGGACCTGTGCGCGGGCGCGCGTGGGCGAGAGCGCTCGGGGTCAAGGTGGAGCGCCCGCAGCGACGCGAGGACGAACGACCTTGAGGCCGAAGCCTCGCCACGCAGAATGATTCAGGTTGTCAATGGCGACAGTGCGCCGGGTTTGACCATCCGTGGTTCACGCTTGGGAGCGAGAAGGGTTTAGGAGCAGGCTCGGCTGCTCAGGCATGTCTTCGCCGAGGTTGATCGGCATGATGGTCTTCGGCCACGACCGGGCGGACTCAATCACTTAGCCGGCTTCGCCACTCCGAAGGTGGGAGCCTTGCCTGATAACGAGCACGCACCCGGTCAGGTGCCGAGCGTCACGCAGCGTCTTGGTCGGCAAGACAGCGGATCTCGCCGTCTCGCAGTCCGTAGTAGACGAGCGTGAGAACTTTGCGAGCGATCGCCACGTTGGCCCTGTTCTTGCCTCGGCGTTCGGCGATCGACTCGAAACTCTCCCGGAAGGGTGCCCCGCCGTGGTAACGAGCCACGGCCTCGATGGCGGCCCAGCGCACCAGGCGGGAGCCCTGTTTGGTGATCCTTCCCCGGTGGACATGGATGTCGGACTCCTTGTGCTTGGGGGTGAGTCCCGCCCACGAGCACAGGGCCTTGGGAGAGTCGAAACGGGTGATGTCACCGATTTCGGCCACGAAGACGGCGGCGAAGAGGGGTCCGACGCCGTAGATGGCCTGGACGGCGTTGTAGCCGGCATCGTCGCGGAGTATGAGGTGGATGTCGCGGTCCAAGAAGACGATCTCGCGGTCGAAGGCGTCAACGAGGTCTCGGAGCACGGCGATGCGGTTGAGGTAGGCGTCGGGGATCTCGAGGGAGTCGAGCTGGGCGTTGCCGCCCGGGCCCCACATGTCACCTCGGGACGGGAGGATCCCGTTCTTGGCCATGACGGCGTGGACTTGGGCCTTGAGCCCCGTGCGCACCTGGGTGAGCTTGACCCGGAAGCGGATCATCTCGCGCAGCTCTCGGGTCTTGGGCGGGGCGATCCAGGCCTCGGCGAGCCGGCCCAGGCGCAGGAGGTCGGCCAGGTCCCGGGCATCACGCTCGTCGTTCTTGACCCGGCGGTGCCCCCAGTCGTTGCCGTGCGGATTGGCCAAATGGACCTCGTAGCCCATGTCCTTGAGGAGATCGGCGGCCCAGTACCAGCCATAGGTCGCCTCGACGATGACGTCGCTGCCCACTGGGGCGACGCTCACCGCTTTGGCGAAGTGGGTCGGGACGTTGTCGACTCGAACCGAGTCGACCTTCTCCCCGGCCTGGTCCATCCGGTAGATGACCGACCGTCTGCGGTGCAGGTCGATGCCGACATACTCTTTTTCCATCGGGGCCTCCCTTTTCGTGGGGGTTTGGTGTGACAACCCCAGTCTCGACCGCGAGACCGGAGCCGTCACGGGGAGCGGAGGCCCCGCTCCTTCATGCCATCACTTCGGGGGCGGGCTGGTTATGACTCGTCGCGATGATTCTGGCGTGCTAGCAGCAGAACAAGAATAATGCTGGTGTAGTCCGCTGGTTCAATTCGCTAGAGTGCCGACCAACAAACTCGGAGCGTTTCCATGTTGGTGTCCACAGCCGCTCGTCCGGTCCGTAGCCGTTGCTCCGGCGGCCCGGTGCGGTGCTCCGCCCGCCCGAGGTAACTACGAGGTGCTCACACCGACGGCCGGCACGACCGTGCATCTCGACGAGGGCACGAGCGTGATCAGGAGCCCGCTCGAGGCAAACGCCCGGGTCGAGATTTGGTCGCACAGGCCGCCCTTGGCGGCCTCTGCCAAGTCTGATGCCAACTCACCGCCGGACGAGCCGAAGGGCAGATAGAGGAACAGCTGGCCAGGATGTACCCGCTCGAGGAGGTCGGTTATGCGGGGGGAGCCGTGATGGGCCAGGTAGATGGTCCGGTCCGACGGCACCCCGGCACCCGTCCGAGTGGACATCCCGTCGTACTCGTCCTGGTAGTAGCGCCACCCCGTCGTCGCCGTGGGCCCGATCACCACCAGTGCATCACCCCGGCGGGCCTCCCGGTTCACGGTAGCCACCGCAGTTCGCTCCTCGACCCCGTATTGCTCGTGGGACTGGTTGCCTTGCAGCTGGGCGTAGATTACGCCGTCGAACAGCAGGGCCAGCGCGAGTGCGGTGGTGCCGACGGTGACGACCGCCACGACGGGGGCCCGGGCGATGCGGGAGGAACCGGCAAAGGGCCACCGGCCGAGCCTGGCTCCCCCTGGGATGACCGCCAACCACCGGGCGGTCTCGACTGCGCCGATGCCCGCCATCAGGACCAGTAGCGGCTCGACCCACAGGTTGGTCCGAGCGAACCCGAAGGGCCAGCTACGGACGACCGAAGCCACCAGGGTTAGAGCCAGGGATCCGCCGACGGCCACCAGCAGCGCCCGCCCCCGGGACGAGCGCGCCAGGGCGACGACGGCCAGGCACAGCAGGACCACCCAAAGCGCACTCAGAATCCCGCCAACGTTGGGAATGGACACCACGGAGGAGTGAGGCTGGTACAAGTCGGTGAAGCTCCCGGTGACGAAGCCCTGCAGTCCGTCCCACACGAAGGCGATCAAAGGGCCGACGCCTGTGTGAGGAGCGAATTGCCCATCCCAAAAGGGCCGCTTGCTCACCGCGTCCTGCGGCATGACGAAGAACAAAATGTGGGCTAGGGCCACACTGCCGGCCACGACGGCGGCGATGGTCCTGGCCCCGAGGTCATGCCGCCGGAACTGGCGGAAAACGTCTAGGAGCAGCAATGGGCCCGTCACGAAGATCGCTGGAGTGCTGAACACGCAGGCGACGGCCATCCCCCCATAGGCCAGGTAGACGGTGCGCCGGTCAACCGTCCCGTCGGCGATGTCATGTAGGAGCACCACGCCGATGACGGCGGCAGCGTCGATGATGTACTCGGAGAGCTGCAGGCTGTAGCTGATGAGGTCACCGGTCAGCGTGCCGGCCAATGCGAGGCCCAGGGCAACGAGGACGGGTACCCAGCGACGGGCCAGCAGGAAGAAGAGCAGGCAGGTCACCGGCAGGAGACAGGCCGTGGGCGCGCGCAGCACCAGCTCAGTGCTCCCGAAGGTCTGCCCCAGGAATCGCTCCAAGAAGTACCACCCGGCGGGGAACGGTGCCCCGACGCTCCTGAGGCTGAGCCACCAATTGTTGGCTTCGGAGATGTCAAAGGCCCGCCACTGCTCGTTGAACCAGAAGGCCTCGGTGAGCGTTCTCCACATGGAGAGCACCACCACGCTGGGCACCAGAATGGTCACTGCAACGGCCGCCGGGGTGGTGAGCGCCGGTCGCCGGGATCTGGAGTGGCGGCAGCGCTGGGGACGATCACTGGGTTCGTTCGGGCTCGTCCCGGAATCGGCTTCGGCCGACGGGATGGCGAACGCTTCGTCAGGGTGCGTCCCGGCGCGCGTGCTCACCACGGCTGCTTCACCGTTCAGACGCCTCGTTGCTGATTGTCGACCAGAGTCGCGTTCGTCAGGTTCATTAGGAAGCCTCCGCGTGCTCCACGACCGGGTCAACACTGATGGTCATCAGGAACAACGCTCGATGACCGAGCTCGTTGCTAACGACTCCGTTCGTCCAGGCTGAGAAGGCGAGGTACGTGTAACCATCGACCGAGAAGAACGTTGGGCTGCCTGCCCCGGTGGCAATGTTAGATGCGATCGTCAGGCGTTGGGAGGCGCTGCTTGCGCACGGACCCAATGGGGATGAACAGGTGGTCGTGCCGATGGCATATTCAGCACTCGACCAGTCACCTGCACTGAAGTACAGATGTAGGACCCCTGATGCGTCCAGGAACGCGGGCCGCTCGACCACCCCGTCTTCCCAGCTCAAGTTCGCGCTCAGCAGCGTGGTCGGCGGGCCGACCAACTCAGAATCACCTGCAGTCAGGGGTGCTGAGACTATCGCCTGTGGTTGCCCGCCCTCCCCATCGGCTTTCCAGACGAGGTAGTCAGTTCCCTCTGACCGATACACGAAAGGATCGATCGAGCCCCCAGCGCTCACCTGGCACAAGAAGGGCGCTTGGCTCACGTTCACGAAGGGTCCGAACGGTGATCTTGATGTCGAGCGACCCAGACACATGACACCTTCTGCTTCGTCGTAGGCACTGAAGAACAGCTGGTAGCCGCCCCCTGGCGCCCGGCTCACCGCTGGGGACCAGATATAGCCTTGGCTTGCCCAAAACGGGAGGACGGACATGGCATCGCCGAGGGCATGCCAATGCACCAGGTCGTGCGACTCTATTTCGGGAACGTCCTCACCGTCGGAGTTGGTGGAGAACGCGAAGTACGTATGCCCAACCACGAGAACGCTCGGATCGGGGAAATCTTTGTTGTAGACCAGTGTGGCCGTGGTCGGGTTTTCGGCTGGCGCGACTTCGGCGCCGGCGGCCGGACTACCCCATATGGCGAGTATGCAGAGAGTCACGGCGCCAAAGAGCACCCTTCGCTTCCCCCTGCCTGGGAAGCAAAGCTCCATTCAGCAACTTAATCTCAGCTCGATTTGGATCCGCTGTGGATCCGCCGTGCTTCGACTGTGGAGTCACGCACGCTGAGGGACACCTCGCCAGGCTCAGTTCTAATCCCGTATCCCGGAGGGCTGCTCGTCGTCATCCATCTGCGTCGAAATGGTCGAGGTTCCGCGTCCAATCGTGCCCGGTGCCGGGCACGGTGAGGGTCAATTTCAGCGCCCCGGGACGGTCATCGGGATGCCAAGGGCGGCGTCTAGGCCCTCCTTGAGCGGAATCTGAGGGCTCACCGGTTCGTCCCGCTTGCTTTGGAGCGCGGTCAGCTACAAGGCACGTCCGTGACGGCGGCCGGGAAGTTGGTGGTGCAGGTGCCGCTGTAAGGCGACGAGCCCTTCCCGTTGATGAGGTACGCGGTGCCGGTCGTCGTGGAGACGCCACTGCCCAGGTTCATGATGCCGCGCACGGCTCCTGTGCCTGGGGTACCGACCCCCGTCGCCACCTTCTGCTGGGCGAGCGTCGAGCCGTTGAAGGCGAACGACGAGCCGATGCCCAGTGCCGGGGTTGCGCACAGGGCGAGCCCCGTCGGCACGAACGGCAAGATGATGTCGGTGTGGGCCGCCGTGTCCAGCTCACCGGGTGTGCTGGCAGCCTCGTTGACCGCGTAGCCGGCGAAGGAGACGACCGACGTCGGGTAGAGGATCTCTCCGATCGTGTCGCTCGGGAGATCGGCCGGTGCGAGCGCCAGCGTGTTGGCCAGGTAGGCGCCCGGGTTGTACCAGCCACCCTCGATGGTCTCGCCCGCGGGCTCCCCGGCGGCACAGGGTTGCGCGCCCTTGACCAGCGTCGGGTTGAGCGTCAGCGTCGACCCGATGGTGGACACCGCGTCACCGTTGGCCGGCGCGGTCACGCTCGGCGCCCCGATCACCTCGTTTGCACCGGGCGCCTCGGTGAGGCTCACGCCCGTGGCGGTCGCGGTGGCAGCCGCCGAGATCGTGACCGTCGTCGCGTTGGTCACCGTCTTGATGTAGGCACCGGCGGGGATGCCTGCCCCGGAGATCGACTTGTCGGCGTCACAGGCGGTGCTGAAGCCGGCCGAGGCCGAGGTCACCGTCGTGGAGCCACTCGTGGTCGCCCCGTCGCTGACCGCGAAGGGCCGGGTGAGGGTGGCCGCCGCCGAGAGGACCGCGGTGGTCGGGTTGGTCACCGAAGCGACGTAGGCCCCGGCCGGGACGCCGCAGCCGCTCACCGCGAGCTGCACGTCGGAGGCCACGAATTTGGCGCTGGCCGACGACAGCGTGGTGCTGGCGGCGCTCACGTGGGCGTCGGTCACCTCACGGGTCGACGAAGTCTGCTCGTTGGCCCCGATGCTCAGGCTCTGCGCCGTCCCCGACGCCGTCGCCTTGGTGGTGAGCACCGCCGTGGTGGCATTGGTCACCGAGGCGATGGTGTCGTAGAGGGGGAGGTTGGTGCCCGTCACGATCCGGCCCACGTCGGCGGACACGAAGTGGGCGCTCGCCGAGGTGATGGTGGTGCTGTTCAGCGTGGTCACGCCATCGCTCACCCCGCGGGTGCTCGAGTTGTTGATGCTCAGCGTGAGGCCCGTCTTCGAGGCGGTCGCGTTGTGGTTCAGCGTGACCGAGGTGGGACTGTTCACGGCGATGATGAACGAGTTGGCCGGGATGGGCGAAAACAGCGCCGGTCCCGACACCGTGTGGTTGATGTCGGTGGCGGCGTTGAAATGCGCCGAGGCGGACGTGACCGTCGCGCTTCCCGATGTGGTCACCGCGCCGGTGGCGGTCCACGCGGCCCCGTTGTGCCACACGGCCTGGGGGAAGTCCTCGAGGGTCTCGTTCGACGACGAGCCCGTGTTGGTGAACGTGCAGTTCACCTGGAGTTGGCTCTGACCCCCCGGTACGTTCGGGTACTGCCCGAAGCTGCACGCGTTGGATATGGCGGTGTTGGTCCCGTCACCTGGATTGTCTCCCAAGTCCATACCGTCGCCGACGTCGACGTTGAAAGCCCCCGAGAAGAGGTGGGGCGTGGAGAACGCTGACTGGCTGACCCCCGGGTTCACCGAGAAGATGCCCAGCACGCATTGGTTGGGGGCGACGTCGCACTTGCCGACCATGGTGGGCGAGCCGAGCGACCCGGGGTCGGGCAGGTCATAGACCTGGTATGCGTTCGTCCCCGCGAGCGACATGCTGCCGTCGGTCGCGTGCAACGCCGTCTGCAGCGTGGCCGCCTCGCAGTTGTTCTGGTGGGCCGGCAGGTTGGCGCTGAGGCCACCGGCGTCGGTGCACTCCTCGACGTAGAAGAGGCCCGTCGGGCTGATGCCGGCGGCGGTGAGGGCGGCCGAGTTCATCACCGAGTTGGCCGCGACGCTGACCGTGATGCTCTGGCCGCTGCTGTAGGGAGTCCCGGTGGTCACGGTGCCGATGGTGCTCAGGGCTGTATAGCCGTCGGAGCTCGTGATGGTGGATGCCCCGGAAACCGTAACGACGACCATCACGAGCGCCGAGACCAGCGCTGCTGCGGCACCGAATCCGATCCACGTGCGGATCCTCGCCTCGCTCTTTGTTCTGGACATCGAACTTACCTCCACCCGCGCTCATCGCCGTCACCAACAACTGTGTGTGGGGGCTCGAATGTCCAACTCAGCGGATCAGCCACACTCCCTGGAACGCAAGTTCACCACAAGCAGTCAGACTTGAGAAGAGGCGATTCGCCCCGGAGACCACGCCGACTTTCTGTCACCTTCTGTTCACGCAGCGGTTCGGTGACGAATGTCCGAGCAGAACTTCGCACCGGGGAGCGCCCCGAACGGCGGGATTGGGCGACGCCTAGAGCCGCCTTGGTTTGGGCCTGCTTTGGCGGGGTCGTGTCGGGAGCCAATGGAGCGAGTGGGACACAGGTACCGGAGCCACTGTCGCCCAGGAGCCGAAGCCGGGCCGAGGAGTGGGACAGAGGAGGCGGAGCCAGCGTGGGACAGACCTTCCGAACTCTCACAACAGCTGCTGGTCAGAAATGGTGGGCCGTAGAGGACTCGAACCTCTGACCCCTTGCGCGTCATGCAAGTGCGCTACCAACTGCGCCAACGGCCCGTTCCGAGTGACTCTACCACCGGACCAATTCCGCCCCTCGCAGGTCACGGGCACGAAGTGCGACACACCCCGGTGCATGTCCGTACAATTGCGACCGTGACGCAGACCACCGCCGTGAGCCCGCTTCCGGACCTCGAGGGGCACCTCCGCCGGATCGCCGAGGACGGGTACACCGTCCTACCCGATGCCATCGAGCCCGAGCTGGTCGACGAGATCGGCGACGCCCTGCTCAAGCTGGAACGCGACCTCGGCACCGCCCCGGCCGACAACCTCTTCGAGGGGGTGCACACCCTGCGGGTCTACAACCTCCTGGTCCACGGTGAGACCTTCCAGAAGATCCCCGTGCACCCCAACGTGCTGCCCGTCGTCGAGGGCGTCCTCGACCCGGGGCTCCTGATCTCGTCGCTGTCCTCCATCGCCATCGGGCCCGACGAGCAGGCGCAGCCGGTGCACGCGGACGACCAGCTGATCCCCCTGCCTCGCCCGCACGTCCCGATCATCTGCAACACCATGTGGGCCATCACCGACTTCACCGAGGAGAACGGGGCGACGCGCCTCGTCCCGGGGAGCCACCTCCGTGACGAGCCACCGAACCCCCTCGAGCTCTACGACACCATCCCGGCCGAGATGTCCAAGGGCAGCGTGCTGGTGTGGGTGGGCAGCCTCTGGCACGGCGGTGGCGCCAACCGGACCGACAAACGGCGGGTGGGCATCGCCATGAACTACTGCGCCGGCTACATCCGGCAGCAGGAGAACCAGCAGCTCGGCGTCCCGCCCGCTCTCGTCAAGACGTTCCCGCGCCGCCTCCAGGAGCTTGTGGGCTACTCGGTCTACAACGGCCTCGTCGGGCACATCGACAAGAACCACCCCGCCAAGGTCGTCCTCGCGGAGGACGAAGGCGTCGACATGGTCTGGGACCTGCTGAAGATCTGACTGGGTCAGGCCGCCGGCGGCAGCGCCACCGGCGCGACCGGCCACTCGTAGTCCCGGCGGTCGATGGGGATCAAGCCTTGGGCGATGCGCCACTCGTCGTAGTCGTGTGCCCACTGCCGGTGCCAGAGGGCCTCGTCCACGTGGAGTTGGGCCAGATCGCACTCCCAGATCGCGTCGAAGCGCGCCGCCAGAGCGAAGAGCACCTCGATCGACGCGATCGCATCCACCGACGCGTCGTGCGCACGCCCGATGCCGACTCCGTACAGATTGCAGAGGTCCACCAGCGTTCGCCTGCCGTCGCGCTTGGGGTCGAAGTGGCGGTCGATCACCCCGGCGTCGAGCACCGGCCCGCGCCAGCCCCGCTCGGCGATGCCTTCACCGAGGAGCAGCTTGGCCTGGGTGTCGAGAATCGTGAGGTCGTAATCGAGCTTCATGCCGGCCAGCGGCACCCCCCGCCTGCTGGCCGACACCACGGCGTCGGTGACCAGCGCGATCGCCTCTGGCAGCGGCATGCCCTCGCGGCGGGCCCGCCCGGTGGAGATCCCGTGGACCTCGGTCGCCTCCGCAGGGATCTCGCGGCCCGGGTCGATGAACCCCGACCAGCTCGTGCGCACGACGCCGCCGACCACACGCACCAGCGCGTAGGAGACCGGTACGTCGTTGAAGCGGTCGATCCCGGTGGTCTCGAAGTCGAGGCCGAGCACCTCGCCGGCGGTCCAGCTGGCCATGCGGCCGAGCATGCCAGCGGGCTGTGACACAGGCGCGGATACCCGCCAAACCTCAGATCACGCCCTCGTCCATCATCGCGTCGGCCACCTTGGAGAAGCCCGCCACGTTGGCCCCCACCACGTAGTCGTCCGGATGGCCGTACGCCGCGGCGGCGGCCCGGGTGGCCTCGTGGATGGACGCCACGATCGTCCGCAGCCGGGCATCAACCTGCGCCGACGACCACGGGAGGTGCTCCGCATCCTGCGTCATCTCGAGACCCGAGACCGCCACCCCGCCCGCATTGACCGCCTTGCTCGGCCCGTAGAGGATGCCCGAGCTCCGGAAGATCTCCACGCCCTCGGGCCTGGTCGGCATGTTGGCACCCTCGGCGACGAGGATGACGCCCCCCTCGACCAGTGCGCGCGCGTCCTTGGCGGCGATCTCGTTCTGCGTGGCCGAGGGGAAGGCACAGTCGGCCGGGACGGCCCACAACGGATTGTGATCGTCTCTGACCGACGGGGTGTAGACCGCGGTCCGGTAACGTGCGGCGTACTCGCGGATGCGCCCACGCCGCACGTTCTTCAGCTGCAGGATCCACTCGAGCTTCTCCTTGTCGATGCCCTCCGGGTCGACGACGAAGCCGTCGGAGTCCGACAGGCTGATGGGGACAGCCCCAACCTCAATCAGCTTGGCCGCCGTGTACTGAGCGACGTTCCCGCTACCCGAGATCAGACACCGCTTGCCCGCCAGGGTCTGACCACGGGTACCGAGCATCTCCTCTGCGAAGTAGACGGCTCCGAAACCGGTGGCCTCGGAGCGGACGAGTGACCCGCCCCACTCGGGGCCCTTGCCCGTCAGCGCGCCGGTGAACTGGTTGGTGATCCGCTTGTACTGGCCGAAGAGGTAGCCGATCTCCCGAGCCCCGACCCCTATGTCGCCCGCCGGGATGTCCGTGAACTGACCGATGTGGCGGTACAGCTCGGTCATGAACGACTGGCAGAAGCGCCGTACCTCGTTCTCGCTCCTGCCCTTCGGGTCGAAGTCTGCGCCACCCTTGGCGCCGCCGATGGGCAGACCGGTGAGCGAGTTCTTGAGCGTCTGCTCGAAGGCCAAGAACTTCAGCAAGCCCAGGTCGACGGAGGGATGGAACCGTAACCCGCCCTTGAACGGGCCCAGGGCGCTGTTCATCTGCACGCGGTAGCCCAGATTGACCCGGATCTCCCCCGCGTCGTCCATCCACGTGACCCGGAACACGATGACGCGTTCGGGCTCGACCATGCGCTCGAGCACCTTGGCCCGACGGAACTCGGGGCGTCGCTCGATCACGGGACCGAGCGACGACAGCACCTCCCCCACCGCCTGATGGAACTCGTCCTCCCCGGGGTGTCGGGCGACGAGGTCGTCGAGCAGCTCGTCGAGGTAGGCGGCGGCCGTCATGGCTCCAAGTTTGGCCAAGCCGGTCTCCGGCGATAGGACCGAAGGTCACATCCTCGGACCCGGCGAGCGCAGCGGGACCCCGGGTCGTTCCGTCGGCCGCTACGGTCATCGCATGAATCGCCGCTCCCGGCCACGGCGGCGGCGCACGATGACCGCGGCGGCGGCCCTGGCGCTGCTCGCTGCCCTGACCGCGACCACACCGCTCGACCCACCCGGCACCGCGGTCGGTGCGCAACCGGTCGCCGCGGCGACGGCGACAGGCCCCGCGGCGCTCGTTCGGCCGCTCGACGGCACGGGAACAGGGCCCGTCAATCCCGGAACCGTGGGCGAGTTCCCCGGCGCCGACGTGCCCTTCGGGATGATGCAGTGGAGCCCCGACACGAGCCCCGATGCCGTTCAGGCCGGCGGCGGGTACGCCTACGCGGACACCCGCATCAGCGGCTTCAGCCTCACGCACCTCAGCGGCACCGGCTGCCCGTCGTACCAGGACGTCCCCATCCTCCCCACCCTCGGGGCCGTTGGCAACACACCCGAAGCCTCCACCGCGACGTTCACACACGGACAGGAGCGCGCCTCCCCCGGTCGTTACCAGGTCGTGCTGGGGCCGGCGCCTCTTTCCGTCTCGCTCGCCGTCACGACGCGCAGCGGCATCGCGCGGTTTGACTTCCCGACCGCGACGGAGTCCAACATCCTGTTCAAGGTGGCGGGAAGCGCCAATCCCGTGACGGCGGCGGACGTGCAGACCGTCGGGCACGACGAAGTCGAGGGCCAGGTCACCAGCGGCCAATTCTGCGGGACGGGAACCAGCTACACCCTGCACTTCGTCGCGCTCTTCGACCGGTCATTCTCCTCGGGCGGCACGTGGAACGACACCGGGACCAGCGCCGGGAGCTCGACGTGTAGGGGACCCTCGTGCGGCGCCTACGTGACCTTCAATACCACGACACAGCGCACGGTACTGATGAAGGTCGGGATCTCGTTCGTGAGCGTGCGCGATGCGGCGCAGAACCTCAGGGCAGAAGACCCGGGATGGTCGCTCACGCAGGTGGCTGCGCAAGCCGACGCACGCTGGAACGCCCTTCTCGGGCGCATCGCCGTGCAAGGCGGCGCGCAGAGCCAACAGCACACCTTCTACACCGCGCTCTACCACTCGCTCCTCTTCCCCAGCGTGGTGTCGGACGTGAACGGCGACTACCCCGGCAGCGACGGAAGGGTGCATTCGGTCCACGGAAGGCAGGAGTACGCGAACTTCTCCGAGTGGGACATCTATCGAAGCGAGATACAGCTCGAGTCCCTTCTCGTACCCCACGACGTCGGCGACATGGTGCAGTCGCTGGTGGACAGCGCCGAGCAGGGCGGCTGGCTGCCAAAGTGGCAGATCGTCGGCGGCGACGAGTCGCAGATCAGCGGCGACTCCGCCGACCCCATCATTGCCGACGCCTACGCCATGGGCGTGCGAAATTTCGACATTGCGGCTGCGCTCCGCTATATGGTCAAGGGGGCCACGCAGAACGAGACGGGTCACGGCCTCGAGATCGAGCGGCAGTACCTGAGCCAATACGTGGACCAGCACTACGTCAACGCCGGCTCGCTCGACCTCACGTCAATCGACTATTCCATCGGCGGCTCGGTGACGCTGGAGTACGCCCTCGACGACTTCGCCATCGCCCTGATCGCCACTGCCGAGCACGACCCGGCCGTTGCCGCCGCCATGTCGCAGCGCGCCGCCGACTGGGAGTACGAGTTCAATCCCGCCACCGGCTATGTCCAGGCCAGGGGCACCGACGGCAGTTTCCCTCCCGGCGCGGCCTTCGAAGCGTCGCAGCTCGAGCCGGGAGGGCAAACCGGCTTCGAGGAGGGCAACGCGGTGCAGTACACGTGGAATGTCCCGCAGGACCTGGCGGCGCTGGCGTCGCTGATGGGCGGGGACGCGGCCGCGACGAGCAAGCTCGAGACCTTCACGAGCTCGCTCAATGCGACCCGGGACGCACCCTATCTGTGGTCGGGTAACGAGCCGGGCGAGTGGGCCCCGTGGGAGTTCGACTACTTCGGCGCGCCCCAGCAGACCCAACGCGTCGTGCGCGCCATCGTGAACACCGAGTACGCGGATGCGCCGGTGGACGAGCCGGGCAACGACGACCTCGGTGCCATCTCGTCGTGGTACGTCTGGGGCGCCCTGGGCCTGTTCCCCGTGACCCCGGGCTCGGCCGATCTTGCGCTGGCCAGCCCGCTCTTCCCGTCGGTGACCATCACGCTGCCCGACGGCCACCGCCTCGTCGAGGACGCTCCGCGGGCGGCCGCCTCCCGGCCCTACGTGCACACGCTCACCGTCTCCGGGGTGACCCGCCCCACCAGGGAGCCTGGCTGCGCGCTTCCTGCCGGGACCGATGCCCACGCAGGCACGTGGGGCCTGTCCTGGCTGCCCGCATCAGTGCTCGCGACGGGTGGAACCCTGCGCTACACCTTGGCCGACACCCCGGACGCTCCGTCGGTCTCGCCCCCGAGCGCCAGCCCGCCGTCGTTCGGAACGGACCACCTGCCGGCGGTCGGCTTCTCCCTCCCGAGCGGCGCCACGACCGCCGCCGTCGGGCAGCCGGACATCGTCCGCATCGGCATGGCGCTGGCCGGCTACCAGGCCGCGTCGGTCCACTGGCAGGTCGCCGCGGCGCCGGGTGGTCTCACGGTGGCGCCCTCATCGGGAACGTTGGCGCTCTCGTTGGCGACAGGCTCTCCCGTTGGTCCCCCCGCGTGCGCGCTCCCGGCTCCAGCCACGCAGTCGTTGACCATCACCGCACCCGTCGCGGGCACCTACCCGCTCCGCATCGAGATGACCACCGACGAGGGCACCGAGCTTCCGCCCGTCGTCCTCGACGTCGTCGCGCACTGAGGCGGGCTGCGACCCGTCCCGATCGGCGCGGGATCAGACGGAGACTTCGATCTTCTCGCGCTCGGGCGGGGCCTCGGCCACCTCGGGCCCCGATACCGGACGCCGCGCCAGGGGAACCAGCCAGCCGGGGAGATACCAGTTCCACCGGTCGAGCAGGCTCATCAACGATGGCAGCAGCACGATGCGGACGATGGTGGCGTCGATCAGCACGGCCGAGGCGAGGGCAACGCCCAACTGCTTGAAGTCGATCTCGGTCAGGGTTGCGAAGATGGCGAACACCGCGACCATCACGAGGGCGGCGCTGGTGATGACCCCCGCGGTGCTGATGATCCCCTCGGAGACCGCCCGGCGAGTCTCAAGCCCCTTCTCGTGACCCTCGCGGATCCGGCTCAGGATGAGCACGTGGTAGTCCATCGAGAGCCCGAAGAGCACGACAAGCAGGAACAGCGGTATCCAGTCGATCACGCCACCTACGTCCTGTGCCCCGATCAGCGACCGCCCGTGCCCGTCCTGGAACACCAACACCATGACGCCGTAGGCCGCGCCCACCGACAGGAGGTTCAGCACGATGGTCATGAAGGGGATCACCACGGAGCGGAACGAGACCAGGAGCAGGAGGAAGGCCAGGCCCAGCACGAACCCGAAGACGAGCGGCAGGTGGTCCTTCATCGTCTGGTTGAAGTCGACCGAACCGGCCGTCATGCCGGCGACGTACGTGTGCGTCCCGGGCACACGGTCGATGGTCTGCGGGATGACCTGGTTGCGCAGGGTTGCCAGGGCAGCGGTCGACGTGGTGTTCGTCCCGTTGCCGGCCAGTGAGAGCGTGACGATGGCGACCGTCCGGTCGGGACTCGTCGTCACGACGACCGGGCCGCCCATCTGGCCCCTGTGCGCGACGACGGCGCGGCCCAGTGATGTGAGGCCGGTCCGGACGCCCGGCGACGTGACATCGGGCGAGGTGACCACGACCAGGGCGGACATCGGCGCCCCGGGGAACGCCGCCTCGATCCGATCGTAGGTCTGCATGATCGGCAGGCTGCGCGGCAGGCCGACGGCGCCGGGGTCGACGGTGCGCATCCCCAGCACCGGCGCGGCCAGGGCGAGCAGGAACGCCGTCGCCAGCACGGCCGAAACAACAGGCCGACGCAGCACCCGGTCGACAATCCACGTCCACATGGGTGACGGCCCCTGCGCTCGCCGCTTGGCGATGACGGGCACCCGGCCCCATTCGATCTTGTCGCCGAGGAGGGCCATGATCGCCGGCAGGACGGTCACCGAGCCGATGATCGCGACCGCCACCACGAGCATCGTCCCGATGCCCAGCGAGATGAACACCGCGTTGCCGGTCAGGAGCATTCCGGCCATGGCCGTCATCACGGTCAGCCCAGATATCAGCACCGCCCGTCCCGACGTGGCGGCGGCACGGGCGAGCGCGGTGCTCCCGTCCCGTCCGGCGTGTCGCTCCTCGAGCTTCCGCCGCAGGTAGAACATGGAGTAGTCCACGCCGACGGCCAATCCGACCAGCAGGATCACCGGCTCGATCTGCCCTTGCGCGACCGGGTAGAGATGGCTGATCGGCTTGATCAGGCCGAGCGCCCCGATCACCGCGGTGAACCCGAGCAGCAGCGGCACCCCCGCGGCAATGAGAGACCCGAAGGCGATGAGGAGGATCAGCAGGGTGATGGGCAGGGACGAGTGCTCGGCCCGGTTGAAGTCGCCGTCATAGGCATTGATGAGCGCCTTGTTGGCGCTCGCCGAGCCGAACTCCTCCACGCGGAAGTGCGGGTGGTCCGCCTCCGTCGAGGCAGCTGCCGCCAGCGTGGCGGTGACATTGGTCTGCGCCTGGTTGCTGTCCCCGGCCACGTAGAAGGTCACAAGGATCGACCGTCCGTCGGTCGAGCGCAACGCGGGGCTCGTCAACGCGCCCGCGACGGGAACGGGCGACTGAATGTCGGCGACTGTCCAGAGGTGCCGGAGGCGCCCGACGAGGTCGCCCACGGCCCCGGAGAAGGACGCGTCGCCGACGACTGACGTGCCCCGGGCCTGGAGCAGGATCTCCTCGCGGTTGTGGAACGGGAACGCCTTGTCGACCGCCGCGATGCCCTGACCCGACTGCCCGTTGCCCACCTGGGCGTCGGTGAGGTTGTGCTGGCCGATGAGGCTGCCGAAGACATAGGCCGCGGTCACGAAAGCGAGCCATCCGAGAATGGCCCACCGCCGGTGGCGAGCGCTCCAAGCGCCCGCGGACGCGGCGAGGTTGTCAGGGACCCGCATACGGGTGCCATTGTCGACTGGACCCTTCGATTCCGGTAGGGGCCAAGGTCACCCGGGACGCCGCATCACGGTGGCATCGGAGATCGTGTGCGACCGACGACTGCGCCGGCAGCTTCGAGACACTCAGCGATTCATGGCGTCGCACGTCGGGTCTGGCACACTGAGCGGATGGCGGCGGAAGAGCCGGTCCGCTACCGGTGGCAGGACTGGACCTGGGACGAGACCGTCTTCGAGGGAGCCGCCGCCTACTACCGCCAGGGTCGCAAACCCTATGCCCCGGGTCTGACCACTGCCCTGGCCGAGCACGTCGATCTCGACGGCCAGGGGCGCCTCCTCGACGTCGGCTGCGGACCGGGCACCGTCGCCCTGCTTTTTGCCCCCCTGTTCGAGAGCGTCGTCGGCCTCGACCCGGATCCGGGCATGGTGGAGGAGGCCACGCGGGCCGCCGCCAAGGAGCAGGTCGCGAAGGCCACCTGGGTCCGGATGCGGGCCGAGGAGCTCCCGGCATCCGTCGGCACGTTCCGAGTCATCAGCTTTGGCCAATCATTCCATTGGATGGATCGTCTACCGGTGGCCAGGGCTGTTCGGCGCATGCTCGAGCCCGGCGGAGCCGTCGTCCAGGTCGACCTCTGGCACGCGAACCCACCGGGGCAGGACCCGCCGAGTGGGCCCGGGCCACCGGTGCCCGAGGCGGCCATCGACCAGCTACGAGTCCGCTGGCTGGGTTCTGACCGCCGGGCTGGTCAAGGATTTCGCAACACCTCGCCCGACAAGGAGGACGAGGTGTTCCAGGCCGCCGGATTCGCGCCTGAAGAAATCGTTGTGGTGCCCGACGATCGGGTCCTCGAGCGTTCCGTCGACGACGTCGTGGCTTGGGTCCTCTCCACTTCGTCGACGGCGCCGCACCTCTTCGGAGCGCAGATCGATCACTTCGTCCGGGAGCTGGAGGACTTGCTTCTCACTGCGGCACCTGACGGTCGATTCACCGTTCCCCTCTCCGACAATCGACTGCGCATTCGCCGTCCGCGTTGAGAACACCTGTCCCCACCGTCCCGGCGAACGGGGACGTTTCGCCGACATAGGGTTCACTCGTGGAGATGACCCGTGTTCTCCGACGGGCATCGTTCCTGAGCTACTCCTATGGCCCCTGGATCGTGGCGGCAGCGTTCTCCATCAGCGGCGCAGTGCACCTCATCCGCCCCGTCACCTTCACCGGGATCGTGCCGCATTTCTTGCCGTTCTCCACGGCCTTGGTCTACGCGAGTGGAGTTGCCGAGCTGATCTGTGCCTTCGGTCTCTGGCGTCGGGAGCGTTGGGCCGGGTATGCCGCCGCCATTCTCTTGTTGGTCATTTGGCCCGCAAATCTGCAAGACGCCGTCACGACCCAGGAGGGTCAGGATATGACGGCCAAAGTGGTCACGTGGTTCCCGTTTTCCGCTTCAGATCCCATTGATCTGGTTTGCCTTGCAATCGGGCCGAACGAGAGCCGTCTTCCCTAGGCAGCGTCAATCCAGCTGACCCCGATCATCTGGGCGCCGCCGTGCACGCCGACGACGGCACCCAACGTGCCGACCCGAATCGCCTCCCGAGGAAACCGCAGAGCGATCAGGTCGAGGAACTGGTCGATGTCCGGTGCGCCACAATGCATGACTGCAACGTGCTCGATTGGCCTTGCGGCCTCCATGCGTTCATAGAGCATCTGCAGTGCCCTCTTGCGAGTTCGGGCCTTACCGGCTTCGTGAACGACGCCATCGGTAAGGTCGATCACCGGCTTGATCGACAGCAGTGACCCCACCATTGCCGTCGCGCCGCCAATTCTCCCACCCTTCTTCAGGTTCTCCAAAGTGTTCAGGGCCGCAAACACGTGCGTGCGTGCGATGAGGTCGCTGACTCGAGGCAAGACTGTGCCGATGTCGGCTCCTTCGGCAGCGAGCCTGCCGGCTTCGATCACGAGAGTGCCGAGCCCGCTTGACACCGTCCGGCTGTCGATCACATGGACGACAGGACGCCCCTCGCACGCGGCAGCTGCGGTGAGGGCCGACTGAAATGTGGTCGACAAGTCGCTCGAGATGGTGAGGCAGACGACCGCCTCAGCGCCAGCGTCTCTTGCGTTGCAAAAGGCCTGCTCGAACGCACCAGGCGACGGGCAGGCCGTCTGGGGGAGCTCTTCGGCGTTTGCCATTCGCAGGTAGAAGTCTTCGACGCTGAGGTCCTGGCGATCGGTGAACTCCTTGCTCCCAAATCGGATCGTGAGGGGCACGATCTCGATATTGAACGGGTCGATGTCGTCCTGTTCCAAGTCGCAAGAGCTATCGGTGACCACGAAGACGCCGGGCATGAGAGCCTCCTCCTCTTTGGATCCTCACCGCACGTGCCGCTCATGGAGACACTGGCAATTGCAGCGAGAAAAGAGGCTTAGGTCACCACGCCACGGCCGAGCGGCGCAAGCAGATCCCCGACCACCTCGACAGCGCCATCAGTGCCGCAAGGGCTCGCGGGAGTCCGTCCGGGCCCGCATCCGTGCCCGAGCCATGTGGCATGGCTGTGGCACGGAGCAAGGGGCTCAGGGGGACCCGTCCCGAGAAACGTGTCCGCAACCAGGACGAACGTCTAGAGGCGGCGGGCGGAATCGAACCGCCGTACGGGGCTTTGCAGGCCCCTGCCTAAACCACTCGGCCACGCCGCCGCGCACGAACACGAACGGGCGGCCAGCCTAACGGCCGGCGTCGCCTCGCCCCGGACCAGGTCGGCCGGCGGCCTAGCGCCGGAGGCGGGACACCAGCCAGAACACCCCGGCGATCAGGCCGATGATGACCGCAATCTTCACGAAGAAGAGGAAGATGCCGGCCAGGCTGGCGAGGATCCAGAAGGCGACGATCACCCCGACCACGCCGACCGCCGTCATGGCGACCGCGTGCGAGAAGGTGACCGGCTTCTTGCCCTCCCTGCTGCTCACGTCTTTGCTCACGGACCCAATGCTACGTTCCGCCCATGCCCGCTGAAACGTCACTGCGTGACCGGCGGGCCAAGCTGCTGGGTGAGCAGGACCTGAAGGGGGAGGAATTCTGCCGGCGCTATGCCGACGAGGCGGACGCCTGGCTGTCCGGCCTGGCCGACCGGGCGGCCGGCGACAACAGGCGACACCTGGCTCTCATCGCCGTCGGGGGCTACGGACGGCGCTCGCTCTGCCCCTACAGCGACCTCGATGTGGTGCTGGTCCACAACGGCCGCCGAGACATCCGCACCGTGGCCGACGGCATCTGGTACCCCGTCTGGGACGAGGGCGTCCACCTCGACCACTCGGTGCGACGGCCGGCCGAGGTCCTCAGTGCCGCCGCAGAGGACGCGCGTGTCGCGCTCGGTCTCCTCGATGGCCGGCTCGTCTGGGGCGAGCCCAAGGTGGCCGAACCGCTCCTCGAGAAGGCGCGCGCCGCCTGGCACGACCGGCTCGGCACCAGGTACCTGCCCTTGCTGGAGGAGCAGATGGCCCAGCGGCGCAACACGGCGGGTGACGTCGCCTTCCTGCTGGAGCCCGACTTGAAGGAGAGTCACGGCGGTCTGCGCGACGTCAGCGTCCTGCGCGCCATCTCCGCCTACGCGCCGCTTCTCGCCGACTACGCCGACCTGGCGTCGCTCGACGAGTCGGCGGCCCTGTTGACCTCCATCCGGGTCGAGCTGCACCGCATGGCCCAGCGCGAGCACGACAAGCTCCTGTTGCAGGACCAGGATCACGTGGCGGACGCTCTCGGCTTCGCCGACGCCGACGCGTTGATGCTGGCCGTCTCGACCGCCGGCCGGCAGATCGCCTGGGTGAGCGACGACGTCTGGCGCCGGCGGCGGCTCTGGGATCCCTCCCCCCCGCCGAAGCGCCGCTTTCGCCGCAGCACGCCCGACGGTCGGGACCGCCAGGCGGCGGCCGATCTGGGCCCCGACATGCTCGAGGTCGACGGGGAGATCGCCCTGACCCCGCTGGCGCCGGTCTCGGACGACGTCTCGCTGCCGCTGCGCCTGGCCGCCACAGCGGGCGCGCTCGACCGGCCGATCGCCAAGGGTTCGCTCTACCGGCTGGCCGATCGCATGCCCGCGCCCTCCGACCCGTGGGCTCCCGAGACCCTCGAGGCACTGATCACGCTGCTCGGCCTTGGCCGCCCCGCCGTCGACCAGATCGAGTCGCTCGACCAGCACGGCCTGCTCGTGCGCCTCATCCCGGAGTGGTCCGCGGTGCGCAACAAGCCCCAGCGCAACGCCTACCACACCTACACCGTTGACCGTCATCTGCTCGAGGCGGCGGCGCTGGCGGCCGAGCTGACCGACACGGTCGAACGCCCGGACCTGCTCCTCGTCGGCACGTTGCTGCACGACATCGGCAAGGGGTTCCCCGGCGACCACACGACGGTCGGCATGGAGGTGGTCGAGCGCATCACGACACGCATGGGGTTCCCACCCACCGACGTCGAGGTGTTGGTGGACCTGGTGCGCCACCACCTGCTGCTCCCCGACACCGCGACCCGACGCGACCTCGACGACCCCACCACCATCGCCCATGTCGCCCGCGCCGTCGGCAACCGTCTGACCCTGCACCTGCTCGCCGCCCTGACCGAGGCGGACAGCAGAGCGACCGGGCCCTCGGCCTGGGGGCCCTGGAAGGCCGGCCTCGTCGCCGAGCTCGTCCTGCGCACCGACCGGATCCTTCAGGGCGAGGCCGCGCCGGATCGCCCGGACCCGATCCTGGCGGCCCACCGCGATCTCATCGAAGAGGTTCGCCAGACCGGGCTGCCGTCGGTGTCACTGCAGCCGCCCCAGGTCATCGTGGCGGCACCCGACCGCCGTGGCCTGTTCTCCTCGGTGGCGGGGGCGCTCGCGCTCAACGGCATGAACGTGCGGGCGGCCAACGTCAGCGGGGAGGACGCCGTCGCCGTCGAGGTGTTCACGGTCGAGGTGGCCCGGGGGACCTGGCCCGACACCGCCAAGCTCCGCGCCGACCTGTCCGCGGTCCTCTCCGACCGCATGGCCATCGGCGAGCGCCTCTCGGAGCGCGAACGGGTCTACCCCCTCCGCCGGGGCTCGGCGGCCCACCTCCCGCGCAGCGACGTGACCGTCGACAACGAGGCCTCCGAGACCGCCACCGTCCTGGAGGTTCGGGCCCCCGACGAGATCGGGCTCCTGCACCGGATCACCCGGGCCCTCTTTGAGGCGGACCTCGACGTGGTGTCGGCCCGGGTCTCCACTTTGGGCGAGATCGTGGTCGACGCCTTCTACGTCCGCGAGCCCGACGGGTCCAAAGTGACCGACGAGAGCCGACTTTCGGACATCGCAGCGGCAATTCGATCCGAAATCGGTCTTTAGGCACGCGGAGGTCCCTGTAGAATCCCGGCTGCTATGTCGGGTGACCACGTCAAAGGCCGGAGGGGCCCAGGCCTGTGGGTGATCCTCGCCGCCTGCGTGGCCGCCGTCGTCCTCGCTGCCGGCGGCTTCGTCCTCATCGAGAACGAGCGCGCCAACCAGGCCTCCGCCACGCCGACCGCTCCCCCCGTGGCGCTCACGGTGACCGGGCTGACACCGACCGGGACGAACGTCGCCGCCGGGTCGACCATCTCGGTGCAGTTCTCCACCGACCTCGCCCCGGGCAGCCCCATGCCGACACTCAGCCCGCGGGTGACGGGGGCGTGGGCCGCGCTGTCTCCTTCGTTACTCGAGTTCCAGGCGACGGGGCCGCTCGTTCCCGGCGCCACCGAGACGATCACTGTCCCCGGGGGCGCGAGCGGCGTGGTCGCCTCCGAGGGCCAGCACCTGGCCCAGACGGTCACGTCGCAGTTCACCGTGGCGCCCGGATCCATCCTCCGCCTCCAGCAGCTGCTCGCCGAACTGGGCTACCTCCCGCTGACGTTCACTCCTGCGTCGCCGCTCACGTCGCCGACGCAGGAAGGAAACGACCAGGTCGGATCCTTCTCGTGGCGCTGGCCCGATCAACCCCTTGCCCTGTTGACGCTGTGGACGCCGGGGGTCAACAACGTGATCACCCAGGGTGCCGTGACGAACTTCGAGTCCCAGAACGGGCTGAAGACCGATGGCATCGCGGGACCACAGGTGTGGACCGACCTCCTCGCCGCCGTGCAGAGCGGCCGCGGTGACGCACTCCCTTGGGACTACGTGCTCGTCAAGCAGTCGCTGCCCGAGTCGGCGACCGTGTACAGGGACGGGGCGGCCATCTACAGCACGCCGGTGAACACCGGGGTGGCGGGCGCCCCGACCGAGAACGGCACGTGGCCCGTCTTCGCCCGTTACACGGTGACCACCATGAAGGGCACCAACCCCGACGGCTCGCACTACGTGGACCCGGGCATCCCGTGGGTCAGCTACTTCCACGGTGGGGACGCCCTGCACGGGTTCGTCCGGGGGTCCTACGGCTTCCCCCAGAGCGACGGGTGCGTCGAGATGCCGATCGCCAACGCAGAGGTCGTCTTCCCGCTCACGCCCCTCGGGACCCTGGTCACGGTCCAGGCCTAAACGACCGCGCGAGCGGGGCAGGGTGCCCCGCCGCCCTAATCTCTCACCCCGATGTCCCCATTTCGCCGGGTCGTCGACATCTTCGGGAGGGTCCTCATCGGGGCCGGCGTCGTGCTGCTCCTCTTCACCGCCTACCAGATCTGGGGCACCTCCTTTCAGGAGTCCCGGACCCAGGCGGGGTTGCGTACCCAGCTGCAGCAGGAGACCAACAGCGAGCAGATCCGCCACGCCCTGGCCGAGGAGGCCGCCCGGAATAAGCTGCCGACGGGCCCGCCCGAGACCGCGCCCCGCACGGCCGACCCACCCGAGGGCGACCCGATCGGCTACATCCGGATCCCCAAGATCGGGATCAACCAGGTGGTGGTCGAGGGCACGAACACCCCGGACCTGCGCAAGGGCCCGGGCCACTACATCGGGACCCCGCTGCCCGGACAGGGTGGCAACGCCTCCATCGCCGGGCACCGCACCACCTACGGGCACCCCTTCTACAACCTCGACTCCGTGAAGGTGGGTGATCCGATCGTTCTCACCACCCTGCAGGGGATCTTCGTCTACGACGCCACCAAGAGCTTCGTCGTGTCGCCCAGCGACACCGACGTGATCAAGAACGTGTTCGCCGCCCTCGTGACGCTGACCACGTGCAATCCGCGCTTCAGCGCTTCGACACGCCTGGTCGTCCAGGGCAAGTTGGTCCACTCGCAGCTCTTCCCCAACTCGGGCCTGTCCTCCGCGACCCTCCACGCGGACCCGAAGAGCGGCGACCTGGCCGGGAACTCCGACGTCCAGCTCACCGACGCGCTGTTCTGGGGCTTCGTCACCGTTGCGCTGGGCGCGGGCATCCTCTACGCGGCCTACCGCTTCCGGCGGCACCGCTGGGTGATCTACGGGGTGGGTACCGCCGGTGTGCTCGTGCTGCTCTGGTTCTTCTTCGGGGCCGTCAGCCCGCTGCTCCCGGCCAGCTTCTGACCATGCTCGTCGAGCAGCCGCTGGCCGACCACTTCCGGGGGTTCGCAGCGGTGGCCGAGCGCGACGGTGGCACCACCTACCCCGCGATCTGCCGGGCGGTGGCGGACGACGACGAGGTGCTCTCCCTCCTCGACGGCGCCCCGCTGACCCAGCGCCGGCCCATCCTCCTGCTCGCCGCGGTGCACTTCCTGCTCCTCTCGGGCGTCGAGCACGAGCTGGCTGCGCACTACGACACCGTGGCCGCGGTGCGCGGCTCGGACCGCCGGCCGTCGGGGGATGCGGCGTCGGCCTTCGCCGACTTCTGCCGGGAGCACCGGGCGGCGCTGGAGGTGCTGATCGCCACCCGCATGACCCAGACCAACGAGGTCGGGCGCTGCACCGCCCTGCTGCCCGGGCTGTGCCACATCGCGGCCCAGTCGGGGTGGACGGAGCCGCTGTCCCTGCTCGACCTCGGCACCTCCGCCGGGCTCAACCTCCTCTTCGACGACTACGCCTACACCTACCGGGCGGCTGTGGGCGCGGACCGCATCACCGCCGGAGCCGCAGGCTCGGCGGTGACCCTCGAGTGCACCGCCCGTGACGACCTCGAACACCTGCCCGAGCTCCGCCTGCCGGTCATGGCGACGCGCGTCGGCCTCGACCTCTCGCCGCTCGATCCGCTGTCCGACGACGACGCCCGGTGGCTGTTGGCCTGCCAGTGGCCCGACAACCCACCTCGCTTCGCACGCCTGCGCGCCGCGCTGGCCAACGTGCGCGCCACGGCCAAGGCGCGCCGACTCGAGCGGGGCGACATGGTGGCGGACCTGCCACGGATCGCCGCCACCATCCCCGGTGATGGCCCGCTGGTCGTCTTCCACTCGTGGGTGGCGTCCTATCTCGACGAGGACCAGCAGCGCACCCTGACGCGAGAGGTCCGTGCGCTCGGGCAGGCCAGACCCGTGCACCACCTCTACTGCGAGTCGCCCTTCGAGACGCCCGGCCTGCCCACACCCCCGCCCCCCGTGCCACGCGAGGGGCCCGACCTGACGACGGCCCTGGTCCACATCGGCCCCGGGGACGGCACGCCGGCCCGCTTGGCCGACACCCACCCTCACGGGTACTGGATCCGCTGGTGGAGCGCCACTTAGTACGTAAGTGATCTGCCGGCGATCGATCATGAGGCGACAGACCTCGCCTCCGATCCGTTCGGGGGCAGTCCTGGGGCCAAACGCTGCCTCATCGATGACGGACCGTTCTATGGCCCAGTTCACCGATCGTCGACGATCCACGCCCAGTGGCCCGCCCGCTGCGCGGCCTCGGCCGCTTGGGCGAGTGCCGGATCGGTCGGCAACGGGTAGGTCTCGTGGCCGCCGCCGTCCATCGTCGAACCCTAACCGTCAGATTCACCGCGCTGCCTACTGGGCCACCTACCCGGCGAACGGGGGCACCTAGCGCCAGTGGGTCCGGCTTGGCCATACTGCGTTCCGGTGATCACTGACCAGGCTAAGCAACAGTTGCTCGATGCGATCATGGAGAGGAGCCGAAGCATTGCTGAGAGCATGAGGGGGCTGGGCGATGACGAGCTTCATCAGCCCTCTGAGCTACCGGAATGGAGCCGCCTGACCATCGCGTGTCACCTGCGATTTGGAGCCGGGGCACTTTCTCGAATGACGCGTTCTGCTGTGCAGGGTGTACCGGTGGCGTACTACCCCGAGGGCCGTGAAGTTCAGCGTCCCCTGACGCTCATACCCCTTCCGGGCGAATCGGCCCAGGATGTTGTGGAGTCGCTGGCGCTTCTCAGTGACGAGCTGGACGAGGAGTGGTGTGCTCTCGATCTTGCTGCCTGGGATGTAGAGGTCGTCGAGCCCAAGGACAATCCTGATCTCGGTCCAATACCTCTCGGGCGCCTCCTGCTTCTAAGACTTACGGAGGTCGAAGTGCACGGAACCGACCTGGGACTCGACCTTGGCGATTGGAGCGAGCCCTTCATCAGCACAGTGCTGCCGATGCGCCTCGAGTGGTTGAACGTCCGCAGAGCCAACCACGGAGCGTTCGATACTGAGTTAGAAGGCTCCTGGCTCCTCGTGGCTGCTGATGGACCCACCTACAAGGTGAGCGTGGACGGCACCAAGGTCGAATCCCGACCTGCGAGTCGCGACACGCAGGCAAGGGCGGTCATCGAAACGACCAGTCGGGACCTTCTCGCCCTACTGCTCGGGCGGGCACTCAACTCGCCACCCGTAATCATGGGCGACATCGGCTTCGGACAGGTCTTCTCGCTGGCGTTTCCTGGTCCATAACAAGGTGACTCGAAGCATCCCACTGCCGGCGCACGGGGCACCCAGGTGAACGCGCATGCGGGCTTCGGTTGCCTGTCCGCTCAGGTCTGTGCGAACAATTGGAGCAATGTCTCGAACTGCCGAATGTGCTTGTGGGCGGGTCAAAGTCACGGTTGAGAACGAACCCGTCGCCGTGGTTACCTGCCACTGCGACTTCTGTCAGAAGCGGACGGGGAGTGCCTTCCAAGTCAGCGCTCTCTTCCCCGATGCTCAGGGCATAGCAGTCATGGGCGAAACAAAGATCTACAACGGGTTGGAGGTCAACGGTGTCGGAACAACCGATGGTGACGAGGTCAGTTACCACTTCTGCCCTACGTGCGGCTCGACCGTGTTCTGGACCATCGACGATCGCCCGGGCATGGCGATCGCGGTCGGCAATTTCGCCGATCCGGACTTTCCGGCACCCACCGTTGAGCTACACACGCCCTTTCGCCACCACTGGGTACTGCCAGTCGAAGGGGCGGAGCAGTTCGACGGCTTCCGGCCGAAGTAGATGCGCGCATGGCCCCTGACGGGCATGGGTACCCCGCCTTCATGGTGCGAAGGGTGTCACCCCGATCCGGCGTACTGGGCTAGGGGTTAGGCGTGTTGGTTCCAACTCTGAATCGGCAACACAGGATCATGGTCTTTCGAGGATTACGTCGAAGTCCTTTCGCCAGCTCGCGCCGGCATCGTCGGATGCGTCCCAGTGGCCCTCGATCCGTGCTGCCGTGACTGTGGCGATGAAGCGTTGATGGAAGTCCGGATCCTGTCGCAGCAAGGTCAGGGTGTCCCCGACAAACGTCGTGTGGAACACTCGAGAAGTCGGCCTCGGGTCGTGATACAGCGCCAAGAGCTCGCCGTTCGCGTCAGATCTCCCGAACACAAAATGCCAAAGTGGCTCCTCTTCGAGGTTCGCCACTAACTCGATGAACGCATCACCGAGCCATCGAGCGCTGGCTCTGCCGTGTTGTTCGACATCGAGAGACTCGAGAAACCAGGCGTTGGTCAGCGTCAAGGACCATTCCCCGATCAGGTCATCTAGGGGCTCTAGGGCTGGATTCCGCATAACGGGATGAGAAATTAATGCACCTCCACCCGGAAATGAACGGGGGCGCCCTGGTCCGCCGGAAACATTCGGCCGTCCGTCAGCGAATGGGGCTCCCGAAGCGAATCACGTTTCCGTCAGGGTCGGTCACGAAACCTTCCCTTTTGCCATAGTCCTCGTCGCTCGGGCCGTTAACATCGATCCCTGCCTGCCTCCAGTCCTCAGCTGCCCGGTCGGCGTCCTGACAGTGGAGGTAGACAGAACCTCCCCCCGGGGAGTCACCTGCCTCAGCTCGGGCAAGGTGGATGGTCAGGTCCCGATCCCGGTGAGCGAAGGCATAGGTTTCGTCGTGGATGGACGTCTCGAAGCCCGCACGCTCGAACCAGGTGACCGAGAGAGCCACATCGGCAACCTTGAAGATCGGTTCGAAGCCCGTTACCAACCACTTCCCCCTCATGAGTTGTAACTGGCCGTCTCGCTGACCATTCAGCCCGGCGAGGCAGTCGTGACATATGGGCAGATCGGGGTGCGATCGCAGCCTCACCCACCAATCCACTGACATTGAGCAGCACGAGCAGGTCACGGCCACGATTGACATGGTAGGTGGACGTGACCTCAATCGGCCGTAGGCACAGATGGCCTTGTCCCGGCGAGCGGGGGCACCCTGCTCAAGTCCGTAGCCTTTCTCCGTGACCTCAGTTCGGATTGACAATCCTGTCGCTGGTCCCCGGACTCGACTCGTGCTGATCTGCGGGCTCCCAGCCTCGGGAAAGTCGACACTCGCTCGTAAGCTCGCACCCGAGATCCCTGCCATCCGGTTGGATAAGGACGAGTGGGTGACTCAGCTAGGCGAAAATGTGTGGGATGACGAATTTAGAGTCCGCATCGAACGTCAATTGTGGGATCTCACCCAGGAGCTTCTCGCCCGAGGTCAAAGCGTGATCTTGGAGTGGGGCCACTGGGCCCGGGGTGAACGAGACGAGAAAAGACTCGGGGCCCGAGCATTGGGCGTGGGAGTCGAACTGCACTACCTCGATGCACCCCTGGAAGAGTTGATCGAGCGAGCTGATCGTCGCACTAGGTCGGGCGAATGGACAGCTGCGCCAATGTCACGGGCTCACTTTGAGGAGTGGGCAACGATCTTTCAGGCTCCCGACGAGAAGGAGTTCCAGTTGTTCGACAAGCCTCTTGTCGAAGTGTGATTCCGTCGTCCTCGTATTGCCCGGGACTGGGTACTCGCCTCGCCCACCGCAGGGTGCGCCCAGGTCCGGCGAAACTGGGACACCTCCAGACGCTCAATCTTGGCCCTCTCTCGGACCCACTATTCCGCTGGCTGAAGGCCACTCGAAGATCAGGCATTCCTTCAACGACAGTCCGCTCCACTGATCGAGAGCTCGGGTGAGGGCTTCTGAGACCGGGGACGTTTCTCCAGCGTTCCATCGCTGGAGATGCTCACCAGCCAGTCGCTCTGCCCCGGCGAGTTCGTCTCGATGTTCTGCAATGAGGGCACGGCCCGGCTTTGTCCTTCTACGACCGGTGCTCTTGAACGTCGCCCCCTTCGAAACGAGGTCCCAGAAGCCTCCTCGGTAGCCCGTCGCTGCCTCGATGACGTATTGCGCAAGGTCGTGGGGGATCCCCTTTTCACGCGCCATCACGGTTCCGGGGACCCTCGTTCGCTTCCCCCGCGTTGCCCGCCAGGCGGACCGCTGACCCCCGTGCGACTCCATCTTGTAGAACTCCACTCGCACGACAAAAGCGTAAGACCAAGGTTGGCCCCGAGCCGGCGAACTGGGGCATCCTCAACGGTCGTGGAGTCTCGGGAACTCCACCATCTAGTCTCGTCGACATGAGTCGCTTTGACCTCGTGATCTTCGACTGCGACGGCGTCCTCGTCGATAGCGAGCGCCTTGCCGTTCGCACTGAGGCTGAGATCCTGACGGGCCTGGGTTGGCCACTCACCGAAGCTGACATCGTTGAGCGATTTGTGGGGAGATCGGCCGCCTACATGCACCAGGAGATTGAGCGGCACCTCGGTCGGGACGTCGATTGGAATGCTGAGTTCGAGTTCCAGTATCGACAGGTGTTCGAGCGTGAGCTTGCACCCGTTCCCGGTGTCATTGAGGCTCTTGACCGGATACCAATACCCAACTGCGTTGCATCGAGTGGAAGTCATGAGAGGATGCGCTTCACCTTGGGTCTAACCGGACTCTTTGACCGTTTTGAGGGACGAATCTTCAGTGTCGACGACGTATCACAGGGGAAGCCAGCTCCGGACATCTTCTTGCACGCTGCGGAGAAGATGGGAACAGCGCCACACCGTTGCGCAGTCGTCGAGGACAGCATCTCAGGCGTCACTGCAGGATTGGCGGCAGGCATGGCCGTCTTTGCGTTCGCCGGCGGTGTGACAGGCCCAGCACAGCTATCGATAGACACTGCGCTCATATTTCAGGACATGCGAGACCTGCCGATGGCGCTTGCCAACTAAATGGTCCGAGCAGCACACTTCCGGCGAACGGGGGCACCCTGACCGCCATCTGACAAGATCGATTGTTGGACCGTAAGACCCTCGCCGCTTGGACCCCAGCATGAAGGGAAGAGTGATTCCAGTGACGAAGACGCAGCAGGATTCCGACGGTGCGACACGGGTCGCCTACATCCTCGGCGTGCCCCTGGCCGAGAACGTCGTGCGCCAATGGCCGCAGATGGGCGAGGTCGTGCGCACCAGGCAGCTTGTTGCCGATGTCGAGGGCAACTTTCCTGAGCTGACACTTGAGGTCGGCAGGCGTCTGCGACTCAACGATGTCGTCGTGGTCGAATGGACCTGCGACTACGGAGATGGACAGCTCTACCGGAACGTCACCATCGGTGAGTTGGAAGACGGAAAGGCCGTCCGCGTCACCGACTACTGGGGCGCACCCACCGTCACGCCCAAGTGGCGCGAGGCGATGACCGATCGGCTCGATATGCCTGGTGGTGGCATCTGGCCGGACTCAGAGCACCTCGGCCACTACTAGCTGCGCGGGCGCTGGCGAAGCGCCCAATCCCGGCGAACGGGGACCGTGCAGACCGTAGGCTCGGCATATGAGTGCCATCGAGGTCTACGCAGATGTTTGGTGCCCGTTCGCTCATGTGGGCCTCCACTACGTTGCTGAGCGCCGGTCTGCGCTGGGATGTGGAGACGTTCTATTGGACATCAGGGCCTGGCCCCTCGAGTTGGTTAACGGAGCACCGCTTGATCCGGATGTCACTGCTTCACATGTGCGAGAACTACGGTCCCAAGTGGCTCCGCACCTTTTCGCCCGTTTTGACCCGAAAGACTTTCCCAGGACTTCGTTGCCTGCCCTCGCATATGCACACGCCGCATACCGCCAAGATCCGAGAACAGGCGAGGTAATGAGCCTTGCTCTTCGTGATGCCCTCTTTGAGGAGGGCTTGGACATCTCCCGACCAAACGTGCTCTCTGACCTTGCCGAATCACTCAACATTGGGCCATATGGTGCTGCCGACGACGAGGCGGTTCGCCAAGATTGGGAGGATGGGGTTCGACGGGGCGTCAAGGGGTCTCCGCACTTCTACTGCGGAGACTTTGACGCCTTCTGTCCGTCGCTCGACATCTCAAGAAGTACGGATGGTGAATTGATGGTCAGGAATGATACGGCGGCGCTCAACAACTTTCTGGCCAACTGCTTCGCAGGCTAGTCACGTCATCCGAAGCCAGGTCATGCATCGCTCCCTCGACGAGGGCGATGGTGTCGGCCCTCATTTCCGGCGTCAGCGGATGGTCGCATGGTGGCGCAATCCGAATCAGCTCGTCCACGTAGGTCGCAGCGTGCTGCCGCAACGACTTGGTTGGCTTCTTCCCATCTTCCATGTTGAGTCCAGCCATCGGTCCTCCTTCCCACCGTTGAACGGCGCAAAGCACCCCGATGCCTCGGCACCGATGTGCCCAGGGCAAACGCACTAGGACTGCCGAATTGAGCCCTAGCCCCAGTTGGCTTGTGCAGTGCGGATGGCTTCAATCCAGGCATCGTCAACGGCTACGACAGGGATGACGGTCGATTCCTCGAAGAACGGTGCATACGTGGACGAAGCCACAATGTCCGGGGTCTCGCTCTCGACAATGTTGACGAACGTTTTCCCGTCCGCCCCCGCCCACACCGATTCGGTTCCGGCTGGCAGCCCGGCCTTCAAGAACACCTCGAATGCCTTGCGTGCGCTGTCGACTCCAGGAGCCAGCCGACTGATAACGACGTACTTCATTACTAGCCACCTCCCTCGTGTGTGCAGGCGCCCCAAGGGATCGTAGAGGTCGCCACACTCAGGTTGCGCCCTCTAAGTTCAGGTGTCAACGACTCGGTGCTGAGCAGCTCCTGACTGGGAAGGTTCGGCCGATCCCCCAGGGCGCTGCGAGGTGGCACCCCAGCCCGATAGGGGGCACCTCCATGGGGTGTCTGGAGAGGACTCACGTAACCGATGGCGGTGACGCCCAAGCGTAGGTCTGCATCCCCTCGGCGTTGAAGGCGGTGACGGTGGCTGGGTCGTCAGGTGTTCTGATCCCATGACTTCGTTGAACGCGAACGGTGACCACCTCAGGGCCACACAGGAAGACCTGGTACGAATACTCGGGTCGCTCCTCGAACAGGAATTTGCCACTGTTACCACCCAAGCGTGGCTGCAGCTCCTGTCTTCCAACTTTGCCTTGTCGACGCTGCTCCAGCGAGGTGCCCGAGGCCGCTCCGCCCAGATGGTTCCATTGACCGCTCTTCGCTTCGTGGAACTCATCAACCCCAAGTGCCGGATCGCCCTTTGGAGGAGTGGAGCCATACCCGACAACGATCGCAAGGCTCTGATGCCTGTCAACGTCTAAGGGCGTAAACGTGCCGTTGGATTGTGGAGACGCTGCAGGCCAGACCTCTTGGCTCTCGATCACCACGCCTGCCGACTCGACAGTGGGCCACCATCCCCTGGGCATGGACTTACACCTCCAGTCAGATCCAGGTCTCTCATCATGCCCACCTACCCGGCGAAGTGCGGCAGGTGGAGTGGACGCCCTCGGACTGAGATGATGATCTCATGCCCAGCATAAGGGTCTCGCCTTGTGAGGACGGCGTGGTCACGATCACTTTGGACCGGCCACAAAAGAAGAATGCCCTCTCCGTCGCACTTCGTGAAGAAGTGGTGGATGCGCTTGAACAGCTCTACTCGAACGAATCGGTCTGCTGTACCGTTGTCACTGGTGCTGGTGACACGTTCAGCGCTGGCTTCGACCTGAGCGAGTTTGCCATCCGCGATGACGCGTTCCAGAGGAAGTTGTGGGACTCGAGCGACAGATTCCATCAAGCGTTGCTCCGGTTTCCGCTTCCGCTGATCGCCGCGCTAAACGGGCCGGCGCTGGCTGGTGGATTCGACCTCGCAGTGCTTTGTGATTTGCGTATTGCTTCGAGTTCGGCGCGCTTCAGCCATCCTGAGCGATCGTTCGGCGACGTCGTCTACGGACCCTTGCACGATCTGGTTGGCGGTGCGGTCGCCCGGGACTTATGTCTGACAGGTCGAACAATCGATGCCCACGAAGCTCATGAACTTGGGCTCGTATCACGAGTTGTTGCACCAGCGGAGTTGATGGCCGTTGTGATGGAAGTCGCAAGGAGTATTGCCGCATTCCCGCGAGAGCTGTCACTTCGCACCAAGGAAAAGTTCATCGCCCGCATGTCAATCGATCCAAGTACGAAAACGCTGGATCTCTGAGGGAATGGACTGAGCACGCCTGACTGCAAACCGGTGAACATGGGGGAATGACAGCGGTAGGCTTGCGGGGGTGCGGTTCACGGCTCGATTGACCGCGAGCGTTCTGGGTGCATTGTCCGTACTCCATGTGGCGTGGGGATTCGGCACGTCATTCCCCTTCCGCAGCCGTACCGAGCTGGCGGACGCCGTTGTCGGCACCTCTGCCGTCCCTCCGCCCTCGGCCTGTTTTGCCGTTGCGGGGGCACTTGCCGTTGTAGCAGCGCTGGTCGCAGACGCCATTCCAATGGCGCCAAGACTTCGGCAATCTGGCATCGGTGGAGTGGCGTCCGTGTTTGGATTGCGCGGTGCCCTCGGACTTGTGGGCAAGACGGAAAGACTTGCGCCTGGTAGCAACTCGGAGAGGTTCGTTCGCTTGGACCGCCGGATCTACGCTCCACTTTGCCTGGCTCTGTCGGTCGGCTGCCTCTCCTCGTTACGCGAAGGCACTTCTCAGAGGCAGTATCCATGAGCCGGCGAACTGGGGCACACTGGGCGATTGATGGCGAGGGGCGCGCTTAAGGGACTAGTCCTTGATGAACCAACCGCGCACGGTGGCTTCGTGGTCGACAAACCTCTCACCCGAAACGTCAACGATGACCCTGTCGATGGTTCCTCCACTAAAGGGGAAGGTCCCACGGTCGGCATAGTCGGGAGTGACAGGAGACGCGCTGTCACGTCCCACGCATATTCCGTCACCGATGAGACAAAAGGGACCGGGCTGAGTAACGACGTTCCCGTTGCCGACTGCTTTGTCGTCGATGTACAGGGTCGCCGTGCCCTTGAAGCCCGGCATGTCAGGATCATCGTTCGGTCCCTCGCTCAGGAACTCCACCGTGTACACGTGCGTGCCAGTCGTGATCTCGTCGTCCCCCGAGACATTCTGCACGGTCGCACCGAGCCAATTGAAGGCGTAGTGGAGCTTCCGGTTCTTGATGTAGAAGCTGTGACCGCCGGCAACTCCCCCGTGGGCGTACAGGATGCCCTCAGCGTCGGCAGAGTTCACATCGACTCCAGCGCTGATGGCGTACGAGCGACCATTGATCGCCACCCCAGCCGACTCGGGCACATCGGCGATATGGGGATAATACGTATACCTGTCCCGGTCCGGCCCGGGCTTGGGTCGGTCGGCCAGCACCATCTCTATGGGCAGTCGATCGTCGAGCGGGAGGCCGTTGAAGATCCCGGCGAAGTAGAACCACAGGTCCTTCATTTTGGCGAGTCGTTCGGGGTGGTCCGCCGCGAGGTCGCTCACCTGCGCCCGATCGGTCTCGAGATGGTAGAGCTCCCATTCATCCTTCTCGAAGTTGCTCCACCCCGAGATGGGCGGGTGCATGCTGCACGCGAGCCAGCCCTGGTGATAGATCGAGCGCTGACCGAGCATGGCGTAGAACTGCGTCTCCTTGCCCGGAGCAGTCGGATCCGTCAGGGCGGCTGCGAAGCTCACACCTTCGATCGGATTCTGCGTGTAGCCCTTGAGGACCGCCGGTGGGTCGATTCCAAGGAGTTCGTAGAGGGTGGGGACAACGTCGACTGCGTGGATGTACTGGTGGCGCACTTCGTTGGAGGCCTCGATCTTGGCTGGCCAGGCGACCATGCAGATGTCTGCAACGCCGCCCTCGTAACCTGCCCACCGCTTCCAGTACGGGAAGGGCGTGTCGAAGGCCCACGCCCATCCGGTGTTGTAGTGGTTGTACGACGACGGCGTGCCCAGCTCGTCGATCCGAGGGATCACCGTGTCGGTCGTGTCGGCGACGCCGTTGAAAAAGCGCCACTCGTTGAAGCTGCCATTGGGCCCGCCCTCTCCGCTCGCGCCGTTGTCGGAGATGACGATGACGATGGTGTTGTCGATCTGGCCCGATTCCTCTAGATAGTCGAGGACTCGGCCCATCCGGTCGTCGTAGTAGGACATCATGCCGGCAAAAACCTCTGCCATCCTGGTGAAGAGCCTCTTCTCGTCGTTCGAGAGTTCGTCCCAGGGTCGGACGGTGTCGAGCAAGGGCCAGGGCTTGCCATCGGGCGACAGCCGTCCTGGCTCGCCGTGCGGGTTGATCGGCGACAACTCAGTGTCCTCAGGCAGGATGCCGAGCTCCTTTTGCCGAGCGAGCACGCCAGGGCGGATCGCCTCGTAGCCGGCGTCGAATTTTCCCTTGTACTTATCGGCCCACTCCTTGAAGACGTGGTGAGGCGCATGTCCGGCGTGAGGAGCGAGGTACATGAAGAACGGCTTGTCCGGATCGATCACCTTCGCGTCGCGGATGAATTCGATCGCCTTGTCTGCCATGTCGTCAGCGAAGTGGTAACCGTCCTCGGGGCGACCGGGGGGGTCGATCTGGTGGTTGTCGTAGACGAGATCGGGGTACCACGAGTTAGTCTCGCCCCCGAGCCACCCGTAGAAGCGCTCGAAGCCCCGGCCCAGTGGCCACCGTCCCTTGTAGGCCGCGTGATTGCACTCATCGCCTGGCGTCAAGTGCCATTTGCCGATGGCGTAGGTGTTATAACCCTGCTCAGTGAGCACCTCGGAGATGAGGCCGTTCTCGAAGGGGATCCGAGTCGAGATTCCGGGGAACCCAGAGCTGAACTCGGCGACCGTCGCCATACCGTTGGTCGTGGCGTTTCTACCAGTGAGCAGGGACGCTCGAGTAGGCGAGCAGAGCGCCGTCGTATGGAAGTTCGAGAACTTGACGCCGAGATCGTTGATCCTCTGCATCGTGGGCATTTCAACGGGTCCGCCGAACGTGTCCATGGTGGAGAAGCCGACGTCGTCCCATGCGATGAGCAACACATTTGGCGCACCTTCGGGTGCCCGAGGAGCGAGATACGGATCCCAATCTTGGACCGAGTCACGGATGTCGAGCTCGATCCTGCCCTTGAACGTTTTCTGCATCCTGTGACCTCCTCGTTCGACGTGTCCCAGGGCATCATCTCGCAAGATGAGAGAGGGTGAATCGAGACCATCCTGAGGGCCTCCGTGAACACCGAGGAGGCCGCCGATCCTCCGCGCTCACCATGATGGACTGGCCTCCGTCGAGCGGCCCGATCCCTCGGGGTAGTTCGTGAGTCCTGGGGGTGCCCCAGTCGTGCCTGCTTGAGACTTAGCACCGGGCGCTAGGGCGATTTCCTAGCGTTGAGGGGTCCCGGTGGGGTCGCTCTCGTAGTGCCTGCCCCCGACTTCTGTCGGGTGGCTTTCGTGCGAAGAGTGTCCCACCGGGGCTTCGCCCACGGAGTGGCTCAAAAGAGGATCGAGCACGAACATCCGCAAGCAGGAGTGCCCCCGTGGTTCACACACCGACCAAGGAGGTAGTCATGAATGTGGTGATCGGGGTCGACCCCCACAAGGCATCGCACACGGCGGTGGCCATCGACGAGGCTGAAGACGAGATCTCCAGCGTCGAGGTGCGTGCCACTCGTCGTCAGGTCGAACAGCTCGTGCGCTGGGCCGAGCCCTTCGAGAAGCGGAGATGGGCCATCGAGTCGGCCGGCGGGATGGGCTATCTGTTCACCCAGCAGCTCGTGGCTCACGGCGAGGTCGTGCTCGACGTCCCGGCCACCTTGGCCTCTCGGATCCGGGTGCTCGGCACTGGTCGTTCCAACAAGAACGACCCCAATGACGCCCACTCGATCGCTGTCGCCGCCTTTCGGGCCCCGAGCCTGCGCAACGTCGAACCCGCCGACCACTCCCAGGTGCTCCGGCTCCTGGCCAAGCGCAACCTGGACCTCGGGAGCCATCGGACTCGGGTGGTGTGTCGCCTCCATGCCCTCTTGGCCGAGCTCGTTCCGGGCGGAATCACCAAGGAATTGTACGCTTCTGACGCCGAGAGATTCTTGGCCAACATCACGCCTGAGACCCCGGCCGAGCAGGTCCGCTACGACATGGCCCTCGAGCTCCTCGACGACGTGCGCCGACTCGACGAGCAGACCAAGGAGTCGCACCGCCGGATCCGCATCGCCATCAAAGCGTCGGGAACCTCGCTGACCGAGATCTATGGAGTCGGTCCGATCATCGCCGCGCAGCTCATCGGCTATACCGGCGACGTGCGCCGTTTCGCCAACCGCGATGCCTTCGCCTCCTACAACGGGACGGCACCGGTCGAGTTCGCCTCGGGCGGCCGAGTTGTCCACCGCGTCTCCCAACGCGGGAACCGTCGGCTCAACCACGCCCTGCACATGGTTGCCGTCACCCAGATCCGTAATCCTGGAACAGAGGGACGCATCTATTTCGAGCGCAAGGTCGCGGAGGGCAAGACCAAGAAGGAAGCCCTCCGCTCGCTCAAGCGCCAGATCAGTAACGCCGTCTACCGCCAGCTCCTCCTCGACGCCCGATAGGGGGTCCGGGAGGACACTCAGGGACGACTCGCTGCCTGCGTGACCGGCTCTTCACCCTGCGCGACCGGTTCTTCGGCGAAGTCACTCCCGAACCCATAGAAACCCTACGCCGTCGTGCCCTAGCGCGACGGCTCGATTCGTCGCGCCTGGAAGGCCCCGAAATTGGGGTCTTGACTCAAAGAGGATTCGCAGGGTGGCACCCCAGCCGGCGGTCGGGGGCAGGGCCCCAACCGGGTCAGCTGCCAAGGATCGACACTTGGCAGTCTGCGATGTGACCTTTGCCCCTACGTGATGCTGGTGGCGCCGTTCAAGATTTGAAATGCCAGGTGGTCGGCGCCGCCGCCTGTGGCCAGATGAGGTGACCGTGATCCTTGTGGAGGCACTCCTGTGACATTGCCCAATCAGACCTCAGTCGACTTGGGTGACTTCGTTGGCAAATGGGTGCTCGATCCCGGCCGGACGTCGATCGTCTTTCACACCAAGGCCTTCTGGGTGGTCCCGGTGAAAGGGACGGCCAAGGCGATCGAAGGAGCCGGAACCGTGGGTGCCGACGGCAGCGTCAGTGGGACTTTGGTCGTTGATGCGGCATCCATCGACACCAAACTCAAGAGGCGCGACGCCCACCTGCGTACGGCCGACTTCTTCGAGGTCGAGAGGTTTCCAGCCATCACTTTCGAGGCGACCAGCGGCCGCCTGGCAGGCTCGGGCCAGCTGGAACTAGCCGGAACCCTCACTGTCCGCGATCAGACGAGGCCGCTGGCCGCAATGGCCGACTTCAGCGTCGCTGCCGACACGGTGACCGTCTCGACCGAGGTTGCCATCGACCGGAGTGGGTGGGGGCTGTCTTTGACCCCGCTCGGGGCCGGACTAATGAACAGGGTCATCGTCAGCGCACAATTCAGAAAGGCCTGATCGCAACGGCCGCCCATCCATTCAGCCTCCAGGTCGAGACCACCCCTCGGTGCAGACGAGCGTTGGACCCTCAGAGAAGTATCAATGTATGGGGGCACCCTGAGCAGATTCAGCGCATCCCGAGTACGGTCGGCAGCCAGCTCAAGTGGACTACCCGGCGATCTGAAGCACCAGGGCGCGGCAGAAAGGAGGTGTTTCGATGGCTCGTGATGAGTACCTGCAATACCTTGCGTCTGTTTCTCTGTTCTCGAAGTGCACCAAGAGGCAGCTTGAGGAGATTGGTGAGGTGGCTACCGAACTGATCCTTCCTGCCGGGAAGGTTCTCGCTCGTGAGGGTGATGTTGGTTTTGAAATGTTCATACTCCTCGATGGGACCGCGTCAGTGACACGCGGTGGACAGCGCGTGGCGACAATCACTGCTGGCGATGTCGTGGGGGAACTGGCCGTCATTTCGGGTCTCCCTCGCAACGCCACGGTGGTGGCCGAAACCGAGCTGGCGATTTTGGATCTCACTCATGCCGGCATGGACCAACTTCTTGACGACATTCCCGGTCTCGCTAAGCACCTGCTTTACGAGGTCACGGCCCGGTTGGTAGCGGCGACTTCAGAGGACGCACGCTAAGAGGGGGAATCCCTGGGGTACCCCCATCGTGCCGGTCCCCCCTCCCGGCGTTCGGGGGCACGCTCCAGGGCTCCGCGAACGCTACCTCTGCCCCGAAGGCGTAGCGTCGTAGCCAGAGGTGCCGACAGGAAGAAGGCCCGTGAAGAAGCTGGCGAGGTTGTCGTGGCGGGCTAGGGGTTCAGGCGCTACCTGCACCGCCGAAGTTGACCAACCGATCCGGGGCTACAAAGTCAACCCGAAGTACCGGTCTAGCCCTCTCGCCCCATCCGGACCTGAGGGGTCAGCCCCTACCGTGTCTTGGATCTCCTTCGACGGCAACGCATATTGGGTTCGACTCTCCGCCGCCCAAGGTTGGCCGCGTTCGATTCGCATAACCCAAGCCGATGTGGACGGAGCGAGAGACTAGAAACCTGCCTCCTCGACATGTCTCACCGTCCCGGCGTACGGGGATAGTCCTGATCATCGACCGATGGGCCCGCAAGGCCTTGGCGGCTACCTTGGTGAACTCACCACGAGACAGGACCGGACAAACGAGAGCCACGATGGGAAACGAAGAATGCAAGCCCGTGTCGGTATCCCGACGAATCGAGGCCCCGGCCGCCGATATTTTCGAGCTCCTGGCCGACCCCGAGCGACACCCCGAGTTCGATGGCTCAGAGATGCTGAGGCCAGGTGCGAGCAACAAGGCCATCGTTGGCATAGGGGATGTCTTCGTCACGAAGATGTACTTCGCGGCAATGGGTGACTACGAAATGCACAACCGCGTCGTGGTCTTCGAGCCGGATCGGTGCATCGCCTGGGAACCTGGAAACCCCGAACTCGCTAGGAACGGATCGCGTTGGAGGTTCGACCTCACTCCAGATGGCCCGAATGCCACTGTGGTGACAGAGACCTACGACTGCACGGACTCCCCCGAGGAGGTCCGTGAGGCCGTGGACAACGGCAATGCTTGGCTCACCGGCATGACCAAGACGCTGGAGCGACTCGACCGGCTGTGCGCGACGCAATAACGGGAGGGCCTGACTCCGCCAACGGTTCCGATTCGATGTCTCGCCGATGTGCCGTACCGTCCCACCTACCCGGCGAACTGGGATATTTACTTACTTCCATGGTCAGGTGGTGGCGTTCTGGCTCACAAACATCTCAATCTGTCACTAAGTCGAAGACCCACCTGATGCCGTTGTGGTTCAACCCGAGACCGCGTAGAGCTTCCAGCTCCCCGGCACACCCTTCAGCACGTGCTCATCTCGGTCATTGAACTCAATGCCCGAGCCAACCACGAGATCCTTGACGGTGCTCGAGACAAGAACCTCGTTCGGTGACGCCAAAGAACCGATCCGAGCGGCGATGTGAACGGCGAGGCCGCCGAGATCTTTGCCTCTCACCTCGCACTCACCGGTGTGGAGACCCACGCGTAACTCGATATCGAGGGCTTGGGTGGCGTCGATAATCGCTTGGCCACAACGGATGGCCCGAGCCGGACCATCGAAGGAAGCGACGAAGCCGTCACCCGTCGTGTTGACCTCCCGACCTCGGAAGATCCGCAGTTGTTCGCGGACAATTCGATCATGCCGATCCAACAGGGACCGCCACCGTTGATCACCCAGCGACGCTGCCCGCTCAGTTGATCCGACGATATCGGTAAAGAGTACAGAGACCAGCACCCGGTCGATGTCGGTTACCGGTCTCGTACCGGTCAAGAACTCGGAAACTTCGTCGAAGATCACGTCCCGCTGACTGAAGATCAACATGTCGTTGCCCGGCAGTGCGACGAACTTGGATCCCTCAATTTGCTCGGCCACATAACGCCCATGAGCAATGGGCAGAAAGCTTGGATTGTCGGCGCTCAGGACCAGCGTAGGCACCCGGAGGAGCGGGAGCACCGGGCGAACATCGAGGTTCCGAAGCAGGTAGTCGTACTGTGCGGCCGCGGTTCTCGGGGTGACCGACGACCGGAAGAGCCGAGCAAGGGCATCGCGGCGAATTGGGTCTTCAGGGCCGGCTGCACCAGCGAGCGAGAGGAACTCCGGCGTACCCCAGTGGGTCCGGAGGAACTCGATGACCAAATCGAGCGCCTCAGGTGTGAACCCGATCGGATAGTCGTCAGCGATCAGATATCGGGCAGTGGTATTGCACAGCACCAGGGAATCGACCCGTTCGGGATGTGCGGCGGCGTAGAGGATCGCGATCGGGCCAGCATCGACCGTCGCGAGGATGGATGTCTGCTCGGACCCGACAGCGTTGAGGACGCTCTCGATGTCTTCTGTCCACTCCTCCCATGTTGGTATGGCGTTACGTGGCACACCGTCAGATGCCCCCGTGCCTCGTCGATCGAGAAAGATCAAGCGGCGTAACGACGCCAGCCGTCTGAGGAAGTCGGCAATTTCTGGGTCCTCCCACGCCATCTCGACGTTGCTGCCGAGTCCATTGAAGAAGAGGAGGTCGGAGGGTCCCTCTCCGAGGACCTGGTAGGCAACGTCAGCATCCCCGATGGCCACGTACTTGGACTCCGGACGGCTCATGAGGCAAACAGTCTGGCCTGAGCTCCGGTTCGATGCTGTAGCTCCTCCTCGGCGAGGCGTCGTCTACCACGATCCAACGCCCAAAAGTCATGACGCTCGCAACCGAGGGGATCAACCAGACCATCGCGTTCATCAACTGAAATGTCGAGCAATGACGTCAGACAGCGCTTTGTCGATCTGACCCTCCGAAGGGTCGAGTCCCGACCGTTGGGACTGCCCCTGTCGTCCGGAGAGTGTCTCCTCATCCCGGCGGCAATGTACGGGGGCAGCTGAACCGCGGTGAGATCTGGTTGATCCGACCCAATAGGCTGCGGTCGAGGATAGATCGATCAGTTTCTCGCTGCCATCGTTGGTTGCCGCAGCACTCCAACGGACATACGAGCAACTCCAACAAGAGTGACCTCGTGGAGCTGGAGGGTGCCCCTATCCGGCGGCAATGTACGGGGGGACCTCCCACTTCGGTAGGGAGCGAGAACCGGTGGTCGAGCCGGCGGCAGCATGTCGGTGTCACCATGGGTCAAGGTCAGGCCCCAAGGCCAGATGCTCCAAGGAAGCGTGCAGGCGCTGAAGGTCTCGCTCATATAGCCAAGTCTGCCGGACCGGCTGAGACTCGCTGCCCTAGCCCCGATGTGCCGGAGTGCCCACCGTCCCAGCGCATGGTGGCACCGATCAGGCCGATGGCCCTGGGACAGGTGGGGGCGTGCCGACACTCGAGATGTTCTATCCAGCGGGATTCATTTCACCCTGATGAGCCATACGATTTCCCGTGGCGATCACGTCCGTGGCGGAAAAGAGCAGACCCAGAGGCGGGAGGGAAAGTACCGGGCTGTCCGGGTCGCTGAGGAGTGTCTGGACCGAGATCGAGGCAGCCGCGGAATCCAAGCTGGACATCATTCGGTACACGCTGCCGCCGCCAGTCGGGCAGGGTCTCGGGTCAAGCTCTCTAAGACCAGACATGCCTGGTTCTTCTGGTTCGTGACCGCTGTGACATGTTGTTTGCTGGCAAGGAGCGATACAAACAGGCTGGTGCTCTTGTGGGCTTCAGAGCGGTAGTCAGTGACCTCGGCGTGATACTGGGTCATCCATGTGTTCGCCTCCTGGTGCTGTTGAATCGCGAAGAAGCTCGCTGCGATTAGCAACACAAGAAGCAGGCACATCGTGATGATCAGCCACCAAGGCCGACGCACCACCGAGTCCAGCGCCGCCTGTTGATCGGCAACGGCTGTGGTTTGCTGTGTACGTGCATCCTGCGTCGGATCAATGTCTGCGGGGGCAGCGTATCGAGTGACGAGGACCCGTTGAGCGTCATCTCGCCGCGCTTGGGGGATCGTGACCTCCGAACGGCTGGACGGCGATGATGGGGGTGAGATTCTCTGTGCAATCACCCTTGGATGGTCTTGATGAGTGGCGGCCGATTCCACACGGTCTTCATCGGTGGACTCGATCCCGTCGTCCCGAACATGATCGGTCGGGATACCGCTGGCGCGGAAGTACCTCTCCTGATGGCGTCCGGTTGGGTCAGGCCGCCAGCCCGACTGGTCGTCCATGCTCACTCTCCGTATGTTTGGTGCTGCGTCAAACTGTGAGGCCAGCTAGGCGTATGCGCAGTGCCGGTCAAGTTTGTGCTGCGCTCGATCGTAGCGGCGGGTCCCCCGCGGACCGACATTCCGAGGCTGCCTCAGGATTGTTCGGGGCAGCGCGATGGTCGGTATCGACTCTGGTTCGCTGCGACGCCCAGCACCGCTGCGGCGATGGTGGCGAAGGCAAGAGTGACGAGGAGACAGACGAGGATCAACATGCCTCGGCTCATCGCGGCAGTATGTCCGCAAGGGCGGCCGGGCGGCGACTAGGCGGGATCTAAAAGACACCAAACGCGGCCCTGGAGGCGCTCACATCCGATGGCGTTAGGGGGCAGGGAGGTCGAAACCGTTCTCATCGTTGTGCCCATGGGCTGAGCCTTGATCACCGGTCGGCAGGGGTCGCCTTGGCTCTCTCACCCTTCCGCCGGCATCTTCGGGTCCGAAGTCCAACCGGATGAATTCGTCTCGCTTTTCCGACTGATATGCCCGCAGGCGGTCATAAACTCATGGTTGCCCGACTCCTTTGCCATGCGAGTCGCCCCGTCGAGGAGGTCAAAGGCGGCCCTATTGTCGCCCGCTCGGAAAGCAGCGAAAAACGCGTAGATGGCGTGGGCAAGCTCCGTTTCCTCCGTCGGGTCCTGCTCCATGTCCATCACGCTAGTGACCCGTCGGTCTAGTGGTCCACGGTACGGCTGTGCCCCGGCCCGGCGGTCGGGGGCGGTGTCGGCATGGGGTCACTCTGGGATTACGCTGCCGAGCTTGTGAGATGGTTGCTCGCTTTCGCGATCACTCTCTTGGCGGGCGGCAGCCCGCACGCGAGCAAGCCGAGCGTGGTGTTCGACGGGGACTCGATCACGGTCCTTGCCACTCCCGAGATACATCAACTTCTAGATCCGAGTTACGACGTGGAAGTTCTGGCTGTGATCGGCATTCGCATCAACCAGAGCTTGCCAGCGCTTGAATCGGCGTTGAGGCTTCATCCTTATGCCGTGGTCGAGAATCTGGGGACGAACGATGCATTGCAAGGTGGCACGCACCCAGACTGGGTATCGGGTTGGGACAAGTTGATTCGCATCACAAGAAGCACACCATGTGTTGTATTAACAACCATCAACCCTGCCGCTGACGCTCTCAGCCACAGACACGTGGCAACGAGAATCAACGCCGACATCAGGGCTCTCGCCGCGCGTCACCCCAAGAAGTACAAAGTGGCTGATTGGAGCCTTTTCTTGAGTCGCCACGTCAGCAACCTGAATACGTATCTCCGGGCCGAGCCGATTTTGATTCACCCGACACCAGCCGGGGCCGTGGAGCTTGCGACACTCGACGAAAATGCACTTGCGAAGTGCGGGAGTCGAATCTCCTAGATCTCCCTATCCAACGCAAGATGCAGACTGAATAGCCCCTTGGATGGTCTCCATGGTGCCTGTGACACCCCAGCCCGGCGTTCGGGGACAGGGTGCGATGGGCCTCTAAAAGGACGACCAGCGCTCAGTCGAAGCAGTCGGCGGGGAGTGGAGGCGGGACGGTGTCGAGCCCGGGCATCGGATTGTCCCACCAAATGGTTTCCTCCACCCGGTGGCGGATCCTCCAGCCCAAGTCCGTCCGCACGAGTCGGTCGTGGTAGGCGCCACCGACCACGAAGAGCCAGGACCGGCCTTCGATCTCCATGCTGTTGGGATTGTGGAAGAGTGACCTACAGGTGGCCTCATCGGCACCGGGGGCCAGCTCAACGGCGCGATTGACCACGAGGTGCTGGGTCCACGAGAACACAGGGAGGACGCTGGCGAGCCAGTCGCGGACCTCGGGGAACGAGCCGCGGATGCCGCCGGCCGAGCGGTAGTCGAGCACGGCGTCGAAGGTGCAAACCTGATCGAGTTCCTCGAACCGGCGACTGTCGATAAGCGTGGCGTAGTGGGTCAAGAGGTCGTCGATCGCGATCCGGTCCGCAAGCAAGCGTTCGACATCGGCCATCTTGCGATGGTACTGCGGAACGTTCGGCACAACCCGGGCCATCGGTTTGCCGCCTGTGGCAGCAAGGGCAACGTCTCCGCGGTGACACCAGCCCGGCGAGCAATGTACGGGGGGACCTTGTATCGACATCCCAGTCGCCCTGCTACTAAGGCAGCCTGAGCCCGCGCTCAAGCTCACGGCCACAAAGGCCGATTCCTTTACCTCGTGGGAGACCGCATTACGAGCACGCCGCGGTCAGAAGACGACTATCCGGAAGGTGAGGTCGGCGATTCCGAAGTACAGCTGGCAGTCGGAACGGTGGCCTGTGTTTGGAATCACTATCTTCGCCGCTGGACGGGCGGTTTTGCCGTCGCTGAGGTGCTTGCCGGAGGCTACCGCCTGCGTCGCCTTTCCGACGGCTACGTTTTTAGCGATGTCTTCATCGCTGACGAAGTGATGGAGGAGCGACGCAAGATCCAGGAGCCGGGTATCCACGGGACCCACGTCGACCGTCGCATTGCCGACTCCGGGGAGTGATGCCGTTCCGCTGGGGAGTCAGAGCAGGACGCGGCGAGCGTGTCCTCCATTGTACGGGCCAGGGTTCTCCACGCGCGCTGGCTTGTAACCTGCGTGCTACCTCGTGAAGAGCTGACGATGACGCCCCGCACCCGGCGAAACGGGGGCACCCTTGGGGATCTCAGATCGGTTCACCCGTGCAACGTGACAGCAACAACGTTCTTTCCGGCGGATCTGCTCCAAGCCGTCGGCCATTTTCAGACTTCTTTGCCCTTGTCTTCGAGGTCCGCCGCCACGGTGTCGTAGCCGGCACTCGTCAATATTCGGCGCAAGTCGACGAGTTGTTGTCCGTCGATGTCCTTGTCACTCGGACGCCTGAGAACCTCGGTCTCTTGGCCGATGCGAAACAGAAACATGTCGTCGTGCTGTTGTTCGATGGATCCGACCGCCTCGAGCAATGACATGACATCGTGCCATTCGACGTTGTGGTTCGTCTCTTGCTGGAAGATCTGCAGCAGGGTGTCTCGATGATGGCCACTGAGATGCTCGGGTCCTGAGATTGACGACATCGCGATCCTCTCGTAATGGTGAAGACCTCAATGTAGCGAGAGTTCCCGATTGGCACGAGACCCCGAAGGCCTCAGCCATTTCTCGCACTGTGTATTCCGTCCCCACACGACTGCGAGGACTGTGCCAGAGGTAATCAGAGTCCGGGAACCCGCACGGTGCCGGTGTCCTCCCAGAACTGTTCGGGAATAGGGCCATTTAGCGACTGAGGTCCAGCGCCTAGGTCAAATGTGACATCCCCAACCCGGCGGATGGGGACACCTCCCGACAGGCCAGCAAGCTCGTAGGCCAGCGAGGTTGTACTCAAGCGGGCTTGTTACGGACGTATCAACAGTGCCTCGATGAGGTCGTCGGGGTTGGGGCACGATGTTGCGCAATAATCCCCGAACGCGGGTCCAGAGGTCTGCCTCAGAGGCGGTTACGTCGTCTGCCGTTCTTCAACAAGCTGAGCAAGACGCGCACCACACTGAGACTCGCCAGCGCGATCAGGGTCGCGTCGAATGCTGGGATCCACCGGACCTGGTCACCCTTGACGACGTAGACCCCCACGGGCAGAACCAGGCCACCGAATCCGCCACCTGTGCCGGTTAGCGGCTGGCTATCGGGTGGGGCGCCCTTCGCCGATTCCGCTGCCTCGATGGCACGGGTGTGCCCGGTTGCCGGTGGCTTGATCGGCCCTTCACCGCCTCCGCCCCCACCCGCCACCAGTGCCACGGGAATGATGAGAAGCCCCTCGCGCTCATAGGCTGCACCAAAGGAACGTCGCACCGATATGTTCTCAGCCATTCTGTCCAGCAGCTCTCGGGTGTTCACGGCTCAACCTTCCTTTCTTTCCCGTCCGGCTGGGCGACGGTGTCGTCGTGAGATTGCCCGCCTCGGGCATGTGGCTCACGGAGGCCGACCGTAGACCGGGCCTGCCTTACCTGCTAGAGGATCTGATCGACCGGTGCTCGGGCTGAATCTGCGATGACTCAAGCCCGGCGAATGGGGCTAGGTAGCGTCCTTCTCGACAAATCGCCAGCGGACAAGGTGCCGTGGACGCTGGTGAGCGAAGCTTCGATCCCGGTCCAGCCGCCACTCTGCTAGAGCATGGAGGGCCTCAGGGGGCGGTCCGAGCTGGCGACGTGACTGCACACGATCCCGTTCTGGCGAGACATCCTGGAAATGGGGATCGGTGATGTTGCCCAGGTCGAATTCCCGTCGCCAGTTTGCGAAGCGTACCCAGACCACCAACTCGTCGGAGAGTTCGTCGGGTGGTGTTGGCCACAACAAATAAAGGTCGGGGTAGTCGTCCAGCTCCTCCGAGAACGGGCAGTCGAAGTAGAAGGGCGCACCCTCGACTAGGCACACGCCGAATCGGGGCAGGTCCCACCAGCCTGCCCAACACAGAATCTCCCCGAACTCCGAGGGCTGATCCACGACCTCCCAAGTATCCCAAACAAGTGCCCACCGTCCCGGCGGGGCGTGGCACCCAGTCCCGGCAGCGGACTGGGTCACACCGGATGGTCGGTATCGGCACTTCTCGATCGGGAACGGACCACTGCCGGTGTGTGTCGGGTCTGCGGGCACCAGAGGTAACCGGGCGACCGCTGCAAATGCCGCGAAGTCGACGGTCCTTTTCAGCCGCCGCCGTTCGGGGCGCACCCGTTGGGGCTGGGTCGGCGTCGCGGATGTGCCCAAGTTGCTCGAGGTGCAGCCGCCCCGGACCGGGCCGGCCCGCCGAACTGGGTCCCGCGCAGGAGCAGAAGCAGGGTTGCCATCAACGCGGTGACGGCCATCACGCTCAGGCTCGCTCCGGCGACGAACTCGTTGAGGTCCACTCGCGACTGCGGGATCCCCGGGAGCAGGGCGATCGGGAGCCGCCCGAAACCGTGGGCCAGGGCCACCCCGGTGGTGCCAGCGGCCAAGATGCCTACGACGCCGAGCACGGCCAGGGAGACCGATTCGTAGCGGAGGGCTTGGTGCTCTACTGGTCGGAACCACGCCAGCAGCCCGGCCACGCCGGTCACCGCGGCGAAGGCCAGAAGAGCGCCGCCGATGACTTCGCTTGGCGAGTGGTAGCTGGCGATCTGGAGCTGGACGCTGACGATCCAACCGAACGCCCCGGCGACCACCGCCACCGGAGCGCGCCAGCTCGACGGCGTGACGAGCATCAGGGCCATGGCACAGCCCACCACGGTGGCTGTATGCCCGCTCGGGAACGATTGGTGGCCTCGAACGGGCGCGGTGAAGACCGCATCCTTGAGGAAGTCGGTTACCCCGACAGCGACGGCTGCAGCGACGGCGGCAGCGACGCCCAACAGGAAACGCCGGCGTATCGCGCCTATCAGCACGAGGGCGGCCAGGGCGAGGATCAGGGTGGGCCCGATGATTAGCTTGAGATCGCTGCCGCCGAGATCCGAGGGATTGAACGCGAGCGAGCCGGCGAATGCGGCCGCGTCGAAGCGCCGGCCCGGAGCGCTGCGGCGGAGCAACAGGTAGCAGAGGCCGAAACCGATCAGGCTCGCGGCAGACGCGCCGAGCAGTCGCATCGACAACCGATGGTCCAGCGGCGCCTCGGCCGTCGGGGAAGCGTCATGAACGAACTGCATCACCCCATCATGGCCGCCGGAGGCAGGCGATACACCGTCCCCATGGTGCCTGCTTGAGGCACCCCTCCGACGGACACCACACCTCCGCTCTCGGTTGTTTGAGGAGCCAGTGCGGTTCTACGGCTCCGTGGGCGAGATGTCGTCCTCCTGAAGCAGCTCCGCCGCCCTCAGCATCCCCTCGATGATGGCTGCCACGGCCTCGTCCTCGCGGTCGAGCGACGGCAGTGCTCTGAGGACCTCCGTCGTCCGGCGGATGCCGCTCTCCTGGTCGCCTTGACGATGAAACTGTCGTCGCTGGTCGTGACCACAAATGCGGAACGGTGACAACCAGCGAGACGCATTGACTCACTTACTGGATCCGCTGGTGGACCGCTACTCGTCCGGTCCCCACGGCGCATTCCGACGAGCCGGCACCTGCACCCCCTCCTCGGTGACCATCCCCGCCGAGCCCACCGCACCCCGGCCGAAGCGGCTCCGGATGGCGTCCACCGCGGCGGTGACGTCCTGCCAGGACTGCTCGCGCGCGGTGGCGCTCTGATTCTCCTCGTCGAGGCCGTCGCCCAGGTCGAAGGACAGCTGGTCGGCGCCGCCGAGGCCCAGCCCCGACGCGCTGACGCCGAGCAGACGGACGCCCTCGCCGGGGTCGACGCCGGCCAGCAACGCGGCAGCCACCTGGCCGATGGCGCCACCGGTGGCGATGGGGCGCCCGAGGGTGTGCGAGCGCGTCTGCAGCGAGAGGTCCTTGAACTTGACCTTCACCGTGATCGTCCGGGCCGCCGTCGAGGCGCCGCGCAGCATGGTCGCCACCGACTCGGCCATTCGCAGCGCGTGGCGCTCGAGCTCGTGCGGGTCGACCAGGTCCTGGCTGAAGGTCTCCTCGTGCCCGATCGACTTGTTGGGCCGGTTCGGGTTCACCGGATCCGGATCGTCGCCACGGGCCAGGGCCGCCAGATGGGCACCGCTCGCCTTGCCCAGACGCCGCACGACGGTGTCGAGCGGGAGCGCGGCGAGATCACCGACGGTGCGCACGCCGAGATCGTGCAGGCGCCTCGCCGTGGCCGGGCCCACGCCCCAGAGCGCCTCGACGTCGTGACGGTGCAGGAACTCGAGCTCGGCCCCGGGCTCCACGAGGTAGACGCCGGGGCCGGGCTCGAGCCCGGCCCGGCTCGCCCGCGGCTTGGCGGCCCGCGACGCGAGCTTGGCGAGCATCTTCGAGCGCCCGATCCCGACGGCGCAGCCGAGGCCGAGCTCGTCACGCACGCGCTGGCGAAGGGCGTGCGCGATCTGATCGGGCGGCCCGAGCAGCCGCAGCGCGCCGGCCACGTCCATGAAGGCCTCGTCGAGGCCGATCGGCTCCACGACAGGGGTGACCTCGCGCAGGATCTTGTGCAGCCGGCCGCTGACCTCGGCGTAGCGGCTGTGGCGTCCGGACAAGAAGATGGCCTCGGGACAGAGCTGGCGGGCGCGCAGGGAGGGCATGGCCGAGTGCACGCCATAGGCACGGGCCTCGTAGGTGCACGAGGCGACCACCCCGCGCGCCCCGGCACCGCCCACGATCACCGGCTTGCCGGCCAGCGACGGGTCGTCGAGCACCTCGACCGACGCGAAGAAGGCGTCCATGTCGACGTGGAGGATGGTGGGGAGGGTCGGCCGCTCAGGCACCGAGGGTCAACCGGCGGAAGCCCTCGGCGTAGGGGACGCCGGCCCTCCGGCCCTCCTCGGCGGCGCGGCGGCGGACCGCCTCGCCGGCCCAGCCGCTCTGGCCGGCGAACTGCGTCCGGTGGCACTCGACCGCGGCCGCTTTCGCCTCGATGGTGTCGGTGACGTCGACCCATTCATCGGGCTCGAGCGTCCCAGAGAGCAACACCGTGGTCACCTGGTGGGCCGGACCCGCATCGGGAAAGTAGTGCGGCAGCGCAGAGGCAGGGGCCACCGCGTCGAGCAGCGCGGCGCCGGCGATGCGGTGATCTCGATGGTTGAAGTAGCTCTGCCCGAAGAACACCGCGGAGGGGTCGTGGCCACAGACGACGTCGGGCCGGAGGGCGCGCACCCGTGTCACCAGGGTGCAACGGAATTCGTCGGAGTCGGCGAGCTCCCCGTCGGGAAACCCCAGATTGTCCACGCTCGAGAGCCCGATCAGCGCTGACGACGCGTCGAGCTCGGCCGCGCGCTCGGCGGCCAGACGTGCGGGCACCACGTCGGGGTCCGTCGTCCCCTTCCCGCCGTCGGTGCAGACGACCAGGTGCACGGCGCTCCCCGCCTTCGCCCACCGGGCCAGGGTCCCACCGCAGCCGACGTCGGCGTCGTCGGGATGGGCGTAGACGGCCAGCACGACACCGGGCGTCTCGTCCATCACTTCCGCTTGGGCTCCGTCGTCTTGGTCAGCAGGCCCGCCTCGCGCTGGAAGTCGCCCGCCTCCTCGAAACCCTTGTAGACGCTGGCAAAGCGAAGGTAGGCCACGTCGTCGAGACCCTGCAGGCGCTCGAGGACGGCGACGCCCACCTGCTGGCTCGTCGGCTCGGTCGTCTCCGCCCGCAGCGCATCCTCCACGCTCTGGGCCAGCTCCTCCATCTGGACGTCGGTCACGGGCCGGTTCTTGCAGGCGGCCCTCACGCCTTCGACGACCTTGGCCCGGTCGAACGGCTCACGCAGGCCACTCCGCTTCACCACCCAGAGCGGGACCTCCTCGACCCGCTCGAACGTCGTGAAGCGGCGCCCGCAACCAAGGCACTCGCGGCGCCGGCGGATGGCCCCGCCGTCCTCGGCCTGACGCGAGTCCACGACGCGGTCGTCATCGACACCGCACCACGGACAACGCACACCGCCGACGATAGTCAGGGAATGAAGACGTGCTCCCCCGGCACGACGACCGTCGAGCCGACCTCTCGGGCCATTTGCTCGGAGAGCGAAGCGGCGTGCGCCGCGTCCGCCCGGGTGGCGATGGAGGCGAGCGTGTCACCCGCCTTGACGACGTACTCCTGACCCTGCGCGGGAGCGGCCTGGGCCAGGGTGCTCCCCCCGAGGACCCGGAACGGCAGCGCCAGCAGGACCAGAAGGACCAGCACCACGGTGGCCAGGACCACCCGGCGGCGGCGCACCCGGGGGGAAGGCGCGATCCGCGCCGGCTGGTCCGGCAAGGCGTACAGCCGGGGGCGGCACGCCTCGAACTCGAGCTCAAATGCGACCGACATGGCGTCTCCCTGTTCGAACACCTGTTCGCTTACCTGCCCATTGGACCACGAACACCTGTTCGCTGTCAACCGCCCGGGCGAACTGCTGTTCGTGCAACGACGGCACCGTACCGATGGGCTGTGACAGCCTTCTGAACAGGGACTCTGCCGGGCCGACGCCGCCACCCCGGGAGCCGCGTCGTCGCCGTGCGCACCGGGTGAGCCTCCCGCCGCGAGGCCGAGTGACGACCGAGGGCCCTTCCCGAGGCCCGGCCGGTATGCCGGCGAACAGATGTTTGCTTCGAGCCCTCCGGTTGGCTATCTTGGTCCTTCACGAACGAATGTTCGCCCCCGGGAGGGGCCCGGCGAAACGGCCGGGGTGGGCACCACCACACGAGAACACCCGACATGAGAACAAGGAGACGCCGATGGCCGAGGTCCTGAGCGGGAAGCGGCTGCAGATCCTCAACTTCATCGCGGACAGCCAGCGCGAGCGCGGCTACCCGCCCTCGGTGCGCGAGATCGGCGAAGCGGTGGGGCTGGCCTCGTCGGCCACCGTGCACAACCACCTCGCCGTCCTCCAGCGCGAGGGCTACCTGTCGCGGGACCCCAGCAAGCCCCGGGCCATCCAGGTCCACTTCGACCCCGACACCACCTCCCGCCTCAGCGTCTCGGCCGTGCACAACGTGCCGCTCGTCGGTGACGTCGCGGCCGGCACCGGTGTCATGGCCGAGGAGAACGTGGAGGAGCTCCTCCCCATGCCCGCCCAGTTCACCGGCAACGGACCCTCGTTCATGCTGCGCGTGCGCGGGGACTCCATGATCGAGGCCGGCATCTACGACGGGGACTACGTCGTGGTGCGACAGCAGCCCGAGGCGGAGAACGGCGACGTGGTGGTGGCCGGCATCCCCGACGGGGAAGCGACGGTCAAGACGTTCAGCCGCAAGAACGGCCGCGTCGTGCTCCTGCCGGCCAACGCCGCCTACGAGCCGATGGTCTTCGAAGGACCCGACGACGTGACGATCTTCGGCAAGGTCGTCACCGTCGTGCGGCAGCTCAACTGAGGGCCGGACCCGGGCGCTTCGGCGGCGGCCATGAGGGAACCTACCGATGAGCCCCGATGCCTTGCTTGGTGACCCCGACAACGAGGTGTAGAACAAGGCCCGAGCTCGAAATACAGCGAAGCCCACTCCCTGGCCCGAAGCGATAAACCTGTAGCCGCTTTGTATTTTTGGAGACGCTCATTTCCCGCGTCATAGGGATCTCGCGTTTTGCGGCCATTCACTCGGGTATGGCTGTTGCAACCTGATTGGAGGTTGCAAATGGTTGGAGCCGGAGGACTTGTCGCGAGCCTTATCGCTTTCGCGCTAGGTGCAATTCTGGATTACGCCGTGACCGTGAGCCCTGATCAACACGGATTCAACGTAAACAAGGTGGGCGTCATCTTGATGATCGTGGGTGCGATCGGAGCGGTGTTGTCAGTGATCGCCATGGCCGTGGGCAACACGCGCCGCCATCGGACGGTCGTTGACGACGGCGAGGGGAACGTTGTCCGTCGGGTCGATTCGACCTACTAGTGAGAAGCAAGACACCCCCGGCCTATCGGGCTCTAGTGAATAGAAAGGTTCTGCGATGGTATTGATTCTTGCGTTGCTCCTCGTCTTGATCCTGTTCGGAGCCGGATTCGCAGTGCATCTCTTGTGGATCGCTGCAGCCGTGTTTCTCGTCCTGTGGTTCGTCGGTTTCGCCATTGGTCGAGGCGAGAGCGCTGGCTCGCATCGGTTCTATCGGTGGTAGTGCCCTCGGCGTGAATGGATGCGGTCGATGCTGCCTACGAATCGGCCCCCTTCGGGGGTCGTTTCGCGTCCCGGCCGCAGTTCAGCACCGATCGAAAGACGCGCGCCCCAGGACGGCGGGACCCGGAGGTGGACGACCTAGATTTGTTGCCAGGGCTGGGATACCTTCGACTCGTGAAGCGGTTTCTTGCCTGCTTTCTTACGGCATCGGCTCTGGTCGTCCTTCTGACCGGCTGCTCCGGGACACCGAGGCGAGCCTCGGCGCCCAGAGCACCGGCCGCAACTACGACCACTGCGGCGAAAGCCACAACCAGCACGGTTGTAAGCCCGCCGTCTACGACGTCTACGACGGAGGCGCTTGCAGGGGCCGGCAACCAGTGCACGGCGGGCGACCTGAGGCCGACGTGGTCGGGCTTCGGCAACGGCGCCTCCGAGCATCTGTTCTACGTCGTGAACCTTGAGAACGTCTCGGGGCGAGCCTGCGTGACCGGGGGTTATGTCGGTGTCGCTGCCTATGAGCCGGACGGACTTCTGATCCCGGCCTCGGAGGATCGTGCGCCCTCCATGGGGCCGGACGACGCTCTGTCGGTGGGTCCGGGAGCGTCGATGCACTTCTCCATCGGCCTCCCCGACGTCGACATCGAAGCGGGCGGGACAGAGTGCTCGACGGTGGTGGGTGCGCTCCATCTCATCCCTCCCAACGAGAGGACGGACGTGCAGGTCGCCACTCCGATCAGTGCGGGCTACCCGAGACTCTGCGGCACCAGCTTCGTCGTCGGCCCCCTCGTGAGTGGGGCGATGACCAATTGACCAGATCTAGCCCCGAACGCGCAACGAGACTGCAGCGCGCGGCAACCCTGATGTCGCTGCGACCGAGGGTCACGGCAACGCTCATCGTGCAGACGCGGCCTCGGCCTTGTCCGCGCGGACGGCCCGCCGTCTGGCGGTCGACAGCGAGCGAGCGGTGGCCAGGGCGTCGTCGCCGAGGCCGACCGACATCCTGGTGAGGATCTCGCTGTACGAGCGCACAGGGTCGCGGCCGACCGCACCGAAGAACCCTGTGTGTTCGAGCGTGGTGTGGCCGTGCACACCGGACCAGACAGCTTCGCCGGCGGTGGTGACGTCGTCGACCTCCCATCGGCCCGCGTTGACGCAGGCGTGGATGCGACGGAGGAGCGAGACGAAGGTGGACCTAGCCGCCTCGAGGTCCCGATTCTCGAGATTAGGGCGCCGTGCCCGGAGCAGGTCGGGGAATCCCGTCCCCGGATCGGCCTCACCCCGTTCGCGGGCTGGGGTGCAGCTGACCGGCACGTTGGGTCGAGGCGCGCACCCCGGCTGCGGCGGGCGATCGCCGGAGTCAGCCTGCGGTGTCGAGCAGGGTTTGGGCGATAGCTCGGTCTGCTTCGGTGTGCCACATGGTGTCGTCGTGCTCGACGTCCCAGAGTGCGTTCTGCAGGACGCGGGCCAGTGTCCAGGCGCTTGCGCGTCTCCGGTCGAGGTCGAGGATGTCCGTCATCAGGTCGAAGCGGAGGCGGATCGCCCGCGGTACGTCGCCGGTGGCGACGGCCTCCTCCCACCGGTTGTGCAGTGCCGCGAGAAGCGCGAAGCCGGGATCGCCGGCCACCGGGTTGGGGTCGATGGCCAGCCAGGGCTCTCGCTGGTCGGGCAGGTGTGGTGCCAGGATGTTGTCGAAGTGGAGATCCTCGTTCACGAGGCGGTCGCCGGCTTCTGGGAGCACCTCCTCGAGCGCGGCAGCGCAGGCTTGCACGAGGCGGTGCTGCGACGGATCGCGCACGAGCGCCAGGGCGCGTGGTGCACGGTCGAGCAGGTCGGCGCCGAAATCCGATAGCCGGCGCATGCCGGCGGGTGCGGGAACAGAGCTGAGCCGGGCGAGGAGCTCGGACAGGATCTGCAGGGCGGCCAGGTCGTCGCGGACAGTGGCCAGCGAGCGGTCGGCGTCGAGGCGTTCGAGCAGCATCGAACCCGATTCTGGGTCGTGGTCCAGCAGGCGTACGGCGCCGTTTCCATCCCACGCGCGCAGTGCGTCGGGCTCGCCGACGGTGTGGTCGGTGACGGGTTGGAGCTTGAGTACCGCGGCCGTGGCGTCTGCGCGCACGACGGGCAACACGAGCGCCCAGGCGCCGCAGGTCGGAGCTCCGTCGGGCTGCAGCTGCCAGCGGTCCAGCAGGCTTCCGGCGAGGTCCGGCAATGCATCGATCCAGGCACGACTGGTCTCGCCGAAGAACTTGCGGTGCCAAGAGACCAGCGCTTCTGGAACTAGGACACGCGGGCCGGCGGGACTGGTCACGGTGCTTAGGCTCGCACAGTCAGGTGATCCAGAACGCCCCGGGTCGGTCGGCACTTGGGCATTTAGGGGCGAGTGTCCTTTGCGAGGAGCTTCCACGGCCCACGGAGCGCGATCCGGAGGCACTGCCGCTGGGCCATCGCGGCCCCTGGGGGATCTCCTTTACACTCGCCCACCGGCACCGTCACGGGCGACTGAGGAGCGGCATGGCCAAGCTGATCTACGCGGCGAATGGATCTCTTGACGGCTACATCGAGGACGCGAGCGGCAGGTTCGAATGGACCGCCCCCATCGACGAGGTCTTCACTTTCATCACTGACATCGTGCGCCCCGTCGGTACGTACCTCTACGGAAGGCGCATGTACGAGACGATGGCCGTCTGGGAGACGGACCCCACCCTGGCCGCCCAGTCGGAGCTCATGGCCGATTTCGCGAACGTCTGGCAAGCGGCCGACAAGATCGTCTACTCCACGACGCTGCCCGTAGTCTCGACCACCAACACGCGGCTCGAGCACCGCTTCGACCCAGACTCGGTCCGCGAGATGAAGGCGTCCGCCGCGAGCGATTTGACAGTCGGCGGGTCGACCCTCGCGGCGCACGCGTTCAACGCCGGGCTGGTGGACGAGTGCCAGCTCTTCATTTATCCGGTGCTCGTCGGTGCGGGAAAGCCCGCATTCCCAAGCGACGCCCGCGTCCAGTTGGACCTACTGGAGGAGCACCGGTTCGGCAACGGCGTCGTGAACCTCCGCTACCGCGTCGAGAGCTGACCCCTCCAGTTGGAGGCAAACCGTCGCCCCAACGTGACTCATAACGCCGGTTCAGCGGGACACACTCCCGCGCGGGGTCGGTGGAGTCCGAAACTGCAAAGTGAAAGCCGAAATGGCATTCGGGTTAGGGAAGGAAAGGAGTTCTCTATCGCCTCCTGCTGTCATGAAGTTGAGATCCCTTCGAGTGCTCCCATCGCCGGCACCCGATATGAGGGCCCGACGAGGGATAACTCTGTCCAGGCCCACAGCGCCTTTGCCCCGACAACACACGCAGCCTCGATTTTGCCCTGTCACTGGGAGCATGATGCTGCTGTCCCGGCTTGCCTTCGAGTGGCTCGTCGGGCCGAGGAGGACTCATGGACAATGACGTCGAGGTCGCGGTTCGTCAGCTGATTGACAAGGATCAGATAATTGATCTCGTTCACCGCTACTCGTACTGCGTCGATCACCGACTCTACGACGAGGTCGTCGAATTGTTCACCGAGAACTGTGTGGTCGACTACGGACCTGGTTTCGCACCATTGCGATCCAGGTCTGGTCTCCGGCGGATGTTCAGTCACCCCGATGGTGGATTTGCCGCAACGAGCCATCACAATGCGAACGTCCTAGTGACATTCCAGGACCTTGATCACGCGTACGTGCGCACATCCGTATACGCATGGCACCAGCGAGCCGACGGGAGTACTCCCCGCTTATGGGGCTACTACCACGATTCAGTTGTCCGCCTTCCCGAGGGCTGGCGCATCGCTGAGCGACAACTTCGCACCCTTGGGGCCGAGGATTGGAAGATGGAGATGCATTCCGCCCTCGAGGGCGAAGGTCGGTAGTCGGCAGTCCCGGTCACTCGCGAACCATTGCTCTCCCCTCACGCTGGCCCGGTGGCTACCTGTGCTCGAACGACCGATGGAGTCGATGCTCCACCCATCGGCGAAGCTTCGCCACCTGCTCACGTCCGCCGAGGCAACGACACGCAGCCGCCGTCAACCTGAAGGCATGAATTGCCGATAGGGACGAAGCGACCCCGGCCCGATTACGCGGGCCGGGGTCGTCTCGCTACAGGCACACGTGCGGCGGGCGGCGCGGGACGCCCACCCCGAGGGGTCGTTGGGGAACCCCGGCGTGCCGGCCGTCAAGTCTGGCAGGCTTGACACGGGCCTGCCAAAGCGACGGGATAGAGCGTGCTCAAGGTGACGTACGAACCCGGCCACCTCGAGTCTCTGAGAGCAGCAGAGCGGTGGTCGGTAGAGATCGACACGACCCGATGGTTCCGCTATGGCAATTGCTTATAGACCTCGAAGCCCGTCTCAGTCGGTGGTGCGGTGAACCCTCCCTCAATTCCCCGCTGCATCAGAGGCATCAGGGTTTCGTCGCGGAACTTCACCCAGCTCTGCTCGGAATCGTGAATCGCCATCACAGTCCAGCCACCCTCTGAGGGGCCGGCGGCATGAAAGAGCTGTCCCTCAGGGAGTTCAAACTCCCCGGGGTGAACTGCTTGCAGGACGGCGTCATACTGCTGCTTCGTCCCGTCAGGAAAGAAGTGGATGATCCCGTAAGACATGGCGACCCCTAACGTGTATGTACGGACCGGAGCGTAGCAAGGCCTGCAGTTTGAAGCCGCGTCGATTCTTGGAGCGGGCGATGGCTACCAGGTCGTGGTCGAACGCGGCGCCAAACGGCTAAGACCCCACGGTCGCGATCCGACAAGCCATCGAGGCAGCCGACCGCGTGGCTCATCTCTCTTACGACGCAAGGAACGATCTCAGCTCTGACTGAGGGGTATCCCGGGTCGCCGGTCCGGAGGCGATCTGGACCTGAGGCGTTCGCATCTTCGGCCAGTACGATTGAAGGGGTGTTCGAACGATTTACGGACCGAGCAAGAAGGGTGCTCCAGCTGGCGCAAGAGGAAGCGCGCCTGCTCAATCACAGTTTCATCGGCACCGAGCACCTCCTCTTGGGGCTAATTCACGAGGGCGATGGAGTGGGTGCGCAGGCACTCAGGTCCTTAGGTATCTCGCACGAGGCCGTGCTCGAGAAAGTCGAGGAGACGGTCGGTATGGCCGGCACCACGCCGAGCGGTGCCCCTCCGTTCACGCCTCGGGCCAAGAAGGTCCTCGAGCTGGCGCTCCGTGAGGCACTGCAACTCAATCACCGCTACATCGGTACCGAGCACATTCTCCTCGGTCTCGTGCGCGAGGGGGAGGGCGTAGCCGCCACCGTACTCGTCAGCCTCGGTGCGGACGCCGGACGCGTGCGCCAGGAAGTGAACGTGCTCATGTCGGGTGGACAAGAGTCACATGAGGGCGTCACTCAGAGCGAACTCCATGGCACTGTAAGACATGGGTCGGAGGCTTCCGAGCCACTCTGTATCCGATGTCGAGCGAGCGTGAGTACTGAAGCTCGATTTCGCACGATTGAAGTCAATCCTGACGCTGGAAACCCCAGTCCGATGGCGATCTACGTCATCTACTGCAAGCAATGCGGAACCACCTTGCACATGTTCAGGGCGGAGGACCGGAGCTAAGCGACCCCTATCCCCGTTCGCCGGGTAGGTGGAGCTCTGCGGCACTTCGGGGGCATGCTTGCTGACAGCACTGTCAGAGTGGGATACCTCGAATCGGATGCGCTCAGAAGGGCAAGCGCAGAGCGCAGGCGCAAAGCGACAGACTGGACTGAACGATGACAGAGGAAGGCAAGGCGGTCGAGGTGTCACGCAGGATCGAAGCACCGGCGACCCTCATCTTCAAGATCCTGGCGGATCCGCGACGTCACGTCGATTTGGACGGATCCGGCATGCTCCGGGGAGCCGTCCTCGACCGTCCCATCTCCGACGTGGGCGACACCTTCACCATGAAGATGCATCGGCTCGGAGACGACTACCTCATGCTCAACCGTGTGGTGGAGTTCGAGCCAGCTCGGCGCATCTTTTGGGAACCGGCTCCCGGAGACCCTTCTCGGGCTGAGGGTAATGATCCATCCAAAGTCGGCATTCCTGCGGGCTACCGCTGGGGCTACATCCTCACTCCGGACGGTGACGACGCCACCGTCGTCACCGAGGTCTTTGACAACGGCCCCTTGCCGGAGGACCTCCTACGTGATGGCGGGGCGTGGATCAACGGGACCAACTCGGTGGTTGAGTCCATGACGGCCAGCCTGGAGAGGCTCGAGAAGATCAGTACCGAGTAGGACGCCGCTGCAGCGTATGTTCTCGCTCCATGGAGCAGCCTGTCGCTGATCTGGTCGGTCCGGAACTGCGCGTGCTCTTCTGCGGTATCAATCCCGGCACGCTGTCAGGTGACCTCGGCCTGCATTTCGCACGGCCGGGGAACCGGTTCTGGAAGTTGCTCTGTGCCGGTGGATTCACCGAGTCCGTTCTCTCACCAGCGGAGCAGCACACCCTGCCAGGGCTCGGCATAGGCATCACGAACCTGGTGGGGCGGGTGACATCCGCCGCCAGCGAACTCAGTGTCGCTGAACTCCGCGAAGGGGCAGTGCAGCTCGAGACCAAGGTTGGGAAGTTGCGTCCCCGGTGCGTCGTCGTCCTAGGACTGCAGGCCTACCGGACCGCCTTTCTTCGAACCGGAGCCGTGATCGGCCGTCAGCCCGAACTCCTCGCCGGTGCCCGTCTTTGGCTCCTGCCCAACCCAAGCGGTCTTCAGGCGCACTACCAGCTGCCGGAAATGACTGAGATGTACAAAGCGCTCCATGCATCGGCCTTCAGAACGTTCTCCTAGGCAGACCCTCTCCCATGACGCCGGGTGGGCCGCAGGGGCGGTGGCAAGAAAGTTCCGCCGGGACTGCATCCCCCACGTGAGCCAGGGCTCAACAACTCGCGCGTTGACCTAGCGGTGCTGCGTCGGCGAACATGAACCATCCGCCATAGGAGTTCGCACCCAATTGGGCTCGGGCGGTCGACCCGTTGTTGAGGCGCTTCGTCCATCCCGCTCCCGGGAGACCATTGTTCACCTCGGGCGTGTAGGCCCCCCAGCCGGAATGAGCGAGTGCGGCCTCGGCGTATCCGAGCAACGCCGTGGGAGAGCCGGACCAGGTGAACTCGATCTGAGCGCTTGGGTCATCCCATCCAAGGGTCCCGGCCATGCCATCGCAGCTATCCCAACGCGGCTCGTTGTAGTGCGCGTACTCGATCTTCGCGTTTGGTGGTACCGCCTTGGAGACCGGTCGCAGTTCATTGATGATGTGAGCTCCGGGATCACCCCCACCGGGCCGATGCGGCCACACAAACCAAGTGACACATGCCCCTACGACGAGGACGGCAGCACCGACCAGGATGATGATTCTGAAGGGATGTCGTAGACGGTGGCGCTGGGTCGGAGCGGAGACCGACTCGTCCCAGATCGGGTCGTCGACCCCTCCCACCTTCGCCGTGCCGGTGGACACGTCGGCACCACCTTCGAAGTGCACCTCAAAGGTCCGGGGCACCGTCACTCGTAGGCAGTGATCTCCAGCTCCTGGCGGAAGTGGTGGAACGACGAGCCCGGCCGGTAGTCCGCGGGTACGTCGTCGATGCTGTCGTATGTGCCGACGTCAAAGACGTTGGACGATCGGATGTCCTCTTCGACTGCGACCCCGCACAGTCGCAATTCGGTGGCCGTGTCGAAGCAGTTGACCAGCATCACGACCTCGTCGCGTAGTTCCTCATAACGCTCGCGGGAGATGCGGCCGAGCAGCGTGTACTCGCAGCCACTGGGCGAGATGCCGACCCGGCGGCCGATCATCGCGTGGCTCCGCCCGTCGTCGATGCAGTAGAGGGTGAAGTCGCCGGCTTCCAGGCACTCGCGGATCCGCTCGTGCCGCTCGTGGGCCGGCAAGAGGTGCCACTGGGTGTGCCGGCGCTCCTTCATGGCCCACAGTGGGCCTGGCGGGATGGTGTGCTCAGGTTCGTCTTCTTCGAGCGGAGTCGACACGTCATGGCCAACCAGGGGACCCGGGGCCATGGCCAGGCCGGACTCGGTGATGATGTCACCTGGCTTGGGCCGGCCCGAGGAGGCCGGCACGGCCTCCCCCCACTCGTGGACCTGCTCACTCTGCTGCCCGTCACCCTGGCCCGTCATTGGTGCCCTCCCGTGATCCGTCGCGCGGCGCTCGGCTCGCTCCTCGACCCTACCGGCCCGAAGGCGTGCCCGGTTGCCTCCCCGCGGTCCAGGCGTTGCGTGAATGTCACCGACACCGGCGAGAGCAAGGCAGTCCGTACTGTTCAGCAGGCCGCCACGAGGTGGTCGGTTGTGTCGATCTCGTTGCGGTTGCCGATGATCTCAGGCCTGCCCGATTGCTGGTTGAGGCCGTAGGCCGTGTGGATCAGCGTCGAGCAGGGCCAACCGCAAGCCAAACAGGCTCTCGCCGCAGCGCGGGGGGGAGCAGTGCAGCAGGGTGCGTACCATTTCGTCACACATGTACGAGCTCACACCTCCGCGCGTCGAGGCGACCATCGTTGTGCGAGAGGGGCGGAAACTCGGTTTTGCCGAATTCGGAGACCCGACCGGCCGCACGATCTTGTGGTTTCACGGAACACCTGGCGCGCGCCGCCAAATTCCCGAGGATGCTCGGGTCATGGCCGCAGCCAACGATCTGAGGATCATTGGTCTTGACCGACCGGGAATCGGACTCTCCACCCCACATCTGTACTCCTCCATTTACGATTCTGTTCCCGACGTCGAAATCCTGCTCGATCAATTGGAAGTGGAACGGTTCGCCGTTGTCGGGCTCTCTGGCGGGGGTCCATACGCCCTGGCCGTCGCTCACGCCATGCCGGATCGGGTCACGGTGGCCGGAATACTTGGCGGGGTCGCCCCACATGTGGGCGAGGGCCACATCAATGGAGGCCTGGTGGGTCACTTGGCGAGCGTGCGATTTGCGCTCCCTTGGGTTCACCTTCCCCTGGCGCGCCTGTTCCAGGCCGCTGTCGCCGTCGCCGCACCGGTCGGTCCACAGCTGCTCGACCTCTACGCTCGATTCTCCCCCGAAGGTGATCGACTCGTGCTTGCCCGAGCGGAGATCAAGGCCATGTTCCTCGACGATCTCATTACGAACAGCCGGCACGGCATGGGAGCGCCTCTCAACGATCTCATCCTGTTTCTTCGGCCCTGGGGTTTCGCTGTGAGCGATATAGCGGTTCCAGTTCGCTGGTGGCATGGCGACGCAGACAACATCGTGCCCTTCGAGCACGGAAAATATGTGGCATCGCTCATTCCGAATGCCGAACTCTACGTCCGGCATGGCGAGAGCCATCTCGGTGGGCTTGGTGCATCCGAGGTAGTCCTCCGCACGGTTTTGGAGCTGTGGAACTGAGAGTTGACCCGACGTCGAAAGCAAGCCAAGGACGTCGTAGTGACGGGAGCGTCGAAGTTCATGGTTTCCGCCGTTTCGCCGGGCCGGGAGGTCCGACACTTCGAGCACCCTGCTCTCCAGGAGGCCGTCCGCTCGACCATACGGCTAAGAGGGCGGGCGAGTGAAGCGCAGCAGGACCTTCTTGCGGGTGTAGTAGTCCAACCACGCCAGGAGGTCCCCACGATGGTCGTGCCCGTGCCGATGCGCCGACACCGGCACAAAGCCCAGTTTCAGGTTGGCCACCGACACGGAAAAGCCTGCGGCCTCGAAGACGCCCGCGACCTCGTCGAGGTTGTAGAGCCGCGGAAGGTCCAGTTCGACTGCACTCTCCGCGTGCCACGCCGCCATCATCGGGCTCTCCTCGTGAACGCCCATGACCGCAAAGTACGACCCGCCGGTCTTCAACGCGGCAAAGAGACCTGCCGCGTGGGCCTCGAGGTCCTTGAGCACGTAGAGGACCTCGTGGCTGAAGGCCACGTCGAACTCGGCCCACCCGTCCGGAACCGTCTGGGCAACCTGGAAGGTGAGTGGCCTGTCGCCGGCGAGGCGGCGGGCATCCGCAATGGCATCCGAGGCTGGGTCGTAGCCGTATCCCTCGGCGATGCCCGCCGTATCGACGAGCAGGCGCAGGAAGCCCCCACGATTGCAGCCGGCATCGAGCACCCGTTTCCGCGTCAGGTCGGTGTCGATGGTGTCGAGCATCGCCGTCCAAAGGAAGCCGTGCTCGTTTTGCATGGCCTCATCCTCGGCGGCGCCACGCCAATAGGAGGTGCTCATGGAGGCACCCTACGCGGTCCGTGGGCTGGCGCGACGCTGTGGTCGGAGGTGCCAGTGACGGAGGCCGACCAGACCCAAGGGGTTCGACGCGACAGGGCGCCAGGTCGTGCGCATGCAACTGGTCGTCCCCGTCAAGTGACCCTGCGCCGTCGACTCGCGCGAGCCGTCACTTCAAGAGGCGCGAGAGGCGCCGGTCGGCCAGCACCTTGCCGCCCGTCTGGCAGGTCGGACAGTACGTCATCTCGTAGGACTCGAACGACACCCGCGCCAGCGTATCGGTGCACCCCGGTGCGGGGCAGGGCTGGCCGAAGCGCCCGTGCACCGCGAAACGCCCTCCCAGCTTGGCCTCCGAGAGCCCGCCGGGTCGCCCGCGCTCGAGCTCGAGGGCGTCGGCCAGCACGTCGGTCGCCGCGGTGAGCAGGTCCTCACGCTGTGCCGGGCTCAGCGAGCGGAGCGACGCGAACGGCGAGAGCTTGGCCCGGTGCAAGATGTCGTCGCCCCAACCGCGCCCGATGCCCGAGACGACGTGCTGATCGCGCAGGTCCGTGGTCAGGTGGCGGTTGGAGTCGCTCGTGCGGATGAACGCGGCGAACTCGTCGCTGCCCGGCTCGGGGCCGAGGCCGTGCAGGGGGCCGTCGTCGCCGGCCGGGAGCACCCACCACGACGCCTTGCGCTGGGTCCCGTGCTCGCGCACGAGCACGGCCACGGTCGAGCGGTCGTCGCCGGTCTCGGTGAAGGTGAAGCGGGCCACCGAGCCCCGGGGCTTGGTCTTCTTGGGCGGGTCCTCGACGTCGAGGCGACCCGCCTGGGAGAGGTGCAGCACGATCCGGTTGCCGTCGTCGAAGGCCCAGACGAGGTACTTGGCCCGGCGGCGGACCGACACGATCCGCCGCCCGTAGAGCGCGTCGGGGGGCGGGGCGTACGTCTTGAGCGACGAGAAACCCAGCAGGTCGGCGCGCTGGAGCACTGCGCCGGCCAGGAGCGCATCGAGCCGCTCGGCGAGCGCCTGCATCTCGGGCAATTCGGGCACGCCACAATGTACGCATGACCTACACCCACGGGCACCACGAGTCGGTGCTGCGCAGCCACACCTGGCGCACGGCCGAGAATTCCGCCGCCTACCTCCTTCCCCACCTGCGGGCCGGCCAGTCGCTGCTCGACGTGGGGTGCGGTCCCGGGACGATCACGGCCGACCTGGCCCTCCTGGTCGCTCCCGGCGAGACCGTCGGGCTCGACGCCGCGCCCGACGTGGTCGCCCAGGCGCAGCAGCGCGCCACCGACCTCGGCCTCGAGAACCTGCGCTTCGAGGTGGGCGACCTCTTCGCGGTCGGCTACCCCGACGCCTCCTTCGACGTGATCCACCTCCATCAGGTGCTGCAGCATCTCGGCGACCCCGTCGCCGCGCTGGTGGAGCTGCGCCGGGTGCTGCGGCCCGGCGGTGTCCTCTCCGCCCGCGACTCGGACTACGGGGCCTTCGCCTGGGCCCCCGAGGACCGCATGCTCGACCGCTGGCTCGAGCTGTACCTCGCCGTGACCGGGCGCAACGGCCACGACGCTCGCATCGGGCCCCGCCTGCTCGGCCACGCCCATGCGGCCGGGTTCGGCGACGTCACGGTGTCGAGCTCCACGTGGACCTACGCCGACCCGGAGGCACGGGCCTGGTGGGGCGCGCTCTGGGCCGACCGGGTCCGCTATTCGCGCTTCGCCGAGCAGGCCCTCGAGTACGGGCTCAGCGACTCCGAGGAGCTCGAGGCGATCGCCGTCGCCTTCATGGGCTGGGCGGAGTCACCCGACGGGGTGTTCGTCATCCCCCATGTCGAGATCCTGGCCCGGGACTGACGTCACCGCCCTTCCGGCGGGACGCCGCAAGCGGTGGCGATCCCCGAGCCGGCCGGCGACCGGCCGGCGACAGCTAGTCGGCCCAGAGCTTGTCGGTGTAGGTGTCGGTGCCCGGGATGGTCGGGATGAACGGGAGGGCGGCCACGACCGTGCCCTTGCCCGCCTCCTCCAGCCGGCGCCGGTGCTCCACGATGACCGGCTCCCACGCCACCTCGGGCGGCGTGTTGAGGAACCACAGGAGGACCGTGCGGTTGTCCCTCGCCGCCTCGCGGGGCACGTCGCCAGGCGCGTCGACCTCGAGCGCGATCGGTGTGAACGCCGCCACCAGGTCGGCGTCTGTCCCCGGCAACAATCCGGGCAGGTGCTCGGCGCGCAGCCACGACCACAGCTCCTCGTTCGACACCGACTCGTCCCGGTCGATGAAGACCACCACCAGCCCCCGGTAGGGATGGTCGAGCGCCAGCTCCACGGGGACGCCGTCGGGGTCCCGGCGGTGCTCCCATTGGTAGTGGTAGAGGAGCGTGTGCACGTGGTCGCGCTCGGCGAACATGCGCCCCGCCGCGTGCAGTGCGTTGACCTGGCGCAGCGCCCACTTGTTCCACACGTCGAAGTAGCCGTCGAGCACCCAGTAGAGGGCGACGTAGGAGCCCCGGTCGGGCTCGCCGGTGATGGCGGACGGGTCCGGCTCGCGCAGGGCCTTGAGGTCTGCCGTGGCGACGAAGCGCCGGCCGGCGAAGTTGTAGGGGCCGACCATGCACCCCGAGTAGAAGTGGTCCCGCTCGTACCAGCGGTTGTAGGCGACCTCGTGCCCCCGATGGGGCTCGACGAGCGTCAGCAGGATGGAGCCGAGCTTGACCGGCTCGGCCTCCGCGCCCACCTCAATGGGACGGCGCTTCTTCGGTGCGTCTTCCTCTGGCATGAGGAGCGAACCTAACAGCTGCGCAATGGCGTCAGACAGTCCCTGTGGCCAGGATCGGGCCGGTCGGGGCGACCGAGCCCCCGGCGGGTTCGGCGGTGATGCTGAGACGCGACGGCCTCCGTGCCCCCGCCATGGTGAAGACGGCCTGGCTCGGTGATCGACCGAGGAGCCCGAGCGAGACCGGCCGGCTTCCCACGATCCCCCACAGCTGATACGTCTGGCTGGCCCGCAGCGCCGGCAGCTTCGACGACACCAGGTAACCCCGCCCGTCGGGCACGACGACGAACTGGGCCAGCTCGTCGCGCGAGGTCGTGTCCAGGTCCACCAGCCGATGCCCCGGGGTCTGGAGCGCGGCGGTGACGGTGGACCCCTGGCGGGATGCCGCATCCTGGAGGCCCGAGACCTTGTTGTCGGCGCGTAGCAACCCGATGCCGAGCACGACGGCAATCGCGGCGGCGGCGACCGCCACCGCGCCGACCGTGGCCAGGGCGGTGCGCCGGCGACGTTGCCGGCGGTCGGGCGCAGCCCGGAAGGGGGACCGGGGCTCGGGCCCCAGGTGCGGCATCGGCGGCGGTTCCTCGCCCCCCGGCCGTTCGGGGAGTCGGCTGGCGATGCTCGACCACAGCCCCTCGGGGAGCGGCTCCACCGAGTTGCCGATGGCGGCCGCCACCTCGTGCAGGCTGTCGAGCTCGGCCCGGCAGCGCGGGCAGGTGGTCAGGTGGGCCTCGAGATCCACGCGCTCGGCGCCGTCGACGGCGTCGAGCGCGTAGGGCCCCAAGAGCTCGCTGGCTTCCTCGTGCGACATCACGCGTCGGCTCCACGTATCCCGGCGTCGGCGAGCACGGCACGCATGCGCCGCATGCCGTTGCGGATCCGGCTCTTCACCGTGCCCTCGGGCTGGTCGAGCAGCAGGGCCACCTCGCGGTAGGTCCGCCCGTCGAAGTAGGCCAGCTCGATCGCCCGCCGCTCCTCTTCGGGCAGCTCCCCCATGGCGTGGGCGACCTGGTCGGCGACGGCCAGGTCCCAGACCTCGTGCTGCATGTCGTAGGCGGCCTGCGCGGTCCGCCTGGCGTCGCGGGACTCCCGTACCCGTCGCGAGTTCGAGGAGCGGATGGCGTCGACGGCCCTGCCGTGCGCCTGGGCGAGCAGGAAGGAACGCAGCGAACCCCGGGTGGGATCGAAGCGGTCCGGCTGGTTCCAGAGCCGCAGGAACACCTCCTGGGCCACGTCCTCCGCCTCCGTGGCGTTCTGGAGGACGCGCCTGGCCAGGCCGAACACGGCGCCGCCGTGCCGCCGGTAGACCTCCGCCAATGCCACCTCGCTGTACCGAGCGATAGAGGTGACGAGCTGGGCATCGCTGAGTTCGTCGATCTGCCGCATCTCCGACCTGTTCGGGCCCGTTTCCCCTGGTGGATGTCCGAGATTCCGCCATCCGGGCATGGCCTGTGCTCCGGATAGTAGGCGGTATGCGAATGACCATCGACTCCTACAAGTCCCGGGCAGGGCGGCTCGATCTCGACGGCATCGACTTCGATGACTTCCGGGACCATCCGCTGGCGCCCGACGCCCTGCGCTCCTTGCGCTACATGCACGACGTCGAGCACCACACCGTGTGCTACCTGCGCGACCTGTTGCTCACGCCGGCCCATCAGGACCCGGTGATCACGTCCTTCCTGTCGTGCTGGGTCTTCGAGGAGATGTGGCACGGCGAGGCCATCGCCCAGGTGCTCGAAGCCCACGGGGAGCAGGCTGGAGCGCCGCGCATCGCGGCGCTCCGCCACGGCCACCGGAGGCGTCAGGCTCTCACGACGCTCAGCACGATCGGCTCCGCCGCCTTCGCCGGACGCGCCTTCGTCGCGCTCCACATGACGTGGGGCGCCATCAACGAATGGACGACCCAGGCGGGGTACGCCCGACTGTCCGAGACGGCAGGCCATCCGACGCTGCGCGAGCTCCTGCGGCGCATCATGAAGCAGGAGGGGACGCACATCGACTTCTACGCGTCCGAAGCCACGCGCCGGCTGCACGACAGCCCCAGGGCGCAGAAGATGACGCGCTTCGCACTGTCGCACTGGTGGCGCCCGGTGGGCTCCGGCGTCATGCCGAAGAGAGAAGTCGGGTTCCTCGTCAAGTACCTCTTCCACGGTGACAAGGGCGCCGATGTCCTTGGGCGCATCGACCGACGCGTCGACCGCCTGCCGGGACAGGGAGACCTTCACCTCCTCACACGCGCGGTAGCCCGGCTCTCGGCCAAGCGGGCGCGCCACCCCTCGCGGCCGCACACCGTCGCGCGCCGGAGAATGCGAGCCGGGCCGCCTCCGATCAGGTGATGACCGCGCGCAGTACGTCGCGGGCCCGCTCCAGCTGTGCACGCGTGCACGCGCTCGTCGGGATGGTGCGCCAGCAGAGGGTCACCGGGGCCGAAGTTCGCCGCCGGCACGCCGTGCTCCCAGAACGACGCGACGTCGGTCCAACCCACCTTTGCCCGTGGCGCCGACCCGCTCTTCTCCACCAAGGACCTCAGCAAGGGGTGCCCGAGGGACGGCGGCGCGCCGTCGCCGGCGTCGAGCACTTCCCAGGTGTCGCCTGCGGCGGGCTCCAAGGTCGAGTCGAGCAGGTCGTGGAGGAACGCCTCGGCCTCGGCATGGCGCCTATCGGGCGCATACCGGTGGTTGAGCGCCACCCGGGCCTCGTCGGGCACGACGTTGCCGGCGACGCCGCCCTCGACGGCTACCACCTGGAGCTGCTCGGCGTAGGTACAGCCGTCGAGGACGACCTCGCGCCCCTCCCAGGTGGCAACGCGCTCGATCAGCGGCGCCAGGCGATGGATCGCGTTGCGGCCGGTGAACGGGCGCGCCGTGTGGGCCCGCACGCCGCGCAGCGTGATGCGGACCCGCATCGTCCCCTGGCAGCCGGCCTCGACCAGCGCGCCCGTCGGCTCGCCCAGCACGCGCGGCGTCGCCGGCCAACAACCCGGGCTCGTGCTGCCACAGTTCGAGCAGGCCGCTCTCGTCGCGGCCGATCTCCTCGCGCGCGTAGAAGCACCACGTGACGTCGACCGCCGGCTCGCGCACGGTCGTCGCCAGATCGAGCATGACGGCGAGGCCACCCTTCATGTCGGACGCCCCCACCCCCCACAACGTGTCACCGTCGAGCCTCGGCGCGTCGTTGTCGACCGGCGGGACGGTATCGAGGTGACCCGCGAGCACCAGGCGCTGGCCGCGGCCGAGCGCGGTGCGGGCGACGATGTTGTCGCCGACCCGCTCGACCCCCAGCCAGGGGCATGCCGCCAGCGCCGCCTCCACCAGGTCGGCCAGCGGTCCCTCCCGGCCGCTCAGCGAGGGCACGGCCATCAGGTCGCCGGTGACCGTGAGCAGGTCGCCCACCGGATCAGGTGGAGGCGCCGTGGTCCCGGAGGACCTGATTGAGCTGCGCCTTGTCGTGGCGCTCCCCCTCGCTCAGCCGCTTGATCACGAGCACGCACGGCACGAAGAACTCCCCACCGGGGTACTCACGCCGCCGGCTGGCCCGGATGGCGACGCACCACGGCGGCACCACCCCCCGCGAGATCTCCTCACCGGTCTCCGCGTCGATCACCGGGATGGAGGGGTCGAGGAAGCTCCCCGCGCCGAGCACCGAGCCCCTGCCGATGCGCGCGCCACCCGTGACCATGCAGCGGCTCCCGACGAATGCGTCGTCCTCGACCACGACGGGCACCGCGTTGGGTGGCTCGAGCACGCCGCCGATGCCGACACCGCCGGCCAGGTGGACCCGCTCCCCGATCTGCGCGCAGGAGGCGACCGTCGCCCACGTGTCGACCATGGAACCCGCACCGACCCAGGCGCCGATGTTCACGTAGGAGGGCATCAGCACGACACCGCGACCGAGGAACGAGCCCCAGCGGGCCGACGCTCCGGGCAGCGCCCGGACCCCTGCTTCGGCGAACCCGTGCTTGAGCGGGAGCTTGTCGGCGTACTCGAAGGGGCCGTGCTCGATCGTCTCCATGCCCCGCAGCGAGAACAGCATGAGGATCGACTTCTTCAGCCACTCGTGCACGACGACCTGGTCGGTGGCGGGATCGACCTCGGCCACGCGGGCCTGGCCGGTGTCGAGCAGGTCGATGGCCTCCTCGACCAGCTTCGCCGCGTCGGTGTCGGCCGGGGACAGCTCGCCACGGCGCTCCCACAGCTCCTCGATGCTCGCTCGGAGATCAGCCATGGCTCACCCTAGCGAGGCGCTCCCCCACCAGCGCCAGCCGCTCCATGGGCTGCACCAGCGCCACGCGCACGTGCCCGGCGCCACCCTCGCCGTAGAGGTCGCCGGGGCTGACCAGGAGCCCCCCGTCGGTGGCCAGCGCCTCGGCCAGGGCCCACGCGTCGGGCCAGCGGCCGGCCGGGACGGGCACCCAGAGGTAGAAACCGCCTTCGGGCAGCGTGACCGGGCACCCGTAGGCCGCCAGGACGCCCGCTAGGTAGCCGAGACGCTCGCGGTAGCGCGCCCTTTGGGCCTCCACGTGCTCGTCGTCGGCGAGGGCCGCCGCCCCGGCGGCCTGGGCGGGGCCCGGGACCATGAGGCCGGCGTGCTGGCGCACCGCCCGCAGGAATTCGACCAGCTCGGCGTCCCCCGCGTAGAAGCCCACCCGCACACCGGCCAGGTTGGAGCGCTTGGAGAGGGAGTGCACGGCCACCACGCCCTCGGGACCCTGCTGGAGCACCGAGCGCGGTGGGCCGTCCCAGGTGAATTCGGCGTAACACTCGTCGGAGAAGACCGGGACGCCACGGGCGCGGCCCCAGGCGGCCTCCGCCGCCAGGTCCCCGAGCCCTCCGGTCGGGTTCGACGGCGAGTTCGACCACAGTACGAGCGCGCGCTCGGCATCGGTCGGATCGACAGCGTCGAGATCGAGTCCCCCGGCGCGGCCGGGCGCGGGCGGGACGGGGACGGCGCGGCACCCCGCGAGCTCGGCCCCCATGGCGTAGGTCGGGTAGGACACCGCCGGGTAGAGCACCGTGTCCTTGTGCGGCTCGCGCAACCGGAGCACGTGGGGGGCCGAGGCCACCAGCTCCTTGGTCCCGACGCAGGCGGCAACCGACGACGCGGGGACGTCGGCCAGGCCGAAGCGCCGGGCGAGCCAGGCCGCCGCCGCCTCCCGCAACTGCTGGCTGCCGGCGGACGCGGGGTAGCCGCGCTCGGTGCCCGACGACGCGAGCGCGTCGACGACGGCGCGCGGTGGCGGGTCGCACGGCGTCCCGATGGAGCAGTCGACCATGCCACCGTCGCGCTCGCCGGCCAGCTTGGCCAGCCCCGCCAGGCGGTCGTAGGGGTACGGCGGCAGGCTGAAGGTCACGGCGCCGCCACGAATTCCGCGAAGCGGGCCCGGCCCACGTCGTCGAGCACCACCTGGAGCGTGGCCGACTCCTCCCCGTCGCTCTGGCCCACCACCTCGCCCTCGCGGTGGATGGCGGCCAGGACGTCGCCGCGTGACCAGGGCACGACGAGCTGCACGACCCGGTCCGAACCACGCAAGCGGTCGCCGAGGACGCGCAGCAGGTCGTCGACGCCCTCGCCCGTCCGGGCCGAGAGGAGCACCGAGCCCTCCGTCGCGTGCGCGAGCGCCTTGGCGGACTCCGGCGCGGCGTCCGCCTTGTTCACGACGATCAGCTCGGGCACGTCGGCGGCGCCGATCTCGCCCAGCACCTCCCGCACCGCCGCCATCTGGGCCTCGGCGTTCACCGCCGTGCCGTCGACCACGTGGACGACCAGGTCGGCCAGGCGCACCGAGTCGAGCGTGGAGCGGAAGGCCTCGACGAGCTCGTGGGGCAGCTTGCGCACGAAGCCGACGGTGTCGGTCACGAGGACCGTCTCGCCGCCCGGCAGCGAGAGCTGGCGGGTCCGGGGGTCGAGCGTGACGAAGAGCCGGTCCTCTGCGGGGACCCCGGCATCGGTCAGGCGGTTGAGCAGCGTCGACTTCCCGGCGTTCGTGTAACCCACCAGGGTGAGCTCGCGCTGGCGGCCGCGGGCCCGGCTGCGCCGCTGCAGCGACCGGGTGCGCTCGACGTCGCGCAGGTCGGCCTCGAGGCGGTGCATCCGCCGCACGAGCCGCCGTCGGTCCACCTCGAGCTGCGTCTCACCGGGCCCCCGGGTGCCGATGCCGCCGGCCTGCTGGCTGAGCGAGGTGCCCCGGCCCCGCAGCCGCGGCAGGCGGTAGCGCAGCAGCGCGAGCTCGACCTGCGCCTTGCCCTCGGGGCTGCGCGCGTTCTGGGCGAAGATGTCGAGGATCACGGCGGTCCGGTCGATGGCCGTGCGGCCGAACAGCTTCTCCAGGTTGCGGTGCTGGGCCGGCGTCAGCTCGTCGTCGAAGACGACGGTGTCGGCATCGAGGCTGCGGCTGAGCTCGGCGATCTCCTCCGCCTTGCCCCGCCCCACGAAGGTGGCGGGGTCGGGCGTGTCCCGCCGCTGGAGGACGCGGCCGACGACGTCGGCGCCGGCGCTGTGCACCAGCTGCGCGAGCTCGTCCAGCTCCTGCTCGACGAGCTCCGTCGTCAATCCGGGGAACACGACCCCGACGAGGATGATGCGCTCCCGGAAGGCCCGCTCGATGAGCGTCCCGGGCAACAGGTTGCTCAAGAGAGCATCCCGGGGTGGATGTCGACGTCGGCCACCTTGCGCACCGGTCCGGCCAGGTGCGTCGTCGCCTGCTCGCCTTCCTCGAGGGTCACCTCGAGCGTCCCGCCCGGATTGCGCACGCGCACGGCGCCCTCGGCGCGCACCGCGCCCCAGCTGCGGGCCGCGGCCGCCGCGGCGACGCTGCCGGTGCCGCAGGCCAGCGTCTCGCCGACCCCCCGCTCCCAGACCCGGAAGTCGAGAAGCTCGCCCTCGTCGTCGTGCACGACGGTGATCCACTCCACGTTGATGCCACCGTTGAAGGCGGCCTGGAGCTTCGGCCCGAGCTCGGCGATGTCGACGCCGGCGGTGTCGGGGCCGAGCAGCACCAGGTGCGGGTTGCCGACGTCGACGGTCCGGGCGTGGCGGTCTTCGAACTCCTGGGGTTGGTCAGCCCCGAGCCGGGCCGGGCCCATGTCGACCCGGGCCTTGGCCCAGCCCGGTGAGCCCCCCGGGAAGTAGTCCACCGTGCGTGCGCCACCCGCCGTCGCCACGCTGAAGCGCGGCGGGGACACCAGGCCGGCGTCGACCGCCGCCTGGGCGAGGCAGCGCATCCCGTTGCCGCTCATCTCCGCCTCGCCGCCGTCCGCATTGTGCAGCTGCATGGAGAGGTCGCAGCCGTCGCGTCCGGGGCCGACGCGGATGATCCCGTCGGCGCCGATGCCACGGCGCCGGTCGGCGAGCAGGCGCACCTGGGCCACCGAGAACCTGATGGTGTCGTCGGGGTCGAGGACGACGAGGAAGTCGTTCCCCGCCCCCTCGTGCTTGGTGGCGTGCACCCCACCATTCTCGCAGGCCGCGTTGCTCAGGCGTGCACCGACAGGGCCTGCTCGAGCAGGGTCTCCGCCTCGGCGGGGCCCCGGGCCCAGGCGATACGCGGGTCGCGGCGGAACCACGACGCCTGGCGCCGGGCGAGCTGCCGGGTGCGGTGCACGGCCTCCTCCAGGCAGTCCCCGAGCGGGACGCCGTCCTCCACGTGGGCCAGGACCTCGCGGTAGCCCAGCGCCTGGCGCGCCGTGCGCGAGATCCCCTCCGGCCGGGACGCCAGGTCCCGGACCTCGTCCACCAGGCCGGCGGCAAACATGGCCGCCAATCGCTCGGCGATGCGCCGGTCGACCTCCTCGGGCGGCCGCGACACACCCACCTGGACGATGCCCGTGGCGGGGTAGGCCTCCAGCCCGGGCCCGAAGGCCGAGAACGGCCGCCCCGCCCCGATGGTGACCTCGAGCGCGCGGACGACCCGCCGGCGGTTGGTCGGCTCCATCCGCCCCGCTCCGACCGGGTCGAGCTCGGCGAGCCGGGCGTGCAGGTCCGCGGTCCCGGCCCGGCCCTCGTCCAGCTCGGCCTCCAGCGCGGCGGCAACCTCGGGGTAGCGGCCGGGGATGGCGAGGTCGTCGACGACGGCGCGCTGGTACAGCCCCGTGCCACCGACGAGCAGTGCGTGACGCCGGCGCCGCCCGATGCCCGCCAGAGCCTCCCGCGCCGCGGCCTGGAACTGGGTGACGGTGAATTCCTCCTCGGGGTCGACCAGGTCGAGGAGGTGGTGCGGCACGGCGGCGCGGGCTTCGCGGCCCGGCTTGGAGGTCCCGATGTCCATGCCGCGGTAGACGCACATGGAGTCGACCGAGACGATCTCGCAGTCACCCCGCCGGCGGGCCAGCGCGAGCGCCACCTCCGACTTGCCCGAGGCGGTGACGCCGACGAGCGCGACCGCAGTCAAGCGCCCGCCACCGGGATGCGCACGCGATGCCGGGGCCGCGCCGTCACCTCCCCCAGCAGGCCGGAGAGATGGTGCGGGTGGCCGGCGGTGACCGTGACGCGGGCCAGCGCACCGGGTGCCGGGGTGCCGGCGGGCGCGGCGGCCGGGAAGTGGACCAGCTTCCCCTGCCGGGTGCGGCCGGTCAGCATCGCCTCGTCACGGCGGCTCACGCCCTCGACGAGCACCTCCTCGGCCCGGCCGACGCGGGCCTGGTGGCGGGCCAGCGCGGAGCGGTCGACCACCGCCTTGAGGCGCTCGAAGCGCTCGGCGATCACGTCGGGGGGGACAAAGGCGGCCTCCATGGCGGCGGCTCTGGTCCCGGGGCGGGGCGAGAAGATGAAGGTGAAGGCGGAGTCGTAGCCGGCGTCGGCACAGACGGTCAAGGTGTCCTCGAAGTCCTCCTCCGTCTCGCCCGGGAACCCCACGATGACGTCGGTCGTCACGGCCAGGTCGTCGATGGCGGCCCGCGCCGACGCCAGCTTCTCGAGGTAACGCCGGGCGGTATAGCCCCGCCGCATGGCGCGCAGCACGCGGTCGCTGCCCGACTGCAGCGGCAGGTGGAGCTGCTCGCACACCTCCGGCGTGCTTGCCATGGCCTCGATGGTCTCGGGGCGCAGGTCCTTGGGGTGCGGGCTCGTGAAACGGATGCGCCCGATCCCCTCGACCGCGCCGACGGCGCGCAACAGGTCGGCGAAGAGCGGCCGGCGCCGCGTGAGGTCGCGCCCGTAGGAATTCACGTTCTGGCCCAGCAGCGTCACCTCCGTCACACCACGGCGGGCGAGCAGCTCCACCTCGGCGACGATGTCGTCGGGCGCCCGGCTGACCTCCGGCCCGCGCACCGAGGGCACGATGCAGAAGGCACACGAGTTGTCGCAGCCGGTCTGGATGTTGACCCACGCCGCATAGGGCAGCTCGCGCACCGCTGCGGGGCCGAGCGCCGCGTCGGGGCCCGGCTCGGCGGGGGGTGCATCGAGGATCTCCATGAGCGGGCCTTCGGTCCTCGCCCGCCGCAGCAGCCCCGGCGCGCTCGTCAGGTTGTGGGTGCCGAACACCACGTCGACCCATCCCACCTTCTCCTGGATGCGCGCACGGTCCTTCTGGGCGAGGCATCCGCCCACCGCGATCTGCAGCCCGGGCTTGGCGTCGACCAGCTCCTTGAGCCGCCCCAGGGTCCCGTAGAGGCGCTGGTCCGCGTTCTCCCGGATGCAGCAGGTGTTGAGCACCACGACGTCGGCGTCCTCCATGGCCGTGGCGGGCTCGAAGCCGTCGGCGACGAGCAACCCGGCGAGCCGCTCCGAGTCGTGCTCGTTCATCTGGCACCCGAACGTACGGATGAAGTAGGTGCGGGGCACGATGCAAAGTCTAGGAAAGGACGGGCATAGATTCTGACCGTGCACCGCGCGGGCCACCGCACCATCCGGCGCTCGTGGTGGGCGTTGGTCCCGCTGGTCGTCGCCTCCTGCGGCTCCGCCAGCCCGCCGCCGTCGGCCGACGCCTCGCTGCAGAGCGCCGGCACCATCGTGATGGCAGCCATGAAGCGCTACCCGGCGATGGTGAGCACGTGCCACGGCGCGTCGAGCCCGGTCGTCTGCCTGGAGGCCGCCGACCGCACGCTCGGCGGCCGGATCCACACCTACGCCAACGTGCTCGCCGTCGGGCACGGCTTCTCGGCGCCGCAGGCCGACCTGACGGCGACGCGCAACCCACCCAGGCCAACTACGACCAGGTGCGCAACACGTTCGACGTCAACGCCGCGCTCACCGAGCTGCAGAGCACCGTCACCACGTTGGACGGCGCGCTCGGCGGCTGACCGGCACGCTGCGCTACAGCACCACCTCGGCTTCGTCGCCGTAGACCAGTCCGCGCCGGTCCACCGCGAGTGCGAGGACGCTGCCGGGGACCCCGGACGCGGCGAGCGCGGCCTCGGCCCCCGCGCGCACCGTCGCCGTGGCGCCCGCCCGCACCACGCCGATCAACGTCGGGCCCGCCCCCGACCAGCTGGCGGCGAGCGCACCGGCGTCGACCAGGCCCCGCAGTAGCTCCGCAGCCTCGGGGAAAAGGGTGGTGCGCGCCGGCTGGTGGATGCGATCGTCGGTCGCCTCGGGGACCAGGAACTGCGGGTCGGCGAGCCCGGCCAGCAGGAGGCCCATGCGGCCCAAGTTGAAGGCCGCGTCGGCGCGGTCCAGCTGCAGCGGCAGCACGCGGCGAGACTCGGGGGTGGCCAGGTTGCGGTCGGGGACGATGGCGACGAAGGCCAGGTCGTCGTGGAGCGGCAGCGGCGCCTGCACCGGCCGGCCCTCCACCGTGGTGGCCGCGACGAGGCCGCCGAACACGCTGGCCGCGGCGTTCTCGGGATGGCCGTCGTGGGCGGAGGCGACGCCGAAGGGGTCCGCGGCGCCGGCCGCGGCCGCCGCCGCGGCGGCCAGGGCGGCCGAGGAGCCCAGCCCGCGCGCCACCGGGATCTGCGACCGGACCGTGATGGCGAAGCGATCGTGGCCGAGCACCTCGGCCGCCACGCGGGCGGCCAGGTGGGACGCGTCGTCGAAGAGGCCGGACCCCTCCCCCTCGCTCCGCACGCGCAACGAGGGCGCCGGCTCGACCTCGACGCTCACGTAGCGGTCCAGGGCGACGGCAAGGGTGTCGAACCCGGGCCCGAGGTTCGCCGACGAGGCAGGGGCCCGGGCGCGCACGTGGTCAGGCTACCGGCCGTCAGAACAGGCGCTGCCACAGCGAAGGCCGTGGCACGTCCCGCTGCAGCTGCACCGGGACGGCGACGCGCTGGAGGCCGAGGGTCACCTCGACCGTCCCGACGCGGGCGCCCCGCAGCTCCTGGTCGGTCAGGTGACGCGCCGGCCGGAACGCACGGTCCGCGGTCACCCCGGGCCAGGTCAGCAACGAGGCCGATGCCCCCGCGCTGGCCCCGACGGTGCGGCCGGCCTCGCTCACGTGTGCGACCAGCTGCCCGTCGCGCAGGACCGGCGTGGTGCCGATGAGCGGTGCCACCGCGTTCACCAACGCCAGCCCGTGCAGGCCGGCCTGGGCGAGCACTGCCACCCCCGTCTGCCCGGTGACGGCCGCCAGCAGCAGCACGGGTCGGCCGTGCACCTCTCGCACGGCGCCCACGACGTCGCAGCCGCCCGCGGCCGTGGTGTAGCCCGACTTCACGCCGATGATGCCCTGCAAGCCGATCAGCGGCGTGTAGGTGGAGATGGTCCCCGCGATCGGGAGCGTGATCGACGTGTGGCTGACGATGGAGGCGACCACGGGGTTGGCCATGTCGGGCCCCGCCACCTTGAGCACGTCCGACGCAGTCGACACCGAGGCCGGGCTGATCCCGCTCGCATCGTCGAAGTGCGAGTGGGCCATGCCCAGCCTGGCTGCATCCGCGTTCATCTTGGCCACGAAGGCGGTCGTGCTGCCCGCATCCCAGCGGGCCAGCAAGTCGGCGTAGTTGTCGGCCGAGTGCACCAGCAGCCCGCCCAGCACCTGTTGCTCCGTGAGCTGCTCGCCCACCGCCACCTGCGCGTTGGAATCGTCGCTGACCGTGTCGTGGTCGTAATCGTCGACGTCGGCCTGGGTGACGGTGATGGTGGGACCGGTCCCGTGCGCGGTCAGCGGGTGATCGCGGAGGATCACGTAGGCGGTCATCAGCTTGGTCAGGCTGGCCACCGGGACCGGTTGCTCGGCGCCCGGCGCCACGTCGACGCCGATGGAGGGGATGGCGATCGCGGCCTCACCCGTGGCGGGCCACGGGAGGGTGACCGCATGCGCCGGGACCGCGACCGCCGTCGGCAGCTCGGCGTTCACCTCGGGTGCCGGGTCCGCCGCGCTCAGTCGGACGCCGGTGAATGCGGCCGCGGCCGCGAGCAGGAGGAGCAGGACGACGAGCAGCGCAACGAGGCGCCGGGAGCGCCGTTTGTGCTGCGAGTGCGCCGCATGGCGCCGGTGCCCGGGCTGAGCGGGCGGCGCGGGGGCCGGCTCGCGCAGCGAGTCGAGACGGAACGGCGCCACCATGAGGGGCGCCGGGTCGTCCGGGCTCACCTCCTGCTCAACGCGTCGAGCTCTTCGGGGGTCATGAGGACGGCCCTCGCCTTGGAGCCCTCGCTCGGCCCCACGACGCCGGCCCTCTCGAGGAGGTCCATGAGGCGGCCGGCGCGGGCGAACCCGACGCGCAACTTCCGCTGCAGCATGGAGGTGGAGCCCAGCTGCGAGCGCACGACGAGATCGCGTGCCTGGACCAGGAGCTCGTCGTCGTCATCGTCCACGCCGGCCATACCCGCGGGCCCGTCGTCGATCCCCTCGATCCCGACGATGGGCTCCGACTGCCCGCCCTGGGCGCGCCAGTGCCGGACGACCTCGCGCACCTCCTCCTCCGAGACCCAGGGGGCCTGCAGGCGGCGCGGGATGTTCGACGAGGCCGTCAGCAGCAGCATGTCGCCCTTGCCGATCAGCCGCTCCGCGCCGGGCTGGTCGAGGATCACCCGGCTGTCGGCCAGCGACGACACCGAGAACGCCATGCGGCTCGGGATGTTGGCCTTGATCACCCCCGTGATGACGTCGACGGAGGGCCGCTGGGTGGCGATGACCAGGTGGATGCCCACCGCGCGCGCCATCTGCGCGATCCGCACGATGGAGTCCTCGACGTCACGCGCCGCCACCATCATGAGATCGTTGAGCTCGTCCACCACGACGAGGATGAAGGGCAGCTGCTGCGGCGACTCCGGCTCCTCGTCGGCATCGGCCTCCTCGACGGCGGGATGGTCCTCGCCCAGCACCCGCGCCGCCACGGCGCGGACCTCGCTCCTGGCCGAAGCGGGAGGCGGCGTGATGAGCCCCTCCTCGACCAGCTGGTTGTACCCCGTGATGTCGCGGACGCCGTTCTCGGCCAGGAGGTCGTAGCGGCGCTCCATCTCCTTGACCGCCCAGGCGAGCGCGTTGGCCGCCTTCTTGGGGTCGACCACGACCGGGTTGAGGAGATGGGGCAGCCCGTCGTACTGGCCGAGCTCCACGCGCTTGGGGTCGACCAAAATGAGCTTCACCTGTTCCGGGGTGTCGCGCATGAGCACGGACGTGATGATGGAGTTCATGCACGACGACTTCCCCGAGCCCGTCGCGCCCGAGATCAGGATGTGCGGCATCTCGGCCAGGTTCGCCATGACGGCGCGCCCGGCGATGTCGCGGCCCATCGCCACCTCGAGGGGGTGCGAGGCGTCGGACGGCTTGGCCTCCTTCGACTCGAGGATGTCTCGCAGGGAGACGAGCTGGCGGGTGCGGTTCGGCACCTCGACCCCGATGGCCGACTTGCCGGGAATGGGGGCCAGGATCCGCACGTCCGGTGACGCCATGGCGTAGGCGATGTCCTTGGAGAGGCTGGTGACCCGGGCCACCTTGACGCCGGGACCGAGCTCGATCTCGTAGCGGGTCACGGTCGGCCCCACCCGGCAACCCACCAGCCGGGTCTCGACGCCGTGCGCGGCGAGCGCCCGCACCAGCTCCTCGCCGGCGGCGTCGATCTGACGTTGGTCCTGGCGCAGCTTCTTGGACGCCTGCAGCAGCGACAGGCTGGGGAGGACCCACTCCCCCGGCGCACGCGACCCCGCGGCCACGAGCGGCAGGGGCGCGGCCGGCACCGGCACCGGCTCGGGATCGAGCGGGATGTCGATGTCGGCGTCGACGTCGTCGTCGTCCGGAGGCTCGTCGAGGCGGGCGGTGTCCTCCGGGACGACGGGCGGCGGCTCCGCCGAGGCCGCCTCTCCGACATCACCGCCCAAGGAGTGCGGGACGATGACGAACGGCTTGCCGTGCCACAGCGAACGAGCCATCCGCCCGCCGGCGGTGGCCGCCGTGTGCAGGGAGCGGCCGACCGACGCCAGCGAGGCGCCGGTCGCGATGAGGACCGCCACGAGCACCACCGCCACCAACAGGACCGACGCACCGGCCGGGCCCAGGCCCGCATGGAGGGGTCGGCCGACGAGGGCGCCGAGGTAGCCACCCGCGTCGCGCAGCGAACGGGTGGCCGAGAGCCGCGGCGACCCCTTGGCGACCTCGGCGAGGCCGCAGACGCCGAGCAGGCCGAGCACCGTGCCGACGGCCAGGCGCCACGGGTCGGCGCCCTCGCCCTCCTCCTCGTCGTCGTGGCGGCCCCCGCGGTCGAGCAGCAACGCCAAGCCAGCCCCGACGGCGACCAGCGGCAGCAGGACGCGGGCCCAGCCCGCGAGCGCCGCCAGGCCCGTGTCCGCGCCGTGGCCCACGGGCCCGAGCTGCTGGCCCCACAGTGCGAGCATGAGCAGGACGCCGAGCGTGATCAGACCGACCGCCCAGAGGTCCCGGGCCTGCACCCGCCAGAACGGCGTCCTCGCAGGCTTGGCCCGCTTCGAGCGCGCGGCGGGCTTCCTCGCGGAGCGCGAGGGCGCACGCGTCGGGGCACCCCCGCGGGTCTTGGTCACCACAGTGAGGCTGAGATTACTGCCTGACCTGGTCGTTTTTGCGGACACCCCGTCCGTTGAATTACGAACATGTGTTCGCTATCCTAACTCGGATGGCACTGCGGTGGGCCCTGGCGGAGAACGAGGAGGGCGGCACCCTCTTCCCCGACGAGCGGGTGGCGGAGCGCCACGTCGGGAAGGGCGCCTACGCAGGGATGGAGTTCCTCCACGTCAACGCCCGGACGATCATCAACACGGTCCCGCCGGAGAGCCTCGTGCCCTTCCGCCACACGATCAACCCGTATCGAGGATGCAGCCACGCCTGCGTCTACTGCTTCGCCCGGCCGACCCACGACTACCTCGGGCTGGACATCGGCACGGACTTCGAACGCAAGATCGTGGTCAAGGTGAACGCCGTGGAGCGCCTGCGCGCCGAGTTGCGCTCCCCCAGGTGGAACGGCGACTCCATCGCCATGGGGACCAACACGGACCCGTACCAGCACGCCGAGGGCAAGTACCACCTCACGCGGGGCATCGTCGAGACGTTGTCGGGTGCCCGCAACCCGTTCAGCATCCTGACCAAGTCGACGCTCGTCCTGCGCGACGCCGCGCTGCTCGCCGCGGCGTCGGAGCGGACGGAGGTGTCCGTCAGCTTCTCGGTGGGCACGCTGGACCGGTCCGTCTGGTCGCTGACCGAGCCGGGCACCCCCCCGCCCGACCGCAGGATCGAGGCCCTGCGGCGCCTGACCGCCATGGGCATCTCGTGCGGGGTCCTGATCGCCCCCGTGCTGCCCGGCCTGTCGGACGCCGAGGACCAACTACGCGAGGTGGTGGAGGCGTGCGCGGCGGCCGGCGCCGTCTCCATCCACGGGGTGGCGCTGCACCTCCGGGGCCCGCTGCGCGCCCACTACTTCGACTGGCTCGAGGGCGCTCGGCCCGACCTGGTCCGCCTGCATCGGGGGCGCTTCCGGCGGGGCGCCTACCAGGGCGACGCCGAACGCGAGCGGGTGGAGGGCATCGTGCGATCGGCCGCCGTGCGCTGCGGCGTGACCGGACGGGACCGCTACGGCGCCGCGACACCCCCGCCGCTTCGGGCGGACGAACCGGCGACCGAGGGCACCCGACAATTGCGGCTCCTCTGAGCCCGGGGCGCGCGTGGGCGGCGCCGCAGGCTCCCTATGATCGTGGCCTCATGCCGGGCACGGGAGGGTGGACGTGGCGGACGCGCCGCCGTGCCGGTGTGGGCCTGGCCGCGCTCCTCGTCGCCGCCGTCCTCGTCGTGCCGCCCCCGGGAAGCGGTGGAGGCGGGAGGGCCGGCGCCGCCGGCGCGCCCGGCCCGACGAACTCCTCCTACGCCATCGTCGACGCGGCCGGTGGGGTCATGACCTTCGGCGGTGCCGGGTACGACGGCGACACGCTCGAGCTCAACTTGGAGAAGCCGATCGTCGGCGGGGCGGCCGACCCGCAGGGCGGCTACTGGCTGGTTGCCTCCGACGGCGGCGTCTTCTCCTTCGGCAACGCCTCGTTCTGGGGCTCGGCAGGGGGCATCCCGCTCAACCAGCCGGTCGTGGGGATGGCCCCGACCGCGGACGGCGCGGGGTACTGGCTGGTCGCCTCCGACGGCGGGGTCTTCACCTACGGGGACGCGCGGTTCTGGGGGTCGACGGGCGGCATGACGCTCAACAAGCCGATCGTGGGGATGGCCGCCACGAAGGACGGTGGCGGCTACTGGCTGGTCGCCTCCGACGGCGGCATCTTCTCCTTCGGCGACGCGCAGTTCATGGGCTCGACCGGCTCCATCGCCCTGAACAAGCCCGTCGTCGGCATGGCCGCCACCCCAGACGGGCAGGGCTACTGGCTGGTGGCCTCCGACGGCGGCATCTTCACCTACGGGGACGCCGGGTACTGGGGCTCGACGGGGGCGATCGCCCTGAACGAGCCGATCGTCGCCATGGCGCCCACATCCGACGGCAACGGGTACTGGCTGGTCGGGCAGGACGCCGGCGTCTTCGACTTCGGCGACGCCGGCTTCTCGGGCAGTGCGCAGTCGCCCCTCCACCCACCGCTGTTCCCCAAACCGCTCTCGTCGCCGATCCCGCCGGTGGTCACGATCATCAACGACGCCCCGGGGCCCCAGGCCGCCCACCAGGGAGGGCTGCGCGTGGCGTTCTCCGGCGACTCGCTCTCCCTCTACGAGGGCGACTACATACAGGGGACGTCGCCCCCCTACGCCGTCGACGACGGGGCGGCGGCGGGCTGCGGGTACACCGATGGTGCCCCGACGATGCCCTGGTCCGACCCGAGCTCGCTCTTCGTGAGCCCGGCGGCCTGCGCGCTGTGGGCGTCGCAGCTGCAGTGGGTGGTCTCGCGCTTCCACCCCGACGTCACCGTGATCCAGACGGGCTACTGGGAGACGCAGGACCGCCTGTTCAACGGGGGCTACGCGACGCTGGCCGACGCCGCCTACTCGTCCTTCATCGCGGCCAACCTGGCCGAGGCGGTCCAGATCGCCCACTCCGACGGTGGGGCCGTGATCCTCTCCACCTCGCCCTACTTCGACGACGGCACGCCGCACGATCTGGTGGACGCGTACAACCAGATCGTCTACGCCGTGGCGGCCCGGTACCCCTACGTGTCCATCGACGACCTCTACACCGTGCTCGACCCGGGCTTCAACTACTCCACGGTGGTGGACGGCATCGTGGCCCGGGGCTCCGACGGGGTGCACATCACCGAGGCGGCGGTGGACAACCTCATCGAGCCGGCCCTCAATCAGATCATCGCCAACGTCGCCGGCGCGGTCTACGCCGACGGGGAATAGGCCCGCGCGCACCGGGCCGCGCTGCCCGCACCGTCACCCCAATTCCGGACTGATCCGGCCGCCGCCGCGACCATGGGCCAAAGGACCCAGGCGCGTCCGAGGGCCGTGCACCCGCGCCGCAGGTGAACGTCCAGGTGGCACCGTGCTCAACCCCCATTGAGCGGCCGATCTCAAGAGGCCGTCAGGTTCTGCCGATACAGGGACTGTGCCCGCGGATGGCGTCGAGGTCGTCCATGCGCACGCGGAATCGGTGGGCTCAATGTCGGACGAAATCGAGGCAACGGAGGTGGAGGCCGTCGTCGGGCCGTCGCCTGCCGTCCCCGAGGCGGTCCCGCCCCTCCCAAAAGCCGCCGGCCCGGAGCCGTCGACGCCTCCTCCCGACCGGCTGAGCTGGCTGAGGATCGCGGCCATCTACGGCTACGGGGCGACGCTCGCGCTGGCCACGGCCGCGCTCCTGGTGCGCGGCCCTCTCCACGGAGCCGGACCCGTGCGGGTCTTGATCCCCCAACCCGCGATGTGCGCGGTGGTCTGCGTCGTATGGGCCGCCGTGCTGTGGGCGCCGGTGTCGATGCACCATCGCGGCAACACATATCTCGTCGCGCTCGAGGACGTGCCGTTGCTCCTCGGCCTGGTGTTCCTCTCGCCGCCACTCCTCGTGCTTGCCTCCGTCGTCGCCGCCGCCGCCGTCTTCTTCGTCAAGCAGCCCCCGTACAAGGCCTGCTTCAACGTTGCGGCAGGGGGGCTCGGCGTGGCCATTTCGGAGGTCGCCTTCCGCGAGATCCTGCGGACCCACAGTGCCATCAGCCCCTGGGGCTGGGCGGCAGCCGTCGCCGCCCTCTGCGTCTTTGCCGTCGTCATGTACGTGTTGGTCTGGATCATGATGAGACTGCTCGGCCACGCCACCTCCGAGCGGCGTACCGGGCCCCAGCTCCTGGTCCATTCGATGATCACGGCCGCAAGCGTGTGCCTCGCGATCATCGTGTTCGACGCGGCCTGGATGAACCTGTGGGCCACGGTGCCGGTCCTTCTCGTCGGTGCGCTCGTGATCGCGGCGTACCGGGGCTACACCCGGCTCTCGCTCCGGTTTGCCTCGCTCCAGCGCCTCTACGACTTCAGCCGGGCGCTGGGGACGGCGAACCTCGAGCCCTCGTCCATGAGCCTGGAGGTCCTGAACCAGGTCTGCACGGTGATGCGCGCCCGCCGGGCCCAGATCGTGCTCGCCGAGCCGTCGGGCATCCCGCGCCGGATCTCGTTCGACGACCACGGCCCCTCAGAGGTCGAACTGATCAACCTGGACAAGTCGTCGATCGTCACCGAGGCCATAGAGAGTGCCACCGCCTCGTTCCACACGACGTCGGCACCACAGCTCAGGAGCAGTTACGACCCGATCGCCGGACGTTACGTGCATGCCCTGGTGGCGCCGCTCATGAACGAGAACAGCGCGATCGGAGCCATCGTCGCCGTCGACCGTGACGAGGAACTCGACGGCTTCGACGATGACGATCTCAAGCTGTTCGAGGCCCTCGTTGCGCACGCCAGTGCCAACCTCGAGCGCGCCCGTCTCGTCGAGGAGCTGCGGTTCGAGGTCGACAGCAAGTCCCACCAGGCGACGCACGACATGCTGACCGGGCTCCCCAACCGCATGCTGTTCCTCACCCGGGCGACCGCTGCGCTCAACGAGAGCACGGGTGTCGCCATCGTCCTGATGGACCTCGACCGCTTCAAGGACGTCAACGACACGCTGGGTCATGCGATCGGAGACCGCCTCCTCTGCGAGGTCGCCGAGCGTCTCCTGCGCGCGGTCGGCGATCAGGCCACCGTGGCCCGCCTGGGAGGCGACGAGTTCGCCCTCGTCATCGCCAACGTGACCGACGCCGATCGGGCGATGGCCATCGTCAACGAGCTCAACGCCGAGCTGTCCCGCCCCATCGACATGGACGGGTTGACGCTTGCCGTGACGGCCAGCGCCGGCATCGCGCTCGCACCCGAGCACGGTGACGACGTGGCGATTCTCCTCCAGAGGGCGGACATCGCCATGTACCTGGCCAAGGAGCGCCGGAGCACGGTCGAGGTGTACTCGGTCGAGCACGACCGGAGCATGCGCCGCTGGCTGATGCTCGTCGGATTGCTGACGCATGCGCTCCAGACCAAGACGGAGCTGAGCGTGATGTACCAGCCGATCGCCGACGTGCGGACTCGCGGCATCGTCCAGGTCGAGGCGCTGGCCCGATGGAACCATCCGGTGCACGGAGCGATTCCTCCGGAGGAATTCATCGGTATTGCCGAGCAGATGGGTCTGATCAACCAGATCAGCGAATTCGTCCTCTCCGAGGCATGCGCGCAATTGGCGAAGTGGCGTGGGGCGGGGATCGACATCGGCCTGGCGATCAACGTCTCGGGGCGCGAGTTCTCCGACGGCAGCCTGGTCGAACGGGTCGCGCGCCATCTGCGGGCTCACGATCTTTCTCCGGACGTCCTGACGCTCGAGGTGACCGAGACGGAGATCATGAGCGATCTGACACAGGCAACGCTGGTGCTCGACCAGCTCGCCGACCTGGGCATCCGGATCGGGATCGACGACTACGGCACCGGCTACTCGTCGCTGGCCTATCTGCACCGCCTTCCCGTCCAGGAATTGAAGATCGACCGCTCCTTCGTCACCAACCTTCCCAACGAGATGAGCAACCGGATCATCGTTCGCTCCTCCATCGCCATGGCGCATTCCCTCGGACTCAGCGTCGTGGCCGAAGGTGCCGAAGACGAGGTCACGTGCGCGATGCTGGCCGAGGCAGGCTGTGACCAGATTCAGGGGTACTACCTGTCCAAGCCGAAGAACCCTGCGGACCTCGAGCGATGGCTCCTGCAGGGCGCCTCGCTCGAGTTCGCACCCCTGCGACCGAACCAGGTTGCCTCCGAGCAGGAGTACCTCGTGTTCTCGCGCGGGGCCGGAATCAGGTGAGCTCGTAGGTCGCTGAGCGCCGCTCGGGCCGTGCGGCCCGAGGCAGTGCCGTCCGGCCGGCGAGGTCGGCGGAACGTTGCCCTGTCCTCGCAACCTGAGGTTCGATGCGGGCCATCCCCCCTTCGAAACGGGCTTCCCGTGGTTCGAAGCCGGCTTCCTGCGGTTCGATGCGGGGCGCCGCGCGGAAACCGGGGGGTCCGACCAGCTGCTTCCCACGGGATCGTGCCCCGTCCGGCTCCGGAGCCCTCCGTCAGCCCTGCGCACGCACACGTCGTGACCGGGGGCCGCGAGAGCTCATTTGTCACATTTCGCCACGCCAGGCACAACGAACGCGCAAATGTTGGTTGCAATCCGGTTGCAACTTTGGCCTAGAATGTCAGGCGCGGGGAATGGAAGGCGCCGGTAGCACGGAGTACAGCCCTCACATTCCCCCACCGGTACCGATGGTCATCGAAGGAGGTGGGAGATAATGGTTCGTTGTGGATGAACGACTCCAACGGCTAAGCGCCGTATGGAAAAGCCTTTATCGCACCATTTCGCATCAGTACGGAGTGTTGCGATCTGAGTGTCGGCACGGCGGGTCGCCGCCTTGAGCGATTTTTGTTTTTCGCGAGGGCGGCGCCCGCCGTGTTTCGCGCCAGGGGGACAGCACGGCAATGACGGGTGTCGGTGACAACGGGCGTGGCGCTCTTGGTGGGGTCCGGGCAAGAGACAGATGAGAGTCCGTAGTCGGGGGCGGCACCGGCGACGACTTGGACGCCCATTCGCTCGACTCTGGGTCGGATTCACTCTGGCCAGCACCGGAGACGGCATGGTGTACGGAGCCGTGCCGCTGCTGGCGGTGGTCGTCAATCCGCATCCGCTGGCCGTCTCCGCCGTCATCGCCGCGGACAGCCTTCCGTGGCTTCTTCTTGCTCTGCCGGCCGGCGCGTTCGCGGACCGGTTCGAACGCGGTCCCGTCATGGCCCTCGCGAATGTCTCGCGCGCCGCCGCGATCTTGGCCGCCGCGGCGCTCGTCGCGACCGACCGCATGACCCTGGCGGTGCTGATCATCATCGTCCTCGTCAACGCCGGAGCACGGGCGACGTACTACTCGTCCCTCCAGGCCATGGTCCCCGAGCTCATCAAAGACGATGCCCTCGAGCGCGCCAACGGCGTCCTCACGGGCACCGAGGCGGGTGCGGAGTACCTCGCCGGCCCCGTCGTGGGAACAACTCTCTTCGCGGCGAGCCAGTCCGCGCCGTTCTTCGCGGACGCCATCGCCCTCGTTGCGTCGTGCATCCCCTTCGTCCACTTCCGGTCGAAGGCCACCGCGCCCGCGGAGACCTCGAATTCGATGTGGGAGGGGGTCCGGCTGCTCTTCGCCGACCGCCGCCTGCGGGTCCTGGTCCTGATGGTCGCCTCCCTTTCCCTCTTCCAGGGCATGGAGAGTGGTGTCCTGGTGCTGCTCGCCACGACCAAATGGGGGGTGCGAGAAGGCGCCTACGGGTTGTTCCTCGCCGCGGCCGCCGTGGGGAGCCTCCTGGGCAGCGCCCTGGCGGACGGCCAGGTGAGGCGCTTCGGCAGCGCCCGCGCCCTTCTCGGCGCCGCGGTCGTCTCCGGCGCCGGTTACCTGATCATGGCCTCGGCGCACAACTGGGTCGTGGCCGGTCCCGCCTTCGCGCTGGTGGGCCTCGCCGTCACCGTGATCACCGTCGTCGCCGTCTCGCTCCGCCAGAGGCTGACCCCGAGCCACCTGATGGGGCGGGTCGGCAGCGCCTGGCGCGGCATCGTCTGGGGCGCGGCGCCGGTGGGGGCGCTCGCAGCCGGGACCGTGGCGACGATCGGGGGGCTCCGACTGCCGCTGGTCCTGGCGGGCGTGCTGCAGATCGCGGTGGCAATCGTGTTCGCCCGCCCGCTCCTCAGGAGCACCCGGGCGGAGGCGCCGGGCGCGGCTGACGTGGTCGCCGTCCCCGTCACGACGCAAGGCCCGCCCGCCGGACACGTCGAGCAGGGGTGAGGGTCACCACCATCGCCCACCGGGGTGACCCCGTGGGCGAGCGGGAGAACACGCTGCGGGCGTTCGCCGCCGCGGTGGCCCTGGGCGCCGACATGGTGGAGCTGGACCTGCGCCGCACCCGCGACGGCGAGATCGTCGTGCTGCACGATCAGTCCCTGCGGCGGCTCTGGGGCGTGGACGCCTCCGTGGGCGACCTCGACCTGGCCGGCGTGGCCGCGATCGGGCGGGGCGACGTCCGCATCCCGGCGCTGCGGCACGTCCTCGTCTCCGTGGGCGTGCCGCTCATGATCGACTTCACCCGGCGCGAGGTGGTGCCCGGCGCCCTCGAGGCCGTGCTCGAGGCGGGAGCCCTGGAGCGCTCGCTGTTCGTGACCGGGAACGTCGAGGCGCTGCGCCTGCTGCGCGGCCTCTCGGCCGACGCCCGCATCGGCCTGACCTGGGTGGAGGATCCCGTCCCTCCCCTGGCGCTGCTGGACGAGCTGGGCGCCGAGTACTGGAACCCGATGTTCGGGCTGGTGACGCCCGAGGGTGTGGCGGCCGTGCACGGCGGCGGACGGAGCGTGTCGACCTGGACGGTGGACGACCCCGGGGACATGGCCCGGGTGACGGAGGCCGGCGTCGACGCCGTGGTGAGCAACCGGATCGCGGCTCTGGTGAAGTTCCTGCGGCGCTGAACCGGCGGGATGGGTCCCGCCTCCGTTACCATCCACGGCGCATGAGCACGACGCGCAACGGAGATGTCGAGATCCACTACGAGTCGTTCGGCGAGCCGGGCCGGCCGACGCTCCTGCTGGTGAACGGCCTCGGATCGCAGTGCATCAACTACGCCGTCGAGTGGTGCCAGATGTTCTGCGACGAGGGGTACGGCGTCGTCCGCTTCGACAACCGTGACGTCGGGCTGTCCACGAAACGGGCGCATGCCGACTACGCGCTGACCGACATGGCCAAGGACGCCATCGCGGTCCTCGACGCAATCGGCGTCGGGAAGGCGCACGTCATGGGGTGCTCCATGGGCGGCATGATCGTGCAACGGCTGGCCATCGAGCACCCTGATCGCCTGCTCACCGTGACGTCGGTGATGTCGCGCACGGGGGAACCCGGTTCGGGCGACAGCTCGCCGGAGGCCCTCGAATTCCTGATGGCGCCGCCACCGTCCTCGCGATCGGCCTACATCGAGCACCAGGTCGCGGCGCTGCGGGTCTACGGTTCCAAACCCGAGTGGCTCGACGAGGACCTGATCCGCGCCCGGGCCGGCGCCGCGTACGACCGCTGCTTTTGTCCGGAGGGAATCGCTCGCCAGATGAGGGCCGTGATGAAGGACGGCTCCCGCGCGGAACAATTGGCCCAGGTCGACCTGCCGGTGCTCGTGCTGCACGGGAGCCGGGACACGCTCATCGACCCCAGCGGGGGCCGGCGCACGGCCGAGCTCATCCCGGGTGCGCGCTACGTGGAGATCGACGGCATGGGCCACGACTACCCGCCTGCCGTGTGGGGCCAGTGGGTCCGCCTCTGGTCCGATTTCGCCCGCGGCGGCACCCGGGGGTGACGCCGACGAGGTCAGCTCGACGAGGACTGCGGTGCGACCCGCACGACCACGGCGATCACGATCAGGGCGAACGCAACCGAAGCGAGCAGCGTGATCAGGCTGGCGGTGGAGCTCATCTGTTCCTCCCGTGGGTCGTGCGGGGCGAACCCGCGCAGGCCATCGAATTGCACTCTGGGAAATTGCACTCTGGGCCCGGTGCTGCACCGTGTCAAGCGATCCATCCGTCCCGGTCCCGAGGCGCCGACCTGCCACCGATCCCGAGTGCCGTCGGCGATCTCTCCCGGAATACCCTCGCCCCACCGGGGGTCGGTGAGGTGCGGCAATGACCGACCAGGCCACGCACTTCCCCAAGGGCATCGGTGCCCCGGCCACCAGGGCGCTGGTGGGCGCCGGCTACACCCGCCTGAGCCAGCTCGCCGGCGTCCCCGCGGCAGAGCTGAAGGAGCTGCACGGCATGGGGCCCAGGGCGCTGGGCATCCTCCAAGAAGAGCTCGAAGCGACCGGCCGGTCGCTCGGGTAGGCCCCGGTCAGGGGCCCACGGGTCCGGGCGCGACCGCTCCGCCGTCCTCGTCGAGGAGCCCGATCAGCCACCCGGGGCTCGCCACGCCCGCGCCCAGTGCGGCGGCTCGTTGGCGCAGCCCGCGATCGGCCGACACCAGCGTCACCGGACCGTCCGCCCCGGCGATGACCGCGACGAGGGTGTCGTCGCCGCTGCGGGGCGCGTGCACGACGGTGACCCCCTCGGCGTCGCCCGGCTCGGCGCCGCCGCGTGCCTTCCCCTCGAGCACCACCACGACAGGCTCGAGGAGGCGCCCCGCCCGGACCGCCGCCTGCACGCGCTCGAGGAGCGCCCGCGCCGCTCCCGGGCGGTCACGCCACCACCCGTCGGGACGGGATCCGACCACGTTCGCGGCGTCGACGAGGAGCACGTCTCCAGTCTGCCCGCCCCGCGATCGGTCGGGCGGGGACGTCTCCGGCTACCAGGCGTCGAGTGTCTGGGAGTGGAAGTCGATGATGGCCAGGAGATCCCCGAGGCGGCCGACGACCATTTCGGTCTCCGCCGCGGGGTCGGTGATCGCCCACTGCGCGGTGAGCGCCACCTCGGCACAGGTGTTCAACATGAGCGCGACGCGCCCGCCGAGCTCCTGATCGGGACACGGGTTCGCCGCAGTCCACACCTTCGCTTCACGGGTGGCGACCTCCAGCTCGTCCGCCGCCGCCAACATGGTGACGTCGTTGACGCTGACGGCCGCCGAGAAGCGGGTCTCCGCGCCCGTCACGCGGCCCAGGACGGCGCTTGCCTTGAGGAGCCAGTGCTGTGCGGTCGATTCTCTGTCCATGGTCGATGAGGGCGGGGCCACCCCGTCGAGACCCGCCCGTGAGCCGGTCCCCGCCTACAGCGATTCTGGCGAGAAGGGCCGGTCGCCCATAGAGCCGTTCGGACCCTCGGGCGCACAACGGCGCCACAAAAAAGGGTGAGGGGCGACCAACGGCGACGTGGACCTGGCTGCGTCGGGGCAGGCGAAGGCGCGGTGGACCCAGACCCGCGGCGTCGGGCCGGATCCGGGGCAGCTCAGACCATGAGGACGACGGGCACGATCATCGGGCGGCGTCTGGTGCGGTCGCCCACGAATTTGCCCAACGCCTTGCGGGTGTGGCGGCTGAGGACCTCAATGTCGTGCGCCCCGTCGCGCAGGGCCTGGGTCACCGCCGCCCCCACCACCTCGCTGGCCTCTTCCAGCAGCTCCTCGGCCTCCGGGGCGTGCACCCAGCCCCGGGTCTCGATCACCGGCGGGCAGCTCAGCGCGCCCTGCTGGCGGTCGACCGTGACCACCACCATCACGACGCCCTCCTCGGCCAGCTTCTGGCGGTCCCGCAGCACGCCGTGCTCGATGTCCCCCACCGTCCCGTCGACGTAGACGTAGCCGGCAGGCACCCGGCCGTCGCGCGAGATCCCCTTGGCGTCGAGTTGGATCACGTCGCCGTCCTCGCACAGCAGCACCTTGGCCGGGTCGAGGCCCATGGACAGCGCGAGCCGGGCGTGGTGCACCATGTGGCGGTACTCCCCGTGCACCGGCACGAAGCACTCCGGGCGGGTCACGTCGATCAGCGTGCGCAGCTCCCCCTGGCGGGCGTGCCCGCTCACGTGGACGGCCTCGGCCCCGGAGTGCACCACCTCGGCGCCCCGCCGGTGCAGATCGTCGATGACCTGGCCCACCGACCACTCGTTGCCCGGGATGGGGTGGGCGCTGATCACGACGACGTCGTCCTCGCCGATGCGGAGCCACTTGTTCTCCCCCGTCGCCATCAGCGACAGGGCCGACATCGGCTCGCCCTGGGAGCCGGTCGAGATGACGCACATCTCGCCCGGGGGCACGTCGTCGACGTGCTCGATGTCCACCTGGACGCCGTCGGGAATGCTGATGATGCCGAGCCGGGTCCCCAGTTCGACGTTCTTGCCCATGGATCGCCCCAGCGTGGCCACCTTGCGGCCGTTGGCGACGGCGGCGTCGATGATCTGCTGCACCCGGTGCATGTGGCTGGCGAAGCAGGCCACGACGATGCGCTTGCCCGACTGGGCGGCGAAGACCCGCCGCAGCGTGACGCCCACCGTCGACTCCGACTCGGTGAAGCCCGGCTCCTCGGCGTTGGTGGAGTCCGAGAGCAGGAGCCGGATGCCCTCGGTCCGGGCCAGCTCCCCCATGCGCGGCATGTCGGTCCGCCGGCCGTCCACCGGCTGCAGGTCGAGCTTGAAGTCACCCGAGTGCAGGATCACCCCTTGCGGCGTGTGGAACGCGATGGCCATCGCCTCGGGCACCGAGTGCGTGACCGGGATGAACTCGACGTCACAGCCGCCGATGCGCAAGCGCTCCCCGTCCGCCACGGACACGAAGCGGGTGTTGTCCGCCACGCCCGCCTCCTCGATCCGGTGGCGCGCCAGGCCGACGGTGAGCTCGGACCCGTAGATCGGCGCATGGAGGTCCCGCAGGAGGTAGGCCAGCCCCCCGGTGTGGTCCTCGTGCCCGTGGGTCAGGACGATCCCGTCCACCCGGTCCCTGCGGTCGTGCAGGTAGGTGAACTCGGGCAGGACCAGGTCGATGCCCGGCATGTCGGGCTCGGGGAACATGATCCCGCAGTCGAGGATGACGATGCGCCCCTCCACCTCGATGCAGGCGCAGTTACGGCCGATCTCGCCGAGTCCGCCGAGGAAGACGACCCGGACGGGCTTCGGTTTTCTCCGCTCAGCCAAGCGGGGCGACCGTGACCGCGGGTGGGCCGACGGCGGCCAGGATCTTGGCCGCCTGGGCGTCGAGCTCGGGCGTGGACGCCCCCATGGGCAGACGGCACTGGCCGACCCGGAAGCCGAGCGCGCGCAGCACGGCCTTGGCCGGCAGCGGGTTGGGGAACTCGGCCGAGGACTCGAAGTCGAAGGAGTCGAGCAGCTCGGCGTTGCCGGCGATGGCGCCGGCGAGGTCGCCCGCCAGGAAGGCGTCGACCACCCGGCGCAACTGCGGCCCGACCCAGTGCGCCGCCACGCTGATCACGCCGACGGCGCCGACGGCCAGGAGAGGCAGCGTCATGACGTCGTCGCCGCTGTAGATCTCGAAACCCGCCGGCGCCCGGGCGGCCAGGTGGGCCGTCGTCGGGGCGTCACCCGCAGCGTCCTTGAGGGCCACGATCGCCGGCACTTCGCGGGCGAGGCGCAACATCGTGGCAGTGGCGATGCGCCGCCCGGACCGGACCGGGATGTCGTAGAGGACGACGGGCAGGCCGCCCGCGGCCTCGGCCACCGCCCGGAAGTGCTCGTAGAGCCCGGCCTGCGACGGCCGGTTGTAGTACGGCGTGACCACGAGCACACCGTCCACCCCGCTCCGGGCGGCCAGTGAGGTCATCTTGATCGAGTGCTCCGTGTCGTTGGAGCCCGTCCCGGCAATGACGGGGACGGTGACGGCCTCGGCCACCGCCCTCCAGAGCGCCACCTTCTCCTCGTCGGTGAGCACGGAGCTCTCGCCGGTCGATCCGCTCAGGACCAGCGCGTCGCTGCCGTGGGACGCCAGCCAGCGGGCCAGCTCCACGGCGACCGGCAGGTCGAGCGCCCCGCCCTCGTCGAAGGGCGTCACCATGGCGGTGATCACCCGCCCGAACCGGGGCGCGTCCTGTACGGGGCTCATTGCCCCCTCACGCTACCAGCGCTGCGTCGTGCTCAGGCGACGCCGCGCTCGGCGGGCGACCCGTCGGCGAAGGCGTCCTCGTCCTCGGTCGAGTCGGTCAAGTGCTCGAAGGCGATCGCGCCCATCTCGGTGAACTTGGTGCGCAACCAGCCGTCGGCGGCGTCGAGCAGGCCCAGCTTCTTGAGGTTGGGGACGATCTTGGAGAACAAGAGGATCTGGAAGTCGTCGCGCTCGGGCGCCATCCCCATGATCTTGACGACGTCGGCCGTCGGGACCTCCATGCGCTCCCAGACCTCCTGCATCGCCATGCGGTCCTTCATACGGATGGCCGCCTCGAACGCGAACTCCTGGCGCTCGCGCAGCTCGGCCGCGCCGAGCTCCTTGTAGTACTCCTGCAGGCTGAGGACGCCGAAGGCCACGTGGCGCGCCTCGTCCGCCATGACGTAGCGCAGGAGCTTCTTCAGCAGCGGCTCGGTCGTCATCATGTGGATGAACCCGAAGGCGGCCAGCGCCAGGCCCTCGACCATGATCTGCATGCCCAGGTAGGTCATGTCCCAGCGCGAGTCGGCCACGATGTCGTCGAGCAGGAGCCCCAGGTGGGCGTTCATCGGGTAGTGGCCCGAGAGCTTCTCGTCGAGGTACTTCGAGAAGACCTCGACGTGGCGCGCCTCGTCCATCACCTGGGTGGCCGCGTAGTACTTGGCGTCGATCCACGGCACCGTCTCGACGATCTTGGCCGTGCAGAGCAGCGCTCCCTGCTCCCCGTGCATGAACTGCGAGAGCAGCCAGTTCTGGTTCTCGATCCCGAACTGCACGAACTTCTTCTCGTCCCACTTCTCGAGCGCGGTGCCGACCAGCGCGGCCTCGTCCCACTGCATCTGGGCCGGGTTGGCCTCGGCGTTGGCGATGACCACCTGCTCCTGGTCGACCTCGATCGACCAGTCGAGATCGGTCTGGGCGTTCCACTGCGCCTTCTTGGCCTTCTCGTAGAGCTTGTCGAGCTGCGGCTTGGCGCCCTTCTCGTAGTCCCAGGTGAACTCGGCCGGGCAGTTGTCGGGGACGCGATGGAACCCCTCCACGTCGTACTGCCCGACGAGGCTCAGCACGGCCTCGAGGTCGTCGATGCTCTCGCGGCCGATCAGTTCGAGATTTGACCCGAACCGTGCCTGGTCGTCGTCGAGCGTGGTCATCGTGGAGCCCCCTTGAGGTGTGGTCTGGTTGGTGGTCTGGTGGAACGGTGCGGTGCCGTGGAGACTGCACTGCAGGACGCGCCGGCCGAGTCGACGCGGAGCGCCAGGATGCCGGGCAGGACGAACGTGCGGACGAGGGCCCGGGCGTCGCCGGCGTCGGTGAGGTCGGTGCCCGCCGGCGGGCCGGAGCAGTAGGCCAGGACGATGCGCACGGCCCACTCGGCCGCCCGCGAGGCCTGCTCGGGCTCGAGCCAGCGCGCGAAGAAGGGTGCCGCCAGGTCGCCGGCCACCATGAGCACGCGGTCGAGCTCGGCGAACGTGAGATGCGGCAGGACGGCTCCGGGCTCGTGCGCCAGCAGGTAGCCCAGGGCGGCGTGCGAGCGGAGCCGGCGGGCCGACTCCACCATGCCGGCGACGAGCACGTCCTCGAGGTCCGTGGCCTCGCCCATGGCGACCGCCAACGACGAGAAGAGCCGGGCGACCTCGGTCTCGACCACGGCGGCGAGGATGCCCTCCTTGCCCCCGGGGAAGGTGCGGTAGAGCGTGGCCCTCGACAGGCCGGCCGCCCGTGCGATGTCGTCCACCGTGGTCTTGGCGACGCCCTGGCAGGCCAGGCACTCCAGCGCGCCGTCCACGATGCGGACACGGGTCGAGGAGCGGTCGTCGGCCCCGAGGTGGCGCACGACGCCGTCGCGCGCGCCCGTCAGGGCACCCGGGACCCCGGGTTCAGATCGAGCCGCAGCCTCGCCCACTGATGAAACAGTATGGCGATTTTTGTCTCACTGTCAACCAACCGCGGCTCAACTCAGGTTCACGTGGCCCGGGGCGACGCCGGTGATCAACAGCGCGAGCAGGCCCAGGACCGCCACGCTGCCACCGATGGCGAGCGCCAGCGCCGCCGTCCGGTCACGCAGGCCCCCCGCGTAGTCGTAGAGGAAGGCCAGGGCCGAGCCGGTCACCAGGCCACCGAGGTGGGCCCGCCAGTCGATGTTCCCGGTGAACCCGATGAGGAAGTTGAGCACCAGCAGGCCGACGACCGGTGCCACGGGCAGGTGGCGCCTGATCCCCACCACCACGTAGGCGCCCAGCACGCCCATGATCGCCCCCGACGCCCCCACACCGAGCGCGTTGTGCGGGCCGAGGAGGTACGAGCCGACGCTGCCGCCCAGCCCGGCGATGAGGTAGAGCGCCAGGAAGCGCGCCTTGCCCAGCAGCACCTCCACGGCGGGACCGACGATCAGGAGGGCGACCATGTTGAAGAAGATGTGCAGGAAGTTGGCGTGCAGCCACATGGCGGTGAAGGCCCGGTAGTACTGGTGCTGGAAGTGGACGAGGTCGGGCTCGTCGGCGTAGCGGTCGACGAAGCTCAGGTTCGTGCCGAAGCGCTCGAGGAAGAACACCACCACGTTCACCGCGATGATGGCCAGGACGACGGGCGTCGGGTTGGTCGAGCCCACCACGCCGGTGCGTCCCCGGCTGGTGTGGGTGAAGGCCGGCACGTGGCGCGAGCGCTTCGCCCCCTCGGACGTGCACGGGGGGCACTGCCAGCCCACGGGCGCCTGCACCATGCAGTCGGTGCAGATGGGCTGGTCGCAGTGCGCACAGAGGACCGAGGCCGCCCGGTCGGGGTGGCGGTAGCACGGCGGCAGGGGCGCCGGCTCGGGGTCCGAGCTGCTCACCTGATGCCGGCCAGCAGCTCGGACCGGACGAGGAGCGCCACCTGCGCGGGGTCGTTCAGGTCCCAGCGTCCCGGTGCGCTGATGTAGGAGAGCACCATGCGGGCGAGGAAGTCGGCGGTCAGGTCGAGCTCGGCACCCTCGGCCATCCCGTGGCGCACCAGGTACGGCGTCAGGAAGGCCGCCACCAGCGTGTGGGTCTGGTCGGCCTCAATGGTGAGCCGGGGCAGCAGGATGTCCGGCTCGGTCACCAGGATGCGCTGGAGCACCTCGTGCTCGGCGAGCGCGTGGTGGGCGAACATCAGGCCGCGCTCCATCACCTCCTCCAACCCCTCCGCGTCGGAGACCTCCTCGTAGAGGCGGAGGAAGAAGCGGGCGAACTCCCAGCCGACGACGGCGGAGATCAACTCGTCGCGACCCCCGGGGAAGTAGCGGTAGACGGTCGCCCGCGAGACGCCGGCCTCCCGGGCCGCATCCTCGACGGTCGTCTTGGCCAGGCCCCAGCGGGCCACGCAGTCGTAGGTGGCCTGCAGGAGCCGCTCCCTGACGTCGGGGTTCACAGACCCAGCAACGCCTCGAGGCCCACCGTGAGGCCGGGGCGGTCGGCCACGGAGCGCACGGCCAGCAGGACGCCCGGCATGAAGGAGCGCCGGTCGTAGGAGTCGTGGCGCACGCTCAGGGTCTGGCCCGCCGCGCCGAAGATGACCTCTTCGTGCGCCACCAGGCCGGGCAGCCGCACGGAGTGCAGGTGGACGCCGTCGGGGCCTGCGGCGCCACGCGCCCCGGGCAGCACCAGGTCGGTCGTCGGGTCGGGCGGGAGCGGCCCGGCGTTCGCCGCCCTGCGTGCCTCGGCGATCGCCGCGGCCGTGTGCATGGCGGTCCCCGACGGCGCGTCGCGCTTGGCGTCGTGGTGCAGCTCGATCACCTCGACGCCCTCCATGAACGGCGCCGCGATGCGGCAGAGGTGCACCAGGAGCACGGCCCCGAGCGCGAAGTTCGCCACCACGATCGCGTTGGTGCCTCCCGCCTCGAAGCGAGCCGCCACCTCCGCCAGGTCGGCATCGGAGAGCCCGCTCGTCCCGATGACGGCGTGCAGGCCCAGCTGGGCGTAGTGCGGCACGTTGTGGCGCACCGCCTCGGCGATCGTGAAGTCGACGACCACCTCGGCCCCGAGGTCCGCCAGCGCGAGCACCTCGCCGACGATGGACCTGCCGCAGGCGTCGCCGCCCACGTGTGCCGGGTCGACCGCGGCGACGAGCTCCATGTCGGCGGCATCGCTGACGGCGCGGCAGACCTCCTGGCCCATGCGGCCGCCGGCGCCCACCACACCGACCCTGTGCATGACCGGCGAACCGCCGGCGGTGTGCATGGCCTGCAGGCTACCGGGCGGCCATGGCGGGCAGGTGGGACTCGAAGTCCTCCTCGCCGAAGGGTCCGACCGCACTCAGCGTGCGCGGCGCCTCCGCCAGCTGGGTGGCGACCTCGCGCACCTGCGCGCGGTCGACGCCGTCGATCCGGGCCAGGACCTCGTCGACGGGGAGCACCTCGCCGTGCAGCAGCAGCGACGAGCCGATGCGGCCCATCCGCGCGCCCGAGTCCTCGCCCGAGAGCAGGAGCTCGGCCCCCAGGTAGCCCTTGGCCACGGCCAGCTCGCGTTCGGTCACGCCCTCGCCGGCCAGCAGCTCGAGCTCCCCGCTGACGATGCGCAACACCTCGTCGACGTGATCGGGTGCCGTCCCGACCACGACGGCCAGGGAACCCGCGTCCTCGTAGGCCGCCCGTTCCGACCACACCGAGTAGGCGAGGCCGCGCTGCTCGCGCACCTTCTGGAACAGGCGGCTCGAGAGCCCGCCGCCCAGCACGTGGTTCAGGACCGCCAGCGCCCAGCGCCGCTCGTCGAAGCGGGAGACCGAGCGCATCCCGTAGACGAGGTGTGCCTGCTCGGTCGGCCGGCGCGCCACGTCCAGGGGGACGACGTCGGTCCCGGGCGCGCTGCGGGCCGGCGGCGCGCCGCCCGCGGTCCCGGCGAAGCGACGCTCCAGGTCGGCCGCGACGGACTCGTGCCGGCAGTCGCCGGCGACCGAGACGACCATGTTGGCGGGCCGGTAGTGGCTCTCGAAGAAGGTCGTGATGTCCTCACGCGTCGTGCGCCGCACCGACGACGCCGTTCCGAGGGTGTCGCGCCCGAGCGGGTGGTCCGGGAAGAGGGCGGACTGCCAGCGCTCACCGCCAGGTCGGCCGGCTCGTCGGCGTGCATCAGGATCTCGTCGAGGATCACGGTGCGCTCGGCCTCGATGTCGTCGGGGCGCAGCGCGGGCTCCCACATGATGTCGCTCAGGATGTCGAGCCCCAGTGCCAGGTGGTCGGAGAGGAGGCGGACGTAGAACGTCGTGTACTCCTTGGTGGTGTAGGCGTTGCAATCGCCACCCACCTCGTCGAGCTCCTCGGCGATGGCCGCCGCCGACCGCGCCGCGGTGCCCTTGAAGAGCAGGTGCTCCAAGAAGTGCGACGCCCCGGCGAGCTCGCCGGGCTCGTCACGCGACCCGGTGCCGACCCAGTAGGCGACGGCCACCGAGCGGACGTCCGCCATGGTCTCGGTGACCAGGCGGATGCCGCACGGCAGGACGGACGTCTCGATCAACGACGGCGGGAACGCCCGCGCGAGGACGGCGGTCGTTGCCGCGGTCGCCGCGGTCGCCCCGCCCGCTCTCGGCCTCGGCCGCCCCGGGGCCCAGGTCGCCCAGGTCCGCCACCAGCTCGGCCTCGAAGGCGTCCTCGAAGGAGGGGCCGACGTCGACGTCGACGCCGACGCCGGCGTCGACGCCGGGCCGGCGGCCGCGGACGGGGCGGTGTCGCCGTTGCCCGTCGCCCGCGCCGCCCGCGGTCTGCGGGGCGCCTCGGGCACCGAGGCCAGCGACAGCGACACCTTGCCCTGGGGGTCGATGTCGTCCACCCGCACCTCGACCGGCTGCCCGAGGATGAGCACGTCCTCGACGTTGTTGATGCGCTTGCCGCCGGCCAGCGAGGACAGCTTGGAGATGTGCAGCAGGCCGTCGCGGCCCGGCAGCACGTTCACGAACGCACCGAACTTCGTGATGTTGACCACCTTGCCCGCGTAGACGGCCCCGACGTCGGCCGTGGGCGGGTCGAGGATCAACGAGATCCGCCGACGCGCCTCCTCGACGGCGTTGCCGTCCTTGGCGCCGATGGTGACCGTGCCGACGACGCCGTCGTCGTCGACCGCGATGTCGGCCCCGGTCTCCTGCTGCAGCGTGTTGATGACCTTGCCCTTGGGTCCGATGACCTCGCCGATCTTGTCGATCGGGATCTCCATGGAGACGATCTTCGGCGCGCTGGCCGCCACCTGCGTCGCGGGGCTCGGCGATGGCGCCCGCCATGACGTCGAGGATGGTGAGGCGGGCCTCCTTGGCCTGCAGCAGCGCCTTGGCCAGCACGTCGGCCGGGAGGCCGTCGATCTTCGTGTCGAGCTGCAGCGCGGTGACGGCGTCGGCCGTACCGGCCACCTTGAAGTCCATGTCGCCGAAGGCGTCCTCGGAGCCGAGGATGTCGGTCAGGGTCACGTAGGTGCCGCCGTCGTAGACGAGGCCCATGGCGATGCCGGCCACCGGGGCCTTGATCGGGACGCCCGGCGGCCATCAGCGAGAGCGTCGAGCCACACACCGAAGCCATGGACGTCGACCCGTTCGACGCCAGCACGTCGGAGACGACGCGCAGGGTGTAGGGGAACTCCTCGGCGCTGGGTACGACGGGCAGCAGCGCCCGCTCGGCCAGCAGCCCGTGACCGATCTCGCGGCGCTTCGGCCCACGCATGAAGCCGGTCTCGCCGGTCGAGAAGGGCGGGAAGTTGTAGTGGTGCATGTAGCGCTTGGACTCGACCGGGGTGATCGTGTCGAGCAGCTGGTTCATGCGGGGCATGCCGAGCGTCGTCACGTTGAGCACCTGGGTCTCGCCGCGCTGGAAGAGCGCGGAGCCGTGCGCGGTCGGGAACAGGTCGATCTCGGCCGACAGCGGGCGGATGTCCGAGGTGCCCCGGCCGTCGACGCGGACGCCGTCCTCGACGATGCGCTTGCGCACCAGCTTCTTGGTCAGCGAGCGGATCGCGGCCTTGACCTCGCCCGGCCGGTCGGCGAACTCGTCGCCGAGGGCGGCGCGGATCTCCTCGCCGGCCCCGTCGAGGGCGGCGTTGCGCTCGGCCTTGCTGGTGACCAGGTTGGCCTTGGCGATCGGCTCGGTGCCGACGGCCTCCACCCGCGCCCAGACGTCGTCCTCGTAGTCGGTGAAGGTGCTGAACGGGATGGTCTCGATCGGGCCCGCGGGCCGCGGTGAAGGCCTCCACGAGCTGGCGCTGCAGGTTGATGGACTCGCGGATCCACTGCTTGGACGCCTCGAGGCCTGCCGCCAGCACCTCCTCGGTGACCTTGGGCGCGCCCGCCTCGTAGTAGGACCACGAGCTCTCGGTCCCGCCGGCCTCGACCATCATGATGGCGATCTCGCTGTCGGCGTCCTCGGTCAGCGCGCGGCCGGCCACGACGAGCTCGAAGGTGGACTCCTCGCCCTCCTCGAAGGTCGGGTGCGGGATCCAGGTGCCCTCGGTCGTGTAGGCGATCCGCACCGCGCCGATGGGGCCGTCGAAGGGGATGCCCGAGATCATCAGGGCCGCCGAGGCCGCGTTGATGGCCAGCACGTCGTGCGGGTTGACCTGGTCGGCGCCGACGATCGTGCCGACGACGTGGACCTCGTTGCGGAAACCCTCGGGGAACGACGGGCGCAGCGGGCGGTCGATGAGCCGGCAGGTCAGGATGGCCTGGTCCGAGCTCTTGCCCTCCCGGCGGAAGAACGAGCCGGGGATCTTGCCCGGCGGCGTACGCCCGCTCCTCGATGTCGACGGTCAGGGGGAAGAAGTCGGTCCCCTCCCGCACCGAGCGGGCCGCCGTGGCCGTGGCCAGCAGGACGGTGTCGCCGATGCGGGCCAGGACGGCGCCGTCGGCCAGTTGGGCCAGCTTCCCGGCCTCGAAGGACATGGTGCGGTCGGTCCCGCTGATCGGGGCCGAGACGGAAATGGCATCAGCCATGATGCTCCTCGTTTGTCGGGGGCATCTCCGTGTCTGGTTCCCAGTGGTCGACCACCTCTCTCGTCGAAGTGACCGGCGACTGGCAGCCAGTGGCTCGAGACGCCCGTGTGTGTGGTGCCGCCGCTACCGTCGGATGCCGAGACGGCCGATGATGGTGCGGTAGCGCTCGACGTCGTTCTTGCGGACGTAGTCGAGCAGCCGGCGGCGCTGGCCGATGAGCTTCATCAGGCCCCGCCGGGTGTGGTGGTCCCCTTTGTGCTCCTTCAGGTGCTCGGTGAGGTGGTTGATCCGTCCCGACAGCAGCGCGATCTGCACCTCGGGCGAACCGGTGTCGGTGTCGTGCAGCCGGTACTCGGCGATGGTGGCCTGCGTGTCGGGCATGAAGGAAGAACCTCGAAGAGCTCGTCGGAGTGCGCCGGGAACCTTCCCCGGCCGCCGAACATGGTAGCAGCTGGCCGCTGATCAGGGAGATCGGCCGAGGCGAGGACCCGCTCGGTGGCCGCCACGTCGGCGTGCATCTGGGCCACCAGGGCCTCGATCGACTCGAACCGCTGCTCGGCCCGGAGCCGGTCGGCGAACGAGACCCGGGCCGGCTCGCCGTAGAGGTCGCCGTCGAAGTGCAGGAGGTAGGCCTCCACCAGCACCGGGGCCGTCCCGGGCTCGTAGAAGGTGGGGCGCCGCCCGACCGAGATGGCCGCCGGGTGCACCGAGCCGTCGGGCCGCCTGTAGCGGCCGGCGTAGATGCCGTCGGCCGGCAGGGCGATGTCGTCGGGGACGGCGAGGTTGGCGGTCGGGAACCCCAGCTCGGGCCCGCCCCGGCCGTCGCCGCGGACCACGGGGCCGCGGACCTCGTGGGGGCGGCCCAGCAGCGCGGCCGCGCCGGCCACGTCGCCCTCGGCGATCAGGGCCCGGATCCGGGTCGAGGAGACCGGCTCGGCCCGTCGCCGGTCAGGCCGACGCCGACCACCTCGAAGCCGTGCTCGGCGCCGAGCCGGCGCAGGAGCGCGACGTTGCCCTTGCGGCCGTGCCCGAAGTGGAAGTCCTCGCCCACCACGACCAGCGCGCGCCGAGCTCGTCGACCAGGACCTCCTTGACGAAGTCCTCGGCCGACTCGTCGGCCCGGGTCGTCGTCGAAGGGCACCACGAGCGTGCGGTCGATGCCGCAGTCGGCCAGCAGCTCGAGCTTCTGCTCGAGGTCGGTGAGCTGCAGGGGGGCCGAGTCGGGCCGCACGACCGTGGCCGGGATGGCGGTCGAAGGTGACCACCACCGTCGAGAGGCCGGCGCCGGCGGCCCGGCGCGACAGGTCGCGCAGGAGGGCGCGGTGGCCGAGGTGGACGCCGTCGTAGGCGCCGATGGTGACGGCGGTTCCCGGTCCTGGCATCGCGACCGAGGGTAGTCGGGCCGTCGTCATCCCCCGGCCAGCACGACGGCCGGCCGGATGCGGTCGGTGCCGGTGGCCTCGTAGACGGCGAGCAGGTTCCCCCGTCCGTCGACCATCGCCCACGGCCCGTCGCCCGCCGCGCCGAGCGGCACCCGGTCGAGCGGGAGGCCCGTGCGGATGGACGCCGCCACCGGCCGCCTCGACGTCGACGGGTCGAGGTCGCGCATGGCCTGGGCCGGCGTGAGGACGGCGTCGGGGCCGATGCGGTCGAGCGGGCGCATCTCGGCCTCGCCGAACGAACCGATGCGGGTGCGCCGCAGGTGGCGCAGGTGCGCGCCGCCGCCGAGCGCCATCCCGAGGTCCTCGGCCAGCACCCGGACGTAGGTGCCCGACGAGCACTCGACCTCGGCCCGGTACACGCCGGGCCGCCCGGGGTCGGGCTCGGTGTCGAAGCGGTAGACCGTCACGGGCCGGGGCGGCCGCTCGACCTCCACGCCCTGCCGGGCCAGCTCGTGCAGGCGGCGGCCACCGACCTTGACCGCCGAGACCATGGGCGGCACCTGCTCGATCTCGCCCGTCAGCGCGGCCGCGGCGCGCGCGGACCGCTCGGGGGTGACCGTGCGACATGTCCCACGTGCCGGTCACCTCGCCCGAGGCGTCGAGGGTGGAGGTGGCCGTGCCGAGCACGATCTCGGTCGTGTAGGTCTTGGGCAGCGCGGTGAGGAAGCGCAGCAGCCGGGTGGCCCGGCCCAGGCCGACGAGCAGCACGCCGGTGGCGTCGGGGTCGAGGGTGCCGGCGTGCCCGACCCGGCGCTGCCCGAAGATGCGGCGGCAGCGGGCCACGACGTCGTGGGAGGTCCAGCCCGCCTCCTTGTCGACCACGACCAGGCCGCTGACGCTCACCGGCGTCGACCGCAGCCGGCGCTCACCCTGGCTCGTCGTCACTGGCTCGTCGACCGGGGGCTCCTCCTCGTGCAGGCGCCGCAGGAGCTCCTCGACCCTCGAGCCGGCGGCGACGGCCGGGTCGGCGCGGAAGTCGAGCCGCGGCGTGCGCTTCATCGCACCTGGGAGCCGACGAGCGCTGGAGGTGGCCCCGGCGCTCTTCGAGCGCCTCCGCCGTCTCTCGGCCAGGGAGGCCAGGTACACGTCGGCGGTCCGCAGGTCGGCGGCCGTGTCGACCGAGGTGACGGTGACCATGCGGCAGCTCGTCGGCGTCGGCCAGCCGCTCGAGCTCTTCGGCCACCACCTGGCGCAGCACCTGGTTGACCCGCAGGGCCCGCGGGTAGGGCGCCGTGCGCCGTTTCACCGCGTCAGCTCTTCGCTCGTGCCGTCTCTGAGCCCTTCAGGTCCTGGGGATCTCGCGCTCCTCGAAGGTCTCGATGATGTCGCCCTCCTTCAGGTCCTGGAAGTCCGAGAGGCCGATGCCGCACTCGAAGCCCGGCTGCGACCTCGCGCACGTCGTCCTTGAACCGCCGCAGCGAGGTGATCGTGCCCTTCCAGATGATCGTGCCCTCGCGCAGGAAGCGCACCTTCGAACCCCGGGTGATGTTGCCGTCGCGCACGTAACAGCCGGCGACGGCCCCGACCCGGGGCACCCGGAAGACCTCGCGCACCTCGGCCTCGCCGGTGACGACCTCCTCGAAGACCGGGGAGAGCAGGCCCAGCATGGCGGCCTCGATGTCCTCGAGGAGCTTGTAGATGATCTCGTAGGTCCGGATCTCGACGTCGGCGTCTCGGCCAGCTCCCGCGACCGCCGGTCGGGCCGCACGTTGAAGCCGATGATGGTGGCGTTCGAGGCCGCCGCCAGCTGCACGTCGTTCTCGGTGATGCCACCGACGCCCCGGTGGACGAAGCTCAGCTTCACGTCGTCGCGCTCGAGGCGCTTGAGGGACTCGGTGACCGCCTCGAGCGAGCCCTGCACGTCGGCCTTCAGCACGAGGTTCAACGTGGCCGTCTCGCCCCGCTGGATCTGCTCGAAGAGGTCCTCGAGCCGGGCCCCGGCCGCGGCGGCGACCGGAAGGTGGCCCGAGAGGCGGAAGCGCTGGGCCCGGGCCTCGCCGAGCGTCCGGGCCGGGCCAGGTCCTTGGCCACCCGCAGCTCGTCGCCGGCGTAGGGCGGCTCGGAGAAGCCGAGCACCTGGACCGGCGTCGACGGCAGGGCCTCTTTGACGTGGTCGCCGCGGTCGTCGATGAGCGCCTTGACCTTGCCCCAGGCGGCACCGGCCACCACCGGGTCGCCGACGCGCAGCGTGCCGTGCTGGACGATGACCGTGGCCACCGGGCCCCGGCCGGCCTCGAGGTTGGCCTCGAGCACGACGCCCCGGGCCTCGCCCTCGAGCCGGGCCGTCGAGCTCCTCGATCTCGGCCACCAGGATGATCTGCTCGAGCAGGTCGTCGATCCCGGTGCCCTGCAGGGCGGACACCTCGACCACGATCGTGTCGCCGCCCCAGGCCTCGGGCACGAGGCCGCGCTCGGAGAGCTGCTGGAGCACCCGCGTCGGGGTCGGCGTCGGGCCGGTCGATCTTGTTGACGGCCACGATGATCGGCACGTCGGCCGCCCTGGCGTGGTCGATGGCCTCGATCGTCTGGGGCATGACGCCGTCGTCGGCCGCCACCACCAGCACGACGATGTCGGTGACCTGCGGCGCCGCGGGCCCGCATGGCCGTGAAGGCGGCGTGGCCCGGGGTGTCGATGAACGTGATCGGGTGGCCCTGCCACTCCACCTGGTAGGCGCCGATGTGCTGGGTGATGCCGCCGGCCTCCCCGGCGACCACGTCGGTCGAGCGGATCCGGTCGAGCAGCAGCGTCTTGCCGTGGTCGACGTGGCCCATGACGGTGACGACGGGCGGCCGGGGCCGCTGGTCGGCCTCGTCCTCCTCGTCCTCGTCCTCGAAGTAGCGGGCCAGCAGCTCGGCCTCCTGCTCCTCGCCCGGGTCGACCAGGCGGACGTCGGCGCCGAGCTCGGCGGCGAACAGCTCGATCATGTCGTCGCTCAGCGACTGGGTCGCCATCACCATCTCGCCCTGGAGCAGGAGGAAGCGGACGATGTCGCCGGCGCTGCGGTTGA
>CAVVPG010000009.1:0-83017 GCA_963750075.1 uncultured Acidimicrobiaceae bacterium
GTCTGCCCGACCCCTGGGTCGCTACGCGCTCGTCGGGGCGACCGTGACACCGGCCTTCACCTTCGACGGATTCGAGCTCCGGGGCGGGAGCTAGAGCCGCGTCTCCCTCGTCGGTCCTCTCGTCACGCGTCTGATAGGCAGGGTACCGATGTCGGAGGCGCACCAGGAGGCCACATGAGCGAGAGCCACGAGCAGGGATTGTCGGCCCTGCTGAACGAGACGAGGACCTTCCCGCCTCCCGAGGGTCTGGCCAAGGAGGCCAACGCGCAGCCTGGGATCTACGCAGACGCGCGGGCCGATCCCCTCGCCTTCTGGGAGAGCCAGGCGAAGCGTCTGTCCTGGGCCGAGCCGTGGTCCCGGGTGCTCGACTGGGATCCCCCCTTCGCCAAGTGGTTCGTCGGCGGCAAGCTGAACGTCGCGGTGAATTGCCTGGACCGCCACGTCGACGCCGGCCTCGGGGAGAGGGTCGCCTTCCACTGGGAGGGTGAGCCCGGCGACACCCGCACGATCACGTACCGCGACCTCCTCGCCTCGGTGTGCCAGGCGGCCAACGCGCTGACCGAACTGGGCGTGCGGGCGGGCGACAAGGTCGCGATCTACCTGCCGATGATCCCCGAGGCGGTGATCTCCATGCTGGCCTGCGCCCGGCTGGGCGCGCCGCACACCGTGGTGTTCGGTGGTTTCTCCTCGGACGCCCTGCGCAGCCGGATCCTCGACTGCGACGCCCACTTCGTGATCACGGCGGACGGAGGCTACCGGCGTGGTGCTCCGAGCGCGCTCAAGCCGGCCGTGGACGAGGCGGTGCAAGAGTGCCCGGACGTCGAACGCGTGCTCGTGGTCCGGCGCACCGGTCAGGATGTCGCCTGGGACGAACGCCGTGACGCGTGGTGGCACGACGTGGTCGACCGCCAGCCCGAGCATCACGTTGCCGAGTCCTTCGACGCCGAGCATCCCCTCTACATCATGTACACCAGCGGCACGACGGCCAAGCCGAAGGGGATCTTGCACACGAGCGGCGGCTACCTCACCCACGTCTCGGCCACGCACCGCCTCGTCTTCGACCTCAAGCCCGAGACCGATGTTTTCTGGACCGCGGCCGACATCGGCTGGGTGACCGGGCACAGTTACATCGTCTACGGCCCGCTGGCCAACGGCGCCACGTCCGTCATGTACGAAGGGACGCCCGACACGCCCACTCGCGACCGTTGGTGGCAGATCGTCGAGCGCTACCGGGTCAACATCCTCTACACGGCGCCGACGACGATCCGCACCTTCATGAAGTGGGGGGAGGACCTGCCGGCCGAGCACGACCTGTCCAGCCTGCGGCTGCTGGGGTCGGTCGGCGAGCCGATCAACCCGGAGGCGTGGATCTGGTATCGCACCCACATCGGCGGCGGGCGGTGCCCGATCGTGGACACCTGGTGGCAGACGGAGACGGGGGGCATCCTGATCACGCCGCTGCCCGGGATCACCACCACCAAGCCGGGTGCGGCCATGACGCCGTTCCCCGGCGTCTCGGCCGACGTCATCGACAACGACGGCCGCTCCGTCGGCAACGGCGAGGGCGGCTACCTCGTGCTCACCGAGCCGTGGCCGGGCATGCTGCGCGGCATCTACGGGGACGACGAGCGGTACAAGGAGACGTACTGGGCGCGCTTTCCCGGGCGCTATTTCGCGGGCGATGGCGCCAAACGCGACCAGGACGGCGACCTGTGGCTACTCGGCCGGGTGGACGACGTCATGAACGTCTCGGGACACCGGATCTCCACCACCGAGGTGGAGCATGCCCTCGTCGGCCACCCCGCCGTGGCCGAGGCGGCCGTGGTCGGGGCCAGTGACGCGACCACGGGCCAGGCCATCGTCGCGTTCGTCACGGTGAAGGGCACCGAGGCCGCCGAAGGCGAGAATGGCGAGGCACTCGTGCGGGAGCTGCGCGACCACGTGGCGCGGGAGATCGGGCCCATCGCGAAGCCGCGGCAGATCATGCTGACCCCGGAGCTCCCCAAGACGCGCAGCGGCAAGATCATGCGCCGCCTGCTGCGTGACGTCGCCGACGACCGCCCCCTCGGCGACGTCACGACGCTGCTGGACCCCGCCGTCGTGAATTCCATCAAGACCCACATGGCCGAAGGCGGTGACGACAAGGAGTAAGCGCCTACACGCTGGGCGCGTGCACCTCGAGCACGGTGGCCGACCCCATGCCCCCGCCGGCACAGAGCGTGCCGACGCCGATGCCCCCGCCTCGCCGGCGCAGCTCGTGGACGAGGGTGACCAGGATGCGGGCGCCCGACGCCGCGATGGGGTGGCCCAGCCCGATGGCGCCGCCGTTCACGTTGACGACGTCGTGGGGGAAGCCGAGCTTGCGTGCGCAGGCCACGGCCATCGTCGCGAAGGCCTCGTTGATCTCGACCAGGTCGACCTCGGACTCGCTCAGCCCGGCGCGGGCCAGCGCCCGGGGGACGCACACCGTGGGCGCCAGTCCGGTGCGGGCGGGCTCGATCCCGCACGAGTTCCACGACCGGACGGTCGCCAGCGGCTCCATGCCATGTGCCTCGGCGTAGGACCGGGCGACCACCACGAGCGCCGCGCCGCCGTCCGTGATGGCCGAGGAGTTCCCGGCCGTGACCTGGCCGCCCGGCCCGGTGAGGGACGGCAGCGCCGCCAGCTTCTCGAGCGAGGTGTCGCGCCGTGGCTGCTCGTCGACGCGCACGGTGACGGTCTCGCCCCGCCCGGCCGGCACGACCACAGGCACGATCTCTTCGGCGAAGCGAGCGTCGTCGGTCGCCGCGACCGCCCGGAGGTTCGAGTGAAAGGACCAGAAGTCCGACTCCTCGCGGGTGATGCCGCATTCACGCGCCGTGTTCTCGCCGACCGTGATCAACATGTTCATGTTGGGGGCCTCGGGCGAGTCCGGGTGGCTCGGGGGGCTGAAGCGCTCCATGATCCCGAACGGGACCGGCGACCGGGCGAACATGAGCGGCCCGCGGGTCATCGACTCGATGCCGCCGGCGACGACCGCCTCGGCCATGCCCGAGCGGATGTTGGCGGCGGCCTCCTGGACGGCCATCATCCCGGTGGCGCACTGTCGCTGCACGGCGCCGCCCGGCGTGTCGGGAGGGAGCCCCAGCGCGTTGGCGACGTAGCGGGCGGTGCAGCCCCCGCCCTGGACGGCCTCCCCGAGGAGCAGGTCGTCGATGTCGCCCGCGTCGATCCCGGCGGTCGAGATTGCGCCGGCCACCGTCTGCATCCCGATGTCGGACAGGGAGAGCCCGGCCAGGCTGCGGCCGGCACGGCCGATCGGGGTCCGGACCGCCGCGACGATCACGGCGTCGGTGGTGGTGGCTGCGTCGGGCATGGTCTGTGCTCCTCAGGCCGGCTCGAAGACCGGGATCGTGAAGTCGTCGGAAATGGCTGGCACGTCACCCGCAAGGCATGGCGACGGGGACGAGCTCCTCGGCCGGCGCCCCCAGGCAGGCAAACTCTGTCGTGCAAAATTCGGCGATCACCCCCGGGATTGACCCCCGGCGGCGCGTCGGCCATGCTGCAACGAACCTGACACCGGCGTCAATTTTCCTGTGCCGACCAGCCTCTCGGGGGACCGCATCCGTGGTGATGGATGTCAAGTCGGTAACCCCGCGCTGACTTGGGTCGCCGTAGGCCGAGCACGTGGCTAGTTCCACCGCCTCGGTCTCATGCCCCGTCTTCGTTCAGTCCGGTCGCACAGGGCATCCCCAAAACGGTGTCGGCGATATGGGGCAGGGCTTGGTCGTAGATTGAGCCTGTGCCGCACCATCCCTCACCAAGTAGCGGTCACAACCAGGCATCGACGGAAGTCTGAGCCGGATGCACGCGATCGAGCTTGTCATCGCCATCGGGTGGGTGCTGTTCTGGGTCTACTGGCTGGTGGCGGCGTTCACCATGAAGAGGGAACGCGTCCCGTGGTCCCGCGAACTGCGCATCCGGGCGCTGATCATCGTCGTGGTGCTGGTCCTGTTCCGGATGGGCGCGTTCCGGGGCGCGAGCCTCAACACGGACCCATGGCGGGCCGGGCTCGGGCTCTTCCTCTTCGTCCTAGGACTGGGGTTCGCCGTGTGGGCCCGCGTGAACATCGGGCGCAACTGGGGTACCCCTATGTCGCAGAAAGCCGAGCCCGAACTGGTGACCAGCGGTCCCTACCGTCTGACCCGCCATCCCATCTACTCCGGGATCTTGCTCGGGACCATCGGCACCTCGGTGGCGCTGAGCTGGTACTGGCTGATCGCTACGGCCTTGGCCGGCGTCTATTTCATCTACGCCGCGAGCGTCGAGGAGCGTTATCTAGCCGGACAGTTTCCCGACACCTACCCGGCCTACAAGCATTCGACGAAAATGCTCGTGCCCTACGTCTTCTAAGCGATTCGGCCCACCTCTGAATCGGCGAACTGCGGCAGGCCAGCCCAACAGGTTGACCGCGGATAGCCGATTGGCTACCTTGGGCCGAGGTTGACCAGCCAAGTCACCGACGTAAGGGGGTTCCGCCATGTCAGACATCGACGACCACGTCAAAGAGACGTTGTCCGAGGTTCGGAAGGTGGGCGCCAACTACGAGGATCATCAGCAAGAAGTGGGACTCGACATTCCGGTCGATCTCATCCATTTCAAGAAGTTTCCAGTTGTCGATCCACCGGGCAAGTACATGAAGGTTGGTCACGACACTCGCTCCGACATCAGTCCTGACGACAGTCTTGAACTGCCGGACTACAGCGGTCCCTTCAATGGGGACCTCAGGTTCTCGGATTTCTCGAAGGATGCGCTCATCAACATGCTGGAGATGAGCGACGAGTACTACCGGGTCTGCATCGAAGGCTGGGCAGACTCCGTCGCAGAGCGATATGGACGCGACGACATGCAACGCATCCAGGCGGAAGCGTGGCGAGACACCATTCTTCCCCAACTGCGGGGGATGATCGACAACTGGATGGAACTCACCAACGACGAGGCCGAGGCCCTGATCACTGAGAAGCAGAAGGAAGTAGAGGCAGAGGTAGCCCGAGGCGGTGTGATTCTCGTCAACCCGTACAAGCCCAAGCCGGATTGGGCGCAGTACTCCAAAGAGCGCCTGGTGAAGCTCGCGCTCGGCAGCCATGAATTTCTGCTTGCTGCCATCGAGTCGTGGGCGCTGGTGATCGTTATGAGAGACGGTCTGGACGAGATGTTCGCTTTCCAGTGGACTCTATGGAGTGAGAGGTTGCTGCCAGCAGCGAAGGACATCAAGGCGCGGTGGATGAAGATCTCCGGGGACCCGGTGGAGGCCTTCATGAAGGATATACAGGTGGACGCAACCTCGTTCCCCGGAAAGGCCTTCGAGATGACGTTCGAGATGCCCGAGAAAGAGGTCGGAGTCTTCACATTCAACAAGTGCGTGTCGGTGGATCAATGGGAAGCGTTGGGTCGGCCAGACATTGCCGAGAAGGCGTCACATACCTCGTGTCCCGCCGCCATCATCGAGACGGCCAAGATGTACGACCCGAATATGAAGGTTGAGATTTTGGCGATCCCACCCCGTGTGAGCAAGGACGAGGTCTGCTGCAAATGGCGACTGTCCATTCGGGATGAATCAGACCCCGAGTACGTTCGTCCTGAATAGGACGGCAGAGAGGCTCCTTAACTTCGGGTTGCCGATTGGGACTGCTGGGGCTTCGTATTCATCGCCGGGAGAAGGCGTTCGGCTAGTCGTTGTAGCTGGGATCGAAGCACTTCGTCGTCAAGTCCGGCAACGAGAGGGTGCATGACTGTACCGCTGATCGCAGCGGTCAGCATTGCCGTTGAGACGCGTGCTTCGTGTCCCAAGCCGTCGCCCATGAGGACACGACTCATCCGGTCCATGACGGGGCGGAACGATTCGTGCTCGGCAAAGAAGCGGACAATGACCGGGTCGTTCAGGACGGTACTCACAGTGCGGCGGTGAGCGACGGCGAGATCGACCATCCCTGTGACCAGCGTCTTACGAGCCTGCGCCGGCGTCGACTCAGCCTCGGCGGCACGAACAACCGCGTCAACCCTTTCCAGTTCAGCCTGGGCGGCGGCGAGCACGATCTCGTCCTTGGTGTTGTACTGGTGATAGACGGCAGCCTTCGTCACACCGATTGCGTCGGCAATCATCTGCAGCGAGGTTCCTCCAACACCGTTCTGAGCGAACAGCTCCAGTGCGGCGCTAATGATTCGAGCTTGAGCAGTGCTGGGCATAGCTTGCGTCACAGCTTGGCCGCCGCCCCCCGGTTGTCCCATCAAGCGAGAGTAGTTGATCGGCTATCCCCGGTGTGCCGCATGGTGGCACCCTGTCCCGGCAGCATAGGGGGGCACTCCGGCGAGATTCAGACCCGTATCGGCTAACCGTCAATCTTCGCTTCCAACTCATCGATACGATCAGCCAGATCCTTGATGCCACCTTGAGTGTGTATATCGAGCCGATCGAGTATCTGCACAGTGTCGTCATAGGTGTGCTGCGATCGAACATCTCCTGCCTCGGCCTGGACGTTCTGCCCGACCATGATGACGGACAGCAACACCAGCTGGAGGAAGGTCTGCGCAACCCAGGAGATGATCCCTTCACCTCCCGGCTTCAATGCGGCAGGCAATCCGATAAAGGCAAGGATCGCAAAGGCGTAGGCACACCACATTGACCCGACGACGTTGGTCAGGAATACGGCGATCTTCGCATTGATTCCGTCAGCCCTCTTGACCTGAGCTCGCAACCCGCGGAGGCTGATCGCTTGACGAGTGTGTTGGTGAGCTTTGAACGCCTTGGTTATCTGAGTATCACTCATCGTCGTCTCCTCTTTCGTGGGATGTGTCGATGTCGCCCCATAGGCGATATTGAACTCGAACTGAGTGATGACGACCGAACGCGAGGGGCGACCGCTGGGGTGGACAAAACCCGTCTTAAGGGCGCCAATAGGCGGATCCGATGGGCCTGATCCCGGCGCTTTGGGCTCAGCGAGCGGCTACGAGGAGCCCGGAGGGCGTGGGCTGGTCGCCGGCCAACCGGCGAGCGACTGGGCCACGGAGGACCTGAAGAAGGCTGAATCCTCTTGGTCGAGTTCGATCATGGCGAGGGCGGCGAGCTTCTTCGAAATCTTCCCGGCATCTCGAAGGAGGACGACGGAGCGGGCGAGCAGGAGGCGCTGCCGCGTCGTATCGACCCTCGACACCACGTCGGAGAGTGCTTTGTCGAATCCGTCTTCGTCGTCCTCATCGAGCGCGCTGACCGCACGGTCGATCGCGGGCGTCCAGACGTTCGGAAGAGGCACTTGAAGCGACAGGTCCACTTCGGGAAGGTCGACCAGCTCACCGAAGAGATCATCGAACTCGGCCCTGGTGGTGCCACCTAGCTCGCAGATCGAATCGCGGTAGACCTCGAGAGGCATGATCCGAACGTCGAGATACTCGACCGGGCCGTGACAACATCGTTTCGCCTTCTTGCCACTCCCGCACGGGCATGGTGCGTTGCGCTTCACCTTGGCCACGGCGACCTCCTGTCGTGGCCATGATCACCTCTGCGGCGCGGGCAGGGGTGGACCACTTCTCACCAGGAGAAAAGGTCCACCGGTTGTTGTGCTGGACCGGACATGATCCGGCTCTCAGCCCAGCCCAACGAACCAGTGGAGGAACCATGCTTGCACTCGAGCCTGTCGTCGTCGATGCCGTCTGGCAGGCCTTCGCCGCCTACCTGCCCGAACAGGGAGAAACCGATCATCCCCTGGGCTGTCATCGGCCCCGCATCTCGGACAGCGACTGCTTCGAGGCCATCTTGTTTCGCCTCGTCACCGGTTGCAGCTGGGACGTGGCCGGGCGCCTTGGCAAGGGGAGCGAGACGACATTGCGTCGACGGCGCGACGAGTGGGTGGCCTGCGGCGCCTACGGGCGCCTGGTCGAAGAAGCCATCGATGGCTTCGACAAGCTGGTCGGGCTCGACCTCTCCGACGTGTCGCTCGATGGGTCGCTGCACAAGGCACCCTGTGGCGGCGAGGGAACCGGACCGAACCCGACCGACCGGGGCAAGACGGGCTGGAAGTGGTCGCTCGCGACCGACACCAACGGAGTGCCGATCGGCTGGATCGTCGATGGAGCAAACCGCAACGACTCGGTTCTGCTCGCCCAGACCCTCGACGACGTGGCTGAGCGTGGACTGCTCTGCGACGTCGAGACGCTATGGCTCGACCGGGGTTATGACTCCGGCCTCACCCGCACCCGACTGCTTGAACGAGACATCAACGATGCCATCATCGCCAAGAAACGGAGCCGAGGATCAGGTGGCGTCACCAAAACCCAGCCGATGGGACTGCGCTGGCCGGTCGAGCGCACCAACTCGTGGCTCTCGAACTTCGGTCAGCTCCGACGCAACACCGACCGGTTCACCGCCCACCGTCTAGCCCAATTTGCCCTGGCCGTCGCCTTGATCATCACTGTCAAGCTGGTGAAGTGGGCCAAGAGGTGGGATCATGCCGTCTAAGCATGATGCCGCCGTTGCTGTCCGCTGACACCGAATACTCCCCATCGGTCTGGGCCTCGACCGACGCCGGATCCGGCCTTCTGCGCCTGGATAGGTGCTCCACCACGCATTGCGGGCCGGGGGGTGCCCCCATGGTGCCGAAGTGGGACATTGGCAATGACAAACACACGCACAGTGGGCGTCGTTGCGGCCCATAGGTCCGTGTCGACTATTGATGCGCGCTCCCGTTGGAGGTCGCTGATCGTGCTGTGGATGGTGACGACGTCCGCGCTCGACTCAGTGAGAGCCCATCGAACCTGATCCCAACCCGGATGGCTCGCCCGATAGTCCGTCCGGCGTTTGTGATTTCGCCGTCGGCTCGAAAGCTAACCGAGTCATCGATGGCGGGAACATCAACGGAGATGTGGCAGCCCACGAGCTGCGACGGCGAGGGATGCTCGAGCGTGATACCTAGACCGAACATCGAAAAGTCGACGACCCTGCACTCTTGCCATCCGGCGGACTGTCCTTCGATATTACAAATCCCATCCCAGCCGGCAGGTTGGCGTGGGACTCGACGGCGGTACCTCATGAATGTTCCCTGACTGTCGATCGAAGCTGGAATGTTGAGCCACCGTTGCTTCGCTGCTTTCGGTCATGGTGGATCACACGTTTTGTGGGCTGGCGACCCCAGGCAAGACCTCGACCGAAGTCCAGACGCTCTTGATGCTTCATTCTTGGATCCGCGCTGTTGTTGTCGAAACCGTGCGAATGAAATGACTATTGCGCGGTGACACCTGAAGCGCGGGAAGATCGGGCTGACCGGAGCAGTTGCCCTCTTCTTCGCGAGTGCCGCCATAGCTCACAGCTGAGGTGTGGACCGCCCCAGCGTACCGGCGTACTGGGTCACCCCTCAGTCAGATTGCGTCTCCATATCGGCTAAGTGCGCCGCAACGTAGACCTTCAGAGAAGCGGCTCCGACGTGCCGCTAGGGACAGGCTGCCCGATTCATTTGAATACTCCACATACTGAAGCTCTCCCGGCTCGTCGATCGGCTTGGCATCGCCTTCCACGTCCCAAGTCTTACCTACCTCATGGGTCCCGACGATGCGTCGCTTACCCGGCGTTCGGGGGCAGGTCGTTAGCTCGTCAGCAGGGATCGGTCATCGGCGTGTGAAGGTCAGATGGATGACACCGCTCGGCGACGAGACTGCCTCGCTGTTGTAGCGCTCCTCGATGTCTTCGAGGCCGTCCCACAGTCGAACACCGCGGCCGAGAAGGATCGGCACCAGCACGACATGGAGGGTGTCGATGAGGTCGGCGGCAAGGAAGTCGCGGACGACCGTCGGGCCACCGCCGATGCGCACGTCGAGTTCAGCGGCGGCCTGCCGGGCGAGGTCGAGAGCCTCCTGCGGAGAGGCGTCGACGAAGTGGAACACGGTGCCGCCCTCCATCTCGATCGACGGACGCGGATGGTGCGTGAGCACGAACACCGGCGTGTGGAACGGCGGGTTCGGCCCCCACCAGCCACGCCACTCGTCGTCGGTGCCGAGATCGGTCCACGGGCCGCTCTGGGGGCCGAACTTGCCCCGGCCCATGATCTCGGCACCGAACCCGACATTAAGGCGTTCTGCGAACGCGTTGTCGACACCGGTCGTGCCACCTGACTGACCCATGATGACCGAGCGCCCGAACCGGGTGGGAAGCACCCACTCGTGCAGACGATGGCCGGCGTGGCCGAACGGGGCGTCGAACGTCAGGCCCTCGCCGGTCCCGAACCCGTCCAGGGAGATCGAGAAGTTGTGGACACGGACCTGGGACATGGCGGCCTCCGAAGCGTTGGGTGTGTGCGATATGAACCGGTTGACGCTAACGCCGAGCGAAGCCCGGCCGCCTGTCCCTGAAGTGCCGAACCGTCCCACCTACCCGGCGAACTGGGGCAGGATGGACAAGGGTCGGGATCGCTGCATGCTGCCGGACGAGGCTCGCCCCACCAACCGAAGTCTTGGGAGCGGCGGATTGGCTACCTCACGCCTTGCCGCAGAGGACATAGGGATGCACGGCCATTTGCTCTCCGGCGCCGAGCGGCCCGATCACTGATCCGACCGCTCGCCACCCGTTGGTCCCCGTGGGGAACGACGATCGCAGGACGACATTCCCGCCGTCGAGACCCGGTGCTGAGACCTGAGCACCGCCCCCGAGCGAAATCTCACCCTGCGGGCACGACGCCGTTGCGATCACGGTCGTTCCGACCGGCGGATTGGCCGCTGAGAGAACGGTCGCCCCGGACGTAACGGTGCTCGCGACGATCGTACCGACCGGGCCAGCGGGCCCAGGAGCCCCTGGCTTCCCCGTGAGCCCAGTAGCTCCCTGCGGTCCAGCCGGTCCTGGCGATCCGTTTGCGCCTTGGGATCCTTGGGGTCCTTGGGGACCGGGCACCCCTTGAACACCCTGGGCACCAGAGGCGCCCTGAGCGCCCGTCGATCCCTGCGGACCGGCCACTTCGTTGGGTGACGAAGTCAGCGCGATCACGCCCACTCCTAGCGCACCGAGCGCCAACGCGATCGCCGCTATCAGTGCCCACAGGTGCACCCGGGTGGAAATGCCATGTTCGCTCGTAGCTTGTTCGCTCGTTGCTCCGACGACCTGGCTGATCTGTTGCGTGTCACCAAGCTCCACCAGATTGGGCCGTAGCTCTTCTGTGTGCTCCACCGTCATCGAAATCCCTCCAGACAAAACGACGAATCTGTCTCTCCCGTCGAGCGACCATAATCCCCAATCGTAAGATGTTTCTAAGTAGTGTCTTTTGGGTCGCACTACCCGGCGAACTACGCTACTTCAGGCCCCTGGATCACCCAACCGCTGGATCAGAAGCTGTCCAAGCCATCCGTCCCGGTTGAACTTGTCGGTAGCAGTGAATCCTTGTGATTCGTAGTACGTCACGAGACGCCGCTTACCCCCAGCCCAGCAATCCACGCGCAAGAGTTCCAACCCTCTCCTGAGACAGTCCGCTCGGGCATGATTCAGAAGTGCTCCCCCAATTCCTTGCCCGATGAGTTGTCTCGATGCGAGGAGCAGATAGATGTAGAGATCGTTCTCGTGAGTCTCTGGAGCGTAAGACGGTGAGGATTCGCTGACTTCGAGAGCGCCAACGACCTGACCACCCACTTCGGCAATGGTCAGTTCGCTACTTCGGGTCAACCTAGAAACCCGTTCACGCCTGTCTGGTCGCTCCGACCATGGCTGAGTGCCCCACTGTCCACCGAGACCTTCTCCGGCTAGCCAGCGAACGGCTTCATCGAACAGTTCGAGTAGTGAGCTCTCATCATCGACAGTTCCAGGTCGTAGGACCATATCCATGGGAGAGCACGATAGAACTCAGGACCTCCCTGAATTGGGTCACAAGTGCTCGTCAGCTGCGCCGGTCGCCTTTGGCCTGCCCCCGAAGTGCCGCAGGTGGCACCCAGTCCCGGCGAACAGGGGCACCTTCCCTGCGGTGACGGGGTAGTCAGGTCAGAGCCATGATGAACCGGTGAACGTCTGTCGGTAAGGGCCCTTGACACGGCCCGCCCCTTCATGGACGGCGTACTGGGGCACGTTCGAGGAGCAAGATCGCCACAGGGAATGGCGACGGGCCAAGGGTGAGGGTGCCGCGCGGGAGCAGTCTCTAGGCGCAGATGCGATGCGCCCTTCCCGCCAGGCACTGACGGAGCTTCGCATTAAGGGGTGGAGGACCCCATAACCGTGAACCCGGACGCTGAGGCCGCCAGCACGGCAAAGACGCAGACTGCTAATCGCATTGGGCACCTTGTTGGATATCCGGAAATGGCTCGTTCCGGCCCCGACAAACCAGCACTGATACCGTGCGGTCCTGGGAGGGCTGCTGATGGCATCCTGTCGAGCTGCCTTCGGGCACTCTGCGCGCCGGCTCGTCATCGTCGCGCTGATGGTCGCGGCCGTACTGGCCTCGGACGGTGCGTCAGCTCCGACGGCGGGCGCCGCATCGTTCGACCGATCCCGCGTCGCCGCTTCGTGGCCGATGTACGGATACGATCTCTCAGGTAGCCGGTGGAACCGTGCCGAGACCGAGATCGACGTCTCGTCGACCGCCAACCTCGTCCCGTCATGGTCCCAGTCGGGTCTGATAGGGGTCACGGGAACACCGGTGGTGGCCGGTGGCATGGCCTACTTCGGGGACTGGAAGGGGCAGGTCCACGCTGTGGGGGCGAACTCCGGCCATCCGCTATGGACGACCGCGCTCCAAGACGGACCCGTCGTCGGGTCGCCTGCCATAGACGGGAAGCGAGTGTTCGTCGGCGTCGGCAAGACGCTCTACGCGCTCGACCGCAGCACCGGCCGAATCCTCTGGCAAGCGGTCACCAACGCCAATCCGTACTCGCAGATCAATGCATCGCCGGTGGTGCTCGGCGACCTCGTCTTCCAAGGGACCGCCCAGTTCGAGGAGGTCGTCGGGAAGGCGCCGTTCAGCTTCCGAGGCTCCATCGGGGCTTTCAACGTGTCGACCGGCAAACTGGTCTGGAACTTCTACACGACGCCCAACAACGCCACGAGCGGGCCGGGGGAAGGAATCTGGTCCACGCCTGCAGTCGATACCAAGCTCGGGCTCCTCTACGTCGGCACGGGACAGAACCTGGACACACCGAGTGGGCCGCTGGCGGACTCGCTCCTGGCCATCCACTACAAGACGGGCACTCTGGCCTGGTCACGCCAGTTCAACCACCCTGACGTCTTCAGCACAGCCAGCTTCTCGGGGAAGGACGCCGACGTAGGTGCCTCGCCGAACCTCTGGGTTTCGAACGGAAGAGCCCTCGTCGGCGTCGGGAGTAAGAACGGCACGTATTACGCCATGAACGGCGCGAACGGCCGAATGGTCTGGGAAGCCCATCTCTCTCCGGGCAGCACGTTCGGTGGTGCCCTCGGGTCGGCCGCCGTGGTCGGCAACCGGATCATCGCCTCCTCGAACGTAGGGGACCCTGCTTCCAACGCCACCACGAATACCTCGGTGGTCGACGCGCTCAACCCTGCTACGGGCCACGTGTCGTGGACCCGTCACTTCACCGGCAACGTCTTCGGGCCCATCAGCGCCGTGACTGGGTTGGCCTTCGTCGGCACCGACAAGGGCACGATGACGGCGCTTGAGGTCTCGAACGGGAAGACCCTGTGGTCATACCGCGCCCCCGACAAGGTTGGCGGTGGCGCCTCCATCGTGGACGGGCGAGTCCTGTGGGGCTACGGGTTTACGCTGTTCAGCGGATCGGGCCAGGGAGGCATCATCAGCTTCGCTGTCAGCGCGGTCGGACGAGTGCAGCAAGAGCGAGGCGGGTCTGTGAAGTCAAACCAGGTTGGCGGGTAGGTATCACGTTCCGCCGCACTTGGGCTTTCGCACCAGTGAGCGCCGTTGGGTTGGTGCTCGGACTGCTGGTCACAGTCTCCGCCAGCGGGTCGGCGGCCACGGGTCAGAGTTCGGTGGCCAACTCGCCTGCCACGACGAAGGCCATGCCCTCACGTGGATGTGCAACCCGCCATACGACACCGCAGAGCAACGTGGCCCAGACGATCGTCTCCGGAGGCATCACGCGGACCTACGAGCTAGTTATTCCTGCGTCCTACACCGGGAAGACCCCCTACCCCCTCGTGTTCGGGCTACACCCGCTCTCAGTCAGCTACGAGTTCATGCCCACAGAGGTCGGTTTCACGAAATACCAAGAGAAGTACCACTTCATTGGCGTCGCTCCCTCCGGGCTCACCGTGCCAGCGCCATTCTGGGACGCCGCCCCTTCGACGCCGAACTACGACGTAGATTTCATCTCGGAGCTGCTGACGCACCTCGAAACGACCATGTGTATCGACACATCCAAGGTGTTTTCAACTGGCATCTCCAACGGTGCCCAGTTGTCTTCGCTGCTCGGGTGCCGTCTCTCGACCCGCATTGCCGCCATCGCCCCGGTCGAGGGCGAGGAGTACCTCGCCCCTTGCACGGGTCGGCCCGAACCGATCCTCGCCTTCCACGGAACGGCCGACCCTGTTCTCCCCTATACGGGCGGCGGACTCAATGCGACCAAGATCGCCATGCTCTACGCCTGGCATGGCGTGGTGCCCCCCGACATGCCGGTGCCTCTCGGGATCGACGCATCCATGAATCTGTGGGCTAAGCACAACGGATGCAAACCCAAACCGGTCCAGATCCGCGTAGCCTTCGACGTCCAGCGCAGGACCTGGACGGGGTGCAAAGCCGCAACGGTGCTTTACATCATCGACGGCGGTGGGCATGGATGGCCAGGGAAGCCCGTCCCTTCCATGGAGAAGCAGTTCGGACACGACACGACGTCGATCGACGCGTCAGCCTTGCTTTTCGCCTTCTTCTTCGACCGAGCGAGGCACTGAACTGCCGCGGTCACCCACTTGGCGATCGTGTCGACATCCCTTGAATCGTGAATCGCGGGAGTCAGCAGGGGTGGTGCGCGGGTGAACCGACCCGGCTTGGTGCTCAAATGGGGCCGCTACTACGTAATCCCCGGATCTGGGCCCGCTAGACACGACAGGCCAACGCCAGGGCTCGGGTTGTCGCACCGCGGCGCGACCTTCCCGGCGTACTGGGGAACCTCTGCAAACCTCATGTCAATGGGCTGCCGTTCATCGCGCGCGCCGCGGTCTTTCAAGTCTGCCTGCCGAGGTCAACGCGTTGTGGTGGCTCGACTTACGAAGACGGGGTTGGCGACCAGGACGGCTGACGACCTCGGCTCCTAGGGACAAAGAGCCTGTTGACCCAGGCAGCAGGAATGTAAGGTCGCGCGGGAGCGTCCGAATCGAGGTTCCCATCGTGCATACCCCCGCGTCCCACCCGACCTCCTCTTCGAACCAGTGGTCCTGGCTGCGCGCCCTTGTCGGCCCGGCGGTTGTCTGCCTCGCCATCACCGCTGCGGCCACCAACGCCGCCGCCGCACCGCCGAGCGGACCGGCTCAGGCCGTCTCGGCCACCTCGACGAACGAGCAGGAGGCGGTAGCGACCTACAACGCGCTCCAACACAACCTCTACGTCTCCAGCGAGTCCCTCTACCTCGGCAGCCCTTCGAACTCGTGCGGCACCTATTCGTGCCTGTGGCCGTTCACCGCCGCCGCCGCCGGAACCCTGTACCTGTACGGCGCCCCGAACGGTGCTCCCTACTCCCTTGCCGTCGCCGCCCGCCAGATAGGTCTTGGCCACTTCTCCGACCCGTCGGAGGTCTCCCCGACGGGTGCCGTCCAGCCCCCCGCCTACCAGTCCGCGGTGGCACCGCCGCTCGGACCCGGCGGTGCCACCTACTACGACGACAATGCGTGGGTTGGGCTGAACCTGATCCACGCCTACCTGCTCACATCGAACCGGACCGATCTCTTCCTGGCACAGCGCGAGCTCAACTTCATCGTCTCCGGATGGGACGCGAACACTACGGACGGTTGCCCCGGAGGCGTCTTCTGGGAGGACGTTGCAGGGAGTCAGCGCAACACCACCGCCAACGGAGCCGGTGCAGCGCTCGCGCTCGAGCTGGACCGGCTCAGCGGGAACGCCTCGGACCTGGCGTGGGCGACGCGCATGTACCAATGGGTCGTCACCTGTCTCGGAACCACGAGCGGCCTGTACAACGACCATGTCAATCCAAACGGGAGCGTCAACACGGCGATATGGAGCTACAACCAGGGCGTGATGGTGGGCGCGGGCGTCTTGCTGTACCAGATGACGGGGAACGACACGTACCTGAACCAAGCGCAGCAGACAGCAAGCGCAGCCGTGTCCTACTTCGGCACCGGAGCGGCGCTCCTCAAGCAGGGGCCGGCGTTCAACGCCATCTACTTTCGCAACCTGTTCCTGCTCAATCAGGTTGTGCCCAACGCTGCGTACGCCGCCGAGGCCCAGAGCTTCGCGTCCACCATGTGGGCGCAACGCCAAGCCGGGACCGGACTGATCGAACCCCAATACGGCGTCAACGCGACCGCTCCCATGGTTGAGATCTACGCACTGCTGGCCGGCAGTTCGCCCACGCCTTAGCGCAGCGGAGCCAAGAAGGCGCCCGCACACCGTGGACGACGACGCGTCGAGCAAGGGGCCTGGCCCGACCAACCCGAAAATGCCGAAGTGTCCCACGGTCCCGGCGAACTGGGCTAGGGAGAGTTCAGTTCCGTCGGGGTCTCCCTCGCCGCGCTCTCGAAGCAGCCGATGTCAAAGCTCGGCGCTCTTGGATGCCGTTAAGGGGTGTCAGTGTCGACGATCAGGACGTCGCAGTGGCAGTTATGAGCGACCGTGTTTGGCAAGCTTCCTTGGACAAACCGCTTCATGCCGCTCATACCTCTGTTGCCGACTACGACGAGATCCGCAGAGACGTTCTCTGCCGTGCCAAGAAGCGCCTTCGCCGCATCCCCGCCTGGATTGTGGACCTTGAGGGAAACCCCCTCGGCTTCGGCGTCGGCGAGCAGTTGTGACCGGATATTCTCCGCTTCTTCCCGCATGCTGTTCACCTGATCTTGCTGCGCTCGCGAGTCAGAGAAGCCGACGTTCAGGGACGGGTGGACCACGTTGACGGCGTGCAGCTCAGCACCGGACACCTTGGCCAACGACATCGCTTCCCTTACGGCGATACCCGCCCGATCCGAACCATCCGTACCTACCACGATGACCTTGTACATGGGCGACACTCCAGTTTTTCGTCGGGAATCTGCCATTCCGAACACTAGATCCACCTGAGCAGATGTGCTCGTGCCCACGCAACGTTGAGCGGGAAGCGGCGCCAGCTGGCCTGAGAGACGCCGTGTCGGGTCTCATGCCATTAGATGCGGGAGGGACCTTCCAGAAAGGAGGATCTTCGGTTCGTTGGAGCGGATTGAGGACTCAGCTCTCCCCCGCAGCCCCGAATCTCCGTTGTGCCGAACTGACCCACCGTCCCGGCGAGCTCCTATCACTTGTCAACCCCTCTTTTGGGGGCTCGGGAGTGAAAACAGCGGACACGACATTGATCAGTCACTCGGTGTGAGGACAAGCTCCTATTGGGTCACGCGTTTTCGAAATCGTGGGCCCGAGCTGTGGGTCGGCGAGTCGCTGGCGAGCCAGCTCCGAAGAGCGGCAGTACGGGGGAAAGCCAGACCCAACAGCCCGAGGATTCAGCGGCGAGGCAGGTAGCGAAAGACCTCGCGGGCGACGTAGCGCTTCAAGATGCGGATGACCTCGGCCTTGGTCTTGCCCTCCTTGACTCGGCGCTCGAAGTAGAGCTGGGTCTCGGGGTCGTGCGCGATGCGGACCATGACGATGCGCCACAGCGCGCTATTGGCCTGGCGATCGCCACCGTCGTGGGCCTTGACCTTGCCGTTGGTCTTGCCCGACCCAGCCGGGACGGGTGCGACGCCGCAGAGGTGGGCCCACGCACCCTCCGAATGCAGCCGGTCGGGGTTGTCGCCAGCCGCCATCACCAGTGCGGCTGCGGTGTCGGGCCCGACTCCGAAGACGTCGAGCAGCTCAGGCACGGTGGCGACGAGGAGCGCTTCGATCCTGGCGTCGAGCTCGGCGAGCTCGTCATCGAGCGCTTCGATGCGATGGGCCAACGAGGCCAGCGATGCCTTGGTGGCAGCGGTCACCGGATCAGGTGAACGAGTCGGGCGCAGCTTGGTTCCCTCGGCGACAAGAGCCGGCACAGAGAGGCCTTTGAGGCGACAACGCAGCTGCTCTGGTGCGGTGTAGCCGAGGTGACGCATCTGGATGAGGGCCTTGGTCCTGGCTTGGCGGGCTGAGCGCTTGGCGACCACGAGGACCCGGATGGCCTCGACAGCACCGTCCCTGGACTTCGGGCTTCCGCTGGCTCGACCGCTCAGAGCGGCCCGGGCCGCTTCGACGGCGTCAAGTGGATCGGACTTGCCGCTGCGACGGCGTTCCTCTCGGTTCGGCCGGTCGACCTCGATGACCTCGATGCCGACTCGGCGCAGGTGGCGGGTCAGTCCGGATCCATACGAGCCCGTCCCCTCGATGCCGATCTTGGTCACTTCCCCGAAGGACTCGAGCCAAGCCAACAATGCCTTGTAGCCGGCGGAGTTGGTCTCAAAGCGCTCCGTGCCGAGCAGCCCGCCGAGCGGGTCGAGGGCGGCAGCCACGTGGACGTCGAGGTGCGTATCGACACCACCAGTCACCCCACGCGCAGCTTCTACGATGGTCATTGGTCATCCCTCCTGTTAACGGAGTTAGGGATGGCACGGCCGTTCCGGATCGGAGCGACGGGCGGTCCAGGCTTGTTGCTGCAAGCCGGGCCAATCACCCCAACTCGGAGACGGGACGTGCCGCTGTCAATGTGCCGCTGGTTGGTCTCGGTCGACGACGTCTTGCAACGTCACAGGACTCCAAGTCAGACCGGACCGGCCAGCACTCCCGAAGCTATTCATGACCAGCAATCAAGCGGTGGACCCTCAGAGAAGTATCAATGTATGGGGGCAGGTCGAAACACCCGGGGCCTAGCGTTCCAGGCATGAGAAATGCCACTGAAGTTGTGACCGCATACTGGGCCGCCGCCAATGACAGGGACTGGTCCACTTTCGAGGACTTGCTGTCCGAGGATGTCGTCTACGAAGGACCCCAAACTCGTGAACGCGTCCGTGGCCGTCGTAACTACGTGCGGTTCAACGTAGAGGGCTTTCCAGGTGACTGGCATCTAGAGGTCAACCGAATCATCGGAGAAGGGTTACATGCGGCCAGCTGGATCCAGTTCACGGCCGCCGACGGCACAGTCCAGCCGGGACTATGTTTTTTCGATCTTCGTGACGACGGTGCCATCGTCCGCATCAGTGATTTCTGGCCAGATCCGTACGAGCTACCCGCAACCCGAGCGCATCTCGTGGAACGGTACTGACGGTCCTTTTCATCAAGAGCGAGGTGGCCACCCTCCCGGCGATAGGGGCACCCGCGAACCGTCCTTACACACTGATCCCGGCTGCATGGCGCCCGCCTTCGAGCCACAGTCGAAGCGCCGGATCGAGAGCCGACGCGGAGGTCTCATAGAGTGCAAGATCGTCAGCCGTCAACACCCCGCGCCATCGACCGCTGTCGCCCTTGTAAAAGAAGCTGTCTGCGCCGCCCTTCCACACCATGGCCATGGGGTCATCGAAGTGGCGTGCTTCGTCGCGCATGGCCTCGAGTCCGACCGTCGCGAGCAGAGCAGGCCAGTAGTCCTCGCTGACATCGATGGCGCAGAACTCAGCAATCCGACGCATCTCGGTTTCAGGGTCGGCTTTTAGATCACCAAAGTGGACGAACAACACATTGGGAAGCTCTCGTATCGCCCACCAGGTCGAGAGATGGTGGTGATGTGACCAGAATGGCCAGCCATCAGATTCCCATCCGAACCATCCTTCTTTTGCCCACACTGGCCACAACTCGCTCGGCGTCGCCGGGCAACGCGGAAATTCCGGCCCAGGCCGATCAGGGTCGTTGAACAGTTCGAACATTATGTCCGTATAGGACGAATAGTGGTTGAACAACGACATGAAGACGTCACGGGTATCGCGGCCGACGACGATGTACTTGGCCTGTGGGAAGAACCGAAGCCCGTCAGCAGCCAGATGGCTCTTTATGAACCGGCGATGGCGCTGTGCATCTAGACGATCGAGAATCGGTTGAAGAGGTCCCATGAACCGAGCATCGACCCACGGGGATATTTCGCTCAATCTGGCAGGCAGGGGTTTTGGTCCAAGGATCAGAGCAGCCAGGATGCGCTGCGTCCATGTCGTGCCAGCCTTGTATGCGGTCGTAACGAAGATGTCGTCATCGCGCGGTACGAACTGGTCCCAACGTGTGCTGTCGAGGTGGTGATTGCGGTACTCGCGGGTTCGCTCGGGTGGTTCGAGGCTCATCGCGACAAATCATGCCACCAAGCCCGTTCTGGAACTGATCCGATCAAGCCTGACTGGCATTATCCTGTTCCCGGCGTTCGGGGACAGGTTGAACGTCGGGCACTTACAGACTCGGTCCGGGTGGCCGATAATGAAGGCGCATGCCACTAAGGGTCCGATCGGTAGCGCTGAATGGGGGTTCTGTCGTAGTCGGACTCGGTGACGGCTTTCTCTTGTTGTGGACCATCACGTTCATGGCCTCGGCTCTCAACCTTGCTTTCGCCCATCAATACTGGTTACTGGGTCTGCTCATGTGTCTTGTTGCTCTCGGCCTGGTGGTTGCTCTTGTTCCGACGGTCTTTGCCGCTGGTGAGGGCCACTCGGAGAATGGGCTGAGCGTCGGGAACATCCGCCGAGTTGCTGCTTGCCTTCTGGCCCCTCTGATTGTGTCCGCAGTCGCCTCCTTCATCGCCTGGGGACTAACGGCGGGTGTCACGGGGAGCATCTACTGACGCAGACCCACATATCCGGCGGACTGGGGCAGTCTGCTCTCTGCTCAGCTCGGCCAGGGCGCCCTCAAGAGATAGGCGGCGTTGCCTCCAAAGAAGCCTGCAGAGCCCTCCTCCGGCACGAGCCCCGAGGCTTTGTAGTCCTCGATTGCGGTAGACGTCCCCTCGGTATGGGGATAGTCACTGCAGGCCATGAAGATGTCGCCGGAGCGTGCCATCAATCGGTGAGGCTGCTCGTACGAAAAGGCTGCAACTCGCACCTGACGTCGGAAGTGTTCGCTTGGCATGAGAGAGAGTTCCGTGGATTCCCCATTGAAGCGCGCCGTGTGGCGGTACCCACCATCCATCATCTGGAGGTGCTGCGGGACCCACGTGGCGGATAGTTCCATGATGCCCATCCGAAGATCTGGGTAGCGCTCCAGAACACCGTTCAGGATCAGGTCGGTTATCGCGAGGGCTGCGCCCGTCCATATGAAGACAACGCTAAGCGGTGAGATCCCGCCCTCCATCTCCTCTCCGTACCACGCCTCGTCGAATGGGCGAGGTTGATTGGCGACGTGGAACACCGGTGTGATCCCGTGGTCCACGAATGCAGCCCAAGCGCGATCGAGCTCGGGGTGCGACAGGGGCCGCCCGTCCACCAACGAGGGCGCGATCAAGGCCAGACGGATGTCACCATCAGCCAGCGTCGCCAACTGAGTTTCGAGCCATGCCAAATTTCGAAGACTCAAGTGGGCCACCGGATAGAGCCGCCCCCCACCTTTGGCGGCTATCTCTACGATCCAACGGTTCCACGCGGTCATGTTGGCCAGGGTGGCGCGCAAATCATGCTGGAGATGTCGCTCCCAACTGATGCCGTAGTTCGGAAACATGATCGAGGCGTCGAAGCCGGCTCGATCTAGCTGAAGGAGGCGAGCCTCTGGGTCGGAGTAGCTCGCTGTGAACTCGTCGAGGTCGAAATCCGCAGGCAAGCCATCCAGCAAGCGTTGCCGAAAAACGCCGATACCGTCGACGTCACCCGGGCGATGTGGGCCGCCCAGGCTCAGGCGACGATCGCCGAACATCAACCAGGTATAACCGAGATCGTCTTTTGCCATGTGCAGTGCAACGTCGCGATCCACCGGGTCGACGTACTCCTGCCACATTCCAGACGGCTCAAAGAGGTGGGTGTCGGAGTCGATGAGCATGTTACTGCGCCTCCTATCCGAACGCTCCAAATGAACCAGAGCGTTCGTTGTAAACCCTACCGCCGGATTGCGGATAGAGCCTGAAGGGGTTCGCACGAGCCGCGTGGCCGGGTGGTCCTTCTTCTTCCCTGCGCAATCGGACGACGATCTGTCCTGGGTGAGCATCGTCAGAGCGCCGAGAGTGCTCCCCCTCCCGGCGGACGGGGGCACCCAGCTTCCAACGACCGAAGAGACTCTATGGCGCGCTCCGACTTGCTACAGCAACGACCGCGAACATCGTGAGAGCCATCGAAAAGCGGCCTTCGCGTGCAGCCGAGTGAATGGTCGACACGAACCGATCCCGGTCGTCGGCGTCGCCGAGTTGTCCGGCATCAATGAGGTCCTCGGCGAGGCTGGACATCGAAAAGCATCCGTCGGGAGCAGGTGACTCGTCGGGATTCCAAGCAGTCCAATGCTGTGTGGCCGTCGTTTGATCCACCAGTTCGAGTCCGATGTCGTGGACGAGGTCAGCGAGCCGGCGCCCGATGTTAGACGCTCGGCGTCGCTCGATCTGCATGGCGTCGTGAACTCGCTTGGCGAGGTCGCCGTCGCCGACGTCGATGTCAAACGTCGACCAATCGGTCTCGATGAGTGACAGGAGGCCGCCTGGCCGTAGCACGCGGGCCATCTCGGCGACGGCTGCTTTGGGATCGGTCAACCACTGCAGGGTCCGTTCGGATCGAGCGATGTCGAAGGTGCAATCCGGCTCGGCAAGCTCAAGGGCGTCGCCGATGGTGAAGCGGACCCGGCACTTCGCTGTGCGCGCCCGCGATCGGGCACCTGCGATCATCTCCGCCGAGGCGTCGATGCCGACTATCTCTCCATCGCTTCCGAGATCGTCAGCCAGGGCGAGGGCGGCATCGCCCAGGCCGCAGCCGATGTCGAGGAGCCGCTGATCAGGGGTGAGGTTCAGCTGCTCGCGTTCCCATGCGCGAAGTTGAAGGGTGGCTTCCCAGCACCCGGTGGCCTCCATCGTTTCGAGAAGAACCGAGACATTCGGATCGCCGTCGACCCGCTCGTAGCCGAGCGCATGAGTATCATCCGCGTCCATGCCGTAGACGCTAGGACGAGCTGCGAATCGGGAGCCATACTGCCCCAGGGTGCCGATCAGCCACGCCCAGGGCCAGCATTAGGGGACGGCCGGTGAAAACTCAAGTTGTTCGGTCAGGAGCTCGAGCGAGCTGTGCAGCTGTGCGAAGCGACGTGGCCCGAGGATCTCTTCGATCTGCTGCTGAGCCGTCCCCGCCGCGGCGTAAATAGTCTCTTGGAGCTGCCGTCCCTTGGCGGTAAGTTGGATCACACGAGCCCGACCGTCGACCGAATCGGGGACGCGCAATAGGTACCCGTGTCCTTCCAGGTGCCTGAGCATGTCGTTGACCGACTGTTTCGTGATCCCCACACGATCCGCGAGCTGACTGGGACGTACCCCCTCGACGCCGGGATAGCGCCAGAGCGCGACATGCGCTGCGCTCAGATCGTCGAATCCTGCCGCAACAACTCCCGCATACAGCTGAACTCGGACCCACTGCCACACGACACCGAGCATGGCCCCGACGTACGGGGGCCGCTGCCCGTCCGGGCCGGAGGAATTGCTTGACATAGTCGTAAGGTTACCATACGATCCGAGATCGTAAGGATACCGGACTACCTGAACGGGACGGGTTCTGACCTCAGGAGGTGGCCGAAGTGACGACAGCAGTTGTTGACTCCCCCGAGAACGAGCAGGCGCAGGCATGGTGGTTCCTCGACACCTTGGTCGTCGAGCACCGCTGCGCACCCGGAATGGACACAGTGGTGCTCGAGATGACCCTGCCGGCCGGTTCGTCGCCCCCGCTGCACATTCACGAGGACTTGGACGACACCTGGTACATCCTTGATGGCCAAATGGTGGTGCGCTGTGGCGACGACGAATTAGTCGTCGGCGCGGGGCACTGGGTCTCCATGCCACGTGGCGTTCCCCACACGTTCCGGGTGGTGGGTGATCGCGAAGCGCGGATTCTCCTCGTGCACGACAATGCCAGCTTCCGTGACTTCATTCGCGAACTGAGCAGTCCCGCGAGGGCGCACGTGGTTCCGACCCAGCCGCACTTTCCGCCGATGGACGAATTGGCGCGTATTGCCGCGTCGCACGACCTCAGGCCACTTGGGCCGCCGATGAGCGTCGAAGAGAGCAGCGCGGTACTTGCGGCTGTCGTGTGATATGTCATCGCGCGAAGGAGGTAGCTCCGTGCAGGTGCAAGCACTCGGCCATGTCGTCCTCAAGGTTCGCGATCTGCAACTAGCCGAAGTCTTCTATTCGCGCACCTTGGGCATGAGAGTCGTGTTGAGGATCGAAGATCCACGGATGACATTCTTCACCCTTGAGACGCCAGGAAACCATCATGACTTCGCCCTTATGGAGATCGATGCAGTCGCGTCAGCACCGGCTGACGACGCCACCGGCCTCGCTCATGTGGCATTCAAGATCGGCCGCTCAGCTGAAGAGCTCCGCCTCGCACGGAGTGTGCTCGAGATTGAGAGAACCCCAGTCCTCTACGAAGCCGAGCGGAAGTCCACGCGGAGTCTTCACGTCCTCGATCCGGACGGGAACGAGATCGAGCTGTACGTCGACGTCTCAGAAACCTGATCCGTTTGCGCCGTTCCTGGGCTCGGCGCCAGTTGACACTGAGCCGGCGTACGGGGCTACCCTGAACTCAAGATTCCGGGTTTAGTATCTGGGAGGCGTGCGTTCTGGGATCTGATTTGGTCGACTCGATGACTGTCGTGTCGATCGCATTTGCCGTGTGCTGAACCCGAGCGTGGTCAGCTCCTAATTCTCTTGTTCGCGAGCACTGAAGAGTTGCCATTCACCCTGCAGGCCTTTGAGCACGTGGGAGCCCCGGTCGCGGAACACGAACTCCGAGTTGTGGACCAGCGAGCGAGTGGTGGCGGAGACCAAGATCTCACCCGCGTCCGCAACACCAAGGATTCGCGCAGCCTCGTGGACGGCGATACCTCGAACATCAGTCCCTACGAGTTCGACCTCTCCGACGTGGACACTCGCACGGATGCGGAGACCTTCGCCTGCGGCGGTCCGCCCGATCGCCACCGCGCAACGCAGCGCGGCTGCTGGTGCGTCGAAGGTCGCGAGCAGGCCATCACCGGTCGTGTTGACCTCGCGGCCATGGTGTCGCTCAAGTGCCGCCCGTGCCGCCTCGTAGTGTGTCGATAGCAACTCCCGCCAGGCCACGTCGCCGAGTCGATTCGCAGTCACGGTCGAGTCGACCAGATCGGTGAACAACAGCGTGACCAGCGCCCGGTTGTGTGTCCCAATCAGGCGGAATCCTGCAAAGGCTCGCAGGCCCGACCACTCGATCTGGACACACGGCTCGTCACCGAGGGTGTACCCGTCGTGGCCAGGCGGGATCTCGAAGGCGTCTAGGGGCCCGAACTTGAGCGGTTCTTCGGAATCTGGCGGGGTCTGCGACCTCACCGGACGACGATCGAACCGAGCACTCGCCAGTTCGGCTTGCCGGCGTAGAGCAACGCGCGGATCCGGTAGTTCTCGAAGTTGCGAAACCCGAAGCCGATCCGTTTGATGCGCTTGATCAGATTGTTGAGCGCTTCGGTGGGGCCGTTGGAGACTCGGGCCAGGTGGAAGTTAGCGATCTTGTCGAACCAGGCGTGCAGGGTCCGCCCAAGCTTTTGGACTTCGGGCGGCATGGCCCGTTTGCGGCAGTGACGCTGGAGTTCGTCGAGCATCGCTTTGGCCTCGTCGGGGTCCCTGGTTCGATAGAAGTCGCGCAGGCGCTCTTTGACCCGGTAGGCGATGGCCACCTCGGCGTTCGGGTCGCCGAGCGCGAGCAGTGACCACAGGCGCTCGGTGGCACCGGGGTCGAGCTTCTCCTCGCCGCGCAACAGGACGCGCCGCGCCCGATAGAGCGGGTCGTCACGCCGGCCCCGATGCCCGGTCTGTTCGGTCTGGACGCGCCGGCGCACGGCGTCGAGGCAGCGATTGGCCAGCGAGATGACGTGGAAGGGGTCGACCACCTGGTCCGCCTGGGGCAACATCACCGTGTAGACCGCCGCATAGGTGGCCGACATGTCGAGGGCACCGAAGCGGATCCGCTCCTTCCAGGGCTTGGGTTGTTTGTCGATCCAGCCCGCCACATCGGTGTATTTGCGGGTGGGGAGGATCTCGATGATCTGGTGGTTCTCCACGTCGGCCACCGTGGTGGCGTAGTCGGTGTGGTTCCTCGTCGAGAGTTTGACGAAGGACGTCTCGTCGAGGCCGATGGCCGTGGTGCGGTTCAAGCGCTTGCGGTCGGCGGCCAAGAGGGCCTCGCCATAGGTGATCACGGCGTCGTTGACCGTGTGCCAGTCACAAGACAGCTCGGCCGCCACCTCTGAGACGGTGCGGCCCCCACCGACCTGGACGGTGGCCCACTTAGCCGCCCGAGTGGTGAGCAGGCACGCCTTGGCGGCAATGCGATGATCCTCGAGCACCCAAGATCGCTTGGCACAAGCCCGGTTCACGCAGCGCACGCGGTGCTTGCGCCAGGCCAACGACATGGCGGCGCCATAGACGGGAAGGTCCACGTAGTGGACCACCGGACGTTCTTTGATCTGGGCCCGTTGCCCACAACCCGGGCACGAGACCACACCGATGACCTGCTCGATCATCAGCTCGACGTCGGGTCCGCGGCGCTCATACGCGAGGACGCGCACGTCTTGAGACCCACCAGGGCGGCGAGGATCTCACTAGGGTGGACGAGGACGAAGGTGCTTCTTGGTTGTTGGCTCACACCACAAGCCTGAAGCGCCTTCGCCTATTTCTGGGTGACCCCGGTCACCAGGGACTCCCCGCTGAAATCCGAAGAGCCACTTGAGCGTGGTCCCGTCGCGCATCACCACCTCGAACCGGCCTGACAACACAACGCCCACGTGGCGTGCCTCGCACAAGTCCCCGCCGACATGGGGGCTCACGTGCGTTGACCACCGCCAACCTGGCTCCATCACGATATGCCCCACGGTTACGTCGCCGAGGTCGACCTGCTGGACCTTGATGCCTGGGAACTCGAGCGTCTCGTCAGGGCTCGTCAAATTTTGGCACGAGCCTCGGCCATGCACACATCCTCACGCACCGTTGTCCAAGGGTCAATGCTGAAAGTAGCAGGACTCGCCATACCGGGACCGACCCCTGCCCGTGACACCGGCGGTGCTCGTCAGTCTGGTGTTGCACGCCTGGCCTGGGTGGTGGGCCGATCTTCTCGCCGGGTACGTGTTGCCCTACAACGCCATTCGGTAGGCAAGAAGATCACTGAGCAAGGGATGAATCACTCTGCCCCACTCGCTCCAGAGTGCCCACCGTTCCGGTGTACGGGGGCAGGCCGACCTAGCGGAAAAGCGTCACAATGGATTGGGACGACGACGCACCCGAGAGGTCCTCAGAAATGGATACGATCCCGCGAACGGGGGTCGTCGACGAGGTGCAGATTCCTTCGACCTTTGGCCACCACAAGTCGCCAGTTTGCTGCTGCGACGGGACGCTGTACAGGTAGTTTGCCGATACTTGGAAGCCCCTCGTCCCGGTTATATGGGACGTCGGCGACGCCCTAGCGTCGGAAGACAAGCAGAGCGCTGGTCTCGAACTGAGGCCCGTCGCCGAGTGAGGGCGGCGCTGCCTCGATCCTGGCAAATCCCGCCTCGACGACCTCCTCGCTCATATGTTCAAACAGCGAGGTGGGACGCAGCCTCAGCCTTTCGAAGTCCTCGGCCAGGCTCGCCGCCAGGTGATCTCATCACGAGAGGCGAGCGTCCAGCCGGCGCCGGCGAAGTCGCTCCGAACCTCTTCCTCAGACTGGTACTGCGCTTGGTGGATCTTCATCCATTCAGGCACGACGTGTAACCACCAGACATCGGGCATCCTGTCGGAGAAATTCGCCTGTACAAAGAGTTTGCCGCCCGGCTTAACCACCCGGTGCAACTCCCGGGCAGAGCCATCCCGATCGACGACGTGGTGCCAGACGAAGAACAGCAGTGCTGCGTCACACAAGGAATCCGCCAATGGGATGTGGTCGGCAGACCCAGCTGCGTACGTGACGGCGGGATGGCCGGCATGGGCGATAGCCTGAGCACGCATCTTGTCCGCTGGCTCGACACCGTAGACGGGGCCGCCGAAGGTGCTCGCCAAAGACGGGGTCATACGCCCGACACCCGAGCCCAGGTCCAGCCAGACCAGTGGCCGTGTCTCCGGCAGGTGCCGGCCGAACGCCTCCATCCAGGTCTGCAGCGCATCGGGCGACATCTGCCTGTCGGTGGCGTAGACAGCGTGCTGGCGGTCGTCGTAGTCGACCTTCGTCATGCCACCTCCAAGTCCGGTCCGACGAGCCAGTGTAAAACTCCCCCAAATGGTGCGCCCGGTCCCGGCGAAACGGGGCAGTCAGTGCCAGTCCAACAGTGCTCGGTTGGCGTGGCGAGGTCGGTCGCCATCGGCCTAGCCGCCGGCGACTCCGTCCGTCGGAGACCCAAAAGATACGGATTGACCGACGGTGTTTCCGAGGGTATTGATCGGAGTCACGGTACCCGTCCCACCAATTACGTAGGCCGTTGTGCCATCCCCTGGGATCGTAATTGTGCTTGAAAATGGAGCAACCGTCACCGCAGAAGTCACCGTATTCGAAGAGAGGTCCAAACGTGACACGGTATTCGGCCCCGGGTAGTTAGCGCCGGCATTAACGACGAAGGCCGATTGTCCGTCAGGCGAGATGGCGATCCCCTCCGGGGTCCGTCCCACTGCAATGGGAGCACCAACTTGTCCGGATGTCAGATTGATCGGAGTCACCGAATCTGAACCGGCATTGGTGACGTACGCACGAGATCCATCGGGGGTAACAGCAATTGAATATGGATCCCGACCAACGACAAAGGTCTTTTCCACGGCGTTGGAAGATAGGTTCACCTCTACGACAGAATTAGCTGATCCACCGTCAATCGCCACGAGCGCAAATCGACCATCTGGAGTCAGTGTGATCCCAACCGGGAGTGCTCCAACGTTGATTGGCGTTCCAACCGTACGGGTGACGAGGTTTACAGGAGTAATCGACTCCGAAACGCCTCCATCGACTACGTACGCAAAGCGCCCGTCCGGTGTGATCGCAATCTGATCGACCGACTGCTGATCGTTCAATTCGATGGTGGGAAGCACGGAATTGTCAGCCAAATCGACAGGCGTCAGAGTGTCAGTGAATCGACCACCCACGTATGCAGTGCTTCCGCCGGGGCTGATCGCTATCGGACCAGGAGTCTGTGGCAACGCAATCTGAGTCCCGGCTTGTCCTGTCGCAAGGTTGACGGACATTATGAACCCAGCTCCAGGATTACTAATCCAGGCAGAATTGGAGCTGACCGTATAGGCGACATAGACACCGTTTGCCTGACCCTGAGAAGTGGTTTGAGATCTGGACGTTGTGCTCTGGTGTACCTTCGACGGGCTCGGTGTCAACACGAGCGCCGCCGTGACTGCCACACAGGTGGCGAGCGCACCAAGACCCACTGCTGCCCACCGACGCGTTCGGCGGGCCCTGGAGCGAAGCCGAAGTTCGTCCAAACCCGGCATCTTCGTGGGTTGCTCAAACTCGAGGCTCCGTAGGTCATTGAGAGTTGGCGTCATGTGGTCTCCTGATGATCGTTAGCTGTATTCGCGTCAACGCCGAGGGTTGATTCGACCGATGTGAGACGAGCTTCTAATTTCCTTCTCGCTACGTGGAGGGTCTTGGCGATTGTCCCCGCAGACACCTTCATGATCTTTGCTATCTCGGACTCGGGTAAGTCGGCGTAATATCGCAGCAGAACCGCTGTTCGCTGTCGTTCCGGGAGGTCCTCCACGGCTTCCCTAAGTTCCGATAGATCGGGAGGCGAGGTGGTGAATTCGGCAGGTTTCTGTCGGCGAAGGAGCGCTCTCTCGAGCGCGGCGCGGCGCATCTTCCTTCGAGCCACGTTTAGCCCGACGGTATAGGTCCATCCGGTGGGTGTTGCCATTCGCGTTACCCGATCCCACTTTTCGTAGGCCCACGCGAACGCCTCAGCAGCGGCGTCTTCACCGACCTCTCGACTCCCGGTCGACATGGCTAACAGAACCACCAGTCGGGAGTACTCTGCTGCGTACCATTCCGAAAACTCGATCGGCGCTTCCATGTCCATTTTTTCGCCCACAACGAAGGTTGCTCGTTGCTTTGACTCCTTCAAGTCGTTAACCACGCACGGGACGAAACACTCACGACCTGGACAAGTCTTGGCAAGGACGAAACCTTGATTGAAACTACGTGTTCTTCGAAAAGGTCCTTCCACCTGCGCCATTGTTCCTCGGCGTCCGACCGTCCGCGCGGTTATCACTGGCCATTGCCCGACATTTGGGCGCTCGGGCTAAGGCTGACGGATAATCCCATTTCAACTCAACTTTTGACGCCGAGCATTAGTAGCGCTCGTCTCAGAACTTTGCACCGAATATCGGCCCCGTTTGGATACCGTGGCTGCGACCGATCCACGGTTGTCGCGGAACAATGAGACTGCCATAGAGCCGGTGACACGGCCGATCTAGAAGGATGTAATGCAGCCTGACGAGGTCCTCAGGGCCACTGCGGAGCTACAACGAGCTACTGCACCGCACCAGCATGCAGAAGTGCCAGGCAGTCGGCGTGCCGCACGGCGGATACCCCGATGAGGCCTTCCTTGACATGCTTCGAACTGAAGCGGGCAGGGCTGACCGTCTCGCCAACGTGAAAACGCTGTAGGCCGCACGTTGCGAACCCTTGCGAAGGAGCGTTCCTAACCGGCGGTATGGGATGGTCTATAAGCAGTCGGATACTCCGCCGGTCTTAGCCCCGGGGTGCGAAGAATTCAAGTGCGATGTTGTCGGGATCTCGAAACGACAAAGCCGAGTAGTAAGGCGTGTCCACGATGCCACCGTTGGGGATGCCGAGTTCGTTCAGACGGATTTCCCATGCCTTTACCTCATCGCGGTTGGCACAGCCGAAAGCCAGATGATCGAGCCCCGGCCGCCGCTCGTTGAACGGCTCAGTGCTGTCCAAGTCAGGGAACTGAGTTACGCCAAGGATTGTGCCGCCGGTGAGCCAAGCGACGCGCTGGAACGGACCTGTGTCCTCGTTAAGGATTGGGTCCGAACCGAACAGATCCTTGTACCAAGGCACACTCCGTTCAAGGCTCGTAACCGTTAGCGCCACGTGAGTAATCGCAGGGAACTCAGGCATCTCTTTTCTCCCCTTCGCACCTCGTGGACGCAGCGAATGCTACCTCTTTGGCTGGCAACTCTCGGGGAGTAACAGCTATCTGGCAGCACCAGTCGCCGCGCTAACTGAGGCCCCAGTCCCGGCGAACGGGGGCAGGTAGCGGGTCCCCACCGGCCCACTTGACTCTCACCATCGGGGAGGGTCCATGCTTCAACTTGTGGACGACCTGATGGCAATAGGTGAGTTCTCCGAGCGCTCGGGTCTCTCAGCCAAACGGCTGAGGACGTACGCCGCCGAGGGCCTCCTCGCCCCCGCCGCGGTGGACCCGACTTCCGGATACCGCTACTACTCGCCAGGCCAGTTGGCTGATGCCCGGGTGATTGATGCCCTACGACAAGCGAACGTGCCGCTCGCCGACATCCGTGCGTTCATGCGTCAACCATCCCGGGAACGGTTCGATGCCTGGGAGAGACAGCTCCAAACCAACGCGAACCACCGCCAGAGTGCGCTCACCCTGGCCCGCCGCATTTTTGCGGTGAGCCAGGACCCACGATTCCCGATCGTTCACCCACACTCCAAGGAGGAGCTCATGATCACCCTGCGAACCGCGGGACGTACTGACATCGGCCAGTTACGCGAGAACAACGAAGACGCCATCGTGAGCAGTCATCGACTTGCGCTGGTCGCCGACGGAATGGGCGGACATCCAGGCGGCGAGATCGCAGCGAATGCCGCCGCGGGTGTGATTCCTGCCGTCTTCACGGGCCGATCAGCAGACGAGCTTGAAGCGGCGCTACGTGCCGCGAACTGGGCGATCCGAGACCGGGCAGTCGCCCAGCCTGGCCTCGAGGGAATGGGCACCACGATCTGTGTGGCAGGACTCCTCACAGACGGACACCTTGCACTCGTCAATGTGGGCGATAGTCGGGCCTATCTCTGGCATGAAGATGCGCTGACTCAACTGACCCAAGACCACAGCGTGACGGCCGAACTCATCCAGCGTGGCGAGCTACGAGAGGAGGATGCAGCTGAGCACCCCCACTACGGGGTTCTCACCCGAGCACTCGGCGTCGGGCCCGATGTCGAGATCGACCGCAGAACCCTGGCCGTCGAAGCAGGAGATCGAATCGTCGTTTGTACCGACGGCCTGTTCAACGAGCTCTCCGACGAGGAGATAGCGAATGCCATGGCGATAGGCGGAGACGTGGCCGCGATCGTTGACAACCTGATCGAGGGTGCCATTGCTCATGGCGGCCGCGACAACGTCTCCGTCGTGGTCGCCGAGTTGGCTGCCTGAGGCATTCAGATTCAGCACCTGGGTGAGTCAGCGGCTGGTCGGCTGTAACCATGGCGCAGTCCCGGCGTACTGGGATAGGTCGGTAAACCCAACATCACCGGACAACGCCAAGGCTCTGGGAGAACACGTCCATGGCGGATCCGCCACCTTTCCGCTCCGCTTTCAGTGACGTCGACGCTTCGGGAGCCGGTCACCGACTGATCGACTACCTCGATGCCGCTCGAAGGGCCCCCGCCATCGTCGAGGCCAAGAGCTGGAGCGTCGACCTAAGCGAATCCTCGCCGTCCACGTCGGCCGCCATCAGCAGCCCGCTCTCGGCAGACGACTACGCGGCCTCTTGACCACGCACGGCTTCACCGACATCGAGGTGGGCGGCGGTGTGGTCACCTACCCGGATCTTCCAAACGCCTACCGTGTCTTTGGGATGGTCCAGGTGGGAGAGATCGCTGTCGCGGCAGGTGCGATCTCCGCAGCTGAAGCACTCCGATGGAGCGAGGATCTCCAGAAGGCTGACGACGGGTTGACCTTTTTTGCTTGTGTGACGGGATTCCGGGCCTCGGGTCGTCTGCCCACGGGCTCTCCGCATAGCGCTCCGGGCCCGGCCATGGGGGGCAGGGGTTGAGCAGTGCCGACTGGTGAAAGGGAACGCACGTCCAACAGGTATGTCTACGTCCAGATGATCCTGGCCCGCTCAGCGGCGGCTCGAACGGCAGATCCATCCAACACAGTGCTGAGTTCTTGCGTGGCGGGTGGAGGAAGTGCAATGTGGATCTGCAGCGGGCCATCGGGTGGGAGTGGATATACCCAGATGCTGAGCGTCCACCCGCTGCCGCCTCCTCCAGCTCCGGCAAAGCGCACGTAGGGCTGGGTCGGAAAGCCCTCTGCATCCTTGGACAGATTGAACATGCCCGGCATGGAACTCTTACCGCCGACGCGTCCGTCAGCGAATCGGACCCCGACCCTAGGCATCATCGTTGGTCCTCGGTGCAAGGCTCGTAACTCCTGGGCCCGATGGGGATCCAGGAGGAAAAGCAGATTGATGCGGAATCCGTTCGGGAACACGTCCAGGTGCGGCACGGCCACGACGATGCCCTCGTCCTGCTGGAGCACAGCATCGACCGCCAAGGTAGCGGGCAACGTACCCTCGGACGGCCGGTCCCAGGCCGGAGGGAACCATCGACGCTCAGGGGGTTCAGGGGGTTCAGGGGGTTCCGGGGGTTGTGGTAGAGGCTCGAAGAAGCTCATCGCTCGTTTGAGGTTATGTCCGTGTCGGCAACTCCGTCCGATTTGCGAGTGGCCTCCGAGCCGGCGTACGCACCCTCGGACCCGCCCGCGATCGGCATTTTTCGCTCGTGACTTGGGATACACGTCACGAGCGATATCGACAACTACTTAGCGGGTCGCACCGCACTGTCTCAAGCGTCCCTGGTCGCCATTCTCCACGCACCCAACACCGTCCACACCACTAGCCAGGCCGCAATCACCGCGACCGCGATGGCAGTCGACTCCGCCAGCAAGTACGACGAGTCTCGAAGCCCAGCGGGTCCGTTCACGATCCCGTAGTTGATGCCGATCCCGGCCGGTTCGAAATGGGCCACAGCCAGTTCGATGACCAGCAGTCGCTGGAGGTTGATCAGGTGGGGAAACTGAAACTTGGACGACAATAGGAACGGTCGGAAGATGATCTGGTACGCGATCATCAGGATGATCGGAACCATTCGCTGTCCCATGAGTGCGGCGAGCCCGAGACCGAAGACGTAGGCGATGATCACCTCGAGTTCGAGCCATAGTCCCGCCCTGATCATCAGGCTAGAGGGCGGCGAGTCGTAGGTCACGGCGTACGTCGGATAGTTCTGCTCGGCCTGTCGCTCGGCCAGCGCCTTGGACAGCGGGGTGTTCGGCTCAGGTTCGTTCTCCGGGCATGGCCCGTTGTAGGGGAAGTCGCAGATGATCAGGTTCGGATGGTCGACGACCCAGGTCTCGTATCCATGGAGGGACAGGCCTAGGGGCGCCCTGGTACCTTGGAAGTCAAAGCTGGTCGGCGCTGAGAAAACGCAGACCGCGCAGATGATGGTGATTGCGATGGCCACCATAGGGATGATGATGATCAAGCCCGCCGGGATGCGGGCCAGGTACAGCGCCACTCGCGAGCGCCCGGTCACCACCTGCTGCGTAAACATCCCGTCGGCGAGGTCGGAGCAACCTGCGGTGGCTCCCAGGGTCATGGCGGCGATGAACCCGAAGATGTAGAGCACGCCGGCGATGAGGGTCGTGAACACGTCGAACCCGCCAGCCGGCCCGTACGACTGCGGCACGAGGGCGTGGAGCAACAGCCGGATGACGAGGAAGAGTGTCGGGAGCCCAATCGTCAATGCGATCAGGGTGATCATGAGTCCCCGACGCTTGCCCAGCTCCATGGACCTGGTTGCGATCATGGCGCGGTTGGGGATCCACGATCCTCTAGGCCCAGGATCGACCGCGGCCTGAGCCGGTGCGCGTAGATCTGGCGGGGTCTTCATGGCGAACCCCACGTCGGTTCGTGACCGTGCAGGGCGAGGACTGACCTCTGATCCGACCTGACCGTGTCCTCGGGCACGCCACCAGGCTTCCACAGCGGCCATCGCCTCTGACGGTTCCTGCCGTTCGCCACGGCCGCTCGATATCGCCACCGCTTCCCAAGGTCGTGATCCAATTGCGACCGTCCGGTACTGCCCGGATACCGGATGGCCGATCGCCATCAAGCCCTGCCCCCATGGTGCCTGATTCGATAGGGGACAGGGCATCCCAGACCACGACCAAGCCGAAGCGCTCGGTGTATGGTCGCCCGCCATGAGCTCCGAGCCGGCCCACCACGGGGTGGGGCGCATGACGTCGAACCCGAGTTCGGCCATCGAGCCATCGGGGTCGCCGTGTTGATGGACGACCACCTGGCCCGCATGGCCACCGAATTCGGCGACCGCACGGCGTTCGAGGTCGTCGACGTCGGATCCATGACGTTCGCCGAGTGGGATGGTGCTGCCAACGCCATGGCGCGCCGCTTGCTGGAGCTGGGCCTCGAGCCCGGCGGCCGTGTGGGCATCCATCTGCGACCCGAGCTCGCCCTGCGTTGGCTGGTGTCGTACTCGGCGGCGCACCGGGCCGGAGGGGTGGCCGTGCCCATGAACCCGCGGCTGGCCCCCGCCGAGGTGGCCCACGTGCTCGCCCACTCCGGTGCCAGGGCGGTCGTGGCCGACGGCGAGCTGGTCGCGAGCGACCTCGACGCCGGAGGAGGTCACCTGGTCGCCCTCGTCGACGCGGGCACCGGGGACGCTGCGGGCACGGCCGGCAGCGCGGCGCCCGGAGACTCCCGGACCACCGTGCTGGGCTGGGCCGAGGTCACGGCGGGCGACCGCTCGCCCTTCCAGGCCCCCCGCGAGTCCGACGACCTGGCCGACATCCTCTACACCTCGGGCACGACGGGTCGGCCGAAGGGGGTGGCGGTGCGCCACTCCAATGGCGCCATGATCGGCGCGGTCGAGCCGAACTGGTCCGGTGGCGGCTGGCTGCATGCGAGCCCGCTCTTCACCTTCGCCGGCATCGCGCTCGTCTACACGCCGATGAAGATGGGCCTGCAGGTGATCTACCAGCCCCGCTTCGAGGCGGACCGTTGGCTGAGCGTGGTCACCGAGAAGCGGCCGATCTTCATCTTCCTCGTGCCGGCGATGGCGCACCTGCTGATCGACCATCCCCGCTTCGACGAGATCGACCTCTCGTTCGTGCAGATGTGCTCGGTCGGCAGCGCACCGCTCGCGCCATACGTGGTGGAGCGTTTGCAGGAGAAGATGCCCGATGCCGTCGTGTCGAACAACTACGGCATGACCGAGGCGGGTTCGGCGTACTGCATCATGCCGAAGGGCGAAGCGGTGAAGCGCCCCGGGTCGGTGGGCCAGATCGCCGCGCCCGCCGTCGTCGAGATCGTCGACGAGCACGACCAGACTCTCCCGCCCGACGTGGTCGGTGAGGTACGGCTTCAGATGCCCGGTCGCCAGCGCGAGTACTACAACGATCCCGAGGCGACGGCCGAGACGTGGCGGGACGGTTGGCTGATCACGGGGGACCTCGGCAAGCTCGATGCGGACGGGTACCTCTACATCGTCGGTCGGTCCAAGGACGTGATCATCCGAGGCGGCAACAACGTGCACGCCACCGACGTCGAGCACGCCCTGGTCCAGCACGCGGCGGTGAAGGAGGTGGCGGTTGTCGGCGCGCCGCACCCGGTGCTCGGGGAGGACGTCGTGGCCTTCGTGGTCCTGCAACCGGGCGCCCGTGCCGATGCCGACGAATTGCGTGCCTTCGGGCTCGAGCAGCTGGCCGACTACAAGGTGCCCCGTCAGTTCGTCTTCGTGGACACGCTGCCCCGCAACCCGACGGGCAAGGTCATCAAGCCGGAGCTGCGGGCGCGGCTGGCCCGTACCCCGGCCTGACGGCGCGGCCGGCTATCCGACGGCCCTCTGCCGTCAACGGTGGTTCGGCAGTGGCGGCATGTGACGCGTGGATGAACTCTGGCCACGTCGACCCAAAGCGTGCCGGGGCCGCCGGGAGGTCTCGTATACTCGGGTCATCATGACGGCGCACAGCGCGACGAACAGCCGGCCCGTCCGGTGCCCGGGGAGCGGGAACTCCCTCGGTGAATCGCGTGTCGCCATGTCCGAGGTACAGATCTGCGGGATCCCCAAGCTGCGTGCGCAGGAGGTGGCCCAGACGCCCTAGGGAGGACTCTCATCAAGTCCCGGCGACGAGGAGCCGCTTCCCACAGGGGAGCGGCTCTTTTGCGTCCCGGACGCTCGCGCCCTGCGGCGGGGCAGGACCGAATGGAAAGCACCATGTACGACACCACCAGCCCGAAACGGAGTACCACGATGACGACGCAGCTGTGCCGCCGCTGCGGCTTCCACCCCGCCTCGCCTCGGATCGCGGGGTACTGCTCTTGGGACTGCCACGACGCAGACGACGAGGAGGACGGCGACGAGGACGGCCGGGAGGCCGCCTGACACGTGCGCTCGCCGCAGGGGCGGCGGCCGGGCCCCCTCCGGCTCAGCCCCCGCCGTCGGGGAAGCGCAGCCGGGCCAGCTGGGTCGCCTGAGCCACCACCTGCCCGGTGCTGTCCCACAGGACGCACGACTCGTCGACCATGCCGTCGGCGACGAGGTCGGCCCTCATGCGGATCCCGAGCCAGCCCGGTGCGGGCCGAGCCCGCGCGTAGGTGGACATCTGGAGGGTCGGCACCCAGCCGGTCGAGCCGATCATCAAGGTGGCAGGCGGGATGGCGTCGACCGAGAAGAGGAGCGAGAGCGGGTCAGGCTCCCGCAAGTCCGCAAAACGGCTCCAGCCGCGCAGCTCGGCCGGCGTGCCGACGGGCGGAGGGGAGTCTGCGAACGGGAGCGTGGCCGGGTCGAGCCTGAGGTCCAGCACCTCCATGATGCCGACGTGGACACCGCCGGGTATACGCGGCGGGAGGCGGACACACTCGGCGGGGCGCGGCGCCCCCAATGGCTCGATGCCGTCGTAGCGGACGGTCGGAGCGGCGGGGAGCTCGGCGAGCACGAACACCGCGTCGACCAGGTCGCAGCCGTCCTGGACGAGGACGGCGCGCACGTGGGCCGCGGAACGGCCTTGCCGGAGCAGCGCCGTGCGCACCGTGGCGGTCCCAAGGTCAGGTGGCCGCAGGTACGTGATGGAGCAGGACACGATTTCCCAGGCCGGGTCGCCCGCCGAACGGCCGGTGACGAGCGCCGCCCGTCCCAAGAGCGCCTGGAGGTAGCCACCGTTGGGCTTGTCGCCCACCGTCCACAGCTCGTGGACCGTCGCGTCGAAGAGGTCTGGCTGGCTCGTGGCCAGGACGGAGGTCGTGGCGTCGAAGGAGAGGTCCGCGGGCTCCCGCACGCACCGGACCCTACCGGCGGCGAAGATGGCGCATGACGTTCGACATGGAGGCCACCTTCGGCGACGACTACCCGTACTTCTACGAGGACTCGATCGACGACGAGCACTCGGACGCCGATGCCGCCGAGATCCTCGGGCTGCTCGGCCTGCCCCCGGGATCGCGCATCCTCGACGCACCCTGCGGGCACGGCCGCATCGCCCGGCGCCTGGCTGCAGCAGGGATGCAGGTGACGGGCGTCGACCTGACCCCGTCCTACGTCGAGCAGGCCCGTGCCGACCCGGCGCCACCCCTCGGCGCGGTCGAGTACCTGGTCGGAGACGTCCGCAACCTGACGGTCGAGGGCCCCTTCGACGCCGTGGTGTGCTGGCTCAACTCGTTCGGCTACTACGAGGACGCCGAATGCCACCGTGTCCTCGAGGAGTTCCACCGCGTGCTCCGGCCGGGTGGGAAGGTGGCCATCGACACGATGCACCACGACGGCGGCGTGCGGCACTTCACGCCGGCACCCGACGCCGTGGTCGTCCAGCGCGGTGACGACACGATGGTCGAGGTGTCGACGTTCGACCCCGTGCGGGGCCGCATGGTGATCGAGCGCACCACCCATCGCCGCGGCGTCGTCGGGCGCGCCTCGTATTTCGTCCGGCTCCCGACCCCGCCCGAGTGGGTCGTGTGGCTCGAGGGCGCCGGCTTCCGCGAGGTGACGTTCCGAGCGGGGGGCGGTGGGCCGCTCGAGCTCGACAGCTGGGAGATGGTGGTGGTGGCGACTGCCTGAATCGCGTCACTAAGGTCGGTCCATGGCTGGAGGGATCGCGGCATGGGGGACCTACCTGCCGTACTGGCGTCTGCAGCGATCGGCGATCGCCGGGGTGCTGGGCAGCGGCGGTGGCCGGGGGGCCCGTTCCGTGGCCTCCTTCGACGAGGACACGACCACGCTGGGGGTGGAGGCAGGGCGGCGGGCCCTGGCGGAGGGTCCCGGAGCCAGGGCGGTGCAGGACCTGTTCCTGTCCACCCCGGACCCGGGGTATCTGGACAAGACCAGCGCCACGACGGTGCACGCCGCGCTGGGGCTCGGACGCGCCTGCGGGGCCTATGACTTCGCCGGTTCGGCCCGCTCCGCCGTGGCCACGCTCCTGCAGGCGCTGGCGAGCGCCCCGTCCCGCACGACCCTGGCCGTCGTGTCCGACCTGCGCACCGGGCTGGCGGGGTCGGCCGAGGAGCGCGACAGCGGCGACGGGGCCGCGGCGTTCGTGTGCGCGCCGGGGGGAGCGGCCGCGGAGCTGGCCGGCCGCGGCGCGGCGAGCGACGAGTTCCTCGACCGCTGGCGCGTGCCGGGCGAGGCCGACTCGCACGTGTGGGAGGAGCGCTTCGGCGAGGAGATCTACGTGCCGCTGGCCCGTGAGGCGTTCGCGGCCGCGCTGAAGGATGCCGGCCTGGCCGAGGGTGACCTCGACCATGCCGTGGTGACCGGGCTGCACGTGCGGGCCGTCAAGGCGGTCGCCGCGGGCCTCGGCGTGCGCGACGGGGTGCTGGCCCCGGACCTGACGGCGTCGCTGGGGAACCTCGGGGCCGCCCACGCCGGCGTGGCGCTGTGCGACGTGCTCGAGCGGGCCCGGCCGGGACAGACGATCGCCGTGCTTTCGCTGGCCGACGGCGCGGATGCCTTCGTCCTGCGTACGACCGAGGCGCTGGCCGGGGCGCAGCAGGCACGGGCCGACGCAGGCGTGCCGTCGGTGGCCGAGCAGGTGGCCGCGGGGTGCGACGACCTGCCGTACGCGACGTTCCTGAGCTGGCGGGGGCAGCTGCACCGCGAGCCGCCGCGGCGACCGGACCCGGAGCGTCCCGGTGCGCCGACCGTCCACCGCTCCGAGGAGTGGAAGTACGCCTTCGCGGCGAGCCGTTGCCTCGTGTGCGGTTTCCGCCACATGCCCCCCACCCGGGCCTGCCTGAACTGCCACGCCATCGACCAGATGCAGGCGGAGCGTCTGGCCGACGTGCCGGGCACGGTGGCCACCTTCACGATCGACCACCTCGCGTACAGCCTGTCGCCACCCGTCGTCGGCGTCATCGTCGACTTCGACGGCGGAGGCCGCTACCGCTGCGAGATGACCGACGTACGGGCGTCGGAGCTGTCGATCGGTGACCGCGTCCAAATGACGTTCCGGCGCGTGTGGACGGCCCAGGGCGTGCACAATTACTTCTGGAAGGCACGACCGGCCGGCGCCACGAGCGCGCCGCACGGGGCGCAGGAAGGGTAGGGAGAGGCGATGGCGAGCAGTGGCATCCGCGACCAGGTGGCCATCATCGGCATGGGCTGCACACGATTCGGCGAACTTTGGGACAAGGGCGTCGACGACCTCCTGACCGACGCCGCCACCGAGGCGGTGTCCTCCGCCGGCATCCCGCTCCACGACATCGACGCCTTCTGGCTCGGAACGATGACGTCGGGGGTGTGCGGCGTGACGCTGTCGCGGCCGCTCAAGCTGGACTACAAGCCGGTGACCCGCGTGGAGAACTACTGCGCCACCGGCTCCGAGGCCTTCCGCAACGCCTGCTACGCCGTGGCCTCGGGCGCCTACGACACCGCCATGGCCATCGGGGTGGAGAAGCTCAAGGACACCGGGTACTCGGGCCTCACGGGGATCCGGGCCGTCGGGGACGGCACCGACCCCGGCCTCTCGTCGCCGGCCGCGTTCTCCTTCCTGGCCCCCTCCTACGCCCACAAGTACGGGGTCGACCGCGACCAGCTCAAGGAGGTCATGAGCCGGATCGCCTTCAAGAACCACCAGAACGGGGCGCGCAACCCGCGGGCGCAGTTCCAGAAGGAGGTCTCCATGGAGACCATCGCCAAGGCGCCGCTCGTGGCGGGGGACCTCGGCGTCTTCGACTGCAGCGGGGTGAGCGACGGCTCGGCGGCGGCCATCATCTGCCGGGCCTCCGACGCCCACCGCTACTGCGAGAACCCTCTCTACGTGAAGGCGCTGGCCTTCGTCGCCGGCCCGGCGGCGGGCCCGATCGACCCTTCCTACGACTACACCACCTTCGAGGAGGTGGTGCGCTCGGCGGCCGACGCCTACGCGCAGGCGGGGATCACCGAGCCCAGGGCGCAGCTGGCCATGGCCGAGGTGCACGACTGCTTCACGGCGACCGAGCTCGTCCTGATGGAGGACCTCGGCTTCGCCGAGCGGGGCACGGCGTGGAAGGAGGTGCTCGAGGGCACCTTCGACCGCGACGGGGACCTCCCGGTCAACCCTGACGGCGGCCTGAAGTCGTTCGGCCACCCGATCGGCGCCTCGGGCCTGCGCATGCTCTTCGAGTGCTGGCTCCAGCTGCGGGGAGAGGCGCCGGCGGAGCGCCAGATCAACACCGTCGGCCCGGGGCGCACGCTCGGGCTCACCCACAACCTGGGAGGCGCGCCGGGCGAGGGCGTCAGCTTCGTCGGTATCGTCGGCACCGAGCTCGGCTGATGGAATTCCCGGGTCCGGGCGCCGACCTGCTCGCCGAGAGCGACGACCAGGCTGCCCTGCGTCAGCTGGCCCGCGACGTGGCGGAGCGCGAGATCGCGCCGCGGGCGCACCAGGCCGACGAGGAGGGCGTGGTGCCGGCCGAAGTGCGCAAGGCCCTCGCCGCCGCCGACCTGCTGGGCATCACGATAGGGGAGCGCTGGGGCGGTCTGGGGCTGGGCGACGTCGAGGCCTCCATCGTGCTCGAGGAGGTCGCGCGGGCCGACGTGTCGTCTGCCATCTGCTGCCAGCTGACCTACAACGGTCCGCCCCGGGGCATCGAGCATCTCGGCCCCGAGGCGATGAAGGAGCGCTGGCTCCCCGCGGCCGCCGACGGCGACGCGTTGATCAGCATCGGCATCACGGAGCCCGACGCCGGCTCGGCCGTCCAGAACATGCGCGCCTCGCTGACCGCCGACGGGCCGGGGCGGTGGCGGCTCAACGCCTACAAGAACTACTCGACGCTCGGCGACGTGGCCCAAGGCGTGCTGGTCTGGTGCCGCTGGCCCGGCGGTGAGGGGGCCAAGGGGATCGGGGCGGTGATCGTGCCGACCGACCGCGAGGGCGTGTCGGTCACCGGCCGGCACAAGGGGATGGGGATCCACGCCGCCACCGAGGCGGAGCTGGCTTTCGACGGCGTGGCGATCAGCGCCGACGACGTGCTGCTGGAGGGGGACCCGTCGAGCACCGACGCGTTCAAGGTCCTGCTCTCGCACCTGAACCACGAGCGCTGCGGCAACGCCTCCATGTGCATCGGCGCCGCCCAGGGCGCGCTCGAGCACGCGGTCCGCTACATGAACGAGCGGGTCATCGGCGGCCGGCCCCTGGCGGAGCTGCAGGGCCTGCAGTGGAAGCTGGCCGACATGACGGTGCAGCTGGAGGGCGCGCGGCTGCTGCTCGCCCGGGCGGTGCGGCTGGCCGGGCCGGGCGGGACGCCCCCGGCCCTCGAGACCGCACTGGCCAAGACGGCGGCCAACCTCGCGGCCAAGTTCGTGTGCGACGAGGCGATGCAGATCCACGGCGGCTACGGCTACTCGCGCGAGTACCCGCTGGAGCGCGCCTACCGGGACGTCCGCGGCCTGTGCGTCGGTGCGGGCACGGTGGAGGCGCAGCGCAACTTCATCGGGCTGCGGGTGGCGGCCGGCGGCCGCACGGGCTCGCCCGGCTGGAGGGACCCGCTCGGCTGAATCTGGTGCTCCGCCGCCAATACGGCGTCGCGGGGTCCCAATTGCCCGATATCCGCGGAGCGGGGTGAGGTCCTTTCGCCGCGTCCGGCGCCGGCACCCAGACGGGCATAGGGTGGAGCGAGGAGCTTCCAAGGGAGGGCAATGACCTCGTCGAAGTCTCTGGATGTCGCCACGCAGCTCGATGCGCACCACCTGCCCGAGACCAATGGGCGCATCTCGGTGTGCCGGCGCTGTGGTGCACGAACCGACGACCTCGCGGGGTCGCACCACATCGTGGGCGAGAGCACGGCGGCTCGTTCGAGCGAGTGGCTCGACGCCCAGGCACGACTTTGGCGCATCGAGCAGGCCCGCATCGCCCGCGCCCGCTGAGTCGCCGGCACTGCCCGGGTAGGGCGGGGACGCCCTCGTCGATGGGGGTGCCTGGGGGCGCCCTGGTGCCCGGCACGGGGGCTGCCGCCCGCCTACTATGACGCCGGCGTCAGGCAGGCACCGGGGGATTCGATGCGGCATTTCCAGGGGAGGCGTTTCAGGCTGACAGCCCCGCTGTGCCTCAGCGCGCTCTTGACGGCGGGGATGACGACCACGGCGACCTTGTCGGGTGCGTCCACAGCGTCCAAGGGGACGGGGGGCGGCGCGCTGGCCGCCGCGGCCCGCGTGACGGGGCAGCCTGGCTACCTCGTGTACTGGGACCAGAACGAGGAGGTCGACTTCCTCTCCATGCCCAAGGGAGTCCAGGGCCAGCTCCTGCCGGCCTGGGACCTCAACGGGCAGGTCTGCGTGCTGCACGGGGGCCGCTTCGTCGGCGGGTACGACCCGACCCTCCCGGACCAGCACAACCTGGGGGGCGAGAAGCCGTACAAGCAGCCGGCCGACGGCGAGGAGCTGGACGACCCCAACGGGTCGTTCAGCGGCCAGACGCTGTACGTGCCGGGTCCCTACAAGATGCCCGGCCAGCGCGTCGGGGGTGACTCTCCGCCGAGCCCCAACGGCGTCTTCAACAACAACCAGACCTACACCGGGTGCGCGGTCGACGGTCACGGCAACGTCTTCGGCGCGGACATCGCGACGGCACAGGGCAACTACCCGCCCCCGAGCAGTGGGCGACTGGTCGAGTGGTTCGCGCCCAGTTACAAGACGTATTGCATCGTCTACGGCCCGACAGCGGGGGGGACGGGTCCGCACCACGTGGACGGGACCGGCGGTCTGGCGCAACCCGGGACGATGGCGGTCGCCGCCAACGACGACCTCCTGATCCCCAACGTGGGGACGTCCAGTGTCCTCCGCTTCGCTCACGCGTCGTTCCCGACGTCTGCCGCGCAGTGCCCCGGAGGTGTGTACCCGCGCGGCAAGGTCCAGGTGTCGACCTTCTTCAAGGTCTCGTTCCCTGCCGGCATCGCCGAGGACCCGACCTGCGGTTGCTTCGCCGTGAGCAGCTACATCGGCGATCCCTCCATCGTCTGGGTGACCGCCACCGGGCAGCCCGAGCCGGGGCGGGGCACGGTGCCCGGGACGACCGTCGCCGAGCTGGGAAAGAACCCGGACCAGTACAACCCGTTCGGCATGGCCTTCGCCCCCGACGGGACGCTGTACTTCGTCGACATCCATATCGCGTGCACCGGCCCGCTCACCGGCTGTGGCCCGGCCTCCTACGGGGGCCGCGTCATGAGGGTCACCTTCGCCGACGGCCAGCCGTCCACGCCGGCGGTCGTGGCGGGCGGATTCGACTTCCCGACCAGCGTGACCGTCTGCGTCCCCGCCAGGACCCGCTGCCCCTACCCGTCGGGGAAGATCGTGGCCCCGTTGTCGGGCCCGTCGGAGAACCCGGCACCCGCCCGCGGGCCCGCCAAGGGTGCCACCGCGAACCCTGGCTTCGGCTGAGGCGAACGTGCGGACGGGGGGGCAGGTGTTGGGTGCCGCCGCGGCCGGGGTGACCCTGCTGGCGGGCCTGTTCGGATGCGGTGGCGCTCCGGCCGCGGACGCCGCGCCACCGGCCGCAGCGGCGGCGGTGCCTGCCACCATCGGCCCGTGGGACTGGCCGACCTACGGGCACGACCCCCAGCACACGTTCCACGGCCGGACCACCCTCACGGAGGCCTCCGTCCGCACCCTCCGTCAAGCCTGGTTCTTCCCGACCGCTGACGCCGTGACGGCGACGCCGACGGTGGTCGGCGACACCGTGTTCGCAGGTTCCTGGGACGACTCCTTCTACGCGCTGAACCTCCGAACGGGCAAGCTGCGCTGGAAGGTCCGGCTGACCCCGCAGGACGCCATCACCCCGTACCCCGGACAGCAACCCCGGGACGCCACGTCCGACGGCGGCCTCGTCACCTCGTCGGCCTGGTTCGAGCCGGCATCGGGGAAGAGGCCTGCGCTCGTCATCTTCTCGGGGGGCTACACGCTGTATGCACTGCGGGCCGCCACGGGCGCCGTGTTCTGGGAGCACGCCTACCCGGGGGTGCCCGGCCCACCCGACCCGAACGCCGACAGCACGCGGATCTTCTCGTCGCCGGTGGTGGCCGACGGTCGCGTGCTCTTCGGTGTCGACGAGGACGGGCAGACGGCCTCGGCCGGCTACGTGGCAGCAGCCAGCCTCGACACCGGGGAACCGGTCTGGGAGTTCCAGACCGACGTGGGCGCTGTCGGCAGCACTCGGGTGCTCGACGACAGTTGCGGCAGCGTGTGGTCCTCGGGCACCGTCCTGCCCGACCTGGGACTCGTCGTCTTCGGCACGGCCGACTGCAAGTTCGGTGGTTCGGCGCCATACGCGGACTCGGTGCTTGCGCTGCGCATCGCCAACGGCAGGCCGGCGTGGACGTTCCACCCCCTGGGCCACGCGCCCGCCTGTGACGACGACTTCGGGGCCAGCGCCAACGCGGGGATCTCCGTGAGTGGGAGGACGACATTCCTGGGGGAGGGGAGCAAGAACGGCACCTACTACTCGCTGAACCCGCGCACGGGCCGGTTGCGCTGGTCGACGAACGTGGTCTTCGGCGGGACATCCGGAGGCTTCGTCGGGACCACCGCCTACGACGGGCACATCGTCGTGGGGGCGACGGCGCTCGGCGACTTCCTTCCCACCTCACGCGGGACCCTGCCCGTGTGCGACCCCTCCGATCCCCGGGACGTCGCGCAGCAGAACCCGACCGACCACGCCTTCGAGGCGGCAACGGGAGCGGTGCGCTGGCAGGCCGACGACGCAGCGTCGTTCTCGGCCACGACGGTGGCCGGCGGGATGATGTTCAGCGGCCTTGCGCTGGCGGCCAAAGCGATCGAGGTTCGCGACGCCTCGAGCGGGCGGCTGCTGGCGCAGGTCGACCTGCCCCAGTTCAACTGGTCGGGCATCGCCACCGTGGGCGACGCTCTCGTCTTCGGCGTCGGCACGACGGCGTCCGCCACCTCGTCGGGCATCGAGGTGCTGACACCGGGCGGGGAGCCGCCGGTGGTCCCCGCGTCCGGCTGATCCGGGAACCGGGACGCCCCGGCGGGCGCGACAATGAGGTGGAGAAGCCAGGCCGGGACCGGCCCGGCCGGCAGCCTCGGGCGGGCGATCGGAGGGACGCGACGGGCGTGGGTTTCCGACGACGACGGCACCGGGCCGCGGGGGAGGTGCTGCTGTGCGTGCTCGCTCTCGCCGCGGCGGCCGGGACGACGGCCCCGGTGGCGGCGGCATCCCGGGCCCACCGGCACGTCGCCGGCCCGGTCCGCCATCGGCCCGTCCGCGCGCCGGCCACGACCCCGACCCGGCCACCGGTCCCGCCCGGGCTGGGCCCGCCCTTCTCGGTCGAGACGACGTCGGTGACCCTGTTCGACCCGACCCGCTCGACGCCGGCGCGCGGATCGGTTCCCTCGTCGCCGGGGCGTCGTCTCGTGACCGACCTGTTCGTCCCGTCCGGAGCCCCGGGGCCCTTGCCGCTCGTCGTCTTCGCGCACGGATGGAACAGCAACCCCATGGTCTACGAGCCGCTGCTGGACGAGTGGGCCCAGGCGGGCTTCCTCGTCGCTGCGCCGGTCTTCCCCGACTCGACGGACCTCTACGCCGGCTCGCCCGTGAGCGACTACGCCGACCAGGCGCTCGACCTGTCCTTCGTCATCACGTCGCTGCTGCGGAGCAGCCCGGTGAGGATCGACCCGACGCGCATCGGTGTAGCAGGACACTCCGACGGCGGCACGGACGTGGCGCTCCTCGCTCTCGACCCGGCGTACGCCGACCCGCGGGTCCGCGCCATCGTCTGCATGTCGGGCGAGCTGCCCTCTGGCGTGGCGCCCTACACCGTCGGCGCGCTGCGAGCCTCCCTGCTCGTGGCCGTGGGATCGAATGACGAGTACGGCCTCAGTACGCTGACGCCGATCGTGTTTCAGGACGCGCGGGCGTCCTCGAAGGCCCTGATCGTGGAGCAGGGCGGCGACCATCTCGGCTCGTTCGTCTCGGCCACGCCGGAGGCGGCAGCCATGCGCGAGGAAACGACGCGCTTCTTGGAACTGGCGCTGGAACCGCGGTCGCCGAGCACGGCCGACGTGCTGGCCGCACTCCGGCCACCGGGCTCGGCGGCGCTCACGATCGTCCCACCGGCGTGAGCCGCCACCTGCGGGTGGCGGAGACGGCGGCTGCTACCGCTGCATCGCCTTGGTCTCGACGTACTCCTCGAGTCCGTACTTGCCGCGCTCGCGGCCGATGCCCGATTGCTTGTAGCCGCCGAACGGCGCGCTCGGGTTGAAGGGCCCGCCGTTGATGTCCACCTGGCCGGTCCGCATCTGGCGGGCCACCCGCTCAGCTCGGGCGGGGTCCGCGCTCCACACCGCGCCGGCGAGCCCGTAGGGCGTGCCGTTGGCGATCTCGATCGCCTCCTCCTCGGTGTCGTAGGGGATGATGGACAGCACAGGCCCGAAGATCTCCTCCTTGGCGATGGTCATGTCGGGCGTGACCTCGGAGAACACGGTCGGACGGACATAGAAGCCCTTCTCCAGCCCTTCAGGCGCGTCGGCCCCGCCGACGACGAGCTTGGCGCCCTCCTCGATCCCCTTGTTGATGTAGCCGCGCACCCGGTCGCGCTGGACCGAGGACACGAGCGGACCGAGCAGCTTGCCGGCCTCGAAGGGGTCGCCGGGAGCGAAGCCCGCCGCCGCGTCCGCCGCCAGCTCCTCCACCTCGGCCAGCTTGTCCCGCGGGACCAGCATGCGGGTCAGCGCCGAGCAGGTCTGGCCGGAGTTCATGTAGCAGCCGAAGAGACCCGCCGGCACGGCGGTGGCGAGGTCGGCGTCGTCGAGCAGGATGTTGGCCGACTTGCCGCCGAGCTCGAGCGACACGCGCTTGATGCCCTCGGCGGCCAGCTGCATGACGCGGCGGCCGGCCCGGGTGGAGCCGGTGAAGGAGACCATGTCGACCTTGGGGTGGGCCGCGATGGCCTCGCCCACCACGGGGCCGACACCGCTGACGAGGTTGAACACGCCCGGGGGGAGGCCGATCTCGTCGATGACCTCGGCCAGGATGAAGGCATTGATCGGGGCCACTTCGCTCGGCTTGAGGACGACGGTGCACCCGGCGGCCAGCGCCGGGGCGACCTTCAGCACCACCTGGTACAGCGGAAAATTCCACGGCGTGATGGCACCGACGACGCCGATGGGCTCGTGGACGACGAGCGAGTTTCCGAGCTCCTCCTCCCACTCGAAGTTCTCGGCCGCCATGGCGGCGTCGGCGAACGCGCCCGCCGGCAGGCCGACTTGGATGGAGCCCGACAGGGTCATCGGCATGCCGACCTCGTGGGAGATCACCTGGGCGATCTCGTCGGTGCGGGCGGCCAGCGCCTCGCCGATGCGTGTCAGGAGCTTGGCGCGCTCCTCACGCGAGGTGGCCGCCCAGCCCGGGAACGCAGCAGCGGCCGCCTCGACCGCCTTGTCGACGTCCTCGGGCGTGCCCTCGGGAATGGTGGCGAAGACCTCTTCGGTCGCCGAGTCGATGACCTCGAGCGTGCCGCTCCCCGTCGAGGGGACCCAGGCCCCGTTGATGTAGATCTTGTCGCGCACGTCCATGGGAAGCCCTCCCTCGTCGTCGATGCTGTTCGCCCCACCCTACCCAGGTCGGGTGGGGGACCGCTCCGGGACGGTGGCCCGGCCGGCTCAGCTCGGCTTGCCCAGCAGCGGGTGCTCGCCCATGCCGACGGGTTGGAGGTGCTGGCCCAGCACTTCGTGGAAGTGGTCGGCCACCTCCTGGGGGGTCCAGCCGCCCTCGCGCCACATGGCGGCGATCTGGCGCGGCGTCTGGAAGAGCGTGTAGGCGAAGCCGGTGCGGCCCAGCACCTGCCCGTTGACGTAGGAGGCGCCCTCGGAGGCCAAGAACGCGATCAGCGGTGCGTTGAGAGCGGGGTCCTGGTCCGGCGGCGGTTCCGACCCGGCGTACAGGCCCTCGGTCATGCGGGTGAAGCCGGCCGGTGCCACCGCGTTGACCGTGATGCCGTACTTGCCGAGCTCGAGGGCCCAGACGAACGTCATGCCCATGATGGCGGCCTTGGCGGCTCCGTAATTGGTCTGCCCGAAGTTGCCCCGCAGGCCGGCCGAGGACGTGATGTTCACGATGCGGCCGTAGCCGGCGTCCTTCATCAGCGGCGCGGCATGGCGGACCGTGTTGAAGGTCCCCTTCTGGTGCACCGCGATCACGGCGTCGTAATCGGCCTCGTCCATCTTCACGATCGTCCGGTCGCGCACGATCCCGGCGTTGTTCACCACGATGTCGATGCCGCCGAAGCTCTCCACGGCCGTGGCGATGATGCGGCCCGCCCCGGCGAAGTCGCTGACCGAGTCGTGGTTGGGGACGGCGCTGCCGCCCGCCGCCTCGATCTCCCGGCACACCTGGGCCGCAGGGTCCTCCTCGGTGCCCTCACCCCCCAGGGTGACGCCCACGTCGTTGACGACGACCGTGGCGCCCTCCGCGGCGAGGCAGAGGGCGATGTCCCGCCCGATGCCCCGTCCTGCGCCCGTCACCACCGCCGATCGACCGTCGAGAAGTCCCATGGGCGAAGAGTACCCCGGGAGCCGTTCCCTGACAGCCGTGTCAGGCATTGCGGCGGGGCTGTACCATCGGGGGCGACCACGGGACGACGAGGGTCGCCCACGAAGCGGTGAGGAGCACCCGGGCCATGGCCACCTTCATAGAGAACGCACCAGAGCAGATCGTCGCCGCGGCCCAAGAGCTGCTGGAGAAGGGCCTCGTCGAAGGGACGTCGGGCAACATCTCGGCGCGGATGGAGGACGGCAACATCGCCGTGACGCCGTCGTCGCTCGACTACCGCATCATGACGCCCGATGACATCGTGATCGTCAACCCCGCCGGCGACGTGGTCTCGGGCGAGCGCGGGCCGACATCGGAGAAGTACCTGCATCTCGCCGTCATGAACGCCTACGAGGACATCGCGGTGTGCATCCACTCCCACGCCGTCCACGCCACGATGTTCGCGGTGGCCCACCAGGACATCCCCAGCTGCATCGACGAGTTCACCGTGTACCTCGGCGGGGACATCCGTTGCACCGAGTACTGCCCCAGTGGATCGGCCGAGCTGGGCGAGCAGACGGTCAAGGCGCTCGAGAACAGGGGCGCCGCGCTCATCGCCAACCACGGCATGGTCGCCATCGGGACCACCATGCAGAAGACCATGCACAACACCGCGCTGGTGGAGCGCTCCGCGAAGATCATCTGGGGCGCCAAGCAGCTCGGCGGGATCTTCCCGCTGCCGGAGAAGGTCAACGAGAACTTCGCCAGCGTCTACCCCTACATGCGGTAGGTGCCGTGACCGATGGCGCCATCCGGGCCCGGCTGGCCACCCTGGGTCTGGCACTGCACGGGCCTCACCCGCCGCACGACCCGCTCGACGCCGTCGTGGTGCACGACGGGGTGGCGCGCACCTCCGGGCAGCTGCCGCGTATCGCCGGCGAGCTGACCTGCCTCGGCCGGCTGGGCGACACGGTCACCGTGGAGGAGGGCCGGGAGGCGGCCGCCGTCTGCGCGTTGAACGCCCTGGCGGTGCTGGAGGCTGCCCTGGGCACCCTCGACCGGATCGAGCGGGTACTGACCGTGACCGGCTTCGTGTCCTCGGCCCCGGACTTCCACGAGCAGCCGGCGGTGGTAGACGGGGCCAGCCGCGTGCTGGCCGACGTCTTCGGGGAGGCGGGCCGCCACACGCGCTCGGCCATCGGCGTGGCGGCGCTGCCGCGCAACGGGGCCGTCGAGATAGAGGTGACGGTCGCGCTCAGCGACTGAAGGCGGCGCTCATGACGGGCCGGGCCGCGGCGGCCAGGTCCCAGTAGCCGGTGGTGCCCTGATCGCGCAGTTCGGTCACGGCTTCGATCGCCGCGCCGTACGCGGCGACCGCGATGGCGCCGCCCACGGAGATGCGGCTCACCCCGAGCTCGGCCAGCTCGCCGACCGTCGGGGCGCCCGGCACGACGAGGACGCTGACCGGAAGGTCCACGGCGGCGAGCAGGGTGCGCAGCTCGCCGGGGTCGACCACCCGGGGCGCGAAGAGGACGTCGGCACCGGCCTCCTGGTAGGCCTGCAGCCGGGCGATCGTGTCGGCCAGGTCCACCCGCCCGTGCAGATAGTTCTCCGCGCGCGCCGTCAGCACGAAGCCCCCCGGCGCACCTCGGGCCGCCTCGGCGGCGGCCCGCACCCGCTCCGCCGCGTGGGCCCGCTCGTAAATCGGATCGTCGGCCCGCGTCGTGAAGTCCTCGACCGAGCCACCGGACAGGCCGGCGGCGGCGGCGGCGCCGATGGTCGCGGCAACCCCTCGGGGATCGTCGGCGAAGCAGTTCTCGAGGTCGGCGGACACCGGCACGGTCACCGCGCCCGCGAGCTCGCCGCAATGGGCCAGGACCTCGTCGCGACCCATCATGCCGTCGGCCCGCCCGCGGGTGGCGGCGAACCCGCCGCTCGTGGTGGCCAGCGCCTCGAAGCCCAGCTGCGCGAACAGACGTGCAGAGCCGATGTCCCACGCGTTGGGCATCAGGAGCGGGGTTCCGGGGACGTGGAGCGAGCGGAACCTCTCGGCGCGTCCCTCCGCCGGGCCCGCCGTCGTGGGGGGAGTCATCACCGCACCGTACCGTCGCCGCCGGCGGGCCGGCGCGGCCGGCGCGGCCGGCTCAGCCGGCCGTGGCCGGCTCGGGGAACTCCCAATACTGGAACTCGACCGTCATCGGCAGGATGTAGGTCAGGTAGAGGGAGTGGATCCTGACCACCTTCTGGTCGTCGACGTGCAGGTCGATGAGCTGCATCCGGTCGTCCGTCTTGCGGAAGGCCTGGGCCCGCTCCTGAATCCCCCGCAGCTCGTCGAGGGAGCCGACGGCGAAGCCGTAGTGGTCCATCCGGGGGCAGCGCATCGGGTCGTCCTCCGCGATGAGGAAGATGAACTGGTCCCAGTGCACGCAGCTGAGGATGAGGCGTCGGCGGTCCTCGGTCATGACCTCCATCTCCTCGAAGCCGAGCACCTCGTGGAAGAAGCGGCAGAGGTCGGCCCGGCTGTCCGCCCCGAGCAGGTCGGCCGGGAGCGACATCGCGACGTGGTTGAAGTGCGGGTTGCCCGAGGGGTAGTAGGGGTGTGCCATCAGGCCCGCACCTCGGGGACCACCATCACCTTGCCGGCGATGCGGCCGACCGCCAGGCCCTCCAGGGCCTCGGTCAGGCCGTCGAGCGGCACCTCGCCGTCCTCGATGAGGAGGTCGGCCGGGAACCCGTCCGTGGCGAGGAGCTCGAGCGCCCGCTCGAACCCGCCCAGGTCGTAGACGAAGGACCCGGTCACGGTCAGCTCGTTGAGGATCATGCGGTTGATGTCGAAGGTGGGGTGGTCGATCCCCGCACCGACCATGACGAGGATGCCGCCGCGGGCAAGTTGGTGGAAGGCGGCCTCGATCGCCGCCCGATGCCCGGAGCACTCCAGGACGACGTGCACGGCCCGCGACGACATGCGCTCGGGCTCCCAGGAGGGGAACACCTCCAAGTCGGCGGGGTCCACCACGGCGGTGACACCGAGCCCGGCCGCCAGGCGACGCCGTCCCTCGTGGGGCTCGACCACCGTGATGTCCTCGACGCCCATGGAGCGCAGGGCGGCGACGCTCAACGCGCCGATGGGTCCCGCCCCGAACACCATCACCGTGTCGCCCGGCGCCACACCGGAACGGGTGATGCCGTGCAGGGCCACCGACAGGGGCTCGGCGAGCGCGGCGTGGCGCGGCGAGAGCCCGTCGGGCAGGCGCAGCACGCCCGACGCGCGCGCCAGGACGTACTCGGCGAAGGCGCCGTCGGTGTGGTCGGTGATCATGCTGTGGCGGTTCTCGCACTGCGATGGCTTGCCCTCCCGGCAGCGGCGGCACGTGCCGCAGCGGGGGGACGCGCCGCCCACGACCAGCTCGCCCACCGACCATCCGGCAACGTCGTCGCCCACGGCAACGACGGTGCCACTCCATTCGTGGCCCGCAACGGCGCCCGGCTTGAAGCCCCAGCCGTCGCGCAGCTGGTGGATGTCGGAGCCGCAGATGCCGCACGCGTGCACGCGCACGACCAGCTGGTCGGGACCGGGGCGCGGTACGGGGCGCTCCTCGACCTCGATGACCCCCGGCGACCGGTAGACGGCCGCCGCCATGACGTCGGGGATCGGGCCCACGGCCGACCCCCCCTGTTTCCCTGACATGCGCGTCAGGTTAGGCGCTCGCCACCAGCCAGGCGAGGCCTCCGGCCAGGTGGCGCAGGTAGGCGGGCGTCTCCCACGCCCCGGGGAAGTGGCCGAGGGCCGTGTAGAAGCTGCGGGCGGGTCCCTCCTCGATGCACCAGGCCAGCGGGAACCCGCAGTCCGGGACGCGCCCGCCCGGCACCGACAGGTCGACCTGGTCCTCGGCCAGGCGGAGGAGGACGTGGGCCCCGGGGCGCAGCTCGCGGAAGAGATAGATCTCGTCGCGCCACTGCCAGCGGGCGCCGAGGTGCGCCGTGGCGGGGTGCCCGCCGTCGACCACGTCGATGGCGAAGTCCTGGGTCCAGGGGTGCCCGTCGAAGCGGGCGCCGAGGATCGCACCGTACTCGGGCCAGGTGTGGCTGGCGTCGGTGGCCGAGTGCACCCCGAGCACCCGCAGCCCGCCGTCCTGCCACGCCTCGTAGGACTCCGCCTTCTGCTCGTCGGTCCACGGCGTCTCCCCGATGGTGAACAGCGAGAGGACGCGGGCCGAGGCGACCTGGCGGGGGGACACGTCGTGCACGTCGGTCACGACGATGGGGGTCAGGCCGGCCAGGCCGGCCAGCTCGCTGAGCCCGGTGGCCGCCTGGGCCAGCACGCCGTGCACGCCGGCCGGGCCCTCGACATAGGGGGAGACCTGCGTGACGATCAACATGTTGTCGGCCATCGCCGGGAGTGTAGGGCTGGTGCGGAGGACCCGCCCGGTGGTCGAATGCACGCATCCGCGAGGCACCGCCCTCGCCGGGGGCCTGCCGGAGACGAGAAAAACGCGAGGAGACGCCACGTGGGAACTGCGTACAGCGAGGACGAGACTGGGGCGGCCCTGGCCGGGTTGGGATCGGCGACGCTGGGGGAGTCGGGTGGGCGGGCCGCCGACCGCCGGCTGCGGCCCGCCTGGACCGGCGCGGCGGTGGCCGCCCCGGCGTACCCCGTCGGGTGCACCCCGGGGGACAACCTGGCGGTCCACGTCGCGGTGACGAAGGCCCCGCGGGGCAGCGTCCTCGTCGTCGACGTCGGCCGCGTCGCCGACCGGGGCTACTGGGGCGAGGTCCTCACGACGGCGGCGGAGGCGGCGGGCCTGGCGGGCCTCGTCCTCGACGGTGGGGTGCGCGACGTGGCGGCGCTCGAGGCCCATGGCTTCCCGGTGTTCTCCTCGACCATCGCGCTCACGGGCGCGACGAAGGACAAGCCGGGCAGCGTGGGGGTCCCCGTGCGGGTGGGCGGCGTGCTGGTCTCGGCCGGGGACTGGGTGGTGGCCGACGTGGACGGCGTGACGTTCGTGCCGGGTGGGGCGCTCGGCGAGGTGCTGGCCGCGGGCAGGGAGCGGGAGGCGAAGGAGGCCGGCTTCTTCGATGCTCTGCGGGCGGGTTCGACGACGGTGGAGCTCCTCGGTCTCGACGCCTCGCTCGTCACCGGCGGCGGCACCGGTGGCACAATGCGACCATGACCGAGGAGACCCAGACGGACCAGGCAGCGACCGAACGTTTCGAGGTGCAGCGGAAGATCCCGGCCGAACCGTCCCGGATCTTCGCCGTCTTGCGTGACCCGCAGGGCCACGTGACCATCGACAGCTCCGGCATGTTGATGGACGCCACCGGCGAGCCGGCGAGCAAGGTGGGCGACGAGTTCGTCGTGCACATGGACCGTGAGGCGCTCCACGACTACGACCTGGGTCGCTACGACGTGACCGTGACGATCACGAAGTTCGAGCCCGACCGCGAGATCGCCTGGACGATCCTCGGGCAGATCCGCCCCCAGATCGGCCACGTGTACGGCTACACCCTCGAGCCGGCCGAGGGCGGGACGCTGGTGACCTCCTACTACGACTGGTCGGACATCGACCCGGCCTACAAGGAGGCCAACATCTTCCCGGTGATCTCGGAGACGGCGTTGCGCGCCACGCTCGGCATCCTGGAGCGGACACTGGCCCGGTCGACGACGTGGTGAGCGCCACGCGCTGATCTCTGCGCCGTGCCGGTCGTCACACTCCCCGAGGGCTCGTAGGCGCACCGCCCAGGCGGCTCCACCGGCGCTAGCAGATGCGGGGCAGCGGGTCGCCGACGAGCGTGTCGACGATGCGGGTGCCGCCCATGGCGGTGCGCAGCACGACGATGCCGGGGGGCTCGGCCACGATCTCGCCGACCCGCACGGCGTCGGCGCCGTGGACGTGCGCTCGCAGGGCGTCGAGCGCGGCGATCCGCCTGGTCGGGTGCCACCACGGCCACGAGCTTCCCCTCGTTGGCCACGTAGAGCGGGTCGATACCGAGCAGCTCGCAGGCGGCGGCGACTTCGGGCCGCACCGGCAGCGCCGTCTCTTCCAGGACGACGGTCAGGTCCGCGTCGCGGGCCAGCTCGTTGCACACGGTCCCGACACCCCCGCGGGTCGAGTCGCGCAGCCAGCGCGTCCGCGGCGCCGCGGCGAGCAGCGCCTCCACCATGGTGTGCAGCGGCGCCGTGTCCGAGGCGATGTCCGCCTCCAGAGCCAGGTCGCCCCGAGCCAGCATGACGGCCGTCCCGTGGTCGCCCATGGTGCCCGAGAGGAGCACGACGTCGCCGACGGTCACCGCCGACGGCGGCCAGGTCGCGGCCGGCCGGGACGATCCCGACCCCGGCCGTCGTGATGTACATCCCGTCGGCCGCGCCACGGTCGACGACCTTGGTGTCGCCGGTCACGACGGGCACGCCTGCGGCCGCCGCGGCCTCGGCCATGTCCGCCACCACCTCGCGCAGCACGTCGACGGGCAGGCCCTCCTCGAGCACGAAGGCGGCGGAGAGCGCGAGGGGGCGCGCCCCCATCATGGCCAGGTCGTTGATGGTCCCGTGCACGGCCAGGTGGCCCACCGAGCCGCCGGGGAACCGTAAGGGCTTCACGACGTAGGAGTCGGTGCTGAAGGCCAGCCGCTCGCCCGAGGGCAGACCCACGACCGCCGCGTCGGTCAGCGGGGTCGCCCCCGAGGTGCCGTCGGCCTCGGGGGCCGCAGCGAAGGCGGGGAGGAACACCGCGTCGAGGAGAGCCGCCGACGCCTTCCCGCCGGCCCCGTGGGCCAGGGTGATGACCTTCTCGCGCAGGCGGGGGCGCCGGCGCCGGAAGGCCTCGATGCGCCCGAAGACGGCCGCCTCGCGCCCGCCGGTTCCCCTCGGGCGCCGTCGCCGGCCGCGGAGTGGTGCGCCGCCTCGGTCACGCCGGGCGACCCGTCGTCGCGAACGCCGCCTGGCCCGGCAGGCGGCGCTGGACCGACTCCCACAGTTGCGAGCAGGAGTGCGTCCTGGGTCTCCTGGATCCGGTGCACGCTCTCGGAGCGCACGACGAGGCAGTGGTGGACGGCGTCGCTCACGGCCATGCCCGAGCCCTCGTAGCCGCAGAGCCCGACCGTCAGCAGGCCGCGTCGGGCCGCCTCCTCGAAGGCGCGCAAGCATGTCCACCGAGTCGCCGCTGGTGGAGAAGCCGACGGCGATGTCGCCTGCGGTGGCGTGGGCGATGAGCTGGCGGGAGAAGACGAGCTCGAAGCCGACGTCGTTGGAGAGCGCGGTGAGTACGGCCTGGTCCTCGACCAGGGACAGTGCGGGCAGGGGACGGCCGTGCGGGGGGTGGCGGAACAGCTCGGCCGAGCCCTGGGCGTCGGTGGCGCTGCCACCGTTGCCGAAGGTGAAGAGGCGGCCACCCCGTGCGAAGCGCTCAGCCATGGCGGCAGCCGCCGCCTCGAGCTGCTCGGCGCAGCGATCCAGGGTGGCGGCACGCAGCGCGGCGCTCTCCTCGATCTTGCCGCGGGCCGAGGCCACGAGGTCGGCCAGGAGCGAGCCCGCGTCGCGCTCTTCCGCCTCGATGAAGGGGTACAGGAAACCCGTCGGCTCCGGGGCGCTCGTGCGCTCACTCATGGGATCCCGCCAGGCTCGTCACGGCGACGCCGGCGTGCACCAGGACCAGGTCGCCGGGTCGAAGGTCGTCCACGAGGCGGCCGTCGATCTGCTCGGTGTGCCCGCCGGCGAGCACCTCGACGCGCCCCTCCGCGAGGACCGTGCGGACCTCGGCGCACGCGGCCCTCGTCCGAGCAGGTCACGCAGACGTCGTCGGGGCGGTCGGGCCCGGGCGCCAGCAGCCCGGGGTGCTCGAAGACGACGTGGGTCAGCTCCCAGAGCAGGTGGTAGAGGAGGACGAGGTCGCCCGAGCGCGCCGCCACCGGCGCCGGTGTCGTCGTCGAGCCACACGACGTGGTCGGCCAGGGCCAATCCGTTCCCCGGACCGGGTCTCGGGCCGGCACCGATCCAGAGGCTCGTCAGGCCCCAGGCGTCGGCCCGGGCGATGAGGTCGCACGCGACGGGATCGGCGGCGGTGCTGACGACCAGGAGGACGTCGCCGGGGCGGGCGAGCGAAGCGCACCGCCTCGGCGGCGCCGGAGGCGTCGATGCTGACGGCCGGCAGGGCGCGCTTGCCGACGATGACCGGGTGCACGAACTCGACGGCGACGTGGCGGGCGTGGGCGGGCCACGTCGGCGCGACGCACCACATGGTGGCCCGGCGGCGAAGCGGCGGGCCAGGGCCAGCGCGGCCCACGAGAGGTCCTCGGCCGGCTCCGGGTCGGGCCCTGCGGTGGCGTCGCCCGGCTGGGGCCGGTGCATGCCCGCCACTATGCCCCCGGCGCTTGGCGGCTCGGAAGCCGGCCACAGCGGCCTGTCCGAGCGCCAGCCCGCCGTCGTTCGGTGGCACGAGCCGATGGGTCAGGACCACGAGGCCGCGCGCCTCGATCTCGCGGCGGGCCAGTCCCCAAGCAGCACGACGTTCTGGAACACGCCGCCACTCAAGGCGACGACGTCGATCCCGGTCCGCGCGTGCTCCCGTCGCCGTGGCGTCGGCCAGCGACCCGGGCCACCGCGGCATGGAAGCCGGCGGCCATGGCGGCGGTGGCGACCCCGGCCCGCAGGTCGGCCACTGAGCGCCCGCAGGACGGGCGAGGGGTCGAGCTCGTCACCGCGCAGGTCGAAGCGGTAGGTGCGGGGCGGGCGTGCCGCCTGCCTCGGCCGCCCATTGGAGCTCCATGGCCGCCTGGGCCTCGTAGCTGGCCTCGTGGCAAAGGCCGAGCAGCGAGCTGACCGCGTCGAAGAGCCTCCCCATGCTCGACGTCGGCACGCACCCGGTCCCGCGCTCGAGCTGACGCGCCAAGAGTCGGCTCGCTCCTCGGGCGGCACGGCGGTGACCGCAGGCAGGTCGTCCGTCCACTCGATCCCGGCCGCCCAGAGATGTGCCAGCGCGGTCCGGCACGGCCGGCGGATGGCGGCATCCCCGCCGGGCAACGGCACCCGCCTGAGGTGCGCCGCGCGGGCGAAGCCGTCGTAGCCGGCCACGAGGATCTCGCCTCCCCAGATGGTCCCGTCCGTCCCGAAGCCGGTCCCGTCGAAGGCGACGCCGATGACGCGTCGGCCGGCGGCCACGCCGTGCTCCGCCATGAGCGAGGCGATGTGGGCGTGGTGGTGCTGCACCTCGGCGACGGGCCCGTCGGAGGATGCGTCGGCCCAGCGGCGCGTCTGGTAGCCGGGGTGCGCGTCGGCAGAGACGCATCCCGCCGGGATGTCGTAGAGGCCGGAGAGCTGGCGGGTGGAGCGCTCGAAGGCGGTCCACGTCTCGAGGCTGCCCATGTCGCCGATGTGCTGGCTCATGAAGGCGTCGTGGCCCGAGGCGAGGCAGAACGCGTTCTTCAGCTCGCCACCGACCGCCAAGGTGGGAGCGGCGGCGAAGGGGAGCCGGACGGGGAGCGGCGCGTAGCCCCGCGAACGTCGCAGCGGCAGCTCGCGCCCCGTGGCCGGGTCGACCTCGAGCACCGAGTCGTCGCAGGGGACGTGGATGGGCCGGTCGTGCAGGAGCCAGGCGTCGGCGATGGAGCCCAGCCGCCGACGCGCGTCGGCGTCCTCGAAGCAGATCGGCTCGTCGGTCAGGTTGCCGCTCGTCATGACGAGGGCGGACGGCGGTGCCGCGCCGGGGTGGCCCGGCACCGGGGCGAAGAGCAGGTGGTGCAGCGGGGTGTACGGCAACAGCACGCCGAGCCGGGGGTTGCCGGGCGTGACGAGCGCGGAGAGCGCGGTGCCGCGCCGGCGGCGCACGAGCACGATCGGCCGTGCGGCCGAGGCCAGGAGGTCGGCCTCGGCGGGTCCGAGGTGGGCCAGGGCGGCCGCTGTCCCGAGGTCGCGCACCATGACCGCGAACGGCTTCTCCACGCGGTGCTTGCGCGCGCGCAGCCGCTCGAGCCGCGGCGTCGGACATGGCGTCGCACGCCAGGTGGTAGCCGCCGAGGCCCTTGACGGCGACGATCTCGCCGCAGGCCAGCGCCGCCTGTGCGGCGGCGAGTGCGGCATCGGTCAGCCTCCACCCGGCACCGCCCTCGGCCGGACTCGAACCACAAGCGCGGCCCGCAGTCGGCACACGCCAGCGGCTGGGCGTGGAAGCGGCGGTCCGCCGGGTCGTGGTACTCGGCGGCGCAGGCGTCGCACATGGCGAACCCCGCCATCGTGGTGTTGGGGCGGTCGTAAGGGAGGCTGATCGTGATGGTGAAGCGGGGGCCGCAGTTGGTGCAGTTGATGAACGGGTAGCGGGCTCGGCGGTCGGAGTGGCCGAACAGCTCGGCGAGGCAGTCGGCGCAGGTCGCGAGGTCGGGCGACACGAAGGTCCGGACCGGGCCGCCGACGGTGGCTCTCGACGATGGCGAAACCCGACTCGCCCGAGGGCACGGATCTGTTCGGTCACGATGCTCGCGATGCGGGCCGGCCGGGGCGCTTCGGTCGACCAGGCGGGCCGAGGAACTCGTCGGCCGCCGCGCCGGCCCCCTCGACCTCGACGAAGACACCCTCGGTGTCGTTGCCGACGTGCCCGGCCAGGCCGAGGCGCGTGGCGAGCCGGTGCACGTGGGGCCGGAACCCGACGCCCTGGACGAGGCCGGCCACACGGAGCCGGCGGCGGACCACCGTCCCCGAGCGTGGCCAGGCCGGTCATGCCTGGAGAACCGCTGCGCCGCCCCAGGGTCACCGCCGCCTCGCGATGCATCCGCCCGAAGTTGTAGTAGGCCGCGCAGGCGCCCTCCGACGAGACCATGCAGGTGCCGATGGGTGTCTCGGGCGTGCACGCCGTGCCGAAGACCTTGCACTCCCACGGCTTGATGACCCCCTTGAGCACCTCGCCGCACTGGCACGCCTTGGGGTCCGCCACCCGGACGTTGGGGATCGCGTAGCGCAGCTCGGCGTCGAAGGCGGCGAACTCCGGGCGCAGCTTCAGACCGCTCTGCGCGATGAAGCCCAGCCCGCGCCACTCGAAGTGTGGCCGCAGCTCGAAGACCTCGGCCAGCACGGCCAGGGCCCGGGGATTGCCTCCCTCGCGCACCACCCTCGAGTACTGGTTCTCGACCTCGCAGCGGCCCTCCCGGATCTGCGTGAGCAGCATGGCGATGGCGTGCAGGATGTCGAGCGGCTCGAAGCCGGCGGTGACCAGGGGCAGCCCGTACTCGGCCGGCACGAAGCGGTAGGGGCGTTGCCCGACCACGGTGGAGACGTGGCCCGGGCCGAGGAAGCCGTCGAGGCGGAGGTCGGGGGACTCGAGGATCGCCCGGAGCGGGGGCACGATCGTGACGTGGTTGGAGAAGACGGCGAAGTTGGTCACGCCCCTCGCCCGCGCCTCCAGGAGCGTGAGTGCCGTCGACGGCGCGGTCGTCTCGAAGCCCACGGCGAAGAAGACCACGTTGCGGCCCGGGTTCTCCGTCGGCGATCCGGAGCGCATCGAGCGGCGAGTAGACGAAGCGGATGTCCGCGCCGGATGCTTTGGCGTCGAGCAGGTTGCCCTTGCTGCCCGGGACGCGCATCATGTCGCCGAAGGAGGTGAAGATCACGTCGGGCTCCATGGCGACGGCGATGGCGTCGTCCACCCGCCCCATGGGGATCACGCAGACGGGGCACCCCGGGCCGTGCACCAGTTCGACGTTGGCCGGAAGGACGTGCTCGATGCCGTGGCGGTAGATGGTGTGCGTGTGGCCGCCGCAGACCTCCATGAACTTGAACGCGTCCTCACCGGCGAGCGCGGTGATCTGCGCCACCAGTGCCCGGGCTGTCGTCGGGTCCCTGTACTCGTCGACGAACCGCATCGGGTCTCCGGTGCTTCCGGCCTATGCCGCCCGCCGGCGGGAGGCGGCCTGTGAGCCCCCCGGGATGCCGGCGATGAGCTCGGCCCGCTTCTCGACGAACCCGGGGGCGATCTCCAGCATCCCCATCACGTCCGTCCCGACCCCCTCGAAAGCCTGGGTTCATTCGAGACCCTGGACTCCCCGAACGCCGTGAGCTCGTCGTCGTAGGCCTGGCCCATCAGCTGCAGGGTCGCCAGAGCGAGGGCGGCCTCCTCCTCGTCGATCTTCGACATGGCGAAGCCCACGTGGATGAGCACCCAGTCGCCGGGCGAGAGGGGCTCGTCCTCGAGCAGGCCGATGTTCACCTCCCGCGTCACGCCGGACACGTCCACCCTGGCCAGGTGGCCGTTGGCCTGCGAGATCTCCTGCAATTGTCCCGGGATGCCCAGGCACATGTCGTTCCCGCCTCCTACTCGCCCTTGACCGCGTGGACGTCGACACGGGGGTCGTGCGGCAGCTCCCCGGGGTGGGGCACGTGGCGTATCGCGTCGTGCCCGCTGCCGCCCATGTCGCTCCTATCGCTCATGGAGACCCCGACTCGTGTCGTAGAAGCCGGACCCGACCGTCGTCGCGTGCACGGTTCGGGCCGGTGTCCCGTCTGCGGCCCCTCTGCGATGCCCATCCTAGATGCGCGTCCCGCGAGCCTGGTCCCGGAGCGTCGCCCGGACGCTCCCTCAGGTGCAGTCGGCGCAGCGTCCCAGCATTGCGAAATGGTGCGGGTCGATGGTGAACCCGAACTTCGCCCGTGCCTCCCCGGCCAGGTCGTCGAACAGCGTCTCGGGCACCTCGATCAGCGTGCCGCACTCCTCGCACACGAAGTGGCCGTGCACTGCCGTGGCCAGGTGATACGTCGCCGGCCCATGACCGAAATGCGAGTGGACGACGATGCCGAGCCGCTCCAGCTCGTCGAGGTTGCGGTAGATGGTCGAGATGTGGATGTCGGGGGCCTCGGCCTGGACCTCGCTACCCAGCTCCTCGGCGGTGCGGTGACCCTTCGAAGCGAAGAGCGCTCGGAGCAGCAGCCGGCGGGAAGACGTCACCCGGCCCCCGTGCTGACGCACGAGCTCGAGCGCGTCCTCCACCCCTGCCGCCTCCGCGGGACCCGCCGGTTCGGTCGGGGAACGCCGGCTCACGCTGCGATCGTACCGGGACGTCATCCGCACCCGGGATCGGCTCCGTACTCCCTATTGCGACGAGATCGCAATAACCATACAGTGCCCTGGGAGGGCCGAACGCGGGAGGTGTGAGGAGATGGCAACGGCGCCGATCTGCGCAGCCGCCACCCCGAACCCGCTGACGCGCAGGGAGTGGGCCCGGGTCGCCGGCATGGCGACGGTCGTCATCGTCCTCAACGTCCTCGGCTGGGCCCTCTTGACGTTGGCGGTGGGCCATCACTTCCACATCTCGCAGACGAAACTGTTCGGGTTCGGAACCGGGGTGCTGGCCTACACGCTGGGCATGCGGCACGCCTTCGACGCCGACCACATCGCCGCCATCGACAACACCACGCGCAAGCTGGTCGGGGACGGCAAGCGCCCGCTCGGTGCGGGTTTCTTCTTCTCGCTCGGCCACTCGAGCGTCGTCCTGCTGCTCGCCGTCGCGCTCGAGTTTCGGGGTCCGGGCCCTGAACCTCCAGGTGAGCCAGCAGACCTCGGGCTTGCACTCGGTGACCAACGTCGTCGGGACGTCGATCTCGGGGGTGTTCCTGTACCTCATCGCACTCGTGAACCTGTTCGTCCTCCTCTCGATCGCCCGTCTCTACAAGGAGATGCGATCCGGCCGCTACGACCCTGCGGAACTCGAGCGGCAGCTGGACAAGCGAGGGTTGATGAACCGCCTTCTCGGTGGCTACGCCCGCCGGGTCGACACCTCGTGGAAGCTGTTCCCCGTCGGGTTCCTCTTCGGTCTCGGCTTCGACACAGCCACGGAGATCGCACTACTCGTTCTCGCGGGCTCCGCTGTCGTCGGCGGGCTTCCCCTCTACGCGATCCTGTCGCTCCCGATTCTGTTCGCGGCCGGGATGTGCACGTTCGACACCCTCGACGGCTACTTCATGAACTTTGCCTACGACTGGGCCTTCGCCAACCCGGTTCGCAAGGTCTTCTACAACCTCACCATCACCTGCCTCTCGGTCGCGGTGGCCTTCTTCGTGGGCACGATCGAGGTGCTCGGCCTCATCGGCCAGCAGGCCCATCTGAGCTCACCCTTCTGGGACTTCGTCGGGAGGTTCAATCTGAACACGGCCGGCTTCGTCATCGTCGGCCTCTTCGTGGCGACCTGGGTGGTGGCGCTCGTCGTATTGGCGACTGGCTCGGGTGGAGGAGAAGTGGAGCGCCGGCGCTGGCCCAAGAGCCGGGCGACGAGCCGGTGTCAGCCTGACCGGCGCCGCGACCTTGTCGATATGCTCGAACTGGAGGTGCAAGCGATGCACGAACTTTCCATCTGCAGCGCCATTGCCAGCACGGCGGCACGCCACGCGGATGGACGGACTGTGTCGCAGGTGAAGGTGCAGATCGGGCATCTGCGCCAAGTGGTCCCCGACGCCCTCCAGTTCAGCTGGGAGGTCGTGTCGAGCACGAGCGACCTCAAGGACGCCGAGCTCGTGATCGAACAGGTGCCCGCAGTGGTCGAGTGCCACGGGTGCGGTGAGAGGACCACCCTGGACATGCCGGTCCTGGCCTGCGGGACCTGCGGGGGGTTCGACGTGAAGCTGCTCAGCGGCGAGGAGCTCCTCGTCGTGTCGATCGACCTGGTCGACGCCTAGCCGTGGGCCGGCTCCACATCCACGCCGACGGGACCAGTCAGGTCCACGAGCACGACTTCGATGATCATCGCCATGACGACGATGGGCAGGAGGTCGCCTCAGCCGTCGGGGACCATTCGGGCTATGTCGAGACGGGACAGGACGCGGGTCACGATCCTGGAGAACCTGTTGTCCGAGAACGACCGGGTGGCGGACGACAACGGACGGCGGCTCACCGAGGCCGGCGTCCGCGCCGTGAACCTCATGTCGTCGCCAGGAGCCGGGAAGACGGCGCTCCTGCGCAAGACCTTGGAGGCGCTCGGCGCGTCGGTGCGCATCGGTGTGCTGGAGGGCGATATTGCGACGAGCCTCGACGCGGACCGTCTGGAGGGCGCCGGTGCGGCCGCCATCTCCGTGGTCAATACGAGCGCGGGCTTCGGCGGGGAGTGCCATCTCGATGCGGTCATGGTCCGTTCGGGTCTGGCACGACTGCCATTGCCCGAACTCGATCTGCTCGTGATCGAGAACGTGGGAAATCTGGTCTGCCCCGCGGAGTTCCGGGTGGGTGAGCACGCTCGGGCCATGGTGTTCTCCGTGACAGAGGGCGAAGAAAAGCCGCTCAAGTATCCCGTCATGTTCCGGGCAGCAGACGTCGTCGTCGTGAACAAGATCGATCTCTTGCCGCACCTGGACTTCGACCTGGACGCGTTTCTCGCCAACCTGAGTGCCGTGAACCCGGCAACCGAGGTCATCATGGCGAGTGCCCGAAGCGGCGACGGCTTGGACGAATGGTGTGGCTGGCTGACCCGGCAGGGCCCTAGCGCAGCGGTGGGCTGAAGGCGGGACTTGCGGTGCCGACGACCAAGGCGGCCGAAGCGGACGTGACGGTTCCGGCGACGTTGAGGACAACCGCCCGGTAGCGGTACCACTGCTCGCCCGGGCTCACCTGACTCAGGGTCAACGTCGGCGACGTCGCCCCGGGGACGGGGACGAACGTCGTGCCGTCGTCCGTCGAAAACTGCCACCGTACGGTCGGTGCCGGATTCCCCGTTGTCTCGATGGCGAAGTTCGCGGTGCCTCCCGGTGCGGCTGTTTGATCCATGGGTTGCTGGACGACCTCGGGGAGGGCGCTCGGCGCTGCAGCCTCCGGTCCGAGGGTCTCGACGGCCGGAAGCGGGCCGCCGGCAGCCAGGGACTGGATCGCCGCCATCCCGACGACCGGTCGATTCAGCCGCACGCCACCGGCCGAACCAAAGAATGCAGCGTCGCCGTAGTTGAAGATCCCTCCGTCCCGACCCACCATCCAATATCCCTGGCCGTCGGCCGTACGGTTCAGACCGACGACCGGCGCGCTGAGCGGCAGGCCACCGGTCGATCCGAAATAGCTGACGTCGCCGAAGCTGAAGACGCCACCGTCCGAAGCCACGAGCCAGTAGCCCCCTGCGTCGGGGGCGGTTGCCATCGCCACGATGGGCTCCTGCAGCGGCAGCCCTCCGGTGGAGCCGTAGAAGTTGGCATCCCCGTAGGAGAAGATCCCACCGTCAGAGGCGACCAGCCAGTAGCCGAGCCCGTCGATCGTCGAGGCCATGCCGACGATCGGCTTGGCGAGCTTGAGCGAGCCGGTGGAGCCGTAGAAGTTGGCGTCCCCGTACGAGAAGATGCCTCCGTCGGACGCGACCAGCCAGTAGCCGGCGCCGTCCGGCGTCGGAGTCATCGCGACGATCGGAGCGTTGAGATGCATGCCACCGGTTGAGCCGTAGAAGATCGCGTCGCCGAAGGCGAAGATCCCCCCATCGGATGCCAGCAGCCAGTAGCCGGCGTCGTCCGGAGTGGCGGCCATGCCGACGATGGGTGCGTTGAGCCGAAGGCTCCCGGTCGATCCGTAGAACCGAGCCCCGCCGTAACTGAAGATGCCGCCGTCACTGGCGACCTCCCAGTACCCGGGAGTCGCAATGGGTTTGATGGAGATCACGAGGACCGCGTCGCTGGACAAGAGGTTCGCATCGGTGACGGTGAACGTCACGGAGTACTCCCCAGAAATGGTCGGAGTGCCGCTGAGGGTCCCGCCAACGGACAGACGCAGCCCGGGCGGTAGTGCGCCTCCGGTGACGGCGAACGAGTAGGGGGCCAAGCCCCCGCTGGCGTGGAGCGAGCCCGAATAGGGCACCCCGATCGTGCCCACGGTGACGCTGGTCGTGGTGATGGTCGGCGGGGCCGAGAGGGTCTCGATCGTGCCGCCGGAGGTCGTCCGGGCGCCAACGGCCTCGCAGTTCGCCGGGCTCGAGCAGGAAACGCCGGCGAGCGAACTGACCCCGACGGGAACGGCTTGAGCGCTCCAGGTCGTGCCCCCATCGGCGGAGTCCAGGATGCTCGCTCCACCGACGGCCGTGCAGATCGTCGTGCTGATGCAGCTGACCGAGGAGAGCACGATCCCGCCGGCAGGGCTTCCCATGTTTTGCCAATGGGAACCACCGTCAGTTGTGGAGATCACGTGCGAGCCCGATGCCACACACGTCGTGTCGTTGGAGCAGGAGATCCCAGCGAGGATGGCGACGCCGGGAGGAACCGTCCCGGGCTTCCAGGTCGCGCCACCGTCCGACGTCGAGAGAATGGCTGCCGCCGGTCCGCCGGACGACGAGCCCACGGAGGTGCAGTGGAGTGCATCGACGCACGAGATAGCCGTGAAGTCGGTCACCGTGCCCGAGAACGTCTCATGCGACCAGGAGGTGCCGCCGTCGGTGGTTGCAATGATGCTCGGCGAGCCGGTTCCAGAATTGAAATCACTTACCGCCTGACAGTCATCGACGCTGACGCACGAAATGGCGGTGAGCGATCCCGTCCCGGACGGAGTGATCTCCTGTGTCCAGGTGGATCCTCCATCGGTCGTTCCGATGATGGCCGGACTGCCGAAGATCGCGAATCCGACGGCGGTGCAGTCGACGGTCGTCGGACACGAGATCCCGTTCAGACCGCTCACCGCGGCCGGAATGGGTTCCGGGTTCCAGGCGTAGCCCGCGTTCCGAGAAGTGAGGACCGAGTCCACGCCGGCGGCATAACAGACGGCCGTGCTGGGGCATGACACCGCGTTCAACGAGCTCGTGCCGGAGGGCGGGCTCTGCGCAGCCCATGACAAGCCACCCGTGGTGGTTCCCATGATCGTGGACCCCGCTCCGTTGTTGCCGGTGCTTCCCACAGCGATGCAATCCAAGGGTGCAGAGCAGGAGATGCCGGTCAGATCGACGGAGTGGGATGGAACCGCTTGTTCCGACCAGGTTGTTCCGCCATTTGAAGTGGCTACAACGTAGGGGGTTGCTGTGAGATTGGAGCCAACCGCAATGCAAGAGGATGAAGATGCGCAGTTGACATCGTTCAACTCTTTGCCACTTGGAAGTGTTGTGAGAAGCGTCCAAGAGATACCCCCATTGGACGTGTTGACGGCGGTAGCGCCGCTTCCGCTAATACCGACGGCAGTGCAGCTAGACCCATCAAAGCAAGAGACGCTCGATAGCGAAGTCAAGAGGGGTTGTACCAGTACACTCCAGGCGCCACCGCTGGTCCCAATGACCGAAGGCTTGTGATTAACCATTCCAACGGCCATGCAATCAATGGCATTTGGACAGGAGACCCCACTGAGGTTCTCAGTTTCACTAGGCGCTGCCTCAGGGCTCCAGCTCGTTCCGTCAGTCGTTTCGTCAATAGCGAGACCCCCGACCGCGGTGCATTCGTCGATTGTGAAGCACGAAATCGACTCGGCCGGAAATGATGAATCCTCCATGCTCCAAGACGAACCCCCGTCCGTGGACTTGATGATTCCTGAACCTCCACCGGCGTAACAGACGGAGGAAGATGGGCACGACACCGTGGAGAGCGAGCTGACGCCTGCGGGAAGGGCCGAGTCGGTCCAGATGGCGCCGCCGTTGTTCGTCACGATGACGGAGGCCACGTGGCCACCGTCGTCACCGACGGCAACGCAGGTCGCCGAGCTCGGCGAGATACTGGGAGCGCAGGACACGGCCCGCACATTCGCAATCGGTGTATAGGTGGCGGTTGTCTGCCAGCTGGGTGTCGCGGCCGCTGCAGGCGGCACCGAGGGCTGGTTGTCGAGGACCGCCGTGAGGGCGAGGGTAAGTACCGTCGAGAGCGCCACGACGGTGACTCCTCGGACCCTGCGCACGGTCATCTCCTCCACTCAGGGAGAGTCGTTCAAGTGACTGATTGATACGTATCCCTCGACCCCCCGGAAATCACCGGGGGGTCATAGAACCTGCGAGAGAACGGTTTCCGCTACGAGGGTGGTGGCGCGGCGGGTACCGCGTTGGGCGGGGTCCGACCCGCCAGGACGTCGCAAACTCCCTGGCAGGCCAGACGGGCCATGCGGGTGCGCGTGGCGATGGTCGCACTCCCGATGTGCGGGAGCAACGTCACCCGGGGGGCGGAGAGCAACCGGGGGTTCACCGCCGGCTCGCCGTCGAACACGTCGAGTCCGGCCGCGAAGATGGCGCCCGCCTCGAGTGCGTCGACCAGTGCATTCTCGTCGACCACCGGGCCGCGGGCCGTGTTGATGAGAACGGCCGTCGGCTTCATGAGAGCCAACTCCGCCGCGCCGATGAGATGGCGCGTCGACTCGTTCAGCGGTACGTGAAGGCTCACGATGTCGGCGCGCTGCAAGAGCTCAGCAAGTGTCGGCACGAAACCGTGCAAGCCGGTGTCGTGTCGCGTGGTGTGGATCACCTCCATGTCGAATCCCGACGCCCGCTGCGCCACCGCTCTGGCGATGCGGCCGAAGCCGACGAGCCCCAGGGTCGTGCCGTGCACGTCACGGGCCAGGTGGGTGCCGAATCCCCAGCCTCCCCAGCGGCCCTCCCGGAGGTCGCGTTCGGCATCGGAGGCCAGCCTCGTGGCCGAGAGGATCAGGAGAAACGTGAGATCCGCCGTCGTGTCGTCGAGGACTCCGGGCGTGTTGCAGACCGTGACACCCAGGGCGGTGGCAGTCGCCACGTCGATGTTGTCGTAGCCGACCGCCGCGTTCGCCACGACACGCAGTCGTCCGACCCGCCCCGGCTCTAGGACCGACGCATCCATCCGGTCGGTGAGATGGCACACGATGCCGTCGAACTCAGGCGCCAGCTTCGCCAGCTCTCCGGGTGTGAGCGGGATGCCCTCATCGGGTTCCACGATCTCGTGGCCCGCGTGAAGGAGGGGATCGGTCCCGCCTTCGGTCAACGGGCGGGTGACGAGGACGCGCGCCACCTAGTGCGTCGTGTAATTGATCGCGCCGGCGCCCTTCACGCCGATCGCAAAGCAGAAGCAGTGGATGGGTGCGTGGTCGCTGATCGGCCGCAGCGAATGCACCTTGTCCGGCGGGATGTAGACGAGGTCTCCCTGGGAGATCGCCCGATCCTCGCCGTCGATCGTCATGATCCCCTTGCCGTTCATGACGTAATAGAACTCGTGGGTCGGGTGGGAGTGCGGGTCGACCAGGCCCCCGCCCGGGACCTCGAACTCGTTGACCAGCTCCAGGTACCCTCCGTCGGTGATGTCCTTGAACTCGCGGGACTCGATCATCCACCAGACCGGGACGGTCCCGTTGTGCTCGACCACCGGCGCCTTCTCCTCGATGCTGCGCACGTCCATGCTGAGGGCCTCCAAAGTTTTCCTAGACTGACTCCGGTGTCAGGTTAGGCCGTGGGACGCCGGGAGCGCACCGCCGTGTGACCCGGTTCGAACAGACGAAGGTGAGCGATGTCCAGAACCGGGTCAACAGGAACCAGAGTCGTCGTCCCCGAGGGCCTGACCGAGGACGCCTGGTCACCCTTTGGGTGGCTCCCCGTCGCCGACACGGACCCCCGGGACGGCGAACACCGCATGACGTTCGAGTGGGCGGATGCCCACGTGAACCTCATCGGACATGCCAGGGCCGAGGTCCCCGAGACCGCCCGCGGCCTGCGCTGCGAGATGCTCTACCGCCACGACACCCACACCCAGGCCCTGATGGCGCTCGATGTGTCGGCGGTCATCGCCGTGGCGCCTGCTGAGGTCGAGTTCGCCGAGCAACGAGACGCCGGCTCCATCCGCGTCTTTCGGATCGAGCCGCTGGAGCCCTTGGTCCTGCACCGGGGCACCTGGCACTGGGGCCCGTTCCCGATCGACGCCGCCGAGGTTCGCCTCTTCAACGTGCAGGGCCTCCGGTACGCGGAGGACAACCGCTGCATGGACCTGGCCGCAAAGGGCTTGGACGTCGAGGTCGACCTTTCGTGATGGAGCCGACCGGGGCGGGGGCAAACGGTGGAGCTTGACGAGGCAGAAGAGGCCGAGGTCATTTCGGCCACGGTTGCGGACCTGGTCGATGCGGTGAGGGCGCGAGCAGGGGGACCCGATGCGCGGGGGCGACCCACCTTCACCACCATCAGCCCCAACTGGTGGGTGGGCGGTCGAACCTTCGGCGGGATGGTCGTGGCGCAGGCGCTCAGTGCGGCCGCGCAGACCGTGCCGGGCGGCCTCGAGGTGCACTCGTTGCACGGCTACTTCCTGCGCCCGACGAGCCCGGGCGCCCGGACGACCCACGTGGTGGACGCCGTGCGCGACGGTCGCTCCTTCAGCACCCGAGGGGTCGTGAGTGAGGTGGAGGGCAAGGAGACCTTCCGCATGACGTGCTCGTTCCACTTGCCCGAGCCCGGGGACGACTACCAATTGCCCATCGGGCCCGGGATCCCGCCGCCCGGGGAAGTGGAGGGATTCGAGGCACCGTTCCCCTTTGACGTCCGCGAGCTCGGCGCCACCGAGCAAGAGAGCGATGGCACCTACAGGTCCACCCGGCGTTGCTGGTTCCGCACCCGTGAGCCCCTGCCGGACGACCCGATGGTGCACGCCTGCCTGCTGGCCTACTTCTCTGACATGACCGGCGCCGCCTTCCGGCCGCTCAGCATGCACTCGTGGGGCACGCACACCGACGCCAGCCTCGATCACGCCGTCTGGTTCCACCGTCCCTGGCGGGCGGATCGGTGGAGCATCTTCGACCTGCACGCCCTGGTGAACGCCGGCGGACGCGCCACCGTCCGCGCCACCATGCACGGCGAGGACGGGTCGTTGCACCTGAGCATGGCCCAGGAGCTCTTGATCCGGGAGCTCGACGAGCCCCTGGTCTTCGAGGCGCCGCCCTGGGTCGGACGCGGCGCACCATCCGGGGAGGGCCATGGGACTGCTTGAGGGACGGACCGCCGTCGTCACGGGAGGCGGCTCGGGCATCGGGAGAGCCACCTGCCGGCGCATGGCCGAGGAGGGCGCCCGCGTCGCCGTGCTCGACGTCGACGGGGATTCGGCCGGAGCGGTCGCGGCCGAGATCGACGGAGCTGCCTTCGCCGTCGACGTCGGCGACCCCGCCGCGATGCGCGCCGCCGTGGACTCGGCCTCGGCGCAGCTCGGCGGCCTGTCCATCATCTACAACAACGCGGGCACCTCCGCCTTCAACCGGCTCCACGAGATGGACCCCGAAGAATGGGAGCGGGTCCTCCGCGTCAATCTCACCGGAGTGTGGGCGGGCATTCGGGCGGCTGTCCCACACTTGTTGGCGGCCGGTGGTGGCTCCATCGTGAGCACGGCGTCGATCAGCGGGACGCGTCCGGCGGCGGGTGAGGGTCCTTATGCCGCCAGCAAGGCAGCCGTGGCGGCGCTGACGGCCTCGGCTGCCCTCGAGTACGGTCCGTCCATCAGGGTCAACTCGGTCTCACCCGGCATGATCCGGACGACCATGACTGCGCCGTGGTTCGAATTCATGCCGGACCAGGAGGAGCGCTTCGTGAAGGGGACTCCGGTGGGGCGGGTCGGCGAGCCCGAGGACGTCGCCGACGTGGTCGTCTTCTTGTGCTCCGACCTGGCGCGCTTCGTCACCGGCCAGAACATCGTGGTGGACGGGGGATTGACCCTGCACGGCTCGGGCGTCGACACGATCTTCGATCGTGTGTTCCCGCGGGGCTGAAACACCGAGGGACGGGCAGCACGGCTCCGGTCGTCGGGTCGGACGGGGTCGGCGCCTCCCTATGCGTTCGGGTCGAACAGCGCCCGGTACAGCATGGTGGTCAGCGTGTCGAGGGCTGCGTCGTCGACCGGCTGGCCGACGAAGTCGCGTAGGTAGTGAAAGCGGTCGAGCATCGCCAGGGCGGCCAGTTCCGCCGTTGCAGGGTCGACGTCGTGGCCCGAAGAGTCCGGTCCCGTGCGCACGGTGAGCGCGTAGGAGATCCTCGAGAATGTGTGACGGATGGTTCGGCCGAGCTCCCGGTCGACGGTGGCGAGCTCGGCCCAGACACGGAAGAGCGGCGCATAACGCTTCCAGAGGCCCGAGTAGGCCTGCACCCAGCGGCGCACGTCGTCCCATTGGGGAGTGCCACCTGGCGTGGGCAGCGTGGTGAACGAGTCGTAGACCTTCTGGGAGTCCGCGGCAGCTTCGGCCACCAGGGCGCGCAGCAGGTCCTCCTTGTTCGAGAAGTACAGGTAGAAGGTGCCGTGCGACGTCTTGGCGATCTCGACGACGTCGTTCACCCGGGTTGCGTGATAGCCGCGCTTGTCGAAGGCCACCATTGCCGCATCGAGGAGCTTGCGCATCGTGCGCCGGCCCTGGCTGCGCAGGACGCGCTTGCTGGCCGGCGCGCCGACGGCATCCTCGTCGGGAAGTGCAGAACCGGCGCGGCCGTCAGCGTCGGGCAGCCTCTTCGACCCGTTCGCCTTCTTCGAGCCGTTCGCCGAAGCCCGGCCGGGGCCCTTCACGACCCCGGGCTTCTTCGCCGATCCCTCCGGCGCGGACCTCTTGGCTGTGGCTGCGGGGTCGCTTCGGACTCTCGGCGATCCCATGCCTGGTGAATGGTAGTGCCGGGGATGATCGAAATGGCTAACCTGACACGATGGTCAGGTTTGGTTGGGGGAAAAAGTGATGCAGGACCAGGGGTTTCGCGTGTCGCCGCCTGCTGAGACGCCGGTTCTGTGACGTCGGCGGCCCCTGCGCAGGGCGGCCCCGTCCTGACCTCGTTGGCGGATGCGGTGGGCCAGAACGTGCGGCCCGGCGACACCGTGCACGTGATGATGGGGCACAGCCGTTGGACGGCGGCGGCTCGTGAGCTGGCGCGTCAGTTCTGGGGCACGGATCCGGGCTTGACCCTCGTCATGACCAGCCTCGGCGCGCTCGGCGCGCTCTTCTTCCGCGGTGGCCTCGTCCGCAGGGTGGTCACCGCCTACTCGGGCAACAGCTTCCCGACCTACACCCCCAACCCGGTCTTTCGCCAGGCCTACGAGTCGGGCGCGGTCGACGTCGAGCACTGGTCGATCCTGACGCTGTCGCAGCGACTGGAGGCGGCCGCCCGCGGCCTGCCGGCGGCGGTGACGGGGTCGCTGGTCGGGTCGTCCATGGCCGGGAACGACGCGTTCAGCGTCATCGATTCCCCCTTCGGTCCGCTGGGCCTGCTCGCGCCCCTGGCACCTGACGTTGCGCTCGTGCATGCGGCGGCTGCCGACCGGGCCGGCAACCTCGTCTTCTCCGAACCCCTCCTCGACGGGGTGTGGGGGGCGTGGGCCGCCCGCCGGGGTGTCGTCGCGACAGTGGAACGTGTTCTCGACGACCTCGAGGGGCTGGGGCATCGCGTGCGGGTCCCGGGCCATCGGGTCCTCGCGGTCGTCGAAGCGCCGTACGGCGCCCACCCGGGCGGCTGCTACGCGCCTGGGGTCCCGGTCCGCAGCTACGGCGAGGACATCGCACACTGGAGTGCCGTCGCCGACGCCGCGGCGAGGGACGAGCTCGACGACTACGCGCAGGAGTGGGTGCTCGGTCCGGCGACGCACGAGGACTACCTCACGCGGGTGGGCACCGAGCAGCTGCTCTGGCTCGAGGGACGCTCGGATCCGATGTCGTGGAAGGCCGACGCCGACGCCAACCCGGTCGACGAGGACCCGGTGATCAGCCCGTGGGAACAGGCGGCGTCGCTCGGGGCCAGGGAGGTCGAGCGTGCCGTCGCCGACGTGGGCGCCGACGCCGTGCTCGCCGGGGCCGGTGTCGCCAACCTGGCCGCCTGGGTGGCGGTGGCACGGGCCAGGGCGAGAGGGAGCAAGGTCATGCTGACGGCCGAGCTGGGCCTCTGGGGCTACCAACCGACGCCCGCGGACCCCTACATCTTCAACCAGCGCGTGTTCCCGGCCACGCCGTACCTCTCTGACGCCTCGGCGGTCCTCGGCATGGTGATCGGCGGCCCGGGGACGACCACGGTGGGGTGCCTCGGCGCGGCCGAGGTCGACAGCGACGGGTGTCTGAACTCGACCCAGCTGGCTGGCGGGAGGTTCCTTGTCGGCTCGGGTGGCGCCAACGACGTGGCGAGCCGAGCAACGGCCTGCGTCATCGTGACCCTGGCCCGCCCCGAGCGTCTCCCGCGCCACGCCGCCTACGTCACCTCCCCGGGGGAGCGGGTGGCCAGTGTCGTCACGGACAAGGGCATCCTGCGCCGCCAGGACGGGGTGTTGCGCGTGGCTGCCGTGCCCTTCGGCGACGGAACGGTCGAGCAGCGGGTCCGTGCGTTTGCGTCGTCGTGCGGCTACGAGCCGGACGTGGCGCGTCAGGTGGAGGAGCTCTCGGCGGTGACGGCCCAGGAGGCGCGTGCGCTGCGGGAATTCGACCGACAGCGATTGTTCCTGGCGTGAGGCGAGAAGGTTCAAGGGTGAGAAGCGAGAAGGTTCAGGGGTGAACGGTGGCCGAAAGGCCCCACAACTACAGTGACCGCCTGCGGTCGAGGATGAGCGGCGAGAGCCGGATCGGGGGTACGAGATGAACGGTTGGAACGACGGGGGGGCAGCAAGACCGAGGCTCAAGGGCGCCGTGGCACGGGCTGCCACCGGCGCCTGCGCGTTCTTGATCGTGGCTGCTGGAGCGGTCCTGATCGGCCCGGCGTCGAGCGCGACGGCGGCGGTGCGCCCGCTGGCCGCCACGAGCGGTGCGTGCGCGGCGGCGAACAAGTCGCCCGGCGTCACGGCGACCACGATCAGCACCGGGGCCATGTCGACCCTGACCGGGCCGATCGCTTCGAACTTCGAGTCGCTGGTGCCGGGGATCCAGGGGTACTACGACTACGTGAACGCCCACGGCGGTGTGGACGGGCGCAAGATCGAGCTGAACTACAACACCGATGACACCGGGAACCCGAGCCAGGACACGGCGTTGGAGCACACGCTGGTCGACCAGGACCATGTCTTCGCGGTCGCAGGAGTGGCCACCGCCTTCTTCACGCCGACCTACTTCGTGCAGACCTGCACCCCGACGTTCGGCTACAACGTGACCGCGAACTGGAACGGGCCACCCAACCTCTTCGCCGCCGGTGGGTCGGTCCAGGACGACGCCGCGGGCGACCCGGCGTGGATCTACATGGCAAAGCAGGTCCAGAAGACCCCGTCGGTGGGCGTCCTCGCCTACAACATCGCCTCCTCCAACGCGTCGTGCAACCAGGCCGTCTCCGCCTTCAAGAATGCCGGCATCAAGGTCAGCTACGTGGACACGAGCATCGGTTACGGCGCCAGCGTCATCCCCGACGCGGAGCGCATGAAGGCAGCGGGGACCAATTTCATCCTCAGCTGCATGGATGTCACCGGCAACATCAGCCTGGCCCGCGGCGTGCAGCAGTACGGGATCCAGGCCAAGCAGCTGTGGCTGAACGGAAACGACCAGAGCACCTTGAACCAGTACCAGAGCCTGATGCAGGGCGTGTACTTCAACATCCAGCACGTGCCGTTCGATGCGCCGCTCAACGACTACCCGGGGTTGGCGGCGTACATCTCGGCCATGAAGAAGTACGAGCCGAAGTGGGTCTACGACGAGGTCGCGCTGCAGGGTTGGCAGTCGGCGGCCCTGCTGGTCGCCGGCCTGAAGGCCGCCGGTCCGAACCCGACGCAGCTCGGCGTCATCAACGCGATCAACAAGATGACGGCCGACACGGCCAACGGGCTCACCACCCCCACCAACTGGAGCCCGGGCGGCGGCGGCCACACCTACCCGATCACGAACAGCACCTGCAGCGCCTTCATTCAGGTGCAGGGAGACAAGTACGTCACGGTGCTCGCCAAGAAGCCGCAGGTCTTCGACTGCTTCCGGCTGTCCGGGTCGATCCTGAACGGTTCGGGCAGCAACCCGGGCAACAGCTACTCGCACGCCGTGCTGATCACGCCGCCCAAGGGCACACCGGTCGGTTGAGCGGCACAGCGAGGGCGTAGCGAGACCGCCGCAGGGATTGGGGGCCGTCGGGAATGGAGCAGTTCTTAGGTTTTGCCATTCCCGGCGTCCCCTATGGCTGCACCTACGCCATCGTCGCGGTGGCCCTCGTCCTCACCTATAGGGCCACCGGCGTCTTCAACTTCGCGTTCGCCGCGCAGGCGTACGTGGCATCGCTGTTGTTCACGGCGCTGATCCAGAGCTCGCACCTCCCGGTGTGGCTGGCCTTCGTCATCGCGGTGGTGGTGGTCTCGCCGCTCCTCGGGCTGGCGTTCGACCGGCTCCTCTTCAGCCGCATACCGAACTCCAACAACATGGCCAAGCTGGTCACCAGCATCAGCCTGCTCGTCGGCATCCCCGCCCTGATGCAGGTGTTCATCCCGCAGAACTACTACGCGCCGCCGAGCATCGTGTTCGACCCCAACACCGTCTACTTCACCCTGGCGGGCGCACCCTTCAACGGGCTCGACATGAGCGCGGTCGTCTTCAGCGTCGCTGGTGCTGCTCGCCATGGGCATCATGATGCGGTTCACCCCTCTCGGGCTGCAGATGCGCGGCGCCGTCGAGAGCCGGCGACTGGTGCAGCTCGACGGGGTCAACGCCGGCGGCGTGGTCGCGGTGGCATGGGTGATCTCGAGCTTCCTGGCCGGTCTGGCGGGCGTCCTGCTGGCGCCGAACTTCGGTCAGGTGCAGGCGCAGCCGTTCCTCACGCTGATGGTGGCGGCGATCGCCGCCGCCGCCTGCGCCGCCTTCCGCTCCATGACCATCGCGGCGCTGGCCGCAGTGGCGATCGGGATCGCCACCTTCACGCTGCAGGGGTACCTCCCGACCCAGAGCTTCCTCTTCACCTCGATCCTGCCCAGCCTGCCGTTCCTGGTGCTGGTGGGCGCGCTGCTCTTCCATCCCGGGATGCGGAACCTCGAAAAGGGCACAGACCCGTTGCACTCCGTGGACCCGCCGCTGCCGCCGCTGGCCGCGGCCGTCCGGACTCCCGCGATGGGCCGCATCATCAGGGTGCTGTGGTACGTCCTGCTGGGCGTCTTCATCCTGTCCATGCTCACCTGGATGCCCCGGGACTGGGAGAGCGTCCTCAACCAGGGCCTCGCGTTCTCGACGCTGTTCCTCTCCATCACCTTGATCACCGGCATGGGAGGCCAGCTGTCCCTGGCCCAGGCCGGCCTGGCCGGGGTGGGCGCCTTCACGGCGGCGCAGCTGGCCAACCACCTCGGCCTCTCGATGATGGCCGGGATGCTGGTCGGCGCGGCGTTTGCGGCCACGGTGGCGATCGTCCTGGCCGCGCTCTCCCTGCGCCTGCGGGGGCTCGGCCTGGCGCTCATGACGCTGGGCGCGGCGCTGGTGTTCGACAACGTCATCCAGAGCTCGCAGACGCTCGGCGGTGGCTCGGGAGGCCTCGGCCCCCTGAACAACGTCGACTGGGGCAGCCCGTTCGGCCTGCTCAACCCCGATGGCCACGCCCTGTTCCTGGCCACCTTCGCCGTCCTGGTCGTGGTGGTCCTGGCGATCCTGATGATCCGCCGCGGTACCGTCGGCCGGTTCCTGGGCGCCATGCGAGGCAGCGAGACGGCTGCCGCCGGCATCGGCATCAACCTGACCTGGCAGCGCATCCTGATCTTCGCACTGTCCGGCGCGGTGGCGGGCATCGGGGGCACCCTGCTGGTGGTGCAGCAGGGCGTCGCCAACCCCCAGCAGTTCAACTACGTCTTCAGCCTTGCGTTCGTGGTCATCGTCGTGACGACGGGGGTCACGACGGTCGAGGGGGCGATCCAGGGCGCGTTCGGGTACGTCATCATCCAGAAGCTCCTCGGGTACGCGCCCTCCCAGTTCGCCAACCTGACCTTCGTGCTCTTCGCCTTCGGCGCGCTGACCTACGCCAAGCACCCCGAGGGCATCTTGGAGTTCCAGAAGCGACGCTCCATGCAGCGCTTCGAGCCCTTCTTCGAGCGGTGGTTCCCGCGACCGGCGACCGATCCGGCCCCCGCGGACAGTGCCATGATGGCGGGCGGGCTGGGCGAGGAGGCGGTTCATGGCTGAGCAGCAGCCGCTCTTGGCGCTGCGCGAGGTTTCGAAGTCCTTCGGGGGCATCAACGCGGTGCAAGGCATCACGTTCGACGTCCGGGCCGGAGAGAGCGTCGGCCTGGTCGGGCCCAACGGCGCCGGGAAGACGACCCTCTTCAACTGCGTCTGCGGGCAGGTGAAGAACGACGGCGGCAGCATCGAGTTCGAGGGCCGTTCGCTCCGGGGCCTCCCCACGTACAAGCGGGCCCGTCTGGGCATCGGGCGCACCTACCAGCGGGCCGAGGTCTTCGCCGACATGACCGTCCGGGACCACCTCATCGTCGCCGAGCGTGCCCGCACCCGCACCGGCCGGCTCTGGAAGGACCTCTGCGGGATGAGCACCCCGACGGGCGAGGAGCGCGCGAAGGTCGAGGGCACCATGCAGCTCGTCGGACTCACCGAGCTGGCGGACACCCCCGTCTCGGCGCTGGGACTCGGGAACTGCCGCCTCGTCGAGCTGGCCCGGGCGCTGGCCGGTGAGCCGAGGCTCCTGCTGGCCGACGAGCCGTCCTCCGGTCTCGACGAGCACGAGACGGCCGACCTGGCCGCGGTGCTGCGCATCATCCAGCGGGACCGGGGTACCGCGGTCCTTCTGGTGGAGCACGACCTCGGCATCGTGGCCGACGTGGTCGACCGGGCGGTCGTGATGGACGTCGGCTCCAAGATCGCCGAGGGGACCTTCGCCGAGGTGATGGCCAACCCGCTGGTCCGCCATGCCTACCTCGGGCAGTCGGCGTGACCGGCGCCGGCCAGGACCTCGCCCCGGGCCCGATCGGCGCGGCGACGCTGGACGACGGCGCCGTCTTGGAGGTGGCGCACGTCTCGGCCTCCTATGGCCCGTACCGGGCGCTCTTCGACGTGTCGTTCAGCATCCCCGCCGGCGGTGTGGTGGCGCTGATCGGCTCGAACGGCGCGGGCAAGTCGACGGTGGCCCGGACCATCACGGGCCTGGTGACCGCGACCGACGGCTCCGTCCGCTTCGCGGGGACCGACGTGACCCGGACGTCCGCCTGGAGGATCGCCCGGCTGGGCATGGCACACGTGGTGGAGGGCAGGGGGATCTTCTCCAGCCTCACCGTCGAGGAGAACCTGGTGCTGGTCTTCCGCCAGCGCGCCGGCCGCTCCACCGTGGCGGAGAACCTGGCGCGGGCCTACGAGGCCTTCCCCATTCTGGGCGAGCGCCGCAAGCAGGCCGCCGGGACACTCTCGGGGGGACAGCAGCGCCTGCTCTCGCTGGCCAAGGTGTTGGTGGTGCCGCCGAAACTCCTTGTCGCCGACGAGCTCTCGCTGGGTCTGGCGCCCGTCGTCGTCGATGCGGTCTACGAGAATCTCGAGGCGATCAACCGCAACGGCACGGCGATGCTGGTGGTGGAGCAGCAGGTCGACCGGGTGCTGAAGCTGGCCAGCAAGGCGCTGGTGCTGGACCGGGGGCGGGTGGCCTACGACGGAAGCCCGGCGGGAGCGGCCTCGGCCGTCGAGCAGCTCCTGTCGCGGCGCGAGCAGGCGGGCGCACGCGCGGCCGCTCTCGTCGAGCAGAGTGGAGCGCGTCCCGATGAGCGGGGAACGGGTGGCAGACATCGTGGTCGATGACCGGGACAGAGAGGAGCGTCCATGAGCGGAGCACGAGAGCCGGTGATCGTCGACGTCGTCCGCACGGCGTTCGGCAAGCGCGGCGGCGCCCTGGCCCACTGGCACCCGGCCGACCTCCTGGGGTTCGCCCTGACGTCGCTCGTCGAGCGGACCGGGGTCGACCCTGAGCGCGTCGACGACGTCATCGGGGGCTGCGTGAGCCAGGTGGGCGAGCAGAGCACCAACGTGGCGCGCAACGGGTGGGTCTCGGCCGGGCTGCCCCAGGCGGTGCCGGCCACCACGGTCGACCGGCAGTGCGGGTCGTCCCAGCAGGCCGTGCACTTCGCCGCCGCCGGCGTGGCGGCGGGCCACTACGACCTGGTGGTCGCCTGCGGCGTCGAGGTCATGAGCCGGGTCCCGCTCGCCTCGAACGCGCGGGGGCACCGGGCCCTTCCCCTGCGTCTGCGGGCAGCTGAAGAACGACGGCGGCAGCATCGAGTTCGAGGGTCGCTCGCTCCGGGGTCTGCCGACGTACAAGCGGGCCCGTCTGGGCATCGGGCGCACCTACCAGCGGGCCGAGGTCTTCGCCGACATGACCGTCCGGGACCATCTCATCGTCGCCGAGCGCGCCCGCACCCGCACCGGCCGGCTCTGGAAGGACCTCTGCGGCATGAGCACCCCGACAGAAGACGAGCGCGCGAAGGTCGAGAGCACGATGCAGCTCGTGGGGCTCACCGAGCTGGCCGACATCCCCGTCTCGGCCTTGGGACTCGGAAACTGCCGCCTCGTCGAGCTGGCCCGGGCGCTGGCCGGCGAGCCGAGGCTCCTGCTGGCCGACGAGCCTTCGTCCGGTCTCGACGAGCACGAGACGGCCGACCTGGCCGCGGTGCTCCGCATCATCCAGCGGGACCGGGGCACCGCGGTCCTGCTGGTGGAACACGATCTCGGCATCGTGGCCGAGGTGGTCGACCGGGCGGTCGTGATGGACATCGGCGCAAAGATCGCCGAGGGGACCTTCGCCGAGGTGATGGACAACCCGCTGGTCCGCCATGCCTACCTCGGGCAGTCGGCGTGACCGGCACCGGCCAGGACCTCGCCCCGGGGCCGATCGGCGCGGCGACGCTCGACGACGGTGCGATCCTGGAGGTGGCGCACGTCTCGGCCTCCTATGGCCCTTACAGGGCGCTCTTCGACGTGTCGTTCAGCATCCCCGCCGGCGGCGTGGTGGCGCTGATCGGCTCGAACGGCGCGGGTAAGTCGACAGTGGCCCGGACCATCACGGGCCTGGTGACCGCGACCGATGGCTCCGTCCGCTTCGCGGGGACCGACGTGACCAAGACGTCCGCCTGGAGGATCGCCCGGCTGGGCATGGCGCACGTGGTGGAGGGCAGGGGCATCTTCTCCAGCCTCACCGTCGAGGAGAACCTGGTGCTGGTCTTCCGCCAGCGCGCCGGCCGCGCCAGCGTGGGGGAGAACCTGACGCGGGCCTACGAGGCTTTTCCCATTCTGGGCGAGCGTCGCAGGCAGGCCGCCGGGACGCTCTCGGGGGGACAGCAGCGTCTGCTTTCGCTGGCCAAAGTGTTGGTGGTGCCGCCGAAGCTCCTCGTCGCCGACGAGCTCTCGCTGGGTCTGGCGCCCGTCGTCGTCGATGCGGTCTACGAGAGTCTCGAAGCGATCAACCGCAACGGCACGGCGATGCTGGTGGTGGAGCAGCAGATCGACCGGGTGCTGAAGCTGGCCAACAAGGCGCTCGTGCTCGACCGGGGCCGGGTGGCCTACGACGGAAGCCCGGCCGGAGCGGCCTCGGCCGTCGACCAGCTCCTGTCGCGGCGCGAGCAGGCGGGCGCGCGTGCGGCCGCCCTCGTCGAGCGGAGTCAGCGCGCACCGATGAGCGGGGAACGGGTGGCGGACGTCGTGGTCAATGACCGGGACAGAGAGGAGCGTCCATGAGCGCAGCACGAGAGCCGGTCATCGTCGACGTCGTCCGCACGGCGTTCGGCAAGCGCGGCGGAGCCCTGGCCAACTGGCACCCGGCGGACCTCCTGGGGTTCGCCCTGACGTCAATCATCGAGCGGACCGGGATCGACCCCGAGCGCGTCGACGACGTCATCGGGGGCTGCGTGAGCCAGGTCGGCGAGCAGAGCACCAACGTCACGCGCAACGGGTGGGTCTCGGCCGGACTGCCCCAGGCCGTGCCGGCCACCACCGTCGACCGGCAGTGCGGGTCGTCCCAGCAAGCCGTTCACTTCGCCGCCGCGAGCGTCGCGGCGGGCCACTACGACCTGGTGATCGCCTGTGGCGTCGAGGTCATGAGCCGGGTCCCGCTCGCCTCGA
>CAVVPG010000010.1:0-150599 GCA_963750075.1 uncultured Acidimicrobiaceae bacterium
CCAGCTCCCGGTCGGTCACGCCCTCGCCGGCCAGCAGCTCGAGCTCGCCGGCGACGATGCGCAGCACCTCGTCGACGTGCTCGGGGGCGGTGCCCACCACGACGGCCAGCGACCCGGTGTCCTCGTAGGCGGCCCGCTCGGACCAGACCGAGTAGGCGAGCCCCCGCTGCTCGCGGATCTTCTGGAACAGCCGGCTGGAGAGCCCGCCGCCGAGGACGTGGTTCAGCACGGCCAGCGCCCAGCGCCGCTCGTCGAAGCGGGAGACCGAGCGGATCCCGAGACGAGGTGGGCCTGCTCGGTCGGCCGGCGCACCACGACCAGGGGCACGGCGTCGGGTCCCGGGCGCGCGTGCGGGCCGGCGGCGCGCCGCCCGGCGGCCGGCGAAGCGGCGCTCGAGGTCGGCGGCCACGTCGTCGTGGCCGGCAGTCGCCGGCCACCGAGACGACCATGTTGGCCGGGCGGTAGTGGCTGCTCGAAGAAGCGCCGGATGTCGTCGCGCGTCGATGCGCCGCACCGTCGCCGCCGTGCCGAGGGTGTCGCGGCCGAGCGGGTGGCCGGGGAACAGGGCCGCCTGCCAGCGCTCGGCCGCCAGGTCGGCCGGCTCGTCGGCGTGCATGAGGATCTCGTCGAGGATGACCGTGCGCTCGGCCTCGACGTCGTCGGGGCGCAGCGCCGGGTCCCACATGATGTCGCCCAGGATGTCGAGGCCGAGCGGGAGGTGCTCGGCGAGCAGGCGGATGTAGAAGGCCGTGTACTCCTTGGTGGTGAAGGCGTTGCAGTCCCCGCCCACCTCGTCGAGCGCCTCGGCGATGGCCGCCGCCGACCGCGCCGGCGTGCCCTTGAACAGCAGGTGCTCCAGGAAGTGCGAGGCCCCGGCCAGCTCGTCGGGCTCGTCACGCGAGCCGGTGCCCACCCAGAAGCCGACGGCCACCGAGCGGACGTCGGCCATGGCCTCGGTGACCAGCCGGATCCCGCACGGCAGGACGGACGTCTCGATCAACGACGGCGCGGAACGGCCGCGCGAGGACCGGCGGTCGACGCCGCGGTCGCCGCGGTCGCCCCGCGCCGCTCTCGGCCTCGGCCGCCCCGGGGCCGAGGTCGCCGAGGTCCGCCACGAGCTCGGCCTCGAAGGCGTCCTCGAACGAGGCCACGCCGACGCCGCGTCGGCGCCGACGCCGGCCGTCGACGCCGGCGCCGGCGCGCCGCGGCACGGGGCGGTGTCGCCGTTGCCCGTGCCCGCGCCGCGCCGCGGTCTGCCGGGCGCCTCGGGCACCGCGGCCAGCGACAGCGACACCTTGCCCTGGGGGTCGATGTCGTCCACCCGGACCTCGAGCGGCTGGCCCGAGGGTGAGCACGTCCTCGACCGCGTCGACCCGCTTGCCGCCGGCCAGCGGGGAGAGCTTGGAGATGTGCAGCAGGCCGTCGCGGCCGGGGAGGACGTTCACGAAGGCCCCGAACTTGGTCAGGTTGACCACCTTGCCCGGGTAGACCGCACCGACCTCGGCCGTCGGCGGGTCGAGGATGAGCGAGATCCGCCGGCGGGCCTCCTCGACCGCGTTGCCGTCCTTGGCCCCGATGGTGACCGTGCCGACCATGCCGTCGTCGTCGACGGCGATGTCGGCCCCGGTCTCCTGCTGGAGGGTGTTGATGACCTTGCCCTTGGGCCCGATGACCTCGCCGATCTTGTCGATCGGGATCTCGAAGGAGACGATCTTGGGCGCGCTGGCCGCCACCTCGTCGCGGGGCTCGGCGATGGCGCCGGCCATGACGTCGAGGATCGTGAGGCGGGCCTCCTTGGCCTGGTGCAGCGCCTGGGCCAGCACGTCGGCCGGCAGGCCGTCGATCTTGGTGTCGAGCTGCAGGGCGGTCACCGCGTCGGCCGTGCCGGCCACCTTGAAGTCCATGTCGCCGAAGGCGTCCTCGGCCCCCAGGATGTCGGTCAGGGTGACGTAGGGGCCGCCGTCGTAGACGAGGCCCATGGCGATGCCGGCCACCGGCGCCTTGATGGGCACGCCCGGCGGCCATGAGCGACAGCGTCGAGCCGCAGACCGAGGCCATCGACGTCGACCCGTTGGACGCCAGGACGTCGGAGACCAGGCGCAGCGTGTAGGGGAACTCCTCGGCGCTGGGCACCACCGGCAGCAGGGCCCGCTCGGCCAGCAGGCCGTGGCCGATCTCCCGGCGCTTGGGCCCGCGCATGAAGCCGGTCTCGCCGGTCGAGAAGGGCGGGAAGTTGTAGTGGTGCATGTAGCGCTTGGACTCGTCCGGGCTGATGGTGTCGAGCATCTGGTTCATGCGGGGCATGCCGAGGGTGGTGACGTTCAGCACCTGGGTCTCGCCCCGCTGGAACAGGGCCGAGCCGTGCGCCGTCGGGAACAGGTCGACCTCGGCCGACAGCGGCCGGATGTCCGCGGTGCCCCGGCCGTCGATGCGGACGCCCTCCTCGACGATCCGCTTGCGCACCAGCTTCTTGGTGAGCGAGCGGACGGCCGCCTTGATCTCGCCCGGCCGGTCGGGGAACTCGTCGGCCGAGGGCGGCGATGATGTCCTCGCCGGCCTCGTCGAGGGCGGCGTTGCGCTCGGCCTTGTCGGTGATCGTGTTGGCCTTGGCGATCGGCTCGGTGCCGACCGCCTCCACCCGGGCGTAGACGTCGTCGCCGTAGTCGGTGAAGGTGCGTGAACGCGATGGTCTCGATGGGCCCGCGGGCCGCGGTGTAGGCCGCCACCAGCTGGCGCTGGAGGTCGATCGACTCGCGGATCCAGGTCTTGGCCGCCTCGAGGCCCTGCGGCCAGGACCTCCTCGGTCACCTTGGGCGCGCCCGCCTCGTAGTACTCCCACGAGCGCTCGGTGCCGCCGGCCTCGACCATCATGATGGCGATCTCGGCGTCGGCGTCCTCGGTCAGCGCCCGGCCGGCCACCACCAGCTCGAAGGTCGACGCGTCGCCCTCCTGGTAGGTGGGGTGCGGGATCCAGGTGCCCTCGGTCGTGTAGGCGATCCGCACGGCGCCGATCGGGCCGTCGAAGGGGATGCCCGAGAGCATGAGGGCGGCCGAGGCGCGCGTTGATGGCCAGCACGTCGTGGGGGTTGACCTGGTCGGCGCCGAAGATGGTGCCGACGACGTGGACCTCGTTGCGGAAGCCCTCGGGGAACGACGGCCGCAGCGGCCGGTCGATCAGCCGGCAGGTCAGGATGGCCTGGTCCGAGGCCTTGCCCTCCCGGCGGAAGAACGAGCCGGGGATCTTGCCGGCCGCGTAGGTCCGCTCCTCGATGTCGACGGTGAGGGGGAAGAAGTCGGTCCCCTCCCGCACCGAGCGGGCCGCGGTGGCCGTGGCCAGCAGGACGGTGTCGCCGATGCGGGCCACGACGGCGCCGTCGGCCAGGTGGGCCAGCTTGCCGGTCTCGAAGGAGAGGGTGCGGTCGGTCCCGCTGATCGGGGCCGACACGGAGATGGCGTCGGCCATGGTGCTCCTCGTTGTGTCGGGGGCACCCGTGCCGGTTCCCAGTGGTCGACCACCTCTCTCGTCGAAGTGACCGGCGACTGGCAGCCAGTGGCTCGAGACGCCCGTGTGTGTGGTGCCGCCGCTACCGGCGGATGCCGAGCCGGCCGATGATGGTGCGGTAGCGCTCGACGTCGTTCTCGCGCACGTAGTCGAGCAGCCGGCGGCGCTGGCCGATGAGCTTCATCAGCCCCCGCCGGGTGTGGTGGTCGCCCTTGTGGACCTTCAGGTGCTCGGTCAGGTGGGTGATCCGCTCGGTCAGCAGGGCGATCTGCACCTCGGGCGAGCCGGTGTCGCTGTCGTGCAGCCGGTGCTCGGCGATGGTGGCCTGCTTGTCGGGCATGAAGGAAGAACCTCGAAGAGCTCGTCGGAGTGCGCCGGGAACCTTCCCCGGCCGCCGGACATCGTTAGCAGCTGGCCGCTGATCAGGGAAGATCGGCCGAGGCGAGCGACCCGCTCGGCGGCGTCCACGTCGGCGTGCATCTGGGCGACCAGGGCCTCGACCGAGTCGAAGCGCTGCTCGGCCCGGAGCCGGTCGACGAACGAGACCCGGGCCTGCTCGCCGTAGAGGTCGCCGTCGAAGTCGAGGAGGTAGGCCTCGACCACGGGGCCGTGCCGGGCTCGTAGAAGGTGGGCCGGCGGCCGACCGAGATGGCCGCCCGGTGCACCGAGCCGTCGGGCCGCCGGTAGTGGCCGGCGTAGATGCCGTCGGCCGGCAGGGCGATGTCGGCGGGGACGGCGACGTTGGCGGTCGGGAAGCCCAGCTCGGGCCCGCCCCGGCCGTCGCCGTGGACCACCGGGCCCCGGACCTCGTGGGGCGGCCCAGCAGCGCGGCCGCCCCGGCCACGTCGCCCGCGGCGACAGGGCGGATCCGGGTGGACGACACCGGCTCGCGCCGTCGCCGGTCAGGCCGACCCCGACCACCTCGAAGCCGTATGGGCCCCGAGCCCGCGCAGGAGCGCGACGTTGCCCTTGCGGCCGTGACCGAAGTGGAAGTCCTCCCCCACCACCACCAGCCGGGCGCCGAGCTGCGTCGACCAGGACCTCGGCGACGAAGTCCTCGGCCGACTCGTCGGCCCGGGTCCTCGTCGAAGGGCACCACCAGGGTGCGGTCGATGCCGCAGGCGGCCAGCAGCTCGAGCTTCTGCTCGAGGTCGGTGAGCAGCGGGCGCCGAGTCGGGGCGCACGACGGTGGCGGGGTGCCGGTCGAAGGTCACCACCACCGTCGAGAGGCCGGCGCCGGCGGCCCGGCGGCACAGGTCGCCAGGAGGTCGCGGTGCCCGAGGTGGACGCCGTCGTAGGCGCCGATGGTGACGGCGGTTCCCGGTCCTGGCATCGCGACCGAGGGTAGTCGGGCCGTCGTCATTCCCCCGCCAGCACGACGGCCGGCCGGATCCGGTCGGTGCCGGTCGCCTCGTAGACGGCCAGCAGGTGCCCCCGTCCGTCGAGCAGCGCCCACGGCCCGTCGCCGGCCGCCCCGAGCGGCACCCGGTCGAGCGGGAGGCCCGTGCGGATGGACGCCGCCACCTCGGGCTCGACGGTGACGTGGTCGAGGTCGCGCATGGCCTGGGCCGGCGTCAGGAGGGCGTCGGGGCCGAGCGGTCGAGCGGGCGCATCTCGGCCTCGCCGAACGAGCCGATGCGGGTCCGCCGCAGGTGGTCGCAGGTGGGCGCCGCCGCCGAGCGCCGGCCCCAGGTCGGCGGCCAGCACCCGGACGTAGGTGCCCGACGAGCACTCGACCTCGGCCCGGTACACCCGGGCCGCCCGGGGTCGGGCCGATGTCGAAGCCGGTACACCGTCACCGGGCGGGGCGGCCGCTCCACCTCGACGCCCTGCCGGGCCAGCTCGTGGAGGCGGCGGCCGCCGACCTTGACCGCCGACACCATCGGCGGCACCTGCTCGATCTCCCCCGTCAGCGCCGCCGCCGCGGCCGCGGACCAGCTCGAGGGTGACCGGCGACATGTCCCACCGGTCACCTCGCCCGAGGCGTCGAGGGTGGAGGTGGCCGTGCCGAGCACGATCTCGGCCTTGTACGTCTTCGCCAGCGCGGTGAGGAACCGCAGGAGCCGGGTCGCCCGGCCCAGGCCGACGAGCAGCACGCCGGTGGCGTCGGGGTCGAGGGTCCCGGCGTGGCCCACCCGGCGCTGGCCGAAGATGCGGCGGCAGCGGGCCACCACGTCGTGGGAGGTCCAGCCCGCCTCCTTGTCCACCACCACCAGGCCGCTGACGCTCACCGACGTGACCGAGCCGGCGACCCTGCTCGTCTCACTGCTCGTCGCCGGGCCTCCCCCTCGTGCAACCCCCGCAGCATCTCCTCCACCCTGGCCGGCGGCGATGGCCGGGTCGGCGCGGAACGTCAGCCGCGGCGTGCGCTTCATCGCACCTGCGAGCCGACGATGCGCTGGAGGTGACCCCTGCGCTCCTCGAGCACCACCGAGGTCTCGTCGTCCAGGGAGGCCAGGTAGACGATCGGCGGTCCGCAGGTCGGCGGCGGTGTCCACCGAGGTGACGGTGACCATGCGGCAGCTCGTCGGCGTCGGCCAGGCGCTCGAGCTCCTCGGCCACCACCTGCCGCAGCACCTGGTTCACCCGCAAGGCCCGCGGGTATGTCGCCGTGCGCCGTTTCACCGCGTCAGCTCCTCAGCTCGTGCCGTCTCTGAGCCCTTCAACTCCTGGCGATCTCACGCTCCTCGAACGTCTCGATGACGTCGCCTTCCTTGAGGTCCTGGAAGTCCGAGAGCCCGATGCCGCACTCGAACCCGGCTGCGACCTCCCGCACATCATCCTTGAACCGGCGCAGCGACGTGATGGATCCCTTCCAGATGACCATGCCCTCGCGGAGGAAGCGCACCTTGGAGCCACGGGTGATCTTGCCGTCCCGCACGTAGCAACCGGCGACGGCCCCGACGCGGGGCACCCGGAACACCTCGCGCACCTCGGCCTCGCCGGTCACGACCTCCTCGAACACCGGCGAGAGCAGGCCGAGCATGGCCGCCTCGATGTCCTCGAGGAGCTTGTAGATGATCTCGTAGGTCCGGATCTCGACGTCGGACGTCTCGGCCAGCTCCCGGGAGCGCTTGTCGGGCCGCACGTTGAACCCGATGATCGTGGCGTTCGAGGCGGCCGCCAGCTGGACGTCGTTCTCGGTGATGCCGCCGATGCCCCGCAGCACGAAGCTCAGCTTCACGTCGTCGCGTTCCAGGCGCTTGAGCGACTCGGTCACCGCCTCGAGCGAGCCCTGCACGTCGGCCTTCAAGACGATGTTCAAGGTGGCCGTCTCGCCGCGCGAGATCTGCTCGAAGAGGTCCTCGAGCTTGGCCCCCGCCGCAGCGGCCACCGGCTTGTGCCCCGACAGGCGGAAGCGCTGGGCGCGCGCCTCCCCGAGCGTCCTGGCGCGGGCCAGGTCCTTGGCCCCCCGCATCTCGTCGCCGGCGTGGGGCGGCTCGGAGAAGCCCAGCACCTGGACCGGCGTCGACGGCAGCGCCTCCTTGATGTGGTCGCCCCGGTCGTCGACCAGCGCCTTGACCTTGCCCCAGGCCGCGCCGGCCACCACCGGGTCGCCGACGCGCAGCGTGCCCTGCTCGACGATGACCGTCGCCACCGGGCCCCGCCCGGCCTCGAGGTTGGCCTCGAGCACGACGCCGCGGGCCTCGCCCTCGACCCGGGCCGTGAGCTCCTCGACCTCGGCCACGAGGACGATCTGCTCGAGCAGCTCCTCGATCCCGGTGCCCTGCAGGGCCGAGACCTCCACCACGATGGTGTCGCCGCCCCAGGCCTCGGGCACGAGCCCGCGCTCGGAGAGCTGCTGGAGCACGCGGGCCGAGTCGGCGTCGGGCCGGTCCATCTTGTTGACCGCCACGATGATCGGCACGTCGGCCGCCCTGGCGTGGTCGATCGCCTCGATCGTCTGGGGCATGACGCCGTCGTCGGCCGCCACCACCAGGACGACGATGTCGGTGGCCTGGGCCCCGCGTGCCCGCATGGCCGTGAAGGCCGCGTGGCCGGGGGTGTCGATGAACGTGATGGGGTGGCCCTGCCACTCCACCTGGTAGGCGCCGATGTGCTGCGTGATGCCGCCCGCCTCCCCGGCCACCACGTCGGTCGAACGGATGCGGTCGAGCAGCAGCGTCTTGCCGTGGTCGACGTGGCCCATGACGGTGACGACGGGTGGCCGCGGCCGCTGGTCGGCCTCGTCCTCCTCGTCCTCGTCCTCGAAGTAGCGGGCCAGCAGCTCCGCCTCCTGCTCCTCGCCGGGGTCGACCAGGCGCACGTCGGCGCCGATCTCGGCGGCGAAGAGCTCGATCATGTCGTCGGTCAGCGACTGGGTCGCCATGACCATCTCGCCCTGAAGGAGCAGGAAGCGCACGATGTCGCCGGCGCTCCGGTTGAGCTTGGGACCGAGGTCGCGCGCGGTCGAGCCCCGCTCGACGATGACCTCGCCTTCGGGCACCGGCGCCGTGGAGGGCTGGTAGGTGGTCAGCTGGGTCGGCTCGAGCTCCTCGAGGTTGCGGCGGCGCCTCCGCGCCCTGCGCTGCGGGGGGCGCCGGCCTGGCATGCCCCCGCGCCCGCCCTGCGGGCGGCGCGCCGGCGGGCGCGCCCGCCGCCGGAACGGCCGCCGAAGCCGCCGCTCGAGGGTCGCCCCCCGAAGCCGCCACCCGACGACCCACCGGGACCACCGGCCGGGCGGCCGGCTCCCGTGGGGCGGCCGCCGGTCCGCGGCGGGTAGGTGCCCCCGGGCCGCGAGGCGGATGACGGTGCGGCGCTCGGCCTGCGCCCGCCCATGCCGGGCGGGGGCGGGATGGGCCGGCCACTCGGGCCGATGGGCGGGCGCGGCCCGGGCGGCGGGGGCACGGGCTTGCCCGAGGGGCTGAGCGGTGGCCGGGTGGCGCGCTCGGCGGTCGGGCGCGGGCGGCGCCGAGATGTCGGGTGCCTGCGCGGCCGGGGCCTGGGGCGGCGCAGCGGGCGGCGGCGGCGGCGCGGCCGCCGGAGGGGACGCCGGGCGGCTGCTGACCAGCCGGGAGGGACGTGGTGCCCCGTCGGCGTCGGGCGACGGCGGCGCGGCGGCGGGCGGGGCCGCCACCTTGCGGGCCGGGGCCTTCTTCAGCGGGGCGGTGCTCGGCGCGGCCGAGCTGGACGGCGGAGGCGACCGCCTTGCGGGCCGGGGCCGCAGCCGGGGCAGCGGCGGCCGCGGCCGGCGCGGAGGCAACGGCCGCCGGGGCGGGCGCGACGGCGGGCTCGGGAGCCACCTCGGCCGCCTTCGTGGCCTTGGTCGCCTTGGCGGCCTTCTTCGCCGGGGCGGGCTCCTCGGGTTGGACCGGGCGGCGCAGCCCGTCGGCATCGGCCTTGCGACGGACGCGGTCGGCCTGCGCGTCCTCAATGGAGGACGAGTGGCTCTTGACCCCGATCCCCAGGGAAAGGGCCAGCTCGAGCCCTTCCTTGTTGGTGAGGCCTAGCTCTTTGGCCAGCTCATAGACGCGAATCTTCTTCGGCAAGTGGTTCTCTTTGTCCTTGGTTCCTCTCGGGGCGAGGCGTCAACCCAGCCCCCTATCCTCGCACATCGGGTGCGGGGCGCCCCCACGCCTCACCCAGGTGCACACGCAACTCCTGCACGTCGGCAACACCGACCGGCGCCGCGAAGGCCCGTTCGAAGCCGTGTCGGCGCACCGCGTCGTCGAGACAAGCGAGCGAGCCCCGGCACAGCCACGCCCCCCGGCCGGAGCCGTGCCGGTCCACCGACAGCGCCCCGCCCGGCAGCCGGACGATCCGGATCAGCTGGTCGGCCGGCAGGGCTCGCCGGCAGCCGACACAAGTCCGTGACGGCGCTATGCCTCGGCCTCTTCCGTCACTCCGGCCTCCGCCACCGGCTCCGCGGCCGCCGCGGGCTCCTCGACCGCGGCGGGTTCCGCCTCGGCCGGCGCTTCGGCCGCCCCGTCGGTCACCACCGCCTCGGCGGCGGGAGCCTCACCCGCGTCCTCCGCCTGGTGCGACCACTCCTCGGCCGACATCGCCTCGCCGCCCTCGGCCGGCTTCCACACGAGGTCGCCGCTCTCGTCCTCGACCCACTCGCCCTCGGCCCACTCCTGGTCGCCATAGCCGGCTTCCTCCTCGGCCAACTGGGTCTCGCTCTTGATGTCGATGCGCCACCCGGTCAGGCGGGCGGCCAGCCGGGCGTTCTGCCCCTCCTTGCCGATGGCGAGGGAGAGCTGGAAGTCGCTCACGATGACCGTGGCCGTGCCCGTCTCCTCGTCGAGGCGCACCTCACGGACGCGGGCGGGCGCCAGCGCGTTCTGAATCAGCTCGACCGGGTCGTCGGAGAACGGAACCACGTCGACGCGCTCGCCGCGCAGCTCGTTGGTGACCATCCGCACCCGTGAACCACGGGCACCGACGCAGGCGCCGACGGGATCGACGTTGGGGTCGTTCGACCACACGGCGATCTTGGTGCGGTGGCCCGGCTCGCGCGCGGCCGCCTTGATCTCGACCACACCCGAGCCGATCTCGGGGACCTCGAGCTCGAAGAGCCGCTTGATCAGGCCGGGGTGGGTGCGGCTGACCACGATCTGGGGCCCCTTGGTCGTCTTGCGGACCTCGACGATGTAGGCCTTGAGCCGCGCCCCGTGCTCGTAGCGCTCGTAGGAGACCTGCTCGGCCTGGGGCAGGAGCGCCTCGACCTTGCCCAGGTCCAACAGCGTGTAGCGGTTGTCGGTCTGCTGCACGATCCCCGTCACGATGTCACCCTCGCGCCCCGCGTACTCCTCGTACTTCATGTCCCGCTCGACTTCGCGGATCCGCTGGAGGATGACCTGCTTGGCCGTCTGGGCGGCGATGCGCCCGAAGTCGTCGGGCGTGTCGTCCCACTCCCTGATGACCTCGCCTTCCTCGTTGAGCTCCTGGCCGTACACCCGGATCTCGCCCGAGTCGGGATCGATGGTGACGACGGCCTCCTCGGCCGCGTCGGGCCGGCGCTTGTACGCCGCCACCAGAGCGTTGGCCAGGGCGTCGAGCAGCGTCTCGACCGAGATCCCCTTGTCGCGGGCGATCTGGCCCAGCGCGTCGAGGAACTCGAAATTCGTCTTGCTCATGACCGCGTCACCCTCTCACTCTTCTCACGCTTCGCTCCGCGGGGCTCTGGCCCCCACTCGAACACCGTGCGCGCCCGCTCGATCTGGTCGTAGCCGATGCGCACCTCGCCGCCCGGCACCTCGGGGCCCACCAGGGTGCACCCCGTGGCGTCGGCGCCGCCGAGGGTTCCCGTGATGCGCCGGACGTCCGCCGTCCCCGCGTCGACCCGGACCGTGACCTTCTCCCCCACCGCCCGGGCGAAGTGGGCCGGGGTGCGCAGCCGGCGCTCGAGCCCCGGGCTCGACACCGACAGCGTGTAGCGGCCCGGCATGGGGTCGATCTCGTCGAGGGCGGCCGAGACGTCGCGGGTGGCCTCGCCCAGCTCGTCGAGCCCGACGCCACCCTCGCGGTCGACGAAGACCGTCAACTGGGCGCCGTGCACCTCGACGTCGACCAGGTCCAGACCCCGCGCCTGGAGGAGGGGTGACAGCGCGCTGATCAGGTCCGTCGTCTCCCCGCTCATTCGCCATCACCTCCTCTGGTGGTCAATCTGCCCCCGCAAAGCGAAAGCGTGGGCCGCAGCCCACGCTTCAACGAGGTACTGATCTAAATGGACAGCCTGGTGATTATAGCAATCCCCGAACTAGTACGACCGGCCCACCACGGCCACCAGATCGTCCTCGGCGTCCCCCTGCTCGGCCAGCGACCCGTCGGGACGTTGCAGGCAACGCACGCTGATCGCGTGCTCGGCCAGGCGGTCCTCGCCGTCGGGCCCGAGGGCCCCCAGCCGGACCCGGGCGAAGCCGACCGAGCCCGCCTCCACCGCCTCGGCCAGCGAGGTGGTGTCCGCTGTCCGGGCGTCCCGGGCCGCCGTCGCCTCGCTCAGGAGGTCGGCCGCGGCGGCGGCGAGCACGGCCGCCACCATGTCGGCCCCGGCGCCCAGGGTGACGCTCGCCTTCTCCCGCCGATGACGGGTGACCACGGTCACGTTGCCCTCGGCCAGGTCGCGGGGACCAACCTCCACCCGCACCGGCACGCCCTTCAGCTCCCAGTCGACACTCCGACGTCCGAAGCTGGTGTCGGTGCGATCGTCGAGGCGGACCCGGTGCCCGGCCGCCCGCAGCTCTCCCACCAGCGTGTCGGCGGCCGCGCGCACCTCGGGGGCGTCCTTGACGACGAGGACCACCACCTGCACCGGCGCCAGTGCGGGGGGCAGGCGCAACCCGAAGTCGTCGCCGTGGCCCATGATCAGCCCTCCGATCAGCCGGGTGGACACACCCCATGAGGTCTGCCACACGTGCTCGAGCGTGCCCGACGAGTTGGAGAACGTGATGTCGAAGGGGCGGGCGAAGTTCTGCCCGAGCTCGTGACTGGTTCCCATCTGCAGTGCCTTGCCGTCGCCCATCATCCCCTCGCAGGTCCACGTGCGGTTCGCACCGGCGAAGCGCTCCCGGGCCGTCTTGTGACCGATGAGCACCGGGAGGCTCAGGACATCGACCATGGTGGAGCGGTACACGTCTCGCAGGATGCGAAGCGCAAAGGCGCGGGCATCGTCCTCGGTGGCGTGCGCCGTGTGACCCTCCTGCCAGAGGAACTCTCTGGTGCGCAAGAAGAGACGGGGCCGCAGCTCCCAGCGCACGACATTGGCCCACTGGTTGATCAGCAGCGGCAGGTCGCGGTGGCTCTGCACCCACTTGGAGAAGAAGTGGTTGATGACGGTCTCGCTCGTCGGACGCAGGACGAGCGGCTCCTCCAGCTCCTTCCCGCCCCCGTGGGTGACGACGGCCAGCTCGGGGGCGAAGCCTTCGACGTGCTCGGCCTCGAGCTTCAGGAACGACTCGGGGATGAAGAGCGGGAAGTACGCGTTCTCGGCGCCGGCCTCCTTGATGCGCCGGTCGAGCTCGGCCTGCATGAGCTCCCAGATCCCGTAGCCCCACGGACGGATGACCATGGTGCCGCTCGCCGGGCCGTTGTCCGCCATCTCGGCGCCGGCGATCACCTCCTGGTACCAGCGGGGGAAGTCCTCCTCCCGCGTCACGATCGCACCCTTCGCCATGGGTGCGCAGGCTACTGGTCGGTGTGGCGCCTGATGATCTCGATCTTCTCCGAGGTGTGGTTGGGGTCCGAACCGGTCGATTCGAGCAACGAGCGCCGGTCCGCCTCTGCCTCCGCCTCCGCGCTCGAGTCCGCCGCCGCGATGCGCGCCTCGACGCCCTCGGCCACCAAGCGCTCGGCCTCGTCGACGAGGGCCTGCACCATTTGCGCCTCGGGGACGACGCGGATGATCTTGCCGCGGATGAACAGGTGGCCCTTCTGCTTGCCCGCGGCGATTCCGAGGTCGGCCTCGCGGGCCTCGCCGGGGCCGTTGACGACACACCCCATCACGGCGACCTGAATCGGCAGGTTCAGCTTCTCGAGCGCCTCCTGTGCCTCCTTGGCCACGGCGATGACGTCGACCTGGGCCCGGCCGCAGGACGGGCAGGCGATGAGGTCCAGTCCCTTGCGCTCGCGCAGCCCGAGCGACTCGAGCAGCTGGCGCCCGGCCCGGGCCTCCTCGACCGGATCGGCCGTGAGCGAGAAGCGGATGGTGTCGCCGATCCCCTCGGCGAGCAGGGTCGCGATGCCGGCGGTGCCCTTCACCAGCCCCGCGGGCGGCGGGCCGGCCTCGGTCACCCCCAGGTGCAGCGGGTGGTCGAAGGTCTCCGAGGCCAGCCGGTAGGCGGCGATCATCAGGGCGACCGAGGAGGCCTTGACGGAGATCTTCACGTCGGTGAAGTCGACCTCCTCGAAGAAGGCCAGCTCGTTGCGGGCCGATTCCACCAGTGCCTCGGGGGTGGCGCCCCCGTACTTCTTGTAGAGATCGGGGTGCAGCGACCCGGCGTTGACGCCGATGCGGATGGGCACGCCGCGGTCACGGGCCTCCGAGGCCACCTGCTTGATCTCGGCCTCCTTGCGCAGGTTGCCCGGGTTCAGCCGCAGCCCCTGCACGCCGGCCTCGAGCGCGGCCAGTGCCATCTCGTGGTGGAAGTGGATGTCGGCCACGATCGGCACGGGCGAGCGCGGGACGATGTGCGCCAGCCCCTCGGCCGCCGCTTCCTCGTTGCAGGTGCAGCGCACGATGTCCGCCCCCGCCGCGGCGAGCGCGTAGATCTGCGCCAGGGTGCCGTCCACGTCGGCCGTCTTCGTCGTCGTCATCGACTGCACCGTGACCGGCGCACCGTCGCCGATGGGCACCCCGCCGAGCGTGATGCGGCGGGTCGGCCGGCGAGGCGACAGGAGGGAGGAGGAGAGCTCCACGGGTCAGTGCGGGATCTGGAGCGGATGGGTGATGTCGAGGTAGACGCCGGCGAAGACGAACACGGCGAGGAATGCGATGAAGAGTGCGGCCACGGGGAAGAGCTTGGTGATGTCGGCCCGGTAGTAGGGCTGGCCCTTCCTCGTACGGATCCACTCGTAGGCCGCGATGGCCACGTGCCCCCCGTCGAGCGGGATCATCGGCAGCATGTTGAGCAGTCCGAAGACGATGTTGATGGTGATGAGCAGGATCAGGACGGAGGCGAGGCCGGCCTGCTCGGACTGCACCCCGAGGTGGACGATGCCGGGGAGGCTGACCGGGCGCGGCGCCGAGCCGGGGTTGTTGGCCGCCGACTGACCCGCCTTGGCGTTCGTCACCTGGTGATAGACCGAGGCCAGGCCGTGGGGCGAGAAGATCTGCCCGATGCCGGCCACCTCCGCCGTGGTCGCCTGCCACATGGTCGAGAAGGAGTCGCCGATCGCGGCCAGGGGCCCGACCGGGGCGGTGGCCTGGTGGATCTCGACACCGAGGTAGCCGCGGTTGGCCAGGGCCTGACCGTTGACCGTGATGCCCTTGCCGTTGGCCGGTGTGGCCGTCAGGTGGATCAGCCTGCCGTTGCGCTCGACCCCGAGGTGGAGTGGCGTTCCGGCGGAGCGCCTGATGATGTCCGTCATGGCGTTCGGGTTGGCGAACGTCTTCCCGTCAATCGACACGATCGTGTCCCCGGTCTTCAGGCCGGCCCGCGCCGCGGGCGTCGCCACGCCGGACCAGTGCTCCACCGAGGCCACCGTGTAGTTGTTCGTCGCCGCACCGAAGCCGAGGACCAGGATCACCGCCAGGACGAAGGCGATCAGGAAGTGCATGGCCGAGCCCGCCGACGCCACGATGATGCGCTGGTGGAACGGCTGCTGCCGGTAGGCCCGCGGCTCGTCCTCTGGCGCCACGTCCTCGGTCGCCGTGAACCCGACGATGCGCACATAGCCGCCGGCGGGGATGGCCTTGACCCCGTACTCGGTCTCGCCCCGGCGCACCGACCACAGCCGGGGCCCGAACCCCACGAAGTACTCCGTCACCTTCATGCCGGCCCGCTTGGCGGTGACGAAGTGGCCCAGCTCGTGCAGCATCACGATCGCCACCAGGATGGCGATGAAGAGGAGGAGGTCGCCCCAGCCGAGGACGATGAACACGCCGGTGATCAGGGCCAGGGCGACGAGGAGCTGGACGACCCGCGCCGGGCTGCCGTCGGGCACGGGGTCGGGTCCGAGGGGCGGGTCCGCCGCCGGGGCCTGCTTCTCGGTGAGCGTCATGGCAGCGTCAACGCTACCGTCCGCCCCCCGCGACCAGGCGGCGGCCCACGATCTCCCGGGCCCGGGCCCGGGCCTCGGCGTCGGCGGCCAGCACCGCCTCGACGTCGTCCGCGTGGTCGTCGACCCAGCCCGCGAGGGTCTCGTCGACCACCTCCGCGATGCCCGTCCAGCCCAGGGCCCCGGCCAGGAAGGCGTCGACCGCGACCTCGTTGGCAGCGCTGAGCCAGGCCGGGGCCGAGCCACCGCAGCGGCCGGCTGCGTAGGCCAGGTCGATGCAGGGGAACACCGAGCGGTTCGGTGGCTCGAAGGTGAGCGTCTGCGCCCGGGACCAGTCCAGTGCCCCGAAGGCCGTGGCGGCGCGGTCGGGCCACCCGAGGGCGTAGCCGATGGGGAGCCGCATGTCGGGCGCGGACAGCTGTGCCAGCGTCGAGCCGTCGCGCAACTCGACCATGGAGTGGACGACCGACTGGGGGTGCACCACGATCCCGATCCGGTCGTAGTCGACGCCGAAGAGCTCATGGGCCTCGATCACCTCGAGGCCCTTGTTCATCAGCGTGGACGAGTCGATCGTGATCTTCGGCCCCATCGACCACGTCGGATGCGCCAGCGCGTCGCTCACGGTGACCTGGTCGAGCTGTTCGGACGGCCAGTCGCGGAACGGGCCCCCCGAGGCGGTGAGGAGCAGCCGGGCCACGTCCGTCGTACCCCGCAGCGAGGCCAGGCACTGGTGCAGGGCGCAGTGCTCCGAGTCGACGGGGACGATCTCCGCCCCGGGCGTGCGCCGGGCCTTCTGCACGACCGGCGCGCCGGCGATGAGCGATTCCTTGTTGGCCAGCGCGAGCAGCTTGCCGGCCTCGAGCGCAGCCATGGTCACGGGAAGGCCGGCGAAGCCGACCACCGCGTTGAGCACGACGTCGGCGCCGCGCGCGGCGGCGACCATCCCTTCGGTCCCCACGAGGACCTCCGTGCCCGGCGGCACACCGTCACGCACCTGCTCGTAGAGGCCTCGCTCGCCGATGACGACGAGCGAGGGCCGGAACTCGGCGGCCTGGGCCACGAGTTGCGCAACCGATCGCTGGGCCGCCAGCGCGTGCACGGCGAACCGCTCGGGCTCGCCGCGCATCACGTCGAGCGCCTGCGTGCCGATCGAGCCCGTCGAGCCCATCAGGCTGACCGTGCGCATCAGCTCAGCCGAGGTGGAGCGCCTTGACCACGAAGTACGTGGCGGGAAGGACGAACAGGAGGCCGTCGAAGCGGTCCAGGATGCCGCCGTGGCCGGGCAACAACCGCCCCATGTCCTTAATGCCCAGATGCCGCTTGACCATCGACTGGCTCAGGTCGCCCAGGGGCGCCACGACGGCGACGACGACGCCGTAGATCGCCGCCTTGCCGATGGTCCAGGGGTGAATGAAGTGCACCACGATGACCGAGACCAGCACGGCCGCCACCGCGCCGCCGATCAGCCCCTCCCAGCTCTTGTTGGGGCTGATGGAGGGGGCCAGCTGGTGACGCCCCATGGCGGAGCCCACCAGGAGGGACGCGACGTCGTCGGTCACGGTCACGATGACCGCGGCGAGGATGAACGCGATCCCGTGGCGGTCGGGGAAGAGGTTCGGGTCAAGGAGCAGGGCCGCGAAGGACCCGAACGCGCCGACCCAGGCGAACACGAAGACGGTCGACACCAGGCCCGACACGGGGTCCGCCGCGGGCTCCACCCGGGCCAGGTACCAGATGAAGGAGCCGGCGACCAGCAGCACCAGCACGAGCGGCAGCGCCGCCACGCCCTTGTTGTACGTCTCGACCATCAGCGAGAGGACGGCCACGAGCCCGAGCAGGGTGGCCGGGTGGTAGTGGGCGCGGCGGAATGCCGCGTACGCCTCGGCAGTGGCCAGCAACACCACGATGGTGACGAGGATCAGGGTGGCCACCGTCCCCGCGGCGAAGCAGGCCAGGCCGACCACGCCGAAGAGCACGCCGACGCCGATCGCCACCCGCATGTCACGCCCGCCGGTGCCCGCCGTGCTGACGTTGCCGGTGCGCGCCTTTCCGCCGCTGCGCGAGGTCCGCGGTGCGCGCGTCTTGGGCTCCGGCGGCGAGGGCGGGCTCAAGCGCGACGCAGCGGCCACCGAGGCCGCCGCCGTGACCGGGGACGCGACCCGCGGCGCCACCTCGGCCGGCTCGTACTCGGGCTGGAGCGGCGGCTCCTGGAACGAGACCGGCTCGTGCCGTCCCACGGGCTCGGGCTCGGGCTCGAGGCCGGGCTCGAAGCCGGGCTCGGGCGGGATCACCAGCGTGTCGTCGGACTCGAAGTGCCAGGGCTGGCGCTCGACATCCTCTTCGGGCTCCCCGAGGAGCGCGCCCACGGCCGGGAGGTCCTCGGAGAGCATCGACGGCTCGAAGATCTCCTCCTGGGCCTCCCAGTCCGTGTCCTCCTCGCGCCACGTCGGCGGGGCCACCAGCTCCTCGCCCGTGCTCCGGTCGAGTACGGCCGGGACCTGTCCGGTGGGAGCGTCGTTCCAGTGCGGCAGCTCGGGGTGCTCCTCGACGACGGGTCCGGTCACCTCGCGCACGGCGTCGCCTGCCGGCTCGGCCCCGATGATCCGCACCCTCCCGGAGTGGTAGCTGGGCGGGTCCTCGTGGACCTCGTCGCTCCCGGGATCGCCGGTCCCGTCGAGCCCGTCGTCGAACTCGCCGTCGTCGTCGATGCCGTCTGCCATGCCTCGTTCGCTCCTCAGACCTGCAGCAGCTCTTGCTCTTTGTGCGCGAGCAGCTGATCGATCAGCGCGACCTGTTCGTGCGTGATCTTCTCGAGTTCCTTCTCGACGCGCTCGAGCTCGTCGTCGGAGAGCTCGCCGTCCTTCTGCAACGCCTCGAGCTCGTGGCGTCCGGCGCGGCGGAGGTTGCGCACGGCCACCCTTCCCTCCTCGGCCTTGTGCCGCACGACTTTGACCAGCTCCTTGCGGCGCTCCTCCGTGAGCGGTGGGAAGGCGAGACGGATCACGGTGCCGTCGTTGGTCGGGTTGATGCCGAGGTCCGACGCCATGATCGCCTTCTCGATCGCCCCCAGCGAACCCTTGTCGTAGGGCGAGATCACCAACAGCATGGCGTCGGGCACGCTGAACCCCGCCAACTGGCGCAGCGGCGTCGGGGTGCCGTAGTAGTCGACCAGGAGCGGCTCGAGGAGCGCGGAGGAGGCGCGGCCGGTGCGCACGTTGCCCATCTCGTGGCGGACGTGGTCGATGGCCTTGCTCATCTTCTCCCTGGTGTCGTCCTTGACCAGGGCGGCGAGGTCATCGTCCATCAACGGACCAGCGTACCGATCTGCTCGCCGCTGAGCGCACGAGGGATGTTCCCGGGCGGCATGAGGTCGAAGACCCGGACCGGCAGGTTGTTGTCCTTGCAGAAGGTGATCGCGGTGAGATCCATGACCCGCAGGTCCCGGTTGATGACCTCCATGAAGGAGATCTCGTCGTAGCGGGTGGCCGTCGGATCGAGCTTGGGGTCGGCGCTGTAGACGCCGTCGACGCCCGAGTGGGTGCCTTTGCAGAGCAGCTCAGCGCCGATCTCGGCCGCCCGGAGGGCGGCAGGGGTGTCCGTGGTGAAGAAGGGGTTCCCCATGCCGGCGGCGAAGATCACGATGCGCCCCTTCTCGAGGTGCCGGATGGCCCGGCGCCGGATGTAGGGCTCGGCGACCTCGGCCATGGAGAGCGCGCTCAGCACCCGGGTGGGCTGTCCCTGCTGCTCGAGCGCGTCCTGGAGCGCCAGCGCGTTGATCACGGTCCCGAGCATCCCCATGGTGTCCGACGTGGCGCGGTCCATTCCCCCGCTCTCACCGGTCGTGCCCCGCCAGATGTTGCCGCCGCCGACCACCACGGCCAATTCGAGCCCGCCGCCGTCCATGGCGCGCGCCATTTCCTTGGCCATGCGCTCGACGGTGGCGGCGTCGATGGTCTCGTCGGATGCGGCGGAGGCCAGGGCCTCCCCCGACATCTTGAGAACGATGCGGCGCGGTTCTCCCACGATCTCAGCGCCTCAGGCGCCGATGACGACCTGCGCGAACGACACGATGCGAGCCGAACCGAGCATGCCCGCGATCGTCTGCTTCTCGTCGCGCACGTACGACTGGTCCAGCAGTACCCGCTCCTTGAACCATCCCGTCATCCTGCCCTCGACAATCTTCTCCAGCGCAGCCTCGGGCTTGCCCTCGTTGCGCGAGATCTCCATCACCGTGGCGCGTTCGGCGGCGATGTCGGCCTCGGGCACCTCGTCGCGGCTCAGGTAGGCCGGCTTGGTGAAGGCGATGTGCACCGCGATGTCGTGGGCCAGCTCGTCCGAGCCTCCCTCGATGATCACGGCGACCGCGTTCACGCCCCGCCCGGCCTGCTGGTGCAGGTAGGTGTCGACGACCTGCCCGGGGGCCGCCACGAGGCGGCGAACCCGCCCGACCGAGATGTTCTCCTTGAGGGTCGTGCGGAGACGGTCGATCTCGTCGTCCAGCTCGCCGACGGCGTCCTCGCCCTTGGCGGCCACGAGGGCGGCCAGCTCGTCGGCCAGGGCCACGAACTCGTCGGCCTTGGCGACGAAGTCGGTCTCGCACCGCAGCTCGACGACCGCGGCAGCGTCGCCGGACCGCACGGCGGCCACCGCACCCTCCGACGCCTCGCGATCGCTGCGCTTGGCCGCACCGGCCAGGCCCTTCAGGCGCAGGAGCTTGGCGGCCTCCTCCATGTCGCCCCCGGTCTCTTCGAGCGCGTTCTTGCAGTCGAGCATGCCGGCCCCGGTCATCTGGCGCAGGGCGGACACGTCCTTGGCCGTGTAGCCGGCCATGGTCAGGCCACCTCAACCGGCTCGGCCGGCAGCGTGCACCCGGCGCGGCCGGGGGGCCGAGGGCGGGCCCTCGTCGGCCGCCGGCGCCTGGGGCGCCATCTGGCGCCGGTGCTCGGCGATGAAGCGGCCCTCGGCCACGGCGTCGGCGATCACGCGGCACATCAGGGATCCCGACCGGATGGCGTCGTCGTTGCCGGGGATGACGTAGTCGATCACGTCGGGGTCGCAGTTGGTGTCGACGACCGCGACCACCGGCAGCCCGAGCTTGCGCGCCTCGGTGACGGCAATGTGCTCCTTCTTGGTGTCGATCACGAACACCGCGTTGGGGAGGCGGTCCAGGTCGGCGATACCGCCCAGGTTGCGGCTCAGCTTCTCGAGCTCGCGGGTGTGCTGCAGCGCCTCACGCTTGGGCATGCCGTCGAAGTCGCCGGCCGCCTGCATGGCGCGCAGCTCTTGCATGCGCTTCACCCGGCCCGAGACCGTGGCGAAGTTGGTCAGCATGCCGCCCAGCCAGCGCTGGTTCACATAGGGCATCCCGCACGCTTCGGCGAACTCGGCCACGGGGCCCTGGGTCTGCTTCTTCGTCCCCACGAAGAGGATGGTGCCGCCGTCGGCCACAAGGTCCCGCGTGTACGAGTAGGCGGACTCGATGCCTCCGAGGGTCTTGCGAAGGTCGATGAGATAGATCCCGTTGCGCTCACCAAGGATGAAGCGCTTCATCTTCGGGTTCCATCGACGCGTCTGGTGGCCGAAGTGGACCCCGGCCTCCAGGAGCTGTCGCATGGTGACGACGGCCATAGAGATGTTCCTCCAGTCGGTTGCTCTCCCCTGCCGCCGCGCCGCCAGAGGCGGCGACCGTGGAACGCGCGCAGGCGATGTTGGTCGTTGTTGCCGCCCACCTCCTTGGTGGGCCCGGCCATGTTAGCTGCTCGGCGTTCGCTGCTCAGCCGGCCCTCAGGCTCGGGGGTGGGTCCCCCCGTAGACCGAGCGCAACCGCTCCTTGCTCACGTGCGTGTAGACCTGCGTGGTGGCCAGGCTGGCGTGGCCCAGCAGTTCCTGGACGACCCGGAGATCCGCTCCGCCGTCGAGCAGATGGGTGGCGTAGGTGTGCCGCAGGGCGTGGGGGTGGGTGGGCGAGGCGGCGCGGCGGTCCAGGATCCGGCGCACGTCCCGCGGCCCCAGGCGCGCACCCCGGCGGTTGACGAAGGCGGCCTCGGGTGGCCCTTGCATCTGGTCCCGACCGTCCTCGAGCCACGCCCGCAGCGCGGCCACGGCGGCGTCGTGCACGGGGAGCCGGCGCTGCTTGCCGCCCTTGCCCAGCACGGTCACCGTCCGGCCCCGCAGGTCGATGTCTCCGCGGTCGAGCCCGCACAGCTCCGAGACGCGCAGCCCGGCGGCGTAGAGGAGCTCGAGCACGGCGATGTCGCGGCGGTCCACGGCGTTCTCGGTTCCCACGTCGAGCAAGGAGGACATCTCGCCCGCGGAGAGCACGCGGGGTAGGCGCCCGCCGCCCGTCGGTGCACGCAGGGACCGGGCCGGATCGGAGCCGAGGCGACCCTGCCGCACCAGCCAGGCGAAATAGCAGCGCAGCGCAGCCGCCTTGCGGGCGATGGTGGCGCGGGCCAGACGCCGCGTCCCCAGCGAGGCCAGGTAGCGGCGAAGGTGGAGGCGATCGACGCCGTCGGGCCCGTCGACCGAGGCGCGGGACATCCACTCTGCGAAGGCGCCGACGTCGCTCACGTAGGCCTTGCGGGTGGCCGCCGCGCGCCCGCCCAGCCAGGCAGAGAAACCGGGAAGATCCCAGTCAGGGGGCACGGACTCCACGGTACCGCCCCCACGCAGGTGGTCTCGGGCACTATCGTCGCCCGGGAACCTTCGGGGGGTCCGCTGGGTTCGGGATAAGGGAGGGCCGATGGTCTCGAAATTCGATCGCCGCACATTGCTCGCCGGTGGCGCGGCCGCCGCCGCGGGCTTTGCGGGGGCCTCGGCCATGGGGGCGGGCTGGGACGGGATCGCGGGCGCGGTGACCAACGGCCCGGGGCGCAACGGGACCTCCAAGGCCACGCCCAAGAAGGGCGGCGCGCTGACCTTCGGCGTGGACGCCGAGGAGCAGGGCTTCGACCCGACGCAGGCCCGCTTCGACGAGGTCGGCGTCATGTACGCACGCACCGTGTTCGACCCGCTCACGTGCGTCACCGCCAACGGGGACTGGGCCCCCTACCTGGCCGAGTCGGTCGTGCCGAACTCCTCCTACACCAGTTGGACGGTGACCCTGCGCCCCAACATCGTCTTCCACGACGGGACGCCGTGCAACGGCGCCGCGCTGCTGACCAACTTCGAGGCGCACTCGAAGTCGGTGCTCACCGGGATCGTCATCAACCCCACGCTGCAGTCGATCACCCAGACGGGACCGCTGGCGGTGACCATCACGTTCAAGTCGCCCTGGGTACCGTTCCCCTATTACCTGGCCGGTGGGATCGGCGGCCAGATCGCCTACCCCGTGGCACCCTCCATGCTGGCCAATCCCAACGGGACCTCGAACCCCGTCGGCACGGGCCCATTCGTGTTCAAGGAGTGGATCCCCAACGACCACTTCACCGCGACGGCCAACCCGCACTACTGGCGCGCGGGGATGCCCTACCTCTCCCAGATCACCTACAAGCCGATCCCGGACGAGTCGGCGCGCTCGGAGGCCCTCAAGTCGGGCACCATCGATCTGATGATCACCGACACGCCGCAGATCATCACCCAGTACCGAGGGAACCACAGCTACTCCTACATCGACGACAGCACCAAAGTCGCCGGCGAGCCCGACATGAACTGCATCCAGCTCAATTGCCTGGCGCCACCGTTCAACAACTCCACGGTTCGCCGTGCGGCGGCGATGGCCCTCAACCGGAACCAGTACGCCAGGGTCATCGACGAAGGCGTGCTCCCAGTCTCTGACGGGCTCTTCACGCCGGGCTCGCCCTACTACTCATCGACCCCCTTCCCCTCCTACAACCCGTCGCAGGCCGCCAAGCTGGTCAAGCAGGCCAAGAGGCAGACCGGCGGGAGCATCTCGTTCACGCTCGGCACGACGAACTCACCGGCGGCGATCCGGGCCCAGGAGTACGTCCAGCAGGCGTGGCAAGCCGTGGGCATGCAGGTCAAGAACACCATCGTCGAGCAGAACGAGATCATCAACAACGCACTGGCGGGCAAGTACGAGGCCCTGACGTGGCGCCAGTTCGGGGCTGTCGACCCCGACCTGAACTACATCTTCTGGAGCACGACCACGGTGAGCTCGGGCGCGCTGTCGATCAACATGGCCCGCAACGCCGACCCGACGATCGAAACCGCGCTCCTGGCCGGCCGCTCCAGCACCGAACCCAGCGTCCGGGCTGCGGCCTACAAGACGGTCAACAAGCGGTTGGGCCTGGACATCCCCTATGTGTGGACGGACCGGGCCGTCTGGGCCGTCATCGGGAGCCCGAGCGTGCAGAATTTCAACAACCCGACCTCGCCGCAGGGCCAGCCGGTATACGGCATGATCGGTGGCTCGGTCTGGCCGACGCAGATCTGGATCAGCTGAGCTGGAGGCGGATGAGCGGGCGCATACTGGTCGTCGAGGATGATGAGCGCATCAGGTCCTCCATGCGGCTCGCCCTCGAGGGCGAGGGCTACGAGGTAAGGGACGCCGCCAGCGGTGAGGAGGGCCTCGACATGTTCGCCGAGGCACCGACCGACATCGCGCTGATCGACCTGATGCTCCCCGGCATGGACGGGTTCGAGTGTTGCCGGGCCCTGCGCCGCAGCAGCGCGGTGCCGATCATCATCGTGACGGCGCGGGCGGACACCCACGACGTGGTGGCCGGGCTCGAGGCCGGGGCCGACGACTACGTGACCAAGCCGTTCGTGGCCAAGGAGCTCGCCGCCCGCATCCGCGCCCTCCTGCGGCGTGCCCGGCCGGCCGAGGAGGAGCCGGGCGCCCTGACCTTCGGCGACCTCCAGCTGCTGCCCGAGCAGGGCGTGCTGCGACGCCTCAACGGCGACGAGGTCCACTGCACCCGTACCGAGTTCCGCCTGCTGTGCGAGCTGGCGGCGAGCCCCAACAAGGTGCTGAGCCGGGAGCAGCTGCTCGACCGTGTCTGGGGCTACGACTACTTCGGGGACGGGCGCCTCGTCGACGTCCACATCCGGCGCTTGCGCACCAAGGTGGAGGCGGATCCTGCGGTGCCCCAGCACATACTCACCGTCAGGGGCATGGGCTACAAGCTGGTGCCCTGACGTGAGGCTGGGCATCGGCGCCCGCATCACGGCCGTCTTCGGCCTCGGGGCGCTGGTCCTCTCCATCTTGATGGGCGGGCTCTCCTACTTCACCACCCGGCACTTCCTGCTGGCCGGGCGCGAGACGGCCGCCCAGCACCAGGCCTTCGCCAATGCCGTGCTCGTGCGGAGCGAGCTCCAGTCGGGCAACACCCACTACGTCTCGCTCCTCGCGTCCATCGACGCCGGGACCGATGCGCACTCGGTCCTGTTCCACCAGTCCAAGTCCTACGTCTCCTCGCTCTCGGTGAACGTCTCCTCCATCCCGACCCAGCTCCGGCAGGTGGTGCTGAGCGGGACGGCGGCAACACAGACATACCGCACCGCCCAGGGAACAGCCGAGATCGTCGTCGGCGTGCCCGTGCCGTCCGTCCACGCCGCCTACTTCGAGGTGTTCGACCTCTCGGACCTGGACCACACGCTGCGCGTGCTCGCGCTCACCCTCTTCGGCGCCGGCGTCGTGACGACGCTTCTCGGCATCGCGCTCGGTCGCTTCGCCAGCGAGCGGTCCCTGCGGCCGCTGGCGGACGTGTCGCGGGCGGCGGGCGCCATCGCCGGGGGCGAGCTCGACACCCGGCTCGACCCCACTGCGGCCGACCCCGACCTCGAGGGCCTGACCAACTCGTTCAACGCCATGGTGGACCAGCTCCAGGAGCGCATCGAGCGCGAGGCGAGGTTCAACTCCGACGTCAGCCACGAGCTGCGGTCGCCCCTGACCACGCTGGCCGCAGCCCTCGAGGTGCTCGAGGCGGACCGCGACAACCTGCCGGTCCGTTCCCAGCGTGCCCTGCAGCTCCTCAGCGACGACCTGCACCGCTTCCAGCGGATGGTCGGTGACCTGCTCGAGATGTCGCGCGCCGACGCGGGCTCCGTCGACGTCTTCCTCGAGGAGGTCAACGTCTCCGAGCTCGTGCAGCGCTCCGTCGAGGCGGGGTTCGGCCACATGGACGGCCGTGGGCACGGCGCGCCGCCCGAGGTGCGGATCGACCCCGGCGTGCAGGCCTGGCGGGTGGGCGCGGACAAGCGCCGGTTCGAGCGGGTGATGGTGAACTTGATGGAGAACGCGTCGCACTACGGAGGCGGGGTCACCGAGATCGCCGTCGGGCCCGGCGACGACGACCAGGTCGAAGTGACCGTCGACGACGCGGGTCCCGGCATCGACCCCCGGGAGCGGACCAAGGTGTTCGAACGCTTCTATCGCGGCTCGGCGTCGGGCCGCCGCGGCACGGGGACCGGCACCGGTTTGGGTCTGGCCCTGGTGGCCGAGCACATGAGGGCGATGCACGGTGACGTCCGAGTCGAATCCGCTCCGGAAGGAGGCGCGCGCTTCGTGTTGACGCTTCCGGTGCTGGCCGATGGACACGCCTCCGACGAGGACGACGAGGACGCGCCGTGAAGGGCCGCCTGGGCCTCCTGGTCCTGTCGATGCTCGCCCTCGTCGCGTCCGGCTGCGGCATCCCCACGCAGAGTTCACCCAGCACGATGTCGCCCTCCAAGGTGCCCTTCGGGCTCCTGAACCCTCACCCGCCCACCACCACGACCACCACCCAGCCGAAGCCGACGTCCTACGTTCCGGTCGATGTCTTCTTCCTCAATTCGACCGACAAGCTCACGGCCGCCATCCGCTACCTCGCGGCCCCGGCGCCGCTCGACGCCGTCATCCGGGCAATGCTGGCCGGCCCGTTCAGCTCCGAGACCGCCCAGGGCATCACCACCGCAATCCCGAGTGACGTGGATCTGCTCTCGGTGCTCCCACCGCAGAACGACATCGTGACCGTGAACATGAACACAGCCTTCGGCACGATCACGGGCAACAACACCGAGTTGGCCGTCGCGCAGATCGCCACGACCGTCATCACCGAGGACGGCGCCAACACCGGCGTCCTCTTCGAAATCGACGGCCAGCGCACCTCTGTTCCGATCGCCAACGGCTCGCAGGTGAGCGGGCCGGTCTACCTCCTCGACTTCCTCAGCGGGGCGACCTGACCTCGGCGACCGGTTCGGGTCAGCCGGCGTGTTCGACGTTGCGCCGCCAGGGCACCCGGGGCGCACCCGACCAGAGATGCTCGAGGTCGTAGTAGTCCCGCGTCTCCTGCAAGAAGACGTGCACGATGAAATCGCCGTAGTCCATCAGCACCCAGGTGGCGTCCTGCAGGCCTTCGGTCCGGACGGGGGTGGCGCCGTGCGCCTGCTTGACACCGCGCTCGATCTCCTCGACCAATGTGCGCACATGGCGGGTGTTCTGTGCACTGGTGATCACGAAGGCGTCGACCACGCCGAACAGCTCCTCCATCGCGAGCACGACGGTGTCCCGCCCGAGCTTGGCGTCGGCCGACTCGGCGGCGGTGGCCGCGGCCGGGGGAAGCTGGACGTGCACGTCCAACCCTGGGGTCAATGGAGCACGTCCAGGACTCCTACGGTGAGCCCGAAGGCGGCAACGAGGATGGCCGACGCGCCGACCGCCCAACGCTGACGAGATCGCCGCGCCAGCTTCTGCTCCGCCCTGCGGTCCGCACGCCGCGGTGTCCGGGCAGGGGTCGTACCCACGTGGGGACTGTCCGACAGCTCCGTCCACCCGGCCGGCATGGCACTCATCTGCGCACAGCGTACATACCGCGGCGGCGGATGCAACGGATAACCGACCCGGGCACGAGAGCGTCGACCGAGCCGCCGGCGGCCAGCAGGTCCCGGACCTGCGAGCTCGAGACGTCGACCTGCGGGCCGTCGACCCGGGCGACCCGCCAGCCCGGCGGGACGAGGGTCGCCGCGTCGCCGGGCCGGGACACCACCGCCAGCGTGACGAGGCGGGCCAGGTCATCGGGCCGGTGCCAGGACCCCAGCTCGGGCACCAGGTCCGAGCCGACGACCAGGAAGATCTCGGCAGGGTGGGCGGAGGCGAGGATCGCCTCCGCCGTGTCGACCGAATAGCTGGGGCCGCCCCGGTCGATCTCGAGCCGGCTGGCCTCGGCACGGGGGATCTCCCCGGCCAGGGCCTCGGTCAGCGCGTACCGGTCCTCGGCCGCGGAGATCGCGCGCTGTCCGGATTTCAGCCAGGGGTCGTTGGCCACGACCAGGAGCAGGCGATCCAGTCCCAGCCGCTCGACGGCCGCACGCGCCGCGGCCACGTGCCCGACGTGCGGGGGGTCGAACGTCCCACCGAGGATTCCGATGCGGACGGGGGGTTCAGGTTCCGGCAAGTTCAGCGATCACCGGCGCCAGCGCGTCCATCTCCGCCTCGTGTACGACGATGTTGGTGAAGCCGAGCTCCTCCCGCCGCTTGCGCAGCGTCTCGGTGATCTCCCCCACCGTGCCGATCAGCGCGACGGGCGCGGCGCGCAGCTGGTCCGGCGTGAGGCTGAACAGCGGCGCAAGGGACTCGAGGACCTCGTCGGCGTTCGGGACGACCTGCACGGTCGCGGTCCAGCACTGGAACTCGAGGTCGCCGGCGCGCTCCCCTGCGGCCTCCTTGGCCCAGCGCACCCGGTCGCTGTACTTCTCCACCACGGACTCGGCCGCCACCTCGGGGCCGACATAGCCGGCGGCCAGGCTCGGCACGATGCTCACAGTCTGGGCGTGCTGCCCGGCCAGCATGAGGATGCGCTTGCTCCCGCCACCGATGACCAGCGGCGGCCCTCCGGGCGACACCGGCGCCGGGAAGCCGATGGCCTCGGTCACGTGGTAGTGGACGCCGTCGAAGGTGGCGCGGCCGGATTGCCACATGGCGCGCATGATCTCGAGGCTCTCGGCCAGGCGGGCCACCCGCACCGACGGCTTCTCCATGGCGATCCCCGACTGGTCGTAGTCGGTCGTCATCCAGCCCGCGCCCACGCCGAGCTCGAAGCGGCCACCGGAGACCACGTCGAGGGTGGCGGCCTCTTTGGCCAGGACGACGGGGTGGCGGAAGTCATTGTCGAGGACGAGCGTCCCGACGCGCAGGGTCGTGGTCGCCTCGGCTGCGACCGTCAGGGCGACCATCGGGGCCCACTGGTCGTCGAGGTGGTCGGGCACGTAGAGGGTCGAATAGCCCAGATCCTCCGCCTTGCGCGCCAGATCGCGCCACGCAGCGGGGGATGCTGCCTGCGAGGCCTGAAGTGTGAACCGGAAGGCGGCCATGAGGGGCGATCCTACGGCGTTAACCTGGTGCGGTGACGAGCCGACCCGAGTCCTCCTCTTGGAGCGCCGCGTCCTGGCGGAAGTTCCCCGCCGCGCAACAGCCGGATTGGCCCGACGCGGACGCCCTGAAGAAGGCCGAGGCGCGGTTGGCCACCCTGCCGCCCCTCGTCTTCGCCGGGGAGGCGCGCCACCTGACGGCGGACCTCGCGGCGGTGGCCAACGGCGAGGCGTTCCTGCTGCAGGCGGGCGACTGCGCCGAGTCCTTCGCGGAGTTCACCGCCGACTCCATTCGCGACAAGCTCAAGATCATCCTGCAGATGGCGGTGGCGCTGACCTACGCGGCCGGCGTTCCCGTCGTGAAGGTGGGCCGCATCGCCGGCCAATTCGCAAAGCCGCGCACGGCGGAGACGGAGCGGATCGGCGACGTGGAGCTGCCGTCGTTCCGCGGGCACATCGTCAACGACGACGCGTTCGACCGCGAGGCACGCACCCCTGACCCGGAGCGGCTGGTCGCTGCCTACCAGCAGTCGGCGTCGACGCTCAACCTCCTGCGCGCCTTCACCAAAGGTGGCTTCGCCGACCTGTCACAGGTGCACCTGTGGAACCAACAGTTCGTTGCGTCGTCGGCCGAGGGGCAGCGCTATGAGCGCATCGCGTCGGAGATCGACCGCGCGCTGCGGTTCATGGCGGCATGCGGCATCGACCTCGGTGCCGAGGAGGGCCTGCACGAGGTCGACTTCTTCACGAGCCACGAGGCGCTGATCCTGCCCTACGAGGAGTGCCTCACCCGCATGGACTCGCTCACGGGTGACTGGTACGACTGCTCGGCCCACATGGTGTGGGTGGGCGACCGCACACGTCAGCTCGACGGTGCCCACGTGGAGTTCGTCTCGGGCATCTGCAACCCCATCGGCTGCAAGGTCGGGCCGGGCTGTTCCCCCGACGAGGTGGTGGCCCTCTGCGAACGCCTGAACCCCGACCGCCTCCCCGGGCGCCTCACGCTCATCACCCGGTTCGGAGCGGAACGGATCGGGGAGCTCCTGCCGCCGATCCTGCGCGCGGTGGAGGGCGAGGGCCACCCGGTCGTGTGGACCTGCGACCCCATGCACGGCAACACGTTCACGAGCGAGGGCGGGCGCAAGACCCGCCGCTTCGACGACATCATCTCGGAGCTCCGCTCCTTCTTCGACGTGCACCGGGACGAGGGCACCTGGCCCGGAGGGGTGCACGTGGAGCTGACCGGGGACGACGTCACCGAGTGCCTCGGCGGCGCCGAGGAGATCTTCGAAGGCGACCTCGAGGCCCGCTACACCACGACGTGCGACCCTCGGCTCAATGCCCGCCAGTCGCTCGACCTGGCCTTCCGCGTGTCGGAATTCCTCCGAAGTTGATCCGCCGTCTCGGACTCGCGGTGCTGATCACAGCACTCCCGCTGCTCAGCGTGACGGGGGCGGCGCTGACGCAGGGTGCTGCCCCGGCGGCCGCGACCACCACGGTGCCCGCCTACTGGCTGGTGGCGTCCGACGGGGGGATCTTCAGCTTCGGCGGCGCACCCTTCTACGGTTCGACGGGGAGCATCGCCCTCAACAAGCCGATCGTGGGCATGGCCGCGACGCCCGACGGGGGCGGGTACTGGCTGGTCGCCTCCGACGGCGGGATCTTCGCCTACGGCGACGCCCAGTTCTACGGCAGCACGGGCAGCATGACGCTCAACAAGCCCGTGGTGGGGATGGCGGCCACTCCCGACGGCAAGGGCTACTGGCTCGTCGCCTCCGACGGCGGGATCTTCGACTACGGCGACGCCGGCTTCTACGGCTCCACCGGCAGCATGCATCTCAACAGGCCGGTAGTGGGGATGGCCGCCACGCCCAGCGGCAAGGGCTACTGGCTCGTCGCGTCCGACGGCGGCATCTTCAGCTACGGCGACGCGTCCTTCCACGGCAGCACCGGCAGCCTCGTGTTGAACCAGCCTGTCATCGGCATGATCACGGGCCCGAGCGGCGGCGGCTACTTCCTCGTCGCCTCCGACGGGGGCATCTTCAGCTTCGGCACGGCGCCCTTCTACGGATCGCTGGGCGGCCTGCCCCTGAAGCATCCGATCGCCGCGGCGACGGCGATCCCCGACGGGAGCGGCTACTGGTTCTCGGACACGGCCGGCCTCGTCTCGAACTTCGGCGCTGCGAAGTACTTCGGCTCCGCACCCTCGCCGCTCAACAGGCCGATCGTGGGCATGGCCGATGCGCCGGGAAACGGGTCCTTCGTGGGGGGGACCTACCCGTCGGGTGCGTACGGCTTCGACATCAGCGTCTACCAGTGCTCCAGCTTCCCCTCCGGCGATCACCAGATCGGCATCGTGCAGGTCGACGGGAGCTCGTCGGGCAACAAGAACCCCTGCCTGGCCCAGGAGGCGGCGTGGGCCGGCGGCGGCTTGAACCTCTACACCTACCTGACGTACGGGACGTCGTCCACCAGCGAGCCGGGGTGCAACGGCGACACCTCCTGCAACGCCGGCTATCAGGCAGGCGTGTCCGCCTACGCGGACGCACAGAACGCCGGTGCAGGTTCCACCACCATCCCGTGGTGGCTCGACGTCGAGACCGCCAGCGCCAATTGGTCGGGCAACGTGAGCGAGAACGCACAGTTCGTCCAAGGCGCCCTCAATGCACTGCACGAGACCGAGGGCATCCCTGACGTCGGCATCTACGCCAGCCCGGGCGTCTGGAACACGATCGTGGGTGACTACACGCCCTCGGTCCCCTACTGGATGGCCGACTACCTGCCATCGCCGAGCGGTCCGAATTCGTGCGCTGACTATTCGAACTGGGTAAACAACCACGGCGCCCAATTGCCCGGACCGCCCGAGATCGTCCAATACAACAGCACGGCCTCGGCCTACGACGACGACTACGCCTGCTGAACCGGGCGCGTGCGCTCCTCGGTTTGGGCCCACATGGTCTAATGGGCCATGTTCTACATCCTGATCTTCAGCCTGCTCGCCGTTGTCCTCGTCTTCGCGGGCATCACCACCATGACCCGTCGGCGAAACAACCTCGCCCGCGAGGACGTGCACACGACCCACAGTGACGCCGGCCGTCGTACCCGGAAGGCGAAGCGGACCCAATCACAGCATGACCGGCGCAAGCGTCACTAGCCCGTCGAGTCACTCGGGTCGCGCCCACGGCGGGCCGTGATGGTCCCCGACAGCGCGGCGCCGACGACCAGCACGGCGGCGAGAGCGAGCAGCAGAAAGCTCCAGTGGATGAACGGGGTGTAGCCCTGGCACGAGGCGCTGGCAGACGCCAGGTCGCCCTGCGACCTCGCGGCCTCAGAGGTGCAGCCGCTCCGCAGCACGACGAGCGTCGCCGTCAGCACGATCCCGACGACGAGCGTGGCCGTGCCGGAGAGGAACAGGAGCTTGGGGAGCTGCTGTCGCATCGAGCGAGGATAGGACGTGCCGACGGTCCCCTCCCGTGCTTGGACCCTGTCGTCCACCGCGTGCCAGCGCCCTGGTCCTATATTGACGCTGCCCTTCCAGAAGGAAAAGGGGGAACCCAATGCATGACCGCACGTTCGAGCGCGTCGGAGCGGCAAGTGGCCTCACCTTCGTGCTGCTTGCTGTGCTCTCCGGCTTCATCTATCCCCAACAGCCACGCGTCGATGCGACGCCGGCGGCGACGCTGGCGTGGGTCCATGACCACCGCATTGCCCTGCAGGCCGGCATGATCTTCGACTTCTTCGCTGCGGCAGCGCTCCTGTGGTTCGTCGGCTACCTGCATCGCGTGCTCGTGCGAGCCGAGCACGGTGAGGAGTCCCTGGCCCCGATCGTGTTCGGCTCGGGCATCGGGGTCGCCGTCACGACGGCCATGGCCGCGTTGCCCACGGTCGTCCTCGCCTTCATGGACGCCCAGCCCGGCGGTGTCGGTGACCCGTCACTCGTGCGGATGCTGGGCGACCTGAACACGATCTTCTTCTCCGTGACCTCCGTGATGACCATGGTGTTCATCGGCTCCCTCGGGTGGGCGATGGTACGCGGCGAGCTGGCCGCACCGTGGCTCGGGTGGATCGGGCTGGTCGTCGCCATCTTCAACGGCATTGCGGTGTGGATCGGCGTGACGTTCAGCAGCTACCACGGCAAGGCGTGGCTCGTCATCGGGTGGGGGGCCTATATCGGCTTCCTCGTCGTCATGCTGCTCATGAGCGGATCGATGCTCCGGCAGCGGCGGGCCGCTCCGGCGGCGTCACCTTCGGTCGCCGTGTCCTAGCCGCACGCCGGCCGGGCCGGGACGTCAGGAGAGCAAACCCATGGCCGCCCGCAGGGCGTCGGCGTTCGCGTCGACCGGGTCGGTGGCCTCCAGAATGACGTCGACGCCTTGGGGTGCGACCCATGAAGCGCGCGAGCGCGCCACGTGCTCCCAGTCGAGCTCGTACCAGTTCGGAATCTGACGTCGTCGCCCCTCCACCCGCGCCCGATGGACGGCGGCATCGGCACACTGAGTCATGACCACGAGGCTCGGCACACCCTCTTCGGCCGCGACCTGCCGGCTGCCGGCCACCTCCCCGGCGCGGGCCACTCCGTCGAGCACGACCGACGACCCGATCCTGAGCTGGGCCCGGGCCAAGGCCCACATGATCGACCACCCGACCACGCGGTGGCCCAAGGGATCCATGGCATCGAGGGTCTCCTGGATCTCTCCATAGGGACGAAGCCCGCTCATCGTCCAGTCGTGGCCGAGCAGCGCCGACCTCAGCTCCTTCGCCGCCACCGTGGCCATCGTCGACTTGCCGGTCGCCGGCAACCCCGTGACCAGAACCAGCAGCATCCCCCCACCTTCGCGCGTTGGGCTGCCGAGCAGCGTCGGACGGGTGGCGCCGGCGATCGATGGGGCTACTCCGCAGTGTGTGGACGGCAGAGGTGCAGCCGGGCGGGCCAGGCCCGTTCACGCCTCCGTCCCTGCCTCAGTCCGCACCATGGGGACACTTCAACGCGAGCGAAATTCCGGATGGGCTCTCACCGGCCGGTTCTTCGTTGGGAGGCGAGTAGTCACTAGATTGCTGACCGATGGTTGCCGACCCTGCCCCGGGTGTCCACAATTCCATTCCGAGACATCACGTGGTGATCGCCGGAACGGGACGAGCAGGTACCAGTTTCCTCGTCCGCTTCCTGAAACAGTGTGGTCTCGACACCGGCTCATCCACCGAGTCCTTCGACGAAAGGACCCGGGCTGGCTTAGAACACAACCTGCTCGATGAACATGCGCCCTACGTTGTAAAAGATCCATGGCTGTTCACCTACTGCGAAGGCGTTGATCTTGGCGCCGTGACTGTTGATGCCCTTTTGGTACCGGTTCGCGAGTTGATGGCGGCTGCCACGAGCCGCATATTGCAAGAACGCGTTGCTATGGCCGAGGGGCCATTGCGCGATTGGCCTCCGAGCGATGTGAATGGGGTGGTCGCCGCTGGCGCGGTCTACTCACTAGATCCGGTCGATCAAGCTCGTATCCTGGCCGTCGGGTTTCACAGACTGATTCACTGGGCTACGGCGGCACGAATTCCCTTGTTTCTGCTGGAGTTTCCACGGATCGTCAATGACGGCGGGTACTTGACTGAAACGCTGTGGCCCTGGTTGAGCAGTCATTGCGACCGTGAAAGGGCGGAAAGCGCGTTTGCCGCAGTCGCGGAACCACTTCTCGTTCGGGTTGAGACGCTCCATCAGGCGGCCCCTCACAATGCCTCTTTGGGCACGGCCGAACTCGACCTCGAGGCGATAAGAATCGTCCTGGACGAGCACAAAGCGCTCCTGACCAACGCCAACGATCAGCTCGCTGAAACAAGGGAGGCCCTGCTCGATACGCAAGCTCGCCTGGCCGAGACCGAGGGCCGCCTGGCCGAGACCGAGGGCCGCCTGGCCGAGACCCAGGCTTTGCTCGCGCACCGCGACGCCGTCATTGCCGAGTATCAAATGCAACTCGGTGCAGTGACTGGGGAGATCAACGCCTTGCGAGCCACGTTGAGTTGGCGCCTGACGTGGCCGCTGCGAAGTCTTAGGGCCAGGTTTTCAACGAACGAAACGCAATAGCCAGGATCTCCCCCCCATTCTGGGGCGACCAAATGTCCCGTTCATGGCTCCCGATGCGTATCGAGGCCGTCGGCACGCCGACAATGCAGTTTAGAATCCGGGGAGCCTCACGCCGAATCCGTCAAGGGTCCGCGTCGCTGGTCTGTCTGAGATCAGAAGGCGGTGATGAGGTCATCGGAGCGCTGCGGCCGCGACCAAGCCGACCCCAGCGCCTCCGGCATCCCATTGGGAAGGGGGGATGGTCTCTTAGGAACGCGTTGCGTAGGTCAATAGCGTCGACTGCCGCCCGACTAGCAAGAAGTGCTGTTCAGGCCACCGACGCAGGTGTTCGCGCTGCTGAACAAGCCAGAGATGCCTCCGCCGAGCGCGGCAACTGCCACAACCGCCACCACGGCAATCAGGCCGACGAGCAGCGCGTACTCCACCATGGAGGCACCCCGCTCAGTGCGAGCTCGATCAGACAGCGATCCGTGCGCGGCCTTGACTGCGACGAACGCGTTCATGAACATTCCCAACATCAGAGCCCCCTCTTGTTGACTTGACCCTTCAGTATTGGGCCATTGGTGGTCGCGGTCCATAGGACTTTCAGACCTGATGGTCGGTAGCCGAGTGTCCAAAATGCTTGACACGCACAACATCGAGAAAACAAAAGTGTCGGGTCAACTCCGCTGGGTTCCGAACGGACATGAGACAGGGTGCCCGATAACAGCTTCGGAGCAAGCACGCCCACACCATTTCCCCGGTTGCGTCGTGCTTACCAATCTTGATAGCAGCTGGTGCCAAATTGCATGTGATCCTCCTCAATGGCGGCCATGGCAGTCCGTTTGACAGCACGACGGCGCGCCCCCGGTCGCGGGCTTCGCGCACGGCGGCATCGGGGAGGCCACGATCGTGAAGCCCGGGAGGCCATTGGAGACGTGGACCTCAACGGAGAGCGCGTCCCACGGCGCCGGTCAGGGTGGCAGAGGCGACCGAGGCGAGCACACCGGAAGAACGGTCGCAACTGTGGAGCACCCGGCGGCAAGGTTTGGGTGCATGCGTTCTCGGCACTCCACAGGCCGCGAGGATGTCCCAATCTGGCATATCCGTGCTACCAATCGGCCCGAAGCCGAGCGGCTATGCCATGCTTCGCACGGATTTCCTACTTGAAACCGTGTAGTAGAGGTTCGTAGTGGGTCACCTCGATAGGGTGCGACCACGAGAGCACTTCGTATCCCGAAACGCTGTAAGTATGAGTCGGAATGCCCCACGTCTTTGAAGCGGTGAGGTAAGAGACTCCATTCGTTGCGTTCGCTCCCGTAGATGCCGGGTACACGACAAACTGGAACCTCTGCCCGAGAAACCACCCTGGCGTCTCTCCTCTGTTGAAGGCCTCGAGTACACCGTCGGCATTCGGAACAAGCGGCCGGATGTTCACCTTGCCGTTGCTCCAGACGCTGGTGAGCGAAGCTGCCCAGAAGTCGCCCACTCCAGACGAGAGATTGTGGGTTTCGAGGAAAGCGACGAGTCCGGCGATTGGTGGGTTGTCGACGGGAAGGCTCACCTGGAGCCCAAATGAAGCGAGAAAGCATCCGATCGACACCACGGCGAGAGCCTTGGCTCGTCGCCGGGCCTCTGCACGACGTGGCTTGGCCCACCAACGCGTCACTTCTCGCCCGGCGAGGATAGACATGAAGATCACCGAGACCGTGAGGTACCTCAGTGACCCCGAGGCGTTATGTGAGAGGTAGACGAAGTTGAAGAAACATCCGATCGCGCCCAGCACGAGGAGGTCATCGAGGCGCCAGGGCTCAAGCTCGCCTGTTGCGGGCGTCCCGGAGCGTTCTTCGGGGACATCTCCCCGGAGGACACCCCTAATCAGTCCCACCCCGGCCGCGACGAAGCAGAAGATGAGCAAGAGCGCCACAAGCACGTGGACGGCCTCCAGGACGAGTGGGACCCCGCCGGTGCCTTGTGAGGTGTCGGCGATCCCGACCAGTTGGGCCAGCTGGAGTGGCACGTGGGTGAGGTTCGCCCACATCTGGTGCAGCGACGGAGCACGGTTGGTCGCGCCGATCGTAAAGCCGCCGAGCACATCGACAACGCGGCGTACACCGAGCGCCAGAATCACAGAGCACACCGCCGCGGCGATCGCTGGCCAACCGGCGCGCCAAGAGCGCCGGCGACGCATCGCGACGAACCCCGCCAGGAGGGCGGGGACGACCCCGTAGGAAGCCATCTGCAGGTCTCCGAGCAAGCCGGCTGCCAGAAAGACAACCGATACCGACCATCCCCATCCGAAGCGGGCCTGACGCAGCCCCATGAAGGCGACCAGCGCGTAGAGGGCTGTGCTCACATGAATCGGCTGGGCGATGAAGTAATTCGCAAAGGCGTGCGTGGGAAGAGCCAGGACCGCGAGGACAGTCGCCGAGCCGGCAAATGCGGCCGCGCCCTTGTGTCCGCGCTGGGCCATCAGTACCCCTACCATGACGACCAGCGCGGCGATTATCGCGGGCACCGCGAAGAGCAATTCAAGCTTGACGCCCACCAAGGCCGTGGCCAGGGCATACAAGATCACGTCGAGCGTCCACCAAGAGTCGAGCGAGAGGTTCCAGCCGTGGAGCACGACATTGCCTGATGCCACGGCCTTTCCTTGCAGAACTACGGTCGCTCCGTCGGATGTGACGACAGCACTGTTTGCGTGAACCGAGAGCACGTACAGCCATACCGACAGCACTGCGACCGCCGCGACACCGAGCAGCCATGCATGTCGTCTCCAAGCGCTCGAGCCGTCCCAGAGGACCGACTCTCGCGGCCTGCGGGCTGAAGGGCCCTTTGAAACGGGTGCGGCTGGAACGTCGAGCACATCAGGAGCAAGCCCCCCCCGAACGCCCGTCTCGGTCATGGCCAGAAGACGCTAGGGGTGAACCTTGGGAAGGAGCTGAGTTAGGCCTGAAAGGAACATTGGATTTGCTGCAATACAGGAAGAAACTTGGACTTGCTCCCACAAACGTCGACATGTCCCATGGTTTTCAGGATGACGAGCATTGGCTTGCCAACCCCGAGTGCCTCGATCACGGATGGCCCTCCAGCAGTGCCCCGTCAGGAATTCGGGACTACTTCATCGCCGATGACTTCCAAGGCCAAGGATGCGAAGAGTCCCCATAACGCGCGAGCGACCTCACCGTTGAAGGTGCCCCCGATCTCCGGTTAGGCGGGCGGGCACTTATCGTAAGCAGCGGCACTCTTCGCTGCTCACACCGGTCCTGCCGCTTGACGACCGGGTGCCCCCGCTCGCAAGGCTGGGGTGTAGCCGATCGCCACAACAGGCATTGACGCCCACCTTCCAGAGCCGCACTTCATCGGCAAGGGGACTCGTCATCGGCTGTCCCGTCCAGATGATCACCAAGTCCCGCCCGGTCAGGAAGACGGACGTCTCACCAGCGTCCAAGGCTACTCAGCACACAATCGCACGAATGACTCCGGCGCGGCTTCAATGCCTCGCAGTTCGGCTATCTTCCTCACCGAAGCCAGCCGGCATCCGAATCGCCTCTAGCCCGATCGGGCTTGGGAGCCCTCCTCCGTTTAGAAAGACGTGTGTTAGTGAGAAAACTGACTCTGAATCTCGTCGCGGCAAGCATTGGCGCAACCTTCGTCGCGGTCGTAGGGCCAATCTGCGTGGTGCCCGCCGCGGCGGCCGCGTCCTCGGCGTCGAAGCCATCGACCAGCGTGCTCGTTCCCGTATCCGCAACCAAGGCGGCGGGATTCACGAAAGTCATCAATGCTCCCTCCACCTCAACGAACACCGGCGTCACAGGGTGCCCCTACGGAGCCGAAGAGGAATTCGCAAACGCATCCGGAAACCAAGGGTTGGAATCTGAAGTGCTCTACTGCGAATCAGCGGCAAACGCGGACACGCTCTTGAAGGGTCTTGAATCCAACGGCAAGGCACAAGCGGGTCTGAGCCCTCCGAAGACTCTCGGATCGTCAGCCGTCGAACGATTGGGGTCGGATTCGACCTACCTCATCGTCTGGCGCCGCGGCGCCGCATTCGAGTTGACCGGCCTGTCCACTGACCTGCCCTCGAGCTCGACGACAAGTACCACCACGGGGACCCCAGTTCCGCTCACCTCGCACGACAAGCAGGTGCTGGCAAACGCAGCGACACAACAGGGCGCGAGATTCACGAATGTCACGGTTCCCTCGGGGACCAATGGTTCGGCGGCCGATGCGAAGGCGCAGACAGCCGCAAACGCAACTTCCGTGGCTGCCGGCTGCCAAAAGAATCCCGCAACAGCGCTGCAGAAGCCGAAGTGGAGCAGCGCACCGGCCACGATCATCGATGCCGCCAAGGCCTATACCGCCACCGTGAAGACCGATGTGGGCACATTCGTCATTGCACTTGATGCAAAAGATGCACCTCTCACGGTCAACAACTTCGTCTTTCTGGCTCAGCAGCATTTCTTCGACTGCGTGATCTTCCATCGGGTCATCCCGGGGTTCATGGATCAAACGGGAGACCCCACCGGGACGGGGAGCGGCGGCCCGGGGTACACCATCCCCGACGAGCTGCCGGCGAGGGCATCGAATCCTTCCGACCAGTACCCGCTCGGATCCGTGGCCATGGCCAACACCGGCCAACCGCACACCGGCGGCAGCCAGTGGTTCATCGTCGCCGGTGCGGAGGGCGAATCGCTACCTAATTCGTACTCCCTGTTCGGTCATGTCACCTCGGGGATGAGCGTTGTCCAAAAGATCAATGCGCAGGGAAGCGCGTCAGGAGTCCCTCCCGACGTCACCCACCGGATGCTGAAAGTCACTATCACCTCGTCCTCCTGACCGTCGCAGCCCGGCGGGCTCTTACGAGTCCAGGTGAGCCGACCTCACCAATTCGCCTGCGCCACCAAGAGGCGCCGGCCGAAACCGACGGATCCAGGAGCGCTGATGACACGCTTCCGACGTGCGCCCTGATACCAAGGGCGGCCCGCTTGCTTCGGAACGCGGACAGGGGAGCGGGCTCGATGCCCGCTCCCCTGCCGTGCTCATCCGATGCCCCGACCCTTCTCCCTCAAGTGGGGAGGGATCACCGCATCAGCTGGAAGGCTCAGCTACAAGGAACGTCCGTGACGGTGGCCGGGAACTTGGTGGTGCAGGCGCCGCTGTACGGGGCCGAACCCTTGGAGGGGTTCTGGGTGAGGTACGCGGTGCCGGTCGTCGTGGAGACGCCACTGCCCAGGTTCATGATGCCGCGAACGGCTGCGGTGCCCGGGGTACCGATACCCGTCGCCACCTTCTGCTGGGCGAGCGTCGAGCCGTTGAAGGCGAACGACGAGCCGATGCCCAGTGCCGGGGTTGCGCACAGGGCGAGCCCCGTCGGCACGAAGGGCAAGATGACGTCGGTGTGGGCCGCCGTGTCCAGCTCACCGGGTGTGCTGGCAGCCTCGTTGACCGCGTAGCCGGCGAAGGAGACGACCGACGTCGGGTAGAGGATCTCGCCGATCGTGTCGCTCGGGAGATCGGCCGGTGCGAGCGCCAGCGTGTTGGCCAGGTAGGCGCCCGGGTTGTACCAGCCACCCTCGATGGTCTCGCCCGCGGGCTCCCCGGCGGCACAGGGTTGCGCGCCCTTGACCAGCGTCGGGTTGAGCGTCAGCGTCGTCCCGATGGTGGACACCGCGTCGCCGTTGGCCGGCGCGGTCACGCTCGGCGCCCCGATCACCTCGTTTGCGCCCGGCGCCTCGGTGAGGCTCACGCCCGTGGCGGTCGCGGTGGCAGCCGCCGAGATCGTGACCGTCGTCGCGTTGGTCACCGTCTTGATGTAGGCACCGGCGGGGATGCCTGCCCCGGAGATCGACTTGTCGGCGTCACAGGCGGTGCTGAAGCCGGCCGAGGCCGAGGTCACCGTCGTGGAGCCACTCGTGGTCGCCCCGTCGCTGACCGCGAAGGGCCGGGTGAGGGTGGCCGCCGCCGAGAGGACCGCGGTGGTCGGGTTGGTCACCGAGGCGACGTAGGCCCCGGCCGGGACGCCGCAGCCGCTCACCGCGAGCTGCACGTCGGAGGCCACGAATTTGGCGCTGGCCGACGACAGCGTGGTGCTGGCGGCGCTCACGTGGGCGTCGGTCACCTCACGGGTCGACGAAGTCTGCTCGTTGGCCCCGATGCTCAGGCTCTGCGCCGTCCCCGACGCCGTCGCCTTGGTGGTGAGCACCGCCGTGGTGGCATTGGTCACCGAGGCGATGGTGTCGTAGAGGGGGAGGTTGGTGCCCGTCACGATCCGGCCCACGTCGGCGGACACGAAGTGGGCGCTCGCCGAGGTGATGGTGGTGCTGTTCAGCGTGGTCACGCCATCGCTCACCCCGCGGGTGCTCGAGTTGTTGATGCTCAGCGTGAGGCCCGTCTTCGAGGCGGTCGCGTTGTGGTTCAGCGTGACCGAGGTGGGACTGTTCACGGCGATGATGAACGAGTTGGCCGGGATGGGCGAAAACAGCGCCGGTCCCGACACCGTGTGGTTGATGTCGGTGGCGGCGTTGAAATGCGCCGAGGCGGACGTGACCGTCGCGCTTCCCGATGTGGTCACCGCGCCGGTGGCGGTCCACGCGGCCCCGTTGTGCCACACGGCCTGGGGGAAGTCCTCGAGGGTCTCGTTCGACGACGAGCCCGTGTTGGTGAACGTGCAGTTCACCTGGAGTTGGCTCTGACCCCCCGGTACGTTCGGGTACTGCCCGAAGCTGCACGCGTTGGATATGGCGGCGCCGGCGGAACCAGCTGGCAACCCAAGCACCATCACCGGCAACGTCAGCGCCATCACCGCCCCCGGTGCGAGTAACGCGAATCTCGAGCCACGCATTCTCATGCCCTCCCTTAGTCTCGGTGTCCGGTAGTTCCGAACACGAGCGGTCTGTGGCGGCCGACCCTGAGAGCCAAAGGTTTCCCCCGAGGCCGCTCTGCCTCTTACCCCTCGGCCTCTTCCTTACCCGTCGGCATCCGTCCCGAACCGAAATTGAGCCAGAAAGCCGGGCGAGTTCACCAAACGATCACCACGACTGCTAACTGTGGCGCCACCCCCACAGCCCTGTAGGTGGCGATCCGAGCCCTCAAGCGTCATATCAGCAACGCCGTATCCCAAATTGCTCCGAAGCCACTGGAAGGCGGCCAGCGAGAGAGGAGGCCCCCGAAGGTCTCCTTGGTCAACGGGATTCGTCCGTGGTCGGCCTCGCTCACCAGACCCGCCGCAGCCCCCGGGCCTCGGGCTCTGTCCCCCTACCGTCGCCGCTTCGTACCGGGAGCGGTGCGTTCGGGAGGCCAGATGTCGCGTCTCGTCCTGTACGTTCTGAGCGTCTCCGAGCGCCCCTGTGGATAACGGGCAAGAATGAAACGCCGTGGACGAGGTGCCCGAGATCCGCTACGCGACCACCAAGGACGGCTTGCACATTGCCTTCGAAGTCGCAGGGTCTGGTTCGTTGGACTTGCTCGAATGCGGCGACGGAACGCTCTTCTCCATAGACGCCACGGGCGAACAACCCCGATGGCAGCAATGGGTCGACCGTTTGGCCTCATTTTCCCGGTTCATCCGGTTCGATCTTCGAGGAGTGGGGCTATCCGACCCCCTGGGTTCGTCCGACCCCCCGACAGTCGAGCACTGGGCAGGCGATGCATTGGCGGTCATGGACACCGTGGGCGTCACCCAAGCGGCGATACTCGGGTGCTCCATGAACGGATTGCTCGCCTTGCTCCTGGCCGCGAGCCACCCGGAACGAGTCCGAGCATTAGTGCTTGTCAACGCGTACGCCCGCATTGTGGAGGACCACGATCATCCAGTGGGCTACCCGTCTCAGGTTGTCGAGCATTTCGTCGAGGACTTGACCGAACCGGGGGCAGATGAGAGCGACGACCTCCCCTTAATGGCCCCGAGCCTGGCCTCCGACGCCGCCTTCGCCTCATGGTGGAACCGATCGAGCCACAGGGGAGCAAGCCCAGCGGCGTCGCGAGGCGTCTGGCGGGTAGCGACGGGCACCGATCTGCGAGCCGTCCTCCCCTTGATAGCCGTGCCCACGTTGGTCGTGCACAGCACGAGAAACGCCTTTGTCCCCGTGGGGCACGGACGATACCTGGCCGAGCACATCCCGGGCGCACAGTTCGTCGAAGTCGATACTGCCGACCACGTGCCGTGGGCGAGTGAGGCTGATGTGGCAGGCGAAATCGAAGAATTCCTGACGGGAACGCGCACCCTCGCACCTTCAAGTCGGATGCTCGCCACTGTGCTCTTCACGGACATCGTCGGGTCCACGGAGCAAGCGAGCGCGCTCGGAGACCGATCATGGAAGGATCTCCTCGAGAACCACGACAGAGCAGTCGAGCGCCAACTCCGCCGCTACGGAGGACGTCTTGTAAAGGCGACCGGTGACGGCGTGCTGGCCATATTCGACGGACCCGCCCGAGCCGTGCAGTGCGCTGGCGCAGTCCGAGAAGCCGTACAACAGCTGGGCCTACAGATCCGAGCAGGCCTCCATACGGGTGAAATTGAACGACGGGGCGAGGACGTGTCCGGCATAGCTGTACATCTGGCTCAGCGCGTACAGGGTCGCGCCGAGCCCGGTGAGATCCTCGTGTCCCGGACGGTCGTGGACTTGGTTGCCGGATCGGACCTCCGCTTCGACGACCTGGGCGAGTACGAATTGAAGGGTGTTCCCGGCTCCTGGAGGCTCTTCTCCGTCAAGGGCTGACAACCGTGACCGTCCGGCATCGGCAATTCTCGCCTGGGCGCTGAACGTGCCGGTTCCGGGCAGGTCCAAGCCTGCCCAGATCGCCGGGTAGGTGGGACGTTCGGCGCCATGCGGATCGTTCCCTGGCCCGGCTGTCCGGGGGATTGATCAGGGTTCGAGGTCGGTGTCCTATCCCGATTCGGCCGAGCGGGCGCCTCTTTCACGGAGCCAGGTGATGACATTTTCCTGACGTGTCCCCAGGCCGTTCGCCGCGTCCAGAGGAGGGCATCCGATCACAGTCGCCGGCTGTGAGCGTCTCCGTTGCCCTCGAGGGACTGGACTTGTCGAATCGCCTATCTCGACGAGAGAAATGGGTTCAGTGTCTCGAGGAACCATTCGGTGATGACCATCAAAGGGATCTGGTCGGAGTCAATACGATAGGTCCGGGCGAGCAGGTAGTCACCTATTCTCGCTGCTGCACCCGGTCGAGGGACAACGAATCCATCGGGCTCGACGAGGTCCTCACGGGTAACGGCGATCCCCAACTCATCAAGGATCCGACCAATCGGATCGACGCTGGTCTCGAGCCTGATACTGAACCCCTTCGGCAAGCGACTCGTGACGATGACGCTCTCCGCATAGACGTATGACACGCCGGATGTGCGCCCTCGCAGGTTGGCGGCCCGATGAAGCAATGGCTCGCCCTCTACGACCCGCAGGTCGTTCGCCGTGGAGGCTTGGATGATGTCGTGGTGATACGCCTCAGCATCGATGCTTTCACCGACAAGCTGTTCCAACAAGTTCGTAAGGGTGCCACTTGACTTGTCAAGAGCCACCTGCAGCTCTGATCGATTCGCCACTGGCTCCATTGAATCGCAACTCGGTTCCCAGGAGGACATGAACCTGGTCGCTCGGGACCCTGAGGTGGTCAGTTCGTGAACGCGACAGCAAGCACGGCACTCAATGGCCCTACCACCACCCGGGTGCGGGGCGATGTGTGAGTGTGGGCCACGGTCTCATCGAAGGAGAAGGACTCGTCCGATGGGCTGACAACGAAGCTGGGCACGTCGATCGAGTGCCAGCCGTCCGCCAGCTGAACCTCGGAAACCTGAGCTTCGTCGATGGCCGTCAGCCACTCGATACTCATTGTGCGTGTCCCTCCCTGCGAAGTCAGACCCAACTCTGCCCATTGTAGATCTCACGACCGAATCCCGACCGGTCGGCGTCCGTGAAGAATCCCTGTCAAGTCCCAGCGGTGGTGGAAGGCGTCGTGAGCATTCGACGCCACGACATCGGAGTTCCATTGCGCCGCGTTCTGAGTGCAACGACCACGTCGCTCCCTGGAGAGCCACGTCGTTGTAGTGCCTGGACTCGGCAAGGAGATCGGGGTCATAGGGGGCGACGTGCGCGTCCGCACCCCGTGCCACCGCTATGAGCCGCTCGGCCCAAATCCTCGTGTTATCGGTCATGTGTGCGATGTAACCCGACACATTCCACCCGAGGTCCGGGAGTCGCTCCGTCTCCCATATCGCCGGGACGGGGGTCGATCCGCCACTCTCCACCGACCTGGAAGGACAGCCTTTCTCAGGTCATGAAGGAATTGAGGAACGCGTTACTGAATGTCTTGTGCGGATCATAGGTATCGAGAGCAGCAAGGGCTGCGTTCCAATTGCTCCCTGCTGGTTGCCCGGCGTTGATGGCACTCGGAATCGTGGCGTTCAGCATGACGGGATCGGACCAAGCCGCCGAGTCGGTGTAGGCCCATCCCTTGGACCATTCGGGACGGACCGCAGCATACGAGCCGACGTAGTGAGTGAACATCCACTGTTCGACTTCCCGGTAGAACTGATCCGAGTACGGTGTTCCGGGCATCGTGAGGATGTCGAACCACACCGCCACGTTCCAGCTGGGTTGATCCGGCCTCGGCCGCAAAGCCGACAGCTGGGGTGTCGTAGCGGAAGCGATCTTGACATCACCGGGCACGTCGAGACCGGTGACCCGGATTTCGACCGGGCCGTTCATGGGATAATTCCCTTCCGCCTGATATGCAGCCACTTGGCCCTCGTAGAAGGTGATGAAGTCATAGATCACCTGCTGGATGCTGGCTCGGTCGGTCAGGACGGCATAGCCATTGGCCGTTACTCTGAGCGTGCTCGGTTTGACGTACAGGAGTAGATCCTTGGCCCAGCCCCAGATATCGGCGGTGACGGTGCTCAAGAGCCCAGCCGCAACGATGTCGAGCTCGGCTTGGCCGAATGTTGGTGTGACGCTGACATCACCCTCCAGGATCTCTTTGATGAGCCCCGAGAGCGTTTCAGGGATGACATCGGCAAACACGTAGTTATAGGGTTCGCCGACCTCGCGTGAGAACAGAGGCTTCTGAGGTTCGATCGTCCACACCTTCAGCCAAGGCTCGGACGTGAAGGGGAACCAGATCGTCTCCACTCGGCCGGACTTCTCCACATACGAAGCGAAGGTCTGCGAGCTCGAACCCGGCGCTCCGAAGAGTGCGCTGGCCGGGACATTGACGAAGCTCTGACACCGCAGTCGGGTGTTCGCACCCACCTGGAGAGTCACCTCTGTCACAAAGGTTCTCCCGAGATGGGCTAACAGGGGCTGTATTGCCGGGTCCGCACGCTCGAAGGTTCGGAGCACGTACTGACCCTGAGATGCGCTCCACACAACCGCCGTCAGAGAAAGGATCAGGTTGCTGACCGAACCAAAGGTGTGGCCGGGGATGATCGTTTCACCCTCGGCGGGAACCGCTGTGCCGTGACCATCGATCGCAAGAGCACCCCCTATCGTTATGTCCCCCGGTGCTGGATGTGCGGTCAATCCCAGACCGGCATTCTCCAAGTCCTGTAACAGCACGTCCATGGTCACCCCGGTCTGAGCGGTGACGGTGGCGGGCGAACCGGAGGAGTCAATGGTGACGCCAGTGAGGAACTGGGTGGTGTCGGCAAGGACGAGTTCGGCGCCGCTGGAATCCACCGGGATGACCAGAGGCGACCAATTGTGCATCTTCCCCCGGGCCCTGACTTCGTACCCGATCGGGAATGCCCAGTTCGCGAGCGTGACGACGTCGGCCGCCGAGGTCGGTGCACACGTCCAGGCATTCTCGAGTGCGATCTCACCTGACCAGTTTTGGAAGGCCTGTTGGTAGAGCGCCATCGACGTGGGAAAATTCGGGGGCGGTGTCAGCGTGCTTTGGGCGCTCGCTGCCGGGACCTGGAAGACAGGCGTCCATTCGAAGGCGCTCAATGCGGCAACACCCGCTGATGCGGCAAGGAATTGGCGCCGAGAGAACCCTCGGCTAGTGGTCGAAGCGGGTTGCCGCGCGCTACCTCGGTGCATCCTGTCCATTGACATCCCCCGTCCTACTCCTGATCGCATTTCCGGTCTAACGGACGTTTCGGCTTGAGTCAATGGGGATATGAGTACGTTGACATTGCGCGCTGCTTCGCGCCTCCGGGTGATCGCGTCGACCAATCCTCTGGTGATTGGACGCCTATCCCTCGGCGGCGGGAGGGCGCGTCACGTTCCCAGCTCCACCGACGGAGACTCAGTTAGCAAACCAGATGAGCCCGCTCTGGAAGGGCGTGACCTCGACGCGTGAGCAACTGGGCAAACTCGTGGCTTCGTTGGGAAGTTCCGCCGAGAGTCTCTTCACACCGCGTTGGCCTGGCAGCGACACCGTGACCGTCTCGTACCGCGCGTGCACGCATGATGAGGACACAACCCGAGGCTCATCACCGGCAGCGACCACAACCGATGCCACGCTGCCCGGCTTGAGACTGACCAGCGGCGGTGCGACGCCTGGGTTCAGGCCACCCAGATACGTGCTGGGAGAGGCAATCGCCGGGGACGACCCTCCCGGACGAGTTGCCACCACCTTTGGATAGCCCTGGAGATCACAGGCCGTTGCGCCCCTGTTGCGGAAACTGATGAGCATCCCCTCCGTTCCCCCGGCAGCGCTTCCTGAGGCGACGGTCACGGAGAGTCGGTTGAATGCACACGCGCTGGGCCGGGTCGTCCTGGCCGACGCTGATGCCGTCGAACTACTCCATTTCAGAAGAAATCCTGCGAAGACGAGCGATGCCCCCAACGTCAGTACGGCCAACCGACGATGCACCCCTTCCCCGATCACCGAGAGGACATCGTAGGGCGGCCTTGCCTGCTGGGGCTGCGGTGACCTAGGGAGCCGGCTTCTCCCATACCGACACGTGCTCGACGCTGTCGCTCGTGAAGGGCTCACGGTTCCAGTTGCCCCAACGCTCGCGCAGGCGCAGCCCCGCGAGACGCGCCATCAGGTCGAGCTCTGCCGGCCAGACGTAGCGGTACGGCATGGAGAACGTCCCCGACCGGCCCTCCAGGAGCCAGTAGTGGTGCGAGACGCCGAGCTGCTGGGCGACGTCGATCTCGTCGAAGCCCAGGTGGTGCGTGCCGACGTCGAAGGCCCGCACCGTGTCGCCCGGCGGGAGGCGCCGGATCTGGGGCACCTCCACCTCAATCACGAAGCACCCTCCGGGCTCCAGGTGCGCCGCCACGTTGCAGAAGCACGCCACCTGCTCGTCCTGGGTCGTGAGGTTCTCGATGGTGTTGTAGACCAGGTAGGCGAGCCGGAAGGCCCCGTCCACCCTGGTCGACGCGAAGTCGCCGAGCGTCACGCCGATGGCGTCGGCACCCGGCTTCGCCTGCAGCTCCGCCACCATGTCGGGGGACAGATCGATCCCGTGCACCGCGACGCCGCGCTCGCTCAGCGGCAGAGCGATGCGGCCCGTGCCGATGCCGAGCTCCAGGGCGGCGCCACCGGCCGCCAGGTCGGCGAGGAAGTCGACGACGACGCCGACGAAGGCCGGGTCGGAAATCGCCGTGTCGGCGTCGTAGTTCTGGGCGATCCACCCGTCGAAGTGGTTCGTCTTCATCGATCTACTGTGCCAGGCCCTCGCCGCACGCGCCGCGCCGGGCCGACCGGCGACACCGGAGCAGTCGTCCGTCGCCGTTCGGGAGCGCGGGCCGCCCTCAGTCCGTCTTGACGACCAGCACGGCGCAGTGGGCCGCATGCGCCACCGAATTCGGCACGCTGCCGAGATACCGGCGGGCGCCCCGCATTCCCTTGCTCCCGACCACGATCAGGTCCGCCCCGACGTCTCCCGCCGCGGCCAGGATGACGTCGTCCGCGTTGCCCTGCGCCGCATGCGCCTCGGCCTTCAGGCCCTCACCGTGCTTCTTGATCGCCTCTTCGCCGACGCTCTTGGCGGCTTCGTCCGCCATGGCCTGACCCACACCGGTGTCCACCAGGGGCGCGCCCGTCGCCGAGGCCATGCCCGGCCTGGGCGGCCGCACCGCCGTCACGATGTGCAGCTCGGACCCCAACGACCGGGCGATGTCCGCGGCAGCCTGGACGGCCTTGTCGGCGGTAGGAGAGCCATCGGTGCCGACCACGACAATCTTGTACATAGGTTCGTCCCCTTTTTCGCCAACGCGCTCAGCGTAGCTGGGTCGGCGCGACCTTTCCCCTCAGTCCGTCCCGGCTGCGTAGGCGGCGTCCCAGAAGTCCACGAAATGCCGGGCGGCTCGGGCGAGGTCATGGCCCGCCTGCAGGCGGTCGAGCCCGGCGGGATCGAGGCCCCCGGTGCCGGTCATGCCGGACGGCGCGGCGAACGAAGGGCCATCGGCGGTGACGCTAACGGTAGGGTGCGGGCATGGCGGCGTGGCGCGACGTCGAGCAGACGATCTCGGCGCTGCCCGAGGTGACCGAGGGTGAGCGCTTCGGCAACCGGACGTGGTTCGTGGCGGGAAAGGCGTTCGCCTGGGAACGCCCCTTCTCCAAGGCGGACCGCAAGCGCTTCGGCGACGCCGAGCCGCCGGCCGGCCCGATCCTCGCGCTGCGCACGGCCGACCTCGCCGACAAGGAGGCCGTGTTGGCCACCGCCACCAAGGGGTTCTTCACCATCCCCCATTTCGACGGGTACGCGGCCGTCCTCGTCGCCCTGCGGGCCGTCGCCAAGAAACCCCTGCGCCTGGCGGTCGAGGACGCCTGGCTCGCCTGTGCCCCCGAGAAGCTCTCGAGCGCGTACGCGGACGGCTCGGCGACGCTCAAGCCCGCGGCACCCCACAGGAGTCGTTGAAGCGGAGCAGCACCCAGCGGTCCTCGGCGGGCACCCACTCGAACTCGGTCATGGAAGCGTGCGTGATGCGCACCCAGCCGCGCCGGTAGATCTCGGGCGGCACGCCCAGGAAGGCGATCATGCACGCCTCGATCACCCCCGCGTGCACGGCGGCCACGACCAGCTCCCCCGGGTGCCGACCGACGACCTCGCGCACCGCGTCGGAGGCCCGCACGATGAACTCGGACCAGCTCTCTCCCCCCGGCGCGAGCAGCCGGGTGGGATCCCGGTCCCAGTCCGGCACCCCGAACGCATCGACCACCTCCTCCCAGGTCATGCCGTCGCACTGGCCCGGGTGCAGCTCGCAGAGGTCGCAGCGCTGCACGACCGGGCCGAGGGCCGTCGGCCCGGGCCCCACCACCGGCCGCAGCCGCTCCGCCGTCTCGGTGGCCCGGGGCAGCACCGACGAGTACAGGGCGGTCGCCCCGCGCAGCTCCCCGCTCTCGTAGAGCCGGTCGGCCAGCATGGCCACCTGCCGGCGCCCCAGGTCCGTCAGGCCCGTGCAGCCCTTCAGCCCGCCGACCACGTGGTTGAGGTTGCACTGCGCCTCACCGTGCCGGATCAGCACGATGCGCGACGCGCCCTCCGCGGGCGGGAAGATCCGCAGCACCCCGGCGTGGGCCTGCGCATCCGCCGCTGCGTCGTCCCCGCTCACGCCAGGTTTCCGACGAAGTGCTCGAGCTGTCGCAGGGTCCGGCACTCCACCACGTCGTCGCAGTGGGCCGCGTACTCCCCCACGATGGAGTCGCCCGACCCCCAGTAGTCACGCGGCTCGGGGTTGAGCCAGTAGACGTGGCGCGCCCGGGCCTGGAGGTCCTCGAGCACCCACGAGGCCGATGCGTGGTAGTTGTTCCGCGCGTCGCCGAGCACCATCACACTCGAGCGCGAGGTCACCTGGTCGCCCCAGCGCCGGTGGAACTCGGTCAACGCGTGCCCGTAGTCGGAGTGGCCGTCGACCCAGATGACGTCGGCTTCGGTGTTGATGCGGGCGACCGCCTCCGCCGGGTCGACCACGCCTTCGAAGAACCGCGTGACCTCGTCGATCCCGTCGACGAAGACGAAGCTGCGCACCTTGGAGAACTGCGAGGAGATGGCGTACACGAGGTGGAGGGTGAAGCGGGCGAAGCTGGCCACCGAACCCGAGATGTCCGCGACGACGAAGATCTCGGGCTTGGCGGGTCGCGGATGCCGGAACCGGGGCTCAATCGGCACACCGCCCGTCGACAGCGACCGCCGCATGGTCGCCCGGAAGTCGAGAGGCCCCTTGCGCCCGTGGCGGCGCTTGCGGGCCAGGCGCACCGCCAGCTTGCGCGACAGCGGGTGGAGCACCCGGTGCAGCATGGCCAGCTCCTCACGGGTGGCATGCATGACGTCGATGTCCTCGGGCAGGGGCTTGCGCACCGAGCGGGCCAGGGCCTCGGCGCCGCGGTCCTCGACCAGGCGGCGCCGGATCTCGGTCTCCACGGCCCGACGGAACTTCTCGATGCGCGCCTTGAACTCGTCGGCCGCCAGGCGCTCCTCCAGCTCGGTGAGCGATCCGCCGGCGGCACCCGCCTGCGCCTGGCCCATGAGCCGTCCCAGCACGGCGTCGAGGTCGAGGTTCCGCAGCGTGCGGTACAGGTAGTAGGTCCCCCCGACGGGGCGCCCCGGCTCCATGCCGGCGTAGCGGTCGACGGCGTTGCGGGCCACCACGTTCATCAGCGCGGCATCGGCCGAGAGGAGCGACTTGAAGAGGAGCTCGGCCAGCTCCTCGGGCGTCATCCCCTCGCCGGCCCCACCTCCCTTCCAGGAGCGGCCCTGGCCCTGCCCGCCGCCCTGGCCTGCCTGCTCGCCCTCGGCGTCCGCGCCCTCCTCACCCTCCCCCTCGCCCTCGGCGCCGGTCTCGCCGCCGCGGGTCCGCACGGCGAAGAACACCTCGAAGGCGGTCTCGAAGGCCCGCCAGTGCGCGGACGACTTCACCAGCGTGGCGGCCAGCGCGTACTTCAGGGCCTCCCGGTCCTCGAGCGGGATGTGCTTGACCGCCTCGGCGGCGTCGAGATGCTCGGTCAACGAGACGGGCAACCCGGAGCGGCGCAGCTCGGTGACGAAGCCGGAGAGGAGGTCGAGCACGTCGCCTCAGCCCGACGAGGCCGAGAGCAGCTCCTTGGTGGCCCGCTCGATGTCGGCCTGGTACTTCAACAAGATGTGCAGCGTGTCCTTGGCGCCGGCGGCGTCGATCGTCTGCACCCCGAGCAGCACGAGCGTCCGGGCCCAGTCCAGCGTCTCGGAGACCGACGGCGCCTTGCGCAGCTCGAGCGTGCGCAGCGAGCGCACGATGCGGGCCACCTGGTCCGCCAGCTCCTCGCTGATCCCGGGGACCTTGGCCCGCACGATCTCGCGCTCGCGGTCGAGGTCGGGGTAGTCGATGTGCAGGTAGAGGCAGCGGCGCTTGAGCGCCTCGGAGAGCTCGCGGGTGTTGTTGGACGTCAGGAACACCATGGGGAGCTGGGAGGCCCGCACCGTGCCGAGCTCGGGGATGGAGACCTGGTACTCGGAGAGGATCTCGAGCAGGAGCGCCTCCGTCTCGAGCTCGACGCGGTCGACCTCGTCGACGAGGAGCACCACCGGCTCGGTGGCCCGGATGGCCTCGAGCAGCGGCCGGGTCAGCAGGAACTCCTCGGAGAAGATGTCCTCCTCCAGCTCCGCCCAGCTCGGGCCCTCCTCTTCGCCCTTGCCGTGCTCCCCGGCCTGGATCCGCAGCAGCTGCTTGCGGTAGTTCCACTCGTAGAGCGCCTTGGACTCGTCGAGCCCCTCGTAGCACTGCAGACGGATGAGCCGGGCCCCGGTGAGGTCGGCCACCGACTTCGCCAGCTGCGTCTTGCCCGTGCCCGCCGGGCCCTCCACCAGCACCGGCTTCGACAGCCGGTCCGCCAGGTAGACGACGCCGCTGATCGACTCGTCGGCCAGGTAGCCCACCCGGGCCAGGCCGCCCCGCACCGCGTCCAAGGACTCGAACCGGGGTGGCCCCGAGTCGGGCAGCCCCAACGCGGCACGCTCCCCGCTCACCGGCGCACCTGCCCGTCACCGCGCACGACCCACTTCAACGTCGTCAGCTCCTTCACCCCCATCGGCCCGCGGGCGTGCAGCTTCTGGGTGGAGATCCCCACCTCCGCGCCGAGCCCGAGCTCCTCGCCGTCGACGAACCTCGTCGACGCGTTCACCAGCACCGCCGCGCCGTCGACCTCGGCGACGAAGCGATCCGCCACCGCGACGTCGGAGGTGACGATCGCCTCGGAGTGTCCCGAGCTGTAACGGGCGATGTGCTCTATCGCGTCGCCCACGTCGTCCACCATCCCGATCGCCACGACCGGTCCCAGGAACTCCGCCGCGAAGTCGCTCTCCAGCGCCGGTACGGCGTCGGGCAGGATCGCCCGCACGCGCTCGTCCGCCCGGATCTCGACGCCCGCCGAGCCGAGGGAGGCCCCCAGCCGGGGCAGGAGCTCGGCCGCCACGCCGGCGTGCACCAGGATGGTCTCGACGGCGTTGCAGACACCGAAGCGGTGCGTCTTGGCGTTGACCGCCAGCTCGTGCGCCATGGCGAGGTCGGCGGCACCGTCGATGTAGATGTGACAGTTCCCGTCGCCGTCGAGCACGTAGGGCACCGTGGCGTGCTCGATCAGCGACTGAATCAGCGCCTGCCCGCCGCGCGGGATCAGGCAGTCGATCCGCCCCCGCAACCGCATGAAGGCGACGGCCGTCTCGTGTGACGTGTCCTCCACCAGGGCGATGGCGTCCTCGGGCAGCCCTGCCTTCACCGCCGCCCGGCGCAGCAGCGCCACGACGGCCCGGTTGGAATCGATCGCCGAGGACGAGCCGCGCAAGAACGCCGCGTTCCCCGCCTTCAGGCACAGGCCGGCGGCGTCGCTCGTCACGTTGGGACGGTTCTCGTAGATGACCCCGACCACGCCGAGCGGGACCCGCACCCGCGTCACGCGCAGCCCGTTGGGCCTGACCCATCCCTCGGTGACCTCCCCCACCGGGTCGGGCAGGCCGGCCACCTTGCGCAGGCCGCCCGCCATGCCCCGCACCCGGTCCTCGGTCAGGCGCAGCCGGTCCCGGGCCGCCTCGGTCATGCCCGACGCCTCGGCTCGCTCCAGGTCGGCGCGGTTGGCCTCGAGCAGGGACGCCTGCTCCTCCTCGAGGAGGTCCGCCGCGAGGCGCAGTGCGTCGTCCCGCACCGAGCTCGGCGACCTCGCCACCCGCCGCGCCGCCGCCTGGACGCGGCCCGCGAGCTGCTCCAATACAGGCGAGGTCACCGGGTCAGGTTACAAGCACCCGGTCGGGTCAGGTGACGAGGACCAGGTCGTCCCGGTGGACCACGACCTGGCTGCGGCGCCCCATCCACTCGCCCGAGCGGTCCGCGTGGAGGCGGACCAGGCCCTTGGCGAAGACCCGGCCGTCGGGCCCGGCGATCTCGACGGCGTCGTCCGGGCGGAAGCTGCCCCTCACCCCGACGACGCCGGCGGCGAGCAGCGAGCGCCCCCGCTCGGTCAGGGCCGCCCGCGCCCCCTCGTCCACCGAGAGGCTGCCCGACGAGCCCAGCGCGAAGGCGATCCAGAGCTTGCGCGCCGAGAGCCTGCTCTCGCGGGCCCTGAACACCGTGCCCACCCCGGCCTCGCCGGCCAAGGCCGCGGCCAGCACGCCGGGTCGCCCGGCGTCGGCGATCAGGGTCTGCACGCCCGACCAGGTGGCGATCTTGGCCGCCGCCAGCTTGGAGGCCATGCCGCCGCTGCCGACCGCGCTGCCCGGGCCACCCGCCCGTCGCTCCAGCTGGTGGTCGATCTCGACCACCTCCTCGATCAGCGATGCCTCCGTGTCGCGCCGCGGGTCGGCCGTGAGCAGGCCGGGCGCGTCGGTCAGGAGCACGAGGAGGTGGGCGCCCACCAGGTGGGCCACCAGCGCCGCCAGACGGTCGTTGTCGCCGAAGCGGATCTCCTCGTCGGCCACGGCGTCGTTCTCGTTGACGACCGGCACCACGCCGAGGTCGACCAGGTGGCGCAGCGTCCCGCGCGCGTGCAGGTACTGCGTACGGTGCACGAAGTCGAGTGGTGCCAGCAGCACCTGGCCCGCCAGCAGGCCGTGCGGTTCGAGCCCGTCCTGCCAGAGTCGCATGAGGCGGTGCTGGCCCACGGCCGAGACCGCCTGCAGCACGGCCGGGTCGGCCGGCCGCTGCTCACCGCGGCCGAGGGCGGCCCAGCCGGCGGCGATGGCGCCCGAGGTCACGACCACGACCGTGTGGCCGTCGGCGCGGGCCGCCGCCAGCTCGCCGGACAGCCGCGCCACCGTGTCGGGCGTGACCGAGGACGACCCGACCTTGACGACGGCGATCATGCGTCCTCCCCCCACGTGAAGGTCATCGTGCCCACGGTCACCTCGTCACCGTCGCGCGCCCCCGCCCGCGCCAGCGCGCGGTCGACGCCCAGACGGCGCAGGCGCCGCACCGCCTCGGCCTGGGCCCCGACGTCGTTGAGGTCCGAGAGCGCGACGGCCCGTTCGGCGGCGCGGCCCACCACGACCCAGCCGCCGTCGTCGGCACGCCGCACGTCGACGCCCTCGGGTGCCGGCCGGTGCACGATCACCTCGCTCGACGCTGCGGCCAACGACTCGGCGCGCGCGGCCTGCACCAGGGCCGCCAGCCGCTCGACGAGGTCCCCCACGCCCTCACCCGTCGCCGCCGAGAGGACCATGTCGCAGACGCCCTCGCCGTCGGAGGCGACGTCCGCCTTGCTGCCCACGACGAGCCGGGGGCGGTCGAGGAGGTCGGGCCGGTACGAGGCCAGCTCGGCCAGCAGGACGCGCCGCTGCGCCGAGGCGGACTCCCCCCCGAGCTCGGGTGCGGCGAGGTCGAGGAGCACGACGAGCACCCGCGCCCGTTCGATGTGGCGCAGGAACTGGTGGCCCAGGCCCTTGCCGCCGGCCGCGCCCTCCACGAGGCCGGGGATGTCGGCCAGGACGAACTCGGTGCCGTCGCGCGACCCGCCCACCCGCACCACACCGAGATGAGGCTCGAGCGTGGTGAAGGGATAATCGGCGATCTTCGGCTTGGCCGCCGAGACCGTCGCGATCAGCGTGGACTTGCCGGCATTGGGGAAACCGACCAGCGCCGCGTCCGCCATCAGCTTGAGCTCCATGTCGAGCCAGAACTCCTGGCCCTTCTCACCCTGCTCGGCGAAGGCCGGCGCCCGGCGCCGGTTGGACAGGAAGCGCGCGTTGCCCCGCCCGCCCTGGCCGCCCTCGGCCACCATGGAGCGGGCGCCCCCCACCGCCAGGTCACAGACGACCCGACCCTGCCGGTCGCGCGCGACCGTGCCCACCGGCACCGGGACCTCCAGGTCCTTCCCCCGCGCGCCGTGGCGCTTGCCGCCGGAGCCGTGGACGCCATCGGTGGCACGGCGGAAGGGATGGTCGCGGAAGCCGAGCAGCGAGGACTCGTTCTCCGAGGCGACGAGCCACACGTCGCCGCCGTGCCCCCCGTCGCCGCCGTCGGGGCCGCCCCGGTCCACGTGCGCCTCGCGGCGCCACGACACCGCCCCGGCTCCCCCGTCGCCGGCGCGCGCGTGCAGCTGGGCCTGGTCGACGAAGCCGGGCATGGCGCGAGAGCCTACGAGGCGAGCAGTCGGCGGGCGCGCTGCCCCACCTCGGCACGGGCCCGTTCCCCGTCGATCAGGGTGCACTGGCCGCCCTCGACGACGCGGGTGCCGGCGACCCAGACGTCGGTCACCAGGTAGCCCGCGCCCGCCCACACCAGGTGACCCAGGAGCTCGGCGTCGGTGACCGAGGGTGTGAAGCGCGCGTCGTCCGTGCGGAGGCGGATCAGGTCGGCCGGCCGGCCCACCTCGAGCGCGCCCACCGGGAGGCCGAGGGCCTCCCCGCCCCCGCGGGTGGCCAGCCGCAGCGCCCCGGCCGAGGTCACCGCGGCCGGGTCCGCCGCCGTGGCGCGCGCCAGGATGGCCGCGAGCCGCATCTCGTCCCACAGGTGGAGGTCGTCGTTGGAGGCCGGGCCGTCCGTCCCGAGACCCACCCGCACGCCCCGTTCGAGCAGCGCGCGCAGCGGGGCCACGCCCGCGCCCAGCTTGCCGTTGGAGCCGGGGCAGTGCGCCACGGCCACGTCGTGCTCGGCGACGATCGCCAGGTCCGCCTCGTCGAGCCACACGGCGTGGGCGGCCAGCACGCGTCCCTCGAGCACGCCTTCGGCCGCGAGGAGGGCGGGCGCGCTCATGCCGTCGCGCTCGAGCACCAGTGCGCACTCGTCCCTCGTCTCCGAGAGGTGGATCTGCAGGAGCGCGTCGCGCCGCTGGGCCTCCGCGGCAATGTCGCGCAGGCCCTCGCGCGGCACCGTGTAGGCGGCGTGCGGACCGAACCCGAGATGCAACCGTCCCTCCCGGCCGTCCATGGCGTCGAAGAGCCCGCACGCCTCCTCGAGGAGGCCTTCCCACGTCGTGCGCGACCCCGCGCCCGGCACGTCGAAGATGCCCGGCGTGAAGACGGCGCGGATGCCGGCGTCCAGCACCGCCTCGACCACGGGGACCGGATGGCGGTACTGCTCACAGGTGGTGGTGGTCCCGTTGCAGAGCAGCTCCGCCGCGCCGAGCACCATGCCCCAGTAGACGTCCTCGTCCCGCAGGAGCGCCTCGCGCGGCCAGACGCTCTCGCTCAGCCAGCGGTCGAGCGGCAGCCCGTCCCCCGCGCTGCGCACCAGGGTCATCGGCGAATGGCCGTGGCAGTTGACCAGGCCCGGCATGAGCAGGCCGCCCAGTTGGCGCACGTCGGTCCCGGCGGCCGGCGGGACCTGCCAGGGGTCGCCCACCCACGAGATGCGACCGTCGTCGACCTCGACCGCCCCCGGCGCCAGCAGCGTGTCCTCGGCGTCGACGGTGAAGACCGCGTCGGCCACCAGGCGCAGCGTCACGGAGCGCCGACGAACAGACGCCCCGACAGCTCGCGCGACACCCGGAGCGGGGCGCCGGCGCCCTCCACGGTCACCTCCACGGTGCCGTCGGGCTCCCGGGCGCCCACCCGGGCCACGGCGCCGGGGATGAAGCCCCCCTCGCCGAGCAGCGTGAGCGAGCCCAGGTTCAGCTCGACCTCCTCGCTGATGCGGCGGAGGCGCACCCGCTCACCCTCGCCCACCTCGACGAGCGGGCGCGTCGGGCCGCCCGGCACCGGCGTAGCCGATCCCGGGATCGGGTTGCCGTGCGGGCAGGTGGCCGGGTCGCCCAGCAGCTCGACCAGCCGGGCCTCGACGTCGTCGGAGATCACGTGCTCCCACCGCCCGGCCTCGCGGTGCACCTTGTGCCATTCCAGCCCGATGACGTCGACGAGGAGCCGCTCGGCCAGGCGGTGCTTGCGCACGACCTTCTCGGCCAGGGCCCGGCCGCTGGCGGTGAGCGACAGGCGCCTCCCCTCCCGGGTGACGTACCCGTCCTCGATGAGGCGGTCGAGCATCTCGGAGACCGACGGGGCGGAGCGACCCAGCCGCTCCGCGATGCGGGCCTGGATCACCGGGACGCCTTCCTCGCCCAGCGCCAGGATGGTCTCGAGGTACTCCTCGACGGGCGGGTGGTACTCCTGCGGCGCGTGGGCAGCGCGCTCAGGCATCGCAGTGACCGTCCGGGGAGGGCGGCACGTCGAGGGCGGGGTTGCGGTCGAAGAAGCCGAAGGGGACGAGGGAGAAGCCGGCGGACTCGACGGGCATGACCGGCCAGTCCTCGGGGCGCGGGACGTGGGTGACGCCGAAGGAGTGCCACAACACGATGTCGGTGTCGACCAGGCGGCGGTCCTGGGCGGTCCAGGCCGCGAGGCCCGCCCCGCCGCTGCCCTGGTTGGGGTAGTCGCCGGCGGCGCGGCGCTCCTCGGGCGAGAACGGCGTCACCCACAGGTTGTGCGCGGCGAACGCGGCGCGCCGGCCGATGCTCGACTCCGGCCCGGCCAGCAGCGTGGGCGTGGCGCCCGGCAGCAACTTGTAGGCGGTCGGCTGCCCCACGGCGTTGCGCCGGCTGCGATTGGCGATGCGCCATGAGCGCGAGCGGGACGGGTCGACGTCACGCCGCGCCGCCAGCTCGGTCTCGAGCAGCGTGGCCGTGGCGGTGAAGGCACTGCCGACCGGGTTGCCGGGTCCCGACGGCGCGGGCGCGGCGTCGACCTCGAACACCGCGTTGTCCGGCCCGTCGATCTCGACGTCGAGACGGACGTTGAAGAGGTGCTGGTGGAGCGGGGCGGCCAGGCCGGGCGCCACCATGCGCGGCGTGCTCGCCCGCGTCCTCGCCCGCCACCGCCATGGTGGACATGATCCCGGTGAGCTTCACCTCGAGCTGCATGGTGCCGTCGAGGTAGAAGTACCAGTAGAACCCGTACTCGTAGTTGCCGACGGTGGCGATGGAGCTGACGACGAGCCGGCGCGACCGGCGGACCTCCGTGCGGCCCGACACCATGTCCACGTGCTTCCAGAGGATGGAGTAGTCCTCCTCGTGCATGCAGATGGCGTTCGCCTTGGTGTGCGGCTTGCCGCGCTCGTCCGCGAAGACGTAGTCGAAGTAGTGGATCTCACCCAGGCAGTCGCACCCGAGCGTCAGCGAGTTGGCCATGCGCCCGAGGCCCCACTCCCCGGCGTCGAAGGCGCTCTTCCACGCGTGCATCGGGCTCGGGTGCCCGTAGGGCACCACCATCTCGCTGACCGAGGCGCGGTAGACGATGGGACGCACCCGCCCGCCGTCCTCGTAGCCGACCGTCCAGAGGACCAGTCCCTCCAGCGGGTCCATGCCCACCCGGAGCGACCACTTCTGCCACTTCACGAGGTTGCCGTCCACCACGAAGCTCGGGCCCTCGGGCTGGGTGATGGCGAGGGGCTTGAGGTCCGTGCGCAGCGGCCCGTTGTGCTCGGGGTAGTAGCTCCCCGACGTGGGCGGGATGGGGACGGCGCCGTAGTCGAGGACCTCGAGCACCTCGCCCCGGCCCATGTCGACGATGGCCAGCAGGCCCTCCACCGGGCGGGCGTAGCCGTTGTCCTCGGGCGACTCGCGCAGGTAGGCCAGGCACTTGGTGATGCGACGGCCCTTCTCGTGCTCGAGCCCGAAGGTCCCCGCCGGCCACGGGTCGACCTGGACGCTCGAGTAGTCGACGATGCCGCGGCGCTCGAGTGCCGCCTTCCACTCCGCGCATTCCACCAGGGCGAGCTGTGCCGCGTACGCCTCCTCCATCTGCAGCGGCGGGCGGACATCGGCGACCTCCTCCCAGCGCACCACCTCGCTGCGGGTGACCGACACGACCACCTCGACCACGTCGGCCTCGGGGCCCTGGAGCAGCACCATGCGCACCTGGCGGTCGAGGGTCGCTGCGGCGCCCGGCTCCCCGCGGTCGACCGCCCGCACGACCTCCTTGGGGGGGTCGCACAGGGTCACGTAGGCGAAGCGCAGGTCCTCCTCCGCCACCTCGGCGCGCCCGCTGTCGAAGACGATCTGGCGCGCCGCCTTCATCTCCTCGCCGGTGAGGGGCGACAGCGGGTGCGGTGACACTGGGACGGGGACGGCAGTGGTCGACATCAGGGCCATGGTACGTGGCGGGCGGCCAGGGGCGGCCTACGATGCCGCCCATGGACGACGCGGCCGAACGGGCGGCCCGCAGCGCCCGTGAGCTGGCCCGCCGCACGGGCACCGATCGTCACGACGTCCTGCTCGTGCTCGGAAGCGGCATGACCGGCGCCGCCGAGCTCCTCGGCGCCGGCGACGACTCGCTCCCGCTCGACACCCTCCCCTTCTTCCCGCCCTACACGGCGGCCGGCCACCGGGCTCAGGGCTGGTCGGTCCCGATCGGAGGCCGCCGGCTCCTGGTCCTCGGCGGACGCTGTCACCTCTACGAGGGCAGAGGGGCGGTCGAGGCCGTGCACCCACTGCGTACCGGAGTTGCCGCCGGCTGCACCACCGTCATCCTGACCACCGCCGTGGGCGGCATCCGCGGCGACCTGGCCCCCGGGTCGCTCATGGTGGTGGAGGACCACCTCAACCTCACCGGGGCCAGTCCGCTGCACGGCCCCGAGTTCGTCGACATGACCGACGCCTACGCGCCCGGGCTGCGCGCGCTGGCCCTGTCGACTCCCGGCCCGGCGGGTGCGACGGTCGCACCCCGGCCCGGTGTCTACGCGCAGACGCCGGGGCCCCAGTTCGAGACCCCGGCGGAGATCCGCATGCTGCGCACCGTCGGGGCGGACGTGGTCGGGATGTCGATGGCGCTCGAGACCATCGCGGCCCGTCATGCCGGCGCGCAGGTGCTGGGCCTGGCCCTGGTCACCAACCCGGCCGCGGGCACGGCGCCGCCCAGATCGACCGGCGACCTCGCCGGCATCGCGGCCGTCGGGGCCGCCGCCGCGCCCGCCGTGGCCGACGTCGTCCGCCACGTCGTAGGCTCGCTGCCATGACCGACACCGTGACACCGGCGGGCGTAGACCACGTGGCCATCAACGTCCCCGACGTGCCGGGTGCGATCGCCTTCTACACCGAGAAGCTCGGCCTGACCCAGAATTTCAGCCGGCCCGACTTCGGGTTCGCCGGCGCCTGGCTCGACACCGCCAACGGACAACAGGTGCACCTGATCGAGCTGCCGGCACCCCCCAACGTGGGGCAGCACTTCGCGCTCGTCTACGACGACATCGACGCGGTGGTCACCGAGCTGCGGGCCCGCGGGCTCGAGGTCTCCGACGCCATCCCGGTCGGCATCACCGGTCGCTACCAGGCGTTCACGTCGGACCCGTGGGGCAACGGCATCGAGCTGCACCAGCGCCCGGGCTGAAGCCCCCCTGCAGAGGCTCGCTTCAGCTTGACTGGATCGGATGGACGAGCGCTGCCCCGTGCCCTCGACCGCCCCCGCCGGGAGGTGCGCTGCGGCGCCGCCGGGCGCCGGACCGGCTACTGGCCGGTGATGATGCTGATGTGTTTGCGCCCCCGGCGCTCGCCGAACTTCACCGTGCCGTCGGCCTTGGCGAAGAGCGTGTCGTCGCCGCCGCGGCCCACGTTGGCGCCCGGGTAGAACTTCGTCCCGCGCTGGCGCACCAGGATGGAACCGGCGGTCACCGTGGTGCCGTCGAACTCCTTGACCCCGAGGCGCTGCGCATTCGAGTCGCGGCCGTTGCGGGTCGACCCGCCACCCTTGGTCTTCGACATGTCGGACTCCTCGTATTCCCCGGCCTCAGCCGGCCGCCGTGATGGCGGTGATCTCCAGCGTGGCGTAGTGCTGGCGGTGGCCCCACCGGCGGCGCTGGTTCGACTTGGACTTGTAGGTCATGGCGTTGATCTTGGGGCCGAGCTCGGATCCCACGACCTTGGCCGTGACGGTGGCGCCGGCCAGCTGCTCGGGCGTGGCCAGCACGGTGTCGCCGTCGACGACCAGGACGGGCTCCAGAGACACCTCGGCCCCGACCGGCTCACCCAACAGCTCGACCCGGACGCGCTGGCCCTCGGCCACACGCTCCTGCTTCCCTCCGGACCTGATGACGGCATACATAAGGGCGAGATCCTAGCGCAGGACGGAGTCGTCCAGGGTCACGCCCCGACCCCCGCAGACAGCGCACTCGGTCGAGAGCGTCTCGAGCAGGCCCTCCGACACGCGCTTGCGGGTCATCTCGACCAGCCCCAGCTCGGAGATGTCGAAGACCTGGGTCCGCGTCTTGTCCCGGGCCAGGGCGTTGCGCAGCGCGGCTGCCACCTTCTCCCGGTTCTCCCGGACCTCCATGTCGATGAAGTCGATGACGATGATGCCCCCGATGTCGCGCAGCCGCAGCTGGCGGGCCACCTCCTCGGCCGCCTCGAGGTTGTTGCGGTAGACGGTCTCCTCCAGGTTCGTCTTGCCGACGTTCTTCCCCGTGTTGACGTCGATTACCGTCAGCGCCTCGGTCCGCTCGATGATGAGCGACCCGCCCGAGGGAAGCCACACCTTGCGGTCCAGCGCCTTGTGCAGCTGCTCGTGCACGTGGTAGCGCTCGAAGATCGGCAGGCCTTCTTCCTCGGGGTCGTAGTACTCGACCCGGTCCGAGAGCTCGGGGCTGACCGCCCGCACGTAGTCGCGTACCTGCTCGAAGAGCGCCCGGTCGTCGATCACGACGCCGCGGTACTCCGCATTGAGCTCCTCGCGCAGGATCCGCACCGACAACTCGGGCTCCCGGTACAGAAGCCCTGGGGCATCCGACCTCTTGGCCTCCGACTCGATGGCGTTCCACTGCTCGAGCAGTGTCGTCACGTCGCGGCGCAGCTCGTCGGCCGAGACGCCCTCGGCGGCCGTGCGCACGATCATGCCGTGACCGGCCGGCTTCACCTCGTCGATGATCCGGCGCAGCCGCCGGCGCTCGGTGTCCCCGAGCCGCTTGGAGATCCCGAACGCGCTCGAGTTGGGCACCAGGACGGCGAAGCGCCCCGGGAGGGAGACCTCCTGGGTCAGGCGGGCACCCTTGGCCCCGATGGGGTTCTTGGTCACCTGGCACAGGATGGTCTGGCCGGCCTTGAGCACGTCCTCGATCCGGGGCTGCTGCGAGGTCCCGCCCTCGATGTCGTCCCGGTCGTAGCGGACGTCACCGCGGTACAGCACGGCGTTCTTGGGGATGCCGATGTCGACGAAGGCGGCCTCCATGCCCGGCAGCACGTTCTGGACGCGCCCCCGGTACACGTTGCCGTCGATCTGGCTGGTGTCGTCGGCCGCCCGGGACACGTAGTGCTCGACCAGTGAGCGACCCTCCAGCATGGCGATCTGGGTCATGTCGGGCTGCACGTGGACGCAGACCAGGTAGCGCCCCACCTGCTTGTTGCGCCGGTCCCGGTCCCGTCCCGTGCGGCGCCGGCTCCGGGCCCGCTTCTCCCCTGCCTCCGCATCGTCGCCGGCAGGCCCGACCACCTCGGTCGGGGCCTCCTTGCGCGCGGAGGGCGCCCCCGGCCGCACCAGCGGCACGACGGGCGCAGCCTGCGAGGGGGACGGCGCGACGGGCCGCGCGGGCCGGGTGTCACCGATCTTCGGCTTGCGGGGCGCCGCAGGGCGCGCCGCGTCGGGCGGGCTAGCCCCTCCCGCTTCCTCCCGGGGGGGACCCTCCGGGGTCTGGCTGATTTCCGTCTCGGACATGAGGGAAAGCCCTCCTCGCGTGCTGTGCCGCGTGCGCGCCGGTCCCGGAGCCGCCCACAGGGAGCGGCTCGAACCGTGCGCCGTCGCGTTCGATCCATTGATGCGTTCGACAGGCCCGTCCGAGCACCGCGTCGGTGCCTAGGGCCGCTACCAGATCGGCCGGCCGGACGCCACGCGGATGCGTGGCCAGCGCGGCCTCGAGCTGACCGTTGGGGCTGGTCACGGACAGGGCCAGGATGGCCGGGCGGATGTCGTCCTCGGCGTGACGACCCTTCCGCTCGCGCCGGACCGTGAGGATGGGAGCAGCGAGCATCTTTTCGACCCGCTCCGCCAATTCCTCACCAGCCACTCCGAGCACCTCCAGCTCCCAATCACACGATGCTACCTCCTGCTGGAGCGATCCCTCCGCCTCATCGACCAGCGCGGCCGCCGTCACGTCGATGCCTTCGGGCAGGAGCGTGCTCAGGGCCCCGGGCAACCCGGCGACCGGGGTCTCGCCCTGGACGGCGACCCCGAGGCGGACGTCGAGGTACTCGCCGCGGGACTCGCAGCCGGTGGGCAGGGCGAGCCCGAAGCTCACCAGGGGGTGCGGGACGAACCCCTGCGAGTAGGCCACGGGCAGCCGGCTCCGCCGCAGCGCCCGCTCCCACATCCGGGCCACGTCCCGGTGGCTCGTGAAGCGGATCTTGCCTGCCTTCGTGAAACGCAGGCGCAGCCGGCGTTGGGGTCGGGCCTCCTCGCCCTCATCAGGCACGGCTGACCAGGCGGACCGGGATGCGGTCCCCGACGCTGAGGTCCTGACCCGTGCCCTGGCTGCCTCCCGCCGGCGGGACCGGGGAGGCCACCACGTGCTCGAGTCCGAGCCCGGTGCAGGCGCCACAGTCGTAGCACGGGGTCCAGCGGCAGTCCTCGACCGCCACCCGGGCCAGGGCATCCTGCCAGTCGCCCCAGAGGAAGTCGCGGTGCAGGCCCGCCGAGATGTGGTCCCACGGCAACGCCTCGTCGGCGGCCCGCTCGCGGTGGCACACCTCCTGGAGGCTCAGCCCCTCGGCGGCGAGGGCGCTCGTCCACAGCGAGAGGTCGAAGCGCTCGGACCACTCCTGGAAGGTGCCGCCGGCCCGCCACACCCGCTCGATCACGGCGCCCATGCGCCGGTCGCCCCGGCTGGCCAGGCCCTCGGCGACCGAGGCGGCGGGGTCGTGCCAGCGGATCGTGAGGCCCCGGGTGCGCCGGGCCGCCTCGCGCAGGAGCACGACCTTGCGCTCCAGCTCGGCCACGCTGTCCTGGCCGAACCACTGGAACGGCGTGTGAGGCTTGGGCACGAAGCCGCCCACCGAGGCCACCACGTTGACCGACTTCTGGTAGAGGCGGCCGATCTCCACGCACCGTGCCCCCAGCTCCGCGATGCCGAGCACATCCTCGTCGCGCTCGGTGGGGAGGCCGATGAGGAAGTACAGCTTGACCCGGCGCCAACCCTGGCTGAAGGCGGAGTCGACCGCGCCGTAGAGGTCCTCTTCGGTGATCAGCTTGTTGATGACGGTCCGCATCCGCCATGTGCCGCCCTCGGGCGCGAACGTGAGACCGGTGCGGCGAACCTTCTGGATCTGCGCCGCCGTGCCGACCGTGAACGCGTCCACGCGCAGCGACGGGAGACTGACCGAGACCCGCCCGCCGTGCTCGGGGTCGTCCACGATGTCGCGCACCGTGTCCTCGATGTCCGAGAAGTCGGCCGTCGAGAGGGAGGTCAGCGTGACCTCCTCGTAGCCGGTCCGCTCGATCCCCTTGCGCACGAGCTCGCGCACCTGCGCGGCCGGGCGCTCACGCACCGGCCGGGTGATCATGCCGGCCTGGCAGAAGCGGCACCCCCGCGTGCAACCGCGGAAGACCTCGACGTTCAGCCGATCGTGGACGACTTCGGTCAGCGGCACCAGTTGCCTCGACGGGTAGGGCCAGTCGGCGAGGTCGGCCACGGTCCGCTTGGCCACTGTCGCCGGCACCCCGGCGTCGAGCGGGAGGGTCGACACCAGCCGACCGCCCTCGTAGGCCGGGGCGTAGAGCGCCGGCACGTAGACGCCCTCCAGTCGGGCCAGCGAGCGCAGCAGCGCGCCGCGATCACGCTCGTCGGGCGGCGCGGCCCGCAGCCAGGCGGCCAGCACGTCGTTGACCTCACCCACCGCCTCCTCCCCGTCGCCGAGCACGAAGGCGTCGACGAAGTCGGCCAGCGGCTCCGGGTTGAAGGCGCAGTGGCCACCGGCGACGACGAGGGCGTCGTCGGCGCCGCGCTCCGCCGCGTGCAGGGGCAGGTCCGCCAGGTCGATCAGGTTGAGGACGTTGGTGTAGACGAGCTCTGCCGACAAGTTGAAGGCCAGGACGTCGAACGCGGCGGCAGGGAGGTGCTGCTCCACGCTGAAGAGGGGCACGGCGGCGGCGCGCATGGCCGCCTCCATGTCGACCCACGGGGCGTAGGCCCGCTCGGCCAGCGCGTCCGGGCGTTCGTTGAGGATCTCGTAGAGGATCTGCAGGCCCTGGTTGGGCAAGCCGATCTCGTAGGTGTCGGGGTAGATCAGCAGCCAGGCCACCTTCCCCTTGCCGTGCTCGGGGAGCACGGATCCCTGCTCGCCGCCGATGTAACGGGCCGGCTTGGACACCGTGGGCAGCAGGCGTTCGATCTCGGGCCACAGGGTCTCCATGACCCTCCACCGTAGAGGACCCCCGGTGCGTCCCGGGCCGCTCAGGCTCCCGGTGTGGTGGTGGTCGTCGTGGTGGTGGTGCCTGCGCCGGCGGCGCCCCTGGAGCCAGGCGGCGTGGTCGTCGTCGTCGTGGTCGGCGTCCCGAGAGGCGGGTTGGCGGTGGGCGCGGTCAGGCTCGGCGGGTGGGCCGGGGTCGGCGTCGTCGCCTGCGCGTTCACGGGATTGGCCGCGATGTAGTTGAAGATGTTGCGCACCAGCGGAGCCGCGGCCTCAGCGCCGTAGCCACCTTGATCGATCACGGCCAGCACGAGATAGGTCGGGTTGGGGTTGGGACCGAACGCCACGAACCAGCTGTTGGGCGAGAGCCCCTTCTGGTTCGAGGCGGTGCCCGTCTTGCCGGCGAGGTTCCACGAGGAGGGGAAGCCCTGGAAGTCCCCGTACGCGGTGCCACTCGGGTTCGAGACCACTCCTTCGAGTCCCTGCAGGATCGCCGAGTAGTTGGCCGGGGAGATGGCCACGTGCCCGGTCACCTGCGGCGCCAGCTTCTTGACGACCTTGCCTGTCAGGGGGTCGACGATCTCGGAAGCGACCTGCGGCGCGTAGCGCGTCCCGCCGTTGGCGAAGGTGGAGTAGGCCACCGCCTGCTCAATGGGCGTCAGCACGGTCTCGCCCTGCCCGAAAGCCAGTTCCACGTTGTCGCCGGTGAACCACGAGGCGGTATAGGGGAACGCCTTGGGCGCCTCGGCGTGCAGCTTGGCCCGGAGCAGGTAGCCGTCCACCCGCCCCTGCGCCTCCCCGGGGAGGTCGATACCGGTGATGGTCCCCTCCCCATAGGCGGTCGCCTGGTTCTGGATCGGCGTGTCCCCGAAGGTGCCGCGCTCCTGCCAGAACTGGTCGCCCAGGTGGTAGAAGAACGCGTCACTCGACACGGTCAACGCGCCACTGACGTCGTAGGTGCCGGTTCCGTCGCCCGGGTTGTCGCTGAGGACGCACCCGGTGTCGTTGTTGACCCCGGGCGCAGGACACCCGGTGATCTTGTAGTGGCCCGAGTCGTAGTAGGGGGTGCCCGGCTGGATGAGCCCGGCCTGCAGCGCCGCGGTGGCCGTGACGAGCTTGAAGGTCGAGCCCGGGGTGTACTGGCCCTCGATGGCGTAGTTGTTCTCGGCACCCGACGCCTGCAGCGCGTCGAAGTTGGCCGTCGAGATGCCGCCCACCCACTGGTTGAGGTCGTAGGAGGGATAGGAGGCCATGGCGAGCAGCTGGCCGTTCTGGGGGTTCATCACCACGACGGCGCCGTTCGGGGCCGGTGGGTACTTGTTGTCGATCGTGTCGAGCGTCTTCCGGTCCGCCAGGATCTGCTGTTGCAGGTCGTTCTGGACCGCCTGCTGCAACCCGTTGTCGATGTTGAGCACGACCGTGTCGCCGATTTGCGGGGCCGTGGTGCTGAGGGTCCCCACCACGGTGCCGCTGGCGTCGACCGAGAGAGCCTGGCGACCCTCGACCCCCCGCAGGTACGGCTCGTACTGGGCCTCGATACCCGACACGCCGACCTGACTGCCCTGCGTGTAGCCGTCGTTGGGGTGGGCGGCCAGGTAGCTGCCCGGGATGTCGCCCACGTAGCCGATGACATGGGTCGCCGTGGTGCCGCCCTGGGGGTAGGTGCGCTGCGCCACCGTCTCGACGCTCACGCCGGGGTACTCCGACTGGTGCGTCTGCAGGAACTGCACGGTGGCGGTGGAGACGCCGACCGCGACCGGTACCGGCTCGTACGGGCTGTACTGGTTGTTGTTGATGGACGCGGTGACCTGGGCCGGCGTCTGGCCGACCAGTGCGGCGACCATGCCGACGATGCTCGGGTTCTGCGCCGCCTCGGCGCGCGAGAGCAGGATCTCCTGCTGCGGGATGTTGGACACCAGGACCGTGCCGTTGCGGTCCACGATCTCACCACGCGGCGCGGGGATGCTCACGACACGCACCTGGTTCCGCGTCACGGCGGCGGCGTAGGTCTTGCCCTCGACGACCTGGAGGGTCCACAGGCGCAGCACGAGGACCGCGAAGAGGAGCAGCACCGCGATCCCGACGACGCGCAGGCGCAGATTGGGGCGCGACTCCTCCTCTTCGGGGTTCCCCACGATGGAGGCCACGCTGACGCTCTTGCGGGGGCGCATGCGCGGCTGGCGCGCGTCGGTGCGCCAGGAGCTTCGGCGCGCCGGACGCGTCGAGGGCCTGGGGTGGAGCCGGTCGCCTCGGATCGGGTGACGGAGGGTCCGCTTCACCAGGCCCTGCTGGGCGTCTGCGCCGGCACGAGCGAGCGGCGGTTGTTCTCACCGGCCAGGGCCCACCGCATGAGCCGGTTGACCGGGAGGACCAGCACCAGGCTGGACACGCCCACGACCAGGCACAGGGCCAGGAAGTCGACCTGCACCATCTGCTGTTGACCGAGGATCGCGCCGAGCACGGCGAACAGCATGTCCGCTGCGACGCTCCCCGCAAGCGCGGCCACCGGCTTGAGCCAGGCCGCCCGGGGGTCCACCGCAGCCGTAAGGGACCCGGTGACGTAGCCGAGCAGGCAGCCCACCAGGGCAGACAGGCCGAAAGGCGTCGGCAGCACCAGGTCGAACGCCAGCCCCGCCCAGAACCCCACGATGGCGCCGGTCTCGGGCCCGTCGAGCAGAGCGGCAGTGATGGGGAGCAGCCACAGCAGGTCGGGATGGACCCCGCCGATGCGCAGCGCCACCATCACCGTCTGCTGCACCATCAGCGTCACGAAGATCACCAGCGCGACCCGAAGGACCGAGCGAGCGGTCATGGCGGCGGCACCCACTGCACGATGTCCACGTAGGCGAGCTGGTCGAGGTCAGCCTTGGGGGCGACCTCGATGCTCTCCTGGCTGGCGCCGGCGGCGGTGTGGAACGACTGCACGGTGGCAACCGGGATCCCCGGTGGGAACGATGCCGCGTCGAGGCTGCTCGTGTACATGAGCTCCCCCTTCTGCAGGGGCGTGTGCGGTGCCACGAGATCGGCCGTCATGGAGCTCTCGGGACCCTGGCCGTCGACGATCCCGGTGAGCTGGTTGCCGAACGTCACGCCGACCTTCGATTGGCCGTCGGTGATCAGGCGCACCACCGATGTGTGGTGGAACGCCTGGATCACCTGCCCGACGAGGCCGCCCGCACCGATGACCGGGAAGCCGACGTCCACTCCGTCGGCGCGGCCCTTGTCCAGCGTGATGGTCGCGGTGAAGTTGGACGTGTACTGGTCGATCGTCTGTGCGGTCACGGTGGGCAACGACTGCAGGAAGGGAAGGTTCTGCAGTGCGGTCAACTCCTTCAGCTGGGTCTCCTCGAAGGAGTGTTCGGCCTGGGCGGCGCGGAACTGCCCGATCGTTCGCTGCAGCTTCTCGTTCTCCGACTGCAGGGAGCTGTAGTTGAACGCGCCGGCGAAGAAGTCGCCGATGGGGCTGATGACGTCGAGTATGCCCTGGCGCAACGGGGCGTAGACGTCGTTCGCCACGGACTTGACGCCCGACGTCAGGCTGTGGGTCCGCCCGTTGAGGTCGAGTGAGATCAGGGACAGCGAGAGAACGACGAGGATGATGACCGTCAACGTGCGGCGCGACCGCCGAGATCGGGCCACCCAGAGGAAACCGATCGATAGGTCAGCGCGTGGAGGTGGTGATCAGCACCCGCTTCAGCGCTTCGAACTCTTCCAGGCACTGCCCGCTGCCGATGGCGACGCAGTTCAGGGGGTCCCGGGCCACCACGATGGGCATGCCGGTCTCGTGCTGGAGGCGTGCCTCGAGCCCGTGGAGGAGCGCTCCGCCCCCGGTCAGCACGATGCCCTGCTCCATGATGTCGGCCGCCAGCTCGGGCGGCGTCCGGTCCAAGGTGACCTTGACCGCGTCGATGATGGCGGACACGGGCTCCTCGATGGCCCGCCGGATCTCCTCCGTGGAGACGACGATCGTCTTGGGGAGGCCGCTCACGAGGTCGCGGCCGCGGATCTCGGCGTGCAGCTCCTGCTCCAAGGGGTAGGCCGACCCGAGGGTGATCTTGATCTCCTCCGCCGTGCGCTCACCGAGCGCCAGGCTGAACTCCTTCTTCACGAACGAGACGATCGCCTCGTCGAGCTCGTCGCCCCCGATGCGCACGGACTGGCTGGTGACGATCCCACCGAGCGAGATCACTGCGACTTCTGTCGTCCCACCACCGATGTCGACGACCATGTTGCCCGTCGGCTCGTGCACGGGGAGGCCGGCGCCGATGGCGGCTGCCATGGGCTCCTCGATGATGTAGGCGCGCCGTGCGCCGGCGTACTCGGCCGCCTCCATGACTGCCCGACGCTCGACGCCCGTGATGCCCGAGGGCACGCAGATGACCATGCGCGGCTTGGCGAAGCGGCGCTGGTGCACCCGGTGGATGAAGTAGCGCAGCATCTTCTCGCAGATCTCGAAGTCGGCGATGACTCCGTCCTTCAGGGGTCGGATGGCCTGGATGTTCGACGGCGTACGGCCGATCATCCGCTTGGCCTCGGCGCCCACGGCCAGCGGCCTCCCGTCCTTGATGTCGACCGCGACGACGGATGGCTCGTTCAGGACGATGCCGCGGCCGCGGACGTACACCAGCGTGTTCGCGGTGCCGAGGTCGACGGCCATGTCACGACCAAGGAGGGAAAGACGGTTTTCGGCCATAGCTGGAACTCTTCCTAGGGACTCCGGATGGGCGCCGGAGGTGCCGGCACCCCTGGTGGTGCGCCCACAGGCTACGGGACTCGCGGGGGGTCCACAAGGCGGACGGCGTGTCACGCCCATCTGACCTGGGATTTCCGCCATACGCGCCGGCGTGCGGCGCGAAGGCGCCTACGGCGTGGCCAAGCCTGGGAAGAACAAGGCGATCTCCCGCGCCGCCGATTCGTGCGAGTCGGACCCGTGCACGAGGTTCTCCGCCGTCTCGATCCCGAGCTCGCCGCGGATGGTGCCCGGCGCCGCCTCGGCGGGATTCGTGGCGCCCATCATCAGGCGGACCACCGCGTAGGTGTCCGCGGGCCCCTCGACGACCATGACGAGCGAGGGCGACCGCGTGATGAACGTCACCAGGTCGTTGAAGAACGGGCGCTCGCGGTGCTCGGCGTAGTGAGTCTCGGCCACCTCCTTGGTGATGGTCCGGAGCTCGGCCGCCACAAGGCGCAGCTTCTTGCGTTCCAGCCGGCTGACGATCTCGCCGGCCAGGCCGCGCTCGACGCCGTCAGGCTTCACGATGACAAGGGTGCGGTCCACGAGTGGACGACACTACACAACCGGCACGCGACCGGCCTGCCGTGCTGTCAGCGCCCGGCGTCCTCCCAGGGCACGGCGGAGGCGAGCGCGTCGGCGCGCGCCGCGCCGACGACATAGAGCGAGCCCGCGACCACGACCAGCCCGTCGGCGCCGACCATCCCGCGCGCCGCGCGCAGCGCGTTGCGCACATCGGGCTCTTCCATCACGGCCAACCCGAGCGCGCGGCCGGCCTCGGCGACCGCGGCGGCCGGCATGGCGCGCGGAGAGTCAGGCTCGCACGCGACGACCATCGTCACGCCGGCCGACGCGAGCGGCCCCAACATGGCGGACGGGTCGCGCCCCGAGAGCATCCCCACCACCGCGATCGAGACGCCGTCGACCGCGAACTCCTCGGTCAGGGCGTCGGCCAACGCCGCCATGCCCGCCGCGTTGTGCGCGCCGTCGACCAGCAGCAGCGGGCGCCGACCAAGGACCTCGAGGCGGCCCGGCACCCGCACGTCGGCCAGTCCCTCGTCCACGACGTCGGGCGCCAGCGGCGTGTCGAAGAACGCCTCGACGGCGGCCAGCGCGACGGCGGCGTTGACGCCCTGGTGGGCGCCGTGCAGCGGGAGGAAGACGTCCTCATAGCGACCGCCGGGCGTCCACAGGGTCACCAGGCGCCCCCCGACGGCAAGCTGGTTCGACTCGACGCCGAAGTCCCGCCCCGCCAACCAGAGCGAGGCTGCACCCATCTCCTCGGCCCGGGACACGAGGATGTCGACCAGCTCAGGGGCCGTTTCTCCCACGACGACCCGGCTGCCCGGCTCGATGATGCCGGCCTTGTCGGCGGCGATCCCCTCGAGGGTCGGGCCCAGGACGTCCGTGTGGTCGAAGCTGACGTTGGTGAGCACCGCCACGTCGCCACGCACGACGTTGGTGCAGTCCCAGGTGCCCCCGAGCCCCACCTCCACGACCATGGAATCGACGGCCTCGGTGGCGAACCACGACAAGGCGGCCGCGGTCAGCAGCTCGAAGCGCGTCGGTCGTTCGGCCAGCAGCGGCTCGAGGAGCGCGAGCTCGGTCAGGACCGCCGTCAGGGACTCGTCGTCGATCGCCTGGCCGTTGCGGGCCAGGCGCTCCCCCACGCTGTGCAGGTTGGGGCTGGTGTACGTGCCGACGGTCAGGCCGTTCGCGATGAGCAGCGCCGTCGCCATGGCGGAGGTGGACCCCTTGCCGTTGGTGCCCGTGATGTGGATGGAGGGGATGGAGTCCTGGGGTTCGCCGAGCAGTGAGGTCAGCGCGTGCATGCGCTCGAGGGTGGGCAGCGCACGGCGGCGGGGCATGCTCGCCTCGAAGTCGATGTGGTCGTCGAGCCACGCCAGCGCGTCGTCGAGCCCGTCGAAAGGCGCGGGCACCGCGAGGACCGGTTCGTTCAGGACGCGGCGCGGCGGGAGCGGGTTGCCTTGACCGGCGCGCCCCCGAGCGGCACGAGGGTAGGGGCGACCCGGTCCAGCACCACGGAACGGTCAACCACGCACTTGCCCACGTCGGTGCGGCTGGGAAGGTCGTACATCACGTCGAGCAGGACCTCTTCGAGGATGGCGCGCAGGCCGCGGGCGCCCGTGCCCCGGAGCAGCGCCTGCTCGGCCACGGCCTCGAGCGCGTCGGGCGTGAACTCGAGCTCCACGTTGTCGAGTGCGAACACCCGCTCGTACTGCCGCGTCAGCGCGTTCTTCGGCTCGATGAGGATCTGCACCAGCGCGTCCTTGAACAGCGGCGAGACCGCGCTGACGACCGGGAGCCGCCCGATGAACTCGGGGATGAGCCCGAACTTGATCAGGTCCTCGGGCAGCACGTGGCGCAGGATCTCGCCGTCGTCGCGATCCTTGCGGTGCACCTCGGCCCGGAAGCCGATCCCACGCTTGCCGATGCGGCCCTCGATCAGCTTGTCGAGCCCGGCGAACGCCCCGCCGCAGATGAACAGGATGTTCGTCGTGTCGATCTGGATGAACTCCTGGTGCGGGTGTTTGCGTCCGCCCTGGGGCGGCACCGACGCGGTGGTGCCCTCGAGGATCTTGAGCAGTGCCTGCTGCACGCCCTCGCCAGAGACGTCGCGCGTGATCGACGGGTTCTCGCTCTTGCGGGCGATCTTGTCGATCTCGTCGATGTAGATGATGCCGGTCTCGGCCCGCTTGACGTCGTAGTCGGCCGCTTGGATCAGCTTGAGCAAGATGTTCTCGACGTCCTCGCCCACGTAGCCCGCCTCGGTGAGCGCCGTGGCGTCGGCGATGGCGAAGGGCACGTTCAGCATGCGGGCCAGCGTCTGCGCCAGCAGCGTCTTGCCGCACCCGGTCGGCCCGAGCAGCAGGATGTTCGACTTGGCCAGCTCCACACCGTCGTCCTGGACGGGAGGGCCCGCCTGGACCCGCTTGTAGTGGTTGTAGACGGCGACAGAGAGGATCTTCTTGGCGTACTCCTGGCCGACGACGTAGTCGTTGAGGAAGTCGAAGATCTCGCGCGGCTTGGGCAGGTCCTCGAAGCTCAGCTCGGTGGACTCGTCGCGCTCCTCGGCGATGATGTCGTTGCACAGGTCGATGCACTCGTCGCAGATGTAGACCCCAGGGCCCGCGATGAGCTTCTTGACCTGCTTCTGCGTCTTGCCGCAGAAGCTGCACTTGACGAGATCCCCACCCTCACCGAACTTCGCCACCGATTTCTCCCGTCCCCGTGCCGATGGTCCTATGCGGCGCCGATTGCCTCGAGCGAGGCGACGTTACGGGCCGTGATGACTTCGTCGATGATGCCGTAGGTCACGGCCTCCTCCGCCGTCATGATGAAGTCGCGGTCCGTGTCCTGCGCCACCTTCTCCTGCGTCTGCCCCGTGTCCTCGGCAAGCATGCCCGACAGCAGGTCGCGCATGCGGAGGATCTCCCTGGCCTGCAGCTCGATGTCGCTCGCCTGGCCCTCGACGCCGCCCCAGGGTTGGTGGAGCAGGATTCGGGCATGGGGCAGCGCGAACCGCTTGCCCTTGGCCCCGGCGGCCAGCAGCACCGCGGCGGCGGAGGCGGCCTGCCCGAAACAGAAGGTGGACACGTCGGCCTTGATGAACTTGAGCGTGTCGTAGATGGCGAAGAGCGCCGTGATCTCACCGCCGGGCGAGTTGATGTAGAGGTGGATGTCCTTGTCGGGCTCCTCGGACTCGAGGAAGAGCATCTGCGCACAGATCAGGTTCGCCACCGCGTCGTCCACCGGGGTGCCGAGGAAGATGATGCGCTCGCGCAGGAGGCGCGAGTAGAGGTCGTAGGCGCGCTCGCCGCGGTTGGACGACTCGATCACCGTGGGAACCAGATAGTTGTAGGCCAACATTGCGTCCCCCGCACTGTGCACCGTCACTCGCTCTCCTCACTCTGCTCGGCCTCGTCGTCCTTCGAAGCATCCACCCTGAGGTCGTCCCGTGACATCGGGTTACCTTCTTCGTCAAAGAGTTCCACGTGGTCGAGCAGCCACTCCAGCGCTTTGCCCTTGCGCAGCTCCGAGCGTACCGCGCCCGTCCGGCCGGCCGTGTCGAGTTGGCCGCGGAGCTCTGCCGGGGTGGTGCCCATGCGGTCGGCCATCGTGACTATCTCGGCATTCAGCTCGTCGTCACTGAGCGTGAGCTCCTCCGCTTCCACCAGGGCGCGAAGGGCCAGGTCGGCCTTCACGGCGGCCTGCGCGTCGACCCGCACGGCCGCCAGCAGTTCGTCGGGGGACGTGCCCGTGGCCTGGAAGTACTCGGCCAGGCCCAGCTTCTGGGCCTCGAGCCGGTGCTGGAGGTCGTGGAGACGCTCGTTCACCTCGGCATCCACCAGGACCTCGGGGACCACCTCGTCGGCGACGAGCCCGGTCAGCGCCTCGACGGTCTTCTGGCGCAGCGCCAGCTGGCTCTGCATCAGCTTGACGCGCCCGATCCTCGCCTCGAGGTCGGCCCGCAGCTCGGCGGCGGTCTCGAACTCCGAGCTCTCGGCCGCCCACTCGTCGGTGACCTCGGGCAGCTTCTTGACCTTGACCTCTTTGACCAGCACCCGGAAGGCGACGCGCTCCTCGGTGTCGTTCGGGTTGGGCGCATCGAAGGCGAGGATGGCACCGGCTTTGGCGCCGTGCAGCTCGGCATCGAGCTCGGGGACGACGGACCCGCTGCCGACCTCGTAGAGATAGTCGTCGACGCCCACCACCTCGGCGCCCGAGGCGTCGTTGCCGTGCAGGTCGATCGTCACCAGGTCCCCGTCGATGGCGGGCCGCTCGACGAGCTCGAGCTCGGCGTCGTTCTCGCGCAGGCGGTCGAGCTGCTGCTGCACCTCCTCCTCGCTGACGGCGAGACCGGGCAACGTCACCTGGAGTCCGTCGTAGCCGGGGATGGCGACGATGGGCCGCACCTGCACCACCGCGTCGAAGGAGACCGCGCCGGCCTCCTCGCCGCCGGTGATGTCGATGTCGGGCTGCGCGATCGGGTCGAGCTCGGTGTCGACCACGGCGCGGGCGTAGAAGTCGGGCAGCGACTCGCGCAGTGCCTCGGCGCGCAGCGCGCCCGCGCCACCCATGCGGGCCTCGAGCACCTTGCGCGGCACCTTGCCGGGGCGAAAGCCCGGCACGCGGACCTGCCGGGCGAGCGCTCGCACGACATCGCCCAGGGCGCGATCGAACTCGGGCTCGTCGATCTCCACGCTCAGGCGGACGAGGTTCCCCTCCAGCGGCTCGGCAGTCGCACGCATCACGAGCCGACCACTCTACCGGGCAGGGGACGGGGGCCCGGCCGGGCAACGCGACGGGGCCACCGCGCCCGGGCACGCCTCCTAGACCATGAAGTTCATCGCGCCGAGGACCGACCGGCCCACCGCGGCGTCCCCCGACAACGCCAGCCCGCCGGCGGCCTCCACCTGTGCCGCCGTGGCCCGCCCGCAGCCGAGGCGCACGAAGTCGATGCTCGACAGGGACAGCGTCACCGTGGGAGCCAGCTCGTCGCCGACCGTGCGGGCCCGCGCGCCCTCCACGGCGATCGTGAAGGCGCGCGCGTCGTGCCCGGTCCCCGAGACGTCGAAGCGCACGACGGTGCCGTCGGCGCAGCCCGCCTGCTTGCCCACGACGAACGGCATGGCACCCTGCACGCGGTCGAGGGACAGTGAGGAGGCGCGGTTCCCGCCGCCGCCCGGGCGATCCAGCGCGTGCCGCGCGTCCTGCTCGTGGACCCAGCTGTCGAAGGCCCGGACCTCCATGAACACCGCGTAGGGCACCTGGCCGACCGGGCTCCAGCCGACGGCGGCCCAGTCCTCGCCCGAACGCGCGTCGAGCTGGGCCAGCCGGGATCGGGTCACCTCGACGAACTCGGCCCGGACCTGGGCGCCGGGCAGGGGCCGGCGCACGGCAACCCAGCGCTCGTTGCCGGCGCCGACGTCGTTCTTCACGTGCGGGCCGAGCGGGCCGTCCCACTCGGGCGCCGCCTCGCCGAGCAGCGAGCGCTCGATCCCGATGAGGTGGGACAGCTGGTCCTTGACGTCCCAGCCGGGGCATTCCGTCGGCAGGCCCCACTCCGTCGCCGACAGCTCCCGGCACACCTCGGCCAGGGCCTCCCAGGTCTCGGCCAGCGCCGCCGTCGCCTCCACCCCCCGTTGCTGCCAACCACCGTCCTGAGCTGCACCGTTGTCACCCACGAGGGCGACCCTATCCCTGCCCGGCCCCCGCCGTTGTGTGACCATCCCCCCTTTTTTGTAACCCTCCCGCTACGTTCGTCAGCCGTCCAGGGCCATCACCGACCAGAGGAGTTGCCATGGCTAACTACGAGGGGTACTGCGTGAAGTGCCGGGAGAAGCGTGAGTTCGACGGCCAAGAGGTCGAGCTCGCCAACGGGCGCCGCGCCGCCCAGGGCACCTGCCCGGTCTGCGGCACCAAGATGAACCGGATTCTGGGCAAGGCCAAGGTCTGAAGCCCCACGCCGGCCCGGCAGGCGCGCGGCCGCCCGGCGTGAGACGATTCCCGGCGTGCACGAACTGATCATCAAGGGCGGGAGCCTGGTCGACGGGACGGGCGCGGCGGCGCGCACGGCGGATGTCGCCGTCGACGCCGGCCGCATCACCGACGTGGGGCAGGTGGAGGGCGGCGCCTCCAGGACCATCGACGCCGACGGCCTGCTGGTCACCCCGGGCTGGGTCGACGTGCACACCCACTACGACGGGCAGGTCACGTGGGACTCCGAGCTCGCGCCGTCGTCGTGGCACGGCGTGACCACGCTCGTGATGGGGAACTGCGGTGTGGGCTTCGCGCCGGCCGAGCCCGACCGCCACGACTGGCTCATCGGGCTCATGGAGGGCGTGGAGGACATCCCCGGCACCGCCCTCGCCGAAGGCATCGAGTGGGAGTGGGAGACGTTCCCCGAGTACCTCGATGCGCTCGAACGCCGGCGCTGGACGGTCGACGTCGGCTCCCAGGTCCCCCACGGGGCCGTGCGGGCCTACGTCATGGGCGACCGGGGCGCCCGCAACGAGCCCGCGAACGATCGGGACATCGAGGCCATGCGGGCCATCGTGCTCGAGGCGCTGCGGGCAGGTGCGCTGGGGTTCTCGACCTCGCGCACGCTCGGGCACCGGGCGATCGACGGCGAGCTGGTCCCGGGCACCTACGCGGCCGAGGACGAGCTGTTCGGCATCGGCTCGGCCCTGGGCGACGCGGGCACTGGCGTCTTCGAGCTGGCCCCGCTGGGCTCGGCGGGCGAGATGCTCGAGGACGCGGCCAAGGAGGTCGACTGGATGCGCCGGCTCTCGGCCGCCACCGGGCGCCCCGTCAGCTACGTGCTCCTGCAGCAGGACGACGACCCCGAGCTGTGGCGCCGCGAGCTGGCGGCGTCGCTCGACGCGTGTGCCGAAGGGGCGCAGCTGTTCCCCCAGATCGCGGGGCGGCCGACGGGCATCCTCTCGGGCCACCACACGACGCTGTGCCTCTTCGCCGACTTCCCGGCCTACCGCGCGCTACGCGGCCGGGACCTGTCCGCCGCCGAGCTCACGACGGCGCTGGCCGACCCCGAGGTGCGGCGCGCCATCGTGGACTGGAAGCCGGAGACGCCCGCCCAGGCGGAGGCCATGGAGAAGGCGTACCGCCGCACCTTCGTGCTCGGCGACCCGCCCGACTACGAGCCCGGTCCCGAGAGGTCCCTCGCCGGCATCGCCGCCGCGCGCGGGGTGTCGCCGCTCGAGGTGGCCTACGACGAGATGGCCCGCGACGGCGGCCAGGGGCTGCTCTATCTCCCGATCCTGAACTACGCGACGGGCGACCTCGACCACGTGCGCGCCATGATGCTGCACCCGCAGGGCCTGGTCGGGCTGGCCGACGGCGGCGCCCACACCGGCACCATCTGCGACGCATCCATGCCCACCTTCATGCTGACCCACTGGACGCGCGACCGCAGCCGTGGCGAGACGCTCCCGCTCGAGTACGTCGTGCAGAAGCAGACCCGCGACACCGCCCGCCTCTTCGGAATGTCGGACCGGGGCACCGTCGAGCCCGGCGCGCTGGCCGACTTCAACCTGATCGACTACGAGGCCTTGGCGCTGAGCGCCCCCTACGTGGCGACGGACCTTCCGGCGGGCGGCCGCCGGCTGCTCCAGAAGGCCACGGGGTACGTGGCCACCATCAAGGCCGGGACCGTAACGTTCGAGCACGGCGAGGCCACCGGCGAGCTGCCGGGCCGCCTGGTGCGCGGGGCGCGCTGAGCGGACCCGCCCGGCCGCCTCCCACCCTCCGCACCGTCCGGCCGCTCCGCACGGCAGACTGCAATCGGTATGGAGGCGCCACCGACCCAGTACGCCCTGCGTGACGGGATCCACGTGGCGTACCAGGTGTGGGAGAGACCCGCGGCACCCGGGTCGGCCGCAGACGGCACGGTCGACCTCCTGGAATTCAGCAGCGGGCTGATGATCTCCATCGACGAGACCTCGGACGAGCCGAACTGGCTCGGCTACACCGAGCGCCTGGCGGACTTCACGCGGCTCATCCGCTTCGATGCGGGCGGTCTCGGGCTCTCGGACCCGTTGCCGACGGGTACGGACCCTTCCATAGAGGGCTGGGGCCGCGACGCGCTCGCCGTGATGGACGCGACCGGCTGCTCGTCCGCGGTCGTGGTGGGGAACGGGGGCGGCACCATGGCCGCACTGTGGCTGGCCGCCACCCACCCCGAGCGTGTGCGGTCGCTCGTCGTCGTCAACGGGACGGCGCGGGTCGGTGCGGCGGCCGACTACGGCTTCGGCGTGTCCGACGACGACCTGGTCGCGGGGGCCGGCATCGACGTGCCCATCGTGGAAGGCGGCGTGCCGAGGGACGTCTCGATCTTCGCCCCGAGCCTGGCGCATCGGGTCGGCTTCCAGGACTGGTGGGGGCGGGCGGCACGGCGCGGCGCCAGTCCCGCCACCGCCCTGGCCTTCAACATGGTCACCTTCTCCGCCGACGTGCGTTGGTGCCTCCCCGCCATCACGTGCCCCACACTCGTCATCGCGCGCACCGAGTGCTACGCGAACCTCAGCGAGCACGGGCGCTACCTGGCCGAGCACATCACCGGAGCCCGCTTCGTCACCTTCCCCGGGCCGGACATGCTCCCGTGGGCCGGCGACTTCGACTCCGTCGTCGACGAGATCGAGGAATTCGTGACCGGGGGCCGGGGCGTGCACGCGCCGACGCGCACGCTTTCCACCGTCCTCTTCACCGACATCGTGGACTCGACGGTGCACGCCGCGGCGGCGGGCGACCGCCAGTGGCGGGGTGTGCTCGACGAGTTCGACGTCAACGTCGGCCGGCTGCTCAACCGGCACGAGGGCGTCCTCGTGAAGACCACGGGCGACGGGATCCTGGCGCGCTTTGCGTCGCCCGCCCAAGCGGTGCGGTGCGCCGTGGCCATGGTGGACGCCGCGGGCGCGGCCGGCATGGAGCTGCGGGCCGGGCTGCACACCGGTGAGGTGGAGCTGCGCGGCGACGACATCGGGGGCATCGCCGTGCACATCGCATCGAGGGTGAGCTCCATGGCGGGCGCCCGCGAGGTCCTCGCGACGGGCACCGTGCGCGACCTCGTCGTCGGCTCGGGCATCGTCTTCGAGGACCGGGGCCGGCACACCCTCAAGGGCGTGCCCGACGACTGGCGGGTGCTGGCGGTGGATCGGGCCTGAGCCCCGACCCATCCGCAGACGGGGTGACCCCGTAGACCCCTAAGCCGACCCCGGCACCGGTCTGCCACGTGCTATTCCTTTGTGTGCAGCGCTCGGGGCCAGAGTCGAGAGCGGAGAAAGTTGGCATGGCACAACGAACGCGCCCGGTCACACCGACAGGGGGGCGAGCGCGGTCCGGCATGGGGCGCCGGCGGCGGCGCACCCGGTTCGACCGGCCCCCGCCGCGGGCGTACGCCCTCTCGGGATGGGCCCTGCTGCCCCTGAGGGCCTTCCTCGGCTTCACCTTCTGTTTCGCCGGGCTGCAGAAGCTGGCCAACCCGAACTTCTTCGACGCCAACAGCCCCTCGAGCATCCAGGCCCAGCTGATCGCCTCCATACGGACCAGCCCCCTCCACCTGATCCTCGGACACCTGCTCCAGTACGCCGTGCCGATCGGCGTCCTCATCGCGCTGGGCGAGCTCGCCGTCGGCCTGGGTGCCCTGCTCGGCCTGTGGACCCGCGTGGCGGCCGTGGGCGGGATGCTGCTCTCGCTGACCCTCTTCCTGACGGTGAGCTTCCACTCCTCGCCCTACTACACGGGCGCTGACATCGTCTTCTTCTTCGCCTGGATCCCCCTGCTGCTCGCCGGCTCGGGGGGGGTGCTGTCCCTCGACGCGGTGATCGCCGGCCGGGTGGCTACCGAAGCGAAGCAGGGGCCGCCGACCATCGTCGGGGTCCGTTTCGAACTGGTCCAGCAGGTCTGCGGCCACTACGAGAAGGACACGTGCTCGGCGCGGGACGGCGATCCGTGCGACGTCTTCCGCTGCCCCTTCCTCACCGACGAGCGAGGCACCATCGTCCAGCGGGGACCCGACGCCCTCGACCGCCGGACGCTCGTCCTCGGCGGCAGCGCGGTCGCCGCCTCGGCCGTCGCCGGCGCCGTCGCCGCAGGAGCGGCGGCCGGGATCGGACGGGCCGTCGGTGGCGTGAAGAGCCCCACAGGGGGCGGGACGACGGCCCTCTCGGCCACCGCGCCGCCCGTCGGCGGTGCAACCACCACCACCACGGAGCCGGGCGGCGCCACCACGACGACCGGAGCGGGCCCAGCCGGCAAGAAGATCGGCCTGGCCAGCCAGGTGCCGGTCGGCGGCTCGGCGACGTTCACGGACCCGGCCACCGGCGACCCCGGGCTGGTCCTCCAGCTGACCCAGGGCCAGTTCGTCGCCTACGACGCCGTGTGCCCCCACGCAGGCTGCACGGTCGGCTACTCGCAGGGCGCCAAGCTCATCGTGTGCCCGTGCCACGGCTCGGAGTTCGACCCTACGACGGGTGCCGTCGTCAGCCCGCCGGCGCCGCGGGGCCTGACGCCGATCCACCTGGCGGTCGGTTCCGACGGGGAGCTCCTGGCCGACGGGTGATCCCCGGCGCGATCGTGCCGTCGCCTCGGGCGCGGCGCGGTCCATCCCGGGAGCACGGCGTAGGGACCACGGATGTCGCGCCGCTCGGCCGCGCCAGCAGTGGGACGAAGAAGTTCGGAAAGGTCTGCTCACCTGCGACGATGCAGGTCGCCGCTGACCGAAAGGTCCGGAGATATCCCCTCAGCCGGTCCGTTTCTCGTACAGCTCGCTAGGCCAATCCACCGCCCCGGCCAGCCGCATCACGGTGCCAGGATCGGCCTCGGTCTGTGCACAGCCAGCTCCGTGGACCCGCCAGCCTGCTCCAGATCTCCCGTGTGGCGACCGGTGGACGACCCTTCGAGCTCTGGCACCGGGCCCGCCGGCTCGGACCCGTGCTGTGCCAGTCATACGAGCACGACAGGGGGGCGGACCCAGAGGACACGTCGCGCCCGACGAGGGTGGCGGCGTCCAGCGGCAGCCGCCCGGGCAAGACGCCTCGTCCCGGCCCAGGACGCGGACAGGGGAGCGGGCTCGATGCCCGCTCCCCTGCCGTGTAGATCCGGCGCCCCGACCCTTCTCCCTCAAGTGGGGAGGGTCAGCGCACCAGCTGGAATGCTCAGCTACAAGGCGTGTCCGCGACGGCGGCCGGGAAGTTGGTGGTGCAGGAGCCGCTGTAAGGCGACGAGCCCTTCCCGTTGATGAGGTACGCGGTGCCGGTCGTCGTGGAGACGCCACTGCCCAGGTTCATGATGCCGCGCACGGCTCCTGTGCCTGGGGTGCCGACCCCCGTCGCCACCTTCTGCTGGGCGAGCGTCGAGCCGTTGAAGGCGAACGACGAGCCGATGCCCAGTGCCGGGGTTGCGCACAGGGCCAGCCCCGTAGGCACGAACGGCAGGATGATGTCGGTGTGCGCTGCAGTGTCCAGCTCACCCGGCGTGCTCGCAGCCTCGTTCTGCACGTAGCCGGCGAAGGAAACGACCGACGTCGGGTAGAGGATCTCGCCGATCGTGTCGGTCGGGAGATCTGCCGGCGCGAGCGCCAGCGTGTTGGCCAAGTAGCTGCCCGGGTTGTACCAGCCACCCTCGATGGTCTCGCCCGAGGGCTCCCCGGCGGCACAGGGTTGCGCGCCCTTGACCAGCGTCGGGTTGAGCGTCAGGGTCGACCCGATGGTGGACACCGCGTCATCGGTGGCCGGCGCTGTCACCGTCGGCAGCCCGATCACCTCGTTTGCGCCCGGCGCCTCGGTGAGGCTCACGCCCGTGGCGGTCGCGGTGGCAGCCGCCGAAATCGTGACCGTCGTCGGGTTGGTGACCAACTTGATGTAGGCACCGGCCGGGATGCCTGCCCCGGAGATCGACTTGTCGGCGTCACAGGCGGTGCTGAAGCCGGCCGAGGCCGAAGTCACCACCGTTGAGCCAGAGGTCGTCGCGCCGTCGGACACGGCGAAGGGCCGGGTGGCCGTAGCCGCCGCCGACAGCACGACGTCGGATGCGTCGGTCACCGAAGCGATGTAGGCCCCGGTCGGGATGCCGCAGCCGATCACCGGGAGCTGCGCGTCGGAGGCCGCGAAGCTGGCGCTGGCCGACGACAGCGTGGTGCTGCCCGAAGTGATGTTCGCGTCGGTCACCTCACGGGTCGTGGTGGGCGTCGTGGACGACACGATGGTCAGGGTCTGAGCCGCCCCGGTCGCCGTCGCCGCGGTGGTGAGCACCGCCGTGTTGGGGTTGGTCACCGAGGCGATCGTGTCGTACAACGGGATGTTCGTGCCCTCCAGGGTGGCGCCGACGTCAGCAGAGGTGAAGTTGGCCACGCCCAGGGTGTCGACGAACGTCAGATGATCCGCCGTCCCCGACAGGGTCGCCGCGGTGGCGAGCACCGCTGTCGTGCCGTTGGTCACCGAAGCGATCGTGTCACCCGGCGGGAGATGCGTAGCTTGAGCGATGGTCCAATGCTCCGCCGTCCCCGACAAGGTCGCCGCGACGGCGAGCACCGCTGTCGTGCCGTTGGTCACCGAGGCGATCGTGTCGCCCGGCGGGATGTGTTTTGTTACACCCGTGTCCGTCACGGTGGCACCGACATCAGTGGCGGTGAACGCAGCCGTGGCAGAGGTGATCGTCGTGGAGCCGACCGTGGTCACGCCATTGAGCAGCGACCGCGACGACGCCGTGTCGTTCACGGCGGCGCCGACGTCATTGGCGGTGAACAAAGCCGTGGCAGAGGTGAGCGTGGTGGAGCTGGCCGTGGTCATGCCGTTTATCACGGAGCGCACGCCAGAAGTGACCGTCTTGGATAGGTTGGTGGTCGCGCCATTGGTCACTGAACGGGTGTCGGAGTTCGAGATGGTCAGCGTATCTGCCGTATGCGAAAAGGTCGCCTTATTGTTCAACGTGACCGAGGTGGGACTGTTCACCGCGACGATGAACGAGTCCGCCGGGATGTACAGGCCCGAGATCGTGTCGTTGATGTCGGTGGCGGCATTGAAGTGCCCCGAGGCCGACGTGACGGTCGTACTGGCCGCGGTGGTCACGCCATCGGTGACATGCCACGCGGCACCGTTGTGCCACACGGCGTCTGGGAAGTCCTCGATTGTCTCGTTCGACGACGAGCCCGTGTTGGTGAACGTGCAGTTCGCCGTGAGCTGGCTCTGACCCCCGGGCACATTCGGGTACTGCCCGAAGCTGCACGCGTTGGTTATGGCGGCGCCGGCGGAACCTGATGGCAGCCCAAGCACCATTACCGGCAACAACAGCGCCATCACCGCCCCCGGTGCGAGTAGCGCAATTCTCGACCCACGCATTCTCATGCCCTCCCCTTGTCCCCATCTCTCCTGTCCGGTGAGTCCGGACCGGCCCGGTCTGTTTAGTGTGCGTCGGGCATGAGGTCAAGACGATCGGTGACCCGGTCTCGACATTGCTCGGTTCGTGGATGCATGCGTGGCGTGACTACACCATGTAACTGGTGCTTTCGGCCTTTTTTATGACTTTGGGCGCTATACCTGGGCGCCTGGTACTGAGTAGTCTCGTGCGCTCATGCGACTCTCGCGCTCGGGTGTCTGCCGCGGTCTCGTCGGCCTCGTCGTCGGTGCGTTCGGCCTCTCCTGGCTGGCCTTGACGGCGGTGCCGGCTGGTGCCCAGACGCAAGCCACGAGCAGCACGACGACCAGCGGGGCCGGCGGCCAGCCCTCGCTCAACCAGCTCGCCCCCGGGCTCCTGATCCTGGACGGCAGCGTCACCGGCAACGGCCCCGAGTCCGGACGCACGCTCGACAGCAGCCAGGCCACCGCCTTCGTGCAGGCCTGGCTGCCGGACTCGGTATTCGGCAACCCCCCGTTCCAGGATCCCCCGGCGACGCTGCCCGTGTACCAGGTCGACGTGGACTACAAGTACCTGGGCACCAGCGGCTCCATGACCGTCAACTACGCGTCGGACGGCACCTCCGCTTGGGTGTCGATGCCGCCCCAATCCCTGTGGCCGGGCGTGGTCGTCACCCAGCAGCGTTGGATCCTGGCCCCCGACCGGACGGTGGCCGGGTTCGAAGGCCGCTTGAGACCCCTGCCTGTCCCCAGCGCGACACCCACCTCGGCACCCGCCGCTGCGTCCGACAACTCGCTCTCGACGACGCTGTTGCTCGTCATCGGGGGTCTGGTGGTCGTGGTTGCCGCGATCGGCATCCTGGTCATCCGCCGCCGCCGCGGGCACACCGTCGACCGCTGAGGGTTGGGTGCCCGGTTACGGGACGTTCACCAATCCCGCGCCCGATCCGGTTGAAATGAACGTCGATCTGGTCGTGTCGTCCCAGTCGACCTCCATCGGTCCCACCCAGACCAATGAGATCCCCGTCTCTGCGTCAGATCCGAACGGCGCGGGACTGCTCGCTGGCCCCATCACCATTCAGTGGCAACAGGACGCCACCGTGAACGAGTGGTCCGGAGGGCAGCCCACGATCACCGTCTCAGTGGGATGGACCTGTTCGGATGCCGCGTTGTCGAATTGCGATCAAACTCCGTGACGATCCGAGGGATCACCCAGCCGTAGTCACGAAGCTCGCGGGGTGCTTCCCACCGGATAGCCGAAAAGCCCAGTAAACTGGTGGTTTTCAACGGGATGTAGCGCAGCTTGGCAGCGCGCCTGCTTTGGGAGCAGGAGGTCCGGGGTTCAAATCCCCGCATCCCGACCGAGAGCGGACCGTTGCCGGTCCGAGACACCGGCTTCGGGCGACGGACGGTCTCCGACGTCCATCCCTCCGGGGTCGGCAAGAATGCGCCGATGACCGCCACGGGAGTGGACCGACGTGCGGGTGGCGGCATCGTCCTGATGACCCTGGCGTCGGCGCAGTTCCTCATGACGTTGGACAGCTCGGTCATGAACGTCTCCATCGCGACCGTGGCCAAGGACGTGGGGACGACGGTCACCGGGATCCAGCTCGCGATCACGCTCTACACGCTCGTCATGGCCGCCTTCATGATCACGGGCGGCAAGATCGGTCAGATCCTCGGGCGCAAGCGCGCCTTCATGATCGGCTGCCTAATTTACGGGACGGGCTCGGCGATCACCGCGGTGGCGGGATCGCTGCCGGTCCTCCTGTTGGGCTGGTCGCTCCTCGAGGGCCTCGGGGCCGTGCTCATCATGCCGTCCATCGTGGCCCTGGTGGCGACCAACTTCGCAGCCTCCGAGCGGCCGCGCGCCTACGGCCTGGTGGCGTCGGCGGGCGCGATCGCGGTGGCGGTCGGACCTCTGGTCGGCGGCCTGCTGACCACCTACGCGAGCTGGCGCTGGGTCTTCGCGGGCGAGGTCGTCATCGTGCTGGCCATCCTGATGCTCTCGCGGCGGATGGCCGACTCCCCCGCCGTGCCCGGGACGAGGCTCGACCCCGTGGGCACGCTCCTGTCCGCCGCAGGGCTGGGCGCGATCGTCTTCGGCATCGTCCGCTCCGGGACCTGGGGATTCGTGCAGCCGAAGACGGAGGCCCCGCAGTGGCTGGGCCTCTCCCCGGTCGTCTGGCTCGTCCTCGGCGGCGCCGGGCTCCTGGCCCTGTTCGTGCTGTGGGAGAACCGTCAGCGAGCGCGGGGCGGGCCCATGCTGGTGGACCCCCGCATGCTGCAGGTGCCAAAGCTGCAGGCCGGGTTGACGTCCTTCTTCTTCCAGTTCCTCCTGCAGGCCGGCATCTTCTTCGTGATCCCGCTCTTCCTCTCCGTCGCCCTCGGTCTCTCGGCGGTGGCGACGGGCGTCCGCCTGCTCCCGTTGTCGGTCACGCTCCTCGCCGCCGCCGTCGGGGTGCCCAGGCTGTTCCCGCACGCATCCCCCCGGCGCATCGTGCGGATCGGGTTCGGCCTGCTCCTGCTCGGCATCGTCGTGCTGCTGATGGCGCTCGACGCCGGTGCGGGGCCCGAGGTGGTCACCGCGCCGCTGCTCCTGATCGGGCTCGGCATCGGGAGCCTCGCCTCCCAGCTGGGGGCCGTGACGGTGTCGTCGGTACCCGACGAGCAGAGCGGCGAGGTAGGCGGGGTCCAGAACACGATGACGAACCTGGGGGCCTCCATCGGCACCGCCCTGGCCGGGGCCATCCTCATCTCGGTGCTGACGTCGACGTTCCTCGGGTCGGTTGCCGCCAACCCCGCCATCCCCAAGGAGATGTCCGCCCAGGCCCAGGTGGAGCTGTCCTCGGGCATCCCCTTCGTCAGCGACGCCGACCTGAACGCAACCCTCGAGAAGGCCGGGGTACCGCCGGCGACCTCGGCGGCCATCGTCGACGCCAACGCCTCGAGCCGCCTCAACGGGCTGCGCGAAGCCCTGGCCGTGCTGGCGCTCATCGCGCTGGTGGCCCTGGCCATGACGCGTCGCCTGCCCACGGTCCAGGCGGCTGACGCCGCCGGTGGCGACAGCGAGGGCGAGCCCGCTAGCGACACCGACACCGACACCGCCGAGGACCCCCTGGCCGGCGCGCCCGAGAGGAGCCCGCCGCTCAGGCCCGCCGCAGGGTGACGCTGCACCAGGTGCGCTTGCGGCACGACGGGCAGGTCATGCGGCGGTCGAAGCGCCCGCGGGGCAACCAGTAGCCCAAGGGGAATTGGAAGATCACCAGGTCCAGCACGCCTACGTGTGAGGTCTGCCGGCAGCGTTGGCACTCGACGGTGAACGCGCCCCGGGTGTCCAAGGGGTTGCCCGACGTGGCGGCCAGGCTGTCGGGCTCGGGGCGCGCCCCCGAATACAGCGCGCGCTTGCCGACCGGCAGGGCCACCGTCGCTCCGGCGGACCGGCCGACGGGCTCCGCCGCGGGCACCCAGTACAGGGCGCGCTTGCCCAGCGGGTCGGGCCCCTTCTCGCCGCGCGACGCCGCCATGTCAGGCGGTCTGCATGGCGTCGTAGACGCGCGTGGAGAGCGTCCGGTACGCCACCGCGCCGGCGGACGCCGGAGCGTGCTGCAGGACCGACTTCCCGAGGGCCGGCGCCTCGGCAAAGCGAACGGACTTGGGGACCGGCGGCTCGAAGAGCGGGAGGCCGTAGCGCTCCTCGACCTCGGAGAGGACCTGGCGGGCGTGCGTCGTGCGGCTGTCGAACATGGTGGGGATCACGCCGAGGACGCGCAGCTTCTCGTTGGCGAACTGGCGCACGTCCTCAATCGTCTCCAACAGTTGGCCGACGCCCCGGTGGCTGAGCGCCTCGCACTGCAGCGGCACCAGCACGGCCTCGGCGGCCGTCAGGCCGTTGATCGTGAGCACCCCGAGCGAAGGCGGGCAGTCGATGAGCACCGCGTCGTAGTCGTTCAGCACCGGGTCCAACGCACGGGCCAGCACGTGCTCCCGGCCGGTGCGACTCAGCAGATGGACCTCCGCGCCGGCCAGGTCGATGGTCGCGGGCACCAGGTACAGGCCCCGTACGGCGGGGACGGGCTTGACGACGTCGGCCAGCCGGGAGCGGCGCACCAGCACGTCGTGCAGCGACGAGTCGAGCTCGTCCGGGTCGAAGCCGAGGGAGAAGGTGAGGCACGCCTGCGGGTCGAGGTCCACCACGAGCACCCGGTGTCCCTGCTCGGCCATCGCGACCCCGAGCGACTGGACCGTGGTCGTCTTGGCCACGCCGCCCTTTTGATTGGCGACGGCGATGACCTTGACCATCGCCGAAGTCTAGGACCGGCCCGCACCGATGTCTCGGGGCGGGGAGCCCACCCCGGGCTGCGGCCCTCGCCTCAGTGATAGGCGCCTTCCTCGCTGCCCACGTCGGCGACCAGGTTGCCGAGCGCCAGGTTCACGTCATCGAGGTGATAGCCCCAGAGGGGGCCCAGCGACGCCGAGACCTCGGGACGCGGATCACCGGGCGCCGGGGTGGCCGTGACCTGCAACCAGGATGCGCCGCCGGCATGCTCGCATTGCGCCGTGTACAGGCCGGGGTAGGACACCCAGGGCGTCGTCACGCTGACATGGTGCACCTTGGAGGTGGCGCTGAAGAATTCCGGCTGCAGGCCGCCCGGAGCCCCCGAGAACGTCACGGGGTTGACGCACACCACCTGCTGATCCCCCGTGGCGGTCTGCCCCGACTGCAGCCCGACGCCCTGGCCGGGCCGCCCGAAGAACGAGTTGCTCGGCGGTGGGGAGCCGAAGCTCGAGTAGGCGATGACGCACCCCGTCTGGGTCGCCGACCCGCACGTGGGGATGTTGCGGAACGAGCCGCCGCGGGCACTGCCGGTGGCCACCTGCACGTTGCCGCCGAGGATGAGGGCGGACACCATCCGCTTGCGCAGGCTCGCTGACGGGTCCACCTGGGCGTGCAACAACTTGATCAGCATGGCGGCACCCTGGGAGTGCCCGATGAACACGATCGGCCTCCCGTGGTTGTCGTGGGCCAGGTAGTCCTTCCAGGCCGAGAGCAGGCTGGCGTACGCGGTGGCGATGACGCTCGGGTGCAGGAAGGCGCCGTTCGCCAGCGCGGCCGAGGTGGCCTGGCGGTACATGGGAGCCCACACGTTGCACACACGCGAGAACTGCGATGCCTGGACCACCGCGGCGGCGATCTCGGCCTGCTGCACGGCGAGGTCGGCGTTGTCGCCCGGCTCCTGCGACACGGTCGGGTACACGTAGAAGCAGTCGAACGCGCGTGCCTTCCGGGACGTCGCGGGGGTCGAGACGCTCGTCGTGCCGTCCGAGGTCACCGTCGTCACAGCGGGGCTGTAGGCGCACGGATCCCCGGCCACCCCGGGCCGACAGAGCCACACGGTGGTCGAGCCCGCTCCGGCGGGACTGGCACCGGCGACCGGACCCCCGCCGAGCGGGGCGGCGGCCCCGAACGCACAGAGCACCCCGGCGGCGAGCAGCGCGCCCACGTGCAGGGACCCCCGCCGGCGCGCCGAAGGCAACAGCGTGACCATCTCCCACTTCCTCCCGGGACTCAGCCGCCTCGCTGCCATTGCGGCCGCCACGCTAGGTGGTGCCGCCCCGGCCGTGGGCGCGCCGTCGGAGCGCCCTCGAAGCGCCGGGCACGACTGGGTACGGCGACGCCCGACGGAGCGCATAGGGTCGAAGCCGAGCCCCATCCCGTGATGCCGGTCCGGCGCGAGCGACGGCACGGGTTCGGCTCCAGGACGCACCCGGACAGGAAGACGACGTGGCTGCACCTCGGATGAACCAGAAGATCGCCGTCGGCGCCGTGTTCGTGTCCGCCATGTTCATGAACATCATGGACATCACGATCGTCAACGTCGCACTCCCGACGATCGGCCGAGACTTCCACATCGCCCCGACGGCCGTCGACGGGGTCGTCATCGCCTACCTGGTGAGCCTGGCGGTGTTCATCCCCGCGTCGGGATGGCTGGGCGACCGCTTCGGCGGCAAGCGCGTGCTGCTCGGCGCCATCGTCGTCTTCACGATCGGCTCCATGCTCTGCGGGGTCGCCCAGAACATGACCCAGCTCGTCCTGTTCCGGGTCGTGCAGGGTGCAGGCGGCGGCATGATGGCGCCGGTCGGCCTGGCCATGCTCTACCGCGTCTTCCCACCGGCGGAGCGGGTGCGGGCGGCCAGCATCCTGACCGTGCCCACCACCATGGCTCCCGCCCTCGGCCCGGTCGTCGGGGGCTTCCTCGTGACGGAGCTCTCGTGGCGCTGGGTGTTCTTCGTCAACCTGCCGATCGGCATCGCCGCGGTCCTCTTCGGCTCGCTCTTCTTGGCGCGCACCGAGCCGATCGATGCCGGGCGCCTCGACGTCCCGGGGTTCGTGCTGGGCGGCGCCGGCCTCGGAATGCTCATGTACGGGATCTCGGAGGGGCCGCTGCAGTCGTGGTCGTCGCCCGACGTCGTCGCCACCTGCATCGGCGGCGCCTTGCTCCTCGGCGTCTTCGTCGTCGTCGAACTGCGGACCGCCCGGCCGATGGTCGACCTGCGCCTGCTCTCGGGCCGGCTGTTCCGATCGACCAACATCGTCATGTTCCTCGCCGCCGCCGCGTTCTTGGGGATGCTCTACCTCATACCTCTCTACTTCCAGGACGCCCGGGGCATGACGGCGTTGCAGTCGGGGCTCTCCACGTTCCCCGAGGCGTTCGGTGTCATGATCGGCGCGCAATTCGCGAGCCGGCTCATCTACCCCCGCATCGGCCCCCGACGACACGTCACCGGTGGCCTCCTCGGCATCGCGCTGTGCATGCTGGCGTTGACCCAGGTCACCGTGACCACGGACCTGTGGCTCATCCGTGCGCTGATGTTCGCGGTCGGGTGGATGATGGCGCAGGTGATGGTCCCGAACCAGGCGGCGTCGTTCGCGATGATCACGCCGGAGTCGATGGGCCGGGCGTCGACCTTCTTCAACACGATGCGCCAGGTCGGCAGTGCGACCGGGGTCGCGGTCCTCTCCACCGTGCTCATCGGTGTGGGCTCGGCCCAGGCCAGCGGCGGCGGCGCGGCACCCGACATGACCGCCTACCACCTCGCGTTCTTCACGGCCGCAGTCTTCGCGCTCGTCGGAGCCGTCTTCGCCCTGACCATCCACGACAGCGACGCGGCCGAGACGATCGTGCGCCGCCGCCGAAGGGTCGCTCCCGCGGCAGTGCCGCCTCCCGGCGCGGGGATCCCGGTCCCGCAGGGGAGCGACGCGTGAGCACCCCCGACAGCGTGTGCGTGTTCTGCGGCTCGAGCCTCGGCACGAACCCGGCCTTCGCGGCGGCGGCCCGCCAGCTGGGCACCGGACTGGCCCGCCGCGGCCTCGGGCTGGTCTACGGCGGCGCCTCGGTCGGCTTGATGGGCCAGGTGGCCGACGCCGCCCTCGCTGCCGGCGGGCGGGCGACGGGCGTCATCACCGAGTCGTTGGCCGGGCACGAGATCGCGCACCCGGCGCTGAACGACCTGCACGTGGTCAATACCATGCACGAGCGCAAAGCGCTGATGTCCGAGCTCTCGGCCGCCTTCGTCATGCTGCCGGGCGGCTTCGGGACCTGCGAGGAGTTCATGGAGTCGGTCACCTGGGCGCAGCTCGGCATCCACGACAAGCGCTGCGGCATCGTGAACGTGGACGGCTTCTTCGACGACCTCCTCGCCTTCCTCGGGCACGCCGTCGACCAGGGCTTCATCAAAGGCCGGCAGGTCGAGGGGCTCGTGATCGCACGGGACGCCGACGAAGTCCTCGACGCGATCATGCCCCCGGCCGAGCGGGCGGCCGCCGGCTAGGCATCCGGCGGAGCCGCGCCTCGTCAGGCGTCGGGCGGCACGAGCAGGATGTCGCGCAGCTCGTCCCTGTCCTCCCAGTCGGCCAGCAGTGCCGCCACGTCGGGGAAGGCGCGCTCGGGTCCCGGATCTCTCGAGGACCGACGCGGTGTAGCCGAGGCGCTCGAAGTAACCGAGGTAGTCGTCGAGCGCCATCTCCGAGACGCGGCCCAACATGTCCTTCTTCAATTCGGTCGTGACGACCGGCCGATCGCGCTCGATGAGCCGGGCCGCACCCTTGACCACCCGACCCTCGGCACCTTCGACGTCCATCTTCAGGAGGCCGATCGGACCTGTCACGATGTCGTCGAGGCGGAAGGTCGGCACCACGACGCCAGGATGTGCCAGCAGATCCTGGTCGTCGATCAGCCCGCCGTTGGAGCCGACGTGCGTGGAGTAGTACGCCCAACCGGTGGCGGCGTCTGCGGCGACGGGGACCAGTTGCACGTTCCCGTTGCCATGCAGGCGGAGCGACGACAGCAGCAGCCGGCAGTTCTCCGAGTTCGGTTCGAACGCGACGACCTTCCCCGAGGGACCGACCAGCGCCGAGGCCAACATCGTGTAGTAGCCGAGGTTGGCACCCACGTCGACGACGGTCATGCCGGGCCGGCAGTACCGCTCGAAGACCGCGGTCAGGTGGGGCTCGTACTGGCCGGACCGCAAACCCGGTGTCACGGCGGCGTCGGCTGCGTCACAGAGCAGCTCGACGTCACCGACGCGGCACGACACCGCGTCTTCCTCGGTGAGCTGGACGGCGAACGCCGTCGGCGCCTCCTGGTGCTCGATCATCCCGAGCATGCGGCGGATCGTCGACACCTGGCTCAGTTCTCCGGCCGCCGCCTTGTCGACTTCGGGACGGAGCCTGTCGGGCAGTGTGGGGTAGAGCAGGTGCACGAGCTGCTCGTAGGTGATGCCGCGCTCGGGAACGCTGCCGCCGAGGCCGCGCACGACTCGGTCCCGCCAGGGCCGCAGCGTGCTCCTGACCTTGCGCCGCCAGTCGTCGCCACCGTGTTCCATGTGCGGCCAACGGTACCCCGCGATCGGTATCCACCCGGCCGGACCGGACCGGCCGCCGTGCTGCCCGCACGCGCACCTCGCGGCCTCGAGATGGGCGGGGATTGCGGCTGCTCCACCAGCGCCCCGGGCAGGATTCGAACCTGCGTAACACGGATTAGAAGTCCGTTGCCTAAGTCCGCTCGGCCACCGGGGCGGGCCGACCCACGCCGGCGCACCAAGCCTGACATAGCCCGATTGACCGGCGTGCGCATCCGACCCGGCGTGCATCGGCGCGGGTCCTCCGCCGTGCCGTCCCCCGCGGGCCGGTGTGCCACACTTGTGCCCCTCGGTGGGCGTAGCTCAGTTGGTTAGAGCGCCAGGTTGTGGTCCTGGAGGTCGGGGGTTCGAGACCCCTCGCTCACCCCGAAACGTGCCGGTCCCCCGATGGTGGGGCCGCGCGACGAACAGCACAGTGCTCTCGGGGGAGGTTCGAGCGTGAGCGGAGGGAACGGCCGGACGGTCCTGGTGACCGGCGCGTCGTCGGGCATCGGCGCAGCCGTGGCCCACGAGCTGGCGTCCCGGGGCGACACGGTCGCCCTGGTGGCGCGCCGCGCCGACCGGCTCGACGAGGTCCTCGCCGATTGCCGTGGCAGCGCGCCCGCGTCGGCGCGCTGGGCGGCGGACCTCTCGGACCCCGCGGCGGCGGCCGACCTGGCGCTCGAGATCTGGGACCACTACGACGGTCTCGACGTCGTGGTCAACAACGCCGCCGTCCCGATGCGCCGGCACGTGACCCACCTGACGATGGCCGAGGTCGAGCGCACCATGCGCATCAACTACCTCTCCCCCGTGGCCATCTCGCTGGCCGTGCTGCCCAGGATGCTCGCCCGGCGCTCGGGCACGATCGTCAACGTGTCGAGCCTCGGCGGCCGGTTGGGGATCACGACGGAGGCGGCCTACTCCGGCTCCAAGTTCGCGCTGGCCGGGTGGAGCGAGTCCATGGCGATCGACCTCGACCGGACCGGCGTCTCGGTGAAGTTGATCCTCCCCGGCGCCATCGACACCGAGATTTGGGACCAGCCCGACAACGACGCACCCCTCTACGACGGCCCCAAGGTCCCACCGGAGGAGATCGCCGGGGCGATCGTGGACGCCGTCGACAGCGACCGCTTCGAGCACTACCTGCCCGACATGAAGAGCGTGATCGAGTTCAAGACGGCGGACATCGACGCCTTCATGCTCGGCATGCGCGCCCTCACGGAGGAGCCCGGATCATGAAGGCACTCCTCTTCGGCGCACCACCGGCAGCGGACGAGGTCAGGCCGACCCCGCACGACGACCTCGAGCGGATGCTGGCGGGGATCCCCTTCGGCCTGCACGAGATCGACGACGCACGCCTGGTGCGACCCGACTGGGTCGTCACGCGTCCGATCCTCTCGGGCATCTGCGGGTCCGACGCCAAGCTGGTGCTGGGCGACTTCAACACCGGCGACATCGACAACCCGATGGCCGCCTTCTCCTCGCTCCCCCACGTCCCGGGCCACGAGGTCGTGGCCGAGGTGGTGGCGCTCGGCCCCGAGGCGCGGGGCCTCGACGTCGGTCAGCGGGTGGTGCTGAACCCGTGGCTGACCTGTGGGCCGCGAGGCATCGATCCGCCCTGCCCCGCCTGCCAGGCCGGCGACCTCAGCCTGTGCTGGAGCTTCACCAAGGGCGACCTCGGGCCCGGCGTCCACATCGGCGTGATCACCGGTGCTCCCGGCGCCTGGGCCGAGCAGCTGGCGGCCCACGACTCCATGCTGATCCCCGTGCCCGACGGCATCTCGGACGAGGCCGCGGTGCTCGCCGACCCCTTCTCGGTGTCCTTCCACGCCATCGTGCGCCACCCACCCCCGCCCTCGGGCCGCGTCCTCGTCTACGGGGCCGGTGCCCTCGGCCTGACCAGCGTGGCCATCCTCACCGCCCTCTACCCCGGCGTGGAGGTCGGAGTGGTGGCGCGCTTCGAGGCCCAGCGCGCCATGGCCCTGCGCTTCGGGGCCTCCGCCGTCTTCGCCCACGAGCCCCGGCCGGCCCTGGTCGAGGACCTGGCGGAGTGGTCGGGCGCCGTCCTCCACCAGCCGCTCGACGGCCTCCCGGTGACGCATCCGGGCCACATCGACGTCGTCTACGACTCCATCGCGAAGGCGGAGACGCTCGAGGTCGGCGTGCGCGTGCTCGCCGAGCGCGGGCGGCTGGTCTACACCGGCGTGGCCACACCCGAGCGATGGGAGTCCACCCCCGTCTACTTCAAGGAGATCACCATCGCGGGGTCCAACGCGTTCGGCCTGGAGGACTTCGAGGGGCGGCGGCAGCATGCCATCGCGCACTACCTCAGGCTGGTCGGCGAGGGGCGGCTCGACATCACCCCCATGCTCACCCACCGCTTCGAGCTCGAGCAGTGGTGGCCGGCGCTCAAGGCGCTGGCGCGCCAGGACCAGAGCGGCGCGCTGAAGGTGGCCTTCACACCCGGCGGAACCCCGTCGGGCTAGGCGCCCGTGCCGAGCTCGCTGAAGCGCACGTAGCGCGCCTCGGCGGCGCGCACCCAGACGGGGTCGGGCTCGATCGTGCGCCCGACCGCCGCCCAGCGCGCCGAGTCGTCCAGCGACGTCTCGAGCCCGGCGGCCATGCGCGCGAAGTAGGCGGCACCGAGGGCCGCCCCCTCCGGGACGGCCACGGCGTCGACGGGGAGGTTGGTGGCGTCGGCCACGGCCGCCATCCAGGCCGTGACCCGGGACCCGCCGCCGCTGGCGACGATCCGCGTCGCCTTCACGCCCGCCCGGTCCAGCATGCGCCGGACGACGAACCCGCTCGCCTCGTAGGCGGCGCGTTCGAGCGCGTCGGGCCCGGACCCGATGTCGAGCCCGTAGAGGTTCGAGCGCAACGAGTGGTCCTCGAAGGGCGTGCGCTCGCCGCGGACGTAGGGCAGCCAGACGGGGACGCGGCCCGGGTCACCGAGCCGCGGCTCGAGCCGCTCGCGCTCGGGGCCGGGCCGCGGCATGCCGCGCAGGAGGCCCCGGGCCCAGTCCACGAACAGCGCGCCGGCATTGCTGGGTCCGCCGATGAGGAAGCGCTCGCGGGTGGTGTGGGGGTAGCTGATCAATCCCGGCGCCACGAGCCACTCCTCGCACACGGCCCAGACGATGAGCGTCGCCCCGAAGATCACCAGCACGTCGCCGGGCTCCGTCGCCCCCGCCACGATCTGGTCGCAGAGCGCGTCGATGGTGCCCCCGGTGATCACGGCGTCGCTGCCGGGCAGCGTGCCGGCGGCCTGCCCCATGGGCACGACTGCCGGCATCTGTGCCTCGGCCACGCCGAGCGACGAAAGCAGGTCGGCGTTCCACCTCCCGTGGGAATAGAGCGAGCCGAGCGCGGCCGTGACCCCGGTGTCGATGGCCGGCAGGCGCGACAGCGCGTACGTGGCGACCGCCTGGCACGGCCAGTAGCCCCGTGCGTCCGGGGCCGCGCCGGCGGCCCAGCGCAGGAACCCTTCGGCGTCGGGCATGCTGCCCTCCGGGAGGGTGGCGGCGCCGGTCGCCTCGGCGTCGGCACGACCCTCGCGGTCCCCGTAGAGGAGGCCCGGGAGGAGAGGGACGCCGCGGCTGCTGACGGCGGTGAGCGACGGCACCATCGACGCGACGGCCACGCCCGCCAGCGCGTGGCCCTGCTCCGCCAGCTCCGCGGTCACCCCCGCGAACGCCTTGCGGGGCCCCGACCGCCACGCGCGCGTGGCGTCGTGGCGCAGGATGTCGGGCTCGGGCGCCACCACGGAATGGGGCACCCTGCTGCGGGCGATGACCGTTCCCTCCTCGTCGACCGCCACCGCCTTGACCGACGTGGTCCCCACGTCCACGCCCACGGTGACGGCCCGCGCCGACCCCCTCACGAATCTGACACACGTGTCATGATCACGTCATTATGGACGACGATCGCCGCGCAAGGAGGAGAACGCACCGATGACACGCTCCCGGCCCACGGCCCTGGTCACGGCGGCCGTGAGCGGCCCCGGACTCGACCTGCTCCACCAGCTGGCCGACCTGGTGCTCGATTCGTGGCTGGACCAGCCCACGCTGCGCATCTACAACGCCACCCAGCTCGCCGAACGCGTCGCCACCGAGGGTGCCTCCATCGTGGTCGTCGAGAGCGACGCCTGCGGCGCCGAGCTCTACGAGCAGCCGATCCTCGCCGTGTGCAGCTGCCGGGGCGACCCGACCAACGTCGACGTGCCCGCCGCCACGGCTGCCGGCGTGCCGGTGCTGCGGGCTCCCGGCCGCAACGCCGACGCGGTGGCCGAGCTGGCCATCGCCCTGCTCTTCGCCGCCACCCGCGGCGTGGTCCCCGCCGACCGGGACGTGCGGGAGGGCCAGATCTACCGCGACGGGAAGATCCCCTACCAGCGCTACCGGGCCTGGGAGCTGGCCGGCAAGACGGTGGGGCTCGTGGGTCTCGGGGCGGTCGGGCGAGCCCTGCGCTGGCGCCTGCGCGGCCTCGGCATGGAGGTCCTCGCCTACGACCCCTATGCGCCCGACGCCACCAGCTCGCTCGACGACCTGCTGGCACGCGCCGACGTCATCTCCATCCACGCCCCGGTCACCGAGCAGACGACGGGCATGATCGACGCGGACGCCTTCGCCAAGATGCGCGACGGCGTCGTCTACCTGAACACGGCGCGGGCCAAGATCCACGACACCGACGCGCTCGTCGCTGCGCTGGCCTCGGGCAAGGTCGCCGCCGCCGGCCTGGACCACTTCGAGGGTGAGCACCTGCCGACCGACCACCCGCTCACGACGTTCCCCCAGGTCGTGCTCACCCCGCACATCGGCGGGGCCACCTACGACACCGAGTCGAACCACACGCGCACCATCGCCGAGGACCTGTGCCGCCTGATGGCGGGGGCGCGGCCGCTGCACATCGTGAACCCCGAGGTCCTCGCGGGCTGACGTGGCGGCGAGCCAACCGACGATCATCGCCACCTCCATCGGGTTCCGCCAGGACGGCCCGGACCCGATGAACCTGTGGCCGGGGCCGTCCTACCGGCTCGCCGCCGAGCTGGCGGGGGCAGGCGAGCACCCGAGGATCTGCGTCATCGCCACCGCCACGGGTGACGACTCGCCGCGGCTGGCGGCGGTGCACAACGCGTTCTCCAAGCTCGGCTTCATCAGCTCGCACCTGACGCTCTTCCCCATGCCCAACGTGCCCGACGTGCGCGCCCACCTGCTGGCGCAGGACGTGATCTGGGTCGGCGGCGGCAGCACCGCCAACCTGCTGGCGCTCTGGCGCCTGCACGGCCTCGACGTGGTGCTGCGCGAGTGCTGGGAGGCGGGCGTGGTGCTCAAGGGGGTCTCGGCCGGCTCGTTGTGCTGGCACGTCGGTGGGACCACCGACTCCTTCGGCCCCACCCTGGTGCCCATCACCGACGGCCTCGCCTTCCTCCCCTACGCCAACAGCCCCCACCACGACATGGAGGAGCAGCGACGCCCCCTGATCCACCGCCTCATCGCGGACGGCACCCTGCCCGACGGCTACGCCACCGAGAACGGCACCGGCCTCGTCTTCTACGGCACCGAGCTCTTCGGCGCCTTCACCGAGGTGGAGGGCAAAGTGGCCTACTCGCTCACGCGCCACGGCAACGAGACGCGGGAGGTCGCGCTGGACACGATGCTCTTGTGAGCTCCACGTCGGCGGGCGAGAGTGCTCCCGGCGGCGGCCTGCTCGAGTTCGAGGGCCTGCGCCGTCGCTTCGGGTCGCTGCGGGCGCCGTTCGCCATGCCCGTCCTCGTCGGTCTCTCCGCCGTGACCTGGTGGCAGTTCGCCGCCTCCGCCGCCATCAGCGTCGTGTGCACCGTCGGCGTGGCCCGCGTGGCCACCGACGTCTACCGGCGGGCCATCCTGCGCACGGGTCGGCGCGTGCGCCTGCGCGAGGTGTTCGCCCGGACGGGCTGACCGCGACGGACCGCGCCGTCAGACGGCGGCGGTGGCCCAGTCGGACCCGGCGTGGACCGTGTCGGTGTCACGGCCCGAGCGCAGCACCCGGCCCGGCTCCGCGCCCGTGAACCTGCCCTCGCGGACGATCTCGTTGCCGTTCACCAGGACGTGGCCGACGCCCACCGCCTCGGCATAGAGGCGGCTCGCCCCGCCCGGCAGATCGTCACGGGTCCGCACGGCCCCGTGGTCGATGGTGGCGGGGTCGAGGACGACGACGTCGGCGAAGGCGCCGAGGGCGAGTCGGCCGCGGTCGCGCAGGCCGTAGAGGCGGGCCGGGATGTCGGTCAGCTGGCGCACCGCCTGCTCCCAGCTGAGCAGGCCGCGCTTGCGCACCCCGTCCCCCAGCATGGAGGTCGAGTAGATGGCGCCGCACATCGTGTCGAGGTGGGCGCCCGCATCGGAGCCGCCGACGATGGCGCGCTCGTCCTGCCAGGTCTGCGCGCGCAGCACCCAGTCCTCCTCGGACTCGCCGATGGGAGGGCGCAGCCCGGTGCGCAGGCGGTCCGCCACCACCACGTCGAGCAGAGCGTCGAAGGGCGCCACGCCGCGCGCCCGGGCGACGTCGCCGACCGAGCGCCCCTCCGCGTCGGCGTTCTCGGGGGCGAACGTCTCCTCGAAGATGAGGCGGTCCCACACCGCGAGGTGGCGCAGAATGCCGGCCTCCTCCGACTGGGAACCGGCGTCGAGTCGGCGCCGGGTCTCGGGGTCCGAGAGCGCCGCCATGCGCTCGTCGAGCGGGAAGGCGAACACCTCGCGCCACCCCGGCAGGCCGTCCAGGATGGCGCCGTGCTCGAAGCTGAGGCGCAGCTGCATGGTGTGGGGCAGGGTCAGCGCGACCACCGTGGCGCCGCGCGCCGCAGCGGCGGTCCCGGCGGCCAGCTGGTTCCAGCCGTTGTCGGGGTTCATCGCCGAGACGCCGAGCACGTTCCAGTTGACGGGCCGGTCCGCCAGCAGCGACATCGTGGCGAGGAAGTCGATCTCCTCGGGGGTGAACCCGTTGAGGCAGCCGGGCACGATCAGCTCGACCGTGGTGCCGTCGTGGTCGCGCACGGCCGCGGCCAGGCGCTCCATCTCCTCCCGGCTCGCCGCCCGCGAGGGGACGGGCTGCCCGTCGCCGTCGTTGTGCGTGTGCACCTGCGACGTCGAGAACCCGAGCGCGCCCTCCGCCAGGGCGGCGTGCAGGGCCGCCACCATGGCCTCCATATCGGCCTCGCTCGCCGCGCCGCCGACCGCGCGCTCGCCCATGACGAGCCGTCGCAGCGTCGAGTGGCCGACGAGGAAGCCGGCGTTGACCGCGATGCGACCGTCGAGATGGCCGAGCCACTCCCCGAAGGAGGTCCAGTCCCACGGCAGGCCGGCACGCAGCGCGGCGAGAGGCATGCCCTCGACCCGGGCCATCATCCGGGAGATGTAGTCGGCGTGCTCCGGCGCCAGCGGCGCCAGGGAAAAGCCGCAGTTGCCACCCAGCACGGTCGTCACGCCGTGCAGCGGCGAGGGACTGGCCGTGGGGTCCCAGAAGAGCTGGGCGTCGTAGTGGGTGTGCAGGTCGACGAAGCCGGGGGTGACGAGCATGCCGCGGGCGTCGATCACCGAGTCCGCTCCGGCTTCGCCGGCATCGGGCCCGATGGCGGCCACGCGGTCGCCGACGATCACGACGTCGGCCCGGTACGGCGGCGCGCCGGTGCCGTCGACCACCGTCCCGCCGCGAATGGCGACCGTCACGCGTGGCTCCCCTGCTCGGCCGGTGCGGGCCGGCGCACCCGGACCCGCTGGCGGGCGAAGGCCTGCATGCCCTCGGCGCCCAGCTCCACGCCGAAGCCCGACTGCTTCCACCCGCCCATGGGGGCGTACATGTCGAGATTGGAGATGCCGTGGGCGTTCACGAACACCGTGCCCGCCGAGAGACGGGACGCCACGTCGGCCGCCAGGGCGTCGTCGTTGCTCCAGATGGAGGCGCACAGGCCGAAGGGCGTGTCGTTGGCCGCGTCGACGGCCGCGTCCAGGTCCTCGTAGGGGACCACCGGCAGGGCGGGGGCGAACTGCTCCTGGCGCACGATGCCCGAGTCCGCGGGTGGCGCCACCACCAGCGCCGGCGAGACGAAGTAGCCCCCGGTCGCCGCGTCCTCGCCCCGGACGCGACCCGGGCGGAGCACCGCGGCGCCGGCGGTCGCCGCGTCGGCGAGCAGAGACTCCACGCGATCGCGCGCGCTCGCCGTGTGGACGGGGCCCATCGTCACCTCGTCGGCCAGTCCGTCGCCCACCACCTCGGCCCCGAGCCGATCGGCCAGCGCGTCCACCGTCTCGTCCAGCCGGTCGCGGTGCACGTAGAGGCGCTTGACGGCCATGCAGACCTGGCCGCTCGTGACGAAGGCCGCCTCCACGATGCGCTCGGCCAGCGTGCGGTCCGCGGCGACGTCGGGGGCCAGGATGGCGGCGTCGTTGCCGCCGAGCTCGAGCACGACCGGGCGGGTCGTGGCGGCCGCGGCGGCCATGACCGCCTGCCCGGTGCCCACGCCCCCCGTGAACGACACCATGTCGACGCCGGGATGGCCGACGAGCGCGGCCCCGAGGGCGGCCCCGGGACCGTTCACGACGTTGAGCACGCCCGCGGGGAGCTCCGCCGCCATGGCTGCGGCCACCAGCAGCACCGTCCCGGGGCAGGTCGGCGGCGCCTTGACCACGACGGTGTCCCCCGCCAGCAGCGCCGGCAACACCTTGTTGGCCATCACCGAGACGGGCCAGTTGAAGGGGAGGATGGCGGCGACGACCCCGTGGGGCACCCACTCGATCCGGGTCGCCCCGCCGCTCACCTCGCGCGCGGTGAGCGCCTCGGCGACCAGGGGCGCGAAGGCCGTGGCCATGCCCGCCATGGTGGCCGTGTCGAAGATCGCCTCCAGGTGGGTCTTCCCGTGCTCGCGCGTGAGCAGGCGGGCCAGGTCCCGTGCCTCGACGGCGGCGACGCCGGCCTCGGCCGCCGCGATGACTGCCGCCGCACGCTCCTCCATCGCCAGCGCGGCCCAGGCGGGTTGTGACCGGCGCGCCGCGCCCACGGCGCCGTCGAGCTGCTCGGGGCTGGTGGCCGGCGCGCGGAGCACGACCTCGGCCGGCCGCGCCGGGTTCGTCACCGGGTAGGTCCCCGCGGCACCGGGCACGATGCCGCCGTCGATGAGGAGGCCGAGTCCGGTCGTGACCTCCTCGACGTGTGTGGTCATGCGCACCCCCTGGGCCGGCCGACTTTGCTGACGATAGTGTCACCTTCCGATGGGAGCCGTCGAGACGGAGCAGCAGCACCGGGCGACGCTGCTGCCCGACCCCGAACCCCGGCCGATCCGGGTGCCCGTCATCTCCGTCGACGACCACCTGATCGAACCGCCGGACCTCTTCGAGGGGCGGCTGCCGGCCGCACTCCAGAATGACGCGCCGGCGGTGGCCGAGCTGGAGGGGGGGGCGCAGGCCTGGGTCTTCGAGGGAAATCTCTACCCCAACATCGGGTTGAACGCCGTGGTCGGGCGACCCAAGGACGAGTGGAGCATGGAGCCCGCCCGCTTCGAGGAGATGCGGCCCGGCTGCTTCGACATCGAGGAGCGGATCGTGGACATGGACCGGGGCGGCATCTGGGCGGCGCTCTGCTTCCCCTCGCTCGTGTCGGGCTTCTGCGGCGCCGTCTACTCGCGGGCCAAGGACCCCGCGCTCGGGCTGGCCTGCCTGCGCGCCTTCAACGACTGGCACATTGAGGTGTGGGCGGCGGCGCACCCGGACCGCATCATCCCGCTGCAGCTGCCGTGGCTGGCCGACGTCGAGGTGGCGGCGGCCGAGGTGCGCGCCAACGCAGCACGCGGCTTCAAGGCGGTGAGCTTCCCCGAGTTCCCGGCCAGGCTCGGGCTGCCCTCCATCTTCAGCGGGACGTGGGACCCGCTCCTGGCCGCCTGCGAGGAGACCGACACCGTGGTCTGCCTGCACACGGGCGCCTCGGGCTGGGCGCCCCTCGCCTCGGGCGACCCGCCCTTCGAGATCATGCCGACGCTGTTCCCGGTCAACGCGCTGATCGCCGCCGGTGAGTGGCTGTGGTCGGGCATCCCGCTGCGCTTCTCCCGCCTCAACGTCGCCATGTCCGAGGGCGGGCTCGGGTGGGTGCCCATGCTGATGGACCGCGCCGACTACGTGCTGTCGCACTCGGCGTCGGGCAGCGAGAGCACCGCCTGGCCCTCGCCGCTGCTGCCGAGCGAGGTGCTGCGCCGCAACTTCTGGTTCTGCTCCATCGACGACCCCTCGGTCGTGGCCCTGCGCCACAAGATCGGCGTCGACCACATCATGGTGGAGAGCGACTATCCCCACGCCGACTCGTCGTGGCCCGACACCCAGCAGCTGCTGGCCGAGGCCTGGGGCGAGCTGCCCGACGACGAGCTGCGGGCCGTGGCGGCGGGCAACGCCGCACGGCTGTTCCGCCACCCGCTGCCCCCCGTCGACGACTGGCGCCTGCCGGCGCCCTAGCCGTGGCGGACGCCCCCCTGCCACCGCGCGCCGGCCCGGTCGTCGACGCCGACGGCCACGTCGTGGAGCCCGAGCTCGCCTGGGCCGCGCTGGCCGAGGCGCACCGTCCCCGGATCAGCGCCGACGCGGCGGGCTACGAGCACGTCGTGGTGGGCGCCACCGAGATCCTGGCCGTGCCGCTGGGGAACCTGGCCCGGCCGGGCTCGACCTTCGACGACCCGGCGTCGTTCCGCCCGCTGGCGGACGCGCAGCCCGGCGGGAGCGATCCCCGGGCGCGGCTCGCCGACATGGACGCCGAGGGCATCGACCAGGCCGTCCTGTACCCGACCATCGGGCTGTACTTCTCCGTCGTCGACGACCCGGCGGCGGCCGTCGCGCTGGCCGCGGCGTACAACGACTGGCTGGCCGGGTACTGCGCCGCCGACGCGCGCCGGCTCTTCGGCGCCGCCATGCTGCCGCTGCAGGACCCCGACGAGGCGGCGCGCGAGCTGCGACGCGCCGTGACCGAGCTCGGCTTCGTGGCGGGCTTCGTCCGGCCCAACCCCTGCCGGGGGCGCTCCCTCTCCGATCGGGCCTACGACGTGGTCTGGGACGCCGCCGAGGAGCTGGGCGTGCCGATCGGGATCCACGAGGGCAGCTCGGTCATCGTGCCGACGCTCGGGTCGGACCGGCCCTTCAACCCCCTCGTCCTGCACGCGGTCTCGCACTCCTTCGAGCAGATGCTCGCGTGCGCCCAGCTCATCGCGTTCGGGGTGCTCGAGCGGCATCCGGGCCTGCGCTGCATCTTCCTCGAGTCCTCCGGCGGGTGGGCGCCCTTCTGGCTCGAGCGCCTCGACGAGCAGGCCGAGTCGTTCGGCGGCTTCTGCCCCGGCATGGCGCTGCGCCCCTCGGAGTACTTCGCCCGCCAGTGCGCCATCAGCTTCGAAGTGGACGAGCGGACCCTGCCGGCGCTGGCCCCGTTCGTCGGGCCCGAGCGCATCGTGTGGGGCAGCGACTACCCGCACCACGACGCCACCTTCCCCGGGGCGGTGGACGCCTTGCGCGCCACCATCGCGCCGTGCCCCACGGCGCTGCAGGTCAAGATCCTCGGGCTGAACGCCCGGGCCCTCTACCGCCTCCCCTCGCGCCACGTGGGGCCGGCGGCGCTCGTCGGCGACTACTTCGCCGCCGTCACCGCGCAGGATCCCGGCCTGCTGCGCGGCCTCTTCGCGCCCGATGCGGTCTTCGACGTGGACGGCGACCGCCGCCGCGGGCACGAGGACATCCTCGCCTACTACACCGACCACACGTTCGTCTTCGAGGACTTCCGTCCCGACCCCGGGACGCTGGAGGTCGACGGCTCGACCGTCACGGTCGACATCGCCGTCCACCTCGGGGGGGCCGAGCGCAGCGTGCGCGACGTCTTCGAGACGGACGGCGGGCGCATCACCGCGCTGCGCGTCCGTGGCTTCGCGGACGTGCTACGGGCGGCCGAGGTGCGCTGACCCGGGCGGACGGCCTCAGGCGGACGGCGCCGGCTGCGGGCCGCGCAGGAGCCGGCCGGGCCGCTCCCCCGTCGCCTCGTCGTGGCGCCGCACGACCGTGCCCGACTTGACCGTCGCGCTGTAGCCGCGGGCCCGCTGGACCAGCCGCTTGCCCGCTCCGGGGAGGTCGTAGACCATCTCGGGAGGGTCGAGCGCCAGCGCGTCGTGGTCGATCACGTTGATGTCCGCCAGGTAGCCCGGCGCGAGCACCCCGCGGTCGCGGAAGCCATAGAGCTCGGCGGTGCGCCGGGTCTGCAGGTGCACCACCGTCTCGACCGGGAGCCCCTCGCCGCGGGAGCGGTCGCGGGCCCAGTGGGCCAGCATGAAGGTGGGCAGGCTGGCATCGCACAGGACCCCGCAGTGGGCCCCGCCGTCGCCCAGCCCGAGCACCGTGGCCGGGTGGACCAGCATCTCGCGCACGGCATCGAGGTTGCAGGCGGCGTAGTCGAGCAGCGGCAGGTACAGCAGTTCGCGGCCGTCGCGGCCGAGCATGAGGTCGTAGAGCACCTCGTCGGTGCTGCACCCCTGCGCCGCCGCCAGCGCGGTCACACTGCGCTCCGGCGGCGGCTCGTAGTCGGGCGGGTCACCCAGCGGGAAGAGCTTGTGCAGGTTGGCCCGCAGCAGCTCGACGAAGCCGCCGGGCCGCGCCGCCTCGCCGAGGATGGCCGCCCGCACCTCGGGCGTGCGGAGCCTGGCCACGCGCTCGTCGAGCGGGAGGCCGGCGATCTCCTGGTAGGCACGGTGGTGCGCGAAGGGATGCGTGGTGGATTGGAACCCGACCATGAGCGACGTCGGCTTGCCCGCCACCTGGGGCACCAGCCAGGCGCCGCGCCGGTTGGCGGCCACGCCACGGTCGATCCACTCGCGCCACAGTTCGGGCGCGAAGTCGGCCTGGACCACCTGATAGGTGACGGGCACACCCGCCCGCACCGAGATCTCGGACATCCAGGCGAACTCGTGGTCGAGGTCGCGCATGTCGCTCGCCACGGAGAAGACGCGGTGGCCCGCCTTGCCGAGCGCCTCGCCGATGGCCACCAGCTCGGCGGCCGCGGCGGTGGTGCCGGCCGCCAGCTCGCCGTCCTTGGCCCGGTGCAGGACGGTGCGCGTCGTCGAGGCCCCGATGGCGCCGGCCTGCACCGCCTCGCGCACGAGTGCCGCCATCTCGGCGATCTCCTCGGCCGTCGCGTCGGCGTTGGCCCGGCCCTCGCCGAGCACGTAGGCGCGCAGCGCGCCGTGCGGGAGCAGGCTCGCAACGTCGAGCACGCGGGCGGTCCGCTCCACCTCGTCGAGGTACTCCCCGAACGTCTCCCAGTTCCAGTTCATGCCTTCGGCGAGCGCGGTGCCCGGGATGTCCTCGACGCCCTCCATCAGCTGGATCAGCCACTCGCGGTCGGTCGCACGGGCCGGCGCGAAGCCGACGCCGCAGTTGCCCATGACGACGGTCGTCACCCCGTGCCACCCCGAGGGCGACACCTCGGGGTCCCAGGTGGCCTGGCCGTCGTAGTGGGTGTGGATGTCGACCCAGCCCGGCGTCACCAGCCGGCCCTCGGCGTCGATCTCCCGCCGGGCGCCGCCGTCGACCTCGCCCACCGCGGTGATGACGCGCCCGTCGACGGCGACGTCACCCCTCCGGGTGGGGCGGCCCGATCCGTCGGCGATCGTGCCGCCCCGGATGATCAGGTCGTGCATGGGTGCTCCTCTGTGCGGCGTCGTGGTCCCGCCCGCCCCGACGGGTCCTCCCGGCGCGGGGCGGCGGCTATACCCAGCTTCGCAGCTTTTCGATCATGGCGACCGGATCGGCGCCGACCGGGTTCACGTTGAGGTGGGTGACGCCGGCCTCGGCCATCTGCGCCACCCGCTCCTTGATGTAGGACTCGGGCCCGCACAGTGACGTCGTCTCGAGCAGCTCGTCGGGCACCAGCGCGGCCGCCTCGTCTTTCTTGCCCTCGAGGTAGAGGTCCTGGATCGCCGCCGCCTCCTTCTCGTAGCCGTAGCGACGGGCCAGTGCGTTGTAGAAGTTCTTCCCCCGCGCCCCCATGCCCCCGATGTAGAGGGCGGCCATGCCGCGCCCGAGGTCGCGCAGGTGGCCCACCTCGGCCTCCTCGCCGATGGCCAGCAGGCCGCCGGCGGCGATCTGCAGCGTCCCGAGCGACGGGTCGCGCCCGGCCGCGCCCGCGGCGAGGGCGGGGCCGAAGACGTCCTTGGCCTTGGCGGGCACGAAGAAGACCGGCAGCCAGCCGTCGGCCACCTCGGCGGTCATGGCGACGTTCTTCTCGCCGAGCGCGGCGACCCAGATCGGGATGCGCGGCCGCACCGGGTGGTTGATGATCTTGAGCGCCTTGCCGAGCCCGGTGCCCTGCCCCGCCGGGAGGGGGATGTGGTACGCCGCGCCGTCGTGCTCGAGCGGCGCCTCGCGGGCCCACACGGCCCGGCAGATCTCGATGATCTCGCGCGTGCGGGTGATGGGGCGGTCGTAGGGGACGCCGTGGAAGCCCTCGATCACCTGGGGCCCCGACGCGCCGAGGCCGAGCTGGCAGCGGCCGCCCGAGATGGCGTCGATGCCCGCCGCGGTCATGGCGAGCAGCGTCGGCGTGCGGCTGTAGATGGGCAGGATGCCCGAGCCGATGTCCACCCGCTCCGTCTTGGCCGCCAGGTAGCCCATGAAGCTCGGGGCGTCGAAGCTGTACGCCTCGGCCACCCAGACGATGTCGAGGCCGACCTTCTCCAGCTCCGCCGCCTGGCGGGCCGACTCCTCGAACCCGCCGGCGTAGCTCAACGTCATGGACAGCTTCACGGGGTCCTCTCCTCTGTCGTCGTCCTGTGACCGGCCCGTAGCATCGCACCCATGGCGGGACCCCGCATCGACCTCGTCCTCTTCGACCTCGGCGGGGTGCTCATCGACCCCGGCGGCGTCGGCCCCATGCGGGCGCTCGCCGGCATCGAGACCGACGAGGAGCTCTGGACGCGTTGGCTCGGCTGCCGCTGGGTGCGCGCCTTCGAGGCGGGGCGCTGCTCACCGGAGGAGTTCGCCGCCGGGGTGGTGGACGACTGGGGTCTCGCCCTGGCGCCGGCCGCCTTCCTCGAGACGTTCGGCGGGTGGCCCGGTGACCCGTACCCGGGGGCCGAGGAGCTCGTCGCCGAGGTGTCGGGCGCCGTCGGGGTCGGCTTCCTCTCCAACACCAACGCCTTCCAGTGGCACGCCAACTTCGAGGGCATCGCCATCACGCAGGCCTTCGAGTTCCGCTTCCTCTCCTTCGAGCTGGGGATGGTCAAGCCGGACCGCGAGATCTTCGAGGAGGTCGTATCGAGGCTGCCGGTCGCTCCCGAGCGGGTGCTCTTCCTGGACGACAACGCGGCCAACGTCGCCGGTGCGCACGCCTGCGGCTTCGCGGCCCGCCACGTGCGCGGCGTCGACGAGGCTCGCCGGGCCCTGGCGACGGCGGGCGTCCTGGCGACCTGAGGCGCGGGGCGGCGGCCGCGCGGACCGGCGCCGGGCGCGTCCCGTGTGCCAACATGCCGCCATGGTTGCCAACGGCCCGAGTCTGCGTCTCCTGCCGCGCCTCAGCGACGACGTTGCGTTCTTCTGGACCTCCGGCGCTGACGGCGTGCTGCGCCTCCAGCGCTGCAACGCCTGCGGTTTCTACATCCACCCACCCGGTCCCGTGTGCCCGCGCTGCCTGTCGCGCGACCTGGCGCCCCACGAGGTCAGCGGCCGCGGGCGCGTCGAGACCTTCACCGTCAACTACCAGCAGTGGATCCCCGGAAGCGACACCTACGTCATCGCCTGGGTGTCGATCGACGAGCAGCCCAGCGTGCGCCTGACCACGAACCTCGTCGACGTCGAGCCGGGCGACGTGCACGTGGGGATGCCCGTGCGCGTCGTCTTCGAGCACGTCGACGACGTGTGGCTCCCCCTCTTCACGCCCGAGGGCGCATCGTGAGCCCCCACGGGGAGGAGCCCCTGGAGCGGCGGGCCATCATCTCGGGCATCGGGCAGTCCGCCGTGGGCCGGCGGCTCGGGCGCTCCGACCTCGACCTCACCGTCGAGGCGGCGTTGGAGGCCATCGCCGACGCCGGGCTGACCCGCGACGACATCGACGGCCTCTCGACCTACCCGGGCATGGGCGCGGGGACCGCCGGCTTCGGCGGGCCGACGACGCCCGAGGTCCAGGACGCACTCGGGCTGTCGCTCGACTGGCACGACGGGGGCGGCGAGGGGCCGGGGCAGATGCGCGCCGTGCAGGTGGCGGCGCTCGCCGTGGCGGCGGGGCTGGCCCGCCACGTCCTGGTGTACCGCACGGTCACCGAGGGGAGCGCCCAGGGCACGGGCGGGCGGCAGGGCATCGGCGTGCCCTCCGGAGGCGGGGGCTCCATGCCCCGCTTCGGTGGCTTCATGCAGTGGTCGCTCCCCTTCGGGGCGGCGTCGGCCGGCAATTGGCTCGCCATGGTCGCCCAGCGCCGCGTGCACGAGTTCGGGCTCACCCGCGAGCAGATGGGCCAGATCGCGCTCAACGGGCGCCGCAACGCCGCGCTCAACCCCAAGGCCATCTACAGCGACCCGATGTCCATGGAGGACTACCTGGCGGCGCGCATGATCACGACCCCGCTCTGCCTCTTCGACTGCGACGCGCCCTGCGACGGGGCGACGGTCGTCATCGTCTCGCACCGCGACGTCGCCGGCGACCTCGACCACCCCGCCGTGCAGATCAACGCCATCGGCACGGCCCTGCGCGGCCGCCCGAGCTGGGACCAGTTCGACGACATGACCACCATGGCGGCCCGCGACGCCGGCGCCTCCCTGTGGGAGCGCACCGAGCTCACGCCGGCCGACGTCGACACGGCGCAGCTCTACGACGGCTTCTCCATCCTGGCCATCGTCTGGCTCGAGGCGCTCGGGTTCTGCGGCCGCGGTGAGAGCGGGCCCTTCATTGAGGGCGGGGCCGCCATCGCGCGCGACGGCGTCCTGCCGCTGAACACCGCCGGGGGCCAGCTCTCGGGTGGGCGCCTGCACGGCTTCGGCTTCATCCACGAGGCCTGCGTGCAGCTGCGCGGCGAGGGCGGCGAGCGCCAGGTGGTCCGGCCCGGCGGCCGGGTGCCCGAGGTGGCAGCCGTGGCCAACGGCGGCGGGCCGATCGCCGGCACCATGTTGCTGACCCGCGGCGTCCGCTGACCGGCGCGCCGGCGCCTCAGCCCGGTGTGGTCCCGGCCAGGTGGTGCGCGGCACGCGCGGCGAGGGCGACCAGGGTGAGCGTCGGGCCGTAGCCGCTCGAGGTGACGAACACCGACGAGTCCGCGACGACGACGTTGTCGAGCGAGTGCACCCGCCCCCACCGGTCGACCACGGACGTGCCGGGGTGGTCGCCCATGCGCGCCGTGCCGATGACGTGGCGGCTCTCGGGGACCGGCGTCGCGCCCACGCCGTGGTACGAGACGCCGGGCGACGACGTGTGCAGGACCCACTGCGCCCCCATCTCCTCGAGCACCGACTGGAGGATCTTGCCGTGGTACTTCGACGCCGCCAGCTCGTGGCGGCCCGGCTGGTAGGTGACCCGCGCCACCGGGAAGCCACGGGCGTCGCGCACCGACGGGCTGAGGTCCACGGTGTTCGTGGCGTACGGCAGGTCCTCCCCCTGCATGATGAAGGCCCACATGCGCTCGCGCAGGTTCGACTCCCGCATGGCCTGGGCGTGGCCCCGGCCCCACGGCGAGTGGCGCGCCTCCATGATCGGCAGCCCGCCGCCGCTGTGCTCGACCAGGCCGCCGCGGAACCACGGCAGCCCGGCGCCGAGGGCGGCCTCGCGCGAGCGCTCGTCCTGCACCATGGCGTCGTCGTGCACGTGGGTGACCGCACGCCCCTTGTGCGGGTGCAGGCGCAGGTGCGCGAAGTGCCCGACGACGATCGTCTGGAAGTGGCACATCAGGTGGCGTCCGAGCGCGGGGTGCTCCAGGCCCGAGAGGAGGAGGATGCGCGGCGTCTCGATGGCACCGCCGGCCACCACGACGAGCCGGGCGTCCATGGTGCGCGTGACGCCGTCGGGGCCGATGAACTCGACGCCGGTCGCCCGGCGGCCCTCCGTGACGATCCGGCTCACGTAGGTCTCGGCCATGAGCTCGGCCCGGCCGGTGGCCATGGCCCGCGTGAGCAGGGCCACCGGGTCGCCCTTGGCGTGGATGGGACAGCCGAAGAACGCGCAGTACCCGCAGTTGTTGCAGGCCGGTCGCCCGTCGTAGGCGATGCTGTTGGCCGCTGTCGGGGCCTCGTAGGGGTGGAGCCCGACCTTCTCGGCCGCGGCGGACGACAGCACCGCGCCGTACATCGGCGCGCCGGGCGGCATCGGGTAGGGCCCCGACCGCCAGGCCGCGAACGGGTTGGCACCCTCCCGGCCGGCCACGCCGATGGCCCGCTCCACCTCGGCGTAGAACGGCTCGAGCTCGTCGTAGTCGAGCGGCCAGTCGTCGACCGCCGCGCCGTCCTGGGGGCCGTAGGTGGAGAACAGGCGGAAGTCCTCCTCCCGGAAGCGCGGCACCTTGCCGTCGGCGTGGGTCCCCCCGCCCCCGACCGTCGTGGGGATGGAATTCACCTCGCCCACATGCGTGTGCTCGCCCTCGTCGGCCGAGCGGCGGAACGCACGCGGCTCGACGAGGGGGTCAGGCCCGAGGAAGTAGCGCGAGATGAACTTGATCTCGTCGTTCGAGTAGTCGCCCGCCGGCTTGGTCGGGTCGTCGGGGTCGAGGAGGTGGTTGCGGCCCTTCTCCATGATGACCACCGACCAGCCGGCCCGCGTCAGCACCTCGGCGACGGTGGCCCCGCCGGGCCCCGACCCGATGATGACGGTGTCGGCCGTCACGGCTGCGACACCTCGGCGTCGCTGTAGCCGCGGGGCTGCACGTCGCCCTCGTAGCCGATGTAGTCCCACCCGACGCCGCCGCGGTTGCCCCCGTACTCGGGCGGGCCGTACATCCCCTCGCAGCACTGCTCCCACAGCAGCGCGCAGAAGGACTCGTCGGCCCGCAGCCGGCGCCGCTGCTCCGCGCCGTCCACCTCCGCGAAGTCCTCGCCGAGCGCGGCCAGCCCCTCCCGGTAGCGCTCCTGGAGTCCGACGACCGGCCCGTTGAACTCGCGCTCGGGGATCCCCCGGGACCCCTCGAGCCGCATGCGCCAGGCCAGCTCGTCGAGCGCGGACAGACGGTGGAAGCGGGCGAAGCCGGCGACGCCGCCCTTGCGGCCCGACGTCGGGCCACCGGCCCAGATCCGCGGCGGGTCGAAGGTGAAGGCGCCCAGGAAGGCGTCGATGTAGTCGGCCACCCCCGCCTCCTCGGCCCCGGGCGCACCCTGGTCGGAGGGCAGCATCTGCGCGCACGCCGCTCGCAGCGTGGCGTACTCCTGCTCGCTCAGCCAGACGGGCACCGGGCAAACGTAGCCTGCACCGGCCCCAATTGCTGACGCTGGTGTCAGGTTGGGCCGGGGCCGCCGCCAGCCATCCCGGAGTCGGGGTCGGCGGTCGGGGCCGAGGTGGCCGGTGCCTCCTCCGGGAGTGCGCCGACGCGGTGCGCGACCCACAGCAGCGCGCGCTCTCCCTCGTCGAGCACCTCGGTGACCAGGTTGCCGGTCTGGCTCGCGCCGAGGTCCACCAGCCGGGCCCAATTGATCAGCAGCCGGTAGCCGGGTCCCCGGTAGTGCCGCCCGGCCATCCTGACCGGCACGGCGGGCATGCGCAGGAACCAGGTCACGAGGCCGCCCGCGATCTCGGGGAGCTCGGCGCGGTGGGTCTCGATGTCCGAGTACCGGCCCGTGACCACCTCGGCGATGTTCTCGAGCGCCTCCGAGCCGGCCTCGAAGTACTCGGAGTGCGCCTCCACCCCGGGGTGGTCCGGCGCGTTGGTGCGCATCCGGGTGCCGCCGAAGGTCGGTGACGCCGGCGTGGCCCCGAAGATGCCCAGTTCGGCGACCGCGTCGCCCGGTGCCTGCTCGGAGAAGAAGTGCGACTGGTCGACATGGAGCTGGCGGAGGTCGTCGACGGTCATGCCCGGGCTCCCCGCCACGACGACGTCGGTCACCTCGAGGTCGCAGTCGGCGAGCGCCGCGCCCGTGACGATGGACCCGAAGCTGTGGGCGATCACGGTGAGCGTCTGGTCGGCGCGCAGGGCGAGCGACGCCACGAATGCCGTGAGGTCGCTCGCCGCCGTGACGAGGTCGTCGCTGCACGCGATGGCTCCCGCCGCGGCGGCGAGGATGTCGGCGGGGTTGTCGTAGCCCTTCCACAGGACGACGGCCGTGGGCTCGGCTTCGACCGTCGTCTCCGCCTCTCGAAAGAGGTTCTGGGCCTGGGGGAGCCAGTCGTCGCACAGGTTCGTGCCGTCGCCGACCCCGGGGACCATGACGGCGACGTGGCGGGCGCCCTCGAGGTCGCCGAAGAGCACGGCGTAGTGCTGCAACTGCGGCCGGTACAAGAGGATGTGCCCCCCGGACGACACCAGGGTCCGGAGCAACCTGACCCGGTCCGTGTCCCCCTCGGCCTCGGCACCGGCGAGGTCCATCTCGATAGCGACCAGGTTGGAGGCGGCACGGCGCAACAACGCGTCGATTCCGGGCATGTGCCAGGTTACGTCGCCCCCGCGGTCAATTCGCGCTGCCTAACCTGGCGCGCCATGGGTGAGGCCCTCGCCGTACTCGCAGCCGTCCTCTTCGCCGGGGGCACGGTGCTGCAGCAGAAGGGAACGCTGACCACCGAAGCGGGCGAGGGCGACCCGCGGTTCTTGCTCCAGATCCTGCACCGCCCGGTCTGGGTGGCCGGTGCCGTGCTGCAGTCCACGGGATGGGTCGTGCAGGCGATGGCGCTCGACCGGGCACCTCTCGTCGCCGTGCAGTCGCTCACCGCGCTGAGCCTCGTCATCGCGCTGCCGCTGGGCGCGCTGCTCACCGATCAGCACATCGGCCGCCGCGAGCTGGCCGGCGCCACCCTGACGCTGGTCGGGATCGTCCTGTTCATGTCGGCCGGACAGCCCCAAGGCGGCACGTCGCACCCGGGCGCCGCGGCATGGTGGAGCGCCTGCCTCGTCACCGGCGCGCTCGTGCTGGTCCTGTTCGGCGTGGGCCGGCGGTTCACCGGCGCCGCCAAGGCATTGACCTTCGGCGCCGCCGCCGGCCTGGGCTACGGCCTGCAGGCCGCGGTCACCAAGACCTTCGTCACCGAGCTCGGCGGCAGCGTGCTCTCGCTCCTGAGCAGCTGGTCCGTCTACGTCCTGATCATCAGCGCGGTGGCCGGCTTCGTGCTCCAGCAGTCCGCGCTCAAGACCGGCGTCCTGGCGCCGGCCATGGCGTCGAGCAACTCCGTCACGCTCTTCTCGAGCGTGATCCTCGGCGTCACCGTCTACGGGGAGGCGCTGTCGAAGGGCGGGGCCTCGCACTCGAGCTCCGCCATCGTCGGCCTCCTGATCGCGTTGGGCGGGATCGCTCTCCTCGCCGGCGCAGAGGCACCGGAGGAGACGGCGCCCGGTTCCGCTGACCCCTCGCCCGCCACGTGAGCCGGGTCGCCGGTGGCCCCGCGCGTCGTCGGCGGAGGGCCACCTGACCGTGCACCTCCTCGCCTCGGCGGACATCGCGGGCAGTTGGTGGGAGTACCTGGCCCTGTTCGTGGCGGTGGCCGCATCGTGGGCCGGGGTGCCCTTCATCGGCGCCACCGCGCTCGGGGCGGCCGGCGTGGCGGCCAGCCAGGGCAGGCTCAACCTGGCACTGGTCGTGGGCGTCGCCACCGTGGCGGGAGAGGTGGGCGGGCTCGTCGGTTATGCGATCGGGAACCGCTGGGGGCGCCGGCTGCTGGAGCGGCCCGGCAAGCACCAAGCGGGCCGCCAGCGCATGGTGGAGCGTGGCGAGCACGCCTACGCCACGTGGGGACGCCTGGCGGTGTTCTTCACGCCGGCCATCGTCTCGGGCACGGCCAAGATGCAGCACGGCCAGTTCGTGCTCTGGAACCTCGTGGCCTCGTTCGGGTTCTCGGTCTCCGTCGCGGCCAGCGCGTACGGGATGGGGAGGATCGTCACGGGCCACTACTCGCCCCACGACATCGCCACGCTGCTCGTGGGGCTCGTCGTCGGCGTCCTCGTGACGGTGTTCTACGTCCGCCACCGCCGCCGTTCCGCGACCAAGGCGGCCGGCCCGTCAGCGGGGTAGGCCGAGAATCCTCCCGGCGATGATGTCGCGTTGCACCTGCGACGTGCCGCCCGCGATCCCGGCCGCCTTGCTCCACAGCCACTGGCGCGCCCAGGGCCCCGCCTCGGCCGCTGCCGGGTCACGCCCGGTGACGAGGAGCGCAGCGTCGGAGAGCCCCTGGGTCATGGAGGTCCAGGTGAGCTTGACCCAGCTCGACTCGGGGCCGGGCTCCTCGCCCCGGCCCAGGCGCGTCAGCGTCCGCAGGTTGTGCAGGCGCAGCACGCCGAGGTCGATGTAGGCCCGCGCCAGCGCGTCGGCGACGAGCGGGTCGTCGAGCGCCCCGTTGGCCCGGGCCTCCCCGTACAGCCGGGCCAGGTAGGTCTCGTGGACCACCTGTTCCTTGAAGGGGAAGTTCGTCCCCCGCTCGTGGGCCAAGGTCGAGCCAGCCACGGTCCATCCCTGGCCCTCGGTCCCCACCACGTGCTCCGCCGGCACGAACACGTCCGTCAGGAACACCTCGTTGAACTCGGCGTCGCCCGTCATCTGCACGAGCGGGCGCACGTTGACGCCGGGGTCGGCCATGTCGACGATCAGGGCGGTGATGCCCTGCTGCGGGCGTGGCGCATCGGCCTCGGTGCGGGCGAGGCACAGGCCCCACGAGGCGAATTGGGCGTACGACGTCCAGACCTTGCGGCCGCTCACCAGGTAACCCCCGTCGACCGGCACGGCGCGGGTGGCGAGCGAGGCCAGGTCGCTGCCGGCGTCGGGCTCGCTGAAGAGCTGGCACCAGATCTCCTCCGCCGAGAGGATCGGCGGCAGATGGCGCACGCGCTGGTCCTCGGTGCCGTGGGCCAGCAGGGTCGGTCCCACCAGGTTGATCCCGACGCGGTTCACCGGTTGCGGGGCCTGCGAGCGGGCGTACTCGCTCTGGTACAGCGCGACCTGCACGGGCGTCGCGCTGCGGCCGCCGTACTCGCTCGGCCAGTGCACGCCCACCCAGCGGTCGGCCGCCAGCGTGGCCTGCCACTCACGGCCCCATGCCACCTCGTCGGCCAGGTCGACGAACGCGGGCGGCCGGTGCGGATGCGCGGCGAGCCAGTCCCGGAACGAGGCGGCGAACTCCTCGTCCTCCCGCCTCAGCGCGAGATCCACCCGGGCGTCCTCCGCGGCGCTGACATCGGCGTCACGCTAGTGGGGCCCCGATGGCTAGGGTGCCCTGCCGTGACGGACCGCCTCCGAGCCACCTGGGTGCCGCGCCTGGCCCGGACCTACGGGCGCCCCGGAGGGCCCTGGGACGTCCCGACACTCGATGCGCTGCTCTCGGCACGCGGCGGCGAGGTGGTCGACGGCGACACGCGGCTCTCGGCCTCCCAGACGGACGCGCTGGTGGCCACCGTCGCCGGTGGGCTCCGGGAGCGGGGGGTGGCCCGCGGCGACGCGGTGGGCTGGCAGGTGCCCAACAGCCTGGCCGCGGCCGTGCTCACCCGTGCCTGCTGGCGCATCGGGGCGGTGGCGGCGCCGCTCCTGCACTCCTTCGGGACCGCCGACGTCGCGGCGGCACTCGGGCAGATCGACCCCGCGCTCGTCGTCGAGCTCCCGACGGAGGCCCTCTCCGACCCTGCCGCTCTGGCCGGGACGGTCGGGGGGGAGCCCGTCGCGGTCGGCGCCTTCACGGCGCGGCCGTCGGACGTGGCGCTGGTCCTGTTCACCTCCGGATCGACCGGCATCCCCAAGGCGGTGCTCCACACGCAGCGGGGCTTGAGCTGGAAGGCGTCGCTGATGGCGCGCGTGCACGGCCTGGGGCCGGCCGACGCGGTGCTCATGCCGGCCCCGATGGCGCACATCTCCGGCCTCCTCAACGGGGTGCTCGTGCCCGGCGCGGCCGGACTGCGGTCGGTCCTCGTCCGCCGCTTCGATCCCGAACAGGCACTCGCGCTCGTGGCGCGCGAGCGCATCTCGTTCCTGGCCGGGCCGCCGACCTTCTTCATCGCGATGGGCCGCGCGCTGGCCGAGGGCGGCGGCGCGGACGTCTCCTCCGTGCGGCTCGTCTCGAGCGGGGGCGCCTCGGTGACGCCGACGTTCGTCGAGGACACGGCGCGCACCTTCGGCTGCCGGGTGAAGCGCACCTACGGCTCGACCGAGGCACCGACCGTGACGACCAGCAGTGACGACGACCCCTTCGAGAAGGCCCGCGACACCGACGGGCGCGCCGTCGGCGAGGTCGAGCTGCGCGTGTCGGATCCGGCCTCGGGGAAGGCGCTGGCGAGCGGGGCGGCCGGGGAGCTCTGGGTGCGCGGGCCCGAGATGTTCGCCGGCTACGCCGACGTGGGGCTGACGCGCGCCGTGATCGCCCGCGGCGGTTGGTTCCGCACCGGCGACCTCGCCACGGTCGACCGGGACGGGTGGGTGCGCATCGTCGGACGGCTCAAGGACGTGATCATCCGCGGGGGCGAGAACATCTCGGCCTCCGAAGTCGAGGCGGCGCTGGAGGCCCACCCCGACGTGCGCCACGCGGTGGCGGTGGGATATCCCGACGCGCTGATGGGCGAGCGGGTGGCCGCGTACGTCGAGTCGTCCGGGCCCTTCGACGTCGAGGAGTGCCGGCGGTGGTTCGCCAGCCGGGGCATGGCGACCTTCAAGACGCCCGAACGGGTCGAGCGGCTCGATCAACTCCCGCTGTTGGGCTCGGGCAAGGCGGACCGAGCGGAGCTGCGCCGCCGCGCCGCGGCGACGTGAACGGGGACGACGGCACGGTCCCCGGCGGGCGAGGCGGCCGGGCATGCCCCGCCGCCCCGAAGGTCCCGAACTAGCGTCTGCCGCGTGCCTCGCCGCAACCTGGTCCCGCTCGCGCTGCTTGCCGTCCTGGCCCTCGCGACCGCCGGCTTGGCCGTGCTCGGCGCGTCGTCCGCCCCGAGCGCGGCGACGGTGACGGTGCAGAACGCGTCGACCGAGACCTTCGGCTCCCCCACCGGGTCGACCTCGTTCGCCATGGACCTCCTCAGCACGGTGCAGGCCGGTACGGGGACGGGCACGATCGCCCAGGTGCGCCTGGTCGCGTATGTGCCCCCGGCACGCATGGCGGTCTACCAGGTCAACGCGCGGTCGACGAAGCTGCTCGCGGTGCTCGATCCGGCGGCCACCACCTGCGCGCTCAGCGCGTACACCGCCATCGTGGGCGGCGCGACGCCGTGGACCGCCAGCGGCGGTGCCTACACCCGGACCGAGAGCCTCACCGACTACTCCAGCCGCGTCCCGCAGACGTCGGGTGTGACGTGCACACCGCACGCAGCGGCCGTGCACGGGCAGGTCCTCGAGCGGGCGGTGGTGCGCGCCGACTACCTCATCAGCGTCCGCCTGACGGTCGTCGTGCCGCCGCAGCGGCTCAGCAACGGGACCGAGGCCGCGCACGGGGCGGAGGGCGAGGCACTGGTGCTGCTGCGGATCAACGGCACGCCGACCCAGAAGCTCGGCTCGTAGCGCCGCGTCGCCTCAGGAGAGCGGCGCGCCCGCGTCCAGCCGCGCACGCAGCATGGCCGCGATGCGGTCGCGGTGAAAGGCCGCGTCGCCGAAGCTGACCTGGTCGAGCTGGGCGCGCTTCAGGTACAGGTGCATGTCGTGCTCCCAGGTGAACCCGATGCCACCGTGGACCTGCAGTCCGGCGGCCATGACTCGGCGCGACGCATCGGAGCACCAGGCCTTGGCCATGCTGGCCGACAGCGATCGCTCCGGGTCGCCGGCCGCGGCGCACCATGCCGCGTAGTAGGCCGTCGAGCGCATGCCCTCGACGTCGACCAGGGCGTCCGCCAGCATGTGCTTCACCGCCTGGAAGGAGCCGATCGGCTTGCCGAACTGGACGCGGTCCTTGGCGTAGTCCACCGTGATCGACAGCACGTGGTCGGCCGCGCCGAGCATCTCGGCGCTGGCGAGCGTGGCGGCACGGTCAACCAGCAGCTCCGCCGCGTCGGCCCCCCCCAGGCGGCGGGCGGGCGTGCGGTCGAACGCGAGGACACCCAGCTCCCTCGTGCGGTCCATGGCCGGCACCGGGTCGGGTCGGCCCTCGCTGCGCAGGTCGACGGCGTAGACGCCGCCGGCCACGGCGATGACCGCCACGTCGGCCGAGGGTGCGTACGCGGTGGGCCCGGCGGCACCGGTGAGCCGCACGTCGCCGCCCGGCCCCGAGGGGTCGACCGCGATCGCGTGGGCGCCCGGTGCGCAGGCGACGCACCCCACAGCCGCGCCCTGGCTCAACGCCTCACGCCACTCCTTCGTGCCCTCGTCGGCGCGAGCCTCGGGCCCGCACAGCGCGCCGAGCGCCACGACGGACGGCAGGAAGGGCGCCGCCACCAGTCGCCGCCCGATCTCCTCGCACAGGACCGCCACCTCCACGAGGCCGAGCCCCAGGCCGTCGTCGTTCTCGGGCAGCTCGAGGGCGAGCCAGCCCTGGTCCGCCATGGCCGACCACACCGCGGCGTCGTACCCCTGCGGCGCGTCCGCCCGCCTCGGCACGGGGCCGTCGGAGACCGCGGGCAGCTCGCCCGCACCGGGCAGCGTGCCCACGACCGCGCCCGTGCCCACGCGGGCCCGCAACGCGTCGTGTCCCGCCAACCGGTTGAGCAGCGTGGCGGCCGCATCGCGCAGGGCCTGCTGGTCGGCGGAGAGGTCGAAGTCCACGGCGGCGCAGTCTACGGTCATCCCCGACATGGGTGTCACCCCTCGCGGGGGCTGTGCCATGCTGCGGCGGATGGATCTGCGCGCCACCGCCGAGCAGGAGAAGCTGCGCGACGCGTTCCGGGCCTGGTTGATGGAGCACCTCCCGTGGCCCTACGGCGTCGGGCTGCCGCCCCGCTTCGACGACCTGGCCGACACGGTGGCGTTCGGGCGACGCTGGCAGGGCGACCTGGCGGCCGACGGCTGGGTCGGCGTCACGTGGCCCGAGGAGTACGGCGGGCGTGGGCTCGGCGCGCTCGAGAACTACGTCGTGATCGAGGAGCTGGCGCGGGCGCGGGCCCCCGAGCTCGTGGGCCGCATCGGCATCAACCTGGTCGGGCCCACGCTGTTGGCCCACGGGACACCCGGGCAGAAGGAGCGCTTCCTGCCCCGCATCCTCTCGGCGACGGAGCTGTGGTGCCAGCTCTTCAGCGAGCCCGACGCGGGCAGTGACCTGGCCTCGCTCACCACCCGGGCCGTGCCGGCCGACGGCGGCTACCGGGTGACCGGCCGCAAGGTCTGGACCTCCTACGCGCAGTTCGCCGACTGGGGGCTCTGCCTCACACGCTCCGACCCCGACGCGCCGAAGCGCCAGCAGGGCATCACGGCCCTCATCGTCGACATGCACGCGGACGGTGTGGAGGTGCGCCCGCTCGTCCAGTCGACCGGGGAGGCCGAATTCAACGAGGTCGAGCTGCACGACGTCTTCGTGCCCGACCACCAGCGCGTCGGCAACGAGGGCGAGGGCTGGACCGTCGCCGGCTCGACGCTGGCGCACGAGCGCGGCATCAACCCGCGCCAGCTCGTGATCCACACGCAATTGATCGAAGAGCTCCTCCGCCTCGCGCACGCCAACGGCAGCTTCGACGACTGGCGCCTGCGCCAGCAGCTGGCCCAGGCGGCGACGGAGGTCCGGCTCTTCCAGCTCCACAATTGGCGCTCCCTCACCCGGCTGTCCAAGGGCGACGCGCCGGGCCCCGAAGGCAGCGCGCTGAAGCTGTACTGGAGCGAGATGTCCAAGCGGCTCCACCAGACCGCGCTCGACGTGCTCGGGCCGGCCTCGCCCCTGTGGGAGGGCGCCCCCGGCAACCCCGACGACGGCGCGTGGCAGCGCTCGTGGCTGTACTACCAGGCGTCCTCCATCTTTGCCGGCACGAACGAGATCCAAAGGACGCTGGTGGGCGAGCGCGTCCTGGGGCTGCCACGGGGATGAGCGTCCCCGGGCGGCGTGGCGCGGCAGGATGAGCGGCAGAGGGAGGATGGGTGAGATGGCAGAGGACTTCGAGACGATCCGCTACGAGACCGACGGCGCGGTGGCCACCATCACGATGAACCGCCCCGACGTCGCCAACGCGCAGGACTCCACACTCATCGACGAGATCGACGCCGCCTTCGACCGCGCCGACGCCGACGACGCGGTGCGCGTCGTGATCCTCGCCGGCGAGGGCAAGCACTTCTCGTCGGGTCATGACCTCAAGGCCCTCGTCGGCGGGGAGGGCGACGACCCGTGGGTGGCGCGGCGCGAGACGCCCGAGGGCAAGTTCGAGCACGAGAAGACGATGTACTTCGACCGCTGCTTGCGCATCCACGACTTCCGCAAGCCGACGATCGCAGCCGTGCAGGGCAGCTGCATCGCGGCGGGCCTCATGCTGGCCGCCATGTGCGACCTCATCGTCGCCGCCGACGACGCCGTCTTCTCGAACCCGGTCCTCCGGCTCACCGGGGCCGGCGTGGAGCTGCTGGTGGAGCCCTGGGAGCTCGGGATCCGCAAGGCGAAGGAATTCCTCCTCACGGGCGACACCATCGACGCCCAGGAGGCCTGGCGCCTCGGCCTCGTCAACCGCGTCGTCCCGCGGGCGGAGCTGACGACCGCCACGCGCGAGCTGGCGGAGAGGATCGCGCTGGTGCCGCCGGTCACGGCGCAGACGGTCAAGGACACCATCAACCAGACGGGGACCCTGATGGGCAAGCGCGACGCGCTCAAGTACCACTTCATGGCCCACCACTGGGTCCACAACTCGGCCACCGCGCTGAACGCGCTGGCGGCGCGCAAGGCGAAGGGTTCGATGCGGGAGGTCATGGCCGAGCGCGACCAGGGACACCCGGACTCGGGCGAATGAGCGGTCCGGGTGGGGGGCCGCTGGCCGGCATCCGGGTGGTCGACGTCGGCACGCGCATCTCGGCGCCCTTCTGCGCGGGGTTGCTCGGCGAGCTCGGCGCCGACGTGATCAAGGTGGAGCTACCGGGCCAGGGCGACTTCATGCGCACCATGGGGCCGTTCGTTCCGGTCGACGACGGGCCCGGCTACTCCCTCTCCTGGGCCGTCGAGGGCCGAGGGCGGCGCGGCGTCACCTGTGACCTGCGGCGCCCGGAGGGCAAGGACCTCTTCAAGCGGCTGGTGGAGACCGCCGACGTCCTGTGCGAGAACTTCCGGCCGGGCACGATGGAGCGCTGGGGGCTCGGGCCCGACGATCTCCCCGGCGACCTGGTCTACGTGCGCATCAGCGTCTTCGGGCAGAGCGGCCCCTACGCGCCCCGGCCGGGTCTGGACCGGCTGGGCATCGCCTTCGGCGGCCTCCTGCACCTCACCGGCGACCCCGGCCGTCCCCCGGTGCGACCGGGCGTGACCGTCTCGGACTACCTGACGGGCGTGTTCGCCGCCTTCGCCGCCGTGGCGTCCCTCTACGGACGGGACACCGCCGGCGACGACGCACGCGATCGCGGCGAGATCATCGACGCGCCCCTGTACGGCTCCATCCTGCGCATCCTGGAGTGGACATTGGCCGGCTACGACCGGCTGGGGATCGTCCGCCAGCGCGAGGGCAACCGGCTGTCACAGTCGGCCCCCCTCGACAACTACCCGACGGCGGACGGGTTCTACGTCTGCATCGTCGCCGGCTCCGACGCCAACTTCACCCGCCTGTGCGCCGCCATGGGCCGACCCGACCTGGCCGGCGACCCGCGCTTCGCCAACTTGGCCCAGCGCGCCGCGCACGGGGACGAGATCAACGGCATCGTCGCCGAGTGGACCTCGGGCCGCAGCGCCGACGAGATCACCGCCCGCTGCGTCGAGCACGACGTGCCCGTCGGGACGGCCTACAGCGCCGCCGACATCTTCGCCGACCCCCACATGGCCGCCCGGGGCGACCTGGTCTCGGTCGAGGACCCGGTCATCGGGCCGGTGCGCCAGCAGGCCCCCTTCCCCCGTCTGGCCCGGCACCCGGCGCCCGTGCCGAGCGGCGCGCCGCGGCTGGGCGAGCACAACCGCGAGGTGTGGTGCGGCCTGGTGGGGCTGAGCGACGCCGAGCTCGACGAGCTGGCGGGGCGCGGGGTCGTCTGACCCCCCGGCACCCCGGTCGTCAGGCGGCCGAGCTGACCCGACCCAGGTAGGAGGCACCGCCGAAGGTGAAGATGCCCCCGTCCGCGGCGGCCATCCAGTAGCCGTTGGTCACGTTGTCGGGCGCCATGCCCACCACCGGGGCCACCAGCGGGATGCCGCCGGTCGACCCCTCGAAGGGAGCCTGGCCGTAGGTGAAGATGCCGCCGTCGGAGGCCACGAAGCGGTAGCCCTGGCCGTTGGGGGACGCCTCCATCCCGACGATGGGCTTGTTCAGGTGGAGGGAGCCGGCGCTCCCCAAGAACGGGGCGTGGTAGCTGAAGATGCCCCCGTCGGACGCCACCTCCCAGTAGCCGCCCGACACCGGGTCGGCCGCGATCCCCACGATCGCCTGGTTGAGCGTCGTCCCGCCCATGGAGCCGTAGAACGGTGCGTCGCCGAAGCTGAAGATGCCGCCGTCGGACGCCACCAGCCAGTAGCCCTTCCCGTCGGGCGTCGACGCCATGCCGACGATCGGCTTGTTGAGGCGCAACGAGCCGGTCGACCCGTAGAAGGCGGCGTCACCGAAGCTGAAGATCCCGCCGTCGGCGGCGACCAGCCAGTACCCGCCACCACCGGGTGTGGCCGCAATGCCGACGATCGGTGAGTTGAGTGTGCCGGAGAGCGAGCCGTAGCTCGGCGCGGAGCCGAAGGCCGCGACCGTGCCGTCGGACTGGGCCTCCCAGTAGCCGGTCCCGTTGCTCAACGGTGCGATGCCCACGGTGCGTGCCGCGGCCTGGACCGAATTCGACACCTGGCCCCACGTCATCGTGATGTCACTCGGCGGTGCGCACGAGCTGACGAAGATCGCCGCGATGGAGCCGCCCGAGTAACCCGAGGACGAGTACGCCGCACCCATGGAGAGGACCGGCGGACCCGTCGGGCAGCTCGCGAACTGGTGCAGGATGATGTCGCGGTGGCCCCAGCACTCCGACGGGTTCGCGAGGCTGCAGGCGGTGTTGGTGGTGGAGGACCCGCCCCAGCCGTCGTCGTACATCCAGTAGTAGTCGGCCTCAAGCACGGAGGTCAGCCCGCCCGCCCAGATGGAGCCGCCGAAGGTGATCGGCGCGCCGCCGGTCACGGCAGTGGGGAACGACGGGTCCGTGCCCGCGTTCGCCCCGCCTTGCGCGTAGCCGTCGAGTTGCGAGGTCATGTAGTCGATCGGCGGCAGGCCGCGGTCGATCCGCTCGTCGTTGACCACGGTGAACACCTGCTCCTCGAGGGGCAGGGAGGAGAGGGACGACTGCGAGACGTTGATGGACCCGAGGCCCTCCTGGGCGCGAGCGGAATCGATCGACGCCACCCAGTCGCCGCTGCTCGGCGCGATGTTGGCGGGCGGGTTGCTCGGCGGCAGGATGCCGGCGGCACCGGCGGGTGCCGCGGTCAGCCCCGCCGCAATGGAACTCATGATCATGACGCCGATCGGCACGAGCAGCGTCACGACACGACGACGGGCATGGCGATGCACGTGGTCTTCCCCCCTCTGAGATTCCCCTTGCGAGCATCAGTATCGGAAAGGTTGGTCGCGAAAGGAATGGGACCTTTTGACTAGATGCAGCCGCCCGCGCTCGTCAGGGCCATTCGTTGTGCGCGCGTTGTCATACCCGTGGTCCAGCGTTGTTACGGGGGGTGCAGCGTCGACGAATGGCGCGTCGGCGAGGGTCAGCCCCTCGTCGGTCGCGAACGCCGGGGCCGGCCCACGGCGATGGGCGCGGCCGGCGTCACCGTCGCCTCACCCCCGGGGCAGGCCCAGGATGCGCTCGGCCACGATGTTGCGCTGGATCTCCGACGTGCCGCCGGCGATGGTGCCGGAGAACGAGCGCAGGTACTGCACGGCCCAGGCGCCGTCGTAGAAGGAGCCCGTGACGCTCGACGACACCGGGTTGGGCTCGAAGCGGGCCAGGTCCCACTCGGTGAAGCGGTTGGGCCCGGGCCCGTCGAGGTCGAGGCCGTCGAGGCCGAGGGCCTCCCGGCCCACCAGGCAGGCGCGCTGCTCCGCTTCGCTGGTGAACAACTTCAGCAAGAGGTGTTCGGGCGACATCTCCCCGCGGGCGGCCTTGGCGAAGCCGAGGTAGCCCAGGCAGCGAATGGCGGCCGTGTCGGTGGCGATCCGCCCGATCGCCTGGGCGATGCGCGTGTCGTCACCCAGGGTGCCGCCCCGACCGTCGGGACGCCGGGCCACGCGCACGAGCGCCTTGAGCGTGCGCTCCATTTTGGACACGTTCATGATCCAGAGCATCCCGCGTTCGTGGCGCAGCGAGCCCTGGCTGACGACCCAGCCGTTGTGCAGCTCGCCGAGGAGGTTCTCCTCGGGCACCTCGACGTCGGTGAAGAACACCTCGTTGAAGTCGGCATGACGCGGGTCGGTCAGCTCGGGCAGCGGCCGGCAGTTGATGCCCGGCGTGCGCATGTCGATGATGAGCACGCTGATCCCTCGGTGCTTCGGCGCGTCGGGGTCGGTGCGGACGTAGCACAGGCAGTAGTCGGCCTCGTGGGCTCCCGACGTCCAGACCTTCTGGCCGTTCACCACGAAGTGGCCGTCGCGCCGCTCGGCCTTGGTGGCCAACGAGGCCAGGTCGCTGCCCGCGTTGGGCTCGCTCATGCCGAGGCACCAGGTGATCTCGCCCCGGAGGGTCGGGAGGACGAAGCGCTCCTTCTGGGCGTCGGTGCCGAACTCGACGATGGAGGCAGCACAGATGGAGAGGCCTTGGGGGTTGAGCGAGCGCGGCACCATCCGCTCGGCGATGACCTCGAAGTAGACCATCTGCTCCTGCGGCGTCGCGTTGCGGCCGCCCAGCTCGGGTGGCCAGCCCGGCACCAGGTAGCCGGCTTCGAACAGCTCGCGCTGGAAGGTGCGGGCCCAGTCGGGCAGGTGCGCCGACGAACGCCGGGCGTGGTCCTCCATGACACGGGCGGGGGGCAGGTGCTCGTCGAGCCACGCCTCGAACTCGCGCCGGAATTCGGCCAGGGACTCGTCAGGCGCGAGGCGCATGGCCAACTATGACATGGGTGTCAGCCGGCGGGCGAGTCTTCGTGTTCGATGGCGTCGGCGCCGGGCACCGGGCGCTCAGGCGCCCGGTTCGGGGTCCCTGGGCTGGCCGAGGATGCGCTCCGCGATCACGTTGCGCTGCACCTCGCTCGTGCCGCCGGCGATGGTCAGGCAGCGGGTGGAGAGGAAGCCGTCCTCCCACCGTTGCGCCTTGCCGTCGCGCACGGCGCCGTCCGCCCCGTAGAGCGCCATCCCCATCTCCTGGACCCGCTGCTCGTGCTCGACACCCAACAACTTGCGCACGCTCGACCCGCTGCCCGGATCGACGCCCGACAGCGTGCGCAGGGTGGCACGGTGGCCCAGCAGCGCGACCGACTGGGCTTCCGCGATGAGGTTGCCCAGCCGCTGCTCCAGGCTGGCCGGGCTGCCCTCGCCGCGGTCGCGGCGACGCGCCACGGTCCGGATCAGCGACTCCACCCCGTTGCCGAAGGACGCGCCCGAGGACATGGAGACGCGCTCGTTGGCCAGCGTGGTCCGGCCGATGCGCCACCCGTCGCCGGGGGTCCCCACCACGGCGTCATCGGGGACGAACACGTCGTTGAAGAACACCTCGTTGAACATGGCGGCGCCGGTCAGCTCGCGCAGGGGTCGGATGTCGATGCCCTCCGAGCGCATGTCGACGATGAAGTAGGTGATGCCGGCGTGCTTGGGCGCGTCGGGGTCCGACCGGGCCAGGCAGATACCGAAGTCGGCCGTCTGGGCCAACGACGTCCACACCTTCTGCCCGTTGAGCACGTAGCCGCCCTCGACGCGCTCGGCCCGGGTGCTGAGCGACGCCAGGTCGGACCCCGCGCCGGGCTCGCTGAAGAGCTGGCACCAGCTGAGGTGGCCGAGCAGCGTGGGGCGCACCCAGCGCTCCTGCTGCTCCGCCGTCCCGTGCGCGATCAGCGTCGGCAGCGCCCAGGCCCCGACGGCGAGGTGCGGTCGGGCCACCGCGGCGGCGGCCAGCTCCTCGTCGATCACGAGCTGCTCGAGCGGGGAGGCGCCGCGCCCCCACGGCGGCGGCCAGTGCGGCATGACCAGGCCCGCCTCGGCCAGCGCGGCGCGCTGGTCGCCGTCCGTGGCGCCCACCGCTGCCACTTCTGCGACGACGGCGCGGATCTCGTGGCGGAACGACTCGGCCCCGGCGGGCAGCTCCGCGGCCAGGTCGCGCCGCGCGCCGCCGACGGCCAGCGCGGTCACCTCGTGCTCGAGCCCGCCGACGTCACCGCCGGCGAGCAGCTGGAGGTTCGCCATGGCGCGCTTGAGGTACAAGTGTGCGTCGTGCTCCCAGGTGAAGCCGATGCCACCGAGGATCTGGATGCACTGCTTCGCACAGTGGGCGGCCGCGTCGAGCGCCACGGCGCCGGCGATGCGCGCGCTGAGCACCCGGTCGGCGGCCGGCCCGCCCGACTCGTCGTTGCCGCCCTCGCTCCAGGCCGACGCGGCATCCCACGCCACCGCCGCGCACTGCTCGACCGACACCAGCATGTCGGCCAGCGCGTGCTTGACCGCCTGGAACTGGCCGATCGGCCGGCCGAACTGCACGCGCACCTTGGCGTACTCGGACGCGGTGTGCAGGCACCAGCGGGCGATCCCGGCGCTTTCCGCCGCGGCGAGGACAAGGACCAGGCTGCGCACCTCCGCGTCGGGAACGAGCAGCGATCCGTCCTGCGCCGCCAAGCCGGGTGCGGCGACCTCGAGCGCCCCGAGGGAGCGGGTGGTGTCGAGAGCCGGGAGCGCCCGGGCCGCCACGGCGTCGCCGAGGGTGGCGCGGTCGAGCAGCGTCCAGCCCACCCGGTCGGGGCCCGCCAGCGGCACCAGTACCAGCCGCGCCGCCGGCAGCCCGAGGACGGGCCTGACGGCACCCGCCGCCGGCGGGCCGAGCCCCGTCGTGCCGAGCGCCACGGCCGCTGTGATGGTGCCGTCGGCCAGCCCGGGCAGCAGGGACGCCCGCATCGCCGCGTCGCCGTGACGGGCGACGACGGCGGAGGTCACGAGGGTGGGGAGCACGGGACCGGGGAAGAGCGCGTGGCCGAGCTCCTCGAGCACGACGGCCACCTCGGCGAGCGTGAAGCCCTCGCCGCCCGACGCCTCGGGCAGGTGGAGGCCGAGCCACCCTTGCGCGGCCATCTTCTCCCACACGGCCGGCAGGTCCGCCGCCGGCGGCGGCGCCTCCGCGACCGCCCGCGGCTCGGAGGGCGGGCAGTGGGTCTGGAGCCAGCGTTCCGCGCTGCGGCGGAGCGCCTCGTGCTCCTCGGTGACCGCGATCGGCACTAGGCCTCCTCTCCGGGCGGCACCTCGACGCCGCCACGCCAGAGCGAGATCGCCCCGACCGGACACCCCTGGGCGGCGACGCGTAGGCGCTCCTCGTCCGTCGCGGTGGGATCGACGACGACCGCGTGGCCGTCGTCGCTCAAGTCGAACGTCCCGGGCGCCCAGAACACGCAGTTCCCCGAGCCCATGCAGCGATCCCAGTCGATCCTGACGTCGAGCGGCTCCACCGGGGCCGCCGCGTCGCGCCGCGGGTTGGCTGTGCCGCCCATGGGCCCGAACCTACCCTCCCGCGGCGGGCGTCACGAAGCCGCGAACACGACCGGGAGGGAGAGCGGCGACCGGAAGGCCAGGCCTTCGATGTGAGGCGGCTCGGCCTCGGGGTCCAAGGACACCGGCCCGAGCCGGTCGAAGAGGGTGTTGACGGCGATCCGCGACTCCATGCGGGCGAGGTGCATGCCCAGGCAGACATGGACGCCGAAGCCGAACCCGACGTGCTGGCGCAATTCCCGGAACATGTCGTAGCGGTCGGGGTCGGCGTACTTGCGCTCGTCGCGGTTGGCCGCGCCGATCATCAGCGCGATGTCGGCACCCTCGTCGATCCGGACCCCGGCCAGTTCGGTGTCGCGGACGGCCCGCCGCAGGATCACGGTGACCGGCGGCTCCCATCGCACCACCTCCTCGAAGGCCTGGGTGTACAGCGAGCGGTCGCCGTAGAGGGCCTCGAGTTGGGTCCGGTCGTTGAGGAGAGCGAACAGGAGGCTGCCCGAGGCGCGGTAGGTGGTCTCGACGCCGGCCGGCAGCAGGAGGCGCAGGAAGGAGTAGATCTCCTCGTCGGTGAGGCGCTCCCCGTCGACCTCGGCCCGCACCAGGTCGCTGATGAGGTCGTCGCCCGGCTCGGCGCGCCGTTCGGCCATCACCTCGACGAAGTAGTCGCGCAGCGCGGCGGATGCGGCCATGCCCCGCTCCCAGTTGGCGGCGACGCTCGTCAGCTCGAGCGCCCAGCGCTGGAATCTCGGGTAGTCGGCGCGGGGCAACCCGAGGATGCGCGCGATGACCTGCACCGGGAAGTTGAACGTGACGTCGCGCACGAGGTCGGACCGGCCCCGCTCGGCGAACGAGTCGATGAGCTCGTTCACCACGACCGCCACCAGCTCCTCCTCCCAGCGCTCGAGCATCTTGGAGCGGAAGCTCGAGGCGACGAGGGCACGGACGTTCCGGTGCTCGGGCTCGTCCATCTCGAGGATGGTGCGGCCCATCACCATCCCCATGACGTCGGTGTACACGGCGTTCGAGTAGGTCTCGTTGTCCCGCAGCACCTGGACGACCTCGTCGAAGCCGAACACCGTCACGGGCGGCGGCTTGGTCGGGTCGAGGTCCCCGACCTCCGCACCCTCGCCGAGGTCGATCGGCCCCGTGTGGACCGGCGACTCCCGGCACAGCTCGTGCAGCCTGGGGTAGGGGTCACGGATGCTCCCGCTCACCATGTCCTTGAGCTCGAAGGGGTCGAACGGCACCGCCTCCGCATCCGCCGTTGAATCAATTCCTGGCATTGCGACCGAGTCCCCCCTACTTTAGGGTGTACCGAGGAGCCAAACCTGACTCCCGTGTCATATATAGCAAACAAGTGTTGGGGCGTCGAGAGCCGGCGGGCTCGGCGACGGCCGTTGCGGGCCGCGGCTGCGAGCTCGTCACCTCGACAGCAGACAGCAATCGCACAACAACGTTGAGGGGGAGCAGGCCGAGCGGGCGTTCCACAAGAACTGAAATTCCCGACATCGGAGAGGCGGAGAATGGGAATGCACATGACGGTCGACTACGACACCAAGAGCCAAGAGGAGCCCAACGGGGGGTCGGGGCACGGGGAGGGGTCGGCCACGAGGCGGCGCATCCTGCACATCGCGCTGACGCTGATGGCCCAGCGCGGCGTGGACGGCACGAGCATGCGGGACCTGGCGGCGGCGGCGGGGCTCAACGTGGCGTCGCTGTACCACTACTTCCCCTCCAAGCGCGACCTCCTCGAGGCCGTCCTCGTCGAACAGGGAATCCTCCCGATCCAGGCGCCGCGGCCCGAGCCCAGCGGGGACCACCCCGCCGACGCGGGCCTGTCCGCCTTGCTGGCCGACATCTTCGTGTCCATGTTCGAGATCGAGGACTTCGTCCGCCTGATGGTCGGCGAGTCGATCCGCGGCGAGTCGACCGCCCGTGCCGTCGGGATCGACCTCTTCGCGTCGTTCCAGGACTCCATTGAGGGCTGGGTCGCCAAGCACCGTCCCGACCTCGTCGAGCGGGCCGGTGCCGGCGAGGTCGCCCGGCTCCTGAGCGCCATGGTCGTGGGGCTGTTCGTCCAGCACGCCGGCGGCGTGCTCGGCGAAGACGATGGCGACCTCACCGCGCTCTCCCTCCGCCGGGCGCGCGAGGCGGCCCGCGTCCTCGGGGCGCCGGCCTAGGCGCAGACCCCCCCAGATCAGGGGGGTTGGGTGGCCACCTCGTCGCTTGCTCGCGTCCCACGCGGCGGCCCACACTGACGGCGTGACCCCGGACACCGCAGCAGGACCCGACGCGCCGCGGGACACGGCCCCAGAGGGGGTCCCGCCGACCGCGGTGACCTCGGCGTCCTTCGCGGTCCCGGCCGAGGCCGTCTGGCGCTACCGGCTCGACTTCGCCAACCTTCCCGAGTACAACCCCGACGTCACCGACGTCGCGCGGGTGCGCGAGGGGAGCGCGACGGCGAGGGCGGCGTCCTGGGCCCGGGCGCCCGGTACCGCTTCCGGTTGGCGGACGCGCGCCAGCCCGGCGTCGGTCAAACCGTGGAGCTGTGGACGGCCGCCGCCGTGCGGCCCACGCTCGTCGCTGCGGGGATGGCGGGCGCCAACGAGGCCTACGAGGAGTTCGTCGTGCACCCGGTCGGTGCCGGCGCCTGTGAGGCGACCCTCACGCTGTGGGTGCTGCTGCCCGACGGCCTGCCCGACGACGTGGTCGGCGCGGCGGCCGCGGGAAGCCTCGAACAGATCCGCAAGGAGCTGCGCCTCATGAAGGAGGTGCTCGAGGCCCGGGCGGCGCCGGGGCCGGCCGAGCCTCCGAGCGCGGCCGCGGAGCGTTAGTTGCTGTAGTGCGCGTCGGCGTCGGCGAGGCGCTCGGCCACGCGGGCCAGCATCTTGACGCCGATGCCCGGCGTCGTCATCAGCATGGAGCGGAACTCGCGGGCGTCGAGCACGAGCAGCTCCATCGGGGTCTCGGCGACGACGTCGGCGGTGCGGATCCCGCCGTGCAGGAGCGCGAGCTCACCGAAGTAGCCGCCGGTGGTGAATTGCGCGACCTGGCGCCTCCCCACCCGGCACGAGGCGACGCCCGACAGCACCAGGAAGAACTCGCGGCCGACAGAGCCCTGCTCGGTGAGGACCTCTCCCTTTTTCACGCTGATCGGCGTCCCGAGCTGGGCGATGGCTCGGAGCTCGCCCTGGGAGCATCCGGCGAAGAGCGGCACGGCACGCAAGAGGTCGATCTGCTGCTTGGGGATGCGATGGCGCATGTGACCACCTGAGCTCTGTCTGTATTCCTTGGGGATTCCTGCGGGAGCGTACCTCCCCCAACCGCCGTGTGCCGGGTTCTTCGGCTGCCGCGGAGCGGCCGGGATCACTGCCCGGCCCGCAGCCGCTCGCGCAGCACGAACTTCTGCACCTTGCCCGACGCCGTCCGGGGCAGATCCTCGACGGTCCGCAGCTCCTCGGGCCATTTCTGACGGGCCAGGCCGGCCGCGCCCAGGTGCGCCCGGACGGCCTCGAGGTCGGGGGCATACTTGCCGGGTTGCATGCGGAAGAACGCGCACCCGTGCTCCCCCAGGCGCTCGTCCGGGGCGGCCACGACGGCGACCTCCGCGACGCCCTCCATGTGGGCCAGCAACTGCTCCACCTCGGCGGCACTGACGTTCTCCCCGCCGCGGATGATGATGTCCTTCACCCGGTCGGTGATGGTCAGGTAGCCGTCGGCGTCGATGATGCCGACGTCGCCCGTGTGGAACCAGCCCCCCTCTTCGATCGCCTCCGCGGTGAGGGCAGGGTCGGTGTAGCCCGCGAAGCGGTCGGGGCCGCGGGAGAGGATCTCGCCCGGGTTGCCCACCCCGACGTCGTTGCCCTCCTCGTCGACCGTGCGGATCTCGACCCCGTCGAGCGGCCTGCCGTCGGTGTGGATGCGCTTCTCGCGGGGCGCCTCGTGCTCGGAGCCGGTGATGGAGGGGTGCTCGGTGCTGCCGTAGGAGCGGACGAGCGAGATCCCCAGCGCGTCCGCCCGATCGGCCACCGCGTCGGGGATGGGCGAGCCACCCAGTCCGATGTAGTGCATGAGCTCGACGTGCTCCGGTCCGAAGCCCGGGCAGTCGAGCAGGCTGGTGAAGAAATACGTCGACCCGCTGCCCGCTGCGATGTCCTCCTCCACCATGGCGCGCAGGACCGTGGGCGGGTCCCACCCGTCGATCATGTAGATCGGTTTGCCCCCGACCAGCGGGCAGAGCAGGCCACCGAGCATGCCGATGGCATGTCCGACGGGCGCACCCACCAACGACGGCCTGTCGCGGTTGGCCTGGTGGCCCGACAGCTGGCGCACCTCGCAGCCCAGCGTCCGGTGCGTGTGCACGACACCCTTGGGGTCCGCGGTGGTGCCGGAGGTGTACCCGATGACGGCCGGGCTGTCGGGGTCGACGGCGACCGGGCCCTCCATCGGCTCTGCCGCTCGCAGCGGGTCGAAGGGCGACAGGTCCGGCGCGCCGCCGGTGTCGCCCACGACGAAGACCATCTCGAGGTCGGCCAGGCCGTCGCGCACCGTGGCCAGCTCGGCCAGGAAGTCGCGCTTGCCGTAGGAGGACACGATGACGAGGGCGCGTGCCCCGCTCTGGCGCAGGATGAACCCGACCTCCTTGGGCCCGTAGAAGTGGACGATCGGCACGATCGCCACGCCGAGGATGGTGCAGGCGTAGAAGGTGATGGCGGCCTCCACCCAGTTCGGCAGCTGGAAGGCGACGACGTCGCCCGGTCCGAGGCCGTGGGCGCGCAGGCCGTTGGCCACGCGCAGGGCCTCGCGGTACACGTCCCCGACCGTCCCCAGGTACGGGTTGGTGGGCGACCAGATCCGGAGGCGGCGCTCGGGGTCCTCGAGCAGGGCCTCGCTCAAGAGCTCCCCGAGGGTGCGGTCGTCCCAGAGGCCCTCGCGCCGGTACCGCTCGGCCAGGTCGGCCGGCATCGGGCTCAGGGTGAAGCGGGCCGAGGCGGCTGGAGGTTCACTCACGTCGAAGACTCTAGGAACTTGGACAGGCGCCCGGGCGGCTGCGGCTCACGCGGACTCGATGAACATGGTGGCCAGCCGGTGGCGCTGCGATCCGGCGCCACCGTAGAGGACCTCGTTCTGCTTCACCCGCTTGAAGAGGAAGTGGGCGTCGTTGGCCCAGGTAAACCCGACGCCACCGTGCATCTGGATGTCCTCACCGGTGACCCGGGCGCCCGCGTCGGCCGCGTAACCCGCCGCCATCGCCGCTGCCTGCTCGCGCTCGGGGGCCTCGGTGTCCGAGGCCCAGGCGGCGAATTGGAAGCCGGCCCGGGCCATCTCGACCTGCTGGAACATCTCGACCAGGCGATGGCGGATCGACTGGTAGGTGGCCACCGGCTTGTCGAAGACGATGCGCTCGGAGGTGTAGGCGATCGCCTCGGCCAGGGCCCGGTCGGCGGCGCCGACGGTCTCGGCGGCCAGGCCGACCGCGACGTCGTCGAGGACCCGGTGCCAGAGCCCGGCCTGGTTCCCCGGGGGCCCGATCGGGTCGACCGGGGTCTCGTCGAGGACGAGGCGGGCCAGCTTGCGGGTGGGGTCGAGCGACGGGACCAGCGTGGCGGAGGCGGTGGCGGCGGGCGACTCGAGCAGGTAGGCGCGCACGCCCTCCTCGCTGCGCGCCACGACGACGACCCAGTCTGCGGTGTGGCCGTCCATCACGACGGGCTTCTCGCCGGAGAGCACCCACTGCGCGGCCTTGCGGCGGGCCCGGGTGCGCACGGTGCCGAGCGGCTCGCCGTGGCCCTGCTCGCCGACGGCGATGGTGCCGCGCCGGGTGCCGGCGGCCAGATCGCCGAGCAGCTCGGTGGCGCCGAGGGCGCGGGCCGCCAGCGTGGCGGCCACGGCCGAGGAGAAGAAGGGACCGGGCAAGGGGATGCGACCCATCTGCTCGAGCACGATGCAGGTCTCGAGGAGGCCGGCGCCGACGCCGCCCTGTTCCTCGGGGACGAGGAGGCCCGTCCAGCCGAGGTCGACCAGGGTGGACCACAGGCCCGGCGTGATCCCGGCGTCGTCGTCGGCCAGCTGGCGCAGCAGTTCCGGACCGCACTCGCGCCCGAGCGCCGTGCGCGCCACCTCTTGCAGCGCGAGCTGCTCGTCGTCGTACGTGAAGTCCACCGCTCTCCCCTGGGTCTCCGGAACCGACGCGCCCGGCGAGAACGAGGCTCCCCGGGCGTTCGTGGGCCGCTCGTGCGCGGCGTCACGAACCTGACACGGGCGTCACAGTACACGGTGGTCGGCTACCCTTCCCGGCGTGGATTTTGCCCTGGCACCCGAGGACGAGAAGTTCCGCGACGAGCTCCGGGCCTGGCTGGACGAGAACCTGCCGCCCTTCCTCGAGGCGGAGGCCCTCGGTGACGACACGCAGCTGAGCGGCGAGGCCAGCCAGCAACGACGACAGAAGTGGCAGCGCAAACTGCACGAGGGCGGCTGGGCCGCCATCCACTGGGGGCCCGAGTACGCCAAGGGCCGCACCATCAACGCCATGCAGCGGCTGCTCTATTCAGAGGTCATGGCCGAGTACCGCACGCCGGGCACGTTCAACACGAACGGGATCTGGCAGATCGGCCCGATGATCATCCAGTGGGGCACCGAGGAGCAGAAGGCGCAGTGGCTGCCGTCCATCCTCGAGGCCGAGGAGCACTGGTGCCAGGGCTTCAGCGAGCCGATGGCCGGCAACGACCTGGCCAACCTGCGGACGACGGCGATCTACGACCCCGACACCGACGAGTACGTGGTCAACGGCTCGAAGATCTGGATCTCCTCCGCCCACCTGGCCACGTGGGGGCTGTTCCTGTTGCGGACCGACCCGACGGCGATTGAGCGGGGGAAGAAGCACGAGGGGATCACCGCCTTCGTCCTCAACCTGAAGACGCCGGGGATCGACGTGCGGCCAATCCGGGACATGGCGGGCGAGGAGCTCTTCAACGAGATCTTCTTCACCGACGTGCGCATCCCGGCCTCCTGTCGCCTGGGCGAGGAGGGCGCCGGCTGGATGGTCGCCATGGGCACGCTCGGCTTCGAACGGGTCGGCATCGCCTCCCAGATCGCCATCCTCGCCGCCGACCTGCGCGCCGTGGTCTCGGCTGCCAAGTCGGTCAACCCGGGCGCGCTGGAGGACCCCTCCCTGCGCGACCGCATCGCCAAGCTCTGGACGGAGATCGAGCTGGCCCGCCTGCTGTCGCTGCGCGCGCTGTCGAAGATCATGAAGGGCGAGAAGAACTGGCCCGAGGTCCCCTTCGCCAAGCTGTCGTGGTCGTCCATGGCGCAGACGGCCTCCGAGCTGGCCGTCGACCTGCTCGGCCCGGCCGGCGTGCTGGCCAAGGGCGGTCCCGACACGGTGGACCGGGGCAAGTGGACCCGGTTGTACGCCTTCCAGCGCTACTCGACCATCGGCGGGGGCTCGACCGAGATCCAGAAGAACATCATCGCCGACCGGGCCATCGCCATGCCCGGCAAGTCGCGCGCCTGACGCCGGGCCCGCTGCGACGTGTGCGCCGCCCCGTGAGCGCCGACCCCCGCGCCACGTGCATCATCGGAGTGGCCCGACACACGTGGCATCCCTTCGACGTCGGCATCGCGAGTGAGCCCGCGCCCGAGCCCCTGGACATGTGGGAGCGGACGGCCCGAGACGCCGCGGACGACGCCGGCACGGGCGACGCGACCGCCATTCTCCACGGGCTGGAGAGCATCGACGTCGTCTACTCGCAGTCCTGGCAGTACGACGACGCCGTCGGGCGGCTGGCCCAGCGGCTGGGTGCGGCACCCCGGCGGCGGCACTACTCGGGCATCGGCGGGTCGGTGCCCCACGTGCGCGCCACCGAGGCAGCACGGGAGATCAGGGCAGGGGACCTCGACCTCGCGCTGATCACCGGCGCAGAGGCACTGGCCACGGTCCGCCGCCTGAAGAAGGCGGGCGAGCGGCCCCAGTGGTCGTTCCGGCCGGCGGAGAAGCGGCCCTTCCCGATGGACATGGACTTCGACCCATCCGAGATCAGCCACTCCGTCTTCGAGGCCTACCTCACCTTCGCGTTGTTCGACAACGCCCGGCGGGCCCACATCGGGCGGGGGCTCGACGACCATCGCGCCGCGCTCGGGCGGGTCATGGCGCCCATGACCGAGGTCGCCGCACGGAGCCCGCACGCGTGGTTTCCCGTCGCGCGTTCGGCGGACGAGATCGTGACGCCGACCCCGGACAACCGCATGGTCGCCTACCCGTACACGAAGCTGATGACCGCGATCATGGACGTCGACATGGCGGCCGCCCTGGTGCTGGCCAGCACGGAGAAGGCGGACGCGCTGGGGGTGCCCGAGGAGCGGCGGGTCTACCTGCGCGGCTGGGGCTACGCCGAGGACCCGGCGCACGTGGCGGGACACCCCGAGCTGTGGCGCTCCCCCGCCATGTCCGCCGCCGCCTCCGCCGCGCTGGCGGGCGCCGGCATCGGCACCGACGACGTCGCGCATCTCGACCTCTACTCCTGCTTCGCCTCGTCGGTCTGCTTCGGGCTCGACGCGCTGGGCATCACCGAGGACGACGCGCGGGCCTCCTCGGTGACCGTGACCGGCGGCCTGCCCTACCACGGCGGTCCGGGCTCCAACTACATGACGCACTCGCTGGCCGCGATGGCCGACCGGCTGCGGGCGGACCCGGGCTCGTACGGGGTGGTGAGCGGCGTGGGCATGCACATGCAGAAGCACGCCTACGGCGTGTGGTCGACCTCGGCCGGAAGCGGCGTCGTCTCCGACCCTGAGCCGTATGCGGCGGCGGCACCGTCCGTCGAGATAGTGGGGACGCCCTCGGGTGACGCCACGGTCGCGACCTACTCCGTGCTGCACGGCCGGGACGGCGAGCCGGAGCGAGCGCTGCTCGTCTGTGACCTCCCGGCCGGCGGCCGCTGCTACGCCCTTCTCGACGACGGGCCGGCGGCGCTGCGCGAGGCCGAAGTAGAGGAGCTGATCGGGCGACGGGTGACGCTGACGCCGAAGGACCAGGTGAACTGGGCCCGGTTCGCCTGACCGGCAGGAACGGGGCGGTCTTGCCCGTCGTCGGAGGCCTCGACGGCTGCCGAGCGGGGTGGGTGCTGGCGACGATGCCGGCCCGCGGGGCTGTCGTCGGCGGCGATCGCCCAGAAGTCCGGGTCGTCCCGTGCCTCGACGAGGTCGTGGCGGCACTCGGGTCCGGCCGGTGCGCCGCGGCGGCGATCGACATCCCCATCGGTCTGCCCGCGGACGGGCCTCGGAGGTGCGACCTCGAGGCACGCCGGCTGCTCGGTCCGAGACGCAGCTCGATCTTCCCGGCGCCGGTGCGGGCGGCGCTCGGGGCCGGCACCTACGCCGAAGCGTGCGCCGTGTCCCGGGAGATCAGCGGCAAGGGGCTGTCACGACAGCTCTACAACATCTTGGGGAAGATCCGCGAAGTCGACGCGTTGCAATCACCGAGCCTGCAGGAGCGTCTGTTCGAGGCCTGCCCCGAGCTGAGCTTCGCGGTGATGTCGGGCGGCGTGCCGATGCCGCACTACAAGCGGACGGCCGAAGGTCGAGCAGAGCGCGTGGCCGCGCTGCACGAGTCAGGGCTCGGCGACGTCACGCCGATCCTTGACGCGCCGCCGGCAGGAGCGACGCGCGACGACGTCCTCGATGCGCTCGTCCTGGCCTGGACCGCCCGCCGCTACGTCGCCGGGGCGGAGCGCCGCCTCGGTGGGGAGATCGACGAGTTCGGACTGCGCATGGAAGTCGTCGCCTGAGAGGCGGCCTCAGGGCTTCGACGGGACGCCCGCGGACCGGCTACCCGACGCGCTGGAAGTCGAGGAACTCCGACACCCGCAGCACGCGCAAGGCGGCGCGCAGCAGCAGCGGGACGTGCTGGCGCTGCTCGTCGACGACCACCTCGGGGTTGGTGAGCTCGTACTCGTGGCGCCGGGTGACCAGCCGCACGGCGCCGTGGGCGAACGCGTTCTTCACCCAGTCCGAGGACCGGCCGTAGGTCAGCGCGATCCGGTACCCGTCCTTGGTGCGGAACACGAGGACCGGCGTCCGGTACACGGTGCGGGTCCGGCGGCCCACGTGGATCACGATGCCCATGCCGGGCAGCACGCCGGCCACGGGGCCGCTGAGCTTGTTGGTGACCGCCCGGTTGACGCGCGCCATGCGCCGGCCCAGGCGCGGCGAGCGCGGCACCGCCTGCGCGCGTGACCGTGGCCGCGCCGAGTGCGCACTCATACGAGCGTCAGCCCCCCGTCGACGGCGAGCACCTGCCCGGTGATGTAGCTGGCCTCGTCCGAGAGCAGGAACACCGCCGCCGCCGCCACCTCCCAGGCCGTGCCCTGCCGGCCGAGCGGCACCGGCGTGCGCGTCCGCGACGGGCGGCCCGCCGAGGCAGCGCGGCCGAGTGGTGTGTCGATCAGCCCGGGGGCGAGCACGTTGGCCCGGATGCCGCGGCGGGCGCCCTCGACGGCGACGTGGCGACTGAGGCCGATGAGGCCCGCCTTGGAGGCGTCGTAGGCGGGGATGCGGCTGCCCGGCCGGAGGCCGGCCACCGAGCCCATGAACACGATGGAGGCGTCGTCGGACAGCGTCACGAGAGCACGACGCACCAGCATGAAGTGGGCACGCAGGTTGAGGGCGAAGGTGCGGTCCCACTCGTCGGGCGACGTGCCGGCGACGCCCATGCCGTACCCGGTGCCGACGTTGAGCACGAGCCCGTCGGTCCCCGGGCCGGACTCGTCCGACACCGCCAGGCGGCAACCCTCCTCCGTGGTCACGTCGGCGACGACGATGGCCGCCTTGCCGCCCTCCTCGGTGATGATGCGCCAGGTCTCCTCGACCGCCGACTCGTCGCAGTCCACGCAGACGACCGACGCCCCCTCCCGGGCCGCCCGCACGGCGATGGCCCGCCCGTTGCCCACCGGCGCGTCGGGGTCGCGCGACGGCTGCGTGCCGGCGCCGACCACGGTGATGCATCTGCCCGCGAGGAGCGGTGTCATCGCGGCACCGGGCCCTCTCCCGCCCTACGCCGCCGGTCCGCCCGGCACGCGGCCCGCCAACGCCTCCGCCCGGGGCTCGAGCTGCAGGCGCAGCGAGCGGAGCACGGTGGTCAACATGAGGTAGTGGGCGATCAGCATGAGGAGCTCGATCAGCTCGGCGTCGTCCAACTGCGCCGCCAGCGCGCTCCACGTCGCGTCCGACACCGCGCCGGCGTCCGCCGTGTCGTCGACCGCCCGCAGCGCGGCCCGCTCGAGCGGGGACCACGGGTGCGCATCGAGCTCCGCCTCGCCCGCACCGAGGGCCGCCAGCTCGTCGGGGGTGACGCCCTGCTCCGCACCCATCTCGATGTGCTGGGCCCACTCGTAGCGGCCCTCGAAGCGGCAGGCGGTGCGCAGGATCACCAGCTCGCGCAGCCGGCCCGGCAGCCTCCCCGAGAGGAGCGCCCCGCCGAAGCCGAGCCAGCGGCGGAACAGCTCGGGGTCGGCCTTCCCCAGCGTCGTGAAGATGTGCATGGGCTCGGTCGTCCCGCCGGGCGAGAGCTCGAGCAGCCGGGTGAGGCGCTCGTCCCACTCGCCGGCGGGCAGCGGCGCAATGCGGGGTCCCGATGACGGAGCTGCCATGGCCGCATCGTAGGCACGCCGGCGACGGGCCGGGGCCGGAGTCAGCGCAAAGGCCGGAACCCGATGGGCGGCGGCTCGGGCGCGGTGCCGGGCAGGCGCCGGATCGCCGCGTCGGGCCGGCAGACCTCGTCGACGATGCCGTACTCGACCGCCTCGGCGGCGCCGAGGAAGCGACCGTGCTCCAGGTCCTCCTCGACCGTCGCGGCCGGCTTCCCTACGGCGGAGGCCACCCGCTCGCAGAAGCGACGGCGCTCCCCCGCCCGCAGGTCGGCCCACTGCGCCACGTTGCGCACGTGGGCCTGCAGCTCGGTGGCCGGCTCGCTCAGTGAGAAACGGGTGCTCGGCAGCGCGGCGCGCCGCGCGCAGACGGCCACCACGCCGACCGCGCCCGCGCCGACCTGACCCAGGCACAGCGCCCGCACGGGCACGCCCATCAGCTCGATCACGTCCATGAGCGTGAGCGCGGGCCCGAGGGCCGCCTCGCCGCAGTCGACGCGCAGGGTCACGGGCTCGTCGCCCTCCGCATCGAGCGTCATGAGCTCCGCCGAGACGCGGGTGACCGACAGGTCGTCGAGCGGGCCGTGCAGCAGGACGACCCGCTGCTCCAGCAGCCGGCGGGCCAGCGTGTCGGACATCGACTCGGGTCCGGCGCCGGTGCCGGCGCCCGTGCCGCCGGGCGGCGGCAGGAGGGGCCACTCGTGCTCGCTGCGGTCACCCATGCTCGATCCTCCATTCCAGCCGCGCCCCGAGGGCGGTGCTGTAGCGCTCGACCGTCGAGAGCCGGGCATCGAGGTCGCCCGCCTCGAAGCGGGCCACCGCCGACTGCGAGGTCCCCATGCGCGCCGCCACCTCGGCCTGGGACAGGCCCAGCTCCCGGCGGAGGGAGGTGAGCTGGCCCGACACCGTGCGCCGCCGCTCCGCCATCTCCGCGAAGCCCGGGAACACGGTCGGATGCCGGCGCTCGCTCACGGTGGGCATTATCTCATATCTGATATAACCTGGGGTAGACCCGCAGAGGAAGGAGCACCCCGTGAGTCCCACCCCGCACCACCCGCCCGGCCGGCTGCACCAGGTCCTGGTCCCCACCGTCATTGAGGAGGGCAACCGGGGCGACCGGGCGTTCGACATCTACTCGCAGCTGCTGCGCGAGCGCATCGTGTTCCTCGGCCAGGAGGTCGACGACCAGGTGGCCAACCTGATCATCTCGCAGATGCTCTTCCTCGAGGCGCAGAACAACGAGCGGGACATCTACCTCTACATCAACTCGCCCGGGGGCGTGGCCTACGCCGGCATGGCGATCTACGACGTCATGCAGCACGTGGAGCCGGCCGTGTCCACCATCTGCGTCGGCATGGGGATGTCGGCCGCGGCCATGATCCTCTCGGGCGGCGCGGCGGGGAAGCGCTTCGCCCTGCCGAACGCGCGCATCATGATCCACCAGGGCTCCGCCGGCGCCCGGGGGGCGCCGTCGGACATGGAGATCCAGCTGCGCGAGGTGCTGTCCCTCACCCGCCGCATGTCCGAGATCATCGCCCACCACACCGGCCGGCCGGTCGAGCAGGTGGCGCAGGACATCGACCGCGACCACTACATGACCGCGGCCGAGGCGCGCGACTACGGGATCATCGACGACATCATCCTGCCCCGCCGCGGCCTGTGCGCAACGGGCGCTCCCGAAGGCGGCTCGGGCGAATCCGAACTACAGGTTGCATGCCGCGTGAACAGAGCCTGAAAAGGCGAGGGGGGGCGCCCGGCCCGCCCGGTCTCGCACGGCCGCCGCGACGGGGCCTAAGGTGGGTGACACCAGTGTCAGGGAACGGCACGAGGGGAGGACCGAGATGCGTACGGAAGACATGATCCTGGTCAGCGTGGACGACCACGTGATCGAGCCCAGGGGGATGTTCGACGGGCTCCTGCCGGCCAAGTACCAGGAGGCGGCGCCCAAGCTCATCCGCCTGGAGGACGGGACCGACGTCTGGGTCTACGACGGCAACACGATCCCCAACGTCGGCCTCAACGCCGTGGTGGGCCGGCCGCCCGAGGAGTACGGCATCGAGCCCACGTCGCTCGAGGACATGCGGGTCGGCTGTTACGACGTCCACGAGCGCGTACGCGACATGTCGGTCAACGGGGTGCTCGGTTCCATGTGCTTCCCCTCGTACCCCCAGTTCTGCGGCCAGCTCTTCGCCCGCCGGCAGGACAAGGACGAGGCGCTCGCGATGGTGCGGGCCTACAACGACTGGCACATCGACAAGTGGTGCGGCGCCGAGCCCGGGCGGTTCATCCCGCTCTCGATCCCCGTCATCTGGGACCCCGAGCTCGGGGCCGAGGAGGTGCGCCGGGTGGCCAAGAAGGGCTGCCACGCCGTCACCTTCTCCGAGAATCCCGAGAAGCTCGGTTGGCCTTCGCTGCACAACGAGCACTGGGACCCCTTCTGGACGGCCTGTGCCGACGAGGGCACGGTCGTGTGCATGCACCTGGGCTCGTCGTCGCAGATCCTCATGACCTCGGTGGAGGCGCCGATCGACGTGATGATCAGCCTGCAGCCCATCAACATGGTGCAAGCGGCCGCCGACCTCATCTGGTCGCCCATCCTGCGCAAGTACAAGGACCTCCACTTCGCCCTCTCGGAGGGCGGCATCGGCTGGATCCCCTACGCCCTCGAGCGCATCGACTACGTGTACCAGCACCACCACAAGTGGACCGGCCAGGACTTCGGCGACCAGCTGCCGAGCCAGGTCTTCAAGGACCGCGTCATCACCTGCTTCATCGACGACGCCTTCGGTGTGCAGAGCCGTGAGTACCTGAACATCGACAACATCACCTGGGAGTGCGACTACCCGCACTCGGACTCGACGTGGCCCCAGGCACCCGAGGCGCTCATGAAGTATCTGGAGGGCGTGTCGGACACCGACATCGACAAGATCACCCACCTCAACGCCATGAAGCACTTCCGGTTCGACCCCTTCAGCGTGCGGCCGCGTGAGAAGTGCACGGTGGGGGCCCTCCGGGCCGAGGCGTCCGACGTCGACACGTCACTCGTGTCGCGGGCCCGCGGGCAGACGCACGTCAACGACAAGGGCATCGTGAGCGTCAGCAGCTTCACGACACGTCTCGGCCAGCACAAGGACTGACCCAGCGGGCCGGCGACCGCAGGGTCCCTCGCCCACCCGATCCCGACCGATCGCAGCGGCGCCGCCTGCTGCAGGGAGAACCGGAGCACATGTCGATCGACTACGCCACGGGTGACGACCACGTCGTGACCATCACCATCAACCGCCCCGAGGCGCGCAACTCCATGGACATGGAGCACTTCTTCGGGCTGCGCACGGCCTGGGACCGCTTCGGCGAGGACGACAACGCCTACGTGGCGATCGTCACCGGGGTGGGTCGCGACTTCTGCGTCGGCGCCGACCTCAAGACCTACATCCCCCAGATCACCGAGCTGCAGAGCAAGATGAAGGACGGGAAACGGCCCGAGGAGCTCGGCGGGTACCGGCTCGACGACGGGGTCAAGGCGGTGTTGCGGGGGACCAAGCTCTACAAGCCGATCATCGCGGCGGTCAACGGCACCTGCGTGGCCGGCGGCATGGAGATGCTCGGGGGCACCGACCTGCGCGTCGCCAGCGACACGGCCACCTTCGGGGTGATGGAGCCCAAGCGGGGGCTCTTCGCCGGCGGCGGGACCACGGTGCGCCTGCCCCGCCAGGTCCCCTGGCCCGCCGCCATGGAGCTCCTGCTCTGTGCCGACCAGGTGCCGGCCCAGCGCGCCTACGAGATGGGGCTGGTCAACGAGGTGTGCCGGCCGGCCGAGCTCATGGAGCGGGCGCTCGACTACGCCCGCCGCATCACGGCCAACGGCCCCCTCGCCGTCCGCAAGACGAAGGAGTCGGCGCTGCGCGGGCTCGCCACCGACATGAAGGAGGCCTACCGGATCGAGTCGGAGATCTCCGGCGAGGTCTTCTCGAGCGAGGACGCCAAGGAGGGGCCGCGGGCCTTCGCGGAGAAGCGGGCGCCCAACTGGAAGAACCGCTGAACCGCGGGGTCGCCGCCTACCGCTGCCTCCACGCGCCGTGGGTCAGGCTGCCGGCGTGCTCCGGCGCAGGACGCGCAGGGAGGGGAAGCCGACGATGAGCGTCTGCAGCCGCCAGCCCCGGGCCGACAGCCCACGCCGGCGCGCCATGCGCCCGGCCGCCAGGGCCTCGCTCACGTGGATGACCGCGGTGGCGACCAGCAGGGCCTGCAGGGTCTCGCGCGGCGGGAGGGCGTCGCCGCTCCCCTCGCGTGCCCGGTCGTAGGCCGGCTTGTCGAGAGCCAGGGCCGAGAGGACCACGATGCCCCCGTCGAGAAGGAGGAACCACAGCCACGACGGGCGCACGACACCTGACCGCGTTCTCCTCGCCATCCACCTGTTCTAGCGACCCCGGCTGCCGGGGACCAATCGGACGCCCTCGGCGCCGGCCGGGCGGGCCGCGCCGGCGGCCAGCTGCCCGCAGGCGGCGTCGATCTCGACACCCCTCGTGACGCGGATGGTGGCGTTCACGCCGAGGTCCGTCAGCTGGTCGCGGAACCCCCGCACGCGTGCGGGCGGCGAACCGACCACCGCATAGCCGGGGGTGGGGTTGAGCGGGATGAGGTTGACATGCGCCGCCAACGGCCGCGCGAAATCCGCCAGCTCGGACGCGTCGACGCCCCGGTCGTTGACGCCGTCGATCAGCGCCCACTCGATGGAGAGCCGGCGCCCTCTCGCCGCCACGTAGGCGGCGCACGCGTCCGCCAGCTCGCTGAGCGGGTAGCGCCGGTTGATGGGGACGAGCTCGGCACGCAAGGCGTCGTTGCCGGCGTGCAGCGAGACGGCCAGGTTCACCGGGAGGGTCTCGGTGGCGAGGCGGCGGATCCCCGGCACCATTCCCACCGTCGAGAGGGTGAGGTGGCGGGCCGAGAGGCCCATCGCCCCGTGCAGGCGGACCACGGCACCCCAGACCCGGTCGTAATTGGCCAGGGGCTCCCCCATCCCCATGAACACCACGTTGGACAGCCGCCGCGGCCTGGCCGCCCGCATGGCGGCGGCCACCTGCTCCACGATCTCGCCTTCGCTCAGGTGGCGCTGGAAGCCGGCCTGCCCCGTGGCACAGAACTGGCAGGCCATGGCGCACCCGGCCTGGGTGGAGACGCACACGGTGACGCGGTCGTGGTAGCGCATCAGCACCGTCTCGACGCTGGCCCCGCCCTGAAGCGCCCAGAGCCATTTCGTGGTCTGCCCGCCGTCGGCGGTGCGCCGGGACACCTCGCGCAGGGCCGGCGGGAGCGCCGCCTCCAGCGAGGCCCGAAGCGGCGCCGGCAGCTCGGTCATCTCGGCGGGCCGCTGCACGCGGGCGTGGAGGCCGTCCCAGACCTGCCGGGCCCGGTAGGCGGGCTCCCCCTCGAGCATTCGGGCCAGCTCCTCCGGCGTGAGGTCGTAGGGCCCGGGCATCGCCCCAGGTTACGGGGCGACCGCTGTCGGTCGCGCCCGATCATGACCGTGCCCACGGCGGTGGAACCGGCCGGTCCGCAGGGCGCAGTTGCGGCCGACGCTCTGGTCGTGCTGGCCTGAACGCCACGACTCCACGACGACAGGCAAGGAGACCATGAGCGACACGACCGACGACCCGGTGGGCACCGACGTCATCCGCAGGATCGAGGACGGCATCTGCTGGATCGTCCTCAACCGGCCCGAGGCGGGGAACGCCATGACCCAATTCATGCGGGACCAGGTCGCCGACTGGGTGCGCGACGCGTCGGCCGACCTGTTCGTGCGGGTGGTGGTCATCACGGCCGCCGGCGACAAGGCCTTCTGCACCGGCGCCGACCTGCGCGGCGGGCGGCTGCCCCCCCGGCCGAAGCCCGACGGTGCCCCGGACAGCGTCGTCGGCGAGGGCTCCCGGATGATCCGCGACGGCTGGCAGCGGCTCGTGAGCTCCATCCTCGACTGCGAGAAGCCGGTCATCGCCGGGGTCAACGGCACCGCGGCGGGCGGCGGGATGCACCTCGCGCTGGCCTGTGACCTCGTCGTGATGGCCGAGGAGGCGAAGTTCGTCGAGGTCTTCATCCGGCGCGGCATCGCTCCCGACGCCGGCGGCGCCTGGATCCTCACGCGGCTCGTCGGGATCCAGAAGGCGAAGGAGCTCTTCTTCTTCGGCGACGACGTGCCGGCGGCAGAGGCCCACCGGATCGGGCTGGTCAATCGCCTGGTGCCCCGGTCCGAGCTGCAGGCGACGCTCGAGGAATGGGCCGGCCGCCTGGCCAAGGGCCCGACGAAGGCGATCTGGGTCGCCAAGTGGCTCACCAACAGCGCTCTCGACGTCGACCGCACCACCGCGCTGCACGACGAGGCGCTGGGCCAGGAGCTCCTCACCGGCACCCTCGACTCCAAGGAGGGCATCGCCAGCTTCGTGGAGCGCCGGCCGTCCGACTTCAAGGGCTGGTAGCTGCGGGCTTCGTCGTCGACGTCGTCGACGACGTCGCACCGACCCCGGTCGTGGTCGTCGTCCCCGGTGAGGTCGACGTCGTGGTCGAACCGGACGCAGGCGCCGTGGTGGACGTGGTGGTGCTCGCCGGCGGGGAGGTGGTGGTCGTCGACGCGGTGGTCGTGGTCGGCGTCGTCGTGGTCGTCGAGGACGTCGTGGTCGTGGCCGCCGGCGGCGGGTTGACGATGTTCGTCACGGTGGTCCCCGAGCCCGCGCCGCCGAAGATCGACGCCAGCGGCTTGCCGGAGATGAGCTCGACGGCGGTGATGAACAGCAGGGCGAGCACGAACACGATGGCCGCCGTCCCGGCGATGGCGCCCCGGGAGAACCGAGGCGCCTGCCGGGCCGGCTGCATCGGCATGGTGGTGGCGACGAGGCGCTCGGTCGCGGGGGCATCGGCTGCCGCGGTGATCTCGAGGCGCTCCGTCTCGCCGGACGGTGCCGCAGGCGACGCCATCTCGACCGTCTCGTCGCCCGGCCCGCCGGCGGCGCCCGCCGCGGTCGAGGCGGACGAGGACGGCACGGCCGCCGGCGCGTCGCCGCCGGCGCCCGTCGCCCCGAGCCTGCGCAGGAGGGTCGACGACTCGGGCGCCCGCACGACCACTTGCCGGACGGCTTCGTGGCCCCGCTCGAGGGATTGGGCGACGAACGCGGTGCCGAGGGTGGCGGCGGCCGACCCGATGGCGACGCCGACGATCGTCCCCTTGACCCCGAAGCTCGAGGCGATGATCGCGGCGATCACCGCGCCCCCGGTGGAGGCCAGGATCTGGCGGAACGAGAACTTCACCCTCCGATACCGACGGTCCTCACTCCCCCACGGCGCCGTCGATCTGCTCGCGCAGCAGGTCGGCGTGGCCGTTGTGCCGGGCGTACTCCTCGATCATGTGGACCATGATCCACCGCAACGACACGGGCGGCTTCTCGGTCGAGGCCGACAGATCGTCGAGACTCTCGGCGGCCGCGACGATGGAGCGCGAGACGTCGCACTGGCGCTGAAGCAGGTCGATGTCGGCCATGGCCCGCCCGGGGTCGAGGTCGTTGAAGTCCGCGTCCCGATCCTCCGCGGTCGAGATGGGCTCGGGCGACGAGCCGGCGCGGAAGATGTGGTCGAACCACCACCACTCCACGATCGCCATGTGGCGCACGAGGCCCTGGAGGCTCATCGCCGACGGCGGCACGCCCCGACGAGCCAGGTCCGCGCCGTCGAGGCCTTCGCACTTCCACAGCAACGTCGACCGCTGGTAGTCGAGCCACGACACCAGCATCGGTTGCTCGGCGCCGATCAGCGGGGGTTCGGGCCGGGTCACGGCGGGGAGCACCGGTCCAGGCTAGCGGCGGAATCATCCGCCGATCGGGGGCCGGTAGCATGGCCCGCGTGCGTGAACGGTGGCTTTCGGGCAGAGCCGTCTCGCTGCACGTGGCCGTGCTCGTCTTCGTGCCCGGGTGCGCCGTCGCCGCATGGTGGCAGGTGAACCGGGCCCAGGACGGGAACCAGCTGAGCTTCTTCTACTCGGTCATGTGGCCGGTCTTCGGGATCCTCGGGCTGTACTTCTGGTGGATGCTCGTCCACACCGACTACGACACCGTCGGGCTCAAGGGCATGCGGCGCCAGCAGACGGGCGCGCCCGAAGGCCAGGCCGCCTCGCCGCCACCGGCGCCGATCGTCGCGGAGGCGCCGGCCGTGCCCGCCGGCGATGATCCCGAAGCTCGCCGCCTACAACGCGCGTCTGGCGGAGTTGTCGGCGAAGGGGGCCAAGACCTGGCGCAACCGCGACCCGGTCGTCGTCCGCCGGGCGCAATGAGGCGGCTCACCGAGCGCGGACTGAAGGGGGCGCTCTTCCGCTACCAGCTCATGGCCAACATCGTGGGCGTGCTCATCATCCCGCTCTTCCTGTTCTTCCTCCTGCACCTCGGTGGTGTCGGGAGCTTCAAGCTCGAGCTCGCGGTGTTCGGCGTCGGCCACGGCTACCTCTACATCGTCTACCTGATCACCGCCGGGCTCCTCGCGCTCAAGGCGCGGCTGCACCTCCCCTGGATCCTCCTGATGTTCGCGGCCGGGCTGGTGCCCGGCCTGACCTTCGTCGTCGAGTGGCTCGTCGTGACCCGCAAGATCCAGCCGTTGGTCGCGGCGCAGGCGGCCGAGGCCGCGGCCGGGACGGGGGTCAGCCCAGCCGCTCGATGACGGTGCCGTTGGCCTGCCCACCGCCCTCGCACATCGTCTGGTAGCCGTAGCGACCGCCCGTCGCCTCCAGGTGGTTCAAGAGGGTGCCCATCAGGCGCACGCCGCTCGCGCCGAGCGGGTGGCCGATGGCGATGGCGCCGCCGCGCGGGTTGAGCCGGCCCGGGTCGTAGGAGAAGGCCTTCTGCCACATGAGCGCGATCGCGGCAAAGGCCTCGTTGCACTCGACGGCGTCGAACTCGTCGACCTTCATGCCGGAGCGACCGAGCAGCTTGGTGGTCACCGGCACGGGAGCCGACAGCACGATGGCCGCGTCGTCCGCCGTCACGGCGAAGTGGGCGAACCGGGCGCGCACCGGGAGCCCGAGGGCCTCGGCCACCGAGCGGTCGGCGATCAGCATGGCGGCGGCGCCGTCGGTCGTCTGCGACGAGTTGCCGGCGGTGATGTCGGGTGCCGTGTCGGGCTCCCAGTGCTGGGCCGGGGGGAGCGCCGCCAGAGCCTCCAGCGTGGAGCTGCGCCGGATGCCCTCGTCGGCCTGCAGCATCTCTCCCGTGAGGCTCCCGTCCTCCGCCTTGATCGGCACGGCCAGGGCCTCGCGCCCGAAGTGCCCGTTGTCCCAGCTCTCGGCGGCCCGGCGGTGCGACTCGTGGGCGTAGGCGTCCATCTCCTCGCGCGTGATGCCGTACCGCTCGGCCAGGACCTGGCTGACCCGGAACTGCGTCCAGAGGCGCCCGTCGACGTGCTCCATGAACGAGGGTGGGAAGGGCCCCGTGCCACCTCGCGCGT